>CAVWNQ010000001.1:0-60341 GCA_963756625.1 uncultured Acidimicrobiaceae bacterium
GCCGGTTATACAGGTGATCCACCTCCTGGGATAGGCATCCGGGGGAACCTCCTCGGGTGCAAACCCGACCAGGAGGTGTGCGGTGGAGTGGAGCCCGTCATTCGAGTGTCACGTCCGTCCCGACGGTGAACACGTCTACAGAATCGGCCACCAGCTGATCGACGAGTTCTTGGCGTTCGTCGTCGGGCGGGCCCGTCCGAACACGGTCCGGGCCTATGCCCATGACCTGAGCGTCTTCTTCACGGTGGTGAAGAAGGACCCCGCCGAGGTGAGGCCCAAGGACGTGATGACCTTCGTCACCGCGCAGCGGCGTCCGAAGCCCGGTGCCGAGAACGTGGTGCGCATCGCCGATGGCTCAGCCGGTCTCTCGGCGGCGACGATCAAGCGCCGGTTGGCGGCGGTCTCCAGCTTCTATGGCTACCTGATCACCCGCGACGACGTCGATGTGACCGACAATCCGGTGCCCCGGGGCATCGCCACACGGCAGAGTCGATCGCGCAACGGTCGTGGCCTGCCCCTGGTGCGCGGTGTGCGGCGGCTGCCCAGGATCCTCGACCCCGAGGAGATCGACGCGCTCATGGGAGCGCTGCGCACCGAGCGGGACCGAGCCATGACCCAGGCCATGGTGCTCGGGGGTCTCCGGCGTTGCGAGGTGCTCGGTCTTCGTCTCGGCGACCTGCGTCTCGGCGAGCGTCGGGTCCTGATCCGAGAAGGCAAGGGCGGACACGAGCGTCTGGTGCCGCTGTCTCCCACCTTCTTCGCCACTGTGGCCCGCTACATGGACTGCGAGCGACCAGTTGAGGCGACGAGCGATTCGCTCTTCGTCGCGCTCAAAGGAGCGCGTCGTGGCCAGCCGCTCTCGGTGCCCGGTCTCGACCAGATCATCCGCGCCGCCCGGCTGCGTGCCGGCCTCAGCCACGGCACCTGCCACGAACTTCGGCACACCTGCTTCACCCGCCTTCGCGAGGCGGGGATGGCCATCGAAGCCATCCAGGCCCAGGCCGGGCACCGCTCCATCACCTCGACCCGGGTCTATCTGCACCTCAGCGTCGACTGGCTGGCCGACGAATACCGACGGGCCGTCGAAGCCATCGAGGCCCAGGCGCTTGTGGGGGTTGCCCAATGAACGCACTCGCACGAGAGCTGCCTTTAGAGCCGCGGCGCCTGGGCGGCGGGACGCCCGAGGTGACGTGGGCCGAGATCGCTGTCAGGGCCCCCGTCATGGTGGCCACACCTTGGCCTCCTACCTGGATCAACTCGAAGTCTCGGCCCGACCGAGCACCGTCGCAGCCACCGAGATGACGCTCCGGCTCTTCGCCCATCGGGTGACCCAAGCCGATCCGAGCTGCACGTCGGTGGCGCGCATCGGACGGTCCCACATCGAGGACTTCAAGTGCTGGCTGGCGGCACGTCGAGGGAGGACCGGGAAAGCCTTGGCCACCATGACCATCCGACACCGGCTCAGCACGGTGCGCACCTTCTTCGAGCGCATCATGGAGTGGGACTACGACGACGCCCCGGCCCGCCTGTTCATCTACATGAGCGACTTCCCGGCCCTCGACGAACCGCTGCCCAGGTTCTTAGATGACCCGACCGCCGCCAAGTTCATGGCCGCCCTGGCCCAGGATCCCAACCAGCGCCGTCGTCTCATGGTCGAGCTCTTGGCCCGCACCGGTATGCGCGTCGGGGAACTCGCCGGACTCGAAGACGACGCCATGGTGCGCAAGGGTGACGGTCACCGCCTCCGCATCCCCATCGGCAAATTGCACAACGACCGCTACGTGCCCCTGCTCCCGCTGCTGGTCGATCTCATCATCGACTACAAGGCCGTCCGCGGGCGCTCACAATCGGGCCACCTCCTCGAGCGCGACGACGGCCGGCCCTTCGACCGGCGGACCATTCAGCGCTACGTAGCGACGGTGGCCAAGCGAGCCGGGGTCGGTCACGTCCATCCCCACCAGCTGCGCCATACACTCGCCACCCAGTCCATCAACCGGGGCATGAGCCTCGAGGCGATCGCCGCCCTGCTCGGACACCGCTCCATGGACATGACGCTGATCTACGCCCGCATCTCCGATCAGACCGTCGCCGATGCGTACTTCAAGGTGACTGCAGCCGTCGAGGCTCAGTACTACGGACGTTCGGGCCCAGCGCTGGCGATCACCTCAACCCAGAGCTCCGAGCGGCCGGCCAGCGACCATCGCCGGCTCCTCGCCAACGGTCACTGCACCCGACCGGCACTACTCGACTGTGCCTTCGAGAGCGTCTGTGAGCGCTGTGGGTTCTTCGAGACCGGTCCCACGTTCCTCACCATCTTGAAGCGCCAACGCAATCACGCCCAAGACCGCGAGCAGAGCGGCCGCCAACAGCTCTTCGACGGCCTCATCGAGGGAGTCGCCGATGCCCAGTGAGTGTGCTTCCATAGGAGAGACCCCAGGACCTACGGATCACCTGTATAACGCCGGGACTGGGCGCCATTTCGTAGCGCGATCGCTTGGTGAATGAGGTCAGTTGGATCGCGATCTCAGAATGACGAGTCCATCCGCCACGTCGACTAGATGGTGATGCGAGTCATGGAGCGCATGCTCAAGAAGCCGGCGGACATCGCTGCGTGAATCGCCGATGGTGATGCCTCGTGACCATGCCGTGGGACCTGACTCTTGAGCCAGATCGGCAAGCTTTCCTGCTTGAGTTTGGAGCTCTCTGCCAACGACATCAGGGTCCAGGGCTGCGTAGCCTTCAGCGGCGCTCTGCACCAGTTCATCCCCCTGAATCTCGGGAAACGAAGGCTCATCGATCGTCAGCGCCTGTTCGACGCCAAAGACGTGGAGCGCCGTCACGTCCCGACTGTGCGCCGCGTACTCGAGCGCTGACCAGGTTTCGGGAGCTGGTCTCAGTCTGAGTTCGTATCTAGCATCGAGCAAGAGCCCTATCCATTGGGGTCCAAGGTCTCGAATCGCGGCTACGAGCTGCACCGGGTCATAGTCAGAGCCGTCGAACTTGCATGCTTCGCATTGCTCGTGGTCCCTGTGAGACCTCCCTCCTGTCACGGTGACGGATTCTACGACGACAAGTGACCCAGTACGCCGGCCTGGGGTCATGCCGGCCGCTGCTTGGCGATCTAGCGTTGGGGCAATGGCCCGCAAATCTGGCCCTAGTGACGACGACTACGACAACGCCGCCCGCCTAGGTCTGCTCGGTCTGACCGCGGACGAGGACGCAGACGTGGACTCCATCATGGTGCAGCTGGCCGGCCTGCAACCTCGCAACAACACTTTTCCGGCTGAGGTCCTGCTCGAGCTGGCCGCCGAGGCCATCGAGGAGTCCGGGGCCTCACCGGCGGACCCGATCAACTACGAGGGGATGCGCGATCGCCATCTCCCCGAATACCACTTCCGTGGCAAGTACCAGCAGCACAAGAGCAACTACGCCCTCATGGCCGCCGCCATGATCCGGGCCGGCGTCTATCCCGATCTCCTTGACGAGGCCGACGGGTGGGGCATCGACGATATGTGGAAGTTCGCCTTTTACGCCGTAGTCCTCTACGGCCGGGTGGCGGCAGAACGAACCGGACGATCTCTCGATGACATCGCAGCGGCACTTGCTGAGCATCGGGGCCTAGAGCTCGGCCAGCCTTAACCGCCAGCCACGAAGGCCACGACGACATAGGCCGCATGGCGGTCGAAGTTCTCCCGGCGGCGGTCATAAATGGTCGTCGTCCTCGGATCGGCGTGGCGTGCTGCGATCTGGACGTCACGCAGCGGCACCCCTGCGTCGAGTGCCGCCATGATGAACGCGGCACGGAGCATATGGGGGTGGACAATCCCGAGGCCGGCTCGCTTGCCGATGGAACGGACCCAGCGGTGTGCGGTGCGTCGGTCGAGTCGCTGCCCATCGTGACGATGCAGGATCGGTCCTTGGCATCGCTCGCCCAGGGCAAGATCGATCGACCGGGCCACTCTGGGGACCAGGGGAATCACGGCCGGCTTGTTGCCCTTCCCGATGATGCGCAGCGTGCGATGGCCCCGGTCGAAGCCGAGGTCCTCGGCGTCGGTCGCACAGGCCTCGCTCACCCGGAGCCCGTTGAGACCTAACAAAGCAGCCAGGGCGGCGTGGTCGGGGTCGGAGCGCTCGGCAGTGAAGAGGAACCGACCGAGCTCGCCTCGGTCGAGACCACGTCCTTCGCTCGGGTAGACCTTAGGACGGCGGGCGTACTGCGCGGGGTTTGATGGGATCCGTCCGTCGATGTGGGCAAAGCGGTAGAAGCCGCAGATCGTCGATAGCCGCCGGTCGATAGTCGAAGCGGCCAGTCCCCGTTCCTCCATCGCGCTACGCCACAGCTCGATGTGGGGCCGTGTGGCCTCGAGCACGTCCAGACCGAGGTCGGTGCACCATTGGAAGAACGTACGCAGGTCGTAGCGGTAGGTCTCAAGGGTTCGACCGCTGTAGCGGGCCAGGTACGCGGCAGCGGCCATTTGGGCTTGGGCAAACGGATCGGCATCACGAGCGCTTACCAGAGCTACTGAGCTTGGGATCGGGGTGGGCATGGCTTCCTCCTTGTGTCGAGGAAGACAGCGAATACCAATGCGGGCCTAAATGCCCGGGGCGCCCTTCGCCGACGGTCTGGGGCATTCAATGCCAGCGTCACCATCTATTCTCGAACCTGTGCCGCCCATCACGTGGATGGTCATGAGCCGCGATGTTTCGCACTCCATTCGAGTGGTTGATCAACCAGTCGCGATTGCCGTAATGATCCTTGACCTCGACACTGGCCTTATTCGGGGCCTCTCGGTGGCGGAAGACGTTGCTGACGCACTTTCACAGGCCGTTGAACGCGCACTGAACAAGCCGGCAGATCGCTCCCGCCCGGGTACCCTCAGCGAGTTCTGGCAGCCGTCGGATTGGGTGAGTTCGTAGCCGTCGAACTCGGTCGTCAACCGGGTCTGAACCTCATTCCCCCCATCGACGAAATCGTGCCAGGCTACGAAGCCGAGGAGATTTTCGACCTATTGTTAAATCCTTCTCGTAGCTGTGCCTCCGGGCAGGCCCATTCGGATGACCTGGATGATCAGAGGTCACCGTCCCGGCGAACTGGGCTACCCCTGGCCCTTTAGCGAGGACGATTCTTGGTCCCGATACCGGCCGTGATGATCAGCACGGTCGCCCCGCTGTCGACGTTGGCTGTATGCCAAACCCCTGGGGGATTGATCACCGCCTCGCCCTGGTTGAGCACAGCCGACCGAATCTGTCCGTTGATTTCTTGGAGCAGTTCGATGGTTCCCGATGTGCACACAACCAACTCTTCCCCTAACGGGTGCATCTCCCACGACTCCCACGACGCTGTGTATCGGTGCATCGAGACGAGTCGCCCCTCGACTCCATCGGAATCTGTGCGTGCTTCGTAGCGCTCGTACCATTCAAGGTTGCCGGTAAACGGCTCCTGGGGAACCACCCTCGCACCGAGACCCAAGTGGACTGGATTCGTTTGAAGGTTGAAGACGGCATCGTCCATGACGTAAGTGTGACGATGTGAAAATACGTTGTCTACCGAGGTCACCCTCCCGGCGCACTCGGGCACCGTGGGCTCTCATTCGCAGAGGTGATTATCGTTCCGTAGGTCGATCCGACGACTGAGAGGTGGCCAATGGTGACGGTGCACAACCTTGATCACGAATCGGTTGCCAAGATGATCCAGGTGGACCTCGCGACTGTGGACCGAGAACCGGAAAGTCCGATCGGGGACTTTTCGTTCCACGGATGCACGGGTGGTGTCGCCGCCTTCAAAGGCCGACCACCCTGGGAGTACCACGGCCAAGGCGACGAGCTTCTTTTCATCTTGGCGGGCGAGTCGGAACTTACAGTGCTAGAGGACGACAGTCGTTCAATTCGAACCCTTTCAACGGGCCATCTTGCGATTGTTCCGAGGGGTCATTGGCACTCCAACAACGCACCCGACGGAGTGACGATGCTGTGGATCACTCCTGGCGAAGGCAATGAGCATTCCTGGGAGGAGCCGAGCGTCTGAGAGCTTGCAACGAGGCCTGGACTGTCACTGTTGCGCCGAAGTATCCCACCGTCCCGGCGTTTGGGGGCACCCACGAGAAGCCGTGATCTCGACCTTCGGCAATGATCGCAGGGTGATCATTGAAACTCGGCAGGCCGGGGTGGGAGATCTCAAGCGAGCCAGTGAGGTCGGCGAAGCGTTCGCCGACTACCCGTGGACGAGATGGACGATCGACCCGGACGATCACCAGGCACGGGTCACTCGACTCCAGCTTCTGGCTCTTGAAACTCTGGGTCTGACGTTCGGTGAAGTATGGCTGAGCAGCCTCGAAGGCATGATCCAGTCGGTCGCCGTATGGATGGACAGTGCTGTTTTGGTGCCCTCGTCGGTCCTTCGCGCCTTGGATCCCGTTGTTGCGCAGTTCGAGGGGTCTCGTCACGATGCGTCTCTGGCGGCGCAGCGCGAAGATCGAGGGATGGCGGCCAGCGCAGCGCCACTTCACCTTGGCCGTCCTCGGAACAGCGCCGGCGAGGCAAAGCAAGGGCCTGGGAGCTCGGACGTTGGCCCCAGGACTGACCAATGCCGACCGTGAAGGAGTCGGGTCATTCCTCGAGACGTCGTCGGCGTCGAACCTCGACTTCTATTCGACCTTTGGCTTCGAGGTCATTGACCACAAGCGTCTTGCGGGCGGCGGCCCTGACGTCTGGGCCATGTACCGCAAGCCCTTACCTCACAGCAGCATGTCCTCAGGCAACTAGCTGAAGATCTCCTGCTCAAGGTTGATCGCGGCGGAGAAGGACGCACCCAGTCCCGGCAGCGAGGATTGAAGTGGCCGCTGAGTGATCCACCACTTCGGTGAACGGATTGGTCAGCGTGTGGGTGGGTGCCCAGGCCAGGTCTGACTCTAGAAAACCGGCTGACGTCCCTTGGGACTGTCTTTAGTTCGATCCGTCGGCCTGGCGCGGTCACCCACTCGACACCTTCCGGTCGGACGGAGTGACCTCATAGGAGCCTGCCTGAAACAGGCCCGTCGCTGTCTTGTCCGTCGTCCCGCTGGTGCGGTGTCACCCCAACCCAATCCAACGAAAGGATGACAGTGAACACTTTGGCACGGAGCATCACCGGCGGCGTCGATACACACCTCGACGTCCATGTAGCTGCGGCTTTGGACGAGCGGGGCACCCTGCTCGGCGTCGAGAGCTTCGCCACCACCGAGAGTGGCTACAAGAAGTTGCTGGGGTGGTCGAGCGACTTCGGCCCCGTGAGCTGGTCGGCGTCGAAGGCACGGGTTCGTATGGAGCCGGGCTGACCCGGCACCTCCAGGAGGAACGGATTCGAGTCGTCGAAGTGGACCGCCCCAACCGCCAGCGCCGGCGGCGCAAGGGCAAGTCTGATCCCCAAGACGCCATCTCGGCTGCCGGGCCGCCCTTTCGGGTGACGCAGCCGGTGAGGCCAAGTCGAGGGACGGAAACGTCGAGTCCATGCGGGTTTTGCGGGTGGCGCGGGCACTCGGCGCGCAAGGGACGGACCCAGGCGCTCAACCAGATGCGCAACCTTGTTCGACCGCCCCCGAGCAGATCCGCGCCGAGCTCCGGGGCCTCAGCGTCTTCCAGCTCCTCGAGCGGGCCTCGGCCTATCGACCCGGCACCAAGCGCGACATCGTCTCGCTGACCAAGTTCACCCTGCGCATGTTGGCCCGGCGAGCCATCACCCTCGAAGAGGAGATCAGCGAGATCGACGCCATCCTCACACCCTTGGTCAAAGAGACCGCGCCCGAACTCGTCGCCACTCTCGGTATTGGGACCGACGCCGCGTCGGCGCTCCTCGTCGCAGCCGGCGACAATCCCGGGCGCCTGCGCAACGAGGCGGCCTTCGCCCATCTCTGTGGCGCCTCACCGCTCGATGCGAGCAGCGGCAAGAACGAGCGGCACCGCCTCAACCGCAGCGGTGATCGTCAGGCCAACTCCGCCCTCTGGCACATCGTGCTCACCCGGATGGTCTACGACCCACGAACCACCGAGTACATCGATCGACGCAGGAAGGAAGGCTTGACCAAGAAGGAGGCGGTGCGCTGCCTCAAGCGCTACGTGGCCCGAGAGGTGTTCAGCCTCCTACCACACGAGAAACTAGGGCTTGACAGCCCATAGGAGCATCGAACTGGGACAGGTCGGAGGGAGGACTTCGGTTGAGCGAGCATCTCACTGTTGTAAACGAATGTTGACAGACCGTTACGATTCGTTCAGTGTTATGACGGTGAAACCCTCGGAGTCGTTCTGGGAAGCATGGGAGCGCATTAGGACAAGTGCAGACCCCGACCCGCTGGAAGTCCTTCAAGTAGCGGCTGCATTTAGTCGTTACTTTGATGCGGCCCAGAAAGAAGCAATCTCGTTTGCGCGCTCGGCTGGGCTGTCGTGGGAGCAGATTGCCGAGTCCCTCGGCCAGAGCCGACAAGCCCTGTGGCAGCGGGCGAGTAGAGACGCGTCACTGCAGGCACTGCTGGCCGCATCCGGAAAGCGACGGTGGGAGGCGGTCAAGCGTGATCCCACCTCCTGGTACGGAGAAACAAAAGCCTTCCCTGCCTAATCTGCAAGCCGACTAGGTCTGGTATTGCGCCCTGTCCCGGCAGCGAGGATTGAAGTGGCCGCTGAGCGATCCACCACTTCGGTGAACGGATTGGTCAGCGTGTGGGTGGGTGCCCAGGCCAGGTCTGACTCTAGAAAACCGGCTGACGTCCCTTGGGACTGTCTTTAGTTCGATCCGTCGGCCTGGCGCGGTCACCCACTCGACACCTTCCGGTCGGACGGAGTGACCTCATAGGAGCCTGCCTGAAACAGGCCCGTCGCTGTCTTGTCCGTCGTCCCGCTGGTGCGGTGTCACCCCAACCCAATCCAACGAAGGGATGACAGTGAACACTTTGGCACGGAGCATCACCGGCGGCGTCGATACACACCTCGACGTCCATGTAGCTGCGGCTTTGGACGAGCGGGGCACCCTGCTCGGAGTCGAGAGCTTCGCCACCACCGAGAGTGGCTACAAGAAGTTGCTCGGGTGGTTGAGCGACTTCGGCCCCGTTGAGCTGGTCGGCGTCGAAGGCACGGGTTCATATGGAGCCGGGCTGACCCGGCACCTCCAGGAGGAACGGATTCGAGTCGTCGAAGTGGACCGCCCCAACCGCCAGCGCCGGCGGCGCAAGGGCAAGTCTGATCCCCAAGACGCCATCTCGGCTGCTCGGGCTGCCCTTTCGGGTGACGCAGCCGGTGAGGCCAAGTCGAGGGACGGAAACGTCGAGTCCATGCGGGTTTTGCGGGTGGCGCGGGCATCGGCGGCAAGGGACGGACCCAGGCGCTCAACCAGATGCGCAACCTTGTTTCGACCGCCCCCGAGCAGATCCGCGCCGAGCTCCGGGGCCTCAGCGTCTTCCAGCTCCTCGAGCGGGCCTCGGCCTATCGACCCGGCACCAAGCGGGACATCGTCTCGCTGACCAAGTTCACCCTGCGCATGTTGGCCCGGCGAGCCATCACCCTCGAAGAGGAGATCAGCGAGATCGACGCCATCCTCACACCCTTGGTCAAAGAGACCGCGCCGAACTCGTCGCCACTCTCGGTATTGGGACCGACGCCGCGTCGGCGCTCCTCGTCGCAGCCGGCGACAATCCCGGGCGCCTGCGCAACGAGGCGGCCTTCGCCCATCTCTGTGGCGCCTCACCGCTCGATGCGAGCAGCGGCAAGAACGAGCGGCACCGCCTCAACCGCAGCGGTGATTGTCAGGCCAACTCCGCCCTCTGGCACATCGTGCTCACCCGGATGGTCTACGACCCACGCACCACCGAGTACATCGATCGACGCAGGAAGGAAGGCTTGACCAAGAAGGAGGCGGTGCGCTGCCTCAAGCGCTACGTGGCCCGAGAGGTGTTCAGCCTCCTACCACACGAGAAACTAGGGCTTGACAGCCCATAGGAGCATCGAACTGGGCTAGTGCTGACGCCTCTCGGCACCGGCTGGTGAGCGTTGTATAGCCGTACTGTCCCGATGGTGATTCCAAAGGCGGTACAGGAACATGCAAACAAAGAAAACGGTCGAACCATCCGGCGAGACTCTTCAAGTTAAGTGCAAACCAAAAGCTCAGTAGACCCAAATGCCCTCACGGCGTTTGGTCACTCATGCAACATCTTTGTTGCATGGCTCAGCCCACCGTGGTCAGCCCGGCGAAGTCGGCGAATGCCCTTGAGGTCAGCCAGAGCCGTGCTGCTCAGATGGACCGTGGACTCGCGCCGGTCGATCCAGTGCACCGGAACCTCGTGGATGCGCAGGCTCCGCCGTTGCGCCCAGTAGAGCAGCTCGGTGTCGAAAAACCATTTGTCGTCCTCAACCTGGGGCATGATCTGTCGGGCCACTTCGGCACGCAGCGCCTTGAAGCCACATTGAGAGTCGGAGACGGCGGAGTGCAGGACTAGCCGGACGATGAGGTTGTACCCACGAGAGATGAGGTCCCGCTTGAGCCCTCTGGTCACCTGGGCCCCAGAGGCCAGTCTGCTCCCGACGCCCACGTCCGCATTCCCCTTCACCAAGGGGGTGATGAGCGTGTCGAGGTCGGCCAGGTCGGTGGAGAGGTCGGCATCCATATAGGCCACTACCTGGGCCGCGCTGGCCGACCACACCGTGCGCAACGCCAGTCCCCTACCCTTGACGTCGAGATGGACGACCCGCACATCGTCGAGTTCTGCCGCCAGGCCCCGCGCAATGGCCAAGGTCGAATCGGTGCTGGCATTCTCCGCCACCGTCAGCACCGTCGTATAGCCGAAATCTCGGTCCAGATACGAACGGGTTAGGCGTACGGTGTGCTCGATGAGCTTCTCCTCGTTGAAGGCGGGGATGACCAGCTCCAGGACTGGGTCGGCACTCAGGGGTGGTCACACCCAGGTACCACCTGAGGATTCCTGCCCGACACCTTCGTCCAGGGTTGCCCACGGTCTCCGAGGTCGCCATGAAGATCGCTCATGGTGAACCACTCGGAGAGGGGTGATGTCCTTCGAGAATCATCTTGCATGTTAAGAGGGCCTGACGCAGTTTGCTGAACTGTTGCGTTTGGCCCTCGACATTCACGATGACACCCTGCTGAGCGAGACATTTGCGAAGGATGACGGCTCGGATGCCGTTTCCAGACAACAGCGAATCTAACCGTCGAGCGTCTCCACTTGTCGCGCTTGACGTGGCCGGACTGGGCAGCTGCTTCTCGTTAGAAGTGTGCCGCAGTGCAGCGGCCTTCCCGGCGCAGTCATACAGCATCGCCGAACCGGCGGCCGAGCTCGACGTCGACGGTGCTCCCCACTCGGAGGGATCAACCTGCGTGCACGCGGACGCCACATCTGCGGTGAGCTTGGCCATCTCCGCCCCTCCGGCACCGAACAACCCGCTTCCACCGAGGTAGAAGTAGCGTACGCTGCCGTCTTCGATGGCCTGGGTCACCCGCGCCGTGCTGGCCGAGCCGTCCGTCCCCATGTACCCGCCCAGGGCCACAACCGAGTAGCCATCGATAATCGGTGCGTTGGCGCTGAACGAACTTGGAACCGCCACCTCCCACGTGGCTCTACCACGCCTGAGGCGAAGCCAGTTCAGCATTGCGGTAGACGGGACGGGGTACCCCGCTGAGCCATTTCCCGGCGAAGACGTGGCCGGGCGAGCCTGAGGAACGCCGCCGCTTTGCGGAGTTCGCACTGCATACGACGACCACAGTGCCGGAGGGACGACCAGAACGGCTCCGCCGAAAAGGAGCACAACGAGTGTCACCCGTCCACTCGTGCGAGAGCCAAACGAACCGACGATGCAGATCACGGCGACGGCGACGATGACGACGGGCAGGGCGAAGCGCAGCCACTGCCAGGCTGACACTCGACTAAGGAGCACAACCTCCAATGCGACTCCAATGAGGAGCGCCACCGCCGCCACGAGTCGGCCGAGTGCGTGAGCTTCACACGCCAAGGTCAGCCCGATGCCGCACAGCGCCGCCAGGGCGGGTGCGAGCAGTACCACGTAGTAGTTGTGGAACACACCCTGTGCAAAGGCAAGCACCAGGTACGTGACGACCGCCCAGCCGACCCAAGCGACAAGGGATCCGAGGCGGGCGTCACGGACGCGCCGTCTCCAAGACACGATGCCGCCACCGATCGCGCTCACGGCGGCAACCGGGAACAGCCACATAATCTGGTCGCCGATTCCAGTGTTGAAGAGACGAAAGATCCCCGGGTCCCCGCCGAGCTGATTGATCGGAGAGATCACCTTGGCGAGGGCGTTGATTTCCGACTGACTCACGGTGCTGGTGCCCGCCAGTCGGTTGAAGCCGCTTGACCCCAAGACCAGATTCAGAGCGCTTCCATTGCTGGCGGTTCCGATCCACGGTCGCTGGGAGAGGGGGACCAGATCGATTCCCACAATCCACGCTGCGCCCACGGCAAGGAACAGGAGGCCACCGTAGAGGCATTGGACGACCCGACGACCCCATGAGCCAGGTGCCGCAATCAGGTATGCCAGCCAGAGTCCCGGCATCACCATGCCCACTGCGAGAAGTTTCGAGAGAAAACCGGCGGCGCAGAACAATCCGGCCAGGAGCATCCAACGTGTCCGGCCGTCAGCGATACCGCGCCCGACAGCCCAAGCGGCTGCAACGCAGCAACAAACCAAGACCATGTCGGGATTGTTCGATCTGGACATGGCGACCACGATCGGCGTCAAGGCGAAGACCACTCCCGAGACCAGTCCAGCGCTCCGTCCCCAGGGACGGCGCACCGTCGACATGAGCAGCCAAACCGCCAGCCCGGCCGCGAGAACAGACGGGAGGAGAACGGTCCATGACGAATAGCCCAAGATCCGAGCGAGCCCCGCACCCAGCCAGAGGGAGAGCGGGGGTTTATCGGTAGTACTCCAGGCCCCTGGGTCATAGGCGCCAAATACGAAGTTGTGCCAGTTCAGGGACATCGAGCGAACCGCGGCTGCATAGAACTGATTGCCGAAACCGTTTCGATCGAGCTGCCAGGCGAAAAACAGCACCGATCCCAAGGTGACCACGACCTCGGGCCACCAGCTGAGCACTCGGTCCAGATAGGTATGGCCGCCTCCAGATTCTGAAGTGGGCATCTCGAACGGGGCTGCCGAAGGCGTCGGCTCCAGCGCGCTGGTGCCTATAGACGAGGTCTCGACTCCGGGCATCTTCGGACCCTATCCACAAGTACCTTGATGATCAAGTAGCTTTGGTATCCGTATGAGTAAGGCGTCGACAGAACGCAGGCGGGAGGTCCCATTGGGCGCATTGCTCGGTTCGGGGCGCCGGGCTTACGGCTCGATACTCCGCGCCGCCTTGACCAACGCCGGCTTCGATGACCTGCCGGAGTCCGGCGTGAGGTTCATCGGCGGCCTGGCGCGGCATGGTCCAAACGTGATCGACGTGGCCGAGGACCTTAGGATCTCTCCACAGGCTGCCAGCCAACTGGTCGATGTTTTGGTAGCCCGCGATTACTGCGAAATGACAGTCGACCAGAATGACAGACGGCGAAGGGTCGTTGCCCTTACGAAACGAGGACAACGGGCTGCACGAACCGTTCGTGAGACCAACGACGCAGTTGAGCAAGCCCTCCGCCAACGTATGGGACCCCGGCGGCTGAAGCTCGCCGAAGAGCTTTTGCGAGAGCTCATCGACCTCGCACCTCCAGCAACTCCAACACGTCGACATGACATTCTCGAAAAGCCTCACCCTTGAGCAAATGACGGATCTCTATTTCTCGGGCCCGTCGTGAGGACAGCCGGTCAAGGGCTCCGGTGAGATCGAGCTTTATTTTCAGCCCTCCCCACCTCCCACCTAGCCCCGATGTGCCGTACGGGGGCAGGGTGAGACCTGGCACCGAGCAGCGGTCAAGGGCGGCCGTAGGCCGGCGGAGCGAACCCTTGAGGGCTGCGTCTCAACCCACCCGAGACGTTTCACAATGGCGTTGGCCGGCCGTCCAGCGGCCGGCCTGGATGCGCCTTGAATCGCCTCCGATCGAAGCAGCCGCTGCGAACGAGATTTGGTCAATATGAAAGGCGGAGTCCGTCCCCGCCCGGCCGAGGCGGCGGCGCAGCCGCCGCCCGAGGGGAAGGGCGGTTTAAAGCAGTACAGAAGAACGCCGACATATGGGCCTGATCTGGGAAGAGGTCTGACTCTGTTTTCCGCTCGGTGTTGCTCGCACTGTCTCTCTGTTCATCGATGTTGCTCGCTGTGTCTTCCGCAACCAGGTCTCCACCTCTCTCCCTCGCCGTCGATCCTCGACACTCCTGGACGCATGCCATCTCTCCGTGGAATCCCTCGTGACCGAGCGTCGTCTCTCCTCCACCAGTTTTCGGCTTCTACTGAGAGACGTTGGCGGACTCGGAGTTTCACAACCCTCTGAGCTGGATGTTGTCCGGTTTGGCAATTTCCAGCGGCTCTTATAGGTAGGGAAGGAATTTCCTTCCGAACTCGGAGGAACCGTTATGGATGCATCGATACCGAAGTCGGAAGCCCACGCCAAGGCCTCGGAACCTCTTTTGGTGACTGCCGAGCAGGCCGCGAAGTCGCTCTCCATTTGCCGCACCAAGGTCTACGAGTTGCTGCGCAACGGCGAGCTCGAGTCCGTGCGGATTGGAACGAGTCGCCGTATCCCGGCTGCCGCGTTGGCCGGGTACGTCGAGCGACTGCGAGCTGGACAAACAGTTCCAACGGATGCGTGGCCGCTGCATCAGACCATTCTCCGACCGGGACGGAGCGACTGAGACAGCGAACTGGGAGACTTGGAAATGGCTACGGGACGCCGAGGGAAGGGCGAGGGATCGATCTACTGCCGGCGCGACGGCCAGTGGGTCGGAAGTCTGGACCTCGGACCGCAGGGTGGCAGACGCCGTCGAAAGTCCGTCTACGGCAAGACTCAGAAGGAAGTTCGAGACAAGTTGCGGGCGCTGCAACGAACCGTTGACGCTGGGTCGCTCCCGCCACCGGCAAACCTGACCGTCGCTCGCTACCTCGAGGACTGGCTCGTTCGGTTCCTCCCTGGAACTGTGAGCCCGCGCACGGAAGTCATCTACCGCAACGCCATCGATCGGTACGTGTTGCCGACCGTCGGCTCAATCAAGCTGCACCAGCTCTCCCCCGCCCATGTGAGCGAAATGCTGGTGACTCTTGAAGCGCAGGGCTATGCACCCGAGACGCGCCGCATTGCCCGGGCTGTTCTGCGGCGGGCCCTTCGCCGGGCCGAACAAGAGGGATTCCTGACCCGCAACGTGGCCGCTATTGCCGACGGGGTGAAGATCCCACGGCGTGAGGGCAGGACGCTGACGCCCGAGCAGGCCCAAGCGTTTCTACGCGAGGTGAAGGGCGACCGCCTGGAGGCCGCCTACGTCGTGGCCCTCGCCCTCGGGCTGCGAAGAGGTGAGTTGCTCGGGATCTCCTGGGACGACCTGAAACTTGACGGCCCGATGCCGGTCGTCCGGATCCGACGGCAGTTACTACGCCACAGCGGGCAAGGCGTCCTGCTGGCCGATCTCAAGACTGCCGGCAGCCGTCGCACGTTGCACCTCTCTCAACCCCTCGTCGATCTCCTCCGGACCCACCAGGCGGGACAGGACGCCGAGAAGCAGACGGCTCGGATCTGGCGCAACCCGGCCAACCTTGTGTTCACCTCCACCATCGGCACCCCGCTCGATCCCGAGGCCTTCGGTCGCACGGTGCCGAGGATCTGTAAGCGGGCCGGCCTGGGGCACTGGAGCATCCACGAGTTGCGCCACTCGTGCGCCTCACTCCTCCTCGCCATGGGCGTGCCGCTCGAGGTCGTCTCCGACACGCTGGGGCATGCCTCCATCAGAGTGACGATGGACGTCTACGGCCACCTGCTGGCGCCATCACGGATGCACGCGGCAGAGGCGATGCGCCGGGCCCTGTGGATCGACGAGCTGCCCGACTTCGACCCATTGGCTACAGAACTGGCTACAAACCGGGCCAAGGACGACCCCGGCAACGGTCTGAACTGGGATTCGGTGGGCCGCCCGGGTCTCGATCCCGGCACCTTGGGATTAAAAGTCCCCTGCTCTTCCGGATGAGCTAGCGGCCCGGCACAGCAACATAACGGACGGTGCCACCCCGCCCCGCGACTCAACCGACGTCCGCCAGCTTCGGGACGACCGGGCCCCAGGTCTCCTCGAGCCAGCGGGCCGGTTCGGCGCCGGCCGCCCGCGCCACGATGGCGTGGACACCCGCACCGTGCAGGGCCTCGGCCTCGCGCAGAATGGCGTCCGCCGTCGTCTCCTCCGCGACGGCCGCCAGCGCCGTCACCTCGATCTCGGCCGGGTCGCGCCCCACGTCGGCGCAGTGCCGCCTGAGGACGCCCACCTTGTGGGCGACGGTGGACGCGTCACCGATGATGTTGCACGCGTCCGCGTAGGTCGCAACGAGGCGAAGGGTCTTGCGTTCTCCGCCTCCGCCAATCAGCAACCGCGGACGCGGTGAGCTGACCGGTTGCGGAGAACACAGCGTCTCGGCCAGCCGGTAGTGCTTGCCCTCGAAGGAGCCGTTGTCCGGGCTCCACATCTGGAAGCAGATCCGGATCGTCTCGTCCAACCGCTCGTACCGCTCCTTCAGCGGCGGGAAGCGCACCCCGAGCCCCAGGTGCTCCCGCTCGTACCAGGCTGCGCCCAGACCCAGCTCGGCGCGGCCGCCGGACAAGACGTCGAGAGTCGTGACTGTCTTGGCCAACAGCCCCGGGTGACGATAGGTCACGCCACCGACGAGGAGCCTGAAACGCAGCCGTTCGGTCTTCGCCGCGGCAAAGGAGAGTGCCGTATAGCCCTCGAGCATGGGCTCCTCGGCGGGCCAGAGCATCTCCATCTGGAACCAGTGGTCCATCACCGAGAGGGTCCGTACGCCGATTCCCTCCGCGGTCTGCGCGAGGGTGGAGAAGGTCGGCCCGATGGCTTCCGCCCCACCGGGCCACGTGAAACGCGGCACGTGGATGTCGAGTTGCATGTCGCCCCTTTCGTCGTCGCTGGCGAGGGTACCGCGGGTTGCCGAGCGACGGTACTGTCGGCGGCAGTATGAGCCTCGTCATGAACGCTCTCGACGAACCGGCTGCGGCGCGGGCACGCGTGCACGTCCTATCCGACGGATCTCGGCCCCTGACGCTGGCCCAGCTCAGCGACCACGCCCGTTCATGCGGCGCCTGGCTGGGCGACTTGGCCGGCCGTGGCGGCACCGTTGCTGCGCTGCTCACGGCGTCCCACGACTGCCTCGCCGCGCTGTTCGGCGCGCTCCGTTCCGGGATGACGCTGGTGTCGCTGCCGCACCCGGCACGAGGGATGAACGGCGACGAGTACCTCACCCAGATCTCCAGCATGTGCGCCCTGACCGGGGCAAGCCACCTCCTGTGCGACCCCGCGCTCACAGGCGTGCTAGCCGCGGCACCTGTCCCCGTTCATGCGTACGGCGAATGGAGCGCGGCGCGCCACGTCCGTCCCGACGAGGCATCAGGGACATTCGTGCAGTTCACGTCGGGCAGCACAGGAGCACCCAGAGGCATCGAGCTCTCCCTTGGGGCGCTCGACGCCAACCTCACCTCGATGTACGACTGGCTCGAGCCGCGACCCGATGGTGTCGTGTGCAGCTGGTTGCCGCTGTCGCACGACATGGGCCTGATCGGCCTGGCCCTCTACGCCCTCTGCTCGGCACACCCGCCGTGGTCCATTCCGACCGATCTGGTCCTGATGACGCCGGAATCGTTCCTCGTCCACCCGGACACGTGGATGCGGGCCTGTAGCGAGTACCGTGCGACGTCGACCACCGCGCCACCATTCGCCCTACGTCTGGCGACACGGTCACTGCGTGGGTCGGTCGGCCTCGATCTCTCGACGCTGCGGAGCTTCGTCGTGGGCAGCGAACCGGTCCCCCCGGACGTCCTCAGGGAGTTCGAGGAGACGGCAATGACCTGCGGCCTCTCGCCCAACGCTCTGTGTCCCGGCTACGGATTGGCGGAGGCCACCCTCGCGGTCGCCATCGACCCGGTCGGCTCGCCGTGGACGTCGATCCGGCTCGATCCCGACGCCCTGGCCCGACAGGACTGGCGGGAAGTCGACGAGGGTGGCGTGGAACTTGTCTCGTGCGGACCGCCCGTGTTGGGCGCGGACATCCGGATCGTGGATGACCGACCAGTCGGCGAACTGGAACTCTGCAGCGACTCCCTGCTCACCCGGTACGTCGGCGACGAGTCGCCGCCTCTCTCTCCCGATGGGTGGCTTCGGACGGCTGACCTCGCCCACCGACGCGACGGCGACGTTTTCATCGTCGGCCGCACGGACGACGTCATCATCGTGGCGGGGCGGAATCTCGATGCCCGCGCGCTCGACGCGCTGACGGCCTCCCATCCGGCCTGCCGGCCCGGCAACACGGCCTCGTTTGCGGACGGGTCGGGCCGCTACGTCGTCGTGGCCGAACCCCGGTCGACAGACCTCGAGCCCGCGGCGCTCCGGGACGGGGCGAGGGAGATTCGCGTCTCGCTGGCTCGGCGCTTTGCGGCCAGCCCCTCATCCGTGGTCTTCATCGAGCGCGGCACGCTCCCGAAGACGCCGAGCGGCAAGGTACGACGGAACCACCTCCGCGCTTTGTGGGCGGGCGGGACGCTGCACCGCATCACTGAGGGTTGAGTCACCCCTCAGCCATCCCGACGATGGGTTGTGCGAGTGACTTCTCACCCATCGACCCTTCGAACTGGGCACCGCCGTAGGAGAAGATCCCGCCGTCGGACGCCACGAGCCAGTAGCCCGGGTTCTCGGTGACGGCAGCCATGCCGACGATGGGCTGGTTCAGGGTGATGCTTCCAGCCGAGCCATCGAAGCCGGCGCTGCCGTAGTCGAAGATGCCCCCATCGGAGGCCACCAGCCAGTACCCGTTGCCTTCACCGGTCGCGGCCATCCCCACCACGGGTTTGTTGAGCGGCAGACTTCCGCCCGAGCCGTGGAATGTCGCATCGCCATAACTGAGGATGCCGCCATCCGCGGCCCACCAGCCAGTACCCCTTGCCGTCGGGGGTGGCCGCCATTCCCACGATCGGCTTGTTCAGGTGGATGCTGCCGGCCGAACCGAAGAACGCTGCATCGCCATAGTTGAAGATGCCACCGTCTGCCGCCACGACCCAATAGCCGTTCCCGTCCGGCGTCGCGGCATGCCCACGACGGGCGCGAAGGACCCCAGTCGTCGCCAGTGCTCGCGGTACGACGCGTACCCAGCGACCGCGGCACGAAACTCTGATCCGGCAGCCGCCCTGGTACTGTCGCAACCCCGGGGGACGACCCCTGAGTCACGCCACGGAGTGCCGAAAACGATGACGACGGGGAACACGCGAACCGATGTGATGTCGCTCGACGAGTTCAAGACGTGGTTCGTCAACGAGATCGAATGGAGCCCCGCCGAAGTCTCGGAGGAGAGCGACCTCATCGAAGATCTCGGGATGGACTCCGTCGGTGCGGTGGACTTGATGGCGGCCATCGAGGACGCCGTCGGTGGCGACGTGATCATGCCGATCGAGCTGATGTTACAGATCACGACCGTTCGCGATGCCTACCTGCAGTACTGCGCCCTCGCGCACCTGCCCTACGAGAGTGACGTCGCACGGTGACAGGGCCGATCACGGGCCAAGACGAAGCCCGGCTGTCGCCGAGCCTCCAGTCCCGGCGGCTCCACCTCCGCATGCTCACGAGCGACGACCACGCTCCGCTGTACCGGCTGTCCAGCGACCCCGACGTCACCTTCCAGTGGCGCTTTCGCGGCACGACGCCGAGCTACGACGACTTTCTGAAGCAGCTCTACCCCGGCGTGCTCTGTCAGTTCGTGGTGAGCCCGCACGGCACCCAGGAAGTCCTCGGCCTCGTGGTGGCGTACAACGCGGACTTTCGCCACCGTTTCTGCCATGCCGCCGTCGTCATGCACCCGCGGCTCCATCGCCGCGGCCTAGGGATCGAGGCCTTCATGGCGCTGGCCCGCTACGTGTACTACGGCTGGGACTTTCGCATGATCATCATGGAGACCGTCGGCATCGCCTTCGAGAACTTCGCCTCGGGCGAGCAGGCCGGCTATTTCACCGTCGAAGGCCGGATTCGCGACCAATTCTATTACGGCGGTCGCTACTGGGACGGCATCTCGGTCACGCACCGTCGCGAGCAGTTCGAAAAGGTGATGCAGGGCCCGGTGGGACAGCTCTTGTCGCCCGGGCGCCGCGTGAGGGTCCCGCCGGCCAAATAGGGAAACACGCTCTCGTCGTCGGCCAAGGCAACAGTGGTGAATGGCAGAACCTCGTGCCTGGAGGACGACCGCCCGGGAACCCGGGATCGCCGAGGTCCGCCATGGTCCCTCTCCGGGAACGGTGCCCGACCGTAGGCTGCGTCCATGCGCTCGAAGCACCCGATTACGGCGGCCCTGATCGTCGCGGCGGCGACTCCGCTACTGTGTGGTCTCGCCGCGGGGACCGCGTCCGCCCAACCTACCGACACGACGACGAGCGTGCCCGCGACCACCACGTCCCTGCCGCCGACGACGACCACGGTGGCGCCCACCACGGCGCCGACCTCGACGACCACGACCCTCGCGCCGACGACGACCACCCGGGTTCGCCCGACTACAACCACGTCTCACCCGACGACGACCACCTCGACCGTGCCGGCGAAGACCACGTCGAGCTCGCAGGTCTGGGGGTGGGTCCTTCTTGGCCGTGGCCATCGCCCTGGCCGCCATCCTCGTGGCGCTGTTGATCGCGCGTTCTCGCCGCCAGGGCCGGGAGGTCGATTGGGAGCGCATGGTTCGTCCGGCCGTCGCAGCAGCCGAGCTCGCTCGAGATCTGGTGCTGTCGCAGACGGAAACGGATGACCCGCAACGCCGGGCTAGCGTCAGTGTCCAGGTGGACGAGGCGGTGGAGAGTCTCGAGCGGGCAGCTGCCGCCGCGCCCGACGAGGCACACCGCGCACTTTGTACGAGGTGTGCGGAAAGCCTTCGTGGCCTGGCCTTCGCAGTCGAGGCCGATCACCTGATGCGTTCGGGCGGCCAGCACCCGACCGGAGAACAGCTGGCCTCGGCCGCCGCGGCACGGCGGAACCGGTCGGCCGAGCTCGAGGCCGCGCTGCAGGCACTGAAGTTTGCCCTGACCCCGTCGCGTTGAACTGGCCGGGGCGGGCGGGCGCCGGCCTGTCACTCGGCGCGGAGCAGCAGGGGCCGTCGGTGTGCGTGCTGCACGGCGCGCCGGCACGGCAGCGACGGCGTTGGCGAGCACGAGTGTTCCGAGCGCGACCAGGAGCCGGCTTCGAAACGGAGCGATCAGCCGGCGAAGCGACCGACCAGCAGTTCACCCACCTGACGCACCGTGTCCGGCGTCCCCGTCGGCACGTTGAAGATAAAGTCGTCGACGCCGGCCGCGGCCAGCTCCTCGACCTGGCCGACCAGCTCATCGGGTGTGCCGACGTTCGACGTCGTGGGTTCCTCGCCGGTCACCTGCCGGAGGAAGGCCTTGGTGTCCGCCGTCTGCTGCGCACTGCCCGTGAGGACCAGCGTGGCCAGCCGGCTGACCGTGATCTCGGCGGGGTCTCGCCCCACCGCGGTGCAGTGCCCGCGCAGCACGCCGACCTTGTGGGCGATGGTGGTCACGTCGCCGAAGAAGTTGGCCATATCGGCGTAGCGCGCCACCAGTCGGAGCGTCCGCTTCTCTCCGCCGCCACCGACGAGGATCGGCGGGCCACCCGGTTGCACCGGGCGAGGCACGTTGCGCGCCTCGTGGATGCGGTAGTACCGGCCGTCGAAGCTCGGTGCCTCTTCTCGGAACATGGCGCGGCAGATCTGCAGGGCTTCCTCGAGCCGATCGAGGCGCTCGCCCGCCGGGGGGAAGTCGAAGCCGAGCCCCTCGTGCTCGATGTCATACCAAGCCGCGCCGAGGCCCAGGATGGCGCGCCCGCCGCTCAGCACGTCGAGGGTGGTGACGATCTTCGCCAAATGCGCCGGGTTGCGGTAGGTCACGCCGTTGACCAGCGCGCCGAGCCGGACCCTCGAGGTGCGCGCCGCCAACGCGCCCAGCAGCGTGCACGAGTCGAGCATCGGCGCGGCGGGGCCGCCCATTGGGGGCAGTTGATAGAAATGGTCCATCACCCACACCGAGTCGAACCCTGTCTCCTCCGCTGCGGTGGCCATCTGCACGACGCCGTCGAAAATGTCGCCGGGCGTCTCGCCGGGAAAGTTGGGGATCTGGAGCCCGAAGCGCACGCTGGGAACCTAGTAGCGCCTCGGGACGGACGTGGGGGTGGTCACCATCCGGTCCGGCGCCCGAGCCAGGCCAGCGCCGCTGCGCCCTGCGCGGCCTGGAAGGGGCGCAGCGTGGGCAACCCTGGCGGCGTCGGCGCGCACGACTGCGACACGAAGAAGCCGGAGATCGCGGCGAGGAGGACGGTGACGGCGTCGTCCTCGAGCCCCCGCCTGCTCTTGTAGCGGGCCAAGAGCTCCTCGGGCTGCGGCCCGCCCTCGAGCACGACCGAGGGCGCCCACGCGATGAGGTCGAAGGCCGGATTGCCCACGGCGGCGTGGGGCCAGTCCACGAACACCACGCCACCGTCGGCCGTAAGCAGCACGTTGTCCCCACGCACGTCGCCGTGCACGAGCGTCGAACCCGCGCAGGCCGCGGGCCAGCCCGCTTCCAGCTCGGCCAGCCGGGCCAGGTGCCGGCGGGCCCACGGATCGAGGCCGGCCGGTGCCCCGTCGGCGGCCAGGGTGACCCACCCGCCGAAGATCCTCTGCGCGGTGGACGGCCAGCGGTTCCACGTCCGGCGCCGGGCTCGGCGTCAGCTCACGGTGCATGGCCGAGAGCCCCGCCACCACCGCCGCCAGCTCCCCTGCGTCCCAGGGATGACGCGGCGGCCGCCCGTCGACGGCCTCGAACGCCAGCGCCACCCAGTCGCCGTCGTCGTAGGTGGCGAGCAGGCGGGGAAACCGCGGGGTGGCCGGCAGCACGGCGGAGATCGTCGCTTCGCGGCGGTGCATGTCCGGCGACTCGGGATTCAGGTCGGCCCCCACGGCCTTGATGAAGACGGCCCGGTCGGGCCACGCCAGGACGGCCGTGGCGCCAGGAGAAAACCCGCCGCTGAGATCGCGGACCGCCTGTGCGGAACCCGCGCCGAACTGGGCCGCCCAGGCCCGCACCGCGCCCGGCACCCGGGCCCACGGCAGGTGGACGCCGGCCGCCGGACCGGTGGGTGCGGTCACGTGGCGGCGGCCCCTGCGGCGGCCAAGGCCTCGTTGATGGACTCGACCAGGCGGCGAGCCGACTCGGCGTTCAGCTCGACGGCGACGCGGGCCCCCGGCCCCTGGGACGGGTCGATGAAGTCGATGTTGAGCGTATGGTCGAACGGCGCGTGGAAGGGGTGGTCGAAGTAGACCTGCGCCGTGGTGACTGAGAACCACCCTTGGGCGCCCTTGGCGCTGCCGGCGACGTCCGTGGCGACGGTGAGGTAGGAGCACATGGTCAGCCGCCCGCCAGGTAGCGGCCGTACCAGTCGAAGATGCGCTGCCAGCCGTCGACCGCCGCCTCGGGGCGGTAGGCGGGCCGGTCCACCGAGAAGAACGTGTGGCCGGCGCCGTCGTAGCGATGGAACTCGTACGTCTTGCCCGCGTCCTTGAGCGCCTGCTCCAGCTCGTCGACCTGCTCAGGGCTCGGGAACTGGTCGTCGTTGCCGAACAGCCCGAGCAGTGGGCAGACGAGGTCGGGGGTGCGATCCACGAGCGGCGACACCTTGAGCGGGAAGCCTTCGGGGACCGTGCCGACGACGAAGGCCCCGTAGCAGTCGACGGCCGCATCGACGGGCACGCTCACCGCGGTCAGGAAGGCGTGGCGGCCTCCCGAGCAGTAGCCGATGACGCCTACCTTGCCGTTGGCCGTCGGCAGGGCGCGCAGCGCGTCCACCGCCACGCCGGCGTCCGCCACGAACTGCGCGTCGGGGATGCCGCCGGCCTCGCGGGTGGCGGCGGCGGCGTCGTCGGGATCCACATCGAGGCCCTGGCGGGCGTAAAGGTTGGGGCAGAGGGCGTTGTAGCCGTCGGCGGCGAAGCGTCGGGTGATCTCCTTGGTCCCCGAGTCCCACCCCGGGAGATGGTGGATCACCAGTACTCCAGGAAAGGGGCCGTCTCCCGCAGGGAGGGCCTGGTAGGCGTTGATCAGGGCGCCGTCCGTGCCGTTGAGCAAGACGTTACCGGCGCTGAGGGCTTCTTCTGGTGCGGGCACGGGTGTGTCCTCCTTGTCTGCGCGTCGTCGTGCGTCCGTGCATCGTCGACGGATGGGTCGCCGCCAACTTACGGCGCGCCGCCGGTGCCCGCCGCGGCCGCAACCGGCATGATATGGCCCGTGCCGCGGACCCTTTTGCCTCTCGCCAGCCTCGCCGTGCTCGGCGCGCTGACGGTGGCGGGGCTTCCGGCCGGCGCAGGGCCCGCAGCCGGGGCGGCCGCGGCAGCCGGGGCGGCCGAGTCGGCCGACGGAACGACCGTACGGACCGTGCTCGGTCCCAGCCAGCTGGACATGCCCGGCGGGCTGGCGCTCGACGCGGCGGGCGACCTCTTCGTGGCCGACACCGGGCACTGCCGCGTGCTGGTCGTGCCGGCGGCGCCGGGGACCCGCTACGGGGTGCGGCTTCGGACCGGGCACGTCACGACTGTCGCCGGGGGCAGCTGCGCGGGCGCCCACGCCATCGGCCAGCCCACCGGTGTCGCCGTGGACGCCCAGGGCGACCTCTTCGTGGCCGAGGAGACGGCGCAACGCGTCCAAGAGGTGCGGCCGCGCGGCCCGACGGGGGCAGTGACCGTGGCCGGCACGGGTCAGGCGGGCTACAGCGGCGACGGCCTGGCGGCAACCTTCAGCGAGCTCGACCAGCCGACGTCGGTCGCCCTCGACGCGTCCGGCGACCTCTTCATCGCGGATACGGCGAACTGCCGGGTGCGGGTGGTCCCGGCCCACGACGGCACCGTGTTCGGGCAAGCGGTGACAGCGGGCCATCTCTTCACTGCTGCCGGCACCGGCATCTGCGGGAGCCAAGGGCAGGGCGGACCGGTGGCGGCGGCCCAACTCTGGAACCCGGTGGCCGTTGCGGTCGACCCGGCCGGTGATCTCCTCGTGGCCGACGGCGGTGACCAGTCGGTGCTCCTCGCCGCGGCGCACGGCGGGACGTTCTTCGGCACCACGGTCGGCGCCGGCGACCTCGGCGTCGTGGTGGGGGGCACGGGGAGCTACGGGCCGTATCTCGCCGACGGCCTCTCCGCCACGGGACCCACGGCCGAGCTGAACGACCCGCGCGGGCTGGCGCTGGGGCCGACGGGCGCGCTTTTCGTTACCGACGGGTTCATGCACGCGTTACGGGTGGTGCCGTCCTCCACGGGGACCGAACTCGGGCGCACCCTGCGAGGGGGCGCCCTGTACACGGCGGCCGGGGCGTTGCCGGTCACCAGTAGGGCCGGTGCGGGGGACGGCACGCGCTGGGTGCTGACGCACCTCGGGACACCCGTCGGGGTAGCGGTGTCGGCCGGAGGCACCGTCTACGTGGCCGACGCCGCACTGGACGCGGTGCGGGCGATCGGGGGCACATGAGCCGTTTCGGCCGACGCGCCTTCCTCGGCTCCTCGGCCGGCCTCGCCGCCGGCGCCGCGGCCGGGGCTGCGTTGGAACCGCCCGGTGCCAACGCGGCGGTCGGTGCGGGAGGCGTTCGGGCCGTGCGGGACGCGTCCGCGCTGCAGGCCAAACCGGCGGCCGGCACGCTGCGGGCCGGCGTCCTCACGGTGAACGGCCTCGTCGACCCGATTGGCGTGGACCCCGACGCGTGCCTGTTCGCGTGGACCTTGCAGGCGTCGGGCCGCCGGGTCATGCAGACGGCCTTCCGCGTCGTGGTACGGCGGACCGATCCCGCGCACGCCCGGACGGTGTGGGAGAGCGGCGACGTCGAGTCGGCCCAGCAGGCGTTCGTGGCCTACGGCGGGCCCACGCTTGCGTCCGATGCCGCCTACGAGTGGACGATCCAGCCCCGGGGGGACGGCGAGCGTTGGGGCCCGGTGTCGGCAGCCGGCCGCTTCACCACCGCGCTCCGGGACACCGACTGGCGGGCCAGCTGGCTCATCCCGGCGGCCCGCTCGCAACAACCTGACCGAGTGACCTACCTGCGGAGCGAGGTGACGCCGCCGTCCGGCTCGCTCCGGCGCGCCATCGCGTACGTCTCGGCGGCCCACACCTACCGCCTCTACGTGGACGGGGCACCGATGGACGCCTGGCCGAGCTTCTCCTTTCCCGACGAGCAGTACGCCCGCGCCGTGGACCTCACCGCCGTGCTCCGGGGCGGCCACACGAGCGCCGTCGGCGTGCTGCACCGCTGGTACGGGCCCGGCCAGGGACGGCCGGCGTCGTCTCCAGGGCTGCTCCTCCAGCTCTCCCTCTGGTACGCCGACGGCTCCCGCATGCTGCACGTCTCGGACGGATCGTGGCATGAGCACCCGGCCGAATGGCTGCCATCCCCTCAGCGCAACTCCGACGTCGGGGACTTCGTCGAGTGGGTGGACGGGCGCGCCCACCCTGAGGGATGGGCCAGTCCCGGCTTCGACGAATCGGGCTGGTCCACGCCCGCCATCGCCGGCTTCGCCGGCACGCCGCCGTTCATCCGGACCTACCCGCAGCGCACGACCATCAAGGAAAGCGTGGTGTTGCCGGTGCGCCTCCACACCGTGGACGGCGGCGCGGTGGTCGCCGATTTCGGCGCCGTGTACGCGGCGCGCCCGCGCGTCGCGTTCGATGTCGGGCAGGACGGCCGGACGGTGGCGTTACGGGCGGGCTATCTACTCGACCCCGACGGGCAGGTCTCGACGCTACACGGCACCCAAGAGACGAACCTCTCCTCGTCCTACGTCATGCGGCCGGGCGCGCAGATCTACGAGGCCTTCACCTACTTCGGGTTCCGCTACCTGCAGATCGACGACCCCGGCGAGACCGTCGACCGCGGGCAAGTGGCGGCCATCGCCCGGCACGCGGCGATGCCCGCCGTCCCCATGGCCACCTTCTCGTCGGACAACCGCACGCTCGACGCGGTGTGGCGCCTGACCGCGCGCTCGTGCCTGTACTGCAGCCAGGAGCAGTTCGTGGACACGCCCACCCGTGAGAAGGGGCCGTTCCTCTGGGACTCGGCCAACGAGTCCGAGGCCATCATGCACGCGTACGGCGACCAGAACATGAGCTGGCAGGGCCTGCGCGACGTGGCGCGTGGCCAGGCGCGCTACTGGCCCGACGGACAGGTCAACGCGGTCTATCCCAACGGCGACGGCGCCCGCGCCTACGCCACCTTCACGGCGCGATACCCCGAGTGGGTCTGGCGCTACTACCTGGCGACGGGCGACAAGGCCACCGCGCTCACGCACTACACCTCGGTGGCGAAGGTCGCGGCCTGGCTATGGTCGACACGGCAGGCGGGGACGGGGCTGCTGTACGGGCTCGGCGACGCCAGCAACGGAGACCCCGTCTACGGCTACGACCTCTCGGTCGCCGCCGATACAGCCAGCAACGCGCTGTCGGTGAACGCGTTCGGTCGGGTGGCCCAACTCGCCACCCTGGCCGGCGACGCCGGCGGCGCCTCCCTCTGGCAGGCGCGGGCGGCCCAGCTGGCGGCGGCCGTCAACGCGACGCTGCGCCGCAGTGACGGCACCTACGTGGACGGCGTCGACGCTTCCGGGGCGCAGAGTCACCACGCCTCGCAGGAAGCCAATGCGTTGCCGCTCGCCTACGGCGTGGTGCCCGCCGCGGACGTCAAAGAGGTCGGCACCTTCGTGGCCAGCCTCGGGATCAATGTCGGGCCCAACCACGGGCTCGAGTTGCTGCGCGCCCTCGCCGCGGCGGACATGCCGGACGCCGTTGTGCACACCCTGACCGACGCGTCGATGCCGGGCTGGGCGCACATCGTGGCGGCAGGCGGGACCTTCACCTGGGAGGTCTGGCGTCCGAGTGACCTCATCGGCGACTCCATGTCGCACGGCTGGGGCTCGTCCGCGTTGGTGGCGATCCAGGAGACGCTCCTCGGCGTGACGTTCCAAGAGCCCAACCCCGACGGCACGGTGCGGATTGCGGTAACGCCCCCGGCCTCGGGGTTGGCGCGTGCGTCGGGGACGATGCCGACTGTGGCCGGACCCACGGCCGTGTCCTGGCAACGACGCGGCGGTGGGGTGACGTTGACGCTCGGGGTGCCGGCGAACGCGTCGGCCCTCGTGCAGCTTCCCACCACCGATCCCGCCAACGCGCGGGAGGGCGGTCTGCCCGTGGCCCAGGCGCCGGGGGTAACCGTGCTGCCGCCGGGCGCCGGCCGCGCCGTCCTCTCCGTGGGGAGCGGGACCTACCGGTTCACGACGTCGTAACGCGTCGTGACCCGCCCGCGGGTCAGTAGACCTCTTCCTCGAAAATCTCGAGGTCGACGAACTCGGGCGGCCCGTCGAAGATCTCCGCCATGATCCCGCGGACCGTCTCGAGGTCCGCCTGGCGCGAGCTGTCCTGCTCCCGAGCACGCGCCTTCTCCTCGCTCTCGAACACGACGAAGTGATACAGGCGGCTGGGGTCCTTCTGGTCCCGGGCGGCGGTCGTGCGCAGCAGCCCGGAGCCCGGACGCTCGGCGGCGCGCAGGGCCGCGTACAGCCGGTCCAGCTCCGCCTCCTTCCCCGGCTTGAGCCGCATGGTGATCATCTGAGCCCACATGGTCCGCCAGCCTACTTACGACGTGCAGGTGGCTCCCGGGGGTGGCGTGACGCCGCCGACGAGATACGCCTGCACGGCCGCCCGCACACAGGAGCTGTAGAAGTACGCCACGTGGTTGTCCCCGTCCACCGTCAACAGCGCGCTACCGCTGAGCTCGTGGGAGACGTTGACCGCCCAGGCATAGGGCGTCGCGGGGTCGCCGGTCGTGCCGACGAGAAGGATCGGCGGGGCGCCGGCGGCACTGACCGGAGCCGCAGCGCGCGTTGGGGGATCGGGCCACACGGCACACGACGCCTCCCCCCAAATGAGGAGGGGCCCGAACACCGGCGCCGAGGCACGGAGCGAGTCGGCCAGCTCGTCGTAGGCGGCCAGGTCACGGTCGACCGGATGGTCCAGGCAGTCGATGGCCACCGAAGCCATGGCCCCGTTGGACGAACCGCCCCGCGCGTAGTGGTTGGCCATGGACGATGCCGGCGCTCCGTTACCGCTGGCGTCGGCGGCCAGCGCGTCGCCCAGTTGGGGCCAGTCGTTGCGCGAGTAGAGCCCGTCGAGCAAGGCGTCGTACAGCGTGCCCGCGTGGGCTGCGCCAGTATCGATCTCGGCAAGCAATGCCGCCGTGGGATCGCCGGCTGGCCTCCAGGGGCACGATGGAGTTCCGGCACACCAGGCGAAGAATGACCCGAGGGCGGACTCGAAGCCGACCGCTTGTTGTTCAGTGAATTGGGTGAAGGAGAGTGCCGGGTCTATGACGCCGTCCAGCACCATGGCGCGCACGCGCGTCGGAAACAGCTCGGCATAGGTCAGCCCGAGCAGGCTGCCGTAGGACTGGCCCATGTATGTCAGGAGGCTGTCCCCCAACGCCTGGCGCAGCAGGTCCATGTCCCGAGCGACGTCGACCGTCCCCACGTAGGGAAGGAGCGTCGGCACCGTCTTCTCGCAATCTGCCGCGAACTGCCTCAGGTTGTCGATCACGGCCTGCACCGCGGCGGGGGACGCGGGGACAGGGTCAGCGGGAGATGGCGCCTCGTCGTGCGATTGGTCACACTCCACCGGGTCGCTCCGCTCGACCCCGCGGGGATCAAACATGACGATGTCGAAGTCGTCGAGCAGCGCCGGCGTCAACGACGCCAGCTCGTTGCTCATGTCGTCGATGCCCGAGACGCCGGGCCCACCCGGGTCGATCACCAGAGAGCCGATGCGGGCCGTGGGGTTCTCGGCCGGGTGCCGCGCCACCGCGACGGGAATGGTCGGGCCTCGTGGGTCGGCGTAGTTCAGCGGCACCACCAGGGTGCCGCACTGAAGGTTGCCGTTGCAGGGCACCCACGCGATCGGCGGTTCGGTGGTCGACGTGGTCGAGGTGGTCGAGGTGGTCGGGTGCGCCGTGGAGTGGGCCGATTCCTCACCCCGCGCTGGAAACGTGCACCCCGCGCTGAACAGGGTGGCCGCTGCAGCGACGAGTACGAGTGCGGGCGTGGACCTCCTGCTCACGCGCCAATCGTCGCGTACCGACCGGGTGGAGCCCGGTCAGGCACGGGTTGCCTCGTGCGCCGCTGCGCTACTCGCCTGTGCTCGCCGGCGCAACCGGTCGCCGTGGCAGCTACGGTCACTGCGCACGACCATGCAGCCCTTCGCGACGGTCACTTCGGCGAGACCGGGACCTCCGGCGGCGGGCACGACGTCGGGCGGTCACTGCGACGTCTGGGGGCGCAGGATCGGGAACAGGATGACGTCGCGGATCGACGTCACCTCCGCCAGAAGCATGACGAGCCGATCCAGCCCGATGCCGATGCCTGAGGTTGGCGGGAGCCCGTACTCCAGCGCGCGTACGAAGGCGCGGTCTGCCGGGTGCGCCTCAGGGTCGCCCGAGGCCGCGGTGGCCGCCTCGGCCGCAAAGCGTGCCTCCTGCTCCTCGGGCACATTCATCTCGCTGTAGCCGTTGGCCAGCTCCGTGCCGTCGATCACCAGTTCGAAGCGGTCGGCCAGCGTCGGGTCGCCAGGGCGGTGACGGGCGAGCGGGCTGACCTCCACCGGGAACCCGCAGATGAAGCGCGGGTCCACGGTGCGGCGCTGGAGGATTTTGTCGTACAGCTCGAAGATGAGCTTCCCCGATCCCCACGAGTCCAGATAGGCGACCTCCTGCGCGTCGCAGACGGCGCGCACGTCCTCCACCGGGTCGCTCGGGTGGACCCGGCGGCCCACAGTCTCCTCGAGCAGATCGAGGAGCTCGAGACGAGGCCAGGGCGGTGTGAGGTCCACCTTGCGGTCGCCCACAGTGAAGGTGAGGCGATCGACCGTGGCCCGCGCCGCGGCCACGATGGCCCGCTCGGTCAGGTCCATGCCGTCATGCACGTCGCCGAAGGCGCGGTAGGCCTCGAGCGACGTGAACTCCGGGCTGTGACGGGTGTCGATGCCTTCGTTGCGGAAATTGCGCCGAATTTCGAAGACGCGCTCGTAGCCACCGATCACCAGTCGCTTCAGGAACAGCTCGGGCGCGATGCGGAGACGGAGATCGATGTCGAGCGCGTTGGAGTGGGTCACGAAGGGCCGCGGAATGGCGCCGCCGGCCAGACTCTGAAGAATCGGCGTCTCGACCTCGACGAACTCCTCGTCGGCGAACGTCTGTCGCAGGGAGGCCACCGTCTTGAACCGAATGTCGAACACGCGCCGCGAGTCGGGGTTGGCCAGCAGGTCCACCTCGCGCTCGGCGGTAGCGGGTGTCCTCGTCGCTCAGGCCGTGCCACTTGTCCGGCAGCGGGCGTAGGGCCTTCGAGAGCAGGCTGAGACTGGTGACCTCTACCGACAGTTCGCCGCGGCGGCTGGTCACGACCTCGCCGGCGGCGCCCAGCCAGTCCCCCAGGTCGAGCCGGTCGCGTATCTCGATCGCCGTCGGCTCCAGCACGGACTCGCTCATGAGCAGCTGAATGCTGCCGCTCACGTCCTGGAGCGTGACGAACGCCAGCTTCCCGTGACCGCGGATTCTGGCCACCCGCCCGGCCACCCGGGCCTGAGCCCCTGTCCGTATGTCGGGCGCGAGGTCGGCGTATCGCACGTGCAGCTGGGCCGCCATGTCCGTGCGGTCGAAGCGCATCGGGTAGGGGTCGATGCCGAGCGAACCCAGCGCGTCGCGCTTGGCCCGGCGCTCGGCGACGAGCGCGTCAACGGTGGACTGGTGCTCGGAGTCTGCCTCCACCTCCACCTCCTCCACAGCGCGTCGGTGCCGGGCCCCGTAACTTCGGGTGGAAGCTTACCGACGTACCGATCGACACCACGATCGAACTGTCGTCAGCGGCTGCTCCCCGGTCGTCGTCGTGACTGTTGCGATCGTATGTCCGCCATCTCCGCAATCGGGTGGTGGGGCGACTACAGATAGAGGCCCCGAGTCGGTGAAACGTATCGCTGCGTCCCTCGAAGATTCTTTCAGGGCTCGGCCGCGGTTACCCCTTCCGGCGGGCCGCGGGGCTCATCCGCGACGGCAGGGGCGTCGTCACATGCCCAGTCCGGCCACGTCGCCGGGGAACCGTGGACTGCCGGGCTCGCCCGTGCCGTGGTCATCACGGGCGGAGCCCACGCGCTGATGAGCACGACGCCCGCCGCCATGACGACCAGACCGAGCACGGACACCGTCAGCGCGGGTGCACTCGTGTTCAGCCGCTCGCCGAAGAGCTCGATGCCCAACGCGATCGACGCCAGCGGATCGACGATGAGCAGCGCGGGCTGCGAGGCCGACAACGGGCCGGCCGTGAAGGCCGCCTGGATGAGCAGCGTCCCGAGCACGCCGCTCGCCACCACCGCGTAGAGCGGCCAGTGCACGAGCAGCGCGGCCCAGCCCGACTGCGACAGCAGATCGGTGGCGGCCTTGACGAACGCCGCATCGATCGCCCAGACGAGCGCGGCCGCGCAACCGAGCAGGGCGGCGCGTCGTGCCGGCGAGCCCCTCCGGCTCAACCCGATCAGCACGAGGATCACGACCCCACGCGTCGAGAGGGCCCACACCCAATGGCCCACCGTTACTACGCGATGCCCCTCCTCGGGATGCGCCGCCAGGAGGAAGGCGGCCAGGCCGCCACAGATCATGACCGCCGCGCTCCACGTCCGGGGCCGGATCCGGTCGTGCAGCCAGAATTCGACGCAGGGCCAACGTAAAGATGAGCTCGGTGACCAGGACCGGCTGCACCACGGCCAGCTGGCCGAAATAGAGGGCGACAGCCTGGAAGACGAACGTGCCGCCCAAGAAGACGAGGCCTAGCAGCCAGCGCGGGTCACGCACCAGGACCTGCGCGGTCCGCCACCACCCGGTCGTCGCCTCTGGCCGCGAGACCGAGGCCAGCCGTTGCAGCACGGCGGTCGTGGCGCTAGAGAACGCGGAGAACAAGGCGAAGAGGATGCTCAGCACAGCTGGCGCAGTCTCCCGGTCCGGGTCGTGACGAGTCCGTCCCGAGGACAGCGGCCACGGCCAGGACGACAGCCGCCCCACCCATCACGAGGGCAGCCAGCCTGCGTCGATGGACGTGTCGACGACGCGCCATCACGCCACCAGGTCGGGCCGAACACCGGTGCCGGGGCCGTCTACGCGCGCCGGGAGGCACCTCCCACAGGCCGACCGGCGCACCGCCCAGCGGGAAGTGGCCCGGCTGGCGCTCGTGCGCCATGGCGCGCTCGATCCGCTGCTGCATGCCCGGCAGAAGCGTGCCATCCTTGATCATGGCCAGGAACGTCGCGCCGGCATTCCCGACGTCGAAGAAGTCCCGGTGCCACGACCACTGGAAGTCACCGCCGTACCGGAACCAGCTGCCGCCGAGCCCGGCGATCTCGTAGTTGGTGCCATCGGCCTTCGTCGCGTCGGCCACCTGCTTCCACAGGCCGAGGACCTCGCCCTGGGCCTCGTCGATGAGGACCTTCTGGTAGGGGTAGGTCCAGCCCTCCAGCCCTGCCATCTCGAGGCCGAGCGCGATCTCGCGGATCTCCGTGCGCCCCACGGCCATGAACTCGTCATTGGGGCCGACGTTCCAGCCGTAGGTGGCGTCCTCGGTGTAGAGGTCGGCCATATGTCGCCAGTTCTTCTTGGACTCTCCTTGGCGGTTCGCCTCGAGCCAGCGCTCGACCATCTCCTCCAGCTCGGCACGGGGGTAGGCGGGCATCGTCGTCAGTCCTCCTCGATGGACAGTACGTGGGTAAGGCAGTACCGCACGGCGAACAGGTCCTGCGTGCGCAGCTTCTCGGACGGTTCAGGCTGAAGCACCGTCAGCTCCCCCTTCTTCGACACCGAGAAGACCCGGTCGCCCGAGACCCGCGGGGGCTCGTGCAGGATCGCTCGGTCGTCATGGTGCTCCATTTCCCTTGTCGTCCAGCGGCGCCTCGGGCTGGACCCCGTTGGCGTCGTCCGCACCGGGATGTCCGTGTACGCCCGCTCCTCCGCCACCTCGGCTGCCGCCGCGACGAGGCTCCATGACCTCAGCCTGGCGCTCGGAGAGGTGCCGGCGTGCCGGATGCTCCGTCACGTCGGCCGGGTCGGCCGCGTCCATGGCGTCGAACACGTTCAGGACCGTCCGGACGCCGGGATCGGAGCCGGGGCCGGCACGTGTGGCGTGCCGTCCTTCATGTCGGGGAAGGTGAAGGTCGCCGCCGTCGTGCCGCGGTGATCTTCGTGATGTCCTTCTCGGGTAGCGACTCGGTCTCGTCCTCGATCACCACCTCCCAGCGGCAGTGCGGCGCGCGATCGGTTGGCACCCGGGGTGGCCGGTGGACGTGGCGGATGTGCGCCTTGGGGTTCACCGCCTGGGCGGTCACGTCGAACGTGCCGTCCTCGATGTGGTGGCACATGTTCGTCACCATCACGTCCCCGAACGGTTCCGCGTCCATCAGCGCGCCGCAGTAGGCCAGCTCAAAGTAGCCGTGCTTCTCGTCGACCAGCTCGTAGTGCACGTCCATGTAGTGGTGCGGGAAGCCGGGGTCGAGCTGGAGCACCTTGAAGATGGCGGAGACGCCGTCACCCTCGACCTGCATGATCTGGCGCAGCCGATCGCCGTAGACCGGGCTGGCGCCGGCCCACTCTTCGATGGCTAGCTCCTTGACCGCCTCGGCGCCGTAGCGCAGGCCGATGGCCGCACACATGGAGCGGTCGAGGAGGTGGACGATGAGCCCGTACTCCCGCACCAGCCTGACCAGTGCCACCTTCGACAGGTCCTCGTAGTCGAACTCGGGGTCGAAAGGGCCGGCGTAGTCGTCACGGCCGCCGTCCGCCTCGACGCTGCGTTCGCGGCCGTCCCCGATGCGATCGATCATAGGTCCAGACGGTAGTTTGCACAGCTGTCCAGGGTCTATGGTCCCGCAGAAGGACTTGGGCGCCGTCCGCCAGCTGGGCCAGCGAGCTCGGGGTGTCGCGCTCCCTCTGGCCGAATTCGACCGAGCGCCGCACCAACCAGGTCTTCGGTTTCCCCGAGGATGAGGTTGGACGTACCGTTCCGGGTCGTCACGGGCGCATACCGCGGCAGGGAGGCTGGAGTGGCCACGAGCAGGGAGACGCGAGGATGAGCCAGCCGGAGGACCGACGCAGGGCCGGCATCGCGAAGATGGAGGAGGTCTACGGCTTCAGCGTCGACCCGGATGCCGTCCCGGGCCGCTACACCGAGATGACGGTCGACCACCTGTTCGGCACCGTGTGGACGAGCGACGAGCTCGACGTGCGCGACAGACGCCTCATGACCATCGGCGTGCTGGCGACGCTGGACAAGAGCGACCTGCTCGACATCCAGTTCGACAGGGCCCTGGCGCGCGACGAGCTCACGGTCGACCAGGTGCGGGAGATCGTGGTGCACCTCACCCACTACATCGGGTGGCCGCTGTCTCTGCACTTGAACCAGGCGGCGGAGAACGTCATCGCCCGGCGGGCCAAAGCCGCCGAGAACGAGTAGCGCTCCCCTCGTGAGCCGCATCGAGACCGAGGACGCCGCGCCGGGCGTCCGCGTCTTCACCTTCAACCGGCCCGAGGTGCGCAACGCGTTCGACACCGCCATGTACCTCGAGCTGACCGCCGCGCTGCGTGCCGCCGACGCGGACGAGACCGTCGCCGCCGTGGTGCTGACCGGCAGCGAGGGTGCCTTCACGTCGGGCGCCGACCTGACCGAGATGGCAGCCATCGCCACCGGCACCAAGGTCGAGGGCTCGGACCGGGGGTTCCAGGGCCTCCTCGACTGCCTCGGCGACATTTCGGTCCCCCTCCTGGCCGCGGTCAACGGGGTCGCGGTCGGCCTCGGCTTCACGGTGCTCGCCCACTGCGACCTCGTGCTGGTGGACCGCGCCGCCCGTCTGCGCGTGCCCTTCTCCGAGCTCGGCGTGCCGCCCGAGGCGGCGAGCAGCGTCCTCTTTCCCGCCGTGATGGGATGGCAGCGTGCTGCACGGGTGCTGCTCACCTCGGAGTGGGTCGGTGCCGAGGAGCTCGTCGAGCTCGGCCTCGCCCTCCACGTGTGCGAGCCCGGCACGGTACACGCCGAGACGGTGGCTCTGGCCTCCCGTGTCGCCGCCCTGTCACGCCCCTCCACCCGGGCCATCACGTCACTCATGCGGGCGGCCCGGCGCGACGCCGTGCGCGAGGCCAACCGGCGCGAGCAGAGCGCGTTCTCCGCCTGCTGTCCGGCGCCGCGCGGACGGGCACCCTGGCCGACTTCGCCGCCAAGGCCCCGCCCACCTGACCGTGCGCCTCGGCATCACCGCCGCCCTCACCGACCGCGACCTGTCCCCGGCCGCCATGGCCGCCGCCGTGGAGGCGCGGGGCTTCGACTCGTTCTGGTTGCCCGAGCACACCCACCTGCCCGTGGCCGAGGCGATTCCGCCGGCGCTCGTGGCGGGCGTCCGTCTCGACGACTACAAGCGCTGCGTCGATCCCCTGGTGGCCCTGGCCACGGCCGCGGCCGTGACCACGCGCATCGGGCTCGGCACCGGCATCCTGCTGGCGGCCCAGCACGACCCGATCCTCCTGGCCAAGCAGGTCGGCACGCTCGACCACCTCTCGAGCGGGCGCGTCACGCTCGGTGTCGGCATCGGCTGGAACAGGGCCGAAGCGGAGGCTCACGGTGTCGACTTCAGCCGCCGCTGGCACGTTGTGCGCGAGCACCTGGCCGCCATCCAGGCCATCTGGTCGTCCGAGCAGGCCGAATTCCACGGGGAGTTCGTCGACTTCGGTCCGTCGTGGTCCTGGCCGAAGCCCGTGCAGCAGCCGCGGGTGCGCACGCTCATCGGCGGGGCGGCCCGGGACTCGGTCTTCGCCGCGGTGGTCTCACACGCCGATGGCTGGCTTCCCATCGGCGGCGGGGGCCTCGGCCAGGCCATCCCGCGGCTCGCGGCCAGGGCCGAGGAGGCCGGCCGCGACCCCGCTTCCCTCAGCGTCGTTCCCTTCGGCACCCTGGCGGACCAGGGGAAGCTGCGAGCACTACGCCCGGCTCGGGGTCGACGAGGTCGTGTTGCGGGTGCGGGCGGGTGACATGTCCGCCGTCCTGGACGAGCTCGACACCCTGGCCCCGCTGGTCGCATTCGCTGCCACACTGGAGCGGTCATGACCGACCTGATCGACGACACCACCCCGCGTCTCGGGAGCACCACCCCACTGCCGAGGATCATCAGCGTCGACGACCACATCGTCGAGCCCCCGCACCTGTGGGACACCTGGCTCCCGGCGCGCTTTCGCCCCCACGGCCCCAAAGCCGAGCGGCGCGGCATCGGGGAGATGGAGCACATCGGGGGCGGCGCCTACCGCCAGACCTTCGACCCCGACGGCCCCAAAGCCGACTGCTGGGTCTACGAGGATCTCGTCTACGTCAACAAGCGGCACGTCGCCGCGGTCGGTTTCGACCGGGACGACATGACGATGTCACCCATCACCTATGACGAAATGCGTCCCGGCTGCTACGACCCCAAGGCGCGTGTCGCCGACAACGAGGCGAACTGGGTCGATGCCTCATTGTGCTTCCCGACGTTTCCCCGCTTCTGCGGTCAGACCTTCCTCGAGGCGAAGGACATGGAGCTGGCCGAAGCGTGCGTCGTCGCCTACAACGACTTCATGGTCGAGGAGTGGTGCGGCGACAGTGAGGGAAGGCTGCTCCCGCTGTGCATCATCCCGCTGTGGGACGTCGGGAAGGCGGCCGCCGAGGTCCGGCGCAATGCCGCCCGCGGCGTGCGGGCCGTGTGCTTCAGTGAGATCCCGCCCCATCTCGGCCTCCCGAGCATCCACGGTGGCTACTGGGACCCGTTCTTTGGCGCCTGCGAGGAGACCGGCACCGTCGTGTGCATGCACATCGGCTCGTCGTCGAGGATGCCGGCCACCTCGGCCGACGCACCGGTGGCCGTGGCGGCGACGCTGAGCTTCGGTAACGCCATGTCCTCGCTGACCGACTTCCTCTTCTCGGGGGTGCTGATCCGCTTCCCCCGCCTGATCCTCGCTTACTCGGAAGGGCAGATCGGCTGGCTGCCCTACATCCTCGAGCGGGCCGACGACGTATGGCGAGAGCACCGCGCCTGGGGCGGTGTGAAGGACATCGTGCCCGAGCCCCCGTCGACCTACTTCCATCGCCAGGTCTACGGCTGCTTCTTCCGCGACCAGCACGGGCTCGACTCGCTCGGTGTCATCGGCGGCGACCGCATCACCTTCGAGACCGACTATCCCCACACCGACTCCACGTGGCCCGACACCAAGGCAGTGGCCGAGCAGATGGTGCGGGGCCTGTCCGACGAGGACGTCTACCGCATCATGCGGGGGAACGCGATCACCATGCTCGGCCTCGACCGCACGTGAGGCTGGGCGACGTCGTCAACCCCGAGGCGGCGCATTGGGGCAAGCCCCTCGAAGGCATCCGCATCCTGTCCCTCGAGCAGATGCAGGCGCTCCCCTACGCCACCCAGTTGCTCGGCCGGCTCGGGGCCGAGGTGGTCAAGGTCGAGGCGCCGGGCACCGGCGACCTCGGTCGCGGTGCCGCACCCGCCATGGTCGACCCCCAGGGGCGCCCGGTCGGCGCCACCTTCATGCGCAACAACCTCTCGAAGCGCTCGGTCGTCATAGACCTGAAGAACCCGGCTGGACGCGCGCTCGTGCTTCGGCTCGCCCCGCGCTTCGACGTGGTGGCCGAGAACTTCCGGGCCGGCGCGGCCGAGCGGCTCAAGCTGGCCTACGACGACGTGGTCGCCGTGCACCCGGGCGTGGTGTACCTCTCGATCTCGGGCTTCGGGCGTCCGGTGCACGCCGGCGTCCCACCGTCACCCTACGACGGGTGGCCCGCGTTGGCCTCCATCGTCGAAGCCATGAGCGGCGCCTACGAATTCAAGCGGCCGCCCGATCAGGCACCGATCGGCTCGCCCATGGGGGGGCTGGGCGACATCGCGACCGCCCTGTTCGCCGTCATCGGGACGCTGGCCGCGCTGCGCCAACGCGACCGGACCGGACGGGCCCAGCGCGTCGATGTCGCCATGCTCGACGCCATGGTCGCGATGCTCGACGTGGTGCCCAACTTCTGGTCGATGGGCATGCCGATGGGAACCCCCTGGCCGGGGATCCTGCACGGCTTCCGCGCGGCCGACGGTTGGTTCATGCTCCAGGTCCTGCGGCCGCACCAGTGGCCGGACCTGGCTCGGGCGATCGACCGGCCCGAGTGGGCCGACGACCCGCGGTTCGAGACGCCGCAGGGCTGGCTCGACAACCTCGACGCGGAGATCCGGCCCGCCATCGAGTCGTGGGCCGGTGCGCGAGCCGGCGCGGCGGCGTGCGACGCGCTGAACGCGGCCGGTCTGGTGGCCGGCCCCGTGGCCACCGACGCCGACGTCGTGGCGGATCCTCACCTGGCGGCCCGCCACATGCTCGTCGAGCACCCGCGCAGCGACGGCGTCGAGCAGCCGGTGCTGATCCCGGGCCTGCCCGTCAAGTTCGCCGACGTGGCCGAGGGTCCCGAGTCACGTGTGCCCTGGCTGGGCGAGCACACCGACGAGGTCCTGTCGGCCGAGCTGGGCCTGGCCGGCGAGGAGCTGGTCCAGCTGCGCGCCGACGGCGCCATCGGCTGACATGTTGCCGGCGCGTGAGCCCCGGGGAAGGGCGATGAACACCACCACGGCGGCGAACAACGCCGCGCCCACCAGCGTGCAGGCGTGGAAGAGCTCGTGGAAGCCGAACACGCGGGGCCAGGGGTCGGGCCGCTTCCGCGCGGTAGACGAGCGCCCCCGCGGTGTAGGCGAGTCCCGCCACGATCGTGAGCGAGAAGCCCAGCCACCCGAGGCCGTGCACCAGCTGCGGCACCACGACGAGCGGGCACCAGCCCACCACGACGTAGGGGACGGCGACGACCCACTGCGGCGCGTCGAGCCAGACCTGGCGCAGCAGGATGCCCACGATCGCGCCGCCCCACACCAGGGCGAGCAGCAGGATCTCGGCCCAGCCGTGCAGCGCCAGCACCGCCACCGCGGTCGACGTGCCAGCGATGCCGACGAAGATCGCGCTGTGGTCGGCCCGGCGCATGCGTCGCCAGGCCGGCGCCGACCAGCGGACGCGGTGGAAGGCCGCGCTGGTGCCGAACAATGCGACCATGCCTGCGACGTAGACGGCCAGAGCCGTCGTCGGTCCGACGGCGGGCCCGGCGGCGATCAGGAAGGGCCCCCCGATCAGCCAGGCGGCACAGGCGCCGACGTGCAGCCAGCCCCGCATGAGTGGGCGCTCCCCGCGGTTGTCGGCCTGTGTGCCCTGCTCGCCCTGGGCCGTCATGGTCATGGGGAGCTCTCGTCGTCCAGGCGGTCGGCCAGCTCGACCTCGCGCCGCGAGATGCCGAGGAGGAAGAGGATGGCGTCGAGGTACGGCACGCTGAGCGCGGTGTCGGCCGCCTGACGCACGAGCGGCTTGGCGTTGAAGGCGATGCCCAGGCCCGCCGCCGCCAGCATGTCGATGTCGTTGGCCCCGTCGCCCACCGCGATGGTGCGCGGCGAGCGGCACGCCGGCTGCGGCGGCGAAACGGACCAGGGCCGCGGCCTTGCCGGCGCGGTCGACGACGGGACCCACCAGGTCGCCCGTCACGACGCCGTCGTCGAGGACCAGCGCGTTGGCCGCGAGATGGTCGATGCCGAGGTCGGTGACGAGCGGCCCGATCACCTCCGTGAACCCGCCGCTCACCACCGCGAGCTCGTAGCCGAGCCGTTTCAGCGTCCGCACCAGCGTACGGGCACCGGGCATGAGCACGATGGCCTCGCTGTACCGCCTCGAGGTCCCCCACCTTCAGCCCGGCCAGCAGGCGCACCCGCTGCCGCAGCGCCTCCTCGAAGTCGAGCTCGCCGGCCATCGCCGCTGCAGTCACGGCGGCCACTTGGGCGCCGCTCCCACAGCGCGCCGCCAGGAGATCGATCACCTCCCCCTGGACGAGTGTCGAGTCGGCGTCCATCACGATGAGGTGCTTGGCCCGGCGGTGCAGGCCCGCCGGCTGGATCGCCAGATCGACCTGGCGGCGCGCCGCCTCCTCGGCCAGGGCGCGGCGGAGCGCGTCCACGTCCGCGCCCGCCACCGACAGCTCGTAGCTGTGCACGGGATAGGCGGACAGCCGCACGATGCGCTCAATGTTGCCGCCGCAGCGCGCCACGCAGCCCGTCACACCACGGAGCGTGGCCGCATCCACCTCGGGAGCGAGCAGCGTGATCAGGTGCTGCTCGTCCGGCGCGCCCGTCTCGGTTTCTCTGAGAGGTTCGATCGTGACGCCGGCGCCGGCCCCGCACAGTTCCTCGCGCACCGCTGCCCGGACCGCGGCCACCCGAGCCGGTGGCAGCTCCGCCTCGACGCAGAGCAGCAGGTGACCGTGCACCCGGACCTGCTCGACGTCGTGCACATCGACGTCGCAGCCGGCGAGCGCGTCGAACAGACGTTCCGCGATGCCAGGGGCGTCCTGACCGCTCACCGTCACCAGGTGCGGCGACCGTGAGCCCCTTGGCGTGCTCATGACAGTGACATGTCCTTCTCCGCGACCCAGCCGGATCCCTCGATCCAGCGCCGCACGATGCGAGCCGGGACGCCCGCCACCACGCAGCGGTCGGGGACCTCGCCACGGACCACGGCGCCCGCGGCAACGACCACGTGCTCACCGATCTGCGCGCCAGGGAGTATCACCGCGTTGGCACCGAGCCAGCTCCCCGAACCGATACGCACCGGAGCTTCGACGGGCCACTGGCGCCCGATGGGGTCGATCGGGTCCTCGTAGGAGTGGTTCTGATCGGTGACGTAGACATAGGGCCCCGTCTGGATGTCGTCGCCGATGACGATCTCCCAATGACCGACGATGTGCGAGCCGCGACCGATGAGACAACGGCTGCCGATGGAGACGACCGGGTTGGTGGGCATCTCCTGTCCGGGAGCCATGCCCGCCGAGATCGACACACCCGGTCCCACGATGGTCTCGGCACCAACGTGGATCAGGTGCTCGTTGTAGAGCGCGCCCTGCGGGAAGAGCAGGCACGCACCCGGCCCCATCCGGCCGAAGCGCCGGCCACGCGCATCGTCCGGTCCGATCGCTCCGAGCTCGGACGCACCCTCCCAGGCGGCACGCACCAGCCGGGACAGGGGCCGGCGCAGCGGTGCGGGGAGGGAACGGGCCCAGCTCACCCCGGAATGGTAGGTGGTCCCACGAGCACCCGGCGACGGGGCGACGCCGCCGTCCAACGGGGGCTCCTGGGTACACTTTCGCTGTGCAGCCCCTCCAGCCGGACGGCGGCGCCGATCACGTGCCGTCGCCGGAACCTTCGGCGCGCCGGCCCGTCGACCGCCGCCAGTTCCTCCAGTTCTCGGCCCTGGGCGCGGTGAGCGCGGCGGCGGGTACCCGCTTGACCTCCAACAAGAAGAAGCCGCCGGCACGGGCACGGCGCCAGCGGTTCGCCACGGGACCCGCCGTCGTCGAGAAGAAATTGGCCACCGGGGTGGTGGTGCCGACGGCGCCCTGGCTGATCACGGAGAACGCCAAGCCGGGCACGCTCAACTGGATCTGCAACCACGTGCAGCCCGACCACGCTCTCGAGGGGTTCGCCAGCCAGGTCGAGCGCGAAACCCGGTGACGACGTCACGCTCTTCATCAACACCTCGGCGAGCGCGGTGCAGACACAGGTGTACCGGATGGGGTACTACCAGGGGCTGGGTGGCCGCCTCCTCCTGCAAACCGACTTCGTGGCGGCCGGCGCCCAGCCCGCCCCGGTACTCAGCCCCGCCGGCACGGTGAGCTGCCCGTGGAAGCCCACGATGACGCTCGACATCACGAAGGACTGGCCCCCCGGCTGCTACCTGCTGAAGCTGGTGGGCAGCGGCGGCGAGCAGCAGTTCGTGCCGCTGACCATCCGCGACGACAAGTCCACCGCGGCCTACGTGATCCAGAACAGCGTCACGACGTGGCAGGCCTACAACCTGTGGGGCAACTACAGCCTCTACTACGGGCAGAACGGTGCGGGAAAGTCCGACTTCGCCAGCCGGGCCCGCATCGTGTCGTTCGACCGCCCCTACCCGCAGACCTGGGCGTCGGGCGCGGCCGACTTCGTGGGCAACGAGCTGCCGTTGCTGTTCCACCTCGAGAGCCTGGGCCTGGACCTGACGTACTGGACCGACGTCGACCTGCACGCCCGGCCACAGCTCCTCATGAACCACCACTGCCTCTTCAGCCTCGGCCACGACGAGTACTGGTCCCAACCCATGCGGCAAGGCGCGGCGCAGGCGAACGCGGCCGGTATCAATCTCGCCTTCCTGGGGGCCAACGCCTGCTACCGCCAAATCCGCATGCAGCCCAGCTCGGTGGGCCCCAACCGGTTGCAGGTCTGCTACAAGGATGCCGCCGAGGACCCGCTGGCCGGCCAGGAACCGTCGCTGACCACGGTCAACTGGAACCAGGCCCCGGTGAACCAGCCGGAGTCCACGCTGATCGGTTCCACGTACCAGTCCGTGGGTGCCAAGGCCGACACCATCGTCACCGACGGCTCCTCGTGGTTCTACGACGGGTGCAACCTGACCGGTGGGCAGGCCTTCCCCAGCACGATCCTCGGTGAGTACGACCGTTACGTCCCGTCGTTGCCGGGCCCGAAGAACGCCGACGTGTTAGCCCATTCGCCGGTGCCCGGCCAGTCCAATTGGTCCGACATCACCTATTTCACGGCACCCGGTAACGGCGGCGGCGTGTTCGCCAGCGGCTCCGCCAGCTTCGTGTCGCTCCTGTCGACGACCGGCGTGATCCCCCCGAACGTCATCCCGGGCCCGTTCCCCGGCGTCACCGATGTGATCCGCCGCGCCATGGAGAACGTATACGGGCACTTCGGGCTGGGCCCCGCCACCTCGTACGGTGCGTCGGGCGGCAACTGGACCGAGGTCTACACCGGGGCGGCGGCCACCGCCGGCAGCGCGGCGGGGACCCCTTCGGCCTGAACCGGACCGTCGCCCGGGCATGCGGCATCGGCCCGCCGACCAGGTGCGACCGGAGGAACCCCCGTGGATGACACCACTTTCGGGCACGGCCCACCTACGATCGTTGCGCAGTCATGGGGAAATCCGTCGAATTCCGTTCCACGCGCGGCGTCCGCTCGTCTGGAGCGTGCTGGCCGCCGCCGGACTCGCCGGCCTGGCGTTGAGCGCCTGCTCCTCCGATCCGCCCCACCAGTCGGCTGCGGCCAAGGTCAAGCCGACCACGACGACCACGTCCAGCGCCCCAAAGCCGGCCTGCCCGCTCACCGGGCTCCCCTCGCCGGGCGGCACGGTGCCCCAACGGCCGGCCATGGCGGTCAAGATCGACAACTACCCCGCTGGGCGGCCACAAGCCGGGTTGGACAAGGCGGACATCGTGTTCGAGGAGCCCGTCGAAGGCGGGATCACCCGCTTCGCCGCCGTGTTCCAGTGCCAGGACGCGGCGCTCATCGGGCCCGCCCGGTCGGCGCGCAACATCGACATCGGCATCCTCGGGCAGCTGGGGAGCCCCCTCCTCGCTCATGTGGGCGGCATCAACCCGGTGATCGCCAACATCAACGCCTCGCCCATCGTGAACGTCGACCTGGGCGACAGCAACTCGCTGATGATCCACCCCCCGGGGAGGGTGCCGCCCGACGCCGACTTCACCTCCACCGCCATCGTCTACGGCACGCACCCGACGATGACCACGCCACCGCAGCCGCTGTTCAGCTACTCGCCGGCCCTACCGGGCGGCGGGTCCCCGGTGTCCACGGTCAACATCAACTTCTCGGGTACCTCGAATGTGACATGGAAGTGGAACGCGTCCACCAACACGTTCCAACGCTTCTACAACGGCCTCACTCCCGACATGCTGGCCGATGGTGCGCAGAACCAGACGCCGAACGTCGTGGTGCAGTACGTGCAGGTCAGTTACGGGCCCTGGGCCGAGAATCAAGAGGGTGGCCTGGAGGTCCAGGCCGACCTGTATCCCAACGCCAGTGGCACGGCGACCGTCTATCGCAACGGCATGGCCTTCGCCGCGACCTGGCATCGCGGCGCGCTCGGCGATCCGACCCAGTTCGTGAACGCGTTTGGCGTGCCGATTCCGCTCGAGCCCGGGACGACCTGGGTGGAGCTGGTGCCCAACACGATCATAGCGACGGCGACGCCGTAGGCGTCGCCGTCAGGACGCCGGCTTCCGCGCCACCACCGCTAGCAGCAAACAGTCCTCCGCGGCGGCGAACACCCCGGGGTAACCGCTGGCTTCGGCCTCGTCGAACACACCCGCCGCTGCACCGCGACGCATGAGGTTCAGCCCCTTGCACTCCCGCACTTCGAAGCCGACCCGCTCCAGCTTGGCCACGAGCTCGCCGGCGCCGTATTCGATCTTGTGGTCGTGGTTCATCGGCGCGTTCGAGCGCAAGCGCCATACCGGCCCGTTCGGCGTGTCCAGACAGAACCATCCGCCGGGGGCCAACACGCGCCACGCCTCGTGGACCACCCGGTCCCCGTCCTCCTCGCTGACGTGCTCAATGGACTGACCGCTGTAGACGAGGTCGAAGGAGTCGTCGGCGTAGCGACCGAGATCCACCATGGAATGGAAGGCGAATTGCACCGGACCGAGCTCCGAGACGACCGGCTCGCCGGTCGATCCGCCCTGGTAGATCTCGTCTCGCTCCTCCACCGGCAGGTCAACGACGACCAGCTTGTCGAACGGATAGGGATAGCCGAGGTGGACCAGCGCACCGTCCGGCAGTCCCTGGTGCGTGCCGCCGAGGTCGAGGATCCGCGCGGCGCGGGGCAGCCCCGCTACGAATTCACTTCGGCTCACGTGCATGGAGAGGAGCACGTTGCCGATGGGCACCTGTCGGCGGAATTCCTCCGAGTGAGCCAACGCCTCGGCGACACCGCGCCGCGACAGCTCGCCATTGGCCAGCTTCTTGGTGTAGTCGGCACCGCCCACGGGGTCGGGTTCGCGATCGAGGATCACGTTGAAGGCCATGCGCACGGATTGCCTGGGCGGCAGGTACCGAAAGGGCACGGTGGGCACGAAGCGGTCGAAGGCGCGGTAGACGCGCTGCTTCCATTCCTTGGCCGGCATCACCCCATTGTGGCTGCTGGGGCGGGGTCCAACCGAGCCGGACGCGAAGCGCTCCGGACCGGTCACCCGTGGGAGTAGCGGGGACGGCCCGGAGGCCTCAGCGCCGTGAAGGCGAAGCTGCTGCTAGGAGTCGAGCGTGATGGGGAGATCGTCGGCGTCGACGACATCCTCGCTCAAAGGGACGCCGTCGTCATCCACCTTCGGGGCCAGATGCTCGCGCACACGGTCATTGATCTCGGCCATCAACTGGGGGTTCTCCGAGAGGAACGTCTTGACGTTCTCGCGGCCCTGGCCCAGTTGCTCACCCTCATAGGTGAACCATGCGCCGGACTTCTTGATGAAGCCCAGTTCGACCGCGACGTCGAGAAGGGAACCCTCACGGCTGATCCCCTTGCCGTACATGATGTCGAACTCGGCCTGCTTGAACGGTGAGGAGCACTTGTTCTTGACCACCTTGACCCTGGTGCGGTTGCCCACCACGTCGGCGCCGTCCTTGATCGCCTCGATGCGGCGGATGTCCAGCCGGATGGAGGAGTAAAACTTCAGCGCGCGCCCGCCCGGCGTGACCTCGGGCGAATTGTGCACGACGACTCCGTCGACCAGGTAGTTGTGGCTGTCTTCGACCTCGATGTCGAACCGGTGCATAGATCGTGTCGGAGGCTTCACGTGGATGTCGGTCACCGGAAGTGCCACCAGTTCGTACCGCATCGGCGAGTGCACGGGCTCCACTGCGAAACGGCCTCGATAGGCCGGGAGGAGCTTGTCCTCCATGCTCGGATGTACGAAGGGCGCGATGAGTGCGTTGAGCTTTGCCGTCTCCTCATTGGTGAAGACCAGCACGGCCTTCTTCGCTGCGCCGGAAGCCACCAATTTCGCTCGGATCCCCCAGGTATCGGCGAGATGCGCCACCAAGCGCTCGCGCGACACAGACTCCATTGCCTCGACACAAATGGTCGCCCGTCCCGTCTGGCCAGCGGTGCGCATCTGCAGCCCCTTGGAACGGATGGTCAGGCAGGCGTCGTCCATGTACCAGAGCGCCAGCGACAACGGCGAAAGGCGCTTCAGGTAGTCATCCCCGAGGACCTTCTTCTTCTCGACGTACGTCTCCTTGCGGAGCTGAGCCAGTTCCGGGAGTGGCTGAAAATCGTAGGTGACGACGCCGTCGGCCCGGACGTGACGGCTGTAGTCGAGGTTGGCGAACAGTGATGCCTTCCAGTCGGCATAGGCCGTCTGCTTCTGGCAGTGTGTGTAGCGGAATCGGGCACCGTGACCGCTTCCGGTCGGTGAAAGTGCGCCGTCTCCCATCAAAGTCCCCCGCAATGCCTCCCACTGGAAGGCCGACAGGTAGTGCGGCAAGGCCTCGAGCACCCGGTCCCCGACCTTGAGCTCGCCTGCTTCACGCCAGCCGCTGGGTGTACGGATCAGGTGATTCGAGGTGCATGCCAACTGGGCCCGCCCGTTCTTCGCCGGTTTCGCCACGGTGATCTGCAGGAACTTGTCGGTCTTCCCGTTGTCAAACCAGTTCACGACCTTCTTGGGCACGATCGCCCCCACCGTGGGGTCGTAAGAGAGCACCTCGACGGGGAGACGCTGGTTGACGATCTTCCCGATCTTCTCAGTGCTCCCGTCCGCCAGGACGACCCGGGCGTCGTAATGGAAGCAGCCGTACATGACGCCGATCTTCTCCCGCAGCTGGTTGATGAAGATGGCGATGGTGCTGGACTTCGACAGCGTCCCGGTCAGCTTGCGCAGCGCCTGGGACATGAGGCGCGCCTGGAGGCCGACGTGGGTGTCCCCCATCTCCCCCTCGATCTCGGCCCTGGGCGTCAGGGCCGCCACCGAGTCGATCACCAGGACGTCGAGCGCCCCGGAGCGGATGAGCATGTCGGCGATCTCGAGCGCCTGCTCGCCCGTGTCGGGCTGCGAGATGAGGAGGTCGTCGACGTTGACCCCGATGGCCCACGCGTAGACCGGGTCCATGGCGTGCTCGGCATCGATGTAGGCGCAGATGCCGCCGTTGCGCTGTGCTTCGGCCACCGCGTGCATGGCCAGGGTCGACTTGCCCGAGGACTCGGGGCCGTAGATCTCCACGATGCGGCCACGCGGCAGGCCGCCGATGCCCAGCGCCAGATCCAAGGAGAGCGCTCCCGTCGGGATGGACTCGATATTCATCCCGATGTTGTCGCCCATGCGCATCACCGAGCCCTTACCGAACTGCTTTTCGATCTGGCCCAGCGCGGCGTCCAGCGCCTTGTCCCGTTCCGTCTCGGCCATCCCTCTCTCCTCTGTTGTCTGTGTTCTGCGACCCGTGCCGGCACACCGCTCAGTGCCACCGTCGTGACCCTACGGCGGGGGTGTGACGGACCCGCCGTGCTGCCAACGCAGCATAGCGAACACGTGTTCGTACGACGTGGACCCCCACCAGGATCCGGTGGAGAACGGTCGCCGCCGTGACCGGGTGGTGCGCGAACCACGTGCGAAGCTGACTGGTCCCCGACCAGACCGTGAGACCCGAAAGAGAGGAACGCAGGCAGGTGGTGCGCGCGAGAAGGCTGGTGGCCGGCTTCCTGCTCTGCGGGACCTTGGGCGCCGGCCTGGTGACCATTGCCGTGCCCGCCTCCGCCACGACGTCGAACGCATCGTCTCTTTACCACGAGGCCATCGCCTCGACGCACGCGTGGTCGGTCCACTACGCCTCCTCCTCGACCCAGTCGACCCAGACCCTGCTCGAGAGCGGCGATGCCGGTCCCGCCTCGGGTAGCCAGAACGTGCTCCTGGGCAAGGGGTCGATCGACATCGTGGTGATCGGCGGCTTCAGCTATCTGAAGGGCAACGCCGGCGGGCTTCAAGCCCTGGCCGGGCTCAGCGCATCCCAGGCTGCGGAGAGCGCGGGGCAGTGGATCGAGTTTGCAACCGACAACTCAGCTTTCTCACAGGTCGTCGCCGGCGTCCGCTCCCATGACATCGCCGACGAGCTCGCCCTGAAGGGGCCGCTCACGCTCGGGCGTCACCTGACGCTCGACGGCTACGCGGTCGAGGCCATCGAAGGCAAGCAGACCGTCGGCCATACGAGTCTGCACGTCGTGTTGTACGTGCGCTCGAAGGGGGCTCACCTTCCGGTGGAAGAGGACTCAGTTGACGCCAAGGGAAAGCGCACCGATGCCGAACACATCGCTTATTCGGGCTGGGGCGAACTCGTGCGGCCGAAGGCACCGCAGGCGGCGATTTCGATAGGTCCGATTAGTGCCGTGTGAACGAGCAGCCCGCGGCCCGACCGCACACGTGCCGGCCCGCATGGGAGGATGTGGTGTCCCACCGGGCCGTTCGTGCGCTGTGCGCCACCGGGCCGGTTCCTCCGAGAGAGTGAAGGTCGTCCGTCCTATGCGCCCGAATCAGATCCGTACTGCCGCGACCGCTGTCGGTACCGCCCTCGCCACCTTGGCGGTCGCCGGCATCGAGCCGGTATCTTCGGGCGCCGCCGCGGCGCCGAGCCAGAGCGCGCAGGCCGAGTACAACGCCGCGATCAAGGCGGCGGCGAAGAACGGCGTGCACTTCGACTCCACCGCCACGCAAGCAGGGGTCACGCTCACGGCAACCGGTGACACGGGGAAGACCTCTGGTTCCCAGACGCTGACCGTCAAGAGCAACAAGATCAGCGAACACATGTCCGCGCTCGTGGTTGGTGGGACCGGGTACGTCAACGGCAATGCGGCCGCCCTGAACCGTGTCATCGGGCTGACCAACGCGCAGTCGTCGAAGTACGCCGGCAAGTGGCTCTCGTTCCCCACGTCCAAAAGCGCTCTGGGAGAGCTCGTCAACGGATTGCTCAACTCACAGGTGGCATCGGAGCTGCAGATGGCGGGACCGTTCAGCTACGGCCCCGCCGCCACGGTCAACGGCATGCACGTGCTGGCCATCAACGGTTCTGCCAGCACGGAGAGCGGCACCAAGGTTCCGCTCGTCCTCTACGTGTCGTCCACGGGTGCGCCGTTGCCCGTGGAAGAGGTCACCAATCCCAAGGGTTCCGGCGGATCGTCGGCCATCCACGGCACCGTCACGTTCTCGCAGTGGGGTGAGGCCACCAAGGAGAGGGCACCGGCGCACGCGGTGTCGCTGCTGAAGTTGGTGCCCGCATCCTCCTCCGCCACGACGGCACCGGCCGGCTGAGGACCGTGGGCCCGCGGCTCGAGGCGGTGCGGCGGGACATCACCACCGAGCGGGTCGACGCGGTGGTCAACGCGGCCAACCCCCAGCTGGGGGGCGGCGGCGGCGTCGACGGTGCCATTCACCGGGCCGCCGGGGCGGAACGGCTGCAGGCGGCGTGCCGCGCCATCGGCGAATGCGCGCCGGGCCGAGCCGTGGTTACCGAGGGGTTCGACCTGTCGGCCCGCTTCATCATCCACACCGTTGGGCCCGTGTGGCACGGTGGCACCAGCGGCGAACCGGAGATCCTCGCCTCGTGTTACCGCGAGACGCTCGCGGTAGCCGACGCCGTGGGGGCGCGATCGATCGCCTTCCCGGCCATCTCGACTGGCGTGTACGGCTACCCGCCGGCACAGGCGGCAGAGGTCGCGGTGACCACCGTTCGCGCCACGGACACCGACGTCACGCTGGTCCGCTTTGTCGCCTTCGACGAAGCGATGCTGACGCGCTACCTCGAGCTGCTGATCTGAGCCGGCACCGCGTATCCGGTCACGAGGTGCGCGAGGTGAGGTCGTAGACGGTGACGCCACCGACGCGCTCGGAGGTGAAGTGGGACTCCACCCACGACGTGATCTGCGTGCCATCGTCGCCCGTGCCACCGGAACCGCCGGCCGGGGCGAATCCGCCGGCACCACCCAATCCACCGGCGATGAAGTAGTGGATCTTGCCCGCCGAGACGTCCTGCTCGAATTGGGACAGCGAGGGGGCCGGGTCGGTACCGTTGAACCCGCCGATCGCCATGATCGGCTCGCCGCTGGCCAACTGATAGCCGGCGGCGTTATTCGAGTTCACCGTGGCGCCGGCCCAGGTGTAGCGGCCGGCGTCGGCCTGCAGGAGCTTCGTGAGCGCCGGGTTCGACTGGCTCGCGTTCAGGAATCCTCCGCCCGCGCCGCCGCCGCCGAACGAGGGCGCGCCACCGGCGAACCCGGGGAACGTGCGATTCCCGTTCCCCGGGTTCGTTCGACCGGGTAGACCGCCTCCCTGGAAACCGCGGCCGGGGAAGGTCCCGCCTTGGAATCCACCGCCCGGGATCCCACCACCCCGGACGCCACCGCCCGGGAAGGTCCCACCGAACGACCGACGGAAGCCGCCGCCGGGGAAGGCGCCGCCGGGGAAACCGCCGCCGGGTCCGCCCTGCCCACCAGCAGGCGTCGGCGTCACCGACGGTATCGCCCCGCCGTGGGGTGTCGCCGCCGTAGACACGGTCGAGAACAGCGGCGCGGCCAGGGCTGCGCCGAGACCCAGCGTCGCGACCAGCGCGATGGCCAGCTTGGGGACGGATCGCAGCAGCGGCAGGCCCACGATGGCGATCACACCCAGCGCGCCGACGACCGCCACGAAGGGGCGGAGCGCGGGGAACCAGGCGGTCGTGCGGCCGAGGAGGAAGTAGCTCCAGACAACGGTGGCGGCGAGACCAGCGGCCAGGCCGATCCTCCCGGCCCACGTGGCGCGCCGCTCCCACAGACCCATGGTCGCGATGCCGACGAGAGCACCGAGGGGCGGCGCCAACGCCACCGCGTAGTACGGATGGATGATGCCCTGGGCCAGGCTGATCACCAGGCCGATCGAAACGAGGGAGCCGCCCCAGAGAAGGAGTGCGGCGCGCTCGCGGTCGGTCCGGCGGCCCCGGAGCGTGACGACGAGCAGCACCGCCCCCATCACGAGGGCGCCGGGCAGGAGCCATGACATCATGTTCCCGAACTGTGGGTTGAAGAGCCGGGTCACACCGGTCGGTCCCCACATGCTCCCGGCGACACGCCCGCCACCCACGCTGCCGGACTCGTTCCCGGTGAGACGGCCGAATCCGTTGTAGCCGAAGATGAGGTTGAGGATGCTGTTGTCCTGAGAACCCCCGACGTAAGGGCGGTCGGCCGCCGGTGTCAGAGCGACCGCGGCGACCCACCATCCCGCGGCAACGAGCACGGAGACGCCCATCAGCACGACCTGCCAGACCCGGCGCCACCAACCTGTCGGTGCGGCCAGCAGGTACACGACGGCCATGACGGGGAGGATCAAGAAGGCCTGCAACATCTTGGTGATGAAGCCGAAGCCGACGAGTGTCCCGGCCAGCACGAGCCATTTTGTCTGCGCGCGCTCGAGACCCCGGATCGTCGCGTAGGTCGCCGCCGTCAGCAGTAGCGCGAGCAGGGCGTCCGGGTTGTTGTAGCGGAACATCAACGCGGCGACCGGAGTCAGGGCGACCACGATGCCGGCCAACAACGCGGCCTGCGCGCTGAACCAACGCCTGACCGAGAGGTACACGAGGCCGACGGTCGCCACGCCCTCGAGGGCCTGCGGGGCCAGGATGCTCCACGAATTGACCCCGAAGATCCGTGCCGAGATCTCCATCGGCCACAGAGAGGCGGGCGGCTTGTCGACGGTGATGAAGTTCGACGAATCGGAGGAGCCGAAGAAGAAGGCCTTCCAGCTCTTCGTCCCCGCCTGGACGGCGGCCGAGTAGAAGGAGTTGCCCCAACCACTCGCGCCGAGACCCCACAAGTAGAGAACCGCTGTGGCCACTAGCAGGCTGAGCAAGGCGGGGCGGACCCAGGGGGCGTCGCTCTCCTTGCCCCGGAAGAACCGGGCGATGCGTCCGCGCCGGCGCCCCGGCGGCCAGGACGCCGCCGAGGGCGGCACCGCCGAGGTGACCTCGGGTTCAACCAGCTGGGCGGGCGGGTCGAGGACCGCCACGGGAGCGTCGGGCGAAGGGGTGAGGTCGCTCATTGCGGCAACCCCGCCGTCTCCGCCACGTTCGCCGAGCTCGGACGGAAGATCCAGGCCCGCAGGACGGCGAACCGCAAGACCGCGGCAGCCGCGTTGGCCACGGTGATGGCCCCCAGCTGGGCCAGGAGCGCGGACGGGGCGAGCCATTGGGCCACGACCAGGCCGATCGACGTGAACACCAAGCTGACCAGGTAGAGGGCGCCCGCGACGGCAAAGAGCCGACCGCGTCGTGACTGGCCGTCGGTCGTGCGGGACAGCTCACGGTGCACCGCGGTGTTGAACAAGGTGGCGATCGCCATCGCCACTGCGTTGGCGCCGAAGGGGCCGAGCAGGGGTCGCCAGGCGACGAAGAGGAACAGATAGCCCAGGGTCGATACGACACCGACCCCGGCGAAGCGCAGCAACTGATCGGCCGTCACCTCGTTGGAGCGGACGCGCCGGAGACCCTTGGGCCGCCGGACGAGCATCCGCCACACGCCGCGCAGGTCGTCCGTCGCCGTGGACACGATGTCGACGCGCGAGTCGGGGTCGTCGATCCAATCGACCGGGACCTCGCCGATGCGTAGGCCCAGGCGCTCAGCCGTCACGAGCAACTCGGTGTCGAAGAACCACTCGTTGTCCTCGACGAGGGGAAGCAGCTTCTCCGCCGCATCCCGGCGCAGCGCCTTAAAGCCGCATTGGGCGTCGCTGAAGCGTCCGCGCAGGATGAGCTTCAACAGCAGGTTGTACGACCGCGAGATGAGCTCGCGTTTAGGTCCGCGCACGACCCGCGCGCCCTGGGCGAGGCGAGTCCCGATGGCGACGTCACGGTGGCCCGACAGCAGAGGTGCCACGAGCGGCAACAGCGCCGGCAACGACGTCGAGAGGTCGACATCCATATAGGCGACCACCGGAGCCTCGCTCGTCGACCAGGCCGAACGAAGGGCGTAACCGCGACCCTTGCGGGACAGGCGCATCGCCGCCACGCCGGACAAGGAGGATGCGAGCTCGTAGGCGACCGCATAGGTCTCGTCCGTGCTCGCGTTGTCGACCACGGTGACGAGCGCACGGAAGGGGAAGGATTGGTCGAGGAAGGTGCGGAGCGCGGTGACCCGTTCCGCCAGCTGCGCCGCCTCGTTGTACACCGGGACGACGATCTCCACGTCCACCGGGACGTGGCGGGGATCGACGTCCGCCTCGAGGGGAGCCAGGACTGTCATGTCGGGCATGCTGCCCCCTTCACCTCCCCGCCCAGTGAAGGGCGGCTGTGGATCCGGTGTGAATTGCCAAGGCGGCACGGGTGATCTCAGAGGACGGTACGGGTGACGTCGCCCGCCGCCGACGTGACCTCGTCGGGGAGGGCACTGTCCATTGGGATCCGCACGGTGACCGTCATGCCATCCGAGGGCGCCGAGCGGGCCGACACCGTGCCTCCGTGGGCGGCCACGATGGCCGCCACGATGGACAGACCCAGACCGCTGCCGCCGCTCCTGCGCGAGCGTGCCGGGTCCACGCGATAGAAGCGCTCGAAGACACGGGGGGCCTCCTCGTCCGGCATCCCGGGCCCGCTGTCACGCACCTCGATCTCCGCTTGGTCCTCGACCCGGTCCACCCGTACCGTCGTGGTGGTGCCCTGCGGTGTGTGGGCGCGCACGTTGGCCAGAAGGTTGTCGATGACCTGGCGCAGGCGGTCCTTGTCCCCCGTCACCTCGACGGGGCGTGCCGCCCAGAACCGCACGGGCCATTCGGGACCAACCGCGGTCGCCGTGCGCACAGCCTCCGACGTCAGGGCAACCAGTTCGACCGGTGCCTTCTCCATCGGCACGCCCTCGTCCAGGCGGGCGAGCGTGAGCAGGTCGCTGACCAGTCGATCCATGCGCGCCGTCTCGGTCCGGATTCCCGACACGATGCGCGGGAGATCGTCGGAGTGCTCCGCCCCGCCGCGCTCGAACAACTCGGCATAGGCGGACACGGCGGCGATGGGTGTCCGCAACTCGTGGGACGCATCCGCGACGAACTGGCGGAGGTGCTGCTCCGACTCCTTGAGGCGGGCCTCGGAGGCGAGCCGCGCCGAGAACGCGCTCTGGATCCGTTCGAGCATGACGTTGAGGGCACGGGCGAGGCGGCCCACCTCGGTCGACTGCTCCGCGCCTGGCACGCGCTGGTCGAGGTTCCCGGCGGCGATCGACTCCGCCGTCGCCTCGACGTCCTCCAGCGGCCGCAGGCCGATGCGGACGAGCCACCACCCGCCCGCGAGGGCGAGCACCAGCGCGGCCGCGGTCACCGCCAGCTCGGTGAGGAACAGTGTGTGCAGCGTGCTCGTCTGGTCACCGAGAGCCTGGGCCTGGACGAGGACGTCGCCGCCGTTGAGCTTCACCGCACGCACCCGGAAATCCGGACCGCCCGGCGCGATGGAGGACGTGGTGAAGTAGGCCACCTGCTCGCCGTTGGACTGCCCGGTGAAGCCGGTGATCGGCGACGGCAGCTGCGGGCGGTACGGGTGGCTCCCCACGTAGGCGGGGCATTCGAGCCCGCCGACGACGCTGCTCGTCTGGTTGACAACCGAGATGTAGCTGATGCCGAACAGGTTGGGAAATCCCTGACCGTTGCCGGCACCGCCGCCACCGGGCGCCGGACCGGGGCCACTGTTGCCCACCGCCGCCGCGTTGCCGAAGTTGCTCTCGGGCGAGGGGCAGTTCAGGTCGACTGCGCCGGTGGCCGCGTTACCCACGAAGTGTGGGTGTTGCAAGGCCAGCTCCTGGTCCACCTGGTTGTAGAGCGAGCTCCGCAGCGCGGAGTAGGTGGCGAAGTCGGCCACCACGAGCGCGACGATGGCGATCGCCCCGACCGCGAGCAGGAGCCGCAGCCGCAGCGACATTCAGGCAGCCCCGTTGGCGGCCTCTGGCTCGCGCAGCGTGTAGCCGACGAGACGGATGGTGTGGATCAGGGGGGGACCAAATTTCTCGAGCTTCTTGCGCAAGTAGCTGACGTAGGTCTCGACCACGTTGCCGTCCCCACCGAAATCGTAATGCCACACGTGATCGAGGATCTGCGACTTGGAGAGGACGTGCCGCGGGTTCAGCATGAAATAGCGGAGAAGGTTGAACTCGGTGGCCGTCAGGTTGATGACGTGACCCCCGCGCCGGACCTCGTGCGCACTCTCGTCGAGCTCGAGGTCGGAGAAGCGGAGGAGGCCGTCGTCCTCGGGCTCATAGCCGGTCCGGCGCAGGATGGCGTGCACCCGGGCGATCACCTCGGCGAGGGCGAACGGCTTGGTGACGTAGTCGTCGCCCCCGACGGTGAGGCCGGCCAGCTTGTCCTGGAGCGTGTCGCGGGCGGTCAGGAACAGGACCGGCACACGAACGCCGTCGGCTCGGAGACGCCGCGTCACCTCGAGGCCGTCGAGGTCGGGCAGCATCACGTCGAGGATCACGAGATCGGGGGGATCCTCCTGGGCCTGGGCCAGCGCCTTGCGGCCGGTCATGGCCTCGTCGACGGTGAACCCCTCGTAGCGCAGCGACGTGGCCACCGCATCGACGATTGAGGGCTCGTCGTCAACCACGAGAACCCGCGGGCCGTTGTCGGTCTTCACTGGACATACCTCCGTGCCTCACAGGGTCGCGCCCTCGATTGCCTGTCCAGTGTGACCTAGCTGTGGCCCTCCTGTGAACGCGCCCGGTCAGGCACCCCGGGCATCCAGGGCGCGTCGCAGCAGGTCGAGGGCCGAAATGGCCCCGTATTGCCGGACGCGCTCCCGGTCCCCCGGCACGCGAAGCTCCCGCGACTGCGTGGACCGGCCCGGCAGGGCGAGCCCGACGAACACCGTGCCGGGGGCCACGCCCTCCTGGTCCTCGGGCCCGGCGACGCCGGTGATCCCGAGCCCCACGTCGGCTCCGGTCACGCGGGCCGCGCCCTCGGCCATGGCGACAGCCGCGGACTCGGTCACGACCGGGCCGGCCGGCACGCCCAAGACGTCGTACTTGACCTGGGAGTCGTAGGCCACGACGCCGCCCTTGAACCAGCCCGACGCTCCGGGCACGTTGACGAGGCGCGAAGCGATGAGGCCGCCGGTGAGCGACTCGGCCACCGCGAAGGTCAACCCGGCGGCGATGAGGCGGCCGGCCACGGCCACCTCCATCGACTCGTCGTCGACGCCGAAAACGATGTCGCCCAACTGCTGCTCGATGGCGCGCCGCACCTCGGCCTCTTCCTTGTCGAGTAGCGCGGTGACGTCGTCGAGCGCGCGGGCGCGCGCGGTGATCCGGACCTTGATCCCCTCGATGCCCGAGGCAAGGAAGGCCAGGGTCACGTCACGCGCTGCGTCGAGCGCGTCGACACGATCCTGGAGCGCCTCGGCCAGCGCGGACTCGCTCGACCCCCACGTGCGCAGGACCCGGCTGGCGATGACGCCCTCCTCCCCGGCCTCGGCCATGCGGGCGCGGAGATCCGGCAGGATGGCCCGTTCGAACATCTCGGTCATCTCGTAGGGCACGCCGGGCACGGCGTACACGACTTTGTTCCCGACCGGGCAGATCAGGCCGGGCGCCGTACCGACCGCCTGGGGGATCACGGTGGCGCCTCGGGGGACGTCGGCCTGGCGCGCGTTGTTCTCCGACATGGTGCGTCCACGCGCGTCGAAAAAGGCGGCGATGAAGTCGACGATCTCCTGGTCGCGCTCGAGCGGGACGTTCATGACGTCCGCAATGGCCTCGCGGGTGATGTCGTCCTGGGTCGGCCCGAGGCCGCCGCACGTGATGACGCCGTCGCTGCGGGCGAGCGCGGTGCGCAGGGCCAGCGTGATGCGGTCGTGGTTGTCGCCGACCGCCTGGTGGAAGTGGGAGGCCACGCCGTTGGCGGCGAGGCTCTCGCCCAACCAGGCGGAGTTGGTGTCGGCGATCTGCCCGAGCAGCAGCTCGGTTCCCACCGCGACGATCTCGATCCTCACGGGGGCCGACCTTAGGGGGCTGACCGCGTGTGGAGCACCCGACGCCCGTCGAGCAGGTATTCGGCCCCGGTGTACAGCGTGAGCGCGCAGGCGAACCAGATCATGGCGATCTGGAGGTCGTGTTGATCGGCGAGGGGCGGGATGATGCAGGTACCGACGGCGAAGTCCTGCACGAGCGTCTTGAGCTTGGCCGAGTTGCGGGCGGGGATCGAGACGCCGCGCCGGCCCACCCACGAGCGGTAGAGCTGCATGCCGACCTCGCGGGCCGTGATGAGCACGACCGGCAGCCAGGGAAGGTGGCCCTGCGCCGCCAGCGTGATGAGAGCGCCGAGGACGACGGCCTTGTCGGCCAGCGGGTCGAGGAAGGCACCGGAACGGGTCGTGCCGTGGCGACGCGCCATGTAGCCATCGAGGCCGTCACTGGCCGCGAGCACGAACCCGACCGCAACGTTGATCCACGACGCGCCCCACACCACGAGCATGACGACGTAGACGGGCGCGGCCAGGAGCCGCGCCACGGTCACGGCATTGGCCGGGGTGACCAGCGCGCTCGGCCCGAACGTGAAGCCCGGCGGCGTGGGGGGCTCGTGGGTGGTGTCGCTCACGGCGCGGTCGCCCCGGCAGAGACCGGCTCGCGGTCGGGCACTGGGACGGCGGTGAGGTCGGGGCCCTCCGCGCCGGTGATCCGCATGTCGACGAGGCTGCCCACCCTGAGATCGGTGGGCACGTGGACGATGCCGTCGATCTCGGGCGCCTCGTGCACCGTGCGGCCGCGTCCCGGTGCATCGACGAGAACGGTGCGGCGCTTGCCGATGAGGCCGTCCCGCTTGGCGGCGGTGACGGCGTCTTGGAGCTCGGTGCACTCGCGCAGGCGCTCGAGCGCGAGCTCGGCCGGGACCTGGTCCGCCAACCCGGCGGCGTGGGTGCTGTCCTCCCGGGAGTAGGGGAAGAAGCCGGCCCAGTCGAGCTGTGCCTCCTCGAGGAATTGCAGGAGCAGGTCGTGGTCGCGCTCGGTCTCGCCGGGATAGCCGAGGATGAAGGAGGAGCGGAACGTGGCCTCGGGGGCGGCGGCGCGGATGTCGGCGATGCGGCGCAGGAAGCGCTCGCCGTCGCCCCATCGACGCATACCAGCCAGGAGGGGGCGCGAGACGTGCTGGAGCGAGAGGTCGAAGTAGGGCACTCGCGTATCGAGCACGGTCTGGACGAGATCGTCGGTGAGTCCCGACGGGTAGAGGTAGAGGAGGCGGGTGCGCTCGACGCGTGCGGCGACGCTGCGGGTGAGGGCGGCGATGGGCGACGGGCCGTGGGCGATGCGCGTAGCGTGGCCCGCGCCGGTACGGTCACGGCCGTAGGAGGCCAGGTCCTGGGCCACGAGGACGACCTCGCGCAGCGGCGCTTCGCCTTGGGCGGCGGTGCTACCACGCAGCGCGTCGACCTCGGCCAACACGCTCTCGGGAGCGCGGGAGCGCTGCTTGCCGCGGAAGGACGGAATGGCGCAGAAGCCACAGATGCGGTCGCAGCCCTCGGCCACCTTCACATAGACCCATGGAGCGGTGGCGGCGGGGCGGGGCAGCTCGAGCAGATCGAATGCGTTGGTGCCGCGGCTCGTCGCCTTCGCCTGCAGCGTGACCGGGACGCCAGAGGCACGAACGGTCTGCGCCGGCTGGGGTGCGACGAGGTCGCGTCCGAAGCCGGCGACGAGATCGACCTCGGGCAGGGCCTCGCGCAGCTCGTCACCGTACCGCTCGGCCATGCAGCCGGTCACGATCAGGCGGGCGCCGGGGGCGCGGACCTCGGCCAGATTCAGGACGGTGTCGATCGACTCCTGGCGGGCCGCCTCGATGAAAGCGCACGTGTTGACCACGACCAGCTCGGCCGCGCCCGGATCCGCGGCCGGGACATGGCCCGCGGCGCCGAGGTAGCCCTCGAGCTTGTCGGAGTCCACCTGGTTCTTGGGACATCCCAGGGTCTGCAGCCAGTAGCGACCCACGCTTCTTGCACACACTCCTCGCACCAGGCCGGCTCCCGCCGGGGCGACGGTGCACGGCAGGCCCGCAGCGGCGGGCCGACTTCCGGTCGTCCGGCGTGGGCCGGCAACCGAGCGGAGAGGGAGGGATTTGAACCCTCGGACCCGGTTACCCAGGTCAACTCATTAGCAGTGAGTCCGATTCGGCCGCTCTCGCACCTCTC
>CAVWNQ010000002.1:0-612537 GCA_963756625.1 uncultured Acidimicrobiaceae bacterium
CTGACTCCTCAAACGCAATGGGTAACCCCCGGGCCGAAAGGGGCGTTGAGCAGGGATCGAGTGTCGGATGACGACTCGCTCGGGTCCGACCAGAACCTCCTTGACCACGCTTCGCAGCACCTTTTGACGATCCTCGACGGTCGCCGCCTCGGACGTGTCACGCAACCTGGAGAGGAAGCCCTCCAGGTTCTCGGTCAGCGTGAGGTAGGTCTCGCGGTCGAGAAGCTGTGCGTCGAGCGACGCCAGCGCTCCGCTCAGGCTCGTCTCCTTCGTCCGCAACTCGGGCATGCGGGCGCGCAGTTCGTCCAGGGTGAGCAGGTCTTCTTGGTAGGCCTGAACCAGTCGTTCGATGCCCTTGGCGGCCCGGGTGAGGTCGAGCTCGAGCCGGGCCCGCTCGGCCGTGGCGGGATTGGCCACCCGGAGTTCTTCGAGTCGCCGGTCCAGCTCGGCCTGGACGAGACGAGGGTCGGCCAACAACGCGGTCACCTGACCCCAGACGAGGTCGTCGAGGTAGTCGGCACGAACCGGCTTGTTGTCGCAGACGCGACCGTGTTCGTAGCGGTAGTCGTCAGAGCCGAGACAGCGGTAGTAGTAGAGCTTGCGCTTCTTGGTGCGTGTCGACGTCCGGTAGTACGCGTAGCCACAGCTCTGGCACGACACGAGGCCCATCAGCAACGAGGGCACCTTGGTGTTGCGCGACGCGAACCGGCGGTTGTCCTCCAAGCGGCGTGCGGCCAACTCGAAGGTCTCCTCGCTCACGATGGCGGGCACGGCGATGGTGATCCAGTCCTCGTGGTCACGGGGACGACTCATCGCATGGCGCGACACGCTCCTTTCCTGCAGGCGTGCGGTGCGGTTCACCCGGGCGCGTTGGTCGAGGCGCATGGTCTTCAAGAACGCGGCCCGTCCGGCATACGCGGGATTGCGGAGCATCCCCCAAACCGTCGAGCGATCCCACCGATCCTTCCCCGTGGCGGTGACAACACCTTCCGCGCTGAGCCAACGAGCGAGCTCGGCGATCGAGTCCTGGTCCTCGGTGTAGCGGCGGAACATCTCTCGCACGACTGCGCCTTGTTCTTCGACGATCTCGTAGCGAGCGTCGGCGGTGTCGCTTCGTCGCAGGTAGCGGTAGCCAAAGGGGGCGCCCGAGAGCACGTTGACCGTTCCTGCCCGCGCCCGGTGTGCCTTGCCACGTCGAGTGCGTTCGACGATCTGTGCCCGCTCGTACTCGGCGATCATGCCCTGGAACTGAATCAGCAACTCGTCTTCGGGCGACTCGCCCTTCGGCCCATTGACGAAACGGACCTCGGTGCCGGCCCGGGCGAACTCATCGATCAACAGCGCCTGGTACGCGTAGCGACGGGCCAGTCGATCAGGCGAGTAGCACAGCACGACGTCAATGGGGACCTGCGCGGCCAGATCACGCAAATGCTCGAGGGCGGGACGGATCAGCGTCGCCCCCGAGTACCCCTCGTCCTCGAAGACCCATTCAGGAGGGACCTCAAGCCCCGAGCGCTCGGCGGCCTCGTGCAGCGCCGCCGTCTGGGAGGCGATCGTCTGGTCCTCTTTCTGGCGGGCCGACGACACCCGTGCGTAGATCGCTGCAGTGGTCATCGTCGCTCCTTTGCTCTACACGTCCCCGACGTTCGGGGACCAAGATCCGGTAGGCGTGGGCAACCGAGCGTGGTCCGAGCCGGTCGAAGACGGACTCGACGATGACGTCGCGTTCAGCCACGGTCCTGACGGTCCAAGAACTCGGCCAGCGCCTGGGCGACCAGGCCCGAGATGCTCTGACCCGTCGTTCTCGCCGCCTGTCGCACCCGCCGGGCCAACGCCGCTGGCAGCTTCACGGTGAAGACGACCTTGGGTGCGGCCACTTCCATCGCACCCTCGTCCCGAGCCCGTTCCACGTAACGCCTCGCTTGGCGTTCGGACAACCGGTGCCGGCGCGCCAACGACACCGTAGCGTCGATCACCGTCATGCCGTCGTCCAACAACTCGACTGCGGTGTTCACCCGCTTGGCAACCTGATCGGCTCGAGCGCGGCGACCATCCGGCATGACACTTACATACTACTGTTGGTGTCATCATGAGTGGTGGACTCCCGCTTGGGCTTCTCGCATCGGACATAGGGCAATGCGACCTCGAACTCGAAGTTGCCCATTGTGTCCGAGGAGGAGTCCTGGCTCCTCTCCGGGGAAAGATCACATTTGTCCCGGGCTCGCCTGCATGACCTCTACAAATCCATCGTAGCGCTCCCCGTTGAACAACCACCCCTGACCAGGGCTTTCGGACCGGTGGAGGTGAAGGGATTCGAACCCTCGGCCTCTGCGTTGCGAAAGTACGGTTCTCAGCCTTTTGACCAGGCCCTTTCCGAGGACTTTCCTGGTAGCAGCGTTTCGATCCCCTCAGGTTCCCTCACGATCCCTCTCCTTCCCGGACGATAAAGACACGTAAAGACACGCTCGGATAGCCTCTCGTGGGGGCCCGTCGACGGATCGGTACTCACGTCCGATCACCAGGCTCTCGGCAACGCAGAGCGAATCTCCCCCGGTGGCTTGATGGCGACGATCACGTTCCTCGGCGAGCGTCAAGACATCATCAGCCCTGATGCGGCGGTGACTTCTGCCGAGGCAGACGACGGAACCTGTCGGAAAAGCAAATAAGCACAGCCGGTGTCACTGTTAGGGGGACAATCCGCTGCTCGCCGAGGTCGAGGACCGCTTCGGCGGCTTGCCCCGCACCGGCTGATAGCCGTCGAAGGTCGATTCGACATTGCCCTCGCCGCCGGTGAGGCCCGGTAACCGTCTCTGGAGATCACGCGATCGATCGGCCGGCATCGTCGCCTCTACCGTCGAAAAGCCACCCCGCACCAAGGTCTGCTCAACGCGGCCACCGAAATGGGCGATCGCGTTCAGGAGACCCCTGATGCTCTCGGAAGGCGATTCGATGCTGAGACGTAACACCGGCTCGCAGACACAGGTGCCAGCCTGTTCAAGCGCCTGCACGAGCACCATCGGAGTGAGCTTTCGAAAATCAGCGCTCGTTGTGCGCGCCATCGGGACGGTTGGCTTCGTTGGTCCGTCCGAGACGTAGTAGTCGCAATCTTGTCAGCGTCACTACACAATCGGTGACTTCCCATCCGTACAGGCCTCGGCTAAGAGCGCGGCGGATGTACTCCGTCATATGGTCGATGAAGAGACTCTGCGTCTTGTAGATGTACAGCGGTACCGACCGTTGGTCGACATCGAGTCGGAACTGCACGCCGGATGCAACAGGTCCAGGTTCGACCCGCAGAGCGAGGGTAGCCATGTACGGATTGGCGTCGGAAGTGAGCAGCTCGACAGCCTCGCCGCTGCGAACTGGACGCTCGATATAGATCGTCGTCGTCTCGCGGAATCCGGCGTCTATCCCATAGTCGTCGGCGAGGGTGGATTGGATGACTTCTCTTCTGGACCTCCCCATAGAGCGACACGGACGTCTCGTTGAGGTCCGCGTCGTGTCGCACCTTGATAAATGGATCCTGCTCGGCCAGCTCCCCAAGCGCGACCCGTAGTCGGGCTCGGTCGGCAGGGTCATGGGCTTCGACAACCGACTCCATCGTTGGTGGGGCGAACTGTTGATCTGATTCGTCGGTGCCAACCTGACCGATCCGGTCACCGATCTGGACGTTGCGCAGACCCCAGATCTTTGCGATGTTGCCGGCCGAGACCGACATCCTCGTTTGGTCGGACTGGCGATCAAAAGTAGCGATCGCGGTCACCTTGTCCTCGTGGCCTTGGCCATAGACGAGCCGATCACGGGTTCGCACAGTGCCTGAGAACAGCCGCACGTAAGCGATCTTCTCCCGTGACGCTCCACGCTCGATTTTGAAGACCGTGCCCGACGTTTGAGCGTCGGGATCGCCGGTGGCGCTTGGCGGGGAGCAGATCAGCGATTCCGGAGATCAATGGGTCGATGCCGGCTCCCGTACGCGCTGACCCGAAGAAGACTGGGTGAACCAGACCATGCTGCGTTTGCGCTCTTAGTTGCTCCTGAAGTCGGTCAGGTGGAAGTCGACCCTCCTCCTTCGATGTAGCTGGCCAGAATCTGTTCATCGTGTTCCGCGAGCGCTTCTACAAGCACAGATCGATGCTCAGTGTCGTTTTCACTCCACGGTTTGAAATCGGCCGCCTTGGTCCCGAGGGCAGATGTGGCCCCCATCGGGATGATGGCTAGCCCAAGTATCTGGGAGATCTCCCGCAGCAAGGGCCCCTCTCGTGCACCTGCGCGGTCGATCTTGTTCACGAAGAGCAGGGTTGGGATTCGAAGTCGCCGGAGCGCCCGCATCAACACACGCGTCTGAGGTTGGACTCCTTCAACAGCGGAGAGAACCAGGACTGCGCCGTCGAGAACCCTCAGTACCCGCTCCACCTCGGCGATGAAGTCAGGGTGGCCGGGTGTGTCGATCAGGTTGACAGCCAGGTCATGTGCGATAGGGAACGACGCGACCGCTGACTTGATCGTGATCCCGCGCTGGCGTTCAAGGGCAAGGGAGTCTGTCTGTGTGTCGCCCTTGTCGACGCTCCCGAGCTGGTCGATGACTCCAGCTGAATAGAGCAGCCGCTCGGTCAGGCTGGTCTTACCGGCGTCGACATGTGCCAAAATCCCTAGGTTCAACGATTGCATAACGCGTCAGGTCCTCTCGATAAGTGATCTCTCCTTTCTTGATGGACACAGACGCTTGGCGCATTCGCTTCTCCTTAGTGATCGGCTGTCATCGAGAGTAGCTCAGAAGATCCGGCTCGGGAGCTTCATTGTCACCAGGCATACGTGTCAGCATCGCTATGGGCATGGGCCGTACCATCTCCGGCCCGTACTAGGGCATGCAGCTGTTCCCGATCAGCCCACTTGACTCTCACCATCGGGGAGGGTTCAAGCTTCATCTTGTGGACGACCTCATGGCAATAGGTGAGTTCTCGGACCGCTCTGGTCTCTCGGCCAAACGGCTCAGGACGTATGCGGCCGAGGGCCTCCTCGCCCCGGCAGCGGTGGACCCGGGCTCGGGGTATCGCTACTACTCGCCAGGCCAGTTGGCTGACGCCCAGGTGATCGATGCGCTCCGACAAGCGGGCGTGCCGCTCGCCGAGATCCGCGCATTCATGCGTCAGCCCTCCCGGGAACAGCTCGATGCCTGGGCGAGACAGCTCCAAACCGATGCGAACCACCGCCAGGGAGCCCTCGCCCTCGCCCGCCATCTCCTCGCAGCGAGCGAGGACCCATTGTTTCCGACTGCCAACCCAGATTCCAAGGAGGAGACTCATGACCACACTGCGAACGGCGGGTCGTACGGACATCGGACAGCTGCGCGAGAACAACGAAGATGCCATCGTCAGCAGTGATCGTCTTGCACTCGTCGCCGACGGGATGGGAGGACATCCAGGCGGCGAGATCGCAGCGAATGTCGTCGCGGGTGTGGTTCCTGCGGTCTTCACCGGCCAATCAGTAGACGAGCTCGAAGCGGCGGTACGTGCTGCGAACTGGGCGATCCGGGACCGTGCAGTCGCCCAGCCTGGATTGGAGGGCATGGGCACCACGATCTGTGCGGCTGGACTCCTCACAGACGGACACATTGCACTCGTCAATGTCGGCGATAGCCGGGCCTATCTATGGCATGAGGGTGCGCTGACCCAACTGACCCAGGACCACAGCGTGACGGCCGAACTCATCGAGCGCGGAGAGCTACGGGAGGAAGAGGCAGCTCAGCACCCCTATTACGGGATTCTCACCCGAGCACTCGGCGTCGGGCCCGATGTCGAGATCGACCGCAGAACTCTTGCCGTCGAAGAAGGAGATCGAATCGTCGTTTGCAGTGACGGACTGTTCAACGAGTTGTCCGGCGAGGAGATCGCGAGCGCCTTGGCGGGAGGCGGAGACGTGGCCGCAATCGTTGACAACCTGATCGACAGGGCCATCACTCATGGAGGTCGCGACAACATATCCGTCGTGGTCGCCGAGGTGGCTGCCTGAGGCACTCGGATGATCCGGCGTAAGCGATGTCTGCATACGCCCGGAGCTGGCGTCGTCCTCAGCGGCGATCGCCTCGTCGCCGATGCGGATCAACTCGTGGGCCAGGAGGCTGTCAGAGATGAAGCCTGGCATCCTTCCGCCTTGTTGCTCAGGAATGGATAGTAACGGCGTATCCATCGGGGTCAGCGAACACGAAGGTCCGGCCAAATGGACCATCGAAGGGCTCGGTGACGATTCGAACCCCGGCATTAGCAAGCCGATCGTGCAGGGCTTGGGGGTCATCGGCCTTGAGCCACAATGCGACGCCCCAGCCGAGACGCTCGACCGCCTTCAAGTCAATGGCGGGCTCACGCACGGCAAAGGGAATAGGAGTGGTGGCAAAGACGACCGCTCCTGGTGGGCTCTGGGCTGCCCGCTCGAGGCCAAGTTGCTCCGTATAGAACGCGGCAGCCACTTCGAGGTCGCTGACCTGCAGTGCGATGAAGTCGGGTCCGATGACTCTCACGTGCGCTCCTCTATAGTTATCAGGCTGCCTGATAACTATATCAGGCAGCCTGATAAATGCAAGGGGCCCGATGGGGAAGGCAGAGAAGCGAGTGCCAAGAGCCGAGGAGATGTCGGGCTACCTGGTCAAGCGCGCTCAATCGGTCATCCATCTCGCCCTGGAAGAGATCGTCTCTAGGCAAGGACTCGGGATCCCCCATTACGTCGTGCTCACGTTGCTGGCCGAGTCGCCGGGGTTGCCAAACGCCGAGCTTGCCCGGAAGGCCTTCGTGACGCCCCAATCAATGAACGAGGTCCTAAAGCAGCTCGAGGCATCCGGGTTGGTGGAGCGTCAGCAGAGTCAGTCAAATGCACGAATCCTCAACGCTCATTTGACCCACGAGGGCAAGAAAACATGGCGATCGGTCGACGACGGCGTTCAGGAATTGGAAGAGCGTCTGCTCCGGGTCTCACGCAGGACGAAGTCTGTGTCCTGAACCGATCGCTCGAGACGATCATCCGAAACATGACCCCGACGCCGTGAGGTTCATCAGACGCCACTCCACCTGGCCGCCCCCAGCGCCGTCGAGCTTGATCGTGCCAGCTCGTCTGATCAGGGCAGGTGCATAGGGTCGGGTCAATAGCGGGTTACCAGGACGGCGCCGTCAAGCCGCTCAATTCCTCCTGGGTCACGTCAGAAGTGGTGAGATTCGCAGGACGTGCATTATGCGCTGGAGCTCGGCGTCGTCGGAGATGCCTTGAAGTCGTGGCGGGGCGTGTAGGGGTGCTCGAGTTGGGCGATCTCCTCGCCGGTCAGTTCGATGTCGAGCGATGAGACGGCGTCGTCGATATGGCTGGTCTTGCTCGCCCCCACGAACGGCGCCACGACGACCGGGTTGGTGCGCAGCCAGGCCAGCGCGATCTGGGCGCGGCTCACGCCACGATGCTCGGCGATCACCCGACCGCATCGACGATCGCGCGGTCGCTGCGCCGGTCGCCGGCGTGTAGAGCATGTCCGCGAATCCGTCTTCGGCGGACCGCTCCGTGCCCTTGGCTCGTCCCAGGTGCGAGCGAGGCGGCCGCGAGCCAAGGGACTCCACACGATGGTGCCCACCCCCTCGTCGCGACAGAGCGGCAGCATCTCTCGCTCTTCTTCGCGGGCGAGAAGGTTGTAGTGGTCCTGCATCGACACGAAGCGGGCCCAACCGTGCTCGCGCTGAAGGTGCAGCGCCTTCGCGAACTCCCAGGCGTGCATGGAGGAGGCGCCGAGGTAGCGCACCTTGCCGGCCTTGACCAGATCGTGGAGCGCTTCGAGGGTCTCCTCGAGTGGCGTGGTGTGGTCGTTGCGATGAATCTGGTAAGATCGACGTAGTCGACGCCGAGGCGGCGGAGGCTGTGGTCGATCTCGGTCATGATCGCCTTGCGGGACAGGCCCGTGCCGTTGGGCCCTGAGCGCATCGGGTGGCGCAGCTTGGTGGCGATGACCACGTCGTCGCGGTCGGCGAAGTCCCGCAGCGCCCGGCCGAGGATCTCCTCGCTGGAGCCCTGCGAGTACATGTTGGCGGTGTCGAAGAAGTTGATGCCCGCCTCCACGGCGTGGCGGATGAGCGGGCGGCTGTCCTCCTCGCTCAACGACCACACCGGGTGCCCGCGACCCGGCTCGCCATAGGTCATCGCCCCGATGGCGATGGGTGAAACGTCCAGTCCCGTGGTGCCGAGCTTGATGTAGCGCATTCGAGCCTCCTGTAGCGTGACCACCTATCGGAGAGTTCTCCGCTTCTACACCGTACCGGAGAGTTCTCCGCTTGACAACCTCCAATAGATAGAGCGCCGTGGGCAGCACGCACAGCGAGACAGCGACATCGGGAGCGCCGCGCCGCTCGGACGCGCTGCGCAACCGGGAACGAATCCTGTCGGTGGCCTACGGGGCCTTCAAGGACGACCCCGACGTCTCGCTGAACACGATCGCCAAGCTCGCCGGTGTCGGCCCCGGCACCTTGTACCGGCACTTCCCGACCCGAGAGGACCTGATCCTCGCCCTCGATCAACACGAAGTGCAGGCTGTGGTCGACTCCGTCCCCGACGTCCTTGCAGAACATCAGCCCATCGACGCGCTACGCGTGTGGTTCCTGCGCCTCGCCGAGTACGTCCGCCTCAAGCACGGCCTCGGCGAAGCCCTCCACACCGCGGCCGCCCAGGACGTCATCAACGAGACCTACGCGCCCGTCACCTCAGCCGTCGGTCAGCTGCTCGACGCCGCCGAACAAACCGGACAGGTCCGACCTGGACTCGACCCAAGCGATGTCCTACTCCTCATGGGGTTCCTCTGGCGCGTTGGACCAGGCGAATCCGGCGAAAACCAAGCCGAACGCACACTCGATATCGTTATCCACGGCCTCCAAAGCTGAAGAGCCCCGAGGAGCAGCTCGCCACACCTCCAATACCTTCAGATCTCCGGACACCAGCGCTTGCCTCGACGCCAAGCGCCAACTTCGGCAGCGGGCCGACGACGAGTTCGAAGTGTTCACTTGGACTTACCGCGTGTGGCCGTTCGGCATCCGCGTTGGTATTCCCTCCTGCCATCCGACGTGCTGGATCAGTCCTTCGATGCGCGCCTCCGGCGTACGGAGCACCATCGACGTCTTGACGGAGATACTTACGTAGTAGATAATAGTTACTATGACAGTAACTAATAGTCCAAGCGAAGTTGAGGCGCCAGAGTGCCGCCGGACGAGTGCTTCTCTTCGGAGCCTCCCGTGGGCTTGGCCTGGCACTGGCCGAGGCGTGGGTCAAGGGCGGCTGGCATGTCACTGCCACGGTGCGCGAGACCGGCAAGACGGGACTTCACGATCTGGCCGAACGGCACCCATCGCAGGTGGAGATCGAAATGCTCGACGTGACCAGCCCCTTCCAGATCGCCGGACTGCACGACCGCTTGGCCGGCAGGGTATTCGACCTTCTCTTTCACAACGCCGGGACCGCTAACCAGCCGGACGGCACTGTCGCGGAGACCTCGACCGACGAGTTCATCAAGGTGATGGTCACCAACGCCCTCAGCCCGATGCGGGTCATCGAAACCTTCCAGGACTGTGTCGAGCCAACAGGCACCATCGGCGTCATGTCATCAGGCCAGGGCAGTGTTGCCAATAACACAAACGGGGGCCACGAGGTCTACCGTGGCAGCAAAGCGGCACTCAACAGTTATATGCGCAGCTACGACGCCCGTCATCGTGGCGAGCAACGAACCCTGATCCTCATGGCGCCCGGCTGGGTCAAGACTGACCTGGGCGGACCCGATGCTCGACTCACAATCGAGGAAAGCATCCCGGGCGTAGTCAAAGTGATTGACAGCCTGCGGGGCCAGCCCGGACTGCACTACGTCGACTACCTCGGGCAGACAGTCCCGTGGTAGGCGCCAACTCCAGCGGCTCCTCGAAGAGCGAAAAGGTCCGAGCGAGTTCTTCTCAGCAAGCCTGGACGCTGATGCGGCAGTTCGTCGATGAGCACAGCCGTCACAGCGACCTTACAGAAGCGCTTGGCTTCAGCCTTGGGGCCGGACGGGGCAAGGTCCTGTTCCAGTTGCGCACCGGACCATTGACGCATAGTCAGCTCGCAGAGCTCAACCAGACGACTGGCCCATACATCTCACTCATCGTCGACAAGCTCGAAGAGCACGGGCTTGTCGAACGTGGTCCACATCCCGACGACCGCCGCCGCAAGCTCGTCTCCCTCACTCCCAGCGGACTGGCCGCCATCGCCACCGCCGAAGCCATCCTGTACCGCCCGCCCGTGGCAATCACCGTACTTACAGAGGAAGAGCTAGATCACTTGATAGACCTAGTGCAGCGCGTCGTCGACGCTGACGAGTCGCACGCATAGAGGGATACGTCGGTGCCCACCGCCTAGACCGGCTCGCCGGCAGGCCCCCGTTCCAGGCATTGCCGGTGCCGACTACCCCGGTAAGACGCTCAGCGCCCGCGCGACCGCGAATGTGACGAAACACGACCTTAGCGTGAAGGACCTCTGACGACGGGCGACGATCGATTGCTCTCCGCCAATAGCTACCGGATGTTCGGAATTCAGGCCCGACCGCGACACAGGGGAGACCGGATTGCGTTTACAGTCGTGCTGTACGACTCAAGGTGGAGCTCCGCGGTCGGAGTCCCCAGCAGACGCGCCCACCCTCCGGGCGGGGTCGAGCTTCGGGTTATCGACCCTAAGGTCACGGAAGCGCTGTTTGGTCGCCGTGAGTTATCGAGAACGTCGCCAAGGCCAAAGAGTTTCTGACGTTGCGACAGACCGTCCGAGGGGGCGATTAGTTTCGGGTCGAGGTGCCGTCAGCCAATGACACGAAGCTGTGCGGGACTCGATGGAGCAGCAGTGTCGCCCAAGCTTGTAAAAGCATCGGCGGTGGAATCGTCGGCTGGGAGCCAGGTGATAAGCCGTTGCTCGTCGACTTCATCGGGAAGGAGCACCTCGTAGTTGATGCGGAGGCGCCCGAAGTCAGGATGCACAATGCGCGTTGTACCCCGGCGTTTTTCTGTTGTCGCGAACTTGGACCAGCGCTCCACGAAGTCCGGCGCCGTACGCAGCTCATCCAGCAGCTTGGCGAAGCGTTCATTGTCACCCCAGCGAACACTGGCGGCACGTAGGCGACCCACCTGATCGTCGGCCGCCGCGGTCCAGTCGGGGTAGACCGTTCGCGCATCCCGGTGGAGGAACACGTAGCGGGCGAGGTTCGGCTCTGCATTCTCGAGCATTCCGAGGGGCCGGACGAGGCGCCCCCAAGCTCCGTTCCCGGCCAAGACGTCGCTGGCCGGGCCGACTACGAAGGCGGTGTGGTCCCCAATCGCTCGAGGAGCGCCGTCACTGTCGGTGCCACGACGCGGTGACGGCCCAGCCGCCGGACACAACACCGCGCTTTCGCTGACCATGGCCAGCATCGAGAGCTGTCGGTGTTGGTCGTCGTCGAGGCGCAGAGCGTCTGCGAGGGCGGCGATCACGCTCGCTGACGGTCGGGTGTCGCGGCCCTGTTCGAGGCGAACCAGGTAGTCGATGCTGATCCCGGCGAGGGTGGCGACCTCCTCTCGGCGGAGGCCCGGTGTGCGTCGGCGCCCGCTGTCGGGCAGGCCGACGTCGGCCGGCTGGAGCTGCTCTCGGCGGGCCCGGAGGAACTCGGCCACAGTCGTCACAGCTCAAGCATGCCCCACTTGCCGGCACATATGCCTGGCCCTGTCAGTACCAGGATCAGCCCGGCCTTCTCGGACCGATCGCGAGAGAGCACCATCGATTCATGACCACTACTCCTGACAAAACCACACTGCCCTTGACCCCCGGCCATTGGGTGGTCGACACCAACCATTCCTCGATCGGATTCACTATCCGTCACCTCGGAGTATCCAAGGTGCGGGGCCGTTTCACCCGCTTCGATGCTGACGTCATCGTCGGGGAGACCCTCGATACGACGAGTGTGAGGGCCACCGTTGACATCGCATCGATCGACACCGCCAACGCCGACCGGGACGCCCACGTGCTGTCGCCCGACCTCATCGACGTCGCGAGGCGTCCGACCATGGTGTTTCGTTCCACCAGCGTGCAGGGAGCTGGAATGGAGTATCAGGTCGAGGGTGATCTGACCATCGGCGACGTCACTCGTCCGATCGTCCTTGCCGTCGAGCTTGGCGGAATCGAATCCTTCCCGGGCGGCCCCCGTCACGCCGGCTTCGAAGCCGGCAACCGAGATCCGCCGCAAGGACTTCGGCATCGATGTCACGCTGCCGCCCGGCGTCAGTGTTGTCGCGCTGGGCGATGTGGTGAAGGTCGAGATTGATCTTCAGCTGCTCGAGCCCTCCACCTAAATACGCGGCCCGTTCCGTGCATCGGACGTCCGTGGACGGACTACGGAGTAGTCCGCCTGGGCGTCCGAGCGCACCTCGGAGCTAGCCACGCAAGACCCCAGAGAGAGGAAAGGCCATGACGAGTCATTTGATGACGGCGCCAGCAGAAGCCGACGCACCGCCGGCGCAGAACCTCCACCACGATCGGCGGTGGCTGATCCTGGCCGTGCTGGGCCTGGCCCAGCTCATGGTGGTGCTCGACGCCACCATCGTGAACATCGCCCTGCCGACGGCCCAGCACGCGCTCGGCTTCTCCAATGCCGACCGCCAATGGATCGTGACCGGCTACGCCCTGTCCTTCGGCAGCCTGCTGCTGCTCGGCGGTCGCCTCTCCGACATCATCGGTCGCAAACGGGCCCTCATGATCGGTCTGGCCGGGTTCGCCGCCGCCTCGGCCCTCGGTGGCTTCTCGACCAGCTTCACCATGCTGTTGTTCGCCCGGGTGCTCCAGGGCTCCTTCGGCGCCCTGCTGGCCCCGGCCGCCTTGGCCATGCTGACCACGACATTCACCGACCCGGGCGAACGCGGGCGGGCCTTCGGCATCTACGGCGCCATCGCCGGAGGTGGGGGCGCCATCGGCCTCCTGCTCGGGGGGATCCTCACCTCCTACGCCTCGTGGCGCTGGACGCTGTTCGTGAACGTGGCGATCGGCGCCGTGGCCATCGCCGGTGCCGCCGTTCTCCTGTCCAACAGCCGGGCCGCCAAGCGGCCCCAGCTGGACCTGCCCGGTGCGATCACCGCCACCGCCGGGCTGTTCGCCCTGGTCTACGGGTTCTCCCACGCCGAGACCACCTCGTGGGGGAACACGTACACCATCGCCAGCCTGGTGGCTTCCGCCGTACTGCTCACCATCTTCGTTGCCATCGAGCGACGGGTGTCGCAGCCGCTGCTCCCGCTGCGCATCGTGGTCGACCGCAACCGGGGCGGTGCCTACATCGCCGTGTTCACGGGCGTGATCGCGACGTTCGGCATGTTCTTGTTCCTCACCTATTACATGCAGGACACGCTCCACTACTCCCCCGTCGTGACCGGAGTCGCCTACCTGCCGATGATCGCCGGGCTGGTCGGCTCCGCCCAGGTCGCCACCAACATCCTGCTTCCCCGGTTCGGGCCCAAGTTCATGGTGGCCATCGGCATGGTGATGGCCGCAGTGGCCATGCTGCTGCTCACTCGGATCGGGCTGCAGTCGAGCTACGTGACGACGATCCTCCGGCGCTCGTCATCCTGGGCCTCGGGTTCGGGCTGATCATGGCTCCCTCCGTGAGCGTGGCCACCGTCGGCCTGACCAGTGATGCCGGGATCGCCTCGGCCATGGTGAACACCACCCAGCAGGTCGGCGGCTCGGTCGGCACGTCGCTGCTCAACACCCTGGGCGCCAGCGCGGTTACCGCCTACGCCTTGGCCCACCGGGCGACGGCAACCTCCGCCGCCACGCTGCAAGCACAAGCCACGGTCCACGGCTACCACGTCGTGTTCACCTATGCCGCCGTCTTCTTGGTGGCCGGGGCCGTCATCGCCGGGCTACTGCTCCGGCGAGGGAGCCGTGGCGTCGCTGGAGATAACGACTCCACATATTCCCGACCCCGACATCGAGGGGCAACGTCTCGAGCACAAGCCCGCCAAGGGAGAGCTCACCGAGGGAGAGCTCGTTCCTGCTGGCAGCTCGGCGTGGGAATGAGAGCGGACCGAATTGCGTTGATCTCCGCCAATCACGCCAGGATCCCTCCGAATCCTGCTCGTGGTGCTGTGGAGTCGAGCAGCGCTCCGAAACAGTCAGATCGCCCATTCGGATCGATCCCAAGAGGAGGGAACATGCCGTGCAACTCCATAACCATGCGAGGAGCATCCGAATCGATCACCGCACACCGGTGAGTCACGGACCGAGGTCCCATCCCGGGCGTTTCAGTCGGGTCACGTCCGGAGTGCGGCTAGGTGTTCGTCCAACTTCATCGAGCGGTAAGCAATTCGCAGAACTCAGCGGCCCGTCTCCCCCAGCGGTGACGCGGAGCCGAGGCAGACGTTCGACCATCTAGCAGAAGGGACCGGGACGCGCTCGGAATGACACGATCGGGACAGGCAGAAAAAAACTTCCGCGACATCGGCCGGGGTGGCCCCTTGCACGCCGACGCCGGGAGCGAGAAATATGCCATAGGGGCTACGAGATCGAGTGTCGGGTCGAGATGGGTGGGCCCGACGACCGCTCCAATCGGTCCGATCTCGCCCGGTGCGAGGCGAGCGTTCAACTCCCCGATGGCAACCAACACGTCCTCCTCAACGGTGTGCCCGCTATAGGTGGAGGCGGACTGGACCTTACGGCCCTCGGGATTGGAAGAGCGGGTAACAACGAGCAGGCAGCTTCCTGCTTCGTCGGCGCCGGGAGACGAAGTACCCATGGCATCCAGGCCCAGGGATGCGGATGGACGGTGAGAGCGTCGGCTCCGAGGGGAGCATCCGCCCCCAGGTAAGCCTCGGCGTAGGCGTCGTTGGTGGTTCCAACATCGCCTCGCTTGGCGTCCACGATAACCAACAGACCCGTGCCCTGCGCCTCAGAAATCAGGCGCTGGAGCATCCGGAAGCCCTGCCAGCCGTGACGCTCGTAGAAGGCGACCTGAAGCTTGACCAGACCAACCGTCCCGCTCGCCACCTCCCACGCTATGTCGGCAAAGCTGTCGAGACCGTCTGGTGTGTCCCCAGCCCCCAGGCATCCAGAATCGGACCCGAAGGGTCGAGACCCAACACGAGGGGACCATATCGTGAGCGCACGGCGGCGAAGCGGTTGGCGAACGTGTCGGCCATGCCCAAGTCTGGCCGACCGGAGTGTCGGAGCCGAGGTCCTGAACGTCGACCACGGGGAGCGTCCAGGTGCTCCAAAAGCGGGTGACCGGTGGCCCGTTGCCACGCCCCTCGTATCCTTCCTCCATGGGATGGGCCTTCCGAACGGAGCTTGCATGAGCAATCGAGACGAGGGCGCGACATGAGAGCTTGGCTGGTTCACGAATTCGGTGCACCGACCGACGTGCTTCGGTTCGACGAGGTCGATGCACCTGAGCCCGGACCGGGCGAAGTCCAGATCGCGGTGGAGGCGATCACAATCAATTTCAACGACATCGACGGAATCCGCGGCCGATACCGGACGGTGCCGGTCGAGCCGCCGTACATCCCCGGGATGGAGGTTCTCGGCCGCGTGCGTGCGGCGGGCGAGGGGGGTGAGGCGCTGATCGGAACGCGCGTCTGCGCGATTCCTGCCGGTGCCTTCGGCGGGTACGCGGAAGTAGCGGTTGCGCCTGTCGCGATGACCTTCGCGATGCCCGACGACATGGATACCGCAACCGCAGCGTCGGTTTACATGCCGTTCCATGTCGCCTCTCTCGCGCTCTACGAACGTGCCCACCTCTCGGCCGACGACACCGTGCTCGTGCACGCCGCTGCTGGGGGTGCGGGGTCGGCCGCCGTGCAACTCGCTCGCGCACGCGGTGCCCGAGTGATAGCGACTGCGGGGGCCCTCACAAGCTCAGGTTCGCCACCGAACTCGGCGCCGACGTCGCAATCGACTATCGCAATGATGACTTCGTCGCGCGAGTCCTCGACGCCACCGGTGGGCGGGGCGTCGACGTGGCCTTCGATAGCGTCGGTGGAGCGACGACCGTTGAAACGTTTCGGTGCATGGCATTCGGAGGCCGACATCTGCTCGTCGGCTTCGCGTCGGGGATCGAGGCCGAAGACGAAGGCATCGTGCCGCGACCAGTGTTGTTCGGCAACTTTTCGCTCGTAGGCGTCTGCCACGCGTACACGGAGGATGCGCTCGAATTCAAACGCGCGACCGGATTAAACTTCCCGTCGCACGCTGACGGCGTGCGGCTCCACGAGGACCTCTTGAGAATGATCGCGGCCGGGACGATTCGTCCGATTGCTGGTTCGACTTCCTCATTTTCGGCGCTACCCGAGATCGTCGGCGCGATGGAGTCGCGTGCGACGATGGGTCGCAACGTGGTGATCGTCGATTGACGGTACCCGAGGTGGACTGGCACTCGATCTAGCTCTGATCTTGTATTTCTGGCTCTTCGGATTTCAGCGGGGAGCCACTTGTACTTGTGTCAAGCCTGGAAATTTTGGAGAGTGGAGGTGAGCGGACTCGAACCGCCGACTTCTACGATGCGAACGTACGGTTCTCAGCCTTTTGACCAGGTCCTTTGGGCGGAGTATCCTGGTAGCGGCGTTTCGATTCCATCAGGTTCCCTCAGGTTCCCTCGCCTTCCCTCTCGATAAGGTCACGTAAGGTCACACTGGAAGGATTCGCGTCGACCTGCCCGCGGATCTGCTGCAGTCACGTCCGATCGGCAGGCTCTCGCAATGCCGGGCGGATGGTACGGGTCCCGTGTTGACGACGATCACATGCGTCGGCGAGCGCCAGAAATCATCGACCCTGATGCGGCATTGCCCCGCCCGATGTCTGACGGATCCCACGCCAACTCATCTCCTTGGCCGGGGCCCGAGAATGAGGCGATCGGGACCCCGCCAGCTACGATGTACCTGTGGTTGCGCCGGTCAAGTCCATCGAAGAGCTACAGAGCGGGTTGACAGGTACGTCCGCCCCCGTAGTGCTGATGACGTGTCGATCACCTCGGACGGCCGCCGGCTCGACTCCAAAGAGAAGGTGCTGGAGTTCCTCAAGGAACTAGCTCGCGAGCGAGCTGCCAGCACCCTCACGGTGACCGAACCGAAACCTCCTGACGTAGGCCGCATCGTCGAGGCTCTCGACCGCCACGGCGTCGAGTACCTACTCGTCGGTGGAGTCGCCGCCACTGCGCACGGCGCCGAGCGGCTGACCGGCAGGACCGGATACTGCTGATCCGCCGGACGCCCGCAAACCTCGAAGCAACCGCTGCTGTGCTCCGAGACCTCGATGCCACCTCTTCGTCGAAGGGCTCTCCGACGAAGACGCTCGAGCGCTACCAGTGCAAATCGACACCCTCATGTTGACCAGAATGGAGATTTCGAGCTTTAAGGCGCACCGATGCCGGCGACATCGATGTGCTGGTCGAGGATGCCCTGCCCGGGACCGGAAGCCGGCTGATCTATGAGGACCTGCTCCCCCGGGCATCTGAGGCTTCCTATGGAGAGGATCGCATCGTCGTGCGCTTCGCCGCGCTCGACGACATCATCGCGTCCAAGCAGTGGGCCAACCGACCCAAAGATCACGACGCGCTTGACGAGCTCCTGCGACTGCGCAACCAACCGTCCGAAACACGCTACCGTCGAAGTCCACCGAGTGAAGACCACGTAGACCCGCCGAGCCGGATTTCCCGGTGCTCCTAGGTACCTACACCGAAGAGAGTCCGGATGAGTGGCGCATCGATGGTTGCGGGTGTCACCCTTAATAACAACTACGACCGGACCTTCCGGGCCCCCGAGGGTAAATGGTAAGAGCGCTTCAGTTCGCTCGAGCGCGGAGTAGTAAGAGGACCCAGGCGAGGATCATGTTGGGCAGCTCGTACATGGCGAGGCCGACCTGGTTGTAGTTGCCAGGGGCGATCTTGGTGCTGAACGAGAGGTAGGTGTGTCTCGCCTTCTGCGACCATCCCGCCCAGGCGGCACAGTGAGAGGCCGGTCAGCGCGAGGCCGAAGAAGACGAGAGCGGAGTCGCGGTGCTTCTCCCGCGTCGCTCCCACGAGCGCGGCGATCCCGATGGCCATCTGGAGTCCGCCGTACATGGCCCGGACCTCGGTGCGGGCGACGGGGCTGGACAGGTCGTACACCTTCATGCCGGGGATGACCTCACCGGACCAGGACTTCGGTTTGATGAGGTTGATGAGTCCCCAGGGGAGCCAGAACAACGAGTTCGCGACCAGGAAGACCTGTGTGAGCATCCGGTGCCGTTTCGGGTTCATGGGACCTCTCCTGAGGCCGTCCCGCCGGGCGGTGCCGTCGACGAGCGGTGCTCGTTGGTTGGGTCGAGACCGGCGGCGTGGCGAAGCTCGGCGTAGAACAGCTCGGGGTCGTCGTCGGGGATCAGGGCGTGGCTCAGCGCGATCCGGGTGACAACCGATGCGACGACGCGGCCGTCGGGGCCCGGGAAGTGCGGTTGGAGCCGGGCGCGCATGATCGGGCATGCACCCGGGTCATCTGGTGGACGACGTGTTCGGGTTCGACTTCGACGATTCGCCGCAGCGAGTAGGAGTGCTGGAACTCGACGATGAAGCCCAGCACGGCCTCGAGCCGCGCGTCGCCCTCGAGCCCGGCGACGGCCTCGGCGATTCCGGCGTCGTACTTCTGTTGCTCGTAGCGGCCGAAGGCGTCGAGGAGCGCTTCTTTGGACGGGAACCAGCGGTAGAGGGTCGGCCTGGACACTCCGGCGGTCGCCGCGACATCCGACAGCGACAGCTTCCTCGGCCCGGATCGTGCGAGCACCTCGACGGTCGCTTCGAGGATGCGCTCGCTCGTCGTGGTCGGCTCCGGGTCCGCCATGAGCTTTACATCGTGGCATACGAATGTAAGGCTCGTGGGAATGGCGAGCCTCACGGTCCGAAGCCCCCAGTTCCGGGATCGACGAGACGGTGCCGTTCCAGTGGCAGCCGTCCAATCCCGAGCTTCGGGCTGTTCGGCAACACCTTCACGTTCCTGGCCATCGCCTTCGAGCGCTACATCGTCTCGGCCACCCGGCAGGCGATGCCCCGCATCACCGACCCGCTCGTGGCCGAGGAGGCGGAACTGTTCCTTCGCCAGGAGGCCCAGCACGCCCGGGCGCACCGTGCCCACGCCAAGGCGATGATCGCCCAGTACCCCGGCCTAGACGACACCTACACCGCGGCCGAACGCCGCCTACGACGAGCTGCTCGAACGCGAGGACGTCGAGTTCCACCTGGCCTACATCGCCAACCTCGAAGCCACCTTCACGCCCCTGTTCAAGATGGTCCTCGACAACCGACATGAGCTGTTCGAGGGCGGAGACGAGCGGGTCGGCACCATGCTGCTGTGGCACTTCGTCGAGGAGATCGAACACCGCAGCTCGGCGCTGCTCATCCACCACCACGTCACCCCCGATCCCTGGTACCGAATCCGCAAAGCACCCAAGGTCTTCGACCATGTCGCCGCATCTACAAGCTCGTCCTCGCCGGGTTCGAGGACACGTTCCCCTCGAGGATCGGCTCATCTCGACCAAGGCCGTCGGGCCGAGCGGGCTCTACCTCTCCGAGCTGCGCGATCGGTTGCCTCTCGGCAGACCACCGACCGCCGCGTCCATGCTGAGCCACGTACCTGGCCGGGACCTGCGGACCATGCTCTGGCGAGAAACCCAGGCCCAAACCCCACGACACGACCCGGCCCACGAGCCACTCCCCACCTGGGTCGAGCGACTGGCACGCGGCCTACGACTCCGGCGCCGACATAACCACCTACGGAGGAGCCCGGTTCTAGGCCGCGAGAGGATTAGAAAGTGGACAAGTGGATCCGCAACCGACAGGTTCCCGGATCAACCGGGTTCTCCACGGTGGAAGGAAACATGATGCGGCAGAGTGTGCGGGGAGCCATAGCGACAATCGTGCCGGTTCCGTGAGATCGGGTGTGGCGTATCCGTCGGCCCCACGGTGGCGGCCGGTGCCGGCGCCAACCCCCGAGCGCGCGACGGCCACGTTGGTCGGGCCGCAACGCTCGGCCCCCTCTGCCTTCTTCGGCTTCAACGCCGAATCGTTGGTTCTGCCGATCGACGCTCAACTCATGGACGAGCCGCACCGCTGGAATCGAGGCTGGCCGTGATGTCACGGCGCCATCTTGCGGATCCCCGGCGGCACGCCATCCCAATGGATCGACTGGAGAACGGGGCAGCTGTATCGATGCGCCGGGCAGTCCCTTTTAAGCCGTAGATCAGGACGGCTCCACGCTGACCCTGGAGGATGGGCCTCGATCGTCCACAGTACCGGGGCGAGCCCGTTGTGGGACCTCAATGTGTTGACGTCCAGACCTTGCTGACCAGCTGACCATGTTGCGGGCAGCCCGGAAGCTCGGCCTCCCCGTGCGCTACGTCGAATTGGGCAATCAGTTGTGGGACCCCGAAGCGCCCTACGTCGCTGGCTATCCCTCCGGGGCCTGCCTATGGCACGGCGATGAACCCCTGGATCACCGCCATCCACCGACAGTTCCCCCGAGCGGTCATCGCTGTGTCGGGCGCCGACGAGTCGAATCCGCAGCTGAATGGAGGCGGTCCTCGCTACCTGGCCTGGAACCAGAGCTGCACGACGGTCCGGGGTGAGAACGCCATCACGATCCATCCCTACTGGTCTCTGCCCCATCTCCAACCTCCCGGCACCAATGTGGAGGCGACCTTGACGGCCGGCCAGACAGCCTGGGCCAGTTTTGCCAAGAGCCTGGGCGCATTGCCCCGAGGTCTGCAGGTATGGCTCACCGAGTGGAACCAGACAGGCCGCTTCACCTCGGGCGGGGTCCAGATTTGGGCCCAAGCGTCACGGTCGACGCCTTTGCCCTCGACACGCTGGTGGACGACCAGGTCACCATGTCGCTGTTCCACGACGTGGTCGACGGGGCGAAGCGACCCGCAGACTGAGCACGGCGGTCGATTGTCCCTTGTTCACCGATGGCTCCAACGGCAGTCCGACACTGGGGAGAACGGCCATCGGCTATACCTTCCCCCTCCTCATTCAAGCAATGGCCGGCGAGCAGAAAGTTGAACCGCTCGCATTCCCAGGTGCACCCGAAGTCGGCGGCCAAGCCGGTGTCGTCGGAGTCGCCCTATTCGGTCGGCGAACAGGGGCGTTCATGGTGAACCTCAACCCCCAACCGGTCAACGTGACGTTGCCCAAGACTCTCGACCAGCCGATGACCATGATTGCGCTTTCCGCTCAAGCCACAGCCCAACCGGGGTGGGTACCCATAGATCAAGTCGTCACCGCCACCATGAAGGTGCGAATTCGCTCCGGCTTCCCGCTGATTCAGTGGTTCGACTGGTGAATCGGTCTTCGTAGGGGATCTCTTACCGGCTGCCCCTGTACGTTGCCGGTGACGGGGTCATGGAGATAGCGCTCACGACCTGAGATTCAGCTTCTCTCACGTCGCAGTTGAACCGTGCACGAATCGAGTGTCGCTTTGTCTCGACCATGTGGAGGGGAGCCAAATGGGGAGCCACGGACCAGCGCACCTGGGCGGACAGGTTTGGACACGCATGAACAACGAACCCATTAACTGTTGCCCTACGCTGGACAACACGGAACCCCCATGGACGGCCAGACCGAGTCCGCAGGGAAGCATGTCGACTCTCTCACAAGCATCTTGTTGTCGTTGGTGCTCGTTGACTGTGTTGCGAAACGTAAGACCAGGATTCACGAGAAAACCCTGACCTCGCCCCTCAAGACGAGGAGCCCGCCGTCGAGGTCCCCGCGATGTCCATGCCGCACGTTGGCTGCGACGACACGGGCACGAATCCGTTCTTCTCAGCTTCTACGACGCCCCGCGCACTGGTGAGGCAGATCGTGTCCGAAGATCGTCGAGTAGTTGATAGGGTTTGGGAGCAGACCGTTTGCCGTGTAGGACTTCAGACCCCGCAGCTCTTTGATGACGTTGGCCCGGGTCGGGTTCTTGCCTGCCAGCTCCAGGCCCTTGATCATCGATCGGCCCCCGCCCACGCCTCATACTGCCCGAAACTCGGAAAGTCGCTCTTGGTGAAGTGGGCATACTTCTCCATGGCAGCCTGCATCAGCTCGGTGCCCGGCGTTCGGCAGTAGCCAGGGCCGGAACAAGGATAGTGGAAATAGTCACCCTGCAGGTGAGCTCCAGGCCGGCGAATTGATCACATCGGGCTCGTAGCCGGTAGCGAAGAGTACTGTTTCAGCTTCACTACCGGCTTGCTTAGTGCTTCGGCCAAGCCGAAGTTCGAGTTCGTGGTCGAGCGACGGGTACCAACCCGTTGACGTGGTTCTGTTTCGCCAGAGAGCGTCGCTGGTGAAGGCGACGCTGCCGAACGGTACCGTCGTGTTCAGTACGCCCACCTTGAGGCCCGCGTGCTCGAAAGCGTCGGCGTTGCCATCGGCGGAGCGGCTCGATGTCGGCGAGATGCCGTACCCGTAGGCGCCGAGGACGGAGCACACCATGCACCTTGAGGATGTTCGCGACCAGCAGTGTTGGCCGGATACTTCGGGTCAACGCTGCCCGCGTCGGAAGCGAACATGTTCGTGTACGGCTGGGTACCCCACTCGGGCCCGTCGTCATAGGTTCCCGTCACGGGCATCCCCAGCCCTTGCGGATACTTGGCGGCGAGGAAGAGGAGCGGACTCTGCGAGACGATTCCCCAGCGCCTTCGAGTCGGCCTCTTGCACGGCGGTTGCAATCTCGGACGGGCTCGTCTGATCGTCGATAACGAGAGGCACGAGCTTGTGCCCGTTCACCCCGCCTTCGCGCATTCTGCAGATCGATCCGAGCCTCGAAGCCCGCTGGGGACGTTCCCGTTCTCGGGCGCCGCCGCGCCCGTGAGATCGGTGATGTACGCGATGGTGATCGGTGACGGGGAGGCCCCCGCCTCGGTCGCCGGCGCCCCGACTAAGACGAACGGCAGGCTGGCGACGACACCCAGCAGTACGGTGCGCAACATGTGGAATGGATGCATCTTCCCTCCCCTTGTGAGTCTGTGACCGTGAAGCTCTCGATGAAGCGGTTGGGCATTTGAAGCACCTGCGTGCTTCGCACGGCCCCGGGTTCTCTCGAAATTCGTATTTCGGTTGATATCGCCGTCAGTTAGACCAGTGGCGAAGCTCTGAGCCGGCCGCCCTTCGAGGACGATCAGCTTTGTCTCGAGGAAGGGAAGGAGGCCCTCGACGCCGCCTTCTCGGCCGATGCCGGACTGCTTGTAGCCGCCGAAGGAGACCCCGAAATCAGTCCGCCAGGCGTTGTGTCCCACGGTTCCTGAGCGGAGTCGGCGAGCGACTCTTCGGGCACGATCGAGGTCGCCGGTGAAGACCGAGGCGTTGAGCCCGTAGATGCTGTCGTTCGCGAGGTCGATGGCATGGTTCTCGTCCCGAGCCGGGATGACGCTCAGCACGGGACCGAAGATCTCTTCTCGGGCGATGGTAGAGCGGTTGTCGACTCGAGCGAAGACGGTGGGCTCGACGTACCAGCCCCGTTCCAGATGCTGGGGACGTCCACCCCCGCCGCGAGCACCGCGCCCTCCTCGACGCCTTTGGCGATGTAGCCCTCGACCCGATCGAGCTGTCGCTTTGTCGCCAGTGGACCCATCTCGCTCGACGAATCGAATGGGTCTCCGACTCGTACCTGGGCGAAGGTCGCAGCCAGTGCCTCGACGAGCTGGTCGTGGAGCTCCTCCGTCACGATGACCCTCGTGAGCGACGAGCAGACTTGACCGGTGAGCGTGCATTCGGTGCGTCCGATGGTCGTCGCGGCCGTCGCGATGTCGATGTCGTCGAGCACGACGGCGGCCGACTTCCCGCCGAGTTCAAGGGTGCAGCGGGCGATGCGCTCGCCGCATATGGCTGCAATGCGACGGCCGGCGGCGGTCGACCCGGTGAAGCTGACCTTGTCCACACGTGGGTCGCGCACGAGGTTCTCGGACACTTCGCGGTCGGCCGTGATGACGTTGAAGACCCCGGCAGGAAGGCCGGCAGCTTCGGCGATCTCGGCCACCAGGTAGGCCTCGCCTGGGGCCTCCGGTGAGGACTTCACCACCACGGTGCAGCCAGCCAGGAGTGCCGGCGCTACCTTGGTGGCGATCATGCTGAGAGGCCCGTTCCAGGGAATGATCGCGCCGACCACTCCGACTGGCTCCCGCACGAGCAGGCCGAACTCGCCGCCCATGGTCGGGACGACCGGCTGCTCGAAGGGATAGATCTCGGCAAGTTCTGCGTAGTAGTCGAAGGTCCCCGCTGCCATCAGTCCGCCGAAGCGTGCAATTGAATGGAGGGCACCGGATTCACGTGGCCACATCTGTCCGAAGTCCTCGGTCTGTTCGCGCAGTCCGCACGGCGATCGCGCGCAGGAACGGGGCGCGCTCGGTATGAGTCATTTGCGGCCATGGCCCGCGGTCGAAGGCTTCGCGGGCTGCCTCGACGGCCCGTGCCATGTCTGGTTGCTGCGCAGCCGCGACACGAAGGTAGACCCCCTCGGTGCTGGGGTCGATCACTTCGATCCTCGCAGTCGAGGATGGGACTGCCCACTCGCCGCCGATGAAGAACCGGTCGGGCATCCGTACAGGTGCCGAGACCTCTCCCGCTGTCGTCATCATCACTCCCTTCGCCGCTCAGCATCGTCTCTGTCCTGCTGCTCAGAGGCCGAGCGGACGTTCGCCGATCACGCCCGCCTCTTGCAGATCGGCGATCTCGTCGGCCGCGAGGCCGAGCAAACCGGTGAGCACCTCCTCGTTGTGCTGCCCGAGGAGCGGCGCCGGCGATCGGTACCAGCCCCCCGGATCGCCCGAGAGGCGCATCGGCCATCCCGGGATAGCGGTGCTCGCCGACGACGGGATGAATCACGGGTTCCCAAAAGCCGCGGGCCTGCATCTGGCGGTCCTCGTCGATGGCGTAGGCGGGGACGACCGGCTGAGCCCCGGCAGCCCCGAGCGCGTCGAGGGCAGCGCTGAGCGCCTGGTGCGCGCACCACGCTCCGATCTCCGCGTCGATCCGATCGTGCGCCGCATACCGCTGATCAACGGTCGCAAGCTCCGGATCGGCAGCCCACGACTGGGCGCCGATGGCCTCGCACAGTGCCTTCCACTGCTCCTCGGTGGTCACCGACAGTGCGAGCCACTCGTCGGCCCCGGCGCACGCGTACACGCCCTGGGGCGCAGCCTGGAGGCAACGATTCCCCGTCCGGGTCATCAGCTCGCCGTAGGCCTCGAACTCGAGGATCTGCTCGGCGGAGACGTTCACGGCCAGGTCGATCATCGGCACCTCGACGTGCTGTCCGCGGCCCGTCTTCCGGCGCTCCTCCAGTGCAGCGAGGACGGCGAACGCCCCATGGACGCCGGCGAGCGGGTCGCACAAGCCGGGCGCCATCGGCGGCCCGTCGTCGTAGCCGGTGACGAAGGCCATGCCGGAGGCCTGCTCCATGGTCGTCGCGAAACCCGGCCGGTCGCGCCACGGTCCCTCCAGGCCCCACCCGGGCATGCTGACCATCACGACGTCGGGGCGGACCTCCCGGATGACGTCGTAGGTGAGCTCGAAATTCTCCATGACGCGGGGTGTGAAGTTCTCGACGACGACGTCTGACTGAGCGGCCAGCTGCAGGAACAGCTGGCGGCCCCGGTCATCGCCGAGGTTGAGCGTGATGCCGCGCTTGTTCAGGTTGGCCGAGAGGAACAGGTACCCCTGCTCCCACCATCGTTCGGTCTTTGGGGAAACGCTGACGTTGAATCGCATCGAGTCGGGGCGCTGGATGGACTCGACCTTGATGACGTCTGCGCCGAGGGTGGCGAGGTACTGGGTCGCGGAAGGACCGGCCCAGAACGCGGTGAGATCGAGCACCCTGACGCCGTCGAGCGGAAGGCATCCGTCTTCACTCTGCACGAGTTCGCGGCGACGCCGTGCGGACCGAGCGGAAGGGCGTCGCCGTATGCTCACCCACGCTGCGGAGCGGGAGCCACTGGGCGAGGCTCGGTCGCCGTGCTGAGGAACGGCGGGCGCGGGTGCGAGAACCCGCCACGGGGGTTGCTGGTGAACAGCCCTCGATCGGCGAGCGGCTCGAATTGCGGCAGGGTAGCGCCATTGAGGACAGGCGCCGCCGGAACCCGGAACATGGCTGCCCGTTCGATGATCTCAGCCACCTGGTGCTGCTCGGTCCACGCGTCGGATGACGGGGCGCAACTCCGCCTCGCGGGCGACGCGCGAGCGAGTGCTGTCGAGCTGGGCGTCGTCGATGAGATCAGGGCGGTCGATCATCGCCAGGAAGTCGTGCCATTGCTGCGCGGTGAGGGTCGTCAGCCCGACGAAGCCGTCCTTGCAGGGTTCGATGCCCGGAACCATTTCGACCGTCGCACGCCGGCGGGCACCCCCGGGAACCGACGCAGCCACCGATGGGTAGCACACGAGCGTCACCGCGAGCGCTTCGAGGGTCGACACGTCGACCAGCTCGCCGCCCCCGGTGCGATAAAGGCGGGCACGCGCCGCCAGGGCGCCCGCCGCACCGTAGGCGCCGGCGATCCATTCGCCGAGGCCGCCGCCGACGGCCAGCGGCTCGCGACGCCAGGAACCGTGGTTGTGCAACGAGCCGGACAGGGCCTGAAGGAGGAAGTCGTTCGCCGACTGTCCGCTACGCGGGCCCGTGAGGCCGAAGGGCGTAAGAGACACCATGGTGAGTTCGTGGTTGACCTCATGGACATCAGCGAAGCTAAGGTCTCGGGCCTCCAATTGCTCGGCCGGTGAACTGCTGACCACGATGTCGCTCGCTGCCAGCAATTCGAGCACCCTGTCGTGGCCGGCGGAGTCGTCGAGGTCAGCGACGACGCTGCGCTGCCCGGCGGCGAGGAAGCGGAACAGAACGCCGTCCGGGTCGCCATCTCGACCCAGCGACCCTGTTCGGGACCAGTGCCTCAGCGGATGGCCCGAGAGGCGGCTCCACCTTCAGAACTTCGGCGCCAGCATCGGCGAGCACCTTCGTGCAGTACGACCCGGCCAGATCATCGGAGAGGTCGAGCACCCGCACTCCAGCGAGCGAGTTCAGCGGACCCCCGGTCACTCGCCTAGAATAACGAGACGAACCGTCTCACGCCAGTGGCATTCAGTGGGCATGAGACGGTGTGACTCGTTATTCTGTCCTCGGAGTGCCGGTTTGGCGCCAGGACGGGCGTCGGAGCCGGGCCCACGATCCGAGAGGGGACAGGAGCTGATGACCATGACCGACGACCGACACGCATTGCGCCAAGCCGGCGGCATGGTGGTCGTTCCCGGCGCCCGCTACACGTCTCAGGAGTTCTTCGACCTCGAGATGGACCGTCTGTGGCCCCGCGTCTGGCAGGTGGCATGCCGGGAAGAGGAGATTCCCAATTCCGGCGATTTCCTCGAGTACACCATCGGCGACCAGTCGATCCTGGTCGTTCGCAGCGACCACGAGGACATCAGAGCCTTCTTCAATGCCTGCCCACATCGTGGCACCCGGCTCGCGTCGGGTGTGGGTAGCTTCGCCACCTCCCAGATCCGGTGTCCGTACCACGGATGGCGCTGGAGCTTCGAAGGCGAGATCGCAGAGGTGGTGGACCGGCACGAATTCCCAGAAACGATGACCGACGATCTCGTCCGCCTCGGCGAGGTACAGGTCGGCCGGTGGGGTGGGTTCGTCTTCGTCAACATGGACCCGAACTGCGAGCCCTTCGACTCGTTCCTCGGCGACATCCCCGATCGTTTCGCGACCTACCGCTTCCACAACCTCCGCTTCCGCTCCTACCGGACGATCGTCTTCGAGTGCAACTGGAAGACCGCGGTCGACGCCTTCAACGAGGGCTACCACCCGCAGTCTCTCCACCCCCAGATGCTCTCCTGGTTCAACGACACACTCTTCACCTATGAACAGCTGGGCCAACACAGCTGCTACTACGTGCCCGAAGATCGCCAACACGAAGCCGGGCCGAGCCCACGCCTCGGCATCAGCAAGGAGGATGTCGACCCAGCAGAGGTGCTCGCCGAGCGTGTTGACGCCGTCGCCGGCCTCTTCCCACGCGAGGACCAGGCCGTCCTCGAAGACCTCAAGAAGAACGGGCCTCCTCCGGGGAAGACGATCGGAAAGGTCTTCGATGAGCTCAGGCTCAACGCAATGCGCCGCGGCGGGATCGACGTCGAGGGCCTGACGCGACAAGGACCTCCGTGGATCAGGGACCATCCACCTCTTCCCGAACTTCCTCGGGCCCATCACCCACGGGAATGCCACGCTCTACCGCGCCAGGCCCAACGGACTCGACCCCGATAGCACGCTGCTCGACTACTGGGCCCTCGAGTGGGTGCCGCCGGATTCCGAACCAAAACCCATCGAGCGCAAATTCTACGAGGACTGGACCACCAAGGACTGGGGCCTCATCAACAACCAGGACTTCGCGAACTTGGCCGAGGTGACCAGGGGCATGAAGTCCAAGGGATATCGGGGGGCGATGCTCAATCCCGTGCAGGAGGCCAACCTGATCCACCACCACCGCGTCCTCGACCAGCTACCTCTCGGCATGACGAATACGGGCAGGGACATGGATCCGGTGAGCCGCAGCACCGACGATGCGGGCGGCTGTGATCTGGCCAGGACGTTCGACTACTGGAGCCCCAGCGTTCGCGCCTGATCCGTACCCACTGCTCCGCCGGCTCCGAGCGGACTGCCCCGTGGCGCGCAGCGACCAGCTAGACGGGCTATTACATCCTGTCGCGCTACGAGGACGTCAACGCGGCGCTGCGCGACCACGCCACCTTCACCTCCACCGTGATGACGGCACCAGCCATACCGATCGAGGCACGCCCCCCGGTCCCGCCGCTCGACCAGGACCCACCGTCGCACACCCGCTACCGCCAACTCCTTCTGCCGTTCTTCACGCCGGCCCGTGCGGCCAGCCTCGAGGCCATCGCCCGGGACACCGCCCGAAAGCTGGCCGCTGCCTGCACCGGCAGGATCGAGGCGTACATGTCGTACTGCTTCCCGATGCCGACGGTCGTCATCAGTCAGATCCTCGGGGTGGACGCCACCGATTACCGACGGTTCGAAGACCTGGATCGCATCGACGGTGGATGGCCAGGGCGTCGACCCTGGCGCTGCCATCGATGCCAGCACGGAGATCCACGAATACCTCGCGGCGCTGCTGGCGCGGCGCCAGCAGGAGCCACGCGACGACCTCTTGACCTTTTTGCTCACCGCCGAGGTCGAGGGCGAGCCACTCAGCGATGCCGAGCGCCTCGGCATCGCGCAACTCCTGCTGATCGCCGGCATTGATACCACCGCCAACACCTTGGCCCATGCTCTCCTCTACCTGTCCGAGAACGCCGAGGATCGCAAGAGGCTCGCCGGTGACCGACTGCTCATGACGACCGCGGTCGAAGAGTTCCTCCGCATCTACGCGCCCGTCTCGTTGGTGCGGGGCGCGCGCGAACGGACACGGAGGTGGCCGGGTGCCCAATACCTGGGGGATCCCCGGTCTTCCTTTCGATCCCGTCGGCCAATCGCGACGAGCGCCGGTTCAGCGATGCCGAAGACATCGTGCTCGATCGCGAGCACAACGCCCACATTGCGTTCGGTGCCGGCGTCCATCGCTGCCTGGGCGCGCATGTCGCACGGATGGAGCTTCGTGTGGGGTTGGAGGAGTTCCTGGCGGCTGTTCCCGACTTCCGCCTCGTCTGATCGTGAAGCCGTGTCGTGGAAGCCCGGGCCGATCCGCGGCCCCAACCGCTTCGAATTGATCTGTGGCTGAGCGGTTCGATTGACGCCGTCGGCCCATTTGGCATACTGACGAGCATGACAGGACGACCTCGCGGCAGGCCGCGCGACGAAGGCGTGGATGCCGCGCTCGTGGAAGCGGCCGTCGCCGAGATCGCCGAGAAGGGGCTGACTGCCACCACCATGGAGGGGATCGCTGCTCGCGCCGGCATCGGCAGGGCGACCCTCTACCGGCGTTGGCCCAACAAGACCGCTCTGCTGTACTTCTGCGCCGATCAGCTCGCCGAGGTCATCGTGCCGGCAGACACCGGTGACTTGCGCAAGGACCTGTTGACGGTATTCGAACCCCTGGCCGAGCTGTCATACGGCGACGGTCCGTTGGCGATCCTGGCCCCGACTTTCATCGCCGCTGCCGCGCATGACCAGCAAATGCGTACATTCGTGGCTAACAATGTCGTGAGTCGTCGGTCCGGTGCGATCGTGGCCCTGCGCCGAGCGCGGAAACGGGGAGATCTTCGTCTGGGCGTCAACATCAACCTCACCGTCGACATGATCGCCGGTGCTCTGTCTGACCGCGCCTACCTCCTTGGCAAGCCGGTCACCTCCGCCTACGTGCGAAGCGTTATCGACCAAGCCATCGCAGGAATCGTGGCCGAACGCGGCTCATGACGCGGGCCTGACACCGCGCTTGGTCACCAGGTGTCGCCAATCGGGTGCGCCTGGCACGCGAGCCGGATGTTCTTGTCGGCATAGAACGAGCGCCCCTCGAAGAGCCTCAAGCCCTTGAGTTCAAGGGGGCCGGGGGGCTCGAAAGCTTCGGTGTCGTCGACTTCGATCCAACAGACCGTGCAAGCGGCCTGCCCGTGACAGATGGTCGGCCAGTGGTACCCGAGCCGTTCAGCCGCCCGCATCAGCGGCTCACCCCTTCGCACCTCGATCTGTACATTCGACGGCTGGACCGACACCGTGGCCACCGGGGGTGGGTCTGTCATGCCCGGATCGCCGAGCCGAGCAGCCTCTCGGTCCCGTTCTGGGGGCCGCGGCGGATGCTGAGGCCTCTGGCTCCGCTCACGTGGCCGAACCTTCCGACACGACCATGTGCCGAGCGCCGAATACCGGCAAATGCGCCAGCGTCGTATGGCCCGGCGCGGCCTCGCAGACAAAGGGCATCGGCGTTGACCGCTGCCATCGCGGTGCCGACGAGCAGGACGCCCATCACATCGGGCTCATCGGAAGTGCCGGGGGTCACGGGTGGGAGGAAGGAGATCGCCGCCTCGACCCGGGGTTCGCCCTCTATCTCGATCCAGTAGCCCTCGGGATCGCTCCATTCGCAGTCTAGTGACCGGCTCATCGTCCATCGGACCCGCAGCTCGACGATGGATCGGCCATGCGCATAGCCGAGATAGGTCCGGGTGACGCCCGCCATCGTGCCGGCGGGAAGGTAGCATCCAGCCGAGGTCGACATCGTCGATAGTCGCTGCGGACTCGATAAACGCATCCTTGTGGTCCAACTCGACCGCCGAGCATGCCCGCAACCAGATCGAGCGTGTCGAAGAACCCAGGCAGGTCGGGCGCCAGGCGAGGTGGCATCCCGTCGGCACCTATCGTCAGAGGGCCGAAGCGCCGGGCCCGGACCGGTCTGCCCGAAGCCGAGTCGCTCGCCACACGTCAGGATCCGGATAACCCGTACAATCGAGCGTCTCGACGAGCTTCACCGAATGGACTCGGCGACAGGCTCCGCTGAGCATACCGGCCAGCAGGTTCGCAAAGCCGGGGTCGAAGCCCGTGCCCAGAAAGGTCACCCCGCCCTCACACGCTGCGGCGTCAAACCGTTCTCGCAATCCGGGTCCGAAGTTCGTCCCGGTCAGATACCCGTTCGACGTGGTGACGACGTTCGTCCGCCTCGCAAAAATGCTTCCACGATCTCTACGTCCAGCCGTGCGGCCATGAACGAGACGCAGTCGGGGTGCACCGCGAGCAACTCGGCGAGACTATCTGTCGCTTTGACTCCGGTGACCGCCCGCCCGGCGAGCTGCCCGGCATCGACACCGACCTTGTCCCGGTGAGTGCACGTACACACCCACGAGCTCGAGCTCCGGATGGTCGACGATGGCGGCGAGCGCACGCCGACCCACCTTGCCAGTTGCCCACTGCACGACCCGATAAGGGCCCATTTCCCTCCCTTGGCAAAAGCTCGACGGCTGCACGGGAACATTGCGAAAGTGGCGACTGCTCGACATGAGACGCTGTGACTCATATTATGCGAATATGTTCGCCTGCCTCTTCGACGTCTTTCGTGGCGGGGGCGATGACATGGAGCACACGATCGTCTGGTGCGTCCGGGCGTGCGTGACAACCGCCGACCGGCACGCCTGCAACAACTAGTCGACCATCATGGGACTCACATCGGTGCCCGTTCGAGGGCCTTTAGTACTCCTGCCCGCTTGGGACCCCGGCCCCAAGGACCGGAGTGCAAGACCGAGCTGAAGGCGATCGCTTGCAACGACCGGCCATAGACGCCGCGCCGAACCTCGGTTTCTAAATGAGCCGCGTGACGGCCGCCATGGCACGATGGGCCGACGGGAGCGGCACCCCTTTGGCGAGGGCAGGATCACGGTTCCGGCACAGAACGCAGATGAGAGTTCCAGTATGCCAATTGCTGCCGCGGCCTCAGCGCCCCCCATTCGAGCCCAGCCGACCTGGCCAACGTCCTTACGACGTGCTGAACACCGATCTCGTTGCGACCGATCTGCATGTACTCATGTTGACCGTGGCGGATGCACTCTCCGCATTGGGGAAGCATGCCGAAGTCCTCATCGTGGACCGCGGCGTGGACGAGGTCGAACAGACTCCTGGTACCCCGCTGCTCTCCTCCTCGGACGTAGGTGGCACCTTTGCCATCCACCCATGCCGGACGAGGCAACGCGTTGAGGACCCGGCGGGGAGAATGTCGATCAGCTCGACACCAACGGCGAGTGAAGGCGAGCACCAAGTTGGGGAACACCCAGTAGATCATGGCGAGATTGTCGATAGGCTCCCAGCTCCCCTGGCCTTCTTCGTGGGCGAAGATGCCGTCGTGGGAAAACAGATGCGGTGATGCCGTCCGAGGGGTTCGAAGACGGCGGTGTCGGCGATGGTGCTCTGCCCGACGATGCTGTTCGCGTGGACATAGGGAAAGTGATAGCTCTCGGCGAATGCCTCCAGGGCCGCCTTCCAGCTTACGGCCGATTCGAACTCACATTCGGTGAAGTGCTCATGCTCAATGAGCTTCCAATCGGCCAGCTCCGCATCGAGCGGACCGAGGTGCTCGTCGAGGTCCAGGGGTGCTCTGCGGTCAAGACCACCCAGACCAGCCCGTGGCGCTCCTCACAGGGCAATGCAACCAGGCCCGAGTCCGACCGGTCCACCTCAACGAAGCCTCGTGGCCGGGTATGCCGACGAGTGCTCCCTCGCTGTCATAGACCCACCCGTGATACGGGCATGAGAAACGTCGAGCATTGCCACAGCCTTCAGCCGGACGAGCACCGCGGTGGCGGCAGTAGTTCAGATAGGCGCGAACGGCTCCGTCGGCGCCCCGAGAGACTAGGACCGAGATCCCCAACACGTCGCGGACGATGAAGTCGTGTGTTCCGGTACCGAGCGCTTGCCACAAGGGCCAGTGGTGTCCGCATCAGCAAGTCGAGCTCCCGGTCAAGAAGACGGTGATCTCGGTAGTACGAGAGTGGCACCTTGAGCATTGCCGGGGCGAGATCCGTCGTGCCCGCCCGCACGTGTTCGAGAGCCTGACGGGTCAGCTCAGGATCGGTCGGTCCATGTTCGAGCTGGCGTCTCATCGACGGTGGTCATCTCGCTCTCCTATGTTGTCTGTATGCGTACCCACGGCTGGGGTGGCCAACTCCCACAGACCGACGAGGAAGCCGTCGATCGCATCATCAGGGCGGCCATCGAGTGCGTGCAGCGTTACGGAGTCGGTGCTGATCTCGCTAAAGTGGCAGGCCGGCTGCACGTCACCCGTCAAACGGTGTACCGATATTTTCCGGGAAGCCGGGAGTTGTTCCAATCCGTCGCCGCTCGGGTCGCCGACAGGCTTGTCGCCCAGCTCGCTGAGACCCTGCTGGAGATAGACGACCCGCTCGACGCGGTGGTTCAGGTCGTCTTCAACTGCACCCGACAACTGGCTGCGGATACCGAACTGTCCTTCATCAGCGGGACCGGGCGGGGCGGCCCCCTCATCGCCGCACCAGGTGCACCGCTGATGGCAGCCAGAGTTCTGGCGGAACTTCCGATCGACCTGGATCACCTCAGCACGGAGGATCTGGGCATCCTCGCGGAGCACATGGTTCGGCTGCTCCAAGGGCTGGTTCTCGATCCCGCAACTCCCCAGCGCAACGACGACGACCTCCGTCACTTCCTCGAGGCCTGTCTGGCGCAGAGTGTCCATCCCGCAAGGTTGCACGCATAGACACGCGTATGGTCAAGCGGAGACCATCATGCCCTGTGCCTCGATTCGGCGATCCCCCGGCTCCCCGGGCGGGCGCCCAGCCTGCACACTCGTCGGGCACGTCATCGAGCACGAGGAGCTTGCCCCGAGGGCTCGACCGAGCTCACCACCGGCAGGGCTGGCAGCGGCCCCTTGCCGACGCGTCGGGCTGGCTAGTCGACGCCACCGCGTTTCGTTGTCGTCGATGTCATTGACGACACCGCCGCTCACCTCTACAACGACCACGGCTACCAGCTGATACCGACACCCCACACCTCGTACTCAAGTTCACTGTCATCGCCCACGAACTTGGAATCGACGGACGCCAACAGAATCTCCGCCAAGGCAATTGCAGACTGGAAGCGCCCGCGCGTCGAGGTCTCGGAGCACGGAGGTGGTCGCTTCGAGGTTTGTGGTGGTCACTCGTCGCCGGGCCAACGACATCTTGCGCGCCTGCAGCCTTGTGCCCTTGCCTTTTGGCGACCCCGGTGTGCGCCGTGACCAGCTCAACGCCGTCTCTGGCAAAAGGCTCAGTCCCGTGCTCGTCGTCTCCACGGATCATGGTGGTGACATCGCCGACGGGTACCACCGGGTCTCCCTCGCGTACCACCTCGACCCCTTCGGTGACGTCCCCTTGCGCATCGGCGCCGCTCCCTCCTGATCCTCGAGCGGTCGACATCGTCCACCCAGTGATCGGGCTCCTCCTGTAAATCAGCGGGGGCGGCGAATGACTTCGGGCAAGTTGGGATTCGGTGGGTCGGCCTGAGATTCGGGTGATCGAAGAAACTGATACGGCTGCGCGACGTCATGGACGGCCATCAAGGCATCGTTGTACGACAGTCCGGGCGTCGTAGAGGCGAAGAGTACACAGGCACCCTGAAGGGTCCATTTGCTCGTTCACCAGCTTGACCACGTACGACGAACTTGATCAGACACGCTGCCCGTGGTGCCATCCTTCTCTACAGCCTTCTTCGCGGCGTCGCCGAAACGATTTGCCGACTATTGGACGATGTGGCAACGACACCGGGATCCTCGTGCTGCGCTACCAATTCGTCGCGCTCCTGCGCCAGGTTGGCCGCCCCGCGTCACCCGGTCGGACCGAGCGCTCATCAGTGCCCTCGTTCACCTCATCCTCGTGAGTGGTGGGTCCTTCCTTGTCACACGGCGACGATCGTTCGCTGGCATCGTTCCCGTGTACGACGGCGCAGTGGTTCGATTTCACCTCCGGCACGAAGAACCGGTTACATCCCACGACTCCGGCTCGGCGACGGCATTGCCGCGCTGGACGACGTCAGCCTGACGGGACAGTGAGAGGCGGGACCGTCGTGCTCGGCACCGTGATCGGACCACCCCCACCGCTCGAGCTGCTCGAGCCCGACGAGGTCGAAGCCGGGGTTTCCCGTCCCCTGCGTCAGGTGGAGGAGGACCTCGAGGGTCCCGGTGTTCGCAGTGGTCACGAAGCCTCCGATGCTGGGGTTCGAGATGTCCCATTGGGAGAAGGGGATGGTGATGTCCGTCAGGACGTCGATCTCGCTACCGACCCGCTCGGCCGAGACGGAGAACGTGACACTCTTGGTCACGCCGTGCATCTCGAGGGCACCTGTCGCGTTGTAGTGCTCCACGACGCCGTCGGCCGGGATCGAACCGAAGGTGATCGGCGAGGAGAGAGTCAGGGTGGCCGTCGGGTACTGGCTGACATCCATGATGGGGCCGTCGAAGTCCGCGTTGCGCTCGTTCTGGTCGCTCGTGACGCTCGCCATGTTGACGGTGAAGGTGCCCTTGGTCACCGTGGATCCCGTGATCGTGAGCGAGCCCCAGATTTCGCTGGTGCGACCGACTGCCATGGAGTTCTGGCCCACCAGCACCTCTTGCACCCGGTAACCCGCGAGGGAGCCCGATCCCACATTCCAGGTGCCGCTTACGGGAAGACGCGGTGATCGCCGATCCCTGCGACGCCTGGGACGTCGACGTCGTCCCCGACACCTTTGGCAGCTCGAGCTTCGCCGGGGCGGGGCCTTCGATGAAGTGGATGTAGATGTACGGGCCCGCCACGGCGGCGATGGCCACCACTGCCACCACGCCGAGCACCGCCACCATGATCCTGCGGCGCCTCCGTGGGCCATAGCGCATGATGGCCATCGATCCCGGCACCCTGCTGAGATCCGCCTGCACGGCTCCTGGCGCCGCCACATGGGTTGGCGCAGGCTGTGCGGGAGAACCCGTATCTCCACCGAGCGAACCCGGTGCGTCCAGGATCACATTCGCAGCGCGTCCTCGCTCAGTGGCGCTCCCGACATAGTGGCCGCGGAGGCAAATTCGATGAAGCATCCGGGCGTTGCACAACCCGGCGGACACTCGCTCCCGACGCTGGCGGCGTATTCGATGATGTCACCACGCCCTCCGGAAGTGGCCCGTGGACGTGAACGCCACGGCCGGTTCGGCAATCGCCGGAACGGACCTCGACTCTTCTGGAATTCATTGGTTTCTGGAGCACCGGACCGCGTCGATAGAGACACGTAAAGAGGCAGGCGCCGCCCAGTCGCACATCCCACTGTGACGGAGATCCGGCCGTCGGCTCACCGGGTAGACGACGGGATGCCCAATGTTCTGTCCGCCAGCAGCCGGTTGACGACCTGTCGGGTCACGCCCGCCTAGTCCTCAACGGGGTAGCCGACCATTACCTTGGCAACGTGGTGGTTTTCGTACGTTTAGGTTGGCGGGTCTTCTGAGGTGACCTCTGTCCACCCAGTTTCTAGTCCGTCCACTGGTTCCGCCGCTGTAGTAGAGCGTTCTACCGTCGTTCCGCTAGGCGATGGGCTAGTCCATCCTTTCTCGACCTCCCGCCCACGAAGCCGCTATTTCGTCTGTCGGCTACCAGGGGTTGACACCACTAGCTACCTTGCCCATGGCCCGACGCCTGTGATCCGGTCGACGGTGATGTGGGTGATGTAACCGGGTAGGGCAGCCTCAGGCGGTGGGAACTGAACCTCAGGCCCAAGGTAAGTGTGAGCGAGCCGCTGGAGAAGAGCGGGAGCGCCCCCTGCGGAGATACGAGCTATCCCGTGGATGACGAGGTACTCAACGAGGCCGCGCTCGTTGTAGCCGCTCGTCTCGAACGACACGGCAACCCGAGGGTCGTCGCGGATGTTGCGGACCTTGCGGCGCTCTGCCAAGTGTCCGGCGACAATCTCGTCACCATCGAGGCCGACCCATACAATCGACACTTGGGGGCTGCCATCGGGTTCCAGGGTGACGAGGTGCGCGAGCGCCGAGGACTCGAGTACCGCCCGAACGCTCTCAGGGATCGTGCTCATGCGAAAAGATACCGAGATCGAGAAAAAGGACTCAAGACCGTCATCGAGATCGAACAACCGGAAGTTCCTGGATCTCTGCTGCCGGATTCCTGAGCCGGCACCTTACCGTCGAGTCACCGTTCAGAACTCTGAGGTAGATGGTCGCAGCGCACACACCACCGAAAATTGGCGCAATCAGATAGATCCACCAGTCCGTGAACTTGCCGGCGACAATCATCGGACCCAGGGCCCGTGCGGGATTCACCCCAGCGCCAGTGATCGGGCCACTGATGAAGATGGCCGTAGCCAATGCGAATCCGATGGCCACCGCTGCGACTCCCTGCGGCACGCGTGCGTCGGTAGCCACGGCGAGCACGACAAGCACCAGGAGAAACGTCACGATCGCTTCTGCAGCGAAGACACGCCCGATGCCCACCCCGGCCGCTGGGACTGTCGCACCCAGGCCGGCCAGTGATCGTGCTTTGCTCCCAAACAGTAACCACGCGGAGAGCGCGGCCAAGATGGATCCGGCAAATTGGGCGATCATATAAAGGGCGACCGATCTCGCGGGAAACTGTCGGTTTAGGGCGAGACCAATCGTCACAGCAGGATTGACATGGGCGCCAGAGATGTGGCCAAAACTCGCCACAACTACGACAAGTGCGAATCCCCCGGCAATCGGAATGGCCAGCGAGTTGAAGGGGGCGCCGGCGACGGGCTCAGCCAATGTGGCACCGATCGCGGTGCTGATAATGGCGAGTACCAGGACGAAGGTTCCGATCAGTTCAGCCGTAAACGAGCGAACCGCATCGTCACCGATCCTGTGCCCATGCAGACCCGAGGCAACCCGGACGCGACTCTCACGCCCGGTTACTAACCGCTTCGATGTTGTCAGCGTCACAATCGCCTGCTTTCGGTGTGGTGCAACCATAAGATCTGCAAAATCCACTGCCTTCAGCTTCGCTGATTCCTAACGACAGCCGAAACGCCGTTTCGTCGCAAAGAGAACGGTCGACGGGACCTCATTCCCTCCGATTCACAACCGCCTCCGTCCCTGTAGTAGGTCGCTCCACTACAGGGACGGAATGCCTACCGTGTTCGCTCTGCCGAACCGAGCTTGCGGCTCGATGATGAGGGCGCGTCGGCGGTTACGACTTGATGAAGTCCAGGAGCTCTGCGTTGATGACCTCGGCGTGAACCGTAGGCATGCCGTGCGGAAACCCCGGGTACGTCTTCAGTGTCCCATTCTGCAGAAGCTTGACGGTGAGAGGAGCCGAGTCCGCGTACGGGACGATCTGGTCGTCGTCACCGTGCATGACGTGCACTGGAACGCTGATCTTCTGGAGATCCTCGGTGAAGTCGGTCTGAGAGAAGGCAACGATTCCCTCATAGTGCGCATTGGCAGCTCCCATCATCCCCTGTCGCCACCAGTTCTGAATGATCGCGTCCGAAGGCTCGGCGCCGGGCCGGTTGTAGCCATAGAACGGTCCTGACGCCACTGCCCGGTAGAACTCGGAGCGATTTGCGGCCAGCTGAGCCTGAAGATCATCGAACACACTCTTGGGCTCGCCGCCAGGATTGGCATCTGTCTTGACCATGAGCGGCGGAATCGCGCTCATTATGGCGGCCTTAGCGACGCGACCCTCGCCATGCCTGGCGATGTAGCGGATGACTTCGCCGCCCCCTGTTGAGTGCCCGATGTGAACAGCCTCCTCGAGATTGAGATGTGCAGTCACCGCGGCCAGGTCATCGGCATAGTGGTCCATGTCGTGACCTCCGCTGACCTGTGAGGAGCGACCGTGTCCACGCCGGTCGTGAGCAATTACCCGGAACCCATGATCCAAGAAAAACAGCATCTGGGTATCCCAGTCGTCTGCTGACAGCGGCCAACCGTGACTAAACACGATCGGCTGACCAGATCCCCAGTCCTTGTAATAGATTTCCACACCATCGGTAGTGGTAACAGTGCCCATCGTCATATCCTCCTCTTTCGCATGTAGTCGTTCTGACTTGCGTTCATTGTGAGCAACGGACGGCACGCTCGCACCACGAACTCCGCGTAGTTCTACGGCTCGGTACCCCAACGAGGGTGAGCACCAGAGCAGTACAGCAGTAGATGTGACGCGGCTGATCCCTCACCATGGCGCAGGCTTTCAACGACCACGAACAATCAGACCTACAGGCGAGGACTCCAAGCAATATTTTCCTCCACGTCACGTCGAGCTTGGAAGATTGGCGGCGACACCCCTAGCAATCAATGCGTCGGTGTGCGAGCCAGCCAGAAACGTTCGCTCGGTGGCGTAGGTGAAACGACGACCGGGCCGCCTTCACCGAGGATCGAGCTCGCATTGTTGCGGCTTACCCTCCTCCGCCTGGGGGTCACCAGCGAGGTCGGGCGCTCTTCATTCAGACGCCACGCGACTAGTCAAGACTTCCGGCGCCAAAAGGAGCTGCATCAACTCTGAAGGGAGTTCGTATCGCTGTACCAACCATTCGGCGGCAAGGTATGACATCCACACGTCGCCATGATCGTCAACCCAAATGAGGATCTTCAGCGGGAGATCGAGGGCGCTGAGCGGAGCAGCGTCCATGACCTGGGTACCGAGGGCTGGGTCACCGAAGATCATGAGCACAGTGTCACGTAGCCGCAGCATCACGTCCTCTGCCTCAGCACCTTGGTCAATTACCGTGAATATCTTGGCTCCAACCGCCTCGATGGCCTCGCTCAACCGATCCAGGGTTTCATCGACTGAATACAAACTACGTCGATGACGGATGCCATCGGCCAGTACCAAGTCCCTTGAAAGCGTGAATGGAAGGTGGGTCATTGGAATCCTCATCCGTTGCGAGAGCCATTGGTACGACCTCCAACTGCCCTTTGTCTCATGTTGCAACACTGCAAAATGCTTCGCATCCATCGATTCGCGTAGTCCTCAGAGCGTGCATGGCGCGAACTCCCATGCCGGGATGCAAGGCCACTCAGCATTATCCAGAGAAAGGGCTTGACCTGGCTTTTTCCTGATGCAGTGAACCACGAACTACTCCGACTATCCCCACCGCGTCATGCCGTGCCGGTTTCTACTGGCCTCAAGCTGACCGCTTGAGGAGTCAAGACGTCAGGACTACGCGGATCCCAGGAGGCGAGCACCGGCGGCGATCGTCATCATCGGAGCGATGGACTGGAGGGAGAAGCCCGTGCGTAACATGAGAGTGAGCGACGCTTCGGAAGTGATGACCAAGTGGAGCCCCTATTCGGTGGCCGAAACGTTGGCGCGCCTCAATGCTGTGATCGCCGCCAAGTACATGAAGGTGTTCGCGGTCATCAACCACTCCGATACGGCTCACGAAGCCGGGCTGGAGCTACCCGAAACCAGTGTCATCATCTTTGGGAAGCCCGAAGCCGGTACGCCGGTGATGAAGGCAGCCCCCCTTATGGCGCTCGAACTCCCTCTCAAGGTCCTCATCTGGGAAGACGAGGGCCGCACCAGAGTGAGTTACACGACTCCAGGAGCACTGGCTGAGCGTTATGGCCTCAGCGTCGACCTGGCCCACGTGCTCGAGGGAATCGAGTCGCTGACCGACGCCGTCATCTTCTACGACACCTGCGCGACGAGCGCGACGGTGGCGTCATGATGGCAACCAATACAGGGGTTGGTCGGTCGAGGAACCTGGTCCTCGCCGCCATGATTTTCGCCGTTTCGATGACGTTCATTGATCAGACGATTGTCGCCATCGCGGCTCCCCAGATCCAGCGAGAGCTCGGGCTCTCGAGCACGGGTATGCAGTGGGCTATCAATGCCTATCTGCTGTCTTTGGCCTCGTTCTTCGCGTTTGGGGGGCGGCTGGCTGACACCGTCGGCCACAAGAAGATGGTGGTGCTCGGTGTCATCGTGTTCGCCGGGTCCTCAGCGCTTTGCGGTCTGACTCCCGCCGGTGGGGCGGCGGAGGCCTGGATCGTCATATTCCGACTCACCCAGGGCATCGGCGGCGCGTTCATGTTCCCGGCCGCGCTGGCCATCGTGGTCCAGACATTTGACCTGCATCAACGGGGTAGGGCTCTGGCCCTGTTCTTCGGCATCGCCGGCGGCCTGACCGCCATCGGGCCTATCCTCGGCGGCTACCTCACCCAGTGGACCTGGCGGGCCATCTTCTGGGTCAACATCCCCGTCGCCCTCATCGCTCTGCTCCTCATCGCGATCTCCAAACCGGAGACTTCGTACCAAAGGGCGAAGATTGACTATCGAGGTCTGGTCCTCATCGTGAGCGGGGTCGGCTTGAGTGTCCTGGGCTTCCAACAGTCGTCCATCTGGGGCTGGGGCAACAAGGCCACCGGGACCTGCATAGCCGCGGGCGTGATCCTGCTCATCGTGTTCTACTTCGTCGAGCTGCGTACGCCGTCGCCGCTTATGGAGGTGCGGATCTTCCGGATCCGTGCTTTCCGTGTGGAGAACCTCGTGCTCGGCATCGCCATGCTGGCCTTCGTTCCGCTCTTCTTCTTTGCCAGCGAATATGCAGAGATCGCGCTCGGTGAGTCGGCCTCCCAGACCGGACTCTACATCTTGTACTTCTTTCTCGGGTTCGCCGGGGCCTCCCAGATCGGAGGACGGATGCTCGACCGCATCGGCGCCCGGCGGCCGGTGGTACTCGGGTGTGCCATCGCGGCCGTAGGGTTCTATCTCTGGGCCGGCCGCCTCACCGAGCTCCATTTGGGTTCGCAGATCTGGTTCATCGTCCTCTCCGGGGCGGGCATGGGCCTAATGTTGACGCCCGCCAGCACCGACGCGGTCAACCGTGCTGGTCGACTTTCCTATGGCGAGGCCACGGGAATCACCCAGACGGTCAGGAACTATGCGGCCAGCCTCGGCCTAGCTATTCTGGGCACGATCCTGGTCTCCGAGCTGCGCTCACGGGTGACCAGTTCCCTCCTCGCCAAGGGTTTGCCTCAGCGACAAGCCGTGGCAGAAGCGCGCCGCATCGCCGAATCCCAAGCCGGTGGGGCGACCACCGCGATCCCCCACTTCATCCGGCTCGACTTTGCCTACGCCACCCGCTCGGTGCTCCTTGTCATGGCCGGGGTCATGGCTGCTGCCACGCTGGTTTCGTTCCTTGGACTCCGGCGCGGTGTGCAGCAGGAGGTCGTGGCGCCAAGAGAACAAGGCGGAGAAGTAGTGCAACCGACGGCGATGATTCCTTCAACTGCCGCAGTCCAGGATTCCCGATAGTCCGGAGATGCACGACGGCCATCACGTCAGCTCTCTCTAGTCCTATCCGTGACGCGAAATCAATCGGGGTATCCCGCTGACTGCGCCGCGGGCCATAAGCGGTTCGGATCCTCTCCACCATTTGCCACGGCGATTTCCGAGACTTCGGCCGGACTAGCGAGAGCGACCGCGGACGAACTCCTACCGATCTCGTACCTTTGGCATCGCCGATCTGCCCTGAGTCGACCCGCAAGAACCTAGGTCAGCTTGCTCGCGTCGGGAGCCACTCGCGTCGACCGCAGCGAGCGGCCAACGGGCGTCGTATCCCAGTTGGCCTAAGGGCACTGTGGCGTGAGCCACTGACCGTCCTAGGAATCAAAATATCCGCTTTTCGATTTACGGTCAGTTCAGTAGGATCGGGGATTTCACCAGGGGTGACGGCCTCAGCCGAGGCCCGACCTGATCTTCAGCTTCACCGGGGTAGACCGTGGATACGAGCACCGTGTTCCTAGATCGCACACGAGAGAGGAGTGTCCTTGACGACCTTCTTAACGGGGCTCTCGAAGGGAGAAGTGGGGCCCTAGTCATCTACGGCGACGCCGGTATGGGAAAGACCGCAATGCTCGAATATGCGGCCAGAACGAGCGACTTGTCCGTGGCACGAATCTCTGGCGTGGAGACGGAGAGCTCCTTTGGCTTTGCGGCGCTCCACCGACTTGCTGTTCCTTTCCTTCATGAAATCGATCGGCTACCCTCACCCCAGCGAACGGCCCTCGAATCGGCTTTTGGGCTCGTTGACGCACCAACGCCCGACCGATTCATGGTCGCCTTAGCCGCTCTGAACCTTCTTTCCTCGGAGAGCGGCCGATCGGGCCTCCTCTGCATCGTGGACGACGGTCAGTGGATCGACGTCGAATCGCTCCAAACTTTGGCGTTTGTCGGCCGTCGTTTGCGCGCTGAGGGAATCGTTCTCCTTTTCGGGCTCAGGACCTATTTGGATGTTCCGTCCGACTTGGCTGGCCTGCCCTCGCTTGAGGTCTCTGGGCTACCAGACGATGCCGTCTCTGAAATTCTCAACATCGCAGCCGATCGCCCCGTTCCCGCGCAGCTTGCGAAAGATATCGCCGCTGAGACCAACGGATGTCCGCTCGCCCTGTGGGAAATGGGGTCAACGCTGACTGAATCTCCGTCAGCCTTCGCTGGCTTGCTGGACAAACCAGTTGCCGTGACGCGGCAGCTGGAAAACCACTTCAACCAAGAAGTTGCATCGCTTTCTTACGATGGTCAGCTGTTTCTCCTCGCGGCGGCGGCGGATACTTCGGGTGATCGAGCACTTGTGCGTGCAGTAGCCAACCGTCTGGGCTGTACCAGGGAGGCGGAGGCAGAGACCGAACGCCGCCAGTTCATTCTTCCTGGACCGGTCGTCAGATTTCGTCATCCACTGATTCGCTCGGCAAGCTACGTGAGCGCCGACCCGGACATTCGAGTCACTGTTCATCGTACGTACGCAAGCCTGATTTCAAAAGCGACTTACCCCGATCGGTGGGCCCGCCATGTCGTCCTGGGAACGACAGGTCCCGATTCTGTGCTGGCCTCGGAACTCGAGGAGACATCGCAGATTGCGAAGGCGCGTGGAGGCTACACAGCAGAATGCGCCTTGTTGGTGCAGGCCAGTGAACTGACAGATTCTCTTGAACTGAGAGCAAAGCGACTGGTGCGCGCCGCAGAAGCCGCCATGAATGCTGGCGACCACAACCAGGCGAACGCTCTCCTGGACCAAGCACAATCGCACATCTCGGAGCCACTTACCGTTGCGGAAGCCGAGCAGCTACGTGGCCAACTCAGCATTCGCAATTCGCAGCCAGCTGAAGCAGCACGGCAGCTCCTTGCAGCGGCGCGCCTATTCAAGGACAGCAGGAACCTCGGACGGGCTCGGGAGACTCTGCTGGAAGCATTTGCAGGTTATGGAATCTCTTTGCACCTTACCCAGGGTCTTCAGGCCCACGAGATTGCCGAGACCGTCCAGATGACTCGCCGTGAGAATGCTTTCCCCGCCAGTCTCGAGGATCATCTTCTTGATGGGACTGCCCTTTTGTTCACGGACGGTCCGCAGGCCGCATTCGAAGACTATCGACAAGCGGCGCTTGCTTTCACGCAGGGAGAGGTCTCGCATGACCAGATCGCTCGGTGGTTTGTATTCTGTCTCATTACCGCGAATGAGCGCCTCGATGATCGGGCCTACAAAGCCTGGGCTGAGCGGACTGATAAGTCAGCTCGGGAGAATGGTGCGCTTCTTGTACTGCTCTTCAACCTGGTCGGAATGGCCGAACTCGACCTACGCGCAGGTGATCTGCAATCAGCGACTGCACGATTTGACGAAACACTGGACGTTGCGGCAGCGATCGGCCTGCCCGCTGTGCACTTCGGACCCACGAGCGCCGAAATCTCGGCCTGGGCGGGAGACGAGGAGTCGACAAAGCAATCCGCGTCAATACTTATCGATTTCATGTCGGCAGTCGGTTCCGGCGTTGCCGTAATGCTGGGCTACCGCGCTCTTGCGGTCCTGCATCTAGGCGCCGGTCGGTATAGGGAGGCTCTTGAGGCGACCGCCTGTGTCCATACGAGTAGCCCACTCGGTTGGACATCGCAAACGCTTCCACTCGCCGTTGAGGCGGCCATCCGTTCCGGAGAACCGGAGCTCGCCGAGTCCCTCCTGGAGCGACTCGCCGTGCGCGCTGAAGCGAGCAGGACTCCCTGGGCTCTCGGTCTCTTGGCTCAATCGAGAGCCCTGGTGTCGAGCGGATCCGAAGCCGAAGCGTTCTTTGAGTCCGCCCTTGGGTATCTCGCCGAAACACTGGTTCCGCGAGATCTCGCCTATGCCAATCTTCTCTACGGAGAGTGGCTTAGACGAGAGAATCGGCGATTAGATGCCCGGAAGCACTTGCGGCACGCTCACGAGTTCTTTGTAGCGATGGGCGCAAAAGACTTCGCAAAGCGCGCGCAAGCAGAACTTCTTGCCACGGGAGAGAGGGCTCGATCGCGAACTGTCGAAAGGCGTGCCGACTTGACTCCCCAAGAACGCCGAGTTGCGCAGTTGGCCTCGGAACGGCTGACGAACCCTGAAATTGCCGCACAGCTCTTCATTAGTTCGGCGACCGTCGACTATCACTTGCGAAAGGTTTTCCGGAAGTTGGACGTCACGTCTCGACGCCAGCTTGGCGAGGTCCTGCGCTCGCAGGCGCCTGCTTGATCAGGGCACGGGCATAGGGCATGCACTGGGCAGCCCCATGCAGCGACACGCCGACCGAAGACTCCACCACGAAACCGCAGCGTCAGGAGCGCGTGCGCGGCGCCACCCTGCATAGGGCTGCAGACTCAAGGGTGAGTAGGTCTCGAGAAAGGCCGAGAAACGGCATCTTCGCCCACTCCGCCGAACGCGAAATCGCTGGTCGAGCGCGCCTGTGCCCTCGGATCGGTATGCAGGTCCGATCGGCAGGCTCTCGTAATGCGCAGCGAATGGTGCTCGTTCCCGCTTCGCGTGGATCACGTTCCTGGGCGAGCGACAGGTCATCTTCGACCCTGCCGCGGCGGGTACCTCCCGTCGAGACGTCACACTTGTCCGTCCTGGAACGGCTGTGGCCTCAGCCCGATTGGGTCACTGCTGCGCCGGAGCGCCCGCAGGCCGAGGCGGCATCGTGACGGATCAGCTGGAATCGTCGATTGGCAAAGCGCGAATGGCGATCCGGGCGACGGCCGCCAGTTCTTCTGTGCTGGCACCTGCCCGGGCTCTCGCCGACATGCCAGTGATCACGGCGCACACGTAGGCGGCAAGCGCCTCGACGTCGGCGTCGGCCGGCACGTCGCCCTCAGCTACACCACGCTTCAGACGAGCGAGGATGGCGGCGTCGGACGCGCCTCGACGCTCCGCAAGGCGGGGCTCGTTCACGATCAGGCAGCCGGGCGGACGGTCGGCTGCGGCATAAAGGCGCGCCGCGTCGCAGAGCGACCGCTCCATGGCCTCGCGGGCTGTGGGCTCAGCCAGCGCGGTGGCGACCACAGCTCCAGGCCCCGTCGCGTAGCGCTCTACCGCTTCGTCGAAGAGCCGCTGCTTGTCGCCGAAGGCGGCGTACAGACTCGGTGAGGCGATGCTCATGGCTGTCGTGAGGTCGCTGATCGACGTGTCCTCGTAGCCGCGCTCCCAGAAGAGTCGCATCGCTGTTTCGAGCGCTTGGTCTCGGTCAAAGCCGCGTGGACGAGCCATGGCCCCAGAATTCTATAGCGGTCGGCACAGAACCGTGGTACAGTCCGGCGAGGGGTTCTGTAACGGATACTACAGAACGGGTAAGTAACCCCAGCCGGGCAGGAGCATCTTCACTGAGATCGAGGTCAGAACCGATTCGGTACCGATTTACGGAGGTCGTCGTGGTCAATGATGTGAGGTCGCTCCTGGGGCGGGTGGGTGTGTGGAGCATGGAGCTCCGCGACGCGGGACGCCCCCAGGTGCAGGACGCTGCCGCTGAACTGGATGCGCTTGGGTTGCGGGCGTTGTGGTTCCCAGGCTTGGACGGTCATGGTGTCTTCGACGATGTCGGCCACTTGCTGCGGTCGGCACCGAACTCGGCTGTCGTCGTGGGTGTGCTGGGGATCTGGGGACAGGACCCGACGGCCATAGGTGATCGGCTCCACCAATTGGACACAGAGTTCGGGCCGCGAACGATCACCGGGTTCGGGGTGAGCAACATGCAGGCGGCGGTGAACGCCGGCCAAGTCTATGGAAACCCGATCGCCGCGGTCGGGGCGTTCCTCGACCGCCTGGACGAGACCGCACACCCAGTCCGGCCAGAGCGGCGACTGCTGGGGGCGAACGGTCCGAAGATGGCCGAGCTGGCAGCGTCGCGCACGGCAGGGATACACCCGTTTCTCGTCACACCGCAGTACAGCGTGACCACTCGGCACCGGATCGGCCACGACCCCCTCATCGCTCCCCATCTGGCAGTGGTGTTCGAGACCGACCCCGCCCGGGCTCGCGCCATCGCCCGCGACGGAATCGGCATGTTCATCGGCTTACCGGCCTATCAGCAAAACCTGCGCCGAATCGGTTTCACCGATGCCGATGTCGTGCCGGGTGGTAGTGACCGGCTCATCGACGCCGTCGTCGCCTGGGGCTCGCCCGAGGACATCCGGTCGCGCATCCAGGCCCACCTCGACGCGGGAGCCGACCATGTCGCGGTCCACGTCTTGGGCGCCCAGGACGGCGAGCCGAGACCGCAGTGGCGGGAACTGGCCGAACTGGTCCGGGCACTCGCCTGATCGACTCCGCGTGAGCAACACCGCAGACATGACCATACCGCGCTAACACCCAACAAAAGGAGCAGAACGATGGGGATACTCGAAGGTAAGACGGCGCTCGTCACCGGCGGCAGCGCCGGGATTGGTCTGGCCGCTGCTCGTCGATTCGCCGCCGAAGGCGCCCACGTATTCATCACCGGGAGGCGCAGGCTTGAACTCGAAGTCGCCGTCGCTTCGATCGGCGAGGACGCTACGGGATTCCCGAGTGACGTCGCCGATCTCGATGACCTCGACAGGCTCATGGAGACCATCTTCCAACGCGGGCGGGGTTTGGATGTGCTGTTCGCCAACGCGGGCGGCGGCGGGTTCGTACCGCTGGGCCAGATCACGCCCAGGCAGTTCGACGAGACCTTCGGCATCAACGTTCGTGGAACCCTGTTCACGGTACAGAAGGCGCTACCGCTTCTGAACGACGGCGCCTCCATCGTGCTCTCCGGCTCATCGGCGGCGACCAACGGCACCTCGGCGTTCAGCGTCTACGCCGCATCCAAAGCAGCCATCCGGTCCTTCGGTCGCACCTGGGCGGCCGAACTCGCTGGCCGGGGTATCCGGGTGAACACCATTGTGCCCGGCCCGACCAATACTCCTGGACTCAGTGCCCTGGCACCGGATCCCGAACAGGCTCAAAGCCTCTTGCAGGCCATCGCCAGCCAGGTCCCGCTGGGACGCCTGGGCCAGCCAGAGGAGATCGCCAACGCGGTGCTGTTCCTGGCCTCATCGGAAAGCAGCTTCATGACCGGAGGCGAGATATTCGTCGATGGTGGAAGCGAACAGATCTGAACTTGACCCCACCATTCCATTCCAACCGACCGCCCGTCTCAACGTCTAGGAGGACCGCCCATGCCCAAATCGTCCGTTCTCACTGGCTATGGCCCGCCCGACGTGCTCGTCTGGAAGGAGACCGCCATGCCCCAGCCCAGGGCGGGGCAGGTGCGAATCCGGGTGCGCGCCGCTGGCGTGGGCCCCACCGATGCCAAGATCCGCCGAGGTGACCTTCAGGCTGTATTCCCGCTGCCACCTGACGCCGTCTTGGGCTTCGAGGCGGCCGGCGTGGTCGACTCGCTGGGACCTTCCGTAACCGGCGTGAAGGAGGGCGACGAGGTCACGTCGCTGCTGGCCAGCCTCGGCGGCTACGCCCAGTATGTGCTGGCGTCGACATGGACCCACAAACCCTCGAACGTCACTTGGAGCGATGCGGCCGCCTTCCCGGCGTCCGCCGAGGCAGCGGTTGGCGTCTTGCGCCAACTCCACGTCGCCCGCGGCGAAACCCTGCTGATTTTGGGCGGGGCCGGTTCCGTTGGCGTGATCGCCACCCAGCTGGCGATTGCACAAGGCCTGACCGTCATCAGCGCCGCCGGTCCTCAAGACCAAGACTTCGTCGGTGAGCTCGGCGCGGTACCGGTTCGTTACGGAACGGACCTCATCGAGCAGGTGCATGCCCATACGCCATCGGTCGACGCCGTATTCGACGCCGCCGGAAGGGGTGGCAGCTTGAGCGCCGCCGTCGAGCTGGCGGGCGGTCCCTCTCGGGTCATCACTCTCGCCGACGAACACGCCGCCGATCTCGGCGTGGCGCTGTCCGCGCCGACTCCGGACCGGGCTCCCGATGCGCTCGATCACACCATGGCGCTCCTGGCCTCCGGCGTCCTTCGCCTCCGGGCGCAGCGCCAGATACCGATCGAGCGAGCACCCGAAGCGCACGCTCTGCTCGACAACGGCGCAGCACGCGAGAAGCTCATCCTGACCGTCGCATGAGAGCGGCGAGGATCCTTTTTCCGATCCGCGTCGGTCTCATTCGCCAGGCCCACCGGCAGCCCTTGGGCATCCGGGATCGTTCGCGAGCTGAACCTTTCTATCGACCCAGCCGGACTCGACGTTGACCGAGGTGATACTCCAACGTCGACCCGTAGCGGCCCAGCTGGCCGACCGGATGAGTTGTCACAACCCCCAGCAAACCAGCAGCGGTGACCGGTGGTTCGCCGTCTGGTCGATCGCCCTGGGATCGTTCGCGCTCGTCTTCTCCGAAGTGATTCCCGTCGGCCTCCTCCCCCATCTCAGCCAAGCCTTCGGCGTCTCCATCGGGTTGGCCGGACTTATGGTCGTCGTCCCCGCCGTCGCCGCAGCCATCGCCGGTCCGATCCTGACGCTGGGCTCGGCTCGTATCGAGCGTCGTGTCTTGCTGTGGACCTTGAGTGCCTTGGTGTTGACCTCCGATGTGGTCGCCGCCGCCGCCCCGAACTTCGAGATCATGCTCGTCGCCAGGGCTCTCCTCGGCGTGTGCATCGGAGGGTTCTGGGTCTTCGGTGCCGGAGCGGCCATGTCGCTCGTCCGCGAAGAGGCGCGTGGTACTGCGATCGCGTTGGTCAGCAGCGGGATCTTCCTGGCAACTGTGGCAGCGCTACCAACCGCCGCGCTCATAGGGAACCTCACCAGTTGGCGGGTCGCCTTCGCGATCGCCGCCGGCCTGGCAGGAGCCGCCATCGTTCTACAGATGGCGGCCTTACCGTGCCTCGGGACCGGGATACCCGTCCATCCGCAGACGTTGCTGACCATACTCAAGGTCAGTACGGCACGGATTGGCCTTATCGCCGCCGCTGCCATCTTCTTCGCCTACTTCGCCGCCTACACCTACATCAACCCACTCCTACAGAGTCGGGCCGGGCTGACCGGCGAGCAGGTCACGGTCGTCCTGCTCGGTTTCGGGTTGGCCGGCGGGGCAACGAACTTTGCCGCTGGGGTCACCGTGCGCCGCCATCTGCGAGGAACGCTCTGCGGAGCTGGATTGCTCATTGCCATCGCTACTCTCTTGATCGCTGTCATCAGCGGAATGCACCCGGTCGTCATCGCCCTCGTACTTGTGTGGGGCGCCGGGTTCGGTGCGGTCCCCGTAGCCGCGCAAACCTGGATGGCTCGGACAATGCCGGCCAGCGTAGAAGGCGGTCTGGCCCTGTTCGTCTCCGCGCTCCAAGGTTCCCTGGCCGCCGGGTCAGCGGTCGGCGGCCTGCTTTTCAACGCCTACGGCACGACGGGTCCACTGGTTCTGGCTGCTGTCATAGCGGCAGGCGGCTCGCTCGTGCTCCTCAGCCGAAGCGCAAGGGCAGTCGACATACCCGCTGGTAGCGAGGCCTAGAGGGCACATCCTGCGGGCTACGTTGGTGATGTGTCCGGTGCGATTCATCACTCCGTGATCGCAGTCGACAACCTCGAGGTCAGCCTCCGCTTCTACCGGGACGGGCTTGGTCTCGATGTACTGGCCGACCGCGAGGTCGAAGGAGACTGGCCTGATCTATTCGGCGCGCCGAGCCGTAGCCTTCGCGCTGTCTTCGTGGGAGACGCTCATGTCCCCGACGTCTTCGCCGGCGTGTTGGAACTGAACGAGCTCCGCGGGGACCAAGCCCCGCAGACAAGTTCCCCCTCCACGCGACCGATAGGACTGTTTATGCTCTCGTTCTTCGTAGATGTGGAGGCCACGCTGAGCCGGCTCGCTAACCTCGGACTTGGCGGCTCGCCCCGGCGAATCAGACAACCGACTCCGAACGGACCGATGACCATCGCGACCGTTCACGACCCAGACGGCGTGTTGATCCTGCTCACTCCCGGCTCCATCACCCAGGCCAACAGCTGAAATCCACGGCATGTGCGACCGAGCCGGGGTGGGAAACTCGCTGACGTGTTTGAACCTCGACGTCGTGATCGAGGGCCTGCGTTACCCAGACCACGACTGTTAATGAACGTACGTTCATGCGAGTTCATCCTCGATCTCGACGACACCTGCCAATGCTGCAGCAGCAAGCCCGTACAGCCATAGAGGTCGCCGCCTGACGCCCAACCTGCCGGCGGTCACTTCTGCCGAAGTCGAGATCGCAACGCTCGGGCCGGGCTCGGTTGATCAGGGCAACTGCATGGGGCATGCCCTGTGCAGCCCTATGCATCACCAATTCGACCGGAGACTCGACCTCGAAAGTGCAGCGTACGTGCCGCACGAGCTGCGCCACCCTGCACAGGGCTGCACATGGCACCGCTGAGTAGGTCCCGATAAAAAGCCCCGATAAACCCCATCTTCGCCATCTCGGCGGAACGCGAAAACGATGGTGGCGGGGGCGACGTGTGAATAGATGATCGCCGAGTTACGAGCCAGGCGAGCTCGCACGTAGGCGATCCCATTCGCTCGGTTTGGACGCCGACGGGCGCGCAGCGTTTCGGAACTGCGCCGCTGACATCCATCGGAGCTGAACTGGGTGAGCTCAAGTTCGAGATCTACCCTCGCTTCTTTCTCCGGGGCTTGTCGGTGTCCTTTGGATGTCCAACCCCGGCATGGGTGATCCACAGGGTGCGCGTCGTCGGGTCGATCGCATAGCGGAGCCTTGCTCCGCTGGTCACCTCGAACTCCCACTGTTCGAACTGCTGTCCGCTGACCGAGGCCCACGCCAGGGTGCCTCTGAGCGGATGCTGGCGTTCCTCTCGTCGATACGGATCGCTCGTGATCGCCACCCAGGCGCGGTCGGCCGCGTCGGGCAACTGGTCGACCAGCTGATCCCAGCCCTTCCCAGCCGCCAGGTCGACCGCCCGAACGGTCCAGGGCCTTGGGCGCGCGATCTCGTCGCCGCGCTTGGTCGGCACTTTTGAGGTTGCTCTACTTCGCGCGAGAGGGCTGCTCGATCTCCGGGCCGTCGCCGGAGTGGGCCGAGGACAGCCGGCGGGCCAGCTCGGGGTCGCTCCAGATCATCGCCGTGTCGCGCCACTCGACCAGGGTCTGGGAGAAGGGGGCGAACAGGCCGGTCTCGGCACCAGCGAGCATCTCTTGGAAGATCTCCTTGACCGCCAACGCCCGATCATCGTCGGGCAGCCAGTGCAGCCACGCGAGCTCACGCTCGAGGTAGCCCTCCAACATCCCGGGGTTCTCCCGGGCGATGTCGGCCACCAGGTGCGTGGCCAGCGCGGTCCCCGCCTCCCGGGCCGAGAACCGGCGGAGCGTCGTCAGCACGAGGTTCTCGTCGTCTCGGCGCTCGAGGACCACGTCGCCCTCGTCGAGGGCAGGCAGGACGTCGTTGGGTCCCCGAAGGAAGTTGCTGTAGGGCACCGGGAGCGTCTTCATGGCTTCTCATGATATCTGAATTAGTTCAGAGGTCAACCGCTCGGACGGTGAATGGCGGGACCCATCACCCCCCACAGAACCCCCCCGACCGGGAGTCCCTATTCAGTGGTGAGGAGATTTTCGCTCGTTTCACCTGCTCAGAATGAGTGGGCCGTACAGGACTCGAACCTGTGGCCCCTTGCGCGTCATGCAAGTGCGCTACCAACTGCGCCAACGGCCCGTAGGTTAGACACTACCACCGGCCAATTCGGGCCCCGGAGTGCAGGTCTCCCGGTTTGGTCCCGAGCCCGGCGACGTCGGGCGCCCATGTCCGTACAATTGGCAACGTGACTCCAGGCGAGATTCCCGACCCCACCACGACAGCCGCCTCCTCCGAAGCGAGGGACGCACTCCCCCAGCTCCAGGACCACCTGCGGCGCATCGCGGAGGACGGCTACACCATCCTCCCGGACGCCATCGAACCCGAGTTCGTGGACGAGATCGACGAGGCGCTGCTCGCCCTGGAGCGCGAGCTGGGGACCGTCCCCGCCGACAACCTCTTCGAAGGCCTCCACACGCTCCGCGTCTACAACCTGCTCGTCCACGGTGAGACGTTCCAGAAGATCCCGGTGCATCCCGACGTGCTTCCCGTCGTCGAGGGCGTGCTCGACCCGGGCCTGCTGATCTCGTCGCTGTCCTCCATCGCCATCGGGCCCGACGAGCAGGCGCAGCCGATCCACGCCGATGACCAATTGATCCCGCTCACCCGTCCGCACGTCCCGATCATCTGCAACACGATGTGGGCCATCTCCGACTTCACCGAGGAGAACGGCGCGACCCGCCTGGTGCCCGGCAGCCACCTGCGAGACGACCCTCCGAATCCACTCGAGCAGTACGAGACCATCGCGGCCGAGATGCCCAGGGGCAGCGTCCTCGTCTGGGTCGGCAGCCTCTGGCACGGCGGTGGCGCGAACCACACCGATCGGCGCCGGGTGGGCATCGCCATGAACTACTGCGCCGGCTACATCCGCCAGCAGGAGAACCAACAGCTCGGCGTGCCGCCCGCGCTGGTCAAGACATTCCCGCGCCGTCTCCAGGAGCTCGTCGGATACTCCGTTTACAACGGCCTCGTCGGCCACATCGACAAGAAGCACCCGGCCAAGGTCGTCCTCGCCGAGAACGAAGGTGTCGACATGGTCTGGGACCTGTTGAAGATCTGAGCGCCTCAGGCCGCCGGGCGGCAGGGCGGCCGGTGCCACCGGCCAGACGTAGTCCCGGGGGTCGGTCGGGACCTTCCCCTGTGCGATTCGCCATTCGTCGCACTCATTGGTCCAGTCCCGGTGCCAGACGATCTGGTCCTCGTGGAGCCGGGCCACGTCGTATTCGCAAAGGGTTTCGTAGCGCTGCGAGAGCGCCAGGAGTACCTCGATCGAGGCGACGGCGTCCGCCGACGCGTCGTGTGCACGATGGATCTCGATGCCGTAGTGCCGACTGAGGTCGGCCAACGTACGCCTCCCCTCGCGCCCCGGGTCCAAGTGGCGATCGATGACACCGGCATCGAGGACCGGACCGTGCCAGCCGCGCTCGATGATGCCGTGACCGCACCGCGTACGGGCCTGCGTCTCGAGCATCGTGAGGTCGTAGTCGAGCCGCATTCCCACCAAGGGGACACCCCGCCGGCCGGCTGAGACGACCGCATCGGACACCAGGCTGACCGCCACATGCACCGGCATGCCCTCGGCGCGGGCGCGCGCGGTCGAGATGCCGTGCACGGCAGTCGCATCGGCCGGGATCTCGCGTCCGGGATCGACGAGGCCCGACCAGCTCCGGACGAGCATGCCGTCCACCACCGACACGAGTGCGTACGAGACCGGCACGTCGTTGAAGCGGTCCACGCCGGTGGTTTCGAAGTCGAGCCCGAGCAGCTCGCCGGTGGCCCACGTCGCCATGACGCCGAGCTTGCCAGCGGGATGTGACAGAACCGCGGATGCCTGCTCCGGACCATGCAGCGACCCGCTGACGCCCTCGCCGCCGACCCGACCGCTACCGTCCGGGGAATGATCCGCCGCCGGCGAACCGGGCGGTCCCCGATGACGTTGCCGAGAGCGGTGGCCATCTGCGCGCTCGTAGCCACGCTCCTGACCATGACCCAGCCCGTGTTCACACCTGCTGCCGCGGAGCCACCGCCCGCTTCTGCCGTCACCGATCCGGCGGGACTCGTCCACCCACTCGACGGGACGGGGACCGGGCCGGTCAGCCCGGGAACCGTGGGCGAGTTCCCCGGGGCGGACACGCCGTTCGGCATGATCCAGTGGAGTCCCGACACCAGTCCCAACGCGGTCCAGTCCGGCGGCGGCTACGCCTACACCGACTCGGAGATCGACGGTTTCAGCCTCACCCACCTCAGCGGCACCGGCTGCCCCTCCTACCAGGATGTGCCGATCCTTCCCACCATCGGGACGATCGGCAATGCGCCCGGGACCGCGGTGGCAACGTTCTCGCACCGCGACGAGCAGCGCCAGCCCGGGTCGGTACCAGGTGCAGCTCGGTCCCGCCCCCATAGGCGTTTCGCTGGCCGTCACGACGCGCAGCGGCATCTCGAGCTTCGATTTTCCGGCCAGCACACAGTCCAACCTGTTGTTCAAGGTCGCGGGAAGCGTCAACCCGGCCAGCGCGTCCGACGTCCAGGTCGTCGGGCGCGACGAAGTGCAGGGCGCGGTGACGAGCGGACAGTTCTGCGGGACGGGTACCGACTACACCCTGCACTTCGTGGCGGTCTTCGACCGGCCCTTCTCGACGTCCGGGACGTGGAGCAGCTCGGGCACGGCGGCGACCGGCACCTGTACCGGTACGTCGTGTGGCGCCTTCGTGACGTTCGACACGACCTCGGATCACCAGGTGCTCATGAAAGTCGGGGTCTCCTTCGTGAGCAACCGCGATGCCGCGCAGAACCTGAAGACGGAGGACCCCGGTTGGTCGCTGGCGCAGGTCAATGCCCAGGCCCGCGGCTCGTTGGAACGCGCTCCTCGACCGGATCGCGGTTGGCGGCGGGACCCCCAGCCAGGAGCACACGTTCTACACGGCGCTCTACCACTCGCTCCTCTTCCCCAACGTCGTCTCCGACGTCAACGGCGACTACGCCGGGAGCGATGGGAAGGTGCACCGCGCCAGCGGAAGAGAGGAGTACGCCAACTTCTCCGAATGGGACATCTATCGGAGCGAGGTGCAGCTTGAGGCACTCCTGGCGCCCGGCGCCGTGAGCGGAATGGTCCAGTCCCTCGTCGACGACGCGGAGCAGGGCGGTTGGCTGCCCAAATGGGCCATCGTGGGCGGGGACGAATCCCAGATGAACGGCGATTCCGCCGACCCGATAATCGCCGACGCCTACGCCATGGGTGCTCGCGACTTCGACGTGAAGACGGCGCTCCGCTACATGCTGAAGGGGGCCAGCCAGGAGGAGTCCAATCACGGCCTCGAGATCGAACGCCAATATCTGAGCCAGTACCTCTCCCAGCACTACGTGAATGCGGGTTCCCTCGACCTGACGTCCATCGACTACTCCATCGGTGGTTCGGCGACGCTCGAATACGCCCTCGACGACTTCGCGATCGCGCAGATCGCCACCGCCGAACATGACCCCACCGCGGCGACGACCATGGCGCAGCGCGCTGCCAGCTGGGAGTACCTCTTCAATCCCGCCAATGGTTACGTCCAGGCCCGCGGTCCCGACGGCAGCTTCCCGCCGGGTCAGGCCTTCGAACCCTCGCAGCTCGAGCCGGGTGGCCAGACCGGCTTCGAGGAGGGGAATGCCGTGCAGTACACCTGGTCGGTCCCCGAGGATCTTGCCGCGCTGGCATCGCTCATGGGAGGCGGCACCGCCGCGACCGGCAAGCTCGAGACGTACTTCGACCAACTCAACGCGACCCGCGACGCGCCCTATGACTGGTCGGGTAACGAGCCCAGCGAGTGGGCGCCGTGGGAGTTCGACTACTTCGCCGCGCCGGCACAGACACAGCGGACCGTGCGCGCCATCGTCGACGGCGAGTACGCGGACGCTCCGGTCGACGAACCGGGCAACGACGACCTGGGCGCTCTCTCGTCGTGGTACGTCTGGGGTGCCGTCGGGCTCTTCCCGGTGACCCCAGGCGAGGCCAATCTGGCTCTTGCCAGTCCCCTCTTCTCGACCGTGGTGATCACGCTCCCCGACGGACATCGGCTCGTCGAACGCGCGCCGGCGGCCGCGCCATCCCGACCTTACGTCCACGGCCTGAGCGTGACGGGCATCGATCGTCCCGACCTACAAACCGGCGGGTGTGCTCCCGGATCGACGCGGCCCAGCATCGGAACGTCCTGGGACCGACCCTGGCTTCCCGCCTCGGCCATCCGGACCGGGGGCACGCTGACCTATGCGCTGGGCGACACGCCCGACACGGCGTGGGCGGCGTCACCGGCCGAGAGTCCGCCCTCGTTCGGCACCGGTACCGTTCCCGCGGTCGGCTACTCGTTCCCCAGCGGCTCGGTCACGCTGCGCGCGGGAGAAAACGGTGCCGTACAGCTGGGCGTGGCCGCGGCTGTGGGCGGGGCGGGATCCGTCGACTGGCAGGTGTCCTCGTTCCCGCCGGGACTCCAGGTGACGCCGACGTCGGGGCGGCTGACGTTGATCCGTGCCGCGGCGAACGGGGGATCTCGAGTCAGCTGCACCCCGCGGCCCGTGTCGCAGATGCTCCGCGTCACCAGCCAGTCGCCCGGCTCCTCGACGCTGCGCCTCAGTCTCCGTACATCCAGCGGCGTCGCGCTCCCGCCCGTGGTGGTCGATATCGTCACTCAGCCCTGATGAGAGGGGCCCGGGGAATGGTCATCTGCACGGACGCCGACCGGCGCGTCGAGTCCCGTCGCATCGCCAGCCCGATCGACACGGATCATTCCGCCTCCATCGACCAGTGAAGAGTCCCTCCCTGAAAATCAGCGCCGCCAAGGGATGCATCCAACGAGCCCCTCGGCCCCCGAGCTGGCGCCGATCGACGTCACGGCCATGCACGGTCTCGAGATCGGGCCTCTGGCCAACCCCCGGGTCCGGAAGGCGGAGAGACCCGTCTTCTCCCTCGACCACGCGACGACAGAAGAGCTCCGGACCGAGTACGAGCAGAACGAGACGCTGCGCCCTCAGATCGACGCCCTGGTCGAGGTCGACTTCGTGCAGCACGAGGGTGACCCGCTGGTCGACATCGTCGGTGCTCAGGCTCCGTTCGACTACCTCATCGCTTCGCACGTCATCGAGCACATCCCCGATCTCATCGGTTGGCTCGAGGAGATCGTCGCGGTGCTGTGGTCCGGCGGGATCTTCTCGCTGGTCGTTCAGCCGACGTTCTTCGAGGGCGAGAAGAACTCCGTTTCCGTCTGGGTCTGAGGACGCAACGTCCCAGAGGTCGTGGTCGTGGCCTGTTCGTCGTCGACGTCGAGGTCGCACGCGCCGCCGTCGGCGACGTTGTGGCGGCCGCGGTCGGCGTCGTGCTCGCCGATGCTGGGGAGCCGCTAGAACACGCGGCGAGCCACACCGCGCCCGTCAACACCAGCACCACAGGCGCAGCTCGGCGGGCCCACCGGGGTCTGTGCATGACGGGAGACGGGGGTCGGCGCCGAGAAGACGGCGCGGACCCGCGCGCTCGCACGACATGATTCGGGCCACAGAGAGCGGGGCTAACCTCGCAGCGCCCGGAACCTTCGGCGGCCATCGGCGTCGGGTCGTGCCGGGCGAGGACAGCGAAGGAGGGCGCCGTGGCAGACATGAAGGCTTTGCAGGTGACTCGTCACGGCCCGCCGGGCGAGGTACTGGCCGTACGGACCGTCGAGCGTCCGGAGCCCGGACCCAACGAGGTGCGCGTCAAGGTCGGAGCGGCGTCCCTCAACTTCAACGACATCGACCGCTGCCGGGGAAACCTGGTCTCGGTGCCGACACCACCGCCGTTCACCCTCGGCATGGACGTTTGCGGGGTGGTCGACGCGGCCGGAGAGGGCGCGGACGCGCTGCTGGGCAGGCGCGTGGTCGCCATCGCCAAGAACGCACTGGGCGGCATCGCCGAATACGCCATCGCCGACGCCATCTCGGTCTTCGACGCCCCCGACGGCTTCGACGACGCCGAGGCAACCGCGTTCCTGCTCTCGTTCCAGACCTCCCACCTGGCGCTGTTCCGCCGAGGTCGTCTGCAGGGCGGCGAGACGCTCGTCGTGCACTCGGCAGCGAGTGGGCTCGGCACCGCGGGCATCCAGTTGGGCAAGGCAGCCGGGGCACGGGTCATCGCCGTCGCCGGCGGCCCCGAGAAGGTGGCGCTCTGCACCTCGTTGGGCGCCGACCTGGTCGTCGACCACACGACCGAGGACTTCGTCGAGGCCGTCCTGGCCGCCACGAACGACGCCGGAGCCGACGTCGTGTACGACCTGACCGGTGGCGACTTCGTCGAGCGCTCGTGGCGCTGCACCGCCCATGGGGGTCGCTACCTGGCGGTGGGGTTCGCCGACGATGACGCCAACGGCATGACCGGTCGGCCTCTGCGGATGGCCTGCATCGGGAACATCGACATCGTGGCCGTGATGCTGGCCTGGGTCGACTCGGTGGACCCCGGGATGCGCCGTTTCGGCTTCAACCCCTTCGGGCGCGACGTCGCCGACGAGGTCCACGGCGACCTCCTGCGTCTGGCCGCCCAGGGGCAGATCCGACCCGTCGTGGGCCGGCGCGTCACCATGGAGGAGGCGGGCTCCGCCCTCGACGAGCACGAGGCGCGTCGGTCCGTGGGTCGTACCGTGGTCGAGGTCGCCGCGAGCGGCAGCGGGACGGGCGCCGCGGGATGAGCGACGTGGAGTACACCTGGCGCGACGCCGAGTTGCGCAGCCGGCCGCTCCAGGCGTTCAACTGGATGGGGGAACGACTCGGACGGGTCGGTCTCGAACGGCCGTCGCTGAGTCCGGCAGCGGTCGTGAAGGCCGCGTCGAAGGTGGCGGGGTCGGAAGACCTCGGGAGCGACTCGTTCCGGGAGCCGCTCGACGTGTACCTCCGCGCCTGCGAAGACGAGGCGGCGTTGACCACCTTCGGCCGGCTCCTGATCTCGAAGATGTTGGCGTCGGCTCTGGCGAACCGGATCGCGCTCCGGAGCTGGTCAATCGAGCACCCCGAGGTGCAGGACGAGCGCATCGAGCGCCCGTGGATCATCGTCGGGCTGCCGCGCACCGGAACCAGCCTGCTGTCGATGCTGCTCGGCCTGGACCCGGTGGCCCGACCCCTCCTGCAATGGGAGGCGGCGCACCCCATCCCACCGGTGACGCTGGAGGAGGCGGCAGCGGATCCCCGCATCGCTCGCACCGCCAAGGACCTCGAGGGCTTGATGAAGCTGAACCCGCCGCTCCAGGCGATGCACCCCTTCGGGGCCACATTGGCCGAGGAGTGCGTCGCCCTCTTCATGTACGACGTGCGCGCCCTCGCACTCGAGACCCAGGCCCACGTGCCGACGTACGGACGCTGGCTCGAGACGGCCGACATGGCGCCCGCCTACGCGCAGCACCGGCTCGCCCTCCAAACCCTGCAGTCGCGTCAGCCGACGGAGCGCTGGATCCTCAAGACCCCGAATCACCTGTGGCACCTGGACGCCATGCTCGCCACCTACCCCGACGCCCGGGTCATCTGGACCCACCGGGACCCCGGTCCCGTCGTCACGTCCTTGGCCAGCCTGGCCAACGCGAGCCAACGCGTCCTGACCAGCCGGACCGACCCCCGTCCGACCGCTGAGGAGTGGCGGCGCAAGTGCGGCTTCGCCCTCCGTTCGGCCATGTCCTTCGACGAGGAGGCCGACGAAGGGTGGTGCCAGCACCTCCACTACGACGCCCTTGTCGCTGATCCCGTGGCATCCGTCCGCGCGCTCTACGGGCAATTCGGCGAGGAGGTGGGGTCGCTCCACGCCCGTCGCATGCACGCCTTCCTGGAGCAGCGACCCCAGGACCGCTTCGGCCGCCATCGCTACGACCCGGCCGACTTCGGCTGGAGCTACCCAAGCCTGGCCACGGAATTCGCCGACTACATCGAGCACTACCACGTCGAAACCCGGGACGCAGCGTAGGTTCGGCTGCCACCCGGTCCCCCGGACCCGGTCCGGCGGACGCTCGGGGCCGCCCGCAAAGTTCTCGGCACGTCAGGTTGCTAGTCTGCACGGCAAACAGGAACCTGTTCTATTGTCAAGGGAGTGTCCAGAAGCAGGGCGTGCAGGCTCTGCTCTCCACACCGGGGGGTTGGTCATGAAAAGGATTGCTGGCATGCGAGTGGTGGCGTTGACGCTGCTCCTCACGTCGCTCACGGCGGCTGGGGTGGTGACCGCGCCCTCGGTGTCCGGCGCCTCGTCCTCGATCTCCACCACGAAGTTCGGCACACTCCCCTCCCCCTGCGGGAAGGGACACGCCACCGGAACGACCGACCAGGGTGTCACCAACACCACCATCAACCTCGCGTACGGCGACGACCGGGGGTTCTCGGGCGTCCCCGGACTCGACCAGGAGATGGGTGACGCCGTCAAGGCGATGATCGCCTGGTGCGACGCGCAAGGCGGCATCAACGGGCGCAAGATCGTCGGCGACTACTACGACGCCGCCGTCACCAACGTCGGCTCGGTGATGACCCAGGCCTGCAAGAAGGACTTCATGCTGGTCGGTGAGGGCTTCGCGCTCGACGGGGTGGCCGAGCAGACCCGGCTGGGGTGCAACCTTGCGTCCGTGCCGGGCTTCACCGTCGCGCCGGTCGTGGCCAACGCCTACGAGATGTACCAGGCTTCCCCGAACCCGGCCGACTACAGCCCGGTGTCGAGCGCCTACGAGGCCACCAAGCTCTTCGGGAAGTCCAAGACCCAGAAGGCGGGCGAGTACAACTCCACCCTGTCCACCCAGCAGGCATCGATGGCGAAGGCCGTCCAGGCCTACACGACGACAGGCTGGAAGTTCGTCCCCAACTGCCAGTTCCAGGTCAACTACAACGGCGAGGCGAACTACACGCCCTTCGTGCAGAAGCTGCAGAGTTGCGGCGTCCAGGTCGTCTACAACGACTCCACGCCAGGTCCGACGCTCTACGGTGCGCTCGAGGCGGAGAACCAGATCGGCTACGACCCCGTCTGGGTCGAGGACTCCGGCGCCTACACCGCGGCCTTCGCGCAGTGGAACACGGCGGGTCTGGGCAACAACGTCTACGTGCGTATCTCCTACGAGCCGCTCGAGGCGGCCAAGGTCGTCCCGGCCGTTGCGCAGTACCTGGCGATCGTGAAGAAGTACGGCGGACTGACGTCGCAGCTTGGTGAGCAGGCGACCTCTTCGTTCCTCCTCTGGGCCACCGAGGCCAAGGCGTGCGCCTCGACGCTCACCCGGCAGTGCATGGTCAACAAGCTCTCCACCGTGACCAACTGGACCGGAGGCGGGCTCAATGCATCGGGCAACCCGGCGAAGAACCTGCCGCCCAACTGCGGTCTCTTGATGAAGCTGGACGGCACCAAGTGGGTGCAGGCGTACCCGAAGAAGCTGGGCACCTTCGATTGCTCGTCGAAGTACATCGCCAAGAACACGGGCTCGGTCGTCGGGACGACGCTCAACAGCCAGAGATACGCAACCCAGTACGCAACGTCCTCGGTCATCAAACCGCAAGGATGATCGCCCGGCGCGCCGGCGCGTCCGTCCCATGACCTGACGGGCGGCAGCTCCGGCCATGCACCTGTTCCTCGAGTACACCATCCTCGGCCTGGTCACCGGCGCGGTCTACGGGATCGCCGCCTCGGGACTCGTCCTGACCTACACCACCTCGGGCATCTTCAACTTCGCTCAGGGCGCCATGGCCATGTTGGCCGCGTTCACCTACTGGCAGTTCCGCTACGGCTGGAACTGGCCGGCGCCGTTGGCCCTCTTCGTGGTGATCGCAGTGCTGGCGCCGCTGGCGGGCGCGGTGCTCTACGGCGGCATCATGCGGGGGCTGCGCGACACGGCCGAGATCACGAAGATCGTGGTCACGATCGGCATCATGCTCGGGCTGATCGCGTTGGCCCAGTGGATCTGGAACCCGGGCGTGCCGCGGACGGACCAGCCCTTCTTCGGCGGTGCGGCCAAGTTCCAGGTGTTCGGGGTCTACGTGACCGATCACGAAGCCATCGCGCTCGGCTGTGGAGTGCTGATCGCCGTGGGCATCCGCCTGCTCTTCAAGAGCACCCGGACGGGCGTGGCCATGCGTGCCGTGGTGGACAACCCCGCGCTCCTCCAGCTCAACGGCGGCCGCCCCGAGCGACTGGCGGCCTTCTCGTGGGCGCTCGGCGCGGTCCTGGCCGCGCTGGCGGGCATCCTGATCACCCCGATCAGCGGAGGCACCCTCGATGTCCACGTCCTGACCCTGCTCGTGCTCGATTCGATCGCCGCCGCCATGTTCGGGCGGCTGCGCAGCATCTGGTGGACCTTCGGCGGTGCCCTGGTACTGGGCTTGGCGGGGACGTACGTGCTCGGCTACTTCCCTCCCACGTGGTCGTGGGCGTCGAACTTCCGCATCGCGCTGCCGATGATCGTCCTGTTCGTCGTCCTGCTGGTCCTGCCACAGGACCGGCTGCGGGGCGCCGTGCTCCTCCGGACGCGTGAGCGGTTCACCGTCCCCACGGTGCGATCCGCCGTGACGTGGGGTGTCATCCTCATCCTCATCGTGCTGGCCCTGGAGCCGATCATGGGTACGGGCGACATGGGAGCGCTCACCATCGGCATCACCTACGCCATCATCGCCCTGTCCCTCACCCTCCTCACCGGGTACGCCGGTGAGATCAACCTGGCCCCGGTCTCCTTCGGGGCGATCGCCACGATCATCGTGTTCCACGTCGGCCTCTCCGGGACGGGCACCAACCAGCGGATCACGGTGTGGGGCATCGTCCTGGGGGTGGTGGTCACGGCCGTCGTCGGGGGGCTCATCGCCCTTCCCGCGCTCCGCCTCCGCGGCCTCTACCTGGCGCTGGCCACCCTCGCCTTCGGGGTCTTCGTCTCCGACATGATCATCGCCGACATCGCCCCGCACATCTTGCCCATCTTCCACCTGCACTTCTCGATCTTCCCGAACGGCGCGCTGCAGATCCCGCCGCCCAAGTTGGGGCCGGTCGACCTCAATTCCTCGAAGACCTTCCTGACCGTCTCGACGTGCATCTTCGTGCTGATCGGTATCGGCCTGATCGTCCTCCGGCGCAGCAACTACGGCCGCCGCCTCACGGCCATGAAGGACAGCCCGGCCGCGGCGGCCACGCTGGGCCAGAACCTCATCAAGCTGAAGCTGTCGGTGTTCATGCTCTCGGCGGCCATCGCGGGACTGGGCGGCATCCTGCTCTCCGCCATCACGGCCAACGTGAACGCCAACAACTTCATCATCTTCATCAGCCTCGCCCTCGTGATGCTCACCGTCGTGGGCGGCATCGGCAACGTCGCCGGCGCCCTCATGGGCGGGATCCTGGCCGGCACCGCGTTCACCGCTCTCACGTCCACCTTCCAGAACCTGAGCACCGACCACGGAGGGGGGGGCTTCTGGAGCGTCCTGGCCAACCTGTCCCTCGTGGCGCCCGCCCTCATCGGCGTGAGCCTGGGGCGCAACCCCAGCGGCGCCGTACCCGACATCGTGGCCTCGTACCGTCCGCTGTGGCGGGTCAAGGGGGTGCTGGCGCTGGGGATCGCCGCCGAGCTGGTCGCCTATCTTCTCGTCGTGACCAAGGTCATGGGCAACTGGTGGCTGGTGCTGGCCACCGGGGTCATCGCCCTCGCGCTGCCCGCGCTGGGCCGGGCCGTGCGGCCCGAAGCCTTCCGGGGCGCCCCCGTCGCCCTCCAGGGCACGCCCAGCCCGCCCGTCCCGCTGCCGGTGGCCGCCAACGGTGCGCCCGCAGTCGAAGGAGCGGTCGATGCCCGCTCTTGAGGTCTCGGAGGTGTGCATGGCCTTCGGGGGGGCCCAGGTCCTGACCGACGTGTCCATCTCCGTGCCCGCCAGCGCGGTGACCGGCCTGATCGGACCCAACGGCGCCGGCAAGACCACCTTGTTCAACGTCGTCAGCGGATTGCTGGCGCCGAAGTCCGGGCGGGTCATGATCGACGGGCGCGACGTCACCAGGGCCGGCCCGGCAGCCCGAGCCCGGCGGGGGCTGGCCCGCACCTACCAGCGGCTCGAGCTGTTCACGTCGCTCACCGTCCGGGACAACATCCGGGTCGCCGGCGAGATCCGCAACTCCTGGAGCCGGCGAGGGAGGATCGCCGTCGACAACGAGACGGACCGCACGATCGAGCTGGTGGGTCTCGGCGACGTCGCCGATCGCGAGGTGAGCGAGCTCCCGACAGCCCGGGCCCGGGTCGTCGAGGTGGCACGCGCACTGATGACACAGCCGAGGGTGCTCTTGCTCGACGAGCCGGCCTCCGGGCAGACCGAGCAGGAGACCGAGGCCTTCGGCAAGCTGCTCCGCCAACTGGTCGACGAACGCAATCTGGCCATCTGCCTGGTCGAGCACGACGTGAGCCTCGTGATGGGGACGTGCGAACTGATCCACGTCCTCGACTACGGCGAGATCATCGCAAGCGGTGCACCGGACGACGTCAAGCACGACCCTGCCGTCGTCAACGCCTACCTTGGGGCCCCGTGAACGGCAGCGGGGCGCCGATCCTCGAGCTCCGTGACATCCGCGCCGGCTACGGGCCGATCGAGGTCGTCCACGGCGTGAGCCTCGAAGTCCCGGCGGGTTCAGTAGTCGCCCTGCTCGGGCCGAACGGCGGCGGCAAGACGACCATGCTCAACGTCTGTGCCGGGACCCTCGCGCCGACCCAGGGAGAGGTGCGCTTCGACGGCGAGCCGGTCACTCTCGTCTCCGCCGACGGCCGAGCCCGCCGGGGGATGTGCACAGTGCCCGAAGGACGCGGCATCTTCCCGAACCTCACCGTCCGCGAGAACCTCCTGATGGCCACGCAGGTCGGCGTGCCCATGGAGCGGATCGAGGAAGTGGCCTTCGCCCAGTTCCCACGGCTCGGGGGCAAGCGCAAGCAGCTGGCCGGCACGCTCTCGGGCGGCGAGCAGCAGATGCTGGCACTGGCCCGGGCGTTCGCCACCGACCCGAAGGTCCTGTTGCTCGATGAGCTCTCCTTGGGCCTGGCACCCATCGTCGTCGCCGAGCTCTACGAGAAGGTCCGCGAGCTGGCGTCGGGCGGCCTCTCGATCCTGCTGGTGGAGCAGTTCGCCCGCACCGCGCTCCCGATCGCCGACTCCGCCGCCGTCGTGTTGCAGGGCGTCATCGCGTCTCAAGGCTCGCCGGCCGAGATGGAAGAGGCGTTGTCCGCCAGTTATCTGGGCGGCTGATGAGCTGACGGTGGCTGCTATCCGCCAGGCCCTTCCCGTCGATGCCGAGGGAATCGGCGACGTGCACGCCGAATCGTGGCGGGTGGGCTACGAGGGGCTGTTCCCGCCCGAGACGTTGGAGGCCGCGGTCGAACGGCGTCGGCGCATGTGGGGCGACGGTACGGCGGAACTCGGCTTCACCGACGGGACCCTCCTGGTGGCGCAGGCGTCGGGGCGGATAACAGGATTCATCCACTTCGGGCCGTCCTCGTCGGACGAGCAGGCGGGCGAGGTCTACGGCTTCTACGTGCACCCCACATCGTGGGGCACAAGAACCGCGCCGGCACTGATGGAACAAGCGGTGGCGTCGCTGGCCGATCCGTTCACCCGCGCCATCCTCTGGACGCATGCGAACGCAGGACGGGCTCGGCGCTTCTACGCCAAGTCGGGCTGGTGCGAAACGGGCGCCGGGCGCCACGAGACACTCTGGGACGGGTTGGCCTACCCGGCGGTTGAATACGAGCGGTTGCTCGGCGTGCCCGACTGACGACCGGCACGCAGCACCGGCCGCGCACGGCAAGGCGGCTCAGGGCGCCACCGAGTGTTCCGGGAAGGTCTCCAGGCCTAATTCGGCTTCGCGGCCTCGAACATGTGCAGGGTGGTCCCGCATTGGCGGCAGTACACGACAACCATCGACATCGGCTCTGCCGCCTGGTCCGCCGAGCGAACGGCCATCACGCGAAACCGACCGGCTTCGCGCACGTTCGTACGGCAGCGGGGGCAACGTGGCTCAGATGGCGACGGTTCCGATGCCGATGTTGTCTGGATGACACTGACTCGCCCGCCGCCCTGCGGCTGCACTCCTCCCGACATGCGCGTCAACACTTCTTGGCGTACACGTGGAAGATCCGCTCCGAGGCTCACCAGGACGGTGGCGGCAACACCTTCTCCTTCGCGGACGAGACCGAGAAGGATGTGCTCGGTGCCGATGTAGCTGTGGTCGAGTTGCAATGCCTCACGCAGCGACAGCTCGAGGACCTTCTTGGCCCGTGGTGTGAACGGCGGGGAGGCATCCGGCACGCTGCCGGACACCCCTATCGTCTCCTCCACCTTCTGGCGCACGGCTTCGAGCGAGATCCCCAGCGACTCGAGCGCCTGGGCACCGACCCCCTCACCCTCGCGGATCAGCCCGAGGAGGATGTGCTCGGTGCCGATGAAGCCGTGATTAAGCAGACGCGCCTCTTCTTGCGCCCAGGTCAGCACCCTCCGAGCCCGGTCGGTGAATCGTTCGAACACTCCAGCAAGGGTACCCTCCGAGCTCTGGGCCGGGCGGTGGCACGGTGACGACGCAAAAGGCAACGAGACGTCGCGATGCCGGGTGTTCCGGCACGACCCGTAACTCGCCGCACCAGGACCGCACAGGACCACGTCGCTCATCGGGCCGGCGTTCGTGTTGTCCTCACAGGTTGCTCCGAACCGGCCAACTGGCAGCCCTCGGGGAATGCGACGTCTACCTGATCTTGAGCACCTCTTCCAGGAGCTCCTCCCACGGGACGCTCTCCCAGCCGGACCTTTCGGCGGCGCTCTTCGCAACGTCCGTCGCTTCCTCAACCCACAGCAGTTCCACATCCTCACCCGGCCCGATCTTCTGATCGCCCTTGATCTCCTGCGAAGGATTGCCCTTGCCGATCTCCACGTCGGTGCCAAATTCGACTCCGAGCCACACGTCTTGCCAGGCCTTGTGTGTTTCCTTGAGACGGGTCGCCAGGCCGGAAAGGTGCGAATGCTCCGGGCTCTCAGCAACCTTGACCGCCCAGTGCAGGCAGTATCTCGCCCTGTGGAAGTCTCCCTTGGGCGTCGAGGCTTCTGCCTGGTCTGTGTATCCCTCAAGCTTTCGGCGCTGGTCCTCGGGGAGGATCTCCCGGAGGTTATTCATCAAACCTCTGACAATCGGGGACGAGCCCGTGCTCGTTTCATGAGCCATGACTCAACCCTACAGGCCGTCCGAAATGGACCGGGTGCGGACCGTCAGTGCGGAGTCGCCGGCGATGCCGTGTGGCGTCTCCGGCAATCCCAATGGGAACTGTTGGTGTGTGCCGTCTTGCGTACTCCGCCGTGGGGGAAACATTGCGGGCGTAACGCGACGGCAAGAACTCGGGTCATTCACTCGTGCCGAATCGTCCCACCGTCCGGATGCACGTGACAGTCCTCTCCGGTGCCGAGCTTCCGGCACGCGGCCTCATTGCCGCCAAAAGCGTTCGCAAAAACGGCGCTGTCCTTTCCAGACTCGGGCAGAACTCGCCCCTTCTGGGCCAGTGTTGGATCCCCTCGGCACGCCATGCAACTCGACACCCCGACCCCGGACCAGGTGCCGCCGCCATCACTGCCCACTCCTTCATCAATGTTGAATCTAAATCCTCGCCCGTAGCTCGAAAGTGTCGATCTGCCCCACCTCCGGGCAATGAACTTGGGCACCCAGTTTGTGGCAGGGTGAGTCCACTGCGGACACAACGCCCATGACCGTCAACGCGGTGCGGTTCCGGCCGAGGAGGAAATCATGACGTCAGAGGTGGTCGTCGGCCGAGCTGCACGTAGAAGCAGCGGCCATGGGCGCGCGGCAAGCAGTCTGGCGGCGGTCCTCAGCCTGAGCCTTGTTCTCGTGGCGTGCGGAGGATCACCGAGCTCAGCATCGTCCACGACTTCCGGCAGTTCGAGTTCGAAGAGTACCTCGCACGCAGGAGTCACCGTCACTGGGCCCGTTCAGATCGGTTCTCCCACGTTCAACAACACCCTCTATGGCACAAGTTTCGATCTGGCAAAGGTCGGTTACGAAAAGTCTCAGTTCTTCCTCTCGGGCACCGCCCACTCGTATGTGCCCGCGCAGCCCCTCACGAGCGACGGGAAGTGGAAGATCACGACTGGCGAGAGCGCGCCCTACAAGACACGGATCGCCGTCTATCGTCCGATCAACCCGAAGAAGTTCAACGGGACGGTGGTGGTCGAGTGGCTCAATGTGAGCGGCGGCACGGACGACGCCCCTGACTGGACGCTGTCCCATAACGAATTGGTCCGCGACGGCTTCGCCTGGGTGGGGGTGTCCGCTCAGCAAGTCGGTGTGGACGCGGCCAGATCGACCGATCCGGCGGAGTACTCGTCGCTCTCCCACCCGGGGGACAGCTTCTCGTACGACATCTATTCGCAGGCTGGCCAAACGGTTCGCGACGACGCAGCGATGATCCTGGGTCGTTTGCGGCCCCACACCCTGATTGCAGCCGGCGAGTCACAGTCGGCCGGACGTCTTATGACCTACATCGATGCGGTACAGCCGATTACACACGTCTACCAAGGTTTCCTCGTGCACAGTCAATTTGGTACCGGCGCTCCTCTCTCCCAAGCACCCCAGACAAACGAAGCGGCCCCGAACCCAACGACGATCCGCAGCGAACTCGGCGTTCCGGTGCTCGAGTTCGAGACCGAAACCGACGTCGACAACAGCAACCTGACTGACCGGCTGCACTACGGCAATCCAAAATGGTTCCGACTTTGGGAGATCGCGGGGAGCTCGCACTACGACTATTACGGACTTGCCATCGGCCCCGACGACACCGGCAACGGTCAGGGCGCGGTAAAGAATCTGGCTGCCATGCAGAACCCGACGCGGACTCCGGTGGGTGGGTTCAACTGCGCCGTTCCCATCAACACCGGTGGAACCCACTGGGCGCTCGACGCCGCCGTGTTCTGGCTCAACAAGTGGGTCGTGACCGGTACGCCGCCTCCCCGGGCCCGCCTCCTAGCGACGACGCATGTCTCGCCGGTGGTGTTCGAGCTTGACGCAAACGGAAACGTCATCGGTGGCGTGCGAACTCCACAGGTCGACGCGCCGATCGCCGCACTGGGTAGCCAAGGCAATAGCGGGGGCTTCTGCTTCCTTTTCGGTTCCACCGTGCCGTACAGCGCGACCCACCTCGCCAGCCTCTACAAGACGCATGTCCAGTTCGTCACAGCCTGGGCCCGTGCGATTCACCGGGACCAAGCTGCAGGATTCCTTCTCCCCGCCGACGCAGTCGAACTGCGGCGCTCGGCAGCCGTGTCACAAGTCGCACGGTAAGCCCGCTGACCGCGTCGCACTGGGTAAACGGATCACTCCGCGGACCCCCGCTATTCCCCCTCGGGGAAGTCTGCCGACCTGCTCACGTCCGCCCACCGCTCGGCCTCCGCCGCTCGCTCCCGTGACGCCTTTTCAGCTGACCTCACAGCACTCTCTCCGAGCAACAGACGCAGCGGCGGTTCTTCCAGATCAACAATGTCAAGAAGGATGTTCGCTGCTCGCTTCGGATCACCACGCCACGTCGAGACGGTTGATTCTCGAAAGCGGTTCATCGCCCCGACAGTGTCCTCGTAGTCGGTTCCGACAGTGGCGACCCCCATCGACGAGCCTCCCCACTCAGTCCTGAATCCGCCAGGCTCGACGATCGTCACTTTGATGCCGAGCGGCTTCACCTCCGCGTTCAGCACCTCGGAGAACCCTTCGACCGCAAATTTGGCTGTCTGGTACGCGCCCATGCCTGGCGTACCACCGACTCGACCGCCTATTGATGAGAACTGGAGGAAATGACCCGAACGCTGTTGGTGGAACAGGGGAAGCGCCGCCTTCGTGACGTTGACGACGCCGAACAGATCGGTCTCGATTTGATCACGAAAGCTCTTCTCTGACATCTCCTCGATGGGAGCACTGTCGGCATAGCCAGCATTGTTGACGACAACGTCGAGGGATCCAAAAGAATCGATTGCTGCATCGACTGCTCTGTCTGCTGCAGCCGAGTCGGTCACGTCGAGTGCGACCGTCAAGACGTGCTCGCCGTAGGACTTCGCGAGATCATCGAGCTGATAGGGCTTCCGGGCCGTGGCGACGACTCGATCCCCGCGCCGAAGTGCGGCTTCGGCGATCTCCCGACCAAAGCCCCTCGAGCTTCCAGTGACCAACCAGGTCTTTTGCATGTCAATCGTTCTCTTCGATCACTCGGGTACTCCGATGCAGGTCTACCGGGATCGGGAGTGCGGCCACACACCGCTTCCAGAGCCTCACACCGGGCGAATCGGCGATGGCTCCTGGATCCCTAACCGGCCAGAGCGCCTATGACGCCCAGCAGATTGCCTTCGGAGTCCTTGAACCACGCTCCCTCGCGTCCATCGGGTGTCTGCGCAACGCCGCCCTGTGTCCGCGTCTCCGCGGTGTTGTACTCTTCGAACACCACGCCGCGACTCCTCATCTCTTCGACCGCCGCGCGCACGTCGGCGACCTGAAGGACGGCCTGCGTGAACTCCCCTGACGACCTCGCCTCGGCGGGATAGACGACGACCTGATTGACACCATCTCCAACCGCCAGGCCCACCCGCCCATCGCTTGCCTCGAGAAAGTGGGACTCGACTGCCTCGAGACCTACTTTCTCGATGTAGAACGCTTTGGCTCGGCCCAGATCCTGTGCCGGCAGTGTCGCCGTAATCGCAGACGTCTTCATGCACACTCTCCTATCACTGCGAGAGAGCCGCTGCACAGTTCCCGTGATGCCGCGCCAAGCCCAACCGGGATAGCCGGATGTCGTCGAAAAATGCCGATGCCCAGGGGGGGGCGTTCAGGGTCAGGTGCGGAGTACGGGCGGGGGCGGCGAAGGTCTTCTCTACCGGGGGGAGTCGCCCATGCGGTACTCATGCGTGAGCTCGTCGAGCCGAGATTTCAGATCGTCCTCGAGCACGAACTCGGCAGCCTCGAGGCTCGCGGCAAGCTGGTCCGGGTGGCTGGCTCCGATAATGGGTGCGGTGACTGCCTCATTCGCCAGTACCCAGGAGATGGACAGAGTTACGAGGCTCACACCGACCTCTCCTGCAATGGCGAGGAGTCGATCGACGGTGTCGAACTCTCGGTCATGCCAATAGCGGCCTTGATACATCTGACCCGCGTTGCCGAGAGTGAAGCGACTGGCTTCGACGGGAGGCTCACCGCGGTGGTGCTTCCCCGACAAGAGGCCACCGGCGATGGGGTTGTAGCTGATGACACCCACGCCCTCCTCCACGCAGAACGGGAGCATCTCACGCTCTATCTGGCGGAACAGCAGATTGTAGCGAGGTTGCACCGAGTCGAAGCGGACGAGCCCCAGGGCCTCGCTGCGCCCGATGGCACGGACCAGCTGGTAGGTGAGAAAATTCGAACATCCGATGTAGCGGACTTTGCCTTGGTGGACAAGATCATCGAGCGCGCCGAGCGTCTCCTCGATCGGGGTCGCCGAATCGAATCCATGGAGCTGATAGAGGTCGATGTAATCGGTTTGCAGGCGGCGCAAGGATGCGTCAATTGCATCGAAGATGTGCTTTCTGGAGTTGCCGCCGTCGAACGGCGCCGGCCCAGTGCGTCCAAAGCATTTCGTGGCAATGACGAAGCGGTCCCTCTTGCCATGTAGCCACCGACCGAGGATCTCCTCGGTGCGGCCTACAGTCGTAAGATCGCCGCCCAGCGGATAGACGTCTGAACTATCGATGAAATCGACGCCACCCTCCTCAGCTCGATCGAGGATCGACGCTGAAGTCGGCTCGTCACACTGCAATCCAAGGGTCATCGTTCCAAGACACAGTTTCGATACCTGAAGGCCGGTTCGTCCAAGTCGTGCGTGGTCCATGTGGAAAAAGTAGCGTGCCTCGTACTCCCGCCGATCGGTCTGACTCTTCCAGACTGTGCAAGGCAAAACGGAAGCGACCACCCTTGGGAGTCCGATGCCACTCAATCCCGACGAAGCGGGCTACCCACCTTCTCGAACACGGCGATCTGCTGTGGACTCTCTGACGTAAACGGCTGACGGCTCCAGCCTTCCCACCGCTCGGTCAGACGAAGACCGGCAATCCTGGCCATGAGCTCAAGCTCGGAAGGCCACAGAAATCGGTGAGGCGCCGAATGTCGGACGAAACGTCCGCCTGCTTGGATCCAATGGTGCGACCACGAGACCCTGTCCTACGAGGTCATCAAATGTCTCGATTCCCACGTGATCCGCTTCGAGGGTGAAGACCCGTCCGGTCTCCCCGGGGGGGAGCCGACGGAGCTGGGGAACCACGACCTCGATGACCAAACACCCACCTTGATCCAGATGGGAAGCAGCATTGGCAACGACCGCCAGCTGCTCGTCTTGGGTGGTCACACTCATGATGGCATTCCACAGGACGTAGACCAGCTTGAACGAACCGGAAACCCGAGTTGTCGTCATATCACCGATGGTCACCGGGATTTGGTCGGCACCGGGCTTGGCGTTGAACTGTCCGACCATGTGTGGCGAGAGCTCGATCCCAGAGACGCTCACTCCCCGATTGCTCAGCGGGAGGGCGACCCGACCGGTTCCGATGGCAAACTCTAGAGCTGCACCCCCGTTCGCCAGTTGCGCGAGGAAGTCGACGCACGGATCAAGCACTGAAGAATCGAACATCGCTGCCGAGGTCGAGTCGTAGACCTCCGCCACGTCTCGCCCCCAAATGGACGCAGGCATGCCCAATCCTTGCATGAGGGTCGCCCTGTCCCAGGCGTACCTCGTCATTGGGTCCTGCCACTGCCCCCATCCCCCCCGTCAGACGGCGGCAGTGGCAAATTTGCGATGACGCCAATGCCAATGAGTAACCTGTACTTTGTGCCCGCGGTCTTCGAGGCCGTGATCATCGGGCTGGTGACGAGCCAGGTGGCATTCGTGGTCACGACGGTGTACCTGCATCGATCGCTCGCTCATCGGGCTGTCACACTGAAGACCCCGGTGGCCTTCGGGTGCCGAATCGTGATCTGGATCTCGACGGGCACGCGGCCCCGCCAGTGGGTGGCAGTGCACCGTAAGCACCACGCCTTCACCGACAAGGACGGCGACCCCCACTCGCCGGTCGTCTTCGGCTTCTCGGCGGTCCAATTCGGCAACGCAGTTCTCTACCGGAGGGTTGCGCGCAACCGTGTCGCGGTGGCCCGCTACGCGCGTGATCTCCCTGGCGATCGCTGGGACCGATTGCTGTTCGACCACGCGCTGGTGGGCCTTGGCATCGGCATAGCGATCCTGGTGGGACTTTTCGGTTGGGAAATCGGGTTGATCGCGGCCGCCGTCCACGCAACGGCTTACATCCTCGGCGGCGGTGCCATCAATGCCATCGGGCACAAGTGGGGGAAGCGGCCACACGACAATTTGGCCACGAACAACCAATGGCTGGCCTGGCTGGTAGCCGGTGAAGGCCTCCACAACAACCACCATGCGGCCACGACGTCGGGCCGCTTGTCGATGGCCGAGGGTGAGATCGACCCAGGCTGGTGGGCCGTGCGGGTACTCGTCCTCCTGCGTCTGGCGACCGTGCGACACAACCCGCGGGCAGCCGCATCTTATGTTTGACAGCGGTCCTCGGTAACCCGCATCTGATGGCCCATTCTGTCGCAGGCTCGTACCCGAAGCTGCCCTTTGATAACGGACTCTTTGATAACTGCGCAGCCTGAACGGGTGCATTGGATTCTGAGTCCGCAGCGCCAGCGGCCTCTCGCGCTCGAACGGATTTCGGTGGCTCGACGCCCGTTGGGATCTGCGAGCTGAACAGTCCCAGTGTGACCGGCGTACTCAGACAGGCGTTCGCGCAGAACCCGGTACGCCTCCGGTACTTCAGGCTGAGGATGCAGTTGGCGTTTCCGTGTCGCCGCCCAACGCCGTTGTCAATCCCTCTAAATCGGCAACGGTCACGGTGAGCGCCGAATGGCCGCTTCTCCGCAGTGGCGACGGCACTTTCTGTGCGAAGTGAATGCACACACCTCCGTTGCGATTCGTTCCAAAGGTCAACCCGTCGTCAACACGTGACATGCGAACCCCAAACGCCGTCCACCAGCGGTAGTTTCGAGTGATGTGCGCACCGCTGATGTTAGAAAGCGGTGTCGCGACCTTGAAGAGCCCGAAGGTCGCTATAAGCGCGTCTTCATCAGTGAGCGTGACACCGTCCCTTGTCGGCCGCAGCAGAAAGGGCAACAACACGGGCAGGTAGCGCTTGTCTATCGCATAGCCGAAGTGTTCGCTCACGTCCCAAACGATAGGCCCGTTCGTTGTCTTGGAGCAGCTGATGCGCCCACGACCGGCGTATTCTGAGATATCTGAGGGATGCTGGCGTGGTGCAAGACGGCACAACCCCCGGCCGCCCATCCGGCGTGACTCTGAACCAGGTCCATCGAGTGCTACGACTCACATGGCCATCCGGCTTTGCAAGCTGTGCGCTCTCAATAGCGGTCCGATTACTGGAGCGACGCCGGGAACGCTCAAACCGAGTTCAGCTCGAAAGCGACCTTTGGAGACATGAAGGCGGCTCTCGGCTCGCAATCGAGCGAGTGAGAAGCATCCTCGGACCCATTTGATCCGTCTGGCCCACTTCGTGCCGAAGTGTCCCACGGTCCCGGCCTCCTGGAGCAGGCCGTGGCTTCCGAGAGACGGTGCGTCGGGTAGTAGGGTTGAGGGAGCTGACCGGCCTCCTGGCAACTAGCCACCTGCAACCTTCGGCGGAAGGGCGTCGCCATGTCGCCCGAGTTCAGCATCACCGCCCGTGGCCTTCCTGGCGTCCACATCGTGGTTCTCCATGGCGAGTTGGACGTTGCGTCCGCCGGGGGCTTGGCTGATGCGTTGGTTGATGTAGCTGGGTCTACCCTCGTCGTCGATCTGTCGGACCTCACGTTCATAGATTCCAGCGGCATCGGTGCTCTCGTGGTGGCCAGGAAGCGCATCCTGGCCGACGGACAGGGCCAGCTCGTGCTCAGTAGACCAGGAGGCATCGTTCGTCGGGCTCTGGAGATCGTGGGGCTTCGCGAGTGGATCGTGGAATGGTCGTCGGACTGGGGTGAATAGACGCTCCGAAACTGACTCGTGTCCTCGCTGCGGCAGTGCAGAGATTGCTACGCACTTCGAGAGGTCCAGCACACCGGAAACTCCTCAATGGCAGAGCCGATGCTCTGCATGCCAGTTCAAGTGGTCGGAACCATGACCGCTCCGCTCCGACGACTTCGGGGTAGAGACCTTCCTGTGAGGGGGGCTGGCGCGCATGGCCTCAGGACTCACTCCACACGATTCAGCGCCGCGGCATACGCATTCAGGCCTTGGACGGCCTTCACGGATTCCGTACTCGATCGGCGAGGATTCCGGCTCCCGGTCCATCCACTCCTCCAAAGCTTCGGTGCGCCCCGCCGTCGCTATCAGCAGCGCCTCCAGTGCGCCGCGTTTTCCTTACTACTGCCCCATGTAAGCGTGTCCGTCAGGCCGGTGGCCACCACAGTGCCATGATCAGCATGGCGCTACTGGTGTTCCGCACGGACCGCGAACTGGATCGGATCGAGTCCGTATTGCGAGGCCGTGAGCGCTTTAGCTCCCGTGGGCAGATCGCAAACGGCGTATCGGAGCTCCTACTCGGACGGGATCCGGACAACTCGCCGTTGGCATTCGTCTGCTACGCCGAGGACAAGACGCCCGGGGCGCACTATTACCGAACCATTGCCAATCTGGTCTATTCACAGGACGCCTGACGCTGCTTCGGGGCCCGTAGCGGTGGCGACCGTCGTTCGACCTGCGTGACACAGTTGAAAGGCCAAGGTAGATGGAGCGATCGCACCGCCGCGGAGCCCTCACCTACGACCACAGCCGCCACCGCGACAACGAACTCGGCGATGGCCGGACCAAACCCCTCTGGTAACCAGTGTGAGCACCTTGTCGTCTCGCCCAAGGGCGCGGTCCTGATTCCGCCCCTGCTGAAGCGCAGGGCAATCCGAACGGTCGCAACCTACGCCTCGTCAGCGGGTGGATCCAGGCCCCTCACGGTGGCCAACGCTCGATTCGCTGCACGAAGTTCGGTCAGCGTTTGAGGGGTAGGTGCGGATACTTCCTGTTTCGCTGCTCTGATCAAAAGGATCTGAGCTCGCAATTCAGCGCCAGGGATCTCCTCAGTCGCAGATGTGCTGCTGGTTTCTCCGATCACCGAGCCCTTCGCCGAAAGGCCAAAGGCTGCAGAGCCAACGATGCTGCTCCCATACGCATCGCTTCGATCGATCTGCTGATCGAGGTTCTCGAGTGCAGCCAAGAGCTCGTTGCGCAACGTCGCTGAGGGGTTCTCGAGGTACGCCTCGATCGACGCTTCCACGGTGCCAAGGTCGAGCTCCAGTGCCGCGTCTACGGCCACCTCGTCGTCGTGGCCACTCTGATGCTCTTGACGCCCGGACACCGAAACTGACCTCCAGGTGGTTGGAGTGAATCCTCAACAGTCTGCCAAACGTGGGCCGAGGGTTTTGGGAGCCCTTTCGACGGATGGCACGAGCCCGCGTAGGGTGACAGCCCGACGACTTGCTCCGTTTGGTGCTGAGCCCTCAGTCCGTTACTCGAGGAGCTCGAGGAGCCACCCAGGTCCAACCACCTCAGCTCCCAGAGCCTCGGCCCGCCGTCGCAGCTCGCGATCGGCTGTGACGAGTATGACGACGTCATCAGACGCGTTCGAGGCGACATCAATGAGCGTGTCATCACCGCTACCAGCAGCGTGGAGGACGGTCACGCCGTCGGCGACGCCGCCCTGCACCCCATCGCGAGCTTTGCCTTCCAGGACCACGATGGCTGGTTCGGCGACCCGTCCGGAATCAACGGCCGCTCTCAACTGGTCCACGAATGCTCGGGCTGCTCCTGCTCGGTCCCGCCACCAGCCGGTCGGACGAGACCCGATCACATTTGCTGCATCAATGAGAAGCACCGCTTCACTCTGTTCGTTCTTGCAAATGGCGGGCGCACAGTCTTCCACCGCGGAGTCCAACCGTGCCTGGTTCGACGTGCACCCCGATCGAGGCGCCGGAAGTCAAACACCGAGCGGCGCGGCGCGCAGCTCGGCGGCGAGCGCTCCATCGCCGCTGATCTCGACTCTGGCTGCGCCTTGGCGTCCAGCGCTGAACATGGTCAGTTCGCCCGGGTCGCCGGACAGAGTCAGGCGCGGCCCGTTGCCACGCTCTATGTTGGCCCTTCCTGGCGAGGTGATCACAATGGTGGCGGGAACCTTTTTGGCCATCCCACCCGGCCCGACGCGCGCCCAGAGGGCGTCGGCCAACTCCGGGGAGATTGGGCGGGGTTCCCAGCCGTCTTGCGCGCGACGTACGTCTTCCACGTGTATGAAGAATTCGACAGTGTTCATCGGTCCGTCGAAAGGACGGAGGAGGAACGGCGGTCCGCGCCGCACAGTCTCGACAAGCTTCGCCCACGGCGTGCGAACCCGCGCCGCGATCCGTACCTTGTCCGTGTAGCCGGCCAGTGGGGGCCACACCAGTCCGGGTCCGCTGTCGGGTCGCCGTTCACGCACGACGAGGTGGGCCGCCAAATCGGCGGTGGACCAACCCTCGCACAACGTAGGGGCGTCGGGACCACGCTCGACAAGGAGGTCGCAGAGGGTCTCGCGTTCTAGCTGAGCCAGGCTGGATGGTGGCATGGGCGCATTCTAAGGAAACGTGGAGACGCCGGTGCGTGGAGATTCAGAGACGCACATCGAGCCGGGCAAAGTCCCAACCGAACCTAGAAACTGCCGGCACAGGCAATGGGGTCGCAGGAGGACTGTTGGGGTTCGGGCGTCGATCTCGGTGTGCCAGTGATCACATCCAAGTGGACGCCAGCCTTGGTCACACCGAGGAGGAATCAGGGTTCCTCTGGGAGGGAAGCAAACTTTCGCTTGGTTCTCCTGTACCACCCCATTCCCGAAATGGGATTCTTCCACCGCCCCTTCATCTCCTTCAGGGCACTCTGGTGCGTGTCGTCACCACCTGCGACCATCTCTTTCAGATGGCGATCTTGCGCTTTTATGACATTGTCAGCTGTTGCCCCGTGGTGCGCAAAGTCGCAGGGGCCACCCATTTGCTTACACGTCATTGACTTCATGATTGCTCGCTTTCCTTTCAAAGGACTTTCTGTCAAACGAGGACGAGTCTGCGATCTCCCAGATGCGGACAAGGATCCCAAGGTCCCCGGACAATTGTAGGAGCGTCGTCCCGCTGCAAGCTTCTCGGATCGTGCTCGGTGGGCGGCGGACGTCGAATGTCCGAGGTGTCGTCGGCCGACCGGATCGGCCCACTCTCCTGTCGGGGGGGAGGCCCGTCGCACCGGGTCAGGAACGAATGTGCGTCCAGTTGGGGTCTCTTCCGTATCCGTCGAGCACAGCAAGCCAAGGATCACCGCGCACTGAGACGTCGCGAACGATCCGGTTCCCCTCGGCCACCACCATTGCGTCGCTGGGCCGATGATGCGCACCAATGGATCGAGCCATGTCCCATGCGTGCACGTGCCACTCGCCGATCGCCACCCCGCTGTGCTGGCCGACCGTCAAAGGACCGAGTCCGGACCACTCGCCCAAGGTCATGCTCCAGTCCACATCGCCGAGCCGTCGCAGATGAGCCGCTGCGAGATCGAGGAAGATCTCCATTCGCCGAGGACCGCCGGTCTCGGGCAAGCCGAACAGATCTCGCGCATTCATGGCCGCAAGCTCGCGTCCCCGGGGGAGGGCCACGGAGTGCCTTCCGATCAGCGCTGCATCGAGGAGACGATGCCAATAGCGGACGATCGCCACCAGATGTCCAGACAAGTCGAGCAGGTTCCACTCGCCACATGGCGTGGGTAGGTCCCACTGGGCAACGGTCGAGCCGACGTCACGGAGAGCTCGTAACGCCTCCCCATAGGACGCCACGATCCTTTCGCGCTGTCGGTATTCTTCGTGGGTCACGATCGTTTGCTCGCACTCTCCGGATCAGTTTGGCTGGGACAAGAAGCTTCCGCCAAGTATCGCGTTCCGGCGATCTGAGCCACCCGGTCGGACCCCCGGAATGGTCAGCCGGTCCGCAGCGTGTCAACCGGGTGCGCCTTCACCTGGCCCGCACAAAGCCAGCTGCCGTCATGACCGAGACACTAGTGACCGAGTGGGCTGAACCCGACGGGACGGATGGCTTCCCCACGTCTTTGCCTCGAGGGCGGGTTTCCAGCTCGGTCACTCGCGCAACTGACAGTCTGGACCCATGCCTGACCCTCTCTTCAGCGAGCCTCGGCTCGCCGAGCTCTACGACCTGCTCGAGCCGAGTCGCCCCGACCTCGAGCCCTATCGGGCCATGGTTGCCGAATTCGGAGCTCGATCGGTGCTCGACATCGGGTGTGGCACGGGAACCTTCGCCTGCCTCTTGGCACGAGACGGGATCGACGTGACAGGCGTCGACCCCGCTGCAGCCTCTCTCGCCGTGGCCGCCCGCAAGCCGTTCGCCGACAGGGTGTCCTGGATACATCGGGATGCCGCGGCGATGCCGGCGTTGCAACTGGAGCTCGCCACGATGACCGGGAACGTGGCCCAGGTTTTTCTGGCCGAAGACGACTGGACGCACACCCTGGGCGCAGTGTGGGCCGCCCTGCGACCTGGTGGCCGGTTGCTCTTCGAGGTACGCGATCCCGCCAAGAAGGCTTGGCGCACATGGAATCGTGCCCGGTCATATCGGCGTGTTCTTCTTCCTGAGGCGGGGACTGTCGAGACCTGGGTCGACCTCATCGAGGTCGACCTCCCCTTCGTCTCGTTTCGCCACACGTTCGTCTTCGCTTCCGACGGTGCCGAGCTGACCTCGGACTCCACGTTGCGGTTCCGGAACCAGGCAGAGATGGACGAATCGCTGCAAGGCGTCGGCTTTGTAGTCGACGAGGTCCGTGATGCTCCCGACAGGCCGGGTCTGGAGCATGTGTACATCGCACGTCGAGGTGAGGGGCGATCGTGCGAGCGGGTCTGAAGCTGTCCATTTCGGTCCGTTTGTGTTGTGGCTTCACGGTGGCAGTTCGTTGTGGGGCCGGTCCGTATCGGCGGGACACGGCACCTCCCGACTGTGGTCAGAGCGATATCAAGGTTCCCGAATGAACGCTGGGTCGATGCCGACTCCGCCTGCCGCGCTACTGGCGTACACGGCGAGCGCGAACCGCAACACTTCGACGGCCTCTTCGGCACTCCACAACAAAGGGCCCTCGCCAGTACGGAGCCAGCGCAGCCAGTGGCGTCCAGAGTTCCGGAAGCTGCTGGCCCAGTCGTCGTCGAGCGCATGGTATGTCCGCATCTCGCCGTCAACGTAGGTCTCGAGGCTCGGTTGCTGAATGCCCCGGCCGGTGCACCGGTTCACCCGCGAGTAGCCGCGACGACCGGTGACTTCCCATCGCTCGTCATTGGTGTAGTAGTCGGATCGGAGATACATGTCGGGGGCCAAGGTGATATCCCATACGCCGCGGATGCCGTTCTGGTGCTCCCAGACGATGGTGGTTGGCAGCGTCGACCTCGATGTCTGGCAGGACCTCGGTGCCGCCCACCCACGCCCGCACCTCCCGTAGCGGGCCGAAAAGCCACAACGCCGTTGACAGCTTGTGCCAGCCGTCGTCGAACACCAAGATGCCTCTGCCGCGGCGCATCTGTGCGAACTGCCATTCGAAACTGGACCGGGGCACCTCCCAGCCACCACGGCCGCTACCCACCATCTTCATGTGGTAGCCGCTCACTGCTCCGAGGTCCCCTGACTCAACCGTCTCCTTCAGCCTTTGCAACGGCTCATAGAAGAGGTAGTTCTCCATGACTCGCAGGACACGGTCGTTCGCTTGAGCCGCCTCGAGCATCTGCTGGGCTTCGGCCAGGTCACTGCACATCGGCTTCTGCAAGTTCAGATGCCAGCCGTAGCCGAGCATCTCACAGACGCCCTCGGCGTGGAGCGGGATCGGAAGCAGGACCTCTGCAGCATCGACCACCAGGCCACTCGACGCGAGATCGGCCGCCGTGGCGAACGTGCGTGCCTGGGGCCAGTCGACTTGTCGTTGGACACGACGCCGTGGATCGGGATCAACGAGCGCAACGATCTCGACGTCCGGGTTTCCCATATAGGCCCGGACGTTCAGATCGTAGATACGACCGAGACCGATGCAGGCGGCCCGGATCGGCCGGTCGTAGGGAACAAACGTCATGTCGCTTGCCTTCTCTCGTCGCACGGATGATGCGGGCGGTGCAGTCACCCGTTCTACCGCAACGCGCTGCCTTGCCCGGGATGAGTACATGCGAATGGGGCGAGGAATGTCCCGGAGCTGATCCTTCGGAGGACGGTCGCCCCGACAGCCGTGACCCTGGCGCTCCAGTTCAAGGGGTGGACGCACTCTGCCTGTCCCCGAGACACGTGGTGGTTCCGATCCTCGAATACGCGACTCGGGATAAGTGAGCCGACGGGGAGGAAATCCTCGGATTGATTCTGAACGACGCCAATGACGCAAACACGTTTCTTGGACCTGAGCCCTTTCCATCCATCCGCTTCGCGGAATCAACCCAGTAGAAGTGACATTGGGTACGGACCTCGCTGGCCGCGCCGAGGACCCGGGCCGGGCCATGCGGCTCCGCGGCCCTGATCAACCCGAGCGGTGCCCGTCCCCCCCAGTCGGCACCGCCGCGCCAGCCAGCCCTTGCCAGCCACTCCTCCAGGTCGGGCTGCTGCTCACCCCGGCTGGACCACAATCAGGCAGCTGGTGACATCGGGGTTCACGTCTCCGCTGATAGTACGACGGGGGCTATGAGGAGGGCGCGATGGAGCGGCCAAGCGCCCGTAACCCACCTATGTCAGTCCCTGAAACAAGGGTGGCGCGGACCCCTCCTCCACCCAATCGGGGGGCTGCTTCGTGTGGCGGCTCCGGCCTACTCTCAATGCCCGTGGCCCGTATGCACAAGCCAGGCGAGACCTGTCCGGACTTCATAGCCAAACCCGGCCGGCGCTGCTCCACAGCCGCCGGCGGCAAGACGAGCTCCGCATCCACAAGCGCAGAGTATTCACCCGCTCAATCTGCATGCACAGCGCCCCGAAGCTCACAGCTCCGCCGACGGCTGTGTGTCGGCCGTTCGATCCCCTGTTCGAAGTGGGTTCGCACCTCCTGTGACTCTCCGATGTCTATGGACGACAGAATCGCCAAGATGAGCAACAAGCGGTACGGGCGCGTTCACTCCGCCCGTCCATGGGAGGGAGATTGAAGCCACTTCTCGTCGGCGGGGCGGTCTGTTTCGTTCTGGTCCCGTTCGCCGTGATCGCTAGCGGCATCGTGATGGAATATCGAGCTGCACGTCCTCGCTCGTCCTCCAACGCAGGGAATATCTCCAACGCACGGAATATCGCGCTCGGCTGCGCGGTGACGCTGCTCGCTTCGCTGGTGTTCGTCGCCTTCTCACCCCACCACACCACTCCTCCAAAGTTGGCTCCACTGAGTGTGTCCTCGAATGACGTGCCGCCGCTGACGAGCAGGACCGTGATCACGACGCCAGGCCTGGCGCCAGTCCACCCCGCGTCGCATACCGCGACAACTACGCCGCACCGCAAGACGACGTTGTCGTCGCCTGATTTTGCTCTGCTGAGCACGATCTCGGGACCGTCCAAGACGACCACGACTGGTCCGACGCCGTTCACCATGGCCTTGAGCGTTGTGCCCATGGCGCCCTCGCCCACGACGTCCACGACTATCCCGTCGCCGCTCACGGTCGCAACACCGGTGACCACGGCCACGATCGTGCCGCCTACGACAACTACGACTACAACAACTACGCCGCCGCCTACGACCACCACGACGACTGTGCCGCCCACGACCACCACGACCACCACGACCACCATTGCCCTACCGCCCGTACCCGATGTCGCCGAGGCGCTCACGTCGACCGTCGACACGCAGATCCAGACGATCTGGACAGACCTGCTCAACTGATATCGAGTTTCTGCAAGAAGTCGCTGCAGCGCAAGGGCCCCGCCTTCGGGCGGGGTCGCTTCGTGTCCGTGGCCAGGTCGAGCGACGGCCAGAACGTGGCCTTCGAACGTTGGGGCATAGCACCAGATGGCGAGAGCGAGGGCCCCGAGACAACCCCCCTGCGGCGGGGTTCTCTCGGATCTGCCAAAATGTTCACGGCACGCCGGGGTTTTCGCCAAGGCCCAACGGATACGTGCCGATAGCGCGAGACGACCCGGGCCCGGCGAATCGGGCCCGGGTCGCTTCGTTTCTTCGGCAGGTTGTGCTTTGGGGTTGAGAGCCTCGCGCCCTGCGTGTGCCTGAGTAGATCGACCGGCAGACACGCTCGGACAGCCCGTCCAAGATCCCCGGACGTCTCGGGATCGGCCAGCACCGCCGCTTGGCGTCCTCTCGCCCTGGAACATCGTCCACACAGCTCTTTGGCCGTGCCAACGGAGTGACCCGCCGCTCGACGAAGAGGAACTCGATCCCTGTCCCCCAACACGTGCCCGATGGGTTCACGATGCCGGCCAGCAACTCGTCGACGTCAGCAGCACCTCGGGCCGTCATCGAGCGCACGTCGAGCTCGTCCGTCCGAGAGGCACGGTAGGACCAAGGTGCGCGATGTGGGCGGACGCTGTGCCTCTGTTCGCCTTCTTCCGGGCTCATAAAACGTGGTCCCCGTCGGCAGCCTCGTGCAGTCCGATGGGTGTCACTGCAGCTGACTCGATGGGACTGGATTCTGCACGTCGCCGTCGATGATGACGTACGTGTCGTAGGAACGCTGGCCGCTACTCTCGCCCGGATGGCCCCGGCGCCCGACCCCGGAGGCGGTCTTCCGGCTTCATCGTTGAGCCGGAACGGTGCTGTCAGATGGTCTACGTTCGGAAACTCCAGGCCACGCACTGCTCCGACATGCCCACAGGGACGGGCCGTTCGAGATCACCGAAGGGCGATAGGTGGTGTGGGCCCACCCGGAGCAGCTGGTGGGGTTGAAGGGAGTGACGCCGCTTCACCTGTCCGTCGTGCTGCCGGACGAGCTGATATCCACGTCGAAGCTGTCCTCGGGAATATCAAGTTCCCGCGCGATGGCTGCCCGGGCTGTCGGTTCAATCTCATCGTGCTGGCGTGTCCGGGTCAGCGCCCCAGGGACGGCCGGCACCGAGATGAACCAGCTGGCGCCGGCTCTCTCGACAATGACGTGGTACGTCGGCCGCTCACATCCCGACGAACCCGCCAACCCCATGCGATGATTCTGGCAAGAGAGTCCGGACGCCCGTAGAGCCGTTCGGACCCGGATGGCCCAACTTCCGCACAACAAACTGCGTCGCGCACTTGAGCCGCAATCCGCCGGGAGGACCCTCACACGTCAATGGCGGTGGACCGACGACGGCTGCAGACGTCTCGCGTCCCGTTGCCCGGGATCACTTCTCTACCTCCGGCCAGGCCCGCACCAGGCCGGCGTTGAGGCAGGCCGACGGACTCACGAGGGAGGGCCCGCCAGATCTCCCCGTCACGACACGCGAGAGATGCGTAAGCCTGGTGGTGGTCCGGGAGTGACTTCGCCAAAGAGCCAGCCTTCAGGATGCAGAGCCGACCACGCAGGTAACGGCAGCACCTGCACACGACAGGTCCATCACACGCTCGCGAATCGTTTCCTACTGTCCTCCCGGGTTACTTTCGGCGTCGAGGACAAGCGGTAGTGGGCGCTCGAGATGTGGCGGTTGAGCGAGCGAACGGCCTCACGCTTGATGTTGCCGCCAGACATAGCCGCGATCGCTGCCGGATCTGAGCGACGGTTTGGCGCATAGGGCAGTTCTGCGTGATCGGCGGCGATGCTGGGCCTTTCATGGCAGGCTACGTGGACCGCATCCGAAGACACATCGGGTACCGATGCGGGGACAGGGGCTGAGATGGCCGAGTATCGGGGGAGTCTTCCCCAGCTCTTGAGTTCCACCGTGATGCTGAGCGACAGTGGGATGGAAACCGATCTGATATTCCACGAGGGTTTCGACCTTCCCCTGTTTGCTTCGTTCACGATGCTCGAGGACACAGCAAGCACAGATGCTCTTCGCAACTACTACCGCCGCCATATCCAGGTGGCGCGAGACGCCAAGGTCGGTTTTCTCTTCGAAGCCGCGACCTGGCGGGCGAGCATCGCGTGGGCAAGGCAACTGGGTCTCGACGAGAGAGCAATCGCAGACGTGAACCGCAGGGCGATTGACCTCATGGTCCAGCTTCGGGACGAAGCGACGGATATGCAAGGACCCATGGTGATCAGCGGGCTCATCGGCCCTCGCGATGACGCGTACAATCCGGCGCAACTCATGAGCGCAGATGAGGCCGAGAGGTATCACGCGGCGCAGGTTGAGACGTTGGCGGGGACGGAGGCTGATCTCGTGAGCGCCTTGACTCTCACATACCCGTCCGAAGCGGTCGGGATTGCCCGAACCGCGAGGAGAAACCAGATGCCCGTCGTGATCTCCTTCACGCTGGAGACCAACGGCGCTCTCCCCGACCGGTCGTCACTAGGTGACGCTATTGCGGCGGTGGATGACGCTACCGACGCGTACCCTGCCTATTACGGCATCAACTGCGCTCACCCCAGCCATTTCCTCGGTGTCTTGGATCCTGCAGAAGAATGGACCACGCGGATCAAGATGATTCGGGCAAACGCCTCGCGCTCTAGTCATGCGGAACTCGACGAAGCGGAGACGTTGGATGACGGGGATCCAGAGGAGCTGGGTCGCGAATACGCGGAGATCCGCCGGCGGTTGCCTCAAGTCAACGTCCTGGGCGGATGTTGTGGGACCGATGTGCGTCACGTGAAGTCGATCGCACGAGCCTGTGTCTGAGCTGGCCATTCCGCTCTGAAATTAAAAAGGGCAGCCTGATCCTCTGCGCGCGACTCTTTGGGTGCCCGCATACGCCGGGACGAAGGGCGCATGCACGTACGGAACTGCTGCTGACCCAACAGCGAATCGACTGGGGAGAGCGTGATACCGCGCTGGCACGGCGTAGGTTTGCCGCGCGCCGGCTAGGCCGCGAAAGCCCAGAAGCAGTAGGACCGAGTTCGAAGCCAAGAAGCCGCCCGCCTCCGCCCGGTCGCCACCGGCGGGATCAGGTGACCACGTGAATCAGAGGGAGGACCGAGGAAGGATCTTGCGAGTGAGGCACACCTCTTACATCGGCCAGCCAGCGTTCGACCGCCTGGACATCGACCGGGTCGAGTCCCCGGTTGAAACGGCGAAGCCGCATCCCGTGGACCTTGAATTGCGCCTTCATCGGCAACACCCTGAAGGAGACGGCGCGGCCCCAGTCCAGCGGGCTGCGGGTGCGCTTGGCCTCGCGGAACCAGAGTCGGCCCAGGCTCGATCGATCCCGGGCCCGCCAATAGTGACCGGAAAGCCACCCGTTCCAGACTCTCGGGTCGATGTCGGCGTTACCGCCCACGCCGAATTCGTGCTTCTCCCTGAGACGGGCCATCTCTTCGATCGAACGCGAAACGCTCGTGTGCGACACTGTTCTGATGTTGTTGGTATAGGCAATCTGGAATTGATCCACGACGGCCAACGGCGACAGGCGGATCAAACGGAGCCACAGATCCCAATCGGCGAGATCTGCGAACGCTGAGGAGAAGCCACCAACGGCTCGGACCAGCTCTGTCCGGGCAACGATGGCCGAGCCTCCACCAGGGAGACAGTTACGCCGATACAAGTCGGTGGAAACAGTATCGGGGGCTGGTGCCGGCTGAAGGCCAGTCACCCTCATCTCTCCGTCGATGTTCGCAGCCCCGCAGCCCGACCACGCCGCGCCATGAGCATGTGACTGCATGGCCCTTATGGCGTCGCGGGCGCGCGTGGGCGACCAAAAGTCGTCGTCGTCGATGAACCCGACGTATTCGGCCTCGGCCCGGGCAAGGCCGGCGTTTCGGGCGGCCGACACCCCACGCGGCTTGATGTGATGGACGATCTCGAGGTTCGGGTGGCCGCAACCGGCCAACATCTCGAGCGTGCCGTCGACGGAACCTTCGACCACGACCACCAGCTGTACCTCGACGCCCGTCTGGCCGCTCAGCGAGGGGAGTAATCTGGCCAGGGCATCTCGTCGGTTACAGGTCGGCACGACAATGCTCACCTGTGCCGAGGCCGCCTTCTGACGACGTTCGTCCCGCGCACCAATCTCACGCCTACGTGCGGGCAAGAGCACTCCATCCTCGCTCGCGAATGTATGGCCGAAAGCCGTCGACCGCCTGCACACATTCTCTGCTCTTGACGGAACCTTGTCAAACGGCCATTGGGGCCGCCGTCAGGCGCCGGGTGACCTCGCTAGATGCTGTCAAACAGACGGCACTTGGCACCCGACCGGGAGCCGAAGAACAAGCGGCTTCTCACTGCTTCAGAAGCTGGCTCCTCGATCGCCTTCGGAACGTCCTGCACGGCGCGATTTCGGGACGAGCGAGGTGCTCAGCAGACTTCCGGACGGAGCGGAGACAACTCGCGCTCAGCCCGTCTCTCGGCCGAGCGACCCAGATTGGCCGCGAGGAGCTTTCGGATAGCACGTGGACCAGACCATAGACCAGGGCTCGCAGGTCGTCAGGTGCGACGTTGACGACTCGATATCGCCCGCGCTCGGGGCGATGTCCAGCTCGTCCGGTGGTGGTCATGTCGCGCCGTCGAAAGCCTTGTGCCACGACGATGCCGTCTCCGTTCCCGGCGCGCCCGGACGAGCCACCAGGTACGCCAAGCGGGTCAAAGGAGAAGCCGCCAGGATCAAGGCCCGACGCCAACGATTTGGAAGGCGGGAGAACGCCAGGTCATGGGCGATGACTGTGCCGGGCGAAAGAAAGTTGGCTTGGTGGGTTGGATGCACACCGAGGAGCTGTTCGAGCCGGGTCTGCGAGTAACCGCGCCTGACGTGTCCCCACTCAGCCATGATCTCCACGTCCGAGGGGCACAGGGGTCGCATGGCTCTGTAGTACGGGAACCTCCATCCTTCGTTCGGACTGCTGAGCAGCAACCAGCCACCCGGCCGGAGGACCCTCATCGCTTCGCTCGCGGCAACGGCCTCATCTGGAACGTGCTCGAGAACGTCGAACATGGTTACCACGTCGAAGACCGCGTCCGGGAACGGGAGGCAGGTGGCGTCACCGGCGATGAAGGCCATATCTGGTTGCCGGTTCGTCGGTTGTGTCGCATACGACTGGTCGAGATCGACGTTGATCACCGAGGTCCGTGGGTACAACAGCCTCGTGAGACCACTCTGTCCACCTCCGACCTCGAGAACGGAGGTCGCACGGATGGGAGGAACGACGCGGTGGATGGCCCGCATCTTTTCCTGGAAAAAGAACCCCTCAGTGCGGGGGCAGGGAAACGGGTTGTCTCGCAAGAAGGCCCGTCGTCCGGCCGGTGCCGCGGCGGGTCGCTGGTCGTGCCCGCCGCTGACATCGGGCAGCTGCCCGGGGCCCAGCGCGAATCGCCAATGGCGGAGTCCCCGGATGTAGCCGCGTACCTCTGCTGTCGCAGTTGGCAGCTGGGCTCGGTGCTGCCAACGCCCGACGTAGTACCGAGGAAGGCGGATGAGTGCGCGTCGGAGGTCTCCCGCCCGGCGAAATCGACCGTACTGTGCGAACAGCGCAGCGAGGTGACCCTCTCCATAGCTGACCATCTGCGCCTCGAGACCCTCCATGTCCGAACGGTGAAAATGGGAGACCACCGCGGCCGGCTCGTAATGGATCGCGTATCCCGCGGCCAGCAGGCGGTACCACAGTTCGCTGTCTTCGCTGCACCCCGCTTTGCCGGCACCAAGGCGCTCATCGAAGCCACCGACTTGGGCAAACACGTCGCGACGGAACGCCATGTTGACCCCGGCGCCGATCTTCCACACCGGTGTGCCCCATCGACGCGATGCGTGGAACCAAGAGTGGTCGTAGCGCCGAGGCAAATAGCCCTGAGCGAAGCCTCCTACCTCAAACTCGAAGAGCTGCTGGGCTTCGGTGTCGAGGACCCCGGGAAGGGCGAGACCGGTGACCGCGACAGCCGAACCGTCCGCAAAGGATCGGGCCAGCTGACCGATCCACGTGTCGTATGGCTCGGCATCGTCGTCGGTGAACGCGACGACGGGAGTGCGGGCGTGGCGGAGACCCTCGTTGCGCGCTGGCACTCAATCCGGGGATCGGCTGTGTCACATAGCGGACCCCCTCATGCTGGAGCGCCACGCCCCGGGAGTCACCGGTCCCCGGGGCGTTATCGACGACGATCGTCTCTTTAGGGGGCACACGCTGCCTTGCAATCGCTCGCAATGTCCGGTCGAGTCCGTCAGGGCGGTTGCGGGTGCACACCACCACCGTGATGGAGGAGCCGTCCAGTCCGCTGTCGTCGCCCAGACACAGTTCGTCCAGCGCAGCCAATGGACTCGACGTGGCGAAGAACGTGGCCGGTCCGGGGCTCGGTCGTCCGGGTCGACCGGGCAGCCAATTGCCGATGGACCCGGGGCGAAGGCGCTCAGCCACCACGGGTGTGATCGCCTCAGCGACCATGGTGCGAAACCACGCCGCAGTGCGAGGCTCCGGCCCAAGCCGGAGCTGCCCCAGTGGTAACGAGCGCCACCACAAGACGACGAATGCCGGTCCACACGGAGCCTCGAGTCGACGATCAGCCAGATCGATGTGGACGACAGGGAGGGCGAGATTCACGGCGCGTTTGAAATCGTTGCCTTGATCGCGGCCACCCGGCGCATCGAGCGCCCATACTCGCCACCGAGCCCAACGACACCACCCAAGAGCTCGGCCGCCGCGATGTCCACGGTCATGCCTTCACGGCCCAGCGCTCCCTTGGCGAGCAATCGGAACTCGTAACGAAGCCACCATGCCACCATCCGGACGATGGCCGGACGGTCCTCGGGGCGTGACCAACCCTTCGTGAGGAAGGCCAGAAAACCGGTGCCCCAGGTGTAGTACTGGTGTCGCAGGGCCGCGTGGCCTCGCCGGTGCTTGTGGCGGACGATGGCGCGCGGCTCGTAGACCAGAGCAAAGCCCGCGCGCACGACTCTGAAGAAGGCGTCGAGGTCACCCCCTCCCGGCAAGGGCGGACCGGTATCGAGCGCTTCGTCAAACCCACTGATCGATTCGAGCGCAGATCGGCGGAAGGCCATATTGCATCCGGCGCCGAAGATGCCGGCACCGAAAGGAAAGAGCGGATTACCCGGATCGTGAGGACCCTGAAAACGGCGAACCTTTGGTTCGCGGCGGAATCCCCCGCGCAGTTCGAAGCGAAGCTGCGCCGTGCTCTCGATCTCGTAGGGCAGAACCTGACCGGTGACGCAACCGGCGTCGGGGTGCTCGACGAAGGTTCGGCGCAGCTCCACGAGCCATTGGGGGTCCACTTCGACATCGTCGTCGACGAAGGCAATGATCTCGTTGGCAGTCGCGCTCAACGCCCGGTTACGGGCGAAGTCCAAGCCAGGATGCGGCTCGAGCACATAGCGAGCGTCGTCTCGGGTGTCCACGACCAATCTGGTCGGCGTCCGTCGCGGGCGCATTGTCGACAATCACGATCTCCACTCCCGGCCCGGCGTTGACGCAGGCGACGGCCAAGCTGTCGAGGCACTTTTCCAACAGGTCGGCATGATCTCGGGTACAGCACACCACGCTCACCGTGGGAGGCAATCCTGTTTCGCCGTCGCCTTCCCCGTCACGCAATTCGTCCTCGACTGCCTGTCGCAGGACAGCGACGGCGGATCGCGACCCGATGACCCCATCGAGGGTGTCGGCGGTGACCCGCGCCGGCGGGGACAGCGGGAGCAAGAAGAAGTCGATGGGACGACCTCGTAGTCGGACGAGGACACCTAGCCCAACTTCACCATCATCGAGCGCAATGTCGGGCACAGTGGGAAGGTCTACCTCCATCATGCGATAGCTCACGCCACCAGGTTACCGAAGCGGCGTCCAGCACCGAAGCGGTAGCATCGCTCAGTGGTCGTGCTTGGCGATGACCAGATGAAGAGTGATGACCGGGCGGCCGACCGCTGGGTGGAGAACCGGCCGTCTCGTGGCGGTCGTGCCTTGCGGCCAAGGGAGCTCTGGGAACATCGCAGCCTGATCACCTTCTTGACGGGACGAAACCTCAAAGTGCGGTACAAGCAGGCCGCGCTCGGAGTCGGATGGGCTTTCATTCAACCAATAGTCGCCGGACTGACGTTGACCTTAATCTTTGGACGCCTCGCACACGTCGGCAGCGATGGAGTGCCGTATCTCCCTTTCGTCATGCTCGGCTACTCCGGTTGGTTGTTGTTCTCCAACGGTGTGACGGGGGCAACGACGAGTCTCATCGCAGACAGACCACTCATCACGAAGGTGTATTTCCCTCGCGTGCTCGTACCCTTGTCAACGGTTCTCACTGGGTTTGTTGACTTTGCGCTCGCGCTGATCCCGCTCTCCGTGGTGATGGTGATCACGCGCGTGAGGCCGGGGCTTGGTCTCATCACTCTGCCGTTGTGGGTGCTGGCGATCGGCGTTGTGTCGCTGGGGGTTGGCCTCGTCTTCGCCACGCTCAATGTCCGGTACCGTGACGCTGCTGCTCTGATTGGAATTTCGATCCAGCTCTTGTTCTTCGTGAGCCCGGTGATCTATCCAGCCTCGAGGGTTCACGGGGCAATTCGATGGGTCTATGCCTTGAACCCCATGGCTGGTCTTCTCACTGGGCTTCGATGGAGCGTTCTGCAAACGCCCCTCCCAGGACTGCCACTGCTCGTCTCGCTCACGTCGGGAGCATGCATATTCGGGGCCAGCCTTGTCTATTTCAGCTTGGCGGAACGGAATTTCGCCGATGTCATCTAAGGAGCGTTGACCCGGTGGGTAACGCACTGGCGATCGACATGAAGGGTGTCGGGAAGCGTTACCCACTTGGTCAGGACCACCGTATGAATCGCTCGCTGCCCGAGGCGTTCCTGCGCCGATTTGCGAAACCGTCAGAGCGTCGAGACGAGATCTGGTCGCTTCGTGACATCGACCTTGAAGTTGCCGAGGGCGAAGCCCTTGGCATCGTCGGATCCAACGGTGCGGGAAAAAGCACCCTTCTGAAGATTCTGGCTCGTATCACGGAGCCCACAGTGGGCGTGAGTAGGACGAGAGGGCGGATCGGGTCTCTCCTCGAGGTGGGTACGGGCTTTCACCCCGAACTGACCGGTCGAGAGAACGTGTACCTCAGCGGGGCGGTTAGTGGAATGCGTCGTAGCCGGATCACAAGCCTGTACGACGAGATTGTTGCGTTCGCCGGCGTCGAGCGATTCCTCGATACGCCGGTGAAGCGCTATTCGTCAGGGATGTATCTCCGCTTGGCCTTTGCGGTCGCGGCCCATCTCGACGCGGACATACTGCTCGTCGACGAAGTACTGGCCGTCGGGGACGCCAACTTTCAGCGGAAATGCCTTGGGAAGATGGCCGAGGTTGAAGGGAGCGGTCGAACCGTCATATTCGTGAGTCACAACCTCGATGCCGTCGAACGGCTTTGCGGGCGAGCGTTGTGGCTGCGTGAGGGGCTGATAGCGGCATCTGGGAGCGCTGGTGACGTCATCGGTCGCTACTTGGGGTCCGACGTTCGGCGCTCCGGTGAGATCGTCCTTGCACCGCAAGAAGGCGCCTCGGCGACGATCGAACGTGTTGTTTTACGCGACCCGGATGGACTGTCCGCGGAAGTTCACGACCGCAACGATCCGATCACTATTGAGGTGAGCTTCACGGTTCACGAGCGCACCCCGAATCTGACCCTTTCTCTGTACATTCAAAACCTTCGGAATATTCGGATACTCGACGAGGCGTTAGGTGATACCGGCCTGTCGCTTGCCGAACCCGGCCAGTACACCGCTCGTCTCGTGGTGCCGCCGGTGCTGAACGTCGGTGACTACACCGTCGGGCTGTGGATGGGAACCGGCTATGAGGAAGTCTTCTGGCGCAACGAACTGCTCAACTTCCGGCTCGAAGGAGACAGCCAAGGGAGGTCCGAACGAGTTCTCCAGCTGAATCTGCGATGGGAGGTGATGGAATCTGGCGACGAGCGGCAGGTGGCAATAGACACAGCACGAGATCATGCCGATGATCTGGGGTCTTAACAGGTTTGTCGGAACCGCTTTCCTGATCGTCGTCGGTCCGTCTGTTTCGATCCCCATCGCCGCTCAATAGGGTGATCGCGCCGAACAGAACGGCCTAGAACGAGGCCGGCCGCTGTCAGGCACCTCCATTGTCGTTTCGAGCAAGGGGTGCGAAACTTGGGCGTCAGCAACCGAGGAGGAGCTCGATGCCAAAGTACCTTGTCCAAGCGTCCTATATCGGCGAAGGGGTCCAGGGACTCCGCAAGGAGGGGGGCACGGCCCGTCGAGCCGTCGTCGAAAAGGCATGTTCCAGCGTGGGTGGAAAGCTCGACGCGTTCTATTACGCGTTCGGCGAAACGGATGTCGTTACGATCATGGATCTGCCGGACAATGTGACAGCTGCCGGTGTCGCTCTGCTCGTCGCGGCCAGCGGCACGATAGACATCAAGACCACCGTCCTGTTGACTCCGGAAGAAGTCGACGCTGCGGTGAAGGTGGGAGGCGACTACCGCCCACCCGGGGGTTGAACGGGGGGACCCTCAACCCTTCCGCATGTGTCTGATGCGATGAAGGAGCGGGGCCTCCGCCCCTTGTGAGATCCGAGCATGCGAGGAGGAGGCCCCTATGGGACAGTACGTCGGAATCGACTTGCATCGTCGCAACACCACGATCGTCCGCATGGCACTGCCTCGAGTCAGCCGTATGGGCTACTCAATCGGACACCGGAGAACGCCATAGGGGCGCGTGTAGCGGGGGTCGTTGGCAGACCTCAGTCGTGGGCCGCTCAGACTCGTCGAGCCACGATCACTTCGTAGACCCGGTTGCGTGATGCCTCGCCGTTGTACTTCGACTCGATCAGGTGCGAAATGTCGGCGAGGAAGCCTCGCCGATGTTCCGGGCTGAGGCTGAGAACGAGAGAGTCGGTCTTGAGCCAGCCAACGTACGAGGTCGCCGAGAGCGTCCGAGGTATCTCCAGTCGGTGACGCTGCACCGATCCGTACTCGGCCGACAAATCGAGCTCCGGATACATGGGTGAAAGCTCTGTCGCCCAAGGCGGTTGGAAGGACGGGTCGTCGCTCAACCCCCACTTCATGTAGAAGGGCTGCGTGTCCTCAAAGAACCCGGGGGTGCCTCCGCGCACATGGTGGACATGGACGATGATCAAGGACCCTCCCGAGTGCAGGGCCTCGGCCGGCTTGGTAAATCGCACGTCGGGAGCGAGCCAGTGGAACGCACTGGCGCAGACCACGGCGTCGAACCTCGCTCCGGGCAACGACCACGCCTCGAAGGAGGCCACTTCGACGCGGGCTCTTGGGAAGGGAGCCAAGTTCTTCTGCGCGAGGCGGGCCAGGTTCGGACCCATCTCCACGGCCAGCAACTCGCAGCCGCGCCTGGCGAGGTCGACGCTGATCTGTCCCGTCCCGCAGCCAACCTCGAGCACCCGACTCCCTTCGCTGAGATTCCCAGCAGAAACCACGGTTTGAACGACCTCAATCGGATAGGGCAGCCGGAAGGCGTCGTAGTCAACGGCGGCGCCATCGAAGGACTCCGCCCGGCCGCTGAGTTCGCTGCGCTCAGACGTCATCGTCGCCGTCCTCGCAATCCACGGGTCCGAGATCTCCGCGAAGTCTGGTGCCCCAAGATCGGAGCCAGCTTCGCAGCGCACACGCTGGGCACCGTATCCGGCGAGACGAATCCGACCGACCCGGCGATCAATCTGACACTCAGAGCCTTCCCGGTATTGGCGGCGGACTCGGAAACAGGCCGGAAGTCGCCCGTCGCCGTTGTGCCGAAGGTACGCCTCGTCCCGGCGATCGGGAGCACTGGTGGTAGCAGCATCGCCAGCTGAAGCCGGCCCCGGCGTGCGACGGGTACGCCTCGGTCCAGATGATTCTTGCCCGCTCAGCGGCGGCTCGAACGCCAGATCCAATCAACCCCCAACAGGACGAACGAGAAGAGGCGGCGGGCGGAATCGAACCGCCGTACGGGGCTTTGCAGGCCCTGCCTCTGAGCCTCTGACCTGGGGGTATCTGTCACCAACGGACCCCGATGACGCACCTTTGACGCACTCTGCGACTCAGGCCGCGGCACTCCCCCGCCGCATCTCCCGCCGTTCCCGGTCCGAAGTTCCGCCCCAGAGCCCGACCAGCTCTGGGTTGGCCAGAGCCGCCTCGAGGCACTCTGCACGGACCTCACACGCCGCACACAGTGCCCGCGCCGCCCCGTAGTCGCCGCCGCGGCCCTGGATGAACACGGCGGTGCCGGTAGCGCCGCAGGCGGCGTCACGCATCCATTCCGGCCTCGCCAACCAGTCCTCGAGGCTGGGTAGCACTTCTCCCCTGCCGGGACTCATCAACCACCGGGTCACGGCGTCGGTCATAGCTCTTCGGACGATACGTGTTGGATGTAACCGAGCGGTCCACCTTCGGGTCAATGAGCCCGATGCCGGAGCCCGGCGACCGCTCCCCCGGCTTCATGGCCGACGTCGACCGCTGGGCAATGGTGTACGACCGGAATCTGAATCTGCAAAGCACCCATTGCCGTGAAGCACCCACGTACACGGGTCGATGATTCTCGCCGCGTGGCGACCAGTGGTGCCGTGTGTGGAGCGGTTCCGCCCACGTCGACGGGCTGACCGGCCTGCGGGAGTTCGAGCAGCGGCGATGAGGGCGTACCCGAACAAGGTGGGGATCCCCCGTACGAATCAGGCACCATAGGGTCAGGCACATGGCGGGTCGGACGTACTCCGACCGTGCAGCCGTTGGATCACGAGCACGATGGCAGGCGCTGCCAGGACCACGAGGGGAACTTCAAATGGGGCACGGAAGCGCACCAGCGCGAAGAAGAGCGCACTAACCAGGGTCACTATTCCGGCAGGCACCAGCAAGAACCACTGATCGATTCGCCGCCGTCGGAGTATGACGATGCCGGCGACGACGAAGGGCAGCAGGGCGTAGTAGAACCCCAGCCCCGCCAAGGACGCCACGAAAGGACGTCCCTCGCCCACCTCGGCCTGGGCCATCTGTACCGGTTTGTACAGGTCCCACTCGCGGGCGATCCGGACGAGCACCACGATCGGCAGACGACTGGCATGGTGCTCGACGTACTGCACTGCCGCGTGTTGGTCCCGGGCGGATTGCACGGACTCGTCGCCGCCACCTTTGACCGACTTCGCACACTGAGCGCTCCAAAGGCCGAGGTCCGGCGCGCGATAGGTCTGCGGGCAGTTCGCACCTAACAGGACAAGGCCGTCGCCGGTGGAGAGATAGGTCGGATCTTTGAACGTGTCCAAGTTCCGCCCCACCCAAGGGGCCAAAACCAACATCGTCGCCGACAAACCGACGCCGAGCAAGAGAAGTCGACGGCGGAACGGGACATGCGCGATCAGGGTGGCCGGGAGAAGAAGACCGGGTACGCACAAGATCAATTCGGCCCGCACGAGCGCCTGTGCCCCGCAGGCCACCCCGAGGAGGACCGCTGCGACCAAGGTCGGTGAACGGAGGAGGTGCACCACGGCTAACAGGATCAGGGCCGTGAAGAGCATGGCCGGCGTCTCCGACATCAAGATGCCGCTCGGCATCCAGAAGTTCGGTGAGAGGGCAGCGAGTATCGCTGCGGTCAGGCCCACCGAGGGTCCGGCCACCGCCCGGCCTAGTAGACCGACACAGAGGACAACGGCAGCGCCAAGCACGGCGATCACGAGCAACGAAGAGGTCGTGCCCCCGTGAAGCCCGATAGCGAAAGTGCCGGCGGCCAGGAGCAGCGTGGTCATCGGCGGATGGGCGGCCGTAGGGCTGAAACTGAAAGGCTCTCGAAAGAACTCGCCGTAGTGCAGTCCTATGGTCGTGCTGTAGTACCAGAAGGAGTCGTACAACGTGCGGTTCTGGTATCGGGTGAATGCGAACACGTAGGAGATCCGGAGCAGCAGCGCGCCGAGCGTGACGGCAGCGAGGGCCAGCGCGAAGCGGTGCGGCCTCAGGGAACCCCCGATGAGCCGCGTACTATCCCGCTTGGCGCACTCCTCGGGCTCGAAGCCGAACGTCGGCGCGCCTTCCGCGGCTGATGGTCGTGCGCGATTCAATTTGATCGCGTTGATCGCGGTCGCCTCGTCCGCTGTCAGCGTGACAGGAGTCGCTCCTGCGGTCATGTCGAAAGATCGTAGGCAAGAGCGCTTAGGCGGGGCCGAGACGCTGCTTCAGCCGCCGAAGGCGAAAGCAACGGCAGTGGAATGCTGTTCAGTATTTGACGACTAGAGCGGTGGGGCGAGTAGCTCCGTCCCACGCCGGCAACTTTCTGGCAATGCATAGAGGATCGGTGCGTTGACAGTCCCATTGTGGTTCAGATGAACTGGTTGAGGATCTAGGCGTATGACCGCTCGACCGTCACCCGCTCGAGTGCCTAGGAACTTGATCCATTCCATTTCCGTGAATTGATCTGTTCCATCTCCGTGAATTGATCTGTGGAGTTGCTGCGGAGGCCCGGCGTCTCGGATTGAGTCATTCTTGTGGCTCCACCGCTCATCTGATGTACATCCGCCTTGAAGGTTGCAGTGTCTCACGAAGTCTTGCCCAGCGGGGATTGGGTGCTGAAGTACGACTGCCCCCTGTCTCAATGCCGATGCGAACGGGGACTGTTCAGTTGACGGTTCTGCAAGGCACGCGAGCTTCACATTTATGAGAAAGGCCTGAGCGCTGGTCCAAACAGTCGGTCACGACTCGCCGCGATGCCTTGACATCGTCCTGGACTGCTGAGACTGTTTGTGCAACGTCACACACGTTGCATGGGAGGTAGTTCGATGCACTTCGTCGTATTGGCCAGTCACTCCCCCGAGGTGTGCCCGAGCAGCAATGCCAAAGCGAAGGCGATGCTCCTTGAGGTGGGGCCACAGATTCCAACGATCGCCGAAAAGAACGGTGTGAAACTCCTGGCTGGACCCTTCATCAATCGAGAGCACCTGACGGTCGTCATCGCTGAAGCAGAGCGGGCAGAGGCTCTCGACGCCTTCATTTTCGAATCGCGCCTCGCGGAGTGGAACACGGTACGCATCCTTCCTTCGCACCCAATGGAAGTGGGCATGAAGGAAATCGTGGAGGGGACCTCGCTTTTCTGAGGGTTCACGTCAAGGCGAATTGACGCGAGGAATGGAATCGCATCGAGGAGGCCAAAGATGCCGGAAATTCATGGCACCGCAGTTGGCAGCGTCAACGCCGGTCCCGACGCCACATTTCAGTTGATTACCGACAGCCGGCCATTGAGTTGACCCCAGGAGACGAATGGGTAGTGAAAATGCATCCCAGCCGGGGCATGACCTGGCAGAGCCGTTCGCGCGTCGAGGAGATCGACAGGAATGCCCGGCGCTTCACATATCGGACTTGGAACGCGGACGGCAACCCATCGTATGCAGATTGGAAATGGGAAGTCGTGCCGCTCGGCTCCGCGGCGCAGGTGAGTGTCAGTTGGGACGTGTATCTAAAGACGTTGGATCGGAAGTTGCTGGCCGGCCCGATTCGACAGCGGCATTCCCGCAAAGAGGTAGCCGAGTCGCTTCGCGCGTTCGACAGGACTAGCCACAGCGCCTGACTGCGAGTACATACAAGAAACGTTCTTGCCGTCGTCGCGTCGGATCACCCACGCAGTGCCGTTCGGGCTACCCCGGTTCGTGGCAAGGGCCCCGCGCCTCAATACTCCGATTCGCCGCCGACGCAAGAACCTCGCTCGCGGTGTATGCGGAGCCGCTGTTCGTGCGCCGAGGCCGAGGTTGAGGGGTCGAGACGGTGCGCCGGCCAGGACCGATGCGCCAGCAATGTTTCGGCCGCGTCATATGGGGGGAAGACTTTTTGGAAGTGTGGGTCCGACGTGGCACGTCGGCCGCAAGGGAGGAGAAGTGATTATGAGAACGGGACTTCTACGCGTACCGCTCGCGATGGCGGGGACAGCACTACTGGTGGGAACTCTTGCCGGGGTGGCGAGCGCGGATCCGAATGGATCGAAAAACGCCTTTAATGGGACAGCAAACTGCGGCTCAGCCGGTTCCTACCAGTTCGTTGTCAACAGCGCCAACGGGAAGGGAAGCGGAACCCAGAACAACGGCAATCAAGCGGAGTGGGCGCCGGCCCACTTGAGCCCCGGGAACGGCGTGTTTCATCCGACTGCGTTCGATCTGACATTTACATTCACACCGGCAGGCGGTTCGCCCCAGTCCTTCACCAACACCGACGTTCGGAAGAACAAGGTGGGTAACGTTATGTGCGCGATTAGTGGCACCCAGACCGACAGCGCGGGTGACACATTCTCACTCAATGGGAGCGTGACGGGTTGGATCAGCTGACTTAGCGACGACCCCAGGGTTCGTTCAAGTCAAGCCCTGACCGATTTCGCAAGGAACCCTGACCCACGGCAGCTCGGGGAATCCGCCGGAGGAACGGGATTCCCGGCGAAGGGTGCGGGGTGCCGAAGTTGACCGACCAGGGAACGCCGGCACCGCCGCTTACGGCGGCCAGGTCGACAACGGACCCAAGCGGGCTGTCACCCGAAGCTCAGTGTGGCAGAGCGAGGCCGGGCGAGAAGGGGTGAGGGGAGCTACTTTCCGTTGTTGACGAAGCGCACACACTGCCCTTGGTTCTTGAACTGGGGATAGTTCTGCCAGCCGCCGTCCTTGCATTGCTGTTTGGTGGTCGGCGTGGCGGACATGGTGCCATGTTCGGCCAGGGTGTTCGCTCCAGAGTTGCCGACCGCCCAGCAGTCCGAGCTGGAATCACAGCTCACTCCGGAAAGTTGGTTGTTTACGGAACTCGGATTATCCGTGGCGACGATGGACCAAGCACTGCCATTCCACTGCTCGGCCAGGGTTTGCCCGAGGCCCCCCACCGCCCAGCAGTCTGAAGAGCCTAGGCAGCTCACACCGCCGAATGCACTTTGTGCGGTCGTGTTCGTATTTGGCGTTTCGACAATGGACCAGGAGGTTCCATCCCAGTGCTCGGCCAGGGTCTGCTCGACCCCGGCAACAACGTCGCCAAACCCGACAGCCCAGCAGTCCGAGCTGGAGACACAGCTAACTCCGCCGAGCTGATTCGTCTGCAACGAGCTGGTGTTCGGAGTGGTCACGATGGACCAAGCGCTGCCGTTCCAATGATCGGCGAAGGTCTGGCTCGTCTGATCGAAATTCCCGGTGAAGGCGAACCCCACGGCCCAGCAATCCGAGGTGCTGATGCATGTGACTCCGGAAAGTTGGTTGTTTACGAAACTCGGATTATCCGTGGCAACGATGGACCAAGCGCTGCCATTCCAGTGCTCGGCTAACGGGCCTCTGGTCCCCCCTCCGCCGATAAACGCGAACCCCACCGCCCAGCAGTCAGAACTGGATGCACAAGCGACGCCGAATAGGCCCATGCTGTCCAAGGGGTTCGGGATAGGGGTAGTCACGATGGACCAGGCTGTGCCATTCCAGTGCTCGGCCAGGGCCTGTGTGTCCTCTACTGGAAACCCCGGGGGGCTATAAGAGCCGACCGCCCAGCAGTCAGCGCTGGAGACACAGGCGACACTGCCGAGCACGTCGCCCCCCGAGGAGATGACGTTGGGCGTGCTCACTATGGACCAGGCTGTTCCATCCCAGTGCTCGGCGAGGGTCTGGTTAGTCTCCCCACTGCTGCTTGTGCTTGAAGCGAATCCAACCGCCCAGCAGTCGGAGGTACTCGTGCACGCCACTCCAGAAAGGTTATTGTTCGGTGAGGGGCTCGGGTTGGGAGTAGGGACTGCGGACCAGAAGAAACCGCTGGCCCCGGCAGGAGGGTTCGCCACGATTGCGCCGAGTGCTACCTATCAGGTCACGTCAGCGCAGTCCGCCCGAGCAGTGTCAGTGGGTGACCGGGCCAGGCCGACGGATCGAACTAAAGACAGTCCCAAGGGACGTCAGCCGGTTTTCTAGAGTCAGACCTGGCCGGGCACCCACCCACACGCTGACCAATCCGTTCACCGAAGTGGTGGATCACTCAGCGGCCACTTCAATCCTCGCTGCCGGATCCGAGGCGCTTCTCTGGCCGGGTCCGTGCTCGGTCAGTCCGCGCTCGTGGCGAAGTGCTCGCCGTAGGGAGTGCCGGAGAAATGCTCGCCTATCAGTCGAGACAAGGACAGCAGTGTGCTCCGGGGGCGATAGTTGGCCACAATGTGCTGCGCCTGCCCTGCAGCGTTCCGGGCGACCAGGACGACGTTGCCGATCGGCTCACCGTGGACCCAGGCCGTGTAGTCCTCGAGAAAGCTGTTCTCGCCGTAGGGGCCGGCGAAGTTGAACTCCTGGCGCTCGTAGAGCGTTCGGATGAAGGCCACAATCGAAAGGACGGCCTCGGGGCCTTGCACGAAACCGTTCATCGCCGAGCCTTCCAGAGTGACGTCGTCGGCCAGGCTGTTCAGCCAGACGGGGTGGTAGTCCTTTGGTGCCACGGGCAGGCCGTTGAAGTCGATGATCGATTTACCCTTCTCGGACATCGAGGTTCCTCCTTCTCGGGGTCACAGCCGTGACCTGCGTCCGGCAACGCGGTGGTCTCCACATGCAAGTCCCATTCATGATCCTCCGTCCAGTAGTCCTCCGCGCTCACGAAGATCGCTCCGAATTCGATCGGCCGGCTTCCAGGCCTTATGCGTTTTCACGAGCGGCGACGGAACGGGCGAAGTGACATGCTTTGCATCGGTTTTGTACGAGCCAAAGGAGGTCAGCATGAGCGCCAGCGAGACAGGTACCTCGTCCGAAACCCCTCGGCCGGGGGCGATAGATATGAGCCTTGAAGTAGTGACGGTCCCTGTGTCAGACGTCGATCGGGCGAAGAGCTTCTATCAGCGCCTGGGTTGGCGAACAGACGCCGACATCGCGGTCGGCGACGCGTTTCGAGTGGTCCAACTGACACCTCCCCATTCGTCGTGCTCGGTCGCTTTCGGGAAGGGCGTCACGACGGCCGAGCCGGGCTCCGCTCGGCGTTTGCTGCTGGTTGTCAGTGACATCGACGCGGCACGCGCCGATCTCGTTGACCGCGGCGTCGAGGTCAGCGAGGTTTATCACTTGGCCGGAGGACGCGTCCCAGGTCGGGACCCAGAGGGTCGGTCCTATCAAACGTACGCCGCGTTCTCCGATCCAGACGGCAATGAGTGGCAGCTCCAGGAGATCACAACGCGACTTCCCGGCCGCCAGTGGGAGGACTGACGATCACACGTCGCCGGTTAGCGACGGTCACAGTGCCCTGGACCATTTGACGAAGTCCGGGTTCGCAGGGGTGCCCCCCGTTCGCCGGTTCGAGGACAATGCCGGTTCCAGCATCGAAGGTCGGACCCCGGGATCCTATGCCGGTGGAGCTTGCCCCTTATCCCTTTCACTAGGCAGGAGCGGGCACCAAAGTCCCGAGCTTGGTGCTGTACACAAGGAGATGTGGTTGCCCTAGGGGATAGGGCTGATTGGGCCCGAACGACACTGGTTCACTCGATCCGGGAAGGGTGATGTTCCGGAGCCCATAACCCGCCTTGGTGAAACTGGCAACCGTCAAATCCTTTCCAGCGTGATCCGCGATGGCGGCAACGATGCCCAAGGTTGCGCATACCGACACCACCGCTGCATACGTAGCATTCGAGCTATCTGCTGCCGCGGCAGGGGTATTCGGGCTGGGGGGCGGGGAAATGGGATCAGACGGATATGCCTTGTGCACGATCTTGTAGCACTTTTGGATCGCAGGATCTTGCCACGCCTGGTAGATCGAAGGGCTGGGATCGGAAGTCATCACGTTGTCGTAGTAGGGATTCCCTCCCTTGGCCGCCGCAATGTCGGAACTGATCGACGTGTAATTCGTCGCGATCCACGGCGGCTTGTACGTACTCTGAATTCCATCGAGCGCTCGGGGCCAATCTGTCGCGCCGGAACCACCGACAGCAATCACTTCGTTGACACCTTCGCTCTTGAAACGCAGCGCGATTGTTTGGGTGTCCTGGTCGACGGCGGCGGTATCCGTTGCCGGTGCATCGTCGCCTGCCATCTGTACTACGTCGACGTGCAGTTTCTTGAGATCCGACTGGACCGACGTTGCTTCGGGACCATCGACGCCCGAGCCGTAGTAGATGCCCACTTTCTTGCCATCGAATACTCCGGCTTTCTTGAAGGCAGCGAACTGAATCGGGTCGTACGCTTCGTCCGGTGGCGTCAGGGTGAAGTCAACTGCAGCACTCGCTGGGAGTGTGCCCGGCAGCGTGCCATCGATGACGGGCGTGTCGTGGGTCGTTTGGTAGCAGTCCGGATAGACCGGCGCAATGGCGATGAAGACGTGGTCGTCCTCAGTGAGTTGAGTGCAGACCGTTTGACTCGATGCCGTGATTGCCGGATCGTCGAGAGCGACGTACGGCACGATCTTCCGCCCATCGATGCCCCCATGCGCGTTCATGTAGGTAGTTAGCGCGCTGATTGCATCTTGAAAATTTCCATCATTCAAGTGGACTCCGACGACTGCCAGTGCAGGAAAATTGATGACCGGGAATCCGATCCTGATAGTCGTCGACGTGACGCCCTGGTCGGCAGGACTCGAAGCTCCGACACCGGCTGGATCGACCGCAATTGTCGCACCCAGAACGACGACAAGACTCGCGATGAACGTGAGACCCTTTCGAACTACCAGACCCCGGCGTCTCCGTGGTGGCTCCATTGACCCCCCCAAAGTCTCGTGCGACCGCAAGTTCAAGCCCCCCGTGGACAGGCCCGTTCCTCGACTATTCGCTGTCGTTCGCGGCCCTGTAAGACCGATCGGTATGTTATATACAAATCAATGCCGTAGCCAGTGCAGACCTGAGACGCGCGCACTCTGACCCATCTCAGACCACCGGAAAAATGGGGTGAACCTGACCGAGACGCACCGTCCGGGGTGGAGAAGTGAAAGGAAACTCCCCACCCCGGACTTCGGTTTAGTGCGGCGGTCCGGTGAGACCGACCAGATCAACCGACACCGCCGCGCACGCCCGCGCGCTCGGCCGAAAACCTGAAAGGAGGTGGGTGCCGGCGGAGCCGTCAGGCGCGAACTTGTGAATGTCAGCGTCGCACCGGCGGACGGCGCAGTCGCATGAGGTCGAGGTCAAGCTGCAGCAGGCGCTCGGCCTTGTGCGAGTTGGCCGCCGCCCGTCCTTCGATGCGGCCGATGGCGTCGTCGATGCGGCCGATGGCGGTGGCGATCTGTGCACGGACGGTCGGCTTCCAGGCCAGCGGGCGGACCTCTTGGAGCGACCTTCTGGCGTTCAGCAAGCGGGCATACTGCTCGCCCTGGCGGGACACAGGCCGGCCGCGGACCTTGAGGGATGTTGGCATTAGTGATCCTCCTCGGGGAGACAATCGGGAATGTGAAAGATGGGGCACCGAGCCGCAGCGGCCTCGATGAGTTCGTCGTCGCGCGAGCGCGCGGCGAGGTCGTCGATGACAAGGTCCAAATGCTGGACGGCCGTCATGGTGTTCACCAGGACAGCGGCGGTGTCGGTGCGGGCGAAGGCGGCGCAAACGACTCCACGGATTTCGAGCAGCGAGCGCGGGACGGCGGGCCGTGTCTGATCGTCGCCCTCGGGAATGGTGGACGGGTCCAGCAAGTCGCCCAGCGCCGCGTGCGCAGCGGCCAAGAGGTCATCGGCGACGGTCACGACGGGCCGCCCTTGATCTGCTCGAGCTCCGCGGCGAGCGCCGCCACGGTTCCTTTTCTCTGCCAGGCCGCGCTGGCGGCCTCGTGCGGCAACGGCTCGTCGGCCCCCTGGCACTTCTCATGGACAACGCCCGGGGGCATGGGGGCATCACAGAAGACGCAGTTGGGCGCGGGATAGTTTTTCAACGCCTCGGCCTCACGGCGGGCGTGCTCTGCTCGAGCAGCAGCTCGCCGAGCGCGCCCAGCCCGGGAGGGACGGGCTCGTCTTCGTCAACACGCGCGGCAACACGCCCACCTGTCGTCCTTCACGTCGCAGGCGTGGAAGAAGGCTCGCGAGCGGATCGGTCGGCCCGACCTCCGCTGGCACGACCTCCGGCACACCTGGGTCGCCATGAAGATCGAGGCGGGCGCTCACCCGAAGGAGATCCAAGAGGAGGCCGGTCACTCCTCCTACAACACGACCATGAACATCTACGGCCACCTGTTCGAGTCGCGGGGCGAGAAGACAGCCGACGCGATGGATGCCATGTACCGGGCCGCGCAGAACACTTGGGACGGGAAAGTCGTCGCTATCGGATCCGCACGTTGAGAGTGCGGGTGGTTAGCGGGCCTTCAATGCAGGGCAGCGCGTCCCGCGAAAATCACGCGTGATCACGCGCGGATCACGCGAAACCCCAGCAAACGCGCGTCACTCGCGGTAAGAGACGGTCAAGTCACTTAGTACGCCTCACCTGCAGAAACCCTGGAGGCGGCGGGCGGAATCGAACCGCCGTACGGGGCTTTGCAGGCCCCTGCCTAAACCACTCGGCCACGCCGCCGCGCGCCTCACGCGAACGGGCGGCCAGCCTAACGGCCGGGGTGACCCGACCTGGGAAGGGTCCGCATTTGGATCCCGGTCCGGCCGCCTAGTGCCGGAAGCGGGAGACCAGCCAGAACACCCCCGCGATGAGGGCGATGACCACCGCCACCTTCACGAAGAAGAAGATGACCCCGGCCAGGCTGGCCAGAATCCAGAAGGCGACGATGATGCCTACGACACCCACGGCCGTCATGGCAACGGCGTGGCTGAAGCTCACCGGTTTCTTACCCTGGGTCTTTTCCATCTCTGTACTCACGGACCCAATGCTACGTTCCCGCCATGGCCGCCGAAACGTCACTACGTGACCGGCGGACCGCTCTGCTCGGCCAGCCAGGCCTGATGGGAGAGGAATTCTGCCGTGCCTACGCCGCCGAGGCCGACGCCTGGCTTTCCGGGCTGGCCGATCGGGCCGCCGGCGACACCAAGCGGCACCTGGCCCTGGTCGCCGTGGGCGGGTACGGCCGGGCCTCCCTGTGCCCCTACAGCGACCTCGATGTGGTCCTCGTGCACAACGGCCACCGGGACATCCGGACCGTGGCCGACGGCATCTGGTACCCGGTCTGGGACGAGGGCGTGCACCTCGACCACTCGGTGCGCCGGCCCTCCGAGGTGCTCGGCGCCGCGTCCGAGGATCTCCGCGTGGCCCTCGGCCTCCTCGATGCGCGCATGGTCTGGGGCGAGGGCAAGCTCGCCGAGCCTCTGATCGCCAAGGCGCGCGCCGCCTGGCGCGACCGGCTCGGCACCAAGTACCTCCCCATCCTCGAGGTGCAGATGGCCGAGCGGCGCGCCACCGCCGGCGACGTCGCCTTCCTGCTCGAGCCCGACCTCAAGGAGAGCCACGGCGGGCTGCGTGACGTCAGCGTCCTGCGCGCGCTCTCCGCCTACGCGCCGTTGCTGGCCGACTACGCCGACCTGGCATCGCTCGACGACGCCGTCGCGCTGTTGACGACAATCCGGGTCGAGCTGCACCGCATGGCCGGGCGCGAGCACGACAAGCTCCTGCTGCAGGACCAGGACCAGGTCGCGGCCGCGTTGGGCTTCCCCGACGCGGACGCCCTCATGCTCGCCGTGTCGACGGCGGGCCGCCAGATCGCCTGGGTGGCCGACGAGGCGTGGCGTCGCCGTCGCCTCTGGGATCCGACGCCGCCGCCCCGGCGGCGCTTTCGGCGCAGCCCACCCGACCCTCGGGCGGACGCCGTCCCGGCCGACCTCGGGCCGGACATGGTCGAGATCGACGGCGAGATCGCCCTGACGCCGACGGCCCCGGTCTCCGACGACGCGTCGCTCCCACTGCGGCTCGCCGCCACCGCGGCCGAGCACGACCGGCCGATCGCCCGTGGCTCGCTGCACCGCCTGGCCGACCGCGTGCCCCCGCCCACCGACCCCTGGTCCGACGACACCCGTGCCGCGTTGATCAGGCTGCTCGCGCTGGGCCGGCCCGCCATCGACAAGATCGAATCCCTCGACCAGCACGGCCTGCTGGTGCGCCTCATCCCGGAGTGGTCCGCCGTCCGCAACAAGCCGCAACGCAACGCCTACCACACCTTCACCGTGGACCGGCACCTGCTCGAGGCCGCCGCGCTGGCGGCGGAGCTCACCACCGAGGTCGAGCGGCCCGACCTGCTCCTCGTGGGCACGCTCCTGCACGACATCGGCAAGGGGTTCCCGGGTGACCACACCCCGGTGGGCATGGAGGTGGTCGAGCGCATCACGACGCGCATGGGCTTCCCGCCCGACGACGTCGAGACCCTCGTCGACCTCGTGCGCAACCACCTCCTCTTGCCCGACACCGCGACGCGACGCGACCTCGACGACCCGACGACGGTCGCCCGGGTCGCGCGCGCCGCGGGCAACCGCACCACCCTCCATCTCCTGGCCGCGCTCACGGAGGCCGACAGCCGCGCCACCGGTCCCTCCGCCTGGGGCACCTGGAAGGCGGGTCTCGTCGCCGACCTCGTGGAGCGCGCCGACAAGTTGCTCCAGGGCGAGGCCGCCGCGCCGGTACCGCCGGACCTGCTACCGGCGGCCCACGGGGAACTGATCGACGAAGTCCGCCAGACCGGGTTGCCCTCGGTGTCCCTGCAACCGCCCCAGGTGATCGTGGCGGCGCCCGACCGCCGCGGCCTGTTCTCCGATGTCGCCGGCGCGCTGGCGCTCAACGGGATGAACGTGCAGGCGGCCAACGTGGCCGGCCGGGAGGGCATCGCCGTCGAGGTGTTCACGGTCGAAGTGGCCCGGGGCACGTGGCCCGACACGGCCAAACTGCGCGAAGACCTGGCCGCAGTGCTCTCGGACCGCCTGGCGATCGGCGAGCGCCTCTCCGAGCGCGAACGTGTCTACCCCCGCCGCCGGGTCTCGGCCGCCCACCTGCCCGGCAGCGACGTGAGCGTGGACAAGGAGGCATCCGAGACGGCCACGGTCCTGGAGGTGCGCGCCCCGGACGAGATCGGCTTGCTCCACCGGATCACGCGGGTCCTTTTCGATTCTGACCTCGACGTGGTCTCGGCCCGGGTTTCCACCCTGGGCGAAATGGTGGTTGACGCGTTCTACGTCCGGGAATCCGACGGGGCCAAAGTGACCGACGACGGCCGGCTTTCGGACATCACCGGCGCAATTCGGGCCGAATTGGGTCTGTAGACCGTAGGGGGCCCAGGTAGAATCCCCGCTGCCATGGCTGGAGAGCACGCGCGCCGAAGGGGCCCCAGGGCCTGGGTAATCCTGGTCGTCTGTGCGGCCGCGCTCGTGGTCGCCGTGGGCGGGTTCGTCGTGGTGGACCACGTCGACAACCAGGCTGCGGCCACCCCGACGGCTCCACCGCCCGCCCTCACCGTCGCCTCGGTCTCGCCGACCGGCACCAACGTGGCCGCCGGCTCCACCATCTCGGTCCAGTTCTCCACCGACCTCGCGCCGAACAGCCCGATGCCGACGCTCAACCCACCCGTGGCGGGAACGTGGGCCGTCCTCTCTCCCTCCCTCCTGCAGTACCAGGCGACCGGACCGCTCGTGCCCGGCGCGACCGAGACGGTCACCGTCCCTGGTGGTCCGAGCGGCGTGGTCGGCTCCGAAGGACAGCACCTGCCGCAGTCGGTCACGTCGCAGTTCAGCGTGGCGCCGGGTTCCATCCTGCGACTGCAGCAGCTCCTGGCCGAGCTCGGCTATTTGCCCCTGACCTTCAGCCCGGCCGCCCCCGTGACCTCTCCCACTCAGGAGGGCAACGATCAGGTGGGCTCGTTCTCCTGGCGCTGGCCCGACCAGCCACTCTCGCTCGAGACGCTGTGGACGCCCGGCACCAACAACGCCGTCACCCAGGGCGCCGTCATGAACTTCGAGGACCAGAACGGCCTCAAGACCGACGGCATCGCGGGGCCCCAGGTCTGGAGTGACCTGCTCGCCGACGTGCAGAGCGGCAAGGGCAACACCCAGCCCTGGGACTACGTGGTCGTGAGCCAATCCCTGCCCGAGACCGCCACGGTCTACAAGGACGGTGCCCCGGTCTACAGCACACCCGTCAACACCGGCGTCCCGGGCGCGCCCACCGAGAACGGCACCTGGCCGGTCTACGCCCGCTACACGGTGACGACGATGACCGGCACCAACCCGGACGGGTCGCACTACGTCGACCCGGGCATTCCGTGGGTCAGCTACTTCCACGGAGGCGACGCGCTCCACGGCTTCGTCCGCTCCTCCTATGGCTTCCCCCAGAGCGACGGGTGCGTCGAAATGCCGATCTCCAACGCGGAGAGCGTCTTCCCGCTCACGCCCCTCGGGACCCTGGTCACCGTCCAGGCCTGAGGCCGGGCGAACGCGTTTGCGCTGGCGGGCGCCCTAATCTCTGACCTCGATGTCCCCACTCCGACGGACCGCCGACATCATCGGGAAGGTCCTCATCGGGGCCGGCGTCCTGCTGCTGCTCTTCACCGCGTACCAGATCTGGGGCACTTCGTTCCAGGAGTCGCGCACGCAGGCCGGGCTGCGCAGCCAACTCCAGCAGGAGTCCAACAGTGAGGAAGTCCGCCACGCGCTGGCCGAGGAGACAGCCCTCGACAAGATCCCTACGGGCCCTCCGGTGACCGCGCCGCGCACGACCGCGCCCCCCGAGGGAGAGCCGATCGGCGACATCCGCATTCCGGTCATCGGTATCAACCAGGTCGTCGTCGAGGGGACCAACACACCGGACCTACGCAAGGGCCCAGGGCACTACACCGGTACCCCGCTGCCGGGACAGGGCGGCAACGCAGCCGTTGCCGGGCACCGCACCACGTACGGCCACCCCTTCTACAACCTCGACTCGGTGAAGGTGGGCGATCCCATCGTCCTCACCACGCTGCAAGGGATCTTCGTCTACGACGCGACCAAGAGCTACGTCGTGTCTCCCACCGACACCGACGTGATCAAGAACGTCTTCGCCGACCTCTTGACCCTCACCACTTGCAATCCGCGCTTCAGCGCGTCGACGCGCCTGATCGTCGAGGCCAAGCTCGTGCACTCTCAGCTCTTCCCGAACTCAGGCCTGCCGACGGCCCAGCTCCACGCCGATCCCAAGAGCGAGAACCTGGCCGGGGACTCCTCGGTCGCGTTGACCGACACGCTCCTCTGGGGCTTCCTCGCCGTACTCGTCGGCGTTGGCATCTTCTACGCCGCCTGGCGGTTCCGGCGGCACCGTTGGGTGATCTACGGAGTCGGGGCAGCCGGCGTGCTCGTCCTCCTCTGGTTCTTCTTCGGCGCGGTCAGCCCGCTCCTGCCCGCGAGCTTCTGACCCCGTGTTGGTCGAGCAGCCCCTGCCCGACCATTTCCGTGGCTTCGCGGCGGTGGCCGCGCGCGACGGCGGCACCACCTATGCGGCAATCTGCCGGGGCGTCGCCGACGATGAGGAGGTGCTCTCGCTGCTCGACGGCGCTCCCCTGCCCCAGCGCCGGCCCCTTCTACTCCTCGCCGCGGTGCACTTCTTGCTCCTGCGCGGCGACGACGACCCGTTAGCGTCCTTCTACGACACCGTCGCCGCCGTCCGCGGTGGCCGGGCCGATCCTGATCCGGCAGAGGACGTCGCGGCGGCCTTCGCACGGTTCTGCCGGACACACCGCCCGGAGCTCGAGCACCTGATCGCCACCCGCAGCACCCAGACCAACGAGGTCGGCCGTTGCACCGGTCTGCTGCCGGGCCTCTGCTTCATCGCGGCGCGGCACGGCGGGACCGGGCCGCTGTCGCTCCTCGACCTCGGCACCTCAGCCGGGTTGAACCTGCTCTTCGACGACTACCGCTACACGTACCGCGCCCAGTTTGGGGGCGGCGCGCGTACCGCGGGCTCTCCCGGATCGGCCGTGGCCCTCGAGTGCGAGGCCCGCGACGACCTGTCGTACCTCCCCGACCTGCGGACGCCGCCCATGGGCGAGCGGGTCGGCCTGGACCTCTCGCCGCTCGACCCGCGGGCCGACGGGGACGCCCTGTGGCTGCTCGCCTGTCAGTGGCCGGACAACCCGGTACGCTTCGGGCGACTACGCGCCGCGCTGGCCAACGTCCGATCCGTTCCGCGGCCCCCGCGCCTCGAACGGGGCGACATGGTGCGCGACCTGCCCCGCGTGGCGGCCACCATCGGGGGTGACGGGCCCCTGGTGGTCTTCCACTCCTGGGTGGCGGCCTACCTCAACGAAGAACAGCAACGCGCACTGACCGCGGGGGTGCGCGCCCTCGGACGAGACCGGCCGGTGCACCATCTCTATTGCGAGACCCCTTTCGAGACGCCCGGCCTGCCCACGCCGCCCTCACCCGTGCCCCGGGACGGGCCCGACCTCGCCACCACGCTCGTGCATATCGGCCCCGACGGGGCGCCGGTCCGGCTGGCCGACACCCACCCACACGGCTACTGGATCCGCTGGTGGCCTCAGACCGAGGCCCAGTAGAACTGTTTTACCAGGGATTTCTAACTCCGAATCCGACCGTCCCAAGTCCCGTGACGTTGGAAATCTGAGACTGTGAAAGACAATGAGGCCAAGACGCCTGAATACACGAGCGGCTGAGATGGGAGGACCCTCGTTGGCGGGAATGGACCGGGGACGATCCGGCGAAGGCCCACGTGGGAATCCCCGAGCTGCCCGAATCTTGTGCCCCCGGACCCTTCGCCCTGACGGATGCCCAGCGGACTAAGCGCCTGGTCGAGTCCGCCGGGTGGTTGGAGGTCAGCGTCGAGGAGCACAAGGACGGGATGCGCATGGGACGCGACCCCGAGGACGTCGTCGCCTTCATCCTCTCTGACGAGATGGGGCGCCGGCTCGTCGAGGACAAGGACCCCGAGGCGGTACGGGCGGCACTGAGGCGACCCTGGAAGCGCTGCGACCGTACGCCACGCCCGAGGGCGTCGTGCTGGGCGGCGCCTACTGGTTCGCGACCGCCCGCAAGGCGTAGAGGGCGTCGGAGCATACGACCCCCACCCGGCGCTTGGCGACACCCTGACCAGTACATCGGGGCTGGCGTTTTTGGGGTTCAGGAGCGCACGGCTAGATGGCCGCGGCCGAAGGCAAAAGCCAGGCCGTAGAGGACTGCCACCACCACGAGAAGGAATCGGAACCCCGTTATCAGCGAGAGGTACACGAGAACTCCACCAACGATCGCCCCGAGTAGATTTGCGCCGAAGGCAGTGGTGGAAGAACCCACATCCTTGAAGCGTTGGGCGAAGACGAGGTTGGCGATGAAGATCGGAGCGAACGCGAGCGCAGTCGCCGCCACGAAGCGCAACACGACTGGAAGATCCAGCAACGATTCTTGGGGGACGACGAAAGAGACGCCCAGGGATACGAGCAACGCAAAGTAGAGCAACATCGGGCGCGGGAGCTTTATATGTCGCGCGGTCTCGACCGCCGCGTAGACACTCAGCAACACGCCGGCGAACACGAGCGAGTTCACGAACCAAGTCGTTCCGAACAAAAGGGCGAACTGTATGAGGTTCTTGGACTCGAGCAACAAGAACGCCGCTCCCATCCAGAACAGGTCCACGAATGGAGCCATCTTCTTGAGCGGACCCCCCGCCACGCGCACGACGAGCAGGGACGCTGCCAGGATCAGCCCGAGGACCAAGAGATAGAAGTTCGGGATCGAAGGAACCAGCAGATACGGGTACGGACGGTCGTCTGAGACCGGGGCCACCTCATCTCCGTTCCAGAAGCTCGAGCAGCTCGGAGTGTTGCCGTCCAGCGCGACCGTGAGAACCGCCTGCTCGCGTCTGTTCAGGGTGTTTCCGACCTCGACACACGGACGCGAGCCGAACACATCGTCGAGGGTCGTCGCATAGCGGTCGAGCAGGAACGGCTGGTAGTAGTTGTACATGACGAAAGTGCCGCCGGGGGCCAGGTGAGATCTCGCAACTTGAATGGCCTGGGTCGTGAGCAAGTAGTTCTCGAGGCCGACAGGTGCGGACTGGCCCGTGAGTGCTGTTCGGGAGTCGGGCAGAGCATAAAGAATCAGCGAGTAGCGCTTTTTCGTATCCTGTAGGAACGCTCGTCCGTCGTCAACATAAACGCTCACTCGCGGACTCTCATAAGCGTGCTCGGGGTTGTACTGCTTCCCGAGAGCCACGAGCTCGGGGTCGATCTCGACAGCGTCGACGTGGCGAGCCCCCGCCGAGAGTGCCGCGCCGACGTCGTTGCCGGTGCCCGCTCCGATCACGAGCACGTCGGAGAGAGAGCCGCGTCTCACGTGCCGGTAGGGAAAGAAGTAAAAGGACTCGATCCTGTGCAACGTGGAGATCGAGTACAAGGTCTGGTAGGGAATGTTGTTGGCCGAGACCAGCAACCCGCGGTAGCTATGGCCGTCGACGGTCGTGGTGACATGGTTCGTGGTGATCTTGTAGTAGGGGGACCAGATATCGACGCTCGAGAGCGATTCGACCAGCAGCATCAGCACGACGGCGGCGATCACGCCCCACTGCCACCACCGCTCATCTATGCCTAGAAGCAATACGAACAACGCGGCCACCACCGCCCCCCAGGCGATTGGCGGCAGCCCGAGGAAGGAGAGCGCCGAGAAAAGCGCGATCCCGCCGATGCTGCCGATGATGTCGAAGCGGTAAGCGTCCAACGGCTTGAACTGAGCGAAGGAGCGGGCCAAGGCCTGGCCGAGACCGGCCATCACGAGGACCACCAGCGCGAAGACCACCGGGAGGCTCACCCACTGCGACAGCGGATGGTGCCCCGAGAAGCCCTCGAATGCGTTGGGGCCGCGCAGGGTGACCAGCTTCACGGGGAAGATGAGCGTGAACGCGACAAGGACCGCGAGGGTTGCCGGCGCCAGGCGAAACAGATTCTGTGACGAACGGGCGCGCAGGAACCCCACCCCGATACCCAAGAAGCTCGCCAAGAGCACAAAGTTCGGGATATTCGCCAGGTGGACGTCGTTGGCGGCCGTCCAGCGGATTAGTGCGAGCTCGAGGAAGAGCGTAAGCATGCTGAGCGTTACGAGGCGCCATGGGCTCAGTTCGGACGTGAAGCCGGCAGGCCATGCGGCTGGCAGGCGCCGAGGTTCGCCTCTGCTGACAGTGGAGGTGGTCGTGGTGGCCATCAGTGGGTGAGGGAGCCGTAGGAATGTCGTGGCTTCCCGGCGTCTTCGTCAAACATTATCCAAGCACACATCGCCGGTTTGAGGGCTTGCAAAATCTGAGCCATAACAATGCGCGTTGTTGCAGGCCGAGGGAGCCCCCAGGGTGCCTGCTTCGGATTGAGGCATTCCTCAAGGCGTTGGGAGTGACGAAAGGCTGGACCAACTCGTCGCGCTCTTGGCCGTGGCGGTCCGAACGAGCGTCGTGCTCAGTACGATCGGCCCATGCGACGCTCTTCGCCTGTTAGACCTCGTCATGCTGATCACTGCGGTGTCGATCGTTCCCGCCGTGGCATCGAAGCGTCACGCACTCGGCGTGAGTTGTACGGGCTCAGGCTCCGGGGCTCGCTGTCATCGGGCGGAGCCACTATAGGCGACCCGTGATCGACTATGGCGACCGACGCAGGGCAAACGTCCAGTTCGGTCATCGCGGATTCACTGACCACCAACACTCGCCCGCGAGCACGGCGTGTTGGCGAGGACGGTAAACGTGGCCGCGGCGCCACGCCTGCGTGAAGTGGTCGCGTCGCGGCTCAAGCGCCCGACGCCTTCAAGAGAGGTAACTTCCCCCACTCCTCTGGCTCCTCTCGCCCGAAGCAAAATTTCGTCGTCATCCTCACGTAGGACTTCCGGCGCTGGCAGACGGGACGACGCGGAAATGGCTGCCGCCTAGTTGCACAGTCGCTACCTCCATCTCGCCGGGGAGACCCTTGACCTCAACCTTTCGCACAGCTTGCGTGAGGACCTTGCCTGTAGCTCGGGCCAGGGTCGACATACTTGCAATGACCTCACCTCCCGCACCCAGTGCCGATATGCGTGCTGCCTCGTGTACGCCGCGGCCGCTGAGTCCTCCGGCGTCACGACTCACCTCAGCGAAGTGGATTCCGATGCGTACGCTGACCTCCTCCATAGTCCCCTGGATGGCCGTCGCGCACGATCGCCTGGCTCGGGCATCGGGTCCACGCCCTGACGGTAGACCGGGAGTTCGGTTGGGGGGTACGCTCCCGCGGACATTCCCGAGCAGTTCGAACTGAGCGGAGGTGATCACATCCGACAGCACCGGATCCCCAAGCAGCAGATCGATCTCCTCAAGGCCGTGCCTCTCTTCTCCGGATGCTCGCAAGGCGAACTCCGCACGATCGCTCAACTCGGCACGCCAGTGAGCGTCGAGGAGGGGAGAGTCCTGACCACCAAGGGCGCCGTGGGTGCCGAGTTCTTCCTAGTGCTATCGGGGGTCGCCTCCTGCCGGCTGGGGAAACGCCAAGTGGACCGATTCACGACCGGCAGCTACTTCGGCGAGCTTGCCCTCCTCCACGGAGGCATCCGAACCGCGGATGTCGTCGCTGAGACCGATATGGAGTTGCTGGCGCTCGACCGCCGTGAGTTCCAGGCGATGCTGATGACAACGCCGCGCATCGGCGTCAAGATGCTGGACCGGCTCGCCGACCGCCTGGGCGACGCCGACGCGCACTACAGCGATTGAGCAACGTCCCATCGGGAGGAATAGCGTCGTTGAGGCCACTCACACGAACGGCTACCGCGGGACCAAGCAGATCAAGCCGTGCGAGTCGCCATTGTGGGGATGGTCCGGGCGGCGTTGCTGCTCCAGGAGGACGACATCAAAGGCGCGGAGCCGTAGGCCCATGCTGACTGCCCCATACCGAGGCACCTATGGGCTAGGCGACGTGGTGCGGCGAGCATCTCTCTTTAGGTTGTACTTCCTGTCAGCCGCTGCGACTAGTCCGGTCGAGCGCCCGGAGCGACTCGGCGACTTCTTTGCGCAGCTGCCGCCGTCGAATCGGGCCAGCCAGCAACTTGCGATCCAACGTCTTGAGATACACGTCCCAGCTGACGCTCACCTGCGCGATGGAGTCGCGCGGCACGACTTCCCATTTCCAGTCTGCATACGATGGGTTGCCGTCCGCGTTCCAAGTCCGATATCTGAAACGCCGCACATCTTTGTCGAACTCCTCGACGAGCGAACGGCTCTGCCAGGTCATTCCCAGGCTGGGGTGCATCTTCACCACCCATTCGGCTCCTGGGGTCAAATCGGGAGCCGGCTCGACGACACGTTCAATGGCGCGGTTCCACTCAGGCAGTCGGTCGATGTCGGTGATCAAGCGAAATGTGGCGTCGGGAGAGGCGCTGACGCTGCTCACCGCGTTGCCATGAATCTCCTGCATCTTCGGCCTCCTCAAAGCGATTCTTAGTCACCGTCCGCCCTGCATCTCCTGCTTGTTTTTTGCTATCACGGCTCGGAGACGGCCAATTCGTCAGTCGGACTGAACTGGACGAACTCAGTGCCCGCAATCACTGCCGGAGTATGTCCCGGCATCATGAAGAAGGCGTCACCCAGTGCGATCACTTCTTCACGGTCGGCGTAGCTGACGGTCATTTTTCCCTTGAACACATATCCCCAGTGTGGGCATTGGCATCGGTCGTCGGGCAGGCCCTTGAGCATCGGCGCCAGATCAGAGTCTTGACGAATCCACACGAAGTTGACGGTATAGCCATCGAATTCCTGAGTCCGATCCTCGGCGATACCAAAGTCGCTGACCTTTAAAGCGCTCTCCTTCGATACCTTCGACATACTGAGGCTCCTTTCTAGGTCATTACCGCTACGAGCGGTCTGTCTACTGAGTATGAGGCTCTCCAGAGTCCCTGGGTCGGAATGTCAAGAACGGACTTCGGTTGTAACGAAAAACTCAGAGCGTTTTCGGGCCATTCCAAGTTTCGACGTCTCGCGATCCGTGATCCTTAGCGGGACCTGAGCGCCGGGCCCCAGTTCGTCGGACCTGAGTGCAACTGAGCGGGGACGGTGCAGAGCGGCCTGAGCCCGTCGCCAACCAATCGATGAGCAGGCGATAGGCAGTCCCTCTACGCTCTACTCGGAGTAGAGAGGAGTTCCTCATGGCATTTGTCCAGATAATCGAGTTCCGGACTTCTAAGATCGCCGACATGCGGGCGGTGGCCGACGAATGGGAGAAGGCTACTGAAGGTAAGCGCAAGGCAGGCAGAAGGGTGCTCTGCCAAGACAGGGACAATCCAGGGCGCTACTTCAATGTTGTCTTCTTCGGTTCTTACGAAGACGCGATGGAGAATTCAGCCCTTCCTGAGACCGATTCGTTTTCAAAGAAGATGATGAGCTTCGCCGACGGCACGCCTACCTTCTACAACCTCGACGTCGTGGAGGACAGACAGTAGATCCATTTGAAGAACCAACACATGCACGGGCGACTCCCGTAACGCTGAGACTGCGGCGATCGCGAACAATGGCAGCATGCGATTCTCTATTCGTCGAGATGATCCTTGACGCTGATGGCGGCGCTGAACGACGCCTCCGACTGCGTCCACCCGGTGGCTCCCTGGAGGCCCTTCAGTACGGCGATCTCACCACCGTGGATGTGCGGGGGCCCGTGGCCATGCAGCTCGTAGAGGTCTCTGCCCTGCCACATACCTAGGCCGGTGCGCGTCATGTCCACCGCCATGTCGAGCTGCTCTTCGGTGAGTTGGTCGAACGACGCGACGAACCTGGTGTGCACCTCTCGCCCGTATTCCCTCAGCAGGCCCCCGTCGACCGGAGTGTGCCGAACCCACTCATAAAACAGTCTGGCTCATAGGCAAATCCCTGGCCTACGTTCCCGTCCCGCCGGCGCTCCACGAGGGGCTCGCGTCGCAAGATCAACCGGTTGATCTCGACGTCCGTATTGATGACAACAACATGAAGGTAGGTCGCGCCGGTCGAGTTGGCGGTCCCGGGCGGCCACCAGTTGGCCTGGTCTGCGTTCACGTCGCTCACCGTCCCTTCGAACCAGTCCCACGCCTTTCTGGATTGTCGTCGGAGAACGTCGACCTCCGAGGGCTGCTTGCTCCGGGGTTCAGCCACCAACACTTCCACTGACCAGTCGCTCGGCGTAGCCATCGTGTATTCGCCCGGCCGTCGGCGTCAATCCACGATGCCCCGGTCGCTGCCGGGACAGCGGGATACTTCGGACCTCAGAGGGTGGCCCCTGTGGTCGCGCTCACACCCTGTCGTCGTTCGTCGCCCAGAACCCAGAGCCAAGTTCGATGGTCATGCACACGCTGGTCGGACTGCCTACGTACTCTCCAAACGGCGGACAGGGCTTGAAGCCGAGTTTGGCGTAGAGCGAGCGAGCTGGTGCGAATGCGTCCATCACACCGGTCTCGAGACTCACCTGCCGGTAGTTCCGACCAGCAGCGACAGAAATGAGATGCTCGACCAGAGTCCGCCCGACTCCTCGGCGCCTGGCGGTCTCAACCGTATGCATTGACTTCAGCTCGGCGCGAGTTTCGTCCAGCCGCTTGAGGGCCCCAACCCCGACGAGCTCCCCGTCGAGCCGTACGCTGAAGAACGTCACAGTGAGGTCGAGCAAACCCTCAAGAGCCAAGGCATGAACACCTGGGGCAGGTGTGACCCTGCGTGAAAAGGCCAGATGCTGTTCCAACACGGCCTGAACGTCGTCTCGCCGGGGATCGTCAACTGCAACGACAAGTCCCATGAATAGTGGTCTACCAAGCGCGATCCATCGGTGCGCCGCCTTCTTGAATGGCGTACGCACGTGGGGCTCGAGCCCCCGCTGAATGCCCCGTCCCGATCGATCGACTACATCTTCCGCTGAGACCCGTGGAACCCGAAGGCGGGCGCAAACCCATGGATGCCCCAGCGATTAGGTCTGAGGTGGTTTCCGAGACCGCTCGATCTCGCGGAGGTTCGTCAGGCTCCGTCTTGCCAGACCCGCCATGCCTACAACCCGCCTACAACTGCTTACAAGTAGGGTCCACAAGGGCTCACTGGTGAGACAGTCGGTGCAGGTGAAGAGCACGGACGCGCAAAAGGGTTCACGGGTGAGACGAGCATGGGCACATACTGGATCCGCTGGTGGCCGCCTGCATCGGGCGAGGCGCATCGCTGGACTGAGGGTCAACAGAGCAGCCCACCGGGTGAGACGTTCCGGTAAACGCCCAGTCCAAAAAGCCGGGTGTAACCTCGTCAAGGCTCATTTTTAGAGCAGCAGCGTCTCCGCTTACGGTGACAGGATCGAGAGTCCGATGGGTTCCAATTGCGAAGTGGTGGGTTTGCCCGACCTGCCCATCATGCTGTGTGGCACTGAGAAATGACCGAGCCATACGACACGGGCATGGATCTTCTGATCGAGTCTGCCGAGGCCCTCGACATGACAGCCGGTGCTTGTGAGAGCTCGGAGGATGCGGCGCGCCTCTTTGCACTGTCGGACCGGATCCGGAGCTATCTGGCAATGAGCCGCCCCACCACGACTCTTGGAATGCCGCGGATTGTCTCCGACCACGCCCGGCTCACGGATGAAAATGTGATTCATCGGACGGAAGAGTTCAACTCGTCCCACATACGCATCCTGTCGGACTGACTTTCCATTGGCGACAAGTGGTTTGCCCGCTGCGTCGCCCGGCTTTACGGTGATGGTCGTGGACGCGCCACCTATCGACGGACTGTCCCACTTCCAGTTGTACGTCTCCGACCTCGACGCCAGCGTGTCTTGGTATCAACGCTCCCTCGGCCTGACCGAGCTACGGGGTGAGCCCGGCCGCTACGTCGCCCTCCAGTCAACGACCGGGCGGTTTCGGGTGGTGCTGACCCTGGGAAGTCGTGCCGGCGCATCGGGTGCGCTGGACCACATCGCCTTCGCGATCTCCGATGTCGGCGCACTGCGCGCGTGGTGCGACCATCTGACCGCCATAGGCATCCCGCACGAGGGTATAAAGCAGAACATCGCCGGCCACTCGGTCGATCTATTCGACCCCGACGGCAACAACATCGAACTGGTCAGCGAGCGGTAGCTGGGCGAGAGGCCCGAGGGCCGATGGTCCCGACTGGGTGTCGCCGCCGGCCGCACTTGTGCGCGCACGCAGGCGGTTGGAGCTTCCGTGGATACGTCGTGTTTCCGGACACTGTCGAGCGAGCACTTCTGTCGGAAGCACCGCCGAATAGGCTGTCGTCACGACGTGATCGGGCTCAACGAGGAAAACCACTCGGTCAGTGCGCGCAGGATACGGCCCTCCCGTGTAGCTGGCCGAAATACGGTCGATGATCTCCCACGCTCTGCCACCATCGACACGTTCGGACACACGACCACGTACCTCCCCCATCGTGAATGGCTGTTCGCGGTCGATAACAGAGATGGCCACTCGGGCGTCGTGATCGATGTTGCGCGCCTTGCGGGAGTCTGGCGCGGTGAGAAAGACGATGTGATCGTCCTCGAACCCCACCCAAAGCGGGACGCTACGTGGAGATCCGTCTGGGCGCACAGTGGCAAACCCTGCATCCGATAGCGGTGCCCATGCAGCTCACGGCGATAGCGACCAAGAGCCTTCTCGTCGAGAACAACTTCAGGCATGCCGACCTCTCCAGGAGCCAGTTCGGTCGGACTTCTGAGCCGATCCGTGTCGATGAGTGTCATGCCCAATACAACGACACGCACCTCCGCTCGTCATCGGTCCGTCGCCGTTGCGCCAGGTAGCAGGCCCCTCGATCGGCTAGGGCGGCCAGGCAGGCCACTCCAGCGATCCCGCTTTCTGTCACATCAAGGGCGCCCCGATCGCCTGGCTGAGCCACCGAGCCACACGCCCTTCGGAATGACCTTGATCATCTGCAGAGCCGGATTCTCAGGGTCCCACAAGTCCGGGAACTCCTCGAGTGGTCGGAAGCCGCACGCGAGGTAGAAGGCTCGTGTCTTGTCGTAGCCGACATCGGGCTTGCTCGGAGCAAGCGTCTTCACTTGGAGAAACTCCACTCCGTCCGTGGCCAACATCTCTTCGGCATGCTCGAGCAACATCCGGCCGATACCTTGGCGATGGAGTTCCGGCAACACGGCCATTACGTAGACCTCAGCCGCGTACGGGCTACGTCTCAGGAGCGTGAGCAGCCCCACGTCTTCATCTCCCAGTGATGCCACGACAGTGGGCGAGCGATCCGCGGTGGCGATGTACTCCTCGACTGAGGCTGGGACGCCGAACCACGTCGGGAGGGTCTGCAAGATCCTGCGGCAGGTCTCCCCCGCTCCAACTGCTTGAATCCGTATCCGAGATTCTCCGTCGGTGGCCACCCGTACAGCATGCCTGTCGAATTCGCTCGGGTGCCCCCCCGGGGGGGGTCGGTCCACGCTCACGTGACGCCCCAGCCCACGTGAGCGGTGCCGGCCGGATGCCGAATATCGTCAGAGGTCACGCCGGCAGCCAGCCTGAATGGTGGCTCAGACTTGGACGAGGGTCCGCAAAAGCTGATGGTGCCCATCGTGGGGTAGGAGGGTGAGATGACCGGAACAGGCTCACGGGCGGTGCGCTTCGATCGTTACGGCGGCAGGGATGTTCTGTACGTTGCCGATGTGCCGATGCCCACCGCGGCGCCGAGTGAGGTTCTCGTGGCGGTCAAGGCAGCCGGCATCAACCCCGGGGAGACGGCGATCAGATCAGGCGCGTTGCGCGATCGATTCCCGGCGACTTTTCCTTCGGGGGAAGGGAGCGACCTCGCCGGACTCGTCGTCGCCCTCGGCGAAGATGTGGACGACTTCGCCGTCGGAGATGCCGTCCTGGGCTTCTCCTGGCGGCGTTCAAGCCACGCGACCCACGTCGCCGTCCCAACCTCACAGCTCATCCACAAACCCCCCGAGCTGAGTTGGGAGGTCGCCGGTTCTCTGTCCGTCGTCGGTTGTACGGCCTACGCCGCTGTTCGCGCTGTTGCGGTGAAGGAAGGAGACACCGTTGCCGTCTCAGCGGCGGCCGGCGGGGTTGGAACTCTCGTCGTGCAGCTCTTGGTCCTCCGTGGTGCACACGTCCTCGGCATTGCCTCCCCTGCGAACGCGGACTGGCTCCGGTCCCATGGCGCCGTGCTCGTCGCCTACGGCGACGGGATGGCCGAGCGCCTGCGGGCGGCGGCCGGTGGAATCGACGCCTTCATCGATCTCTTCGGGCCCGAGTACGTCGAACTGGCCGTCCATCTCGGGATACCCCGCGACCGCATCGAGACGATCGCCGCGTTTGACAAGGCCCAGGAACTCGGGGTCAAGACTGACGGAAGCGCCAGCGCATCGACTCCGGAGGTTCTGACCGAAATGGCGGACCTCGTCGCGTCGGGAGCGATCGAGGTTCCGATCGCCGCCACGTTTCCGCTCGAACGGGTGGCTGACGCCTTCGAGGAACTCGAGCATCGTCACACCCGCGGGAAGATCGTGCTCGTCCCATGATCTGAGGGATGGTGAGATCAACGATCTTGGACCGAGCCAATAATGGGTGTGTTGGTATCAAGCTGGAGGGAGGCGTCATGGCAGTTGAGCTCAACCACACCATCGTCCCGGCGCTGGACAAGGAGGCGTCGGCCAACTTTCTTGCTGAGATCCTCGGTCTCGATCCCCCGAAGCCTTTCGGGCCGTTCATGTGCCTAGAGACCGCGAACGGAGTCAGTCTCGACTACGACGACCGAGGGGCCTTCGAACACCATCACTACGCCTTCCTTGTCACCGAGGAGGAGTTCGATGGCATCTTCAGCCGGGTCACAGAACGTGGGCTCACCTATTGGGCTGACCCCGGGCACCAACAGGAGAACCGGATCAACAACCATGGACGTGGCTTCTATTTCGAGGATCCGTCCGGCCACAACATGGAGGTACTCACACGCGCTTACGGCAGCTGACCGGGCGACGCTGAGACGCGGCCGACAGCGCCGGGTTTGGGGTCAGAGTTCCGAGTCGAGCCGAGGCGCGGCTGGTCTTCGCCCATCGGACGGTGATGCCGTCATCACGCATCATGGCCATGAAACCGGTGATGGAGAAGAAGATCGCAATAGCTGTCAGCCCATATGTCACCGCCGAGCGCTCGAGAACGAATGAACGCAACGACGATGAGACGAGCAACCAAAAGACGAGACCCGCGTTGAGCATCAGGACTGATGCCCAGAGGACGGAGATCCGGATGAAGAATCGACGAACGAGGGGCCGTCTCATGATTGCGGGGTCCATGGGGCAGAAGTCGTGGGCAAAGCGCTGGGTGAAGGGCCGACCAACCACGGCGGAGACGAGGAGCGCAAGAGAGATTGCGACGGTGCCGGCCGTCGGTTGGGCAAAGTAGAGGAATGCGCTTCCCGTGACGAAGGCAATCACCGTCCTCAAGGTGATGAGGATGGTTCCGAAGAGCAACAACATCGATACCCGCTCACCCTTCAGGAGTCGCCGACCCAGTGCCACATAAGACCAGGTGAGCGCCGCGATCAACGCGCCCCTGAAACCGGTCAGGACAAGGAGCAGGTAGAACATGACGAGCGGACCAATGACGCCCTCGAGCACGACGGGAAGAGCGTGGCGAAGAGCTTTGCGTGGCGGAGGCATCAGAAGCAGTGAACCTTCGCGTCCCTCGTGGGACGTCGGGTGCAGCCGGAGCGTGTGCCATGGCTCCACGGCCCCGCCATTCGATCTGGTTGCCACAGCGCTACCGCTCTTGCCACCGTAAGCGGCGGCGCTTTCACCCGAATTGAGGTTGCCGAATCATACACCGATCCCGCTGGACGATGCTCTTCACCTCGCTGGCCAGCCCACGGTGCGATTTTTTGCGAAAGAGCGCATCGGATCAACACGGTCGACGTGTCAGCCAGCAGCGCACCGTCACTCGCTGAACCCCGCGATGTCATTGTGCGCCTTCATTCTGGCGGACAGAGGTCGCCATGCGCTGCCCGATTCCGGCGACGACAATTCCCGGTCAATTTCAGGCCCGAAGCACCCACGCGGACATCATGCTGCGCGCGAACCGTCACGTGGTTGGCGGCTTATGCGTTGGTCCCGGCGCCCCATTGTTCGGAGGCAGTCCGCAGCGCTTGCAGGTCTCCGCAGACGAACCCGAGCGCTAAGGCCGCGGCGAGCCACGAATCTCGTCTCCCGATCGACCGCACTGCCGCCAGGCTGACGAGCGTGTCGAGCGCATCGCTCGCCAAAGTCGCCTTCGTCCAACGGCGCGGCGTCAGCTTCATCGGCTGACCGCGCAGCGAACACTGCTCCCAGACCCAGGACGAGATCCCGGATTCCGATCGTCCTCATCAGAAGGAGGGCGGCACCTGTGGGTGATTCGGTGCCGGCGAGGCGCATGGGGGTGCCCGGTGCGACGATCAATGCGATACCTACTGACGTGCGGAGCCATCCCATCGACTCTGTACCAATGGTCGCCACGGCCAGAGCGTAGCGAGACAATCGATTGGCGCCTCACAGCGGTTCCCAGAGCTCGTGCGATCGACTACGCCGTTTCGTGCCGGTTCGCACGTGAGGGATTCTTACGCCAAGCTGAGAATGCCGTACGTATTGCAGAGACCCATCGCGTCAATCAAGGCAAACGCTGCGACCACGGTGAGCACGACCGGTGCTTTCCACCGTCGGCCCCCTGTTCTGACCACAGGCGGCATGTACCAGAGGGGCAGCGGAGCCGCGAACTGGGAGAGATGGACCCCGATGGGTACCGCATCCTCGGCGAGGGGTGCCCGTGGGTCGGCCGCGAGCGCGAGTTCGGTCAGCTCCTCGTCGGTGATACCGAGGTCGGGAACTTCACGGCGATCGCTCACACGGACAATCTACCTTCCCGGGGAGATCAGGTGTCTCCGTGTTGGTGAACTGCTCCGGGACCTGTCCCCGCCGAATTTCTGTGGATGAGGGACAGCCCAAGACTCACCCGGGTCCTTCGACCGCGGTGGCGTGTCGCGGCTGGTACACACCGACTCGAGCGCCTCCGGGAAGACCGATCTCTGTCACTGATCCCCACCGCGCTTCTTGCACTTCCGAGCAGACCACACCGCGATCCGCAAGCGATCGCATCTCGGCAGAGAGATCGTCACACATCATGTACAGCTGGGCTCCCGGAGCCTCGGCGGGATGCACTGCCATCTCCGCGGGGGGCAACGCAAAGACGAGCCATCCACCCCCGGCGTCGACCGACTCCAGGCCGAACACACTCGACAAGAAGACGCGATCGGCTTCCGCGTCGTCACTGAACAGCACAAGATGGGCTCCGAAGATCATGCATCCATGATGGCCTCTGTGGACCCGACCGTCACAGCGGTGTCCCAGTTTGACCGCCGGTGCGGGCAGAGCAGTCGCTTACCGGTTGGCACAGCAGAACTGCGGTGCTAGACCAGACCGACGTGGCGAAGTCCCGAACCGCGGAGAGGAGTGGGCAATGAAATTCGTAGTGACGTGGAGGGTTCGGAGCGGTGCATCGGCCGCGGACAACGAGGCCGCGGCAGCCCGCGTTCTCGAAGTCTTCGGGAAGTGGTCTCCGCCGTCCGACGAGACATTTCACCAGTTCTTGGGCCGTCTCGACGGTACGGGCGGGTTCGCCGTCGTCGAAACCGACAATCCCGACTCCCTGGCGGAAGCTCCCGCGAAGTTCGGTACCTATTTGGATTTCGAACTGATCCCAGTGAACGACATCACGGAGACCACGCGTCTGTTGGGTGAAGGAGTCGAGTTCCGCAAGTCGGTCTAGTCACGCCGCAGGATGAGGCGGCTCGTTGGCGCTCCAGGGAAACGAGGTCCTGTAGGCACCAGGCGGTACTTCTGGCACCCGTCCGACATCTCGTGTCGTGGACTCTGTCCATGCAAGGCCACCACGTTCCCCTGCGCTATGAGGGCGGCGCGAAGAACTCCAACGCAATGTTGTCGGGATCACGGAAGGAAAGCCCAGCACCGTACGCAGCGTCGACGATGCCGCCATCGCGACACCAAGTTCGTTGAGCCGGGCCTGCCATACCTCAAGTTCAGCTCGACCGTCACAGGCGAAGGCCAGGTGGTCGAGGCCAACACGACGCTCGTTGAACGCAAGCGTGTCTACCGGATCGGGAAACTGGTGCAGTCCGACGAGGGTTCGGCCTCCCACGAACCAGACGGCGCGTCGAAAGGGACCGGGTTCATTGTCTACCGTCAGTTTGGCGTCGAAGAGTCGCTCGTACCACACGACAGTGCGGTCGAGATCGCTGACCGTCAGAGCGACGTGGGCGATGGTCGGGATTTGGGGCATGGACGCCTGCTCCACAGGTCCGTCGTGGGAGGACCGTGACGCGGGATGGCCGACCGCTCTGGACCTCGAGTGATCCACCCGGGCCGATCGTTCCGACGCGATGGCGCCGATCGACGGGAAAGGGGGGTCCTGTCCCTAGACGTCCGGGCCCCACGGCGCGTCCCGACGGGCGGGCACCTGCACGCCGTCGTCGGTGACCATGTTGGCCGAGCCCACCGCGCTGCGCCCGAACCGTTCGCGGATCGCGTCGACCGCACTCGTGGCGTCCTGCCATGACTGCTCGCGCGCCGTGGCGCTCTCGTTGTCCTCGTGCAGGCCGTCACCCAGGTCGAAGGAGAGCTGATCCGCTCCCCCGCGACCCAGTCCCGAGGCTGACACGCCGAGCAGCCGGATGCCCTCGCCGGGATCGATGCCGGCCAGCAGCGCGGCGGCCACCTGCCCGATGGCGCCTCCGGTCGAGATGGGCCGTGGCAGCGTGTGCGAGCGCGTCTGCAGCGAGAAGTCCTTGAACTTCACCTTGACGCTCACGGTGCGGGCGGCGCTCGACTCCCCCCGCAGCATCGTGGCGACCGACTCGGCCATGCGCAGGACGTGTCGCTCGAGCTCGGCCGCGTCCACTAGGTCCTGGCTGAAAGTCTCCTCGTGTCCGATCGACTTGTTGGGGCGGTTCGGGTTGACGGGATCGGGGTCCTCGCCCCGGGCCAGAGCCGCCAGGTGCGACCCGCTGGCCCGTCCCAGGCGGCGCGCCAGCGTCTCGGGCGGCAGGGTGGCTAGCTCCCCCACGGTGCGGACCCCCAGGTCGTGGAGCCGCTTGGCCGTGGCCGGGCCGACGCCCCAGAGGGCCTCGACGTCGTGGCGGTGCAGGAAGGCCAGCTCCTCGTCCGCTGTGACGAGCACGACGCCTGGCCCCGGGTCGAGCCCGGCCCGGCTGGCGCGCGGCTTGGCTGCCCGGGAGGCGAGCTTGGCGATCATCTTGGAGCGACCGACGCCCACGGCGCAGCCCAGCTGCAACTCGTCGCGTACCCGCACCCGCACCCGGTGCGCGATCTCCCGAGGTGGGCCGAGGAGCCGCACGGCGCCGGCGACGTCCATGAACGCCTCGTCGAGGCCGATGGGCTCGACCATCGGGGTGACGTCGTAGAGGATCTTGTGCAACTGCGTGCTCACCTCCGCGTAGCGGCTGTGGCGTCCGGACAGGAAGACGGCTTCGGGGCAGAGCTGGCGGGCGCGCACCGACGGCATGGCAGAGTGCACGCCGTAGGCCCGGGCCTCGTACGTGCACGAGGCAACGACGCCGCGGGCACCGGCGCCGCCCACGACCACCGGCTTGCCCGCCAGGGAGGGGTCGTCGAGCACCTCGACCGACGCGAAGAACGCGTCCATGTCGACGTGGAGGACGGTCGGGATGGTCGAGTCAGCCGGGAGGGGCGGGCGGTCAGGCACCGAGGGTCAACCGGCGGAAGCCCTCGGCGTAGTCCACGCCGGCCCTCCGGCCCTCCTCGGCGGCCCGCCGGCGCACCGCCTCCCCGGCCCACCCGCCCTGGCCGGCGAACTGGGTGCGGTGGCACTCGACGGCGGCGGCCTTGGTCTCGATCGTGTCAGTGACGTCGACCCACTCGTCGGGCTCGAGCGTCCCCGAGAGGAGCACGGTACCGACCTGGTGCGGCGGGCCGGCGTCGGCGAAGTAGTGCGGGAGCGCAGCGGCGGGCGCCACCGCATCGAGCAGCGCGGCGCCGGCGATGCGGTGGTCCCGGTGGTTGAAGTAACTCTGGCCGAAGAACACGGCCGTGGGGTCGTGGCCGCACACGACGTCGGGGCGCAGCGCGCGGACGCGCTCGACGAGCATGCGCCGGAAGCCGTCGGTGTCCGTCAGCTCGCCGTCGGGAAAGCCGAGGTTCTCCACGCTCGACAGCCCGATCAAGGCAGAGGACGTCTCGAGCTCCCCGGCGCGCTCGACCACCAGCCTCTTCGGCTTCACCCCCGGGTCCGCCGTCCCCTTCCCGCCGTCGGTACACACCACCAGGTGCACGGCGCTGCCCGCCTTGGCCCAGCGGGCCAGGCTCCCACCACAGGCCACGTCGGCGTCGTCGGGATGGGCGTACACGGCCAGCGCGACACCGGGCGCCCGGTCGATCATTTGCGCTTCGGCTCGGTCGTCTTGGTCAGCAACCCGGCTTCCCGCTGGAAGTCCCCCGCCTCCTCGAACCCCTTGTAGACGCTGGCAAACCGCAAGTAGGCGACGTCGTCGAGCTCCTGGAGGCGTTCCAGCACGGCGACGCCGACCTGCTGGCTGGTCGGCTCGGCCGTCTGGGCCCGCAGGGCGTCCTCCACGCTCTGGGCCAACTCCTCCATCTGGTCGTCGCTGACCGGGCGGTTCTTGCAGGCCGCCCGCACACCTTCGACGACCTTGGCCCGGTCGAACGGCTCACGCAGGCCGCTCCGCTTCACCACCCACAACGGGACCTCTTCGATGCGCTCGAACGTGGTGAAGCGACGGCCGCACCCGAGGCATTCGCGGCGGCGCCGGATGGCCCCGCCGTCCTCGGCCTGGCGCGAATCGACGACGCGGTCGTCATCGATACTGCACCACGGACACCGCACACCGCCGACGTTAGTCAGGGAATGAAGAGATGCTCCCCGGGCACGACGGCCGTTGAGCCGACCTCGCGGCCGAGTTGGCCGATCAGCGAGGCCGCACGCGCCGGGTCGGCCTGGGCGGCGATGGACGCCAGCGAGTCGCCCGCCTTGACGACGTACTCCTGCCCCTGGGCCGGAGCGGCCTGGGCCAGCGTGCTGCCGCCGAAGGAGCGAATCGGCAGCGCCAGCAGCACGAGCAGGGTCAGCACGACGCCCACCACCAGTGCGCCCAGGACCGCCCGGCGGCGGCGCACCCGGGGGGAAGGTGCGAGCCGCGCCGGGGGGTCGGGCAAGGCGTACAGCCGGGGGCGGCACACCTCGAATTCGAGCTCAAATGCGACCGACATGGCGTCCTCCTCGTTCGAACACCTGTTCGCTACCCCACCATTGGAGCACGAACACCTGTTCGCTGTCAACGGCCGGGTCGAACTCCTGTTCGTGCACACCGGCACCGTACGGAGGGGATGTGACAGGCGCCTGAACAGGGATTTCCGGCACGGGAGGGGCCAGAACCGGGCGCCCCAGGGCCGGCGGGGGGCCGGAGCAGAGGTGTTCTCCCTCAACCACAGCGAACAGATGTTTGCTTCGCGGGTGGCCCTTGGGTAGGTTGGTGCACCACGAACGGATGTTCGCCCCCGCGAGGGGTCCGGCGGAGCGCCGGGGTGGGCACCACCGGACATACACGAGGCAGCACGGACAGGGAGGGACGCCGATGGCCGAGGTCCTGAGCGGGAAGCGCAAGCAGATCCTCACCTTCATCGCCGACAGCCAACGCGATCGGGGCTATCCGCCCTCTGTGCGCGAGATCGGCGAGGCGGTGGGCCTGGCGTCGTCGGCCACGGTGCATACGCACCTGGCCGTCCTCCAGCGCGAGGGCTACCTGTCGCGGGACCCCACCAAGCCCCGGGCCATCCAGGTCCACTACGACCCCGACACCACCTCCCGGCTCACCGCGGCGGCGGTGCACAACGTGCCCCTCGTGGGCGACGTGGCCGCGGGCACAGGCGTGCTGGCCGAGGAGAACATCGAGGAGCTCCTGCCCATGCCCGAGCAGTTCACGGGCAGCGGGCCGTCGTTCATGCTGCGGGTGCGCGGTGACTCGATGATCGACGCCGGCATCTACGACGGCGACTACGTGGTGGTGCGCCAGCAGCCCGAGGCGGACAACGGCGACGTCGTCGTGGCCGGCATCGGCGAGGGCGAGGCCACCGTCAAGACGTTCAGCCGGAAGGGTGGCCGGGTGACCCTCGTGCCGGCCAACGCCGCCTATGAGCCCATGGTCTTCGAGGGGTCCGACGAGATCACCATCTTCGGCAAGGTGGTGACCGTGGTGCGCCCCCTGAACTAATCCTCCCCTGCGAACGATTGGCGGACCGATCCGCCAATCGTTCGGCGGCAGCGGGAGGGATCGGGCGTGCCTCCGCTCGTCCAGCACGAAGGCGAACCCGTTGTTCCGGTCCGGCGGCGCTCCATCGCCACACGAGCGGAACCGGGGTCCGATCGGCGTCCGAGGTGGACTACGACGGAACCGACTGACGGTCGGTGGCCAGCACCGCGTAGAGCAGGGAGTCGCGCCAGCCGCCGGGCACGCGGTAGTCGTCCCGCAGGCGGCCCTCGTAGCGCAGGCCCGCCTTCTCGAGGACGCGGATCCCCGCCGCGTTCTCCGGATGCACGGTCGCCCAGATGCGGTGCAGCCCGAGCGGCCCGAAACCGATGTCGAGGAGCTGCCGGGCGACGACGGTGGCGTACCCCTTGCCCCACTCGGCCTGCCGGATGGCGTAGCCCATGTCGCCGCTGGCGTTGACGGGATCGCTGGCGACGATGCGCCCGGTGCCCAGGAAGCGGCCCCCGGCCTCGGCCACCAGGTCGTAGCGCAGGCGAGGCACGGCGCGGGCCTCCGCCATGGCCCGGTCGACGTACTCCTGGGCCGAACGGCGGTCTCCCGGCTCGGCCGTACCGGCCAGCCAGCGGCGGACCTCCGGGATCCAATACTCCTCGAGCGCATCGAGGTCGGAGGCGGCGCAATCCCGCAGGGTGACGGATGGTTCGGCGGCGGTCATGGTGGCCCCTACTTCAGCAGGCGCGAGAGGCGGCGGTCGGCCAGCACCTTGCCCCCCGTCTGGCAGGCCGGGCAGTAGGCCATCTCGTAGGACTCGAACGACACGCGCTGCAGCGTCGTGCCGCAGGTCGGACAGGGCTCGCCAAAGCGGCCGTGGACCTTGAAGCGACCGCCCAGGCTCGATTCCGAGAGGCCGCCCTGGCGCGTGCGCTCGAGCTCGAGCGCGTCGGCCAACACGTCGGTGGCGGCGGTCAGGAGCGCCTCGCGCTGCTCGGGGGTGAGCGAGCGCAATGAGGCGAAGGGCGAGAGGCCCGCCCGTTGCAAGATGTCGTCGCCCCAGCCGCGCCCGATGCCCGACACGACGTGCTGGTCGCGCAGATCGGTCGTGAGGTGGCGATTGGAGTCGCTGGTGCGGATGAATTCGGCGAACTCCTCGGTGCCCGGCTCGGGGCCGAGACCGGCCAGCGGACCCTCGTCCCCCGGAGCCAGGACCCACCAGGACGCCTTGCGCTGGGTGCCGTACTCGCGCACGAGGATGCCGATCCCGACCCCGTCGAGCCCGGCGTCGCCCGCACCGAACACGAAGCGGGCCACCGCGCCGCGGGGCTTCGTCTTCTTCGGCGGCTCCTCCACGTCGAGGCGGCCGGCTTGGGACAGGTGGAGCACGATGCGGGTGCCGTCATCGAACTCCCACACCAGGTACTTGGCCCGGCGCCGCACCGAGACGAGGCGGTGGCCCTGGAGGGAGTCTGGCGTGGGGTCGTAGGTCTTGAGAGACGAGAAGCCGAGGAGGTCGGCGCGGCGCAGCGTCAGGCCGGCCAGGAGCGCATCGAGGCGTTCGGACAGCGCCTGCATCTCGGGTAATTCGGGCACGACACAATGTACGCATGACCTACACGCACGGGCATCACGAATCGGTGCTGCGCAGCCACACCTGGCGCACGGCCGAGAACTCCAGCGCGTACCTGGTGCCCCACCTGCGTGCCGGCCAGGCCCTGCTCGACGTGGGCTGCGGGCCCGGCACCATCACCGCCGATCTGGCCCTCCTGGTGGCGCCGGGCGAGGTGGTCGGGATCGACGCCGCCGCCGACGTGGTGGCCCAGGCCCAGGCCAGCGTGGCCGGGCTCGGGGTGGACAACCTGCGCTTCGAGGTGGGCGACCTCTTCGCCCTCGACTACCCGGATGCCACCTTCGACGTGATCCACCTGCACCAGGTCCTCCAGCATCTCGCCGAGCCGGTCGACGCGCTGGTGGCGCTGCGCCGCGTCCTGCAGCCCGACGGGGTGCTGGCCGCCCGGGACTCCGACTACGGCGCCTTCACCTGGGCGCCGGCCGACCCTCTGCTCGACCGCTGGCTCGAGCTGTATCTCGCCGTGACGGCGCGCAACGGGCACGACGCCCGCATCGGGCCGAGGCTGCTCGGGCTGGCGCACGAGGCCGGCTTTTCCGACGTCACCGCATCCAGCTCGACGTGGACCTACGCCGATCCCGAGGCTCGGGCGTGGTGGGGCAGTCTGTGGGCCGACCGCGTCCGATACTCGCGCTTCGCCGAACAGGCGGCCGCGTACGGGTTGAGCGACGCCACCGAGCTGTCGGCCATCGCCGACGCCTTCACGCGCTGGGCCCAGTCGGACGACGCCGTCTTCGTCGTCCCCCACGTCGAGATCCTGGCCCGAGGATAGAGGTCAGTCGGCCCAGAGCTTGTCGGTGTAGGTGTCGGTGCCGGGGATAGTCGGGATGAACGGCAACATGGCGACCACGGTCCCCTTGCCCGCCTCCTCGAGCCGGCGGCGGTGCTCCACGAAGACGGGCTCCCAGGCCACCTCGGGCGGCGTGTTGAGGAACCACAGGAGGACCGTGCGATTGTCGCGCGCCTTCTCTCGGGGCACGTCACCCGGCACGTCGACCTCCAACGCGATCGGTGTGAAGGCTGCGACCAGGTCGGCGTCGGTCCCCGGCATCAACCCGGGCAGGTGCTCGTTGCGCAGCCAGGTCCAGAACGCCTCGTTGGTCAGCGATTCGTCCCGGTCGATGAAGACGGCGACGAAGCCGCGATAGGGGTGGTCGAGCGCCACCTCCACGGGAACGCCGTCGGGCTCGCGTCGGTGCTCCCACTGGTAGAAGTACAGGAGCGTGTGCACGTGGTCGCGCTCTTGGAACATGCGCCCGGCCGCGTGCAGCGCGTTGACCTGACGCAGCGCCCACTTGTTCCACACGTCGTGGTAGCCGTCGAGCACCCAGTAGGCCGAGATGTAGGAGCCTCGGCCGGGCTCCCCGGTGATGGCCGAGGGGTCGGGGTCGCGGAGCGCCTTGAGGCCGGCCGTGGCGACGAAGCGTCGGCCGGCGAAGTTGTAGGGACCGACCATGCACCCGGCGTAGAAGTGGTCGCGCTCGTACCAGCGGTTGTAGGCCACCTCGTGGCCGCGGTGCGGCTCGACGAGTGTGAGCAGCATCGAGCCGAGCTTGATTGGCTCGGCCTCCGCGTAGATCTCGATCGGCTTGCTCTTCTTCGGTGCGTCCTCCGGCATCAGGACTGAACCTAACAGCAGGGCGCCTTCAGACAGTCCCGGTCGCCACCACGGCGGTCGTGGGGGCGACGACCCCTCCGGCCGGTTCGGCGGTGATGCTGAGGCGCGAGGGGCGGTTCGTCCCCGCCATGGTGAAGATGGACTGGTGCGGGTCGGACCCGAGCAGGCCGAGCGAGATCGGCCCGCTGTGGTTGATCCCCCACAGCTGGTAGGTCTTCCCGGAGCCGAGCCGCGGCAGGAAGGACGAGACGAGATAGCCGCGCCCGTCGGGCACGAGCACGACTTCGGCCATCACGGCGTGCACGTTCGAAGGCGAGGCGAGGTAGACCAGGCGGCGCCCCGGCGTCTCCAGCGCGTGGACCACCGTCGGGGGCTGCTGCGCGTTCTGGGCCTGGAGGTTCGACGCCCGGTTGTCCGCTCGAACCCACCCGATGCCGAGGACCACGGCGATCGCGGCCACGGCGATCGCGGCCGCCGCAACTGCGGTGACCACGTTGCGTCGGCGGCGCCGTCCGTCCGCCGGTGCACGGAAGGGCGAGGAGGGCGGACTCGCTTCGGTGGCGAGCCGCGGCATGGGTGGCGGCTCCTCGTCGGCCGGACGCTCGGGCAGGCGGCTGGCGATGTGCGACCACAGACCCTCTGGCAGCGGCTCGACCGAGTTGCCCAAGGCGGCGGCCACGTCGCGCAGGGAGTCGAGCTCGGCGCGGCACCGGGGACACGTCTCGAGGTGCGCCTCGAGCTCGGTGCACTCCTCGCCGTCGACGGCATCGAGCGCGTAGGCGCCGAGGAGCTCGCTCGCCTCGTCGTGCGACATCACGCGTCGGTCTCCCGCACTCCGGCGTCGGCCAGCACCGCGCGCATGCGCCGCATGCCGTTGCGGATGCGGCTCTTGACCGTGCCCTCGGGCTGGTCGAGCAGCGTCGCCACCTCGCGGTAGGTATGCCCGTCGAAGTACGCCAGCTCGATGGCCCGGCGCTCCTCCCCGGAAAGCTCGCCCATGGCGGCGGCCACCTGATCGGCCACGGCGAGGTCCCAGACCTCGTGTTGCAGGTCGTAGGCGCCCTCGGCCGTGCGCATGGCGTCACGCGCCTCGCGGAGACGGCGCGAGCTCGACGAACGGACGGCATCGACCGCCCTGCCGTGGGCCTGGGCCAAGAGGAAGGAGCGCAGCGAGCCCCGGTCCGCGTCGAAGCGGTCGGGCTCGTTCCACAACCGCAAGAAGACCTCCTGGGTCACGTCCTCCGCCTCGGTCGGGTTGTTGAGGACCCGTTTGGCCAGTCCGTAGACCGCACCACCATGGCGCCGGTAGGCCTCGGCGAGTGCCACTTCGCTGTAGCGGGCGATGGAGGTGACCAGCTGTGCGTCACTGACTTCATCGATGTGCCGCATCTCACGACCTGTTCGGGCCCGCCTCCGTCGATGGATGTCTGCGAGTTTCACCCATCCAGGCGTCGCCTGGTCTCCGGATAGTAGGCGCAATGCGCACGACCATCGACTCCTACAAATCCCGGGCGGGGCGGTTGGACCTGGAGGGCATCGAGTTCGATGACTTCAAGGACGACCCGCTGTCGCCAGACGCCCTGCGTTCGCTGCGCTACATGCACGACGTGGAGCACCACACGGTCTGCTATCTACGCGACCTGCTGCTGACGCCGGCCCACCAGGATCCGGAGATCACCTCCTTCCTCTCGTGCTGGGTCTTCGAGGAAATGTGGCACGGGGAGGCCCTCGGCCGGGTACTCGAGGCGCACGGCGAAGAGGCGGGCGCTCCCCGCATTGCCGCGCTGCGCCACGGCCACCGGCGCCGACAGGCCATGACGACGTTGAGCACGATCGGCTCGGCGGCCTTCGCGGGCCGCGCCTTCATCGCCTTGCACATGAGCTGGGGCGCCATCAACGAATGGACGACCCAGGCCGGCTACGCCCGACTGACCGAGATGGCCGGCCATCCGACCCTGCGTGAGCTCCTGCGGCGCATCATGAAGCAGGAGGGCTCGCACATCGACTTCTACGCGTCGGAAGCGACGCGCCGCCTCGGCGACGACGTCAAGGCACAGAAGCTGACGCGGTTCGCGCTGTCGCACCGCTGGCGGCCCGTCGGTTCGGGGGTGATGCCGACGCGCGAGGTCGGCTTCCTCGTGAAGTACCTCTTCGAAGGCCCCAAGGGACGCGAGGTCCTCGAGCGCATCGACCGCAGGGTCGACCGCTTGCCCGGACAGCGAGACCTGCACCTGCTCACGCGTGCGGTGGCGCGTCTCGCTGCGAGGTAGAGCTCCGTCGCAGCCGAGGATCGCATTGTTCTCGACCTACCGGGCGCTCTGACCTCGCGGACAAGCCTCTCGTTGCGGTTGTCGCCAGCGCTCTACCGGCACCTCGGAAGCATGCCCCATGTGCTTGTCGCTCCGTCAACGTGGGACACCGGAGGGGAGCCCTGGACGTCGAGCATTGCCCTGCCCACGTACGCCGTTCTCTCCGACCCGAGCACGCTCCGTTCTTGGGCTCGCGTGGGGGCCAGCCCCTCAACGCCCCCATCGTGGGCATGGGCGCCTAGATGTGGACAGCGGGGGTTCTCGGCGTTTCTCCTCGTCGGCGCAGCCTCGAGGGACGCCATAGGCTCTCAGCGTGGACGACGGCTCACAGGAGACGGAGATGACTGTCGTTTTGCGGTGGCAGCCCAACCGGGAAAGCGACGATCCTCGCTTGATCGTGCAGCTCGAGGACGGAGAAGGGCGAGAGTGGGATCCCGGGGCGAACGCCGCGCCCATCACCGGATTCTTGCCCGCCGGATGGCCGAGAGGCAGCGCCCTCACCTTCAAGCGGACCATCAAGGAACGCTGAGCTCTCACCAAACCGGCCCGACGCCGGTGAGAAAACAGAAACGTCGCTACGAAGGCAGTCGCGTCCCGATTCGCACCCTTCAACCATTCACCGACCAGATCTACTGTACGGATGTGAATTGGGTTCGAGATGACGGCGACACGGTGGCGGACGATCGAGGCCTTGACTTGGCCGTGATCCATCGCTGGCTTGGCGAGGAGAGCTACTGGGCCGAGGGGCGCACCATTGAAGTTGTTGCCAAATCGATTGCGCGCTCCGTCTCTTTGGGATGCTTCTCACCCTCAGGCGATACCCAGGGACGTTGATGGACAGCTCGGCGCTTCTGGTGATCGGCGCCGGCCCCTATGGCGTGGCGACTGCCGCACGAGCAATTGAGCGCGGTATCGAAACACTCGTCGTCGGCGAACCGATGGCGTTCTGGAAGCAACACATGCCCGAGGGAATGTGCTTACGATCCGGTCCAGATTGGCATCTCGATGCGGCGGGCGTACACACATTTGAGGCGTTTCTCGAGGAAGAGGGGATTGCACCGAACGACGTCGACCCAGTACCCATCAGAGTGTTCCTCGACTACGCCACCTGGTTCCAGGACAACAAGGGGATAGTCACGCGGGAACACCTCGTCACCCAACTCAGACACGACGGCAGCGTGTTCGAAGCGCTTCTTGACAGTGGTGAACGAATAACCTCCGAAGCAGTAGTGGCCGCGCCCGGGATTCGTCACTTCCAACAACTGCCTTCGTGGGCCGATTCGGTGCCGCCCGGAGTTGGCGTGCATACCTGTGATCTCGTGCACTTCGAAGATCTCCGCGGTGCGCGCGTGCTCATAGTGGGTGGCCGCCAGAGCGCCTACGAATGGGCCGCCCTGATAGGTGAACAGGGGGCCGCACGGATCGACATCGTTCACCGCCACGATGTCCCCCCCTTCGAGCGTGTCAGCTGGGCGTTCGTGGATGACTACATCAACTGCATGCTCGCGGAGCCCGGGTGGTGGCGGGCTTTGTCTCATGCCGAGCAAGAGCGGATAGACAGGCGGTTCTGGGAGACCGGCCGCCTGACGCTCGAGTGGTGGCTCATCCCACGCCTCGCCACCAATCAGTTCCATCGTTGGCCGGGCACTTCGGTCACTGACATCAGCGAAGACGCTGGAGACGTGAGAGCCGATCTGTCGAACGGTGAACGCCTCACCGTCGATCGCATCGTCTTCGCGACTGGTTACAAGGCCAACCTGGCCAGGGTGCCATACCTCGGCGGTCTCGTCGACCAAATCAATCTGGTCGACGGTTTCCCCGTACTCGACGAGGCGTTCCAGTCAAGCCTCGCCGGCCTCTACATCACGGGTTTTGCTGCAACGAAGGACTTCGGGCCATTCCTAGGGTTCACCAAGGCATGCCCCGCCGCCGCCACGCTCATCGTCGACGACCTTCTCCAACGTGCCTGACGATTGGATCGCCTATCGCTGTTCGACGTCGGCCCGGCGGTGTGACGGTCGGTGGGAGTCGGCGTCGGGACCGCGGTGCAGGGTGGTCGCCACCGAGGTGGTGGTGCGCACGCTGCTGGCCGGAGCGAGCGCCAGCTGGGCACAGGGCGCGTGCACAGGCCCGTCCCAGGCCAGACGATTTCCATTCGATCGTCGATATCGTGCGCTGCCGGAGCATGGTTAGGGTGACGAGCGAGCCCACGAGGAGGGAGCCAGCCCATGGAGCACACCGAGATCAACCCTTGGGAGTGGTCGAAGGCATTCGGATTCTCGCAAGCCGTCAAGCTCACGGGGGCACAGGAGCTGCTGATCTGTTCGGGCCAGACGGCGATGGGCCCCGACGGGTCGGTGCCGACGACCTCGGACATGGGAGAGCAGGTACGCACCGGGCTCGACAACGTGCTGACCGTCCTGGAGGCGGCCGGGATGACTCCGGCCAACATCGTGAAGTCGACCATCTTCACGACCGACGTCGACGAGCTCATCGCCGTCATCGGCCCCGAGTCCGCCCGCGTGCTCGGTTCGCACCTGCCTGCCAGCACATTGATCGGCGTGCCGCGCCTGGCCTTCCCCGAGCTCAAAGTCGAGATCGAGGTTGTCGCGGCGCGCTCGAGCGCGCCCGGAAGGAGCGGGCATGAGCAAGACCACCGGCGACGCGATCCCCTGGGCCACACGCACGGTCAGGGCGCGGCTCGTCCTGGCCTCCAGCGCAGCCGCGATCGAGTTCTACGGGCGGGCCTTCGGTGCCGAGGAGGTGGGTGAGCCCTTCCGCGACCCGAGCGGGCGGATCGTCCACGCCGAGATCCGGATCGGCGACTCCGTGGTCATGCTCACCGACGACGACACGGAGGGACCCGTCGCCGCGCCCGAACGGGTCGGGGGGTTGGTCACGTGCGTCATGGCCCTCTCCTGGGAGGACGTGGACGCTGCATGGGACCGGGCCGTGGCGGCCGGCGCCGAGGTCGTCTACCCGCTGGCGGACCACTTCTACGGAGACCGAGGTGGGCGACTGCGCGACCCGTTCGGACAGCAGTGGATGATGAGTCAGCACATCGAGGACGTCTCGGCCGAGGAGATGCGCCGGCGTGCCGCCGAGATCTAAGGGCCGGCCGTCGCCGCGCCGTTCCGGGTCAGCCCGTCTCGGCAGTCCGCTTGATGGCCGCCAGCGTCGCCGCGATGCCCTGCTCCGCCGCGTCGCTGCGGGTGGCGATCTGCGCCGGCGCGTCGTCACCGAAACGCGCCTCGAAAAAGGCGGCGCCCTCGGGTGGGAAGTCCCACGTCTCGGTCACCCGGGTCCCACCGTCGACCGCTTCGAACGTGTAACCCCAGCGCGCCCGGGTCGGCGGTTCGGCCACGACGAAGGCAAACTCTCGGCCTCGGTCCGCCGTCACCACTTCCGCACGCGTCTCCCAGGTGCGCTCCGGCACCTCGTTGCGCCCCGTGAAGTGCGCCCCGACACGGGGCCCCGCGCCGTCGTCCCACCAGCAGGCCTTACAGACGGGGCTCCACTCCCCCATGCGTGTGACGTCCGCCACCAAGTCGTAGAGCTCCTCGGGTGAGCGGGTGATCTCGACCGAACCGGAATGCCGCAGGCTGTCCATGCCCTCAGTATGGCGCGCACCGCCCCAGCCGCGCCGTTGCGCCGCCATACTGGGACGGTGGCAGCGCAGGCGGTCCCGACGCTCGAGATAGTCGGCGCGGTGCAGCGCCGTACGACCGAGATCGTGGACGCGCTGCACGCCCTCGACGCCAAGGACCTCGAGACTCCCTCGCTCCTGCCGGACTGGAGCATTCTGACCATCGCCTGTCACCTCCGCTACGGCGCCACGGCGCTGGTGCGCATGACGACCGACGTGCTCGCGGGGCGTCCGACGTCCTACTACCCCGCCGGCCGGGCGGCCCAGCGCCCGGACACGCTCGCGCCCGAGTCCGGGGAGCCCGCGGAGGCCGTCGTGGCATCGCTGGCCGACGGGAGTGCCACGCTCCACGCATTCTGGAGCGAACGGGACGAGCGCACGTGGGCGCAGCCGGTGCGGGAGCCCGAGGGCAACGCCGACCTCGGGCGGGTCGAGCTGGGCCGGCTCCCCCTGCTGCGCCTGACTGAGGTGGAGGTGCACGGCGGCGATCTCGGGCTCGGCCTGCGCGACTGGAGCGACCTCTTCGTCCGTGCGTCGCTGCCGATGCGGGTCGGGTGGCTCAACGTCCGACGCGCCAACCACCGCGCCTTCGCCGCCGACCTCGAGGGCTCGTGGTTGCTGGCGGCGACCGACGGGCCGGCCTATGCGGTCACCGTGCAGGGCCCGGCCGTCCAGGCGAGCGCGGCTGAACCCTCTGAGCGTCGCGACGGCGACGATCGAGGGCACGAGCCGCGACCTCCTCGCGCTGCTGCTCGGACGGCCACCGTGCCACGAGCTGCGCGTGCGCGGTGACCAGGCGTTCGGTGGGCGGTTCGCGGAAGCCTTCCCCGGCCCCTGAGCGGGGCCGCCGGAGCAATCGCGTCAGGCGATCACGGCACGGAGCACGTCGCGGGTCCGCTCCAATTGCGCCGCGGTCACCCGCTCGTCCGGATGGTGCGCCAGCAGCGGGTCACCCGGCCCGAAATTGGCGGCCGGCACACCGTGCTCCCAGAACGACGCCACGTCGGTCCATCCGACCTTCGCCTTCGGCGGGCCACCGCTGCGCTCGACCAGCGACTTGAGCAAGGGATGGTCCAGGGCCGGCGGCGCCCCGTCGCCGGCGTCGAGCAGCTCCCAGGTGTCGCCCTGTTCCGGGTCCAATGTCGGGTCGATCAGTTCGTGGAGGAAGGCTTCGGCCTCGACCTTGCCGCGATCAGGTGCATAGCGGTGGTTGAGGGTGACGCTGGCGTGGTCGGGCACGACGTTGGCGGCCACACCTCCCTCGATCGCGACCACTTGCAGCTGTTCGGCGAAGATGCAACCGTCCAGCACGACCTCGCGCCCTTTCCAGTTCGCCACGCGCTGGAGGATCGGTGCCAGGCGGTGGACCGCGTTGCGACCGGTGAAGGGCCGCGCGGTGTGGGCGCGGACACCTCGCAGCGTGATGCGCACCCGCATCGTCCCCTGGCAACCCGCCTCGACGAGCGCGCTGGTGGGCTCGCCGAGCACGGCGGCGTCGCCGGCCAGGAGCTCGGGGCGAGCCGTCCAGATCTCGAGGAGGCCACTCTCGTCTCGGCCCACCTCCTCGCGGGCGTAGAAGCACCAGGTGACGTCGACAACCGGCTCCCGCAGGGTCGTGGCCAGGTCGAGCATGACCGCGAGGCCCCCCTTCATGTCCGAGGCGCCGACGCCCCAGAGCGTGTCGCCCTCGAGCTTCGGCGTCTCGTTGGCCCCCGGCGGCACGGTGTCGAGGTGCCCAGCCAGAACCAGGCGCTGCCCGCGTCCCAGCCCGGTGCGGGCCAGCACGTTGTCCCCGACGCGCTCGACCTCGAGCCACGCGCAGTCGCGCAGCTTCTCGTGCACCAACGCGGCGATCCCTGCTTCGTTGCCGCTGACCGACGGCACGGCTATCAGCTCCTCGGTGGCCTTGAGCAGATCGGCGGCCATCGGCTCAGGTGCTGGCGCCGTGGTCGCGCAGGACCTGGTTCAGCTGCGCCTTGTCGTGGCGCTCACCCTCGTTCAGGCGCTTGATCACGAGGACGCACGGCACGTAGAACTCCCCACCGGGGTACTCCCTCCTACGGCTGGCGCGGATGGCCACGCACCAGGGGGGCACGACGCCGCGCGAGATCTCCTCGCCCGTCTCGGCGTCGATGACGGGAATGGAGGGGTCGAGAAAGCTCCCGGCGCCGAGCACCGATCCCCGGCCGATCCGGGCCCCGCCGGTGACCATGCACCGGCTGCCCACGAACGCGTCGTCCTCGACCACGACAGGTACGGCGTTTGGCGGCTCGAGCACGCCACCGATGCCCACCCCGCCAGCCAGGTGCACTCGCTCGCCGATCTGGCCACAAGAGGCAACCGTGGCCCAGGTGTCGACCATGGAATCCGCGCCGACCCAGGCGCCGATGTTCACGTAGGAAGGCATGAGGACGACGCCGGGCCCGAGGAAGGAGCCCCAGCGCGCCGAGGCACCCGGCAGCGCCCGCACCCCCGCCTCGGCAAAGCCGTGCTTGAGCGGCAGCTTGTCGGCATACTCGAAGGGCCCGGCCTCGATGGTCTCCATGCCGCGCAGCGAGAAAAGCATCAGGATCGACTTCTTCAACCACTCGTGGACGACCACCTCGTCCGTAACCGGGTCCACCTCGGCCACACGGGCCTGCCCGGTGTCGAGTAACTCGATGGCCTCCTCCACCAGCTTCGCGGCGTCGCCGTCGGCCGGTGAGAGCTCGTCGCGCCGCTCCCAGAGTTCCTCGATGCTCGCCCGCAGATCAGCCATGGCTGCTCACCTTAAGCCACCCGGCGGCCGCCTCAGACCCCTCTGTGCTCGGTCAGTGCGGGGGTCGGTGTGACGAACAGGACGATCGTGGGCGCGGTGCATTCCGCCCGGTGCCACACCCCTTCGGGCACGACCAACCCGCGGCCCTGCGCGAGAGGTACCGAGGTGCGGCTGGTCCCGTCGTCGAGGTGGAAGACGAGCGCGCCCGACAGGATCTGCACCACCTCGGCGCCGACCGGGTGCCGTTCCCACCTCGTCCAGGACGCCGCATAGTCGAACACGGACAGCACCCGGCCGTCACCGAACACGGGCACGGCGGCAGGACGGGTCCACGTGGTGTCCTCGACGCCGAGCACCGAAACCGACTGGTCCGTGCCCAGGTGCAACACCTTCCGCCGATCGAGAATGAAGGATGTGCCCGCTGCTGTTGTCGTCACTCGGTGCATGTCACCCATGCTCCGGCCGGCCGGCCCGCGCCGGTAGGGGCATCTTGACTGGCGCCCGTCATAAGATTCTCCTATGACCATCCAAACAGATGACATGACCCTCTTCTTGGCGGTCGTACGCGAAGGCAGCTTCGGCCGGGCCGCGCACGCACGCCTGGTGTCCCAGCCGGCGGTGAGCGAACGGATCGCCCGTTTGGAGCGGGACGCCGGGGCGAGGTTCTTCCGCCGCAGCACGCGCGGAACGACCCTCACGCCGGCCGGTGAGGCGTTCTTGCCCTACGCCGAGCGGACCATGGCGCTCCTCGAAGACGCCGCCGACGCCGTCAGGGCACTCGATGCCGCCCCACGGCTGCGGGTGGCCGTGCACACGACCTTCGCCCACCGCGTGGTGCCGATGGTTCTGGCGGCACTCGGTTCGCTCCACCGGAGCGTGAAAATCCGCGACGCGCATTCCGACCACATCATCGCCATGCTCATCGACGGCGCGTGCGACGTGGGATTCGTCGTCCCCGGTGCACGGCCACGGCCGCTCCACTTCGCGCCGTTGCCCTCGGATCCTGTCGTCGCCGTCGTCGGGCCGTCACATCCTTTGGCCGGGAGACAGGTCGCATTCGAGGACCTCGCCGACACCCGCATCGCCTTCAACCGCTTCGGGACCGGCGCCGACGAGTTCGTCCACCGGCTGGGCGTGGCCGGCATAGCGGAATGGCGATGGACGGAATGCTCGGACGCGGTCACCGCGCTGCACCTTGCTGCGGCGCACGACCATGTCGCGCTGGTGACCCGATCGCTGGCCGAGCTTTCGGCGCGTGCGGAGGGCACCGTCGCCCTGCGTCTCCGCGGGCTGCCGCGTTGGCACGTTCCGCTCACGTTGGCCTGTCGGCGAACCGACCGTGAGGATCCCGCCCTGCGCGCCATCACGAGCGCAGTGAGCCAGACACTGCGCACGTCGCACCGGTCCGCTCCCGCCGTCAGGAATTTCGGCTAGCGAGCCGCTCCCCCACCAACGCCAGGCGCTCCATCGGTTGGACGACGGCGACACGGACATGCCCGGCGCCACGGGGCCCGTACAGGTCCCCGGGGCTCACCAGGAGCCCGCCGTCAGCGGCGAGGGTCTCGGCCATGGCCCACGCGTCCGGCCAGCGCCCGCCCGGCACCGGCACCCAGAGATAGAAGCCACCCTCGGGCAGCGGCACGGGACAGCCGTACGCCTCGAACACGTCCGACAGGTAGGCCAGACGCTCCCGATAGCGCGCCCGCTGGGCCACGACGTGCTCGTCGTCACCCAGGGCAGCCGCTCCGGCGGCCTGGGCCGGGCCCGGCACCATGAGGCCGGCGTGCTGCCGGACCGCCCGCAGGAACTCGACCAGCTCGGCGTCCCCGGCGTAGAAGCCCACGCGGACGCCGGCCAGGTTCGACCGCTTGGAGAGCGAGTGCACGGCGACAACGCCGTCCGCGCCGTGCTGCAGTACCGAGCCCGGCGCACGGTCCCAGGTGAACTCGGCGTAGCACTCGTCCGAGAACAACGGCACGCCGTGTGCACGCGCCCACGCCGCCTCCGCCCCGAGATCACCGAGCCCGCCGGTCGGGTTGGACGGCGAGTTCGACCACACCAGCAACGCGCGGGCCGCGTCGGCCGGATCGATCGCGTCGAGGTCGAGGCCGCCCAGCCGTCCCCTTGCAGCTGGCACGGCGACGGCGCGACACCCGGCGAGCTCGGCACCCATAGCGTAGGTCGGATAGGAGACGGCGGGATAGAGCACGGTGTCGCGCTCGGGCACTCGCAGGCGCAGCAGGTGCGGCACCGACGCCACGAACTCCTTCGTGCCCACGCAGGCGGCGAGCGGCGGCGGGTCGGGGAGACCGAAGCGGCGCGTCAACCAGGCTGCCGCCGCCTCGCGCAACTTCGGGCTGCCCGCCGAGGCGGGGTACCCGCGCTCCGCTCCCGATGTGGCCAGGGCGTCGACGACCGCATCGAGCGGCGGATCGCAAGGTGTCCCGATGGAGCAGTCGACCATGCCGCCGGGGTGTCCGTCGGCCAACTTGGCCAGCCCGGTCAACCGGTCGTAGGGGTACGGGGGCAGCCGGAACGTCACGGGGTCGCCACGAACTCGGCGAAGCGGGCCCGTCCCACGTCGTCCAGCACGACCTGGAGCGTGGCCGACTCCTCGCCGTCGCGCTGGCCCACCACCTCGCCCTCACGATGGATGGCCGCCAGCACGTCACCGCGCGACCACGGGACCACGAGTTCGATCACGCGGTCGGAACCCCGCAGCCGGTCGCCGACCACCCGCAAGAGCTCGTCCACTCCCTCGCCGGTCTTGGCCGAGACCACCACCGCACCCTCGTTGGCATGCGCCAGGGCCTTGGCTGACTCGGGCGCCCGATCGGCCTTGTTGACCACCACCAGCTCGGGGACGTCTGCCGCCCCGATCTCGTTGAGGACCTCTCGCACCGCGGTCATCTGGCCCTCGGCGTGCACGGCCGTGCTGTCCACGACGTGCAGCACAAGGTCCGCCAGCCGCACCGAGTCGAGCGTCGAGCGGAACGCCTCCACCAGCTCGTGGGGAAGCTTGCGCACGAAGCCCACCGTGTCGGTCACCAGCACGGTCTCACCACCCGGGAGGGACAGCTGTCGCGTGCGGGGGTCGAGGGTGACGAAGAGCCGGTTCTCCGCGGGCACGCCAGCGTCGGTCAGCTGGTTGAGCAGCGTCGACTTGCCCGCGTTGGTATAGCCCACCAGGGCCAGCTCGCGATGGCGGCCGCGGGCACGGCTCCGTCGCTGCAGCATGCGCGTGCGCTCCACGTTGCGCAAGTCGGCCTCCAGGTGATGCATACGCCGGACGAGGCGGCGTCGATCCACCTCGAGCTGCGTCTCGCCGGGGCCACGCGTCCCGATGCCACCGGCCTGCTGGCTGAGGGACGAGCCACGTCCGCGCAGGCGAGGCAGCCGGTAGCGCAGGAGGGCGAGCTCGACCTGCGCCTTACCCTCGGGGCTGCGCGCGTTCTGGGCGAAGATGTCGAGGATCACGGCGGTGCGATCGATGGCCGTGCGGCCGAACAGCTTCTCGAGGTTGCGGTGCTGCGCCGGCGACAGCTCGTCGTCGAAGACCACGGTGTCCGCGTCGAGGCTCCGGCTCAGCTCGGCGATCTCCTCCGCCTTGCCCCGGCCGACGAAAGTGGCCGGATCCGGTGCGTCGCGCCGTTGGAGCACCCGGCCGACGACGTCCGCGCCTGCGCTGTCCACCAGCTGTGCCAGCTCGTCCAGCTCCTCGTCGACCAACTCGGTCGTGAGCCCGGGGAAGACGACGCCGACGAGGATGATCCGCTCCCGGAAGGTCCGCTCGATGAGCGTGCCGGGCAGATCTGTGTATCTCTCCATAGAGCCCCTACACCTGACCCTGGCTGGTGCAATGCACCCCTGGAACGCTACAGGGCCGCTACAGACGCCCGGTCGCCTTCCCGGAGCGTTCTACGTCTCGTCGGCGGCAGTAGCTGCGCACCGGTAGCCCCAGTTGCTCGGTTTCGACCGGCTCAGGGAAGTCTGGGGCGTCCCGTGTCAGCTGGTCGGCCCGCTGGCGTGAGATGCCGAACAGCTACACGAGGTCGGCGTTCCACCCGTTGAGACAGTCGGGGTTGTGGCACACCATGTGAACGTGATCTTCTCGGTTGATGCAGTCTACGGAGTCGTGCAGCGTCGGGGTTATGTTCAGGCTCTCGCACTTGGGACAACCTCGACTGACCACCGCGGCCACCTTCGGGTCTGATGTTGCTCCCAGAGCTTGCCTGACATGTGGGCATGGAAGTGGCACCCGAGGAAGTCGAAGCCTTCGTTGCCTTCTCGGAGATCGACCGTTCTGGTCTTGTCTGGGTGAAGGCGCAGACCGAGGTCACCCAAGATGGCGGTTGCGCACCGACGGGCTTCTTCGGCCTGTTCTTGGGATCGACACAGCACCACGAAGTCGTCGGCATAGCGGACGATTTCACCGGTGCCGCGCTCTTCCCAGGCCCGATCGAAAGCGTGCAGGAAGATGTTGGCCAAAAGGGGTGAGATCACCCCGCCCTGGGGTGTCCCGTGACCGACTCGGAGAGCACACCAGCGTCCAGCACCCCTGCTCGCAGCCACTGTCTGACCAACTTGAGCACCCGCCGGTCCGACACCCGCTCGCCGACCAGAGCGAGGAGTCGCTCGTGGTCAATAGAGCCGAAGAAGTTCTCGATGTCGGCCTCGAAGACGAAGGTGTTGCCTTCGATGAAGCCGACCCGGAGCCTCTCCATGGCGTCGGTGGCCGAGCGCTTGGGCCGGAACCCAAACGAGCATGCGAGGAAATCGGCCTCGAAGATGGGCTCGAGGACGATCTTGGTCGCCTGCTGGCACACACGGTCCTTGACAGTCGGGATGCCCAACGGACGGAACTTGCCGTCGGGCTTTGGAATCTCCACCCGGCGCACGGGGCGAGGGTGGTAGTTGCCTGCACGGAGGTCGGCCTGGAGTTCGCTGAGCAACTGCTCGACCCCGTAGTCGTCCTCCACCGCAGCGATGGTCAGTGCATCGACCCCTGCTGCTCCACGATTGGCTCGGACCCGCTCCCACGCCTCCCAGAGAATGTCGTCCCTGTAGATGCGGTCATAGAGGGCGTGGAAGCGCCGACCCTTCGACTGCTTGGCCGCAGCCCATAGCCGGTTCTGGAGGCGTCGAACTTTGCTCCTGCGACTGGTGGTCCCAGGGGGGAGATGGGCCGAGCGGTCCCGGCCATGCCCTCACTCGTTCCTCTGTCTCCGGCGTGTCCAAAGTCGGGCATGCGGGAGAGCGTATGGCCTGGGTGTTTGCGGTCGTGCGCGAACCCACTATGTGTCTTCAGTGATCGAACAACAAATGTGTTACCGCCCAAAGGATTTTCCCCCCTGGGCGTACCGTGCTGTCAATCGCCGAACTACCGTGGCGAGTCACTGCTGATGGGAAGAAGCAATGGCAAGGAGCTGATGGCAACTGGTACTCAAGCCGTGGAGTGGACCGACGAAAAGAACACGACATCCGGGCTATGGGCGGGTGCCGCCGGCGAAGGCAATCGGGATCCGAACGGTCGCCGTGGGCGAGAGGAGCCCGGCGTCGTTCACGTACACGGCACATGGCGCACTCCCGGTGCCGCACATGCCGGCGCCCACCTGACCCTTGACGACAGAGACGTTCGTTGATCCGGATCCGATCGGATCAGAGATCAGGAACCGGCCTGACGCGATATCGCAGTCACTCTCGGAATCCCCCGAGCATTCGATGACGTTCACCACATTTCCCGGCAGGAAGCCAGTCCATCGGACGGTGACCGTCTGCCCGCTCGCCAGTCCCTTCGATGGTGTCACCACGGCACGCCGATGGGTCCGCGCCACCGGAGGAGGCGTGACCCTCAGCGACTGACCGGGTCTCGGCGCGTAGTGAACCGTCGTCACCTCGGGTTGGGAATCGTGGACAATGCGCTCACCTGCCCGCTTTGATCCCTCGAGGTAGCGGAGGAAGAAGTCGGTGCTGGTCCGGGCGACACTCGGGAACCACTTGCTCCTCGGACTTATCCAGTTTCCGTGATTGGCTCCGAGCATGCTCAAGAGCACCTTGGGACCCTTCTGCTCGTTGAACACCGACACCATCTGCCCATAGGGCAGGAACCCGTCCTTTGTCCCATGCACCACGAGCATCGGTGGCTGCCCGTTGAACACGTAGTGACCTCCGGGGTACATCTCGGGGTCGCCATCGAAGACCGCGGCGGCCTTGACGCGCGGGTCCTGGCAGCAGGTGTTGAAGAAGCCGAGGGAGGTGATCGCGCCTTCCGAGTGCCCCGCAACTCCGACCCCGTTCTGCGAGAGCATGCCGTGGAGCCGGCCGGTGGGGGCGGCAGAGGCCTGAAGCAGGGAGGTGATCAGAAAACTCACGTCACCCGGCTGGCTGAACACGTCCGCTGGGTCGACTCCCCCGGGTACGCCACGACTCGTCAGGGGAAACTTCGGTGCAGCCACCACGAATCCTGCTTCAGCCCAGGCGCGCAGCAACGATCCGTACTGGCTGGGCACGGTTCCCAGGCCGTGAGAAAACACGATCAGGGGGTACGGCCCACCGGCTGTGTCCGGCGCGGCGTTCGCCTCTGGCCTGGCTGATGCCCGCACCGAGGCCGGATACCAGATGGAGGTGACGAGTGTCCGGTCCGGAAGCGCGGGTTCACCGTTGTGGGCGGGCGTGGAGCGTGTGTGGTCGACGAAGGTCTCGACCATCACCCCCACACCGTGGGTGGCTGCGTGAGATGCGTCTCCCCGTACTGCCCCGACTGGTGATGCCGCGCCCATGATCGCGCCGCCGAGACCGCAGGCGGTCACCACCACGATTCTCCAGCGGTGCTTCAACGCCAACTCGACGAATCGGGATCGATGGTCTCCTCGTGCATGCCACAATCTGGTCTGGACCCGTGCACTTGTCCAGCACGAACGGGTCGAGCGCGCGGTCGAGCGCACCTGAGGGCGGATTCTCAGGACCAGTGGTCCAGGACTAGTGGCAGGGAAGGTTCGAAAACCAGGGCGGTGTCGACGGGGGCAGTGGCCCACTCCAGGCGCCGGCGGGAGAGGCCAGCGCATGGGGCTGGCCCAAGCCGGCGAGTTCAGGCGCCAGCTGCATGCCGACGAAGATGCCCCCGGATTGGGAGAAGTGGGCCCCGTCGCCACAGCGCACATTGAAGGGTCCCACAGTGGGCGAATAATGGCCTCCCGGAGAGACGATTGCATTGAGATCGAATACGTCCACCGTCTCACCCGAGGCCGTCGCGACACTCCGCATGATTGAATTATCGATCAGCACCCGGAGAGGGTCGTCTTCCGGCCACGGTGCGCCAGACCCAGAGACCCCGCTGTCGAAATAAGGAACCGTCAAGAACACCACGGCGGCTCCCTTGGAGCCAAGGACCTGTGCCGCCTGGCTGAAGCGGCTGCTCACATAGCTGTCGAAGGCGGGTTCGCCGAGGTTCTGCCACGTCCCGCCGACCTGCTGGTTGAACGTCTCGCCGCGGGCGAGGTAGACGACCACGTCGGGGTTGTAGGCGTCGACCCATTGCCGCCACGTTGTGAACACCGAGTCGGGGTTGCCCGCGACGTCGCACGGCGGACCTGGCGCCACCGTGTACCAGAGCACCTGGACCTGACCCTGCATCGACACGGAGCACGACGGCGATCCCTCGTTGACGACCTGGACGTCGTACTGCCGCGCCTCGGCCGCCAGGCCCACACCGAGCGAGCCTGCAAGGGAGTCGCCCACCAAGAGGACCTTGACGAATCTTCGGGCCGAGGGGTGCAGTGCGGCCGGATCGGGACCGGGCGTGGCAGTGGGCCCCCCCGACGACTGGCCAGAGGCGGTCGTTGCGGTCGTAGATTTCGTCACAACAAGATGCTCGGAGCCCGGATGCATAGTGGCAGCCGCCGCGCGAGCCGGCACGGGCGAGTGCAGTTGTTGCCCTTCGAGCGCCGTCGCCCCGACCGGCATCAGCGTGCTGGCGAGCACGGCGCCCACGGCCACCGCGGCACCGACGGGAGCAACGGTGATCATGCGCCAGCGCCGAAACGCGCCATAGCGGAGCGGCTTCTCCACGAGTCCGTAGCTCACAGCGGCGATCGCCACCGTCACCACCACCCGGAGCGCGAACAGTTGATAGGCACCCCAATGGAGTCTGCTGCCGGTGGTGAGGAGCAGCACCGGCCAATACCAGAGGTAGATCCCGTAGGAGATGCGGCCTAACTGCGGCAGCGGGGGCAGCTCCAACAGGCGCACCACGACAGATCGAGGCGCGAGCGCACACCCGAGCACCACCGCGCCGGCTGCCACGCTTGCCGCAAGGAAGCCACCCCGGAATGCGAAGGTCGACGTCTCGGCCGTGGTCGCCCACAGGACGGCGGTTCCCACCACGCCGGCGATTGCGACGATCGACGCAAGCCGTCGGCCTGTGGGCCCCGGGTTGGCCCGACCCCACAGTGTGAGTGCTGTCGCGATGGCAGCTCCGACGAGAAGCGCCTGGGCACGGGTATCCGTCCCGTAATAGGCGCGGGCGTCGTAGCCACGGGGCGCGAGGCGCGCCATGAGTGCGGCCGACGCCAGTGCGCCAAGGCACGCCAGGGCAAAGAGCACGCGCAGGCGCCGCCGCTTGCCGCGGTAGGTATCGATCGGCGTCCGCATGCCGAGAAAGTTCCGGAGTCGTTCTCTCCGTATCGGACCCGAGCCTGCCCGCGCAACTCCCACGGTAAGCACGGAGAGGAGGATGATGGGCCACAGCACATAGAACTGCTCCTCAATGGCAAGTGACCAGGTATGGACCCACGGCGACGGCTGGCTCGAGAGCGAGAAGTAGGGCACCCCGCTGTGGATCAGGTACCAGTTGGAGCCGTAGAAGATCGCCGCAACAGCGCTCGGGAGTGCCCCGTGCGTCGCGAAGACGCTCGGCAACGTCACCATCACGATTCCGATCACGATCACCAACAAGAACAGCGCCGGCAGAAGACGCCTGGCGCGGCGCGCCCAGAACTGCCGAAGGCCAATCGTCCCGGAGCCGCCCCACTCTCCGAGGAGCAAGGTGGTGATGAGGAAGCCCGACAGCACGAAGAACGCGTCGACGCCGTAGTAGCCACCTTGCATCCAGCTCAAGCCGGAGTGGAACGCGATGATCGCCAACACGGACATGGCGCGGATCCCGTCGAGCCCACTGATGTGCCGCCAGCGCACCTGACTTCGTGCGACTTCGCTGTGATCTCGTCCAGTCATAAACGCGCCTTGCCCGTTTCCGTACCCCGAGAGAACAGGCGCGCAAACCCGCATTGTCGATCGGCGGCGATTCACCGCTCGGCTGCCCGGTTACTCGTGCGTCAGTATCCGCCACTTACTCGTGAGTCAGTATCCGCCACTTACTCGTGAGTCAGTATCCGCCTTACTTGTGAGTCAGTATCCGCCAGTTACTCGTGAGTCAGTATCCGCCAGTTACTCGTGAATCAGTATCCGCCAGTTACTCGTGAATCAGTATCCGCCAGTCAGGTTGTGCATGCACGGGATGTTCCGTGCGCATCGAGCGGTCGTCGTGTCCGGCACCCAACGGGCACGGGTCTGCGCCCAAATGGACGGCTGCCACACGGTCGCCGCAACCTTCGATCCCAACCCCCACAGTCCGTTAGCTCGAGCTGGTGTGTCGTGTCCTGGGTGCTGCCAGCCGCCTAGCTGGTAGCCGCGCCTCGTCGTCTTCGCTCAATGCGGGAGGGGTCGTCAGCCTCGGCGCCTCGAGACAACCTGGCTGCGATCAACGCCCTGGTCATGGGCGCAACCGTCGCATGTTGAGAGATGGTGGGTACTAGGCAGCAGGTTGCTCAAGAGAGCATTCCCGGATGAATATCCACGTCGGCCACCTTGCGCACGGGTCCGGCCAGATGCGTTGTGGCCGCCTCGTCGGTCCCGAGCGAGACCTCGAGCACCCCGCCCGGGTTGGATACCCGCACGGGACCGTCGGGCGCTACGGCTCCCCAGCTGCGGGCCGCCGCGGCGGCCGCGACGCTGCCGGTCCCACAGGCGAGCGTCTCGCCGACCCCGCGCTCCCAGACCCGGAAGTCGAGGAGCTCGCCCTCGTCGTCGCGCGCGACGGTGATCCACTCGATGTTGATGCCCCCGGTGAACGCGGCCTGCAGCTTGGGCCCGAGCTCGGCGATGTCGACGCTCGCCGTGTCCGGACCGAGCAGGACGAGGTGCGGATTGCCGACGTCGACGGTCCGGGCGCGGCGGTCGTCGAACTCCTGGGGCTGGTCCGGTCCCAGACGGGCCGGACCCATGTCGACGCGTGCGGTGGCCCAGCCGGGCGTCGATCCGGGCGCGTATTCGACCGTGCGGGTGCCCCCCGCGGCGGCGACGGTGAACGTCGGCGGCGAGACCAGGCCGGCGTCGACCGCCGCCTGCGCGAGGCAGCGGATCCCGTTGCCACTCATCTCCGCCTCGCTGCCGTCGGCGTTGCGCAACTCCATGGCGAGATCGCAGCCGTCACGGCCCGGACCCACCCGGATGATCCCGTCCGCGCCGATGCCGCGGCGTCGGTCGGCCAGCAGACGCACCTGGGCGACCGAGAACCGGATGGAGTCCTCGGGGTCGAGTACGACCAGGAAGTCGTTCCCCGCGCCCTCGTGCTTGGTGGCGTGCATCCCACCATTCTCGCAGGCGGGACGGCTCAATCGTGCAGCCGGAGGGCCTCGTCCAACCGCTCCTCCGCCTCGGTGGCGCCGCCGGCCCAGGCGATGCGCGGGTCCCGGCGGAACCACGACGCCTGACGGCGGGCGAACTGCCGCGTCCGCCGGACCGCCTCGTCCAGGCAGACGTCGAGGGGTACGCCGTCCTCCACGTGGGCCAGGATCTCGCGATAGCCGAGCGCCTGCCGGGCGGTGCGTGAGATGCCCGCCGGGCGGCCCGCCAGCGCGCGCACCTCGTCGACGAGGCCGGCGTCGAGCATGGCGGCGAACCGCTCGGCGACCCGCCGGTCGATTTCCTCGGGTGCCAGGGCCAGGCCGACCTGCCGCACGCCCGTCGCCGGATACGCCTCGAGCCCGGGGCCGAACTCCGAGAAGGGTCGCCCGGCCCCGATGGTGACCTCGAGCGCCCGCACGACCCGCCGGCGGTTGGTCGGCTCCATGCGCCCGGCTCCCACCGGGTCGAGGAGGGCCAGTCGGGCATGCAGGTCCGCCGGATCAGCCCCGTCGTCCAACTCGGACTCCAGCGCGGCGGCGACGTCGGGATAGCGACCCGGGATGGCCAGATCGTCGACGACCGCCCGGAGGTACAGCCCGGTGCCCCCGACCAACAACGCGTGGTGCCCGCGCGCCGCGATGCCGGCCAGGGCGGTCCGCGCGGCCAGCTGGAACTGGGTGAGGGTGAAGTTCGCATCGGGGTCCACCAGATCGAGCAGGTGGTGCGGCACTGCGGCGCGCGCGTCGTTATCGGGCTTGGACGTGCCGATGTCCATGCCCCGGTAGACACACATGGAGTCGACCGACACGATCTCGCAGTCGCCGCGCCGGGTCGCCACGCGCAGCGCGACGTCCGACTTGCCCGACGCCGTGACGCCGACCAGGGCGACCGCGGTCACACGCTCGCCACCGGGATCCGCACGCGATGCCGCGGCCGCGCCGTCACCTCCTCGAGAAGGCCGCTGAGATGGTGGGGATGGCCGGTCGTGACGGTGACGCGGGCCAATGCGCCGGCCGCCGGCGCGCCGGTGGTGCCGACCGGGAAATGGACGGGCTTCCCCTGACGGGTGCGGCCCGTCAGCATGGCGTCGTCGCGCCGGCTCACGCCTTCGACCAGCACCTCCTCGCTGCGTCCGACCCGCGCCTGATGGCGCGCCAGGGCGGAGCGGTCGACCACGGTCTTCAACCGCTGGAAGCGCTCGGCCACGACGTCGTCGGGAACGAAGGCCGACTCCATGGCGGCCGCTCTCGTCCCGGGACGCGGCGAGAAAATGAAGGTATAGGCGCCGTCGTAGCGGGCCTCGGCGCAGACCGCCAGGGTCTCGTCGAAGTCCTCGGCCGTCTCACCGGGGAACCCCACGATGATGTCGGTCGTCACGGCCAGGTCGTCGATGGCGGAACGGGCATCGGCCACGCGCCGGAGGTACCGCTCCGCGGTGTAGCCGCGCCGCATCGCGCGCAGGACGTCGTCACTCCCGGACTGGAGCGGCAGGTGGAGCTGCTCGCAGACCTCGGGCGTCTCGGCCATGGCCTCGATCGTCTCGGGTCGCAGGTCTTTCGGATGCGGGCTGGTGAACCGGACCCGCCCGATGTCCTCGACCGCTCCGACCGCACGCAGCAACTCGGCGAAGAGCGGGCGGCGGCGTGTGATGTCCCGGCCGTAGGAATTCACGTTCTGGCCGAGGAGCGTCACCTCGGTGACGCCGCGCCGGGCGAGCAACCGGACCTCGGCCACGATGTCGTCGAGGGGCCGGCTGACCTCGGGGCCGCGGACGGCGGGCACGATGCAGAAGGCGCAGGAGTTGTCGCAGCCGGTCTGGATGTTGACCCAGGCCGCATAGGGCAGCTCGCGCACCGCGGCGGGTCCGAGCAAGGGGTTCGTGGCGGCGTCCGGCGCGGGGGCATCGAGGATCTCCATGACCGGGCCCTCGGCCCGGGACCGGCGGAGCAGACCGGGCGCGCTGGTCAGGTTGTGGGTGCCGAAGACCACATTGACCCACCCCACCTTCTCCTGGATGCGCTCGCGGTCCTTCTGGGCCAGGCAGCCCCCGACGGCGATCTGAAGCCCGGGCTTGGCGTCCACTAACTCCTTGAGACGGCCCAGCGTCCCGTAGAGCCGCTGGTCGGCGTTCTCACGGATGCAGCAGGTGTTGAGCACGACCACGTCGGCATCCTCCATTGCCGCGGCGGGGGTCATGCCGTCGGCCACGAGTAGGCCCGCCAGGCGCTCGGAGTCGTGCTCGTTCATCTGGCACCCGAACGTGCGGATGAAATAGCTCCGCGGCATCCGCCGAAGTCTAGGGAACCACGGCGCCTAAGTTTTGCCCGTGCAGCGCCGCCACAGGCCTCCGATCCGGTACATCGGCTGGGCCGTCGCCGCGCTCCCGCTGGTGCTGGCGGCCTGCAGCTCGGGCCCGTCGGGTTCGGGCGGCACCGCCGGACAGTCACCCAACGCCTCGCTCCGGAACGCCGACCGGTCGGCACAGTCGGCGCTGCACGCCTACTTGGAGAAGGCCACCCAGTGCAAGACGGCGTCGAGCCCCGTCGTATGCCTCGAGGCGGCCGACCGCACGCTCGGCAACAAGATCCACGACTACGCCAACGTGCTCGCAACCGGGCACGGGTTCTCCGCCCCCCCGCCCGCCCTCACGGCGGCGCGCAACGCGGGACAGACGCTGGCCAACAGCCTGGAGATCCTCGGCGACGCGCAACCGACCCAGGCGAACTACGACCAGGTCCTCAACACCTTCAACCTGCACGCGGCCATCGCGCAGTTCCAGAGCGACATCGCCAAGGTGGGTGGCGGCGCCGGCAATTGAGACGCCGGTCGTCAGAGCGCGACGACTGCCTCCTCGCCGTAGACGAGGCCGCTGCGGTCGGCCCGCAGCACCATGACCCGTCCGTCGACGCCCGAGGCGGCCAGCGCGGCCTCGGCACCGGCGCGCACGGCGTCGACGGTCCCCGCCCGCAGGATGCCGAGCAATGTCGGCCCCGCGCCCGACCAGCAGGCGGCCAGTGCCCCGGCATCGACCAGACCTTGCAGCAGCGCGGGTGCCTCGGGGAACAGCGCAGTCCGGGCCGGCTGGTGGATGCGGTCGGCCGTGGCAGCGGCGACCAGCGACGCCGGCTCGGCGAGCCCGGCCAGGAGCAGGCCCATGCGGCCCAGGTTGAACACGGCGTCGGCACGGGCGAGCTTCTCGGGCAACACGCCGCGGGATTCGGGCGTGGCGAGGTCGCGGTCGGGGACGATGGCGACGAAGGCCAGCTGGTCGCTGAGCGGCAGTGGCGCGTGCACCGGGAGGCCCTCCACCGTGGTCGCTGCGACCAGGCCGCCGAACGCACTGGCGGCGGCGTTCTCCGGATGCCCGTCGTAGGCGGCCGCGACGGCGAAGGGGTCGCCGGCGCCGGCGGCCGCTGCCGCGGCAGCCGCCAGGGCGGCGGAGGAGCCCAGCCCCCGGGCGACCGGTATCTGCGACCGTACGGTCACCGCGAAACGGTCGTGGCCGAGCACCTCGGCCGCGACCCGCGCCGCGAGGTGGGACGCGTCGTCGAAGAGGCCCGACCCCTCGCCTTCACTGTGCACGCGCAAGGCGGGTGCCGGCTCGACATCCACGCTCACGTAACAGTCGAGCGCGACGGCCAGGGTGTCGAATCCCGGGCCGAGGTTCGCCGACGACGCGGGAGCCCTGGCGCGCACGACGCCAGGTTACGCGCCTAGAAGAGGCGCTGGAACATCGTCGGGCGCGGGACGTCCTGGTCGAGGCGCACCGGGACCACGACATGCTGCGTGCCGAGGTTCACCGCCACCGCCCCCACGCGTGCCCCGGCGCGGGCCTGGTCCGTGAGGTTGCGCTCCGGCTCGAAGACCCGGGTCGCGGTCACCCCGGGCCAGGTGAGCATGGACGCGGACGACGTCGTCCGGGCGTCGACGGTCTTGCCCGCCTCGGTGACGTGCGACACCACCGCGTCGCCGCGCAGGACCTGGGTGGACCCGATCAGGGGTCCGACCGCATCGACCAGCGCCAACCCGTGCAGGCCGGCCTGCGCCAGGGCCACCGCGCCCATCTGCCCGGTGACCGCAGCCAGCAGCAGCACGTTGTGGCCGTGCACCGCCCGCACCACGGCGAGCACGTCACACCCGCCGGCGGCCGTCGTGAAGCCCGACTTCACGCCGATGATCCCCTGCAGCCCGAGCAGCGGCGTGTAGGTCGAGATGGTCCCGGCCACGGGCAGCGTGACCGAGGGCATCTGCACCATGGAGGCGAAGGCGGCGTTGGCCATGTCCGGGGCGGCGACCCTGAGCATGTCCGACGCGGTCGACACGGAGGCGGGATCGACCCCGCTGGCGTCGGCGAAGTGCGACTGGCCCATCCCGAGCCGTGCCGCCTCCGCGTTCATCTTGGCCACGAAGGCGGGGATGGACCCGGCGTCCCAACGGGCCAGGAGGTCGGCGTAGTTGTCCGCCGAGTGCACGAGCAACCCGCTCAGCGCCTGCTGCTCGGTCAGCTCCTCCCCGAGGACCACTTGCGCGTTGGAGTCGTCGTTGACGGTGTCGTCGTCGTAGTCGTCGACGTCCGCCTTGCTCACCGTGATGGTCGGACCGGGCTCGCCGAGGGCGACCGGGTGATCGTGGAGGATCACGTACGCGGTCATGAGCTTGGTCAGGCTGGCCACCGGCGCCGCCTGCTCGGGACCGGATTGGACGTTGATGCCGATGGCGGGCACGGCGATGGCGCCCTGACCCGACGCGGGCCACGGGAGCGCCACCGACTGGGCCGGGACGTGCACGCTGCGGCCGAGGGCTGGCGTCACCGCGGGGCGGGGTCGGGCGCGTGCAGCCGGACGCCGGCAAAGGCGCCCGCGGCCGCCACCAGCACGAGGAGTACGACCAGGGCGACGAGCCAGCGGCGCGAGCGCCGGCGGCGATGCGTGTGCACGCTGTGGCGTCCCCGCTCCGGTCGCGGGGGTGGGGGCGGCGCGGGCGGGTGCAACGAGTCGAGCCGGAACGGCGCCACCATGAGCGGCGGTGCCGTGCGCTCCGGGGTCACCTCCCGCTCAGGCCGTCGAGCTCTTCGGGCGTCATCAGGACGGCCCGGGCCTTGGAGCCTTCACTCGGCCCGACGACACCCTGGCGCTCGAGCAGGTCCATCAGGCGGCCGGCCCGGGCGAAGCCCACGCGCAGCTTGCGCTGCAGCATGGAGGTCGAGCCCAGCTGGGAGCGCACCACCAGGTCGCGCGCCTGCGTCAGGTATTCGTCGTCGTCATCGTCGAGGGCGTCGCCGCCCACGGGTCCGTCGTCGATGCCCTCGATGCCGACGATGGCCTCCGCCTGACCCCCCTGGGCGCGCCAGTGGCCGACCACGTCGCGCACCTCTTCCTCCGAGACCCAGGGGGCCTGCAGGCGGCGCGGGATGTTGGACGAGGCCGTGAGCAGCAGCATGTCCCCCTTGCCTATCAGGCGCTCGGCTCCTGGTTGGTCCAGGATCACCCGGCTGTCGGCCAGCGACGAGACGGAGAAGGCCATCCGGCTGGGGATGTTGGCCTTGATGACCCCGGTGATGACGTCGACCGAGGGCCGCTGGGTGGCGATGACCAGGTGGATACCGACGGCCCGCGCCATCTGGGCGATGCGCACGATGGAGTCCTCGACGTCACGCGCCGCGACCATCATCAGGTCGTTGAGCTCGTCGACCACCACGAGGATGAACGGCAGCGTCTGCGGCGGCTCGGGCTCGTGATCGTGATCGGCCACCTCCTCGACGGCGGGGTGATCCTCGCCGAGCGCACGGGCGGCCGCATCGCGCACCTGGCGACGGTCCGACACCGGCGTCGCGATGAGCCCCTCCTCGACCAGCTGGTTGTACCCGGTGATGTCGCGCACCCCGTTCTCGGCGAGCAGGTCATAGCGGCGCTCCATCTCCTTGACCGCCCAGGCGAGCGCGTTGGCCGCCTTCTTGGGGTCGACGACCACCGGGTTCAAGAGGTGCGGGAGGCCGTCGTACTGGCCCAACTCGACCCGCTTGGGGTCGACCAGGATCAGCTTCACCTTGTCCGGTGTGTCGCGCATGAGGATCGACGTGATGATGGAGTTCATGCACGACGACTTGCCCGACCCCGTCGCGCCCGAGATCAGGATGTGCGGCATCTCGGCCAGGTTCGCCGTGACGGCGCGCCCGGCGATGTCGCGCCCCATGGCCACCTCGAGCGGATGGGTCGTGGCGGAGGGCTTCGCCTCACGCGACTCGAGGATGTCGCGCAGTGAGACGAGCTGGCGGGTCCGGTTGGGCACCTCGACCCCGATGGCCGACTTGCCGGGGATCGGCGCCAGGATGCGGACGTCGGGCGACGCCATGGCGTAGGCGATGTCCTTGGACAGGCTGGTCACCCGGGCCACCTTGACGCCCGGACCGAGCTCGAGCTCGTAGCGGGTGACGGTCGGACCCACCCGGCTGCCGACGAGCCGGGTCTCGACCCCGTGGGCGGCCAGGGCCCGCACCAGGTCCTCGCCCGCCGCGTCGATCTGGCGCTGGTCCTGGCGGAGCTTCTTCGACGTGTGGAGCAGCGAGATCGGCGGCAGCGCCCACTCGCCCGGCGCACGGGCCGCGACGGGCACCAGTGGCGGCGCCTCCACCGGCTCCGGGTCCAGCTCGGGCTCGGGCTCGGGGTCGAGCGGGATGTCGATGTCGGGCTCGGTCACGTCGGCCGGGGCGGCCGGGTCGATGTCCTCGGGGTCGACGGGCGGCGGTCCGGACGAGGCGGTCACCTCCTCGTCTGCGACCATGCCCTCGGGGGCGATGACGAACGGCTTGCCCCGCCACAGCTCGGCGGCGGTGCGTCCCGCGGCAGCGGCCCCGGTGCGCAGGCCGCGCCCCACCGCCGCGAGCGGGACACCGGTGGCAATGAGGATGGCGACAAGCACCACGGCACCGAGCAGAACGGCGGCGCCGGCGGTGCCGAGACCCGCGTGCAGGGGCCGCCCAACCAGCGCGCCGAGGTACCCGCCGCTGTTGCGCAACGCGGGCGAGTCCGACAGCTTCGGCGTGCCCCCGGCCAGCTCGGCCAACCCGCAGACGCCGAGAATGCCGAGCACGATGCCGATCGCCAGCCGCACTGGTTCGGCCCCGGCGTGGTCGTCCCCCTCGTCGCGCTCGCCGCGGTCGAAGAGCAACGCGACCCCGGCACCGATGGTGACGAGCGGGAGCAGGACGCGCGCCCAGCCGGCGAGCAGGGCCAGTCCGGTGTTGACGCCGTGGCCGACGGGACCGAGCTGCTGGCCCCACAGCGCCAGGGCCAAGAGGACGCCGAGCGTGACGAGGCCGACGGCCCACAGGTCCCGGGCCTGGACGCGCCAGAAGGGGGGCTTGGCCGGCGCCGCGCGCCGGGCTCGGGCAGCGGGCTTCTTCGCCGAGGCGCGGGCGGGCGCCCGCGTCGCGGCGCCTCCGCGTGTCTTGGTCACCACAGTGCGGCTGAGATTACTGCCTGACCTGGTCGTTTTAGCGGACACCCGCCCGGTTGCCTTGCGAACATATGTTCGCTATCCTCGCCACGATGGCATTGCGTTGGACCCTGGCGGAAAGCGAGCAGCGTGGGACCCTCTTCCCCGACGAGCGGGTGGCCGAGCGGCACGTGGGAAAGGGCGCCTACGCGGGGATGGAGTTCCTCCACGTCAACGCCCGGACCATCATCAACGCGGTGCCACCGGAGAGCCCGATGCCCTTCCGGCACACGATCAACCCCTATCGAGGGTGCAGCCATGCCTGCGTGTACTGCTTCGCCCGACCGACGCACGACTATCTCGGGCTCGGCATCGGCGAGGACTTCGAGCGCAAGATCGTCGTCAAGGTCAACGCGGTGGAACGGCTGCGCGCCGAGCTGCGGTCCCCCAAGTGGGAAGGCGACCACATCGCGATGGGCACCAACACGGACCCCTACCAGCACGCGGAGGGCAAGTACCACCTGACGCGCGGGATCGTCGAGACGCTCTCGCGGGCGCGCAACCCCTTCAGCATCCTCACCAAGTCGACGCTGATCTTGCGTGACGCCGCCGTGCTGGCGGCCGCGTGCGAGCGGACCGACGTGGCCGTCAGCTTCTCGGTGGGGACGCTCGACCGCGCCGTCTGGCGACTCACCGAGCCGGGCACACCCCCGCCCGACCGGCGGGTGGAGGCCCTGCGGCGGCTGACCGCCATGGGCATCCCGTGCGGCGTCCTGGTGGCGCCGGTGCTGCCCGGCCTCTCGGACTCCGAGGCCCAGCTCACCCACGTGGTCGAGGCCTGCGCGGAGGCCGGCGCCACCTCGATCGGCGGCGTGGCGCTGCACCTGCGCGGGACGGTGCGGGGCCACTATTTCGACTGGCTCGAGCGGGAGCGCCCGGACCTGGTCCGGCTGCACCGGGGCCGCTTCCGGCGCGGCGCCTACCAGGAGGACGCCGAGCGGGAGCGCATCGAGGGGGTCGTGCGGGCGGCGGCCCGCCGCTGCGGGGTGACCGGCGGGGACCGCTACCGCGCCACGACGCCCCGGACGCCGACGCGGAGCCCGGACGCCGGGAGTAGCAGCAGCGGTAGCAGCGGCGAAGGCGGCGGCGAGCAGCAGCTGCGCCTGCTCTGAGGGGGCGCGCCGCCGGAGTGGCGGGTCCTCCCTGAAGATCTCTCGCTCATGCCGCGAACGTGGACGTGGCGGACGGGCCGCCGAGCCGCCCTGGGCGCGACGGTGGTCCTGGCCGCCGTCACCCTGGCCCTGGTGCCGCCAGCCGCTCCCGGCTTACCCGGAGGGACGGCGGGGGCCCAGCCCGCACCGGCGGCGACCGATTCCTCCTACGCCATCATCGACGCCGCCGGCGGCGTGATGACCTTCGGGGGCGCCGGCTACGCCGGCGACACCCTCGAGATCCCGTTGCAGAAGCCGATCGTCGGCGGTGCGGCCGACCCCGCCGGGGGGTACTGGCTCGTCGCCTCCGACGGGGGGATCTTCACCTTCGGGAACGCCGGGTTCTGGGGCTCGACGGGCGGGATCGCGCTCAACGAGCCGATCGTCGGCATGGCGCCCACACCCGACGGCGACGGCTACTGGCTGGTGGCCTCCGACGGCGGCATCTTCGCCTTCGGCGACGCCGCGTTCTACGGGTCGACGGGCGGCATGGTGCTGAACAAGCCGATCGTCGGCATGGCGGCGACCCACGACGGCCGTGGCTATTGGCTGGTCGCCTCCGACGGCGGCATCTTCGCCTTCGGCGACGCCTCCTTCCTCGGCTCGACCGGCGGCATCAGTCTCAACAAGCCGGTGGTCGGCATGGCCGCCACGCCCGACGGCGGCGGCTACTGGCTGGTGGCCTCCGACGGCGGCATCTTCACCTTCGGCGACGCGCCATTCCTGGGCTCGACGGGCGGGCTGTCCCTCAACGAGCCGATCGTCGGCATGGCGGACACGCCCGACGGCGGCGGGTACTGGCTCGTCGGACAGGACGCCGGCGTCTTCGACTACGGCGACGCCGCCTTCTCGGGCAGCGCGCAGTCGCCGCTGCACCCGCCCCTGTTCCCCAAGCCGCTGTCGGAGCCCATCGCGCCGGTCGTGAGCGTCATCAACGACGTCCCCGGGCCCCAGGCCACCCACCAGGGGGGCCTGCGCGTGGCCTTCGCCGGCGACTCGCTCTCCCTCTACGAGGGCCAGTACGTGCAGCAGACGTCCCCCCCCTACTACGTGGACGACGGAGCGGCGGCGGGCTGCGGGTTCACCGACGGCGCGCCCACCCACCCCTGGGCCGACCCGAGCGTTCCCTACATGAACCCGCAGGCGTGCTCGGTCTGGGCGTCGCAGCTGCAGTGGCTCGTCTCCCGATTCCACCCCGACGTCACAGTCATCCAGACGGGGTACTGGGAAACCCAGAACCGGCTCTTCAACGGCAGCTACGACACGCTGGCGGACCCCGACTACTCGTCGTACATCGAGAGCAACCTGATCGAGGCGGTGCAGATCGCCCACTCCGACGGCGGGGCCGTGATCCTCTCGACCTCGCCCTACTTCGCCGACGGCACGCCGTCCATCCTGGTCGACGCGTACAACCGCATCGTGGACCAGGTCGCGGCCGCCTTCCCCTACGTCTTCATCGACGACCTCTACTCAGTGCTCGACCCCGGCGGCGCCTACGCCTCGGTGGTCGACGGGATCGCGGCCCGCAGCAGCGACGGTGTGCACATCACCGAAGCCGCAGTGGACAACCTCATCGAGCCGGCGCTGAACCAGATCATCGCCAACGTGGCCGGAGCGGTCTACGCCGACGGCGCTTAGCTGAGCCACCTCGCGGCGCGGGGCGTTCGGCCCAAGGCTCGCCACGCATCACAACAGACGGCCAACTCCCAGTTCAGCGCCGCCGTACTCTGCCGCATCCGGCGATGCCACCCCGCCCTCCGACTCTCAAGTGACGCACAAGTCCTGCCGATATCACACCTGTGCCGGTGGATGGCGGCGAGGTCACTGTGTCGCGCGGAGTCGATGGGCCCATGGGGGAAACAGTCGTGGTGCACCAAGACGGGTCCCAGGACCAGTCGGAGCACAGCGCTGACTCGAACGCCCTCGATTCGGGGTCCCCGCCCCCTGGCTCGCGCTGGAAGGCCACCGCGGCCATCTACGCCATTTCCGCCACCCTCGCTCTGGGTGCGCTCGCCCTCCTGACCTTCGGACCGCTGCACGGCGCGCTGACCACTCCGGCAGCCCATGCCCGCGGCGGCCATGTTTGCCGTCGTCTGTTTCCTCTTCGCTGTCGCCGTGTGGGCACCCGTGGAACTGCCCTATCGCGGCAACACTCTCAACTTCGCGCTCGATTCCGCGCCGATCATGCTTGGCCTCGTCTTCTTGCGCCCTTCTCTACTGACGCTCAGCGCAGTCTGCGCCGAGGCCATCGTCTACGCGATCACGCACAAGTCTCCAATTATCAAGTTCGTCTTGAACGTGACCCTGATCGGCTTCGCCACCGCCCTATCGGCACTCTTGTATCGCGGCGTGCTCGCCGGACACAGTCCGCTCAGCTTGCGCGGCTGGGCTGCGGCAGCCGTCGCCTTGGGTGCAGCTGCGATCGTCCCGAACTTCGTCGTGCGGATCGTCTCTGTCATTTACGGACTGACCACCGAACACCGGACCGGCTCGCAACTGATGTTCGAGTCGATGTTGGTCGTCGCCAGCATCTGCCTGGCGCTCGTGGTGCTGGACGCGGCCTGGTTCGAGCTCTGGGCTGCGGTGCCACTGCTCATCGTCGCTGCGCTCATCGTGGCGGCGTACCGTGGCTACACCCGATTGACACTCCGGTTCGGATCGCTGCAGCGCCTCTATGACTTCAGCCAAGTGCTCGGGACGGCGAATCTGGAACCGACCTCCATGAGCGCCGACGTGCTGAGACAGGTGTGCACGGTGATGCGCGCCCGAAGGGCACAACTGATCCTGGCCGAACCGTCGGGGATCCCGCGTCGGATCTCGCTCGACGTCCACGGCCTGTCTGGGGTGGAACTGATCCAGCTCGAACCCTCGTCGTTCGTCACTGAAGCCATTGGCAGCGGAGAGGCGTCGTTACACCCGAGCGCCCGGACACAGCAGCGAGGACCAGGCTACGACCAGATCGCCGGCGCGTACCGATCGGCGCTGGTGGCTCCGCTGATGAGCGAGCAGAAGGCGATCGGTGCCATCGTCGCCCTTGACCGCGACGAACAGACAGACGACTTCGACGAAGATGACCTCCGCCTCTTCGGGGCTCTCGTCGCCAATGCCAGCGCCAACCTCGAGCGCGCCCGTCTAGTGGAGGAGCTCAGGTACGAGGTAGACAGCAAGACACACCAGGCGACCCATGACATGCTCACCGGGCTTCCAAACCGAATGCTGTTCACGACCCGCGCCGCGGCTGCGCTCAACGAAAGTCCAGGGGTCGCCATCATCCTCTTCGACCTTGACCGGTTCAAGGACGTGAACGACACTCTGGGCCACGCCATCGGCGACCGGCTGTTGCTCGAGATCTCAGAGCGACTCCAACGAGCGAGCACTAAACGCGCGACGGTGGCCCGTCTCGGCGGCGACGAATTCGCCCTGGTCGTCCCCGATGTCACCGAGGTCGAGCAGGCAACGGCGCTCGTACACCAATTACACGCCGTCTTGTCCCGCCCGATCGAGATCGACGGGCTGACGCTCGCTGTGACGGCGAGTGCGGGCATCGCCCTCGCTCCGCTCCACGGCGACGACGTCGCCCTCCTCCTCCAGCGGGCGGATATTGCGATGTACCTGGCCAAGGAGCGCCGAACCACGGTCGAGGTGTACTCGGTGGAACACGACCGGAGCATGCGCCGGTGGCTCATGCTGGGCGGACTCCTTACGCACGCCCTCGAGACGCACACCGAGCTGAGCGTGGTGTACCACGCGATCGGGGACGTGCGCTCCCACCAAATCGTGCAAGTCGAGGCGCTCACCCGCTGGAACCACCCCGAGCAGGGTTCGATCCCGCCCGACGAGTTCATCGCCATCGCCGAGCAGATGGGCATCGTGAGCCAGATCAGTGAATTCGTCCTCTCCCAGTCGTGCGCGCACCTCGCCGACTGGCGACGGGCGGGTTTGGACCTCGGCATCGCCATCAACATCTCGGGACGCGAGCTGGCGGACGGCGCGCTCGTCGAGCGAGTGGCGCATCATCTCCGGGCCAACGACCTGCCAGCCGAGCTGCTCACTCTCGAGGTCACCGAGACCGAGGTCATGGCTGACCTGCTCCAGGCGAGCCGCGTGCTGGACGAGCTGGCCGCCCTCGGCATCCGGATCGCCATCGACGACTACGGCACTGGATATTCATCGTTGCAATACCTGCACCGATTGCCGGTGCAGGAGTTGAAGATCGACCGGTCCTTCGTCACCAACCTCCCCACTGAGGACAGCAACAGGATTATCGTCCGCTCGTCGATCGCGATGGCACACTCCCTGGGCTTGAGCGTGGTCGCCGAGGGGGCCGAGGACGAGGTGACCTGCTCCATGCTGGCCGAGGCGGGATGCGACTTCATCCAGGGGTATTACCTTGCCAAGCCGATGCCCGCGGACGACCTGAAGGAATGGCTGCTCCAGGGTGCCTCGTTGCAATTCACGTCACATCGAAAGCACACTTCGGGGGACTCGCGGCTCGTGCTCTCGAGTCACGGCCAGGGACCGGTCGGCACCACGTAGTTCGTCGTCGTTCGTTCCATCGGCGCTGCCTCGACGAGCGCGACGTCGGTCACCCGTTCACGGATCCCTCGTAGAACCAGCCAGCGACGCCCGCCCGAACGAGACGAGCCGGCGTATTCAACGCTGGATGCCCGACCGGTCCAATTCCGAGGTTTTCCACACCTTGTCAAGTCGAATGTGAACTCGATGAAACACCCGTTTGCGTCACCGCCGGCTGAGGAACGAGGAACCCCTATTCGTGCCTGAAAAAGGCCTCCACCCGCACAATTGACGCCAAAGTCCCTGGTCGATTTGACAACCCATCGGCAATCTTTGGTTGCCGTCTGGTTGCAGGGGCTGACGTACACTTGCCGCGGGGAACCGAGGGTCCGGTTGCACGGTGTTCTGCCCTCGACTCCCTGCGAACCGACGCTCGAAGGAGGTGAGGCAATGACCACGCTCGAAAACCGCTGGGCGTAGAAACCCACGTGATCCTCGCGCCGTCTCCGAATCGGTACGGGGTGTTGCGATGGGACATATCGACGCGGCCGGCCGCCGCCTTTAGTGATGCTCGACAATTTCTGCTCGGTCTGCACAAAGGCGGTGGTCGCCGCGGTCGTTTGACCGCGGCCCGTGTGTGCCAGTGAGTTAAAAAGGCTGAGTGATCGGAGGGGGTCGGAGATTGCGTGCGGTCTCGTAGGCCTGCGGGGCATCGGCGCCGGCTTGGGCGCGCGTTCAATCGCCTGTGGGTCGGTTTCGCATTTTCAAGCTCGGGCGATGGCCTCGCTGCGGGTGCCGTACCGCTCCTCGTCATCACGATCAACCCAAACCCGTTCGCGGTTTCGACCGTGGTTGCCGCGGATTCGCTGCCCTGGCTCTTGATGGCGCTGCCGGCTGGTGCGTTCGCCGACCGATTCGAACGTGGTCCGGTGGCGGCGCTGTCGAACTCGTTACGCGCGATTCGTCATCTTGATGGCGGCCCTCCTGATCATGAGCCACCGGATGACCTTGACGCTCCTGATCCTGATCGTTCTGGTCAATGCATCCGCTCGTGCGTTCTTCTATTCGTCGTATCAAGCGCTGATCCCGGAGCTGGTCGAGTCCCGCGATCTCGAGCACGCGAACGGCTTACTCTCGGCAACCGAATCGGGCACCGAATATCTCGGGGGACCGATCGCAGGCACCTCACTCTTCGCCGTTGCCAAGTCCCTGCCCTTCTTCGCCGACGCGATCGCGATGCTGATTTCGTCCTTTCCATTCCTCAGATTCCGGACGAAAGCAACGCATGCCGGCTCATCGACATCGATGTGGGAGGGGGTGCGTCTCCTCTTCGCGGACCACCGACTGCGAGTGCTCCTGCTGCTCGTGGCCTCGTTGGCCGGCCTCCAGGGGATGGAGAGCGGGGTGCTGGTCCTGCTGGCGACCAAGGAGTGGGGCGTCTCGCAGGGCGCGTACGGCCTCTTCCTGGCGACTGGGGCGGCGGGCGCCCTCCTCGGCAGCTTCCTCGCCGACGGCGTCTCCCGGCGCATCGGCGGCGCCGCCGCGGTTACTCGCCGCGGCCGTCACATCGGGCCTCGGCTATCTCGTGATGGCTGCGGCCATGAGTTGGGAGCTGGCCGCACCGGCCTTCGCGCTCGTGGGGGTGGCGGTGGGCGGCGGATCGGTCGTCGCGAACGTCCCTGCGGCAACGGCTGACCCCGCACGACCTGATGGGCCGCGTCGGCGGTTCCTGGCGAGGCATCGTGTGGGGAGCCGCCCCGCTCGGCGCGCTCGCTGCAGGGGGCATCGCGGTGGCTGGCGGAATTCCGACTGCCGCTCCTCATTGCCGGACTCCTGCAGTGCGCCGTCGCCCTCGCACTCGCTCGGCCTCTCCTGAAGAGCATCGAGCACACGCGGTCGGTCCCGCCGAGTGGCGCAGCGCCACGGATCCTCCCCCGAGCACACGCTTCCATGAGCACGGTCGTGGCAATCGCGCATCGGGGCGACCCAGTGCGGGAGCGGGAGAACACGTTGCCTGCGTTCGCCTCAGCGATGGCTCTGGGCGCAGACTGGGTGGAGCTCGACCTGCGCCGCACCCGGGACGGCGAGATCGTGGTGCTGCACGACCAAACGCTGGGGCGCCTCTGGGGCATCGAGGCGTCGGTGGGCGACCTGGACTGGCCCGGGGTGGCAGATATCGGAGAGGGAGCGGTCCGGATCCCCTCGCTGCGCGAGGTCCTGCGCGCCGTGGACGTGCCGCTCATGGTGGACTTCACCCGTCGCGAAGTGGTGCAGGGTGGCCTCGACACCGTGCGGTCGGAGGGTGCGCTCGAACGGTCGCTCTTCGTGACGGGCAACGTCGCCGCGTTGCGTCGCCTGCGCGGCCTGTCGGCCGAGGCGCGGCATCGGGCTGACCTGGATCGAGGGCACCGAGCCGCCCGTCGATCTATTGGACGAGTTGGGCGCGGAGTACTGGAACCCGATGTTCGGGTTCATCACACCGGTGGGTGTGGCGAAGGTGCACGAGACGGGGCGCAAGGTCTCGACCTGGACCGTCGACACGCCCGAGGACATGGCGGGGGTGGTCTCCGCCGGCGTGGACGCCGTCGTGAGTAATCGCGTGGCCGAGCTGGTGGCGTTCCTGCGCGGCGGCGCATGCCCGCGCGGTGACGCGGTGCCCCGGCGAGACGCCCGCTCCGGTCCTCCGCACGCCGAGCCCGCCGAGCCCGCCGAGCCCGACGACGGCTGGGTACCCTGTCCCGTGGTGACGACCCCGTCGACTGTGGCCTGATCGTGGAAGACCGCTGCACCCCGGTGCTCCACCTCGAGCTCGGCGACAGCACGCCGGACGTGTGTGCCCGTCGTGCGGAGGAGCTCTCACAGGCCCACGGGGTCGCGCGCGTCAGCTGGTGGGACAACGGTGCGCCCGGACGCACCGACCTGCCGATGCGCGTCCGGGATGGTCGGACGCTGCTCGTGGTCGAAGCCGACGACGGCTTCACCGCCCCCGCCGCGCTGCCTGAGACGACGGAGGCCCACCGCTTCCGCCGCGGGCCTCGGCCGAGCCAGGGCGTCGTCACCGGCGCCCCCACCCGGGGGCTGCTCATCGTCTGGATCAGTCCCAGAAACCCCGAGGACGCCCGTCGGCTGCGTGACTGGGGCGACTTCGTGCACATTCGTCACATCGCCGCCGCCGGTATCCCCGGGTTCACCCAGATCTCGGTCTACGAGAACGGGGCGGGGAGGGACCCCCTCTACATGCACTTCTACGAGTTCGACTCCGCCGACGCCGAGGCGACCTTCTCGACGATGACCGACTACGTCGCCCCCCGGCTCGGGGGTATGGAGAGCGCCGTCGTACGTGGACTGGGCCGACTGGCGTGCCGCAGGCGGTCGCTTGTTCTACTGCAACACCTTCAACCGCCTGGGCGAGGTCGTCTCGACGACGGGATGACGGATCTCGACGCAGCACGAGACGCCTGGCGCCGAGACGGGTTCGTCGTCCTTCCGGAGTTCCTGGCCGGACCACAGCTCCGGGCCGCCGTGGCCGAGCTGGCGCAGGTGTTTCCGACCGCAGAGGAATTCCACGCCGATCCGTGCGCCGAGCACAACCTGCCCTACGGCAGCGAGTTCGGAGGCCTCGTCCCCTTCCCCTTCCCGTCGGTCGCCCTGTGCAACCTGGTGGCCTGCGCCGCCCTCGTGGACCTGGCCGAGGCCGTCTTCGGGACGCAGGACGTCCGCGTCTACGCCGCCGAGCTGTGGGCCAAGTACAGCGGGGTCGCCCGCTACGAGCAGGAACACCACCGCGACTACCTCAACCACACCCCGCTGGCACCGTCCTCCGACCATCGGTGGCGTGGCCTGGAGTTGTTCGTCTGGCTCTGCGACGTGCCGGAGGACCTGGGCCCGACGCACGTCGTACCGCTCGCGGTCATCGGCCGGCCTCCCGGCGCTCCCGCACGGCTACCTGCGGGGCCAACGGCCGGAGCTGTACGAAGCGGAGGTCTCCGGCGCCGGACGCTGCCGGCACGGTGCTCGCCTACAGCACGGAGACGTTCCATCGCGGCACCGAGCTCACTGTGGCGCGTGCTGCCCGGTTCAGCGCCCACGTCAGCTACCGCCGCGCCGATGCGGACTGGCTCTCCCGCTACGCCTGGGGCGAGCAGTCGTTCCGGCCGGAGTGGGGACCCTTCGTCGAGCAAGCGTCGCTCCGGCAGCTGCTCCTCTTCGGGTTCCCGCCGCCCGGTCACCCGTACTGGACGCCCGAGACCCTCGCCGGCATGCGCACCCGCTATCCCGGGCTCGACGTGACCGCCTGGGCGCGCGCCTGCCGGACCCACCCGGCCGATGAGTCCCGGTCCACCCGAGTCTCGTGCCGTGGACGCCCGGACCGCCGACTGGCTGGCGGGGGTGCTCGGTTCCCCCGTCCGCGTTCTCCGGTCGCTGAGTTTCGGCATGACCTCCGAGCTGGAGCTCGTGGAAGGGGCGGGCGAGCTGTTCGTCCTCCGGCGGTACACCGCTGGCGACATGCTCGAACGGCACCCGAGCCTCGTGGCCGATGAGGTCCGGGTGCTCCGCTCGGCACACGCCGTGCTCGGTGCGCTGGTTCCCGAGCCGGTCGGTTTCGACGCGGCGGGGACCGACGCCGGGCTGCCGGCGCTGGTGATGACCTACGTGCCCGGCCGCCCGGTGATCCACGACCTCGATCCGGCCCGGCTCGTCGAGCCGCTCACCCGGCTCCACGCGGCCCCCGTGCCCGCGCTGCCGGCGTTCCGCCACTGGCACGACCCGTCTCTCGCTCGGGTGCGGGCCTGGTCGTCAGATCCGGGTGCATGGCGAGGGATGGCCGAACTCGTGACACAGCCCGAGCCGGCTGCGCGCCACGTCTTCCTCCATCGCGATTTTCACCCGGGGAACCTGCTCTGGGTCGACGGTGCGCTCACGGGCATCGTGGACTGGGCCTTCGGGTGCAGCGGGCCCGAGCCAGCGGACGTGGCCCACACCCGGTGCAACCTGGCCCTGGTCGACGGCCTGGCGGCCGCCGAGCGGTTCCTGGACGCGTATGCCCGGGCGAACCCCGGCTACGTCCACGATCCGTGGTGGGACGCGGCCGAGCTCCTGGCGTGGGACGACGATTTCTCGGGCGTCCTGGCCTTCAACGCGTTCGGCGCCCGGCTCGACGTGGCGACGCTCCGGTCGCGGGCCGACGACTTCGCACGTCGGGTTGGCGAGCAGGCGGAAGACGCCACCTGACCTCCCAGGGTCACTCGGGCGGCGGCGTCCAGTCGCCCCAGTGGGTGTCCCACGGCACCGATCCGCGCCGCAGGGCGTCCTCCACGGACGCGCACGTCGCCGTGATCCGCTCGACGTCGGTCGGCCGGTAGACGCCCATGGCGACCGCGAGCTCGAGCTCGTCCTCGTCGCGCCGTGTCCAGGTGGAGAAGTCCGCGGCGACCAACAGGTCCAGGGTCTCGTCCATGGTGTCGTAGCCGGTCGCGGTCCGCTCGAAGGGGCGTTGGAAGTTCACGTACCACGAGGAGATCCCTCCTCCGTCGGCGAGGAACCCGAAGACCTCATAGGGCCGTCCCTCCTGTGCGATCCGCAGCATCCCGGGGGGCCGGAACGCCTTCTTCTCGAGCTCCCATGCGCCCGAGCGCCACATCGAGAAGCAGACCTCGCCGTGCTCGACCCCCACCGGGTAGTCGATCACCGTGCCCGGTGCGAGATAGGACACCAGCCCCTCCTCCCGGTCGTCGACCACCCGTACCGGGCGCACGGTCCAGACCTTGCCGTCGAGCACTTCACGGATGGCGATCGTCTCGCCCGCGCCAAAGCGCCGTCGATCGCCGGGCATCGGGTCAGGATACCGACGGCCGGGGCGCGGGGCTCCCCGCCGGCCCCCGCGCCCGCACGCCTGGGCGGCCAGCGCGGCGACGGCTCCGCCCAGCCGTTCCCTCGCCCACGGGTCGGCGAGCAGGCCGTCGGCCCCGAGCGACGAGGCGGTCACCGGGAGGTCGATGCAGGCCGCCTCCACGACGGTCGCCTTGGCGTACCCGAGTACCGCTCGCAGCGACGCGTGGGCCAGCGCGGCGCCGCGGGGCGAGGCGTTGATGAAGCCGACGGGCTTCTCGTAGATCGAGCCCGCCTGGTCGTCCCCGATCAACCACTCCAGGAGGTTCTTCACTGCGCCCGGGAGCGCACCGGCGTACTCGGGGGTCGAGAACAGCAGCGCGTCGGACCGGTGGACGAGGTCCCGCAGCCGTGCCACCGCGGGGTCGAGCGGGTCGGCGTCGGCGTCGGGGCTGAAGTGCGGCAGCGCCGCCAGCTCGCCGTAGAGCTCGCAGGCCGTCCCGTCCTGCGCCACCGCCCGCGGGTGCGCAGGACGGCCGTGTTCGTAGAGGCCTCCCGCAGGCTCCCGGACACGAGCAGCAACGCACACCCCACATCCCTCTCAACGCGCCGGCGGCCCGCCCGCTTCCCGCCCCTCGAGTCCCCGCACAAGGCCGGGCACCCGCCCGAGGCCCGGTCCGGGCCTGGGATCCCGGCCGCCCTGGCCGTCCTGGCCGTCCTGGCCGGCCGCCCCCGAGCGCCGGGGAACCGAAAGCATGGGGCGAAATGGGAGAATGGGCCATGACCGGGGTCCTGGCGCTGCGCGGGGTCACCAAGCGTTTCGGCCGGCGGGGGCCCTGGGTGCTGGCCGGCGCCGACCTGGTCCTCGCGCCCGGCGAACGGGTCACCGTCGTCGGGAGCAATGGCTCGGGCAAGTCGACGCTGGTGCGGATCGCCGCCGGTGTCACGTCGGCCTCGGGCGGCGCCGTGGTGGTCCCCCGCCGCGTGGGCTACGTACCCGAACGCCAGGCGGCGCGCTGCGCCTTCACGGGCGCCGACTACCTCACCCACATGGGGCGCATCCGCGGGCTCAGCGCCGACGCCGTGACGCGGCGGAGCGGCGAACTCCTCGAGCGCCTGCGCCTCGACCCCGGAGCCGACGTCCCGTGGACCAGCCTGTCGAAGGGCAACCGTCAGAAGGTCGTCATCGCCCAGGCGTTTCTCGGCCCCGTCGACCTGGTCGTCCTCGACGAGCCGTGGAACGGGCTCGACGCGGACGCCGCCGGGGTATTCGAGCAGCTGGTCGCCGAGGCCGGCGCCGAGGGCACCGCCGTGCTGGCCACCGCCCACGCGGCCGCACGAGCCGGGGCGGTGCGCACGTACCGCCTGCGCGACGGCCGGCTCGTCGAGGACCAGGACCCTCCGTCGGACCGGATCGCGCGGGACTCCGCCACGATCGCGCTGGTCACACCCCGTGCCGATGGGGGCACCGCCGCGATATTGCGGGCACTCCCGGGCGTGGTCGGCGCCGAGGCGTCGGGCCATCGGCTCGTCCTGGTCGTGGCCGCCACGGCGTCCGACGACGTCCTCCGGGCCGCGCTCGCCGCCGGGTGGTCCGTCGCGTCCGTCCGTCGTCACCGCATGGGCGACCCGCCGTGATCGCGCTGGCGCGCTACACGCTGCACGACACCGTGCACTCCCAGCACTGGGTCGCCCCGGTCGTCGCCTTCGGCCTCGTGGACGCGGTCGCAAGCGCGCAGACCGGCTCGGTGCTGCCGACCTTCTCCGTGCTGGCGACCGCGTTGCTCTTCATCGCAACGTGGCTGACGGTGGTCATCGTCAATCACGAGGACCCCGTGCAGCTCACCATCGTCGAGACCTCTGCGGGCAGCCGCGCCCGGGTCCGCCTCTCGCAGCTGCTCGTGGCCTACGCCCTGTCGCTACTGCTGGGCCTGCTGGCCATGATGGCCCCGCCGCTGCTTTCTGGCAGCGGCGTCAGCGCCAAGGTCCTGGCGGCCGGTGCGGGAGCGCAGCTGATCACGGCCGCGGCGGGCGTGAGCCTCGGCGCGCTCTTGAGCCGTCCGCTGGTGCGCCGCCGCGCGTGGTCCGTCCTGCTGGGCATCCTCGTGGGTTTGGCCACGGTGTTGCTCCCGGACGGGGTACCGTCGCGCCAGCTCCTCGTGCTCTTCAACAAGACGGGGCAATTCGCCCTCGGCTTGCCCATCCTGGCCATCGCCCTCGAGACATTGGCCCTCTGCGCGCTGGCCGTCTGGGCCTCGCTGCGCCTGTCGCTGCGCCGCGCCTGACTCCTCAGACCATCAGCACGACGGGCACGATCATGGGACGGCGTCGCGTTTTCTCGCCCACGAACTTCCCCAGCGCCTTGCGCGTGTGGCGGCTGAGCACCTCGATGTCATGTGCTCCGTCGCGCAGCGCCTGGGTCACGGCGGCGCCCACCACGTCGCTCGCCTCCTCCAGCAGCTCCTCGGCCTCGGGTGCGTACACCCACCCCCGGGTCTCGATCACGGGCGGGCAGCTCAGCGTGCCCTGCTGGCGGTCGACCGTGACCACCACCATGACGACCCCCTCTTCGGCCAGCTTCTGCCGGTCGCGCAGCACACCGTGCTCGATGTCCCCCACCGTCCCGTCCACGTAGACGAAGCCGGCCGGCACCTTCCCGTCGCGGGAGATGCCCTTGGCGTCGAGCTGGATCACGTCGCCGTCCTCGCACAGGAGCACCTTCGCCGGGTCGATGCCCATGGACAGCGCCAGGCGCGCGTGGTGCACCATGTGGCGGAATTCGCCATGGACCGGCACGAAGCACTCCGGTCGGGTCACGTCCATGAGGGTGCGCAGCTCGCCCTGCTTTGCGTGGCCGCTCACGTGAACCTTCTCGGCCCCCGAGTGCACGACCTCGGCGCCCCGGCGGTAGAGGTCGTCGATCACCTGGCCGACCGACCACTCGTTGCCCGGGATCGGGTGGGCGCTGATCACGACCAGGTCGTCCTCCCCGATGCGCAGCCACTTGTTCTCCCCCGTCGCCATGAGCGACAGCGCCGACATCGGCTCTCCCTGGGAACCGGTCGAGATCACGCACACCTCGTCCGCCGGGAGCGTGTCGACGTCGTCGATGTCGACCAGGAAGCCGTCGGGGATGCTGATGATGCCGAGCCGCATGCCGAGTTCGACGTTCTTGCCCATGGACCGGCCGAGCGTGGCCACCTTGCGGCCGGTGGCCACGGCGGCGTCGATGATCTGCTGCACGCGATGCATGTGGCTGGCGAAGCAGGCCACGATGATCCGTTTCCCGGACTGGGACGCGAAGACGCGGCGCAGCGTGACGCCGACCGTGGACTCCGAGTCGGTGAAGCCGGGCTCCTCCGCATTGGTCGAGTCCGACAGGAGCAGGCGGATGCCCTCGGTCTGCGCCAGCTCCCCCATACGCGGCATGTCGGTGCGACGACCGTCGACCGGCTGGAGGTCGAGTTTGAAGTCCCCCGAGTGCAGGATCACCCCCTGCGGGGTGTGAAAGGCGATCGCCATCGCTTCCGGCACCGAGTGGGTGACCGGTATGAATTCGACGTCGCAGGCCCCGATGCGGAGGCGCTCGCCGTCCGCCACCACGACGAAGCGCGTCTTGTCGGCCAAACCGGCCTCGTCGATGCGGTGCCGGGCCAGGCCGACGGTGAACTCGGACCCGTAGATGGGCGCATGCAGCTCGCGCAACAGATAGGCCAGACCACCGGTATGGTCCTCGTGACCGTGCGTCAGGACGATCCCGTCGACCCGGTCCTTGCGGTCGTGCAGGTAGGTGAATTCCGGCAGCACGAGGTCGATACCCGGCATGTCGGGATCGGGGAACATAATCCCGCAGTCGAGGATGACGATGCGGCCCTCGACCTCGATGCAGGCGCAGTTGCGGCCAATCTCCCCCAGTCCGCCGAGGAAGACGACCCGGACGGGCTTGGGCTTGCGGTGGTCAGCCAAGCGGGGCGACCGTGACTGCCGGCGGCCCGACCGCGGCCACGATCTTGGCCGCATGCGCGTCGAGCTCGGGAGTCGAGGCCCCCATGGGTGGGCGGCACTGCCCCACCCGCAGTCCCAGCGCGCGGCAGCGCGGCCTTGGCCGGCAATGGGTTGGGGAACTCGGGGGACGACTCGAAGTCGAAGGAGTCGAGGAGCTCGGCGTTGCCCGTGATGGCCGTGGCGAGGTCGCCGGCCAAAAAGGCGTCGATGACGGCCCGCAGTTGGGGGCCCACCCAGTGGGAGGCCACGCTGACGAGGCCGACGGCGCCGACGGCAAGGAGTGGCAGGGTCATCACGTCGTCGCCGCTGTAGATCTCGAAGCTGGCCGGCACCTGCGCGGCCAGGTGCGCCGTGCCCGCCGGGTCGGCCGCGGCATCCTTGAGCCCCACGATGGCGTGCACGTCGCGGGCCAGCCGGAGCATGGTGGCCGTCTCGATGCGCCGCCCGGTCCGGATCGGGATGTCGTACAGCAACACCGGGAGGTCGCCGGCCGCCTCCGCCACGGCCCGGAAGTGTTCGTAGAGGCCCGCCTGCGACGGGCGGTTGTAGTACGGCGTCACGATCAGCACGCCGTCCACGCCGCACTCGGTGGCGGCGCGGGTCATGGCCACCGAGTGCGCGGTGTCGTTGGACCCCGTCCCGGCGACGACCGGGACGGTCACGGCCTCGGCGACGGCCCGCCAGAGCGCCACCTTCTCGTCGTCGGTGAGGACCGAGCTCTCGCCCGTTGAGCCGCTCAACACCAGCGCGTCGCTGCCGTGGGCGGCCAGCCAGCGGGCGAGGTCGGCCGCGGCCGCCAGGTCAAGTGCGCCGTGCTCGTCGAACGGCGTCACCATGGCCGTGATCACCCGCCCGAAGCGAGACGGGGCCAGCGCGGGGCTCATTGCCCGTTCACGCTACCAGTGCTGGGTCAGGCTCAGGCGACCTGGCGCTCGGCGGGCGAGCCGTCGGCGAAGGCGTCCTCCTCCTCGGTGGAGTCGGTCAGGTGCTCGAAGGCGATCGCCCCCATCTCGGTGAACTTCGTCCGCAGCCAGCCGTCGGCGGCGTCGAGTAGGCCCAACTTCTTGAGGTTGGGGACGATCTTGGAGAACAGCAGGATCTGGAAGTCGTCCCGCTCCGGGGCGGCCTGCATGATCTTGACCACGTCGGCGGTCGGGACCTCCATGCGCTCCCACACCTCCTGCATGGCCATGCGGTCCTTCATCCGAATGGCGGCCTCGAAGGCGAACTCCTGGCGCTCGCGCAGCTCTGCCGCGCTCAGCTCCTGGTAGTACTCCTGCAGGCTCAGGACGCCGAAGGCGACGTGGCGGGCCTCGTCGGCCATCACGTACCGCAACAGCTTCTTCAGGAGCGGCTCCGTCGTCATCATGTGGATGAAACCGAAGGCGGCCAGGGCCAGCCCCTCCACCATGATCTGCATGCCCAGATACGTCATGTCCCAGCGCGAGTCCGAGACGATGTCGTCGAGCAGCAGGCCGAGGTGCGCGTTCATCGGGTAGTGGCCGGACAGCTTCTCGTCCAGGTACCTGGAGAAGACCTCGACGTGACGGGCCTCGTCCATCACCTGGGTCGCCGCGTAGTACTTGGCGTCGATCCACGGCACCGTCTCGACGATCTTGGCCGTGCACAGGAGCGCGCCCTGCTCGCCGTGCATGAACTGGGACAGCAGCCAGTTCTGGTTCTGGATCCCGAACTCGACGAACTTCTTCTCGTCCCACTTCTCGAGCGCGGTGCCGGCCAGCGCAGCCTCGTCCCACTGCATCTGCGCGGGATTGGCCTCGGCGTTGGCCAGCACGACCTGCTCCTGGTCCACCTCGATCGACCAGTCCAGGTCCGTCTGGGCGTTCCACTGGGCCTTCTTCGCCTTCTCGTAGAGCTTGTCCAGCTTCGGCTTGGCCCCCTTCTCGTAATCCCAGGTGAACTCGGCCGGGCAGTTGTCGGGCACCCGGTGGTAGCCCTCGACGTCGTAGTGCCCGACGACGCTGAGCACCGCCTCCAAGTCGTCGATGTGGTCGCGCCCGATCAGGTCGAGGTTGGACCGCAGCTGCTCCTGGTCGTCGTCGATCGTGGTCATTGTGCCGCCCCCTTGTTGGATGCGCTGGATGTGCTGGTTGGTCTGGATGTCCTGGTTGATCTGGTGGAACTGCCGGTCCGGCGGCAGGGACGCGGTGCGGTCCCGGCGGCGTCGACGCGCAGGGCGAGGATGCCCGGCAGGACGAAGTGGCGCACGAGCGCCCGCGTCTGCGCAGACACGGTCAGATCGGTGCCCGGCGCCGGGTTGGCGCAGTAGGCCATCACGATGCGCACGGCCCACTCGGCCGCCCGCGAGGCCTGTTCCGGTTCGAGCCAGCGGGCGAAGAACGGTGCCGCCAGGTCGCCCGCCACCAGGAGCAGCCGGTCGAGCTCGCCGAAGGTCAGGTAGGGCAGGACGGAACCGGGCTCGTGCTCGAGCAGGTAGGTCAGCGCACCGTGCGTGCGCAACCGCCGGGCCGACTCGACCATGCCGGCGACGAGGACGTCCTCGAGGTCCGTCGCCTCGCCCATGGCGACGGCGAGGGCCGAGAACAGCCGGGCCACCTCGGTCTCGACCACCGCGGCGAGGATGCCGTCCCTACCCCGCGGGAAGGTCCGGTAGACGGTGGCCCGGGACAGCCCGGCGGCCCGGGCGATGTCGTCCACGGTCGTCTTGGCGATCCCCTGGCGGCCCAGGCAGGCGAGCGCCCCGTCCACGATGCGCACCCGCGTCGACGAGCGGTCGTCGGCCCCGAGGTGGCGGACGACCCCGTCACGCCTCCCGGACGGCGCTCCCGCGCCGACGTCTCGTGCTTCTACTGCGCTCGCTCCCACTGCTGAAACAGTATGGCGATATTTGTCTCACTGTCAACCAATGGGTCTCAGGCGAGGTTGACGTGCCCGGGGGCCACGCCAGCGATGAGCAGGGCCAGGAGCCCGAGGACCGCGACGCTGCCGCCGACGGCCACCGCCAACCCCGCTGCGCGGTCGCGCAGGTCACCGGCGTAGTCGTAGAGGAGAGCGAGCCCCGCCCCGGTCACGGCGCCACCGAGGTGGGCGCGCCAGTCGATGTTCCCGCTGAAGCCGATGAGGAAGTTGACCACCAGGAGGGCCAGGACGGGCGCCACGGGCAGGCGACGGCGCAGGCCGATGACGATGTAGGCCGCCAGCACGCCCATGATCGCTCCCGAGGCACCGATCCCGTACTCGGTGTGCGGCCCGAGGAGATAGGAGCCCACGCTCCCCCCCAGCCCGGCGATCAGGTAGAGGGCGACGAAGCGCAGCTTGCCCAGGAGCACCTCGACCGCAGGCCCCACGATGAGGAGGACGATCATGTTGAAGAAGATGTGCACGAAGTTGGCGTGCAGCCACATGGCGGTGAAGGCCCGGTAGTACTGGTTCTGGAAGTGGACGAGGTCCGGCTGCATGGCGTAGCGGTCGACCACGCTCGCGCTGCGCCCGAAGTCCTCGAGGAAGAACACCACCACATTGATCGCGATGATCACCAAGACGACCGGGGTGGGGTTGGTGGAGCCGACGGCGCCGGTGCGCCCGGGGGCGGTGTGGGTGAACGCCGGGACCTGGCGCGAGCGCTTGGCCCCGGTCGCCGTGCAGTCTGGGCACTGCCACCCGACCGGCGCCGCCAGCATGCAGTCCGTGCAAATGGGACGGTCGCAGTGTGCGCACAGGACCGAGGCCGCCCGCTCGCGATGCCGGTAGCACGGAGGAGGGACGGGCTGCTGCTGGGGCAGCGGCTCGAGGTCGCTCACCCGATGCCGGCCAGCAGCTCAGACCGGACGAGGAGCGCCACCTGTTCGGGGTCGGTCAGGTCCCAGCGACCCGGGGACGCGATGTAGGAGAGCACCATGCGGGCAAGGAAGTCGGCCGCCCTGTCGAGGTCGGCGCCCTCCGTCATCCCGTGGCGCACCAGGTAGGGCACGAGGAAGCGAGCCACCAGCGTGTGCGTCTGGTCGGCCTCGGTCGTGAGTCGGGGCAGGAGGATCTCAGGCTCGGTGACGAGGATGCGTTGCAGTACCTCGTGCTCGACGAGCGCCCGGTGGGCAAACACGAGGCCGCGCTCCATCACCTCCTCGAGGCTGTCGGCGTCGGAGACCTCCTCGTAGAGTCGCAGGAAGAAGCGGGAGAATTCCCACGCCACCACGGCCGAGAGCAGTTCGTCGCGCCCGCCCGGGAAGTAGCGGTAGACCGTCGCCCGCGACACACCCGCTTCATGGGCCGCGTCTTCGACGGTGGTCTTCGCCAGGCCCCAACGGGCCACGCAGTCGTAGGTGGCCTGGAGCAGCCGCTCCCTGACGTCGGGGTTCACAGCCCCAGCAGAGCCTCGAGCCCCAGCGTGAGGCCCGGGCGCCCGGCCACGGACCGCACGGCCGTGAGCACGCCGGGCATGAACGAGCGGCGGTCGTAGGAGTCGTGGCGGATGCTCAAGCTCTGGCCCGGCGCGCCGAAGATCACCTCTTCGTGCGCCACCAGGCCGGGGAGCCGGACCGAGTGCACGTGCACGCCCCCCGGGCCCTCGGCCCCCCGGGCGCCGGCCAGGACGACGTCCGTGGTCGGGTCCGGCGGGAGCGGACCACTGCCGGCCACCTCTCGCGCGGCGGCGATGGCCATCGCCGTGTGCAGGGCCGTGCCCGAGGGCGCGTCCCGCTTGGCGTCGTGGTGCAGCTCGATCACCTCGACACCGTCCATGTGTGGCGCGGCGATGCGGGACAAGTGCACGAGCAGCACCGCCCCGATGGCGAAGTTGGCGGCCACGATCACGTTGGCGCCAGTGCCCTCGAAGCAACGCGCCAGCTCGACCAGGTCGTCCTCGCTCAGTCCGCTCGTCCCGATGACCGCGTGGATGCCTTGCTGCGCGTAGTGCGGCGCGTTGTGCCGCACCGCCGCTGCCACGGTGAAGTCCACCACCACCTGCGCGCCGAGGTCGGACAGAGCATTGACCTCGCCCACGATGGTGCGACCGCAAGCGTCAGCACCGACGTGCCCGGGGTCCACCGCAGCCACCAGCTCCATGTCGGCCGCGTCCGACACGGCACGGCACACCTCTTGGCCCATGCGGCCGCCGGCGCCGACCACACCGACCCTCTGCATGGCCTGCAGGCTACCGGGCGGCCATGGCGGGGAGGTGGGACTCGAAGTCGTGCGCGTCGAAGGGACCCACCGCGCTCAGGGTGCGTGGCGCCCGGGCCAGTTGGCCCGCGACGTCGAGCACCTCGTCGCGCCCGACACCTTCGATCCTCGCCAGGACCTCGTCGACCGGCAGCACTTCGCCGTGCAGCAGCAGGGACGCGCCGAGGCGGCTCATACGGGCGCCGGAGTCCTCCCCCGACAACAGCATCTCGGCGCGCAGGTTTCCCTTGGCCACCGCCAGCTCCCGCGCGCTGACCCCCGCGGAGGCCAGCAGGTCGAGCTCGTCGTTCACGATGCGCAACACCTCGTCGACGTGCTCGGGCGCCGTCCCGACCACCACGGCCAGCGAGCCCGCGTCCTGGTAGGCCGCCCGCTCCGACCACACCGAATAGGCCAGGCCGCGCTGCTCGCGCACCTTCTGGAAGAGGCGGCTCGACAGTCCGCCACCCAGGACATGGTTGAGCACGGCGAAGGCCCAGCGCCGGTCGTCAAAGCGCGAGACGGAGCGGGCGCCGCAGACGAGGTGGGCTTGCTCGGTCGGCCGGCGCACCACCTCGAGCGGCACGACGTCCGGTCCGGGCTCCGCGCGGACGGGGGCGGCACCGCCCGGCGTGCCGGCGAAGCGGCGCTCCAGCTCGGCGGCGACCGCGTCGTGTCGACAGTCCCCGGCCACCGAGACGACCATGTTGGCCGGCCGGTAGTGGTGCGCCAGGAAGGCGAGGATGTCGTCGCGGGTGATGCGCTGCACCGACGAAGCCGTGCCCAGGGTGTCGCGCCCCAGTGCGTGGTCGGGGAACAGCGACGACTGCCAGCGCTCCGACGCCAGGTCCGCCGGCTCGTCCGCATGCATCAGGATCTCGTCGAGGATCACGGTGCGCTCGGCCTCGATGTCCTCGGGGCGGAGCGCCGGCGCCCACATGATGTCGCTCAGGATGTCGAGTCCGAGGCCGAGGTGCTCGGAGAGGAGCCGCACGTAGAAGGTCGTGTACTCCTTGGTGGTGAAGGCGTTGCAGTCGCCCCCCACCTCGTCCAGCTCCTCGGCGATCGCCGCGGCGGAACGCCGCTCGGTGCCCTTGAAGAGCAGGTGCTCGAGGAAGTGCGACGCCCCGGCGAGTTCGCCGGGCTCGTCACGCGACCCGGTACCGACCCAGAAGGCCACCGCCACCGAGCGGACGTCCGCCATGGTCTCGGAGACCAGGCGGATGCCGCACGGCAGGACGGACGTCTCGATCAACGACGGCGTGAGCGGCCGCGCGGGCGGCGGTCGTTGCCGCGGTCGCCGCGGTCGCCGCGGTCGGCCCGGCCGGCGTCCTCGGTCGCCCCCGGGCCGAGGTCGCCCAGGTCGGCCACCAGCTCGGCCTCGAAGGCGTCCTCGAAGGAGGGCGCCGACGCCGACCCTGACGCCGACGAGACAGACGCAGACGGCACTGCCGCCGGGGCCGCGCCGCCGGAACGGGCCGGCACGTTGTCCCCGTTGGCCGAGCGGCCGCCGCCCGGCGCAGAGGCCGCCTCGGGCTCCGTGGCGAGCGACAGCGACACCTTGCCCTGGGGGTCGATGTCGTCGACACGCACCTCGACCGATTGGCCCAGGGTGAGCACGTCCTCGACGTTATTGATGCGCTTGCCCCCGGCGAGTGACGACAGCTTCGAGATGTGCAGCAGGCCGTCGCGGCCCGGCAGCACGTTCACGAAGGCGCCGAACTTGGTGATGTTGACCACCTTGCCGGCGTAGATGACGCCGACCTCGGCCGTGGGCGGGTCCATGATGAGCGAGATGCGCCGGCGGGCCTCCTCCACCGCGTTGCCGTCCTTGGCCCCGATGGTCACGGTGCCGACGACACCGTCGTCGTCCACCGCGATGTCCGCGCCCGTCTCCTGCTGCAACGTGTTGATGACCTTGCCCTTCGGGCCGATGACCTCACCGATCTTGTCGATCGGGATCTCCATGGAGACGATCTTGGGTGCGCTCGTCGCCACGTGGTCCCTCGGCTCGGCGATGGCGCCGGCCATGACCCCGAGGATGGTGAGCCGGGCCTCCTTGGCCTGCAACAGCGCCTTGGCCAGCACGTCGGCCGGCAAGCCGTCGATCTTCGTGTCGAGCTGCAGCGCCGTCACGGCGTCGGCCGTGCCCGCCACCTTGAAGTCCATGTCGCCGAAGGCGTCCTCCGCTCCGAGGATGTCGGTGAGGGTCACGTAGGCCCCTTCGTCGTGCACGAGGCCCATGGCGATACCCGCCACGGGCGCCTTGATCGGCACGCCGGCCGCCATCAGCGAGAGGGTCGAACCGCAGACCGACGCCATGGAGGTGGAGCCGTTCGAGGCGAGAACGTCGGAGACGACGCGCAGGGCGTAGGGGAACTCCTCCTCGCTCGGCACGACGGGGAGCAGCGCGCGCTCGGCCAGCAGGCCGTGCCCGATCTCGCGCCGCTTCGGTCCCCGCATGAAGCCGGTCTCACCTGTCGAATACGGCGGGAAGTTGTAGTGGTGCATGTAGCGCTTCGAGTCCACCGGGGTGATCGTGTCGAGCAGCTGGTTCATGCGTGGCATGCCGAGCGTCGTCACGTTGAGGACCTGCGTTTCGCCACGCTGGAAGAGCGCCGAACCGTGGGCCGTCGGAAGCAGGTCGATCTCGGCCGACAGCGGGCGGATGTCCGACGTGCCGCGCCCGTCGATGCGCACGCCGTCCTCGACGATCCGCTTGCGGACCAGCTTCTTGGTCAGCGCGCGGATGGCGCCCTTGACCTCGCTCGCCCGCTCCGGGAACTCGTCGGCGAGCGCCGCCTTGATCTCGTCGCCGGCGGCGTCGAGAGCGGCGTTGCGCTCCGCCTTCGACGTCACCAGGTTGGCCTTGGCGATCGGGTCGGTGCCCACGGCCACGACCCGCTGCCACACGTCGTCCTGGTAGTCGGAGAAGGTGGAGTACGGAATGGTCTCGATCGCCCCCCGGGCGGCCGTGAAGGCGTCGACCAGCAGGCGCTGCAGGACGATCGACTCGCGGATCCACTGCTTGGCCGCCTCGAGCCCGGTCGCCAGCACCTCCTCGGTCACCTTCGGCGCGCCCGACTCGTAGTAGGACCACGACTTCTCGGTCCCGCCCGCCTCCACCATCATGATGGCGATCTCGCTGTCGGCGTCGTCGCTGAGGGCGCGGCCGGCCACCACGAGCTCGAAGGTGCCCTCCGCGCTCTCCTGGAACGTCGCGTGCGGGATCCACTGGCCCTCGGTGGTGTAGGCGATGCGCACGGCGCCGATCGGGCCGTCGAAGGGGATGCCCGAGATCATCAGCGCGGCCGAGGCGGCGTTGATGGCCAGCACGTCGTGCGGGTTGACCTGGTCGGCGCCGATGATGGTCCCCACGACGTGCACCTCGTTGCGGAACCCGTCGGGGAACGACGGGCGCAACGGGCGGTCGATGAGACGGTCGGTCAAGATGGCCTGGTCCGAAGCCTTGCCCTCCCGGCGGAAGAACGAGCCGGGGATCTTGCCCGCGGCGTACGCGCGCTCCTCGATGTCGACGGTCAGTGGGAAGAAGTCCGTGCCCTCGCGGACCGAACGCGCCGCCACCACGGTGGCGAGGAGGACGGTGTCCCCGATGCGGGCGACAACGGCCCCGTCGGCGAGCTGGGCGAGCTTGCCCGCCTCGAAGGACATGGTGCGATCGGTCCCGCTGATGGGGGCCGAAACGGAAATGGCATCAGTCATGATGCTCCTCGTATTTGTCGGGGGCATCTCCGTTTCTGGTTCCCAGTGGTCGACCACCTCGCAACCGAAGTGACCGGCGACTGGCAGCCAGTGGCTCGAGACGCCCGGTTCTGTGGTGCCCCGCTACCTTCGGATGCCGAGACGGCTGATGATGGAGCGGTAGCGCTCGACGTCGTTCTTGCGGACGTAGTCGAGCAGCCGCCGGCGCTGGCCGATGAGCTTCATCAGGCCCCGCCGGGTGTGGTGGTCCCCTTTGTGCTCCTTCAGGTGCTCCGTCAGATGGTTGATCCGGCCTGACAGCAGGGCGATCTGTACCTCGGGCGAGCCGGTATCCGTGTCGTGGAGCCGGTACTCGGCGATGGTTGCCTGCGTGTCGGGCATGAAGAGAAGAACCTCGGGAAACGTGTCGGAGTGTGCCGGGAACCTTCCCCGGCCGACAAATATCGTAGCACCCCGGGTGATCAGGGAAGATCGGCCCAGGCGAGCACCCGCTCCGTGGCCTCGACGTCCGCCCGCATCTGGGCCACCAGCGCCTCGATGGAGTCGAAGCGTTGCTCGGCGCGCAGGCGTTGGGCGAAGGAGACCCCGGCCACCTCCCCGTAGAGGTCGCCGTCGAAGTGGAGCAGGTAGGCCTCCACCAGGACCGGTGCCGTGCCCGGCTCGTAGAACGTGGGACGCCGGCCCACCGAGATGGCGGCCCGGTGGACCGTGTCGTCGGCCCGACGGAAGTGGCCGGCGTAGACGGCATCGGCCGGCAGTGCGATGTCGTCGGGGACGGCCAGGTTCGCGGTTGGGAACCCCAGTTCGGGGCCGCCGCGCCCGTCCCCCCGCACGACCGGGCCCCGCACCTCGTGGGGCCGGCCGAGCAGCCGGGCCGCACCCTCCACGTCCCCGTCGGCGAGCAGCCGCCGGATCCGGGTGGAGGACACGGGCTCGGTCTCGTCGCCGGTCAGGCCGACCCCCACCACCTCGAAGCCGTGCTCCTCGCCGAGCCGGCGCAGCAGGGCGACGTTGCCGCGGCGGCCGTGCCCGAAGTGGAAGTCCTCGCCCACCACGACCAGACGGGCCGCCAGCTGGTCGACCAGCACCTCTCGCACGAAGTCCTCGGCCGACTCGGCCGCGCGCGCGGCGTCGAAGGGCACGACGAGCGTGCGGTCGATGCCGCAGTCGGCCAGCAGCTCGAGCTTCTGCTCGAGGCTGGTCAGTTGCTTGGGCGCCGAGTCGGGACGCACCACCGCCGCCGGGTGACGGTCGAAGGTGACGACGACCGTGGACAGCCTGGCTGCGGCGGCCCGCTCCGAGAGGTCGCGCAGCAGGGCGCGGTGCCCGAGGTGCACCCCGTCGTAGGCGCCGATCGTGACGGCGGTACCGGCTCCGGGCATCGCGACCGAGGGTAGTCGGGCGCCCGTCACCGACCGGCCAATACGACGGCCGGGCGGATCCGGTCGGTGCCGGTCGGCTCGTAGACGGCCAGCAGCCTGCCCTGCTCGTCGAGCATCGCCCAGGGCCCGTCGCCCGCCGCGCCCAGCGGCACCCGGTCGAGCGCCAGGCCCGTGCTGATCGACGCCGCCGTGGCCGCGTCCACCCGCACCGGTTCGAGGTCGCGCATGGCCTGGGCCGGCGTGAGGACGTCGTCGGGGCCGAGGGCGTCCAGCGGGTGCATGTCCGCCGCGCCGAAGGAGCCGATGCGGGTGCGCCGCAGGTGGGCCACGTGCGCCCCGCCACCCAGCGCCTGCCCGAGATCCTGTGCCAGCACGCGGACGTAGGTGCCCGACGAGCACTCGATCTCGGCCCGGTAGACCCCCGGACGGCCGGGGTCGGGCTCGGTGTCGAAGCGGTAGACGGTCACCGGCCGGGGCGCGCGCTCCACCTCCACGCCCTGGCGCGCGAGCTCGTGCAGGCGGCGGCCGCCGACCTTGACGGCGGACACCATGGGCGGGATCTGCTCGATCGCACCGGTCAGTCCTGTGGCCGCCGCCCGTACCGCCTCGGGCGTGACCCCGGCCATGTCGTAGGTGCCGACGACCTCGCCGGAGGCGTCGAGAGTCGAGGTGGCCCGGCCGAGCACGATGTCGGTCGTGTAGGTCTTGGACAGCGCGCTGAGGAAGCGCAACAAGCGGGTGACGCGGCCCAGCCCGACCAGGAGCACGCCCGTGGCATCGGGGTCGAGCGTCCCGGCGTGCCCCACCCGGCGCTGGCCGAACACACTGCGGCAGCGGGCCACGACGTCGTGCGAGGTCCAGCCGGGCTCCTTGTCGACGACGACCAGGCCGTTGACGCTGGCGGGCGCGCCGCTCACCGGTCGTCGGCCGGGGGCTCCCCCTGGTGCAGCGAGCGGAGCAGCTCCTCGACCCGGGAGCCGGCCTCGATGGCGGGATCCGCCCGGAAGGACAGCCGCGGCGTCCGCTTGATGGTCATCTGGGTGCCGATGAGCCGCTGGAGGTGCACGCGGTGCTCCTCGAGGACGACGGAGGTCTCGTCGTCGAGCGAGGCGAGATAGACGACGGCCGTCCGCATGTCGGCCGCGGTGTCCACCGCGGTGACCGTGACCATGGGCAACTCGTCGGCGTCCGCCAGCCGCTCCAGCTCCTCGGCCACGACCTCGCGCAGCACCTGGTTCACCCGCAGCGCCCGCGGGTATGTCGCCGTCCGGCGTCGCACCGTCACCGCGTCAGCTCCTCAGCTCGTGGCGTCCCTGAGCACCTCAGGTCCTGGCGATCTCGCGCTCCTCGTACGTCTCGATCACGTCGCCTTCCTTCAGGTCCTGGAAGTCCGACAGCCCGATGCCGCACTCGAAGCCCGAGGCGACCTCACGTACATCATCCTTGAAGCGGCGGAGGGAATTGATGGACCCCTTCCAGATGACGGTGCCCTCCCGCAGGAAGCGCACCTTCGAACCGCGGGTGATCCTGCCGTCCCGCACGTAGCAGCCGGCGACGGCGCCGACCCGGGGCACCCGGAAGACCTCGCGCACCTCGGCTTCGCCCGTGACGACCTCCTCGAAGACCGGCGACAGGAGGCCGAGCATGGCGGCCTCGAGGTCCTCGAGCAGCTTGTAGATGATCTCGTAGGTGCGGATCTCGACGTCGGACTGCTCGGCCAGATCGCGCGCCCGCTTGTCGGGGCGCACGTTGAAGCCGATGATCGTGGCGTTGGAGGCGGCGGCCAACTGCACGTCGTTCTCGGTGATCCCGCCGATGCCGCGCAGCACGAAGCTCAGCTTCACGTCGTCGCGCTCGAGCCGCTTGAGCGACTCGGTCACCGCCTCGAGCGAGCCCTGGACGTCGGTCTTGAGAACGATGTTGAGGGTCGCCGTCTCGCCCCGGGAGATCTGATCGAAGAGGTCCTCGAGCTTGGCCCCCGCGGCGGCGGCCACCGGCTTGTGCCCCGAGAGGCGGAAGCGCTGCGCCCGCGCCTCGCCGAGGGTACGCGCCCGGGCCAGGTCCTTGGCCGCCCGCATCTCGTCGCCGGCGTGCGGCGGCTCGGAGAAGCCGAGCACCTGCACCGGCGTCGAGGGCAGCGCCTCCTTGATGTGGTCGCCATGGTCGTCGACCAGGGCCTTCACTTTGCCCCAGGCCGCGCCGGCCACCACGGGGTCGCCCACCCGCAGGGTGCCCTGCTGGACGATCAGGGTGGCCACCGGGCCACGACCGGCCTCGAGGTTGGCCTCGAGGACGACGCCGCGGGCCTCGCCCTCGACGCGGGCGGTGAGCTCCTCGACCTCGGCGACGAGCACGATCCGCTCGAGCAGGTCCTCGATGCCGGTGCCCTGCAGCGCCGAGACCTCGACCGTGATGGTGTCGCCACCCCAGGCCTCGGGGACCAGCTCGCGCTCGGATAGCTGCTGGAGCACCCGCTGGGGGTCGGCGTCGGGCCGGTCCATCTTGTTGACCGCGACGATGATCGGGACCTCGGCCGCCTTGGCGTGGTCGATGGCCTCGATGGTCTGGGGCATCACCCCGTCGTCCGCCGCCACGACCAGGATCACGATGTCCGTGACCTGCGCGCCGCGCGCCCGCATGGCGGTGAAGGCGGCGTGGCCGGGGGTGTCGATGAAGCTGATGGGGTGGCCCTGCCACTCCACCTGGTAGGCGCCGATGTGCTGGGTGATGCCGCCGGCCTCGCCCGCCACGACGTCGGTGGAACGGATCCTGTCGAGCAGCAGCGTCTTGCCGTGGTCGACGTGACCCATGACGGTGACGACGGGGGGCCGCGGCCGCTGGTCCGCCTCGTCCTCCTCGTCCTCCTCCTCGAAGTACCGGGCGAGGAGCTCCGCCTCCTGCTCTTCGCCGGGGTCGACCAGGCGCACGTCGGCGCCGATCTCGGCCGCGAAGAGCTCGATCATGTCGTCGGTCAGCGACTGGGTCGCCATGACCATCTCGCCCTGCAGGAGCAGGAAGCGGACGATGTCGCCGGCACTGCGGTTGAGCTTGGGCCCGAGGTCACGCGCGGTCGACCCGCGCTCGATGATGACCTCGCCCTCGGGAACGGGTGCCGTCGAGGGCTGGTACATGGTCAGCTGCGTGGGCTCGAGCTCTTCGAGGTTGCGGCGCCGGCGCCGCGCCCTGCGCTGGGGCGGCCGGCGTCCGGGCAGGCCGCCGCGTCCACCGGGGGGTGGGGCGCCTGCGGGTGCACCCGCGCCGGAGCGGCCGCCGAAGCCGCCGGAGGGACGGCCGCCGTAGCCGCCGCCCGACGCGCCTGGGGGGCCGCCGCCGGGACGGCCCCCCGAGGGGCGGCCACCGGTCCGTGGCGGGTAGGCAGACCCGCCACCGGGACGCGAGGACGACGGTGCGGACGAGCTGGGCCGGCGCCCGCCCATGCCGGGCGGGGGCGGGATGGGCCGCCCGCTCGGGCCGATCGGCGGGCGCGCACCGGGTGGCGGGGGCACGGGCTTGCCCGAGGGGCCGAGCGGGGGGCGGACGGGACGCGTCCGGTCAGGCGCCGGTGGCGCTGCGGTGTCCGGTGGAGCCGACGCCACCGAAGCCGCCGGGGCGGCGGGGGCCTTCGCCGGCGCGGCCGGGGCCTTCGCCGCCGGCGCGGCCGCGGCGGGCGCGGGTGCCGAGGTCGGGCGGCTGCTCACCAGGCGCGACGGGCGCGGTGTGGGGGCATCGCCGGCGGGACCGCCCGCAGCGGCGGGGGCGGCGGCGGGCGGGGCGGCCACCGTCCGGGCGGGAGCCTTCTTGACCGGGGCGGTGCTCGCCGCGCCGGCGCTGGTGGCGACGGCCTTCTTGGCGGGGGCGGACGCCGGCGCCGGTCCGGCTGCGGCCGCCGCGGCGGCGGGCGCGGGTGCCGCAGCAGGCGCCTCGGCGACCCCGTCCGGCGCGGCCTTGGCGGCCTTGGTCGCCTTGGCGGCCTTCTTGGCGGGCGCGGGCTCCTCGGGCTGGACGGGTCGGCGCAGCCCCTCGGCATCGGCCTTGCGGCGGACGCGGTCGGCCTGCGCGTCCTCGATCGAGGACGAGTGGCTCTTGACCCCGATCCCCAGGGAGAGGGCCAGTTCGAGCCCTTCTTTGTTGGTGAGTCCTAGCTCTTTGGCCAGCTCATAGACGCGAATCTTCTTCGGCAAGTGGTTCTCTTTGTCCTTGGTTCCTCTCGGGGCCCGGCGTCAACCCAGCCCCCCATCCTCGCACATCGGGTGCGGAGCACTCCTACGCCGCTCCCAACTGTGCACGTAACTCCTCGATATCGGCGACGTCGACGCTGCTCCGGAACGCCCGTTCGAAGCCGTGCCGCCGCACCGCGTCGTCCAAGCAGCCGAGCGACCCCCGGCACAGCCACGCCCCGCGCCCGGGGCCGTGCCGGTCCACCGACAGTGCCCCGCCCGGTAGCCGGACGATCCGGATCAGCTGGTCGGCCGGCAGGGCAGTCCGGCAGCCGACGCAGGTCCGTGTCGGCGCTATGCCTCGGCCTCCGACACTCCGGGCTCACCCGCACCGTCGACCACGGCCGCGGCCTCGACCTCCACCGCCTCAGCCTGCGCCTCCTCAACCTCCATGGCGGCGGGAGCCTCGGCATCCGCCTCGGCCGCCCCGTCGGTCTCCGTCGACCCGACGGCCGGGGGCGGACTCGGATCCTCCGCCTGGTGCGACCACTCCTCGGCCGACATGGCCTCACCACCCTCGGCCGGCTTCCAGACGAGCTCGCCGCTCTCGTCCTCGACCCACTCTCCCTCGGCCCATTCCTGGCCGGCGTACCCGGCCTCCTCCTCGGCCAGCTGCGTCTCGCTCTTGATGTCGATGCGCCAGCCGGTGAGGCGCGCCGCCAGCCAGCGCGTTCTGGCCCTCCTTGCCGATGGCGAGGGAGAGCTGGAAGTCGCTCACGATGACCGTGGCGGTGCCCGTCTCCTCGTCGAGTCGCACCTCGCGCACGCGCGCCGGGGCCAGCGCGTTCTGGATGAGCTCAACGGGGTCGTCGGAGAATGGCACCACGTCGACGCGCTCGCCGCGCAGCTCGTTGGTCACCATGCGGACCCGCGAGCCGCGGGCGCCGACGCAGGCGCCGACCGGGTCGACGTTGGGGTCGTTGGACCAGACGGCGATCTTGGTCCGGTGGCCGGGCTCGCGCGCGGCCGCCTTGATCTCGACCACGCCGGAGCCGATCTCGGGCACCTCGAGCTCGAAGAGCCGCTTGATCAGGCCGGGGTGCGTGCGACTGACCACGATCTGCGGGCCCTTGGTGGTCTTGCGCACCTCGACGATGTAGGCCTTGAGGCGCGCCCCGTGCTCGTAGCGCTCGTAGGAGACCTGCTCGGCCTGGGGCAGCAGCGCCTCGACCTTGCCCAGGTCGAGGAGCGTGTAGCGGTTGTCGGTCTGCTGGACGATCCCGGTGACGATGTCACCCTCGCGCCCGGCGTACTCCTCGTACTTCATGTCGCGCTCGACCTCGCGGATCCGTTGCAGAATCACCTGCTTGGCGGTCTGCGCGGCGATCCGTCCGAAGTCGTCGGGCGTGTCGTCCCACTCCCGGACGACCTCGCCCTCCTCGTTGAGCTCCTGCCCGTAGACCCGGATCTCACCCGAGTCGGGGTCGATGGTGACCACGGCCTCCTCGGCCGCGTCGGGGCGTCGCTTGTAGGCCGCCACCAGCGCATTGGCCAGGGCGTCGAGCAGCGTGTCGACCGAGATCCCCTTGTCGCGCGCGATCTGGCCCAGCACGTCGAGGAACTCGAAATTGGTCTTGCTCATGGCCGCTTCACCCTCTCACTCTCCCGCTTCTCACTCTTGGCCCTCTTCGCCGGCCGGGCCGCCGGCCCCCACTCGAACACGGTGCGCGCCCGCTCGACCTGGTCGTAGCCGATCCGCACCTCGCCGTCGGGCACGTCGGGCCCCACCAGGGTGAAGCCGGTCTCGCCGGCCGTCTCGAGCGTCCCGGTGATGCGCCGGACCTCGGCCGTCCCCGCGTCCACCCTGACCGTGACGGTCTCCCCGACCGCCCGGGCGTAGTGCGCCGGCGTGCGGAGACGGCGCTCGAGCCCCGGACTCGAGACCGACAGGGTGTAGCGGCCCGGCATCGGGTCGATCTCGTCGAGCGCGGCCGAGACGTCCCGGCTGGCGTCACCCAGCTCGTCGAGGCCGACGCCGCCCTCGCGGTCGACGAACACCGTCAGTTGCGCCCCGTGCACCTCCACGTCGACCAGGTCCAGGCCACGGGCCTCGAGGACGGGTGCCAGCGCGTCGACCAGGTCTGCCGTGCCCCCGTCCACGCCACGCCTGCTCGCAGTCTCCTTGCTCATCGCCGTCACCTCCTCTGGTCATCGTCTTCCGAACGCGCCCCCGCAAAGCGAAAGCGTGGGCCGCAGCCCACGCTTCAACGAGGTACTGATCTAACTATGGACAGCTCAGGAATTATAGCAAGCCCTGCGCTAATACGACCGGCCGACCACGGCCACGAGCCCGTCCTCGGCGTCCCCGGGCCCGGCCAGGGAGCCGTCGGGCCGCTGCAGGCAACGCACGCTGATGGCGTGTTCGGCCAGACGGTCCTCGCCGTCGGGCCCGAGGGCGCCCAACCGCACCCGGGCGAAGCCCACCGCCCCGGCCTCGATCGCTTCTTCGAGCGTGACGACGTCCGCCGTCCGGGCGTCCCGCGCCGCCGTCGCCTCGGACAGGAGGTCGGCCGCCGCCCCCGCCAACGCCGTGCCGACCGCCGCCGCCACGCCCCCCAGGGCGACGCGCACCTTCTCCCGGCGGTGCCGCACCACCACGGTCACGTTGCCCTCGGCGAGGTCGCGTGGCCCGACCTCCACCCGGACGGGCACGCCCTTGAGCTCCCAGCCCACGCTGCGCCGCCCGAAACTCGTGTCGGTCCGGTCGTCGATCCGGACCCGGTGCCCCGCCGCCCGGAGCTCGGCCGCCAGCCCCTCCGCCGCACCCTGCACCTCTGGGGCGTCCTTGACGACGAGCACCACGACCTGGACCGGCGCCAGGGCGGGCGGGAGACGGAGTCCGAAGTCGTCCCCGTGTGCCATCACCAGCGCGCCGACGAGCCGGGTCGAGGCGCCCCAAGACGTCTGCCACACGTACTCGCGCGTGCCGGAAGCGTTCGTGAAGGTGATGTCGAAGGGGCGCGCGAAGTTCTGGCCCAGCTCGTGGCTGGTGCCCATCTGCAGTGCCTTGCCGTCACCCATCATCCCCTCACAGGTCCAGGTCTGGTTGGCCCCGGCGAAGCGCTCGCGGGCCGTCTTGTGCCCGGTGAGCACCGGCACGGCGAGCACGTCGACCATGGTCGAGCGGTAGACCTCGTCGAGGATCTGCAGGGCAAAGGCCCGCGCGTCGTCCTCGGTGGCGTGCGCGGTGTGGCCCTCCTGCCAGAGGAACTCGCTCGTACGCAGGAACAGCCGCGGGCGGAGCTCCCAGCGCACCACGTTCGCCCACTGGTTGAGCAGCAGAGGCAGGTCGCGGTGGCTCTGGATCCACTTCGAGAAGAAGCTGTTGATCACCGTCTCGCTGGTGGGCCGCACGACGAGCGGCTCCTCGAGCTGCTTCCCGCCCGCGTGGGTGACCACCGCCAGTTCGGGCGCGAAGCCCTCGACGTGCTCGGCCTCGAGCTCGAGGAAGGATTCGGGGATGAAGAGCGGGAAATACGCGTTCTCCGCGCCCGCTTCCTTGATGCGCCGGTCGAGCTCGGCCTGCATCAGCTCCCAGATCCCGTAGCCCCAGGGACGGATGACCATGGTGCCGCGCGCCGGGCCGTTCTCGGCCATCTCCGCACCGGCGATCACTTCCTGGTACCAGCGGGGGAAGTCCTCTTCCCGCGTCACGATGGCGCCTTTGGTCATCGGAGAAGGGTAGCTGTGGACTAGTTGTCCGAGTGACGCTTGATGATCTCGATCTTCGCCGAGGTGTGGTTGGGATCGTCTCCTGTCGACTCCAGGAGCGCGCGCCGATCGGCCTCCGCCTCCGCCTCGGCCCCGGAGTCTGCAGCCGCGATGCGGGCCTCGACGCCCTCGGTCACGAGTCGCTCCGCCTCCTCGACGAGCGCGTGGACCATGTCGGCTTCGGGCACGACGCGGATGATCTTGCCGCGGATGAAGAGGTGGCCCTTCTGCTTGCCGGCGGCGATGCCGATGTCGGCCTCGCGCGCCTCGCCCGGGCCATTGACCACGCACCCCATGACGGCGACCTGGATCGGCAGCTGCAGCTTTTCGAGCGCCTCCTGTGCCTCCTTGGCGACCGCGATGACGTCGACCTGCGCTCGGCCGCACGAGGGGCAGGCGATGAGGTCGAGCCCCTTGCGCTCGCGCAGCCCGAGCGACTCGAGGAGCTGACGGCCCGCCCGGGCCTCCTCGACCGGGTCGGCGGTGAGCGAGTAGCGGATGGTGTCCCCGATCCCCTCGGCCAGCAGCGCGCCGATGCCCGCCGTGCCCTTCACCAGACCCGCCGGCGGCGGACCGGCTTCGGTGACGCCCAGGTGCAGCGGGTGGTCGAACGTCTCGGAGGCCAGTCGGTAGGCGGCGATCATCAGGGCGACGGAGGAGGCCTTGACCGAGATCTTGACGTCGTCGAAGCCCACCTCCTCGAAGAACGCGAGCTCGTTGCGGGCCGACTCGACCAGCGCCTCTGGGGTCGCACCCCCGTGTTTCTTGTACAGATCGGGGTGCAGCGAGCCCGCGTTCACCCCGATGCGGATGGGGACACCGCGGTCGCGGGCCTCCGAGGCGACCTGTTTGATCTCAGCCTCCTTGCGGAGGTTGCCGGGGTTCAGGCGCAGCCCCTGCACGCCGGCCTCGAGCGCAGCGAGGGCCATCTCGTGGTGGAAGTGGATGTCGGCCACGATCGGCACGGGCAGCGCGCGGGACGATGTGCGCCAGGCCTTCGGCGGCCGCCTCCTCGTTACACGTGCAGCGCACGATGTCCGCGCCCGCCGCGGCCAGCGCGTAGATCTGCGCCAGCGTGCCGTCGACGTCCGCCGTCTTCGTCGTCGTCATCGACTGCACGGTGATGGGGGCACCATCGCCAATGGGCACGCCGCCCAGGGTGATGCGACGTGTCGGCCGCCGGGACGACAGGAGAGAGGAGGAGAGCTCCATCGCGATCAGTGCGGTAACTGCAGCGGGTGCGTGATGTCGAGATAGATGGCGGAAAGGGCGACGAACGCCAAGAGTCCGATGAAGACCGCCGCCACCGGGAAGAGCTTGGTGATGTCGGCCCGGTAGTACGGCTGTCCCTTCTTGGTGCGCACCCACTCGTAGGCGGCAATGGCGACGTGCCCCCCGTCCAGCGGGATCATGGGCAGCATGTTGAGCAGCGCGAAGACGATGTTGATGGCGATCAGGAGCATCAGCACCGCATAGAGGCTGTTCTGCTCCGCCTGCGCCCCCAGGTGGGCGATGCCCACGATGGAGGTCGGGCGCGGGGCCGACCCGGGGTTGTCGGCGGCCGACGTCGCATACTTGGAATTGGTCAGCTGGTGCCACAGCGAGGCGAATCCCGAAGGCGAGAAGATCTGCCCGATCCCGTGGCCCTCCTGCGCGGTGACCTGCCACATGGAGTCGAGCGCCGCCCCCGGTGCGGTCAGCGGGTTGACCGGGTCGGTGGCGGTCTTGACGTTGATACCCAGATAGCCGTGGTTCTCGAGCTTCTGCCCCTCGACGGTGATCCCCTTGCCGCTCTGCGGTGTCGCGCTCAGGTGGAGCAGGTGGCCGTCGCGCTCGACCCCGAGCGTGAGGGTCTTGCCGACCGAGTCCCGCACGGCGTTGGTCATCGCGTCGGGGTTGGCGAACGTCTTGCCGTTGACGGAGACGATGGTGTCGCCCGCCTTGAGCCCCGCCACGGCGGCTGGGGTGGTCTTGCCGGGCCAGTGCTCGACCGAGCCGACGGTGTAGTTGTTCGTCAACTGGCCGTATGCGAAGACGAGGATGAGTGCCAGCACGAACACGATCAGGATGTGGACGATCGACCCGGCCGAAGCCACGATGATGCGCTGGTGGAAAGGCTGCTGTCGGTAGGCGCGCGCCTCGTCCTCCTCGGGGACCTCCTCCGTGGAGGTGAACCCGGTGATGCGGACGTACCCGCCGGCCGGGATGGCCTTGACGCCGTACTCGGTCTCGCCGCGCCGCACCGACCACAGCCGGGGCCCGAAGCCAACGAAATATTCGGTGACTTTCATGCCGGCCCGCTTCGCCGTGACGAAGTGCCCGAGCTCGTGCAGCATCACGATGGCCACCAGGATCACGATGAAGAGGAGCAGGTCGCCCCATCCCAACGCGATGAACAGCCCCGTGATCACCGCCAGCGCAACCAGCAACTGGATGACGCCGTTTGGGTTGCCTGACGCGGGGTCGGCGGGTCCGGCGGACGCGCCGGCCGGCGGTACCTCCTGCGTGGCGCGCTGGGCGTCCCGCGCGGCCTCCTTCTCGGTGAGCGTCATGACCCCGACAACGCTACCGGGCGCTTCCCGTTCCGAGGCGTCGCTCGACGATCTCCGAGGCCCGCTTCCGGGCTTCGGCGTCCGCCGCCAGCACGCCTTCCACCTGGTCGACGGGCTCGTCGACCCAGGCGTCGAGGGTCTCCTCGACGACGTCGGCGATGCCCACCCACCCCAGTGCCCCGTCGAGGAAGGCGGACACCGCCACCTCGTTGGCTGCGCTGAGCCAGGCCGGGGCGGACCCGCCCTGGCGGCCGGCCTCGTAGGCCAGGCCGATGCAGCGGAAGACCGCGGGGTCGGGCGGCTCGAAGGTCAGGCTGCGCGGCTGCGACCAATCGAGCGCGCCGAAGGGTGCCTGAGCCCGGTCGGGCCACCCGAGTGCGTAGCCGATGGGCAATCGCATGTCCGGGTCCGACAACTGCGCCAGCGTGGAGCCGTCGCGCAGCTCCACCATGGAGTGCACCACGGACTGGGGGTGCACGACGATGTCGATGCGGTCGTAATCGACGCCGAAGAGCTCGTGGGCCTCGATCACCTCGAGGCCCTTGTTCATGAGCGTGGACGAGTCGATGGTGATCTTGGGCCCCATCGACCACGTCGGATGCGCCAGCGCGTCAGCCACGCTGACGGAGCCGAGCCGCTCGGCGGGCCATCCCCGGAAGGGGCCGCCCGAGGCCGTGAGGAGGAGGCGGGCCACGTCGGTCGTGCCCTGGACGGAGGCCAGGCACTGGTGCAGCGCGCAGTGCTCCGAGTCGACGGGGACGATCTCGGCCCCCGGGGTGCGGCGTGCCTTCTGCACGACGGGAGCACCGGCGATGAGCGACTCCTTGTTGGCCAGGGCCAGCCGCTTGCCCGCCTCCAACGCGGCCATCGTCACCGGCAGCCCAGCGAAGCCGACCACCGCGTTCAACACGACGTCGGCGCCACGCGCCGCGTCGGCCATGCCCTCCTCCCCCACCAGGACCTCGGTACCGGACAGCGATGGCGCCGCGCACCTCGTCGTAGCAAGAGCGGTCGCCGATCACGACCACGGCCGGGCCGAACTCGGCTGCCTGCGCGGCGAGCTCAGTCGTGGAGCGATGGGCGGCCAGCGCATGCACGCGGAACCGGTCGGGCTCCCGGCGGATGACGTCGAGCGCCTGTGTGCCGACCGAGCCCGTGGAGCCCATCAGGCTGACGGTGCGCATCAGCTCATCCGAGGTGCATCGCCTTGACCACGAAGTACGTGGCGGGGATCACGAAGAGAAGTCCGTCGACGCGGTCGAGGATGCCACCGTGGCCGGGCAGGATCCGACCCATGTCCTTCACGCCGAGGTGCCGCTTGATCATCGACTGGCTCAGATCACCGAGCGGCGCCACGATCGCGACGACGACGCCGTAGAGCGCAGCCTTGCCGATGGTCCACGGATGGATGAAGTGGACCACGATGACCGAGACGAGGATGGCCGCGACGGCGCCGCCGATCAGCCCCTCCCAGCTCTTGTTGGGGCTGATGGAGGGGGCCAGTCGGTGATGCCCCATGGCCGAGCCGACGAGCAACGAGGCCACGTCGTCGGTCACCGTCACGATCACGGCCGCCAGCACGAAGGCGATCCCGTGACGGTCGGGGAACAGGTTGGGGTTGAGCAGGAGCGCCGCGAACGATCCGAAGGCACCCACCCAGACGAAGACGAACACGGTCGACGTGATTCCCGAGACCGGTTCCGCCGCCGGTTCGACGCGGGCCAGGTACCAGATGAACGAGCCTGCGACGAGCAACACGAGGACGAGCGGAAGAGCGGCGACGCCCTTGTTGTAGGTCTCGATGAGTAGCGAGAGCACCGCCACGAGGCCGAGCAGCGTCGCCGGGTGGTAGTGGGCGCGGCGGAAGGCGGCATAGGCCTCGGCGGTGGCGAGCAGCAGCACCACCGAGACGATGACCATGGAGGCCACCGTGCCGGCAGCGAAGCAGACCAGCGCGACGATGCCGAGCAGCACACCGCTGCCGATCGCCACGCGCATGTCCCGCCCACCGGTTCCGGCTGTGCTCACGTTCCCGGTGCGCACGTTCGCGCCCGAACGGGTCGTGCGAGGGGAGCGGACCTTCTTCACCTCGGGCGGTTCCGGCGGAGTGAGCCGTGAGGCCGCCACCGCCGACGCCGCAGCTGTCTCCGGCGAGGCGACCCGGGGCGCGACCTCCGCGGGCTCGAGATCGGGCTCGTACGGCGGCTCGTTGAACCCCGCAGGCTCGGCTCGGGCGTGGGCCGGCGTCGCCGCGGGCTCGAACCCGGGCTCGGGCGGGATCACCAGGGTGTCGTCCGACTCGAAATGCCAGGGCTGGCGCTCGTCGTCGGCCTGCTCGCGCTGCTCACCCAGGAGCGCGCCCACCGCCGGGAGATCGTCGGAGAGCATGGCGGGCTCGAAGACCTCTTCTTGCGCCTCCCAGTCCGTCTCCTCCTCGCGCCACGTCGGTGGCGCGACGGGTTGCTCCTCGCCGTTGTTGCGGTCCAGGATGGCCGGCACCTGTCCGGTGGGCCGCGTCGTTCCAGTGCGGGATCTCGGGATGCTCTTCGGAGACCGGCCCCGTCACCTCGCGGACGGTGTCGCCTGCCGGTTCGGCCCCGATGATGCGCACCCGGCCCGAGTGGTAACTCGGCGGATCCTCGTCGACGCCTTCGGACTCGGGTCCACCGAAGCCCTGCACGCCCTCCTCGGGGTCGTCCTCGAAGCCGTTCCCGAGGCCGTCGTCGTCGTCGGTGCCGTCGGTCATGTCTCGTCGCCCCCTCAGACCTGCAGCAATTCTTGCTCTTTGTTCGAGAGCAATTGGTCGATCAGCGCGACCTGTTCGTGGGTGATCTTCTCGAGGTCCTTTTCGACACGCTCCAACTCGTCCGTGGAGAGCTCACCGTCCTTTTGCAGAGCCTCGAGATCGTGTCGCCCCGCCCGGCGCAGGTTCCGAACTGCCACCCGGCCCTCCTCTGCCTTGTGCCGCACGACCTTCACCAGCTCCTTGCGGCGCTCTTCTGTCAACGGTGGAAAGGCCAGCCGGATCACGGTCCCGTCGTTCGTGGGATTGATACCCAGGTCAGAGGCCATGATGGCCTTCTCGATCGCGGCCAGCGATCCCTTGTCATAGGGCGAGATCACCAACAACATCGCGTCCGGCACGCTGAACCCTGCCAGCTGCCGGAGTGGCGTGGGTGTCCCGTAGTAGTCCACGAGAAGCGGCTCGAGGAGCGCCGACGAGGCCCGCCCGGTCCGGACGTTGCTCATCTCGTGCCGGACGTGCTCGATGGCCTTGGCCATCTTTTCCCGGGTGTCATCCTTGACCAGGCCGGCAAGGTCATCTTCCATTAACGGACCAGCGTACCGATCTGCTCGCCACTGAGCGCACGAGGGATGTTGCCTGGAATCATGAGGTCGAAAACCCGGATGGGCAGGTTGTTGTCCTTGCAGAAGGTGATCGCGGTCAGATCCATGACTCGCAGGTCACGGCTGATCACCTCCATGAAGGAGATCTCGTCGTAGCGGGTGGCCGTCGGGTCGAGCTTGGGGTCGGCGCTGTAGACGCCGTCGACCCCCGAGTGGGTCCCCTTGCAGAGCAACTCGGCACCGATCTCGGCCGCCCGCAGGGCCGCGGGGGTGTCGGTCGTGAAGAAGGGGTTCCCCATTCCAGCGGCGAAGATGACGATGCGGCCCTTCTCCAGGTGCCGGATGGCCCGGCGACGGATGTAGGGCTCGGCCACCTCCGCCATGGAGAGTGCGCTCAGCACACGCGTCGGTTGATCCTGCTGCTCGAGCGCGTCCTGCAGCGCCAGCGCGTTGATGACCGTGCCGAGCATGCCCATCGTGTCTGAGGTGGCGCGGTCCATGCCACCGCTCGCACCGGTCGTGCCGCGCCAGATGTTGCCGCCGCCGACCACGACGGCCAACTCGAGCCCACCGCCGTCCATCGCACGCGCCATTTCCTTCGCCATGCGCTCGACGGTGGCCGCGTCGATGGTCTCGTCGGAAGCGGCGGAGGCGAGGGCCTCCCCCGACATCTTGAGAACGATCCGGCGCGGCTCTCCCACGATCCCTGCGCGTCAGGCGCCGACGACGACCTGCGCGAATGCGACGATCCGCGCCGGACCGAGCAGCGCGGTGATCGTCTGCTTCTCGTCGCGGACATACGACTGGTCGAGCAACACACGCTCCTTGAACCAGCCCGTGAGGCGTCCCTCGACGATCTTCTCGAGCGCCGCCTCCGGCTTCCCCTCGTTGCGCGAGATCGTCTCCAGCGTGGCACGCTCGGCGGTGACGTCCTCCTCGGGCACCTCGTCGCGGCTCAGGTACGTCGGCTTGGTGAAGGCGATGTGCACGGCGATGTCGTGGGCGAGCTCGTCGGAGCCGCCGTCGAGTACAACCGCCACCGCGTTGACGCCGCGCCCCGCCTGCCGATGCAGATAGGTATCGAGGACCTGGCCCGGTTCGGCGACCAAGCGCCGCACCCGCCCGACCGAGATGTTCTCCTTCAATGTGGCGCGCAGCCGCTCGATCTCCTCGTCGATTTCGGCCGTCGCGTCCTCGCCCTTCGCCGCCACCAGGGCGGCCAGCTCGTCGGCCAGGGCCACGAACTCCGGGGCTTTGGCGACGAAGTCCGTCTCGCAGCGGAGCTCGACCACGGCCGCGGCATCGCCGGACCGGGCCACCGCGACGGCGCCCTCCGCCGCCTCGCGGTCGCTCCGCTTGGCCGCTCCTGCCAGGCCCTTCTCCCGAAGGATCTGGGCCGCCTTGTCCAGGTCGCCACCGGCCTCCTCGAGCGCGTTCCTGCAATCGAGCATGCCCGCCCCCGTCATCTGGCGCAGCGCCGCGACGTCCTTGGCGGAGTAGTTCGCCACGGTCAGGCCACCTCCACCGGCTCTTGGGGGGTGGCGTGCACCCGGCGGGGCCGGGGTGCCGGCGTGTTGCCCTCCTCGGCCGGCGCCGGCGGCGCCATTTGGCGCCGGTGCTCGGCGATGAAGCGGCCCTCGACGACGGCGTCGGCAATGACCCGGCACATGAGGGAACCCGATCGGATGGCGTCGTCATTGCCCGGGATCACGTAATCGATCACGTCGGGGTCGCAGTTGGTGTCCACGACCGCGACGACAGGGAGGCCGAGCTTGCGCGCCTCGGTGACGGCGATGTGCTCCTTCTTGGTGTCGATCACGAAGACGGCATTGGGAAGCCGATCCAGGTTGGCGATGCCCCCCAGGTTGCGTGTCAGCTTCTCGAGCTCGCGGGTGTGCTGCAGCGCCTCGCGCTTGGGCATGCCCTCGAAGTCGCCGGCGGCCTGCATGGCCCGCAGTTCCTGCATGCGCTTGACCCGGCCGGAGACGGTGGCGAAGTTCGTCAACATGCCGCCGAGCCAGCGCTGATTGACGTAGGGCATCCCGCACGCTTCGGCATACTCGGCCACCGGGCCTTGCGTCTGCTTCTTGGTCCCGACGAACAAGATCGTGCCGCCGTCGGCGACGAGGTCGCGGACGAAGGAATAGGCGGACTCGACCCCGCTCAGGGTCTTGCGCAGGTCGATGAGATAGATCCCGTTGCGCTCACCAAGGATGAAGCGCTTCATTTTCGGGTTCCACCGCCGCGTCTGGTGGCCGAAGTGGACTCCGGCCTCCAGAAGCTGTCGCATGGACACGACGGCCATAGATAGGTTCCTCCAGTCGGTTGCTCCCCTGGCGCAGCGCCGCTCGTCAGGCGGCGACCGTGGAAACGCGCGCAGGTGATGTCGGTCGGTGTTGCCGCCCACCTCCCTGATGGGCCTGGCCATGTTAGCCGCTCAGCGAGCCCTTAGGCCCTGGGGTGGGTTTCCCCGTAGACCGACCGCAGTCGTTCCTTGCTGACGTGCGTGTAGACCTGCGTGGTCGCCAAGCTCGCGTGCCCGAGGAGCTCCTGGACCACCCGCAGGTCGGCCCCGCCGTCAAGGAGGTGGGTGGCGTAGGTATGGCGCAGGGCGTGAGGATGCGTGGGCGAGGGGGAACGGCGGTCCAGGATGCGGCGCACGTCCCGTGGCCCAAGCCGCGACCCGCGGCGGTTCACGAAGGCGGCCTCAGGGGGACCGTCCATCTGGTCCCGCCCATCCTCGAACCACGCCCGCAGGGCCGCCACCGCGACGTCGTGGATCGGTACCCGACGCTGCTTGGCGCCCTTGCCGAGAACGGTCACCGTCCGGCCGCGCAGGTCCACGTCCCCCCGATCGAGGCCGCAGAGCTCCGAAACGCGCAAGCCTGCCGCGTAGAGCAGTTCGAGCACGGCCAGGTCGCGCCGGTCGAGCGCGTCCTGCGCGCCGACGTCGAGCAGCGAGCTGACTTCACCATTGGAGAGCACACGAGGCAGTCGCCCGCCACCCGAGGGGGCGCGCAGGGAGCGGGCGGGGTCGGAACCCAGACGACCATGCCGGGTCAGCCAGGCGAAGTAGCAGCGCAGCGCGGCCGCCTTGCGGGCGATCGTGGCGCGGGCGAGTTTGCGTGTGCCGAGCGAGGCCAGGTACCGACGCAGGTGCATGCGATCGACTCCGTCGGGCGCGCGGACGTCGCTACGGGACATCCATTCGGCAAAGGCCGACACGTCGCTGACGTAGGCCTTACGGGTTGCGGCCGAACGACCGTTGAGCCACGCCGAAAACCCTGGCAGATCCCACTCAGGATGCACGAAATCAACGGTACCGCCCCCACAGCGAGGTCCACGGGCACTACTGTCGCTCGGGAACCTTCGGGGGGTCCGCTGGGTTCGGGGAAATGGAGGACCGATGGTCTCGAGATTCGATCGTCGATCGCTGCTCGCCGGAGGCGCGGCAGCAGCAGCGGGTTTCGCGGGGGCTTCCGCACTCGCCTCGGGATGGGACGACATCGCGGGTGCGACGACCAACGGACCCGGGCGCAACGGGGTCAGCACGAAGACCCCCAAGCGGGGTGGCTCGCTGGTGTTCGGGGTGGATGCCGAGGAGTCCGGCTTCGACCCGACCCAGGCCCGTTTCGACGAGGTCGGCGTCATGTACGCCCGCACGGTCTTCGACCCGCTCACGATCGTCACGCTCAACGGGGACTGGGTTCCCTACCTGGCGCAGTCGGTCGTCCCCAACGCCTCTTACACCTCGTGGACCGTCACGCTGCGGCCCAACCTCGTCTTCCACGACGGCACGCCGTGCAACGGTGCCGCGCTGCTGACGAACTTCCAGGCCCAGGCCAAGTCGGGGCTCACCGGCTTCATCCTCAGCCCGACGCTGGTGTCGATCGCCCAGACCGGCCCTCTGGCGGTAACGATCACCTTCAAGGCCCCCTGGGTCCCGTTCCCCTACTACCTCGCTGGTGGCATCGGCGGCCAGATCGCCTACATCGCGGCGCCGTCCATGCTGGCCAACCCGAACGGGACTTCGAACCCTGTGGGCACCGGGCCCTTCGTCTTCCAGAAATGGATCCCCAACGACCACTTCACCGCCACGGCCAACCCCCACTACTGGCGCAAGGGCATGCCCTACCTGTCGCAGATCACGTTCAAGCCGATCCCGGACGAGCAGGCCCGCTCGGAGGCGCTCAAGTCGGGCACCATCGACCTGATGATCACCGACACGCCGCAGATCATCACCCAGTACCGGGGTAACAAGAGCTACTCCTACATCGACGACAGCACCCACGTCGCTGGCGAACCCGACATGAACTGCGTCCAGCTCAACTGCCTGGCTGCGCCGTTCAACGACCCCAACGTCCGGCGGGCCGCGGCGATGGCCATCAACCGGAAGCAGTACGCCAAGGTGATCGACGACAACATCCTGCCGGTGAGCAACGGCCTCTTCGTCCCCGGGTCCCCCTACTACTCGACCACCAACTACCCCGCCTACAACCCGAGCCAGGCCGCCAAGCTGGTCAAGGCGGCGGCCCAGGCCAAGGGGGGGCCGATCTCGTTCTCGTACGGCTCGACCAACTCACCGGCGGCCATCCGGGCGGCCCAGTACCTGGAGCAGGCGTGGGGGGCGGTGGGGTTCCAGGTCAAGACGAACATCGTGCAGCAGAACGACACCATCAACAACGCGCTGGCCGGGAAGTACCAGGCCCTTGGCTGGCGGCAGTTCGGTGCGGTCGACCCCGACCTCAACTACATCTTCTGGAGCACGACCACGGTCAGCTCGGGGAGCCTCTCCATCAACATGGCCCGCAACGGGGACCCTCTGATCGAGAAGGCCTTGCTGGCCGGCCGAGCGAGCACGGACAAGGCAGCCCGCGAGGCGTCCTACAAGACGGTGAACAAGCGCCTGGCCCTGGACCTCCCCTACCTGTGGACCGACCGAGCGGTCTGGGCCGTGATCGGCAATCCGACCGTGCAGAACTTCAACAACCCCACCACGCCGCAGGGTACCGCTGCGTACGGCATGATTGGGGGCTCGGTCTGGCCGACCCAGATCTGGATCAGCTGAGCTGGAGGTCAATGAGCGGGCGCATTCTGGTCGTCGAGGACGATGAGCGGATCAGGTCCTCAATGCGGCTCGCCCTCGAGGGTGAGGGCTACGAGGTAAGGGACGCCGCCAGCGGCGAAGAGGGCCTCGATCTCTTTGCCGAGGCGCCCACTGACGTCGCGCTCATCGATCTCATGCTGCCCGGCATGGACGGCTTCGAGTGTTGCCGGGCCCTGCGGCGCAGCAGCGCCGTCCCCATCATCATCGTCACCGCGCGCGGGACACCCATGACGTCGTGGCGGGGCTGGAAGCGGGCGCGGACGATTACGTCACCAAGCCCTTCGTGGCCAAGGAGCTGGCGGCACGCATCCGCGCCCTGCTGCGTCGCGCCCGGCCCGCCGAGGAGGAGCCGGGCGCGATCACGTTCGGGGACCTGCAGCTCCTCCCCGAGCAGGGCGTGCTGCGCCGGCTCAATGGCGACGAGGTGCATTGCACCCGGACCGAGTTCCGCCTCCTCTGTGAGCTGGCCGCGAGCCCCAACAAGGTGTTGAGCCGGGAGCAACTCCTGGACCGGGTGTGGGGATACGACTACTTCGGGGACGGCCGCCTCGTCGACGTGCACATCCGCCGCCTGCGCACCAAGGTCGAGGCAGACCCGGCGGTACCCCAGCACATCCTCACGGTGCGCGGCATGGGCTACAAGCTGGTGCCGTGACGTGAGGCACGTGTGGCCCTGAGGCCCGGTGCCTCGCTGCCCCCCATGCCGTGATGCCTTCACGTGAGGACGTGACGTGAGGCTGGGCATCGGCGCCCGCATCACGGCCCTCTTCGGCCTCGGCGCGCTGATCCTCTCCATCCTCATGGGCGGCCTGTCCTACTTCACGACCCGCCACTTCCTCCTGGCCGGGCGCGAGACGGCGGCCCAGCACCAGGCCTTCGCCAATGCCGTCGTCATCCGCACCTCGCTCGAGGCTGGCAACACCGGGTACGTCCTGCTCCTCTCCAATATCGACGCCGGGACGGACGCCCATTCGGTGCTGTACCACCGGTCCAAGTCCTACGCGTCCTCGTTGTCCGTCAACGCGTCCTCCGTCCCCCGCGAGCTGCGCAAGGTGGTGCTGGCCGGCACGGCGGCGACGCAGACCTATCGCACACCACAGGGGACGGCCGAGATCGTGATCGGGGTCCCTATCCCCTCCGTCCAGGCCGACTACTTCGAGGTGTTCGACTTGTCCGACCTCGATCACACGCTCCGCGTCCTCGGGTTGACCCTCGTCGTCGCCGGTGTCATCACGACCATCCTGGGCACCGCGCTGGGTCGCTTCGCCAGCACCCGCAGCTTGCGACCGCTGTCCGACGTGTCCCGGGCGGCGGGCGCCATCGCCGGTGGCGATCTCGACACCCGCCTCGACGCCGAAGCAGCCGACCCCGACCTCGAGGGCCTGACCAACTCGTTCAACGCCATGGTCGACCAGCTGCAGGAGCGCATCGAGCGAGAGGCCCGGTTCAACTCCGACGTCAGCCATGAGCTCCGCTCTCCCCTCACCACCCTGGCCGCATCGCTCGAGGTCCTCGAAGCCGACCGGGACGGGCTCTCGAGTCGCTCGCAGCGGGCGCTCCAAAACCTCAGCGACGACCTGCGACGATTTCAGCGCATGGTCGCGGATCTCCTCGAGATGTCACGAGCTGACGCCGGCTCGGTCGACGTGTTCCTCGAGGAGGTCAATGTCTCGGAGCTGGTGCAACGTTCGGTGGATTCCGGGTTCGGGCACATGGACCGCCACGGCAACTACGCACCCCCAGAGGTGCGCGTCGAACCCGCCGTGCAGTCGTGGCGGGTGGGCGTGGACAAACGCCGCTTCGAGCGTGTCATGGTCAACCTGATGGAGAACGCCGACCACTACGGCGGCGGGGCGACCACGGTCGGAGTCGGACCGGGCGACGATGCGCAAGTGGAGGTGACGATCGACGACGCGGGCCCCGGCATCGACCTCAGTGAGCGCACCAAGATCTTCGAACGTTTCTACCGCGGGTCGGCGTCGGGACGGCGCGGTACCGGAAGGGGCACAGGGTTGGGCCTGGCCCTGGTGGCCGAACACATGCGGGTCATGCACGGCACTGTTCGCGTCGAGTCGGCTCCTGAAGGGGGCGCCCGCTTCGTCCTCACGCTTCCCGTGCTGTCCAATGGACGCGACGCCGACGGCGGCGGGGACGACGAGGGCGTGGCGTGATGCGCCGCCGCCTGGCTGCACTGGTCCTGCCGGCGCTCGCTCTCGTCGCCGCCGGCTGTGCCATCCCAACCCAGAGCTCGCCCAGCAGCATGTCGCCCTCGAAGGTGCCCTTCGGGCTCCTCAACCCCCACCCGCCCGCCACGACGACCACCCAGCCAAAGCCGTCCTCGTTTGTTCAGGTCAAAGTCTTCTTCCTCAACTCGAGCGATCAGCTGACTCCCGCCGTCCGCTACGTCGCGGCCCCGGCGCCGCTCGACGCCATTATCCGAGCGATGCTGGCCGGCCCCTTCAGCTCCGAGACCGCTGAGGGCATCACCACTGCGATCCCGAGCGACGTGACGGTGCTCTCCGTGCTCCCGCCGCAGAACAACATCGTGACCGTGAACATGAACACGACCTTCGGCACGATCACCGGCAACAACGCGGAGTTGGCGGTTGCCCAGATCGTCACGACCATCGCCACTGCGAGCGGCGTCAACACCGGTGTGGTCTTCGAAATCGACGGTCAGCGCACCAGCGTCCCCATCGCCAACGGCTCGCAGGTGAGCGCGCCGGTCTATCTTCTTGACTTCCTCGGCGGGCCGCCCTAAGCGGGCGACCACACGGTCGGATCAGCCGGCGTGTTCGACGTCAGCTCGCCAGGGAACGCGGGGGGCGCCCGACCACAGATGCTCGAGGTCGTAATAGTCACGCGTCTCTTGCAAGAAGACGTGCGCGATGAAGTCGCCGTAGTCCATCAGGACCCACGTTGCGTCCTGCAGCCCCTCGATGCGCACCGGTGCGACGCCGTGCGCCTCCTTCACGCCCCGCTCGATCTCCTCGACAAGTGTGCGCACGTGGCGAGTGTTCTGCGCGCTGGTGATGACGAAGGCATCGACGACGCCGAACAGCTCGCCCATGGCGAGCACGACGGTGTCACGTCCGAGCTTGGCCTCGGCCGACGACGCGGCGGTCGCCACGGCCGGCGGGAGCTGGACGTGTACGTCCAACCCTCGGGTCAATGGAGCACGTCCAGGATCCCCACGGTGAGCCCGAAGGCCGCGGCCAGGATCGAGCAGGCCGCGATCGCCCAGCGCTGCCGAACCCGGCGCTCCAGCTTCAACTGCGCTCGCCGTTCGGCCCGCCGTTGGGCACGAGCAGGGGACACACCCACGTGGGGACTGTCCGACAGTTCCGTCCACCCGGCCGGCATGGCGCTCATCTAGGGGACAGCGTACAGAGCGCGGCGGCGAATGCAATGGACCACTTCCGGGGGCACCACATCGTCCACCGGGGCGCCCACGGCCAGCAGCTCACGGACCTCTGAGCTGGACACGGGGACTTGGGGTCCGTCGACCCACTCCACCCGCCAACCCGGTGGTGCCACCGGGGCCGTCCCGGAGGGACGCGACACCACGGCGAGGGTGACAAGCCGCCGGAGGTCCGCGGACCGATGCCAGGATTCGAGCTCGGGCACCAGGTCAGCGCCGATGACCAGGTACAACTCCACCGGATGGCCGGTTGCGGCGGCCTGGGCCAGCAGCTCCTCCACTGTGTCGACCGAATAGCTGGGTCCGCCGCGGTCGATCTCGAGGCGGCTCGCCTCTGCCCCCGGGACCGCTCGGGCCAGCGCCTCGGTCAGGGCGTACCGGTCCTCGGCGGCCGAGACCTTCCGCTGGCCCGACTTCTGCCACGGGTCGTTGGCCACGACGAGGAGGAGACGGTCGAGTCCGAGCCGGTCGATGACCGCGCGGGCCGCGGCGACGTGCCCCACGTGGGGCGGGTCGAATGTCCCACCCATGATCCCGAGGCGGGTCGGGCGCTCAGGTGCCGGCAAGTTCGCCGATCACGGGCGCGAGTGCTTCCATCTCCGCCTCGTGCACGACGATGTAGCTGAAACCGAGTTCCTCGCGCCGCTTGCGCAGGGTCTCGATGATCTCCGAAGTTGTACCGAAGAGCGCGAGCGGCGCCGCCCGCAATTGGTCCGGCGTCAAGTCGAAGAGTGAGGCCATCGCCTCGATCACCTGATCCGCGTTCGGGACGACCTGCACGGCCACGGTCCAGCACTGGAACTCGAGATCGCCGGCGCGGTCGCCCGCCGCCTCTGTGGCCCATCGCACCCGGTCGGCGTACTTCTCCACCACCGCCTCGGCCGCCACCTCCGGACCTATCTGCCCTGCCGCCAGGCTCGGTACGATGCTCACGACGTCCGCGTACTGCCCGGCGAGCGACAAGATGCGCTTGCTGCCGCCCCCAATGACGAGCGGTGGGCCGCCCGGCGTCACGGGTGCAGGAACACCGCTCGCTTCCATCACCTCGTAGTGCCTCCCGGAGAAGGTGGCGCTCCCGGTTTGCCACATGGCGCGCATGATCTCGAGACTCTCCGCCAGACGGTCGACCCGCACGGACGGCCGATCCATCGGGATGCCCGACTGCTCGTAATCCGTCGTCATCCATCCGGCACCGATGCCGAACTCGAAGCGACCGTCCGTCATCACGTCGAGTGTGGCCGCCTCCTTGGCGAGCAGCACGGGGTGGCGGAAGTCGTTGTCGAGGACGAGGGTCCCGACCCGTATCGTCGACGTGGCCTCAGCGGCGACGGCGAGGGCGATCATGGGGGCCCACTGGTCGTCCAGGTGGTCCGGCACGTAGAGGGTCGAATACCCGAGGTCCTCCGCCTTGCGCGCCAGCTCACGCCAGGCAGCCGGCGATGCCGTTCGCGAGACCTGCAGGGCGAAGCGGAAGGCGGCCATAAGCGGCGATCCTACGGCGTTAACCTGTTGCGGTGACGAGCCAGCCTGAGACCTCCTCCTGGAGCGCCGCGTCCTGGCGCAAGTTCCCTGCCGAGCAACAGCCGGAATGGCCCGACGCGGACACGCTGAAGAAGGCAGAGGCGCGCCTGGCCGCGCTCCCCCCGCTCGTCTTCGCCGGTGAGGCCCGTCATCTGACCGGGCAGCTCGGCCAGGTGGCCGCCGGGAAGGCGTTCCTGCTCCAGGCCGGCGACTGCGCCGAGTCGTTCGCCGACTTCTCGGCAGACTCGATCCGGGACAAGCTCAAGATCATCCTGCAGATGGCCGTCGCGCTCACCTACGCCGCGGGCGTTCCGGTCGTGAAAGTCGGCCGCATCGCCGGACAATTCGCGAAGCCACGGTCGGCGAACACCGAGCGGGTGGGCGACGTCGAATTGCCGTCCTTCCGAGGGCACATGGTCAACGACGAGACCTTCGAGGCCGACGCCCGGACGCCGGACCCCGCGCGGCTGGTGGCCGCCTACCACCAATCCGCCTCGACGCTCAACCTTCTGCGCGCCTTCACAAAGGGTGGCTTCGCCGATCTCTCGCAGGTGCATCTGTGGAACCAGCAGTTCGTCGCGACGTCGGCCGAAGGGCGTCGCTACGAGCGCGTCGCGTCGGAAATCGACCGCGCCCTGCGTTTCATGGCGGCCTGCGGCATCGACCTCGGCGCCGAAGAAGGCTTGCACGAGGTCGACTTCTGGACGAGTCATGAAGCACTGATCCTGCCCTACGAAGAATGTCTCACCCGGCAGGACTCCATCACCGGCGACTGGTACGACTGCTCGGCGCACTTGGTCTGGGTCGGTGACCGCACGCGCCAGCTCGAGGGCGCCCACCTCGAGTTTCTCTCCGGGATCAACAACCCCGTCGGGGCCAAGGTGGGACCGAGCTGCTCGCCGGCCGAGGTCTTGGCGATCTGCGAGCGCCTGAATCCCAACCGGGTCCCCGGCCGTATGACCCTGATCACGAGGCTCGGAGCGGATGCGATCGAGGAGCTCCTGCCCGCCGTCGTGCGGGCGGTCGAGGCCGAGGGCCACCCCGTGGTCTGGGCCTGCGATCCCATGCACGGCAATACGTTCACCAGCGAGGGGGGGCGCAAGACCCGACGCCTCGACGACATCCTCGCCGAGCTGCGCTCCTTCTTCGCCGTACACCGGGACGAGGGGACGTGGCCGGGCGGGCTCCACATCGAACTCACCGGAGACGACGTCACAGAGTGCTTGGGTGGAGCCGAAGAGATCTTCGAAGCGGATCTCGACGATCGCTACACCACGACGTGCGACCCGCGCCTGAACGCTCGCCAGTCGCTCGACCTGGCCTTCCAGGTGGCGGAGTTCCTCAGAAGTTGATCCGGCGTCTCGTCCTCGCCGTGCTGGTGACAGCACTGCCTCTGCTGGCTGCCGTCGTCACGACGGTCGCGACGCCGGCGCCGCCTGCGGCGGCGGCGGCCCCGACGCCTGCCTACTGGCTGGTGGCCTCCGACGGGGGCATCTTCAGTTTCGGCGGCGCGCCGTTTTACGGCTCCACTGGTGGCATGGTCCTGAACAAGCCAGTGGTGGGGATGGCGTCCACCCCCGGCGGCGGGGGCTACTGGCTCGTGGCCTCTGACGGGGGCATCTTCAGTTACGGCGACGCGCCGTTCTACGGCAGCACCGGCAGCATGGTCCTGAACAAACCCGTGGTCGGGATGGCGTCCACCCCCGACGGCAAGGGTTACTGGCTCGTCGCCTCCGACGGCGGGATCTTCAGTTACGGCGACGCGCAGTTCTACGGCAGTACCGGCAGCATGGTTCTCAACAAGCCGGTGGTGGGAATGGCCGCCACCGCCGACGGAGGGGGCTACTGGCTGGTGGCCTCCGACGGCGGGATCTTCGCCTTCGGTGACGCCACCTTCTACGGGAGTACCGGAAGCCTCGTGCTCAACAAGCCGGTCGTCGGGATGATCACCGGCCCGGCCGGCGCCGGCTATTTCCTCGTCGCTTCGGACGGCGGGATCTTCAGCTTCGGCACGGCACCCTTCTTCGGCTCGCTCGGGGGACTGACGCTCAAACACCCGATTGTGGCTGCGGCGGCCACGCCGACGGACAACGGCTACTGGTTCACCGACACCGCGGGATTGGTGTCGAATTTCGGCGCGGCCGACTACTACGGTTCCGCGCCCTCGGCCCTCTTCCGGCCGATCGTCGGCATGGCGGAAGCACCCGGGAGCGGCGCCTTCGTGGGGAGCACCTACCCCTCCGGCGCGTACGGCTACGACATCAGCAGGTATCAGTGCTCGAGCTTGCCGTCAGGTGACCACCAGATCAGCATCGTCCAGGTGGACGGCAGCTCGTCGGGGAATACCAACCCCTGCCTGTCGGAGGAGTTGGCGTGGGCCGGTGGCGGGCTCAACCTCTATACGTACCTGACCTACACGACGTCGGGCACGAATGAGCCCGGGTGCAACGGGGACACTTCGTGTAATGCCGGCTATCAGGCCGGGCTCTCTGCCTACAACGATGCCTCGCAAGCCGGAGCAGGGTCCACCGCCACACCCTGGTGGCTCGACGTCGAAACCGCCTCCGCCAACTGGTCCGGCAACTTTGGCGAGAACGCCCAGTTCGTCCAAGGCGCGCTCAACGCACTGCACGAGACCGAGGGAATCCCCTACGTCGGCATCTACGCCAGCCCCGGCGTCTGGAACAACATCGTCGGCAACTACCAGCCCGACGTCCCCTATTGGATGGCCGACTACCTCCCGTCGCCGAGTGGACCGGGCAGCTGCGGCGACATCACCCGATGGCAGTCCATGGGGGCCCGGTTGCCCACCGGCCCGCTCGAGGTCGTCCAGTACGACAGCACGCAGTACGACGACGACTACGCCTGCTAAGGACCGCGTCAGCGGCGTCCCAAGGGCCGGCTCGTGCTGGCGGACGTAGATTCTGCACCCATGGCCGTGCGCTACGAATGGCGGGCTCCCTTCGCGAACGCCGACGTCAACTTGCTGCACGCTGAGGGCTTGGGTCACCCGCTCCTCGATATCGACTGGTGGAGCCAGGTCCGGCGCCACAGCCTCGGTTGGGTGTGCGCCTACGACGGCGAGCGCCTCGTCGGCTTCGTAAACGTCGCCTGGGACGGCCGCGTGCACGCGTTCGTCCTCGACGCCCTGGTGGCCGGCGACCGTCGGCGGGCCGGAATCGGGCATGGATTGCTGGAGGTGGTCGTGCACCGGTGCCGGTCGGCCGGATGCGAGTGGGTCCACGTCGACTTCGAGGAGACGCTCAAGGACTTCTATCTCCGAGCCTGTCGGTTCCGGCCCACGCCGGCGGGTCTGGTGGCCCTGGGCGACGCATCGGTCTGACCCGGGCACCGGTCACGCCCGAGGGACGGCGTCGGCCTCGAGATGGGGTGTCTGCCAGAACACCTCGACCCGGCAGATCAACCCGGCTGGGTCGAGCTCGAAGGCGTAGGCCTCCTCCAGGTGGAACTCGCGATCGGGATAGGCGAGGTGCTCGGTCACCCGCGCGAACCCCGATCGTCCACCGGCGGCGTAGGTGATCCTGTGCACGTCGTTGCCGTACCCCTCGGGAACCGAGCGGGCGAGCAGGTCGAGGTACGGCTCGCGTCCGGTCACCTCGTCGCCGAACGGCCCCACCCGCACGACGTCGGGTGCCAAGACCTCCGACAGGGCTCTCCAGTCACGTGCGCTCAGACGCTCGAAGAACGGCCGGATCGTCTCGTCACGGGCGGGGTTCTGTCCGGTCAGCACGTTCTCGACCCGCTGCCGTATCTGTTCGCCGCTGGAACCGAAAGCCGCCAGCACAGATGCGACGCGCTCCTCCTCGGGCGTGACGACACCCAGGAGGAGGTGCTCCGTGTGAATGACGGGTGAGTTCCGAGCCAGCGCTTCGCGTAACGATCGCCCCAGGGCCTGCTTCGCCGCGGCGTTGAAGGGTTGGCCGTTCGGATCAGGTTTCGCGCCGTGGCCAAGCATGCGTTCGAGGGTCTCGCGGGCAGGTGCCAGCTCGATGCCCGCCGACGCCAGCACGCGCGCCGCCACCCCGTGTGCCTCGCCGATGAGGCCGAGCAAGATGTGCTCGCAGCCGATGGAGGAGTGCTGGAGGAGACGGGCCTCCTCCTGGGCCAGCGCGAGGACCCGGCGGGATCGGTCCGTGAACCGCTCGAACATGGCCAAGAGCCTGCCACCACACAGCAACGGACGTCAGGAACTCGCCCAGAGCAGCGCCTGGCGCAAGCGTTCGGCGTTGGCCTCAACGGCGTCCGTGGCTTCGAGCACCAGTTCGACGCCTGGTGGCCCGAGCCACGACGCGCGTGCCCGCGCCACGTGATTCCACTCGAGCTCGTACCAGTTCGGAATCATCCGGTCACGACCCTCGACACGTGACCGGTGCACCGCGACGTCTCCACACGAAGTCATGACCACAAGGCTCCGGACGCCCTCCTCACGCGCGAGGCGGCGCGTTCCCTCGACCTCGGGCTCACGGGCGACGCCGTCGAGCACGACAGAGGAGCCCGCCCTGAGCTGGGATCGCGCCAGTGCCCACAGGAGGGACCACCCCACCGCACGATGTCCCGGGGGATCCATCGCCTCGAGCGCCTGCTGGATCTCCGGATAGGGCCGTAGGCCACTCATGGCCCAGTCATGCGCGAAGACCGGGGCCGCGAGCTCGCGCGCGGCGACCTGCGCCATCGTCGACTTTCCGGTCGCCTGTAGCCCAGTGATCAGGACGAGCAGGATCGGCTTTTCCGCCACGTCGTCCCTCGTCCTACGAGCCCGTCGATGGCTGGGCCAGATAGTCCAGCCATGGGTGGTCCGGCGAGGCGAGTTCGAGTGCTCCGCCCAGCCAAGTTCGCTCCTCCTCGGTGAGGAGCACCGAGAACCGGTCGAAGTCGGCCTGGTCCTTTTCGCGCACACCCTTGCTCTTGTACAGGAGCTGGATCTCGGGAGCGAGCACTGCACGGCCCGGGCGGGACGCCCGGCCGCTCAGACTCGTGACGGGACGCCTGATTCGGCTATCCCGACGGTACATCCAGGCGTCCCCGTCGACGTCGTCGACCATGATCTGGAGGCACCACGTTTCACCCGGGCGGCGCCGGCACCACACGTCGTGCAGCTCCGCGCCGAGTGTCGTGCCCAGGGGCCAGGGACGCAGCGTCCCCGTTCCCGGCGGGTCTGCGACGTGGAGGTCCCAGGCGGCAAGGTACTTGCGGACCTGTGCCAGCTCAGGGCGCAGAACTGTCACGTCGAGGTCGTGGTGATCGCGGGTGGGACGTCCGATCAGGAGGTCCAGCGACCAGCCGCCGGCGAGCCACCACACGAACGGCGCGCCCGAGAGCACTGTCTGGACGTCATCGGGCGACAACGGCTCCCAAGGGCCGAGATCGGCCATGGGCCGCACACTACCGGAATGGTCTTTTCGGCCCATGAGTAGTCTGACCTGGGCCGTTAGGGTGGATTCCGACGGGGCGAACGCATCGCCACGCGGGAGGGGGTCCGAGATGAATCTGCACCATGCGGCCTTCCGCGCACTGTGGCGCCGCGGCGCGACCGCAGTCCTCATCGCCACCCTCGTCGTGGTCGCCGCAGCGGGCCCACGCCCGGGCGACGCCAGGTAGCCCGATCGGGTAGCGCGGTCGGGCGGACGCTCAGCTCCCCTCGGGCTTCTCCCATACCGACACGTGCTTGCCGCTGTCGTTGGTGAACGGTTCGCGTCCCCAATCGGCCCACCGTTCACGCAGTCGAAGGCCGGCGAGGCGCGCCATCAGGTCCAATTCGGCCGGCCACACGAAGCGAAACGGCGTGAGGAAGGTCTCGGCTCGGCCCTCGCTGAACCAGTAGTGGTGTGAAACACCCAGTTGCTGTGCCACGTCCAGCGTGTCGAAGCCGATGTAATTCGGTGTGAACGTGAAGACCTGTGTGGTCTCGCCCGGAGGCAGACTCCGCAGCCGCGGCACGCCGACCTCGATGACGAAGCATCCGCCTGGCTCGAGATGCGCCGCGGCGTTGTGAAAGCACTCCACCTGGGCGTCCTGGGTGGTCACGTTCCCAATCGTGTTGTACACGAGATAGACGAGCCGAAAGCTCCCATCCATCCTCGTCGTCGTGAAGTCGCCGATCTTCACGTCGATGGCCTCCGCATCGGACTTGGCCCGCAGTTGGGTGACCATGTCGGGCGAGAGGTCGATGCCGCTCACGGGCACCCCCCGCTGACTCAGGGGGAGGGCGATGCGGCCCGTCCCGATTGCAAACTCCAAGGCTCTTCCCTCGCCGACCAGCGAGGCGAGGAAGTCCACGGTTGCACCGACCACGGCCGGAGTGAACATGCCATGCGAGTCCGAGTCATAGGACTTGGCAATGCGTTCGTCAAACAGATTCTCTGCCATCAATTCTCTTTCAGATTTGGCGCGGCGACGCGACGCGCCTACCGCGCGACAAGTGTGCAATCGATACCGCTGCAGTAGCGCCGGTCGAGAGCGACCTGGCGCGACGGCTAATCCGTTTTGACGACCAGCACGGCGCAATGGGCTCCGTGGGCCACCGAATTTGGCACGCTGCCCAGATAGCGGCGAGCGCCACGCATGCCCTTGCTCCCGACGACGATGAGGTCCGCCCCGATGTCAGCCGCCGTGTTGAGGATCACATCGTCGGGGTTGCCCTGCGCGGCGTGCGCCTCCACCACCTTCAGGTCGGACCCGAAGGCCGCAATGGCTCGTTCGCCGACTTGGTGCGCCGCCTCCTCCACCAGGGCCTGACCCGCGCCCGAGTCGATGAGGGGTGCGCCCGAGACCGACGCCATGCCAGGTCGGGGTGCCCGAACCGCCGTCACGACATGCAACTCGGAGCCCCAAGAGCGAGCCAAGTCCACCGCCGCCTGCACCGCCCTGTCGGCGGTGGGAGAGCCGTCTGTGCCAACCACGACCTTCTTGTACATCGCTTCGTCCCCTTCTCCGCGGACCGATCAGCGTAGCTGGGGAAAGTCCGGGCCGCCCGGCTCAGTCCGCCAGGGCGGCAGAGACCGTCTTCCAGAACGCCGCGAAATGTGGCGGCGGTTCGGGTGACGTCATCGCCCGGGTGGTCAGGAGGATCCCGGTGACGCCACGCACCGGATCGGTCATCCAAAGGGTCCCCGTGCCGCCGTTCCAGCCGAAGCCCCACGGAAAGGGCGGTTCCCCGCTCACCGGCCCGGGCGCAGCCATGCCATAGCCCCATCCCCCGCCTTGAACCCCGAGGAAGAGCGCCCCTGATGCACGTTGGGCGTCCGTCAGGTGGTCGGTCGTCATCGCGGTCACCGATTGCGGCGAGAGCAGTTGCTCCCCCTCGTGTCTGCCCCCGGCCACCAGCATCGACACGAAGGCCCACAGGTCGTCGAGGGTCGAGACGAGCATGCCCGCTCCGTTGGCCATCGCCGGCGGTTCGTTCCACCATCCGCCCACCGGTGGATCGAGCACAGAGAGGGTCCCGGACTCCGTGTCGGGCATGTAGGCCGTCGTGAACCGGTCTATCTGCGCGGCGGGGACGCGAAAGGACGTGTCCGGCATCCCCAAGGGGCCGAACAGCCGACTGCGCAGGAACGCCTCGAGCGATTGCCCGCTCGCCCGCTCCAAGAGAACCCCGAGCACCTGTGCGCCGGTGTTATAGCGCCAGTCGGTCCCGGGTTGGTGCAGCAAGGGAAGCGTGGCGAAGCGGGCGATCCACTCGTCTGAGCCGAAGGGGGGCGGAGGCCACGGCGGACCCAACGTGCGCAGGCCCAGCTCGGCCTCGGCCTGTTGCACGGGATAGGTGCCCGGAGGAGCCATGATGGCGCCGAAGCCCAGGCGGAAGGTCAGCAGGTCCTCCACGGTGATCGAACGGTCCGCCGCGACGGTGTCGTCGAGCCCGGAGTCGAGGCTCCGCAAGACCCGGCGGTCGGCCAGTTCGGGGAGGAACCGCTCGACCGGGTCACTGAGCGCCATGACGCCTTCGTCGATCAGGACCATGGCGCCGGCGGCGGTGATGGGTTTGGTCAGCGACGCGATACGGAAGATGGCGTCACGCGGCAGGGGTCCGGCGTCACCCAAAGCCAGCGATCCCATGACCTCGACATGCACGTGGTCGCCGCGAGCCACCAACGCCGCTATCGCCGGCACGTCTCCACTTTCGACGGACGGCGCCAGGCGCTCGCGCAACTGCCCGAGCTTGGCCCCGTGCAACCCGGGACTGGAGCTCACGGGCAACGAGACGATCCGACGATCACCAGCGGGAACGCTAGCGGTAACGTGCCGGCATGGCAGCCATCAGCGACGTCGAGCAGATGGTCGCCGCGTTGCCCGAGGTCAAGGACGGCGATCGCCACGGACATCGCACGTGGTACGTCGTCGGCAAGGCTTTCGCGTGGGAGCGTCCCTTCACGAAGGCGGACCTGAAGCGCTTCGGCGATGCCGAGCCGCCGCAGGGTCCGATCCTCGCGCTGCGGACGGCGGACCTGGCCGACAAGGAGGCCGTACTCGCCGGCGACAGCAGGGGATTCTTCACGATCCCCCACTTCGACGGCTACGCCGCCATCCTGGTGCAGCTGAAGGTAGTCACGAAGCGCCCCCTTCGGGAGGCAATCGAGGACGCCTGGCTCGCCTGCGCACCCGAGCAACTCTCTGAGGCCTTCCTGACCGGCCGCTGATCCAGCCGACGCCGGGATCCCAACCCGGAGAGGTGGGGGACCCATCTGGGTGGCCCCGGCTTCGACCCAAACCTCTCTCGCCCTCCCGGGGCGACGAGGACCCCCGGACCCATCGCGTCGACATCTGCCTTCTGCCCGTATCCGGCGAGACGTCGCCAATTGCCGCCGGGTGTGTACGGCTCGGTCCTCGGCCCATATACACCGGGAGCGAAATACGTGGAGGCGCCGCACACAGGCGAAATGCAAATGCTCGGACCCCGCGAATACGGAGCTAGGTGAGGAAGCCCGGCGCCGCGTACACCGCCCAGCCGAGACTTCCCGGACCCGACGTATACGAGCAGAGGGCAACGTTCCCGTCGTTGGGCGGCCGTGAGCGGACCCTCAAAACGAGGGGCCGGCTACGCCCTCGGCACCCCGCAGGAGTCGTTGAAGCGCAGCAGGATCCAGCGGTCCTCCGCCGGCACCCACTCCCACTCGGTCATGGAGGCATGGACGATGCGGACCCAGCCCCGCCGGTAGATCTCGGGCGTCACCCCGAGAAAGGCGATCATGGTCGCCTCGATCACGCCGGCGTGCACGGCCGCCACGACCAGCTCACCCGGGTGCTCCGCCACCACGGCGCGCACGGCCTCGGAGGCCCGGATCACGAACTCGGACCAGCTCTCGCCCCCCGGGGCGAGGGGCACGGACGGATCACGGTCCCAGTCGGGCACCCCGAACGACGAGACCACCTCGTCCCAGGTGAGCGAATCGGACTCGCCGGGGTGGAGCTCACACAGATCGCAGCGCTCGATCACCGGGCCCAGCGCCTTCGGGCCCGGTCCGACCACTGGCCGCAGCCGCTCGGCGGTCTCCACCGCGCGGGGTAACACGGACGAGTAGAGGGCCGTGGCTTCACGCAGCTCCCCGCTCTCGTAGAGCCGGTCCGCCAGCATCGCCACTTGGCGGCGGCCCAGGTCGGTCAGGCCGGTACAGCCCTTGGGCCCGCCCACGACGCGGCTGACGTTGCACTCGGCCTCCCCGTGACGGATGAGCACGATGCGCGACGCGCCGTTCTCGGGCGGGAAGATGCGCAGGACCCCCGCGGGGCCGCGGTCGTCGTCCTCGGGAGCCGCAGGCGTCGGGCTCACGCCAGGTTTCCGACGAAGTGCTCCAGCTGGCGGAGCGTCCGGCACTCCACCACCTCGTCACAGTGCGCGCCGTACTCCCCCACGATCGAGTCGCCCGAGCCCCAATAGTCACGCGGCTCGGGGTTCAGCCAGTAGATGCGCCGGGCCCGGGCCTGCAGGTCCTCGAGTACCCAGGACTGCGATGCGTGGTAGTTGTTGCGTGCGTCGCCCAGGATCATGATGCTCGAGCGCGACGTCACCTGGTCGCCCCAGCGCCGGTGGAACTCGGTCAGCGCGTGGCCGTAATCGGAGTGGCCGTCCACCCAGATCACGTCCGCTTCCAGGTTGATCCGGGCCACCGCCTCGGCCGGGTCGACGACGCCCTCGAAGAACCGGGTGACCTCGTCGATCCCGTCGACGAACACGAAGCTGCGCACCTTCGAGAACTGCGAGGAGATGGCGTAGACCAGGTGCAGGGTGAAGCGGGCGAAGCTGGCCACCGATCCCGAGATGTCGGCGATCACGAAGATCTCAGGCTTGGCGGGCCGCGGGTGGCGGAAGCGCGGCTCGATCGGCACGCCCCCGGTCGAGAGCGAACGCCGCATGGTGGCCCGGAAGTCCAGCGGCCCGCGGCGCCCGTGCCGGCGCTTGCGGGCGAGCCGCACGGCGAGCTTGCGGGACAGCGGGTGGAGCACCCGGTGCAGCATGGCCAGCTCCTCGCGCGTCGCGTGCATGACGTCGATGTCCTCGGGAAGCGGCTTGCGCACCGAGCGGGCCAACGCCTCGGCACCCCGGTCCTCCACCAGCCGGCGTCGGATCTCGGTCTCGACGGCCCGGCGGAACTTGTCGATGCGCGCCTTGTACTCGTCCCCCGCCAGCCGCTCCTCCAGATCGGTCAGGCCGCCGCCCGCGGCGCCCGCCTGTGCCTGGGACATGAGGCGCTCCAGGACGGCGTCGAGGTCGAGGTTCCGCAGCGTCCGGTAGAGGTAGTAGGTGCCGCCGACGGGGCGGCCGGGCTCCATCCCGGCGTAACGGTCCACCGCGTTACGGGCCACCACGTTCATCAGACCGGCGTCGGCCGACAGCAGCGACTTGAAGAGCAGCTCGGCCAGCTCCTCGGGCGTCATGCCCTCGCCCCCACCGCCCCCCTTCCAGGAGCGCCCCTGGCCGCGCGGCCCGCTCTGGCCGGCCTGGTCGCCCTCCCCTTCGCCGTCCTCGCCCAGCTCCTCGTCGGCACCGTCCTCAGCGGCCGCCGCCCCGCCCACCCGCACCGCGAAGAAGACTTCGAAGGCCGTCTCGAAGGCCCGCCAGTGCGAGGAGGATTTCACCAGCGTGGCGGCCAGCGCGTACTTCAGACCGTCGCGGTCCTCCAACGGGATGTGCTTGACCGCCTCCGCTGCGTCGAGGTGCTCGGTCAGCGAGACGGGCAGCCCGGCGCGGCGCAGCTCGGTGACGAAGCCGGACAGCAGATCGAGCACGAGGACAGGCCCCCGCCGCTCAGCTCGACGAGGCCGACAACAGCTCCTTGGTGGCCCGTTCGATGTCGGCTTGATACTTCAACAAGATGTGCAACGTGTCCTTCGCCTCGGCGGCGTCGATCGTCTCCACTCCGAGCAAGACGAGCGTACGGGCCCAGTCGAGCGTCTCGGACACCGACGGCGCCTTGCGCAGCTCCAACGTGCGCAACGAGCGCACGATGCGCGCTACCTGGTCGGCCAACTCCTCGCTGATGCCGGGCACCCTGGCCCGGACGATCTCGCGCTCGCGCTCGAGGTCGGGGTAGTCGATGTGCAGGTACAGGCACCGCCGCTTGAGCGCCTCGGACAGCTCGCGGGTGTTGTTCGACGTGAGGAACACCATGGGGAGCTGCGTCGCCCGCACCGTGCCGAGCTCGGGGATCGACACCTGGTACTCCGAGAGGATCTCGAGCAGGAGCGCCTCGGTCTCCAACTCGACCCGGTCCACCTCGTCGACGAGCAGCAGCACCGGATCAGTGGCCCGGATCGCCTCGAGCAGCGGCCGGGTCAGGAGGAAGTCCTCCGAGAAGATGTCCTCCTCGAGCTCCTTCCACGACGGCCCCTCCAGCTCGCTCTGGCCGTGCTCGCCCGCCTGGATCCGCAGCAGCTGCTTGCGGTAGTTCCACTCGTAGAGCGCCTTGGACTCGTCGAGCCCCTCGTAACACTGCAGCCGGATGAGGCGCGCCCCGGTCAGGTCGGCCACCGACTTGGCCAGCTGGGTCTTCCCCGTGCCGGCCGGGCCCTCGACGAGGACCGGCTTGGACAGACGGTCGGCCAGGTACACGACGCCGCTGATCGACTCGTCGGCCAGGTAGCCCACCTGGGCGAGGCCGCCCCGCACCGCCTCCAAGGACGCGAACCGGGGGGGACCACTCTCCGGTAGGCCCAAGGCGGCGCGTGACCCGTCCACGCTCACCGGCGCACCTGCCCGTCGCCGCGCACGACCCACTTCAACGTCGTCAATTCCTTCACTCCCATCGGCCCACGGGCGTGGAGCTTCTGGGTCGAGATGCCCACCTCCGCCCCCAGCCCGAGCTCCTCGCCGTCGACGAACCTCGTCGACGCGTTCACCAGCACCGCCGCTCCGTCGACCTCGGCCACGAAGCGGTCCGCCACGGCGACGTCGGACGTCACGATCGCCTCGGAGTGCCCCGAGCTGTAGCGGGCGATGTGCTCGATGGCGTCACCCACGTCGTCGACCATCCCGATGGCCACCACCGGCGCCAGGAACTCGGTGGCGAAGTCGTCCTCCAGCGCGGGCACGGCGTCGGGGACGAAGACGCGGACGCGCTCGTCGGCCCGGATCTCCACCCCCGCCGACGCCAGCGACTCCGCCAGGCGGGGCAGGAACGCGGCGGCCACGCCGGCGTGGACCAGGATCGTCTCGACCGCGTTGCAGACGCCGAAGCGGTGGGTCTTGGCGTTGATCGCCAGCTCGTGCGCCATGGCCAGGTCCGCCGCGCCGTCGATGTAGATGTGACAGTTACCGTCCCCGTCCAGGACGTAGGGCACGGTGGCGTGCTCGACCAGCGAGGCGATCAGGGCGGGGCCACCGCGCGGGACGAGGCAGTCGATGTGGTTGCGCAACTGCATGAAGGCGACGGCCGTCTCGTGCGAGGTGTCCTCGACCAGCGCCACGGCGTCCTCGGGCAGGCCGGCCTTCACCGCGGCCCGGCGCAGCAGGCCGACGACGGCCCGGTTGGAGTCGATCGCCGAGGACGAACCGCGCAGGAAGGCGGCGTTGCCCGCCTTGAGGCACAGGCCGGCGGCGTCGCTCGTCACGTTGGGGCGGTTCTCGTAGATCACGCCGACCACGCCGAGCGGCACGCGGACCCGGGTGACCCGGAGGCCGTTCGGTCGCACCCAGCCCTCGGTGACCTCGCCCACGGGATCGGGCAGGCCGGCCACCTTGCGCAGCCCGCCGGCCATGGCCCGGACGCGGTCCTCGGTCAGGCGCAGCCGGTCCCGGGCGGCCTCGATCATCCCCGCCGCCTCGGCTCGTTGCAGATCGGCGCGGTTGGCCTCCACCAAGGAGGCCCACTCCTCGTCGAGCAGGTCGGCGGCCAGGCGGAGCACGTCGTCGCGCACCGAGCCCGGAGCCTTCGCCACGACCCTCGCCGCCGCGCGGACGCGGCCCGCGAGCTGCTCCAAGGACAGCGAGTTCATCGAGTCAGGTTACAAGCACCAGGTCGTCCCGATGGACGACGACCTGGCTGCGGCGGCCCATCCACTCGCCGGCGCGCTCGGCCGGGACCCGGACCAGGCCCTTGGCGAACACCCGGCCGTCGGGCCCGGTGACCTCGACCGCATCACCCGGGCGGAAGCCACCGGTCACGCCGGTCACCCCCGGCGCCAGCAGCGAGCGGCCCTTCTCGGTCAGCGCCGCCCGCGCCCCCTCGTCCACTGTGAGGCTCCCGGCCGACCCGAGTGCGAAGGCGATCCAGAGCTTGCGCGCCGACAGGCGCCGCTCGCGGGCCCGGAACACCGTGCCGGCGCCGGGCTCACCGGCCAACGCCGCCGCCAGCACGCCGGGCCGGCCGGCGTCGGCGATGACGGCCTCCACGCCGGACCACGTGGCGATCTTGGCGGCGGCCAGCTTCGAGGCCATGCCGCCGCTGCCCAGGGCGCTGCCGGGCCCGCCGGCGAGGCGCTCGAGCTGCTGGTCGATCTCGACCACCTCCTCGATGAGCGAGACCTCGCTGGTGCGCCGGGGATCGGCCGTGAGCAGCCCGGGCGCGTCGGTCAACAGCACGAGGAGCCGCGCGCCCACCAGGTGCGCGACCAGCGCGGCGAGACGGTCGTTGTCGCCGAAGCGGATCTCCTCGTCGGCGACGGCGTCGTTCTCGTTGACCACCGGCACCACGCCGAGGTCGATCAGGTGGCGCAGCGTTCCGCGCGCGTGCAGGTACTGGGTGCGGTGCACGAAGTCGAGCGGCGCCAGCAGCACCTGCCCGGCCAGCAGCCCGTGCGGCTCCAGGCCGTCCTGCCAGAGGCGCATGAGGCGGTGCTGTCCCACCGCGGACACCGCCTGCAGCACGGCCGGGTCCGCCGGGCGCTGCTCGCCCCGGTCCAGGGCGGCCCAGCCGGCACTGATGGCGCCGGAGGTCACGACGACCACCGTGTGCCCGGCCCCCCGCGCCGCCGCCAGCTCCGCGCTGAGCCGGTGCACGGTCTCGCCGTTCACCGAGGACGAGCCCACCTTGACGACGGCGATCACGCGTCCTCCCCCCACGTGAACGTCATCTCGCCGACAGTGACCTCGTCGCCGTCGCGTGCGCCCGCCCGGGTCAGGGCGCGGTCGACCCCGAGGCGGCGCAGCCGCCGCACGGCCTCGACCTGGGCGCCCGCGTCGGTCAGGTCGGACAGCGCCACCGCCCGCTCGGCGGCGCGCCCGGCCACCACCCAGGCACCGGGTCCGGCCCGCCGGACGTCGATGCCCTCGGGCACGGGACGGTGCACCACCACCTCTCCCGCGCCCGCGCCCGCGCCCGCGCCCGCCCGCTCGGCCCCCACCCGCGCCTCCTGCACCAGCACGGCCAGCCGCGCCAACAGGCCGTCCACGCCCCGCCCGGTCGCCGCGGACACGGCGAGGTCGCTCAGCGCGTCGTCGTCCTCACCGACGTCCGCCTTGCTGCCCACGACGACCCGGGGCCGCTCGAGCAGCTCGGGCCGATACGCACCGAGCTCGGCGAGCAGCACGCGCAGCTGGTCGGCGGGGGCCGCGCCGCCCATCTCCGGCGCGCCGAGGTCGAGCAGCACGACGAGCACCCGGGCGCGCTCGATGTGGCGCAGGAACTGGTGCCCCAGGCCCTTGCCCCCGGCGGCGCCCTCGACCAGCCCGGGGATGTCGGCCATGACGAACTCGGTGCCGTCGCGCACGCCGCCGACGCGCACGACTCCGAGATGCGGCTCCAGCGTGGTGAAGGGGTAGTCGGCGATCTTCGGCTTGGCGGCCGACACCGTGGAGATGAGCGTCGACTTGCCCGCGTTCGGGAAGCCCACCAGCGCGACGTCGGCCATGAGCTTGAGCTCCATGTCGAGCCAGAACTCCTGCCCCTTCTCGCCCTGCTCCGCGAAGGCGGGGGCCCGGCGCCGGTTGGACAGGAAGCGCGCGTTCCCGCGCCCGCCCTGACCGCCCTCGGCCACCATGCAGCGGGCGCCGTCGCTGTCCAGGTCGCACACGACGGCACCGTCGCGGGCGCGCACGACGGTGCCCACGGGCACCGCCACGTCGAGATCCTTGCCGCGGGCACCGTGGCGCTTGGAGCCGGAGCCGTGCACGCCGTCGGTGGCGCGCCGGAACGGATGGTCGTGGAAGCCGAGGAGCGAGGACTCGTTCACCGTGGCGGTCAGCCACACGTCTCCGCCGTGCCCCCCGTCGCCACCGTCGGGACCACCCCGGTCGACGTGGGCCTCGCGCCGCCACGACACCGCGCCCGTGCCGCCGTCACCGGCGCGCGCGTGCAATTGGGCCTGGTCGACGAAGCCGGGCATGGCGGGAAAGCCTAAGAGCCGAGCAGTCGGCCGGCGCGCCGTGCCACCTCGTGGCGCGCCCGCTCCCCGTCGACGGTGGTGCAGCGCCCGTCCCGCACGACGGCGGTGCCGCCCACCCAGACGTCGGTGACCAGATCGCCGGCGCCCGCCCACACGAGGTGCCCGAGGAGCTCGGCGTCGTTCACCGACGGCGTGAAGCGCGGGTCGTCCGTGCGCAGCCGGATGACGTCGGCCGGGCGTCCCGCCTCCAGGGCACCGACGGGCAGGCCGAGCGCCTCGGCGCCCCCGCGGGTGGCGAGCCGCAAGGCGCCGGCCGTGCTGAGGACCTCGGGGTCGCCCGCGGTGGCCCGGGCGAACAGCGCCGCCAGCCGCATCTCCTCCCACAGGTGGAGGTCGTCGTTGGAGGCGGGGCCGTCGGTGCCCAGCCCGACGCGCACCCCGCGCCCGAGCAGCGCCCGTAGCGGCGCCACGCCGGACCCCAGCTTCCCGTTGGAACCCGGGCAATGCGCCACCGCCACGTCGTGCGCGGCCAGGACGCCGATGTCCGCGTCGTCGAGCCACACCGCGTGCGCGGCGAGGACCCGCCCGTCGAGTGCACCCACGGAGGCCAGCAGGGCGGGCGCGCGCATGCCGTAGCGCTCGGCCACCAGCGCGCCCTCGGCCTGCGTCTCCGCCAGATGGATCTGCAGCAGCGCGTTGCGCGCCTGCGCCTCGCCGGCGATGGCGCGCAACGCTTCCGGCGGCACGGTGTAGACGGCGTGCGGGCCGAAGCCGATCTGCAGGCGGCCTTCCTTTCCGTCGGCGGCGTCGAACAGCCGGCACGCGCCCTCGAGCATGGCCTCCCACGAAGAGGCGGGCCCCGCCTCGGCGAAGTCGAAGATGCCGACGGTGTAGGTGGTACGGATGCCCGCATCGAGCACCGCCTCGGTCACCGCGGCGGGGTGGCGGTACTGCTCGCAGGTGGTCGTCACGCCGTAGCCGAGCAGCTCGGCCGCGCCGAGCGCCATGCCCCAGTAGACGTCCTCGTCGGTCAGCTTCGCCTCGCGCGGCCAGACGGACTCGCTGAGCCAACGGTCCAACGGCAGGCCGTCGCCGGCGCTGCGGAGCAGCGTCATGGCCGAGTGGCCGTGGCAGTTGACCAGCCCGGGCATGAGCACGCCGCCGAGCTGGCGCACCTCGGTGCCCCGGGCCGCCGGCACCTGCCAGGGGTCCCCCACCCACGAGATGACGTCGCCGTCGATTTCGACCGCCCCGGGCGCCAACACGGTGTCGCCGGCGTCGACCGTGAAGACGGCGTCCGCGACCAGCCGCAGCGTCATGGCGCGCCGACGAACAATCGGTCCGACAGGTCGGGCGAGACGTGGATCGCCTCGGCGCCGCCCTCGACCGTCACCTCCACGTTGCCCTCGCCGTCACGCCCCTCGACCCGGGCCACGGCGCCGGGGATGAACCCGCTCTCGTCGAGGAGGGTGAGGGAGCCGTAGTTCAGCTCGACCTCCTCGCTGACGCGGAACAGGCGCACCCGCTCTCCCGCCCCCACCTCGGCCAGCGGCCGCGTCGCCGCCGTCGGGGCGGCCGAGTGCGAGCCCGGGATCGGGTTCCCGTGCGGGCAGGTGGCCGGGTCGCCGAGCAGCTCGACGAGCCGGGCCTCGACGTCGTCGGAGATCACGTGCTCCCAGCGGCCCGCCTCGCGGTGCACCTTGTGCCACTCGAGCCCGATGACGTCGACCAGGAGGCGCTCGGCCAGGCGGTGCTTGCGCACGACCTTCTCGGCCAGCGCCCGGCCGCTGTCGGTCAGCGACAGGCGGCGGCCGTCGCGAGTCACGTATCCGTCGTCGATCAGGCGCTCGAGCATCTCGGAGACGGACGGGGCCGACCGCCCGAGCCGTTCGGCGATGCGGGCCTGGATCACCGGCACCCCCTCCTCGGCCAGGCCGAGCATCGTCTCGAGGTACTCCTCGACGGGTGGGTGGTACTCCTGGGGCGAGTGGGTACCCTCACCGCTCGCCGAACCGGGTGAAGCGTGGGCAAGAGAAGCGGGTGGCGACCCGTGCTCAGTCATGGCAGTGGTCGGCCGGGGGCGGCACGTCCAGCGCGGGGTTGCGGTCGAAGAAGCCGGTGGGGATGAGCGTGAAGCCGGTGTACTCGACGGGCATGACGGGCCAGTCCTCGGGCCGGGGCACGTGGGTGACGCCGAACGAGTGCCACAGCACGACGTCGGTGTCGACGATCGGCCGGTCCTGCGCCGTCCACTCCGGGAGCCCCGCGCCGCCGCGGTGCTGGTTCGGGTAGTCGCCGGCGGCACGGCGCTCCTCGGCGTCGAACGGCGTGACCCACAGGTTGTGCGAGGCGAAGGCGGCCCGCCGCCCGACCGAGGAGGTGGGATCGGCCAGCAGGGTGGGGGTCGCCCCGGGCAGCAGCTTGTAGGCCGTCGGCTGCCCGACGCCGTTGCGGGTCGAACGGTTGGCGATGCGCCACGTGCGGCTGCGGGTCGGGTCGACGTCGCGCTGCGCCGCCAGCTCGGACTCCAACAGCGTGACGGCCGTGCCGAACGCGTTTCCCCACGGGTTCTCGGGGCTGCCCGGCGACCCCGTCCGGACGGCGTCGACCTCGTACACGGCGTTGTCGGGTCCGTCGACCTCCATGTCGAGCCGCACGTTGAACAGGTGCTGGTGATACGGCGCGGCCAGGCCGGGCGCCACCATGCTGGCGTGCCCGCCCGCGTCCCCGTCGGCCACGGCCATGGTCGACATGATGCCGGTGAGCTTCACCTCGAGCTGGAGGGTGCCGTCCAGGTAGAAGTACCAGTAGAACCCGTACTCGTAGTTCCCCACGGTGGCGATGGAGCTCACCACGAGCCGGCGCGAGCGCCGGACCTCGGTGCGGCCCGAGACCATGTCGACGTGCTTCCAGAGGATCCCGTAGTCCTCCTCGTGCATGCAGATGGCGTTGGTCCGCGTGTGTGGCTTGCCACGCTCGTCGGCCCAGACGTCGTCGAGGTAGCGGATCTCGCCCAGGCAGTCGCAGCCGAGGCTCAGACTGTTGGCCATGCGGCCCAATCCCCATTCGCCCGCGTCGAACGCGCTCTTCCACGCGTGCATGGGGCCGGGGTCGCCGTAGGGAACGACCATCTCGCTCACCGAGGCGCGGTACAGGATGGGCCGGACGCGACCGCCGTCCTCGTAGCCGACCGTGTAGATGACGAGACCCTCGAGGGGATCCATGCCGATGCGCAGCGACCACTTCTGCCAGCGAACCAGATTGCCGTCCACCTCGAAGCTCGGGCCTTCGGGCTGGGTGATCTCCAGCGGCTTGAGGTCGGTTCGCAGCGGCCCGTTGTCCTCGGGGTAGTAGCTGCCCGACTTGGGCGGGAGCGGGACGACCCCGAGGTCGAGGACCTCGAGCACCTCGCCCCGTCCCATGTCGACGAAGGCGAGCAGGCCTTCCAGCGGACGGGCGTAGCCGTTGTCCTCCTTGGACTCGCGCAGGAAGGCGATGCAGCGCGTGATGCGCCGGCCCTCCTCGTGAGCCAGACCGAAGGTGCCGGCCGGCCAGGGATCGATCTGGACCAGCGAGCGGTCCACGATCCCCCGGCGGTCCAGCGCGGCGTTCCACTCCGGATGCTCGTGCAGCGCGGCCAGCACCATGATCGACTCCTCGATCTGGAGGGGCGGCCGGACGTCGCGCACGATCTCCCAGCGGTCGATCTCGCCCCGCGTCACCGACACGATCACCTCGGCGACGTCGGCGACCGGGCCCTGCAGGACGACGAGGCGGACGCGGCGGTCGAGCGCCACCGGCTCACCACGGTCAACGGCCCGCACGAGCTCCTTGGGCGGGTCGCACAGGCCGACGTAGGCGAAGCGCAGCGCCTCGTTGGGCGCCTCGGCGAGCCCGCTCGCGTAGACGATTTCGCGAGCGGCGATGATCTCGTCGCCGGTGAGCGGGGCCAACGGATGCAGAACGGGCGGTGCGGTGGTGGTGGACATGCCCGGCTGATGTTATGCGGCTCGGGCCGGGCGGCCCTCTACCATCGCCCCATGGACGACCCGGCCGACCGGGCGGCGCGCAGCGCCCGGGAGCTGGCCCGACGCATGGGCACCGAGCACCACGACGTCCTGGTCGTGCTGGGCACGGGGCTCTCGGGGACCGCCGAGCTCCTGGGTGGGGCCGAAGACGCGTCCCTCCCCCTCGACTCCCTCCCGTTCTTCTCCCCCTTCACCGCCGGCGGGCACCGGGCCCGGGCCTGGTCCGTCTTGGCGGACGGGCGCCGCCTCCTCGTCTTCGGCGGGCGCTGCCACCTCTACGAGGGCTTCGAGCCCGCCGACGTCGTCCATCCGGTGCGGACGGCCATCGCCGGCGGCTGCACCACCGTCATCCTGACCGCGGCCGCCGGCGGCATCCGCTCCGACCTCGGCTCCGGGACCGTCATGGTCGTCGAGGACCACCTGAACCTCACCGGGCGCAGCCCGCTCACGGGGCCCACCTTCGTCGACATGGCGAACGCCTACGCGCCGCACCTGCGAGACCTGGCCCTGACGGCGCCGCCGCCGGCCGCCGGCGTGCTCGCGGCGCGGCCCGGGGTCTACGCGCAGCTCCGGGGGCCCCAACTCGAGACCCCGGCCGAGATCGCCATGCTGCGCACCGCGGGCGCCGACGCGGTCGGGATGTCGATGGCGCTCGAGACGATCGCCGCCCGCGTGGCCGGCGCCGAGGTCCTCGGGCTGGCGCTCGTCACCAACCCCGCGGCCTCACACGACGGCGCCATCGACGTCGGGGACGTCCGGGCCGTCGGCGCCGGGGCCGCACCCGCCGTGGCCGCCCTCCTCCGACACGTCGTAGGCTCGCTCCCGTGAGCAAAACCGTGACCCCGACCGGCGTCGACCATGTCGCCATCAACGTGCCCGACGTGCCGGGTGGCATCGCGTTCTACACCGAGACGCTCGGACTCGTGCAGAACCACACCCGGCCCGACTTCGGCTTCCCGGGCGCCTGGCTCGACACGGCCAGCGGGCAACAGGTCCACCTCATCGAGGCGGCGGTGCCGCAGAACGTGGGGCAGCACTTCGCGCTGGTCTTCGAGGACCTGCCCGCTGCCGTCGCCGCGTTGCGCGCCCGGGGCGTCCAGGTCACGGACCCCGTCGACGTCGGCACGACGGGCCGCAAGCAGGCCTTCACGAGCGACCCCTGGGGCAACGGGATCGAACTGCACGAGCGCCCCGTCCGCTGAGCGGCACCGCCGCCGGCGCCCAGGGAGGCGGGGCGGTGACGTGCCGATCACGGCTGGACCTGCCCGGTCCGCCGACGGGGTCAGCGAGCTCTTAGAGCCGCAGGCCGTGGCCCCCCCCGGCCCGCCCTCAGCGGCCGAGTGCCGTCGCCAGCTCCCTCGCCGAGGGCCCACTCAGGCCCCCGATCGAGTTGCCCACGAGGTCGATGCGTCCCTGGAGCGAGCTGAACGCGGACTGCGCCGGCTCTACGAGCGGGTCGCCTACCACCGTCCCACCGACGTCGACGGCGAGATAGGTGTGGAAGTACTGGAAGGCAACCTGGTCCAGCCGCGCGGACGCGCCCGACGAGAGCTCGATGTGCACCGTCCACGTCTGGTTGGACCCCGGCACCAGGTGCACGGCGCTGACCGTGGTCTTTGAGAGCCGGAGCACGGCCGGACCGAGCAGCATCCGACCCCGGCGGGCATCGGCGAAGGAAAGCAGCACGACCCGCGTCGCCACGTCGCGGCTGGTGCTGGCGACCGTGCCCAACTGGCGGTCGTCCGGCACAATGTGGACGTCGTACGTGCCGCCGGCGGCTGGTCGGGGATCGACCGACGCCGCAGTCGTGGCGTTGCCCGGCGGACACGATGCCGGCAGCGATGACGACGGTCGGGCGCTCACACCCGCGCCGCGCGTGAAGCACAGCACCGGCCGGACAAGCACCGGCGCGACGGCTCCCGCGGCCCCCGGCGATCCCGGGGCACCCGGAGCCCGTGCCGCCGAGGGGCCACGCGCCCCGACACCCCGCAGCCCGGCGACGAGGAGGGCCACCAGCACGGCGACGGCGATCAGGGCGACCACGACCCGGCGCCGGTAGCGGGACCGCTGGCGCCGGCGCGCCTCGGGGATCAGCAGCTCGACCGGCTCACCGACGGTCCCATGCGCCGCCGGCTCGGGGTTGTCCCCGCCACCACCACCGTCCACCGGCTCGCCTCTCGTCAGGGTCACGACCATGGTGCTACTATGTATAGCACTATGTTGCATGTCAAGGTCGACCGCGCCGAAGGCGTCGCCCTGCACGATCAGGTGGCCGGCGAGATCCGGCGTGCCATCGCCGCGGGCGAAGCACAGCCCGGCGAGCGCCTCCCTCCGGCCAAGGACCTCGCGGCCGTCCTGGGCGTCAACACGAACACGGTGTTGCGTGCCCTGCGCATCCTGCGCGACGAAGGGCTCCTCGAGTTCCGCCGCGGGCGCGGCGTCAGCGTCTCGGGCTCGGCGTCAGCGAGCGAGAGCGCGGTGCGCGAGCGGCTGCGCGAGCTGGTCGAGTTCGCACGCTTCCACGGCTACCGCAAAGAGGACATCGCCGACATGCTCGACGCGCTCGGCTGAACGGTCAGGCGGCCGACGCCGTCAGCCGGTGACGATGCTGACGTGCTTACGCCCGCGCCGCTCCCCGAACTTCACGACCCCGTCGGCCGTGGCGAAAAGCGTGTCGTCCCCGCCGCGCCCCACGTTGGCGCCCGGGTAGACCTTCGTGCCCCGCTGGCGCACGAGGATGGAGCCGGCGGTCACCGCCGAGCCGTCGAACCGCTTCACGCCGAGACGCTGCGCGTTCGAGTCGCGGCCGTTGCGGGTGGACCCGCCTCCCTTGGTCTTGGACATCTCTCGCTCCTCGGCTTCCTGCGGCTTCTGGTGAGGTTCCGGCGCTACTTGGCCGTGATGCCGGTGATCTCCAGCGTCGCGTAGTGCTGGCGGTGGCCCCACCGGCGGCGCTGGTTCGACTTGGACTTGTAGGTCATGGCGTTGATCTTGGGGCCCTTCTCCTCGCCGACGACCCTGGCCGTGACCGAGGCCCCGGCCAGCTGGTCGGGCGTGGCCAGCACGGTCGAGCCGTCGACCACCAGGACGGGTTCGAGGGACACCTCGGCACCGACGGGCTGGCCCAACAGCTCCACGCGGACGCGCTGGCCCTCGGCCACGCGCTCCTGCTTCCCTCCGGACCTGATCACGGCATACATAAGGGCGAGATCCTAGCGCACTAGCGCAGTACGGAATCGTCGAGGGTGACCCCCCGGCCGCCGCAGACCATGCACTCGCTGGAGAGGGTCTCGAGCAGGCCCTCCGAGATGCGTTTGCGGGTCATCTCGACCAGCCCCAGCTCGGAGATGTCGAAGACCTGGGTCCGGGTCTTGTCCCGGGCCAACGCGTTGCGCAGGGCCGCAGCCACCTTGTCCCGGTTCTCCCGCACTTCCATGTCGATGAAGTCGATGACGATGATGCCGCCGATGTCCCGCAGGCGCAGCTGGCGGGCCACCTCCTCGGCCGCCTCGAGGTTGTTGCGGTAGACGGTCTCCTCGAGGTTGGTCTTGCCGACGTTCTTGCCCGTGTTGACGTCGATCACCGTCAGCGCCTCGGTCCGCTCGATGATCAACGAGCCCCCAGAGGGCAGCCACACCTTGCGGTCGAGCGCCTTGTGCAGCTGCTCGTGCACGTGGTAGCGCTCGAAGATGGGTAGGCCCTCCTCGGCGGCGTCGTAGTACTCGACCCGGTCGGCCAGCTCGGGGCTCACCGCCCGCACGTAGTTGCGCACCTGCTCGAAGAGCGCGCGGTCGTCGATGACCACGCCGCGGTACTCGGGGTTCAGCTCCTCGCGCAGGATGCGCACCGCCAGCTCGGGCTCGCGGTAGAGCAGGCCCGGCTGGTCCGACTTCTTGGCCTCGGCCTCGATGGCGTTCCACTGCTCGAGCAGCGTCGTGACGTCGCGCTGGAGCTCGTCGGCCGAGACGCCCTCGGCGGCGGTGCGCACGATCATGCCGTGGCCGGCCGGCTTCACCTCGTCGATGATGCGGCGCAGGCGCCGGCGCTCGGTGTCCCCCAGGCGCTTGGAGATCCCGAAGGCGCTCGAGTTGGGCACCAGCACGGCGAAGCGCCCCGGCAGCGAAACCTCCTGGGTCAGTCGGGCGCCCTTGGCCCCGATGGGGTTCTTGGTCACCTGGGTGAGGATCGACTGCCCCGCCTTGAGCACGTCCTCGATGCGGGGCTGCTGGGACCCCCCGCCCTCGACATCGTCCTTGTCGTAGCGCACGTCGCCCCGATACAGGACGGCGTTCTTGGGGATGCCGATGTCGACGAAGGCGGCCTCCATGCCCGGCAGCACGTTCTGGACCCGGCCCCGGTACACGTTGCCGTCGATCTGGTTGGTGTCGTCCGCCGCCCGGGAGACGTAGTGCTCGACCAGCGAGCGGCCCTCGAGCATGGCGATCTGGGTCATGTGGGGTTGCACGTGCACGCAGACCAGGTAGCGCCCCACCTGCTTGGAGCGGCGGTCCCGGCCCGAACGCCGCCGGCTCCGGGCCCGCTTGCCGCGCGTCTCCCCCTCTCGGGCCGCGGCGCCCGGTTCTCCAGCGGCAGGCCCTTCGGGCCCTGCCACGCCGGATGGGACCTCCTTCGGCCCGGTGGAACCGGGCCGTACCAGCGGGACCACGGGCGCGGCCTCAGGCTTCGGGGGTGGCGGCGTTGCCGGTGCCGGCCGGGTGTCACCGATCTTCGGCTTGCGCTGGGCGGGTGGCGCCGCGGGCGCCGGGCGTGCCGTGTCCGGGGGGCTAGGGCTGGCCGTCGCCTCCGGCCGGCGACCCTCCGGGGTCTGCGTGAACTCCGTCTCGGACATGAGGGAAAGCCCTCCTCGCAGGCTGTGTCGCGTCCGCGCCGGTCCCGGAGCCGCTCATCGGGAGCGGCTCGAACCGTGCGCCGTCGCGTTCGATCCATTGATGCGTTCGACAGGCCCGTCCGGGCACCGCACCGGTACCCAGGGCCGTCACGAGGTCAGCCGGTCGGACGCCACGCGGGTGCGTGGCCAATTCCGCCCGGAGATGACCGTTGGGGCTGGTCACGGACAGTGCCAGGATGGCCGGTCGGATGTCGTCGTCGATCTGACGACCCTTCCGCTCCCGTCGGACCGTGAGGACGGGCGCAGCGAGCAACGTGTCCACCCGCTCCTGCAATTCCTCACCTGGCACCCCGAGTACCTCCAACTCCCAATCGCACGATGCTACCTCCTGCTGGAGCGAGCCCTCCGCTTCTTCGACGAGCGCTGCGGCCTCGACCTCGATTCCCTCGGGCAGCAACGTCGAGAGCAGGGCGGGCAGCCCCACCACCGGGGTCTCGCCCGCGCCGGCCGGCCCCAGCCGGATGTCGAGGTACTCGCCCCTCGACTCGCACCCCGTCGGCAGGGCCAGGCCGAAGCTCACGAGAGGGTGCGGCACGAAGCCCTGCGAGTAAGCCACGGGCAGCCGGCTGCGCCGCAACGCCCGCTCCCACATCCGGGCCACGTCCCGGTGGCTCGTGAAGCGGATCTTCCCCGCCTTGGTGAAACGCAGACGGAGGCGGCGCTGTCCCTCAGGTGGCACGGCTGACCAGGCGGACCGGGATGCGGTCGCCCGTCGCGAGGTCCTGCCCGGTGCCCTGGCTGCCCCCGGCCGGCGCGACGGCCGACGCCACGACGTGTTCCAGGCCCAACCCGGTGCAGGCGCCGCAGTCGTAGCACGGCGTCCAGCGGCAGTCCTCCACGCTCACCCGGGCCAGCGCGTCCTGCCAGTCGCCCCAGAGGAAGTCGCGGTGCAGTCCGGCCGAGATGTGGTCCCACGGGAGCCCCTCGTGCTCGTCGCGCGCCCGGTGGCACACCTCCTCGAGGCTGAGACCTTCCTCGGCGAGTGCCGCCTCCCACAGCGAGAGGTCGAAGCGCTCGGACCACTCCTGGAACGTGCCGCCCGCCCGCCAGACGCGCTCGATCACCGCGCCCATGCGCCGGTCACCCCGGCTGGCCAGCCCCTCGGCCACCGAGGCTGCGGGCTCGTGCCAGCGGATGGTGAGGCCACGGGTCCCCTTGGCGTGGGCACGCAGCAGCGCCACCTTGCGTTCGAGCTCGGCCACGCTGTCCATCCCGAACCATTGGAAGGGCGTGTGCGCCTTGGGCACGAAGCCGCCCACTGAGGCCACCACCGTGACCGACTTGTTGTAACGCCGGCCGATCTCGGCGCACCGGGCACCCAGCTCGGCGATCCCGATGACGTCCTCGTCCTGCTCGGTCGGCAGGCCGATGAGGAAGTAGAGCTTCACCCGCCGCCAGCCCTGGCTGAAGGCAGCGTCGACCGCGCCGTAGAGGTCCTCCTCGGTGATCAGCTTGTTGATGACGGTGCGCATGCGCCAGGTGCCGCCCTCGGGCGCGAAGGTGAGCCCGGTCCGGCGCACCTTCTGGATCTCGGCCGCCGTCCCGACGGTGAAGGCGTCGACGCGCAACGAGGGGAGGCTGACCGAGACCCTGCCGCAGTGTGTGGGGTCGTCGACGATGTCCCGCACCGTGTCCTCGATCCCCGAGAAGTCGGCCGAGGACAGCGATGTCAGTGTGACCTCGTCGTGGCCGCTCCACTCCAGACCCCGGCGCACCATCTCGCGCACCTGCGCCGCCGGCCGCTCGCGGACGGGGCGGGTGATCATGCCGGCCTGGCAGAAGCGGCAGCCGCGCGTGCAGCCGCGGAAGACCTCGACGTTGAGCCGGTCGTGCACCACCTCGGTCAGCGGCACCAGCGGGTGGGTCGGATAGGGCCAGTCCGCCAGGTCGCTCACCGTTCGCTTGGTGACCTCGGTCGGCACCGACGCGGACACCGGTGTCGTCGCCACCAGGCGCCCGTGCCCGTCCCCGACCGCGTACGTGGGCACGTACAGCGCGGGGACGTAGACACCCTCGAGATGGGCCAGCGACTCGAGTAGCTCGGTGCGGTCGCGCGCGGTCGGGCGGGGACGCCGCCAACCAGGCACCGACCACCTCGTTCATCTCGCCCACCGCCTCCTCCCCGTCGCCCAGGACGAAGGCGTCGACGAAGTCGGCCAGCGGCTCGGGGTTGAACGCGGAGTGGCCACCCGCCACCACGAGCGCGTCGTTCCCGCCCCGCTCGGCGCCGTGCAGCGGCAGGCCGGCCAGGTCGATCAGGTTCAGCACGTTGGTGTACACGAGCTCGGCCGAGAGGTTGAAGGCCAGGACGTCGAACGCCCCGGCGGGCAGGTGCTGCTCGACGCTGAAGAGGGGCACGCCGGCGCCGCGGATGGCGGCCTCCATGTCGACCCAGGGCGCGTAGGCCCGCTCTGCCACGGCGTCCGCCCGTTCGTTGAGGATCTCGTAGAGGATCTGCAGCCCCTGGTTCGGCAGCCCGATCTCATAGGTGTCGGGGTAGAGCAGGAGCCAGGCCACCTTGCCCGGCGCGTGCTCGGGCGTCTGCGCGCCCTGCTCGCCACCGATGTAGCGGGCGGGCTTCGACACCGTCGGGAGGAGGCGCTCGATCTGTGGCCAGAGGGTCTCCATGGCCCCAACCCTACGGGACCCTCAACCGCCCCCCGCCGTCGAGGAGGTCGTCGTGGGCGACGCCGGCGTGCCGGGCTTCGTCGTCGTGGTCGTCGTCGGCGTCCCGAGCGGCGCATTGGTGGCGGGCGCCGTCATGCTCGGTGGGGCGGCCGGGGTCGGCGTCTTGACCGGGGAACCGATCTGGTCTTGGTTCGCCGCGATGTAGTTGAAGATGTTGCGCACCAAGGGCGCCGCCGCGTCGGCGCCGTATCCGCCCTGGTCGATCACGGCCAGCACGAGGTACTGCGGGTTCGGGTTGGGGCCGAAGGCGACGAACCAGCTGTTGGGCTCCAGCCCCGACTGGTTCGAAGCCGTGCCCGTCTTCCCGGCCAGGTTCCATGCGGCCGGGAAACCCTGGAAGTCCTGGTACGCCGTGCCGTGCGGGCTCGAGACGACGCCTTCGAACCCCTGGAGCATGGCCGAGTAATTGGCGGGCGAAATGGCGACCGTCCCCGTCTGCTGCGGTTCGATCTTCTTGATGACCTTGCCCGTGATCGGGTCGACGATCTCCGATGCCACCTGGGGTGCGTAGCGGCGGCCGCCGTTGGCGAAGGTCGAGTAGGCCACCGCCTGTTCGATGGGCGTGAGCACCGTCTCGCCCTGACCGAACGCCATCTCGATGTTGTCGCCGGTATGCCACATGGGGGCGTAGGGGAAGCCCTTGGGCGCCTCGGCGTGCAGTTTGGCCCGGGTCAGATAGCTGTCGATCCACCCCTGCGCCTCACCCGGCAGGTCGATCCCGGTGATCGTCCCCTCGCCGTAGGCCGTGGCCTCGTTCTGGATCGGCGTGGTTCCGTACTTCGACTGCTGCTCGTAGAAGAGCTCCCCCATCCTGTAGAAGAAAGAGTCGCTCGACACCGTCAACGCACCGGTCACGTTGTAGACGCCGCCGCTGTCGCCGGGGTCGTCGTGCAGCACGCACCCGGTGTCGCTGACCACCCCGGGTGACGGGCACCCGTCGATCTTGAAGGTGCCCGTGTCGTCATACGTGAACGAGGGGGTGATGAGTCCGTCCTGCAAGGCCGCGGTGGCGGTGACGAGCTTGAAGGTCGAGCCCGGGGTGTAGAGGCCCTCGATGGCCTCGTTGTTCTCGGCGCCGCTCGCCTGCAGCGCGGTGTAGTTGGCCGAGGAGATCCCTCCGACCCACTCGTCGAGGTCGTAGCTCGGGAAGGAGGCCAGCGCGAGGACCTGTCCGTTCTGCGGGTTCATCACGATGGCCGCGCCGTTCGGGGCGGGCGGCGTGCGTCCGTCCACCGCGTCCACGGTGTGCCGGTCGGTCATGATCTGCTGCTGCAGGTCGTTCTGCACCTCCTCCTGGAGCCCGCTGTCGATGTTGAGCACCACGCTGTCGCCGATCTGCGGTGCCGTGGTGTTGAGGGTGCCGACGACGGTGCCGCTGGCGTCGACGGAGAGGGCCTGCCGACCCGCCACACCCCGGAGGTAGGGCTCGTACTGGGCCTCGATTCCCGAGACGCCGACCTGGCTCCCCTGGGTGTAGCCGTCGTTGGGGTGGGCGGCCAGATAGCTCGACGAGATGTCGCCCACGTAGCCGAGGATCTGGGTACCGGTGGTCCCGCCCTGGGGGTACGTACGCTGGGCGACCGTCTCGACGCTGACGCCGGGGTACTCGGACTGGTGCGTCTGCAGGAACTGCACGGTCGCCGCCGACACGCCGGTGGCCACGGGGACCGGCTCGTACGGGCTGTACTGGTTGTTGTTGATGGACGCCTGGACCTGCTTCGGCGTCTGGCCGACCAGCGCCGCCACCATGCCGACGATGCTCGGGTTCTGCGCCGCTTCGGCGCGGCGACAGAAGGATCTCCTCCTGGGAGTTGTTCGACACCAACACCGTCCCGTTGCGGTCGACGATCTCGCCTCGCGGGGCGGGAATGCTCACGACCCGCACCTGGTTCCGGGTGACCGCGGCGGCATAGGTCTTGCCCTCGACCACCTGCAGCGTCCACAACCGGAGGACCAGGACGCCGAAGAGGAGGAGGACCAGGACGCCGACGATGCGCAGCCGCAGGTTCGGCCGCGACTCCTCCTCTTCGGGGGAGCCGACGATGGACGCGACGTTGACGCTCTTGCGCGGCCGCATGCGGGGCTGGCGCGCGTCGGCGCGCCGACGAGCTCCCGCGCGCCGAGCGAGTCGAGGGCTTGGGGTGGAGCCGGTCGCCGCGGATCGGGTGGCGGACGGTCCGCTTCACCAGATCCTGCCGTCGGCCTGGGCTGGGACCAGCGAGCGGCGGTGGCTCTCCTCGGTCAGGGCCCACCGCATCATCCGGTTGACCGGGAGCACCAGCACGACGCTCGAGATCCCGACGACCAGGAAGAGGGCCAGGAAGTCGATCTGCACCATCTGTTCCTGGCCGAGAATGGCGCCGAGCACGGCGAACAGCATGTCCGCTCCGACGCTCCCCGCGAGCGCGGCCACCGGCTTCAGCCAGGCTGCCCGGGGGTCGACGGCCCTCGTCAGGGAACCCGTGACGTAGCCGAGAAGGCACCCCACCAGCGCCGACAGGCCAAAGGGCGTCGGGAGGACCAGGTCGAAGGCCAACCCGGCCCAGAACCCCACGATGGCGCCCGTCTCGGGCCCGTCGAGCAAGGCGGCGGTGATCGGGAGCAACCACAACAGGTCCGGATGGGCGCCACCGATGCGCAGCGCCACCATCACGGTCTGCTGGACCATGAGCACGACGAAGATCACCAACGCCACCCGGAGCATCGAGCGTGCCGTCACGGCGACGGCACCCACTGCACGACGTCGACGTAGGCCAGCTCGCCGAGGTCCGCTTTGGGGTCGACCTGGATCGTCTCCTGGCTGGCGCCCGACGCGGTGTGGAACGACTGCACCGTGGCCACCGGGATCCCCGATGGGAACGCCGCCGCGTCGAGACCGCTGGTGTACATGACCTCGCCCTTGTGCAGCGGCGTGTGCGGCGGCACCAGGTCGGCCGTCATGGGGTCCCCGGGGCCCTGCCCGTCGACGATGCCGGTGTATTGGTTCTGCGGCCCGAAGGTCACGCCGACCTTGGACTGGCCGTCGGTGACGAGCCTGACCACGCACGTGTGGTGGAACGACTGGATCACCTGGCCCACCAGTCCCCCCGCCCCGACCACCGGATACCCCACGTCCACACCGTCCGCCCGCCCCTTGTCGAGGGTGATGGTCGCGGTGAAGTTCGATGCGTACTGGTCCTGGGTCTGCGCGGTGACCGTCGGGAGCGACTGGAGGAAGGGCAGGTTCTCCAGCGCGGTGAGCTGGTGCAACTGGTTCTGCTCGAAGGCGCGCTCGGACTGCGCGGCCTCGAGCTGGCTCAGGGCACGCTGGAGGCGCTCGTTCTGGGCCTGCACCGACCCGTAGTCGAATGCGCCGGCGAAGAAGTTGCCGATCGGGCTGATGATGTCCAGGACGCCCTGGCGCAGCGGTGCGTAGACGTCGTTGGCGACCGACTTCACCCCCGAGGTCAGGCTGTGCGTCCGCCCGTTGAGGTCGAGCGAGATCAGTGACAGTGAGAGGACGACCAGGATGACGACCGTGAGCGTGCGGCGCGACCGCCGGGACCGGGCCACCCAGGAGAAACCGCTCGATGCGTCAGCGCGTGGAAGTGGTGATCAGCACCCGCTTCAGCGCTTCGAACTCTTCCAGGCACTGGCCGCTGCCCACGGCGACGCAGTTCAGGGGATCGCGGGCCACCACGATGGGCATGCCAGTCTCGTGCTGGAGCCGCGACTCCAGGCCGTGGAGCAGCGCCCCGCCGCCGGTGAGCACGATGCCCTGCTCCATGATGTCTGCCGCCAGCTCCGGCGGCGTCCGGTCCAGGGTGACCTTGACGGCGTCGATGATGGCCGACACGGGCTCCTCGATGGAACGACGGATCTCTTCGGTGGAGACCACGATCGTCTTGGGGAGACCGCTCACGAGGTCGCGGCCGCGGATCTCCGCGTGCAGCTCCTGCTCGAGCGGATAGGCGGAGCCGAGCGTGATCTTGATCTCCTCTGCAGTGCGCTCGCCGAGCGCGAGGCTGAACTCCTTCTTGACGAACGAGACGATCGCGTCGTCGAGCTCGTCGCCGCCGATGCGCACAGACTGGCTCGTGACGATGCCGCCGAGCGAGATGACGGCGACTTCGGTGGTCCCACCGCCGATGTCCACAACCATGTTGCCGGTCGGCTCGTGCACGGGAAGGCCGGCACCGATGGCGGCGGCCATCGGCTCCTCGATGATGTAGGCGCGCCGTGCACCGGCGTACTCGGCCGCCTCCATGACGGCGCGCCGCTCTACGCCGGTGATGCCCGAGGGCACGCAGATGACCATGCGCGGCTTGGCGAAGCGGCGCTGGTGCACCCGGTGGATGAAGTAGCGCAGCATCTTCTCGCAGATCTCGAAGTCGGCGATCACGCCGTCCTTCAGCGGCCGGATGGCCTGGATGTTCGACGGTGTACGGCCGATCATCCGCTTGGCCTCGGCCCCCACGGCGAGGGGGCGTCCGTCCTTGATATCGACGGCGACGACGGACGGCTCGTTCAGGACGATGCCGCGGCCGCGGACGTACACCAGCGTGTTGGCGGTGCCGAGGTCGACGGCCATGTCACGACCAAGGAGGGAAAGACGGTTTTCGGCCATAGCTAGAACTCTCCCGAGGAGCTGCATGATGGGCGCCGGGGGGACCGACACCCGTGACGGTGCGCCCACAGGCTATGGGACTGCGGAGGGGTCCACAAGGCGGCCGGCGTGCCACACGTGTCTGAGCAGGGGTTCCACCCACGTTTGCCTCTCGCGGGCGGCGCAGCGCGAGAACGAGCCGCTAGGACGAGGCGAGTCCGGGGAAGAAGAGTGCGATCTCCCGCGCCGCCGACTCGTGCGAGTCCGAGCCGTGCACGAGATTCTCGGTCGTCTCGATCGCGAAGTCGCCACGGATCGTGCCGGGCGCCGCCTCGGCCGGATTGGTGGCACCGATCATGCGGCGCACGACGGCGTAGGTGTCCTTGGGCCCCTCCACCACCAACAGGAGCGCGGACGAGCGTGTGATGAAGGTGACCAGGTCGCTGAAGAAGGGCTTCTCCCGGTGCTCGGCGTAATGGGTCTCGGCCACCTCTTTGGTGATGGTCCGGAGCTCCGCCGCCACGAGGCGCAGCTGCTTGCGCTCGAGGCGTCCGACGACCTCGCCGGCCAGGCCCCGCTCGACGCCGTCGGGCTTCACGATGACAAGAGTGCGATCCACGAATCGTCGACACTACACAACCGCGCCGCCGGGCCGGCCGCGACGGGCCACGGCCGCGGTCAGCGCCCGGCTTCCTCCCACGGCACCGACGACGCGAGGACGTCGGCGCGTGCCGCGCCGACGACGTAGAGCGAGCCCGCCACGACGACGGCACCGTCCGCGCCGACCATGCCGCGTGCGACGCGCAACGCGGCGCGGACGTCGGGTTCCTCGTAGGCGGCGAGGCCGAGGGCGCGGCCGGCCTCGCTCACCGCGGTCACCGGCATGGCGCGCGGGGACTCGGGCTCGCACGCCACGATGGCACTGACTCCGGCCGACGCCAGCGGGGCGAGCATGGCCGACGGGTCGCGGCCGGAGAGCATGCCGACGACCGCGACGGTCACGCCGTCGACGGCGAACTCCTCGGTGAGGGCGTCGCCGAGCGACGCCATGCCGGCCGCGTTGTGCGCGCCGTCGACGAGCAGCAGCGGGCGGCGCCCCAGCACCTCGAGTCGGCCGGGCACCCGGACCGTGGCGAACCCTTCCTCGACGACGTCGGGCGCCAGCGGGTCGTCGAAAAAGGCTTCGGCCGCGGCCAGCGCCACCGAGGCGTTGCGGCCCTGATGGGCGCCGTGCAACGGGATGAGCACGTCCTCGTAGCGCCCGCCCGGGGTCCACAGCGTGACGAGACGGCCCCCCACGGCGACCCGGTTCGCCGCCAGGCCGAAGTCCCGGTCGGCCACCCAGACCGAGGCGGCGCCGACGGCGGCCGCATAGCCCACGACGATCTCCACCAGCTCGGGCGGCATCTCACCCACCACGACCCGGCTCCCGGGCTCGATGATCCCCGCCTTGTCCGCGGCGATCCCCTCCAGCGTGGGACCGAGAACGTCGGTGTGGTCGAAGCTCACGTTGGTCAGAACGGCGACGTCACCGTGGACGACGTTGGTGCAGTCCCAGGTGCCGCCCAGTCCGACCTCGACCACCATGGCGTCCACCGCTTCGGTGTCGAACCACGACAGCGCGGCTGCCGTGAGGAGCTCGAAGCGCGTCGGGCGTTCGGGCAACAGCGACTCGAGCATGGCCAGCTCGGTGAGCACGTCGGTCAGCGACCGGTCGTCGATCGGCACACCGTTGCGCGCCAGGCGCTCGGCGACCACGTGCAGGTTGGGGCTCGTGTAGGTCCCGACGGTCAAGCCCTTGGCCATGAGCAGCGCGGTCGCCATGGCCGAGGTCGAACCCTTGCCGTTGGTGCCGGTGATGTGGATGGAGGGGATGGTGTCCTGCGGCTCGCCGAGCAGTGCGGTGAGTGCACGCATCCGGTCGAGGGTCGGCACGGCGCGCCGGCGCGGCATGGCGCGTTCGAAGTCGATGTGGCTGTCGAGCCAGGCGAGCGCGTCCTCGAGGTGGTCGAAGCACTGGGAGGCCGGCGGGTCCACGATGGCCGGCCCCGGCTCCGTGTCCGGGTCGGTCAGGACGCGGCGCGGCGGGAGCGCGTCGACTTGACCGGCGCGCCGCCGAGCGGCACCAGTGTCGGGGCCACCCGGTCGAGCACGACGGAGCGGTCCACCACGCACTTGCCCACGTCGGTGCGACTGGGCAGGTCGTACATGACGTCGAGCAGCACCTCTTCGAGGATGGCCCGCAGGCCACGGGCGCCCGTGCCGCGCAGCAGCGCCTGCTCGGCCACCGCCTCGAGCGCGTCGGGCGTGAACTCCAGCTCGACGTTGTCGAGTGCGAAGACCCGCTCGTACTGGCGGGTCAGCGCGTTCTTGGGCTCGACGAGGATCTGGACCAAGGCGTCCTTGAAGAGCGGCGACACTGCGCTCACGACCGGAAGGCGGCCGATGAACTCGGGGATCAGGCCGAACTTGATGAGATCTTCGGGCAGCACGTGGCGCAGGATCTCGCCGTCGTCGCGGTCCTTGCGGTGCACCTCGGCCCGGAAGCCAATGCCGCGCTTGCCGATTCGGCTCTCGATCAACTTGTCCAGCCCGGCGAACGCGCCGCCGCAGATGAACAGGATGTTGGTCGTGTCGATCTGGATGAACTCCTGGTGCGGGTGCTTGCGGCCTCCCTGCGGTGGCACCGAGGCGGTCGTCCCTTCCAAGATCTTGAGCAGTGCCTGCTGCACGCCCTCGCCGGAGACGTCACGGGTAATGGATGGGTTCTCGCTCTTGCGGGCGATCTTGTCGATCTCGTCGATGTAGATGATCCCGGTCTCGGCCCTTTTCACGTCGTAGTCCGCGGCCTGGATCAGCTTCAGCAGGATGTTCTCGACGTCTTCGCCGACGTACCCCGCCTCGGTGAGCGCGGTGGCGTCGGCGATGGCGAAGGGCACGTTGAGCATGCGGGCCAGGGTCTGGGCGAGCAGCGTCTTGCCGCACCCGGTCGGGCCGAGCAGCAGGATGTTGGACTTCGCCAGCTCGACGCCGTCCTCCTGCGACGGTGGGCCGGCCTGCACGCGCTTGTAGTGGTTGTAGACGGCGACCGACAGGATCTTCTTCGCGTACTCCTGGCCCACGACGTAGTCGTTGAGGAAGTCGAAGATCTCGCGCGGCTTCGGGAGATCCTCGAAGCTCAGCTCGGTGGACTCGTCACGCTCCTCGGCGATGATGTCGTTGCACAGGTCGATGCACTCGTCACAGATGTAGACGCCCGGCCCGGCGATGAGCTTCTTGACCTGCTTCTGCGTCTTGCCGCAGAAGCTGCACTTGACGAGATCCCCGCCCTCACCGAACTTCGCCACCAGATCGCTTCTCCCGTCCTGTGCCCGATGGTCCTATGCGGCGCCGATGGCCTCGAGGGGGGCGACGTTGCGCGCCGTGATGACCTCGTCGATCACGCCGTAGGTCACCGCCTCCTCCGCCGTCATGATGAAGTCGCGGTCGGTGTCCTGGGCGACCTTCTCCTGGGTCTGCCCGGTGTCCTCGGCCAGCATGCCCGAGAGCAGATCGCGCATGCGGATGATCTCCTTGGCCTGCAGCTCGATGTCGCTGGCCTGACCCTCGACGCCGCCCCAGGGCTGGTGCAGCAGGATGCGTGCGTGCGGGAGCGCGAACCGCTTGCCCTTGGCTCCCGCCGCCAGCAGGACGGCCGCCGCCGAGGCGGCTTGTCCGAAGCAGAAGGTGGACACGTCGGCCTTGATGAACTTCAGCGTGTCGTAGATCGCGAAGAGCGCGGTGATCTCGCCGCCGGGCGAGTTGATGTAGAGGTGGATGTCCTTATCGGGCTCCTCGGACTCGAGGAACAGCATCTGGGCGCAAATGAGGTTGGCCACCGCGTCGTCGACGGGTGTGCCGAGGAAGATGATGCGCTCCCGCAGCAAACGGGAGTACAGGTCATAGGCGCGCTCGCCGCGGTTCGACGACTCGATCACGGTGGGAACCAGGTAGTTGTACGCCTTCATCGGGTCCGCCGCATTGTCCATCCTCACGAACTCTCCTCGCTCTGCTCGACTTCGTCGTCCTTCGACGCGTCCACGTTGAGGTCCTCCCGTGCCATCGGGTTGCCCTCTTCGTCGAAGAGCTCCACGTGGTCCAGCAGCCACTCCATGGCCTTGCCCTTGCGTAGCTCCGAGCGTACCGCGCCCGTCCGCCCGGCCGTGTCGAGCTGCCGGCGCAGATCGGTCGCCGTGGTGCCCATACGGTCGGCCATCGTGGCCATCTCGCCATCGAGCTCGTCACCACTGAGGGTCAACTCCTCGGCCTCCACCAGGGCACGCAGCGCCAGGTCCGACTTGACGGCCGCCTGGGCGTCCACCCGCACGGCATCCAGCAGGTCGTCCGGCGAAGTGCCCGTGGCCTGGAAGTACTCGGCGAGGCTCAGCTTCTGCGCATCGAGCCGGTGCTGCAGGTCGTGGAGGCGCTCGTTGACCTCCGCGTCGACCAAGACTTCGGGCACGTCCTCGTCGGAGACCAGCGCCGAGAGCGCCTCGAGGGACTTCTGGCGGAGCGCCATCTGACTCTGCATCAGCTTGACGCGCCCGATCCGGTCCTCGATGTCGGCGCGCAACTCGGCGAGGGTGGCGAACTCGGAACTCTCGGCCGCCCACTCGTCGGTCGCCTCGGGCAACTTCTTGACCTTGACCTCCTTGACGAGCACCCGGAAGGCGACGGACGCCTCGGGCTCATTGGGGTTGGGCGCGTCGAAGGCGAGGATGGCGCCGGCCTTGGCGCCGTGCAGCTCGGCGTCGAGCTCGGGGACCACCGTGGCGCTGCCCACCTCGTAGAGATAATCGTCGACGCCGACCACCTCGGTCCCCGAGGCGTCGTTGCCGTGGAGGTCGATGGTCACGAGGTCCCCGTCGATGGCGGGACGGTCGACGACGACGAGCTCTGCGTCGTTCTCGCGCAAGCGGTCGAGCTGGCGCTGGATCTCTTCCTCCGTCACGGCCAGCCCGGGCAGCGTGACCTGGAGGCCGTCGTACCCCGGGATCGACACGAGCGGGCGCACCTGCACGACCGCGTCGAACGACACCGCACCGGCGTCCTCGCCGCCGGTGATGTCGATGTCCGGCTGCGCGATGGGGTCGAGCTCGGTGTCGACCACGGCGCGGGCGTAGAAGTCCGGCAGCGACTCGCGCAGCGCCTCGGCCCGCAGCGCGCCGGCACCGCCGAGGCGGGCCTCGAGCACCTTGCGCGGCACCTTGCCCGGACGGAAACCGGGCACGCGGATCTGGGTGGCGAGCGTGCGCACGACGTCGCCCAGGGCACGGTCGAACTCCGGCTCGTCGATCTCGACGCTCAGGCGGACGAGGTTCCCGTCCAACGGCTCGGTGGTGGCACGCATCACGAGCCGACCACTCTACTGGGCGCCCCCGGAGCCGGACGCACTCCCCTAGATCATGAAGTTCATCGCGCCGAGCACGGTGCGGCCGAGCGCGGCGTCGCCGTGCAGGGTGATGCCGCCTTCGGTCTCCACCCCCGCCGCGGTGACCCGCCCGCAGCCCAGGCGCAGGAAGTCGATGCTCGACAACGAGAGCGTGACGCCCGGTGCCACCTCGTCGCCGACCGTGCGGGCCCGTCCGCCCGCGACGGCGACGGTGAAGGCGCGCGCGTCGTCTCCCGGGCCGGCGACCTCGAAGCGCACGGCGCTCCCGTCGGGACAGCCCGCCTGCTTGCCGACCACGAAGGGCATGGCGTCCTGCACCCGGTCGAGGGCCATCGCCGAAGCCAGGTTCCCGCCGCCGCCGGGCCGGTCGAGCGCCCGGCGGACGTCCTGCTCGTGCACCCAGCTGTCGAACACCCGCACTTCCATGAAGACCGCGTGCGGGCGATCGCCTACCGGGCTCCAGCCCACGGCCTCCCACTGCTCCTCCGACAGCGCCGCCTCCTGGGCCAGGCGGGTCCCGGTCACCGCGACGAACTCCGCGAGGACCTCGCCGCCGGGCGTGGCCCGGCGCACGGCGATCCACGGCTCGTTGGCGGCCGCGAAGTCGTTCTTCACGTGCGCGCCCAGTGGCGCGTCCCAGACCGGCGCGGGGTCGCCCATGATCACCCGCTCCACGCCGATCAGGTGGGAGAGCTGGTCCTTGACGTCCCAGCCGGGGCACTCGGTGGGCAGCGTCCACTCGGTGGTCGAGAGCCCGCGGCAGACGCCGGCGATCCCGTCCCAGGTCTCACTGAGCGCCGCCATCGCCCTCAACCCACATTCGAGCCAGCCGTCGGGGCGGCCCGGGTCCCGGCGTGCGTCCTGACCTGCACCGTTGTCGGTCATCGGGTCGACCCTAGCGCTGCGCGCCGGGGGCCGTCGTGTGACCATCCCCCATTTTTTGTAACCCTCCCGCTACGTTCGTCAGCGATCCAGGGGCCATCACCGACCAGAGGAGTTGTCATGGCGAACTACGAGGGCTACTGCGTGAAGTGCCGGGAAAAGCGTGAATTCGACGGCCAGGAAGTCGAACTGGCGAACGGCCGCCGTGCCGCCCAGGGCACCTGCCCGGTCTGCGGCACGAAGATGAACCGCATCCTGGGCAAGGCCAAGGTCTGAACCAGAGTCCGCGCCGGGACCCAACCGGTCCCGGCCGGTCCTGCGCCGCCCCCTGCGGCGCAGGCGGCGCACGGCACCACATCGCCGGTCCGGCGGGCGTGTGGCCGGCCGGCGTGAGACGATCTGCGGATGCATGACCTGATCATCCGAGGCGGGACCCTCGTCGACGGGACCGGCGCGGGGAGGCGGACGGCCGACGTCGCGGTGGAGTCCGGCCGCATCACCGAAGTGGGGCAGGTGGAGGGCGGCGCCACCCGGATCATCGACGCCGACGGCCTGCTGGTCACCCCCGGCTGGGTGGACGTCCACACGCACTACGACGGGCAGGTGACGTGGGACACCGAGCTCGCGCCGTCCTCGTGGCACGGCGTGACGTCGTTGGTCATGGGCAATTGCGGCGTGGGCTTCGCCCCCGTCGAGCCCGACCGCCACGACTGGCTCATCGGTCTCATGGAGGGCGTCGAGGACATCCCGGGCACCGCGCTGGCCGAGGGGATCGCCTGGGAGTGGGAGACCTTCCCCGAGTATCTCGACGCGCTGGAGAAGCGGCGCTGGACGGTCGACGTCGGGACGCAGGTCCCCCACGGCGCCGTACGGTCCTACGTGATGGGCGAGCGCGGGGCGAAGAACGAGGCGGCCAGCGCGGAGGACATCGAGCGCATGCGGGCCATCGTGCTCGAGGCGCTGCGCGCCGGCGCGCTCGGGTTCTCGACGTCGCGCACCATCGGGCACCGCGCCATCGACGGCGAGGTCGTCCCGGGCACCTACGCAGCGGAGGACGAGCTGTTCGGCATCGGCGCCGCGTTGGGCGAGGCGCGCACCGGCGTCTTCGAGCTCGCCCCCCTCGGCTCCGCCGGCGAGCAACCCGACGACGTCATGGGTGAGGTCGACTGGATGCGCCGGCTCTCGGCCGCCATCGACCGCCCCGTTTCCTTCGCGCTCTTGCAGGTGGACGCCGCGCCCGACCTATGGCGGCAGCAGCTGGCCGAGTCGCTCGAGGCGTGCGCCGAGGGCGCGCGGCTCTACCCGCAGGTGGCGGGACGCGCCACCGGGCTGCTGACGGGCTACCACGCCACGTTCTGCCTCTTCGCCGACATCCCGGCCTACCGTGCGCTGCGGGCGCGCGGGCTCTCCCCCATCGACCTCGGCGAGGCGCTGGCCGACCCCGAGGTCCGCCGCGCCATCGTGTCGTGGACGCCCTCGTCGCCCGCAGCGGCCGAGGCGATGGACAAGGCGTACGGGCGGACCTTCGTCCTCGGCGACCCGCCGGACTACGAGCCGGGTCCGGAGCGGTCACTCGCCGGCCTGGCCGCGGCCCGCGGTGTGTCGCCCCTCGAGGTGGCCTACGACGAGATGGCCAAGGACGGCGGCACCGGACTGCTCTACCTGCCCATCTTGAATTACGCCACGGGCGACCTCGATCACGTGCACGACATGCTGCTGCACCCGCAGGGGCTCCTCGGACTCTCCGACGGGGGCGCCCACACCGGCACGATCTGCGACGGCGGTATGCCGACCTTCATGCTGACCCACTGGACGCGCGACCGGCGCCGCGGCGCCACCTTGCCGCTCGAGTACGTCGTCAAGAAGCAGACCCACGACACGGCACGGCTGTACGGGATGTCGGACCGGGGCACGATCGAGCCGGGGGCGCTGGCCGACTGCAACCTCATCGACTACGACGGGCTCTCGCTCGGCGCGCCCTTCGTGCGGGCCGACCTGCCGGCCGGCGGGCGCCGACTGCTCCAGAAGGCGACGGGGTACGTGGCCACCATCAAGAAGGGGACGGTCACCTTCGAGGACGGCGAGGCGACCGGCGAGCTGCCCGGGCGGCTGGTGCGGGGCGCCCGCTGAGGTAGCCGGACCGGCGCGGCCGGGCACGACCCGGCGGCGCGGGCGGGCCGATCGCTACGGCAGACTGCACCCGGTATGGAGCCGCTGACCCAGTACGCGCGCCGCGACGGGATCCACGTCGGCTACCAGGTGTGGGGGACGGGACACGGCGCCCCGCACTCCGTCGACGTGCTCGAGTTCAACAGCGGGCTCATGATCTCCATCGACGAGACGGTCGACGAGCCCAACTGGCGCCGCTACACGCAGCGGGTGGCGGATTTCTCCCGGCTCCTCCGCTTCGACGCGGCGGGGCTGGGCCTCTCCGACCCGCTGCCCACCGGGACCGAGCCGTCGATCGAGGGATGGGGACGCGACGCCCTGGCGGTGATGGACGCGGCGGGGTGCGCGCGTGCCGTCGTGCTGGCGTCGACGGGCGGCACCATGCCCGCCCTGTGGCTGGCGGCCACGCACCCCGAACGGGTGGCGTCGCTCGTCGTCGTCAACGGGACGGCGCGGGTGGGGCAGGCGGCGGACTACGGCTTCGGCGTCTCCGACGAGGAGGTGGCCGGCGCCGCCAGCATCGAGGTCCCGCTCGTCGAGGGCGACGTGCCCCAGGACATCGCCGTCTTCGCCCCCAGTCTGGCGCACCGCGTCGGCTTCCGGGACTGGTGGGCGCGGGCGGCCCGCCGCGGCGCCAGCCCCGCGACCGCCCGGGCGTTCAACATGGTGACGTTCTCGGCGGACCTGCGCTGGTGCCTCCCCGAGGTCCGCTGCCCCACGCTGGTGCTGTCCCGGCGCGACGGCTACGCCAACCTGAGCCGGCACGGCCGCTACCTGGCCGAGCACATCGCGGGCGCCCGCTTCGCCACGATGCCCGGGACCGACCTGTTGCCCTGGGCGGGCGAGTTCGACTCGATCGTCGACGAGATCGAGGAGTTCGTCACGGGCGGGCGGGTGCACGCCGCGCCGACGCGCCTGTTGGCCACCGTACTCTTCGTCGACATCGTCGATTCGACGTTGCGCGCCGCCACCATGGGAGACCGTCAGTGGCGTGACGTCCTCGATGGCTTCGACGTCAACGTGGCGCGGCTGCTGGCGCGCTACGACGGCCTGCTGGTCAAGAACACGGGCGACGGCATCCTCGCCCGGTTCACCGCGCCGGCCCAGGCGGTGCGGTGCGCCGACGCGCTCGTCGAGACGGCCCGCGCCTCGGGCCTCTCGCTGCGGGCCGGGCTCCACGTGGGCGAGGTGGAACTGCGCGGTGACGACATCGGCGGCCTGGCCGTGCACATCGCCTCCCGCGTCAGCAGCATGGCGACCGGGGACGAGGTCCTGGTGACGGGGACGGTGCGCGACCTGGTCGTGGGCTCGGGCATCGTCTTCGACGACCGCGGCCGGCACGCGCTCAAGGGCGTGCCCGACGAGTGGCAGGTGCTGGCGGTGACGCGTGCCTAACCGTGCACGAGCAGGGTGGCCGAGCACCCGGACGCGGTCAGCGTGGTGAGCGGGCGCCAGCCGTCGGCCAGCAGCGCGGCGTAACTGGGCTGGTGGTCGGCGAGCGGCAGGGCCGCCACGTACCACAGGCGGTACGCCCCCGCCATCTGGGCGGCCCAGGTCGCAGGCTCCGAGCCTCCCTCGTAGAGCTCCGAGGGAACGATGAAGACGGACGGGTTGGTGCTGACGACGGTGAACTTGGTCGACCAGTCCGGTCCGAACCGGATATGCAGCGTGCGCTCCTCGTCGTAGGCCCATGAGTAGCGCATCAGCTCGCTCACGAAGATGCGGTCCCCCGGCTGCTCGTTCCGCTGGATCTCGGCGGCCAGCGTCCGCACCGCCACGCCCGGGTAGACCGGGCAGCGTCGCGAACGCGTGGTCGGCGTAGACCCCGGCCAGCGCGACCGCCGCGATGGCGCCGAGGACCGCCGCCGCGCGCAACAGGGACCGTGACCGTCGTGCGATCGCGCCGGAGAGCAACGTCGCGATCCTGGCGACGCCGGACGCGGCCAGCAGGAGCAGCGCGGGATAGAGGTACTCGTCCGTCCGGCCGGTCCCGAGTGGCAGTTCGTGCGCCGCGCTGGCGACGAAGGCGGCGAGCACGCCGAACGCCGGGGCGACCATGGAGGCGTTGCGGGAGAGACCGGTGACGGACAAGGCGAGCCACACGACCACGATCACGACCCGGACGGGACCGGACGGCAGGCCCACGAGCATCTGCGCCACGAGCTGCCAGGTGGTCGTCCCCAACGTATCGGCGAACGCGTGCAGCGACCCGAGCTGGATGAAGTTGGCGCCCCAGAATGCCTTCACCGCCGGCGAGGGGTGGAGGTAGAAGGCGAGGGCCACCAGGGCGCCGCCCGCCGCGGTGGCGGCGGCGGCGACGAGCAGCCGGAGGGGTGGGAGCCAGTGGTGGGGCGGGTCCCGGGGTGCGAGGACGAGCACTGCGATCCAGGCCCCGACGATCACCGGCGTCAGCGAGGCCGAGCAGACGAACGCCACCACCGACGCGGCAGCCAGCCCCGTGACCGTCCACCGCTGCGGGCGGCGACGGACGGCTTCGGCCGCGACGAGCACGAGACAGGTCAACAGGAAGTCGGCCTGATACTCCTTGACCCGGGTCGAGTACATCACGCAGATCGGGCTCAGGCTCACCACGAACGCGGCGGCCAGGGCGACGAGACGGCCCAGCTCGAAGGAACGGGCCAGGGCGTACAGCACGGGGATGCAGGCGACGCCGGCCACGAAGGCGGGCACCTGCTGCCAGGTCGTCGTCCCCGGGGTCACCTCGGTGAAGACCCGCTGCACGGCGAAGACCCCCGGCGCCGTGGCCCACATGTGCCACGCGGTCCCGATCCCCACCCACGCGGAGAGCGCGACCCAGGCGTCGTCGCGGTAGAACCCGAGCCCGCTGAACCCGTGCGCCGCGCAACACGGTACCGAAGGCCGTGATGGCCGCGAGCGCGACCATGGCGAGCCAGCCCCACCGACGCGTCCCGGGGACGGGTCGGGGCGTCGCGGCGTCGGGCGCGGTGTCGGGCGCGGTGTCGGGCGCGGCGACCCGGGCTGGGGCGTCCTGGGGCGCCGCGTCCGGGGCGCCCTCGGGCGCCGCGTCCGCGGCGCACACGCGCGACCGATCCGCCCTGTCGACCCCCACCGTGCTGTTCATGCCGATCCCTCTCGGCGGCCCCCCGCCCCGCAGGATAGGCACCTCCACCTGCGGGCGAGTTTTGCCAGGCAGGCCGTCTCAGGCGCTCGACCCCAGGGCACACCGGCCACACTCGGCTATCGGCAGGAACCGCCGCTGCGGTAAGACCGCGCCAGACGCGCTCTCGTCAGACTCCCACGGTGGCGATGGGTCCGCCGATAGCGCCGGCCGCCCCTCCGGGTCATCACGGCGAGCACGGCGAACACGGGAGGTGACTCATCGCGACGCTGCCCGCCGACGGCGCCATCGTCGGCCGTCGGCGTCAGACCTTCGCCGTACTCCACTGCCGGCCACCGTCCGACGTGACGAAGAGCGCTGGGTAGCAGCCCTCGGGCGTCGTCGTACGGGTCGCCGGAGCGGAGCAGCGGAGGGGTGTCCCGATCGCCATGCCCTCCTGCGTGGAGGAGAAGACCACCGCGCTCACGGCGCCCACGAGGAATTCGGGGCTCTGCGCCAGCGTCGTCCAGGCCTGCCCGCCGTTGTTCGTGACGAACATCTTGGAGCCCACGTCGATCCTCCAACGCAACGGCCCGACCGCGGCGAAACGGGTCTCGAGTCCCCCGGGCGAGAAGCCGGCGCCCCGAAAGGCGGGGAGCGCGTGGCGCGTCCAGGTCGCTCCCCCGTCGTCGGTGACATACACTGACGATCCGTTCGCCGACCCGTTCCACTTGTTGGGTTCGACGCCGTTCGTCGCCACGGTGATTCCCTGGGCTCCGCGGAAGAACACCGGGAGCGTGTACTGCAGCCGGGTCGGCAGACCCCGAACCCGCGACCACGAGCGGCCGCCGTCCGTCGTGCGGTAGAGCGTTCCCCCGGGCTTGGTCGTCGTGGCCCCTGACCCTTCCTGCGGACCCGTGAGCGCCCAGCCGTCGAGCAGGCTCGTGAAGACCAGCTGCGGCGAGGTGGTGGGTCCACCCTCGTCAACCGCGCCCAGGTTCGGCAGCGGGCCGACCGCGCTCCAGGTCGCGCCGCCATCCCGGGTGACGAAGAGGGTTGCGGCTCCTCCACTCGGCGGACTCACCACGGCGAACCCGTGGGCGGCGTCGACGAAGCTCAGCGAGATCGGTCCGCAGGTCTGGAGACAACCCGGCGGCACGGCACCGAAGGTCCAGCTGCGCCCGCCGTCGGTCGAGTGGTCGATGCCGTTGCCGCGGTCGGACCCGTCGGCCGACTGGCCGAAGGGCACGAGCCCCGGTACGTCTTCGAGCACCAACCACAAGTCATTCGTCCCGATCGCGTCGACCGCCGTGACGTGCGACGAGATGAAGTCCTGATTGAGATTCGCCGGCGTCACCGAGGTCCACGTCTGTCCTGCATCCGTGGTGACCTCGAGGCTGGTCGTCGACATCGCCCACCCCACCTGGCCGTCGGCCAGGCCCATCGACTGGGTGGCGAAGTACTCCGGCGTGGGCGCGCCGCCGTCGTTGCGTTGTGGTCGGGCTTCGGCTTGGGGGGCGGCGGCGTGGCGCGCGGCGGTGGGCGCGCGTCCCGGCGGGCCGTGCCCGACGAGCAACAGGCTCCCGGCCACGAGGGCGACCGTGAGGAGCACGACCGCGAACATGGCCACGCGTCGCCGGCGCCGGCGACGGCGCGCCTCTCGGAAGAGCGCCTCCGCGTCCTCGTCATGCGACGAGGGGCGCTCTTCTTCGACGTCGTCCGGGATCCGGGGCTCCGCCTCGGGATCGGTCGTCGTCCGGCTCATGGTTACGACACGAGCACGTCGACGCGACCCGTCGGGCTGCGGAGCAGCCCGCGAGCGGTCGGTCTGGACCTGAGCATGGTCCTACTGATAGTAGAACTAAACTCCAGCGGCGCAAAGGGTGCCCCGGATCCGGCTCTCCGTCAGTGCACGACCACCCGTACCCGCGCCAGGTTCTGCAGGCGGGCGTACGGGCTGGCCGCATCTCCGTCACGGTGCGAGACCACGCGTGCGACCGGAAAGAACGTCCCGGGCGTGGCGGAGGACCAGCGGCGCTGGACGACCACGCTCGGTGCCGGCTGGATCGGCTCACGCACGGGAAACAGGCCGGTTCCGTCGAAGTCCCACTCGAGTGCCACGATGGATCCGGTGCCGGGCGGGACCTCCGCCGCGGCGCGCAGCGTCACCACCTCTCCCGCGCCGACGTCGAGCCGCGCCATGCGCCGTCGACGGTCAGCGAGACGACCGGTTGCACACCGTGGCGGCTTCCGGCGTCGGGGGGCACGACGACCTGCCCGTCGACGACCTCGTACCGGGTGCTCTCGGGCGGGGCGACACCCATCTCCACCCAACGGCTCAGGTCGCGCAGCGCCTGGTGCAACACGCCGAGGTAGCTCACCACGTGGGTCGCGTCCTCTTGGACGGCGACGTCGCCGTGCAACGCGTTGTCGGTGAACCACAGGCGGAAATGATCGTCCAGTGCCTCGCCGAGATGCGCACGGACCTTGGAGCGGTACCAGTCGGCTTGCCACGGCACCGCCTCCCGGTCGAGCAGGGATTCGACCACGATCATCTTTCCCTCGAAGCGGCCCGACTGGACGGTGCCGGCCGCCGCCGCGGCGAACAGGGGGCCGAGGATCATCGGCCGCTGCGGGTACAGGGGCGACCCGTCGGGCCGGCGGAACTGGTCCCAGACCGGGAAGTCGTCCGTCTCGGGCACCTGGTGACGGTGATAGGTCTGCGCGGCGAGGAAGCCGCTGTTGTCCACCTCGACGGCATCGCCGGGCCGGATCCGGAGGATGGACTCGGTGCCGCCGGGTCCGAAGATGACGAGATCGCCGATGACCGAGAGGAGGCCCAGCCGCGCGCCGGCGGCCTCGCCCGAGTGCACGAGGAGGTCTGCTCCCTCCACGTCGATCGGCGAAGCGCTCGAGAGACGGAGCGCCACCGGGACCGGGACCGGGTCATCCGAGTCTCGCCAGGCCGTGTCGACTGCTCCCCGGGCCTGCCCCGGCTGCCGCCCGACCGGCAGCCCCAGGGTCACCGCTGCCTCATAGGTGAGCGTGGTCACGACGTCGCTGCGGTGCCGGACGTGATCCCGCTCCAGGGAGGGCGGCGGGTCCGAGCCGAGATAGCCCGGCTCGGACCAGAACTGCTCGAAGTAGGTGGGGTCGGCCTGGCGCATGCCGCCGTAGAGCACGGGAAAGGCGTGCATCCCCATCGTGCGGTGCCCGAACCACGACCGGGGCGGAAACCCCATGCGGGTGACCTCGGTCAGCGCGTCCCGTTCCTCGTCCGAGAGCCCACCGTAGGGATCACCGCTCCCGCCGGGCTCGACGGCATCGACGATGCGGTCGAGCTGGTCACGCAGGATCCGTTGCGCGTGCATGCGGACGGTGAACATGTTCGGGATGGCCATCGGCGAACCGATGACGTAGGGCACCACGCCGTCCCAGACGCCCGTCGTGTTCTCGATGCCACCGATCGTTCGGAATCCGCCGCCGCTGCCGCCGTAGGCGTAGCCGCAGGGCCGATGCTCCCCGTACATCTGGGCCGCCACCGTCCGGGAAAACTGCGCACTGGCGGCGTTGGCCCGGTACGCGGCAACAGTCGTGTCGTCGGATCCGTAGCCGCCCCACACGCCGCCGCCGTTGGTCTCGAGGAAGTACGCCCCGCTGGCGATGCCGAAGCCGATCTTGTTCTGTTCGCCGGGAGGCTGCTGCTGGGCCAGGTGCTCGCTGTCGGGCACCGGGGTGATGTGCTGGAAGAAACGCCCCTCGTACGACGATTCGGGCGGGAAGTAGATGGAGAAGCGGGTGTTGGTGTCCCCGAACCCGCCGTGCACGTAGCGATGGCGGACGGGTACATCTCGCCACTCGTCGACATCGATGTAGGGTCCGCTGAACATCGGATCGGTGCTTTCCGGGTGCTCGGCGGCGGCGCTCATGGTGGCCCCACAATCTCAGACGTCAGCCGTGACGCGCACACCGGGGCGAACCGGCCGTCAAGTAGCATCTCGACACAGCTTCACCACGGGATGTGGCGCAGCTTGGCAGCCGCGCCTGCTTTGGGAGCAGGAGGTCCGGGGTTCAAATCCCCGCATCCCGACCGCCGCGGTGGTGGGGACTTCTCGGGAGTCAGCTGCGCCGCAGGGTCACGCTGCACCAGGCACGGGCGCGACACGACGGGCACGTCATGTGGTGGTCGAACCGTCTCCGGGGCCGCCAGATCCCGATGGGGAACTGGAAGATCAGCAGGTCGAGCAATCCGACGCGGGAAGTCTGGCGGCAGCGCTGGCATTCGACCGTGAAGGCACCCCGCTCGGCGAGCGGGTTCTCCGAGGTGGCGACCACGCTGTCGCGCTCGGGCTGCGCACCCGAATAGAGCGCGCGCTTGCCCACCGGCAGCGCCACGGTCGTCCCCGAGCCGCCGACCTCCTCGCCGCCCACGCTGGTGGCCGAGGGCACCCAGAACAGCGCCCGCTTGCCCAGAGGATCCGGCGCCCTGTCGCCCCGCGAGCCGGCCACGTCAGGCGGTCTGCATGGCGTCGTACACGCGCGTCGACAGCGTCCGGTACGCCACGGCGCCGGGCGACGTCGGCGCGTGCTCGAGGACGGAGCGCCCGAGGCCGGGTGCTTCGGCGAAGCGCACGGACTTCGGCACCGGCGGCTCGAAGAGTTGCAGCCCGTAGCGCTCCCCCACCTCGCACAGCACCTGGCGGGAATGGGTCGTCCGGCTGTCGAACATCGTGGCGATGACCCCGAGGACCCGCAGCTTCTCGTTGGCGAACTGGCGCACGTCCTCGATCGTCTCGAGCAGCTGCCCCACGCCGCGGTTGCTGAGCGCCTCGCACTGGAGCGGGACGATGACGGCCTCGGCCGCAGTGAGGCCATTGATGGTGAGCACGCCGAGCGACGGCGGACAGTCGATGAGCACGGCGTCGTAGTCGTCCAATACGGGCAGCAGGGCGCGGGCGAGAACGTGCTCGCGGCCCGTGCGGCTGAGAAGGTGGACCTCCGCACCCGCCAGGTCGATGGTGGCCGGCACCAGGGCGAGCCCCTCGACGCCGGGTACAGGCTGGACCACGTCGCACAGGCGCGCCCGGCGCACGAGCACGTCGTGCAGCGAGGAGCCGAGCGCGTCGGGATCGAAGCCCAGGGAGAAGGTGAGGCAGGCTTGCGGGTCGAGGTCCACGACCAGCATGCGCCGCCCCTGCTGCGCCAAGGCCACGCCGAGCGACTGCACGGTGGTCGTCTTGGCCACGCCCCCCTTCTGGTTGGCGACGGCGATGACTTTGACCATCGCCGGAGTCTAGGACCGGGGCGGCCGCGACACCTGGGTCCGGCCCCGGGGTGCCAGAGCCCTCAACTGCGGTACGCCGCCTCCTCGTGCGCGACGTCCGCTACCAGGTTCCCGAGCGCAAGGTTCACGTCGTTGCTGTGGTAGCCCCAGTTGGGTCCGAGCGTCGCCTTCACCGTCGGGCGCCGATCGCCCGGCGACGCCAAGGTGTTGACCTGCAACCACGAGGCACCCCCGCTCCGGCGGCACTGTGCCGTGTACAGGCCCGGGTAGGTCACCCACGGAGTGCTCACCGGCACGCCGCGGGTCTTGGAGGTCACGGTGAGGAAAAACGGCTGCAGGCTGGCCGTCTGCGCCGAGAACGTGGCGGGATTGACACAGACCACCTGTTGCCCCGCGGATGCCGTTTGCCCCGATTGCAGACTGACGCCACGGCCCGGCCGGGCAAAGAAGGAGGCTGCGGGTGGCGTGGAGCCGAAGGTCGAGTACGCGATCACACAGCCCGTCTGCGCCGCGGAGCTGCAGGTCGGGATGTCCTTGAAGCTTCCCCCGACGGTCTTTCCCACCGGCACCTGGACGTTTCCTCCGAGGATCAGCGCGGACACCATCAGCTTGCGCAGCCGCGCAGACGGGTCGACCTGCGCCCGCAACAGCTTGATCAGCATGGCGGCGCCCTGCGAATGCCCGATGAACACGATCGGCCGCCCGTGGTTGTCGTGGGCGAGATAGTCCTTCCATGCGGCCAACAGGCTGCCGTAGGCGATCCCCACCACCTCCGGGTTGGTGGCCTGCCCGCTCGTGAGGGCACCCGATGTGGCCTGCCGGTACATCGGTGCCCAGACGTTGCAGACCTGCGAGAACCTTGACGCCTGTGACACCGCCGCCCCCACCTCGGCCGGCTGGACGGTCAGGTCGGCGTTGTTCCCGGGCTCGGTGGACACCGTGGGGTAGACGTAGAAGCAGTCGTCGCGCGGCGCCGTGCGGGCCGTCGGTGCCAGCACGGTCTTCTTGGTGCCGGTCGCACCGACGCTCGTGGCGGTGCGAGAGTACGCGCACGGGTCGGCGGCCTGACCGGGCTGACAGAGCCACACCGTCCTCGAGACGGCACGGGCCGGCCGCAGCGCTGCGCCGGCCGGTGAGGCCGACGTCGCCCCGGGCACCAGCACCGAGAGGGAGCCCGAGCGCGCAGACCACCGTGACGAGCGGCAGCGCCGGGCGGGATGCTGTGCGGATGCGCCTGCGCATGTCGCCGTCCTCTCGCGTTGGTCCGACTCGCCAATTGGCCACGGTAGGCGATGGCACCTCCTGGCGGCGCGCATAGGGTCAATGCCGGAACCGAGCAGTGATGCCGACCCGTCGCGCCGCCTGATCCGCTCTGCTCCGAGGATCGGAGAGAAAGCCCGCCGTGGTCATACCCCGTCTCAACCAGAAGGTCGTCGTGGGCGTCGTGTTCGTGTCGGCGATGTTCATGAACATCATGGACATCACGATCGTCAACGTCGCCCTCCCCACGATCGGCCGCGACTTCCACATCGCACCGACCGCGGTGGACGGGATCGTGATCGCCTACCTGGTGAGCCTGGCCGTCTTCATCCCCGCGTCCGGATGGCTCGGGGACCGCTTCGGTGGTAAGCGCGTGCTGCTCATCGCCATCTCGGTGTTCACGCTCGGATCGGTCCTCTGCGGCCTGGCGCAGAGCATGACGGGACTCGTCATCTTCCGGATCCTCCAGGGAGCCGGGGGCGGCATGATGGCGCCGGTCGGCATGGCCATGCTGTACCGCGTCTTCCCGCCGTCCGAACGTGTCCGCGCCGCGAGCATCCTGACGGTGCCGACCACGCTGGCACCGGCGCTCGGGCCGGTCCTCGGCGGCTTCCTCGTCACGACCCTGAGCTGGCGGTGGGTCTTCTTCGTGAATCTGCCCATCGGCATCGCGGCCATCGTCTTCGGCGCGCTGTTTCTCGAGCGCACGGGGACCATCGACGCCGGGCGTCTCGACGTTCCCGGGTTCGTCCTCGGTGGCGCCGGCCTGGGTCTGCTCATGTACGGAATCTCGGAGGGCCCGCTCCTGTCGTGGTCGTCCCCCGCGGTGGTGTTCACCTGCGTGGCCGGTACCCTCCTGCTCGCGGTCTTCGTCCTTGTCGAACTGCGCACGAAACGGCCGCTGGTCGATCTGCACCTGCTGTCGGGGCGCCTGTTCCCGCGACGAACGCGGTGATGTTCCTCGTCGCGGCGGCGTTCCTCGGAACGTTGTACTTGGTGCCGCTGTACTTTCAGGACGCCCGGGGACTGTCGGCCCTGCAATCGGGACTCTCGACCTTCCCCGAGGCCTTCGGCGTCATGATCGGCGCCCAGTTCGCCAGCCGGCTCATCTACCCCTCCATCGGTCCGCGCCGTCACATCACCGGCGGCCTCATCGGTCTTGCGCTCTCGCTGCTCCTGCTCACGCAGATCACCGTGTCGACCAACCTGTGGTGGATCCGCGCGCTGATGTTCGTGCTGGGCTGGATGATGGCGCAGGTGATGGTCCCCAACCAGGCCGCATCCTTCGCCATGATCTCCGCGGAGTCGATGGGCCGGGCCTCCACGTTCTTCAACACCATGCGCCAGGTGGGCAGTGCGACCGGGGTGGCCATCCTCTCGACCGTGCTCATCGGGGTGGGTTCCGTCGGGGCGAGCGGCGGAACGTCCAAGCCCGACATCACCGCGTACCACCTGGCCTTCCTCACCGCCGCCGCCTTTGCGCTGGTCGCCGTCATCTTCTCCCTGTCCATCCACGACAGCGATGCGGCCGAGACCATCGTGCGGCGGCGCGGCCGTCGGCCGGCTGCGTTGCCGCAGGAGGAGATCGCCGTCCCCCAGGGAAGCCCGGCATGAGCACGGTTGCCAACGTGTGCGTCTTCTGCGGATCGAGCCCGGGCGGCAATCCCGCCTTCGCGGAGGCGGCACGGCAGTTCGGCGTCGAGCTGGCCGGGCGCGGCATCGGCCTGGTCTATGGCGGCGCGTCGGTCGGCTTAATGGGCGTGGTGGCCGACGCCTCGCTCGCGGCCGGGGGCCGCGCCACCGGCGTCATCACCGAGTCCCTCGCCGGGCACGAGATCGCCCACCCGTCTCTCGACGATCTCCACGTCGTGCGGACCATGCACGAGCGCAAGGCGCTCATGTCGGAATTGTCGGACGCCTTCGTGATGCTGCCAGGCGGCTTCGGCACCTGCGAGGAGTTCATGGAGTCTGTGACGTGGGCGCAACTCGGCCTGCACGACAAGCGCTGCGGGATCCTGAACGTGGACGGCTTCTTCGACGAGCTGCTCGCCTTCGTCGGGCACGCCGTGGACCAGGGGTTCATCAAGGCTCGTCACTTCGACGGATTGGTGATCGAGGGCGACCCGGCGGGCCTCCTCGACGCGATCGGGGGGCCGGTACGCGGTCAGGTGGCCGCCCGGTAGAGGACGCCGCTCCCGGGGCTGCCTCCGGCGATCAGCGCGAACACATCCCTACCCACACTGGCCAGCTGCGCGCCAGCGGCCGCGCCGTCGCACAGGGAGACGGACGCACGGAGCGTCGCGACGGCGTGCGAATTCCCCGTGGTGGGATCGATGGCGACAAGGCTCTCGGGGCCGGTGCACGTCGGGGACGGGGCGAGACCCCACAGACCGCCTCTCGTGGTCGTCACGATCGGGACGATCCCCGTCCGCTCCTCGGGCGAGTCCACCGCCACGTGGCCGCCGGTGTCGAGGGCGACAAGGTGGGTCGTCACCGCGACCGGCATACCGGAGTACTCCGCAACACCGGCCCAGACATGGCCGTCGACCGCAGACAGCCAGAGGATGGAGCTCGACGCCGGGCCGGCGTAGACGGTCGTCCCCTGGGCCGCTCCGGGCCGGACCCACTGCAGATCCGGTGGCCCCCCGGGACCACCGCCTAGCCACACGCCGGCACTGTTGGCGGCCAGGGCGGGGAAGACCCCACCGATCGCCGGAACGGAGATGAGGGTCTCCTCGACGGCGCCCGAATCCGGAGAGATGCGCACGACCTCGGGCCGGCCGGAGGAGTACCCGTAGAGCCAGAGTGCGCCGTCGCCAAAGCTCAGGTCGGTGTGGGCGACCGCGCTGCCAACGTTGGTGAGGACCACCGGGGTCAGAACCCTCGCGCTCGCGGACTCCGGATCGAACACCTCTATGTGATACTCCCGGGTGTTGTCCGATGGCTGTTGCCGGTTCGTCAAGAGGTAGACGCGTCCGTTGCCCGACGTGATGTTCGTGGCGCAGGCGGGAATGCGGTACAGCCGCCAGGCCATCCTGCGAGCGGAGACCGCCGCGAGGTCGCAATCCGTCAACGTCGTGGGGGCGGTCGTGCCGATCGCCCAGACCCGTCCTTGCGTGGCGGTGATCTGCTGGGCCACGAAGGTACTGGGCATGTGCGACACGGTGAGCACCGGGCTGCCGCGCGGAGCACCGGCCCCGGCAGGACGCGCCGCGAGCGCCACCATCGACAGACTCAGAGCCGTCAGCGTGACCGCCACGCCCAGGAAGCGGCGCTGCTGCCTCCTCACGATCCGGCCGACCACGCGATCACTCTGCCATCGCTGTTCGACGCCGTGTCGTCAGGACGGCGTCGGAAGCAACAACACGTCGCGCAGCTCGTCGGTGTCGTTCCATTCGTCGAGCAGTGCCGCGACGTTCGGGTACGGCTTCTCGCTGCCGCTCGCCTTGTCGAGCAGTGAGGGTGCGTACCCGAGTGCCTCGAAGTAGCGGAGGTAGTTGGCGACCGAAGTGCCCGACACGCGCCGCAGCATCTCGTCCTTGAGCTCGGTCGTAATGATCGGCCGGTCCCGCTCGATGATCCTGGTGGCGCCGAGCACCACTCGCCCCTCGGCGCCCTCCACGTCCATCTTCAACAACCCGACCGGCCCCTCGACCAGGTCGTCGAGCCGGAAGGTGGGGACCACCACGCCGGGGCGCGCCAGCAGGTCGGCGCCATCGATCAGTCCGCCGTTCGAGCCCACGTGCGTGGAGTAGTAGGCCCACCCCGTGGCCCCGTCGGCGGCCACCGGGAGGACCTCGACATTCGTCACGCCCCCGAGCCGCAGCGAGGACAGGAGGAGGCGGCAGTTCTCCGAATTCGGCTCGAGCGCGACGACGCGGCCGGCGGGACCCACCAGGGTGGACGCCAGGAGCGCGTAGTAGCCGAGGTTGGCCCCGACGTCGACGACGGTCATGCCGCTCTGGCAGTACCGTTCGAACACCGCCGTCAGATGGCGCTCGTAGGTCCCCGAGCGGAGCCCCGGGGTCACCGCGGCGTCGGCCACGTCGGCCAAGAGCTCGACGTCCCCGACGCGGCACCGCACCGCGTCCGCCTCCGTCAACTGGACCGAGAACGCCGTCGGCGCCAGTTGGTGCTCGATCGACCCCAGCATCTTGCGGATCGTCGACGCCTGCTGCAGGGCGCCCGATGCGGCGGCGGCGTCGACCTCTTGCCGCAGGTCGTCAGGGAGCGTCGGGTACAGCAGGCGGACGAGCTCCTCGTAGGTGAGGCCACGTTGCGGCATGGTGCCGCCGAGCCCGTGGACGACCCGGTCACGCCACGGCTTCAGCGCATTTTTGACCTTGCGCGACCACGCCTCATTCCCGTCTGCTCCGTCGGCCATGCGGGCCAACGGTACCCGCCGGCCCAACACAACCCCGGCTCACACGGGCTGCAGCAGCTGGCGGAAGCCTCGTGCTGCCACCGCGCCGCGGCGTGCGGTCCAGTTGGCCATTTGCCGAATGGGGTCGAGCCAAAATTTTTTGGGATAGGAGATAAGGGGTCTCGAAACTCCCCACCTCGCCACCGCACCGCCCAGATTCGAAAACACACCTGACAGCCTGCTCCCCACACCATATTTGGCGCCCAAGGTGGGAGGTCCGCCTACCCATCCGCCGCCTGGTGCCGCCCGGAATCGGTTCAGCCGGGCTGCTCCGGGGCATGATCTTTGTGGACGAGGTCGAGCGGTGCCCTGCCCCATACCGGCACTTACATGGGTGACCCTCCGGCTTGTTAGTTAATACAAAGTTTGATACAAACTGACCGTGGATTTGCTGATGCTCGATACCGACTCGCCGGTACCGCCGTTCGAGCAGGTGCGTTCACAACTTGCCGCAGCCATCGGTAACGGGAGCCTCGAGCAGTCCATCAGGTTGCCGACGGTACGGCAGTTGGCCGCCGATCTCGGCTTGGCGGTCAACACTGTTGCAAAGGCCTATCGAGAGCTTGAGTTAGCTGGTCTGATCGAAACGCGAGGTCGGCACGGGACCTTCGTAGCCGGAGCACCGACCGCGAAGGAGGCTCAGGCGGTGCGGGAAGTGCAAGACTTTATGAGACGCATGCGTCAACTCGGGATCGGCAACGCAGAAGCACTAGCGATCCTGAATCGGGAAATCGACCGAGCCGAGCTGCCACCGACTTGGTATTGAACGTCCCATGAGTTCGAGTCTCTTCGAACGCCGGCTCGCGGGCATGCGTGCGGTTCTCCAAGCGTCTTAGTTCACTACGCCGCGCCGGGTGGATCCCCTCCCGTCGCGAGCCGGCGGTTCAGGCGCTGGGCGTGACCGGGTTGACGTTGTAGCGCAGTTCCCCGGTCGACACGTCGATGTCGTAATACTCGACGCCCGTCTCCACCTGCGGGTCGTCCGCGTCGAAGGCGACGGCGATCTTATTCGCGGCGTTACGGACGATATCGAGGGTCAGCTCGGTTGCGGCGGCAGGACCCAGAGCGTCCACGATCTGCTGGCCGAGCCCGGGTGGCCACCGGATCGGCTGCCACACGAAGGAATCCACGACCTGGAGGGCCAGGGCCTGGGCGTCGGAGATACCGCTCGGATCCCTGTCATCGAACAGATCACTCCCACCTGCCAGATCGATGGCACTCACGCTCCTGCGGGACTGGCAGAGCCGGCAGTTGTGGGCTCTCGCCTCGCGGAGTCTGACCAGTTCGGAGGTAACCGGATCGAGGGCTGACAATTTGGCCACCTCGATGAGAAACCTTTCGTGGGCCACCCAGGGATCTGTCTCGGCAGTCGTCGGGATCGGACGCCATTCTTCGCCGAACATCTCACGCCAGGCGACATCGACGCGAATCATCATGTCTTCCGTCCATACGGCAAGGACGAAGGCTGGGGCACCGGCACCGAGTTCGGCCAGCCCGGCCGCTCGAACATCAGTGGTCATGGATGCCACATCGACGACCATCTGTTCGGCGAAGGCCATCGCGTCAGATCTCGGAACGGCAGGAACAGCCGGGTCGAGGCTGGCCCGAGCGATGGCACGGGCCCGCTCCGTCAAGCTGGTCGGCGTGGTCGCAGCGACTGCGTCGATCAATTCGTCCCATGCCATGAAGGCCACCGGCGCCTGATCCCGGGCGATCACAGTTCGACCCTACTGGTCATATAACGCGTCATGAAAGCCCCGCAGGCGCGTCCAGACATGTGCAACCGTCCCAGATCGCCGGAACGCAGCTTCCCCGTCCGGCACAACAGGGCGAGCAAATAGACGGAAGTTGAGTAGCACCACCCAGTGATAGTTAGGCCGCCGGATAGCGCTACGCCCAGATGTACTCCTCAGCGATAGCGCCATCCCGCCATTTCGCTACGGTGACCATGCGAGCGCCGTTCTCGAACTCCCCGACGACGCACGTCCAATCTCCAGACCCGAACCTGATCGGGTGCGAAGTGATCTGGGGTGGTGTACCGCCCCCGTTTTGTTCGACGTACGCCTTCATGGCCTCGATATGCTCCTCGATGCCGTGAGTCTCCGGCTGTCCTTTCCAGTCCACCAGTACATCGTCGGTGTGATGGCGAGAGAAGACGCCGGTCCAATCAGCGTTGTTCCATCCCACGAAGTCGAGGTCATCCATGCCTTGAAGGTTGTGCTCAACTGCGTCGTCGTTCGGCATGTGCACTGGCCTCCGGTGTGATTGAGCCATCCGGCTCGCGCTCAACGTTACTCAGGGTCGGGATACCGTCCCTGCCCCAGTTTCGCCGGTCTGCTGGCGGGCCGAGAGTCTGGTGCTGCCGCGCTAGGTGTTGGTGTCGTCGGGCGGGACGAGGTCAGGACTTGGCAGCGGTGCGACATGGCCAAAAGGCGGCCGTTCTGGGCAGTCGGCGTCGAGCGTAAAGGCCGTCATCGACAGCGACCCGTAGGCGTAGCCATCCACAAGCACATCCGTGGTCGATCCCGCCGCCTCGGCCAGTCCGGCGAGATAGAGGAGCGGGAGGAAATGGTCGGGCGTGGGGACTGCGTCCGGGAAATCAGTGTGATCGCGCAGGCCAAGAACAGCCGCCGGTGATGTGGTCATGTGATCCCGAGCAGCGTCATCGAAGCGATGAGCCCAGTCGAGCCCTCCATCGGGTCGGCTCCAGTCGATGCGACGCAGATTGTGGACCACGTTGCCGCTGGCGATGATGAGGATGCCCCGCTGGCGCAGCGGTGCGAGCTTCGCCCCGAGTTCGAAGTGGTATTCGAGCGGCCTCTCGGCATTGAGCGATAACTGGATGACAGGAATGTCGGCATTGGGAAACGCATGCACGAGGACCGACCAGGTGCCGTGGTCAATGCCCCAGCTGTCGTGGTCAAGTCCGACCCAGGTGGGCTTGACCACCTCGGCCACCTCCTCGGCAAGGGTGGGATCACCTAAGGCGGGATATTGCACGGCGAAGAGTTCATCTGGGAAACCGTAGAAGTCGTGGATCGTCTTGGGTTGAGCCATGGCGGTGACCGCCGATGCGTTGACGTACCAATGTGCGGAGATAGCGAGGATCGCGCGAGGTCTGGGCACCGAGTCCCCAAAGGCCCGCCATGCCTCGGTGTAGCCATTGTGATCCAGCGCGTTCATCGGGCTCCCGTGCCCCAGGAATGCCGCCGGCATCAAGTCGCTCATGAGCCGCGTCCTCACCGAGCTATCTCGTTGTGGTCGGTAATCGGGTCCGCTGAATTCCCCGCGCTCCATCTCATCACAGTATGAGGCTGGACGCAGCAGACCCGAGGGTGTCCCCGATCGCCGGTTAGGCGGGCAGACTGGCGACGCTCTCCTGGTCTACGGTCGAGCCATGCCGAGTGGTAAGGGCACGGTCATCATCCAGTTTCCCGTGCCCAACTCGGAGGACATCATCGTTCTCCTCGATCCAGACGAGAGGCCAGCGGGAGTCGAGGCCTGGCACCCCGTTCCAGAACATCATGCGCCTCAGTCACGGTGGCGAAGTGCTGTGGCGTTGCGCATTATTGCCACAGGAAACGGCATGGAAGTGCTACCTCGCAGTGGAATGGCAAGGGGATGAACTGGTCGCCCGGGCACCTTCGTACAGAGTCACCCTCGACTCGACGTCGGGGGCGATCATCGACTCTGTGTTCACGAAGTAGGGCCGCTCGCTGCTCTTGACAGGGTGACCCCGTACGCCGGCCTGGGGCCACCCGGCGGCACTATCGGGAACGGGGACCACCCCCAACCGAATCCCAGCTCCGACGAATACGGCCGCCGCTACATTGTCGCCCAATGGACGAAATCGAACGAGATCTGCAGGAAATCGAGGCGGTCGAGGCTTTCTACCGGAAGACACTTTCGGAAGCAAAGGCCTCGGGAGACCAGCACTCAGAACGAGTGGCAGTGCTTACTCTCCAACACTGCAAACTCATGAAAGATGTGCGTCGAACTCCTGCGGGCATCGCACGGAACTCATTGAAGCTCAGAGAATGCGACCTGGCGATAGAGCAGTTCGAGCTGCAGATCGAGTGGTCTAGCTGTTCTGTCCAGCCACGTTGTTAACGCGGCTGAAGGGTGGGCCCCCGACAGCCGTGTGGTGCCGGTGATGGTTGTACATGTGGAGCCATTTGTCGAGGGCTCGAACCCGAGCAGCCTCTGATCGGTAGGGCCGGGCGTAGGCCCATTCGTTGAGGAGCGTCCGGTTGTAGCGCTCGACTTTTCCGTTGGTCTGGGGCCGATAGGGACGGATGAAGGTGTGGGCGATGGCCTCTTTGGCCAGTTCGGCGGCGAAGTCCTTGGCCCGATAGCAGCTCCCGTTATCGGTCAGCACCCGCTCGATCGCGATCCCATAGCTCGCGAAGAACGCCTTGGCCCGGCGCCAGAAGGCCAAGTTGGTCACCGACTTCTCGTCATCGTGGACCTCTGAGTACGCCAAGCGGCTGTAGGCATCGATGGCCGAGTGGATGAAGGCATAGCCGATGCGGTCGCGCGCTGTGGTGCTGCTTGGAGCGGCCGTGGACCCGCCAGCCGCCGCCCTTGGGGATCTTGGCCTGCTTCTTTACATCGAGGTGGACGAGCTCGCCGGGCCGGGTGGTCTCGATCCGGCGTACGGTGCGCCCCGAGCGGCGCTCGAGGTCAGAGAGCCTCGAGACCCCGTGGCGGACCCAAATCACATGCAGCGTCGACGCGGGCACGCCGGCCAGGTCGGACAGGCGGGCCGACCCCATTTGGCAGCGCCGACGCAGGGCCACGACGCGGCGCTCGACCCGAGCCGAGGTCTTGGTCGGAGTGCGCCGGGGACGGCTCGAGCGGTCCTCGAGCGCGAGAGTCCCGCCCGTCTGGTAGCGCTGCCACCACTTGTGCGCCGTCTGGCGGGAGATCCGCATGGACTCAGCAGCCGAAGCAATTGTGAAGCCGGCTTCGATCAGACGGCACAGGCGAAGTCGACCTTCAGGGGTGAGCGGAGCGTTACGGTTGTCCGTGGCCAGTTTTCAGTCCCCGCTTTTGGCCACCAGAAGTCCCCACCCCTCGGGGTGAGTTTTCAGTTTCTGTGAGCCTAGGTTTTCCTCCCCTCGCGCGCCTTTTTCATGCGGAACGACTCGCCCTCGGTGACGACGAGCACGTTGTGGTGCAGCAGCCGGTCGAGCAGGCTGACAGCGGTTGAGTGGTCGGGCAGGAAACGACCCCATTCCTCGAAGGGCGAGTGCGAGGCGACGCCGAGGGACCGACGCTCGTAGGCCGCTGAGACGAGGCGGAAGAAGAGCTGGGCGCCGGTGTGGTCCATCGGCGCGAAGCCGATCTCGTCGATGAGGATCAGGTCGGCTTTGAGGATCCCCTCGAGCACACGACCGACCGAATTGTCGGCCAGGCCCCGATAGAGGGTTTCGACGAGGTCGACCGCGGTGAAGTAGCGGACGCGGAAGCTCGCTTCGATCGCCGCATGACCGAGGGCGATCAGCAAGTGGCTCTTGCCGGTGCCGGCTGGGCCGACCAGACAGAGATTCTCCTTGGCCCGCACCCATTCCAGGCTCGAGAGGTAGTCGAACGTCGTCGCTTTGACCGAGGAGGCACGCACGTCGAACTCGTCGAGTGTCTTGGTCACCGAGAAGGCGGCTGCCTTGAGCCGGTTGGCGGCGTTGGAGGCGTCCCGCGACGCGATCTCGGCTTCGATGAGGGTGCGCAAGAACTCCTCGGGCTTCCAGCGCTGTGTCTTGGCCGTCACCAACAGCTCGGGCGAGAGCGAGCGCATGGCCCGGAGCCGCAGGCGGCGCAGCCCGGCCTCGATGTCGGCGGGCAGTGCGGGAGGGGCGGTGCTCATGAGCGCTCGCCGATGGCGTAGTCGGAGAGCGAGCGTGTCGGCACGAGGGGCAACTCGACGATGAGGGCTTCGTCCGGGAGCGGCCGGACGTGGGACTCCGGTTCCGGCCGCGATGATCGAGCGCACGTCGTGGGCCCGGAAGCGACCGAACGAGGTGGCGCGTTCGAGTGCGGCCACCAGCACCTCTTTGCCATGGGCCGCTTCGAGCTGAGCCAGTTCGGCGAGATCGCCTTTGAGCGAGGTGATGCCCGGGGCGGCCGCCCCTTGATGAAGGACTCCGCCGCCGGCCCGAGCGCGCAGAAGGCCTTCTCGGAGGCGGTCTTGGGCCGCACCGCCCGGGTGGGCATGGGCCGGGGTCCGCCATAGTGCTCGTCGAGAACCGACGTCTCACCAGGGGCGACGAGGTCGTGGGTGGCGATGATCTCGCCCAAGAAGATGATCAGGACCTGGCCGTCTTGGGCGACGAGCTCGACCTGGCGGCCGATGTGGATGTTGGGCACCGAGTAACGGGCCGAGCCGAAGCGCACGCAGCTGAGCCGGTCGACCTTGCGCACGACGAGCTTGCCGATGGTCGCCCGCAGTGACGGCAGCGTCCCCATCACCTCGAGCTCGTTGATCAGTCGCTCGGCGGGGATCGCGCAGATCTCGGAGTGCACGACGGCGTTGACCTCGTCGCACCAGGCCAGCCCCAACTCGTTGTCCCGGGCCAGGTTGGCCACGCTGAGCTCTTCGGGGATCATGAGGTCGGACTTCACGTAGCCGACCAGGTTCTCGACCAGACCCTTGGACTCGGGATCTGCTCCCTCGCAGAAGTCGGGTCGGAAGCCGTAGTGGGCGGCGAAGCGCACGTAGGCCGGGGTGGGGACGACGAGCCCGGCGACGGTGTCGGCCTTGAGGCATCCCATGCGGTCGGTCAACGCCGTCTTGGGGACGCGCCGAGATACTCGAAGCAGCGCGCCAGCGCCGTCATGGTCGAGTCGGCCCCGAGGTTGTCGGCGAAGTACACGAAGCGGACCCTGCTCCAGGCCATCACGGCGCAGAAGACGAACAGCGGGCCGATCTCGCCCCAGTCGAAGACCAACATGTCGCCCGGCGTCCAGATCCCGGGTCGCCGGCCCCGGTGGTTCTTGGCCCGCCACTCGGCCTTCACCTCGGCCACGAGGCGGCGGAAGTTACGTGCCGACCCGCTGTAGCCGGCCACGCGGGCGATGGGGAGGAGCCGTTTGGCCGACATTTTCCCCTTGGTCCGTGCCACCGCTCGATGACAACGTCTCTGACGGCGTCGTAGTTGTGCTCGACGACGGGGATCTCGCCCTTTTCGGCTGCCTGAGCGGCCAGCACGGAACGCTTCACCGTCTTGGGCGTCGTCCCGCAGATCTCTGCGGCGCCCCGATAGCTGCCCACCTCTCGATAGGCGGCATGCATGTCCATGTGTTCCCTCACTGATTTCATTGAGACGTCCCTTGGTCGGTGCGGCGGTTGGGTTAGCACCGCCACCGTCACCGGCCAGGGGGCCTCGTTGGTGGATGCGTCAGTGAGGGGTGGGGACTTCTCGTGGCCAAAAGCGGGGACTTTTCGTGGCCACCAGCGGGGACATCAGCTGGCCATAACCGGGGACTTTTTCATGGCCACGGACATACGGTGCACGGTGAGCCTCCTTGGCAAGCGTTGCCGATTTGTTGAGCTCCCCACCCTCGATCACTGAAATTCGATGCTGACGAGCGACCAAGCAAGACAGCTCGAAGGGAGACCCGCTCCGCATGCTCACACATGGGGAAGACGTGGAAGCAGATGCACTCAGAAAGCGGGGCTGGACGATTTCGGCGATCGCCCGTCACCTGGGTCGGGACCGAAAGACGGTCCGGGCCTACATCAACGGGGAACGGATCCCCGGCGTGCGGGCTCGCTCGACCCCCGACGCGCTCGAGCCGTTCAAGAACTACCTGGCAGCGCGGTTTGTCGACGACCCACACGTCTGGGCCTCGGCCCTCTATGACGAGGTCAAGAAGCTCGGCTATCCGCTGAGCTACCCAAGCTTCGTGCGCCAGGTCAGAGCGGCCGGGCTCCGTCCACATTGCGAGGCCTGCCACGGCGTCAAAGGACGCGACACCATCGAGATCGACCACCCGCCGGGCGAAGAGATCCAGTGGGACTGGTTCGAGCGCAGGAACGCGCCCTGGGGAGCGACGGCCTACGTGTTGTTGGGCACGCTGCCGCACTCGGGCAAGGTGCGCGGCGTGCTGGCCGAGAAGATGGATCAGGCCCACCTCATCGAGGCGATGGACGCAGTGCTGCGGCGACTCGGCGGGACGCCACGGGTGTGGCGGACCGACCGGCTGGCCACGGTGATCGTGCCGGGGACGAGGGAGGTCCAAGCGTCCTTCGTTCCGGTGGCCAAGCACTACAGCGCCGTCGTCGAGCCGTGTCCGCCCAGGCGCGGCAATCGAAAGGGAGCGGTCGAGTCCTCCGTGCGCTTCGTCTCGGGTCGCTGGTGGCGGACCATGGGAGCCACGAACCCTGAGGAGGCCCAGCGCTCCCTCGACGTCTTCTGCGCGAATATCGGTGACGAGCGCGAACGTCGTGGACCAAACGGCGAGCGCAGCACTGTTGGCGAGCTGGCCGACGCCGAGCCGCTCCTTGCTCTGCCCTCGGCCCCGTTCCCGGCCACGACCGAGGTCTCGCGCATCGTCGCCGACAACGCAACGGTGGCCTTCGGCGGCAACCGCTACTCGGTGCCGCCCGGACTCGCCGGAACAACGCTGCTCGTCCGGAACCGTTTGGGCACTGCGACCATCGACGTGGTCGCACCGTCGGGAGCGGTGCTCGTCGCCCATCGCCTCGCCCCGGCGGGATCGGGTGCCCTGGTGCGCAGTGTCGAGCACAAAGAGGCCCTCGAGGCCGCCGTCCTGTCGGCCTTCACCACGGCGAGACCGTGCGACAAGAAGGCGAACCGGCCTCCGGGAAGAGAGGCGCTCGAAGAGGCAGCACGCCTCCTCGGGCCCATCGGGCGTGAGCCTGTTGTCGACCTGTCCGTCTATGACGAGGTCGCCCGGTGAGCGAGTCCTCTACTTATCAAGAGATCCGCAGCCATTTGGCCTACCTGCGTCTCGGTGCCGCCGCCGAAGCGCTGCCGGGCGAACTCGACCACGCTCGAGAGAACAAACTCGGCCACTCCGAGTTCTTGCACCGCTTATTAGAGGTCGAGGTGAAGGCCACCGAGATCCGACGGCGCGCCGGTCTCGAGCGCTTCGCCTGCCTGCCATCGCCTTGGACGCTCGACGACTTCGACTTTTCCGCCCAGCCCTCGGTCGATAAGAAGCTGATGAGCGAGCTCGGCACATTGCGATTCCTCGACGACGCCACCAACGTGCTCTTGATCGGGCCACCCGGTGTCGGCAAGACGATGCTGGCCGTCGGGCTCGCCCGCGCCTCGATCAACGCCGGCTATCGGACCTACTACACGACGGCCGCCGATCTGGCCGCTCGTTGCCACCGCGCCGCCCTCGAGGGGAGGTGGGCCACCACCATGCGCTTCTTCGCCGGACCGCGGCTCTTGGTCATCGACGAGGTGGGCTACCTGCCGCTGCAGAGCGAAGCGGCCGCCGCCCTCTTCCAGGTCATCGCCCAGCGCTACCTCAAGAGCTCCATCGTCATGACCACCAATCTCGGCGTCGGATCGTGGGGGAAAATCTTCGACGACCCGATGGTGGCCGCCGCCATGCTCGATCGCCTGCTGCACCGCAGCGTCGTGTTCAACATCGACGGCGAGAGCTACCGAATGCGCTCGCATCGGGCCCGCACCGAAGGCATCCGAAAGGGGGTGACCAAGGTCAAGGAGTAAAATGAAGGAAAACTCACCGGTCCATCAACTGGGGAATTTCGTTGATCGCCCCTGGGGAGTTTCGGAAATCGGCGGCACCGTGGTGTGTAGACAGCTCCACACTGCCTTGGGGGCTCACCTCATCTGCGGGATTTTCCGCGTCAACAAGGTCCGTGGGCAGAACATCTAGCTCTCACGGAGAAAACAAGGGCGCATACCTCAAGAGGCAGGCTCTCCAACGTGCGGTAATGCAGCGAACCGAAGCAGAGAGTCTCCTTGAGATGCAGCAGAAAGCTCAGGCGGGTGACCCATAACGCCGGGACTGGGGCCTCAGTTAGCGCGGCGACTGGTGCTGCCAGATAGCTTTTACTCCCCGAGAGTTGCCAGCCAAAGAGGTAGCATTCGCTGCGTCCACGAGGTGCGAAGGGGAGAAAAGAGATGCCTGAGTTCCCTGCGATTACTCACGTGGCGCTAACGGTTACGAGCCTTGAACGGAGTGTGCCTTGGTACAAGGATCTGTTCGGCTCGGACCCAATCCTTGACGAGGACACAGGTCCGTTCCAGCGCGTCGCTTGGCTTACCGGCGGCACAATCGTTGGCGTAACTCAGTTCCCTGACTTGGACAGCACTGAGCCGTTCAACGAGCGGCGGCCGGGGCTCGATCATCTGGCTTTCGGCTGTGCCAACCGCGATGAGTTAAAGGCATGGGAAATCCGTCTGAACGAACTCGGCATCCCCAACGGTGGCATCGTGGACACGCCTTACTACTCGGCATTGTCGTTTCGAGATCCCGACAACATCGCACTTGAGTTCTTCGCACCCCGGGGCTAAGACCGGCGGAGTATCCGACTGCTTATAGGCCGTCCCATACCCCGCATCAGGTCGGTGGGACACTGCACCCAGGGGCGTCTCTCTGTGTGCTCTCGTCCAAGACCGGGTCCCCGTCCAACGGGACCAATCGCATAGTCCCGTATTTCAAGAGATCGGTGCTCGCCTCGTTGCGCACCAAAGATGAACTACCGTCACTGCTGACCATAGATGGAGGATACCAATGCCGACCGTAATCGGGCACCACGACATCTCGAAGGGCAAGGACCACTGGCTGAACTCGCCCAAGCGCGAAGAGCTTTTCGGCCCGCTCGGCGTCACCAACATCCGGACGTTCGTGAGCCCCGACGACCCGACGAAGGTGGCGGTCCTCATGGACGTTCCTGACATGGACGCATTCGCTTCCGCCATGCAGTCAGAAGCGGCCGCCGAGGCCATGAAGCACGATGGGGTTCTGCCCGAGACGATGGTGATCCTCATCGAGGGATAGACGAGCGTTCCGAGCGCCCGGCTACTGGTGCCGGATCAAGATTGGTACATAGGCATGCCCTGTTTGTAACAACCGGGTGCCCCCGAACATTGATACTTCTCCGAGGATCCACCGCTTGATTGCTGGTCCTGAATAGCTTCGGGAGTGCTGGTGGGTTCGGTCTGACTTGGAGTCTCGTGACGTTGCAAGACGTCGTCGACCGAGACCTTCCAGCCGCACGTTGACAGACGGCACGTCCCGTCTCTGAGGTGGGGTGATTGATCCGGGTTGCAGCAACAACCCAGACCGCCCGTCGCTCCGATCCGGAACGGCCGTGCCATCCCTCCAACTTTTGAGAGAGAGGGATGACCATGACCATCGTAGAAGCTGCGCGCGGGATCACTGGTGGTGTCGACACCCATCGCGACGTCCATGTGGCCGCCGCCCTCGATCCACTCGGTGGGCTGATCGGAACCGAGAGTTTCGGCACCGACCCGGCCGGCTACAAGGCGCTGCTGTCGTGGCTCGAGGGCTTCGGCACCGTCACCAAGATCGGCGTCGAAGGAACCGGTTCCTATGGGGCCGGCCTGGCCCGTCATCTGCGCCGTTCGGGTGTCGAGGTCATTGAGGTCGACCGACCGAATCGCCAGAAGCGCCGGAGCAGTGGCAAGTCCGATCCCCTCGACGCCGTCGAAGCAGCCCGGGCCGCCCTCAGTGGCCGAGCGACCGGGAGTCCGAAGTCGAGGGACGGCGCCGTCGAGGCCATCCGGGTCCTCGTGGTGGCCAAACGCTCGGCCCGCCAGGCCCGGGTCAAGGCCCTCATCCAGATGCGCCACCTCGGCTACAGCGCACCGGAGCAGCTCCGATGCCGGTTGAAAGGTCTCTCGGTCCCGGCGCTCGTCGCCGAAGGGTCCAAGCTCCGGCCGACACGCTCACCCGATCCGGTGACCGCGGCCACCAAGGCGTCGCTGTCCTCTTTGGTACATCGGATCGAAGGGCTCGACCGCGAGCTGGCCGAGCTCGACCAGCGCATCGAGGCGCTCCTGGTGGCCACCGTGCCCGATCTGCTCGATCTCTTCGGCGTCGGACCCGACACTGCGGCAGCGCTCGTGATGGCCGCCGGTGACAACCCCGAGCGGCACCCTCAGAAGCGGCCTGGGCCCATCTGTGCGGCGTGGCACCGGTCCCCGACGGCTCGGGCAAGACCAGCGGCAGGGTCACGGCCCACGACGGCGGCGATCGCCAGGCCAACAGCGCGCTGTGGCGGATCGTGATGGTGCGTATCGCCCCACGACCCCGAGACCCGCGCCTACTTCGACCGGCGAGTCAAAGAAGGCAAGACCAAGCACGAGGTCATCCGCATCTTGAAGCGCTACGTCGCCCGCGAGGTCTATCGCTACCTGCCTCGCGTCTAAATCCTCGGACTGTGGGTCTGGCCTTCCCCCGAACTGTCGCTCTTCGGAGCTGACTTGCCAGCGACTCGCCGACCCACAGCCCGGGCTCACGATCTCGAAAACGCGTGACCTAGTAGGAGCTTGTCCTCACCCCGAGTGACTGATCAATGTCGTGTCCGCTGTTTTCACTCCCGAGCCCCGAAAGAGGGGTTGACAAGTGATAGGAGCTCGCCGGGACTGGGTGCAACCCTCTGGCGCGACGCGTATACCGGGCGGCTGCCCACCGGTCACCGGTCGAGGATCTGCCCGTATATACGTTCGACGTGAAGTTCGACAGCCATTCGGTGGTCGGCCAGCATCTCCTCGCCAAAACCATCTCGTCCCGATGTCGCTCCCAATCCGGCGTGGATATCGAACAGCTTCTCGACGGCGGCGTCATTGGGCTCCCGGACTACGGCCAGCGAGACCGGCCCTGCAACGACGGCGAAGTTAAAAAAATCCGGACCGGGAACATGGAGCGCCCCCCGAGGGTCCCGCATGAGGTTTCGGCCCTTGACCCGGACGGTCGTAGTCGAGAATCGGACGAGCTGACTGGACGGATCGCACAGGTAGTAAATGTTCGACAGCTGTGGGGTGCCGTCCTCGCCGATCGTGGCCAGGATCCCGTTGCGTGCATCAGCCACGATCTGCCACAAACCTTCTGTCGTCAATGTCAACCATGCCTCCTCCATAGCCAGACGATCATCCTGCGGGTCTAAGATCCCAATCGGACTGATCAAGGCTACGGCCCTGCGGCCTCCGGGCTGGGGTGCCCCACTTCGCCGGGGGTGGGACAGTTCGAATCCTCTTCTGAGCACTCGGATCTTGGGGTAGGCCACCCGACATCAGGGACTATGCGGTCTCTGAGTCCCCGTCCTCCGATCCTGCTGAAATGGACACGTGGGTGGGGTACCCGAGACTCATTACGCCAAGGCCGACGATGGCGTCCACATCGCGTACCAAGTCTTCGGTGACGGACCCTTCGACCTCGTGGTGATTCCAGGCTTCATCTCCCATGTCGAGCTGGCGTGGGAGGACGATTCCCTAGCTCGTGCGTTTAGCAGGCTTGGGTCATTCTCCCGTGTGATCATGTTCGACAAGCGCGGTACAGGGATGTCCGACCGGACCGAACGATTGCCTGACATTGACCGCCGAATGCTCGACATCGAAGCGGTCATGCACGCAGTCGCCTCGAAACAAGCGGCCCTCTTCGCAGTGTCAGAAGGTGGACCCATGGCCATATTGTTCGCGGCAGCCCACCCCGAGCGGACACGGGGTCTGGTTCTGGTGGCCACCTACGCCCGGATAACGGCGTGTCCCGACTACTCGATCGGGATGCCCACTGAACAACTCTACGAATCAGTGCGATATCTCGAGCCCGGATGGGGAACGGGTGTCGGACTAGGAGGCTGGGCTCCGAGCGTCGCTAAGGACCCCGCCGCCCGCGAGTTCTTTGCTCGCCTGCAGCGTCTCGGCGCCAGCCCAGGAGCGGCCATGGCCCTCATGAGCTCATACATGGACATCGACGTTCGCCCGGCGCTTCCCTTGGTGCACTCACCAACCATCGTTCTGCACCGAACGGGTGATCGCATGGTACCGGTATCCCTTGGCCGATACGTGGCTGAGCACATCGAGGGCGCTCACATGGTCGAACTGCCGGGAACCGATCATTTCTGGTGGACCGAAGACGCCGACCAGATCCTTGGAGAGGCCGAGGAGTTCCTCACCGGCACCCGCTCGGCGCTCGAAGCAGACCGCGTGCTGGCGAGCGTGCTCTTCACCGACATTGTCGACTCCACCCGCCGAGCCGCCGAGCTGGGCGACCGGCAGTGGAGGTTGCTGCTCAATCGACATGATTCGTTGGCCGAGCGTGAGGTCACGCGGTACGGGGGTCGAGTGATAAAGACAACCGGCGATGGCGTGCTGGCAACCTTCGATGGACCTGCCCGCTCCGTTCGCTGCGCCCAAGCCCTCAACGATGGTGCCCAAGCGTTGGGCATCCTGCTGCGGGCAGGAGTGCACACGGGAGAGGTCGAGCTGCGCGGGGATGACATCGCCGGACTCGGGGTCAATATCGCCTCGCGGATTGAGTCATTGGCTCAGCCCGGCGAGATCCTCGTCTCCAGGACGGTGACGGACCTAGTCGCGGGCTCGGGCTTGGACTTTGATGATCGGGGAGAGCATGAGCTAAAGGGTGTTCCTGGTCGCTGGCAGCTGTATGCCGCGATGTCCTAATCATCGAACGAAATCCCGAAACTGACCGGGCCTGACTGCCCAGCGATGTCGGCTTGGTGCCGGGTCGATAGGCCGAGGCCGCTCGAGGAGCTGGAAGACGCTGAGGCCCGGAGCTCGGCCGGATCTGCTCGGGGGCGGTCGAACAAGGTTGCGCATCTGGTTGAGCGCTGGGTCGTCCCTTGCGCGCCGATGCCCGCGCACCCGCAAAACCCGCATGGACTCGACGTTTCCGTCCCTCGACTTGGCCTCACCGGCTGCGTCACCCGAAGGGCAGCCCGAGCAGCCGAGATGGCGTCTTGGGGATCAGACTTGCCCTTGCGCCGCCGGCGCTGGCGGTTGGGGCGGTCCACTTCGACGACCGAACCGTTCCTCCTGGAGGTGCCGGGTCAGCCCGGCCCATACGAACCCGTGCCTTCGACGCCGACCAGCTCAACGGGGCCGAAGTCGCTCAACCACCCGAGCAACTTCTTGTAGCCACTCTCGGTGGTGGCGAAGCTCTCGACTCCGAGCAGGGTGCCCCGCTCGTCCAAAGCCGCAGCTACTGGACGTCGAGGTGTGTATCGACGCCGCCGGTGATGCTCCGTGCCAGAGTGTTCACTGTCATCCCTTCGTTGGATTGGGTTGGGGTGACACCGCACCAGCGGGACGATGGACAGACAGCGACGGGCCTGTTCAGGCAGGCTCCTATGAGGTCACTCCGTCCGACCGGAAGGTGTCGAGTGGGTGACCGGGCCAGGCCGACGGATCGAACTAAAGACAGTCCCAAGGGACGTCAGCCGGTTTTCTAGAGTCAGACCTGGCCTGGGCACCCACCCACACGCTGACCAATCCGTTCACCGAAGTGGTGGATCATAGCGGCCTTCAATCCTCGCTGCCGGGAAGGGGCTGAGGTTAGAACCTAAAGCGAGTCAGGCCGCCCGGCTCGGTGCCCAGTGTCACAAGCACCGAATCTGGCTTGATGCGATAGACATTCCACGGGGGTGCTCCCTGCGACGGCGCGTTGAATGGGGCGGTGATACCTGTCCGAGTCTCATCGAGTGCGGCGGGCCACCCCTGATCTGCCCAAGCCTGGGCAAGGCGCGTGAGTGTGGCCGGGTCAGTCTCCCGCTCTGCTCGACCTTCGGCGACGACGTCGGCATCGAGGATCGACACTGCGATCGAGCAGCGCGGGTCGCGGGCGACGTTGCGGGCCTTGCGAGTACCCGATCCGGTCTGGAACCAGAAGTTTTCGTCGAGCCAGAGCGCACCGACCGCAGTCACGTGGGGGCTCCCGTCCCCGTTCAGCGTCGAAAGCCACGTCGTACGAGCGTTGTGGGCGTCTGGATCCGGCGGCGATCCGGCGTCGAGCTTTTCGAGGACGTTCTCCCAGTTAACCGGGGGTAGCCCGTCCGTCGCCCCCAAGTTGATGATCTCCATCACGTCTCCCTTGGTAATCCTGCGATCCTGCTCAGCTCATTTTGTCCTCCATTAGCTGCTCCGTAGTCGATGGGGGGTCGCTTCATGGAAATCGGAGGCAAGCTCCCAAGGATGTCCCCGTTCGCCGGCTACGTGGCGGTGCCCCCCAGTGAGGAGAACCTCGTAGCGGTGGAGCTCCACGTCGGTGCTCACAAGGCGGAATCCGGCCCGGATGAGGGTCCGTTGCGAAGCGATGTTGTCCAGAGGCGTGTCGGCGATCACCCTAGACAGTCTGTGGTCGACGGCCAGGGTCAGCAGGGCGATGACCGCCTCGGCGGCGTAGCCATGGCCGCGGCCCGAGGGAGCCAAGCCGTAGCCGATCTCGACGCAGCCGCCATCTGGCTGGCCCTTGAAGCCGACCCCCCCGACTGCCCGCCCGTCGGACCGGCGGGTGATCCGGTAGTAGCCGAACGGCCGCTGCTCTCCGAGCGAGGCGGTCGCGCGAAGAAAGCCCCCCACTGCGCCAACGTCGCCATCGAAAGGGAAATCGTCCGCCCACGCATCGGCCGGTCCCGCACTCCGATCGACGATACGTCCGGCCTCTGCGACATCGATCGCATGCAGTTGAAGGCGTGATGTTCGAATGTCGGTCATGGCGACAGCGAATCACCCCCCATCGCCGAACAACCCCGCTCCGGTCATGATCCGGTGATCTGGATTCGGAAACAGCGTAGACAACGCCAACGTCCTTGATTGGTCCAGGCAGCATCAGAGGGACACAGGCTATCGACGTAGCCCATAACGCGGGGAAGGTGAGTCACTTCGGCACAATAGTGACAAGGTTCAGGGCGATCGTCGCTAGTCGCTCATGTGAACGGGGTTTGTCGGCACCTAAGAATCGCTGTTGGGTTGTGACTCGGCTCCGATGTCTTGCCGGAGCTACGCCACAGTCGCTTCTGAGTCCAGGTGTTCGATCTGCACTCGGGACCAACGCGGTAGCTGGCACGGATCTCGGCGGAACCCGTGCTGACATTGAGGACCGGTTTCATGGTGTCTCCAGCCGAACCTGTCGGGATTATCAACTTCGGGCCGCCGAGTCCTCCCGTTCCCGAGATCGGAGCAATGCTGCTCTCGGTCGAATGACGCTTGGTGCAGTACGAGGCACGGTCCACGTAGACCCACACCTGAGGCAGGTGCGAAGCACTTTGGGACGAAGCAAATCCTTAAGGAACCCCATCTGACCTCTGTCTGCCGCCTGGATGATGGTACCGCTCCGAGTCAGAACGGTGTCTAAGCCTCGATCCACCGATTGCTGACGGCCATTGCGGTTGAAGTTCTGTGTTCTCAAGGAATGACGGCGTGACGGTCACGTCGGCGTGCAGAACCACCGGCTCTTGTCCGGGTCGAATGTCAGCGCATGAACACCGTCTGCGGCTGCGCCGGTCCGCGGTGGTGTCCTTAGGTGAGGAGTGGCAGGGCCCGGATCTGGTCGAGGGCCCTGGTGAAGATGACCGCCCAGGGCCATCGCTCAGGAAGCCGCAAGACGGTGGTGCCGCTGCGATTGACTAGGCGACCGGGGAGGGCAAGGACCCGGGTGCGCACGCTGCCGCGCCACGGTGAGCTGATCGTCGGGATGGATGCCCCCGAGACGGGCACTCCAGCGGATGAGATCGTGGGCCAACACCGCGCAGGCGAGCCAGGCCGCGTTGGCGAAGAATCGACCAGAAGGGCAGTGCTCGAGACCTGCACCTTCTTTGAGGTCACGGATGGCCAGCTCGATGCCGGCATGAGCCCGGTGGAAGTCGTCCGCGGCCACCGTGCCGAGCGCCACGTCGGTAACGAAGGCGTGGTGGCGCCAGTCGGGCCATAGGGCCAGCTGCTTCGGATCGCTCAGTCGGCTGCGGCGCACCACGAGGCGGAGCTCGCGTCCGTTGCCACGCTTCTTCCCAGTCACAAGCGTCGTCTCGGCCACCTGGGCCACGCCGCCGTCGGGATAGGTGATGGAGTGCCAGGCTGACTCGTCGATCGCCTCGATATGGGTTCTCACCTCGGCGTTGATGCGCAGCGTGATCGAGTAAGCCACACCGTGGTGGGTCAAGATGTCGAGGAGGGCAAAGGAGAAGAACCCCGAGTCGCTCCGCAGCGTCAGGGGCCCCTCTGCCCCGGCCCGGCGCACCCGGGCGATCAGCTCCTCAACGAAGCGCTTGGTGCCACGCTGGGAGGACCCCTTGCGCAGCCGGGCGTGGAGTACTTCGCCGCTGTCGGCCCGCGTGGCGATGAGCGGGTGATACCCGAAGAGGCGGGTGTAGCCATAGGCCGCCCCACCCTTGTGGTGTCCATGGACCTCGCAGATTGTCGAGTCGAGGTCCATGGTCACGGGCGAATCTCCGGGACCCGCTCCGAGCACCCAGGCTCGACGGGTCGCCTCGGCGATAACCGCGTCGAGTTGGCGGATGTGTCCAAAGGTGAAGGCGCGCAAGAAGGTGCCGAGCGTGGATGGTGCCATCACCCGAAACGGCAGGACACGCTGCGTCGCTCCACGCGCAGTCGATCAGCATGGTCGATGTGGGACCCACCGGCCAAGATGGCAGCGACCAGCGTCTGCACGTTGCGCCCGGACGCGCGCCACCGACGCGGTCGCCGAGGCGCACTATCTGGTTCACCAGCGCCTCGAGGCCGAGTCGAACCATCATGTCGCCGGCACGATCAGCCCGGCATCGGCGACCAGAGACGGCTCGTCGAAGGTCACCCCGATCCGGTCAATCCCGCGCGATACTGGACTCACTGAAAGTGCCTCCTTGGTGCTAGGGAACTGCGACGTCGAACACCGCAATTCTTCCAGCGCAGGAGGCACTTTCCACGGATACCGGACAAGGTTCCGCTTGAGGGGCAGGCCTATGGCCATGGACACCCGCCTCTTCGGGTACTCACCCGCTCGATGGCGAGATCAGGGCACGACGAGCGGCGAAGTACTCCACGCCCGGCTGCGCAAGGGGTCCTTCCAGCGTGGCACCAAGCGCTTCGTTGAGGAGCTGATCGCTCGCGGGCTGCGCCGGCCCATCGGCCGGGGCGAGGGGCCCTGGCTGATCCCCTCTACGCTGCGGAGCGATCGGCGTCATCGATTCTCCGTTCGACTAGCCGGGTGCGGGACATGCTTGACCCATAGCCACGGTCGAGCAGATGCGTTCGACGTCGCCGATCACGCTGCGCGAGCAACGCGCGAGGTGAGAACGACCAGATCGAGGCGATCGACGGTTCGCTGGCACTCCATCACCTATCCCGACGGCGGCGTGGCCCAGGTGGCCGAGACGACCGCTTCGTCCGGACTGGACGAGGAAGGTGGCAACGGCGCGGCTCCGCCTCGGGGGGTTTGCGCACGCAGCCGACGACACGTCGGAGAAGTCGAGCCGGAGCAGCTGTCGAAGGCACCGATGGCCTCTTCGACCAGGGCGCGACCACGCCTCCGTTACCGATCGTGGCGCGCGGCGCACGGTGGCCTCGGACACTTCCACCGGGCTCAGGCCGCATCCGAGCTGCATCCGTGACCTCGAAACAAGATGGTCTCGAAGCAGTTGCGCTCAGAGATCCTCGGCCGGTGACACCCGAGCGGGTGGGTGCACATGATCTCGTTCGGGCGGGTACGCGCCAAAGGACGCCCAGATGGCGTCGACGACGGTCGGATCGAGTGCAAGCATGGGACCTCCACTGGTTCGTTGGTGTTGGGACGCAGCCGGATCATGTCGGCTCCGACACCACGACCGGTGGACCTTCTTCCCTGGCCAGAGATGGTCCACCTTCGCCAACGATGAGACGGAGATCATGGGCCCGAGAGGAGGTCGTCATGGCCACGATCAACCGCACGGAGTGCCCGTCTGGGGGCGGATCGAAGTCCAGACGATGCTGCTATGGCACCACAGAGCGGGCGCACGACGGGATGCTGCCCGTGAAGTCGGCGACGTCGCCATAGACAATCTCAAGGAAGCGGCGAAATCGACCACCGTGTCACTTCGACCGATTGATCGATCTGCCCGAGCTCGACGTGTCCTTGCAGGTGCGACTGCCGGGCATCCTGACGATGGCCATGGAGAGGGTCATCACGCCCTGAGGGAAGACGACTGGGACGCTTTCGACGATGCGCTCACCAGGGCTCGACCAGATCCGGGCCCTGCCACTCCTCACCTAAGGACACCACCGCGGACCGGCGCAGCCGCAGACGGTGTTCATGCGCTGACATTCGACCCGGACAAGAGCCGGTGGTTCTGCACGCCGACGTGACCGTCACGCCGTCATTCCTTGAGAACACAGAACTTCAACCGCAATGGCCGTCAGCAATCGGTGGATCGAGGCTAAGTCACTTCGGCATCCGTTCACCGAAGTGGTGGATCACTCAGTGGCCACTTCAATCCTCGCTGCCGGGTCGGAGGCCACTCGGGCGAAGTTGCCTCGACGGACATAACCTCAAATGAGCGATGAGCTTCTTCGAGCCTTTACCACAACCCCCGGAGCCCCCTAAGCCCCCTGAGCGTCGATGGTCGCCTCCGGCCTGGGACCGGCCGTCCGAAGGTACGTTGCCCGCCACCTTGGCGGTCGATGCTGTACTCCAGCAGGACGAGGGCATCGTCGTGGCCATTCCGCACCTAGACGTGTTCCCGAACGGATTCCGCATCAATCTACTTTTCCTCCTGGATCCCCATCGGCCCCAGCAGTTACGAGCTCTGCATCGAGGACCAACGATGATGCCGAGAGTCGGGGTCCGATTCGCTGACGGGCGCGTCGGCGGAAAGAGTTCCATGCCAGGCATGTTCAATCTGTCCAAGGATGCAGAAGGCTTTCCGACCGAGCCCTACGTGGGGCTTGCCGGAGCGGGAGGAGGCGGCAGCGGGTGGACGCTCAGTGTCTGGGTGTATCCGCTTCCACCCGATGGCCCGCTGGAGATCCACGTCGCACTTCCCGCACCCGCAACACAAGAACTCAGCACGGTGTTGGATGGATCTGCCGTTCGAGCGGCCTCTGAGCGGTCCAGGGTCATCTGGACGTAGGCATACCTGTTGGACGTACGGTCCCCTCCACCAGTCGACACTGCTACAAACCCGTGTCCCCGACCGCCGGGATTGGGTGTGACGTCACTCGTTCGCTGAACGCCGCGCACCCAACAGGATCGTTGGACATCCACCGTGGTCTGATCGAAACTCTTACCTTATGGCCACAGCAGTTCGGAGGAAGCTCGAAGACCGGGTGGTAAAGGCGGGGTAGTGGACCAACGCAACCGTCTTGACCGGGCGAGTCTCGGCGGCGTTAAAGGCCGCCATTTGCATGCAGTCGATGATGACGACGTTCGGGCGTTGTCGATCGAGCTCCTCGGCGACCTCATCACTGAGCTCCCGTCCGGTGAGCTGGTCGAAGTAGGTACCGATCTGGTCTTCGATCGCGGTGCCAGTCGTCTCGTCGAGCTCCGGCACCCGTGTCAACGGAGTGAACTCCAAGCCGAGGTGGGTGATCCGGTCGGACAGTGACGCCGCTCCGAGCACGTTGAGACGCTCACCGCACCCTGCGCCTAATAGAGAGTACCGTCGCGGATCTATTCCCGTCACGCGAGGCAGGGCAGACCGGCTCCAGCTCCCCGATGTGACGAAGTGTCCCACCCACCGGCGTACTGGGATAGGGGTGGGGATGGCCGAAGAAACATCAACGCCCTGTCAGATATGGGCCTGTCGGATGCGGATCTCGGTGACCCGCTCCGAGCAGGCGAGCGCTAAAGGAAACGCGCAGTGCGTGAACGAGACATATCCTTCGTTGTAACGTCTTTAATGGGTTGGAGGCCGCCATGGTCAGAGGCGAGGGCATCACTGTGGCCCGGGGAGTCAGTGCTGGCGAGGCATTTGATTTCGTTCTCGACCCTGCTCAATACACCAAGGCGGATACGAAGATGATGTGGGTAACCAAGCTGGCCGATATTCCCAATGGCATGTTGGCCCGCGAGGATGGCAGGTTCCTCGGTCGGTTCAAGGGATCGGTAATCACCCGATACCAATGGAACCGGCCGAATCACATAGACGTGACCCTTGAGCACGGTGTTCCAAGAAACCTCCACGCTTGGTTTGAAATTGAAGACGTGGCTGAGGGCGTTCGTATTCGACACGTCGAGGAACTTGATCTCGGACATGGAGTTCTTGGGGGTTTCCACGACTTAGTCGCCGGAAGGTGGTTCGCTCAGTCGGTAAGAGATGAGGTTGCCGAGATTGGACGCCTGCTTGAGGACGGCCAACGAGGCCGGCCATTTGACGGTCTGGACGGTTAGGCGCCCCTTCCGGCGAGAGGTATCAATGTTAGGGGGAACCGGCGAACCGTCCTTACACTCTGATCCCGGCTGCATGGCGCCCGCCTTCGAGCCACAGTCGAAGCGCCGGATCGAGAGCCGACGCGGAGGTCTCATAGAGTGCAAGATCGTCGGGCGTCAACACCCCGCGCCATCGACCGCTGTCGCCCTTGTAGAAGAAGCTGTCTGCGCCGCCCTTCCAGACCATGGCCATGCGGTCATCGAAGTGGCGTGCTTCGTCGCGCATGGCGTCGAGACCGACCGTCGCGAGCAGAGCAGGCCAGGAGCTCTCGCTGACATCGATGGCGCAGAACTCAGCTATCCGACGCATTTCGGTTTCAGGGTCGGCTTTGAGATCACCAAAGTGGACGAACAACACATTAGGAAGCTCTCGTATCGCCCACCAGGTCGAGAGATGGTGGTGATGTGACCAGAATGGCCAGCCATCAGATTCCCATCCGAACCATCCTTCTTTTGCCCACACTGGCCACAACTCGCCCGGCGTCGCCGGGCAACGCGGGAATTCCGGCCCAGGCCGATCAGGGTCGTTGAACAGTTCGAACATCATGTCCGTATAGGACGAATAGTGGTTGAACAACGACATGAAGACGTCCCGGGTGTCGCGGCCGACGACGATGTACTTGGCCTGTGGGAAGAACCGAAGCCCGTCAGCAGCCAGATGGCTCTTTATGAACCGGCGATGACGCTGTGCATCTAGACGATCGAGAATCGGTTGAAGAGGTCCCATGAACCGAGCATCGACCCACGGGGATATTTCGCTCAATCTGGAAGGCAGGGGTTTTGGTCCAAGGATCAGAGCAGCCAGAATGCGCTGCGTCCATGTCGTGCCAGCCTTGTATGCGGTCGTAACGAAGATGTCGTCGTCGCGCGGTGCGAATTGGTCCCAACGTGTGCTGTCGAGGTGGTGGTTGCGGTACTCGCGGGTTCGCTCGGGTGGTTCGAGGCTCACGGCGACAAATCATGCCACCAAGCCCGTTCTGGAACTGATCCGATCAAGCCTGACTGGCATTATCCTCATCCCGGCGAACGGGGTCACCCTTCCGCGTTGTCGTCGATGAACTCATGAGGGCACCTATTGGGCACCATGAGCTTCGGACCGGCCGACTGAACCAGTCGATCGATCCAGCGCAGCGGTTCAAAGACCGACCAGGAACTCGAGCAAGAGATCGTTGGTCTCGACCGGTCGTTCTTGGGGGATCCAATGGCCGCATCCGTCCAGGATGACCGAGACGCGCAGATCGGGAATGAGCTGGTCACCCAGCGTGTCCACCAGTGCTCGCGTTCCGGGCCAGTTGAGAACCGGGTCGCGGTCACCGCCCACGAACATTGCTGGCACGGTGATCGGTGCTTGATGCCAGGCCGACATGTACTCCCAGTTCTGACGATGATTCCGGTACCAGTTGAGCGGGCCCCGGTAGCCGCTCCGGCTGAACTCGGCGGTGTAGTAGTCGACGTCCGCTTCGCTCAGCCATCCCGGTAGCACCTTGTCCGAATGATGCGGCATGGCTGTCGTATCATCCACCTCGGTCGTGGTGTGCACTTCGGCCGCCTCACCGGAGATTCCGAGCAGTGCCCCCAGAACAGTGGCTCGCACGTCGGCCTCGAAGGCAGCCTCACCCACCCCCGGTTCCTGGAAGAACACTTGGTAGTTGTCCGGCCCAAGCTTGGCGGTGAGTTCGCTTAGGAAATCGGTATCTCCCCGGGGAAAGTACGGGGTGCTGATCATGACCAGGCCACGGACGAGGTCGGGTCGGAACAGGGCCAAGGTGGTCGCCACGGGGGATCCCCAGTCTTGACCCACGACAACGGCGGAATTCTCATCCAGCGCATTTATGAGACCGACGATGTCGCCGGCGAGGTGCATGAGCGTGTAGTTATGGACTGCAGAGGGTGCATCGGTGGCGCCGTAGCCACGCTGGTCTGGGGCCACAGCTCGGTAGCCAGCCTCGGCCAATGCGCCGAGCTGGTGACGAAACGAGTACCAGAGCTCAGGGAAGCCGTGAAGCAAGAGGACCAATGGGCCTTCCCCGGATTCGGCTACGTGCATGTCGATTCCATTGGTACGGATCGTGCGGTGAGTGACGTCCATTTCAGAGATTCTTGCTGGCCGCTCGGCACCATCGCCCATTAAGGGTTTGGTCAGCGGCTACTACGACTTGCGCGGCTCCATCCCTGCGATCGGAACTCACCCTCCGTCTCCCCGACGCGAGCATACGTGAACCTTTGATGGAAGTCGTTAGGGACGCCCGGAGCCGTCCACCGGCACCCTCACCGCGTCGATACGACCTTGCGGTGCGCGCAGCACCGCGTCTCGCTCGTGTTCCAAAGCAACGCAGATGAATAAGGTTCGCCTGTCAGCACCCCCGAGAACGCATGCCACGGGAGCCTCGCCGCCAAAGTCCACGGTGTGGGTGAGCTCGTCACCCCGTAGGAGTCGCACGACCCGACCGCCGATTGGATCCGCGACCCATGCCGCCCCCTCGGAATCGAGACAGATACCGTCAGGGGCAGCGAAGCCAGGTCCGCCGGGAGTCGGTGGGACGGCTGCGAACTCACGTCGAGCGGACAGTGAGCCGTCCGCTTCGACATTGAACACCGACAAACGGAAGGCACTACTTTCTGCTATCAGCAGGGTTCGTCCGTCGGAGCTAAGGGCTGGCCCGTTTGGAGCGCCGAGTTCATCAGCGACGACCATCAGGCCACCGCTGGGATCCACCTTAAAGAGCTGGCCTGAACTGATTCCGGCGCTGAGGTCGTCGGGATCCATACCCATGTCTCCCACGTAGGCGGAGCCGTCGTCGGCGACGATCATGTCGTTGATCACGCCGCGAGCGACGCCCGCGAGGTCGGCGTGCACTTCGAGGGTGCCATCGATCTCCAAGCGGTAGACGACCTTGTGTCGCATGCCCACGATCAAGAGACGCCCATCGGAAAGCTAGCCAAGGCCCGATGGGTCGTCATCGTCAACCTCCACGATCGTCTCGACGTGTGGATGATCGAGGTCGCGAACGTCAATCCGTAGCACCCGGTGCCCGCGAAGGTCGCTACACCAGAGCGCGCCTTCGTGCCAACGCGGCCCTTCGGCGAACCAAAGGCCGTCTACCAATGTGCGTACCATCGCTGCCCACGACGCGGTCGCCATGGTCACTCCCGTTCAAGCCCAACGTGACCCACGGGGGCCTGTTCGGAAGACGTCGGCGTGGGAGGAAGGTAGCCCCTTGCAGAAATGATCTGCATTTATCGGCCAGGCCTAAAATGCCGAATCTTGGCACTCCCATCCTGATGCGATGAAGGGGCGGGGCCTCCGCCCCTTGTGAGATCCGAGCATGCTCGGTCTTGCAAAAAGGACAACCTCGAAAGAGGAGGAGGCCCCTATGGGACAGTACGTCGGAATAGACCTGCATCGTCGCAGCACGACCATCGTCCAGATGGCAGAAGACGGCGAGGTGCTCGGCACCGAGCGCTTCGTCAGCTAGCCCTTCGAACTCGCCCAGGCCATGGCCGCCGCCGGGCCCGAGCCTGAGGTGGTGCTCGAATCCCCTATGGCTGGTACTGGGCAGCGGATGTCCTCCAAGATCTCGGCGCTCACGTGCACCTCGCCCACGCGCTCGGCAACAACTGGGGGAACCGACGCGTCAAGAACGACGTGCGCGACGCCCAGGACCTGGCCGCCATGTTGGCCCTCGGGCGTCTGGCCGAGGGCTGGATCGCACCGCCAGAGGTTCGCGAACTGCGCGAGCTGGTGCGTTATCGCTATTCGCTCATCCGGCACCGGACCAGTGCCAAGGCCCAGATCCACGGGGTGATGGCGAAGAACGGGATCCTGCCCGTCGTCGGCGAGCTGTGGGGACTGACCGGTCAGGCCCAGCTCGACCGCCTCGAGCTTCCCGAGGCCTATTCAATGCGCCTCGACTTGCTGCGCAACCTGCTCGAGGTCTACGCGCACTCGATCGCCGAGCTCGACGCGCACATCCACGCCCAGCTCAAGGCCGACCCCGGCTATCAGGCCGTGATGACCCTGCCCGGGGTGGGCAAGGTCATCGCCGCCATCTTCGTGGCCGAGATCGGCGACGTCGCCCGCTTCGACTCGGCCAAGAAGCTCTGTAGCTGGGCCGGCCTCACCCCCAAGCACCGCGAGTCCGACGAGGTCGTCCACCGCGGAGCGATCACCAAACAAGGCTCACCGCTGGTCCGCTGGGCGGCCATCGAGGCCGTGGGCAACTACCGGGCCAAGGGCAACGAGAAGCTCCGTACCGACTACAAACGCATCGCCGAGCACGCCGGCAAGTACAAGGCCCGCGTCGCCGTCGCCCGCAAGCTCTTGACCCTCGTCTTCTATGCCCTGCGCGACGGGGAGGTCCGATGCCTCGAGAGCGCCGCTTGAGTCTCGGCCACGGACCGACGCGTGCTCGACGTTCGCCGTGGCCCACCGACTCCGGTGTGGCCGTCGTTTCTGATTGAGCCCGTCGGGACGTGGCCGAACCCCATCATGTGCGGAGATCGACGAATGAATGGCTGGCTGCCCACGGGAGCGTGACAGAACCCAGAGCAGTGATGGGAACTCGCAGCACCACATAGGCGTCCTCGAAGAGGATGCGCCACTCGCCGCCGGCGTCAACGCCAAGCCTTCGGCGGGCATCGCCCGACGTTGACCCCGGCGTCTCGCTGGCGCGCGCTCTCGTACAGGACGCCGATGGGTCAATCAGGAACGATCCACAAAAAAAGGCTCTTGATCCGGCTCCGCCCCTTCATGTACGGCGGTATGGGATACCCAGGGCCGCCCGGTTTCACCTGTGGTGTGGCCTCAGCACGTTGCGCGTGCCTCAAGGACGTACGGGGCGGCGAGTGGCCCAGTCATGGCTGGATCGAAGGTTGCGCCATCTTGACCTTTGGCATTCAGGTAAGGCCCTCGATTACGGCGGCAAAGTCGGGCCAGTCGCCACCGGCATCAATGACGGTGGTCAAGAGCGCTTCGGTGGCGGGGCTGATGCGCACACCAACCCCAGCCTCTTCGGCCAGGTCGATGGCGAGACGAAGGTCCTTGCGGGCCAGTGTCGGAGAGAACCACCCCGGGTGTGTCGCATCGAGCAAACTGTCCAACCGCATACTGGTGGCGAGACTCACCACCGGGCTGTCGGCAAGCAGGCTCCTAAGGAACTCGTCGGGGATGGCGTTGCGTCTCGCCGTGGCAACGACTTCGGCGAGCGAGGCCACCCCGGTGATCAACAGGGAGTTGGCGAGGATCTTCATGGTCGCCCCGGCCCCGACCGGTCCACAGTGGGTATAGCCGGCCCCCAAGTCATTCCACAGGGGTTCGACCGCCGTGATCGCTGCGGCGGGTCCGCCGATGAGGAATCGACCCAAACCCCCCGCAATCATCACGGGCGATCCCATCACCGGAGCGTCGAGGACCCGACCCTCAGGGCCCGCGTCGGCCAAGCGTCGGGCGGTGTCCGGAGAGACGGTACTGACATTGGAGAACACCGCAGCCGGCCCGAGAGACGCCAAGGCACCGTCATCGCCCACACAGACCTCAAGGACGGCCGCGTCGTCGGCGAGCACGACCAGCACGGCGTCGGCGTCGGCCGCCGCTTCCGTGGGAGAACCGGCCTCGGTGGCACCACTGGCCACGAGGGCCGTGACCCGGCCCGGGGTGCGATTCCAAACCGTCGTCTGGTGACCAGTTTCGATTGCTCTGGCAGCAAAGGCCCTGCCCATGTTGCCCATTCCCAAGACGCTGATCCGCATCGGGCCAGAATACGTTCGCCTTGAGACAGGGCTACTGGTTTTCCGCGGTGCCGTGTTTATCGCAACTCCACGGCGAACTGGGGCTGGAGAGACCCAGGCTCTGTACCGGCGGTCTGGGTCACGTGCGAAGCGGAGGTCCGACGTGGCTGCGGCCTGCAACGGAAAGCGCGAGGACCGGCACATCTTTCCCGGTCCTCCTCGATTCGGGAACTGAGATTACGAGGCCGGCGCAGTGCCCACCAGCACGTAGAACTGCCCGGCGAACAGGACCACACCACCGACTTCAACGGCTAACGCGTCCGCATCAAAGTGTCTGCGGAAGACTCTGTAGTGATCTCCCTCCGGCAGGGTCCGGTCTTGCCACTCCTCGGCGCTCACTCCCTGGGGGCGACCGGCGTCAAGGATTACGACCTCGGACGCAACCCGGTGCGCCTCGGCAAGAAAGGATTCACGCTCGCCTGGAAGAAGCAAGCCATAAAGGTGGGCGGAGAAGCAGCGGTCGACGGCGTGGGGTCCTACGGGTAGGGCTGTAGCATCTGCCTGGATCACAGGTACTCCCGGAGTTTCGGTGCGCAGAACGTCGAGCGCCTTTCGACTCTGGTCGATGGCGATGCCACTCCCTGAAAGGTATCGGGTGAAAGTGCCTGGCCCGGCACCTACCTCGACGAAGCGGACTGCAGAGAGTTCACGAAGTAGGCGTTCAAGCTGCGCAGCTTCAGCGGCGATGTCTTCGACTTCGACAGTGACGCCTAGACCCGTCCAGTAGGCGTGGGCGTTGGCCAAGCCAGGCAAGCGCCCGGTGACTCGCCGGTCGTAGTAGGCCCAGAGTGATCGACGATGCTGCTCTAGTTCGTTGGGCGGTTCTCCGATCACCGACCGAAGCGTAATCATCGGGGATTGCCACGCAACCAAGCTTGCAAGCTGCTCCAATCGCGATCCGCACCAGCCTCCGAAGTGCCGGTATGGCGCAGGCCACCGCTCGACCTCGTCCACAACGATCATGCCCGGAGCAGCCCGGCTGAACCGGTTCCCGGGCGCCACCAGGCTGCTCGGCCAGACGGAGGGCGGTCTGCCAGGCGGCTGGCGGTGGATGGGGAGGCGGACCGCCCACCTTGGGCACCAAATGTGGTGTGGGGGAGCGAGCTGCGAGGTGTGTTTTCGAACCTGCGCGGTGCGTTGGCAGGTGGGGAGTTTCGAGACCCCTTATCTGCTATCCCGAGCCAAAATTTTTGCGCAGGGAGGACGGGTCCCGGAAACGGGCCGAGAGCGTCCACAACGGCGGCGGCGCCGGCCGGCCCGGCGGCGGGGAGCACAAGATCCCGCCCGCCCGGCGTTTGAGGACGGTGGGGGGTTGGAGATAGTGGCCACACGAAACGTCCGCCCTCAGGTTCGAGGTTCGAGTCCCTATGCGCCCACTCTGAGGAGTCGAGAAGGCAAGGGAGCGCGGGCCGGGCGGCCACGAAACCCCCGCGGGGCGGCACGGGCGGGGCAGGGCACGGCGCGGGCCGGCGGGCCACCGGGGACAGGGCGGGCAGCGCGGGACGGGGGCGGGCGGGGCGGTGCAAGCGAATGCTTTTACCCCTGCCCTATACCGGCACATCGGGGCTCTAGTCGTGTGGGGCTCAAACGAGCGGGCGGGCCTCGCCGCCATGGCGTGCTTGCGATAACGTGCGCCCACCGGAAAATCTGGCGCGACGTGTGACACTGGGGCAATGTCGCCGAGACACCCTGGCTGGCAGGCGTTGGCCGAAGCTGTAGCACCGGGCGCGCGTATAACGCGGTTGCGTCGCTTGGCGGGAGCCGGGATGACCGATGCCTATGACGTCGCACTCGATCGCGTCCCGCGCCGTGTGGTCGTCAAGCTCTACCGCGACGGGGACGGCACGGCACCGGTGGAGTGGAATTGTCTCGAGTTCGCCCAGCGGGTCGCGCTGCCGGTGCCTGAGCCGATCGTTTCTGACCTGGAGTCCGTGTGGTTCGGCAGGCCGACCGTGGTCATGTCGCGGTTGTCTGGGCGTCCGGACTTGACGCCCAACGACGTCGACTCGTGGGTCCGGGCGCTCGCGCAGGCGCTGGCGGAGTTGCATGAAACGCCTTTGGACCGGGCTGAAGGTGCGGTCACACGCCCTCCACGTTTCGAGACTTGGCGCGCACCCGCGGGCGAACACGATCCGCTGACCGCCTCCGCCGTTAGCGCCGTCACAGCATGTCCGCCTTCACGTACGTCCGAGCGCGTCCTCACGCACGGCGACTTCCACCCGGGCAACATCCTCTGGCGCCGCGGCCGCATCAGTGGTGTCGTCGACTGGAGCACAGCACGCCTCGACACCCGGTGGTACGACCTCGCTTATTGCCGAGCCTCGGTGTGCATACACCACGGACCAGACATCGCCGATCGCCTCGCCGACGCATACTCGGGCATCGTCGGCCGCACCTCCGACGAACTCGCCGTGTACGACCTCATGTGTGTGCTCAGCGGACGGCATTACCTTGCGGAGTCCCTCGCCGCGGACCGAGAGCAAGGCCATGTGCCCAACTATCAATTGTCGGTCGCACACCTCGATGAGCACGTGCGGCGCGCACTGAGACGACTCGACGGGTGACACTCACCGCAGGCGGCTACCAACGCCGTAACTGCCGCGTAGTGTTCGCCGTAACGCTCGCGGATCGGGCAATCTCGCGACGCGTGCGACACTGAGGCAATGTCGCCGAGACACCCCGGGTGGAAGGCGTTGGCGGAAGCTGTCGCACCCGGCAGCGCGTGTAACGCGGTTGCGTCGCTTTGTGGGAGGGGTATCCGATTCCTATGACGTAACACTCGATCGGGGTCCGCGCCGTGTGGTCGTCAAGCTCTACCGCGACGGTGACGGCACGGCACCGTTGGAGTGGAGTTGTCTCGGGTTCGCCCAACGGGTATCAGCGCCGGTGCCTGAGCCGATCGCTGCTGATCTGGAATCGGTCTGGTTCGGTCGTCCCGCTGTTGTCATGTCGCGGCTACCGGGACGTCCCGACGTGACCCCCGAAGACCTCGACCCGTGGGTCCGCGCCCTCGCGCAGGCGCTGGCGGAGTTGCACGAAACGGCTTTGGACGCAGCCGAAGGTGTGCTCACGCGACCTCCACGGTCCGAGGCGTGGCCCCCGCCAGCGCGTGAACATACGCCGCTGATCGCAGCCGCATTCAGCGCCATCACAGCTCATCGACCGTCACTTGCGTCCGAGCGTGTCTTCACTCACGGGGACTTTCACCCGGGCAACGTCCTCTGGAGTCGCGGCCGCATCAGTGGTGTGGTCGACTGGAGCCATGCGCGACTCGACGCGCGTTGGTGTGACCTCGCGTACTGCAGGGCGGAGGTGTGCCTACTTCTCGGGCCGGACGTCGCCGATCGTCTGGCCGACGCATACTCGGACATCGTCGGCGAAGCCTCCGACGAACTCGCCGTGTACGACCTCATGTGTGTCCTCAACACGCGGCGTTACCTTCCGGGATCCCTCGACGCGTACCGCGATCAAGGCCATGCCCCCAACTGTCAATTGTCACTCGCACACCTCGATGAGCAACTGCGGCGAGCACTGAAACGGCTCGACCGGTGACGGTCATTGCACGACGGCTACCAACGCCATAGCTGCCGATCTCGCGTCAACCCACCTGATCATTACGTCGGCGCACGACTAGGACGCCGCCCGCAGACATCACCAAACCGGGTCTCACTCGACTCCACCATCGTGAGAGTGGGTGCAGCACTCGACTCACGACGAAGGTGACGTCGACCTCTCTTAGTCTGTGTGAGTGACGGCCCATGATCCGATCGGGTGTCGTCATCATCACACCCGTGCCGACAAAAGCCGCCTCCAGGCGAGCTACCAACTGCTCCAGATCTCGACCAGCTCTCGGCATTAATCCCAGTATCGCTCGATGCAGAGTCGTCGGGCTATCCCCATATGGTGCGGTCTGGGGCAGTGTCCCGTGTAGGTGTCGCGAGCGACGAGCGACCCCCCCCCCCAGCATCCACATCCTCAAACGCCGGGCGGGCGGGCTCTTGTGCTTCCCGCCGGGCCGCCCGACGCCTCCGCCGCCACGACCCACCCCAGCGTTGTGGACGCTCTCGGCCCGTTTCCCGGACCCGTCCTCCCTGCGCCGAGCCAAAATTTTTGGCGCCCCGGGCAGGATTCGAACCTGCGTGAAACGGATTAGAAGTCCGTTGCCTAAGTCCGCTCGGCCACCGGGGCAGGCCGGCCTTTGCCGGCACGCAGAACAGCCTGACATAGCTTGTTTCGCTTGCGGGCGCATACGGCCCGCGGGAATCGCTCCCGGCATGCTCGGCGTGCCGTTGCCGGCGGGCCGGTGTGCCACACTTGTGGCCCTCGGTGGGCGTAGCTCAGTTGGTTAGAGCGCCAGGTTGTGGTCCTGGAGGTCGGGGGTTCGAGACCCCTCGCTCACCCGAAGCACACCCGCGTCCCGGTACTGGGACGCCGGGACACATCACACGATTCGCGCCGCGGAGGTTCGAGAATGGGTCCTGGGACGAACGCGAACGGCCGCACGGTCCTCGTGACCGGCGCGTCGTCGGGCATTGGCGCCGCCGTGGCCCGCGAGCTGGCGAGCCGTGGCGACACGGTCGCGCTCGTGGCGCGCCGCGCCGACCGGCTCGACGACGTGCTGGCGGACTGCCGCACCGATGCGCCGGCGTCGGCGCGCTGGGCGGCCGACCTCTCCGATCCCGAGGTCGCCGCCGACTTGGCCCTCGAGATCTGGGATCACTTCGGCAGCCTCGACGTCGTGATCAACAACGCCGCCGCGCCGATGCGCCGGCACGTGACCCGCCTCACCCTCGACGAGGTCGAGCGGACCATGCGCGTCAACTACCTCTCACCCGTGGCCATCTCACTGGCCCTTCTGCCCAGGATGCTCGAGCGGGCTTCGGGCACCATCGTCAACGTCTCCAGCCTCGGGGGACGCCTCGGCATCACGGCCGAGGCGGCGTACTCCGGCTCGAAGTTCGCCCTGGCTGGATGGAGCGAGTCCATGGCCATCGACCTCGACGGCTCGGGCGTGATCGTGAAGCTGGTGCTCCCCGGTGCCATCGACACGGAGATCTGGGACCAACCGGACAACGACGATCCCCTCTACGACGGCCCGAAGGAGCCGCCCGAGGCGATCGCCGGTGCCCTGGTCGACGCCATCGACAGCGACCGCTTCGAGCACTACCTGCCCGACATGAAGGCGGTCATCGAGGCCAAGACGGCGGACATCGATGCCTTCATGGTCGGCATGCGGGCCATCGCGCAACAGGGCGGGTCGTGAAGGCCCTGCTGTTCGGCGCGGCGCCCGCCGAGGACGAGGTCCGGCCTACACCGACGGACGAGCTCGAGACGATGCTGGCCGGCATTCCCTTCGGACTCCACGACATCGAAGACGCCCGCCTGGCGCGGCCCGACTGGGTCGTCACGCGGCCCATCCTCTCGGGCGTCTGCGGCTCGGACGCCAAGCTCGTGCTGGGCGATTTCAACAGCGGCGACATCGACAACCCGATGGCCGCATTCTCCTCGCTGCCCCACGTGCCGGGGCACGAGGTCGTGGCCGAGGTGGTCGCGCTCGGTCCCCAGGCACGCGGGCTCGACGTCGGCCAGCGCGTCGTACTCAACCCGTGGCTGACGTGCGGACCGCGCGGGATCGATCCGCCGTGCCCGCCGTGCCAGGCGGGCGACCTCAGCCTGTGCTGGAGCTTCACAAAAGGCGACCTCGGACCCGGCGTCCACGTGGGGGTGATCACCGGCGCACCGGGGGCGTGGGCCGAGCAGCTGGCGGCGCACGACTCCATGTTCATCCCGGTGCCCGACGGAATCTCGAACGAGGCCGCCGTCCTGGCCGACCCCTTCTCGGTCTCCTTCCACGCCCTCGTCCGGCATCCTCCACCGCCGTCGGGCCGGGTCCTGGTCTACGGCGCGGGCGCCTTGGGCCTGACCAGCGTGGCGATCCTGACCTCTCTCTACCCCGGCGTCGAGGTCGGCGTCGTGGCGCGTTTCGAGACCCAGCGCGAGATGGCCCTCCGCTTCGGGGCGTCCCGGGTTTTCGCGCACGAACCCCGGCTCGCCCTCGTCGAGGAGCTGGCCGAATGGTCAGGCGCCGTCCTGCACCTGCCGCTCGACGGCCTGCCTGTCACCCACCCCGGCCACATCGACGTGGTCTACGACACCATCGCGAAGGCAGAGACCCTGGAGGTGGGGGTCCGTGTCCTGGCCGAGCGCGGACGCCTGGTCTACACCGGCGTGGCCACGCCCGAGCGGTGGGAGTCGACGCCGATCTACTTCAAAGAGATCACGATCGCCGGTTCGAACGCCTTCGGCATGGAGGACTTCGAGGGCACGCGCGATCACGCGATCGCCCACTACCTGCGCCTCGTCGACGAAGGCCGGCTCGACATCACCCCGATGCTCACGCACCGTTTCGCGCTCGAGGAGTGGTGGCCGGCACTCAAGGCGCTCGCCCGTCAGGACCGGAGCGGCGCGCTCAAGGTGGCCTTCACCCCGAACGGGTAGGGAGAGCGATCGTGAACAGGGATTTTGAGGGATTGTGCATGATCCGCCATCCGGCGTTGTGAGACGGGGATCCCGGTGAGATCGAGCGAAGGTTCGCTGCGCCCGTTGACGCCTGTCAGGCGTTGATCGTGTTGGTGCCCGGTTTTTTTTGGGCCACGATCGACGGAACGTGCTCGAGGATCAAGAAGTTACTCCGTCGGATTTCGGACAGCCTGCGTGCGTATGAGGCCAACGCCAAGGATCTGTTGTCGCCCGATGGGGACGTGTCCCACGCCCGCGGCTCCGCTGGCCTTCTCCCACAACGATTTGGCGATACCCCAGGCGACCGTCCGGTTGACTCTCAAATACTCGACCCCGGAGCTGGGATATGACGACGCAGCGGAATGAGCTCATGACTCGACCTGTGCAGGAACCCAGTGCTGTTGCCGCGCCTGAGGATGGTCGAGAAACGAGAGTGACATCGCTGCTTCGGCGATACGGCAAAATCGCCGCAGTGGTCACCCATCGGACCGCCAGGGTCGGTTGGCACACTGTGACATCGAGGCTTCGGAAACAGGACACAGACGAGGCCGGATCGTTTCCCCGTCAACTCCGACTCGCCCTCGAAGAGCTCGGACCGACGTGCGTGAAACTCGGACAGCTCCTGTCGACCCGTTCGGATATTACCCCCCAACGTGTGCAACAGGAACTGTCGAAGTTGCAGGATCACGCACCCAGCATCCCCGCGGCGAAGCTCGCGGCAGCACTCGAGCGGAGCCTCGGATCACAGTCGACTGGCGTGTTTGCGACATTCGAGATGGCGCCTGTGGCATGCGCATCAATTGGCCAGGTGCACAGAGCGACTCTGCACAATGGCCTTTCTGTCGCAGTGAAGGTACGCCGTCCCGGGATTCGTACTGATATTGATGCCGACTTCTGGTTGCTCCGTAAATTTGCCGGCCTTGTCGCGCGTCTGTCGCCCCGAATGCGGGCTTACGATCCGGTTGCAATCCTGGACGAGTTCGCCGTCATGGTGCGAGCCGAGACCGACTTCACCGCTGAAGCCAGCAATCTCGAAGCGGTCCGTCGCACGTTCGCACAGAGCGACGCCGTCACGATCCCACGGGTAATCAGCGATATGAGTGACGACTCTCTCTTGGTCATGGATTGGATCGAGGGCATTCCTCTTAGCAATCGGGAACGCTTGGACGCGGTGGGGGCGGATCGAGCTCGCCTCGCTCGAGCGATCCTCCAGGCCTATGCAGTGATGATCTTCCAGTCCGATCGCTTCCACGCCGACCCGCATCCTGGCAACCTCATCGCCCTCAACGACGGGCGCCTCGGCCTGATCGACTTCGGCGAGGTCGGTTCGGTCGAACCCTCCGAACGTGCCGCCCTCTTGGCGATGATGGCCGCGGTCCTTGGACGAGACGGCAACGCCCTCGCAAGCGCTGTGCTCTCGGTCGGCCGAACCACGCGGTCCGTCAGCCGCGACGATTTCGGAACGCAACTTGCCACGCTCCTGCACCCGGTCGCTGACACGAGTCTGAAAGACGTGCGGCTCGGCGACGTGTTGCGTCCGCTGCTCCACCTCCTGCGCGGCCATGGGATCGTGCTCCCTTCTGGCCTGGCCACCTTGATCAAGACGATGATCGAATGCGAAGCGACGACCGACGAGCTCGACCCTACGCTGTCGATACTGGACCTCGTGGGCGAGCTTGGTACCTTCGCACCCGCGCCGCGAACGTGACGTGGAACAACCTTCGGCGGCTCAGGCTCCAGTTCCCAAGTCGCTGAAGCGGGCGTAGCGCTCCTCGGCGGCGCGCACCCAGGCCGGGTCCGGCTCGATGCGACGCCCGACCGCCGACCAGCGCACCGAGTCGTCCAGTGATGTCTCGAGCCCTGCGGCCATGCGGGCGAAGTAGGCGGCGCCGAGCGCTGCCCCCTCGGGGACGGCCACGGTGTCCACCGGCAGGTTGGTGGCGTCGGCCACGGCGGCCATCCACGCCGTCACCCGTGAGCCCCCGCCGCTGGCCACGATCCGCGACGCCTTGGCACCGCATCGGTCCAGCATGCGCCGGACGACGAAGCCGCTCGCCTCGTACGCCGCACGCTCGAGCGCTTCGACGCCCGAGCCGATGTCGAGCCCGTAGAGGTTCGAGCGCAGGGTGTGGTCCTCGAAGGGGGTGCGCTCACCCCGTACGTACGGAAGCCACACCGGGACCCGCCCGGGCTCGCCGAGCCGGGGCTCGAGCCGCTCGCGGTCGGGGCCGGGGCGGGGCGTCCCGCGCAGGAGCCCACGGGCCCAGTCGACGAACAGGGCGCCGGCGTTGCTGGGCCCGCCGATGAGGAAGCGGTCGGCGGTCGTGTGCGGGTAGCTGATGAGACCCGGTACCACGAGCCATTCGTCGACAACCGCCCAGACGATCAGTGTGGCGCCGAAGATGACCAGCACGTCACCCGGCTCGGTCGCGCCCGCGACGATCTGGTCGCACAGCGCATCGATGGTGCCACCCGTGATGACCGCGTCACTCCCCGGCACGGTGCCGGCCGCTTCTCCCATCGGCACGACGGTGGGCATCTGCGCGTCCGACGCGCCGAGCGACGAGAGCAGATCGGTGTTCCACTTCCCATGGGTGTGCAGTCCACCGAGCGACGCGGTCACACCGGTGTCGACAGCCGGAATACCGGAGAGCGCGTAGGTGGCCACCGCCTGACAAGGCCAGTAGCCCCGCGCCCCGGGAACTGCGTCGGCCGCCCAGCGTAAGAAGCCCTCGGCGTCGGGCATCGTGCCGGGCAACAGGACATGGTCGGAGCCAGCCTCGCCGGTCGGCCGGCCCTCCCGGTCGCCGTAGAGCAGCCCGGGCAATACCGGCACACCCTGGCGGCTGACCGCGGTCAAGGACGGCACCATCGACGCCACCGCCACGCCGGCCAGGGGATGGCCGCCCTCGTCGGCCAGCTGGGCGGTGACCTTGTCGAAGGCCTTGCGCGGTCCGGCCCGCCAGGCTCGCTTGGCGTCGTGGCGGAGGATGTCGGGCTCGGGTGCCACCACGCTGTGGGCGACTCGGCTGCGGGCGACCACCCTCCCGTGCTGGTCCACCGCGACGGCCTTGACCGACGTCGTCCCGACGTCCACGCCGACGGTCACTGGTTCTCCCGGCATGCTCATGAATCTGACACAGGTGTCATGATCACGTCATTATGGACGACGTTCGAGTGGATAGGAGAGGAACGCACCGATGACACGCTCCCGGCCGAAGGCCCTGGTGACGGCGGCCGTGAGCGGCCCCGGTCTGACCCTGCTGCACCAGCTGGCCGATCTCGTGCTCGATTCGTGGCTCGACCAGCCCACGCTGCGTATCTACAACGCCACGCAGTTGGCCGAGCGCGCGGCCGCCGAGGGCGCCTCCATCGTCATCGTCGAGGGCGACGCCTGCGGGGCCGAGCTGTACGAACAGCCGATCATCGCGGTGTGCAGTTGCCGCGGTGACCCGACCAACGTCGACGTCCCGGCGGCCACCGCGGCCGGCGTGCCGGTGCTGCGGGCCCCGGGGCGCAATGCCAACGCCGTCGCCGAGCTCGCTGTGGCCCTCCTCTTCGCAGCGACGCGCGGCGTCGTCCCAGCCGACCGGGACGTGCGGGAGGGCGAGATCTACCGGGACGGCAAGATCCCCTATCAGCGCTACCGAGCCTGGGAGCTGGGCGGCAAGACGGTCGGGCTGGTCGGATTGGGTGCCGTCGGGCGCGCGCTCCGCTGGCGCCTGCGGGGCCTCGGCATGGAGGTCCTCGCGTACGACCCCTACGCGCCGGACGCCACGAGCACGCTCGACGACCTGTTCGCCCGTTCTGACGTCATTTCCATCCACGCGCCGGTGACGGAGGAGACCACGGGCATGATCGATGCGGACGCCTTCGCCAAGATGCGCGACGGCGTCGTCTACCTCAACACCGCCCGGGCCAAGATCCACGACACCGACGCGCTCGTGGTCGCCCTGGAGTCGGGCAAGGTCGGCGCAGCGGGCCTCGACCACTTCGAGGGCGAGATCCTGCCGGTGGACCACCCATTGACAACCTTTCCGAACGTGGTGCTGACGCCGCACATCGGCGGGGCGACCTACGACACCGAGTCCCACCACACGAGCACCATCGCCGAGGACCTCTGCCGCCTCATGGCCGGCGCCCGTCCGCTGCACATCGTCAACCCCGAGGTCTTGTCGGACTGACGTGGCCGCCTCGCAGCCGACCATCATCGCCACCTCCATCGGGTTCCAACCCGAGGGGCCCGACCCGATGAACCTCCGTCCCGGACCGTCCTACCGGCTGGCCGCGGAGTTGGCCGGGGCCAGCGACCATCCAAAGCTGTGCATCATTCCCACGGCGGTAGGCGACGACTCGTCGCGTCTGGCGGCCGCCCACAACGCGTTCGCCAAACTGGGCTTCGTCAGCTCACACCTGACGCTGTTCCCGATGCCTGAATTATCCCGACGTGCGCGCCCATCTCCTGAGCCAGGACGTGATCTGGGTCGGCGGCGGCAGCACGGCGAACTTGCTCGCCCTGTGGCGCCTGCACGGGCTCGACGTCACCCTCCGCGAGTGCTGGGAGGCCGGCGTGGTGCTCAAGGGTGTCTCCGCCGGTTCGTTGTGCTGGCACGTCGGCGGGACAACCGATTCCTTCGGCCCCACCCTGCGGCCGGTCACCAACGGGCTGGCCTTCCTCCCCTACTCCAACAGTCCACACCACGACGCCGAGGAACAGCGCCGGCCCCTCATCCACCGCCTGATCGCGGATGGCACACTCCCCGATGGCTACGCCACGGAGAACGGGACCGGTCTCGTCTTCTTCGGGACCGAGCTCCGGGAAGCCTTCACGGAGGTCGAGGGCAAGACGGCCTACGCCCTGACGAGAGAAGGCAGCACGACCCGCGAAACGCCGCTGGAGACACGCCTCCTCTGACCCGCGGCAGCCCGCTGGGGGCGGCCCGTCAGGCCGCGGTACCCGCCCAGTCGGACCCGGCGTGGACGGTGTCGGTGTCTCGTCCCGACCGCAGCACGTGCCCGGGCACGGCGCCGGTGAACGTGCCGTCGCGGGCTATCTCTGTGCCGTTGACGAGGACGTGGCACACGCCGGTCGCCTCGGCGTAGAGGCGGCTCGCCCCACCGGGCAGGTCGTCGCGGGTGCGCACGACGCCGTGACCGATGCTGGCGGGGTCGAACACGACGACGTCCGCGTGGGCGCCGGGCACCAGTCGGCCGCGATCGCGCAGCCCGTAGAGCCGGGCCGGGATGTCGGTGAGCTGGCGTACCGCCTGCTCCCAGCTGAGCAACCCACGCGCCCGCACGCCGTCCCCCAGCATCGAGGTCGAGTAGATGGCGCCGCACATGGTGTCGAGATGGGCGCCGGCGTCGGAGCCGCCCACAATGGCCCGTGGATCCTGCCAGGTCTGGGCGCGCAGCACCCAGTCCTCCTCCGACGTCGCGATCGGTGGACGCAGGCCGGTGCGCAGCCGGTCCGCCACCACCACGTCGAGCAAGGCGTCGAAGGGCGCGCGACCCCGTGCACGCGCCACTTCGCGAACCGAGCGCCCCTCCACGTCGGCGTTTTCGGGGGCGAACGTCTCGTCGAAGATCAGGCGGTCCCACTGCGCGAGATGGCGCAGAATGCCCGCCTCGTCGGACTGGGAACCGGCGTCGAGTCGTCGACGGGTTTCCGGGTCCGAGAGCGCGACCATGCGCTCGTCGACCGGCAGCGCGAACACCTCACGCCAGCCCGGGAGGCCGTCGAGGATGGCGCCGTGCTCGAAGCTCAGGCGGATCTGCATGGAGTGGGGTAGCGTGAGTGCGACCACGGTGGCGCCACGCTCGGCCGCTGCGGTGCCCGCCGCCAGCTGGCTCCAGGCCCCGTCGGCGTTCATGGCCGACACGCCGAGCACATTCCAGTTGACGGGCCGGTCCGCCAGCAGCGACATGGTGGACAGGAAGTCGATCTCCTCGTCGGTGAAGCCATTGAGGCACCCCGCGACGATCAGCTCCACCGTGGTCCCTTCGTGGGCGCGCACGGCGGCGGCCAGGCGTTCCATCTCCCCCCGCGCCGCGGCACGCGAGGGGACGGGCTGCCCGTCCCCGTCGTTGTGCGTGTGGACCTGCGACGTCGAGAACCCCAAGGCACCGTCGACGAGCGAGGCATGCAGCGCCGCCTCCATGGCGTCGACGTCCTCGGCGGTTGCGGTCCCGCCGACCGCGCGCTCCCCCATGACGAGCCGGCGCAGCGTCGAGTGCCCGACGAGGAAGCCGGCGTTCACCGCGATGCGGCCGTCGAGACGGCCGAGCCAGTCCCCGAAGGACCCCCAGTCCCAGGGCAGGCCGGCCTGCAGCGCCGGCAGTGGCATGCCCTCGACGCGGGCCATCATGCGGCTGATGTAGTCGGCTCCCTCCGGCTCGAGCGGAGCCAGCGAGAAGCCGCAATTTCCACCGAGTACCGTCGTCACGCCGTGCAGCGGAGACGGACTGGCATTGGGGTCCCAGAACAGCTGCGCGTCGTAGTGGGTGTGCAGGTCGACGAAGCCCGGCGCCACGAGAAGCCCGTCGGCGTCGATGACGTTGTCGGCCTCCGCCGCCCCCACGGCCCCGATGGCCGTCACGCGTCCGGCTTCGATGAGGACATCCGCGCGCACGGTCGGCGCCCCGGTGCCGTCGACGACGGTGCCGCCGCGAATCGCGGTCGTCATGCTCCCTCCCTTTGGTCGGCCGGGCCGGGGCGCACCACCCGGACCCGCTGGCGGGCGAAAGCCTGCATGCCCTCGGTACCGAGCTCGACACCGAAGCCGGAATGCTTCCACCCGCCCATCGGTGCGTACATGTCGATGGACGAGATGCCGTGGGTGTTCACGAAGACGGTGCCCGCCGAGAGCCGTGCGGCCACGTCGGCGGCCAGGGCGTCGTCGTTGCTCCACACCGAGGCGCACAGGCCGAAGTCGGTGTCGTTGGCCGCGGCGACCGCCTGCTCCATGTCGTCGTAGGGGATCACCGGCAGCGCGGGCGCGAACTGCTCATGGCGCACGATGCCGGCATCCGCCTCGGGCGCCAGGACGAGCGTGGGCGACACGAAGTAGCCGTCGCTGCCCTCGTCCTCGGCGCGGATGCGGCCCGGGCGCAGCACGGTGCACCCGGCGGCCGCCGCCTCCGCCACCATCGCCTCGACCCGGTCGCGCGCCGCAGCCGTGTGCACGGGGCCCATGGTGACGCCCTCGGCCAGGCCGTCGCCCACGACCTCGCCCGCGAGGCGGTCCGCCAGCGCGTCCACCGTCTCGGCCATACGGTCGCGGTGGACGTAGAGCCGCTTGATCGCCATGCAGACCTGGCCGGAGGTGACGAACGCCGCCTCGACGATGCGGTCCGCCAGGGCGCGGTCGCCAGCGACGTCGGGAGCCAGGATGGCGGGGTCGTTGCCGCCCAGCTCGAGCACGACAGGCCGGGTGGTGGGGGCCGCGGCCGCCATCACGGCCTGGCCGGTGCCGATTCCACCGGTGAAGGACACCATGTCGACCCCGGGGTGACCGACCAGGGCAGCGCCAAGCGCCGCGTCCGGGCCATTCACCACGTTGAGCACCCCCGGCGGGAGCGCCTCGGCCATGGCGGCGGCCACGAGGAGGACTGTGCCCGGGCACGTCGGCGGAGCCTTGACCACGACGGTGTCGCCGGCCAGTAGCGCCGGGAGGATCTTGTTGGCCATGACCGAGACCGGCCAATTGAAAGGCAGGATGGCCGCCACGACGCCGTGGGGCACCCACTCGACCCGCGTGGCTCCGCCGCTCAGCTCCCGCGCCGCCAGCGCCTCGGCCACGACCGGCACGAAGGCCGCGGCCATGCCGCCCATGGTGGCGGTGTCGAAGATGGCCTCGACATGGGTCTTGCCATGCTCGCGGGTGAGGAGCCGGGCCAGGTCGTGGGCCTCGACCAGGACGACCCCCGTTTCGGCCGCGGCAACGACCCTGGTCGCCCGCACCTCCGTCGGGAGGGCGGCCCAGGCGGGCTGGGACCGGCGCGCCGCCGCGACAGCCAGGTCGAGCTGCGCCGGCGAGGTGGACGGCGCGTCGAGCACGATCTCGGACGGGCGGGCCGGGTTCGTGACGGGATAGGTGCCCTGACCCCCGGCAACGACGTCGCCGTCGATCAGGAGGCCGACGCGGGTCGCGACGTCCTCGACGTGTGTGGTCATGTGCACCCCCGGGGCCAGCCGACTTTGCTGACGATAGTGTCACCTTCGCATGGGAGCCGTCGAGACGGGACACACGCCCCGAGCCACGCTGTTGCCCGATCCCGAGCCGCGGCCCGTCCGCGTGCCGGTGATCTCCGTCGACGACCACCTGATCGAGCCCCCGGACCTCTTCGAGGGGCGCCTGCCGGCCTCGCTCCAACACGGCGCACCCCGCGTGGTCGAAGAGGCAGACGGATCGCAGGCCTGGGTCTTCGAGGGAAATCGCTACCCGAACGTCGGGTTGAACGCGGTGGTGGGTCGGCCCCGCGACGAGTGGAGCATGGAGCCCGCTCGCTTCGACGAGATGCGCCCCGGGTGCTTCGACATCGCCGCCCGCGTTGAGGACATGGACCGGGCCGGACTGTGGGCCTCGCTCTGCTTTCCCTCGCTCGTCTCGGGGTTCTGTGGCGCCGTCTACTCGCGGGCCCAGGACCAGGACCTCGGCCTGGCCTGCCTCCGGGCCTTCAACGACTGGCACCTCGACGTGTGGGCGGCCTACCGCCCCGAACGCATCATCCCGCTGCAGCTGCCGTGGCTCTCCGACGTGGCGGTGGCGGCCGCCGAGGTGCGGGCCAACGCGGCGCGGGGGTTCAAGGCGGTGAGCTTCCCCGAGTTCCCGGCGCAGTTGAAGCTGCCCTCGATCTTCAGCGGCACGTGGGACCCCTTCTTCGCCGCCTGCGAGGAGACCGACACCGTCGTTTGTCTCCACACGGGTGCCTCGGCTTGGGCCCCGCTCCCCTCGCCCGACCCGCCCTTCGAGCTCCTGCCAACCTTCTTCCCCGTGAACGCACTGCTGGCGGCCGGCGAGTGGCTGTGGTCCGGCGTCCCGCTCCGTTTCCCCCGGCTCGACGTGGCGCTGTCCGAAGGCGGGATTGGCTGGGTGCCGATGCTGATGGACCGCTCCGACTACGTGCTCCAGCACTCCGCGTCTGGCTCGGAGAGCAACGCCTGGCCCAGCGACCTGCTCCCGAGCGAGGTCCTGCGCCGGAACTTCTGGTACTGCTCCATCGATGACCCGTCCGCGGTCGTCCAGCGCCATGTCATCGGCGTCGACCACATCATGGTGGAGAGCGACTACCCGCACGCCGACTCGTCGTGGCCCGACACCCAACGGGTGCTCGTAGAGAACTGGGGCGCCCTGCCCGAGGACGAGCTGCGCGCCATCGCCGCGGGCAACGCGGCGGGGCTGTTCCGGCACCCGCTGCCGCCGGTGGACGACTGGCGCTCGCCGGCGAAGGGCTGACGTGCCGGGAGGTGGCCCGGGGAGAGTGGCCCCGCCGCCCCGGGCCGGGCCCGTCGTCGACGCCGACGGCCACGTCGTCGAGCCGGTGTCGGCGTGGACGGCGCTGCCCGACACCCACAAGCCGGTGATCTCGGCCGACGCCAACGGCTACGAGCACGTGCGCGTGGGCGGGACCGAGATCCTGGCCGTCCCCCTGGGCACCCTGGCGCGGCCCGGCTCGACGTTCGACGACCCCTCCGCCTTCCGGCCGCTGGCCGACGCGCTTCCCGGCGGTGCCGACCCCGTGGCGCGCCTCGCCGATATGGACACCGAGGGCATCGACCAGGCGGTGCTCTTCCCGACCATCGGGCTCTACTTTTCGGTGGTCGAGGACCCCGAGGCGGCCGTCGGGCTGGCCGTCGCCTACAATGACTGGCTGGCCGGCTACTGCACGGCCGACGGTGCCCGCCTGTTCGGTGCTGCCATGCTGCCCCTCCAGGACCCCGCCGCCGCAGCGCTCGAGCTGCGACGGGCGGTCACCCAGCTCGGCTTTGTGGCCGGCTTCGTCCGCCCCAACCCCTACCTCGGCCGGTCGCTCTCCGACCGCGCCTACCACGCGCTGTGGGACACGGCCGAGGAGCTCGGCGTGCCGATCGCGATCCACGAGGGGAGCTCGGTCATCGTGCCGACGCTCGGATCGGACCGCCCCTTCAATCCGCTCATCCTCCACGCCGTGTCGCATTCGTTCGAGTCGATGCTGGCCTGCGCGCAGCTCATCGCGTTTGGCGTGCTCGAACGCCACCCCGACTTGCGCGTCGTCTTCCTGGAGTCCTCCGGCGGCTGGGCGCCCTTCTGGCTCGAGCGCCTGGACGAGCAGGCGGAGTCCTTCGGCGGCTTCTGCCCGGACCTCAGCCTGCGGCCGTCGGAGTACTTCGCGCGCCAGTGCGCCATCAGTTTCGAGGTGGACGAGCACACGCTGCCGGCGCTGGTGCCCTTCGTCGGCGAAGACCGCATCGTGTGGGGCAGCGACTACCCACACCACGACGCCACCTTTCCCGGTGCGGTCGAGGCGCTCCGGGCGACGATCGCCCCCTGCCCCACCGCGACCCAGGCCAAGGTGCTCGGCCTGAACGCCCGACAGCTCTACGGCCTGCCGTCGCGTCGCCCCGCACCGGCAGGCATCATCGACGACTACTTCGCTGCCGTCACGGCACACGACGCGGTCATGCTGCGCGAGCTGTTCGCGCCCGATGCCACGTTCGACGTCGACGGCGACCGCCGCCGCGGCCACGACGCCATCCTCGCCTACTACGCCGACCACACCTTCGGGTTCGAGGACTTCCGTCCCGACCCCGGCCCCCTCCAGGAAGACGGCACCGTCGTCACGGTCGACATCGAGGTCTACCTCGGGGGGTCCACCACCACCGTGCGCGACGTCTTCGAAACCGACGGCGAGCAGATCACGTCGCTCCTTGTCCGGGGTTTCGCCGACGCCCTGCGGTCCGCCGAACCCGGCTCGGGCTGAGTACGGCGAAGAGGCGCGATGGAGAGGCCCGAAATCGGGGGGCTCACGGAGAAACGGTGCCCACCCACCCGGGCCAACTGGGACAGGGTCGTCCTCCCCTGACGCTCGGTGGTACGGGCGCCCCCCGGCGAGCGGGACGGGGAGCGGCGGGCGGACCGCGGTCCCACACCGTTTCGCCGACCCGCGCCCGGTGGCCCGGGACGTCAGCCCGAGAAGTGCGGGAGAGTCACCCAGGACAGCCGGCCCGGGTCGTGGTACACGGCCTGGTCGGCGGCCCGCAGGGTGGTGGCCGTGGCCGGCGGCTCTCCGGTGCCGAGATTGCGGGCGTAGACCGGGTGCGCGCCGCTGGAGACCTGGACCCGCAGGCGGTGACCGGTGGCGAAGGTGTGACCGACGGGCCACAGCGCCACCACTGCCGTGAATGTCCCGTCGGGGTTCCGGCGGATGGACGCAGGGTCGAGGCGCTGGAGTCCGTCGCACACGTTGACGGACCGGCCGTCGGGTGACACGTCGCAGACTCGGACGAAGAAGTCCGTGTGGTCCACGCTCGAGCCCACGTGCAGCTCAGCGTCCACCGGACCGACGAGCTCGAGCGGCTCGCCCAGCGCGTCGGAGGTGTAGACGAGGACGTCGGGGCGAGCCTCCAGAGGCCGGTTGTCCACGGTGCCCCCGGTCAGCATGCCGATGCCGCCCATCGACGGCGTCGGCTCGGCGGGGTCGTAGCGATAGCAGTCGGGCTCCGACGGTGCCTCCGGCGGCATGGGCGCGAGGCGGCCCCCGGCATGGAGGTACCAGCGGGTCGGCTCTGCGGGAGGAGGCCAGTCCGGCAAGTCGCGCCAGTGGGCCTCTTCGCCCTGCACGTGCACCTTTACCGGGGTGGGGCCGAGCAGGTCCTCTCGGGCGAGCAACCAGGTGTCGAACCAGTCGAGTGGGGCGTCGGTCATGCCGCCCTCCCCGCCCCCGCCCAGGTGTCCGCCGGCGCCGATGCGCAGATGCACGGGGGCGGGCGAGGCGCGGAAGACCGCGTAGTCCTCCACCACGCCGGGCAGCGGGTAATCGTGCCAGCCGTCGATGAGCAGGGTCGGCACCGTCCATTCCGCCAGCAGAGGCCGGAAGTTCACCGGATCCCAAAAGGCGTCTCCGGCGGCCCCGTGAGCGAGCTGGTCCCGGTAGAGCTGCAGGTCGACGCCGGTGAGCCGGTGGATCACCTCACCGAGAGGGAGATGGTCGAAGCCCGCCTTCAGGTCGGCCATGCGCTGCTCGATGCCCTCGGGGGAGATGTCGGTGGTGGGGACGGCGTTGGCCTGTTTGTTGAACTGGGTGGCGCCCACGTCCCAGGGGATGATCACCTCGAGGGCCAGCGAGCCTCCCGGGTACCACGAGTAGGCCCGCACCGAGGTCGACAGGGCGACGGCCATGGCCTTGAGGTGCGGCGGGTTGGTGGAGGCCAGCGCCCATTGGGTGAAGCCCATGTAGCTACCGCCGGACGTGCCCATGCGGCCGTTGAACCACGGCTGGGAGGCGATCCAATCCGCTGTGTCCCGGCCGTCCCCCGCTTCGGCGAAGTAGCTGTGCGTGCCACCCGACCCGTCCGTGCCCCGGCACGCCTGCAGGACGTACCGGTACCCGCGGGCGGCGAACTCCGGGCCCATGGCCGAGGCGAAGTTGACCCTGCCGTACGGCGTGCGCTCCAAGATGGTGGGGGCGTCTTCGATGCCCACGGGGTGGTAGACGTCGGCCAGCAAAACCGTCCCATCAGACACCGTGACCTTGACGTCCTGCTCGACCTCGACTCCGTTGGTGCGCTCCCGCATGCCGACCCCCTTCTCCACCCGGCCCCCGGCGGCGGGCGATGGACAGACGCTCTGTCAAGTCCCGTTGGCCTGGAACCCCGAGATGTTCACCGACCGAACCTGAGTCCGCGGCTCACTCTAACGGGGGACGCGTCAGTACCTCCAACACGGATCGTCCGCGCTCTCAGCATCGTTCGATCGCCGTCCCAAGGGTGCCTGCGTCGAACTGGGACACCCTCGGACGGACACCACAGGGCGTCTGGTACGCGCCGCGTGCGCGTTCAGGGGAACCATCGCCTGGCGCGGTCGTGATTCTCCCTTATGTGCTCGGCTTCGATCTCGTCACGGAAGGGGCAGGCCAACTCCCAAGCGGACTGACCCGGGGGTGGGCGCTCGAACTCGGGGCGTCGGACTTCCCATCGCTCGTCCTGCCTGCGGACGATGGTTGGGTGATGCGACGTGACGGGGTTGAGCATGGCATTCATCCCGTCTTTGCAATCTGACCATTCCGGTCGGGTCGGTCAACCAACGCGGGTCGCCACGGGCCGGCTGCCCGAACCATGTGATCGTCAAAGCTCCGGCTCACACACCAACTGCCGATCGTGGCCGGCCAACGGACTCTCGTCGTCGGTACGGCCCGCCACGCCGTTCGTCGTTCCTGCTTCGGACCGTCACATTCCCGGACGACGCCGGGACAACGCCGACGGCCGGTGCGACACCTACGGCCGGTGCGGTTGCGGTTGCGGCCCGCGCAGGAGTTTGCCGGGCCGCGCCCCCGTCGCCTCGCCCTGCTGGCGCACGACGCGGCCCGCCTTGACCGTCGCCACGTAGCCGCGGGCCCGCTGCACCAATCGCTTGCCCGAGGCGGGGAGGTCGTAGACCATCTCGGGCGGCTCCAGTGCGAGGGCATCGTGGTCGATCACGTTCAGGTCGGCGAGGTGACCGGGCGCCAGCAGGCCGCGGTCACGGAAGCCGTAGAGCTCGGCCGTGCGCCGGGTCTGCAGGTGCACGACGGTCTCGAGCGGCAGTCGCTCGCCCCGGCTGCGGTCGCGCGCCCAGTGGGTGAGCATGAACGTCGGCAGGCTGGCGTCGCACAGCACGCCGCAGTGCGCGCCCCCGTCGCCGAGGCCGAGCACGGTCGCCGGGTGGACGAGCATCTCGCGCACGGCGTCGAGGTTGCACGCCGAGTAATCGAGGATCGGGAGGTAGAGCAGCTCGCGCCCATCGCGCTGGAGCATGAGGTCGTAGAGGACCTCGTCGGTCGTCCGGCCCTGGGCGGCGGCCAGCGCGGTGATGCTGCGCTCCGCCGGCGGTTCGTAGTCGGGCGGGTCGCCCAGCGGGAACAGCTTGTGCAGGTTCGCCCGCAGCAGTTGCACGAAGCCGGCGGGGTCGGGCGCTTCGCCGAGGATGGCGGCCCGTACCTCGGGCGTGCGCAGCCGGGCCACTCGCTCGTCCAGCGGCAGGTCGGCGATCGCCTGGTAGGCACGGTGGTGGGCGAAGGGATGGGTGACCGACTGGAACCCGACCATGAGCGAGGTCGGCTTCCCGGCCACCTGGGGCACCAACCAGGCGCCGCGCCGGTTGGCGGCGACGCCGCGGTCGATCCACTCGCGCCACAACTCGGGGTTGAAGTCGGCCTGGAGCACCTGATACGTCACCGGCACGCCGGCGCGGATAGAGATCTCCGACATCCAGGCGAACTCGTGATCGAGGTCCCACATGTCGCTGGCCACCGAGAAGACCCGGTGTCCCGCCTTGCCGAGCGCCTCGCCGATGCCGATCAACTCGTCCGCCGCCGCCGTGGTGCCTGCCGCCAGCTCGCCGTCCTTGGCCCGGTGCAGGATGGTGCGCGTCGTCGACGCGCCGATGGCACCGGCGTGCACGGCCTCGCGCACGATGGCTGCCATCTCGGCAATCTCCTCCGCGCTGGCCGTGTCGTTGGCCCGGCCCTCACCGAGCACGTAGGCGCGCAGCGCGCCGTGGGGCACGAGGCTGGCCACGTCGAGCACGCGGGTGGTGCGCTCCACCTCGTCGAGATACTCGCCGAAGGTCTCCCAATTCCAGTTCATCCCTTCGGCCAGCGCCGAGCCGGGGATGTCCTCCACGCCCTCCATGAGCTGGATCAGCCAGTCGCGGTCGCGGGCGCGGGCGGGCGCAAAGCCGACGCCGCAGTTGCCCATCACCACCGTGGTGACGCCGTGCCAGCCCGAAGGCGAGACCTCGGGGTCCCAGGTGGCCTGGCCGTCGTAGTGCGTGTGGATGTCGACCCAGCCCGGCGTGACGAGGAGACCGTCGGCGTCGATCTCGCGCCGACCCCGGCCGTCCACCTCGCCCACGGCGGTGATGAGGCTGCCGTCGACGGCGACGTCGCCGGTGACGGTGGGCCGTCCCGAACCGTCGGCGATCGTGCCGCCCCGGATGATCAGGTCGTGCATCGTTGCTCCTCTTCGGCGAACCGGGTCCGGCCGCCGGCAGCGGGCCGGCGCACCCGGGCGGCGGTCACACCCAGCTTCGCAGCTTTTCCACCATGGCCACAGGATCGGCGCCGACGGGCGTGACGTTGAGGTGGGTCACCCCGGCCTCGGCCAGCGCGGCCACCCGCTCCTTGATGTAGGTCTCGGGCCCACAGAGCGAGGTCCCCTCGAGCAACTCGTCGGGCACCAGCGCAGCGGCCTCCTTCTTCTGGCCGGACAGGTACAGGTCCTGGATCTCGGCCGCCTCCTGCTCGTAGCCGTAGCGCCGGGCAAGCGCGTTGTAGAAGTTCTTGCCCTTCGCGCCCATGCCGCCGATGTAGAGCGCGAGCATCGGTCGGCTCAGCTCGCGCAGCGGCGCGACGTCGGCCTCCTCGCCGATGGCGAACAGGCCGCCCGCGGCGATCTGCAACGGGCCGAGCGACGGGTCGCGCTTCGCGGCACCCTCGGCGAGGGAGGAGCCGAAGACCTCCTTGACCTTGTCGGGGACGAAGAAGATGGGCAGCCAGCCGTCGGCCACCTCGGCCGTCATGGCCACGTTCCTCTCGCCCAGCGAAGCGACCCAGATCGGGATGCGCGGGCGCACGGGGTGGTTGATGATCTTGAGCGGCTTGCCCAAACCCGTGCCCTGCTCCGGCGGCAACGGGATGTGGTACGAGACGCCGTCGTGCACGAGCGGCGCCTGGCGCGCCCACACGTCGCGGCAGATCTCGATGATCTCCCGGGTGCGGCCGAGCGGGCGGTCGTAGGCGACGCCGTGGAAGCCCTCGATCACCTGCGGGCCCGACGCGCCGAGGCCCAGGATGGCGCGGCCACCCGAGAGCGCATCGATGCCGGCGGCCGTCATGGCGAGCAGCGTTGGCGTCCGGCTGTAGATCGGCAGGATGGCCGAACCGATCTCGAGCCGCTCGGTCTTGGCAGCCAGGTAGCCCATGAAGCTCGGTGCGTCGAAGCTGTAGGCCTCGGCGACCCAGACGACATCGAGGCCGACCTGCTCGAGTGCGGCGGCCTGCTTCGCCGACTCCTCGTGGCCCCCGGCGTAGTTGAGCGTCATGGACAGCTTCACGCGGTCATTCCTTTCCTCGTCTCGGTCATGGTCGTGGTCACGGTCGTGGTCATGGTCCCACCGCCGGCGCCCTCTCGGGCCGCCGGCCTGGTGCGGCAAACTGGTGCGGCAAAAGAGTATCCTTAATCTTCCGGGTGGCCCGCCCCGTAGATTGGCAGCTCGTGGCCGCCACGATCGACTTCGTGCTGTTCGACCTCGGCGGGGTCCTCATCGATCCTGGCGGCGTGGGCCCCCTGCGCGAGCTCAGCGGGCTGGCCAGCGAGGACGAGGTCTGGGTCCGCTGGCTCAGTTGCCGCTGGGTGCGCTCCTTCGAGGCGGGGCGCTGCGCTGCCGGGGAGTTCGCGGCCGGGTTGGTCGAGGACTGGGGCCTGGACCTGACGCCGGACGCCTTCCTCGAGGAATTCGCACGCTGGCCCGGGCTTCCGTATCCCGGGGCCCTGGACTTCGTCGCCGAAGTGCGGTCCCGGCTCCCGGTCGGCTACCTCTCCAACACCAACGCGGTGCAGTGGCTCGCCAACTACGAGGCCACCCCTGTAACCGAGGCGTTCGCGCACCGGTTCCTCTCCTTCGAGCTCGGGATGGTCAAGCCCGACCGGGAGATCTTCGACGCCGTGGCCGCCCGGCTGCCCGTCCCCAGGGGCCAGGTCCTGTTCCTGGACGACAACGCCGTCAACGTCGAGGCGGCGACGCAGGCGGGGTTCAAGGCCCGGCACGTGCGCCGCGTCGAGGGGGCGCGGGCCGCACTGGTCGAGGCGGGGGTGCTCGAGGGCTGAACGGCGGCTCGGGCGCCCCGATGGGGCCGTGCTCGACGGGCGCCCGCCGGGTCGCCTGTGTCAACATGCCGCACCATGGTTGCCAACGGGCCGACGCTGCGTCTCCTGCCGCGCCTCAGCGACGACGTGGCCTTCTACTGGACCTCGGGCGCCGACGGCGTGCTGCGCCTCTTGCGCTGCAACGCGTGCGGGTTCTTCATCCATCCGGCGGGCCCCGTCTGCCCCCGCTGCCTGTCACGCGACCTCGCGCCGCAGGAAGTCAGCGGGCGCGGCCGCGTCGAGACGTTCACGGTCAATCACCAGCAGTGGATTCCGGGCAGCGACGCCTACATCATCGCCTGGGTCTCCATCGACGAGCAGCCCGACGTGCGCCTGACCACCAACCTGGTCGACGTCGAACCCGAGGACGTCCGCATCGGCATGCCGGTGTGCGTCGTCTTCGAGCACGTCGAGGACGTATGGCTCCCGCTCTTCGCACCAATGGTGGACGCGTGAGCCCGCAGCGCCCCGGCCAAGAGCCGCTGGAACGGCGGGCCGTCATCTCGGGCATCGCCCAGTCGGAGGTCGGCCGGCGACTGGGGCGGTCCGATCTCGACCTCACGGTCGAGGCGGCGCTGGCGGCCATCGCCGACGCGGGACTCACCCGCGACGACATCGACGGGCTGTCCACCTATCCCGGCATGGGCGCGGGCACGCCCGGCTTCGCCGGGCCGACCTCCCCCGAGGTGCAGGACGCCCTGGGGCTCTCGCTCAACTGGCACGACGGGGGCGGCGAGGGAGCCGCCCAGATGCGCGCCGTCATGGCAGCCGCGCTGGCCGTGGCGGCCGGCCTGGCCCGTCACGTTCTCGTCTACCGCACGGTCACCGAGGGCTCGGCGCAAGGGACCGGCGGCCGCCCAGGCATCGGCGGTGGCCGGGGTGGCGGCGGCGGCGTGCCGCGCTTCGGCAGTTTCATGCAGTGGTCGCTTCCCTTCGGTGCCGTGTCCGCCGCCAACTGGCTCGCCATGGTGGCCCAGCGGCGCATGCACGAGTTCGGCCTGACCCGCACGCAACTCGGTGCGATCGCCGTCAACAACCGCGCCAATGCGGCGCTGAACCCCAAGGCCATCTACACGGACCCCATGACGATGGACGACTACCTGGCGGCGCGCATGATCACGACGCCGCTCTGCCTCTTCGACTGCGACGCTCCGTGCGACGGGTCGACCGCGGTGATCGTCTCGCACCGCGACGTGGCGGACGACCTCGACCATCCGGCCGTGCAGATCAACGCCCTCGGCACTGCGCTGCGCGGCCGTCCCAGCTGGGACCAGTTCGACGACATGACCACCATGGCGGCCCGCGACGCCGCGGCCTCCATGTGGGAGCGCACCGAGCTCACGCCGGCCGACGTCGACACCGCCCAGCTCTACGACGGCTTTTCCATCATCACCGTCACCTGGCTCGAGGCACTTGGGTTCTGTGGGCGCGGCGAGAGCGGCCCCTTCATCGAGGGCGGGACCAACATCGCCCGCGACGGCCTGCTGCCGCTCAACACCAACGGGGGCCAGCTCTCGGGCGGTCGCCTCCACGGATTCAGCCTCATCCACGAGGCCTGTGTCCAGCTGCGGGGCGAGGGTGGACGGCGCCAGGTCGTCCGGCCCGGTGGCCGCGACCCCGAGGTGGCGGCGGTGGCTAACGGCGGCGGGCCGATCGCGGGGACGATGCTGCTGACGCGCGGGGTGCGCTGAGGACTCGGCCAAGGGCGCGCCGGGCGGATGATTTGGTCTGCTCCGGGTTCTCACGTTCGGGCGTGCCAAGGAAAGAAAGCCCGCCTCGGGGAGCCGGACAGCCCACCTGTCGGCTCCGCATCGCGCTGCGCGACGTCGACCCGACGGTCTGGCGGCGGCTCATCGTTCCGGCTGACGTGCGGCTGTCCAAGCTGGCCGACGTGCTTCTGGTCGCCATGGGTTGGGGCAACTCGCACATGCATCAGTTCCGAATCGCTGACGCCCTCTATGGCATGCAGCTCGAGGACTGGGACGAGGACGAGTTGGACGAGACACGGGTGTCGGTCGTCGAAGCCGTCGGGGACGAAGACGTGTTGGTTCGACTACGACCTGGGCGATGGCTGGGAGCACCTCGTCGAGGTGGAGGCGAGGAGTGCTCTCGACCTGGGACTCACGTTCGCCGTGTGCACCGGCGGGGAGCGCACGTGTCCGCCTGATGACGTCGGGGGCCCCGGTGGTTACGAGAGCTTCCTGGAGGCGATCGCCGACCCGCAGCACGCCGAACACCAGGAGTTCCTCGAGTGGGTCGGCGGAGCGTTCGACCGAGACGCGTTCGATCTTGCCGGGGTGAACGCCGCGCTGCAACGTCTGCGCTAGGCGGACGGCGGTAGGGCCGGCTTCGTACCCGCCAGGTGGTGCGCGGCCCGCGCGGCCAGGGCCACGAGCGTGAGCGTCGGCCCGTAGCCGCTCGAGGTGACGAAGACCGACGAGTCCGCGACCACGACGTTGTCGAGCGAGTGCACCCGGCTCCACCGGTCGACGACCGCCGTGTCCGGGTTGTCACCCATCCGCGCCGTGCCGATCACGTGCCGACTCTCGGGCACCGGTGTCGTACCGATCCCGTGGTAGGAAACACCGGGCGACGACGTGTGCAGGATCCACTCCGCGCCCATCTCCTCGAGCACGGACTGGAGGATCTTGCCGTGGTACTTGGAGGCGGCGAGCTCGTGTTGCCCGGGCTCGTAGGTGACGCGCGCAACCGGGAAGCCGCGGGCGTCCCGGATGGACGGGCTCAGGTCCACCGTGTTCGTCGCGTAGGGCAGGTCCTCACCTTGCATGATGAAGGCCCACATGCGCTCACGCAGGTTCGACTCGCGCATCACCTGCGCGTGGAGATGACCCCAGGGCGAATGTCGGGCTTCCATGATCGGCAGGCCGCCGCCGCTGTGCTCGACCAGACCGCCGCGGAACCACGGGAGCCCGGCGCCGAGCGCAGCCTCGCGGGAGCGCTCGTCCTGCACCATGGCGTCGTCGTGCACGTGGGTGACAGCCCGGCCCTTTTGCGGGTGCAGACGGAGGTTCGGGAAATGCCCGACGACGATCGTCTGGAAGTGGCACATGAGATGGCGGCCCAGTGCGGGGTGCTCGAGCCCCGAGAGGAGGAGGATGCGCGGCGTCTCGATCGCCCCGCCGGCCACGATGACGAGCTTGGCGTCCATCGTGTGCGTGACGCCATCAGCGTCGACGAATTCGACGCCCGTGGCTCGGTTTCCCTCGATGACGATGCGACTCACATAGGTCTCTGCCATCAGCTCGGCCCGGCCGGTCGCCATCGCCCTCGTCAGCAGCGCGACGGGATCGCCCTTGGCGTGAATGGGGCAACCGAAGAACGCGCAGAAGCCGCAGTTGTTGCACGCGGGACGTCCGTCGTAGGCGATGCTGTTCGCCGCCGTCGGCGCCTCGTAAGGATGCAGTCCGACCCTTTCCGCTGCAGCCGACGACAGTACGGCGCCGTACATGGGCGCGCCCGGCGGCATCGGGTACGGCCCCGAGCGCCAGGCCGCGAACGGATTGGCGCCTGCCCGGCCGGCCACGCCGATGACCCGCTCCACCTCGGCGTAGAAGGGCTCGAGCTCGTCGTAGTCCAGCGGCCAGTCGGCCACCGCAGCATGCTCCTGTGGACCGTAGGTCGAGAAGAGCCGGAAGTCCTCCGCCCGGAAGCGTGGCACCTTGCCGTCGGCGTGCGTCCCACCGCCACCCACGCTGGTCGGGATGGAGTTCACCTCACCCACGTGGGTGTGCTCGCCTTCGCCGGCGTTGCGCCGGAACGCGCGCGCGGCTCGATCAGCGGGTCAGGCCCGAGAAAGTAGCGCGAAATGAACTTGATCTCGTCGTTGGAGTAGTCCCCCGCCGGTTTGGTCGGGTCGTCGGGGTCGAGGAGGTGGTTGCGGCCTTTCTCCATGATCACGACCGACCATCCGGCTCGGGTCAGCACCTCGGCCGCGGTGGCGCCGCCTGGTCCGGACCCGATGATCAGCGCGTCGGCCGTCATGTCGCTCATGGCTCCGAGACCTCCGCGTCGCTGTAGCCGCGTGGCTGCACGTCGCCCTCATGGCCGATGTAGGACCACCCGACGGTGTCGCGGTTGCCCCCGTACTCCGGGGCGCCGTACATGCCCTCGCAGCAGTGTTCCCAGAGCAGGTCGCAAAACGCCTCGTCGGCCCGCAAGCGCCGACGTTGCTCCTTCCCGTCGGCTGCGGTGAAGTCGTCACCCAGCGCGGCGAGGCCTTCGCGGTACCGCTGCTGCAGCCCCACCACCGGGCCGTTGAACTCCCGCTCAGGAATGCCCTGGGACCCCTCGATCCGCATCCGCCAGGCCAACTCGTCCAGGCGCGACAGCGGGATGAAGGTGGCGAAGCCGTCCGTGCCGCCGTGCCTCCCCGAGGTCGGCCCCCCCGCCCAGATGCGCGGTGGGTCGAACGTGAACGCGCCGAGGAAGCCGTCGATGTAGTTGACGACGCCCGCCTCCTCGGCTCCAGGCGCACCCTGGTCGGAGGGCAGCATCTGCGCGCACGCGGCGCGGAGCGTCGCGTACTCCTGCTCGCTGAACCAGACGGGCATCGGGACAACGTAGCCTCGTCCGCACCCGTTTGCTGACGCCGCCGTCAGGTTGCGAAGAAACATGGGCCGCACGTCGGCCGCACACGGCGGCGGGTCAGACCTTGAAGGCGCAACCGTCCCAGTACGAGACGAGCCGGCGCCGCAGCCTGCCTCGTCGCTCGACCGTCAGCACGTGCGGGCCGGCCTCGACACTCCCGAGATAGCGCACGGTGAGGCCATCGCCGTGGCTGTCGCCGTCGTCGTGGCCGACGCGGACGAAGTCCCCGGCGTCGGCCGGGACCTCGGTCGTCGTGTTCAGCAGCGTGAGCGGACCGGCACAGCAGCGGTGGGCGTGCGACCGCACGTAGACAACACCGCCACGCGGAGCGGCGAATGTTCTGGCGTCGTCCGAGATCACGACCTCCACCCCCGCCATGGTACGGCCGCGCCGGAGGGTCAGGAGCCGGGAGCGGGGCCGGCGCCCGGGTCGGCGGCGGGTCCCGGCTTCGCTGCGGGGGCCGAGCCGAAGTCCGGGTCGAAGGCCGGCTCGAAGTCCGCGTCGGGGATCGCCCCGACGTGTTGGGCGATCCACAACAGGGTCCGCTCGCCCTCGTCGAGCACCTCGCAGACCAGGTTCCCGGTCTCGCTCGCGCTGAGGTCGACCAACCGGCACCAGTTCACGAGGATGCGGAAGCACGGCCCGCGATAGTGCCGCCCGGCGAGGCAGACTGGCGCCGTCGGCATCCGCAGGGCCCAGGCGACGAGGCCGCCCGCGATCTCCGGGAAGGCCGGCCGCTGGCGGGAGATCTGCGAGTAGTGGCCGGTGACCACGTCGACCATGTTCTCCAGCGCCGCCGAACCCGGCTCGAAGTAGCTGGAGTGCGCGTGCACCTGGGGATGATCCGGCGCGTTCGTGCTCATCCTGGTCCCGCCGAAGGTCGGTGAGGTGGGCGCGGCTCCGAAGACACCTAGCTCGGCGATGGCGTCGCCGGGCGCCTGCTCGGAGAAGAAGTGGCACTGCTGCACGTGCAACTCCCGCAGCGCGTCGACGGTCATACCCGGGCTCCCCGCGACGACCACGTCGGTGACGTGCAGACCGGCCTCGGCGAGCGCGGCGCCCAGGACGATGGAACCGAAGCTGTGCGCGACGACGGTCAGGGTCTGATCGGGATCGAGGGAGAGCAAGTCGACGAAGGCGGTGAGGTCGTTGGCCGCCGTCATCAGGTCCTCGTTGCACTCGATCGACCCCGCGGCGGCGGCGAGGACGTCGACGGGGTTGTCGTACCCCTTCCACATGACGACCGCGGTGGACTCGGAGGCCTCGAACAGGTTGCGGGCCTCGGGCACCCAGTCGGCGCAGAGGTTGGTGCCGTCGCCGACCCCCGGCACGACGACCGCGACGTGCTCCGCGGTGTCAAGGTCGCCGAGGAGCAGTGCATAGTGCTGCAGCTGCGGCCGGTACAGGAGGATCTGGCCCCCCGAGGAGATCAGGGTCTCGAGCAGCGCCACCCGGTCGGCGTCGTCGTCCGCGGTGGCGGTGGCGAGATCCATCGTGACCGCGGCAAGGTTGCTCGTGGCCCGCCGGGCCAACAGGTCCTTTCCGCGCATGCACAAGGTTAGGCCGCACCACGGTGTCACAGGTGTGTTTCACTAATCTGGCCACATGGGTGAGGCCCTGGCCGTCCTGGCGGCCGTGTTGTTCGCACTGGGCACGGTGCTCCAGCAGAAGGGCACGCTCGCGACTGCCGCGGGCGAGGACGACCCGCGCTTCCTGGTGCAGATCCTGCGCCGACCTGTTTGGCTGGCCGGCGCCGTGTTCCAGTCCTCGGGCTGGGTCGTCCAGGCGGCTGCGCTCGATCGCGCCTCGCTCGTCGTCGTGCAGTCGCTCACCGCGCTCAGTCTGGTGATCGCGCTGCCGCTCGGTGCGCTGCTGACGTCGCAGCACATCGGGCGGCGCGAGCTCACGGGCGCGTGCCTGACGCTCGCCGGGATCGTGTTCTTCGTCTCCGCGGGTCAGCCGCAGGGCGGCACGCCGCACCCCAGCGCGGCCGCCTGGTGGATCGCCTGCCTCGGCATCGGCGCGCTCGTGGTCGTCCTCTTCGGCGTCGGTGCGCGCTTCACCGGAGCCGCCAAGGCCCTGACCTTCGGTGCCGCCGCCGGCCTCGGCTATGGGCTGCAGGCCGCCGTCACCAAGACCTTCGTCACCGAAATCGGCAGTGGTGTGATCGCTCTGCTCACGAGCTGGTCGGTCTACGTCCTCGTCCTCTCGGCCCTGACCGGGTTCGCGCTGCAGCAGTCGGCCCTCAAGACCGGTGTGCTGGCCCCCGCCATGGCGTCGAGTAACTCGGTGACCCTCTTCACCAGCGTGATCCTGGGCATCGCGGTCTACGGCGAGACACTGTCGAAGAACGGCACGGCACACAGCGGCTCCACCGTCCTGGGATTGGTGGTCGCCATCGTCGGGGTCGCGCTGTTGGCCGGATCGGCGGCACCCCAGGACGCGCCGCACGGGTCGGCGGACCCCTCTCCCGCGACGTGACGCGGGCCGTCGTGTCGGGGCGGGCTCCCGCGGTGCGTTAGGACAGCACATCGTGGAGCTCATTGCCTCACTCGACCTCCTCGCCAACTGGTGGGAGTACGTCGTCCTCTTCCTTGCCGTGGCGGCCTCCTGGGCGGGGGTGCCCTTCGTGGGTGCCACCGCGCTCGGCGCAGCCGGCGTCGCGGCCAGCCAGGGCAACCTGAACCTCCCGCTCGTGGTCGGCGTGGCGACGGTGGCGGGTGAGGTCGGAGGGCTGATCGGTTACGCCGTCGGCCTGCGCTGGGGCAGACAGCTCCTCGTCGAACGACCCGGCAAACACCTGGCCGGACGACAGCGCATGCTCGCCCGCGGCGAGTCGGCGTATGCCCGGTGGGGCCGTTTCGCCGTGTTCTTCACCCCTGCGGTCGTATCGGGCACGGCCAAAATGGAGCACGGGCAATTCGTCTTTTGGAACCTGCTGGCGTCGCTGGCCTTCTCGATCTCCATCGCGGCGAGCTCCTACGGGCTGGGCAAGCTCTTCACGGGCAACGTCTCGCTGCACGACATCGGGACGCTCGTCGTCGGCCTCGTCGTGGGCGTGCTCATCATCGTCAACCACGTCCGTCGCCGCCGGTCGGCAGCCCGCCGCGTCGAGGCCTGAGGGCATGCGCGGCGCGGCTCAGCGCGGCAGGCCCAGGATCCTCCCGGCGATGATGTCGCGCTGCACCTGGGAGGTGCCGCCGGCAATACTGGCTGCCTTGCTCCAGAGCCACTGGCGCGCCCAAGGCCCGGATTCGTTCGCCGCGGGAGTACGTCCGGTCACCAGGAGCCCGGCCTCGGAGAGACCCTGTGTCATGGTCGTCCACGCGAGCTTGATCCAGCTCGATTCCGGACCGGGTTCCTCGCCGCGCCCGAGGCGGGTCAGCGTGCGCAGATTGTGCAGCCGGAGCACGCCCAGTTCGATGTAGGCGCGCGCCAGGGCATCGGCCACCACGGGGTCGTCGAGCGCGCCGTTCCGCCTCGCCTCCTCGTAGAGACGGGCGAGGTAGGTCTCGTGGACGACTTGCTCCTTGAAGGGGAAGTTGGTCCCGCGCTCATGCGCCAGCGTCGAACCCGCCACAGTCCACCCCTGTCCCTCCACACCGACGACGTGCTCGGCCGGGACGAAGACATCCGTCAGGAAGACCTCGTTGAACTCCGCGTCGCCTGTCATCTGCACCAACGGCCGGACGTCGACGCCCGGATCGGACATGTCGACGATGAGGGCGGTGATGCCCTGCTGGGGTCGGGAGGAGTCCGATTCCGTCCGGGCGAGGCACAGCCCCCAGGTCGCGAACTGCGCATAGGAGGTCCATACCTTGCGGCCCGTCACCAGGTAGCCGCCCTCGACCGGCGTGGCGCGGGTCGAGAGCGACGCCAGATCGCTCCCCGCGTCGGGCTCGCTGAAGAGTTGGCACCAGATCTCCTCGGCGGCCAGGATCGGGGGGAGGTAGCGCAGTCGCTGGTCCTCGGTGCCGTGGGCCAGCAGCGTCGGGCCGACCAGGTTGATCCCGACCCGGTTCACCGGCTGCGGCGCCTGCGAGCGGGCATACTCGCTCTGGTACAGCGCGACCTGGACCGGTGACGCGCTCCGGCCCCCGTACTCGCTCGGCCAGTGGACGCCGACCCAGCGACCGGCTGCCAGGGTGGCCTGCCACTCGCGTCCCCACGCCACCTCGTCGGCCAGGTCGGCGAAGGCCGGGGGGCGCCGGAGGTTCGCGGCCAGCCAGGCGCCGAAGGAGGCCGCGAATTCCTCGTCCTCTTCCTTCAGCGCGAGGTCCACACCCGTCCCGTCGACGACCCTGACATCGGCGTCACGTTAATGGGGCGGGGGTAGGGTGCCCTGCCGTGACGGCCCGACTCCGCCCGACCTGGGTGCCCAGCCAGGCGCGCACGTACCGCAGACCGGGGGGCCCGTGGGACGTGCCGACCCTCGACGTCCTGGCGACCGGCCACGGCGGCGAGGTTGTCGACGGCGATGCCCGGATCTCCGCCGCCGCCATGGAGACGCTGGTCGCGACCGTCGCCGGCGGGCTGCGCTCGCGCGGGGTGGCGCGCGGTGAGGCGGTGGCCTGGCAGGTGCCCAACAGCTTGGCCGCGGCCGTCCTGACGCGGGCCTGCTGGCGCCTCGGGGCCGTGGCGGCGCCCGTGTTGCACTCGTTCGGGCCCGCCGAAGTCGACGCGGCGCTCGCCCAGATCGACCCGGCGCTCGTCGTTGAGCTGGCAGCAGACGCCATCTCGGACCCGGACGCGCTGGCCGGCGCGCTCGGCGGCCCCCCCGTGGCCGCCGGCACCTCGCCGAGCCGGGCCTCCGACGTGGCGCTCGTTCTCTTCACCTCCGGATCGACCGGGGTGCCGAAGGCGGTCCTGCACACGCACCGCGGGCTCAGCTGGAAAGCGACGCTCATGGCGCACGTGCACGGCCTCCGTGGGACCGACGCGGTGCTCATGCCCGCGCCGATGGCCCACATCTCGGGCCTGCTCAACGGGGTGCTGGTGCCTGGCGCCTCCGGGATGCGCTCGGTGCTCGTCCGGCGCTTCGACCCCGAACAGGCGCTCCGCTTGGTGGCCCGTGAGCGGATCTCGTTCCTGGCCGGACCCCCCACCTTCTTCATCGCGATGGCGCGAGCCATGGCGGACGGTCAGGCCGCCGACGTCTCGTCCATCCGGCTGGTGTCGAGCGGCGGCGCATCGGTGACCCCGGCGTTCGTCGAGGAAACTGCGCGCGCGTTCGACTGCCGGGTCAAGCGCACCTACGGCTCGACCGAGGCGCCCACCGTCACGACGAGCGGGGACGACGACCCCTTCGACAAGGCGCGCGACACTGATGGCCGCGCCGTCGGCGCGGTCGAGCTCCGGATCTCTGATCCCGAGACCGGTGCGCGCCGTCGCACCGGGGCCTCCGGCGAACTCTGGGTGCGCGGGCCCGAGATGTTCGCCGGCTACGCCGACCCCGCCCAGACCGCCGCCGTCATCGCCCGGGGAGGCTGGTTCCGCACAGGCGACCTGGCCACCGTGGACGCCGACGGGTGGGTGCGCATCGTCGGGCGGCTGAAGGACGTCATCATCCGGGGCGGCGAGAACATCTCTGCCTCGGAGGTCGAGGCCGCGCTCGAAGCGCATCCGTCCGTGCACCATGCGGTGGCCGTGGGCTTCCCCGATCCCCTCATGGGCGAACGGGTCGCCGCGTTCGTCGAGTCCTCCAGGCCGTTCGACCTCGAGGAGTGCCGGCGTTGGTTCGCCGACCGGGGCATGGCGAAGTTCAAGACACCAGAACGGGTCGAGCGGCTCGAGCGCCTTCCGCTGCTCGGTTCGGGCAAGGCCGACCGCGCCGCCCTGCGCCGCCGCGCTGCGGTCACCTGAGCGCGGCACGCCGCGGGCCGCACTAGCGTTGACGCGTGCCCCGCCGCAATCTCATTCCGCTCGCGCTGCTCGGTGTCCTCGTTGTGCTGACCGCGGTCTTCGCGGTGCTGGGGACTTCGTCCGCGCCGAGCGGCGCCACGACGACCGTCCAGAACGCGTCGGGCCAGACCTTCGGGCCGGACCAGACGACATCGTTCGTGATGGACCTGGTCGACACCGTCACCCCGACCGGCACGGGCACGGTGAGCCAGGTACGCCAGATCAACTTCGTGCCGCCGAACCGCATGGCCGTGTACCAGGTTGGCTCGTCGCCCAAGCTCCTGGCGGTCCTCAACCCGGCGGCCATCGCGTGCGCACTGAGCGAGTACGGCGCGATCGTGGGCGGCTCCACACCGTGGACAGTGACCGGCAGCACCTTCGTGCGCACCGAGAGCCTGGCCGACTACTCCGCGCGCGTGCCCCATGTGACCGCCACCTCGTGCACGCCCAGTCCGAGCACTGTGCACGGGCAGGTCCACGAGAAGGCGGTCGTGCGTGCCGGCTATCTCGCCGGCGTTCGCCTGACCGTGGTGGTGCCGCCACAGACACTCAGCAACGGGACTGAGGCGGCACACGGCTCCGAGGGTGAGGCGCTCGTCATGATCCAGATCAACGACACGTCCATCCGCAAGCTCGGCTCCTGAACCTCGGACAAGCGGTCGGGTTCAGGAGAGCGGCACCCCATCGTCGAGCCGCTCCCGCAGCATGAGGGCGATGCGCTCCCGGTGGAACGATGCGTCGCCGTAGCTGACCTGGTCGAGCTGCGCCCGCTTGAGGAACAGGTGCATGTCGTGTTCCCACGTGAAGCCGATGCCGCCATGCACCTGCAGCCCGGTCGCCATGACCCGCCGCGACGCGTCCGAGCACCACGCCTTGGCCATGCTGGCGGCGAGCGAACGATCGCCGTCGCCGGCTGCGGCGCACCACGCGGCGTAGTACACGGTCGAGCGCATTCCCTCCACGTCGACCAGTGCGTCCGCGAGCATGTGTTTGACGGCTTGGAAGGACCCGATGGGCTTGCCGAACTGGACGCGATCCTTGGCGTACTCGACCGTCATGGCCAGCACGCGGTCCGCAGCTCCGAGCATTTCGGCCGCGGCCAGGGTGGCGGCCCGGTCGAGGAGGAGTGCTGCCGTCCCGGCGTCTCCCAGCCGCCGCGCCGGCGTCTCGTCGAAACGCAGGACGCCGAGCTCTCGCGTGCGGTCCATCGCCGACACGGCATCGGGACGGCCCTCCGTGACCAAGTCCACGCCAAAGACCCCGTCGGCGGCGGCGACGACGGCGACGTCGGCCGAGGGTGCGTAGGCAGTCGGCGCCGTCTCACCGATGAGGCGCACCGGACTGGACGCACCGCCGTCGGCGACCTCGATGCGGTCAGCGCCCGGGCCGCAGCTGACGCAGGCCACGGCGCTGCCCTGACCGAGGGCCTCGCGCCACTCCTTCGTGCCCGCGTCCGCCCGCGCTTCGGGCCCGCACAGCACACCGAGCGCGAGGATCGAGGGGAGGAACGGCGCCGGCACGAGCCGGCGCCCGATCTCCTCGCAGAGCACCGCGACCTCGACCATGCCCAGGCCCAGTCCGCCCTCGTCCTCGGGCACCTCGAGGGCGAGCCACCCCTGGTCGGCCATGGCCGACCACACGTCGGCGTCGTAGCCCGTCGCCACCCCGGACTGCGGGGCGCGCCTGCGTCGGCCTCGGATGCCGCACCCGCGCCCGGGAGGGTCCCCACGATCGCGCCAGCGCCCACCCGGGCGCGCAGCACGTCGTGCCCGGCCACACCGTCGAGCAGCGCGGCCGCCGCGTCGCGCAACGCTTGTTGGTCGCTGGAGAGGTCGAAGTCCACGGCGGCGCAGTCTACGATCCCTGACACAGCCGTCATCGATGGCGCGTCGCTGTGCCATGCTGCGGCGGATGGATCTGCGCACCACCCCCGAGCAGGAGGCACTGCGGGACGCGTTCCGGGCCTGGCTGGAAGAGCACCTTCCCTGGCCCTACGGCGTCGGGCTCCCGCCGCGCTTCGACGATCTCGCCGAGACGGTGGCGTTCGGGCGGCGTTGGCAGGCCGCCCTGGAGGCCGACAGATGGGTGGGCATCACGTGGCCGCAGGAGTACGGCGGCCGAGGCCTCGGGGCACTCGAGAATTACGTGGTCATCGAGGAGCTGGCTCGTGCCCGCGCCCCCGAGCTGGTGGGCCGCATCGGGATCAACCTCGTCGGGCCCACCCTGCTGGCCCACGGCACGGCGGAGCAGAAGGAGCGTTTCCTGCCCCGGATCCTCTCTGCCGACGAGCTCTGGTGCCAGCTCTTCAGCGAGCCCGACGCCGGAAGCGACCTGGCCTCGCTCACCACCCGGGCCGTACCGGTCGACGGGGGGTACAGGGTCACCGGGCGCAAGGTCTGGACGTCGTACGCCCAGTTCGCCGACTGGGGCCTCTGCCTGACACGGAGCGACCCCGACGCGCCGAAGCGCCAGCAGGGCATCACGGCGCTCATCATCGACCTGCACGCTGACGGCGTCGAGGTGCATCCCCTCGTGCAGTCCACCGGCGAGGCAGAGTTCAACGAGGTGGAGCTCGACGACGTGTTCGTGCCCGCGGCACGCCGCGTCGGCACCGAAGGTGAAGGCTGGACCGTCGCCGGGTCGACCCTGGCCCACGAGCGCGGGATCAATCCCCGCCAGCTGGTGATCCACTCGCAGCTCATCGAGGAGCTCCTCCACCTGGCGAAGGACAACGGGAGCTTCGACGACTGGCGCCTGCGCCAGCAGCTCGCCCAGGCGGCGACCGAGGTCCGCCTCTTCCAGTTGCACAACTGGCGCTCGTTGACCCGCCTCTCCAAGGGTGAGGCCCCGGGGCCGGAGGGCAGCGCGCTCAAGCTCTACTGGAGCGAGATGTCCAAGCGTCTCCACCAGACCGCGATGGACGTACTGGGCCCCGCCGCGCCGCTGTGGGAGGGCGCGCCGGGCAACCCCGCCGACGGCTCGTGGCAGCGGTCGTGGCTGTATTACCAGGCCTCCTCCATCTTCGCGGGGACCAATGAGATCCAGCGGACGCTCGTGGGCGAGCGCGTGCTCGGTCTCCCACGGGGGTAGGCGCGTCCTTGCAGGGAGAAGCGGCGCACCACGGCGACCGACACGGACAGACTGGGTGACATGGCAGAGACCTTCGAGACGATTCGTTACGAGACCGACGGTGCGGTGGCCACCATCACCATGAACCGTCCCGACGTGGCCAACGCGCAGGACTCGAGGCTGATCGACGAGCTCGACGCCGCCTTCGACCTGGCCGATGCCGACGACGCCGTGCGCGTGGTCATCCTCGCCGCCGCCGGCAAGCACTTCTCCTCGGGGCACGACCTCAAGGCGCTCGTCAGTGGTGACGGGGGCGACCCCTGGGTGGCGCTGCGCGAGACGCCGGAGGGGAAGTTCCAGCACGAGAAGACGATGTACTTCGACCGGTGCATGCGCATCCACGACTTCCGCAAACCCACCATCGCCGCCGTCCAGGGCAGTTGCGTCGCCGCGGGCCTGATGCTGGCCGCGATGTGCGACCTCATCGTGGCGGCCGACGACGCCGAGTTCTCCAACCCGGTGCTGCGGCTGACCGGCGCCGGCGTCGAGCTCCTCGTCGAGCCGTGGGAGCTCGGGATCCGCAAGGCCAAAGAGTTTCTCTTTACCGGCGACACCATCGACGCCCAGGAGGCGTGGCGTCTCGGGCTCGTCAACCGCGTCGTCCCACGGCACGAATTGGCCGCCCGAACGCGCGAGCTGGCCGACCGGGTCGCGTTGGTCCCGCCCGTAACCGCCCAGACCGTGAAGGACACCCTCAACCAGACGGGGACCCTGATGGGCAAGCGTGATGCGCTCAAGTACCACTTCATGGCCCACCACTGGGTCCACAACTCCGCCACCGCACTCGACGCCCTGGCCGCCCGCAAAGCGAAGGGCTCCATGAAAGAGGTCATGGCCGAGCGGGACAAGGGACACCCGGAACCGAAGGCATGAGCGAACAGGGGCGGGGACCCCTCGAAGGGATCCGGGTCGTCGACGTCGGCACGCGCATCTCCGCGCCATTCTGCGCGGGGCTGCTCGGCGAACTCGGGGCCGACGTGATCAAGGTCGAGCTCCCGGGCCAGGGCGACTTCATGCGCACCATGGGCCCCTTCGTCCCCGTCGACGACGGACCCGGCTACTCACTGTCGTGGGCGGTCGAGGGCCGCGGCCGGCGAGGCGTCACCTGTGATCTCCGGCAACCCGAGGGAAAGGATCTCTTCCGGCGGCTCATCGGGACGGCCGACGTGCTGTGCGAGAACTTCCGCCCCGGCACCATGGAGCGGTGGGGTCTCGGACCCGCCGATCTACCCGACGACCTGGTGTACGTGCGTATCAGCGTGTTCGGACAGACCGGCCCCTACGCGCCACGACCCGGCCTCGACCGTCTGGGTATCGCGTTCGGCGGACTCCTCCACCTCACGGGGGAGCCCGACCGCCCGCCCGTCCGCCCAGGCGTGACCGTTTCGGACTACCTCACCGGGGTCTTCGCCGCCTTCGCCGCGGTGTCGGCCCTCTACGGCCGCGACGCCGCCGAGGGCCGGCGGGTGCAGGGTGGTGGTGAGGTGATCGACGCGCCCCTCTACGCCTCGATCCTGCGCATTCTGGAGTGGACGCTGGCGGGATACGACCGCCTGGGCATCGTGCGCCAACGCGAGGGCAACCGGCTGTCCCACTCCGCGCCGCTCGACAACTACCCCACCGCCGACGGGTTCTACATCTGCATCGTCGCGGGATCCGATGCCAATTTTGCCCGCCTGTGCGCCGCCATGGGCCGGCCGGAGCTCACGCAGGACCCGAGGTTCGCCACCCTGGCGGCGCGTGCGGCGCACGCCGACGAGATCAACGGCATGGTGGCCGAGTGGACCTCAGGACTGCGCGCCGAGGAGATCACGGCGCGGTGCGTCGAGCACGACGTGCCCGTCGGGACCGCCTACAGCGCCGCCGACATCTTCGCCGACCCGCATATGGCCGAGCGGGGCGACCTCGTCGAGGTCGACGACCCGGTCATCGGCCCAGTGCGCCAGCAGGCTCCCTTTCCACGGCTGCTGCGGCGGCCCGGCACCATTCCGAGCGGGGCGCCAAGGCTGGGCCAGCACAACCACGAGGTGTGGTGCGAGCTCCTCGGTCTCAGCGAGGAGGACCTGGCCAACCTCGCCTCACGCGGCGTCGTGTGAACCGGCGCCCTAGCCGCCGGCGCTGACGAGGCGACCCATGTAGGACGCCCCGCCGAAGGTGAAGATCCCGCCGTCGGCCGCCGCCATCCAGTAACCGTTGGTCGCGTTGTCGGGAGCCATGCCCACGACCGGCGCCACCAGTGTCAGGCTGCCGGTCGAGCCGTCGAAGGGCGCCTGGCCAAACGTGAAGATCCCACCGTCGGAGGCCACGAACCGGTAGCCCCGGCCGTTGGGTGAGGACTCCATGCCGACGATCGGCTTGTTGAGGTGGATGCTGCCCGTGCTCCCGAAGAACGGTGCGTCGTAGCTGAAGATCCCGCCGTCCGCCGCCACCTCCCAGTAGCCGCCGGTGGCGGGGTCGGCGGCGATGCCGACGATCGGCTGGTTGAGCGGGGTGCCGCCCATCGAGCCGGAGAACGCCGCGTCACCGAAGCTGAAGATCCCGCCGTCGGAGGCGACCAGCCAGTAGCCCCTCCCGTCAAAGGTCGACGTCATGCCGACGATGGGCTTGTTGAGCCGCAGGGACCCGGTCGAGCCGTAGAAGGCCGCGTCACCGAAGCTGAAGATCCCGCCGTCCGCGGCGACCAGCCAGTAGCCGCCGCCGCCGGGGGTCGCCGCGATGCCCACGATGGGCGAGTTGAGCGGACCCGACAGCGAGCCGAGGTTCGGGGCAGCGCCGAACGCTGCCACCGTGCCGTTGCCTTCGACCTCCCAGTAGCCGGCGCCGTTGCTCAGTGGCGCGATGCCGACCGTCCTCGATCCTGACTCGACTTCCGCGGCCACCTGGCCCCAGGTGACGGTGATGTCGCTCGGCGGCGCGCACGAGCTGACGACGATGGCCGCGAGGGAGCCCCCGGCGTAACCGCCGGGCGAGAAGGCAGCGCCCATGGAGAGCACGGGTGCGCCGCCCGGGCAGTTGGGGAACTCGTGGAGGATGATGTCACGGTGACCCCAGCACTCCGAGAGTGTGGCGAGGCTGCAGGAGGAGTTCGTGGTCTGGGAACCGCCCCAGCCGTCGTCGTACATCCAGTAGTAGTCGGCCTCGAGCGACGAGGTGAGGCCGCCGGCCCAGATGGAGCCGCCGAAGGTGATGGGCGCCCCCCCGGTGACCGACGACGGGAACGACGGGTCGGTTCCCGAGTTCGCCCCGCCCTGCGCGTAGGAGTCGAGCTGCGACGTCATGTAGTCGATGGGCGGCAGGCCGCGATCAATGCGCTCGTCGTTCACGACCGTGAACACCTGCTGCTCGATCGGCAGGCTGGCCAGGGTCGACTCGGAGACATTCGCCGGGCCGACGCCTTCCTGGGCGCGCGCGTCGTTGATCGACGTCAGCCAGTCACCGCTGGCCGGCGCGATGTTCGACGAAGGATTGGCGGGTGGCAGGATCCCCGAGGCGCCGGCGGGCGCGCTCGTGAGTCCGGCCGCGATGGTGCTGATGATCAAGACGCCGATGGGCAGCAGAAGTGTCGCTACACGACGACGGGCACGGGCATGCACGTTGTCTTCCCCCTCTTGACTTCGCTTCCGAATGGTCTGTATCGGAAGGGACGGTCAGGAAAGGAATGGGTCCTTTTGACTAGACGCGCCGGTGCCCAGCCTGGCAACGACCTGCACAACGCCATGGTTGTGCGGAGGTTGTGAAGCGGATGCGGTGTGCGACGGCTTGGGCGACCTCACGCGCCCACCATCGTCAACCCACGCACAACGAATCTCCGGGCGCCGTGTGCAGGTCAGCCGAGTGCGAACGGCATCGGAACGTTCAGCGCCGGGGCAGACCGAGCACGCGTTCGGCGACGATGTTGCGCTGGATCTCCGACGTACCGCCGGCGATGGTGTCGGCGAAGGAACGCAGGTACTGGACCGGCCAGGCGCCGTTCCAAAACGACCCCATGGAGCCCTGGTCGACCGTGTAGGGCTCGAAGTGGGCGTCGTCCCATTCGGTGAAGCGGTTCGGACCCGGTCCCTCGATGTCGAGGCCGTCGACGCCCAGTGCCTCCTGCGCCACGAGGCAGGCGTGCTGTTCGGCCTCGCTGCTGAACAGCTTCAAGATCATGTGCTCCGGCGGCATCTCTCCCCGCGTGGCCTTGGCGAAGCCCCGATAACCGAGGCAGCGGGCCGCCGTCGTGTCGGTGGCCACCCGGCCGATTGCCTCAGCGAGTCGGGGGTCGTCACCGAGCGTGCCGCCGCGCCCGTCGGGTCGCCGAGCGACGCGCAGCAGGCCCCGCAGCGTGCGCTCCATCTTGGCCACGTTGCTGATCCAGAGCATCGCGCGCTCGTGGCGCAATGATCCTTGGCTGACGGACCATCCCGTGTTGAGCTCGCCGAGCAGGTTCTCCTCGGGGACCTCCACATCGGTGAAGAACACCTCGTTGAAGTCGGCGTGGTCCGGATTGGTCAGCTCGGGCAGTGGCCGGCACATGATGCCCGGCGTGCGCATGTCGATGATGAGTGCGCTGATGCCACGATGTGTGGGCGCCTCCGGGTCGGTGCGCACGTAGCAGAGGCAGAGGTCGGCCTCGTGCGCACCCGAGGTCCACACCTTCTGCCCGTTCACCACGAAGTGGCCGTCCCGCCGCTCGGCCCGCGTGGTGAGCGACGCGAGGTCGCTGCCGGCATTGGGCTCACTCATGCCGAGGCACCACGTCATCTCGCCCTTGAGCGTCGGCACGACGTAGCGCTCCTTCTGCGCATCCGTCCCGTATTCGACGACGGAGGCGGCGCAGATGGAGATGCCCTGCGGGTTGAGCGAGCGGGGCACCATGCGCTCGGCGACGATCTCGTAATAGGCCATCTGCTCCGCGGGCGTGGCGTTGCGCCCCCCGAGCTCGCGCGGCCAGCCGGGCACGAGGTAGCCCGCCTCGAACAGCTCGCGCTGGAACGTGCGTGCCCACTCGGGGAGATGGCCCGAGCTGCGCCGCGGGTCCCGCTCCATCACCTCACGGGCGGGCACGTGCGCGTCCAGCCAGGACTCGAACTCGCGGCGGAAATCGGTCACCGTTTCGTCGGGAGCGAGGCGCACGGCCAACTATGACACGGGCGTCATTCGGAGAGCGACTCCGGTGGTGCCTGCAGATGCGCCCGGGCCCTCGGGTCCTGGGTCGCTCAGGCGGCCGGCTCGGGGTCCCGGGGTTGGCCCAAGATGCGCTCCGCGATGACGTTGCGCTGTACCTCGCTCGTGCCGCCGGCGATGGTGAGGCACCGGGTGGAGAGGAACCCCTCCTCCCACCGCTGCGCCTTGCCGTCGAGCACCGCGCCCTCTGCGCCGTAGAGCGCCATCCCCATTTCCTGCACCCGCTGCTCGTGTTCCACTCCGAGCAGCTTGCGCACACTCGAGCCGCTCCCCGGGTCGACCCCAGAAAGGGTGCGCAGTGTGGAGCGATGGCCGAGGAGCGCAATCGACTGCGCTTCCGCGATGAGGTGGCCCAAGCGCGTCTCCATGCTCGGCGCCACGGGCTCGCCGCGGGCACGCCGCCGGGCCACCGTGCGTATGAGCGACTCGACCCCGTTGCCAAAGGACGCGCCCGACGACATCGACACGCGCTCGTTGGCCAACGTCGTCCGGCCGATGCGCCACCCGTCGCCCGGCGCGCCGACGACGGCGTCGTCGGGCACGAAGACGTCGTTGAAGAAGACCTCGTTGAACATGGCGGCGCCGGTGAGCTCGCGCAACGGTCGGATGTCGAGGCCTTCAGCGTGCATGTCCACGATGAAGTAGGTGATGCCGGCGTGCTTGGGCGCCTCCGGGTCGCTGCGAGCGAGGCAGATGCCGAAGTCGGCCACCTGGGCCAGCGAGGTCCAGACCTTCTGGCCGTTGAGCACGTAGCCACCTTCCACGCGCTCGGCCCGGGTGCTCAGCGCGGCCAGGTCAGACCCGGCCCCCGGCTCGCTGAAGAGTTGGCACCAGTTGAGCGTGCCCAGGAGGGTCGGTCGCACCCAACGCTCCTGCTGCTCCTCGGTGCCATAGGCGATCAGGGTGGGGAGCGCCCAGGCGCCCACCGCCAGGTGCGGCCGCATCACGCCGGCCGCGGCGAGCTCCTCGTCGATGACGAGCTGCTCGAGTGGGGACGCACCGCGGCCCCAGGGCGGGGGCCAGTGCGGCATGATCAGACCCTCCTCGGCCATGGCGGCGCGCTGCTCCCCCGCCGGCATGGCGGCCACCCGCTCCACCACGGCGCGGATCTCGTCGCGCAGCGATTCCGCCTCGGCGGGCAGGTCGGCGGCCAGGTTGCGGCGCGCGCCGTCGACCGCGAGCGCCGCCACGGCGTCCTCCAGCGCACCAACGTCCCCGCCGGCCGCGAGCTGCAGATTCGCCATGGCCCGCTTCAGGTAGAAGTGCGCGTCGTGCTCCCAGGTGAAGCCGATACCGCCGAGCGTCTGGATGCACTGCTTGGCGCAGTGCGCCGCCGCATCGAGCCCGACGGCGCCGGCAATGCGCGCGCTGACGATCCTGTCGTAGGACCGGTCGCCCGGCTCGTCGGCGCCCGCCTCACTCCAGGCTACGGCGGCGTCCCATGCCACCGCGGCACACTGCTCGACGGCGACCAGCATGTCGGCCAGTGCGTGCTTCACGGCCTGGAACTGCCCGATGGGCCGCCCGAACTGGACGCGCACCTTGGCGTACTCCGAGGCGGTCTCGAGACACCAGCGTGCGATGCCTGCACTCTCGGCGGCCGCGAGTGTCAGCGTGAGGCCGCGCACCGTCTCGTCGGGCAACCAGGCCAGTGCATCCGCCGGGACCGTTACCCCGCCGGGTCCCGTCTCCATGCTGCCGAGGGTGCGCGTGCCGTCCAGCGGGGTCAGCGGCGTGATTGCCAGCGCCTCCGCGCCGTCACCCGCACGGTCACGATCGATCAGGCACCACCGGACGCTGCCGTCGTCGGTGCCGCCGTCCCCACCCTGGACGGGGAGAAGCACAACCCGCGCCGAGGCCAGCCCGAGGACCGGACGCGCCGTCCCGAGTGATCCGCACGGCGCCGTTGCGACCGGCAGCCGGTTCGCAGGCGAACGGTGCCGCGTCGAGAGCGACCGCCGCCGTCACCGAGCCGTCGGCCAGACCGGGGAGCACGGAGCCGTCGACACCGGCACCCGCGTGCCGCGCCAATGCCGCGGAGACCACCAGGGTCGGCAGCAACGGCCCGGGGAACAGTGCGTAACCGAGCTCCTCCAGGACTACGGCCAGCTCTCCCAGCGTGAAGCCTTCGCCGCCGTCTTCGTCTCGCAGGTGCAAGCCGAGCCAGCCCTGCGCCGCCATCTTCTCCCACACCTCGGGGACGTCTGCCGAGGGCTCGCTCTCGGCCACGCTGCGCGGGACGCCGGCCAGGCAGTGCGTCTGCGCCCAGCGCTGGACGGCCATGCGCAGTGCCTCGTGGTCCTCCGTCACGGCGATCGGCACTATGTGCGCTCCTCCAGCGGCACTTTGACGCCGTCGCGCCACAGGGAGATGGCGCCCACCGGGCACCCCTGCGCGGCGACGCGGAGCCGCTCCTCGTCGGTGGCCGTCGGGTCCGTGACGACGGCGTGGCCGTCGTCACTCATGTCGAACGAGTCGGGTGCCCAAAACTGGCAGTTGCCCGAGCCCATGCAGAGGTCCCAGTCGATTCTGATCTCGAGCGGCGTCTCGGCGCGCCCACCTTCTCCGCCGCCCATGGGAACGAACCTAGCCTCCGGGGGCGAACACCACCGGCAGTGACAGCGGTGAGCGGAAGGCCAGACCCTCGATGTGCGGCGATTCGGCGTCGGGGTCCAGGGTGAACGGGCCGAGGCGATCCAGCAGCGTGTTGATGGCCACGCGCGACTCCATGCGGGCCAGGTGCATGCCGAGGCACACGTGCACACCGAAACCGAAGCCGACGTGCTGGCGCTGCTCGCGGGACATGTCGAAGCGGTCGGGGTCGGCGTACTTGCGTTCGTCGCGGTTGGCAGCCCCGATCATCAGCACGACGTCCGACCCGGCGTCGATGTGCACGCCGGCCAGCGCCGTGTCGCGCGTGACGCGCCGCAGGATCAGCGTCACCGGCGGCTCCCAGCGCACCACTTCCTCGAAGGCCTGTGGGTAGAGCGAACGATCGTTGTAGAGGGCGTCGAACTGCGGGCGATCGTGGAGCAACGCGAACAGCAGGCTCCCTGCGGCGCGGTAGGTGGTCTCCACGCCGGCCGGCAGCAGCAGGCGCAAGAAGGAGTAGATCTCCTCGTCGCTGAGGTGCTCCCCCTCAACTTCGGCCCGGACCAGATCACTGATGAGGTCGTCGCCCGGCGCGCGCCGCCGCTCCGCCATGACGTCGGCGAAGTAGTCGCGCAGCGCGACCGACGCGGCCAGACCGCGCTCCCAGTTGGCGGCCGCGCTGGTGAGCTCGAGGGCCCAGCGTTGAAACTTCGGATAGTCCCGCGCGGCAGCCCCAGGATGCGGGCGATCACCTGGACGGGGAAGTTGAACGTCACCGACCGCACGAGGTCCGTGCGTCCTTCATCGATGAAGCCGTCGATCAGCTCGTTGACCACCAGAGAGACCAGCTGCTCCTCCCAGCGCTCGAGCATCTTGGTACGGAAGCTCGACGCAACGAGGGTTCGGATGATCCGGTGCTCGGGCTCGTCCATCTCCAGGATGGTGCGGCCCATCACGGCGCCGACGACGTCTGCGTAGACGGTCGAGGAGTAGGTCTCGTTGTCACGCAGGACCTGGACCACCTCGTCGAAGCCGAACACCATCACCGGGGGCTTGGCCGGGTCTCCGATCTGGTTCCCGTGCCCCAGGTCGAGCACGCCGATGTGCACCGGGGACTCCCGACACCGCTCATGGAGCATGGGGTAGGGGTCCCGGATGTTCCCGCCGACCACGTCCTTCAGCTCGAACGGGTCGAACGGGTCGACAGTGGCTTCGTCCGCTGGGCTGCGTCCTGGCATCTCGCCTCCTTCCCCCCTAGATTGAGGGTGCGGTACCTGCCGGTAACGGACCTGACACGGCTGTCATGTATATCAAACGAGCGTTGGGGCGTCGAGAGGCGCCGCGCCCGGGGCGGCGTGGGCATGGCCGCCCGTTCCGGCCTGCGTGCGCGAGGGTGCGGATGCAGCACCGAGCAGGAGGGGCAGAAGGCACAGCATTTCGGAATTCCCGAGGTCCAAGGGCGGAGAAATGGGAATGAACATGGCTATCGACAGCCACCCCAAGGGCGGCCGGATGGAGACAGGCGCGACCGGCGGAACCGGGCAGGGCGAGGGGTCGGCGACCCGACGCCGCATCCTGGAGATCGCGCTCTCGCTCATGGCCCAGCGCGGCGTCGACGGGACGAGCATGCGCGACCTGGCCTCGGCGGCCGGGCTCAACGTGGCCTCGCTGTACCACTACTTTCCCTCCAAGCGCGACCTTCTCGAGTCGGTCCTCGTCGAGCAGGGCTTCCTCCCCATCAAGAGCCCGGTGCCCGAGTTCGACGGCGAAGGCACACGACAGGACGAATCGAGCCTGGCCCAGTTGCTCTCCGACATGATGGTCTCAATGTTCGAGGTGCAGGACTTCGTGCGCCTGATGGTGGGCGAGGCCATCCGCGGCGAGTCGACCGCGCGGGCCGTCGGACTCGACCTGTTCACCTCGTTTCAGAACTCGATCGAAGAATGGGTCACCAACAACCGTCCCGATCTGGTCGAGCACGGCGGAGCCGCCGAGGTGGCCCGGCTCTTGAGCGCCATGATGGTCGGGGTGTTCGTCCAGCACGCCGCCGGGGTGCTCGTCGACGATTCTGCCGATCTCTCCGCCCTGTCCGTGCGCCGGGCCCGGGAGGCGGCCCACATCCTCGGTCCTCCCACATAGAGCACCGTGCCCGCGCACACACCCGACACGGCGCCGACGGCAGTGGCAACCGCCGTGTTCGCCGTCCCGGCCGAGGTGGTCTGGCGCTATCGCCTCGACTTCGCCAACCTCCCCGAGTACAACCCCGACGTCAGCGACGTCGTCCGCGTGAGCGATGGCGAGCCGGGCAGCGTCGGCGCCGAGCACGGCGCGGGGGCACGGTACGCCTTCCACCTCGCGGACACGCGGCGCCCCGGGACGAGCCACCCCGTAGAGCTGTGGCTGGTGGAAGCCGAACGGCCGACACTCGTCGCGGCAGGGATGTCCGGCGGCAACGGCGCCTACGAAGAGTTCGTCGTGCACCCGCTCGACGACGGCGGCTGCGAGGCCATCCTCACGCTGTGGGTCACGCTTCCCGACGATCTGCCCGACGATGTCGCCGCCGCGGCGGCCGAGGGCAGCCTGACCCAGATCGCCAAGGAGATGCGCTTGATGAAGAACGTCCTCGAGTCCCGCGCCGAGAGCGCCTCGCCCTGACCGTCCCCTGCCGGCGTACGGCATCGGGTTCGTGTTCGGCGGCTACTACCTGCTCTCGGTACGCCCGAAGGTGCACCCGCAGACGCGGTTTCACTGACCCGTTCGCACTGACCCGGCCGCACTGACCCCGCGCTTCCCAGCGCCGGGGGGGCTCTCGTTATCTAGTCGGTGGGCTGCGCGTCGGCGATGGTCAGCCGCTCGGCCAGGTTGGCCAGCATCTTGACCCCGATACTCGGCGTCATCGCGAGCATGGAGCGGAACTCGCGGGAATCGAGGACCAAGAGCTCCATGGGGGTGGTCGCCACCACGTCTGCCGTGCGGAGACCGCCGGTCAGCAGCGCCAGTTCGCCGAAGAACCCTCCCGTGGTGAAACGCTTGATCTCTTTCTTCCCGATCCGACACGAGGCGACGCCGTCGAGCACGAGGAAGAACTCGCGCCCCGGCTCACCGCGAGTGGTGAGGTAGGCGCCGTCGTCCACATCGATTGGCGTGCCGAGCCGAGCGATGTCGCGCAGCTCGGACTGCGAACATGCCGAGAAGAGCGGCACGGCACCGAGGAGATCGAGCTGGTGCTTGGGGATCCGGTTGCGCACGTCGCACTCTCCCTCGTGTCCGCCGGTGAACCTGGTGGCGTAGGAGCGTATCCCCCTGCAACTGCCACTGCTCGGGGGAGGCCGCTACTCGCCGGCCCGCAACTTCTCGCGCAGCACGAACTTCTGGATCTTGCCCGAAGGGGTGCGGGGCAGCTCCTCGACGGCCCGTAGCTCCTCGGGCCACTTCTGCCGGGCCAGGCCGGCCGCACCCAGATGGGCGCGCACCGACTCGAGATCGGGAGCCTCGAAGCCCGGCTGCATGCGGAAGAAGGCGCATCCGTGCTCGCCCAGCCGCTCGTCGGGTGCCGCGACCACCGCCACCTCCGCCACGCCCTCCATGTGGGCCAGCAGCTGCTCCACCTCGGCGGCGCTGACGTTCTCGCCGCCGCGGATGATGATGTCCTTGACCCGGTCGGTGATGGTGAGGTAGCCGTCGGCGTCGATCACGCCGACGTCGCCGGTATGGAACCAGCCTCCCTCTTCGATCGCCTCGGCCGTCAGCGTCGGGTCGGTGTACCCGGCGAAGCGGTCGGGACCGCGGGAGAGGATCTCACCCGGCTCCCCCACCCCGACGTCCTTTCCGTCCTCGTCGACCGTGCGGATCTCCACCCACGCCATGGGCTGGCCATCGGTGTGGATCCGCTTCTCGCGAGGCGCTTCGTGCTCCGAGCCGGTGATCGACGGGTGCTCGGTGCTGCCGTACGCGCGCACGAGCGAGATGCCGAGGTCGTCGGCCCGCTCGGCCACCGCGTCCGGGATGGGCGAGCCGCCCAGCCCGATGAAGTGCATGAGCTCGACGTGCTCCGGCCCGAAACCCGGGCAGTCGAGGAGGCTGGTGAAGAAGTAGGTCGACCCGCTGCCGGCCGCGATCTGCTCCTCCACCATTGCGTCGAGGACGGTCGGCGGGTCCCACCCGTCGATCATGTAGACGGGCTTGCCACCAACGAGTGGGCAGAGCAGCCCGCCCAGCATCCCGATGGAGTGGCCCACCGGGGCGCCGACGAGGCCGGCGCGGTCGCGGCCGGACTGGTGGCCGCTGAGCTGGCGCACTTCGCAGCCGAGGGTGCGGTGGGTGTGCACGACCCCCTTGGGGTCTGCGGTGGTGCCCGACGTGTAGCCGATGAGCGCCGGGCTGTCGGGGTCGACCGCCGCGGGGCCGTCGACGGGTTCGCCACGGCGGAGGTCCTCGAAGGGAAGGAGGTCGGGGGCGCCACCGGTATCGCCGACCACGAACACGCGCTCGAGCTCGGTCATGCCGTCACGGATCGTCGCGAGCTCGGCCAGGTAGTCACGCTGTCCGATGTTCGACACGATCACCAGCGCGCGGGCCCCACTCTGCCGCAGGATGAAGCCCACCTCCTTCGGCCCGTAGAAGTGCACGATCGGCACGAGCGTGACGCCGAGGATGGCGCAGGCGTAGAAGGTGATGGCCGCCTCCACCCAATTGGGCAGCTGGAAGGCGACGACGTCACCCGGTCCGAGACCCTGGGCGCGCAGGCCGCCCGCCACGCGCAACGCCTCCTGGTAGACCTCGCCCACCGTGCCCTGGTACGGGTGCGTCGGCGACCAGATCCTGATGGTGCGGCCGGGCTCCTCGAGCAGCGCGTCGCTCAGGAATTGCCCGAGCGACCTGTCGTCCCAGGCGCCCTCGGCCAGATAGCGCGCGGCCAGATCGGCCGGCATGGGGCTCAGGGCGAAGCGGGGTCGGGTCTCAGTCACTCACGCAGACTCTACGAAAATGGACGCCAGCCGGCGACGCTGCGGGCCGGCGCCGCCAAAGAGCAGCTCGTTCTGCTTGACCCGCTTGAAGAGGAAGTGGGCGTCGTTGGCCCAGGTGAACCCCACCCCGCCGTGCATCTGGATGTCCTCGCCGGTCACCCGCACGCCCGCGTCGGCGCCGTAGCTGACCGCCATGGCCGCCGCCTGCTCGCGCTCGGGTGCCTCCGTGTCCGAGGCCCAGGCGGCGAACTGGACGCCGGCGCGGGCCATCTCCACCTGCTGGAACATCTCGACCAAGCGGTGCCTGATGGTCTGGTACGTGGCCACCGGCTTGTCGAAGACCACCCGCTCGGACGTGTACCCGATGGCCTCGCCGAGGGCGCGATCGGCGGCACCGACGGTCTCGGCCGCCAGTCCGACCGCGATGTCGTCGAGCACGCGTTGCCACAGCCCGGCATGGTTACCGGGCGGCCCAAGCGGGACGACCGGCGTCTCGTCGAGGACGAGGCGTGCGAGCTTGCGGGTCGGGTCGAGCGACGGGACCAGTTCGGCGGCGCCCGTCAAAGCGGGCGACTCGAGCAGGTACGAGCGCACGCCCTCCTCGCTGCGGGCGACCACGATGGCCCAGTCGGCCGTATGGCCGTCGATCACGGCGGGCTTGTCGCCGCTCAGGACCCACTGCGCGGCCTTGCGGCGGGCCCGGGTACGCACGGTGCCCAGCGGCTCACCGTGCCCCTGTTCGAGGATCGCCACCGTGCCCCGCCGGGATCCCGCGGCGAGTTCGCTGAGCAGTTCCGTCGCCCCGAGCGCACGGGCGGCCAGCGTCGCCGCCACGGCGGACGAGAAGAAGGGGCCGGGAAGCGGGATGCGGCCCATCTGTTCGAGCACGATGCACATCTCGAGCACGCCGGTTCCGGTGCCGCCGCTGTCCTCCGGCACGAGCAGTCCGGTCCACCCCAGCTCGACGAGGGTCGACCACAGCGGCGGGGTGATGCCGGCCTCGTCGTCGGCCAACTGCCGCAGCACGTCGGGGCCGCACTCCCGCTCCAACGCGGTACGCGCCACCTCTTGGAGTGCGAGTTGCTCGTCGTCGTAGGTGAAGTCCACGGCCTCCCCCGGTCTTCTGCTGCTGTGTCACGTTGGCGCAGCCGTCCCGGCGTCACGCATGACACCGGACACCGCGCCCAAGCCTGACGCCGGCGTCACAGTACACGGTGGTCGGCTACCCTTCCCCCCGTGGATTTCGCCCTGGCACCCGAGGACGAGAAGTTCCGCGACGAGCTCCGCGCCTGGTTGGACGAGAACCTGCCCCCGTTCCTCGAGGCGGAAGCGCTCGGCGACGACGCGCAGCTGAGCGGCCAGGCGAGCCAACAGCGACGGCAGAAGTGGCAGCGCAAGCTGCACGAGGGCGGCTGGGCCGCCATCCACTGGGGCCCCGAGTACGCCAACGGACGCACGATCAACGCAATGCAGCGGCTCCTCTATTCAGAGGTCATGGCTGAATACCGCACGCCCGGCATGTTCAACACGAACGGGATCTGGCAGATCGGGCCGATGATCATCCAGTGGGGCACCGAGGAGCAGAAGGCCGAGTGGCTCCCGTCGATTCTCGAGGCGGAGGAGCACTGGTGCCAGGGCTTCAGCGAGCCCATGGCCGGCAACGACCTCGCCAACCTGCGCACGACGGCGATCTACGACCCCGAGACCGACGAGTACGTGGTGAACGGGTCGAAGATCTGGATTTCCTCCGCCCACCTGGCCACGTGGGGCCTCTTCCTGCTGCGCAGCGACCCGACGGCGATCGAGCGAGGGAAGAAGCACGAGGGCATCACCGCCTTCATCCTCAACCTCAAGACGCCGGGGATCGACGTGCGGCCCATCAAGGACATGGCGGGCGAGGAGCTCTTCAACGAGATCTTCTTCACCGACGTGCGCATCCCGGCCAAGTGGCGCCTCGGCGAGGAGGGCGCCGGCTGGATGGTGGCCATGGGCACGCTCGGCTTCGAGCGCGTCGGCATCGCTTCGCAGATCGCCATCCTCGCCGCCGATCTGCGGGCCGTCGTCGTGGCGGCCAAGTCGGTCAACCCGGGCGCGCTCGCTGACCCGTCGCTGCGCGACCGCATCGCCAAGATCTGGACCGAGATCGAACTGGCCCGCCTGCTCTCGCTGCGGGCGCTGTCCAAGATCATGAAGGGCGAGAAGAACTGGCCCGAAGTGCCCTTCGCAAAGCTCTCGTGGTCGTCGATGGCGCAGACGCTGGCCGAGCTGGCCGTCGACCTGCTGGGCCCGGCCGGCGCACTGGCCAAGGGGGGGCCCGACACGGTCGACCGGGGCAAGTGGACCCGCCTGTACGCCTTCCAGCGCTACTCGACCATCGGTGGCGGCTCCACCGAGATCCAGAAGAACATCATCGCCGACCGGGCCATCGCCATGCCCGGTAAGTCGCGCTCCTGAGCGCCGGGCGGAGGCGTCCGGACCGTGAGCACCGCTGACCCTCGCGCCACCTGCATCATCGGCGTCGCCCGCCACACCTGGCACCCCGACGACGCCGAGGTGCGTGACACAGATGGCCTGGCCCCCGAGCCGCTCGACATGTGGGAGCGCGTGGCCCGCGCTGCGGCCGACGACGCGGGCGGGCGCGGTGGCGCGGGCACCGTGCTGGGCGCACTCGAGAGTATCGACGTCGTCTACTCGCAGTCGTGGCAGTACGACGACGCGCCGGCACGGCTGGCCGAGCGCCTGGGCGCCTCTCCGGCACGCCGCCGCTACTCGGGCATCGGCGGGTCGGTGCCATTGGTGCTCTCGACCGAGGTCGCCCAGGAGATCCGGGAGGGCAACCTCGACCTCGCACTCCTCACCGGCGCGGAGGCCCTCGCCACCGTCCGCCGGCTGAAGAAGGACGGGGAGAAGGCCCGGTGGTCCTACAGGCCGGCCGAGAAACGGCCCTTCCCCATGGAGATGACCTTCGACCCGTCTGAGATCAGCCACTCGGTCTTCGAGGCGTATCTCACGTTCGCGCTGTTCGACAACGCCCGCCGTGCCCACCTGGGGCGGGCGCTCGGCGAGCACCGGGACGCGCTGGGGCGAATCATGTCGGCCATGACCGAGGTGGCGGCGGGCGAGCGCAACCGGGCCCACGCCTGGTTCCCCACCGCACGCAGCGCCGAGGAGATCGCGGCGCCCACGCCCGAGAACCGCATGGTGGCCTACCCCTACACCAAGCTCATGACCTCCATCATGGACGTGGACATGGCCGCGGCCGTGGTGCTGGCCAGCACCGACAAGGCGGACGCGCTCGGCGTGCCCGAGGACAAGCGGGTCTACCTCCGCGGCTGGGGCTATGCCGAGGACCCCGAGCACGTGGCCGGTCATCCCGAGCTGTGGCGCTCCCCGGCCATGGCCGCGGCGGCCGACGCCGCCCTGGCCGGTGCGGGCATCGGGGTCGACGACGTGGCGTACCTCGACTTGTACTCCTGCTTCGCCAGCTCCGTCTGCTTCGCCCTCGACGCGCTGCGCATTGCCGAGGATGACCCGCGCGCCGCGGCCGTCACCCAGACCGGCGGCCTGCCCTACCACGGCGGCCCCGGCTCCGACTACATGACGCACTCGCTCGCCGCCATGGCGGAGGCGCTGCGCGCCGACCCGGGGGCGGCCGGTGTGGTGAGCGGGGTGGGCATGCACATGCAGAAGCACGCCTACGGCGTGTGGTCGACCGATCCCGGAGCGGGTACGGTGGCCGACCCGGCCCCGTACCAGGCGGCGGCTGCGCCACTGGGGATCGTCGGCTCGCCCTCGGGCCCGGCCACGGTGGCCACCTACTCGGTGCTGCACGGCCGCGACGGCGAGCCCGAGCGCACGCTGCTCGTCTGCGACGTCGCCGGCGGGGGCCGCTGTTACGCGCTGCTCGACGGCGGGGCCACCACATTTGCCGCGGTCGAGCGGGACGAGCTCATCGGCTGTGCCGTGCGCCTCACCCCGCGCGACGGTGTCAACGTCGCGTCGCTTCCGTAGGGACCGAGGGACCGAGCCGGCGAGACTCAGCCCGGGCCGACGGAGACGAACCGGTCGAACTCGTCCCGGGTCCGGCCCTTTTTCACGATCACGGTCGCCCCTGGGTCACCGTCACTCTTCTCGACCCTCCCAGCCGGACGAAAGGTTGTCTGTCCGGCGCGGGATCTTCCGCGCCAGGTGCCAATGTGGAGCGATGGCCAGTGGGCAGGAGGCGTCGGCCGAGCACCGGCCAGTCGCCGGCCTCGACGGCTGTCGGGCCGGCTGGGTCCTGGCCACCGTGCGGTGCGCACCAACCGACGCTCCCTCCCCCCGCATCGAGATCCGGGTGATCGAGGGGCTCGAGACCGTGGCGGACGAGCTGGCGTCCGGGCGCCTGTCCGCTGCCGGCATCGACATCCCCATCGGGCTGCCACCTGGGGGTCCGCGGGCCTGCGACGTGGCGGCGCGCCGGATGCTCGGGCCCCGGCGCAGCGCCGTCTTCCCCGCCCCGGCGCGCGCCGTGCTCCCCGCCGCGGGGTACGAGGACGCGTGCGCCCGCTCACGAGTCGCGAGCGGCAAAGCGATCTCGAAGCAGCTCTACAACATCCTGCCCAAGATCCGTGAGGTGGATCGCCTCCTGGTGCGCGGCCTGAGGCTCCGAGCCCATCTCTTCGAAATGTGCCCCGAACTGAGCTTTGCGGTGCTGAAGGGCGAAGCGATGCGCCACGCCAAGCGCACCGGCGAGGGCCGGGCTGAGCGGTTGGCCGCGCTGCGGTCCGTCTTCGGTGACGTCGCCGAGCTCGTGGCGCGCCCCCCCGCCGGCGCAGCGCGTGACGACGTGCTCGACGCGCTCGTCGGCGCCTGGACCGCCGGCCGCTTCGCCAGGGGCACCCACCTCCGACTCGGTGGTGAGTTCGACGCGACCGGGCTTCGAATGGAGATCGTCGCCTGAACCGGTGCTCGTCCAACTCAGCGGCGTCGCTGCGGGCCCGCCTACAGTGCCCCGGGGAGGGGAGGCCACACTGCCGGTTCTCGCAGAGCCGCGATCGACCCTGACGCCACCACCCGGCGCGCCAACGACCACCCCGTCACCGCGCTTTCGCGACTGGCTGTCGCGGGCGGTCCACTTCTGGCGCTCCCCGGCCGGCCAGCCAGCCTGGGCCCGACCGGCGCTGCTCGCCGTGACCGCGTTGGCCGGCTTCGCCTACGCCTGGAGCATGAACGGCGCCTACCTCGAGCCGTTCTACGGCGGTGCGGCGCGCAGCATGTCGATGAGCTGGCACGACTTCATCTTCGGCGCCGCCGACCCGTGGGGCACCGTCTCCGTCGACAAGTTGCCAGGCGCGCTCTGGATACAGGCCCTCTCCCTCCGCATCTTCGGCTTCCACGTGTGGGCGATCGTGTTGCCGCAGGTGGCCGAGGGCATGCTCACCGTCCTCGTGCTCTTCCGCGCCGTGCGGCGGGTCGCCGGTGCGGGCGCGGGGCTCACCGCCGCGGTGGTCATGGCGTGCAGTCCGATCGTCATCTTGCTCGACCGGGGCAACATCTCGGACTCGCTGCTGATCCTGCTGCTCGTGCTGGCGGCCGACGCGACCGTGCGCGCCGCACTGACCGGCCGCCTGGGTTCCCTCGTGTGGGCGGGCGTGCTGGTCGGACTCGCCTTCCAGGCCAAGATGCTCCAAGCCTGGCTCGTCCTGCCCGCGCTCTTCTTGGCCTACCTCGTGTCCGCGCCCGTGGCGTCGTTCCTCCGACGGGTCGGCCACGTGGCACTGGCCGCCCTCGCCGTCGTCGTCGTCTCCCTCAGCTGGATGTCGGCCGTCTCCCTCGTGCCACAGTCCAGCCGGCCCCATGTCGACGGCAGCTGCAACGACTCCCTCTTCACCCAGGTCTTCAGCTACAACGGGATCGACCGCTTCGGTCAGCGCACCCTCAACGCGGCGGGATGCAACCGTGCCTCCGCCTACCTGATCACCGCGCAGCACTATTCGGTCCAACACGGCTTCGGCACCTTTGCCATCGCGGCGTCGTGGGACCGGCTGCTGCAAGGGCCCTTCGGTCACGACGACGCATGGCTGCTGCTTCCTGCGCTCGTCGCGACGGTGTGGCTGTTTCGCGCTGCAGCGACGCCTGCCGCGCACCGACGCCCTGCGGGCCGAGGTGATCCTGTGGTTCGCCTGGCTCGTGCTGACCTTCGGCTTCTTCAGCGGCAGCCGGTTCCTGAACTCCTACTACACGGCCGCGCTCATCCCCGCCGTGGCGGCGCTGTGCGGCATGGGCTTCGCCGCGGCCTGGCACCGGCGGCGGACCCGCGCCGTGCGCGGCGCGCTGGCCGCGCTGGTCGCGGCGACTGTCGCCGTCACCGTCGCGCTGGTGCCCGGCTACGTCGGGGTCCGTCCCTGGATCATCGCCTCCAGCGTGTTCGTCGGCCTCCTGGCCGTCGGCATCCTGGTGGCCTCGCTCCGCGCCGGCCACGACACCGTCTGGGCCGTGGCGGTCGGTCCCGTACTCGCCGGCGCGGCCATGCTCCTCGGCTCCGCCTGGGCGTCCTCGGTCGTGGTCGCCGCGACCCTCAGCCCGTTCGACTCCCCGTACGCGCCGGTGTCGGTCAACCGCGACAGCCAGGAAGCCGCGGCGAGATTCCCGGCCGACCAGGCGGCGCTGGAGGAGTTCGTGGCGAAGATCCCGGCGAGCCAGGCGGCCGACGTCTTCGAGACCTCGGCCCTGGCCGGCTACGACATCATGGCCACCGGCCACGAGTTCCTGTCCGTCGGCGGGTTCACGGGGCGAGTACCGGCACCGCCGCTGGCCGAGTTCACGCAATTCGTCGCCGACGGGCACGTGGTGCGGGTGACCGTGACCACCCACCCCATGACGCGCACCCCCGACCTGCGTTGGGTGGTGTCGCACTGTGCGCGTCGGGTGCGCGCGAATACGACGTCATCGAGCAAGCCACCAGGACGGTCTTCTTCTGTGGCGCTGGCCGGGCGGCCGGCTGAGGGAGCCACTCGTTCCCCCGGGGGACCACGCGGGCCGCCTCCGCCGAGGCGAAGAGGGTCGGCCGGCGCGTCCTCATGGGACCGAGGTCGGCCACGACCTACGTCCCGTTGCCCGCCCGGGTGAAGTCGAGGAAGTCGCTCACGCGCAGCAGGCGCAGGAAGCCCCGGCCGACGATGGACACGTGCTGGCGGTGCTCGTCGTGCACGATCTCGGGGTCGGTCAGCTCGTACTCGTGGCGCTTGTGGATCAGCCGGACGGCGCCGTGGTCCAGTGCGTTGCGCACCCACTCGGCGTCGCGTCCGTAGGTGAGGGCGATGCGGAACCCGTCCTTCGTGGCGAACACATTGACCGGCGTGCGGTAGACGGTGTGCGTGCGCCGGCCGACGTGGATCACGATGCCGAGCCCCGGCGCCCAGCCCGCCACGTGGATGGAGATCTTGTTGGTCACCGCACGGTTGAAGTGCGCCAGGCGCCGGCCGAACCGCGGCTGTGTGTGACTGCCGTGCGGACCGGAGCGCGGCGTCGCCGAGTGCGCGCTCATACGAGCGTGAGCCCCCCGTCGACGGCCAACACCTGCCCCGTGATGTAGCTCGCCTCGTCCGAGAGTAGGAATACGGCCGCCGCAGCGACCTCCCATCCGGTTCCCTGGCGCCCGAGCGGCACCGGCGTGCGCGTGCGCGACGGCCGACCGGCCGAAGCGGCGCGGCCGAGCGGCGTGTCGATGAGCCCGGGCGCCAGCACGTTGGCCCGGATGCCGCGCCGCGCCCCCTCGACGGCGACGTGGCGGCTGAGGCCGATGAGCCCCGCCTTGGAGGCGTCGTAGGCAGGGATGCGGCTGCCCGGCCGGAGGCCGGCGACGGAGCCGATGAAGACGATCGACGCGTTGTCGGGCAGGGTGACGAGGGCCCGGCGCACGAGCATGAAATGCGAGCGCAGGTTGAGGGCGAACGTGCGGTCCCACTCGTCGGGCGAGGTGCCGGCCACGCCCATGCCGAAGCCGGTGCCCACGTTGAGCACGAGGCCGTCGGGCGCCAGACCCGGGTCCTCGGAGACGGCGAGGCGGCAGCCCTCCTCGGTCGTGACGTCGGCCACGACGACGGCCGCCTTGCCGCCCTCCTCGGTGATCAGGCGCCACGTCTCCTCCGCCGCCGGCCCGTCGCGGTCGACGCAGACGACCGAGGCCCCCTCGCGGGCGGCGCGCATGGCGATGGCGCGTCCGTTGCCGACCGGGGCGTCGGGGTCACGGGAGGGCTGGGTACCGGCGCCGACGACGGTGATGCACCGCCCCTGGAGGAGCGGCCCCGTCACGTCGCGGCGCCCGTCACGTCCCGGTCCCCTAGGCCGCCGGCCCGCCCGGCACGCGTGCCGCGATGGCCTCGGCCCGTGGTTCGAGCTGGACCCGGAGGGAGCGCAGGACGCCGGTGAGCATCTGGTAATGGGCGATCAGCATGAGGAGCTCGACGAGCTGGCTCTCGCTCAGCTGCGCCGCCAGTACCTCCCAGGTGGCGTCGGACACCGCACCCTCGGCCGCGGTCTCGTCGACCGCCCGCAGCGCGGCCAGCTCGAGGGTGTCCCAGGCGGCGGGGTCGGGCTCGGCGCCCGCGCCCAGCGCGGCCAGCTCGTCCGCCGTGATTCCCTGCGCCTCTCCCAGCTCGAGATGGTGCGCCCACTCGTAGCGGCCATCGAACCGGAAGGCGGTGCGCAGGATCACCAGCTCACGCAACCGCCCCGGCAGGGTCCCGCTCAGGAGGGCGCCGCCGAACCCGAGCCAGCGCCGGAAGAGCTCCGGATCGGCCCGTCCCAGCGTGGCGAAGATGTTCATCGGCTCGGTGGTGCCGCCGGGGGAATTCTCGAGGACCCGGATCAGCCGCGCGTCCCACTCGCCGGCGGCGAGGGGCGGGATGCGCGGGCTGGCGGCGTCTGTCGCGGGCATGGCCATCGCCGCATCGTAGGCACTCGAGCCGCTCGAAGTCCTTCCGACCGCTGGTCAGCGCAGCGGTCGGAACCCCATCGGCGGTTGTCCGGTCCCGGTGCCGGGCAGGCGCCGGATGTCGGCGTCGGGCTGCGCCACCTCGTCGAGCAGGCCGTAGGCGACGGCCTCGGCCGCGCGCAGGAACCGCCCACGCTCGAGGTCGGCCTCGACGGCCTCGGCCGCCCTTCCCGCCGCCGCGCCCACCCGCTCGCAGAAGCGCCGGCGATCGGCGGCCTGCAGCTCGGCCCACTGGGCGACGTTGCGCACGTGCGCCTCGAACTGCGTCGCCGGCTCGCGCAGCGCGAAGCGGGTGCTCGGCAGCGCGGTCCGTTTGCCACAGACGGCCACGACCCCCACGGCGCCGGCGCCCACCTGCCCCAGGCACAGCGCGTGCACCGGCACACCCATGAGCTCGATGATGTCCATCAGGGTCAGCGCCGGGGCGAGGGCGGCCTCGCCGCACTCGACCCGGAGGGTCACGGGGTCGTCGCCGTCGGCATCGAGTGTCATGAGCTCGGCCGCGACCCGGGTCGCCACGTGCTCGTCCAGGGGGCCGCCGAGGAGGACGACCCGTTGCGCCATCAAGCGACGGGCGAGCAGCTCGGACAACGGCTCGGGGCGCCCGAGGCCGAGGCCGGCGCCGGCCGGGACGCCGAGCGGGTCAGGATCGGGGTTGCCCCTGCCGGCGCCCGCGCCCGACCCGGACCCGATGCCGACGTCGGCGCCGAAGCCGATGCCGATGCCGTTTCGCTCACCCATGGTCGATCCTCCATTCCAGGCGCGCCCCCAGGGCCATGGTGTAGCGCTCGACCGTCGAGAGGCGGACATCGAGGTCGCCGGCCTCGAAGCGGGCCACGGCCGACTGCGACGTGCCCATACGCGACGCCACCTCGGCCTGGGACAGGCCCAGCTCCCGGCGCAACGAGGTGAGCTGGCCCGACACCGAGTGCCGGCGCTCTGCCATCTCGCGGAAGCCGGGGAAGACGGTCGGATGTCGGCGGGCGTTCACGGTGAACGATTATCTCACATTTGATATAACGTGAAAAGGACCAGAAGGACCGGAACCGACACGAGGAGCGCAGCGACCATGACGACCGGCACGACGACGACGGGCTCGACGAGGACAGGCACGAGCGCCACGAGACCGGCAGGCGGCGCCACTGACCCCCTCCGCCAGGTCCTCATCCCCACCGTGATCGAAGAGGGCAACCGGGGCGATCGTGCCTTCGACATCTACTCGTCGCTGCTCCGCGAGCGCATCGTGTTCCTCGGCCAGGAGGTGGACGACCAGGTGGCGAACCTGATCATCTCGCAGATGCTCTTCCTGGAGGCCCAGCACACCGAGCGCGACATCTACCTCTACATCAACTCCCCCGGTGGCGTGGCCTACGCCGGCATGGCCATCTACGACGTCATGCAGCACGTGGAACCCGACGTCTCGACCATCTGCGTGGGGATGGGGATGTCGGCCGCCGCCATGATCCTCTCCGGCGGCGCCCCGGGGAAGCGCTTCGCCCTCCCCAACGCCCGGGTCATGATCCACCAGGGCTCGGCCGGAACCCGCGGCGCCCCGTCGGACATGGAGATCCAGCTGCGCGAGGTGCTCTCGCTCACCAGGCGCATGGCCGAGATCATCGCCCACCACAGCGGCAAGCCCATCGAGCAGGTCGCCGGGGACATCGACCGCGACTACTACATGACGGCGGCCGAGGCGCGGGACTACGGGATCATCGACGACATCATCCTCCCCCGCCGCGGTCTGTGCGCGCCGGACGCGTCAGGGGTCGCTGCGGCCCACGAATCCGAACTCCAGGTAGCCAGCGGGTGAACGGAACCTGAAAAGGCGCGGGGACCGCCGCCACCTCCGTTTCCCAATCGCTCGTTTGGGAAAGTTCCGGCCTGGCCGAGCGAGCCCGTCGATCATCGGCGACGGCATCAGGAGGAGGTTGCATGGCAGCGGATACGTCGCGCGACGAGACGGGTCGCGGCGGTCGACCGGTCAGCCGCATCAGCAGGCGGACGCTGCTCAAGGGCGGCCTGGCCCTCGGCGCCGCCGGCACGGCGGGAGTGGCGCTCTCCACGTCTGCGGGCGCCTCGATCGAGCGCGCACTGGCCATCAGTCCCTCCACACTGCCGACGCTCAGCGACGTCCGCCACGTCGTCTTCCTCATGCAGGAGAACCGCTCGTTCGACCACTACTTCGGCACGTTGTCGGGCGTGCGAGGGTTCTCGGACCCCAAGGTCCTGGTGAACAAGGTCAACGGCACGCGTGTCCCGGTGTGGAACCAGTTCGGTTACCAACCCGGTGTGGGAGTGGACCCGTCCGGCTATCTCCAACCGTTCGACCTCGAGCAGCAGTTCCCGAGCGAGAACGGCGACTGCACCAACGACATCTCGCACGAATGGGGCACCCAGCACCAGAGCTGGGACGGCGGGAAGATGGACGCGTTCGTCCAGGCCCACCTGGCGGCCGACGGCGTCACGAACTTCGCGACGTCCATGGGCTACTTCACGCGGTCGGAGCTCAGCTTCTATTACGCGCTGGCGGACGCGTTCACCATCTGCGACGCCTACCACTGCTCGGTGCTCGGACCCACCGACCCCAATCGCGTCATGGCCCTGTCGGGCACCATCGACCCCGACGGGACCGGCGGCGGCCCCGTCCTCGTCACGCAGGTCCAGGGCCGACCCGGAGCAGTACGGCACGTTCACCTGGACCACCATGCCCGAACAACTCCTCGATGCCGGCGTCACCTGGAAGGTGTACAACGACCCGACCGGCCTGGCCCTGTTCAGCCCGCTTCCCTACTTCAAGGCGTACACGGAGGAGACCACGCGCGGCCTCCAGCTCCAGCAGCAGGCGATCGCCCCGAACTACCCCGACGACTTCGTCGCCGACGTCGCAGCCGGGACGCTGCCGCAGGTGAGCTGGATCCACGGCCCCGTCACCCAGTGCGAACACCCGGCCACGGCGCCCCAGTGGGGGGAGAACCTGGTCCAGAACGTGCTCGACACGCTTACCTCGAACCCCGAAGTATGGGCCCACACATTGTTCGTCCTGCACTACGACGAGAACGGCGGTTTCTTCGACCACGTGCCCCCGCCCGTGCCGCCCGCAGGGACGGCCGGGGAGTACCTCTCGATGAATCCGCTGCCGGCAACGGCGAGCGGCATCGCGGGACCGGTCGGCCTGGGGTTCCGCGTGCCGTGCATGCTCATGTCACCGTTCACGGTGGGCGGCTACAGGGCCACGGGGGTGTTCGACCACACCTCGACCCTCTTCCTCCTGGAGAGACTCTTCGGTGTTCCGGTGCCCAACGTCTCGGCCTGGCGGCGCGACACGGTCGGAGATATGACGAGCGCCCTTGCGCTGGGCAAGCCGGCGCAACCCACGCCGCCCGTCCTGCCCGACGCTTCGCTCACCGTCCCGGTGGTCGACGAGGAGGTCGTCGTGAACGCACTCACCGGCACCTTCGACGAGGGCACGGCCTATCCGCCGCCGAGCCAGAACGCCATGCCCATCCAGGAGACCACGCCGCCCCGGCCGACGCCGCCACGATGACCACGAGACCCATGAGGCTGAGGAGAGCACCGGCTATGAGTGACCGCCGCATCTACAGCCGCCGATCCCTCATGCGGGCCGGCCTGGGTGTATCTGTGGCCGGGACGGCGGCGAGTCCGCGCCGCCCCGGGCGCGGTGCTCTACCCCTCGCTGCCGTTCGGCCCGTCCAGGGCGACCAGGGCCAGCCGGTGCCGCCGGCGCCGGCGTGCTCCGTCCCGGCCGGGTCCTGAACGCCCGCTGGGCGCAGGCTCGCCGCCGGCACCCCGGGCGCCCCACTTCGCACCCGGGGTGGAGTGGGCGCATAAGGTGGGTGACATTGGTGTCAGGGAAGCCTGCGGCGCAACAGTGCCGATCGGGCAGAAGGGGAGGACGGAATGCGCACTGAGGACATGATCCTGGTCAGTGTCGACGACCATGTCATCGAGCCTCGTGGGATGTTCGACGGGCTGCTGCCGGCGAAGTACCAGGACGCGGCGCCGAAGCTGGTCCGCCGCGACGACGGCACGGACGTCTGGATCTATGACGGCAACCAGATCCCCAACGTCGGCCTCAACGCCGTCGTCGGCCGGCCGCCCGAAGAGTACGGGATCGAGCCCACCTCGCTCGAGGACATGCGGGTCGGCTGCTACGACATCCACGAGCGCGTGCGCGACATGTCGGTCAACGGCGTGCTCGGCAGCATGTGCTTCCCCTCCTTCCCGCAGTTCTGCGGCCAGCTCTTCGCCCGGCGGGAGGACAAGGACGAGGCGCTCGCCATGGTGCGCGCCTACAACGACTGGCACATCGACCGCTGGTGCGGCGCCGAGCCCGGTCGCTTCATCCCGCTCTCCATCCCGGTCATCTGGGACCCCGAGCTCGGCGCGGCGGAAGTGCGCCGGGTGGCCAAGAAGGGCTGCCACGCCGTCACCTTCTCGGAGAACCCCGAGAAGCTCGGCTGGCCCTCGCTGCACAACGAACACTGGGACCCCTTCTGGACCGCCTGCGCCGACGAGGGCACCGTCGTCTGCATGCACCTGGGCTCGTCCTCGCAGATCCTCATGACCTCGGTCGAGGCGCCGATCGACGTGATGATCAGCCTGCAGCCGATCAACATGGTGCAGGCCGCCGCCGACTTGGTCTGGTCGCCCATCCTGCGCAAGTACGAAAACCTGCACTTCGCGCTGTCCGAGGGCGGGATCGGCTGGATCCCCTACGCGCTCGAGCGCATCGACTACGTCTACCAGCACCACCACAAGTGGACGGGCCAGGACTTCGGCGACCAGCTGCCGAGCCAGGTCTTCAAGGACCGCGTCATCACCTGCTTCATCGACGACGCCTTCGGGGTGCAGAGCCGTCAGTTCCTGAATATCGACAACATCACGTGGGAGTGCGACTACCCCCACTCGGACTCGACGTGGCCGCAGGCACCCGAGGCGCTCATGAAGTATCTCGAGGGCGTGTCGGACGAGGACATCGACAAGATCACCCATCGCAACGCGATGAAGCACTTCCAATACGACCCGTTCAGCGTACGACCGCGCGAGCAGTGCACCGTGGCGGCGCTGCGGGCCGAGGCGGCCGACGTCGACACCTCGCTCGTCTCCCGGGCGCGCGGGCAGACGTCGGTCAACGAGAAGGGCATCGTGAGCGTCAGCAGCTTCACCACGCGTCTGCGCGACGAGGACGACTGACTTCGGGCTCTCGTCCCCGCCTCGCTGTCCTCAGCCCTGCCATGCCGGCCCGGCGTCCCGCCGGACGGTGCCAGCCCCGCCACACGGCCTGACCACCGGGAGTCCCGGAGCCCATGTCGATCGACTACGCCCACGGTGACGATCACATCGTCACCATCACCATCAACCGCCCCGAGGCGCGCAACTCCATGGACATGGAGCACTTCTTCGAGCTGCGGCAGGCCTGGGACCGGTTCGGTGAGGATGACGACGCGTACGTCGCCATCGTGACCGGCGTCGGGAAGGACTTCTGCGTCGGGGCCGACCTCAAGACGTACATCCCGCAGATCACCGAGCTGCAGAGCAAGATGCAGGCGGGGCAGCACCCCGAGGAGCTCGGCGGTTACCGGCTCGACGACGGGGTCAAGGCCGTCCTGCGCGGCAGCAAGCTCTACAAGCCGATCATCGCGGCGGTCAACGGCGTCTGCGTTGCCGGCGGCATGGAGATGCTGGGCGGCACCGACATCCGGGTGGCCAGCGACACCGCCACCTTCGGCGTGATGGAGCCGAAGCGGGGCCTCTTCGCCGGCGGCGGGACCACGGTGCGGCTCCCCCGCCAGGTTCCCTGGCCGGCCGCCATGGAGCTCCTCCTGTGCGCCGACCAGGTCTCGGCCCAGCGGGCGTACGAGATGGGACTGGTCAACGAGGTGTGCCGCCCGGCCGACCTGATGGAACGGGCCTACGACTACGCCCATCGCATCACGGCCAACGGCCCCTTCGCCGTCCGCAAGACCAAGGAGTCGGCGCTGCGCGGGCTGGCCACGGACATGAAGGAGGCCTACCGGATCGAGTCGGAGATCTCCGGCGAGGTCTTCAGCAGCGAGGACGCCAAGGAAGGGCCGCGCGCCTTCGCCGAGAAGCGGGCGCCCAACTGGAAGAACCGCTAGGCGGCGGCGCCCCGGCCCGGGCGGGGGTCGTTACCCCTGGACCAGGCAGCGCGCAACAGGGCGGGAGGGTGGATGAAGCTCTACTTCGACGACGAGTCCTTCGATGGCCAGCTGCAGCGCAGCGTCGGCAAGGCCGCCTCGGGGATGGCCAACGTCGGCGAGTGCCTCGCCATTGCGGAACGCATCGAGCCCGGCGACCGCGAGAGCTGGCACCGGGCGTGGTCCGATTTCGGATCTCGTTTGCTCGCGCTCGGGGAGGACGCGTTGGCGGCGGGGCACCACGTGAGCGCACGAGGCACCTTCTTGCGGGCTGCGGAGTACCACCGTCAGGCCTTCTTCTTTCACCGCGAGGACCTCGACGCGCCCGAGCTGCGCGCCGCCTACGGGTCGAGCGTCCAGGCCTTCCGCTCCGCGCTCGACCTTCTCGACACGCCCGGAGAGGTCCTCTCCGGACCGGTCTCTGGCTACCTCTTCGCACCGGATGCGGCCCGGGGCCGGCGACCGACCATCCTGCACATCGGCGGCTATGACGGTACCGCCGAGGAGCTCTACGCCTCGGCGTACCCGGCCCTGGAGCGGGGCTACGTCTTCGTCGCCGTCGACGGTCCCGGGCAGGGCGCCCGCCTCTACGAGCAACGGCTTCCGATGCGCCCGGACTGGGAGAACGTGGTGCCCGCGCTCTTCGATGCGGTCGTGGCCCACCCGCAGGTCGACCGCGAACGGGTCGTGCTGGTCGGGCGGTCCTTCGGCGGCCACCTCGCGCCGCGCGGAGCGGCGGGCGAGCCGCGACTGGCCGCGCTGATCGTGGACCCCGGCCAATTCGACATGGGGTCGGCCCTGGCGGCGCGGCTCGGGCCGCTTCTCGACCAGGTGCACGATCCGGCGGCCGACGCGCAGTTCGACTCGCTGCTCGAATTCCCGGCCCTCGAGGCGTTGCTCGCCCCCCGGATGACCACGCACGGGGTCTCGGGCGTGCGCGCCTACTGCGTCGAGATGCTTCGCTACACGAACGCGGAGACCATCACACAGGTCACCTGTCCCTCGTTCGTCACCGACAACGAGACCGACCTGGTCTCGACCGGACAGGGCAAGATCCTCTATGACCACCTCACGTGCCCCAAGGAGTTCCGGCTCTTCACCAAGGCGGAGGGGGCGGAAGGCCACTGCGAGGGCATGGCGCCCGTCGTGTTCTGGGACGCCGCGTTCGACTGGCTGGACGCCAGCGTCTTCACGTCGCCCTGAATCGTCGTCCCTCGGCTCACCGCTGCACCAGGGCGTAGACCATCGAGACCTGGTCGGTCTCGGTCTGGCTGCCCGGTTCCACCGGGACGGGCGTGGCCGGGGCACCGCCCAGGGCGTCGTTGGCACCGAAGCCCTGGCCGTTCTGGAGCTGCGCAGGCTGGGTGTCGTCGGTGAGCGAGCAGACCCGCCCGAGCCTCCGTCCCGCCGCTTCGGCCATGGCGCCGGCGTGGGCCACCGCCTGGTGGACCGCCTTGGTCCGAGCGACGTCCTCGACCTTGGCCGGATCGCTGAAGGAGAAGGTCAGCGAGTCGATCTGCGCAGCGTCGCCGGTGGCGTTGACCACGTCGTCGATCGCCGCCCCGGCCGTCTTGGTGTCGCGCAGTGTGGCCGTGACGGTATTGCTCGCCTGGTACCCGGTGAGAGTGGGCACGCCTTTCGGATAGGCGTACTCCGCCTGCAGCGTCAGGCCCGTCGTCTGCACGTCGGCTGACGCGACACCGCCGCTCCCGAGCGCCTGGAGTGCCACGTTGACCTTGGCATTGTTCTCGTTCAGCGCCTGGGCCGAGGAGCCTGCCGTCGAGCTGAACCCGAACACCGCGGTCAGGACATCGGGTGGCTGCGAGGCCTGGCCGGTACCCTGCACGGTCAGTCGCGGTGAGGCGCCGCCACAACCGGCCGCCGGCGCGACCGGGCTGCTGGCCCCGGCGTCGGTAAGGGCGAGTCCCAGGCCAGCCCCACCGAGCAGGAGGGCGCCCAGGGTGATCGCTGCCACCACCATGATGTGCATCGGTGCCTTGCGTGCGCCTTCGGGACGTTCCTCGACCATGTCAGAGCCTCCTTCGTCGCTCGCGGGACCGGCGCGCATCGGGCTCACGCGCCCGTGCGGAAGGAGAGACGCAGGAATCGACGAATCGGTTCGGCGCATCGGTTCGGCGGCGGGGCCCCGAGGGGGCTGCGCCGAAACGGCGGGCGCGCGCCTGCGGGACGGCGAGGGTCACCGACAAGCCGAAGGTTTTGCACATCATCAAGAGCGTCGAGTCCGACCGAAGAAGGGATCCCGTGGTCGAGTTGCACGCCGTAGAAAGCGCGCTCGGAGAGCCGTTCTGCGTCGCTGCGTCCGATGCGCTGGGGCGCGCACGGAGGTACAGGAGCCGATCACGAGCAGGCTCTCGGCGTTCCGCGAGCACGACCTGACTTGACCTCCAACCGCACGGCAGCAACGCCGTGAGGGTCGCGATTGACGTCGGCGGCTATTGGCAGTACGCGAGACGGCAGTGGCCACACAGATCCCCACTCGGACCGAGCCCCCTTCGGTGACGGAATCGGCCCGCAGGTCGTGGCGGGCCATCTTCTTCGCTCCCATCGGCGACGGCCAGCGGCGCCGCCGAGGGTCCGACGGCGCTCGGCTGGTCCTCGCCTCCTTGGCGGTGCTCTGTGCGGTGCTGATCCTCCGATCCAACTCGCACCCCGAAGACGTGATCACGCACGTACTGAGCCCCCCTCCCTACGGCATCCGCTGGCTGGTGACTCTCTTTTGGATCGGCGGATCGTTCGGGACGATCGCGTTCCTCCTCGTGGTGGCCAGCCTGGCCAAGCGCTGGATGGTGGTCCGGGATCTCGCTGCCTCGGCGGTCGGGACACTCGTCGTCAGCGGAATCCTCGTCCTCGCGCTCGGGGCGAGTGGCGGGCGACCACGCAGCATCGAGTTCTACGGCTACGTGTTGAGCTTTCCCGTCTTGCACGTGGCTTTGGCGCTCAGCGTCGCCACAGCCGGGCTGCCTTACCTGTCGCGGACCGTGCAGCGCCTCATCGAGCTCATCGTGTTCCTCACCGTGCTGGCAACTGTCGTGGCGGGCCATGGCCTTCCAGCCAACGTCCTCGGCAGCATGGCGATCGGTTGGGGAGCAACCGCTGCCATCCACCTCGGCTGGGGCTCGCCGCTCGGGTTGCCCTCCGGTGAGGAGCTGCGCGTGGCGCTCGCAACGGTCGGGATCGATGCGGTTTCGGCGGAGCCGACCCGGTATCAGACCTGGGGTGCCGCCCACTACTCCGTCATCACGGGCTCGGGGGAGCCCTTGGTCGTGTCGTTCTACGGCCGGGACGCGGCGGACGCCCAGTTCCTCAGCAAGGTGTACCGGCTCATCATGTACCGGAACTCGGGACCCGCCATCAGCCTGACCCGGATCCAACAGGTTGAACACGAGTCGTCGGTCACGCAACTCGCGGCGCGGTCGGGTGCCCGGGTACCGGAAGTGATCAGTGCGTCTGAGATCGGGCCGAGCCATGACGCCGTCTTGATCGCCGGCTCCGTGACGGGAACCCCCTTTGACGAGCTCGGCCCGGACTCGGTCTCCGATCAGGTCCTCGACGACCTCTTCGCCCAATTGCTCGACCTCAGGTCGGCCCGAATCTCCCACGGTGCCATCAGTCCGCACACTCTGCTCGGGGACGTGGACCACGGCACGGCGACCATCGTGGATTTTCGCAGCGGGATTTCGAATGCCACCGACTTCCTACTGGACCAGGACCTCGCAGGCGCCATGGCTTCGGCCGCGCTCGTCGCCGGCCCCGAACGCGCCGCGCGATCGGTCGTGCGGGTCGTGCCCTCCGACCTGCTGCCAGGAGCGATGAGCCATCTCCGCCGAGCCGGTCTCGACCCGTCCATCACCGTCGCCATGAAAGGCAAAAAGCAAATGCTCGGCCAACTCCGGTCGAGCACTGCGCAGCAAGCCGGCGTGGAGGTCCCCGAGCTCATCGAGCCGAGACGATTGAGCTGGAACCAGGTCCTGGTCGCGTTGGGATCTCTGGTCGGCGGCTGGGCCCTCATCCTGGTCCTGATCAACGCTTCGCATTCGATCGACACCATCAAGAGCGCCCAATGGGGCTGGGTCGTCGCCACGGCGCTCCTCTCCGCGACCGCGTACCTGGGCGGCGCGACTTCGAACCGAGGCAGCGTTCCGGGTGCGCTCCCGATGGGCCGCGTCGTGGGTTTGGAACTCGCGAACTCGTTCACGACACTGGCCGGCGGGAACGCAGCCGTACTGGCGACGCAGGTGAGGTTCTACCAACAACAGGGATTCGACACGACCACCGCCGTTACTTCCGGCGCGCTGTTGAGCCTATCGAGCCTCCTGATCAAGTTGATCCTCTTCCTGATAGCCCTCCCGATTGCCTGGAGCTCCTTTCACTTCGGCCACAGCCTGCACCAGGGGAGCCACGCCAAAGTCCTCTACGGACTGCTCGTCATCGTGATCGTCATCGGTCTCGTCCTGGCGGCCATATTCGCCGTTCCCCGCTGGCGTCAGCACGTAAAAGAGAAGATGCGACCCAAGTTCGCCACGATCGTCGCGAACTTCAAGACGTTGGCGACGCAGCCGATCAAGATTGTCCAGCTCTTCGGGGGCCAGATCGCGGCGCAACTGCTCGTCGTCCTCGCACTCGGAGCGGCATTGCACGCCTTTGGGACCCAGCTTTCGTTGGCGGCGCTGGTGATCGCGGCGACGATGGCAGGCGTCCTGGCGTCGGCCTCACCGGCCGGAGGCGGCATGGGGGTCGCAGAAGCGGGCCTCATCTTGGCCCTGACTGCTGCGGGCGTCTCGAAGAACCAGGCGACGGCCGCCGTCTTCGTGCAGCGGACCTTCACGGCCTACCTCCCGCCGATCGTTGGTTGGTTCACCCTCATGTGGATGCGAAGGCGGGATTACCTGTGAACCGGAAACCCAGGACCCGAGGTGACGGGTCACCGGGACCCGCGGCCACAGGACAGTCAGAAGCGGCGCACCACGATGCCAAGCGTGTGATCGTGCGGGTGGTGGCCCTGGTCGTGACCGGGGTCGCCCTGTATGTCGTATTGCCGAGTCTGACGGCGGTAATCGGGGCGTGGCCGAGGCTGGCAAAATTGAGCGGGGTGTGGTTGGTCGCCGCGCTCCTCGCCGAGGCGGCGAGCTTCGTCTGCAACTTCGGGATTCAGCGGATCGTCCTGCGTACCCGGGGGTGGTTCGCCGTCGTGGCGGCGGGACTCACCGGCAACCTCGTCACCAATGTGCTGCCCGGCGGAGATGCCGCAGGAGCAGCCGTGCAGTTCCGCATGTTGGAGACGGCGGGGATTAACGCCGACGCCGCCGCGGGAGGCCTGACAGCGTCGTCACTGCTGGGTGTTGGCGGTCTGCTGATGCTGCCGATCCTCACCCTTCCGACGGTGCTGGGTGGCTCAGACGTGAACCATACCCTTGTGAACACCGCGCTCATCGGGGTTGCGGGGTTCGTCGTCTACATCGGGCTTGGGATCCTGCTCCTCGAAACCGATCGACCGCTCCGCTCCGTTGGGAGGGGCGCCCAATGGATCTGGAACAAGGTTCGCCGTCACCACGCTCCATTGACCGGACTCGATGGTCGTCTGCTGAACCAGCGCGACCAGATACGTGGCGCGTTGGGAAGGGAGTGGAAGCAGGTCCTTGTTCTCGAGGTGGGACGCCTGGGGTTCGACTTTCTCTGCCTGCTCGCCGCGCTTCGGGCGACCGGAAGTGAACCGCATGCCTGGCTCGTCCTCCTTGCCTACTCGGCAGCCGGCGTCATCGCGTTGATCCCGGCCACCCCCGGAGGCCTGGGCATCGTCGAGGCCAGCCTCAGTGGCCTGCTCGTGCTCGCGGGAGTAAGCGGCAGCAGTGCCGTCTTAGCCACGCTGGCCTACCGATTAGCCGAGTACTGGCTCCCCATGGTGGCGGGGCTCGTCGCCTATTGGCTCTACCGCCGGCGATACGGATCGGTCCGGTTCAGCGAAGCTCAGACCGTTCCCTCGTCCCAGTGACCCTGGCGCGCGGAGGGCCAATCGATCGACGGTTGACATCGGCGAGCCGATTGGAGTGGGCGAGACGATTTCGGGATGGCAGCGGGGACTCAGCTCGCGGAATGCACCTCAAAAGCAAGAACGAGATCGCTGATGCCGCGGAAGATGGCGAAGAACCCGACCCAGAGGATCAGCAACGTCGCTCGGGCACCTATGTACTGCTGTGACGCCCAGAATCCGAGCGCGACTTCGAGAATGCCGGTGACGAGGCCGAGCCACCACAGGGGGTTGATCGGCTGGGCCGTCGCGGAGTACACGATGTCGAACACGCCGTTCAATATGAGGAGCAATCCGAACGCCGCGGCGAGCGACCAGAAGGCGTCGTAGGGACTCACGAACGACCAAATGGCCGCGCCGATGAAGAGGACAGCGAGGGCGACCCGAATCACGGCCCAACCGCCGCCTTGGATCACGGCAAGCGAGAACTGGTAGACCGCAGAGAACAGGAACACTGCGCCCAGGAGCAGACCGATCGTCGCCACCGACCTGATGTCCATACGCAGGACGACCACGGCGATGATCAGCCAGGCGATGCCGGCGAGGAGGAAGAGCCACCAGCGCCGCGAGAGCTGTGCCGAGATCTCGTGCCGTTCGGAGTGCAGCACCGCACCTCCTCAAAAGTAGGCCGGCGAAGCGTAGCGCCTTCTCCCATCCGCTACCACGGGACGAGAAGAGCGCCACAACGACGGACCGACTGCGGTGCGGCTGGTCGAGGTGCGCGGCGCAGCTATGGATCGAAGTAACGCGGATTTGGCTTGACGCAGACCCTGCGGGTGATCCGTCGCGTGAGAGGCCGGCAGCGAGAGGCGCCGAGCACGCCGAGGCCACGGCGCCTGAGGACGTGCCGAGGGACCGAAGTTGACCGGCGGTCAGTCCGGCGTGCCGCTCCGGCGCAGCGCCAGCAGGGAGGGGAAGCCGACGATGAACGTCTGCAGGCGCCAGCCCCGGGCCGGCAGGCCCCGGCGGCGCGCCATCCGCCCGGCGACGAGCGCCTCGGCGGCGTGGATGACGGCGGTCCCGACGAGCATGGATTGGAGGACCTCGCGGGGTGGCAACGCACCGCCGCTGACCTTGCGCGCCTTCCGGTAGGCGGTGTGGCTCAAGGCCAGTTGGGCCAGCACGACGATGCCGCCGTCGAGGAGGAGGAACCAGAGCAAGGAGGGGCGCGTGACCCCGGACCGCTGCGCTCGTGCCATGGCCCCGTTTTAGCCAGAGGGGGCGCCCGGGTGCAATCGCACCGGTTCCGCCGAGCCCACTGCTGCCGCGGCGAGCTGCCCGCAGGCGGCGTCGATCTCCGCCCCGCGGGTGACGCGGATCGTCGCGTTCACCTCCAGGGCGCGCAGCTCGTCACGGAAGTCCCGTACCCGCGCCGGTGGCGAGCCGACGACCGGATAGCCAGGGGTCGGGTTGAGCGGGATGAGGTTCACGTGCGCGCCGAGCGGCCGCGCGAAGGCCGCCAGCTCGTCGGCGTCACTGCCCCGGTCGTTGACGCCGTCGATCATTGCCCATTCGATGGAGAGACGGCGGCCGCTCGACTCGACGTATGCGGCGCACGCCTCGGCGAGTTGTGCCAACGGGTAGCGGCGGTTGATGGGAACCAGCTCGTCGCGCAGGCGGTCGTTCGCCGCGTGGAGGGACACGGCCAAGTTGACCGGGAGGGCTTCGGCGGCCAGCCGTCGGATGCCCGGCACGATCCCGACCGTCGAGAGCGTGAGGTGCCGGGCCGAGAGCCCGATGTCGCCGTGGAGCCGCCCCACGGCACCCCACACCCGGTCGTAGTTGGCCAGCGGCTCCCCCATTCCCATGAATACGACGTTGGAGAGACGCCGCGGCCTGGCCTCCCGCATGGCGGCCACCACCTGCTCCACGATCTCGCCCTGGCCCAGGTTGCGCTGGAACCCAGCCTGGCCCGTCGCGCAGAACTGGCACGCCATGGCGCACCCGGCCTGCGTCGAGACGCACACGGTGACGCGGTCGGGGTAGCGCATGAGCACCGTCTCGACCCGGGCGCCGTCGTGGAGGTCCCACAGCCACTTGGTCGTCTCGCCACCGTCCGCCTCCCGGCGCGACACCTCGCGCAGGGACGGGGGCAGCGCCTCCGCCAACTCGCGGCGCAGGGCCGCCGGCAGCTCGGTCATCTCCTCGGGTCGCTGCACCCGGGCGTGGAGTGCGTCCCAGACCTGGCGGACCCGGTAGGCCGGTTCGTCCCCGACGATCCGGGCCAACTCGTCCCGGCTCACGTCGTAGGGCGAGGGCACCGTGCCAGGCTAGGTGGCAGCCAGCGGGGGCACGGTCGGCGGACGCAGTTGCGGCGGACGCCCTCGTCGTGCTGGCCTGAACGCTCTAGGCCGGGCCGGACCGGGCCGACCCGATCCCGGCGAGCATCGACACACGCAAGGAGACCGATGAGCGACATGACGACGGACGACCCGATCGGCGACGACCTGACTCGCCGGGTCGAGGACGGCGTCTGCTGGATCACCCTCAACCGGCCCGACGCCGGGAATGCCCTGACCCAGTTCATGCGAGACCAGATCGCATCCTGGGTACGTGACGCGTCGGGCGACCTGTTCGTGCGCGTGGTCGTCATCACGGCCGCCGGCGACAAGGCCTTCTGCAGTGGGGCCGATCTCCGCGGCGGGCGTCTGGCGCCCCGTCCCAAGCCCGACGATGCGCCCGACGAGGTGGTCGGCGAGGCCTCCCGCATGATCCGGGACGGCTGGCAGGCCCTCGTGACCGCAATCCTCGACTGCGAGAAGCCAGTGATCGCGGGCGTCAACGGCACAGCGGCCGGTGGTGGCATGCACCTGGCCCTGGCGTGCGACCTCGTCGTGATGGCCGAAGAGGCCAAGTTCATCGAGGTCTTCATCCGGCGCGGCATCGCTCCAGACGCCGGCGGCGCGTGGATCCTGACCCGCCTGGTGGGGATCCAGAAGGCCAAGGAGCTCTTCTTCTTCGGCGACGATGTCCCCGCGGCCGAGGCCTACCGGATCGGCCTGGTCAACCGGCTCGTGCCACGGGCCGACCTGCAGGCCACCCTCGAGGAGATGGCGGGGCGGTTGGCCAAGGCGCCGACCAAGGCCATCTGGATCGCCAAGTGGCTGACCAACCGGGCCCTCGACGTCGACCGGGCCACCTCCCTCTACGACGAGGCCCTCGGTCAGGAGGTCGTGAACCACACTGTGGACTCGAAAGAGGGCATCGCGAGCTTCGTGGAGCGCCGTCCGGCCGAGTTCAAGGGCTGGTAGCCACCGAGGTCGTCGTCGTCGAGGCTGTCGACCCCACACCCGTGGTGGTGGTGGTGGTCCCGCGGCTGGGCGGGACGGTCGTGGTCGAGGTCGCCGTCGGCGCCGTGGTGCTCGTCGTCGTGCTCGTCGAGCTGCCCGAGGTGGTCGACGTGGTGCTGGTGGCGGGGACGGTCGACGTCGTTGTCGTCGACGTCGCCGGTGGCGACGGCGAGACGACGTTGCCAAAACTCGTTCCGCTGTCCCCCCCGCCGAAGATGGCGGCCAGCGGCTTGCCCGCGATCAGCTCGACCGCCGTGATGAACAAGAGCGCGATCACGAAGACGACGACCGCAGTCCCCGCGATGACGCGCCAGGTGAAACGCGACGGCCCGTTCGCACTGGTTCCGGGCCGACCACGGGCAGAAGGCGGCGCGGGCGTGGTGCTCGACCGGAGGCCCTGCGTGGCCGGCGTGCCCGCCGTGGTCGAGACCTCGAGGCGCCGGGTCTCCTCGACCGGGGCGGTCGTCGAGGCCGTTCCCAGCGTCGGGTCGTGGGCCGACTCGACGGCCTCGGTCGGTGCCGAGGACACGTCGGAGTCCGAGGCCTTTCCCCCGATGACCGCGGTCGACCCCAGGCGGCGCAGCAGCGGGGAGGCGTCGGGGGCGCGCACCACCTGTTTGACCGCTTCGTGACCGCGCTCGATCGACTGGGAGACGAAGGCGGTGCCGATGGTCGCTGCGGCCGACCCGATGGCCACGCCGATGACCGTGCCCTTGACACCGAAGATCGACGCGATGAGGGCGGCGATCACCGCACCGGCGGTGGAAGCCAGAATCTGGCGGACCGAAAACCTCACGCCAGGGGTGTCTAGTCGCCGGCGACGGGCACCACCACGCGGGCGATGAATTGCCGGGCCCCGGAGTCGAGCACCCAGTCGTGCCCGAACTTGGCGATCGGCCCCGCAAACCGGGATACGAGCTGGAGCGCGGCGTTCCCCGGGGCGAGCGAGCTGCGCAGCGTGGCCACGCAACCCCCCTGCGCCTCGTCCAGGGTGAGGACGGCGTCCCCGACGACGTCGCCGCGGACGCCGGCCCGGACCAGCGTCGGCGCCTCGATGTGCTCGATCTCCACGCGGAACCGCACTGGGTACGGGACCGCCGGCTGCACCTCGCAGCACCACTCCTCGCCCACGGCCAGCGCGGTGGCCTCGAAGGAGCGCAGCCAGGGCCACCAACGCCGGTAGTTCGCCATCTGGCCGATCAGACCCCAGACCTCTGCCCGGCGCAGCGGCAGGTCATACCGATGGACGGTGGTGATGGCTCCGGGCCGGGAGCTCGCCGGAGGGCCGCGGGCGTCGTCGGCATCTCCCGAACTCATTCGCCCACGACCCCGTCGATGCGTTCGCGCAGGAGGTCGGCGTGCCCGTTGTGGCGCGGCGTACTCCTCGATCATGTGGACCATGATCCAGCGCAGCGAGACGGGTCGCTTGACCGACGCCGCCACGTCGTCGAGGGCCGGGGCAGCGTCGACGATCCGGCGGGAGAGGTTGCACTGGCGCTGGAACGCCTCGATGTCGTCCATCGCCCGCGCCGGATCGAGGTCGTTGAAGTCCGCGTCGCGGTCATCGGCCAGCGAGATCGGCGACGGCTGCGTGCTGGCGGAGAAGACCCGCTCGAACCAGCTCCATTCGACGACAGCCATGTGCCGCACGATGCCGAGCAGGCTGAGCGGGGACGGCGGGACGGCCCGGCGCACCAACGCGTCACCGTCGAGCTCCTGGCACTTCCACAACAAGGTGGCGCGCTCGTAGTCGAGCCACGTCGTGAGCATGGGGCGCTCGTCACCTCTCCAGGGCGGCTCGGGCCGGGTGACCGCGGGGAGCACCGACCCACTCTAGTGGCGAAATCCGCGTCCGAACGGGGGCCGGTAACATAGCTGACGTGCGTCAACGCTGGCTGTCCAAGCGTGCCGTGTCGTTGCACGTGGCTGTGCTCGTCTTCGTGCCGGGCTGCGCCATCGCCGCGTGGTGGCAGGTGACGCGGGCTCAGGACGGCAATCAACTCAGCTACCTCTATTCGGTGATGTGGCCCGTGTTCGCCATCCTCGGCCTGATCTTCTGGTGGATGCTCATCCACACGGACTACGAGACGGTCGGCATGAAGGGATTGCGCCGCCAGCAGGCAGCGGCGGGGCAGGCGGCCGCCGAGACCGACATCGCACGGCCTGCGGTGTCGACGAACTTCGCAGACGGACCGGCCGGCTCCACCGACGACGATGACCCCGAGCTGGCCGCCTACAACGCGCGGCTGGCCGAGCTGGCGGCCAAGGGGGCCCAGACCTGGCGCAACCGGGAGTCCGTCGTCGTGCGGCGCGCGCAGTGAAGCGCCTCACCGAGCGCGGCCTGAAGGGAGCGCTCTTTCGCTACCAGCTCATGGCCAACATCGTCGGCGTGCTCATCATTCCGCTGTTCCTGTTCTTCTTCTTGCACCTCGCGGGCGCAGGAAGCTTCAAACTCGAGCTCGCCATCTTCGGCGTGGGCCACGGCTACCTCTACATCGTCTACCTGATCGCAGCCGGCTACCTCGCCCTGAAGGCACGCCTCCACGTCCCCTGGATCATCTTGATGTTCGGCGCCGGCCTGATCCCAGGGGTGACCTTCCTGACCGAGTGGCTCGTCGTCACCCGCAAGGTCCAGCCGTTGCTGGCCCAACAGTCGGGCGCGGCGGCGGGGACCGAAACGGGAGTCAGCCCAGCCGCTCGATGACGGTGCCGTTGGCCTGGCCGCCGCCCTCGCACATCGTCTGGTAGCCGTAGCGGCCACCGGTCGCCTCGAGGTGGTTGAGCAGCGTCCCCATGAGGCGCACGCCGCTGGCGCCGAGCGGGTGCCCGATGGCGATGGCACCGCCCCGTGGGTTGAAGCGCTCCATGGCGTAGGAGAACTCCTTCTGCCACATCAGGGCGATGGCGGCGAAGGCCTCGTTGCATTCGACCGCGTCGAACTGGTCGACCGTCATGCCCGAACGCTTCAGCAGCTTGTGCGTCACGGGCACGGGCGCCGACAGCACAATGGCCGCATCCTCGGCAGCCACCGCGAAGTGGGCCAAGCGTGCCCGCACGGGCAGGCCGAGCTCCTCGGCCACCGCGCGATCGGCGATCAGCATGGCCGCGGCACCATCCGTGGTCTGCGACGAGTTGCCGGCGGTGATGGCGGGTGCGGTGTCGGGCTCCCAGCTCTGCGCCGGCGCCAACGCCGCGAGCTTCTCGATCGTTGAGCCGCGCCGGATGCCCTCGTCCGTCAATAGGACCTCGCCGGTGAGACTCCCGTCCTCCGCCTTGATCGGCACGGGGACGGCCTCGCGGTCGAAATGCCGGGTGTCCCAGCTGTCCGCCGCCCGCCGGTGCGACTCGAGGGCGTAGGCGTCCATCTCCTCCCGCGTGATCCCGTAGCGATCGGCCAGGACCTGGCTGACGCGGAACTGGGTCCACAGGCGGTCGTCGACCGCCCGCATGAACGAGGGTGGGAACGGCCCCGTGCCACCCCGCGCGTTCGAAGCGAGGGGGACCCGGCTCATGACCTCGACGCCGCAGGCGATAACCAGGTCGTAGTGGCCGGCCGCCACCCCGGCGGCACCGAAGTGGACCGCCTGCTGGGACGAACCGCACTGACGGTCCACCGTGGTGGCCGGCACGGTCTGGGGCAGGCCGGCCGAGACCCAGCCGTTGCGGGCGATGTTGGTGCTCTGCTCGCCGACCTGACTGACGCAACCGCCGATGACGTCGTCGATGCGCTCGGGATCGACACCGGTCCGCTCCAGCAGTGTGGTCAGCGTGAAGCCCAGCAGGTCCGCCGGGTGCCAGTTGGCCAGTGCCCCGCCGCTCTTGCCGAACGTCGTGCGCACCACATCGACGATCACCGGCTCTCTCATCTGCTGCCTCCTGGGCTCGGTGCTGGGATCCGTAGGTTACGTGCCCGAGGTCGCGGGGCCGTCCGGACCGTCGCTGTCCGCGATGGTGTTGGCGATGCTCCTCGCGGCCGCCTCGGCCATCCCCTCGGCGACCGCCGCTTCGGCTGCCCCCGATGCGGCCGCCTGTTCGCGGCGGGCCATCATCGACTCCACCGTCTTGGTCGCGCCGGAGGGCTCGCCCTCGTAGGCGACGCTGCCGTGGTCCAGCACGACGGCCCAGGTGGCGAGCTCGAGCGCACGGTGCACCTGCTGCTCCACCACCACGAGGGCAGTGCCGTTGCGATTGATCTCCTTCAGGCCCTCGTACACCTGGTCGACGACGACAGGCGCCAGTCCCAGGGACAGCTCGTCGGCGACGAGGACGCGTGACGGCACGACGAGCACCTTGGCCAGGGACAGCAGCCGCTGCTGTCCACCTGAGAGTGTGCCGCCCATCTGCTTGCGTCGCTCGCCGAGGATCGAGAACACGCTGTAGGCGCGCTCGAGATTCTCCTTGAGCTTGCGCCGGCCCTCCCGCTGCCGGAACGCGAGCGTGAGGTTTTCCTCCACCGTAAGGCTCGAGAACACGCCCCGCCCCTCGACCACGTGCGCCATGCCGAGGCGAGCGATCTTATAGGCCGGAAGCTGCGTGACGTCCTGCCCCGAGAAGATGACCTGTCCGCCCGTGGCGGTCACCAGCCCGGTCACCGTGCGCGCGATGGTGGACTTGCCCGCACCGTTCGAGCCGACGAGGGCGACCACGCCCCCATCGGGCACGCGGAACGACACGTCGAACAGCGCGCGGTAGGGCCCGTACCCCGCGCTGACGTTGCGGAGGGACAGGATGTCGGTGCGCTGGTCCACGACCGACGTCATGCGACACCCATCTGGCCCAGGTAGGCGTCGCGCACCCCCGGGTTGGCCATCACCTCGTCGAACGTCCCCTCGGCGAGCATCGCGCCGAGGTCCATGACGACGGTGCGGTCGACCACCTCGGCCACCATCGAGAGGTCGTGCTCCACCAGCAGCACGGCCGTGCCGCGCTCGCGCTGGACGATGCGCAGGACCGCCGCCAACTCGGCCGTCTCGCGCAGGTCGAGTCCCGACGACGGCTCGTCGGCCAGCAGGATCTTCGGCTCCGTCGCCAATGCCCGTGCCAACTCGACGAGCCGGCAGTTCCCGAGTCCCAGGGCGTTGACCGATACGTCGGACAACGCCGTAATGCCGACGAGCTCCAGGACGGCGTCGACCCTCGCCTCCTCGTCCTTCGTCGTGGTACTGAGGTTGCAGAGGTCCCGCCAGAGCCTGGCCTCGCCGCGGCGGGCGCGCTCGGCCACCATGAGGTGGTCGCGCACGGACATGTCCGTGAAGACCTCCACCCGTTGATATGTCCGACCGATGCCGAGACGCGCCCGCTTGTAGGTCGGCATGCCCGCCAACGGCGTGCCCTCGAAGACGATCTCCCCGGTCTCGGGCCGTAGCTGCCCGCAGACGCAGTTGAAGAGCGTGGTCTTGCCGGCACCGTTGGGCCCGACCAGGCCGACGCTCTCGCCGGCCGCCACGTCGAACGTGATGCTGTGCACGGCCTGGATCCCGCCGAAGGATTTGGACACGCCACGCAGGCGCAGGAGGGGGGCGGACTCAGCCACTGGCACCCGTCGTCTGCAAGGCCGCGGCGGCCTTGCGTTCCTCGGCTTCGGCCTCGCGACTGAAGAAGAGCCGCTCGAATCGCAAGGTCCCCTTTCGCTTCTGGTACTCGAGCACGCCCTCCGGGTGCTGCGCGTACGTCAAGGCACCGAAGGCGAAGAGCACGACCGTCAGGCTCGAGGCGCCGATGCCGCGCCGGGAGCACGGTGGTCAGGATCTGCTCGGTCACGAAGAAGCCGATCCCCGCCTGGATGGCGCCCTCCACCGTGGTGACGCTCGTCGTGACCACGAGCACCACCAACACCAGCGAGATGTCGGCATTCCAGTCCGTCGGGGACACGACCTGTTGTTCGAGGCTGTGAAGCAAGCCACCGATGCCGGCCACGGCGCCCGAGAGTGCGAACACCATGATGCGCTGCCAGGAGGGGTTGACCCCGAGGCCGGCCGTGGCCGTCTCGCTGCCGCGCATGGCAGCGAGGTTGCGGCCCACCGTGCCTTTCCGTACCAGGAGCACGACGAAGACGGTGATCACGAGGACGCCGAGCGAGAGGAGGAACATGGCGTGGCCGTTGAAATTGAAGAACTCCCTGGTCCCCAGCCACTTGGACTGGATGCTCACGCCCTCCGGCCCGCCGCTGATGGAGATCTCGTTGAAGAACGTGGCGTCGAAAGCCAGCGCGGCGGCGAGCGTCATCAACGCCAGGCCCAAGCCGCGCAGCCGCAGCGAGAGCAGCGCCAACACGACCGCAACGCCAGCGGCGAGGAGCGCGCCGACAAGACCTCCGATGAGGAGGTTCAGGCCGAGGTGGTTCGCCAGCTGGGCGGCCGTGAAAGCCCCCACACCGGCCAGGGTGGCCTGGCAAAGCGAGAGCTGCCCCGCCATGCCCGTGATGAGCGTGATGGAGAGCAGGACGATCGAGTACGTCAGTCCGTTGTTGAAGACGGTCTCCCACGAATCGGGCATCCAGGTCAGCATGGACACGAAGAAAACAGCGAACAGGATCCACCAGAGCACGCGGATGATCCGGTTCATGCTCGGAGCGCGTGCGGAGGCAGCGATGGGCGGTGGCGGCGGGTCGATCGTCGCCAGGGGGTCGCGGCTGGCGTCGAGCGCCCGCATCCCCGGGAGGAAGAGCAGCGCCACCACCAAGAAGATGAAGGGAAGCGAGGGGAGGATCGTGGAGTAGAAGAAGCTCGACGGGTTGACGTAGCCCTGCAACACCGTCGTGAGCACCCCGATGAAGACGGCGACGCCCGCGGCGATCGGAAGGGAGCGCAGGAGCGCCCAGGCGGCCGCGGCGATCGCCACCACGGTGACCGTCACATAGTCGTCCGAGTTGAACGCACCGAAGTTCGGTGCGAACAATACGCCGGCGAGGCTGGCCATGAAGCTCGAGACGATCCACGCCACTGCCACGACACCGTTCCCGTTGACCCCGTCGAGCTGTACGAGACGCCGGCTCTCCACCGCGGCTCGCATCTGGAGGCCGAGGTTGGTAAACCGCAGGAGGATCGTGAGCAGGATGAGCACGACCACCGTGACGGAGATGGTCGAGAGATAGATCCCGTTGATCGGCGTGCCGGCGATCGTGACGTACACGACGTTGGGGTTGAAGAAGGGGAAGATCGTCGCCGTGGCATCGAGGTTCTGGGGCCCGAAGATGACCGGGAGGAGGCTCGGGATCCCGACCAGGAGGGCCAGGCTGCAGACCATCTTCGCGGTCGAGTTCGAGTTCGCGATATGCCGGAAGATCAGGCGGTCAAAGGCGAACCCGACCAGCGGGCCCATGACCACCACGGTCACCAGGAAGGCCTCGAAACCCGACCAACCGTGGTACTCGGTCAGGTAGGTGAAGATGAAGGCAGAGGCGAAGGCCTGGGCGCCGAACGCGAAGTTGAAGACGCCGGTCGCCTGGTAGGTCAGGACCAGGCAGACCGCGACCAGGGCATAGGTGCATCCGTAGGGGACTCCCGTGAACGCGAACCCGAGGAATTGCTCCATCCCGTCCTCCGGCTATCCGAGCTGACCCACGCCCTGGCCTCCCCCGCCCGTCCCGATCAGGAGGGAGCCGGGGTGCCCGCCGGGAGCGGGTACACGGGAGCCTTGTTGGGGTTGATGGAGTTGAAGCACACGAAGACGTTCTTCCCCTTGTTCAGCGTCGCGACGTACTGGTTGCCCGACACCTTGATGTAGGCGCTGCAGTACGGCGGCGCGTGACCACTGTGGCCCGCATCCTTCCAGTTGGTCGGCGCGGTCAACCCCCCGGCTGTGAAGGACGTCAAGGAGTTGTCCTCGTTGATCACGTTGGCCTGGGTGAGGTTGGCGCCCGCCATCTTGACGCCCTGCACGAAGAGCGCAGCCGATTCCCAGCCCTGGATGGCAATCTCGTCGTAGACGTAGTTGGGCTCGTATTTCTTCATTTCCTTCACATAGAGCTGCAGCCCAGGGTACTGGGACTGCGGGGCACTGAAGGGAACGTGGGCGATGGAGAAGTAGACGCCCTGCATGAGGCTCTGGTTCTGGGTCAGCGTCTGCTGGTCGTTCCCGCTGAACCACAGCTGCGTCATTTTCAACCCGTACTGCTTGATGGCTCGGGCCATTGTGATATTCCCCTGCACGTCCATGCAGCTCACGACCATGTTCGATCCTGCCTGCTTCATCCGCTGCACGTCGGTGGCGACGGTCGAGCCGGGGTAGTTGACCTTGAGGTCGGAGTAGCTGATGTTGAATCCCTCCGCCTTCAGCTCGTTCTCGCCCCCCTGGCAGGCGTCGGCCGATGCGGCGACCCCGTAGGCGAGGAAGGCGAGCGACGGCGATTTGGTCTGCTTGGACACGTAACCCACGATCGGCGCCTCGGCCGGGTAGTACTGCACCGATCCACCCGCGGCAAAGAGGTTGGGCGCCGGTGCCCAGTTGCCGGTGACGTTGTAGCCGTAGGTGGGGATGCCCGACTCGACAAAGAGGTTGGGCGAGAAGAAGGCGGTGGCCACACCGGTCACGGCGAACACGTGATCCTGGTTGATCAGCGTGTTGGCCAGCTGGTTGAACGTGGTGGGGTTGCCACCGTCGTCCAGCGCGTACTTGTAGTTGATCTTGCGCCCGTTCACACCGCCCTGGGCGTTGATGTACTGGAAGTACGCCTTCTCGCCCTCGATCAGCGACGAGAAGTTGGACGCCAGCGTCCCGGTCTGCGTCGAGATCGTCCCGACCGTGATCGAGTTCGAGGTCACCCCCGGCGCGCTGCCGGTCGCCGCCGCAGCCCCGGCTCCGGCGGCCGGGGCCAACACCGTGGCGCCCGTCACCGCGATTCCCGTCAGCGCCGCTGTCGCCATCAGCGCCCTGATTCCACGTCTTCCTTGCATGCCGTCCCCAATCATCCGTTGTGGTGCATCCCCCCCGGGATGCCGGTCACTGTAGCGAAAGGGCCTCACGCCCATTGCGTCACCCCTTACCCGTCGAGCGTCGCCAAAACGCTCTTCATTCACCCATGCCTGCCGTCGTATTCGCAAATGTCGTTTCGTCTCCCGTCATGCCAAGAAGAGCCTCTGCCGGTCGAACTCACGGAGCGCCCGCACCTCGTCGGGGCGGACGGCCGCCAGTTCCTCCACGTGTCGAACGATCTCCGGTTCGTAGCCGCAGGACGAGGTGAACGCGCGCACGCGCTCCTCGACCGTCCCGTCGCCGGCCGCTACGGCGGCAACGCGGAGCACCCCGTCGTCCCGCCGAAGGATTCCCTTGTCGGTGACCACACTGACCACACGCTCCCCGGGCGATGTCACATAGCTGACCGTCCCGGGCAAACGCTCGGGACGGGCGAGGGTGACGACCACACATGCGGTGGCGCGGCTGGCCACGTCGTTGGCGCCACCCGAGCCGACCAGGAACCGGCCGTCGGCCAGCTCGGTGGAGTTGAGGCAGCCGTCACGATCGACCTCGGCCGCCCCCAGGCAGCCGACGGTCCGTGTCCCCGGCCCGCCGATGACCATGCCGAGCACGGCCGAGGCATCCGACAAGTAGGGAGTGGAGGGGAAGACGCGTTGATTGAAGATGTAGGGATCGGCCGGCGTGGGCTGGTACCCCCAGAGGCCGAGCTCGGCGGTGAGCATGACCCGCCGCCCCGCGCCCCGGGTCCGGCCGACGGCGACCCACGCGGCCAGGTTGGCCACGCCGGCGCCCGCCAGGACGGCGTCAGCACCGACGTCCGCCACGACGCGCTCGACCTCGCGGGCCCCGAGCGAGGCGGCCTGCTCCCAGCGGGTCACGGTGGGATCGTCGACGACGGGGTGGGCGTCGGCGTCCGCCTTCCACGACATGGGGTCGGACCGTCCCTCCAGCCAGTGCAACTTCTCGGTCCCCAGGCGGGCCAGGTAATCCTCGTGGGTCTTCGGTCCGAGCACCCAGTCCCGTACGTAGGCATCGAACTCGTTCTTGAACGCGGCGTCGGCGGCGGCGCTCCAGTGCGCAATGTCCTCGCCGTAGCTACGCACCGGCAGGCCCGGCGCATAGCACCCGCCGGGGTGGGCGCCGTACGGGGCCTCGACGACGGCAAGCACACGGTGGCCGGGCACGCGCACCCGGTGACCGAGGCCCTCGAGATCGTCGACGACGCGCTCGACCGTCGCTACCACGCCACGCCGGGCGGCCCAGGCGCCCCACACGCCGTCGAGGAGCGGCTCGGAGAACACCAGGTTGCCGGCGGGGTCGGCCGCGGCCGCGTGCACGAGGGCAACGTCGGGTGCCAAGGGCTCGAGGAGGCCGAGCGGTCCGAACGGGGAGTCGACGACGGCGAAGGCCTCGTTCCCCGCCATGGAGGACCCGACCAGGGACCCGGTCACGGCCGCCGGGAGACCGCGGGCGGCCGCCTCGAGGCGCTGCGACAACGTGAGGATCGACCAATGCTCGACCTCGACCGTCCCGGACTCGTAGGCCTCACGGAAGACCGGGTTCGGCGTGTAAGTGGGAAAGCTGTTGCCCGAGTACGCGGTCACCACCTTGCGGAGCAGCCCGCCCCGGAAGAAGGCCGCCCCCAGGGCTCCGAGACTGGTCATCACGAGGGTGAAGCCGGGATCGGTGCCCCAGAACTGGCGGGCGAGCTCGCGGGCCGCGGCCGTCCAGCGGCTGTGTCCCATCATCACGTGCACGGTGTCTCCCGGCTGCACCGAGCGTTTCACCGCGTCGTCCAAAGAGGTCACGACCGGGCTACCCGTCGAAGTCACTGAACCGGCGTCTCGGAAGGCGCCCAGGCGCGAATCACCTGGTCATACGTCCTTTTTGTCCCCCGCCAAACCTGACCATCGTGTCAGGTTAGCCATTTCGACCACGCCCGGCACTACCATCCACCGGGCATGGCACCGCCGAGAGTCCGAAGCGACCCGGCAACCGCAGCCAAGAAGCCCACGTCGGTGGGATCGGTGAAGGAGCCCCCAGCGGAGAAGGGCTCCGGCCCTGGTTCGGTGAAGTCGGCGAATGGCTCGAAGAAGCCGCCCGCCGATGGAGGCCGCGCCGGCTCGGCGAGATTCCCCCTAACCGACGCGGACGCCGGCGGTGCCCCCGCGAGCAGGCGCGTCCTCCGCAGCCAAGGTCGGCGCACGATGCGCAAACTCCTCGATGCAGCGATGGTGGCCTTCGACAAGCGCGGCTACCACGCGACCCGGGTGAACGACGTCGTCGAGATCGCGAAGACGTCACACGGCACCTTCTACCTCTACTTCTCCAACAAGGAAGACCTGTTGCGCGCCCTGGTGGCCGAGGCGGCCGCCGACTCGCAGAAGGTCTACGACTCGTTCAGCACGCTGCCCGGCCCGAGTCCCAGTGGCTCGCCGCAGTGGGAGGACGTCCGCGGATGGGTGCAGGCCTACTCGGACCTCTGGACACGCTACGCGCCCCTCTTCCGTGTCTGGGCCGAGCTGGCCACCGTCGACCGGGACCTTGGTCGCACCATCCGTCACACCTTCTCGAGGATCTCCTACACGCTCACCGTGCGCATCGGGCCGGACTCGTCGGGACATGACATCGACCCCGCCGCGGCGGGACTCGCTGCGTTGGCCATGCTCGACCGCTTCCACTACCTGCGCGAGTTCGTCGGCAAGCCCGTGGACGACGCCGCCCTCGACACACTCACCACCATGCTCTACCGGGCGCTCTTCGACCCGAACGCGTAGCTCCCCCGGGGCTGGTCGCCACGGGCCGGTCGAGATCGTGCGCCGAACCCGCGCCCGCGCTCAGCCCTCCGGGAACACGCGATCGAAGATGGTGTCGACGCCCGAACCGTGCAGCGTCAAGCCGCCGTCCACCACGATGTTCTGGCCCGTCACGAACCGGGCCAGGTCCGAGCACAAAAAGACCACGACGTCCGCCACGTCCTCGGGTTGGCCGACCCGACCCACCGGCGTCCCCTTGACGAAACGCTCCTCCTGATCGGGCATGAACTGGAACCAGGGAGCGGTCATGGTCGTCCGGATCATCCCGGGCGAGACCGAGTTCACCCGGATGGCCGGCCCGTACTCGAGTGCCGCCGACGCCGTCAGCGCCACCACCCCAGCCTTGCTGGCTGAGTAGGGACCTTCCCCCGCGGCCGGCCGCGTCCCACTGATGGAGGCCGTGCTGACGATGGAGCCACCCCCCGCGGCGCGGAGCTGGGGCACCGCGGCACGGATGCCGGCCCAGACGCCGGTCAGGTTCACCCGCACCACACGGTCCCACTCGGAGGGCTCCAGTTCGTGCATCCGGTTGAAGGCGGAGGTCCCTGCGTTGTTGTAGATGATCGAGAGACCGCCGAGCTGGCCGGCGGCCGCGTCCACGGCAGCCTGCATCGCGTCAGGGTCACCGACGTCGACGCCGAACGCCACGCCGCCGATCTCGTTTGCGACCTGCTCGGCCGACGATGCATCGACGTCGAACACGGCGACCCGTGCGCCCTCCTCGGTCATGCGACGGCAGGTGGCACGCCCGATGCCCGATCCACCCCCGGTCACCACAGCGCTACGACCTTCCAGCAGCCCCATCGTCCCCTCCTCTCGCTTTCGCCCGTTCCAACCAGGGCGGCGTCTCGAAGACCAGTGGCTCTTCGAGTTCGCGGATCAACAGCTCCTGCGCCATGCTGAGATGCAGCGTGCCGTCCTCGCCGTGCATCGTGGCGCGGATCGTCCCCCGTCCCCCGGCGTTGACCAGCGTGTGCAGGTCGAAGATGCTCCAGCTGTCCGCTCGCCAGGGTCGGTGGAACCAGACCGCGTGGTCGAGGCTGGCGTCGGTGTGCGTCCCGAACGAGCCGAGGCTCAACGGGCGGAAGGCGGCCCCGGTCATGTCCGAGAAGTACGCCAGCAGACATGCGTGGATGGCAGGGTCGTCCGGCAGCGGCTCCCGGGTGCGGAACCAGCAGCGCCGTGTCGACAAGAAGGTCCCGTCACCGCGCTGCTCGGTGTGCCCGAGCTCCCTGATGTCGAAGGGAAACGGCGCCTCGAAGCCTTCCATGTCATGGGGCGGTGGGATGCCGGGGCCTGCGGGCAGCTGGTACTCGGCGCCCTGCTCCGGGAGGTGGAACGAGCACGTCATGCGGAACGTCTCCTTGCCCTCCACCGTGCTCGTCACGGCTCGGGTGCTGAACGAGCGCCCGTCCCGGATGCGCTCCACGGTGTGCACGGACCGCGCCCCGGGAGGGGTCGGGCGCAGGAAGTACCCGTGCAGCGAGTGCACCTCGATGCCCGGGCCGACCGTCTGGAGCGCTGCGTGGAGCGCCTGGGCCACCACCATGCCGCCGAAGGTGCGGCCTCCCACCCACCAGTCGGGGCTGGTCGTGATGAAGGTCGGGCGCCCGGAGTTGTCGTCTCCCGTCGCCCGTGCCGTCACCGCGTCGACCAGGTCGGCCACCGAGGCGGTGACGACCTCCGCCTCTTCCGCCTCGTCAAGCTCCATGTCGGGATTCCGCGCTCGCAGCCCTCACGTCAGGTCCACGTCGATCGACAGGCCCTTCGCCGCCAGGTCCACGCACCGGTTGTCCTCCGCGTAACGCAATCCCTGGACGTTGAACAACCGCACCTCGGGACCGTCGATCGGGAAGGGGCCCCAGTGCCACGTCCCCCGGTGCAGCACGAGTGACTGGAGCGGTTCGATCCGGAAGACGCGGACGGCCGCGCCATCCCCCTCGCGGTCGAACTCCACGGCCGACGGCGCCACCGCGATCACGGCCGGCACGTTCAGCGGCATCAGGGCCTGCGTGTGCGTGTCGTGGCGGAAGAGCATCTCGCAACGCAGTCCACGGTCCGTCTGCGGCACCTCGGCCCGGGCGTGCCCGATGAGGTTGACATGGGCGTCCTGCCACTCGAACGTCATGCGCTGCTCGCCGTCCCGGGGATCGACGTCGGCGACGGGGAGCCACCCGAAGGGGGCCCACGCGGCTTCGGTCAGAGGTTCCGGGATCACGACCCAAACTTTGGTGGACCCGTCTGCGGACATCACTCCTCTTCGGCTCTTCGACCCATGTCACACGGCGGTGCACACACGATGCCACGCGGCCTAACCTGACAACGAAGTCAGTCTAGGAAACCTTGGGAGGCCAACACGATGGATGTGCGCAGCATTGAGGCGAAGGCCCCGGTCGTCGAGCACAACGGCACCGTGCCGGTCTGGTGGATGATCGAGTCGCGAGAGTTCAAGGACATCACCGACGGCGGTTACCTGGAGCTGGTCAACGAGTTCGAGGTTCCGGGTGGCGGGCTGGTGCATCCGCACTCCCATCCGACGCACGAGTTCTATTACGTCACGAACGGCAAGGGCATCATGACGATCGACGGGGAAGACCGTCCGATCTCGCAAGGAGACCTGGTCTACATCCCGCCCGACAAGGTGCACTCGCTGCGCCCGATCAGCGACTACGCCCCGATCCACTGCTTCTGCTTCGCCATCGGCGTGAAGGGCGCCGGCGCGATCAACTACACCACGCACTAGGTGGCCCGCGTCGTCGTCACCCGCCCGCTGATCGAGGGTGGGACGGACCCGCTGCTCGAGGCCGGCCACGAGATCGTCATGCACGAGGGCCCGCTGTCGCCCGTCGAGCTCGTCGCGCTCGCCGGAGACTGTGACGGCATGGTGTGCCACCTGACCGACCGGATCGACACGGCGGTGCTCGAGTCGGGCCGGACGGGCCGGTTGCGGGTCGTGGCGAATGCCGCGGTGGGCTACGACAACATCGACGTGGCGGCGGCCCAAGAACGAGGTATCACCGTCTGCAACACGCCGGGGGTGCTCGACGACACGACGGCGGACCTCGCGTTCCTCCTCATCCTGGCGGCGACCCGCTCGACGACCGACGCCGAGCGGGATCTTCGGGAGGGCAGGTGGAAGGGCTGGGGATTCGGGACGCACCTGGCGCATGACGTGCACGGCGCCACGCTCGGGCTGGTCGGCTTCGGGCGCATCGGCCGTGCGGTGGCCCAGCGGGCCGACGGTTTCGACATGGAGGTCATCCACACGGCGCGCCACGACACCGGCCTGACCGGCTACGTGGCGACGCTCGACGAGGTGCTGGATCGGTCGGACATCGTCAGCCTCCACGTGCCGCTCAGCGACACGACCCGTCACCTGATCGGCGCGGCGGAACTGGCGCGCATGAAGCCGACGGCCGTCCTTGTCAACACGGCCCGCGGTCCCGTGGTCGACGAGAATGCCCTGGTGGACGCCCTCGAGGCGGGCACCATCTTCGCGGCGGGGCTCGACGTGTTCGAGGGCGAGCCCGCAGTGAACCCCCGGCTACTGACTGCACCACGGGCGACGCTCCTCCCCCATATCGGCAGCACGACCATCGCGACGCGCACACGCATGGCGCGGCTGGCGTGCCAGGGCGTCGCCGACGTCCTGGCCGGCCGGACACCACCCAACACCGTCCTCCCGGCGTCGCAACCGACATAGCGGCGACCATTCCCTCGCGACCGACGAGCCAGGTGCTCTCGGGACGGCCGAGAGATACGATCCAGACCGCTATTGGCGGGCTCTCCTGGGTGGGAAGGAGGTGATCGTGCGCACGGTCCGAGGCATCACCGTCGCTGCACTCTCGGCGGTGACGGTGCTTGGCTTCACTGGCCTGCTCGGTATCGAGCTCCAGGCGTCGCCGGCAGGGGCGACGACCCCCCAGTGGAAGACCACCGCCTCCTTCTCGCCATTGGCGAACGTGAGCGCCGTCTCGTGCGCACCGAGCTCGAGCGCGGCCACATCGACCTGCGTGGCGGTCGGCGACGACGGGGGCGGGCACTTCGCCTCGATCATCGTGACCGACAACGGTGGGTCCACCTGGACCGACGCTCCTCCACCAGCTGGGGTCACGACGCTCTCGACGGTGTCGTGCCCAACTGCGAGCGTCTGCTACGCGGGTGGTGGCGATGGGATCATCAAGTCGAGCAACGGTGGGACGAGCTGGGTCCGGCAGGATCAGGGTTTTCCGGCGGAATCGATCTCGTGTTTCACGATCGACGAGTGCACGGCGGTCGGCGGAGCCGGTATTCAAGCACGGCCGACGGGTCCTCATGGAGCCCTCAAATTCCTCCGGCCAACACAAGCAATCTCACAGATGTGTCTTGTCCCAACGCCATCACCTGCTTTGCAGTTGGAATTGATCAGTGGCAAGCCGTCCGTAGTGGGAGCAACTGAAACCACTACCTGGTCAGTTATAGATCAGCCCCTCCTTACTTCACTCGCCAATATTTCATGCGCCACAGGTTCCACATGCGTGGCCGTCGGAATAGCAGCCGCTGGAGGGGGAACCTCGATTTCAACGGCCAACGGTGGAGAGTCGTGGACCGCAGCGAACTCGACTGGCAAACAGTTGAATGGGGTCGATTGTGAAACATCTAGCGATTGCATTGCCGTTGGCACCAACCTGAACTCTGTCTCCATATGTCACCAACACAACCAACAACGGGTCGACGCTGGACACCGCAAGATCCACCTTCGAATGCGGTCAATCTCAAGAGCATCTCCTGCTCGGCGGCCGGAGACTGCATTGCAGTCGGCAACAGTGGTAACAACGGATCTGGGTCGATCATCATAGCCACGACTACCGGAGGATTGCTCTGGGCCGTTCAGAGCCCACCAGCGGGTACGAGTCAACTCAATTCGACTTCGTGTCCGAGCAACGCCGAGTGCCTCGCTGCCGGCGTCAACACCATCTTGGCCTCGTTCAATGCGGGGTATGCGTGGACTCGCGATGCCATCCCTCCTGAAGTCAACGGGCTCAACGGCATCTCGTGTCCGACGACCTCCGATTGCACCGCCGTCGGCTTCGGCATCTTCCGCAGTCCCGTCATCATCAGCAGCACCAATGCCGGAGCCACATGGACGCCTCAGACCGTCCCCAGCGGCGTCGGGGTATTGACTTCGGTTTCGTGCTCCAGCGCATCCGTCTGCCACGCAGTGAGCGATTTCGGCACGGCCTCGCCGAGCATCCTCGTGACGACCGACGACGGCGCCATCTGGTCCACGGAAACGTTCCCCGCAACTGTGACGAACTTCACCGGCATCTCCTGTGCTGACGGATTCCACTGCACGGCGGTCGGTTCCGCCTCTGGCGGACCCGGAGCCGTCATTCTCGGGACGACCAACGGGGGGACCACATGGACACCCCAATCCGTGCCTGCCGGAGTCGACTCCCTCACGGGCGTCTCCTGTCCCAGCGACTCGGACTGCACGGCCAGCGGCTCACACGTCATCGGCACGACCGATGGTGGTTCGGAGTGGACCGACCTTGGGACGCCGGCCGGCACGACCACATTGGCCTCCGTCAGCTGCATCAGCCAGTCCTCCTGCACCGTCGTGGGGGGCACAACGATCGCCAGCACAATCGACGGTGGAAGCGCCTGGTCGAGCCGTCCGGCAACCTCGGGCGTCGCATCGTTGTTCGGGGTGTCCTGCGCCAGGCCCGCCAACTGCGTCGCTGTGGGCGGGGCATCGAACTTCGGAGGAACGATCGAGACGCTGGCGGCGCCACCATCGGTGACCACCACCACCTTGAACGTCGGCACCATCGGCGTGCCCTATGCGAGCACCCTGTCCGCCAACGAAGGCCTGGCACCGTACTCTTGGGCGCTGGCGAGCGGGTCACTGCCGCCAGGGCTGCACCTTTCCGCGGACGGCGTCATCAGCGGCATCCCGACGATCTCGGGCCAGTACCCCATCACCGTCGCGGTGACCGACGCCAACTTCTTGTCCGGGACCGCTGACCTCGTGGTGTCGGTCAAGCCGCTCGCCGCGCCAGGCTATTGGGAGGTCGCCAGCGACGGCGGCATCTTCAGTTACGGCGGGGCGCAGTTCTACGGGTCTACGGGGAGCCTGCACCTGAACGCGCCGATCGTCGGGATGGCCGCCACCCCCGACGACGCCGGCTATTGGCTACTCGCGTCGGACGGAGGGATCTTCGCCTTCGGTGACGCCGTCTTCTACGGCTCAACCGGGAGCATGCATCTCAACGCTCCGATCGTCGGGATGTCGGCCACTCCGGACGGCGCCGGGTACTGGCTGGTTGCCTCAGACGGAGGGATATTCGCCTTCGGAGACGCCGCCTTCTACGGCTCGACCGGCGGCCTCGCGCTGGACAAGCCGATCGTCGGCATGGCGTCCACCATCGACGGAGCGGGCTACTGGCTCGTCGCCTCCGACGGCGGCATCTTTGCCTTCGGCGCTGCCGGCTTTTTTGGGTCGACGGGAGGCCTCCCGCTGCAGCAGCCCATCGTCGCCATGACGCCCGCACCCGACGGTGGCGGGTACTGGCTGGCCGCAGCCGACGGCGGGATCTTCAGCTTCGGCGACGTCGCGTACTACGGCTCGACCGGCGGCACGCCGCTCAGCGCACCCGTTGTCGGCATGGACCGCACGGCGGACGGACTGGGGTATTGGATGGTGGCCCGCGACGGAGGGGTTTTCAACTACGGCGACGCGGGGTTCTTCGGCTCGGCGGGGGGTCTCCCGCTGAACCGACCAGTGGTGGGAATCGCGGCCATCCAGTCACAGTCTTGAGAGCCCAGCGGTGTCCGAGGACCTCCCCAGATCGTGCCGTCACCAGACTCGTCGTCGGCGCCGCGCGCTGTCGAGGCTGTTACTAACGGTCCGGGGTGCCCGCCTCCGTCACCATTGCGTAGAGCGAGCCAGTGTCCGCTCGAGGATGCCCATCGTGGCCCGCAGCGCGGTCTCGGAGATGACGGGGAAGATATTGGCCTCTTTCCACTGCGGGTCGATGTTCGACCAGTCGTAGTAGGAGGTGACGACCGTCCCGCCGCCCTCGGCGGGCTCGAGGCGGTATCCGTAGACGTGGCCGATCTGCGGCCGGATCTGTCCCTCGATCGTCCACGCGATCTCGCGGTCCTGGTCGTAGGTCGTGATGGCAACCGTCACGTCGTAGCGACCCATCGGGTAGTCGTTGAGCGCCTCGCGGTCCATGTGGACGACGAATGTGTCGCCGGCCTTCGACGCCGGTTCACCGGTGGCGTCCATCAACATGCCGGAGCTGTCGATGGTCACGTGTCCCTGGGGATCGCGTAAGACGGCGAAGATCCTCGTCGCGGCGGCCGGGATAGTCCGTTGCACCTCGATGCGCTCGGCGCCGGCCTCGTCCTTCGTGGGTTCATCGGGCATCACGGCATTGTGCCACCATCGCAGCGCCCGCGGCCCGGGTGTCAGTCCTCCCGCACCAATGAAGGTTCCAGACCCAGCAATTCGATCGTCGTCTTTCCCGCCCGCAAGGCGTCGAAGAAGCCGGCCTCCTTCGTCTCGCGGGCGTGCCCGGCCGCCAACACCTCCGCCAGCGACCCTGCCGGCACGAAGGTGACTCCGTCGACGTCGGCCACGACCCAGTCCCCCACCGAGACGAGCACGCCCCCCACCCGCACTGGCACCCCAACGGTGCCGTGCTTGTCCTTCGTCGCCCCTGTGAGTGCGATCGCGGCGGAGAACACCGGAAACCGGTGCGCGGCGAGCGCGGCCACGTCCCGCACGCCGCCGTCGAGTACCAGGCCCGCGAGGCCCGCCGACTCGGCCGCCGTCGTGAGGACCTCGCCCCAGTAGCCGCGGTCGGCCACGTGCCCCACGTCGACGACCAGCACGCTGCCCTTCGGCGCCTTGGTCACGGCCACGTGCACGGCCAGGTTGTCCCCCGGTGTGCAGCCGACTGGGTACGCCGGCGCGGCGACGGTCGCGCCCGGCCAGGCTGGCCTGAGGCGGCGGTCGGCCGCCCGTCCGCCCGACTCGCCCAGCGTCGCCGAGCCCAGCGCGCCCAGCGCCGCAGCGATCTCTTCCTGGCTCCCTGACCCACTGCCCACGTGTACCTCCTCGGCTCCCCGCATCGGCGGTCTGTGCATTCGACCACCGGGCGCCGGCCTCGCACCAGCCGTACACTCCCCGCGTGCCCGGAAACATGCTCATCGTCACGCAGGTCGCGCCCTACGTCGACGGGCCGGCCGGCGTACACGGGACTCTGCCGCAGGCCATCACCGCGCTGTCACAGCTGGCCGACCTGGCCGGCCTGACGCCGGTCCCGGTGAGCGACGTCCGCGACGTCTCGCCCGACGTCCTCGAGTCGGCCCGCGTCCTTGCCCTCTTCACCATCGGCGAGACGCCGTGGTCCGACGAGCAGAAGGAGGCCGCCTCGGCGGCATGGCTGAGCGGGGGGCTGCGGGTCCTCGGGGTGCACTCGGCCACCGACGCCAGCTACACCTGGCCCGAGTACGGGGAGGTCTTGGGCGCCCGGTTCGACGGACACCCCTGGACCCAGGAGTTCGCCATCGACGTGGTCGATCACGACCACCCGGCCACCGTGCACCTGGGTGCCCAATGGACGTGGCGCGACGAGGTCTATCTGTTCCGCGACCTGCGGCCCGACGCTCGCGTGCTCCTGCGGCTGGCCGACGACCAGGTGGACCTCTCGACGCCGGGCGGCCGGGTGCCCGAGTGCGGCTTCCCGCTGGCCTGGTGCATCGAGGACGGGCCGGCGCGGAGCTTCTACACGGCCCTCGGTCACTTCTCGCTCGCCTGGGAGCTGCCCGTCTATCTGCGCCACCTCGCGGGAGGGCTCGCCTGGCTGGAGGCGAACGCCTAACCTGACGCCCATGTCAGGGACATCATCGGTTACCTCGCTGCCCGACGTGATGGCGGCGGCCGTGTATCAGTCTCCGGGGGTGGTGACGGTCGAAGAACGGCCCGTCCCACGGCCAGGGCCGGAACAGGTCGTCGTCCGCGTGCACTCGTGCGGCATCTGCGGCTCGGACATCCATCAGCTGCGTGACGGCTGGGGCCTGCCTCCCGGAGTCGTGGCGGGGCACGAATGGAGCGGGACGATCGCGGCGGTCGGTGACGACGTCACCACCTGGTCGGTGGGCGAGCTCGTTGTAGGCGGGGCCTCGCCGCGCTGTGGGACCTGCCGCCGCTGTCAGGAGGGCAAGCCGTCGCAGTGCGAGAACCGCCACTCCATGACGACGGAGCACACGGACGGCGCCTTCGCCGAGTACATCGTGGCCCGGGCGGCCGGCGTGCTACGGCTGCCCGAAGGCCTGGCTCCCCGGCACGCGGCGCTGGCCGAACCGCTGTCGGTGGCCATGCACGGCATCACGCGCTCGGGGGTCGCGACGGGCGACAGCGTGATGGTTTTCGGGGCAGGTCCGATCGGCGCCCTCAGCATTGCGGCGCTCAAGATGATGGGGATCGATGAGATCACCGTCGTGGAACCCAGCGAAGGCAGGCGCAAGCTGGCGAGCGCCCTGGGCGCGAGCGAGGTCGTCGACCCCGCGGATCTCGACGTCTTCCCCTCCTGGGAGCCGGAGCGTCAATCCTCCCGGGCGGCCCATGTCGTCCTGGAGTGCTCGGGTCATCGCGCCGCAATCGAAGCCGCCTTCTGCCAGGTGCGCCGAGGCGGCATCCTCGTCATGGTGGGGGCCGGCATCGACCATCCCACCTTCGACATCAACCGGATGATCCTCAACGAGCTGACAGTGACTGGTTCGTTCGTCTACGACCTCGGCGGTTTCGAGAAGGCGCTCGACATGCTGGCGTCTGACGGGTTCCCGAACGACCTGCTGATAGAAGGCGATACTGTCCCGCTCAACGGGATCGTCCAGGCGCTCGAGGATCTTGCCGTCGGGCGAATCGCCGGGAAGATAATGGTGGTGCCGGAGGTGCGGTCCTGATGACACATCCCTTCTACCCAACGGGCAATCCGCGCTTCAATCACGTCGCCATGTCGCTGCCCGCCGACCTGCTCGGCAAGGAGACCCGTACCGACGTCTGCCGCTTCTTCCACGAGGTCCTCGGCTTCGAGGAGATGGAAGTCATGACCGAGGACCGCCGGCGGCTCATCCTCAGCTGCGTGCACTGGGACCAGTTCATCTTCCTCATCGCCGAGGACGACCCGATGCGCTGCCCGCGCATGGACCATTACGGCTTCTCGGTCGGCTCACTCGACGAGCTGAAGGGCATCCAGGAGCGGGCGGAGGCCTTCCGCAAGACCGACGACCGCATGGAGCTGATCGACCTGCACGCGGACGACCAGCAGGTGGTCAAGATCCACTCGGTCTATGTCCGCTACCTCCTGCCGATGACGGTCGAGTTCCAGTACTGGGAGTTCCCCGAGTCGGCGGACTGAGGCGGCGCGAAGCTGGAAGGCAGCGCCAAGCCTGTGCCTGGTCGCGTCTTTGTACTTCTTGGACCGGACGCTCCTCACGCCGCTGACGTTCGTCGCGGGCTTGCTCGCCGCGATACTGGCGAGCTACTCCTCACTTCAGGGACTCATCGTGTGGCCGGCGGGGCTCTTGCTCCTGTACCTGCGGGGCCGCACGACGCGCCACCTGCTGGTCTGGTGCGCGACAGCGCTGGTCGTATTGCCCGTCTACCTCTACCACCTGAACCCGAGCGAGTACTCGGACCAAACCTACGTTTTCACCCATCCCGTTGCCTCGCTCAAGTTCTACCCACGCGTCGCCCGCCGCGTGGGCCACGATCCCCACCATCCGAGAGGAAAGGGCAGGTCCCCAGGTGAGGGACCGCCCCCCTTGAGGGGTACCGGCGGGACACGTGGTCCCCCTCGCTTTCTCGCGCCCCATCTGGGCAGCACGCTGCCGAGATCCGCGCGAAACCGCGCGCCTCCCGGTCAGGCCCGAACACCGCAGCGGTACGGTGCGGGCATGTCCCCCGCATCGCCGCCGCCACCCGCACCGCCCGTGTCCGTCTCCAGGGCGCGGCCCAGCCAAGAGGAGCTCGCCCGGCGCTTCCTCTACGCGCACGTCCCCGGCACCCCGTTGTTGATGCCCAACGCGTGGGACGTCGGGTCGGCTGTCTTGTTCGCCTCCCTGGGGTTCGAGGCCCTGGCCACGACCAGTGGCGGGTTCGCCGCGAGCCAAGGTCGCCTCGATGGCGCCATGAGCAAGCAGGAAGTGCTCGCCCACTGCGGCGAGCTCGTGGCCGCCGTGGAGGTCCCGGTCTCGGCCGATCTCGAGAACTGCTTCGCCGACGAGCCCGAGGGTGTCGCCGCCACCATCACCGACGCCATCGCACGGGGCCTCGCGGGTGGCTCCGTCGAGGACTTCACACGCGATCCCGCCGACCCCATCTACGAGCTCGGGCAGGCCACCGAGCGCGTGCACGCCGCCGCGGAGGCGGCGCACCGGGGACCGGTTCCCTTCGCCCTCACCGCCCGTGCCGAGAACTACCTGCACAACCGCGTCGACCTGGCGGACACCATCTGCCGCCTGCAGGCTTACCAGGAGGCCGGGGCCGACGTCCTCTTCGCCCCGCGCGTCGTCGAGCCGTCCGAAGTCAAGCAACTGCTGGCCGAGGTCGACCGGCCGGTGAACGTGCTCGTCACGCCCGACGCGCCGTCGGTTGCGCGAGCTCGCCGCGCTCGGGGTGAGCCGCATCTCGGTCGGCGGGGCCGTGGCCGCCGCGTCCTACGGGTTCGCCGTCCGGGCCGTGACCCAGCTGCGCGACGAGGGCACCACCAACTACTGGGAGCTGGCCGGCGCGGCACGCTCGACCATGCTCGACGCCTTCGTCAAGCCTTCCTAGGAGACTGTTGAACAAAGGCAGATCCGGACGTATCTTCGATGCTGCAAGCCCGGTATGGCCGAACCGAAGAGCCAGCACGAAGAGGGTTGAAGCTGGCCACCCTGGTTGGGCAGAGCACGTAGGTGAGGTCCCTCATTTGCTGACCTGGGCTTCCGCGCCCCGAATCAGGTGGTGCTGAGCGTCCAGGCTCCGTCGTGAGCCAGGCCGAGGTTGATCAAGCGCCTGAGGTTGAGGGCGGCGATGCGAAGCGAGAGCCCGAGTTGGTTCCTCTCCATCCCGCGGAAGCGCACCCGGCGATGGGCATCGGCGACCAACCACGCAATCGCACGCTCGACCATCGGGCGGAATAGTCGGTAGTCCTCTTTGCACTCACCTCGGCGCCACGACGCTCTCACGCGACGAGCTCTTTGTCGTGAGCAGTGAGGAAGAGCGATCGACCATCTTTGGCGGTGGTGCAACACGCTCGCAGTGAGCAGTTGTGACAGTGAGGCCGAAAGATGGCATTGAGGCGAGGGGTGATCTTGACCGTGTGCCCGGCGGGACAGGTAGCGGTGCCGGCGTCGTGGTCGACGACGAAGTCGTCCCGATCGAAGCCGCCGGGCACCGTGCGTTGGATCGGCCAGGGTTTGATGACCGTTCGGTGCTCGGCTGCTCCGAGCGCGGCCAGCGTCTCGCCCGACGCATACCCGGTGTCGCCGAGCACCATCAGCCCGGGGTCTTCGACCACGACCAGCGCTGTGGCGCAGCGCCCATCGACGACGTTCGCCTTGGTCAAGATGGCCTTGGTCACCAGCCCGGTCTCGGGTTCGATGGCGATGTGAGCCTTGTAGCCGTCTCTGTACTCAGAGCGGGACTTGCGCATGTGGCGGGCCTCGGGATCGACGGTCGAGATCATCCGGTCTTTGGTCACGCGCTGGGCGATCCTCCAGGTGCCGTCCTCGTCTTGTTCGACGTCTTGGCCGGCCACGAGGGCCAACAGGCCGAGTGCGGTGGCTGCGTCGGGATCGCTTTCGCGCCCGTTCAAGGCCTCGAGCAGGCTGAGGGCGTCACGGACCAGGCCATCGACCAGGGCCGCCTTGGCGACGGGGTCGTCCCAGGCGATGAGCGGTTTGCCTGAGGTCTCGTAGTCGTCGCGGACAGCGGCACCTTGTCGGCCCCAGCGACGACCCGCCGCACCCGACGGATGGCCGAGATGAGCTGGGTGACGGTGTCTTGGGTGGCTACGGCGTCGTCGAGGAGGGTCGAGTCGAGAGCCCGGCGGGTCTTGCCCTTCAAGACCCCGGTGGCATCGATCACCGAACGCACGGCGTCGAAGATTCGCTCTGGACGCTCCGAGGTCCGCAGGCACGTGCGCCAATAGGTGAGCACCGAGTAGTCGAAGCCCTCGTCGGTCAAGGCCAGCCCGCAGGCCACCTTCCAGCTGATCCGGTCGCGCAGCGCCCGGGCGGCGTCACGGTCCGAAAGTCCTTCGAGCGCCTGGAGCACCATGACAGAGGCCACCACGTCGGCCGGCACCGACGGGCGGCCACGCCGCGACGGGAACAGGTCCTCGAACATTTCGTCGGGGAACAGGTCTCGCCGGTGGTCGGCCAAGAAGGCCTCCACGCTGCCCTCTGGAACGAGCTGGCGACACAGGGCGGCGGCGTCGAGCAACTCGCGATTGGGATCGCTATGTCCTTGCACCCACCAATTCTCGACGATCGGCAACCAAATCGCGAGCACCAAACCGCGATTTATTCAACAGTCTCCTAGGTGCGAAGCCGCGGGTATGGACGCGGCGAGCACTTCACGCTTTCAGCGCGACCGTCACTTCGATCTCGACCGCTCCGTTCCGGGGCAGCGCGGCCACACCGATAGCCGAGCGCGCGTGGCGCCCGGCCTCGCCGAACACGTCGGCCAGGACCTTACTGGCCCCGTCGATCACGCTCGGCTGCTGGTGGAAGTCGGGTGCGGACGAGACGAAACCGGTCACCGCCAGCACCCGCTCGATGCGGTCGAGTGATCCGATCGCGTGCTCCAGGACGGCGAGGGCGTTCAGCGCGCAGACCGCCGCCGCCTCGCGGCCCTCGTCCACGCTGACGGTGTCGCCGAGCCGGCCGAGGCAGGTCAGCTCGCCGGCGATACGCGGCAGCTGTCCCGATGTCCGGGCCACACCATCGTGCACCACGACCGCGTCGAGCGGGTCATGGGGCGGGTGTGGCCCGTGCAGGACAAGGCCCAGCTCGGCCAGCCGGGCCCGGATGGTGCCCTCGCTCACGCGTCCCCTACCGCATGTAGGGCCAGTAGCTGGCGAAGGTGGCATTGACCTTCTCCGGCAACGGGAAGATGCCGCCCAGCTGCTTGGCGCCCCAGATGATCTTGGCGGACCGCTCGACCAGCGCAGTGTTGTGCATCGCCCTCTCCATCGTGGTGCCGATTGCCACCATCCCGTGGTTGGCGATGAGCGCCGCGCTGCGGTTCTCCAGAGCCTTGACCACTTGCTCAGCCAGATCGGGGGATCCGCTCGCTGCGTATTCCGAGCAGCGGATATCCCCGCCGAGGTAGACGGTGAACTCGTCAATGCAGCTCGGGATGTCCTGGTGGGCGACGGCGAACATGGTGGCGTGGACCGCGTGCGAGTGGATGCACACTGCGAAGTCCTCGTAGGCCGCCTGGACCGCGATGTGGAGGTACTTCTCCGATGTGGGGCCGCGCTCGCCGGAGACGACGTCGCCGGCGGCGTTGACGATCACGATGTCGTCGACCGTCATGAGCCGGTAGTCGAGCGACGACGGGGTGACGGCGATGTTCCCGTCCTCCATGCGCGCCGAGATGTTGCCCGACGTCCCCTCGACCAAGCCCTTCTCGAGGAGCTCCTTGGCGGCGGCCACGATCTGTTCGGGTGCGTTCTCAATGAAGGTGGCCATGGCCCAGGATGCTCCTCACGCTCGTGGGGCGACCGTCGTCCCCGTGGTGGCCCTGATCGTACAACGCCGCGGCGCAATGACTGACACGGCTGTCAGGGATCAGGGCTCCCGCGGTACTGTCTCGCCTCATGGGACTTCTCGACGGTCGTGCGGCGGTGGTGACGGGAGCAGGAAGGGGCATCGGGCGCGACATCGCGCTCTGCCTCGCCTCGGAGGGGGCCAAGGTCGTGGTCAACGACGTCGGCGTCACACTTGGCGGCAAGAGTACCGAGGAGGACCCCGCCGCGCAGGTCTGCAAGGAGATCGAGGCGGCGGGCGGCGGCGCCGTCCCCAATTACGACTCGGTGAGCGATTTCGAGGGGGCGGGCCGCATCGTCGGGGCCGCCGTCGACGCGTTCGGCTCCATCGACATCCTGGTCAACAACGCGGGCATCGTGCGCGACCGCACCGTGGTCAAGATGGACGAGGCCGACTACGACGCCGTGATCGCGGTGCACCAGAAGGGCACCTTCAACACCGTCCGCCACGCCGCGCCGATCATGAAGGACGCCGGCTACGGCCGCATCGTCAACATCACCTCGTCCGCCGGGCTGCGGGGCAACTTCGGCCAGACCAACTATGGAGCGGCCAAGGCGGCGATCATGGGCATGACCTTCGTCTGGGCGCTCGAGCTGGGCAAGTACGGCGTCACGGTCAACGCGGTGGCGCCGGCAGGCTTCACCCGCATGACCGAAGGCCTCTACGCCGGAGGCGAGCCGCCCGCCGACCAGGACCCGGCGCTCAACGCCCCACTCATCGCGTTCCTCGCCTCGGAGGGCGCCTCCTACGTGAACGGCCAGGTGCTGGGTCGCACCGGCTTCGCCTACACGCTGTTCCAAACGCCTCGCCAGATCGCCTCCATGTGGCGGGAGGGAGGCTGGACGCCCCAGGAGGTGTCGGACCGTTTCCACGAGGTCCTCGGCCAGCACCTCCAGCCCGTCGGCATGGGTGACCACCCGCTCCTCGGCAAGAAGGACTGAGCGGGCGGGTCGGTCCGTCCCGGCGCACTCCCTTCCCCGTCCTCGGTAGGGTGGGGTCGCTGAACACCGATCAGGGAGGGCACCCATGCTCGTCCGCGACAAGATCTACATCAACGGGGCGTGGGTCCCATCGACGGGAAGCGGCAGGCTCGACGTCATCGACTCGGCCACCGAGGAGGTCTTCGCCACCATCCCCGAGGGGACGCCGGAGGACGTCGACAAGGCAGTCCAGGCCGCGGCGGCCGCCTTCCCCGGCTGGGCGGCCACGTCCCGCGAGGAGCGCGGCAAGCTGCTCACTCGCATCGGGGAGGCCCTGGGAGCCCGCACCGACGAGATCGCACAGGTCATCTCGCACGAAGTCGGCATGCCCATGACCCTCTCGGGGTCCGTCCAGGTCGGCCTGCCAGCCGGCGCCTTCGCCGACGCCGCCAATGCCGCCGAGGCCTTCCAGTGGGAAGAGGAGATCGGCAACTCGCTCGTCGTGCACGAGCCCATCGGGGTGGTGGGCGCCATCACACCGTGGAACTTCCCGCTGTACCAGGTGGTCCTCAAGGTCGCCCCGGCCCTGGCCGCGGGCTGCACCGTCGTGCTGAAGCCGAGCGAGGTGGCGCCGATCAACGCGTTCATCCTGGCCGACATCATCGACGAGGTCGGTCTCCCGCCGGGTGTCTTCAATCTCGTCAGCGGTGTCGGCCCGGTCGTCGGTGAGGCGATCGCCGCCCACCCCAAGGTCGACATGGTTTCCTTCACCGGCTCGACCCGGGCGGGCCGGCGGGTCATGGAACTGGCGGCCGAGGGCATCAAGCGGGTTGCGCTCGAGCTGGGTGGCAAGTCGGCCAACATCCTGCTCGACGACGCTGACCTGGCGGCGGCCGTGCCGGCCGGGGTGTTCGCCTGCTACATGAACTCTGGCCAGACCTGCTCGGCCCTCACCCGGATGCTCGTCCCCCGGGGCAAGCTGGCCGAGGTGGAAGAGCTGGCGGCGGGCGCCGCCGCCGGCTTCGCCCCCGGCGACCCCTTCGAGGCCGGCAAGCTGCTCGGGCCGCTCGTGTCCTCGGTACAACGGGACCGGGTGCGGGGGTACATCAACAAGGGGATCGAGGAGGGCGCCAAGTTAGTCATCGGCGGGGCGGCCGCACCCGAGGGACTGGAGAAGGGCTTCTTCGTCCAGCCCACAGTCTTCTCCGACGTCACCCCGGACATGACCATCGCCCGGGAGGAGATCTTCGGTCCCGTCCTGTCCATCATCCCCTACGACACCGAAGAGGAGGCGATCGAGATCGCCAACGACACCCCCTACGGCCTGTCCGGCGGAGTGTGGAGCAGCGACCCGGCCCGGGCCGAGAAGGTGGCGCGCCAGATGCGGACCGGTCAGGTCGACATCAACGGCGGTGCGTTCAACCCCGGCGCGCCCTTCGGCGGGTACAAGCAGTCGGGTAATGGCCGTGAGCGCGGCAAGTACGGACTCGAGGAATTCATCGAGACCAAGGCGATGCAGCGCTAGGGGCCGACGCCAGCGCCCGCTGACGGGCGGGTTCTTCGAGCACCATTCCCGGGAGGGCACATGGGTACGGCGCGGAACGGTGCCACCGAGATCTACTACGAGGAGTTCGGGGACCCGGCCGCACCCGCGCTCCTGCTGGTCAACGGCCTCGGCTCCCAGTGTCTGAACTACGCCGTGGAGTGGTGTCAGCTCTTCTGCGACGAGGGCTTTCACGTACTGCGGTTCGACAACCGCGATGTCGGACTCTCCACGAAACTCGAAGGCACCGACTACAGGCTCGCCGACATGGCCGATGACGCCATCGCGGTGCTCGACGCGGTCGGCGTGGAGAAGGCACACGTGATGGGCTGCTCCATGGGAGGGATGATCGTCCAGCGGCTCGCCATCGACCACCCGGACCGCCTGCTGTCAATGACTTCGGTGATGTCCCGCACCGGCGAGGCGGGCTACGGCGACAGCTCGCCGGAGGCCCTGGCGTTCCTGCTCGCCCCGCCGGCTCCGTCGCCGCGCCGCCTACATCGACCGTCAGGTGGCCGCCCTCCACGTCTACGGGTCGAAGCCCGAGTGGCTGGACGACGACGCCATCCGTGCCCGGGCCGCCGCGGCCTACGACCGCTGCTTCTCCCCGGAAGGGACCGGGCGACAGATGAGGGCCGTCGCGCACGACGGTTCCCGGTCCGAACAGCTCGCCGAGCTGGACCTGCCCGTGCTCGTGATCCACGGCAGCCGGGACACTCTCATCGACCCCAGCGGCGGCCGCCGCACCGCTGCGCTTATCCCGGGCGCGCGCTGATTACGAGATCGACGGCATGGGCCACGACTACCCGCCGCCGGTATGGAACGAATGGGTGCAGGTTTGGTCGGAGTTCGCGCAGACGGCGGCTCAGCGTCAGGCCCCAGCGACCCCGTAACGCCGGGCGACATCTAGGCCAGCGGGTCCCTCCACCCGGGCGAACCGGTCCGCCCCCCGGCGGAGACGCGTAGACCGATGAAGTTCTTCTGCGCCTCGATGGTTCCCGCCCCGACGCACAGGCCGCGAATGTCGCGGTAGGCGCGCTCGAGCGGGTACTCGCGCGAGTAGCCGTAGCCGCCGTGGATCTGCATCGCCTCGTCGCAGACGAACTTGGCGGCCAGATTCGCCGCCGTCTTGGCCAACGCGGTCTCGAGCGGAGGCGGCGTGCCGCCGGGACCGGCCAGGCGTACCGCGCGGGCCAGCAAGAGCCGGGCGCCCTCGAGCTGGACCGCCATATCCGCCAGCTTCCACTGCAGGCCCTGCAGCTCGGCCAGCGGTCGCCCGCCGATGACTCGCTCGTTCATGTAGCGGACCGCATGCTCCAGCGCGCCCTGCGCCGCACCGACACACATCGAAGCGTTGCCGCAACGCTCGTGGTTGAGATGCGAGAGCAACACTTTAAAGGCGTCGGTGTTGGCGGGGTCCCCCGCGATGAGCACGTCGTCCTCGGTGATCTCGACCCCGTCGAAGGCGAGCTCGGCCTCGGTGGCGGCGTGGATCCCCATGCCCTTGTGCCGCCCCGTGACGGACACGCCCTCCCGGTCCATCGGCACGATCACGGCGCCGATCCCCTTGGCACCCTCGCCGCCCGGCCAACGGCACCACACGAGCACGCCCTGCGCCACGTCGCCCAGCGTCGAGTAATTCTTGTAGGCGTTGAGCCGCCACCGGCCCGGCCCGTCCTCGACGAGCGCGGCACGCATGTTCTGCACTGCCGAGCCGGCATCGGGCTCGGTGATCCCGATGCTGATCAAGGCGTCGCCGTCGGCCGCCGCCGGGAGCCACCGTTCCTTCATGGCGTCGGGGCCGAGGTGCTCGATGCCCCGGGGCGGTCCGTTGAAGGTGAGCTGGCAGCAGATGGCCGACGACACATCGGCCCGCGCGATCTCCTCCAGCACGATGGCGGCCTCGACGTCGCCTAGCCCCATGCCACCCCACTGCTCCCCCACGGTGATGCGCAGCAGGTCCGCCGCCGCGAGGGCCTTCCGCACCTCGGCGGGCACGAACCCGTCCTCGTCGGCCTGGTGAGCCCGGGGCGCCACTTCGCGTTCGGCCACGTCGCGCGCCAGCTGGCGCAGCGCGGTGTGGTCCTCGGTCTCCGCCAGCAGGTCCTCCCCCGGCGCCCCCGCGTGTGCTCCGCTCATCAACCGAGCTCGGTGCCGACGATACCGACGAAACTGACGCCCTCTCCGGGAGCCCCGCCCAGGTTGTGGGTCAGCCCCAAAGAGCGGCCGGGCCCCACCGTGGCAATCTGACGTTCCGGCGGCGCCTCGCCTCGCAGCTGGAGCCAGCACTCGAAGAGCATGCGGAGACCGGAGGCGCCGATGGGGTGGCCGAAGCTCTTCAGGCCCCCGTCGGGGTTGACCGGCAGGTCGCCGTCGCGGTCGAAGGTGCCCTCGAGCACCTCCTTCCAGGCGGTACCCCGCTCGGCGAACCCGAGGTCCTCCATCAAGACGAGCTCGGTCGGCGTGAAGCAGTCGTGCACCTCGGCCATGGCGAGCTGTGTGCGGGGCTCGGTGATCCCCGCCTGGGCGTAGGCGTCCGCGGCCGAGCGCACGACCTCTTCGAAGGTCGTGTAGTCATAGGCGGGATCGATGGGCCCGGCGGCCGGCCCGGCGACGAAGGCCAGTGCCTTGACGTAGAGCGGGTTGGCGCAGTAGCGGTGGGCGTCCTCCGCCCGGCAGATGATGGCGGCCGCCGAGCCGTCGGAGACACCGCTGCAGTCGAAGACGCCGAGGTCGCCCGCGACGAGCGGCGCCTTGGCGATGGTCTCCATCGAGACCTCCTTCTGGAACTGCGCCCGCGGGTTGCGCGCCCCGTTCTGGTGGTTCTTGAAGGCGATCCGGCTCATGACCTCCTTCAGCTGGTCCTTGGCCACGCCGTACTTGTGGGCATAGGAGGGCGCCAGGAAGGAGAAGGCGGCGGGCGACGAGAGCCCGGGGTCGGTGCCGTCCCCGACGGCGCGGATCCCCGTGAGCCCCGAGTACCCGGTGTCCTTCAGCTTCTCCACCCCGATGGCCATGGCCAGGTCGTAGGCGCCCGATGCGACGGCGTAGCAGGCGTTACGAAATGCCTCCGAACCCGTCGCGCAGTAGTTCTCCACCCGGGTCACCGGCTTGTAGTCGAGCTTGAGCGGCTTCGAGAGCGTCACCCCGCAAACGCCGGACGTCATGGTCCCGAGCCAGAAGGCGTCGATGTCGTGGATCGACACCCCCGCCGAGGACGCCGCCTCGGTCGCGGCATCGGTCAGCAGGTCGTCGACCCCCTTGTCCCACAGTTCGCCGAATCGGGTGCAGCCCATGCCGATGATGGCCACCTCGTCGCGGATGCCGCTGCTCGCCATCGCTCTACTCTCCTCGCTTCCCGTCGTCGACCCGACCCGCACCGGCCACGGCCGGGCGAGCCTTCCAGAAGTAATTGTGCACGCCCTGCGCCGTCCAGATCCGCCGGAACGTCATGGTCGCCCGGTCCCCGATCGACAGCTCGGCCGGCCGGGCGTCGGTCATCTCGCACCGGAACCGTCCGCCGCCGTCGAAGTCGATGATGACGCCGATGACCGGAGGTGATGGCGAGAACGCAAGATGGTCGATCGTGAACGTGGCCACCGTACCGGGCACGTCGGCCAGGCGCTCCGCCTGCATCTGGTCGATGGCGTGGCAGTTGAGGCACGCCCGCGTCGGGGGCATGTGGCGAAACCCGCAGGCGAGGCAGCGGCTGGCCGCAAAGGCGTACTTCCACTCCTCGGAACGGTGCACGGTCGGCGCGCCGGGGCGCTCGGGGTCGGGACGCCGGGGCGGTTCGCGCCGCATCTGCCCGCGCCACGTGAGGAAGGCCGCGTAGGTGAGGTCGTCGCGCCCCGCCGCCACCTGCTCGGCTACGGAGGGCACCCCCGCCTCGTCACGAGCCCGCTGCTCGTCCGCCAGCGCGGCCGTGGTGCGCAGCACGAAGGCGTCCGCCCCGTCGGCCAGGGACAGCACCGCGATCACCTGACCCGGCTTCGCTCGTTCCAGCACGTCGCACAGCGCGACGCCGGCATGCGCCGCGCCCAGGTTGCCCACCGTCGCCGTGAGGTCGGGCGCCAGCACGCCCTGGCGCACTCCGAGCCCACCGGCCACTGTCTTGACGGCACGGACGTGCAGGCCGGTCACCACCGCGTGGTCTACGTCCCCCTCCGAGAGTCCGGAGTCCTTCAGCGCCGCGGCGAATGCCTCGCGCGCCAAGGGCACGTAGAGCTCCTCACCGAAGCGCTCCTCCCACACGTGTGAGTCGGCCTCACCGGGCACACGCCAACGATCGAGGAACTCGTCACTCGCGGCGCCCCGCCCGATCAGCTGCGCCACCGCGCCCTCGGGTGCGCAGACGAAGGCGGCCGCGCCGTCACCGCTGTCGCGCTCCTCGGCCGAGCCGACGAGCCCGGTGCGCAGGTCGGAGACGACCGCCAGTGTCGTCCGGCCCGCGCCCACTGCCATGTCCGACCCGGCTAGGGCCAGCGCCTGCAACAGGGTGCCGATGGCCGACCGCGACGAGCCTGCGAAGTCATAGGCGCCGCAGCCCCGACCGAGCCCGAGCGCCGCGTGCACCGTCGTGGCGCTCGTCTTGTCGAGATACGGCGGGTCGGGTGTCGAAAGGAACAGGTCCTGCACCGCACTGGCTCCGGGACCCGCCGCGAGCGCCCGCCGGCCCGCCTCCACGGCCAGGGTCGTGGTGTCCTCGTCGTAGGAGGCCACCGCGCGCGTGCCGCGTCCGCCTCCGCTGCCCAGCACTGAGCCGATGGCAGCACGCTGCAGACGCCAGGACGGCAGGTAGGTGCCCCAGGCTGCGATGCCGGCCGGTGCCTGCAGATCGACGTTCATGCGCTCTCCCTCGGACCCCGACCCGAAATGGGGGTCCTGCAGTGCGGTGTCTGTGCTCACGGCCCTTGCATCGGCCGCGACCTGGGTGTCCCGGTGACCGCGTGCTGCCAGGCGTGTCCCTCACTCTATACCGGAGCTCCAGTTCGGCCCTCCGGGCCTGCCCTCGCGACGACGACCATCTCCCAGCTGTCGAGCTCGAGCGGCCCACCGCCGCCGGCCCGGAAGGTCACGTCGCAGAAGCCTGCGGCCTCGAGCCACACCACCCATTCGGGGGGCGTCGGTAGCCGCACGAAGTAGGACGCCCGGCGGCGCGCCGCGTCCCGGTGCACGGTCCGCTCGATCACCATCCGCCCCGTGACCGGGTCGAAGGTGGACAGTTCGACCATCGTGTCGTGCCCGCGTTGGACGACCACCCCGTCGGGCGCCGGGGTGAAGTGCCGGACACCTCCGTCGTGGTGCATGGTGTCGATGGCCACGATGCCGCCCGGTCGGAGCACCCGGTGGAACTCCGCCAGCACACGGTGACAGTCCGCGTCCTCGTAGTAACCGAACGAGTTCAACCAGCACACCACCGCGTCGAACGGTCCGTCCACCGGCAGCGCCCGCACGTCGCCGTCCACGTAGGTGACAGCGCCCTGCGGCGGGCTCGGGTCGGCGCGGGCCTGCTCGAGGTAGGTGGGGGTGAGGTCCACGCCGGTCACCTCCATGCCGGCCGCCGCCAGCCGCCGGGCGATGCGGCCGTGCCCGCAGGGCGCGTCGAGGATGCGCGAGCCGGGCGGCAACTCGAGCAGGCCGAGAATCTCGGCCGTGTCGGCATCCGAGTGCTCGTCGTCGATCGACTCCTCGTAGAAGTAGAGGTAGTCGTCCCCGAAGGTTCCCTCCATGTCGAAGGTCATGCGCCATCATCGCCGCCGGTAGGGTCGCCTGCATGCCGGACGCCGCAGATATCTCGTTCGACACCGGCCACGTCGATCCGGCAAACGCCCGATCCCGCAGTGTTCGAGACCGAGGTCCACCATCTCTGGACGGTCGGCGACAAGCCGAACGGCGGCTACCTCTCGCGCTGCTCGGCCGCGCGGCCCGGACGGTCGTCCGCCGGGCCGACGACGCTGGCGACTGGGAGGTGGAGTCCGCGACCGTCACCTACCTGCGACCGCCGGACCTCGGACCCGGAACGGTGTGCACCTGGCTGCTGCGCCGCGGGCGCACGGCTGCGCACGTCCGCGCCGTGCTGGTCCAGCAGGGCGCCGACGTGGTGGACGCCATGTTCGTCGTGGGCGCCGTGCCCGTGGCCACCACGGCCCGCTACGACGGCACGCCACCGTTCCATGCACCCGACCCCGCGAGCTGCGTGCGGCTGGCCCGCGAGACATCCCGGGCGGCGTCCACGTCGGGATCATGGAGGTGCTGGACCTCCGGCTCGACCCGGCGACCAATCCCTTCACCGACGCACCGCCACCCGCCGGCACACCCGCGCGAGCTGCGCGGATGGACCCGCTTCGCGGACGGTCGGGCACCCGACCCGCTCTCGCTGCTTTTCACCATCGACGCCATGCCGCCGCCCACGCTCATGATCGGCTCGAGCGGTTGGGTGCCCACCCTGCAGATGTCCGCCTACGTGCGCGGCGTGACCGGTGCCGGGCTGGTTGGCCATCCGCATGACGGCCAACCTCGTCGCCGGCGGCATGGTCGACGAGACCTGCGTCCTATGGGACAGCGGGGCCACGTCGTCGCCCAGTCCACCCAATTGGCCCGGCTGCGGTTTCCCGACGACCGGGCTGACCGCCGGCGCGGCGGCGCCGTAGCCTGTCGCCGTGCCAACCAGCGACCGCTGCCGACCGCACACCCGCCGCGATGACCGTCCCGGCCCGCGCGTCCACCGGTCCGACCTCGGCGCCCTGGCGCAGCTGTGCACCCGTGCCGTGGCCGATCCGCCGTCTCGACCAGGAGCTCGACGGCGCGCTCTTCGCGACGACCTGCCCGCGATCTTCTTGGGAGACCCGGCCACCGGCGTCGTCGCCGTGGTCGCGTGTGAGGACGGCGCCCACATCCGGCTGCTCGCCGTCGACCCGGCCGCCCGAGGGCGCGGGCTCGGTCACGCCTTGGTGCAGGCCGCCGAGGAGTGGGCGCTGGCGGCCGGGCATACCTGCCTGATCACCGGTGCCGATCCGCCCTATTTCCTCTGGCCGGGCGTCCCCAGCAAAGAGACGCCCTGCTGTGCCTCTTCGAACGCCGCCACTACGCCCGGGCCGACACCAACTTCAACATGGACGTCGACCTGCAGATATCCCCGAGGACCTGGGAGGCCACCGCCTCGCCGGTCCCGTGGACCGCGCCGAGGTCGACGACTTCATGGCCGCCCAATGGCCGAACTGGCGGCGGGAGGTCCTGCGCGCCCTCGACAAGGGGAATCTGGTCATCGCGCCGAGACGGGGATGACCGGGGCCGCTGGCGGCCTTCTGTGCCTTCGAGGTGAACCGCCGCGGGCTGCTCGGGCCGGTCGCGGTACGGCTGGAGCTGATGGGCCAGGGCCGGGGGAAGGGCGTCCTCTTGGGCGCCCTGCACGAGCTGCGCCGGCGCGGCGCCTCTGCGTCTCCGTCGTCTGGGTGGGTCCCGTCCCCCTACGCCGCCGTCGGCGGGCGGGTGAGCGAGGTGTACTTCGTCTATCGCAAGGAGCTGGCGTGAACCTGCTGCCGGTCCCCCGGACGCTCGAGCTGGGCCGACACTCTGCGTCGACTGCCGTGCCGCGATTCGCCGGATCGACCCGTCGCTTCCGCCCGCAGGGCTACGAGCTGCGCATCAGCGAGTACGGCGTGGAGCTGGTCGGCGCCGACGAGGCAGGTCTCTTCTACGGCGAGGCCACACTCGCCCAGCTGGAGCGCCTCCACGACGGCGCGGCTCCCGTGGGCTCGTCAAGCGACCATCCCGATCTCCCCGTCCGCGGGGTGATGCTCGACATCTCCCGCGACAAGGTCCCGACGATGGACTCGCTGCGGACCGTGATCGACCGCCTGGCGTCGCTGAAGGTCAACCAGGTGCAGCTGTACTCGGAGCACACGTTCGCCTACCGCGGGCCACCCCGACGTCCATGCCGCCGCCAGCCCGCTGGACGCGGCGAGATCAGGCAGCTCGACGCCTTCTGCCGGGCCCGGCACGTGGAGCTCGTGCCCAACCAGAACTGTCTCGGCCACATGAACCGCTGGCTCGCGCACGATCGCGCTACCGCCCGCTCGCCATCGAACCGGACGGCTTCGTCGATCCGTTCGGCATCACGCGCCAGCCCATGACGATCGAGCCGGGAAACCCGGCTTCGCTCGCGCTGGTCCGCGAGCTGCTGGGCGAGTTGCTGCCGCTGTTCAGCAGCCGCCGGGTGCACGTCGGGCTCGACGAGGCATGGGAGCTGCCGGCGACCCGCATGGACGACTTCCTGGCCTGGGTGGCCACTCTGCCGCGCCCTGCCCGAGCTGGATGGCCGCGAGATGCTGATGTGGGGCGACATGGTCTCGGGGCGCGCCGACCAGGTCGCCCGGCTACCCGCCGGCGTGACGGTGTGCGAGTGGGGCTACGACGACTGGTATCCCTTCGACGAGCGCTGCGCGGTGCTGGCCGAGGCGGGCGTGCCGTTCTGGGTCGCCCCGGGGACGTCGAGCTGGCTCAGCATCCTCGGGCGCTTCACCAACGCGCGGACGCACCTGCGGCCGGGCCGCGGCCGCCGCGCTGGCGCACGGTGGCACGGGCTACCTCAACACCGACTGGGGCGACAACGGCCACCTCCAGCAATGGGTGGTGAGCGAGCCCGGGCTGGCCTACGGCGCCGCCGTTTCGTGGTGCCATGCGGCCAACGAGGACATCGACATGCCCGCGGCCCTGAGTGCGCACGTCTTCGAGGATCCCACCGGCGGACTCTGGCTGACGCCGTCTGGCCCTGGGCGACGCCCACCGGTTAGTCACACCGCAGTTCCCAACATGTCCACGCTCGTGATGAACCTCTACTACCCGCAATTCCCCGTCGGCCGTGGGCTGACCGAAGGCGTGACCGCCGCCGAGCTGGACGCGGTGGACGCCTGCTTCGACGGACGCCCGCAGCTGCCGTGGCGGCGCCGAGCCGGCTCGCGACGACGGAGCGATGGCTGGGCGACGAGGTCCGTCTACAGCATCGATCTCGTGTCCCTGCTCGATCCGTGACGCCCGGGGCCGGCTCCACGGCGACGGGCTCGCTCGGCGAGGTCAGCGGGGACGAGCGGCCGCACTCGGTGTCGAGCTCGACGACCTCAGCGAGCGCTACCGCACGCTGTGGCTTCCCGCAACCGGCCAGGTGGCCTCGACGACAGCCTGCGCTGGCTGCAGAATCTCCGTGCCGGCTACGCGTCCGGTCGGACCGACCCGGGGTGGGGTGGGTTGTCAGCGCCCGACGGTGCACGTGATGCACCCCTCGCCGCGTCCCTGGGGCTGACGCCTGGTCGCGCAGACTGGCGTGTGCAGGCGTTCTCATGCGATTCCCACGCGCAGCACAAGGCGCTCCCATGTGGGCTGGAGTTCGCCTCCAAGACTCGTCTGATAGCTCTGCGCCATGTCCGATCGAGTCACCTCGCCGCATCGCCTCGGGCGGCGGCCGGCACTCGACGGGATCCGGGGTGTGGCGTGGACGGTGGTGTTCTTCTCCCACGCGTTGACGCTGCCGATCGCCATGGGCCAGGCCGCCATGTTCGTCTTCTTCGCGTTGAGCGGCTTCCTGATCACGGCCCTGCTCCTCGAGGAACGGGCGTCAACGGGCCGCATCTCGCTGGCGAACTTCTTCGCCCGTCGTGCGCTCCGCCTGCTGCCGGCGCTCATCGCCTTCCTGGCCGGTTGGTTGGCCATCGTCCTGGCGACGAGGGGGCATGCACCGTGGACGACCACCGTGCCCGGCGGAATACCTGCCACCGGCACCTCACCGTGGGCCGCCCTGGAGGGCGGGGCGGCCGCCCTCCTCTACGTGACGAACTGGGCCGACATCTGGGCATTGGTTCACGTCGTACGTCCCCCTCGGCCATCTGTGGTCCCTCGCGGTCGAAGAGCAGTTCTACCTGCTCTGGTCGCCCGTCGTCGTCGTGCTCCTCGCCGCGCCGGAGCCGGGTGGCCGTGGCCTGGGTGGCGGCTGGGGCGGCGCTCGCCTCCTTCGTCGACGTCGCTCTGCGGGGCGGGCACGGGATCTCGCTCGCCGTCGACATGAGCACCGACACCCGGGCCGGCGCGTTCCTCGTCGGGGCGGCGCTGGCCGCGGTCTGGTCCTTACAGCCGTCGTGGCTGGGGGTCGTCCAGGGCCGGTGCCGCCCCGCCGCGGTGACCGGTGCCCTGCTCGTGCTGGCCTGGGGCGCGTGGGCCTTCGACCACCCTGTGCCGACCCCGGTCTTCACCGCCGCCTGGGTCGCCGTTTCCCTCGCCGCGGGGCTCCTCGTCCTGGCCTACCTGGGCGAACACCAGGAAGACCAGCGCCCGGGCGTGGTGGGATCACCGCTGGCGGGTTTCGTGGGGCGGCGCTCCTATGGCCTCTACCTCTGGCACTACGCCTGGCTCACCTGGCTGGCCGGGATGGGCCTGGTCGGAGTGCCCGTGGCGCTCGCCGCCACCTTCGCGTCGGCCGAGCTCTCGTGGCGACTCGTCGAGCGGCCCGCCCTGGCACGAAAGCAGCGCTACACGTCGGCGCGGCGGCCTGCGCCCGCCACGCCCGCACCCGTTGACGCGTCCCTCGTCATCGCCCCTCCGCTGGTACCGGCCGAAAGTCCGGCGTGACGGTACAGCCGGCGCGACAACTCACCGCGGCGCTCAGGCGGCCTTCTCGTCTTCCTCGTCGTCCTCGTCGTCGGCGTCGTAGCAGTCCCACGAGCAGTACTCCGCGATCCGTGGTGACGCAGGATGGAATCCGCAGCGCCGGCACAGCTGCCTCGCCGTCGCGGTGTTCGCCTTCGCAATGTTGCTCTCGGACATCGTGGTTTCCATTCGTTCCGTTCCATGAGATTCGTCAAAGGCGCGCCACTCGCCCGAAATGCGAAAGAGCCGCTCCCCGTTGGGGAAGCGGCTCCTCGACGTCGGACTGTGCACGTCCTTTGTTACGCCGTGGAAGCCACCTCCCGGAGGCTCAACTTGGGGATCCCGCACACGGTTACCTCGGACATGGCGACGTGCGACTGACCCAGGAAGTTGCCGCCCTGGCCGCACCGGGAGGCCCGGCTGATCGTCGCGCTCGGGTGCGTCATGATCGCCTCAGTATACGAGACGACCTGTCGGCTCTTGAACGAACCGGGGACACATCGCACAGAGTTCATCCGCGCGTCACATCGGGCGGCCGCGCAGCGAGGTGCCTATGACCTCTGCCTGCTGGGCGCGCGATCCTCAGCAAACCCTACGGCGCGCCCAACCCCCGTCCCAGCCCTGACCCAGGGCTTCCCGAGATCCGCCGCCTACCGTCGCCGAACATGGGCAACAGGGTGCAGAGTGGACGCACGAATAGCCAACCCCTCGAGACACGGCACTCCCGGCGGGACTTCCTTCTCCTCGGCGGCGGTGTCCTCGCCGGCACGATGCTGGCGGCCTGCGGTTCTTCGGGCTCGACCAGCACCACGACGACCACGGCGCCGCCGGGCCCGACGACCGCGACCTACCGGTCACGGCCCGACCTCAAGCCGCCCCTGATCGACGTCACGCGCGGCTCGGGCTCGCCCGCCGAGGGTCTCGTCTGCCTGACGCCCGCCGGACCGCTGATGGTGGACGACGCCGGGAACCCCGTCTGGATCCATCCTGTCCCCCACGCCGCGGCCAACCTCAGGGTCCAGAGTTGGAACGGGCAACAGGTGCTGACCTGGTGGCAGGGCGAGGTCGCCTCGTACGGCGTCGGCCTCAGCGGCGAGTACGTCGTTGCCGACGCCTCCTATCGGCCGATCATGACGGTCCAGGCCAAAAAGGGCCTGCCTGCCGACCTGCACGAGTTCATCATCTCCCCCACCGGCGTCGCGTACTTCACCGCCTATCGCACCTACACCACGGACCTGAGCAGCGTCGGCGGCCCCGGCAGCGGTAAGGCCCTCGACGCCACGATCCAGGGTGTCGACCTGAGCACGGGCGCCCTGGTCTTCGACTGGAGCAGCTCGGAGCACATCCCGTTCTCCGAGTCGCAGGAGGCCTATTCGTCCGACGCGCCCTTCGACCCGGTTCACCTCAACTCCATCGACTTCACACCCGACGGCAAGCTGCTGATCTCGGCGCGTAACACCTGGGCCCTCTACAAGGTCGACCCGGGCACAGGCGAGATCATCTGGCGCCTGGGCGGGAAGAAGAGCGACTTCACGCTCGCCCCCGGCGCCCGTTTTGCGTGGCAGCACGACGCGCGCACCCACGCCGACGGCAGCATCACTCTCTTCGACGACGAAGGTGACCCGCCGGAGGCCAAACAGTCGCGCGGCCTCGTGCTCGATGTCGACGAGGTCAAGCGGACGGCCACCGTGCAGACCCAGTACTTGCATCCTGACGGCCGGCTCCTCGCCGGGAGCCAGGGCAGCTTCCAGATGCTGCCCAACACCGACGTCCTCATCGGCTGGGGCGCCGACCCGTACTACACCGAGCTGCAGGCCGACGGGACGCTGGTGCTCGACGGGAGGCTCCTCTCGGGTACGTCCTACCGGGCCTTCCGCTTCGCCTGGATCGGCCGGCCGGCCGATCAGCCGGCCGTTGCGGCGGGCCATGCAGGATCCCAGCAAGTGGTCTACGTGTCCTGGAACGGTTCGACCGAGACGGTGCGCTGGCGCCTGCTGGCCGGATCGGACCCCGCCAGCCTTCAGGCGGTCGCGGAGGTCCCGCGCCAGGGTTTCGAATCGTCGATCACGGTGCCCGCCGGCGCGGGCCATGCCGCGGTGGCGGCCCTCGACGCCACGGGTACGGTGCTGGGCCAGTCGCCGACGATCGACGTCTGAGCGCCGGGCGGCATCGGCCGCGGAACCGTCGCCTCCCCTCAGGCGGTGCTGCCGGCGAGGCGCGCCTTTAACTCGGGCTTGACGACCTTGCCGGTCGGGTTCCGCGGCAGGGCGTCCACGAAGACGAATTGGCGGGGCACCTTGTAGTCGGCCAGGTGCTCGAGCCCGAACGCGCGCAACTCGTCCGCGTCCACCTGGGCGTCGGCGTGGAGCACCACGAATGCGACGACGTCCTCCCCCAGCACGGGGTGCGGGGCGCCGATGACGGCGACCTCCTTCACGGCGTCGTGCTGCACCAGTGCGTGCTCGACGTCCGTCGCGTGCACGTTGTTGCCGCCACGGATGATCACGTCCTTCGAGCGACCGACGATGTAGAGGTACCCGTCGGCGTCGAGCTTGCCGAGGTCGCCGGTGATCAGCCAGCCGTTCTTCCACGTGCCGGCCGTCGCCTCAGGATCGTTGAAGTACTCGCGCTGCCGTCCCGGCATCTGCAGGCGCACCTCGCCCACGATGTCGGGCGGGAGCGCCTGATCGTGCTCGTCGACGATCTGCACGACGGCGGGCGGCGCGATCTGGCCTACCGAACCAGGACGCTTGACCGCCTCGCCTTGCGGCATGATGCAGTAGGCGGATCCCGCCTCGGTCATGCCGTAGTTGTTCGAGACCAGGGCGTCGGGCATCTTTTCCTGCAGACGCTCTACGACGTACGGGGCGAGGGGCGCGCTGCCCACCGAGCACATGGTCACCGACGAGAGGTCGGCCGCCTCGAAGCGGGGATGGTCGATGAGGAGGTGCGCCATCGCCGGGACCAGGAACACCGCGATGGGGCGCTGCTCCTCCACCACGCGCAGCCAGCGGTCGGCATCGAAGCGGGGCTGGTAGATCACCTGCAGGCCGAGCTTCATGGGCGTGTAGACGAGCGCGATGCCGGCGAAGGTGAACAGGGGGCTGGCGTGCAGCCAGCCACCCCCGGACCAGTTCGGTTCGACATTGGCGATCATGGACCCGTTGGAGTGGCGGACCGCGACGCCCTTGGGCCGGCCCGTCGTGCCCGACGTGTACAGGATGTCGGCCAAGTCGTCGGATTCCCGCGGAGCCTGGAAGTGCGACCGGTCCCCGGTCGTCGCGGCGGCCCAGTCGAGGAGCCTGTCCCCGGCGTCGCCGGACGACGCAGCATCCCCGCCGGCGTCGACGAGCGCCAGGACGTGGTCGCCCGCCACCTCGAGGTCGCTCGCCACGAGGTCACCGTCGGCCACCACGGCCGACGCGCCCGAGTGCGAGAGCACATGCGCGACCTCGGCCCGGGCCAAGCGAGGGTTCATGGGCACGGCCACCCCCCCTGCCCGGTGTGCCGCCGAGTAGGACACCAGCCAGCGCAGCGCGAACTCTGGATGCAGATGGATGCCCACTCGGGCGCCCTGCTCCAGGCCGAGGCTCAGGAGCTTCCTCGCCATGGCATTGGCGGCGCCGTCCCACTCCGCGAACGTCATCGTCCCGACGTCGACGACTTCGAACGCGGTCCGGTCACCGAACTCATCGGCCATGCGAGCCAGGTGGTCGTCCATCAACACGGTGCGCATGATGGCAACCATGCCGACAACCTGCAACTCCTACACACGCAGGGGGTTCGGTGCCTCCCGAGGCACAGGAGCGCACCGAACATGACAAGGGCTGCCAAGAGGACAGCCATCTACGTGAGGATCAGCCTGGACGCCGTCAGAGGCGACGAATCATGGCAGCGAGTACACCTGAACCTCGGCGATATACATAGAGCCGGTACCGGGCCCCTGTGTGTGCCAACCTGACGAACCGCCCGGCGCGCCTTGCGGAGTCATTACGAGGTTGTAGTCGGCGGAGGCCCCAATGTCGGCGCCGTTCGTGTCCGAGAGGACAAGGATCCTGTTGGCCCCTTGGCCGACGTAGAAGTTCACGTGACTACCAGGAACAAACTCCATTCCAACCGTCACGAAGCCTTTCGTGATGTCCTCACCAGCATCGGCCACTTTTTGTTCCCAGTTTGGGTCTTGGCAACTGCATCCCCCGTAGTTCGACTCCACCATGTTGTTGATCGGATGACCCGACAACCCGTAGCTCGAGGGAAGGAACCCGCCCTCGAACAGGTCGATCTCGTTGGCGTGAGAGGTGATTCCGTTGTCGTAGGGGAACCAGATGGCGGGGAAGAAGCCGTTGCTCATGTCCGACACCCGGAAGTTGACTTGCAAGTAGAACCCAGCCTGGGGGAACTGAAAGAGATTCTTCCCGGTCGCAGGATTGGCGGTGTCCACCATCGACGCGCCGTTGGTGTTGGTGAGAGTGAGGCCGTTGTCGACGACCGGTGCTGCACCGTAGCTGCCCCATGGCCCAACGTCGGGAACGGGTCCACCCATGATGTCGCTCCAGTGGGAGGTATTGAGGCTGGTGCCGGAGAACGGGTCGTCGAGGATCAGGTGCGCCGCGGAATAGCCGCTGGGTGTTGGCATGACCGGCTGGCCGAACCCGGCCTTGGTGACCGGAAGCGTCGTCGTGGTGGTCGTCGGCGGAGGCGTGGTTGTGGTGGTCGCCGTGGTCGTGGGAGGCCTCGGGGTTGACGAGCTCGCGACCGGCTGTGGCTGCGGGGGCCCGAAGGACGTGCCCGAGCCATTGGGGGCCACGAGGGTGTAGCCCGCGGAGGGCGGGTCGATGACGATACCGAGAGCGCCGACGCCTGTTCCCCCCGTGGACCCGTAGTACCCGGCGTCACCGAAGGTGAAGACCCCGCCGTCGGAGGCCACGAGCCAGTAACCGCCGCCATCCGGGGTGGGCGCCATGCCGACAATGGGCTGGTTGAGACGGATGGCCCCGGTGGAGCCGTGGAACGAGGCGTCGCCGAAGCTGAAGATGCCGCCGTCGGAGGCCACCAGCCAGTAACCGTGGCCGTTCGGTGTGGCGGCCATGCCGACGATGGGCTGGTTGAGCTGGATGCCCCCCGTGGAGCCGTGGAACGAGGCGTCGCCGAAGCTGAAGATGCCGCCGTCGGAAGCCACGAGCCAGTAGCCGCGGCCGTCCGGTGTTGCTGCCATCCCGACGATGGGCTGGTTCAGGTGGAAGGACCCCGTGGACCCGTAAAAGGAGCCGTCGCCGTAGTTGAAGATGCCGCCGTCCGAGGCGACGAGCCAGTAGCCCCCGCCGTCGGGAGTCGACGCCATGCCGACGATGGGCCGGGCCAGCGTGAGCCCTGATAGCGCCGGGGACCCCATGGCTGGGGCCCCGCCCTCTGGTGTCACCGCACCGTTTGCGCTGACTGTCCAGTAGCCGCCGTTCGGATCGGCCGCCATCATCCGGCCTCCGCCGTACCCGTTGGTACGCACTGCGGCACCGACCCCGGTCGAGGCCTGAACGGCGAGTCCCGCCGCGAGCAGAGGAATCAGCACCACGAGCGCCACACCTCGGACCAACCCCAGTGGTATCGCCCGACTCCGTCGGGTGTGGCGCATCGTCTTCCCCCCCGAACCGCCAAGACGACGGGTCGCGAGGGCACGAGCGATGGGCTCGGTGCTGATTCGGCGGCCCGGCGAACTCAACGAGCCCCGTAGCTTTGCGTCCCCCCCTCACGGGAGGTTTGCCTTTTCGTTCAGTTGTGCACGATGAACCGGCGGGCGTCGTCGGGCAAGGGACTTTTGTACTAGAGGCCTGCGAATTGCTGTCGAAAGTTGCCCGCGAATTGCTAATGCAGGCGGGCTCGCGGCCCGCCCTCAGGCGCCCGCCCCGAGCGGGACGCGCCACGTCAGCCGGGTACCCCTCGCGGCACGGAATGAGGTCCCCAATCGGCAGTTCGGCGTGGGAAAGTTTGACGCCGATGTCAGGTTCGTTGCAGCATGGCCGATGCGCTTCGGCGGGTCGATCCCGGTCCATCTCCGACGAATTCGCCATCCCCGTCTCCGTGCGGGCCTGAGGAGCGAACCATGAGCGACTTCCAAGCCGTCGACGCCGTGGTCGTGGCGGCGATCCGCACTCCGATCGGCCGCGCCGGCCGCAGCCTGGCCGGGCTGTCCCTCCACGACATGGGGATGCGGACGGTGGCCGGCGCCATTGCGACCGCCGAAATCGACGCGGGCGACATCGACGACCTGCTTCTGGGTGAGGCGGTCCAGGGCGGGGGCTGCACCGCCCGCTACGTCGCCAACGCGCTGGGGCTTCCGCCCGACACGCCAGGCGGCGCCGTCCAGCGCCAGTGTGCGACCGGAATGATGGCGGTCCAGGAGGCGGCCGCCAACATCCGGTCCGGCATGGCCGAAGCGGTCGTCGCCGGCGGCATCGAGTCGATGACGCGCGGGCCCGTCATGTTCGCGAAGTCACCGGTCCCGTTCGGGGTCATGGAGCGCTTCAGTCCCCCGAGCCACCCGGACTCGCCCGAGGCCCCCAACATGAACATGCTCATCACGGTCGGCGAGAACACGGCCCGCGAGTGCGGCATCACCCGCGAGGAGTCGGACTTCTGGTCGTATCACTCCAACATCCGGGCGATCGCCGCGACGGACGACGGGCGCTTCGCCGAGGAGATCGTGCCCGTGGAGGTGCCGGGCGGGCGGGGCGGAACCGTGACGGTCAGCGTGGACGAGCATCCGCGACGCGACACCACGCTCGAGAAGCTGGCGGCGCTGCCGGCACTGACCGGCCCGGGCGGCCAGGTCACCGCCGGGAACTCCTCGGGCATCACGGACGGCGGGGCGGCACTCGTCCTGGTCGCCCGCTCCTACGCCGACGCGCACGGCATGGAGCCGATGGCCACCGTGCGGTCGTGGAACTCGTGCGGGATCGAGCCGGCCCGGACGGGCCTGGCGCCCACCGTCTGCGTGCCCCGTGCCCTGGCCCGCGCCCGGCTGACCGAATCCGACGTCGACCTCGTCGAGATCAACGAGGCCTTCGCCACCATGGCGGTGGCGTGCTCGCGGAAGCTCGGGTTCCCGCACGAGATCGTCAACGTGAACGGCGGCGGCGTCGGCCTGGGTCACCCCATCGCCGCCTCGGGCGCCCGCATCCTGGTCACCCTCATTCACGAGCTGCGCCGACGGGGCGGGGGCATCGGCGTCGGCACCCTGTGTGCGGGCGGCGGCATGGGATCGGCGACGGTGCTCGAGGTGCACGCGCCGGGTCAGTAGCGGCGCCGTTCCACCAGGTGGCGGTCGGGGTCGAACAGGTACACCGTTTCCCCCGGCCCGCGGGCACCGTTCTCCATGCCGGGCCCGCGGATGTTGGCGGCGTCGTGGTACGTGTCGCCGTAAGGCAGGCCGAACGAGCGGATGCGGGCGAAGGCGGCGTCGAACTCTGCTGGCGTGAGCGCGAAGGCCAGATGGTCACCGCCCTCGGTGCCCCACGGGGCGAGCTGGAGCGTCGTCTCCGCGCTGACCCTGATGACCGAGAACGGCCCGTCCTCGCCCTCGTGCCCGAAGCCCATGACCTCGGTGTAGAAGTGCACACTGGCCTCGCGGTCGCGCACGGCCAGGATGAGATGATCCAGTGTCGCCATGGCGCCGACCGTCTACTCCTTCTCGTCGCCACCCTGGGCCATGTGCTCCTTGATGGAGTTGACCACGGTGGGGTCGAGGAGCGTCGTCACGTCACCCAATGCGCGGTGGTCGGCGACGTCGCGCAGGAGCCGGCGCATGATCTTGCCGCTCCGGGTCTTGGGGAGCTCGGGCGTCAACAGGATCTGACGGGGCTTGGCGATCGGCCCGATCTCCCGCGCCACGTGGTCACGGAGATCGGCCACGAGCTTCTCGCCGGCCTCGCCCTCGGTCTCAGTGCCGCCCTTCACGGTGACGAAGGCGACGATGGCCTGTCCGGTCGTCTCGTCGTTGGCGCCGACCACCGCCGCCTCGGCGACCGCGGGGTGCCCGACGAGCGCGTGCTCGACCTCCGTCGTCGAGATCCGGTGCCCGGAGATGTTCATCACGTCATCGACGCGGCCGAGCAGCCACAGGTCCCCGTCTTCGTCCCGCTTGGCCCCGTCACCCGCGAAGTAGCGGCCCGGGAAGCGCGACCAGTACGTCTCCTTGTAGCGCTCGTCGTCCCCGTAGATGCCGCGCAGCATGCCCGGCCACGGCTCGGTCAAGACCAGGTAGCCACCCTCCCCGTTGCCGACCGACCGGCCCTCGTTGTCGATCACGTCGGCGGACACGCCCGGGAACGGCGTCATGGCGGCGCCCGGTTTGGTCGAAGTGATGCCGGGCAGCGGGGTGATCATGATGCCGCCCGTCTCGGTCTGCCACCAGGTGTCGACGACGGGGCACCGCCCGCCACCGATGTGGGTGCGGTACCAGATCCAGGCCTCGGGATTGATGGGCTCGCCGACCGAACCGAGCAGGCGCAGGCTCGAGAGGTCGTGCTGGGCGGGCAGGTCCTCCCCCCACTTCATGAAGGTGCGGATGGTGGTCGGCGCGGTGTAGAGGATGCTGACCTTGTAGCGTTCGACGATCTCCCACCACCGGTCACGGCCAGGCGTGTCCGGTGTCCCCTCGTACATGACCGAGGTGGCGGCGTTGGCCAGGGGCCCGTAGACGATGTAGCTGTGACCGGTGACCCAGCCGATGTCGGCCGCAGTCCAGAACACGTCCTGCTCGGGCTTGAGGTCGAAGACGAGGCGATGGGTCGCCGACACGTGGGTCAGGTACCCACCGCTGGTGTGCAAGATTCCCTTGGGCTTCGCCGTCGTCCCGCTGGTGTACATGATGTAGAGCGGGTGCTCCGCGTCGAAGGACTGGGCTTCGTGCGCGGTGGGCTGGTTGTCGACGACCTCGTCCCACCAGACGTCACGGCCCGGGTCCCACTCGACCTCCTGGCCGGTGCGCTTGACGACCAGGACGTGTTGTACGTCGGGGCACTCCTTCACGGCCTCGTCGACCGCGGGCTTCAACGAGCTCGCCGCCCCGCGCCGGTACCCGCCGTCCGCGGTGATCACGAAGTGCGCGTCACAGTCGAGGATCCGGCTGCGCAGGGCGTCGGAGGAGAAGCCGCCGAAGACGACGGTGTGGGGCGCCCCCAGGCGGGCACAGGCCAGCATGGAGATGACCGCTTCGGGGATCATGGGCAGGTAGATCGCCACCTTGTCCCCCGCGCGGACTCCCAGGTCGGTCAACGCATTGGCGGCTTGGCAGACCGAAGCGAGCAGGTCTGCATAGGTGATGGTGCGGGTGTCACCGGGCTCGCCCTCCCAGTGGAAGGCGACGCGGTCACCGAGCCCGGCGTCGACGTGGCGATCGACGCAGTTGACGGAGACGTTCAGCTTTCCTCCCACGAACCATTTGGCGAACGGGAGATCCCATTGCAGCGCGTCGTTCCACGGGACGTCCCACTGCAACCGCTCGGCCTGTGACGCCCAGAACGCGTGCGGGTCCGCCTCGGCCTCGGCGTAGATCCCGGGCTGGGCGTTGGCCGCCTCGGCCAGCCCCTCCGGAGGGGAAAACGACCTCGTCTCGTGAAGCAGGGCCGAGAGACCCTCTTCGTAGGCTTCGGCCACCTGTCCTCCCTTCACGTCCCGACGGTCAGGACGTCTCCTTGATGATTACCCAAGATCCGGCCCTCGATCTTCCCGAGTCGGCGTCCTCCCTCCCGCAGGTGCGCGGGCTCATCTCGCCTTTGGGCCGCCATCCCGTGAACGCAGCTCGAAGCCGGTAAACGTGAAGGCCGGTGTCACCGTCGCGCCCACCAACGCGAAGCGACCGAGGGGGCGGGCCGACTGCCACACGCCTGCTTCGACCACCAACTGCGGCACGTGCCCAGCCGCAACGTTGGTCCCCAGGATCGTCCGGTCCGCCGCGCCGTCCGGCCATTCCCTCGTGAGCTCGAGGGGGTCTCCCGAGTAGAAGTGCCACAACTCAGTGGCATCAATCCGGTGGGGAGCCGAGACCTCGCCCTCGAGCAGCAGGTAGTAGATCGCGCTGCCGGCCGGCCGTTCGCCTGCTGCGGCATGCGCCAGCCACGTGCGGCGGTACCAGCCGCCCTCGGGATGCGGCGCGAGGCCGAGGGCGGATATCAGGTCTTCGCCGGGCCGCACGGCACAGTCCCACCCGCTCAGGCGGGCACGACCCCGAGCTCACTGGCCACGGCGAGCGAGTGCTCGGCCGCACCGCCGAACAGCACACCGCTGGACTCGGCCCGCTTCATGAAGAGGTGGCAGTCATGCTCCCAAGTAAATCCGATGCCACCGAAGGACTGGAGCGCGTCACGGCATACCGCACGTTGGCAGTCGTCGCTGGCCGCCTTCGCCATGGAGACCGCAACGGCGCGTGACGGCGTGCCTTCCTCGATCGCCGCCACCGCGTAGTAGCACAGCGAACGAGCCCGCTCGATGGCCACGAACATGTCGGTCATCTTGTGCTTGACCGCTTGGAACGAACCGACCGCCACGCCGAACTGCTTGCGGTCCTTGACGTACGAGAGCACCATCTGGAAGAGCGCGTCGCACGCGCCGACGGTTTCGAGTGCGAGTGCGACCGTCGCCTCCTGCAGGGCCCGAGCGATGCCCTGCGTGCCTGCGGCGCTCCCGGGTTCGCCCAAGGCGCGGTCGTCCGGGACGACAACCCGGTCGAGGGTCGCCGTCGAGAAGGGGCGGCTCGCATCGAGCGCGTGCACCTTGGTGAGGCCGGCCTCTGGCCCGGGGACCACGAACGCGCCCCAGCCGTCGCCCACCCGGGCGACCACCGCCAACTCGTCGACGTCGTCGGACGCCAGCACGCCGTGCTTGGTGCCGTGCAGCACCCACCCGCCCTCGGCCCGTTCCGCGGCCATGGTCACGTCACCGAGGGCCCACCCCCGCGGGTGGTCGGCGACCGCCAGCGCCCCCGTGATGGCGCCGGTGGCGATGGCCGAGAGGAACCGCCGGCGCTGGTCGGGGGTGCCCACCTCCCGGACAATGGGGGCGAATTGCGTGATCGTCGGCAGGAGTGGTCCGGGCGCCACTGATCGGCCAAGCTCCTCGACCACGACTGCCGTCTCCACCACGGAGAACCCGATGCCGCCGTCCTCCTCGGGGATGCCGAGGGCGGGCCAATCGAGGGCGACCATCGATGCCCAGAGTTTGTCTGGCGGTTGGCCGGTCTCGACGGCGGCGCGCACGACCTCGACGGGGCATTCCTTGTCCAGAAACGCACGTACGGAGGAGCGCAGTTCCTCCTGATCGCTCGTGAATTCGAGCTCCACTGCTCTCTCCTCCGCCCCTGCCGGCCGTCCGTGCCAATACTGGTGAAATGCTGCGCAACGACAGCCGCGGGAGTGTACCTGACGCCCCCTTTCGGTCTCCGGGCCCCTGTGCTGCCTTTCCGCCACCGTTTTCCGGGAGACGACAGCAGTGGCCTCCGGAGGGCGTCGTCTGTCCGAGGCGCAAGCCCGGGCCGGCGACGTCGAGGGCGTCCCCATCACCCTTCCTCGTTTAGGTCCTTCGCGCCATTCATCACTTTGCTCGGCGCTCGCCTACACTCTCGGATGCGCCTCTAGCTCAACGGCAGAGCAACGGACTCTTAATCCGCAGGTTGGGGGTTCAAATCCCCCGGGGCGCACCCTGTGATGTCGCGAGACATCGAAGACAGATGTCGCGAGACATCGTAGACACTCTGAGTCAGAGCCGCCCGAGCGGTTGGTAGTTCCGGCTCGGGTCCAAGGTGAGGTGCCGCACGGGCTGGCCGTCGACACCGATGACCCTGATGTCAAGACCCTCGACGAGGACCCGCACACGGAGACCCGCGAACTGGCGGCCGCAGAAGATGTGGTGCATCTGGTGGTTGATCCGCAGTGTCACCGTTCCCTTTTGGTCGAGCTTGTCGTGGCGCAGCTTGCGGCCACCGCTGAGATCGAGCGGCTCTGAGGAGGGACTGGCCTTCTCCCTCGCCGCATAGACCTCGGCCGGGGTCTTGCGGCCGATGGCGCGGTGTGGTCGGACCTCGTTGTAGTAGCTGCCGAAGCGATCGAGCTGGGCCTGGAGTTGCTTCTTGGTCGCGACGTCGTCCTGCTCTTTGATGAACTTCTTGAGCGTCTGGTGAAAGCGCTCGACCTTGCCGCAGGTCTGAGGGGGCGGTTTCAAGGGGTGTGCGCAAGAAGCTCGGCGAGCTCCATCTCGAAGGCACCGGCGAACCCGTGCCGGGCGTGCGTGGTGAAGATGAGGCCGTTGTCAGTGAGGAAGGACTGGGGAAAGCCCAGTCTTTCGGCGGCTTTGTAGAAGGTGCGCACCACGTCAGAGGATCGGGTGGTGACGAAGGCGTGGCTGGCCACACAGAGCCTCGAGTGGTCGTCGATGATGTTGAGCACCTCGAAGACGACGCCCTCGGCGACCTCGACATGGGTCACGTCGGCCTGCCAGGTCTCGTTGGGAACGTCCGCGCAGAAGCGCTTGAGAGAGCTCTTCGGTCGCTTCTGGGGCTGGGGGGTAACGAAGCCCCTGGCTTTGAGCACCCGCCAGATCGTCGAGGTCGACGCCACGACCTCGGCGTGGCGCTTCTGGAGGTGGTACCTGATCGTCTCGGCTCCGGCGTCGACCCCGAGATCCAAAAGTTCCTTTCGCAAGGTGACGATCTCGTCCTCGTAGCGGTCCCGCGTCCGTGTGGGGGAGCGCACCGGCCGCCGAGAGCGGGCCTCGAGGCCAGCGGGGCCTTCCAAGCGGTAGCGCTTGAGCAGCTTGTAGAGCCAGCTGCGGTGCACGTCGTGGGTTCTGGCCAGCTCGGCGATCGGACGACCAGTCCGTAGGTGCGTCTCGATCAGAAACGGGCCCAAGTCCATCGGAGACCTCCACGTCGGTGTCTCCTATGTCTTGACACATTCCCGACCTGGGATGTCTCCCATGTCCTGAATCCACACACCCCGGGGCGCACTTCGTCGCAGCTCAGAGATTCGTCTGTTGGCACATCCTGTCGACCTCTGTAGCCAAGGTTCCATCTTCGCCTGCGGGACATTTCCGAAAGCGGAGACTCGCCATGGGCAACTCAAACTAGTGCGGGCGCATCAAATTTTTCTCGAGCAGCGTCGACACGAGGAGATCCCGATAGCCGTGGTCGTCAAAGAGAATCGTCACCTGATCTCGGTCATATCGCTGAATCGTGCCCTCGCCCCAGTGCTCGGTGGCGACGCGGGCCCCGATCGGGAAGGGCTCCTCCCAGTGTGGGGTCGCGGGGCGCTGAAGGTCGTTGTCACAGTTACCGCAGGGACCTGGGTAGTTCTGCCCGAAGTAGGTCAGGAGGAATGACCGCCGGCATCCGGTGTGCTCGGCGTAGCGGCGCATCATCTCAAGGCAAGAGGACTGGACCTCCTGCTCGCGAGTTGACTTCTCTGCGGATGCTTCGAGGGATGCAGGAACGCTCATCAGTTCGTTCCACCGGACTCCCCCGTCGGCAACCCAACTAGCGGCGCCGATATCTACCAGGCGGGCGAGCGCCAGGGTCACCGACCGCGTGGTACGGGCGCCACCGGCGCGTTGGTCGATGCCGTAGCCGGCGAGCCCGTCGGCCAGGCGATGGGCAACGTCGGCGACGGTCGCCTCCGAGACACCATCTCTTACTGCGAGGTGTCGAACTACGGCCAGGTCGGCATCGTGGTAGAGCAGTTGGGCCTGCGCCGGTTTCCCGTCCCGCCCGGCGCGTCCAATCTCTTGGTAGTAGGCGTCGATTGAACCAGGTGGGTCGGCGTGCACGATCCAGCGCACATCGGCCTTGTCGATACCCATTCCGAACGCCACCGTGGCGGCCATGATCCGCGTCGACCCTTCGAGGAATGATTCCATGGCCTGACGCCGGACGGCTATCGGGAGCCCCGCGTGGTAGAGCGTCACGCTGTGCCCGGCTGCGGCGAGAACATCCTTGGCCTCTTGTGCGCCCGCACGCGTGGCGGCGTAGACGATCCCGGACCCTTCCAAGTCGGATGCCGCCTGTTCGATGGCGCGCTGCTTGCCATCGCGGGAAAAGACGCGATGGACGCTCAGGCTGATCTCTGGTCTGTTGAAGTCGCCGATCACCACCTTCGGCTCCTGAAGCCCGAGGCGTTTGATGATTTCCTCGCGCACGGGCGGCGCTGCCGTTGCCGTCAACGCCATTCGTACATCGGCACCCAGTGCGTCGGCCTGAGCGCTGAGTCGCAGGTAGTCCGGTCGAAAGTCTTGGCCCCACTGGCTGACGAGATGGGCCTCGTCGACGACGAACAATCCCGGCTGGACCCTCATCAGCGCCGCTCTGGTTTCAGGGTTGGTGAGCTGCTCGGGCGCGACAAACACAAACTCGTTGGCGTCACCAACCGTCGATAGCGCCACCTCCCGAGCCCGCCTCGATAACTTGGAATTCACGACGGTGGCCGACAAGCCAGCGTTGCGGAGATGCCCGAGCTGATCGTCTTCCAAGGCGATCAGCGGAGAGACCACCACGGTGGGGCCCGTCCTCAACAGTCCGGCCAGTTCGTAGATAGCGGACTTGCCGGCGCCGGTTGGCAGCACTGCCACGACGCTGCAGCCGGCGGCTGCGGCGCTGATTGCCTCGAGCTGGCCAGGGCGCAGTTGGTCGAACCCGAGCCGATCTCGGGCCAGGCGCCGAATCGAGTCGGCTGTCGGGACTGTCGTCGCCATTCTGCGGGCTCCTAGACCTTTGCCTCGAACGCGCAGATGAGGAAACCGTCCAGCCTCAGTCGCTGGTCTGAGATGGCGAGCACGACCTCGGCTGGGGCTCGGGCGTCAGTTGGGTGGGACGGCCAGGCCCGGCGGGAGAGGCCGACTCCGACCCCTTTACAAACCGTCAAGGTCGACGTCGGGATAGCCCTCGGGAATCTTCTCCAAGTCGGCGGGATCGGTGTCGACCTCTTCGAGTTCTGGGTCGTCGGTATCCGGCAGCAACTCATCCTCGCCGACTTCATCGGCCTCGCCGCCGACGCCGGCTTGCTTGCCGCCGCGACGGTCGGCGGTCACGGGATCGACGTCCCAGCCCGCCTCCACGTCCTCTGCATCTTCCGCCGGTCCTGACCCGTCCGGGTCGTCCATGCCCCCCTCTAAAATGGACAGCTGGCCCTCATCCTCGAGGTTGCCGCCGATCTCTTTCAGCTCGGTCCGATCGACTGTCATGTCCTCGATGTCGCGCTGGCCAAAACCCTCGCCCGTTGCGTCCTGCTCGTCGAGCGCTTCGTCCACGTCTTCGTACAGAGTGCTGTCTTCGGGTGGCTGTTTCGAGATGTCAGTCATGATGGTGGTCGCTACCCCTTGATGAGATACTTCACACTGCTTAGGGATTGGATCGCAATGGAACCTCGATCAAGCCGAGTATAAAAGTCTGGGACGTCAAGAACCTCTTGGCATCTGGCTCGACTGGTTCGCCCTTAACGTGCCATGAGCCGGCCACATCAGAGCTTGGCGCTTCCAGAGATAGAGGGCCGCGTCCGACACCCCCAAACTCCTTGGAAAGCGAGCTCACCTGCTCGCCGGCGACCAGTCGTGCACTCACGGCCCGCCGGAACTCCCTCGCATAGCGCTTGGGCATGGATACCTCCAGGTGAAATTCCCTGTTCAGGCGGGGTTCTACCGTCCAAAGGTGGATCCACCGTTCACGTGGATGACCTGACCGGTTATGAAGCCACCACCCTCCGACGACAGCCAGGCGGCAGCGAGACCGATCTCTTCTGGCTTTCCCAACCTGCGGACAGGCACAGTGGCAAGCATCCGATCGAGTTGGTCACTCGCGAAGTCAGCCACATTGGCCATCAGGCCCAGAGCAAGGGCGTTCGCCGTGATCCCATACTTGCCGTTCTCAACCGCCACGTGTCGGATCAATGACTCCGCCGCCGCTTTGGAAGCCCCATAGCTACTCACCCCGATGGGCAGGCCGACCGAACCTGCACCCGACGAAATCTGGATGATCCGTCCCCACCCTTGCTCGATCATTGCTGGCAAGCTTCTCCGAACCATATTCATGGTTCCGAACAGGTTCAGATTGATCGTCGGAAGCCAGTCTTCGGGGCCTGACTCGCTGAACAATTTCGTCGACGATCCTTCTGCGATACCAGCGTTGTTGACGAGGATGTCAACCGCTCTTCCATCTGCAGAGATGGCGTTGAAGCCGCCATCGACGGCTGCGGCGTCAGTGACGTCGAAGATCGCAGCCGAAGCGTTGTTGCCGTTGGACCGGATGGCGGCAACGACTTCGGCGGCTCTATCGCCACGAAGGTCGTTCACATAGACGAGTGCTCCCGTCGACGCCAGAACTTCGGCGATTCCTCTCCCCACACTTCGACCTGCGCCGGTCACAAGTGCCGTACGGCCAGTCAGGTCGATCACACCGTTCAATTCACTTCTCCTTCCACGTGCGGCATGGAACGCTCAGCCAACAGGTCGAGGCTGACGTGAACCCGACCGGTGCAGTCCGGCTCACAGGCACACAAAGCCAAGACCGATTCCACCATGGTCTCCATCGGTTCCACCTGGTCAGGTCGCAGAAGCCCACCTACCAATACGTCAGCCCCCTCGCTCAAGACGGCGGCCCTGGGCATGACCGCGTTGACACGGATACCGCTCCCGTACAGAGAGACGCCCATGGCGTTGGTCAGCCGGTTCAGCGCGGCCTTGGTCGCTCCGTAGAGACCGGTCTCAACCTTCACCTCGAAGGGAGGACCGACCGCAGGGTTCGCCGCGCTGCTGGTCACGTTCACGATCCATCCCTCTCCAGCTTCGGCCATGTGCGGAACGAGTGCCTGCATCAGGTCCGCCGGGGCCTGGTAGTTGACCTCCATGGACAGGCGGCGGTGCTTGAGACTGTAGGTCGCGGGCGATTGGTAGATGGCTGCGGCGGCATTGTTCACGAGAATGTCCACGTGCCCCAGACCCTCGAGAGCCGCCGGGACGATGCGAGCACGGTCATCGCCGTCGCTCAGGTCGGTGCCGATGACGATGCATTCCGGACCGAGTCCGCGGATCCGCTCTGCCGTCTCGTTCAGGCTTCCAGAGATCTTGGTACCTGGCTCCACGCTTCGAGCCACAATGGCGACGTCAGCACCTTCCGAAGCCAACTGGATGGCCACGGCCCTGCCGATGCCACGGCTCGCCCCCGTCACGATCGCGCATCGACCGGCGAATCGTTGCATCAGGTCAACGGCTTCGTCGGACCGACACCGACGAGGCAGTGGTACAGAGAAGCGCCGAAGAGCCGCACGTCCCAGCGATCAGGGACCAGCGCAAGAGAGGCCTCACAATCTGTGAGCCAGAGGTATCGGCCTCCTCAGCGACGCGCCAGACGACGGCCGCTCTCCGTCGTGATGGGCGTGTAGTTGAGCTCAAAGTGGTGATACAACGTTGACTCGTCGGCCTGGGAGAGCTCATCGCCGTGCAGCTCGATGTCAGGTGCCGAACGCACCTGGTCCTTGGTTACCGCCACCTGTAACTCATCGGGACCGACTTGGATTCCACCCAGCGGGACAAAGGTCAGGTGTCGGCCGATGAACCCCTCCTTCACGGTTGCAAACTGCGGTACGTCGGTTTCGACATCGACGTAGACATCTTGCAACTTGCCGATCTTTTCGCCGTTTCGATCGATGAGCATCTTGCCGTGCCAATCGGCCACGCTCCATTGCGCCTTTCCCGGGTCCTCGGTCACAGTGACACTCCTCTTCGTCTCCGAACAGCCTATGGAGTCCGTCCTGGCTCCAAACCGGCATACGGCCTCTGGTCGACGCACAGGTCATGGGTCCGGCGAAACACCGAATCGACTCGTGGTCGGCCGTTTCACAGACCCAGAACCCACCCTCATCGGCGTCGCCGGGGTCGCTGGCCAACTCACCTACTACCCGCCGGTCGAGGTTTGCATGCGTCAACCCCAAGGCTGGGTACGGTGGAGCGGTGACGCCCCACGCGCAGGGTTCTCGTACGGCGAAGAAGGCAGGCTCCCTCGACACCTACCGGACGAAGCGCGATGCGCAGAAGACGCCGGAGCCGATGGGCCGCCGTCCGTCGACACGCCGGGGGCGGCCGCGCTTCGTGATCCAGGAGCACCATGCCCGGAGCCTGCACTGGGATCTGCGGCTCGAGCGCGACGGCGTCCTCGTCTCCTGGGCTCTCCCCAAGGGCATTCCCGAGACGCCGGACCAGAACCACCTCGCCGTGCACACCGAGGATCACCCGCTGGAGTACGCCACCTTCAAGGGTGAGATCCCACAGGGAGAATACGGCGGTGGGATGGTGACCATCTGGGACACGGGCTATTACGACGTCGAGAAATGGTCCGACACCGAGGTCAAATTCGTCCTCCACGGAAAACGGGTGTCGGGTGACTTCGTGCTGTTCCAGACGAAAGACACGAATTGGATGATCCATCGTCATGGCACGTCGACGCGGGTCGATCCGCTGCCCACCTCCATCAAGCCGATGCTCGCTGTGGCAGGCCGCCTGCCGGTCGACAGCGACGGATGGGCATTCGAGATCAAATGGGACGGCGTGCGGACGATCCTCTTCGTGGAGGGAGGAAGGGTGCGCGCACAGAGCCGCAACGACCTCGACGTCACCAGCGCGTTTCCCGAACTGGCCGACATCGGCGAGTTCCTCGGGATGACGACCTGCGTGATCGACGGCGAGATCGTCGCGCTCGGAGAAGACGGCAAGCCGAGCTTCGCCCGGCTTCAACACCGCATGCACGTCGCCAACAGGCGGGAGGCACAACGACGGGCTGCCCTGGACCCGGTGAGCTTCGTGGCATTCGATCTCCTCTACGTCGATGGGCGCTCGCTCCTCGGGGACAGCTACGACGAGCGACGGAGCCGGCTCGAGTCGCTCCACCTGAACGGAGCGACGTTCACCACCACCGATTCATTCCACGACGTCGACGGGAAGGACATCCTGTCGGCCACCGTGGCCAACGGGCTCGAGGGCATCGTGGCGAAGCGCCGGAGCTCGTTCTATCGCGCCGGCCGGCGGAGTCCCGACTGGGTCAAGGTCAAGTCGTTCCGCACCCAGGAGGCCATCATCGGAGGGTGGACCCAAGGGCAGGGCGAGCGCCACGGAAGCCTCGGTGCCCTCCTGCTCGGCGTCCCCGACGAAGAAGGTCTGCGCTACGTCGGCAAGGTGGGGACGGGTTTCGACGAGCGCGCCCGCCGCACGCTCCTGGGGGACCTTCGCCCGCTTGCCCGGCGCACGAGCCCGTTCCTCGCTCCTCTTCCCGCCCGGGAGACGGTGGGCGCGCACTTCGTCCGCCCGAAGTTGGTGGGCGAAGTCGAATTCAGTGAATGGACGACGGCCGGCAGGCTCCGCCAGCCCGTGTGGCGAGGCCTCCGTCCCGACAAGGATCCGAGCGAGGTGGTCGTGGAGTGAAGACGGTCATCGAGGGACGCGAACTGACCGTGTCCAACCTTGACAAGGTGCTGTTCCCGCAGAGCGGTTTCACCAAGGGCCAACTCATCGACTACTACGTCCGGATCGCCGATGCGATGCTCCCGCACATCCGTGAACGGCCGCTGACGATGAAGCGCTTCCCCGATGGGGTGGAGGGGAAGTCCTTTTTCGAGAAACACATCCCCTCCCATGCGCCCGAATGGGTGTCTTCGGTCAACGTCCCCTCGACGGACGGCCAGGAATCGGTGGAGTACGCAATGGTCAACGACGTGCCCTCCCTGGCGTGGGCGGCCAACCTGGGGACGATCGAGCTCCACGTCCCGCTCTGGCACGTGGGTCGCCGGCGAAAGCTGCCCGCGAGCCCCGACCACATGGTGTTCGACCTCGATCCCGGCGAGGGCACGTCCATCGTCGAGTGCTGCGTGGTGGCCCAATGGATTTCCGCGGAGCTCGCGCAGCACGACGTGGAGTCCGTCGCAAAGACGAGTGGGTCGAAGGGTCTCCAGCTCTACGCGACCACAGGCCCACGGACGACCTGGGACGGGCTCCGAGATCGTGCGCACGACATCGCCCGCAAGCTGGAATCGGATCATCGCGATCTGGTGGTCTCCAACATGCGCAAGTCCCTGCGGCGCGGCCGGGTCCTGATCGACTGGAGTCAGAACACCGTCGCCAAGACGACGGTTGCCGTCTACTCGGTGCGCGCCATGCCGCTTCCGACCGTATCGACACCGGTGACGCCCGACGAGGTGCGGCGGTGTGCCGAAAAGAACGATCCCATGCTCCTGCGGTTCACCACCGACGAGGTCCTGCACCGAGTCGACGAACACGGGGATCTGTTCTCCCTCATGGCCTCCGACTGATTGTCCACATCAGAGGAAATGCTGTGGAGGACTTGTGTGTTCACGAGTGGCCTTCGCGCGCGTGCACATCGTGACGGTGTTGACGCACGCGTCAACGTGTCGGCATCAGGCAGGTGGGACATCGCGAGCACACCGGGCGATCATCTCGTCGACAAGCCCCGTTGTGCGCCGTCTCCACACGATGGCGCGGCCGCCCGGCACGGAGCCTTCAGGCCACACGTGCACGCGAACCTGTTGCTGCCCTCCGAGAGCACACGGCCCCACGGAGCGCCAGCCCCCTGGCCAGGTTGGGCGCTTCCGCCCCACGTGATGCCCGCTCCGCCCGGGTTGCAAACATCCCGGCTCCGCCGCGTTCACCTCCCCCCGTCGTCGCAGACCCGGCGCAGCACCTCGTCGACCACCTCGGAGGTCGATGCCTCACCGCCGAGATCGAACGTCCGGACCCCGTCGGCGGCGGCACCGAGCGTCGCCCGGCGTATGGCGGCTGCCGCCCGGGCCACGTCGGCGTCACCCCGCGCCGCGTAATCGAGCACGGCGGCACAGGCCAGGAGCATCGCCATCGGGTTCGCCACGTTCTTGCCCAGGAGCGTCGGTGCCGTTCCGTGTGGCGCCTCGGCCATGGCGACCAGGGGCCGCATCGCATCGTCGAGCGCCAGCAGGACGGACTCGGCGCCGGCGATGGAGCCGAACAGCGCGAGCACCAGATCCGAGAGACAGTCCCCGTCGCGGTTGAGGGCAGGCACGACGAGCGCGGTCGCGCTGGACTCGGTGACGAGACCCGCGTAGGCGGCGTCGATCAGCACGGGGCGATAGGGAACGTCGGGATGCCGCACGGACGCGGCGTCCATCTCCTCTTTGAGCATCCCCTCGTAGACCGTCGACACCGTCCACTTGGGTCCGCCGTACACGCAGGCGTCCAGCTGGTCGGCGCTGCGGAACGCGTATTCGGCCACGGAACGGCACACACCGCGGTCGATGCGTTCGGTGCGCCACGCCTGCTCGGCCGTGCTGCCGGGGTCGCCGGAGCGGTGCTCCTCCGCACCGTAGGCGTCGCCCACGGCCATGCGGACCACGACGATCGGGTGGACCACCGGGGCCGGTGGCGGGACCCCGGGGATGCGCCGACCGGTCCGGACGATGACCGAGCCCCCGACACCCTCACGCAGGATCCGGTTGGGACTCCCCACGTCGCCCGTCGTCTCCGGCGTGATCGTGGCGGCCTTTAGGCCCAGCCCGGTCCCTCGCATCGCCGCGGCCGCGTCGCGGACGACCGCGTTGGCGGTCTCCCGCCGGTGGGCCAGCGAAAGGTCGAAGTGCACCAACTCGAGGTCGAAGCCGAGCACCGCGGGATCGAGCACCCGCAGTGCCTCTTCGAGGAGCTCCTGTCCGGTCTCATCACCGTCGCAGACGACGATCTGGCGTCTCACCCCCAGGCACTCCGGGTCGACGGCATGCCGCTCGCGCCGTCGGGGCCGGCGACCACACCCAACACCTGGTGGACGGAGATGCCGCCCCCGTCGAAGCCATTGGCGGACGCCGCCATGTACAGCAGCCACACGCGGGCCCGCCTGGTCCCCACCTCCGACACGGCCGCCTCCCAGTGGTGCTCGAGATTGCCGACCCACGCATGCAGCGTCTTCGCGTAGTGCTCGCGGAGCGACTCGACGTCGCGCACCTCGAAACCGGCCCGCTCCATGGCCAGCACCACCTCGCCGACGTCGATCAGCTCACCGTCGGGGAAGACGTACCGTCCGATGAAGGACCGTGGGCCGATCCGCGACCCGCCCACGCTGGAGATGGCGTGGTTGAGGAGCCGGCCGCCCGGCCCGAGAAGCCGCCGCATGGCGGCGAAGTAGTCCGCGCTCTTCGCGGAGCCCACGTGCTCGAACATGCCGATCGACGAGATGCCGTCGAAAGGGCCGTCGTGGACGTCCCGGTAGTCCTGGAGGCGGATGTCGACCAACCCGTCGAGGCCGGCCACACGCACACGGTCGCGTGCCAGATCCGCCTGCGCCGGGCTGAGCGTCACACCCACCACGCGGGCCTGGTAGTGCCGCGCCGCGTGCAGTGCGAAGCTCCCCCACCCACACCCGACATCGAGGAGCCGGGACCCGTGACGCTCGGCCAGACCGAGCTTGCGGCAGACGAGGTCGTGCTTGGAATCTTGCGCCTCCTGGAGGCTCGCGATACCCGGGGCGAAGCGTGCGCAGGAGTAGGTCATGCTCGGCCCGAGGACCATGGCGTAGAAGTCGTTGCTGACGTCGTAGTGGTGTTGCACCACCTGCGCGTCGCGGCGCTTCGAGTGCACGCGACCCCGCGGCGCCGCCTCCTCGGGCGGCGACGGTAGTGGCGGTCCCAACGCGCCCCAGACGGCGAGCGGCCTGGAGCGCCTGCAAGGGCAGCCGTGTCCCGCTGGAGACGCGGTCCGGGGACCCTCGGTGCAACGACCCCAGCAGCTCGAAGATGTCGCCCTCGAAGTCGAGGTCCCCGACCACGAAGGCTCGTGCCAGACCGAGCTCGCTCGGTGACCACAGCAGCCGGCGCACCGCGTCAGGCGAGCGGATCTGCAGCGTGTCCCTGCCGTCGGGCCCGAGCGTGCTCCCGTCCCAGAATGCGACACGAACCGGGGGTGGGCCACCGAAGAAGTGCCTGAGGAGGGGCTCCACCGCGTGAGCTGCGCCAGCGGGCCCTTCGACCGCAAACGAGCGCCTTCGGGACATGAGATCGGATCGCATGCTTCCTCCTGTGGCCGCGGCAATCCTATGGGTGCGTGTGGCGTCGACCTCCGCTGCCGGCCGCTCCGCCCCACGTCGCCGGACCCGGAGCGGGAGACGGACCGACGCGCGCATGAATCGTGCCGGACCCGGGAACACTCCCGACCGGAGGCTTGATGATGGACGGGCAGGCGACCGACCCGCCCCAGGGCACACCGGGGCGGCGCGCCCTGGGGGCGATGGAGAGCGCAGTGCGCCGCGCCCGCGCCTCGGTCGGTGAGCCACCCACCGCGGTTGCCGCAACCCGCCGCCCCGCTCCGGCGAACCCGCCGGCCGACCCACCACCACCGTCAACATCATCACCGCCTGGAGGCGGGCGGTCCGATCGCTGGCTCATCACATCCGTCGCCGTGGCGGCAGTCCTGGTGGTCGCGGCGGTCGTGGCGCTCGTCGTGTCGCTGAACACCGGCGGAACTCCGGCCCCGTCGGCGTCCTCGCCCGCGGCTCCCGCTCCCATTTCCCCCGGCCATGCGGCCCGCCCTCCGGACACCGCGGGACACGGACGCGCCGGCACCCCCTCCGCTCCCTCGAGCCCGACGTCAACCACCGTGCCCCCACCCGCCGGAGGCCCGCCGGTCATCTCTGCCCTCAGCCCTTCCAGCGGCACGGCGGGCCAGGGCATCGAGGTGGCTGGCGCCAACTTCCTCAGCTCCAGTGGGCAGATCGTCGCCACGTTCAACGGTCAGATTGCCCCGACGAGCTGTCCGGCCCAGAACACGTGCAGCGTGACGGTGCCGCCCATGTCGGGTGGGCAGTCGGCGCAGGTGGTGATCACCACGGCGAGCGGGACCTCGAATGCCCTGACCTTCACGTACGACTGAGGGGGGCGGGCTCGCTAGACCGTGGCCGGCCACAGGGATTCCGGTTCCCGTCCCTTCGTCTCGGGGAGCAGCCAGAAGAGCGCGGCGGCGGCGGCCATCGGCAGAAACGTGACGTCGGCCGCCAACGCGAAGCGGTTGCCGACATCGGCGACGGCTCCGAACACCACGAGGCCACAGACGGCGCCCACGACGCCGGCTGTCACCGACCAGCCGGTGACCGAAGCCCGGACCGACGTCGGGAAGAGCTCAGTGAGCAAGGCGCCGAGCGATGGCGAGAGCAACCCACCGCTGAGCGCGCCCAGGATGTAGCCGGCGACGAGTGCGCTCTTTGCGCCCGAGTAGGCGAACGCCGGCGTCAGTGCGATGGCGACCATGGCCATGCTGCACGTCGGTCGCCGGCCGATCCGATCGCCCAGCCATCGGCCCACCAACAGGCCGATCCCGCCCGAGACGCCGGCGGCCACGACCATCAGCGCGGAGACGTAGCCGGCCAGGTGCAAAACGTCCTGTGCGTACAGGAACACGAAGCTGGTAGCCGGAGCCGTGACGATGGAGATGGCGAAGAAGATGGAGCACAAGATGAGCACCCGCCGTCGATACCGGGGACCGACCGCACCCAGGACAGGGGTCGGATGGTCTGCGGCTTCGTGCGCCACCATGAACCGGTCGGGTTCCTCGACCCAGCTGCGCAGCGCGTACACGACGGCGAGGGGCACCAGTGCAAGCGCGAAGATCCCGCGAAAGCCCAATGCCCCGGCCGCGAGGCTGTGGATGACGGCCGAAAGCCCGGCCCCCGCCGCGTAGCCCGCCGCGATCAGGGCAATGGCGGCTGTTCGGTCGGAAGCGCCGGTCTCCTCCGCTGCCATCACCTCAGCCAGCGCGTTCGTGGCGCTCAGCAGCGGGCGTCCGAAAGCGAAGATGACGACGAACCACCAGTAACCGGGACTGGCCGCGGCAACGGCAGTCAGGGCCAGGCCGGCCATCGTGACGGCCAGGATCACGCGGCGGCGCCCGAAACGGTCCGCGATGCCGATCAGGGGAAGGCTGCCCAACGAGGCGATGCGGATGATCGCCAGGCCCACGCCGAGGCTGGTCCCGGACAGCCCGACCTTGTCGGCGATGGATCCACCTGACGCGACGTGACCCAGCTGCGTCGACACGTCCCCCAGCGCGGCCACCACACCGAATTGGCCGAAGCCTGAGGCGAGCGCGGTGATGGCCACGGCCACGATCGCGCGGTCGAACCACCGGCGCAGGCGCAGCCGGCCGGCGGCCTCGGTCGGCTCCCTCGCGGGGAGCTCGGGCACCTAGGGAGAGGCCACCGCCGACCAGCAGAAGCCGGCGACGCCGTAGCTGAAGTCGCCGTCGTCTGACGCGACGAGCCAGTACCCCGCGCCGTCGGGGGTGGCCGTCTTGCCAACGACGGGCTTGTCGAACGGTGTGCCGCCCGCCGACGCGGAGAAGGCCGCGTCGCCGAAGCGGATGTCGCACAGCACGTTCCCCGCGCCATCGACCTCGGTGAAACCCGAGGGAAAGCCCGCAGCACCCCAGCCGACGACACTGCTGCCCGATCCGATGTCGTTGGCGGCATCCGGCATCCTGCGGAAGCTCCCGGTGGCCGCGACCGACTGTCCGTCGGGCTGGGCGTAAGGCCAGTCGGGTGTCGCCGTGCGCGCCCCGATGTCGAGGGCGTCTGCGATGCCACGTGCCGCACCGACGCACCGGGTGTCGTCGTGGTACCGGCTCACGTCTTCGACGGCGGGGCGAACGCGACCGAGTTGCAGCGGTAGATGTCGGCCGCCGGCCCACTCCGACCGAGTATCCCAGCGAGACTCCGTGGCATCATTTGCCCCTGTTCGTGTGCCCCGGCCGCCTCGGCGATATCCGATCCGACCCGAATCGGCATCGACCCACACCCCGTTGTCCGGTGTCGACGGCACTGTAGGTGATGATCGCACTGCACATGAATCTTCCGGAACGCCTCGGCGCGGCGCACCGCCATCGTGCACGACGAGCTGGTTGAGAGTCCGCTGTGAGCCCGCTGACAGCCTGTCCGGGGTACGGGAGGCTCTGGCAGCTTCTCCGGTCCTGCCCGGAGGCGGCGGCGCCGATCGGGTTGGCCGGAGGGCTCGCAGACCCAACCCGGCAACGTCACGTCGCCCGACCGGGCCCGTCTCCCCCGGCGCCCCATTAGCCCGGATCCGGTCCGACGATACGGTCGCGGCGCTCGTGCGCGCTCCGCAACAGCTCGACGACCTCGTCGTCGGACGTCGGGGAGAAGTCTCCGTACCACTCGCCGACGGCAGAAAAGGAATCGGGCAGCTCGACCCACAGCAGCTGGTCGCACGCGGAGTGCAGCGCCGACACGGCAGGCCGCGATGCGACCGGGACCGCCAGGACGATGCGGTCGGCACCCTGCGCCCGCGCCACCAAGCAGGCGGCCCGTGCCGAGGAACCCGTGGCGATCCCGTCGTCGACGATGACGGCGCAGCGATGGTGCAGATCGATTCGGGCGCGGTCACCCCGGTACCGTCCGGCGCGCCGCTCGAGCTCTGCGCGTTCTCGCCGCTCGATCGGATCGAGGTCGAACCCAAAGAGCGCCGTTGATCGGATGACGTCCATGTTGTCGACGCGCACGCCTCCCTCCCCGATCGCCCCCATGGCGAGCTCCGGCTGGAACGGCACCCCCAGCTTCCGGACCACGATGACGTCGAGTGGTGCCGCGAGACCTCGGGCGACCTCCGACGCCACCGGGACGCCACCGCGCGGCAGTCCCAGGACGACGACGTCTGCATCCGCGAGGCCGGCCCGGTACACGACCTCGGCCAGGTGACGACCGGCTTCCTCCCGATCGCGGAACCTCATGCACGCCTCCTCGGTGCCATCTGCAGTGTTTCTCCTACCCGGAATCCCGGCAAGCCCGTCGGAGGACACGTCGCCTGGTCGCGGCCGCCTGGCGGCGAAAGATCCTGGACCCTCCAGGAGCGGCCCCACGGGTGCGAGGATTGCGAAACACCGCCGGCTCGAGACCCCGTGGGAGACGAGTGGAGAGGGATGACGTGGAAGCGCCCGGACACCGCAACGGTCACCAACGAGACACGCTGGCGCAGTTCTTCCGGCACTCGCTGCGTCACGATCTCGAATGGCACTCGGTCCTGTCCCTCCTCGAGGCCGTGGCCACCGTGCGCGAGACGTAGAAGGGCCATGTCCTTGTCACCATCGACCGCGTCACCGAAACCTTCGAACCGCCGCACCACACGGACATCGACCCCGGACAGCTCGCCCTCCTGCGTCGCCAGCGCCGCAGAACTGGCGAGAGACGCGAGGGGATGCCGGCCCAGGGCAGAAGGATGAAGGCCGACATCGTCCTGGCGGCCGACGTCGGCGGGACACAGATGCGCGCTGCTCTGGTGGATGCCGACGGCGCGGTGCTCGTCCGGTGCGCCGTCGCAACACCCACCGACACGGATGTCCCGGCCGCCCTGATCGATCTCGTCGGGTCCGTCAGGAACAACACTGCACACGGTACGCCGAGCCATGGTGTGGTCGGGCTCCCCGGGGCCGTCGACTACAAGGCCGGACAGCTGCTCTGGGCCCCACACCTCCATGCGGACTGGCCCGGCATGCTGTCGAACGACCGGTTGACGGCGCGCCTCGACCTGCCCGTCTTTGTCGCCAATGACGCCGATCTTGCCGCGGTGGGTGAGGCGGTGTTCGGCGCGGGTGCGCACGGTGTCGATGTTGCGTACCTCACGATCTCGACCGGCATCGGTGCCGGCGTTGTGCACGCAGGCCGGCTCGAGCACGGCAGGCGCTCACTCGCCGAACTTGGACACACGGTCATCGACTGGCGGGCCTGGCAGCGCGGGCTTCCCTCGACCCTCGAGGAGCTGGGTTCGGGCAGCGGCATCGGTCGCCTGGCCCGCGAGGCGGGGCTCGGGCCGCTCGACGCGACCGACGTGGCCACGGCCGCGGGGCGCGGCGACGCGTCGGCAGTCGGCATCTGGCGCGACGCGATCAGCGCGTGTGCGATCGGCGTGGCAAACCTTGTGATGTCGTACTCCCCCGACACGGTCGTCGTCGGTGGCGGCCTCGGCACACGGCGCGAGTTCTTCGATTCGCTCCGCGCCCAGGTCTTGCGCGACCGGACGCAACAACCGGACGATCTCGTCGTGGTGCCGGCGGCGCTCGGCGACGACGCCGGGCTTGTCGGCGCAGCGAGGTGGGTCGTCGCGTCGACGTCGGACTGACACCGACGTACCCCAGATGAGGCCGACTTTTCACAGGTCGCGCCCAGCAAAAGACCTGGTCCTCGGGAAACTTCTCGAATCTGCAACAAAACCGCAATGGAGAGGCGCAAACTCGGGTAGAAAACGGTGCAGGGCTCACCGACCCGGGGGGCCGGACCAAAGGAGACAAGGTGCGTTTCAGCAGGTCAGCAACGCTCGGGGGGCTCTCCCTCATGCTGTCGTTGACACTGGTCGGCGCAATGTGCGACGGGGCGACAGCCTCGGTTCGTGCGAGCGGGCCGTCCAACGTCTCGACAAGTTCCTTTAACAACAGCTTCACGGTCATGAAGCAGTTCAAATCGCTCGCCGCGGCCGGCAAGGGAAAGGTGGCGGCCATCCTGCCCGACACGGTGAGTTCGACTCGCTACGTCGAGTTCGACCAGCCGGACATCACGAAGGCGCTCTCGACGGCGGGGCTGAGCTCGTCGCAGTACGTGGTGCAGAACACGCTCGGCAGTGACGCCACGCAGCTGACCGATGCCCAGACCGACATCTCTAACGGGGCCACGGTCCTCCTGGTCGACCCGCTCGACTCGGGAGTAGGGACGCAGATCGAGAGTTACGCAAAGTCACGGGGCGTCAAGGTCATCGACTACGACCGCCTCACTCTCGGTGGAAGCCGTTCGTACTACGTCAGCTTCAACAACGTGAAGGTCGGGCAAGTCATGGGACAAGGCCTGGTGAGCTGCGTCTCGGCGTGGCACGTGTCGAAGCCACAGGTGGTCGTCATGCACGGTGCCGTGACCGACAACAACGCGACACTGTTCGCCCAGGGGTATGACGGTGTGATCAACCCGTTCTTCAAGGACAAGAAGTGGACCGCCGTGGCGCACACGGCCGGCACCTGGGACCCGCCGACGGCCGAGACCGAGTTCCAGGCCGTCTTCACGGCTCACCACAACGTCAACGCCGCGCTGATCCCGAACGACGAGACGGGCGCACCGATCATCACCTACTTGCAGTCTCTGCACGTGAAGCCCAAGACGTTCCCGACCACGGGTCAGGACGCCACGCTCACCGGTCTGCAGAACGTGCTGTCCGGTTACCAGTGCGGCACGGTCTACAAGCCGGTCTACATCGAGGCGCAGGCCGCCGTGGCGCTGGCGCTCTACCTGCGGGCAGGAGCCAAGCCGCCTGCCTCGCTCGTGAACGGCAAGACCGAGGACACCACGGCCAGCGTCAGCGTTCCGTCCGTGCTCCTGATACCGAAGTGGGTGACCCCCGCCAACATGAACGCCACGGTGGTCAAGGACAACTTCGTCCCGGCGTCCCAGCTCTGCGCTGGTCAGTACGCCAGCGACTGCGCAGCGGCGGGCATCAAGTCCTAACGCTCGTTTCGGCATGCCCGCATGGGTAATGTCGAACGCAATGCGACGCTTCCGGACCGGCCCTCCGACCCGACAGGGATACGGGGGGCCGGTCACGGGAAGCCCAGACCCGAACCCGCTGCCGTCGCCGGAGGGGGTGTCACGATGACCGATGGTGCGCCGCTGCTGGAGCTGCGGGGCGTCAGCAAGGCGTTCGGGGCCGTGCAGGCGCTCGACAAGGTCGATCTCACGGTCCCCGCCGGCAAGATCACCGCACTGGTCGGCGACAACGGCGCGGGCAAGTCGGTGACCATCAAGACCATCTCGGGCCTGTGGCCGCCGAGTGGAGGGGAGATCCTCTGGGAAGGCTCCCCGACCCACATCCATAGCCCGAACGACGCCGAGGCGCTCGGGATCACGACGATTTACCAGGACCTGGCCCTCTGCGACAACCTCGACATCGTGCAGAACATGTTCCTCGGGCACGAGAAGCTGCGCTTCGGTCTGCTCGACGAAGGGGCCATGGAGCTCGAGGCGCGCCAGACGCTGGCCAGCCTGCACGTCACGACCGTCCGCTCCATCCGCCAGCCGGTCGCCTCCTTGTCGGGTGGCCAGCGGCAGTCGGTCGCGGTGGCCAAGGCGGTGCTGTCGGCCGCCAAGCTCGTGATCATGGACGAGCCCACCGCTGCTCTGGGGGTGGCGCAGACGCACGAGGTCCTCGACCTGATCCGGCGCCTGTCCAGCCAGGGAACGGCGGTGATGTTGGTCTCCCACAACCTGAACGACGTCTTCGCCGTGGCCGACCAGATCTCCATCCTCTACCTGGGGCACCTGGTCGCCCAGGGCCCCGCCTCGGAGTTCGACGCCCAGGTGGTGGTCGACTACATGACGACGGGGCAGTCGACCCGGGCCGCGGCGGGGTGAGGGGGCGATGACCGACACGATCGACGACCCGGTGGCATCGGGCGAGAGCCCGGACGGCCCGCAGCCCGCCCCCGGCGCGACCTCGGCCAACGCCCTGGACTCCGAGGCCCTCGTCGTCCTGGCGCCGAACGTCCTGGCGGACTCGCTGGGCGACTACCTCAGGGCCTGGTGGCGGCGCATCAAGGGCGGCGAGAGCGGCGCGCTGCCGATCATCGTCGGGCTCATCGTGATCTGCATCTTCTTCGAGGTGCAGTCGAGTTCCTTCTTGACGGCGGCCAACATCGTCAACCTCTTCGTCCAGGCCGCGTTCATCATCCTGCTCGGCCTGGCCGAGCTGTACGCCCTCATCCTCAGCGAGATCGACCTCTCCGTGGGTTTCGTCGGCGCCGTCGGCGCCGCGATCGCCCTGGCCCTCATCGGCTCACCACAGGACTGGCCGTGGTGGGCAGGGCTCATCGTGGGCATGGCGGCCTGCGCTGTGATCGGCGCCTTTCAGGGCTTGGTCATCACCAAACTGAGGATCCCGTCGTTCGTCGTGACGCTCGCTGGGCTCCTCGGCTGGCAAGGCGTCCTGATTTACGTCTTCGACGTCGACAAGGGCGCCGTCGGCGGGGTCATCTCGGTCTCCAACGGCGTCATCGACGATCTCGTCAGCGGAAACATGACCCCTGTCGTGGGCTGGATCGTGCTCGTCGTGGCCCTGGGCCTCTTCGGGCTGGTGTCCGTCCTGCGCACGGCCCGGCGCCGGTCGCAGGGGCTCAGCGCCGAGCCCCTCAGCATCACGCTCCTCAAGGTTGGCGCGGTCGCCGTCGCCGGCGTCGTCCTCGTCTACATCTGCAATTTGAACCGCGGGGTCATTTCCCCGGTCCAAGGCGTGCCGTGGGTCATCCCCTGCGTCGTGATCGTGCTGGCAGCCGCAGGGTTCCTGCTGGCGCGGACCCGGCTGGGCCGCTACATCTATGCCATCGGCGCCAGCCCCGAAGCGGCCCGACGGGCCGGCATCAACGTGTCGTTGGTCCGCACGGTTGCCTTCGCACTCTGCAGCTTCACCGCCGGGCTGGCCGTCGTGGTCTACGCCTCGCGACTGGGGTCGCTCTCGGTCGGCTTCGACGGCGGCACCTACGTGCTCTACGCCGTCGCGGCTGCCGTCATCGGTGGGGCCAGCCTCTTCGGCGGCCACGGCAAAGCCATCCATCCGCTGCTCGGCGGCCTGGTGATCGCCACCCTCACCAACGGGCTGGCCCTGCTCAACATCAGCACTGCGGGGACCGACATCGCCACGGCCGCCGTCCTGCTCGTCGCGGTGGCCGTCGACTCCACGCTCCGCCGTCGGGGCCGCTCCGGCGAGGCCTGACCACGGACCAGGGCATCGGCGTTTCGCACGCGTTGCGACGCACCGCACTCGCGGCAACCGTGCTTCTGGGCGTCCCGGCCCTGGTGCTCCTGCTTGCCGACGGGGCGGCCACCTCGGCGGCACCGACGACGAGCACGACGACGACGACAAGTGCTGTGCCGGAGAGTGACTGGACCGTCTACCACGGTGACGCCACGGGCAACGGGGTCGCACCGGGCGTGACGGCGGTGCACGTTTCCTCCCGTGCGTGGACGTCGCCCGCCCTGGACGGACAGCTCTACGGCGAGCCGCTGGTCGACGGCGGGCGCGTCTTCGTGGCCACGGAGAACGACAGCGTCTACGCGCTCTCGGCCACGACCGGGGCGGTCATCTGGTCGAGTCATCTGGCGACCCCGGTACCGAGCAACGATCTGCCCTGCGGGGACATCTCGCCGTCCGTGGGCGTCACCGGCACCCCCGTGATCGACCCCAGTCGCTCGGAGATCTTCGCGGTGGCCGACGAGTTGCGCGGCGGCATGCCTGCACACGTGCTCGTGGGACTCGACGTCGCAACCGGCAAGGTCGAACTGGACCAGGACGTGGACCCGGCCGGCGCGTCTCCGGCAGCACTGCTGCAACGCACCGGCCTCACCCTCGACGCGGGCCGCGTGGTCTTCGGGATGGGAGGCAACTATGGCGACTGTGCCAGCTACCGGGGCCGGGTCATCGCCGTACCCGAAGCGGGCGGGACGCCGGCCGTCTTCACCGTCGACGGCGCGGCCGGCCAGAACCAAGGCGCCGTATGGATGGGTGGCGCAGCGCCCGTGGTGGACGCGGCCGGCAACGTCTGGATCAGCACAGGCAACGGGTCGGTGCATTCGGCGAGCCAGCCCTACGACAACAGCGATTCGGTGCTGGAGCTCTCCCCCTCGATGACCCTGGAGCAGTACTTCGCGCCGTCGAGCTGGCCGGCGAACAACTCCCGCGACCTCGACATGTCCATCGCACCGGCACTTCTCTCAGACGGACAGGTCGTCCTGGCCGGCAAATCGCGCATTGTCTACCTGCTGAACGGCTCCAGCCTGGGCGGCATCGGGAAACAAGAGGCGACCCTCGGGGACGCCTGCAACCAGGACATCGATGGCGGAGTCGCGGTGACCGGCGCCACCGTCTACCTCCCGTGCTTCAGCGGCCCCATCGCACTGACCGTGTCGGCGTCCCCGCCCACACTGCATCTCCTCTGGAGCGCGTCGGTCGGTGGCGGCCCACCCGTCGTGGCGGCCGGACTGGTGTGGACCATCGGGCAAAACGGCGTCCTGTACGGGCTCAGACTCGCCACCGGAACGGTCCAGGAGCAGGCCGAGGTGGGGGTCCCCGCCAACCACTTCCCGACGCCCGCGGTCGGCGACGGCGACTTCCTCGTGCCCACCTCCGACCGCGTCGTCGCCTTTGCCGCTTCGTCGACGGCGGCGTCCACGACGACGTCCACGTCGGCCGCGGCAACCACCACGACGACCGTGCGCACGCCGACCACGGTCGCGGCGGGCCAACAGGGGACGAGCCCGTGGGTCTTCGCCGGCGCTGTGCTCGCTGGGCTTGTTGCGATCGGCGGCCTGACCTGGTACGTCCGGCGCAAAACCGGACGCTGAAATTCACCCACCAGCGTGATCACTCCCTCTGCCATCGGTGCGAGTGCGACGCCCCGGCGGCACCTGCACGCGACAGTTCCATCTCGCGCTCGCGATGTTGTCGCGAACTCTTCGCGTGGTGTCCACCAGCGACGAGCGCACCCCCGACTGCGCCAGGGGCGCGACCCTCAGCGGGAGGACAGCAAGAGCTCGAGCACCGTGCCGACGCCGGCGACGACGAGCGAGATGGACACGATGACGGCGACGGCCTGCATCAGCGGGCGGTGCATCGGCCGCCACTCACCGAGGTCGTCGAACTCGTCGAGGACGTACCCGTCGATCTCTTCCCAGCCGGGCTCTTCGGGTGGTCGCTCCCCGAGCGGGCTCGGCTCGCGGGTCGCGAGGTAGCCGATGAAGGGCCCGAGGCCCTCCGGGAAGTGAGGCTGGGGCGGTCCGGGGACGTGACCCTGCATCGACGTCACGTTAGCTCTGCGCACGGCCTCCTGAGCGGGCCACCGTCTACCCTCGGGGCCATGGACGAGCCTCAGCAGATCGGCCTCACGGTGGCCGAATCGACACCCCATTTCCCCGCCGACCGCAAGCCCCCGCCCGGAGCGCCCAACATTGTCGTCGTCGTCCTCGACGACACGGGCTTCGGGCAGCTCGGTGCCTTCGGCTCCGACATCGGCACGCCCCACATGGACGCGCTCGCGAGGACGGGCGCCGCCTTCAACCGCTACCACGTCACGGCCCTGTGCTCGCCCACCAGGGCGTGCTTCTTCACCGGGCGGAACCACCACGCCGTCGGAATGGGCTTCCTGGCCGACATCCCGCTTGCCTTCCCGGGCTACAGCGCCCGTCTCCCCAAGACCGCCGCCACCCTGCCCCGCCTGTTGCGGGACGCGGGGTACTCGACCCTTGCGGTCGGAAAGTGGCATCTCACGCCCCGCTGGCAGCGCTCGGCGGCGGGCCCCTTCGACCTGTGGCCGCTCGGGCTTGGCTTCGAGCGCTACTACGGCTTCCTCCAGGGCGACACCAACCACTGGAGCCCCAACCTGGTCTGCGACAACCACTACGTCGACCCTCCCCGCCGGCCCGACGAGGGGTATCACCTCACCGAGGATCTGGCGGACCAGGCGGTCCGCATGGTCCAGGACCAACAGCAGGGTGCGCCGGGCAAGCCGTTCTTCCTCTACTTCGCGCTGGGCGCCATGCACGCGCCGCACCACGTGACCCCCGAGTGGGTGGAGCCCTACCGAGGTGTCTTCGACAAGGGGTGGGACGCCTGGCGTGAGGAACTGTTTGCCCGACAGGTGGCGACCGGCGTCGTGCCGGACGGGACGGTGCTCACCCCGCGACCCGAGTGGGTGCAGGCCTGGAGCGGTCTCTCCGGGGACGAGCGGCGCATGTTCGCCCGTCAGCAGGAGGTTTTCGCCGGCTTCCTGACGCACACCGACGCGCAGATCGGCCGCATGCTCTCGTCGCTCGAAGGGCTCGGGCTGATGGACAACACACTGGTGATGGTGTTCTCGGACAACGGCGCGAGTGCAGAGGGTGGGGCAGCGGGCAGCAGCAACGAGCACCGCTTCACGGCCCACCTGCACGAGTCCCTCGCCGACAACCTGGCGCACTACGACGACTGGGGCGGCTTCAGCACCTACAACCACTATTCGTGGGGCTGGGCCTGGGCGGGCAACACGCCGCACAAGCTCTGGAAGCGCTACACGTGGCTGGGCGGGACCCGCACGCCGCTGATCGTGCACTGGGGTGGCCACGTCGCGCGGCCCGGTGCCGTGCGCCCCCAGTTCACCCATGCCGTCGACCTCATGCCCACCATCCTCGGTGCCGTCGGGCTGGAGGCACCGCGGGAGGTGGACGGCGTGACCCAATTGCCCGTCGACGGGATCAGCCTCCTCCCATTGCTGGACGAGCCCGACACGCCGGAGCTCCACGACACGCAGTATTTCGAGATGGTCGGGTCGCGCTCGATCTACCACCGGGGCTGGAAGGCCACGACCAACCACATCAGCAGCGGCGTCCTCGACGAGGAGGAGCTCGCCGTCGGAAGCCGTCGCTTCGACGAGGACCGGTGGGAGCTCTTCGACCTGTCGACCGACTTCTCCGAAGCCGTCGACCGCGCCGCCGACGAGCCGGATCGGCTGCAGGGGCTCATCGAGCTGTGGACGGACGAGGCGGCCCGCAACGATGTCCTGCCCATCTCGGACGGACTGGTCGACCGTTTCGCGAGCTTCATCCCTCCGACCTGGCCCGCCGGATCGTCACGGACCTTCCGGCCCGGCGCGGGTCCCGTGGCCGACGAGTCGGTTCCGCTCCTGTGGGGTGGCTTCCGGATGACGGCCGACGTCGACACCGGCCTCGATGCCGGCGACGGTGTCGTGTGTGCAATCGGTGACTGGTTCGGCGGGTACGCCCTCTACCTCCTCGGCGGCCACGCGCACTTCACGTTTGCCCGCTCGGCCGACGCACTCGAGCTCGCCGCGCCCGCCACCATGTCCCCGGGGCGCCACGAGATCGCCGTCTTCTACGGCCTCGGTCAGGGCGACGCGGCGGGCCGCATGGCCCTGCTGGTCGACGGTGCCGAGGTCGACGAGATCGTCGTGGAGGGGATCCTGCCCCTGGCGTTGCAACACGGCGGCGCCGGCCTCCGACTGGGGCACGACACCGGGTTCCCGGTCTCGGCGCGCTACGCGCCTCCCGCGCCGTTCACCGGGACGGTGCACGGGGTGCGGATCGACGCGCCGGGCCCGCTGCGCCCCGAGCCGGCGGAAGAGGTGCGGGCCGCGTTCCACGCCGACTGAGGTCCGCCCGACCCGTCGCCTTCGGGTGTGCGGTGGGTGGACGACTTCACTGCTGTCCGGCCGACGCGGTGCGCGCGTCCGCGAGGTGCTCGCGGGTGTGGCGGGCCGCTACGGCGGCGAGATCCGCGGTGGGCAGGGGGCGGCCGCCGGCCGGCCCGAACGGTGCGCCGCGGTCGAGCTCCTCGTCGCTGAAGCCACGGAGCAGCGTCTCGAGCAGGGCGCCGTTCTGCTCGAGCAGCGCGACGGTCTCGGCGGGCCCGACGCCCGCGGCGCGCGCCGAGCATGCGCGGCGTTGGCCCGGTCGATCTCGTCGGCCGTCTCCGCCACGCCCGCGCCGCAGGCCATCCCCTCGAGCCAACGCAGGCCGTTGGCGTGACCCTCCGCGATGTGGTGGAGCACCACGCCCACGGTCCAGTCCTCGCCGGGTACCCCCACCGCCCACGCAGCGGCGCTGCAGGTCCGGACGAAGCCGACGGCGTCGGCATTGGCCGCCGCGAAGTCGTCGGCCAGCGCGGCCGCCCGTTCACTCGCCATGGCGCACCCCGGCCAGCTCGCTGAGTTCCGCGATCGGCCAGGCACCCGGGGGCGTGCCCTCGGCCGCGGCGCGCACCGCCAGCCGCTGCAGCAAGGCATTCACCGGCGTGAGCACGCCGTAGAGCCCGCCGAGCAACACGACCTCACCGTTGAGGAACTCCGCCTCGATGGAACCGGCGCCCCGGGCGAGGCTCTGCCAACTCGACCCGCCCTGCCACTCCCCCGAGGCCGTCGCCGACAACTGCAGGGCGTCGCCCCGTCGCGCCCGGTCCTCCTCCGCGCTGGTCACGTCGATGCCGGCCGCCTCGAGCACCTCCTTGCCCTCGCGCTGCGCCTCGCCGCGCCAGCGGGCCGAACCTCCCCTCGGGACCGCTGAGCGCCTCCACCGCGTTGGCCAGGTTCATGAGCAGCTTGCGGTACTTCCAGCGCATGATGTCGGGACGTGCCACCGACTCGAACGGCGTCGTCGCGATGGCGTCGGCGATCGCCTGGCCGTGCTCGCCGATGCCCGAGGGAAAGCGGCCGAGGTCGAGCAACCCGGACACCGGCGCCGAGTGGATCTGGACGACGCCGGGGCGCAACTGCGTCGCCGGGCACATGACACAGATGCCGTAGGTGTGTGCGAAGTGGCGGAGGACGCGACGCTCGTTCTCCACGCCGTTCTGCATGCAGACCACCGGTGTCGATGGTGGCGCGACGGCCAGCTGGGCGAGGGCGTGGTCGGTCTGCTGACCCTTCACCGCCAGCAGCACGACGACCTCCCCGTCGGCGTCGCCGTCCCACGACACCTCGCCAGGGTCCACGACCGCGCTGACGGGCAGCGTCACGGTCTCGCCCGGCGACTCGAGCACGAGGCCGCCCGAGACGAGCGCCTTGCCGTGCTCGCCGCGTGCAACGAGGGTCACGTCGAAGCCAGCCTGGAACAGGCGGCCGCCGACCGCCGCGCCGATCGCGCCGGCTCCCAAGACCACGAATCGCATGGAATGCACTCTGCCACGCGCCGCGTGGGAAGCTCTCGGCATGGCGAACCTGAACCCCGTGGGACGGGCGACGGCGCTCGGCGGCACGGTGGCCGGCGCACCCCTCCGGCTGGTCGGCGGCCTGGCCGGGCCCGCCCGGGGCGACATGGCCCGCAACGTGCGGCGCGCCATCGGGATCCGCGAGAGGCCGGCACCGATCGCGATCGATCCCGTGGACGCCTACCTGCCACCCGGCGGGATCGCCCGGCGCGTGCACGCCGACCTGCCCACGATGCTCGTCGGCGGCGTGAGCGCCCTGCTCCTGCAGGCACTCCACCCGCTCGCCATGGCCGGCGTCGCCGAGCACTCGAGTTACCAGGAAGACCCGCTCGGCCGCCTGAAGCGGACCGCGGCCTTCGTCGGCACGACCACCTTCGGTACTGTCGCCGAGGCGGAGGCGGCCATCGCCCAGGTGCGCCGGGTGCACCGCCGCGTGAAGGGGATCGCCCCCGACGGACGTCCCTACTCGGCCGACGATCCCGAACTGGTGACGTTCATCCACGTGGCCGAGGTCTCGAGCTTCCTCGCCTCGTCGCGTCGCTACGGGCCCCGTCCGCTCACCCCTGAGGAGTGCGACGAGTACTACGACCAGGTCGCGCCGGTCGCCCTGGCGCTCGGCGCCGAGTGGGTGCCGCGCTCGGTCGCCGAGGTCGAGAGCTATCTGCGGCGGATACGGCCGGACCTCTACGCGGGGCCCCAGGCCCGTGCCGCCCGGGACTGGCTCCTGCGCGGCGTGGCACGGCGGCCGACCGAGCGCGCCGTCTACTCGCTCGTGTTGGCGGCCGCCGTCGGCGTCCTGCCCACCTGGGCCCGCCGCGAGCTCGGACTCTCCCTGGTGGGTCCCCTGGACCTTCTCGTCGAGACGGCGGCGGTCACGCCGCTGACGCGCGCCCTCACCGGAGCACTGCGCTGGATGGTGGGACCGCCGGACGGCGCGGCTCAGGTGACGAGGGAGAGCCCGCCGTCCACCACCACGACCTGACCCGTCACGTAGGCCGCTCCGGCCAGGGACACGATCACCTGGGCGACGTCGTCAGGTTGCCCGGAGCGCTTGAGCGGCGTCACCTGCTGCACGACCTCGCGCACCACGTCCCAGTCCGCCGTCCAGGGCGTGTCGACCAGCCCGGGCGCCACCGCATTGACGCGCACTTCGGGGCCCACCACCGCGCCAGGAGCACCGTCATGTGGTTGACGGCCGCTTTGCTGGCCGCGTAGGGGATGGAGGATCCCGTGGGCCGCACGCCGGCCACCGACGCCACGTTGACGACCGAGCCGTGCGCCTCCCGGAGGGCGGGCAGCGCGGCGACGGTCATGGCCCAGGTGCCGAACACGTTGACCTCGAAGATGTCCCGCCACACGTCGACGCCGGCCGCCTGTACGTCGTGGTGCGGGATCACGGCGGTGGTCCCCGCATTGTTCACGAGCGTGTCGAGGCGCCCCCAGCGCCCGAGGGCGGCGGCCACCAGGTCCCCGGGCACGGCGGGGTCGGTGATATCGCCCTGCACGTAGTGCGCGTCGGGCAGGGCGGCGGCGACCGCCTCGCCCTCATCCACCGAACGCGCCGAGTTCACCAGGACGGAGGCGCCCAAATCGGCGAACGCGCGGGCCGTTGCCGCGCCGATGCCGCTGGAGGAACCGGTGACCACGACGACCTGGCCGGCGAGCGGCGCGCCGTTCACCGCGCCGTGCTCACCGTGGCTCGATGCCCCAGCTGCCGCGCCACTCCAGCCCCGGCTGCAGGTCGATCACGTCCTTGCCCGTGCGCAGCGCGTTGGGCGGACACGTCATGGGCTCGATGGCGACGGCACGCCGGCGGCGGGCCAAGTCGGGCAGCGTGTCCCCCGTGTACACCATGAGGTACGGGAAGCCGGGATCGACCCAGAGGCTGGCACCGGTGACGCCACCGGGGGCATCGAGGCTGGCCACGGTCCGGCCGTCGGCGTCGCGTTCCAAGGTGGTGTAGGCGGTGTCGAGCACGGCCGGCCCGACGAAGCGCGGCGTGGTGAAGTCGCGGTCGGTGCCCGCCACTGGGGTCAGCGACCCGGTGGGGAGCCCGCGGTCGTCGAGGTCGAGGGTGTGGCGCGCCGGCACGTGCAGGATGGCGCCGTCGACGGACTCGGGTCCCGCCGTCAGGTAGGGGTGGAAACCCAGACCGAAAGGGACGGGACCCTCGTGGAGGGACTGCGCCGTCGTGGTGACCGTCAGACCGTCCCGCCCGACGTGGTACTCGAGCTCGAGCAGGAGTGAGAACGGGTAGCCCGGCGACGGGTGCAGCTGGAGCCGGAGCGAGAGCTGATTCTGGTGGCGGGTCTGGAGCGTCCAGGGCAGCCAGCGCACCAGCCCGTGGATCGCGTTGCGGCGTTCGGGCTCATCGAGGGCGGCCTGGGCCCGCACCCCGTTGAACTCGTAGCGGCCGTCGGCCAGGCGGTTGGGCCACGGGGCGAGCACCTGGCCCCGGCCCGAATGGGACCACTCCTCGGCCCCGAAGCCGTCGATCACCGGGGTGTCGTCGACGGCGTAGCGGCGCAGCGTGGCGCCCACTTCGCAGACCACGACCTCCTGGCTCCCGTGGCCGATGCGCCACTGCTGCCCCGTGGGCGAGGCGACCGAGATCCTGGGCGTCCACGCCGGCATGGCGAGAAATTGAAGCAGACCACGGCCTCGCCCTGGGTGAGGGGGCGGCGAGGTGCCCGGGGTGAAGCTCCGGTTACCGGGTCACGAACGTCGGGTGACCGGCCCCGGGGCCCGCTGGCAGGCCGGTTAGCGTGGGCCCGGATGCGGATTCTCGTCACCAACGACGACGGCGTGGGGGCCCCGGGCCTGGCCGCCCTGACGAGGGCGCTGGTGGGCTGGGTCGAGGGAGCAGCGGCCGACGGACCGGGATCCCCGCACGAGATCCTCGTGGTGGCCCCCAGCTCCAATTACAGCGGGGCCGGCGCCGCGGTCGGCTCGGTGACCGACCGGACGACCATCACGTACCAGCGTGCCTCGGTCGAGGGCGCCGAGGCGGTGGAGGCCTACGGGCTCGACGCCTCGCCGGCGCTCTCGGTGATCGCCGGCGCCCTCGGCGCGGTCGGGCCCAAGCCCGATCTCGTGGTGTCGGGCATCAACCACGGCGTCAACGTGGGACGGTCGGTGCTGCACTCGGGCACCGTGGGCGCCGCCCTGACCGCCAGCCAGCTGGGGATCAGCGCGCTCGCCGTCTCGCTGCGCGTGGGCGAGGAGCCCGACCCGTGGGAGTCGGCCGCCGACCTCGCAGTGGCGCTCCTGCCGATGCTGGTGGCGGCGCCGGTGCGGACGGTGCTCAACCTCAACGTGCCGCACCTGCCGCTGGCCGAGATCCGGGGCGTGCGCTGGGCCCGCGTCAGCGGCGCCGGGCTGATCAAGTCCGCCCGCGGGTCGGGAGCATGGGAGGCACCGAACGAAGAGGAGATCGAGGGACCGGCCGCCCTCGAGGCGGCCCGCTCGGTCATGGAGGGCGAGCCCGAGGAGAAGGGCGAGATCGTGCTCACGGTCGGCTCCCCCTTCCCCCACACGGGTGACCTCGGACTGGCCGACGCCGGGGCCGAGGACGCCACCCTCGTGGCCCAGGGCTTCGCCGCCCTGACGGCGCTGCGCGGCCCGCGGGCCGAGGACGATGCCGAGCTGCTCGCCCAGCTCGACCAGGGGCTGGGCGGGGCGATCGCACCCTTCGATTTCGTGGGCTGAGGAACCGGCACCCGCGCGCCGCACAGGTCCCGAATCGGTTCGCTCACACTTCACGAACGCGCCGGGCCGTTGATGGGCTCGGCGAACGACCCGGAAGGGACCCACCATGCGCAGGGCGCGCACCATCGGCGGCGCCGTGGCAGCCGCAGCCGCGGCGGCTGTCCTGGCGGCCTGCGGCGGCTCGGCGACGGCGGACAACGTCGCGCCGCTGCACCACGCCTGCCCCGCGCAAGACGACCCGGCGCGGGCGCGCTCAGTCCTCGTCCGCCCGGGGCGCCCGGCGCCGGCGTTTCGTCTCCGATCGCCGGCGCTTGGACTCGACGCGCCGGATCTGGGAGCCCTTCGTCGGCCTCGTGGGCGTGCGGGACGGCGGCACGCGCAGGCCGGCGTCGAGCTTGGCCGCCAGACGGGCCAGCGCCAGCTCGCGATTGCGCGCCTGCGAGCGTGAGTCGGCCGCGGCGGCACGCACCACCGGTCCGTGCCGCTCGAGCAGGCGGGCGCGCTGGCGCGGGCCGAGCGTGGGCGAGGCGGCCACGTCGAAGGACACCTCGACCCGGCTCAGCGTGCGGTTGGCATGCTGGCCACCGGGCCCTCCCGCGGTCGTCGCCCGCCAGGTGATCTCCGTGAGCGGCAGGTCGAGCCCGCGGTGGACGTGCAGGGTGTCCTCTCCGGCCACACGACGAGCGTAGGAGCACCCGGGTACGCTCCGGGCCCATGGACTACCGACACCTCGGGGGCTCGGGCATGCTCGTCTCGGCCCTCTCCTACGGAAACTGGATCACGCACGGGAGCCAGATCGAGGAGGACGTCGCGGCGGCCTGCGTGAAGGCCGCGCTCGACGCCGGCATCACCACCTTCGATACGGCGGACGTCTACGCGCTCGGCGCGGCCGAGTCGGTGCTCGGCCGCGCCCTCAAGCACGTCCCGCGGGACTCGATCGAGATCTTCACCAAGGTCTACTGGCCCACCGGGCCGAACCCGAACAACCGCGGCCTCTCGCGCAAGCACATCATCGAGTCGCTCCACGCGTCGCTCGAGCGGCTGCAGACCGACCACGTCGACCTCCTGCAGGCGCACCGCTACGACTACGAGGCACCGCTGGAGGAGACGCTGCGCGCCTTCGACGACCTCGTGCGCCAGGGCAAGGTGCACTACGTCGGCGTCTCGGAGTGGTCGGCGGACCAGATCTCGGACGCGCTGCGGCTGGCCGACGAGATGGGCTTCGACCGCATCGTCTCGAACCAACCCCAGTACTCGCTCATCTGGCGCGTCATCGAGGCCGAGATCGTCCCGCTCTGCGAGAAGGAGGGCGTCGGCCAGATTGTCTGGTCGCCGATGGCGCAGGGCGTCCTCTCGGGCAAGTACCTGCCCGGCGCGGCGCATCCCGAGAGCACCCGAGCCACGGGTCCCGAGGGCGACGAGATGAGCTGGCTCCTGCGCGACGAGGTGCTCGAGCCGGTGCAGGTCTACGCCGCCCTGTGCCGTGAGGCCGGCTACACGCCGGCCCAGGTGGCCCTGGCCTGGGTGCTGCGGAACCAGAACGTCAGCAGCGCCATCGTGGGCGCGAGCCGGCCCGAGCAGATCGCCGAGAATGCCGCGGCGCTGGACATCGACCTCGAACCCGACTTCGTCGAGGCGATCGAAACGGCGCTCGCCCCCACGACGCTGCTCGACCCCGGCTTCACGTTCAGCCCGGCGAGTCGAAACGAGATGTAAAGGAGCGCACCTCGAGTGTGGAGTGGGTCCGGTGCTCCTCGAAAACCCGGGTATAGCCCGTGTGTGCGATCCGCCACCCTTCCAGCGTGCGCAGGTAGCGATCGGCGTAGAAGGCGGTGCCGCCGATCTCGAGATCGGCCGCCGGGATGATGACCCGGTCCTGCAGGTACCAGGTGCCCTCGGCCGTCGTGTCCGAGGTGAGGGTGATCTCGGGATGATGGCCGTGGTGCTCGGTGACCATGCCGGGGTCGCCCAGGACGGAAGCCAGCCACGACACGATGGCCTCGCGGCCCTCGAGCACGGTCTTGCCGTCCTCGTAGCCGGCCGTGGCGTCGGCGGTCAGCAGCCGGCCGAGCTCGTCGAACTGCTTGAGGTCCAACGTCCGGAAGTAGGCGTATTTCAGGCGGCGGATCGCCTCGAGCTCGCCCTCGGTCTCCATCGCGCGCACCCCTTTCCCGACGAGGATCGGTCCACCTCGTGACGGCCAGGGCCAGGGTACTTTCCACCGAAGTTGGCGACCGGCGCAGGCCGGTACCAGCATCGGGGGCATGTCCCTGGACAAGCAGCGCCAGCGGATCGCCGCCTACGGCGTCTGCCGGGACGCCGACGACCGCCTGCTCCTGGCCCGGGCCTCGCCCGCCATCGCCCTGCGGGGGCGGTGGTTCCTCCCCGGGGGTGGCATCCAGCACGGGGAGAGCCCGACGGACTCGCTCCGCCGCGAGATCGCCGAGGAATCCGGGCTCAGCGTCACCCTCGGGCCGCTGGTCGACGTGCTCTCCGACGTGCGGACCCTGCCCGACGGCACGAGCCTCCACACCGTCCGGCTCATCTACCGGGTGGAAACCTGGGCGGGCGAACTGCGCCCCGAGGAGGACGGCACGACCGATGCCGTCGGGTGGTTCACGCTCGACGAGGTGCGGGGCATGCCGCTGGCCGCCTACGTGCGGACCGTGGTGGACCGGCTGCTATGAGCGAAGCCGGTCGAAACGGCGGTGCCCACGGTCTCCACCACGTCGTGGTCGTGGGCTGCGGCTTCGGTGGGCTCTTCGCCGTCAAGGCGCTCCGGCGCGAGCCCGTCCGCATCACGGTCATCGACCGCACCAACCACCACCTGTTCCAACCCCTCCTCTACCAGGTGGCCACGGGCATCCTCTCGGAGGGCCAGATCGCCCCCGCCATCCGGGACGTGCTGCGCAACTATCGGTCCGCGAACGTCGTCCTGGCCGAGGTGGGGCACGTCGACGTCGACGCCCGCGTGGTGCACGCCGACGCGTTCGGGAAGCCGTTGGCCATCGGCTACGACAGCCTCATCGTGGCGGGCGGCGCCGCCTCCTCGTATTTCGGGCACGACGAGTTCCGTCGCTACTCGTTCGGGCTCAAGTCGCTCGACGACGCGCTGGCACTGCGCGGGCAGATCTTCGGCGCCTTCGAGCTGGCCGAGGCCGAGACGGACGAGGCGGCGCGACGGCGGATGATGACATTCGTCGTGGTCGGCGGGGGGCCCTCGGGCGTCGAGATCTCGGGCCAGCTGATCGAGCTCTCGCACCGGGCCCTCCGGCGCAACTACCGGCGGATCGACCCGCGTCAGACCCGCGTCGTCCTGATTGAGGGGACCGACCACCTCCTCGGGTCGATGGGATCTCGGGTGGCGCGCCTGACGGCGCGCAAGCTCACGCGCATGGGCGTCGAGCTCCACCTGGGCGCCCTGGTCACCGGCCTCGACGAGGACGGGGTCGAGATCACCAAGTCGGACGGCTCGCACGAGCGCATCCACTCGGCCACCAAGGTCTGGGCGGCGGGCACGCGCGCCGCGAGCCTCGCCGCGAGGGTGGCCGAGGCGGCGGGCGGCGAGACGGACAAGGCCGGCCGCGTCCTCGTCGAGCCCGACTGCTCGCTGCCCGGCCACCCCGAGGTCTTCTTGGTGGGCGACCTCATGGCCTTGGGCGATCTGCCGGGCGTGGCCGAGGTGGCGATGCAGTCGGGCGCCCACGCCGCCCACACCGTGGTCCGACGCCTCCAGGGCAAGGAGCCCAAGCGGTTCCGCTACCGCGACCTCGGCACGCTGGCCGTCATCTCCCGCTTCACTGCGGTCGCCCGCATCGGCCCGTTCCAGGTCGGCGGCTTCGTCGGCTGGCTGCTCTGGCTCGTGGTGCACGTGACCTTCCTCACCGGCTTCAAGAACCGGGCAGGCGCGCTGGCGCGCTGGTCGGTCAGCTTCATCGGGCGGGGACGCTACGAGCGCGCCCTGACGGGGCGCTGGGTGGCCCGGATCGAGCGGTCGGAGCGGCTCGGCAATACTGCCTAAGGTTCCGACCGGATCACCGCAGCACCACGCCAAAGACGCACAGGGGACGACATGCCCATCACCGTGACACCCATCGCCGGGCTCAGCGACCACATCAACGACATCCGCCTCCGCACGGCCCGCATCGTCAACGAGAAGATCCTGCCCAACGAGTCACTCCTCTGGAGCGCACGGCGCGGCAAAGCCACGGAAGAGGAGCGGGCCGCGGCGAAGGCCGCGCGGCGCGACGTCCAAGACACCGTCAAGGCCGAGGGGCTCTGGGCGCCGCACCTCCCACCGGAGTACGGCGGCATGGGGATCGACTTCATGGCGCACGCGTACATGAACGAGATCCTCGCCTATGCGGTCGGCGCCGCCTCGCTCTTCGGCGTCGTGGCGCCCAACTCGGGGAACCAGAGCATCCTGGTCAAGTACGGGACCGAGGAGCAGAAGCAGAAGTGGCTCCTCCCCCTGGTCGAGGGGACCATGCAGTCCGGGTTCTCCATGACCGAGCCCGAGAACGCCGGCTCCGACCCGCGCTCGATCCAGACCACGGCCATCCCGGAGGGGGACGAGTGGGTCATCAACGGGCACAAGTGGTTCACCTCGAACGGGCTGGCCGCCGACTTCTTCATCGTGATGTGCCGGGCCAAGGAGTCGAAGGACGACGAGGGCCCCGGTCGCATGGTGCAGATCATCGTGCCGACCGCCACGCCCGGCGTGATCATCGAGCGCGGCATCGGGATCTGGGGCGCACCGGTGTCGGACCACTGCGAGGTGCGCTACGACAACGTGCACGTCCCGCTCGAGAACGCGCTGGGCCAGGTCGGCGACGGCCACCGCGCCGCCCAGGACCGCCTCGGCGCGGGCCGGATCTTCCACTGCATGAACTCGGTGGGCCAGATGTGGCGGGCCTTCGACCTCATGGTCGAGCGCATGCTCACCCGCGAGGTGCACGGGGGCCTGCTGAAGGACAAGCAGTTCATGCAGGGATTCGTGGCCGACAGCTACATGGACCTGCAGGCCGCGCGCCTCATGACGATCCACGCCGCCGAGAAGGTCGATGCCGGCGACCCCCAAGCACGCACGGAGATCAGCGCCATCAAGGTCTTCGTGCCGGCCGCCTACAGCAGGGTGGTCGACCGGGCCATACAGGTGTGGGGCGCTGCGGGCGTCACCAGCGACCTACCCCTGGCCCAGATGTACCTGGGCGCCCGCACCCTGCGCCTGGCCGACGGGCCCGACGAGGTCCACCGCATCCTCATCGCCAAGAACGTGCTGCACCACTACGAGAAGGGTGAGAGCTGGGACTTCGCCGGGTGACGGCCGCGCCGTGACGTGGCGGCCCGGTCCGGCGGTGTCCGTCTTCGCCGCCGGACTCTTCGACGGCCGGGTGGCCGTGATCACGGGCGGGGGCACGGGTCTCGGCCGGGAGACGGCCCACGCCTTCGCCCACCTCGGCGGGCAGGCCGTGATCGCCGGCCGGACCGCAGCCGCGTCTCGACGAGACCGTGGCGTCCATCGAGGCGGGCGGAGGGCGCTGCCTGGCCGTCCCGACCAACATCCGCGAGCCCGAGCAGGTGGACGCACTGCGCGACGCGGTCTACGAGCGCTTTGGCCGGGCCGACGTGCTCGTGAACAACGCCGGTGGGCAATTCCCCGGTCTGCCGACGGCCATCTCGGACAACGGGTGGCGGGCCGTGGTCGACCTCAACCTCAACGGGACTTGGAACATGACGAGCCGCTTCATGGTGCCGATGGCGGCGGCGGGATCGGGCGCCATCGTCAACGTGGTGCACACCTTCTCGTTCGAGCGCGGTGCGCCGATGTTCGTCCACTCCGGGGCCGCCCGGGCAGGCGTGGTGAACATGGTCAAGACGCTCGCCCCGTACTTGATGCGACGCGGCGTGACCATCAACGCCTTCGCGCCCGGTGTGTTCTCCACCCCTGGCTTGGTCGAGTCCGAATTGGCCGAGGTCGGGCGCACCGAGGCCGGGTTCACCGACGAGCTGGTGGCGGAGGGGACGACGGTCCGCCTGGGCACCGTGGACGAAATGGCGGCCATGGTGCTCTACCTCTGCTCCCCCGCCGGTCGATTCGTCTGTGGCTCGACCATCATCGCCGACGGGGCATCGATGCAGAGCAACTGGGTGACGCTCTTCGCCGAGTCGGAGATGTGAGGCCGGCAGCGGATCGCCCGGCCCATCACCAGCCCCTCGCCCGCGCCCGCGGGTAGCGGGTCGGGCAGTCGGACCGAGCTGTTGCGCGGAGGTCAGAACCGCGCGCAGTGACGCGGGGCTCTCCTGGGCGCATCGCCCACCTCGCTCATGGCACCGTCCCGTCGGTTCTGGTTGTGCCCGAGGTGGCCAGTGCCATGAGGTCGCGCACATGCACGTCCCGGGCCTGCCGGCGGACGGCCGCTTCGACGTTCCCCTCGGGGACGAGCATGCGGAGCCCTCCGGGATGCGCCCGGAAGACCAGCGGCGTCTCGAGCTCGAGGGCCTCTCCGTCGATCCCGGCGAAGGCCTTGCCCGAGCGCGCCCGCACCTCGAAGGTGTCGCACTCGAATTGATAGCTCGAACCGCTGGCCGAGCCCCTCCCGGCCAGCGCCAGCGTGACGACCTCGGCGGCCTGCGCGCCCGTGCCGGCGCTGACCGCGAACACGCCGAGCCGGCCCGTGTCGAGCCGGCGCCGCTGCGAGACGTCCGGGGAGGGACCGAGCACGTAGGGGTTGTTCGACACCATGATCAGGAAGCAGCCATCGACTTCACGGCCATCGGCGGTGACGAACTGCAGGTCGAAGGGCTCCTCGCGCTGGCCCAGGAGCTCAGGCAGGAGGCGGCGCGTCGTCTCGGACTTGGCCTCCCGGTAACCCTCCTGCTGGACGATGGTGGCGTAGACACCGAGGGACACGTTGTTGACGAAGAAGCGGTCGTTCACCGTGGCGTAGTCGACCCGGCGCTCCACCGCGTCGGTGAACGCGTAGACGCTCTTGCGGGGATCTCGCCGGTCGAGTCCCAGGTCGAGGGCGAAATGGTTCCTCGTGCCGGCGGATACGCACACGAAGGGCAGATCGTGCTCCACGGCGATCGACGCAACGAGGGCCTGCGAGCCGTCGCCCCCGGCCATCCCCAGGCAATCGGCACCGTCGGCGACGGCCCCACGGGCCAGTTCCTCGAGGTCGAGGCCGTGGTCGAGCATGACCGTCTCGACGCCCAATGCGGTCGCCAACCCGGGGAGATCGAATTTCTGGACCTTGCCGCCGCCCGACCACGGGTTGCACAGGAGCACGGGGCGCTGCGGTACAGGGAGCCGACGCACAACCGCGGCCGCCGTGGTGTGCAGGTGTGCGGTCAGCGCCATCCGCGCCGCGAGCACCGCGACGGCCAGCAGGACGAGGGCGATGACGAACAACACGAAGGAGACCCAGTCCTCGTTGCCGGCGCGGAGCAACGCGACCACCTGGATCGCCGCGCCAAGGATGAGTGCGCCGAGGCCGACGGCACGGCGCGGCATGCGCTTGGTGACGAACCACCACCCGCCGGCGACGCTGAGTACCAAGCCGACGAGGCCGATCACGAGATAGGCGCTGTTGCGGAGCAGGAACACGATGAGGACCAGCGTGAGCGCAAGTCCGGCGGCCAGCGACAGGTCGGCCCACAGGCGCGCACGACGTTTCATCTGCCTGCCCCTCGTCTCCGGCGCACGAGTCACCAAGAGCAACACCCCCCGTCATTCCGTCAACTCGCATTGTAAGTTCGGGCGTTCGGGCCTGCCGTCGACCAGGGAAGGAGGCGCCTCATGGCCGAGAAGAGCGCGCGCATCTTCAGGTGGGTCCCAGGAATCGGCGTTGCCCGGACGTACGAGCGTCGATGGCTGCGGCCGGATGTCGTGGCCGGCGTCGTCCTGGCCGCCATTCTCGTGCCACAGGGCATGGCCTATGCCGAACTGGCCGGACTGCCACCCGTGACAGGGCTGTACACCACGATCGGCTGTCTCGTCGGCTACGCCGTGTTCGGTCCCTCGAGGATTTTGGTTCTCGGGCCCGACTCGTCGGTCTCACCGATGATCTTCGCCGCACTCGTCCCGCTCATGGTGGCCGGCGACACCCACCGTGCCATCGCCCTGGCGGGCATGCTGGCGGTCATCGTCGCCCTGATCGAGATCGGCCTGGGCGTGGCGCGCCTCGGCTTCGTGGCCGACCTCCTGTCGAACGAGGTGCAGGTCGGCTACATGAACGGCCTGGCCCTCGTCATCATCATCGGGCAGCTGCCCAAGCTCTTCGGCTATTCGACGGACGCCGAAGGTTTCGGCAGGGAGATCAAGGCCTTCGTCCTGGGATTGGACGGCACGGTCGGCCCGGCGCTCGCCGTCGGGCTGGGCGTGCTGGCCATCCTGCTCATCCTCCCCCGCTTCACCCGTCGGATCCCGGCGGTGCTGGTGGCGATCGTCGCCGCCACCGTCGTCTCCGTGCTCTTCGACTTGCACGCGCACGGCGTGTCCACGGTGGGGTCGCTGCCGCGGGGCGTCCCGGCGCCCTCACTCCCGTGGACCAAGTTCGCCGACATCGGGCCGCTGATGATCGCGGCGGTGGGAATCACGATGGTGTCGCTCGCCGACACGATCGCCACCTCGTCGAGCTTCGGGGCCCGCCGCGGCGAGGACGTCGACCCGAATCAGGAGATGATCGGGATCGGTGCGGCGAACGTCGCCGCCGGGTTCCTGCAGGGCTTCGCGGTCTCGACCAGCGGGTCACGCACCGCCGTGGTCGAGCAGGCCGGCGCCAAATCGCAGTTGGCGTCGGTGGTCGGGGCGGTGATCGTCGCCGCGCTGCTCCTGTTCTTCAACTCGCTCCTGGCGGACCTGCCGCAGTCCGCCTTGGCCGGGGTTCTCATCGCGGCTGCCTTTTCGCTGCTGGACCTCCGCGTCCTGGTCCGCTACGCCCGGGTCCGCAAGAGCGCCCTCATTCTCTCGCTCATCGCGACGCTCGGTGTCGTGGTGCTCGGCGTGCTGCAGGGCATCGTGATCGCCATCGCGCTGGCCGTCGTGCTGTTCTTTCACCGGAACTGGCAGCCGCATGGTGCCGTCCTCGGACGGGTCGACGCGCTCGGTGGCTGGCACAACGTCGAGCGGTACCCCGACGCCACGCAGCTGCCGGGGATCGTCGTCTTCCGCTGGGAGGCACCACTGTTCTTCGCCAACAGTGCGGCCTTCCGGACCCGGGTCCGCCGGATCGTACGGACCCGCCATCCCTCGTGGGTCGTGCTCCAGTGCGAGGCGATCACCGACGTCGACGTCTCCGCCGCCCAGATGCTCGAACAGCTGGACCGGGAGCTCAACGCGGAAGGGATCCACATGGCGTTCGTCGATATGCGCGCCAGACTCCAGGACCTCGTGTTCCGCTACGGGCTCTTCGAAACGCTCGACCGCGATCGCTTCTACCCGACGCTCGAGGTCGCCCTCACCGCCATTCAGACCGGGCCGGGCTCCCTGGCGACCGATGCAACCAAGGAGCCAGACGTCTAGCCCGATGCGATGACCGCCGGCTGCTACTCCGCCACGGGGGCCGTCGCCGCGGCGGGATCCATGGTCGCCGGCGCGGTACGTGTCAGGACCAGCACCGATATGCACATGGCGGCAAAGGCGAGTGACCCGAACGCCAGCCGGGGGATACTTTCGGTGAAGGTCTCGGCGAAGATCCAGACGCTGAGCCCGACGCTGACGATCGGGTCGACGACGACGATGAAGGGCTGGGACATGCTGAGCGGGCCGACGTGCAGCGCCGCCTGGTTCACGAGCTCGGCGGCCAGCCCGGTGACGGCCAGCGCGTAGACGGGCCAATGGGTGAAGAGCCCGGCCACCCCGAACTGGGTGAGCGAGTCGGTCATGGCCTTGATGTACGTCGCCACCAGCGCCCACAGGACCGCGGTGGCCGCGCCCAACAACGCTGCCCGGCGCGCCGGCGCGCCACGTAACGAGAGCAAAGCGAGGACGGCCGCGCCACCGGTCGTCGCCACGGTGGCGCCGACCCAGGCGCTACTGGTCGGTGTCGCATTGCCGCCACTGGGTTCGGACATGGCGATGAAGAGGGCCAGCGAGACACAGGTGAGCGCCGCCGCCCACCAGGTGACGGAGCGGATCGCCTGGTGGAGCCACAGGCGGCGCAGGACGAGCGCGAACACCAGCTCGGTGACCAACAACGGCTGGACCACCGACAAGAGGCCATTGTGCAGGGCCAGGGCCTGGAACACGAAGGCCGCGGCGAGCGCTACCCAGCCGAAGAGCCACAGGGGGTTGGTGACGAGGTAACGGACGAAGCGCCAACCCTTGGAGTGGCCCGGGTCGCCGATGCTCGCCTTGTGCTGCGTGATCATGTTGAGCGCATTGGCCAACGCGGCCAGCAGCGCGTAGACGATCGGCACCGCGGCATTCTTGTCCAGGGCGGGTGCCCTTCGTGTGGTCTCCTCCCGGAGTGGGGCGGTGGCGGGTCAGGCGAGGGGAGCCCGGGCGGTGCAGACCCATCCGAGCTCGTGCACCCGCACCTCGACCTCGTGGAATCCCGCGCCGGCAAGGCGCCCGGGTAGCGCGTCCGCCTCGATGGGGTTGTAGATGTCGCCGTCGTGGAAGGTGGCGCTCCCCTCGTTGTAGACGCCGTCGGCCGCCACCAGCACACCGCCGGGTACCAACACCCGGGCCAGCTCGGCGAAGACGCTGTCCTGCTGCGCCGCCGGCGCGATGTGATGCAGCATGTGGAACGAGGCGGCGCCGGTGAACCGGTTGTCCCTGAATTCGAGCGCCGCGGCGTCACCGAGCACCACGTCGACGTTGCCACCGGCCAGCCGCTCGGCGAGCGACGCGGCCAGATTCTCGTCGACCTCGACCGCCGTGAGGCGATGCGTCATCGTGCACAGGACGTCGGTCGTGAAGCCGGGACCCGGCCCGATCTCGATCGCCTGCTCCCCCAGGTCCACGCCGCGCAGCGCGCACGGGCAGGATCTGGTCGCGCACGACGGCGCGCCACTCCTCGCTGGCGCAGAACACCATGTGGGCGTCGTTCACGGCCTGGCCTGGCGCGACCCGCTCAGCCGGGCGCCTGCACCTGGTATTCGTCCTTCCACCAGCGCGCGGCGCGGACCTCGTCGGGGTCGGTGCGCAGGAAAGGATCCTGGCCGAGGTCGGCGGGCGTGGGCCCGATGCGCTCGGCGATCGGGCGCAGGGCATCGAGGTCGAAGCCGTAGCAGCGTGCCGCAGTCTCGCCGAGCAGCTTGCGGGCGTCCTCGACGGGGATCCCGCCGAAGTCGCTGCGCAGCCGTTCCTGGGTGTGGGGCCAGGTGCCCTCGGGGTGGGGGTAGTCGGTGCCCCACATCACGACGTCGCACCCGAGGACGTGGCGGCGCCGGATCTCCTCCTTGGACATGGTCGAGGCGCCGAGGAAGATGTTCTCGCCGAAGTAGTCCGAGGGGAGCTTCGAGATCTTCCCCTGCAGCAGGGCCGCCATCTTCTTGGTCGTGTGGCCGCCGCCCATGTACTGGTCCCACTTCCACATCATGTCGGCGGCCCAGTAGGCGGCCGCCTCGGTCACCACGAATTTCAGGCCGGGGAAGCGCTCGAACGCGCCCGAGAACAGCAGGTGCCAGGCGGGTCGGGCCGCCCACCAGACGACCTCGGCCAGGTAGATGCCGATGTTCTCGTTGTACTCGTCCTGGGGCGCTTCCCCCGAGTGGGTGTGCACCGGGAAACCGGCCTCCTGGCAGGCGGCCCAGACCGGGTCGTAGTGCGGGTGGTTGTAGGGCACGCGGTCGTGCCACATGGTGGGCACCATGACCCCGCGGATCCCTGGCTGGGTGGCCAGCCACTCGATCTCGGCCACCGACCGCTCCACCCCGTGGGTGATCGGCACCAGCGCGATGCCACCGTGACGCTCCGGGCTGCGCGCGCACATCTCGGCCAGGAAGCGGTTGTGGGCGCGGGCCCCGGCGAAGGCCAGCTCGGGATCGGTGATCTCGCCCGCCGAGAGTCCGGCACCGAACGGCGGCGACGCCATGCCGGTGATGGCGTCGGCGTCGGCGAACATGACCTCCGCGGTCACGCCGTCGGCGTCGAGCTCCTTGTCGCGCTGCTCGATGTCCCAGGCGCCGCGCAGGCCCTCCTCGTTTTCGGTCTCCCACCCCATGATGTAGTCGTAATTCATCTGCAGCGCCTGGTCGCGGTGGGCCTGGCGCTCGGCCAGGTATTCGTCGAACCGGGCGTGGTAGACGGCGTCGAGGTAGGGCCGATACCCCTCGGCGGGCAGACCGGCGTGGGCGTCGGCGGAGATGATGACGTAGCGGTCGCTCATCGCTTCGCCCCGAGCACCGAGAGGTCGTCGTAGCGCTGGTGGATGAAGGGCTCGAGATTGGCGCGTGGCACCGGTCCGATGACCCGCCCGACCTGGGTGGAGGCCCGCTCCGTCCAGTTGAGGTCCACCATGCGGCGCACGACGAGGTCCGCCACCGGGTCGAGCGGCGCCTCCTTGAGGATCAGCTCGCCCTCGATGGTCTCGTGCACGCGGGTCTTCTCCGTCTTCTCGCCGTAGACCAGGAGCGGGTCCTGGTCGAGCACGCCGGCGGCCTCGCACGACGGCGATACCTTGAACCAGAAGTCGGTCTTCTCCAGCTCGTAGTTCTCCCGGGTCCCGGTGACGCGTCCCGTGATCTCGCAGACGACCGAACCCATGCGCGCGATGCGGGCGAAGACGGCGTCGCCGTCGCGCGTGACCTCGACCTCGGCGAGCTTCTTCGGCTCGCCGTTGACCTCGCGGCCCCCGGTGAGCGACTGCTCGGTCGTCATGGGCATGAAGATGGGGTACTCGCCCAGCCGGCCCTCGTGGCGCGCCTGGACGCCGATCCACCCCGCCCCGAAGATCGGCAGGCCGGGCATCTCGACCCGGGTGATCGTGATGCGCACGAGGGGCCGGTCGCCGGGCTCGAGGGGCGCCGGGAGCACCGCGGCCACGATCTCGGCGTCCGTCTCGTAGACGGCCGTGACCGCCTGCGACCAGATGTCGGCCTTCTTGGCCTCGATCTCCCGGTTCATCTGCTCGGTCTTCGCGCCGTAGCGGACCGTCGTCATGCTTCCTCCCATCTCTTCACCACGCCCGCAGGATCTGCGTGGGGTCGAAGGCGTTGCAGGTCGTCTGGGTGGGCCACTGTTCCTGGGGCAACGGCCGGGCCACGTCCACCACCAAGGGCCCGATGCGGTCGCCGATCGGGCGCAGTAGCCCGAGGTCGAAGCCATAGAACGACGCCGCCGTGGACTCGACCATGGACCGCACGTCCGCCTCGGGATACTGGGCGAACGCCACCCGCAAGGCCTCCGTCGTGTAGGGGTAGCTGCCCTCGGAGTGCGGGTAGTCCGCTCCCCACATGACGTGGCCGATGCCGAGGGTCGCGGCAGAGCGGCGCCTCGCTCGGGCGCAGGAAGCTGGCGCCGATCCAGAAGTTGCGGGCGAAGTACTCCGTGGGGGTCATGGTCATCTTCGCCGCCGCCGCGCCGAAGAAGTTCGCCTCGGCCGCGTTGTCCGTCTTCATGCGGCCGTAGAACCAGTCGAGCGTCTGCAGCCCCCGGGGCAGCCAGGCCACGCCCTGTTCGGTCACGGCGAAGCGGAGTGCCGGATAGCGCTCGAGCACACCGGAGAAGATGAGGTGCCACACCGAGCGATGGCTGAACCACGGGATCTCGATCAGCATCATGGCCCGCGCCGCCTCGTGCTCGCCGTAATCGGGCAGGGCGCTGCCGCCATGGATGTTGATCGGGACGTCGAGCTCGGCGCACACCCGCCAGAGCGGCTCGTAATGGTCCTCCCACAGCGGCGGCAGGTGGGAATTGGGCGGGATGGATGGCAGCAGGATGCCGCCGAAGGGCCGGTCGAAGGCGGCGGCCGCCCAACGCACCTCGGCCACGGCGTCGTCCATGTCGTTGGCGAAGACCTGCACGATCCCGGCCCGGCGGCCCGGGACGGCGGCGCAGAAATCAGCCAGCCAACGGTTGTGGGCCTGGACCCCGGCCCAGCGCCGCTCGTAGTCCTCCGGCGTCGGCGGCAACGCGACGAGATTGCCCTCGGCGAAGAAGGGCGGGACCGTGTTGGGGAACAAGACCTCCGCCGCGATGCCGTCGGACTCGGTCTCGGCCAGCCGCCGGTCGCTGTCCCAGCTGCGGTAGGCGATGGGCGCGATGAGGTCGGCGTACGGGTTGACGTACTCGGCCGCCCAGGCGTCGAAGTCGTCGTACCAGCGGCTCGAGAGGTAGGGGCGGTAGTCCTGGATGTCGCCGCCCGCGTGGCCATCGGCCGACACCACGGTGTAGCGCTCCGGTGCGGCTGCGGGCGCCGACATCAGCTCAGCGCGGCCGGCGGGAGCCGCCCGGCCCCGATCGCGTCGGCCCGCCGGTGCAGCATCTCGGCCGCCTCCTCGAGACCGTGCCCGATGATGAAGTCGCCCCGAGGACGCCGGCGACGCAGAAGCGACCGAGCTCGCGCAGGTCCACGACGTCGACCGGACGTCCCGCCGCCTCGAGTTGCGCCTTGAACTCCTCGAAGGTGGTACCCGGCGCCGGCGGGCGCGGCTTCGGTGCGGGCGAGCTCCGGCGGGCCGGTTGCGCTGCGCGGTCCACAGGCCGTGTCGAGCAGCCCGCCCGACGGGTAGAAGACAGCGGCGCGCAGCTGGGTGCCGGCCGCGCCGAGCTGGTGGGCCAGCGCCTCCGTCAAGCAGGAGACGGCGGCCTTGCTCGAGGCGTACACCGACGCATACGGGACCGGTGCGATGCCGCCGTCCATGCTCGACGTGTTGACGACGACGCCGGGCTCGCCCGACTCGATCATGCGCGGGACGAAGGACAGCATGCCGTTGGCGACCCCGAAGACATTGACCGAGAAGCACCACGCCCAGTCGTTCGACTCCTGTTCCCAGGGCCGCCCGCCCCCGCCCGAGGTCACCCCGGCGTTGTTGAAGAGCAGATGGCAGACGCCCTCGCGGGCGAAGACGTCCGCGGCCAGCGCCTCCACGGACCCGGCGGACGAGACGTCGGTCACCACGCCACGCACCTCGCCGGCCTCGGCCAACTCCTTGAGCGCCACCTCGAGGACGGGCTCCTCGACGTCGGCGATGACGACCCGCGCGCCCTGCTCGAGCAGGGCCTCGGTGATGCCACGGCCGATACCAGCCGCCCCCCCGGTGACCACGGCAACCTTGCCGTTCAGCTCGTCCAACTCGTGCCCCCAGTTTCTGACGCCCCGTCAGCCGCCCACCATAACCCCGGCCACGCGGGATGGTCAGCCCAGAGACCACCCCAGCATGGGGACGATGTGGTGCCGGGCGAAGGCCCGCAGTGCCACATCGTCGTCGAAGGGAATCCTCGACTCCGGAAGCAGCGCCAACGACAGCGTCAGCCGCGCCAGCAGCTCCGCGACGGCGTCGGCGTCCACGTCGGGCTGCGGCGGTGCGTCGCACCGAGCCAGGACACGGATGCGGCCGGCCAGGTAGGCGCGCCCGAGCTCGAGGACCGGACCGCCCTGCACCGTGAGGAGCGGCAGCACCACTTCGGGCTCGGTGGCGAGCAGGCGCTGCAGCAACGCGTTGGCCCGGATCTCGCGCATGCAGGCCATCGACAGCTCCACGATCTGCGTATCGGCCGGTGCCGACGGATCCAATCCGGCGTCGACGTCTTCGATCAGGCGGCGCACCTCGCGCTCGCCCGACCGCCAAGACCAACGCGTCCTTCCCAGCGAAGCGCCGGTACAGCGTGGCGGGACTGAGCCCGCAGCGCCGTCCGATGTCCCCCATGGTCGTCCGCCGGATGCCGAACTCCAAGAACGCGTCCCGAGCGGCATCGAGGATGCGCGCCCGGTGGCGGTCGTCCGGCCCGAGCAGCTGGGCGAGCGGCTCCGTCAGGGTGGTCATGCCGCGGCCCTCCGGGCCGCCCGGCGGGCCTCGTGTCGGGCGCGGACGCCCATCGGATAGTGCGCAATCCGGTCGGGCAACGGCACCGACGCCGCCCGCACCACGACCGCCATCGCCTGCAGGCGCGTGCGGTCCGCCGCCGTCCAGCGCAAGCCGAGACGCCGGCGGAGCGACTCTGGCAGAGTGCCGACGGTGGCGTCGTGCAAGAAGGAACCTCCGAGGGGACGCAGGGCCCGCCAGACCGGTGCCGGAACCTGCTGCCACGGCGGCCCCACGACCGAGAGCCGCAGGCTGGCCAGCATCGTCCGCACGATCTCGTTGTCCACCAGGGTCCCGTCCACGACCGCCCGGACGTGACGCCGGCAGCCCTCGAGGTCAGCCGGTAAGTCGTCGTCCCCGATCCCGAGCAGGCGCCCCACCTGCCGCCATTCCGCGTAGAGCTGCGACTGCTCCTCGGGGCGCAGGGCGGGGCCAAACCAGCGGTGAAAGGTCAGCGTCGTGTCGAAGTTGGAGAGGTGGACCCAGGCGTACGCGGCGGGATCGAGGGCCTCGTAGGGCGCGCCGTCGAAACCCGTCCCCCGGAACCCCGCGTGCAGCCGGCGCAGCCGGGTGGCCTCCGCGCTCGCCGCGCGGCCGCCGAAGAGCTGGAGCTGCAGCGAGCGCAGCGTCCGCTCCAGCCGGCCCCACGGATCGGAGGTGAAATCCGAGAAGTCGCGCACGGCGGCGCCGACCACCGGGTGCGACGTCTGGAGCACCAGCGCCCTGCCCGCGACGAGCAACCCGGCCCGTGGGAAGCCGAGCCGCCAGACCAGGGTGTCGGGTCCGAGCGGCTGCGGACCCGATCCTAGAGAAGATGAGATAGCTATAACAGCATTCTCTCACACACAGCGCTCGATCAACAATCTGAGGATTCCCTGTGTAACCGCAACCGGTGCTGTACCGTCCATGGCGCAGTGCGAGAGCCGGAGGTGGCGACCGTGAAGCACCGTTCGAAGTGGCTAGGGATCGGCATCGGGGCGCTGGGAATGGCGCTGACGCTGGCCCCGGTGAGCGCGGCATCGGCGAAGAGCCACTCGGCGACCACGCTCAAGGGCTCCAACCCCAAGAGCGCCATGTGCAAGGACGTGAAGACCGAGCAGACCGGCTCGAGCGGGCTCGGCCAGAACATCGAGAGGGCCATGGCATCGGGCAACTTCGCCCAGGCCAAGCAGGCCATGCTCACCGCCTATAACGCCGACCTGTCCAACGTGCAGAAGGCGCTCGGCGTGATCAGGACTGCGCCGCCCAAGGTCCAGTCGGCGTTCAAGAACCTGCTCAGGTTCGTAAAGCAGATCAAGAGCGACATCCAGAACGCCTCGAGCCTCCAGGGCCTGATCACGTCCTTCGCCAGCCTCGGGAAGAACACACAGCTGGTGGCCGACGGCACCACGATCGCCAACTGGTACGCGTCGGTGTGCGGCGGGCCGCTGGTCACGACGACCTCGGTCACCAGCGGCAGCATCCCGTAGCGACCAGGCGACCCGGTCGCAGCCCGACGCCCGTGCCGGAGACGCCGCCACAGCTGCACGTGCCGCGCCCCGACGAAGCCACGCCGCTCGACGAGATGCCGATGGCTCGGGCCTGGCTACAGCACCTACGAGATCAGCGCGCTCTACAAGGTCGAAGGGCTGCGCGCGGAACAGCTGCGCTGGAAGCCCGCTCCGACGGCCAACTCGCTCGGCGTGCTTGTCGTCCACCTGGGCTACAGCGAACGCCTCTGGATCCGCGCCGTCTTCGCCGGGGAGCCCATGGACATGGCCTGGCGCGCCCACATGTTCGAGCTGCCCGAGGGCTGGGGGGTGGACGAGGTCGCCGCCTTCTACCGGGCCGAGACGGCCCTGGTCGACGCCGTGCTCGACGGCGCGGCCTCCTTCGATCTCCCGTCCGCGGGCACTCTGCGGCCAACCACATTGCGCTGGGCCGTGTACCACCTCCTCGAGGAGACGGCCCGACACGTAGGCCACATGGACCTCACCCGCGAGCTCCTCGACGGGAGCATCGGCCGCTGAGCCCTCCGACCCGTGGATCCGCTCGCCAGGGGTGCCGCCGGGGTCCGTCACCCTGCCGACTCCCCTCCGGGATCGAGCTGATGGCCCAATCGGGCGCCCAGCCGACCGCCACCCCCTCCCGAATGGCCCATGAGGCCGATCGCGGCGTCGCGGGCGATACCGTGAGACCGTGCCTCGCGCACACAAAGGGCCTCCGGGGCCGCATAATTGGCAATGATTGGCGCTCTATCAAGTTCGGGGCGCGGGAGGTCGAGAAAACCGACCATGGACGTGCAAGCCGACGAAGCGGGCCTCCGACCCGACCCGTCTGCCACGGCCGTCGTTCGGGCGCCGGGCGCGGGCGGGCAGGGAGAGCTCTTCTCCGACGCCTACCCCACCTACGCGGACACCGACGAGATCCCGGCGGTCGGGCACACGCGCACGGGGTACCCGCGCCCTCGCACCTCCACGTTCTTACGCGTGGCCGTGGCCATCGTCGCCCTTGCCGTCGTGGCGGGTGCGGTCGCGCTCGGGCTCGTGAAAGCGGGCGTCATCGACAAGGCCAAGGGAAGTGGAACGACCGCGCCACCGGCGCACCACCAGACTACGACGACGTCGCCGAAAGCGGCCCTGGTCACGCCCGTCTCGAGCGGGAACGGGGCGGCGACCTACAACGTCGACATCGCCGCCTACGGGGTGACCGTCACCACGACGACGGGCCGTTCCTGGGTGAGCATCGGGGCCGCCGGCCAGAAACCCGCCTTCGCGGGCATCCTGCAGCCGAACAGCTCCCAGAAGCAGCTCGTGCTCGGCGCGTCCCAGGTCGACGTGGGCGCCGGGGGGACGAAGGTCACCATCACCTCGGGCCACCGGACCACCACCTTGACGCCGCCGTCCGCCCCGTTCACCTACCAGTTTCAGCTGAAGAAGGGCTGACGGGCCTGGTTCGCGGGCAGGACCCTCGTCGTACGGACGCGGTCAGCGACAGGAAGTCCCCGCTTGCTCTCCGTCTCGGACGTTGGCGCGGCTGCCGTCGACGAGTCTCGGATACGACGAGCTCCATGCCATCCACACGCAGTCTCCAACCGCGCCCGAGACGGACACGGGGCCGCAATGGCGTGGCTACGACGCCATGCCGACGACCGGTTTGTTGAGCGGCTTGCCACCCTGGGAACCGAGGAACGGTGCGGTTCCGAAATTGAAGATGCCGCCGTCTGCCGCGACCAGCCAGTAGCCCTTGCCATCGGGGCTGGCCGCCATGCCGACGACCGGTTTGTTGAGCGGCTTGCCACCCTGCGAACCGAGGAAGGGTGCGGTTCCGAAGTTGAAGATGCCGCCATCTGCCGCGACCAGCCAGTACCCCTTGCCATCGGATGTGGCCGCCATGCCGACGACCGGTTGGTTGAGCGGCTTGCCGCCCTCCGATCCGAAGAACCCGGCGTCGCCGTAGTCGAAGACGCCGCCGTCGGCCGCCACCAGCCAGTAGCCCTTTCCGCCCGGGGTGGATGCCATGCCGACGATGGGGGAATTGAGGGGCTGGCCGCCACGGGACCCCGAGAAGCCGGCGTCGCCGTAGGTGAAGACGCCGCCGTCGGCCGCCACCAGCCAGTAGCCCTTTCCGTCCGGGGTGGATGCCATGCCGACGATGGGGGAGTTGAGGGGCTGGCCGCCACGGGACCCGTAGAAGCCGGCGTCGCCGTAGGTGAAGACGCCGCCGTCGGCCGCCACCAGCCAGTAGCCCTTCCCGTCGGGGGTGGAGGCCATGCCGACCACCGGCTTGTTCAGCGGCTTACCGCCCTGCGATCCGTAGAACGGCGTGCTGAAGGTGAACACGCCACCGTCGGCCGCTGCCTCCCAGTACCCACCGGCCGTGTCGACCGGGTTCGATGTCGCCGCAGGTCCGGTACCGAAGACGTCGACGGCACTCACCTCGAAGGTGTACACGACGTTCGGACCTCCGGTCATCGTGAACGTGGTCGCCGCCGACCCGGTGTCGATCGATGACTGGGCCACGCCGTTGGCCACCGGCGTCACGACGTAGCCGGTGGCGTACATCGGCGAGACCGGCGCCTGCCAGGTGACCGAGACGGCGGTGCCGTTCGCCGTGGCCGTCACTGCGGTCGGCGCGGCGAGGGGATCGGCCAGAGCCAATCCCGTGGCTCCCACCAGACCGGTGCTGCCGCCCGTGATGTCGTACGTCGGAACCGGGGAGCCGGATGACGCCAGCTGCGGCGTCGTGTAGCCCAGGACGTCCGCCTCGGCGTTGCCGAACCACAGCGTTCCCGTGTGGTCGAATTGCATGTCGTAGGGACAGCCGAGCAGTCCGCTGGTCGCCGGACCGATGGTGACGGTCGGTGTGGGAGTGCCGGTGCTCGCCAGCTGGGAGGGGGTGAACTCGGTGAGTTGGTCTTCGTCACAGCCGGCGACCCAGAGGTCGCCTGCGGCGTCGAATGCGATCCCGATGGCGCCCGTGACGCCGGACCCGCTGACGACCACGGCCGGCGCCACAGCGCCACCGCTGCCGGCGAGCTGGGCCGCGGTCAGCTCGGAGACCTGCGAGCTACCTGGGGCGGCCATCCACAGGTTTCCCGATCCGTCGAAGTCGACCTCCTCGGCCGAACTCAGGTCCCCGTCTACGTTGGTGAACGTCTTGGCCGGCGGTGGTGACCCGCTCGATGCGAGCTGGGACGCCGTGTACTCGAGCAGAGTGCTGTCGTCGTAGTTGGCCATCCAGAGGTTGCCGCTCGTGTCGAAGGCCAGGCCTACCGCGCCTTCCGACACGCCGATGGAAACCGCTGGAGCTGGATTCCCTCCTGCTGCCGAACTGTGCACTGGTGAGCTCGGTCAGGGTGTCACCGGTCCAGTTCGAGACCCACAAGTCTCCCGAAGCATCGAACACCTCGCCGAACGGCTCGCTGAAGGAACCCGAGAAGGTCTCGTTCGGAGCCACGTCTCCCGTCGAGGGAAGCGGGAAGCTCGACACGGTGCTGGTGCTGTAGTCGCCGACGTAGATGCCCAGCGGAGTCGGCGACGGCGTCGTGGCCGCGCTCGGCCCGCCCGCCCCGATGACGGCGAGGGACGTCCCTGTACCGAGACAGAGCGCGGCTGCACCCGCAATAGTCGCGATTCTCCCGCTCCACCTCGTAGGTGTTCGCATGCGTCCTCCCCGGTTCGGTGCCGCGCCGACAGCACCGCATCTTTCGGGGAAAGTGTGGCAGCCCGAGACGTGCCGGACGCGCATGGTGGCTGACCCGAGTTCGCCACGATGCTGGCCGGCTTGGATCAGAGGTCCTCCGACCTCGCATTGGCCAGCTGTCTTCGCACAACCGATGCACAACGCCTTCTCGATACCGAGGCACAGAGGGATCCCGAGCCGGGCTGCCCGTCCGCAACGCCGGGGTGCCAGGCGGCGTTCGAAATCATTTCATCTCTGCGTCCCTGGTCGTCCCGAGAGGCGTCACGAATGCTGGGTACCTGCACGACGTCATTCCCCTCGAGACGCCGACAATGGAAAGGTGCCCAGCCATGCCCACCAGGCCGCCAGCGTTTGCACAGTTGGGGCAGCCGTGGCGCCGCTGGGCCATCCCGAGTACCCGCTGGACGCCGGGTTTCGTGCCGAAGGCAGAATCCTCTGCGCTCCCGGTCTCAGGGGCCAGCCAGAATACGGGCTTTCTGGGTCTCGAACTCGGCGTCACTCAGGATCCCTTGTGATTTGAGCTCTGCGAGATCTTTGAGCTGTGCGACTTGGTCCCGCGCTGGCGCAGCGGGTTGAGGCGGCGGCGCGTACTGCGGTTGTTGCGCGTACTGCTGTTGTTGCGCGTACTGCTGATCCTCTTGTTGCGACCAACGGTTTTGCTGGCGTCGCGAGACGCGGTTCGACACAGCAGTGGCCGTTCCGGCGATGGCTGCGGTGCGTGCGATACCTCGGAGAAGCGGCATGGTCTCGTCCTTTCTTCGTGGGATCAACTGTCGGCGGCGTCGAGCGCCGCAACGAGATCGTCGTGGGGGATGTAGCCGGCGGCGACAAGCTCGGCCTCGCCTCGACGCAATGCCTGGATGAATGGGGTCGCCCAGCGGTTCTCGAAGATCAGGATGGCAGCTGAAGACCCAGGCGCGATCACGGGTGCCGCCTCGGCGAGGTCGTCTTGGCTCACGAGGCCCGAGGACACGCCCTCGAAGACGGCGAGGTCCAGCGTCCCGTCTCGGTCCAGATCCGCGAGCTGGATGATGCCTAACGAGCCGTCTTGGCCCTTGGCGACGAAGACCAGGTCCAAGATCCTGATGACGCCCTGGTCGACCAGGTCGACCAGGATGGGCAAGGCCTCCCCCGTCATCTTGCTTCCGGGGAACTCGACGATCAGGTAGCTGATCGGCCCCAGGGAGCCCTTCTCTTCTGCCATCTGCCACTCCTTCCGCCCGCACGAAGTTGCCCCCGTCCGGATCCATTTCGGACGCCTCCGAGGAGGCGCAGCCTCGGAATCAGCCCGAGGCCAGAACCTTCGCCTTTTGTGCCTCGAACTCGGCGTCGGTGAGGACGCCCTGTGCCTTCAGGTTGGCCAGCTCGGTGAGCTGCGAGGTGGTGTCACCAGAGGCGCCGGCGGTCTCGCGTACGTAGGTGTCGAACGCGCTCTTCTCCTGGGCGGCGTCTTGGAGCCTGCGCTCCTGCATCTTTCCGCCCCGGGCGATCAAGTAAATGAAGACGCCGAGGAAAGGGAGGACGATGACGAAGATGCACCACACCGCCTTGAGCCATCCGCTCAGGTCATGGCTGCGGAAGATGTCGATGAAAACGGTGATGAGGATCCAGATCCAGATGAAGAACAAGAAGAAGTACAGCATCGACAGGAACACCCCGCCCAGCGGGTAGTCATACGCGACCATGTCCATTTCCTCCGCACCCGTACCTGTGCCCCGTCCGCATGTTTAATCCCCCGCTTGCAGAATTGCGAGCGGCCGTCCATCCCAGGCTCTCCCCAGCTTCGCATCCTTGGGTCCGCCGCACGCACGACGCGTCGTCCTGCCGGCCAACCTCTTCCATCGAGGACCGGTCCGGTATATACCTGGAGTGCGAGTCGCAGACAGGGCCAGGTAGTCGGTGGGTACTGGACACGTTCGAGTGGAGGTGCACCATGAATGAGCGCGGCCACGGTTGGGTGATCTTCGCCGCCATCGTGCTGGGGGTGGCGGGCATCATGCGCATCTTCGATGCGATCTGGGCTTTCCGCTACCACGGGGTGGTTCCCCAGCACCTCGAAGACGCCCTCTTCGGCACCAGCCTCAAGACGTACGGCTGGGTCTACCTGGTCGTCGGGATCATCTTGATCCTGTGCGCCTTGGCGGTCATGGGACGCTCCCAGCTCGGCCGCTGGATCGGCATCGCCGCCGGCGCCATCGGCGCCATCAGCGCCATCTGGTGGATGCCCTACTATCCGATCTGGTCGTTGACCTACATCGGCCTCGGCGTCATCGTGATCTACGCGCTGGCTGCCTACGGCGGCCCGGTGGAGACGACACTCAGCCCGCAAGAACTGAGCCGCATCTGATTCTGCAGCGCATCATCTGACTCCCGGCGCACGCAATCCGGATTGGAGCTTCCAACATGGCCATCGACACCCTCTTCGTGTACGGCGGCGTCTACGGCAACGTCGCAGACGCCCTGGCGGACTACGAGCTCGTCAAGGAACTCCACACCGACGCCAACCTGATCGACTCCTACGACGCGGCCGTCATCGAGCGCGATCACAAGGGCAAGGTCAAGATCGTGAAAAAGCACGAAACCCCGACTCGCGTCGGGGGCGTGCTCGGGGGTGGCGTCGGCCTGGCCACCGGCCTCGTGATCGTCCTCTTCCCGGCCGCAGCCATCGGCGGAGGCCTCCTGCTCGGCACGACGGGCGCGGGCGCGCTCCTCGGCGCGCTCGCCGGACACGCCGCCGCCGGCATGAGCCGTGGCGACCTCAAAGACCTGGGCGAGTCCCTCGACGAGGGTGAGGCTGGCCTGGTCGTCGTCGCCGTCTCAGACATGGAGGCCAAGGTTCGCTCCGCGATGAAGCGGGCGCGCAAGATCGAGGAGAAGCAGCTCAAAGCGGATCAGAAGGAGCTCGAGGCCGACGCCTCCCAGGCCCAGATGCCATAGGTCCCCCGCACCGCGCGCCTGCCGACCGACAGCGCGCTGAGCGCATGTCGGACGTGTACCCGGGTGCCGGCAGAACGCCTCTCGACGGACAGATATCAGGTACCGGCGCTGGGAACACTTGGGTCGATCGCAGGTGAGAAGCGCGGCGTCTCCGAACTCAGCGGCTCGGACGCTCCACCTCCACGTGACGTGATCCAGGGGATCACCGTGAAACCTCCGAATCCCGACCTATCGTGTGGTCGAGGCTTGCCCTGACCGGGCAATCCACAGAGAGTCTTGACCCCCATGACCGAGGCGACCACATCCAAGACCCCCACTCCTTCCTTGAGGATGATGCTCGTCCCCCTTGCATTGGCCCAGTTCATCTGCAGCTTTGCCGGCTCGAACATGAACGTCATGATCACCGACATCAGCACCGATCTGCATACGACAGTCCAAGGTGTGCAGGTCTGCATCACGCTGTTCTTGCTGGTGATGGCCGCGTTGATGATCCCCTGCGGGAAGCTGACGGACCGGCTGGGGCGAAAGAGGTGCTTCAGGCTCGGGCTCACCATCTATGGCGTCGGGGCAGTGCTCAGCGCGCTCTCCCCGGGGATCGGCGTCTTGATCCTGGGCAACTCGATCTTCGAGGGCGTCGGCACCGCCTTGTTGATCCCACCCGTCTACATCCTCACCACCATGTTGTTCACCGACATGAAGTCGCGGGCGTGGGCTTTCGGGGTAATCAGCGCCTTGGGTGGTATCGGGGCTGCCATGGGTCCCCTCATCGGAGGCGTGATCACCACGACTATCACGTGGCGGGCCGCCTTCATCTTCCAGGCACTCGTTATCGTGGTCATCGTGGCTCTTTCCCGTCGCCTGGTCGATCCCGTGCCCCCGGATCCGACGCGCCCGTTCGACGTCGTGGGCGCAGTCCTCTCTGCGGCCGGGCTGGTGATCCTCGTCGGCGGGATCATGGCCGCAGACCAGAGCCTGGCGTTGATGGCGGGTCTCATCGTGCTCGGCGCCCTCGTGCTCACTGGTTTCTTCGTATGGATCCGCCGGCGCGAGCGCCAGGGCCGCGAGGCCCTGCTCTCGACGTCGCTGTTCCACAACCGCACGTCCAACCTGGCCCTGGTGACGCAGAACATGCAGTGGTCGGTCTTGCTCGGTACCTCCTTCACCGTCGCTGCGTATCTCCAGGTCGTCCGTCACTACGACGCCATCCAAACCGGGGTGATCTTCACCGCGGCCACGGTGGGAATCCTGTTGACTTCACTGGCTGCCCGGCCGCTCGCCAAGCGGTTCCGTCAGCGGGCCCTCATCGGGACGGGATTCATCGTCACGCTGGTAGGGATCGTTGTGCTCCTGGTCCTGGTGAAAGGGAACCCCGGCGCCTGGTACTTCGCTCCGGGCCTCTTCTTGATCGGGTCTGGTCTCGGCCTCATGCTGACCCCATCGGTCAACGTCGTGCAGTCCTCGTTTCCCGAACGCTTGCAGGGGGAGATCTCTGGCTTGTCACGCAGCGCGTCGAACCTCGGTTCGTCGCTGGGCACCGCGGTGGCCGGCACGATTCTCGTCGCGGGACTGGCTGACCCCAAGCGCTCCTACGGCATTGCCATGATCGCCCTCGGCGTGTTCGGGCTGATCGGACTCGGTGCGACTGTTCTCCTGCCAAAAGCCGATCCCGTACCAGCAACGGATTCCTGACCGGCCGAGCCCCACCCGGGAGTCCTGCTCACGAGAGAATTCGAAGGGCTATCCCTTTCACTGCGCGACCCACAAGGTGTTGGGGTCGAGGGCTCGTGGCGACGGAGAAGCCTCTTGGAACGAAGGTCTCGTTGCGGGCCGTCGACTGCATTCGGACCTGTTTCCTGGGCTGTGCTCACTGTGAGTGAGGATTATTGGCGGAGAGGAGGGACGACTGTGGCCGATGTGGAAGAGGTAGAGGTTGAAGTCGTCGTCGCCCATAACGAGCGCGCGACCCTGCGCGTCGGCGACGTGTTCCTGAAGATCGACGCTGATCAGACACACACCGACGTCGAGGTCGAGGCGATGGCTCTGGCGCCGATCCCGACTCCGGAGGTGCTGTGGCGGAAGCCGCCTGTGCTCGCGCTCGCCGCCCTCTCGGGAACGGCACTCGGCCGCCTCGGCGAGCCGTCGACGGCGTCGTCGGCGGCGTGGGCCGCGGCGGGTGCCGCCGTCCGGATGCTGCACGACGCGCCGCTGCCACCATGGCCCGGGAAGAGCCCGGACGAGCTCGCTTCGCGCCTCGACGGCGAGTGCGAGTGGCTCGTCACGAACGGCGTCCTTCCCACCGACCTGGTCACGCGCAACCGCCGGATTGCCGAGACTGCGCTCCGGCCGTGGACACCGGTGTTCACGCACGGCGACCTGCAGGTCGACCACGTCTTCGTCGACGGTGACGAGATCACCGGCGTGATCGACTGGTCAGAGGCGGGCCAGGGCGATGCCCTGTTCGACCTCGCCATCCTGACGCTCGGACACGAAGAGCACCTTGGCGACGTCGTCGCCGGCTATGGCACCGACGTCGACCTCGACGTGATCCGCGCGTGGTGGTCGCTGCGAAGCCTGGTGGCGGCCCGATGGCTGATCGAGCACGGCTTCGACCCGTCCTCGCCAGGCTGTGAGTTCGCCGTGCTGAGATCCCAGCTGTGAGGCTGTACGAGCCCGACCCCTACGGGAACAGCCCTTCGAATTCAGATTACGAACACCCGCTGGTCGACCCGCAGCTCCCGCACACGTAGCAGGACCCGGCGCGCTGCATGGTGTTGCCGCAGTTGTAACAGAACGGCGCGTCGCGCTGTTCGGCCCGGGCCAGCGGCTGCGCCGCGCCCGCCGCCGAAGCCGGACCCGCCGGCCGGCTCGTCGCCTCGCTCAACCCGTCGTCGACCAGGCCGACCGACGGCGTCGCCATCTCCTCGACGCCCGGCAGCGTGGGCTGGCTCCGTTCCTGGGTGGAGAAGATGCCGAGCTCGGCCCGCTCCTCGAGCGTGAGGAAGTCGAGGGCCAGGCGGCGGAAGATGTAGTCGAGCAGGCTGGTCACCAGGCGCAGGTCCGGGTCGTCGGTCAGGCCGGCCGGCTCGAACTTCATGTTGGCGTACTTGCGCACGAACGTGGCCAGCGGGACCTGGTGCTGGAGCCCGAGGCTGATGGCGATGGAGAAGGCGTCCATGATCCCGGCCAGGGTCGAGCCCTGCTTGGAGACCTTGATGAACACCTCGCCCGGACGCCCGTCTTCGTACTCGCCCACGGTCACGTAGCCCTCGCAGTCGGCTACCCGGAACGAGAAGGTCTTGGAGTTGCGCTTGCGGGGCAGGCGTTCGCGCACGGCACCCACGACCAGCGGTGACACCGCCCGCTGCCGCTCGTGGTCGAGTGCGGCCTCGAGCTCGGCGATGCGGGCCGCGATCTCCCGGTCCCGGGCCTCGGCGTCGGACCCGGCCGGCGCGGTGTCACCGCCCTCGCCGATGACGGTCGCGCTGGCCATCTTTGTCGTCGAGAGCGGCTGGGCCACCTTGCAGTTGTCGCGGTAGATGGCGACCGCCTTCAGGCCGAGGCGCCAGGCGTCGATGTGCAGTTGCTCGACGTCTTCGACACTCACGTCCTCGGGCATGTTCACGGTCTTTGAGATGGCGCCGCTGATGAAGGGCTGCACCGCCCCCATCATGCGGATGTGGCCCGAGTAGTGGATGGTGTTGTCTCCCATGGAGCAGGCGAACACGGCCAGGTGCTCGGGCGCGAGGTGCGGCGCGCCCACGATCGACATGTGCTCGTTGACGTAGGTGGCGATGTCCTCGACCTGCTCGGGCCCGTAGCCGAGCTTGGTCAGGGCACGCGGCACCGTCTGGTTGACGATCGACATGGTGCCGCCGCCCACCAGCTTCTTCGTCTTGACCAGACCGAGGTCCGGCTCGACGCCGGTGGTGTCGCAGTCCATGAGCAGGCCGATGGTGCCGGTGGGTGCGAGCACCGAGGCCTGCGAGTTGCGGACGCCGTAGACCTCGGCCAGCTCGACCGCCTGGTCCCAGGCCTCCTGGGCGGCCGACAGCAGCTCGGGGGGTACGACGTCCTCGTCGATACGCGCCGCCTCGGCCTGGTGCATGCGCAGGACATCGAGCATCGGCTCCGCGTTGTCGAGGTAGCCGGCGAACGGGCCCATGCGGGCGGCCGTCCGGGCCGAGGTCGCATAGGCGTGGCCCGTCAGCAGCGCCGTGATGGCGGCCGCCCAGGCGCGCCCGGCGTCGGAGTCGTAGGGCAGGCCCTCGGCCATGAGCAGCGCGCCCAGGTTGGCGTAGCCGATGCCGAGCTGGCGGAAGGCCCGCGTCGTGTCGCCGATCTTCTCCGTGGGGTAGTCGGCGTTGCCGACGATGATCTCCATCCCGGTGAACACGACGGACACCGCCGCCTTGAAGCCGTCAACGTCGAACTCGTCGTTCCCGTTGAGGAAGGTCAAGAGGTTCATCGAGGCCAGATTGCAGGCTGAGTTGTCGAGGTGGACGTACTCCGAGCACGGGTTGCTCCCCCTGATCGGGCCCGTGTTGGGCGCGGTGTGCCAGCGGTTGATGGTCGTGTCGTACTGCAGGCCGGGGTCGGCGCACTCCCAGGCGGAGTGCGCGATCTGGCGGAAGAGGTCACGGGCGGGCACCGTGCGCACGACCGAACCGTCGATGCGGGCGGTCAGGTTCCAGTCCCGCCCGTCGATGACGGCCTCCATGAACTCGTCGGTCACTCGCACCGAGTTGTTGGCGTTCTGGTACTGGGTGGAGTGGCTGTCCGCCCCGTCGAGATCCATGTCGAAGCCGGAGTCGCGCAGCACGCGCGCCTTGCGCTCCTCGATCGCCTTGCACCAGATGAAGTCCTCCACGTCCGGGTGGTCGGCGTCGAGGATGACCATCTTGGCGGCGCGGCGCGTCTTGCCCCCGGACTTGATCGTGCCGGCCGAGGCGTCGGCACCGCGCATGAAGCTGACCGGACCGGACGCGGTGCCACCGCCCTTGAGCAGCTCCTGCGACGAGCGGATGCGCGACAGGTTGACGCCGGCGCCCGAGCCGCCCTTGAAGATGATGCCCTCCTCGGTGTACCAGTTGAGGATCGAGTCCATGGTGTCCTCGACGGAGAGGATGAAGCACGCACTCCCCTGCGCCGGCACGCCCGGAACGCCGATGTTGAACCAGACCGGCGAGTTGAAGGCCGCCTTCTGGTGGATGATGAGGTACTTCAGCTCGTGGTTGAAGACCCGGGCCTCCTCGTCGTCGACGAAGTAGCCGTCCTTGACGCCCCAGGCCGTCAGCGTGTCGACCACCCGGTCGGCCACCTGGCGCAGCGACCACTCGCGCTCCTCGGTGCCGAGGGTCCCCCGGAAGTACTTCTGCGCCAGGATGTTGGTGGCGTTCACGCTCCAGGACTCGGGCACTTCGACGCCGAGCTGCTCGAAGGCCACCGAGCCGTCGCGGAAGTTCGTGATGCGGGCGTCGCGCCGTTCCCAGCGCACCTCGTCGTAGGGGTGCACGCCTTCGGTGGTGAAGTGCCGGCGGATGCCGATCTCGGATCGCTGGGGGGCGATGGCCATGGCGCTGGGTTCCTCCTCGTGGGGTCGGTCCTGGGGGTCGTGCGGGGTCGCTGCCGCCTGTGTGTTCCTGCTGGTTACCTACTCGTCGGCGCCGTCAGCTCCTCCCCATTCCACCGGGGTGGTGTCTCACGGCGCGTCTCCCGATCCGCGCCCGGAAGGGGGCTGGAGTCGCCTTACCACAATATATAGTGGCTGACCCTCCCCCGAGACACGAGATGCTGTGGTCATTACAGCACTGTAGTTACGCCCTTGTCAACCAACTGCACGCATCATCCATGCAGGTCACAGGCCGCTCGCGAAGATTTGCGCGCGACGCCCCTCCGGCCGGCTGTCCCGGGCGCCGGATACCCGCGAACGGGTTAGCGTCGGCCCCTGCCATGGCCAAGGTCGTCGCCGTCGATGCGGGTACGACCGGCGTCCGCGCCCTCGCCGTCGACGAGCACGCCCGGGTGACCGACGTCGCCTACCGGGAGCTGAGCCAGCACTTCCCGCGCCCGGGCTGGGTCGAGCACGACCCCGCCGAGATCTGGGATGCCGTGCGCGCCAGCCTGGCCGAGCTCGGGGCACGCCTGGCCGACGCCGGCGACACGGTGGCGGCCATCGGGATCACCAACCAGCGGGAGACGTTGGTGGCCTTCGACCGTTCCACCGGCCGGCCGCTTTACAACGCCATCGTCTGGCAGGACCGCCGCACCGCCGCCCTCTGCGCCGAGCTCATCGCGGCCGGCCACCTGCCGTTGGTCCGCGCCACCACGGGACTCGTCCTCGATCCGTACTTCAGTGCCACCAAGGCGGCCTGGCTCCTGCGCGACGGCGACCTCGCCCTCGACGCCGGCGACCCGAACCTCTCCTTCTGCACTGTGGACGCCTGGGTCCTGTGGCAGTTGACGGGCGGGCCCGCCGGCGGCGTCTACGCCACCGACCCCTCCAACGCCAGCCGCACCCTCCTCCTCGATACGGCCACGCTCTCCTGGTCGCCCGAACTCTGCGACCTCTTCGGCGTGCCGCTCCACACGCTCCCCGAGGTGCGGCCCTCGGCGGGCCGCTTCGGCACCGCCGCGCTGGACCACCTCGGGTCCGCCGGCGCGCTCCTCGACGGGGTCCCGGTCTCGGGCGTACTGGGCGACCAGCAGGCGGCGCTCTTCGGGCAGGCCTGCTTCGAGCCGGGGATGGGCAAGGTGACCTACGGCACCGGCAGCTTCGCGCTGGTCAACGCCGGCCCCGACCGTCCGCCCCCGCCCGATGGCCTGACCGTGAGCTGCGCCTGGGACCTCGGTGCGCACGCCGACGCGGCGCACGGGCGCGTCGCCTACGCGCTCGAGGGGTCAACCTTCGTGTCGGGCGCGGCCATCCAGTGGCTGCGCGACGGGCTCGGCATCATCTCGTCCGCGGCCGAGGTCGGTCCGCTTGCCGCCTCGATCCCCGACAGCGGTGGCGTCACCTTCGTACCGGCGCTCACCGGCCTCGGCAGCCCGTGGTGGGACCCCACCGCGCGCGGCATCGTCACCGGCCTCACCCGCGGCGCCGGGCGCGCCCAGCTGGCACGCGCCTGCGTCGAGGCGATGGCCTTCCAGGTGCGCGACATGACCGATGCCATGCGCGAGGTGATGGCCGCCGCGTCGTCCCCCCCACTCTCCGCGCTGCGGGCGGACGGAGGCGCCGCCGCCATGAACCTCCTCCTCGAGCTGCAGGCCGAACAGAGCCGCCTGAAGGTGGCGCGTCCCCGCACGCTCGAGTCCACCGCGCTCGGTGCGGCCACGGTCGCCGGGCTCGCCGAGGGCGTGTGGCCGTCGCTCGATGCGCTGGCCGCCCGCTGGGAGGCCGAGATTCTCTTCGAGCCGCAGCTGCCGGGCGAGCTGGCCGACGCCACCCACGCCGTCTGGCGCCGGGCGGTCGAGAAATCCATGGGTTGGGCCGACGAGGACGATAGGTAAGCGCCGCTCCGCACAGGTCCGATCCGCCACCCGGTCGACGGAGCACGATTCCTGTGGCCCATGCACGAATCGTGCGCTCGCGCGAACTTTGGCCCTACCGCCCTCGGGGGCGGAGCGAGCACAATGGATAGCGATTTGGCGCGGGGGTGCGTGAGCGTCGACCGGACGCTTTGCACGCCCCGGACGCAAGGAGTGCGACGTGGTGCTGGGCGAGAGTCGTCTGCCGATTGCCGAACGCCTCTCCGTTCGCCGGCGGGCGAAGTCGCTCGGTACCGGGGTCGCCGCCCTCGTTGTCGTGGCCGCGACCTTCGTCATGGTCGGCGGCCCCGTCGGCGGCTCGGCCGCCGGAGGAGGTGCGCCCGGCGTCCCGCTGCGTTGTGGCGACGTCTGGACCGGTGGTGCGGGGACGTCCGACTGGGGCACCGCGGCGAACTGGAGCGCGGGGGTACCGAACGCCACGGGCGTCGAGGCGTGCGTCCCGAGCGGCGCGACGGTGACGGTCCACGACGCGCCGTTCTCCGTCGGCGAGCTCACCCTGGCGGCCGGCAGCACGCTCGACGTCGGCCCGGTCGCCGGGTCCGGCACGGGATCGGCCGGCCTGTCGGTGGGGTCCGGCCTGCAGAACGACGGCACCGTCGCTCTCGCCCCCGGTGGGCTCATCGACCTCGGCCCGACCTCGACGCTCACGAACGAGCCCGGAGGGCTCCTCGCGTTCGGCATCGGCGGCGCGCCGGGCTCGCCGTCGGGGTACGGGCGGATCGCGGGCGGATCGCTCGACCTCGGAGGGACCGCCGAGCCCCGGTTCGTCGACGGGTTCACACCGTCGCCGGGCGCCGAGTACGTGGTCTACCGCGGGAGCCCGGCGGGCGCCTTCGCGACCGTGCTCGGCGGCGCGACGGCCGACTACTCCCACGCGGGTGCAATCGGACTCGTCGGCGGTGCGCCGGCCAGCGCCACCTCGACCACCCTCGCGGCGAATGTCGAGCCGTCGGTCTACGGGCACGCAGTGCAGTTCACGGCCACGGTGACGTCGTCGGGCCCGGCGCCCGCGGGGTCGGTGAGCTTTTTCGCCGACGACCAACTCTTGGGCACGTCAGCGGCCACGCCCGGCGCGGCCGCGAGCACGGCCAGGCTCGACAGCTCGGATCTCGGGGTCGGTTCCCACTCGGTCACCGCCACCTACGACGGTGGCGTCTTCTCGGACCCGAGCAGCTCGCCGGCCCTGACCCAGGCCGTCGTTCCGGACCCGACCTCGGTGGCGGTCTCGGCCATGCCGTCCAGTCCGCTGCCCGGAGAACCGGTCACCTACACCGCGGCCGTCACCGGCGTGGCTCCCGCCGGGCGCGGTGTCGCCGGGCACGGTGTCGCCGGGCACGGTGTCGTTCAGCGACGACGGCGCGCCGATCACCGGTTGCCAGTCCCTCCTCCTCCCGGCCGGCACCGCGCGGGAGGCGCCCGCCGCCACGTGTACGGACACCGACGGTCCGGACACGTCCCACCTCGTCGTGGCCACCTACACCGGCGATGCCCACGACACCGCGAGCCAGGGCTCGTTGACCCAGACGATCGGGCAGATCCCGACCCAGACGTCGGTGGCCGCCTCGGCCGCCACGATCACCTACGGCCAGAGCGTGTCGTTCACGGCCACCGTCACGCCGACGGGTGGATCGGTGAGCCCGACCGGGACCGTCACCTACGACGACGACGAGACGACGCCGATCGGGTCTACGCCGCTGTCCGCGGCAGGCGGCACGGCCACCACCACCCTCGTCACCTCGAGCCTCACGGCCGGCGACCACGAGGTCACCGCCGCCTACGCCGGCGACGCGAGCTCGAGCGCGAGCTCCTCGAGCACGCCGCTGCGTCTCGACGTGGCCGAGGCGCCGACGACGGTCACGGTGGCGAGCTCGGCCAACCCTGCACCCGCCGGCGGGGAGGTGACGTTGACGGCGACGATCAGCTCCGCCGTCCCGGGCGAGACCGGCAGCGTGCAGTTCGCCGACGACGGGTCCACGATCGGGAGCGGCGCGGTGTCGGGGGGGCAGGCCACGATCCAGACGTCGTTCCTGACGCCGGGCAGCCACCCCATCACGGCCGTCTACGACGGGGACGACGACTTCGTCGGCACGTCGTCGGTCAACACGGTCGACGAGACCGTCACGCCGGCGCCGACGTCGGGCCTCACCACGTCCGTCGTGGCGTCTCCGCGCGCGCCCACCTTCGGCGAGAGCGTCACGCTGACCGCCACCGTGGCGCCGGCATCCGGCACGGCGAACCCGACCGGCGTGGTCACCTTCACCGACGGCAGCACGACGCTCGGCTCGTCCGTTCTGTCGACCACCGACGGGACGACATCGGCCAGCATGCTCGTCACGACTCTGCCGGTGGGGGCCAATCCCATCACCGCGTCCTACGCCGCCGGCCCGGGTCTCCCGGCCGGCTCGTCGGGAGCGACCGCCGTCGCGGTCGGCCGGTCCCCGACGAGCCTCGGCATCGCCAGCTCCGACAACCCGTACGTCTTCGGGGAGCAAGTGACCCTCTCGGCGACGGTCTTCCCCGTGACGGGCTTCGGTGAAGCCGGAACGATCACCTTCTACGACAACGGCACCGCTCTCGGCACGGCGGACGTCGCCTACGGCCAGGCCGCGTTGACGACGACGTTCCACCAGGTGGGCACCGATCTCATCACGGCCAGCTACAGCGGGGAGCCCGATTTCGTCGGCTCTTCGAGCAGCGGCGCACTCCCCGAGATGGCGGCCGGCTCCTAGCTCGCACGCTGGGCCTTTCCTGAGGCGAGAAATAAAGCAAGGGAATCCTTGTTATATTCACCCAGAGGAGCGGACCCGCCGCTCGGAAGGGTGGGGAGCCATGAGCGTGGCCATCGTGACAGGGGCATCCAGGGGACTCGGCGAGGCGCTGGCGGTCGGGCTGGCGAGGGCGGGCTGGTCGCTCGTCATCGACGGCCGGGGTGCCACGACGCTCGACGCCGCGGCAGATCGCGTCCGGGCCCAGGCGGCGCCCGACGCGCTGGGTCGTCGCGATTCCCGGTGACGTGACCGACCCGGAGCACCGTCACGATCTGACCGGCGCCGCCTTCGAGCTCGGCGGCCTCGACCTCGTCGTCAACAACGCGGGGACGCTCGGCGCGTCACCGCTCCCGTCGTTGGCCGACTACCCGCTGGGCGAGTTGCGCGTGGCCTTCGAGGTGAACGTGGTCGCGCCCCTCGGACTCGTGCAGGACGCCGTCCCGTTGTTGCTCGAGGCACCGCACCCCCGCGTGGTCAACATCACGTCCGACGCGGCGGTCGAGGCGTACGAGGGCTGGGGCGGTTACGGCGCCGGCAAGGCGGCGCTCGAGCAGCTCGGCGCCGTCCTGGCCGCCGAGTTCCCGGCGCTCACCGTGTGGTCGGTCGACCCGGGCGACCTGCGCACCGTGATGCACCAGGCGGCGTTCCCCGGCGAGGACATCTCCGACCGGCCCGAACCCGCCACCGTCGTGCCCGCCTTCCTCGAGCTGATCGCCAGCGACCGTCCGAGTGGACGCTATCGGGCCGCCGAGCTGGTCTCGGCGGGAGCAGCGACGTGAGCGCCCTGACCCTCCCGGCACTGGAGCACCCCGCCGCCAACCGCCTGCCGGAGCTGCACCCGTTGTCGTTCTCGCTGCCTCCCGAGCTCGAAGCGCCGGCACCGCCCGAGTACCGCGGCATCACCCGCGACGCCGTGCGCATGCTCGTCGCCACGAGGTCGGACGGCGCGCTCGTGCACTCGCACTTCTCGGAGCTGCCCCGCTTCCTCGACGAGGGCGACCTCGTCGTCATCAACACGTCGGGCACGCTCGCGGCCGAGCTCGACGGCAACGCCGCCGGACGGCTCCGCCGTGCAGGTCCATCTCTCGTCCCGCCTGCCGGCCGGCCTGTGGACGGTGGAGGTCCGCCGCGGCGGCCACGCGTTCCTCGGTGCGGCGTCAGGGGACGTCATCGTGTTGCCCGACGGGGGGCACGTGGCGTTGTTGACCCCGTACTCCCCCGGTCCGGGCGGTGTCGGGGTCCGTCTCTGGGTCTCGAGGCTCGAAACGCCCGAGCGCCTGCACAGCTTCTTGGCCCGCCACGGCCGGCCCATTCGCTACGGCTACGTGCAGGGCAGCTACCCCATCACCGCCTACCAGAACGTCTACGCCACCGAGCCCGGATCGGCCGAGATGCCGAGTGCCGGGCGCCCGTTCACCCCCGAGGTCCTCACCCGGCTGGTCGCCAAGGGTGTCGGCGTGGCCCCGCTCCTGCTGCACACGGGCGTGGCGTCGCTGGAGGCGAACGAGCCTCCGTACGCCGAGTACTTCCGGGTCTCGCTCGCCACCGCGCACCGGATCAACGACACCCGCCGGTCCGGCGGGCGCGTGATCGGGATCGGCACGACCGTGGTGCGCGCCCTGGAGTCGGTGGTGGACGAACATGGGCACGTGCACCCGAGCGAGGGATGGACCGAGACCGTCGTGTCCCCCGAGCGGCCGGTGCGTTCCATCGACGGGTTCCTCACCGGCTGGCACGAGCCCGAGGCCTCGCACCTCGCCATGCTCGAGGCCATCGCGGGGCGCGACCTGCTCGAGGCGTCCTACGAGGCGGCGCTCGCCGAAGGGTACCTGTGGCACGAGTTCGGCGACGTCCACCTGATCCTGCCGTGAGCGACGCGGTCGCACCCGAAGAAACCGCGACGACGGAGTCACCACTGCAGCAGCTGCCGACGACGCGGCGAGCCATCCTGAACCTGTTGAAGCGGCAAGGGCCCCTCGACGCCGCGGCCGTGGCCGCGGCACTCGCCCTCACCCCGGCGGCCATCCGTCTGCAGCTGGCCCGGCTCGAGGAGGACGGGCTGCTCGTGCACCGCGACGAGATGCCCGATCCCGACGGGCCCAAGCGGGGCCGCCCCCGCCACGTCTACGAGCTGACCTCGGCCGCCGAGGCGCTGTACCCCAAGCGTTACGGCGACCTGACCACCGAGCTCCTCGGCTATCTGGGGGGGCCGGGGGCGTCCCAGGTCGACGAGCTCTTCGAGCAACGGCGCCAGCGACGCGTCGCCGGCGCGCTGCCCCGCACCGCGCATCTCCCCTTCGACGAGCAGGTCGCCGCGCTGACGCAGATCCTCGACGAGGACGGCTACCTGGCGGATGCGGAACGCCTCCCCGATGGCAGCTGGCGGATCACCGAGCACAATTGCGCCATCCTCACGGTGGCCCACGGGTTCTCCCAGGCCTGCACGAGTGAGCTCGCCTTCATCCGCGACGCGCTGCCCGGCGCCACCGTGCGTCGTGTCGCGCACCTCATGGACGGCGCGCACGTGTGCGCCTACGTGGTCAGCCCGCCGGAGTCGTAGAGTCCGCGGCCCGTATCTCGAGGACGGAGGCACCGTCCACCTCGTGGATCTCGCTCTGCAGCAAGTCGACGAGGTGCTGGCCGCCGATCTCCACGACGAATTCGTCGACCGCCTGACCGCCGTCGCGCTCGAGGATGTTGATGGCCACGATGTCCCCGCCCACGGCGCCGATCCGGCTGGCCACCAGGCCGAGTGCTCCGGGCCGGTCGGGCAAGGCGATCCGGACGACGTAGCCAGCCATGACCCAAACGTTACGCGTTCAATGTGAACTGCCTGTTTCAGATCGCTTACGACTCGGCTCGCCTGGGGATTCGCTCAGGCCGAGGCGACGCGTGCACGCGAGGGCACGTAGTCGTCGACGTACTCGCGGTCGGACAGCCGGGCGATCTCGTGCATCAGGCGGTCGGTGAAGGCCCGGCACTGCGTGTGGTCGTGGTTCTCGAGCGGGTCGGCGGGATTTTCGGGCGGGTCCATCTGCATCGGCGCGCCAAAGCGGATGATCACCGTCTTGAAGGGCCGCATCATGTTCGAGTCGACCGGCTGCACGTCGACGGTGCCGATGACCCCGACGGGGATGACCGGCACCCCGCACTCGCGGGAGAGCCGAGTCACGCCGGTGCGGCCCTTGTGCACGTACTCGTCCTGCGTACGGGTGCCCTCGGGATAGAGGCCGAGGAGCCGGCCCTTGCCGAGGACCTCGGTGCGCGCCGTCTCCAGGGCACGCTCGGACGCGCTGCCGCCGCCCCGCCGGATCGGGATCTGCCCGGCGGCCCGGAAGAACCAGGCCATCTTCCACGAGTCGAAGTACTCGGACTTGGCGAGGAAGGTCACCCGGCGCGCCACGACCAGCGGAATGAAGAAGGAGTCGCTGAACGACTGATGGTTGGCCGCCAGGATCGCGGCGCCATGCCTGGGGATGTGCTCGCGCCCTTCGACCTTGACACGGAACAGCACGAAGAAGATCGGGGTCAACACCACCTTGAGCACCCAATAGGCCACGCGTCCAAGGTAGCCCCCGCCGGGCGGCGCCGCACCGGCCCGGCCCGCTGTGCTGAACTGCGGCCTGTCTTCCGACGGCACTGGAGGTGCAGCGTGACGAGCGAAACCCTGACGGCCGAGCCGTTCATCTCTGGGCTCCTGTTCGGCGAGTGCCCACGCTGGCACGACGACCGGTTGTGGTACTCGGATTTCTTCGACCACGCGGTCTTCTCTGCCTCGCCGGACGGCGAGCGCCGGATGGAAGTGGCCTTCGACGGCGAGCCCGCCGGGCTCGGCTGGCTCCCCGACGGGCGCCTGCTCATCAACTCACGCCTCGACCGTGCCGTCTTCCGCCGCGAACCCGACGGCACCATCGTCCGCCACGGCGACCTCACGCCCTGGGCCACCTGGCATGCCAACGACATGGTGGTGGCGTCCAACGGCCAGGCCTACGCCGGCAACTTCGGCTTCGACCTCGACGGGCTCTACGAAGGCACCGTCGACCCGAAGGACATCAAGACGGCCTCGCTCGTGCGGGTGGATCCGGACGGCACGAGCCACGAGGCCGCCGCTGGCCTCGCCTTCCCCAATGGGACAGTGATCAGCGAGGACGACGGCACACTCATCGTGGCCGAGAGCATGGGTGGCCGGCTCACCGCATTCGACCGGGAGCCCGACGGCACGCTGACGAACCAGCGCGTCTGGGCGGCACTCGAGCGCGTGGCTCCCGACGGCATCTGCCTCTGCGCGGACGGGTCCGTGTGGGTAGCCAACGCCTTTGCGCCCGAAGCGCTGCGGGTGGCCGAGGGCGGCGAAGTGCTCGAGCGGGTGACGACGTCGCTACCCTGCTTCGCCTGCATGCTCGGGGACGACGACCGGCGCACCCTCTACCTGGTGACGGCGGTGGACAGCCACGACAAAAAGGCCCGGGCGGAGCGCAACGGCGCCATCGAGAAGGTCCGCACGAGCGTCCCCGGCGCGGGGCTGCCCTGAAGTTCTGCGCGGACTAGCCGAGCTTGGTCAGCGCGCCGCGCAGGTTGCGCACGGCCTGCCCGATGCGCTTCTCGTTCTCGATGAGTGCGAAGCGCACGTGGCCGTCGCCCCCGGGCCCGAACCCGACGCCGGGCGAAGTGGCAACGTCGGCCTCGTTGACCAGATACTTCGAGAACTCGAGGGAGCCCATCTCGCGGTAGGGCTCGGGGATGGGGGCCCAGACGAACATGGTCCCCTTGGGCGGCGCCACGTGCCAGCCGATTCGGTTGAGGCCGTCGCACAACGTGTCGCGGCGCGACTTGTAGATCTGGTTGATCTCCCTGGGGTAGTCGGGCGCCTCGTTCATGGCGACGATGGCGGCGATCTGGATCGGCTGGAACGTCCCGTAGTCGAGATACGTCTTCAGCTTGGTCAGGGCTTGGACGATCTCGGCGTTGCCGACCACGAAGCCGACGCGCCAGCCGGCCATGGAGAACGACTTGGTCATCGTGTAGATCTCGACGGCGACGTCGGTGGCCCCGGGCACCTGGAGGATGGACGGCGGCTGGTACCCGTCGAAGCCGAGGTCGGCGTAGGCGAAGTCGTGGACCAACACCACCTCGTGCTCGCGGGCGAAGGCAACCAGGCGCTCCATGAACGACAGGTCGACGCAGGCGGTGGTCGGGTTGTGCGGGAAGGAGAGCACGATGACCCGGGGCTTGGGCCACGATTCCTCCCACGTGTTGATCAGCCCGTCGAAGAACGCCTCACCCGGGTCCGGCGCGTCGTCGGACTCGATGCCGGGGCCTGCCAGTGGCACCTGGCGGACGTCGGCGCCGGCGAAGAGCGGGCCCCAGATGTGAATCGGGTACGACGGCGAGGGCACGAGGGCCGTGTCACCGGGACCGACCAGCACCCACATGAGGTGCGAGAAGCCCTCCTTGGCACCGATCGTCGTCACGACCTGCGAGTCCGGATCGAGCTCGACCGCGAACTTGCGCTCGTAGAGGTCGGTGATGGCGCTGCGGAGCTTGGGGATGCCGCGGGAGGCGGAGTAGCGGTGGTTGCGCGGGTTCTGGGCGGCCTCGGCGAGCTTGCGCACCGCGACGTCGGGCGAGGGCAGATCGGGGTTGCCGAACCCGAGATCGATCACGTCCCGCCCGGCTCGACGCGCCGTCGCCTTCAGGTCGTTGATGGTGTTGAAGACGTAGGGCGGCAGCCCGTTGATGCGGCGGAACTCCATCGTGGAAGTCTACGACCCGGCTCGCACCCCACCGGGATCGGTGCGGTCCCCGAGCGCGCGCCCGGCGGCCGCCAGTTCCCCGACGTCCACCGGCCACCCGAACACGGCCCAGCTGGCTCCGGCGCCCTGCAACGCCGCCACCCGCTCGGCCAAGGGCGGCGTCGCCGTGGGTGGTGGGCCGGCCCAGGTCACCTCGACGCCGTCGGGCCCGCCTGAGCGCTCGGCCACCACGTCGGGCGCGGCGTCCCACACGTTGAGCGCGGCCCCGGCCGCCCTCGCCTCCTCGGTCCTTCCGCCGCCGCCGCCGGCCACCCAGACGGTCAGTCCCTGCTGTGCCAACGCGCGGCCCAGCTCGATCAGTTGGGCGCGGCGCTCCGCCGCCGGTTCGAAGGGGATGCCATAGGCACGGTTCTCCTCTTCACTCAGACGGTCACCCGTGCCGAGCCCGGCGATCCGCGCGCCGGGCGCGAGTCGGGCCAGCGCGGTGAACTGCGCGATCAGGACCTCGTTGGGGACCAGGCCGACCCGGGCCACCAGCGTGCCGAGGAACGGCCCGCCCGTCGGCCCGTCGGGCTCGAAGCGGGACGCCAGGGCGCCGAGGATGGGGAACGGCGCCAGGGCCGGGCGCTCTGGCTGGCCGATGGGCCAGATGTGGTCGTAGCAGAAGAGGCCGTCCACCCCGGCCTCCACCGCCTCGTCGGCGGCAGCGAAGGCCGCGTCGGGTGTGTCGCGGAACGTCGGCAGCACGACGCCGGTGCGGATCACGACAGCCCGCCCTGGCGCGCCGCCAACGCCCCACCGACCGCACCGGCCCGCTCGCCGAAGGTGGCCGGCACGATCACCGCCCGCGGACGGCGGTCGCCACCTTCGAGAAGCGAGGTGAAGCTCGCCCGGGCGGCGTCGATGAGCAGGCTGCCGGCCTCCACGACGCCGCCGCCGAGCACGAAGCACTCCGGGTCGAGCACGCAGGCCAGGTTGGCCAGGCCGAAGCCGACCCAGGTCCCGACTTCTTCGATCACCGCGCGCGCCCCGGTATCCCCGTCGGCCGCCGCGGCCGAGACGTCCTCGCCGCGCACGCTCTCGGGATCCCCACCCGCCCGGCGCACGACCTCGTCGAGGCGTCCGGCCAGCGCCGCCTCCCGGGCCAAGACACCGAGGCCGGCACCGGACGCGAAGCGTTCCCAGCATCCCCTGCGCCCGCACGGACACGCCGGTCCCGCGGGGTCGACGACCATGTGACCGATCTCGCCCGCGAAGCCGGCCGCGCCCACCTGGACGCGGCCGTCGATGACGATGCCGCCTCCGATGCCGGTGCCCAGCGTGACCATCACGACATGGTCGTACCCACGGGCGGCGCCGAGGCGGTGCTCGGCCAGGACCGCGAGGTTGGCGTCGTTCTCGATCACGACGGCGCGGCCCGGCAGCTCGTCGCCGATCAGCTTCGTCCAGTCGACACCGTGGGCCTGCGGCAGGTTGGGCGCGAAGCACAGCCGGCCCTGCCGGTCCACCATGCCGGGCGCGCCGACGCCGACCGGCGCGTCAGCGGCGTGGCCGGGCGCGTCGAGGGTACCGTCGAGCTGGGCCACGACCAGCGCCACGGCACCGGCGACATGGCTGCCCACGATGGAGCGGGACCCCCTGGGGGTCGGCACGCGCGCCTCGCCGACCACCTCGTCGGCGGCCCCGAGGGCCAGGCCCAGGACCTTCGTTCCGCCGATGTCGATGCCGTAGGTCACGCCGGCGGCCGGCGGGCCCCCGTGGCGCATCACGACGTGGACTCGACCCGCGCCTTCAGCTCTCGCATGGCCGTCGCCATGATGCGGCTCGTCGCCCGCATCTTGATGAAACCAGGGATGGGCACGCGCAGCTCCGCCTCGAGGTGGTAGGTGACATCGGTGCCGCCGCCCTCGGCCGGGTCGAAGACGTAGCTGCCGTCGAGCTTGGTCGTGATGTCGCCCTGGGTCAGCTTCCAGGCCAGCACGTGGGGGGCGTCCGCGTAGTCGTAGGCCAGCGTGTAGCTCGTGCTGCGCCCGAAGGCGGCGGCACGGAACGTCACCAGGGCGGGACGGCCCTGGTCGTCACGCTCCTTGACCTCGATCTCCTTGATGTCGTTGGCCCATTCGGGGTACCGCTCGAGGTCGGCCGCGACCGCAAAGCACCGCTCGGGCGGTGCGGCCACCGAGATGTGCTCTGTGGCTTGATCGGCCACGTTCGTGCTTCCTCCCTGTCCAGTGCCGCCGCGCGGCGGTGCGTCAGACTGCCACTCCGGCCAACGCCTCAGCCAGCCTAGAAGCGAGAACGTCGTTGTCGAATGAATCCTGCACCCTGACGTCGGGCGACCCGGCCCATCCGGCGCCGGCGGGCCGGGTCGGCGAGCAGGCTGCGCATGGCCTCCGCCACCGCCCCCGGATCCCCCGGGTTGCGCACGACCAAGCCGGTCTCCCCGTCGAGCACGGCCTCGGGCGCTCCGCCGCTGTCGCCGGCGATCTGGGGCACGCCGGCCGCCGCGGCCTCGAGGAAGACGATGCCGAACCCCTCTTGCTCGAGGCCGAGCCAGCGGTTCCGGCAGGCCATGACGAAGAGGTCGGCGGCGCCGAGCAGCGCGGCGCGGTCCTCGTCGCTGACCCGCCCCAGCAGCTCCACCGTCACGGGGCTGCGCCCCGCCAGGGCCCGGAGCCGGTGCAGCTCGCGGCCCTGGCCACCGATGGCGACCACGAGGTCGGGAAACGAGGCGGCCAGCCGACCGGCGGCCTCGATGAGCACGTCCATCCCCTTACGCGGCACGAGCCGGCTGACGCTGACGACGAGCGGACCCTGCACCGGCAGTCCGAGCCGCGCCCGTGCGGTGCGGCCCTCGGCGGCCTTCAGCGGCGTGATGGCGCCGGCGTCGACTCCCGGCGGGATCTCCACCACCGGTGCCGTGATGCCGCGGTGCGGCGCGGCGCGCCTCGGCGGCGGGGTACCCACCGGCCGACACGACCAGCCGCGCGCCGACGAGCACCCGGGCCAGCGCGGCGCGCGCGCCGGGAAGCCGCCCCGGCACCGTGACCTCGGCGCCGTGCAGGATGACGCCGTAGGGCACGTCGAGCTGCGGACCGAGCAGCCCGAGCGGCAGCGCCGGGTCGAGCAGGACCAGATCGGCGGCGTGGGCCGCCGCGGCGCGCCGGACGGCGGCCAACGCGCCCGGAGTGGGAAAGAAGAGGATCGACCCGGGCAGGCGCTCGATGTGCACGCCGCGTTCGGCCTGCGCCGCGTCGAAGGCGGCGGCCCCGGCGTCAGAGGTGGCGGTGAGGACCGCGTAGGACGACGGGTCGAGCCGCCCCCACAGGTCCCACAGGTAGTTCTGGATGCCGCCCACCTTGGGCGGGAAGTCGTTCGTGACGAGCAGGTGGCGCTTCACCGCGCGCCCCTGCCCGTGGGCCCGGCGCGCCCGGGCGCCGGGCGGGGTTCAGCCGGCCCGCGAGCTGAAGCGCAACGTCGGGACGAGCCCGGCGCGCTCGAGCATGCGCATGGCACGTGCCTCGTCGGCGTCGATGACCACGGCGTCGTCGGGCTCGCGCCCGAGCAGGAAGCTGACGACGCAGTCGTCGCAGGCATCCGTGTCGCGCAGTGCGCAGCAGTCGCAGTCGATGGTGAGCCCGCCCTCGGGCTCGGTCGCGGTGTCCCTGGAAGTCGGCATGACGTTGACCCTCTCTGTGCACGCAGAGCATGGCCAAGAGGTGTGACACGGACTGCGACAAGGGCGCCCCTCACGGCTCCGGGCTCCCGGGCAGGGCACCCAGGGCGGTGGCCAGGGTTTGCTCCATGCCCCAGGCGACGCTCTCGGTCAGCACCGCGTCGCCCGTGGCGACCGACAGGAAGGGCGCTCCGGCCACGCCGTAGTCGCGGTAGGCCGGCGTGCTCATGACGAGCTCGACGCCGGACACGCCCGCATCGCCGAAGAGCGCCTCGATGGCGGCGGCGTCCTCGTCCCCCGGGCTCTTCGTCACGACGGCGAGGCGGGCGGCTGGGTCCAGGCCCGCCTGCAATTCGGCCAGACCCTCCCACAGGTCCCGGCAGCCGAGGCAGCCCGCCGAGAGGAACAGGAGCAGCACCGGCGCGGCGGCCTCCAGCACTTCCACCCGGCAGCGAACGCCGTCCGGCCGTACGCCCTCGACATCGTGCGGGCGGGTGCGCGGCGGGCCGGCCGAGGTCGGAATGGGTCGGAGCCGGCGCAGGATCTCGGCCGGCGGCTCGGTCACCGGACCTTCGACGATGCGCCCGGCTCGACGTGCTCCCCGTCGGTGATCTCGACCACGCTGCGCCCGTGGCCGCACCAGCGGCACACCACCTCGTCCACCTCGCGGGAGAGCACCTCCTCCTCCTCGATGACGAGGTCGCCACCCACCGTGAAGTGATGGAAGGCCTTGGTCCGCTCGGAGACGGTGACGTCGAAGCGGGTGAGGTTGCCGCAGCCGTCGCAGCGGTATCGAGGCAGGTCCACGGAGTCCACGGGGTCCACGGGTCCACGGTAGTCCGCGGGCCGTCGCCGCCCCTCCGGCCTCAGGCGCTGCCGACGACCTCGCCGAGCTGCACGCCGGTGACCGTGACGCCTGCCATGCCGCCGCCCACCGGGGGTGCGGCGGCGCGGGCCTGCTCCTCGGTCTCGAAGACCGAGACGGAGGTGCCGTGGCCCTCGTCGAGGCGGATCCAGTAGCCGGCCACGAATCCCGGCGCTGCCTTCACGGTGGGGACGAGCTCCTCGAGCCCTTTCACTGCTGCGTCCGAATCGGTGATGTCGACGTTGACGACGTGCGCATGCATGCGACCATCTCCTTGCTCTGGGGTGGGGCGCAAGCCTCCCACGATGGCCCCACCGCTGCACCGGGGTTGCGGTGCGCGTTCCTGCAGCGACGTCGGGTGCGCGTTTAGATGCGGTTGAGCAGCTCGCTCTTCTTAGCGGCGAACTCCTCTTCGGAGAGGATGCCCCGCTTCCGTAGGTCGTCGAGCTCGATGAGGCGGTCGCGTATCTCGAAGGGGACGGCACCCGGTACCGCGGTCGGGTTGCCGGCGGAGCCGGATGAGCCCGGCTCGCCGGCCGAGCCCGGCCTGGAGGCGGGCGCACCGACGCCGAACGGTGGCGTGTCGTGCGCGCTCTTGTCGTCCTGGTCGCGCCTCGAGCGCATCTCGGGACTCGGGTGGGGGTCCTGGGGCCGCAGCTCCTCGGGGACGACCTCGCGCTGGCCCCCGCCGAGGATCTCGTTGATCTGCGAGTTGATGACGCGCTGGACCACGGCCGGCTTCCGCATGTATTCGAGCGTCAGCGAGTCGTCTTCGCCCTGCACGTCGATGACGAGGCTTCCCGTGCTGAGCACGCGCTCGATCAGGGTCTGCCGCAGGTTGACCTCGGTGATGCGCTGCAGGCGCAGCTGCACGGTGTCCCGGCCCATGATGCCCTGGCGCACCAGGATCCGGGTCGACGTGAGCGCGACGTCGTACGACTTCCAGCGGATGAAGCGCCCGAGCAGCCAGAGGCCGGGGATGAGGGCGAGGATGATGATCGGGTAGTTGGTCCAGCCGGGCGGGTTCCGCCACAGGATCAACAGGACGATGATCGCCGCCCAGACGCCGATGGACGTGAAGAGCGGACCAAAGAGAAAGATCCAGTGCGGGTGCATCTCGGCCAGGAGCTCCTCGTCGTCGTTGAGGAACTTCCGTGGCAGCGCCATTGCGCAAGCGTACCGGCGGCCCTCCCCGGTCCGGGGCCACCGGGGGGCCCTCGGGCACCGCCCTTCGGGCCATAGGGTGGTGACATGCCGTATGCCGAGGTAGAGCCCGACGTGGTCAAGGCGCGCCTCGCCCGAGGCGAGGACGTCTTCTTGTTGGACGTGCGCGAGCCCGAGGAGGTCGAGGCATGGGCGTACCCCGTCGGCGTCAACATCCCCCTCGGCCAGTTGGGTGAGCGGCTCAACGAGCTGCCGCGGGATCGCACGATCGTGGTCGCCTGCCACGTCGGGAGTCGCTCGGCGGCCACGGCCGAGGCGCTCAGCAACGCGGGCTGGACGGCGGAGAACCTCACGGGCGGAGCTGTGGCCTGGGCGGCGGGAGACAAAGAAAGCTCGTGAAGCGGGGTCGGAAGCCCCGCGCACACGTGTCGCCGGAATGGGTAGGGCTGGTGGGGATCGAACCCACGACCCAAGGATTATGAGTCCTCTGCTCTGACCACTGAGCTACAGCCCCCTGGGCTGCGGGTGATGTTACGACGCGCCGGTGCCGACGGCGCGTTCCCAGCGGGGAAGTTCCCAGCCGGGCCTACGAGGGTCCGGAGGAGCCGTTTGCACTCGGCGGCACGCCACCGCTGGGCGCATTTCGTTTGGCAACATGCAGGAGTGCCAGCGCCCTCCTCGACCCGGCGGGACTGGAGACGGCGCCGCGTTGCACCCCGCTCCACGTGACGTTGGCTTCGTGACCACCATTGGCGAAATGGCGTCTCCGGCGGACACGCGGGCCGCGCCGGAACCCACGCCGCGTCGCCCGAAGCCGACCTGGGATTGGTTCGGACCCTGGCTGCTGGTCGCCATCGCGGCGGCGTGGGGGTTGTGGGAGCTCCGCCCCGAGCTGCGTTCCGTTCCCTATCTCGACGACAGCTCCATCCACCAGCAGATGACGCGCTTCGCCGCGACCCGCATCAGCGAGGGACACCTCCCGCTCACGAGCTGGTTCCCCTATCTGGGGCTGGGATCGCCGCAGTACTTGCACTACCAGAGCCTGCCCTCCATGACCGCGGGACTCATCGGCACCATCGCCGATCCCGACGCGGTGTTCCGCTGGTCCCTGTACCTCCTGCTCGCGTTGTGGCCGCTCGCGGTCTACTGGGGCGGCCGGCTGTTCGGCCTGAGCCGGTGGACCGCCGCGTCCGCCGCGGCCGTCGCGCCGTTGCTCGCCTCTGCGGCGGGCATCGGGTACGAGACGAAGGCCTACGTCTGGGTGGGATACGGCGTCTGGACCCAGCTCTGGGCGGCGTGGACGCTCCCGCTTGCGTGGGGCTTCAGCTACCGCGCGCTCAAGTCGCTGCGCTTCGCGCTGCCCGCGGTCTTGTGCATCACCGTGACGGTCGCGCTGCACTTCGAGACCGGGTACCTGGCTTTCGTTCCGCTCGTCGTCTGGCCGTTCATCACCCCGTCGGACCTGTGGCACCGGCTGGGCCGATCGGTGACCGTTGGCGTGGCTGCGCTGTTGACGTCGGCCTGGGTCGTCGTGCCCCTGCTCGATCAGTCCCACTGGGCCGCACGAAACCAGGTGCTCGAGGGCACGGGACTCGAGAACGGCTACGGCGCCCGGCAGATGCTCTCCTGGCTGTTCACCGGCAACCTGTACGACGCCGGACGTTGGCCCGTCGTCACCATCCTCGTCGGCGTCGGCATCGCCGTCTGCATCTGGCGGTGGCGTTCGCACACGGCCGGGCGCGCCCTCGTGACCATCTGGGTGGTCACGCTGCTCATGTCATTCGGGCGTACGACGTTCGGTGCGGTCTACGACATCGTGCCCGGCAGCAGCGACGTCTTCATCCGGCGCTTCCAGATGGGCGTGCAGCTCTCGGGGATCCTGTTGGCGGGCATCGGCCTGGTGTTCTTGGGCCGTCTGGTGCGCGACGGTGCGCTCCGCCTCCTTCCCGAGGACCGCCGCGGCGGGGCCGCCGAGCCGGCAGGGCGCGGCCTCGTCGCGGGGCTGTGCATCGTGGCCCTGGTGCTCGTACTCGCGCCGGCCTGGAGCGCGCTCGACTCCTACGACGGCCACAACGCCACCAATATCGGCCTCCAGGCCGAGTCCGACGCACAGGAAGGGCCCTACATCGAGAGGTTGCTCGACTACGTGCGCGCGCATCCGAGGGGCCGCGTCTATGCAGGACAGCCCACCAACTGGGGCAACGACTTCGTCGTCGGAGCCGTGCCGGTCTTCAAGTACCTCGAGAGCAAGGACATCGACGAGGTCGGCTACACGCTGCGGACGGCCTCGCTGATGACCGACCCCGAGTACTTCTTCGACGACACGAACCCGGGCGACTATCCCCTCTTCGGCGTCGGCTACATCCTCACGCCGGAGGACATGGCGCCGCCGGTGCCGCGCCGACAAGGTCGGCTGCGCCGGGCCCTACTGTCTGTGGTCGCTGCCCGACTCGGGCTACATCCACGTCTACGACACCACCGGAGTGCTCGAGGCCACCCGGGCGGACGTCGGATCGCAGAGCAGGACGCTCCTGGACTCCCCGCTCCTCGGACAGCAACGCGACCTCACAGTGGCGTTCGACGGGAAGCCGCCGGCCACCCCGACGGCGGCCGGCCGCACGAACCTGGAGGGTTCGCCAGGGCACGTGGTCCTCCAGTCGGCCGATCTCGCGAACGGCCAGGCCCGCGCCGTGGTCCGCACCAACCGGCGCGCGACGATCGTGTTGAGCGCGTCGTACGACCCCGGTTGGCGGGCAACGGTCGACGGGCAAGCGGCCCCGACGATCATGGTGGCCCCCGCTCTGGTGGGCGTCGAGGTTGGTCCAGGCGTGCACACCGTGACCTTCAGCTACGGGGGCTACGGGTCCTACACCGCGCTGTTCGTCCTGGCGCTGGTGGTCTTCGTCGCCCTCGGCGCCTGGACCATCATCGAGTTCCGGAACCGAAGCCGCCGGCACGGGGGGGCGGGGCCGACATGAGCTCCGTCGATGTCATCCCGGCGGAGGAGGGCCGGCAGCAGGTGGCCGACCCGACGCTGTCGCCGATGGCCGCGGTCGGCCGCGCGCTGCACTGGATCGGCTGGCTGATCGCGGGCGCACTGCTCGTCGTCGTCTTCTTCCGGCTCGTCGCCTGGGACGACTTGCAGTTGTTCGCCCAAGCGAACGCCCTCGGACCCATCCTGTACCTCCCTGCCTGGGTGATCGGCCTCGCCGCCGCGGCGACCCGCAAGTGGTTCCTACTCGGGGCTTGCCTACTGGTGGTGGTCGCGCAACTCGCCTTCGGACTGCCCGAACTGACCGCCGCCGAGCCGGTGCCGGCCGACGCGGCGCACGCGTTCAAGATCCGGCTGCTCGACGCCAACGTCTACCAGGCGAATCCGTCGATGGCGGGCTACGCCGCACAGATACGCGCCTATCACCCGGACCTCGTGACCCTCGAGGAGGCCTCGCCCGACGATCGCGCCCAGCTCGAGCGGGCGGGAGCATTCCGCGGACTGCCACACATCTACGAGGTCTCCCTTACGAACTCCTCGCGTGCCTTCGTCATCGCCAGCCGCTACCCCCTCGGCCCGTCGTCGGTGTCGTCGATCTTCGGGCTGCCGTTCCTCGTCCGCACCTCGCTCCGGCTCCCGGGCGTCACCCTCCCGCTCTGGGTGGTGCACACCACCGCGCCGGTGAACCCGGACTGGCAGAAGTGGAACTCGGAGCTGCAGGAGATCGACCAGATGCTGAAGGCACGCAATCCGGGTCCGCTGCTGATCGTCGGCGATTTCAACGCCACATGGGGAAACCGCTGGTTCCGAGCCATCTTGGACACCGGGCTGACCGATGCCGCGGCGGCACGAGGCGAGCCCTTCGACGCGACCTGGTCGCAGGAGTTCTTCCTGCTTCCACCGCTGTTTCGCTTCGACCACGTGCTGACGAACGTGTCGTTGGCGGTCACCACCATCCATTCGCATCCCGGGCCAGGAAGCGACCACCGTGAGCTCCTAGCGACTGTCGCGGTCCTCCCGTCGGCCTACTCCGACCATGGCTCCGAGCACACAGGGCGTTCGCGGTCGGGGTAAGCGAGGGAAAACCGGCATTGAGTGCTCGGACATGTGCGCGCCACTCGACCGTCGCGAACCGAGAGCGCAGAATGGAGTCTCATGACGACCGCATCGAGTCCCGAGGCTTCCCGCGGCACCGGGACGACCGAGCCAGCTGATCTCGTCGTGGCGTTCCTCCGCGCGTTGGCGCGCTCTGACGTCGGCACCGCACTCGCCCTGGTCGACGACGACCTCGTCTACGCCAACGTCACCCTCCCCACCCTCTACGGCAAGGATCGCCTGGAACAGCTGGCCCGAGTGGTGCTGCGGCCGGGTCGGATGGGCTTCAACGTCCACTTCAACCACGTGGCCACCGAAGGCGACGTCGTCCTGACGGACCGGATCGACGAGCTCAACTTCCGACGCTTCGCCACCCGTTTCTGGGTCTACGGGCGTTTCGTCGTCCGAGACGGGAAGATCGCCGTGTGGCGCGATGCCTTCGACTGGCTGGACGTCACTATCGGCAACCTGCGCGGCCTCGCGGGCCTGGTGTCGCCGTCGCTGAACCGCAGAATGCCGCCGGGCTGAGGCGAGACGCTCACGCCGGACCCATCGGCGGCGTCGGCCGAGGCGACCACACCGAGGGCTACTGCAAATAGCCCTCGACGGTGCCGGCGGGCCGCTCCACGGCGGTATCGGGATCTTGGCCCGCACTCCGCTTGGCCCGACGCTGGCGCAGCATGTCCCACAGTCGGTCCAGCGTCACCTCGAGGTCCCGCTTGCGGGCCAGCTCCTCGTCGCTGAGGCCCTCGCCGACGTGCGCCTCCTCGAGCCGCTGCTCCTCGGCGGCCAGCTCGGTGATGCGGTGCACGATCTCGTTGTCGTCCATGTGGGACAGTCTGCCCGCGCTCAGGCCACGGCGCCCAGCTCGGAGCTGGGAGCCGCAACCTGTGCCGACGCGTCCGTTTCGGACAACGCCGGCGTGAGCACGTCACTGATCGTGGCGGCGAGGTGGAACGTCATGACGTTCCGCACCTCCTCGGGCACGTCCTCGAGGTCCGGCCCGTTTCGCTCGGGCAGGACGACCTCGGTGAGCCCCGCACGGTGGGCGGCGAGCACCTTCTGCTTCACGCCTCCGATGGGCAGCACCCGGCCTTGCAGCGTGACCTCTCCGGTCATGCCGACCACCGAGCGCACGGGCACGCCGCGCAGCAGGCTGACGAGCGCGGTCGTCATGGTGACGCCGGCCGACGGACCGTCCTTGGGCACCGCACCCGCAGGCACGTGCACGTGGAACCGCTTGCCAGTGAAGGACGCCGGGTCGATGCCCAGCTCCCCCGCGTGCGAGCGCACGTAGGACAGTGCGATCTCAGCCGACTCCTTCATGACATCGCCGAGCTGGCCGGTGAGGGTGAGCCCCTCGGGCCCGTCGGAGACGCTCGCCTCGACGAAGAGGACGTCGCCGCCGGCGCCGGTCACGGCCAGGCCGGTCACCACGCCGGGCACGCTGGTCCGGTCGGCGGCCTCGAAGAAGAAGTGCGGCCGGCCGAGCCAGCCACGCACGTCGTCCTTCTCCACCACGACCGGGGCCTGGCGCTCTCCAGAGGCCAGCTTGGTCGCCACCTTGCGCAGCAACTTGCCGAGCTCGCGCTCGAGGTTCCGCACGCCGGCCTCCCGGGTGTAGTCGGCCACGATGGCGCGTAGCGCGTCGTCGCTGATCTGCACCTCGTCCTCGCGCAACGCGGCCCGCGTGAGCTGACGCCGCAAGAGGTGGTGCTTGGCGATCGAGACCTTCTCGGACTCGGTGTAGCCGTCGATGCGGATGACCTCCATGCGGTCGAGGAGCGCACTCGGGATGGTCTCGATGACATTGGCCGTCGCGATGAAGAGCACCCGCGACAGGTCGAGGTCGACCTCGAGATAGTGGTCACGGAACGTGTGGTTCTGCGCCGGGTCGAGGACCTCGAGCAGTGCCGAAGAAGGGTCACCCCGATAGTCGGAACCGATCTTGTCGACTTCGTCGAGCACGATGACCGGATTCATGGTCCCGGCCTCGCGCAGCGCCCGCACCAGCCGGCCCGGCTGGGCCCCGACATAGGTGCGGCGGTGCCCGCGGATCTCTGCCTCGTCGCGCACCCCGCCAAGCGAGACACGGACGAACTTGCGACCGAGGGCATGCGCCACCGACTCACCGAGCGACGTCTTGCCGACTCCGGGCGGCCCGACGAGCGCCAAGATGGCGCCCGACCCGCGCCCGTCGACGGGCGCGAGGCCGCGCTCGGCCTGGAGCTTGCGCACGGCCAAGTGCTCGAGGATGCGCTCCTTCACGTCCTCCAACCCGTCGTGGTCGGCTTCGAGGATGCGCGACGCCTCAGCGATGTCCAGGCGGTCCTCGGACTCCTCGCCCCAGGGGATCTCGAGGACGGTGTCCAGCCACGTGCGGATCCAGCCCGTCTCGGGGCTCTGATCGCTCGTGCGCTCGAGTTTGTCGACCTCCCGCTCGACGGCCTTGCGGACGTCGTCGGGCAGGACGCGCTTCTCGAGCTTGGCCCGGTAGTCGTCCGGGTCGTCCTCGGCGCCCTCGCTTCCGCTGAGCTGGTTGAGCTCCTTGCGGATGGCGTCGAGCTGGCGGCGCAACAAGAACTCGCGCTGCGTCTTCTCCATGCCCTCTTCGACGTCGGTCTTGATCTTCTCGCGCAACGTCAGGTCGGCGAGCGTGTCGCGCGCCCAACCCAGGACGAGGCGAAGCCGCGTCTCAACGTCGCGGGTCTCGAGCACCTCGACCTTCTGGCTCAGCGACAGGTCAGGCGAGTAGCCCGCCACATCGGCCAGACGGCTCGGGTCAGTCACCTCGCGCAGCTGCGCGGCGATGCGCCCAGCCCCACGGGTGTGCAGGATGTTCTCGAGCACGGCACGGTACTCCCGGGCCAGCTCCTGGGTGGCCGGGGTCGGCTCGGGCTCGTCAAGGGGCTCGGCCTCGACCCAAAGCGCGTTGCCGGTCCCTGGGACACCGGTCCCGATCACGGCGCGCTGGTCACCCCGGATGGCGACGGCCGCCGTCCCGCCGGGGAGGTCGCCCTCCTCCAGCACCTCGGCGATCACCCCAACACTGGCGAATCGGCCCTCGATGTGGGGCACCAGCAGCAGGCGTCCGCCCGCTGAACGGGCGGACTCAACGGCGGCCCGGGCCTCGTCGGACTCCAGGGCCATCGTGAAGACCATCCCGGGCAGCACCACACCTGAGGTGAGGGGAAGCAATGGGAGTGTCAAATTCTCGTTCGTCATTGGTGTCCTTTTGTAATGCCGTAATGGCAATATCCTCTGACTGGTCAACCATATGGGGCCGGCCCTGATTCCCGAACGGCTTGGGTCCACCCCCAGGTCAGAGGGGTGGCAGAAAATTGGGGCGGCCAGGACCAGACTGCAGGCCGGGAAACGGGGGTTGGTGACCGTCCGATGGGCGGCGTCGGGCGCCGGAACGGTGCGATGCGCGTTCCACCTGTATATGCGGCCTCGCGGCGGTTGATGCTCGGCCCATACGCGGTCTGCTGCGGTCCCGTATGCACGTGGCGGGAACACCGCCGATCCGTCCTATGCAGCCCGACGCGGAGCCCGCGGAGGTGGCATATACGGGCCCCCCGAGATGGTCGGCGCGGCGGCGTACACGGCCAGAATCGAGGGTCGGGGCGAGGCGGGGAACGCCAAGTGGCGTCCCGTGGAGCGGCGTACGCTGGGCCCGTGGGTCCGGCAGAGGAGGTGCCCGTTCCCGAGCGGGCAGGCTCGACGACGCTGGCGCCGGCGCGGCCGGCGCCCGACCTCGACGAGGGCGACCACGACCGGATGGCCCACATCGTGCTGGAGGGTTACACCCCCAAGGACGGGACGGAATTCGTCTCGACGGGCCCGAGTGTGGTCGAGGGCATGGTCAACCGGACGCCGGTGCGGGCGCTGTGCGGCAAGGAGTGGGTCCCCGGGCGTGACCCCGGCCGCTACGGCCTGTGCCCCACCTGCAAGGAGATCGCCGAGGCCATGGGGTGGCAGATCCCGGCCACCTGAGCCGGGCCTGAACGTTTCGCGCCGAGCGGCCCGCGCCCCGCTACCGTGCGGCTCACCGATCGACCGAGGCCGGGCGCCGGCCTACCGGAGGGAGCACGTTGGCACAGGTCCGCTTCGACGGCGTCACCAAGCGCTTCGGGGACACCACCGCGGTCGACGACCTCTCCCTCGAGGTCCCCGACGGCGAGCTGCTGGTCCTGCTCGGGTCGTCGGGCTGCGGCAAGACGACCGCGCTGCGCCTCGTGGCCGGCCTGGAGGAGGTGACCGAGGGTACGGTCTCCATCGGCGCGCGCGTCGTGAACGAGGTCGACCCCAAGGACCGTGACGTGGCCATGGTCTTTCAGAGCTACGCGCTCTACCCTCACTTGAGTGTGGCGAAGAACATCGAGTTCCCGCTGCGGCAACGCCACGTGGACAAGGAGGAGCGCGGCGTCAAGGTGAAGCGCGCCGCGGAGACCCTCGGGCTCGGCGCGTTGTTGGACCGCAAGCCGTCCCAGCTCTCGGGAGGGCAGCGCCAGCGCGTCGCACTGGCCCGTGCCATCGTGCGCGAGCCGATGGTCTTCCTGATGGATGAGCCGCTGTCGAACCTCGACGCCGCGCTGCGGGTGCAAACCCGGGCCGACATCGTCGAACTGCAGTCGCGGTTGTCGACGACGACGATCTACGTCACGCACGACCAGGTCGAGGCCATGACCATGGGTCATCGCATCGCGGTCATGAGCGAAGGGAAGCTGCAACAGGTGGCCGCCCCCGAGGCCCTCTACGCCAAACCGGCCAACGCGTTCGTGGCCCACTTCCTCGGGAGCCCCGGGATGAACCTGCTGAAGGGCATGCTCGTCGAGAGCGGGCCGGGGATGGCGGACGAGGGGGGTTCCGGCATCGGCATCGGCATCGGCGGTGGTGGCGTGGGTGTGGCGGGTGCGGGGGCCGGCGGACGGGGACCGCTCTGCGTCGCCTTCCCCGGCGCCTCGGTGCCGCTGCCGCCGGAGGTGGCGGACGCCGTCCGGGGGGCGGGACCCGACGTCGTACTGGGGGTGCGCCCGGAGGCACTGCACTTGAGCCCCGACGGCGTGATCGCGGCCACGGTGCTCCTGGTCGAGCTGCTCGGGGCGGAGACGCATGTGATCTGCCACAGCGAGAACGACGAACGGATCATCGTGCGCCAGAGCGCCGGGGCGCCCAAGCCCGCGCTCGGCGAGGCGGTGCGGATCGCGGTCGACCCGGACCCTGACGCCTACCACCTCTTCGACGCCGTCACCGGCGAGCGGCTCGGCGAGGCGAAGGCGTGAGCGCCGTGCGCGAGACGGCCGAGCCGGTGCGCGCCGCGGTGGCACCGGCGCGGACCCTGCGGTCCCGGCTGCGGCGGGAGGCGGCTCTCGGCTATCTGCTGCTCCTGCCCGCAATGGCGCTGTTCGTCGCCTTCTCCTTCTATCCCTTCTTCCGCAACTTCAAGCTGATGCTCTACCAGACCCCGCCTGTGCCCGGCCTGCCGGCGCACTACGTCGGGCTGCACCAGATCATCCCGACCATCACGTCGACCCAGTTCACCCAGAGCCTGGTGACCACGGTGATCTTCGTGGTCCTCGTCGTCCCCATCAGCCTGATCCTCGGGCTCCTGCTGGCCGTGGCGGCGCACCGCAGGCTCAAGGGCATGGCCGTCTACCGCGTGATCTTCTCCTCGACGGTGGTGAGCTCGGTGGCGGTGGCGTCGGTGATCTTCGGGACGCTGCTCAACCCGGTGGTCGGCCTGCTGCCCTGGCTCGGCATCAACCCCAGCCCGCCGGCCCTCGAGAGCACGACGTGGGCCCTGCCGTCGGTCGCCGTCATCACCGTCTGGCAGTTCCTCGGCCTGTCCTTCATCATCATGTCGGCCGGCCTGCAGTCGGTCCCCGACGAGCTCCTCGAGGCGGCACGCATCGACGGGGCGAACGCGTGGTCCCGCTTCTGGCGGATGACCGTGCCGCTCCTCTCGCCGACGATCTTCTTCGCGACCGTCGTGAGCACGATCTACGCCTTCCAGGCCTTCGGCGCCATCGACATCCTCATCACGTCGCAGAACGCCGTGCGCCTGCACACCAACGTCCTCATCTACAACATCGTCAACACGCTGCAGGTGGAGAACAACCCGGGCGCGGCCGCCATCATGGCCACCGTCCTCTTCCTCATCACGCTCGGGCTCACCCTGCTGCAGCTGCGCTTCTTGGAACGGCGGGTCAGCTATGTCAGTTGACGCCACCGCCGGCGTGGTCGACGACACTCCGCTGGCCCGGGCGGCTGCGTCCGACGAGGCGCCGGCGCCACGTCGCCCCCGCCGGCGCCTGCGCACGCTCGGGAGCTACGCGCTCCTCACTTTCTTCGCCATCCTGGTGCTGTTCCCGATTTACGTCACCATCGTCAACTCACTGCTCGTGCCCGATCAGCTGGTCCAGCAGCCGCCGCCCCTGTTCCCCACCGACCCCCAGTGGGGCCACTACGCCACCGCGTGGACCGGCGGGCAGATGTCCAAGTACATGGCGACGTCGGCCATCATGACCGCCATCATCGTGGTGGGGCAGCTGGTCACCTCGATACTGGCCGCCTACGCCTTCGCCTTCCTGCGCTTCCCGTTCAAGCGGACGCTGTTCGTCGTCTGCCTGACCACCCTCATGATCCCCCTCGAGGTGACGTTCATCACGAACCTCGACACCATCACGTCGTTGCACTGGTTCAACACGTACGCCGGGCTCTCCATCCCGTTCCTCGCCACCGGATTCGGCATCTTCCTGTTGCGCCAGGCCTTCCTGCAGATCCCGAGCGACCTCCAAGAGGCGGCCCGCCTCGACGGCTACGGGCACCTGCGCTTCATGACCCGGGTCGCCGTGCCACTGGCGCGGCCCTCGCTGGCCGCGCTCGCCGTCTTCTCCTTCCTCGCCGCCTGGAACCAGTACCTGTGGCCGCTCGTCTCGACGGGTGGGTCCACCCCGCTCAACACGGTGCAGATCGGCCTGAAGCAGCTCCTCGGCACCCAGGTGTCACAAATTCCCGTGTCCCTCGCCGGCGCGGTGATCGCGTTCGTGCCACTGGTGATCCTCCTGTTGGTCTTCCAGAAGCAACTCGTCCGCAGCCTGACGGCGGGGGCTGTCAAGTAGCCGGGGCGCCCCCGGCGGCGGCGGCGCGGGTGCTAGGCAATTCATATGCGGACCCCTCGTTTCACCCGACTCTTCGCTGCCGCGCTGTTCGTCACCACGGCGTGCGTCGCCACCACCTCCGCGGTCGTGGCGGGTGGCAGCGCCACGGCGGGCGCGGCGAGCCTGCCCGCCTGCAATCTCAAGACGCTGAACGACCACAAGGGCGTCGTCACCATCAACTTCTGGGAGTCGGCCAGCCAGGCCAACCTCACGGTGCTGCAATCGATCACGAACGCCTTCAACTCGTCGCAGTCCAAGGTGCATGTCACGTTGGTGACGCAGGCGGGGTACGACGACACCTGGCAGAAGTACCTCGCCGGACTGAGCAGCGGGCAGTTGCCGGCGGCCGTCCAGCTGGAGGACCAGCGCACGCAGGCCGCCATCGACACCGGGTCCTTCTTGCCCGTGCAGTCGTGCATGAACGCCGCCAAGTACTCCACCAGTGACTACCTGCCCCGCCCGCTCGCCTACTGGAAGGTCAACGGCGTCCAGTGGGCGCTCCCCTTTGCCGTCTCGGCGCCGATCCTCTACTACAACCAGAACGCCTTCACGAAGGCCGGCCTCAACCCGGCCAACCCACCGACCACGCTCCCGCAGATGCTCGCCGACGCCAAGGCGCTCAAGGCCTCCGGGTCGGGCATGGGCCTGGTGCTCGATCCGTGGCACCTCGAGACGTGGCTGGCCACGGCCAACCAGCTGTTCGTGAACAACAAGAACGGGCGGTCCACTCGGGCCACCAAGGGTGCGTTCGCCACCAAGACGGCGGTGTCCATCTTCAGCCAGCTGTCGCAGCTGGTGCGCTCGGGCGACGCCACGACCAACCCGTCGTCGGGACCCGACGAGTACGACAACCTGCTCGGCATCGGCAGCGGCAAGTACGGGATGACGATCGAGACCTCGGCCGCCCTCGGGACAGTGACGCAGCTACTGGGGCAGGGCCAGTACGCCAGCGTGAAGCTTGGCGTCGGCGCCTTCCCGGTCTACAGCTCGTCGGTGCAGGGCGGCATCGAGCCGGGTGGATCGGGCGTCTACATCTCGAACAAGGTGCCCGCGCTTCAGCAGGCGGCCGCCTGGATGTACCTCTCGTACCTCTGCAACACCCAGAGCCAGGCCACCTGGGCGGCGGGGACCGGGTACATCCCGGTCCGCAAGTCCTCGACACAGACGGCAACGGTGCAGCACCTGTGGACCACGAGTCCGGGCTACAAGGTGGCCTACAACGAGATCAACAACGGCGTGAACTCGCCGGCCACCTCCGGCTCGGTCATCGGCCCCTACGCCGACGTGCGCACCGACGTCGTCAACGCGGAGATCTCCATGTACACGCAGGGCGTGTCGCCGGCCAAGGCTGTCGCCAATGCCGAGTCGAACGTCAACCAGACGATGTCGAGCTACAACAGCCGGCTCGGCTAGTCCCGAGGACGGACCTCGGCCGCCTGGCTCGGCGGCGGAGTTCCGAACCGTGGGTTTTGCCATGCCCATTGCAGGGATGGCGCGCCGGAGCGTGGCGACTCGCTCGAGGTCACCGGCCGGCACACCGCGGTCAAAGACCCTCGAGATCCGGTTTGTGTGACCTTCGACCCTGTTGAGGAGGAGCCCGTGATGGTTCCATATCCATGTCCAAAGCAGGCGGTAGGCCTCAGCGTGGGGAGAGTCGTCCAGGAAGGGGAGTGACGCTCCCCACGCTGAGCACCCACCAGCGGGCGTGTTCATCGGCTGGGGCGTCGCCTTGTACGGCGACCGGGACGGGACGGCAGGGCCGGAAAGCCTGGCGGGTCGGGCCGGTCCGAGACGGGAGGCGACCGGGCGCGCACTCGGCGGTGACTCGGCGAGACCGCCGGGTGCACCCCGGACCCGCGGCCCGGCAGGCGCGGCGGGAACCACCATTTCCGACCGGGGCTTCGGTACGATCGCCCCCGGACTTGTGTCTCCGCGGAGCGGTGTCGGGCGGGCGTTGGAGGAAACGAACATGGTGATCCAGGACGCGGGGACGCTGGGCATCACCGCCCACCGGGTCATGTTCGAACACAGCACCGACGGCGTCCTCTTCGCCACGGCCGAGGGGCACATCACGGCGGCCAACCCCGCCGCCTGCGCCCTGCTCGACCATTCGCCCGAGGAGCTGTGCCGCCTGGGCCGCGACGGCCTGGTCGACCCGGAGGATCCCCGCTGGCCCATCGCCCTGGCCGAGCGGGGCCGGACCGGGTCGACGCTGACCGTGGTGCGACTGCGCCGGGGCGACGGGCGCTTCGTCGAGGTGGAGGTGGCGTCCCGTCTCTTCCGTGAACGGGACGGCTCGATGCAGGCCTTCACGCTCTTGCGCGACCCGTCGAGCCGCCTGGCCATCGAGCGCGAGATCGAGGAGCTCAGCGCGCGGCTCCTGCAGCTCTCGCGCGGTGACGAGCTCACCGGGTTCCCCAACCGGCGCGGCCTGCTGACCGTCGGAACCGCGCTGCTCCAGCGGTCCGACCAAGTGCAGGCCGAGGTGCGCGTGCTCTGCGTCGACGTCGGCAACGTGCAGCAGCTCAACGCGTGCCTGGGCCACGGAGCCGGCGACGCCGCACTGCAAGCCGTGGCGCGGGCCCTCTCGGTCGTCTTCCGCAAGAGCGACGTGCTGGCCCGCATCGGGGGCACGCAGTTCCTGGCGCTGGCGCCCAACCTCGACACATGCGACTGCGACGCCGTCACCCGTCGCATCCGGGAGCACCTGGCGTCGCCCGAGACGACCGCCATCGTCGGCGACGTCGTCGAGGTGGCCTTCGGCTGGACGACGCGGCCGGCCGGTGACCGCGCGACGCTCGAGGAGCTGGTCGCCCGCTCCGACTGGGCCATGCTCGAGGCGCGGGACGCCCGCCGGCCCGCGCCGGCCTGAGCCCGCCCGACCCGGGCCCGGTGAGTGCTCACCCCGGTCCACCTGCGGAGATGTCGTCTGGCCGCCTAATCCTTACTAATCCGATTGTATTTAGAAACCCGCGTGTAATAGAGTGCTTCCATGCACCTCACGACACCGCAAGGTCACGCGCCCACGGGGCGGGCGGCGCGCCAGCACCGTCCCCGCCGGACCCCCTGGATCGCCGCCGCCGCCGGGACGCTCGCCCTGGCCGGCCTCACCCTGAGCACACTGCCCGCCGCCGCCCAGGGGGGCTCGGTCAACCTGGTCGCCTACTCGACCCCCAAGCCGGCCTACACCGTGCTGGCCGCCGACTTCGCCAAGACCAAGTCGGGCGCCGGGGTCACGGTCACCCCCTCCTTCGGGCCGTCGGGCACCCAGGCCACCTCGGTGGCCGACGGGCTGCCGGCGGACCTGGTCAACTTCTCGCTCGAGCCCGACATAGACAAGCTCGTGAAGGCGGGACTGGTCTCGAGCTCGTGGGACAGCGGGCCCACCAAGGGCATGGTGACCGACTCGATCGTCTCCTTCGTCGTCCGCCCGGGCAATCCGAAGCACATCACGACCTGGGCCGACCTGGTCAAGCCCGGCGTGGGCGTCGTGACGCCCAACGTGTTCAGCTCGGGCAGCGCGAAGTGGAACCTGCTGGCCGCCTACGGGGCCGAGACCCAGCAGGGCAAGACGCCCGCCCAGGCCCAGGCCTACCTGGCAAAGCTGCTGCACAACGCGGTGGCCCAGCCGGCCAGCGCCAGCGCGGCACTGCAGACCTTCCTCTCGGGCCAGGGCGACGTGCTGCTCGACTACGAGGACGACGCGCTGTACGCCAAGAAGCAGGGTGAAGCGGTCCAGGTCGTCACGCCGCCGCAGACGATCCTGATCCAGAACCCCATCGCGGTGACCAAGAGCGCCAGCCCCGCCGCCAAGGCGTTCCTCACCTACCTGCTCTCCCCCGCCGGCCAGACGGCGTGGGGCCAGCAGGGCTACCGGCCCGTCGTCCCCTCGGTGGCGGCGAAGTTCAACTTCCCCAAGCCCAAGACGCTCTTCACCGTCAACACCCTGGGCGGGTGGACGACGGTCAACGCCAAGTTCTTCGACCCGCAGACGGGCATCGTCGCCAAGGACGAACAGTCACTCGGCGTCTCCACGGCGAGCGGCTAGCGGGGACCGGGGGGCCAGAGGTGAGCAGCCGGGCGTGACCGTCGCCAACCTGGAGCGACCGGACGGGCCGCGCGCGCCCGGCGGGAGTCGGCCGGGGTGGTGGCGAGGGCCTGGCCTTCCCCCCGTCACGTCCTCCCCCGCCCTGGCCACAGCTGGCCGGCTGCTCGGCCGCGTCGGCGGCCCGACGCTCGCCGTCACCTACCTCTCGCTCCTCGTGCTGCTGCCCCTCGCCGCGCTGGTGGCCAAGGCCTTCAGCGGTGGCTGGGGCGCCTTCTGGAGCGCCGTCACCCAGCCCGGGGCGGTGGCCGCGCTCGAGCTGACGCTCGCCGCGTCGGCCATCGTGGCCGTCATCAACTCCGTGGCCGGGCTGGCCATCGCGTTCGTGCTGGTCCGCGACGACTTCCGCGGCAAGGCGCTCGTCAGCGCGGTCATCGACCTCCCCTTCGCGCTCCCGACCATCGTGGCCGGCCTCACGCTGCTCGCGCTCTACGGCGTCCAGAGCCCGTTCCACGTGGACCTGGCCGGGACCCGCCTCGGCGTCGGCGCCGCGCTGCTCTTCGTGACGCTGCCCTTCTGCGTGCGCAGCGTCCAACCGGTCCTGGCCGAGCTCGACGCGGAGACCGAGGAGGCCGCCGCATCCCTGGGCGCCACGCAGCGCCAGGTCCTCTGGCGGGTCATCCTGCCCAGCCTCCTGCCCTCGGTCCTGGCCGGCGCCGGGCTCGCCTTCGCCCGGGCCGTGGGTGAGTACGGCTCCGTCGTCCTGATCTCGAACAACCTGCCCTTCAAGACCGAGGTGGCGTCGTCGTGGATCTTCGGGCTGGCCGGCAGCGACGACCTGTCGGGGGCCAGTGCAGTCTCGGTCGTCCTCGTCGCCATCGCGTTGGTCGTCCTCCTCGGCGTCGGCTGGGCTCGCCGCCGCTTCGAGGTGCCGGAGTCGGTGTGAGGCGCTCGCGCTGGCGCCTACCCCTGCGGTTCGGCGTGCTGGGCTATCTCGCCCTGCTCGTCGTCCTGCCCGTCTCCACGGTCTTCTACCGCGCCTTCCAGCACGGCCTGGGCGCGGCGTGGGACGCCCTCACCGCGCCGGACGCCCTGCACGCGCTCTGGCTCACCGTCTTGGTCGCGCTCATCGCGGTGCCGCTGAACACGCTCTTCGGCGTCGGCGTCTCCCTCATCCTGGCCCGCCATCGCTTCCCTGGCGCCTGGCTGCTCGACGCGATGGTCGACATCCCCCTCGCCATCTCCCCCGTCGTCATCGGCCTCGGCCTCATCCTCGTCTACGGCAAGACGGGCTGGTTCGGCAATTGGCTGGCCGCCCACGGGATCACGGTGATCTTCTCGGTGCCCGGGATCGTCATGGCCTCCGCGGCCGTGTCGCTGCCCTATGTCGTACGTGCGGTGCTCCCGGTGCTCCAGGAGATCGGCACCGAACAGGAGCAGGCGGCGCGCACGCTCGGCGCGGGGCCCGTCGCCGTCTTCCGCCGCATCACGCTGCCCAACATCCGCCGCGGCCTGGCCTACGGCGTCACGCTGACCACGGCCCGCGTGCTGGGCGAATTCGGCGCGGTGGCCCTGGTCTCGGGCGCCATCGCGGGAAAGACGGAGACGCTGACGCTGTTCATCTCCGACAGCATCGACAACCTGCAGCCCCAGAGCGGCTACGTGGGCGCGGTGGCGCTCTGCCTGAGTGCGCTGCTCGTGCTGACGGCGCTCACCGTGACCGACCGCGGCCGGGACGCCTGGCACACTAGGGCGACGCTATGAGCATCCACGTCGAGTCGATTTCGAAGCGCTTCGGCGACGCCGTCGCCCTCGACGACGTGTCGCTCGAGGTGCCTTCGGGCTCACTCACCGCGCTGCTCGGCCCGAGCGGGGGCGGCAAGTCGACCCTGCTCCGCATCATCGCCGGCCTCGACTCGCCCGACACCGGTACCGTGCGGATCGACGGGGAGGACCTGACCCGGACGCCGGCGCGGAGCCGCGGTGTCGGCTTCTGCTTCCAGCACTACGCGCCCTTCCGCCATCTGACCGTGCGGCGCAACGTGTCCTTCGGCCTCGACATCCGGCGGCGCCCCAAGGCCGAGATCGCGGCCCGGGTCGACGAGCTGCTCGAGCTGGTCGGGCTGTCGCATCTCGGCGACCGCTATCCCTCGCAGCTCTCAGGGGGCCAGCGCCAGCGCATGGCCCTCGCCCGCGCACTGGCCATCGAGCCCAAGGTCTTGTTGTTGGACGAGCCCTTCGGCGCCCTCGACGCCCAGGTGCGCACCCAGCTGCGCCAGTGGCTGCGCGACCTGCACGACACCTTGCACGTGACGACGGTGCTCGTGACGCACGACCAGGAGGAGGCCATGGAGGTGGCCGACCACCTGGCCGTCATCAACCACGGGCGCCTCGAGCAGGTCGGCAGCGCCGGCGGAGATGTACGACCACCCGGCCAACGAGTTCGTCCTCACCTTCCTCGGCCCGGCGACCCGTCTCGGCGGTGCGTGGGTGCGTCCGCACGACCTGGCGGTGCATCCGGTCGGCGAGGTCCCGCCCCCGCCGGGGGCGGCCGAGGGCACGGTCACCCGGGTCACGCATCTCGGCTTCGAGGTGAAGGTCGACGTCGCCCTCGCCGCCGGCGACGACTGCTGGGTGCAGCTCAGCCGCGGCACCGCGGCCGACCTCCGGCTCGAGCCCGGACAGCGGGTGTGGGTGGCCCGCACCGACCAGCCGGTCCCGGTGCCTATGCTGTCGGCGTCCATTTAGACGAGCCGAGGCACCTGGGCCTTCGACGCTCACCAACCGACCTGCGGGCACGGTGGTAAGGCCAGGCAATGGAGGCGCCATGTCCGACCCCTACGAAGGCGTACACGAGCCCGCGCCCGAGCTGGCGGGGCTGAGCCGGAGCATTTTCGAACCCTCCCCGCTCGAGGAGGTGGCGGACGCGGTCTTCGTGGCCAGCGAGCGCGAGTCCGAGATCTACGTCGAGCGCTTCGACGACCGCTACCGCTGGTCCCTGGTGCACAAGGGCGGCGCCTATCCGCTCCTGCGGATCACCGCACACTTCCTGCAGATGGACTACCACTCGCTGGCCATCGGCTACCGGTCCGTGGCCGGGGGGTACACGGCGCTGGCCGAGTACCCCGAGGACGAACCCGTGCCCGACGCATCGGCGATCATCGCGCTCGAGTGGGGCACGCTGCCGCCGGATGCCGCGGCGCGGATCCGGGCCGCCGTGGGGTGAGGCCGCCGGCCTCGGGGGCTACGCCTCGGGCGGCGCCGCGCCGGTGCTCAGCCTGTCTGCGGATGGGTGGGCGTCGACCCGTCGGCGTTGAGGATGTCGAAGCCGTCGGGCGTGTCCAACTGCCCCGGGCCGGTGCCCGGCGAGTCCGGGATGCCGAAGTTCCAGACGAGCGCCTGCGTCGTCGGGTCGATGGCGGCCATGCGGTCCCGGTAGTCGTCGTTGGCCAGGAAGACGCCGTTCGGCAGGAGCTCGACGAGCGAGGGCTGGTTCAGCCGGTCGAGCCCCGCCGGGGCCCGGTACTGGTAGAGGATCTGGCCCGCCCGGTTGAACTCGACGATGCCGCCGGGATTCTCGTAGTCCGCGCACAGATAGAGGTCGGGCCCGATCTGCTGGGGGTCCGAGGGGTACCCAATGGGCAGGTGCGCCGTCCACACCAGCGCACCACTCGGGGCGTACTCGCTGATGAAGGAGCCCTTCGTCTCGGACACCAGGAGGTTGCCGTCGGCGAGCGGCGTGTCGCCGTTGGGGCCGCCGATGTCGGCGGGCGGATCGTGCACGCAGACGCCGGAGGTCCCGATCTGTTTCACGAGCGCCCCGCTCGGGCTGATGATCAGGATGCGGCAATTGTCGGCGTCGGCGACCGTGACGTCCCCGTTCTTGAGCAGGTAGGCGTCGTCGGGCTCGTGGAGGTAGCCGGGGGCGGACCCCGGCTGGGCGGGGTGCCCGTAGCTCCACAGGAGCTTCCCGCTCGGGTACCCGATCTTGACGATCGTCTCGTTCTCCTCCTGGTTCGAGATGATCGCGGTGCCGTGATCGACGAAGAAGGCATCGTCGGGGAAATAGAAGCCGCCGGGACCGGGGGGCGGCGGCATGGCGGGTGGGTTCGGATAGGTCCACACGACGGCGCCCGTGTCACTGAGCACCAGGAGGCGGTTGTTGCCCCGGTCGGCGACGAGCAGCTTCTCGCCGTAGTAGGGCGACCCCGCGCCGGGACTCCCGGCCGTGCCGAACTTGACGTCGGGCCGCAGCATCTGGACGTCCGCGGTCGGCGTGGTGCCGCTCTCCCCGCCGACGAGCCAGCCCGTGTCGCCCTCGGCGGCGATGGCTGCATTCGCCACCGGCACGATGAGATGCCCGGCCACGAGCGCACGGTCCGACACGGGGTCGAACGCGTCGATGGCGCCGCTGTCGGCCGCGCCGTTCGTCCCGCCCACCACGTAGAGGACGCCGCCGAGGACGACGGCGGACGCCCCGAGGAGGGGCTGGGGGAGATGGCCCACGACGGTGATGCGTCCTGTCGCGGTATCGATCTTCTGGATGGCGTCCACCGCCGCCCCGCCGCCCAAGACCTGCTCCCCGCCGAAGACGTAGATCGTGCGCCCGAGCGCAGCGACGGCCGGGTAGCGCACCGGGACCGGCAGCGGGCCGACGGTGCGGAAGGTGGTGCCGTTCGCCGTCGCCAGCACCTCGGCGTCGGCGTGGGCGCCGTCGTAGCCGCCGATCACGTACACGGTGCGTCCCACCGTCACCGCCGCGGCGTCCGAGCGCGGCTGCGGGAGCTGCCCGAGGATGGTCGCCACGGCCGTGGACCCCGTGGCCGGGAGGGCGAAGCCCTGCACGGTGGCCACCGACGTCTGGCTGCCACCGCCGAACACGAGCACGCGCCGCCCGGCGAGCACAGCGCCGGCGGCGTCGTGGGTGGCGGCCGCCAGCGCACCGGCCGGCGAGGCCACCCCGCCCGGGACGGCGAGATCCGAGAGGGTCGGCGTAGTGGTGTCGCCTGCGGTCAGGCCGCCGGCGAGCACGAGGCTCCCCGGGGTGGCGCCGGGAAGCGCGACCTCCCGGCTGGTCGGCTGGGCGAGCGGCCACGGGAGCAGGCCGGACTCGACGGCCGGCAACGGGTCCTTGGCGGTGGGGGTCGCCCGGGGGTGCGGGGACCCAGAAGTGGTCGTGGTGTGGACGCGCCCGCGGGGCCGACTCGCCGCCTCGGTCGGCTGCACTACGGAGCCGACCAGGAGAGAGGTGCTCGCCAGCAGAGAGAGGGTCAGGAGGGGAAGGTGGCGCTGCCCGCGGGGCAACACACGCCTCTGGCGATTCGGCGAAGACTCGCCTGAGGCGGATGCGTGGCTCACTGCAGGGCGCATCTTGCCCGCATCGCCGAGTGACGACACCCGCCTCAGGTCTACATTGCGTGCCGCGGTCTCCATCCGGGTGGGTATTGACAGACGAAACGCCAAGGCGTCGTCGCGTCCTCGTGACCGGCGGGCGCCTCGCCCTGCTCTTTCGTCGACGAGAAGGCGAGGGATGCCGCGGTGCCGGCCACGTGCGTGCGAATCCCTCCTCCGTCCACCGTCCACCGGCACGAGCCTGCACGCGGGTGGCTTCTCGACGACCGGTACGACCGGCGCGCCCACGTCCGAGGAACGGCGACGAACGAGCTCCGGGGTCAGGCAGGGTTGCGGTGCACGGGCACGAGACGTTTCTCCTCGCGCTGCGCCTCGAGCACCGACTGCAGCTGCGAGAGCACGTTTGGGGAGGTGGGAGCGAGATTGCGGCGTTCCTCGGGATCCTGGGTCAGGTTGTGCAACTCGTAGAAGGGTTCGGCGGCGGGCGGCGCGAACGGATCGCTTCGCAAACCCTTGTCGCGCGACCAGTCGTCGAGCCGCTCGTAGTAATGATTGAGCTTCCAGAGCTCGGCGGCGCCACTGTCCCCGGTGGCGAGCGCGGTGATGACGGACTCGACCCGCGCGGGGTTCGGTGCACCGTCGTACCGCTTCCGGGTAAACATGTTCACCGGCGTTGCGCCGCGCGAGATGTCGTCCTCGGTCATGAAGTAGAGCGGAGCGGCAACCGTCTCGGGTGCGGCGTGTCCGGTGATGACGCCACTGAGGTCGCGACCAGGGAGCGGCCGGGTCTCGTCGTGGTGCGCCGCCACTCCCGCCATGGCGCGCTCGACGTCGATGCCGGACAGGCCGAGCAAGGTCGGGACGAGGTCGACGTGGCTGGTTGGCAGGCCGATGCCCGGGACCGACGTGGCGACACCGGGCCCCCTGACGACCAGCGGCACCCGGATCGCCTCGTCGAACGCGTTGTACCACTTCTGCATCAGTCCGCCGTGGGCGCCGACGAGGTCACCGTGATCGGAGGTGAAGACGACGATGGTGTCGTCCGCCATACCCGAGCGCTCAAGCACCTCGAGCACCCGCTCGATGGCGCGGTCGACCAGCTTGTGCAGGTAGTAGTAGAGCCGGCGGTAGGCGAGGTCGGCGTCCTGCTCGTAGAGGATCGCCGGCCAGAGCGCCTTCCACGCCTCGTGGCACGGAGGGCGGCCGTCGAACGAATCGGCCTGGGAAGGCGGCTCGGGGATCTCGGGCACGGTCCCGTCGGGCGGGGGCAACTGGAGGATCTGCTCCCAGCCGAACCCGCTGAACGCGATGTCGTGCGGGTTGACGAACGAGGCTACGGCCAGCCACGAGCCGTCTTGACGGGCCGACGCCAGCTCGTCGAAGAGCTCGACGACCTGGTCCGCGAAGACACCGTCGCGGATCGTACCGGCATCGGCCCGCGCCGCGCCGTGCGGTTCCCGGCCGATCCACCCGTCGAACCCGAAGGGGTCGAGCCGGTTGGCCCGCCGGTAGGCGTCGAGGTTCTCCGCGATGACCGTGCCGTCTTTGTCGGAGGCCATCAACGACTCGTGGGTGCCGGGGATCAGGAGGTCGGCATGCGAGATGTGCCACTTGCCCCGGTACTGCGTCTGGTAGCCCCCGGCGCGGAACCAGTCACCCAGGGTGGGGACCGAGTCAGGATCGAGCCAGCGCATGGCGGGGTCGGTGCTCTTCTTGGCGAGCCCGTCGGTCTGGGTCACCCCGTGCAGCGAGGGATACTGCCCGGTGAACAGCGTGGCGCGGCTCGGGAGGCAGGCCGTCGAGCCGGCGTAGTGCCGGTGGAACTCGAGGCCACCGCTGCGCAGGGACTCCCGGGCCGGCAGCTGCTCACGCCGGAACCGCTTCACCGCCTCGGCCTCGTACGGCGGTGGGTACCGCTCCTCGTCGGTCATGATCACCAAGACGTTCGGACGATTCACTCGACTCCTCCCCTGTGGTGCCCGAACACCCGGTGCCGGAGCACAGGGCGAGTCAACTTAGGGGACCGCAGGGCTGGGATGCACCAGGGGGCCTTGAACGACTTGGATCTTGTGCCACAACCAGAAACGGTGAGTGGCGTCGCTCAGGAACCCCAACAGGGTGACGCCGATTCGTCATGGCGCACGCCGTGACGCGCAGTCGACGATCGTGAGGATGGCCGCGATCCAGAGTCTCAGCCGCGCGCCAGGGACGAGCCAGTCCGAGTCAGCCAGTCGCACCACTCGGCCACGCCTTCTCCTGTACGAGCGCTCGCCAGAATGATCTCGGCCGAAGGATTCACCGCGTTCAGATTGGCCAGAAATGCGTCCAAGTCAAAATCGAGGTGGGGCAGCAGATCGATCTTGTTCACCACGACCACATCGCTGGCACGGAACATCACCGGGTACTTCAGGGGTTTCTCTTCGCCTTCAGTCACCGCGTACACCATCGCTCTCGCGCTTTCGCCAACCCTGAATTTCAGCAGGACAGACGAGGTTTCCGACATTCTCGATGATCAACAGGTCGATATCGGCCAACGGGAGACGAACCAGACCGGACTGCACCATCACGGCATCGAGATGGCACTCCCCTCCAAATCCAGCGCTCGTGTTGACCACTGCGATGGCGGTCGCACCTGCTCCGTCAAGCTTGTCCGCGTCGAGGCTGGTCGCAATGTCCCCCTCCAGCACGCCGATCTGGATCACGCGACCAAGCGTCTCGAGCGTCTTTCGCAGGAGTGTTGTCTTTCCGGCACCTGGAGAGGACATGAGGTTCACCGCACACACAGCAGACTCCGCAAGGCGCCTGCCGTTTTCGTCGGCGATCCGGTCATTCTCCGACAGGAGATTCTCCAGAATCGTGACCCTCGTTCGGCCCGTTTCTACGTACCCTGAGTGGTCCCCGAGGTCGAAGAGCTCACCTGGGTCGTCGTGCGCATGGTTTGCCAGGTCGTGCTCGTGCACATGACTCGTTCCGTCGGCGTGAACGTGAAACCTCCCCACGGCTATGCGTCCACCAGTTCTATCGACACGATCAGGAGCTCTTCGCCGCTCAAGAGGTTGACGTCGAACCCTTCGCAGTGCCCGCAGGCCAGGATGGGCAGGTCGAGCGTGGTCCTCGCTCCGCAGTCGGCGCATTCGACAACTGCAGGTACTTGCTCGATCACAAGAGCGGCGTCCTGCAAGTCGGTGCTGTTCGAGACGACCTCCCAACTGAACTGGAGGGCGTCGGGTACGACCTGACGCAAGTGGCCGATCTGCACCGTGACCTGGGACACCGATCGCCCGTCCGCGTGTTTTGCCGCCGTACTCGCAATCGCGCTGCAGATGGAAAGTTCGTGCATCGCTCGCACCCCGCTGGAAGCATAACTGTCCGTTCCCAGACGCGGAGCTTGGAACGCCACCACCCGGACGGTCGGCAAATCCGTGCTGCGCTCACCGGCGAGGCCGCGAGCCGGGGTCGGCGGAATCGGAATCGATGGCGTCAGGTTCACGGCACCCCGCCCACACGCGACGGACCGAGATGCCGCCAACGGCTCCGGGGGGCGAAGCCTAAGATGGCGTCGAAGGACGGCGGCAGCGAGAGCCCGCTCGCATGATCTGTGCGAGTGGCAGACGGTTTCGGCCCACCGCCATCGAGGACGAGTGCAGCCGGAGAATCCATGGGCGACACGGATGAATCGGGCGCCATCGGGCGAGATGCCCTGGATGACGCGGCACCGCCAGTTGCGCTCCTGCGTGCGATCGTCGAGCTCACCGATGATGCCGTGATCACGTGTGACCTCGTGGCCACGATCACATATTTCAGTGAGAACGCGGAGCGACTCTTCGGCCGGGCGCCGAACGATGTCCAAGGATGTCCACTCGGGATCCTGTTCGCCCCGCACCTCCACAACGAGGTCGACGAAGTCCTCGCGAGAGTGGGGGCCGGCGAATGCATCAGGCATTTCGAGACGGAGATCGTGCGTCCCGACGGGCTTCCAATACCCGTATCGCTCTCACTCGCGCCCCTGACCGATCATCGGGGCCAGATCTTCGGGGGGGTGGTGGTGGCACGCGATGTAACCGAGCAGCACCTTGCTCAAGCGACGCTCGCTGAGATCGACGCCCGACTGGAGGAGGGAGAGGCGCTTTCTCACGTCGGGAGCTGGCTCTGGGACCTGCGTACGGGAGCCGTGCAGTGGAGCGCCGAATTCCATCGGATCCATGGAATCGATCCATTGGATTTCGCCGGCACCTTCGAGTCCTACATGGACCGGATCAGTCTCACCGACCGCGACCGCGTGCGGGACGGCATGGTTGCCTCGGTGGACTCTTCTCGGCCCATTGACCTGGAATATCGGGTCACCCACCCCGATCAGAAGACGCATGTCGTCTGGGTCCATGCGAACCCGACGCTGGGTTCGGACGGCAAGGCCGTCGGCCTGCGGGGTATCGGCCAGGACGTCACCGATCAAGCGGGCCCCATGGAGGGTGCGACCCCTCCGCGGGGAGATGTCCGACCGCGGAGACCGACGCGCCATCGGTGAAGCGGGTCGAGACCGCCTCGCCGCGCGCCGAGATCCGGTCAGGCGCGGCGGACGGTCGAGAAGGACTCAATCCTCGTCGGACCGCTCGGCCTCCGCACACAGGCGGACTCGCACATCCGGGAAGATGCGGAGCATGAGCATCGTCGGGGAGGGCAGGCCAAAGTCCCGGATGTCGAAAGCCTGCTCGCCACTGATGAGGATGCGGTCTTCCGACGTGGATTCGATTTGCACCGTCCCCTCCGTCCGGCGAGTAATCCCATGGAACGTCAGCTCGCCACGGAGGCGGTACCGCCGACCGGGCGCACTCGGCAAGCAGTCCTTTAGTTCCACCTTGGCGGTCGGATAGCGTCGGGAGTTGATACGTCGGTGGAGTTCAGCGTCGTACAGCTTGTTGCCCGAGCTCAATCCCGTCATGTCGATGGCGAGCCACCCGGTCGGCGGGATCTCCGTCTGCAGACCGTCGTCCCCCATGGCGGCGTGTAGGGAGCCCTCTACCCCCGTCGTGCCGAAACAGATGGGTCCGACCGTCGAGCGGGCGTCGATGAGCACGACCGCCCTCTCCGGATCGAGGACGAACCGGCCCATCGTCGAACTCCCCAGGAGGCCGTCGCGAGATCTTGACCCCGAATCCGGCGGCGACTCGAGCTCCCCTTCGACTCTGCTCGGAGAGTTCGGCCTCCCGTGACCACTCGATGCCCCGGCTGAGTCGGCATGGTGGGTTGTCGCGTCATCATCGTCGTGGTCCGGCGGCATCAGCCGTCGCCGCCACATGGACGTCGTCGATACCGGTGACCACCCAAGGTCGAGCTCGGGAACCCATCCGCCCTCGACCTCGGACAGAACCGAGTCGATCGTGGCGGTCGCCTGATAACGCCGGATGACCTCGCCGAGGTGCGCGTGTTCCTCGCGGATGACCCCCATCCACACCCGGAGGACACGCTCTCCCAGCGGCGTCACCGAGTAGACGCGGCGTGACTGACCGGGTTGGTGGTCGTCCGCCGAAACCCGTACGAGATGGTCTCGCTCGAGCTGGGCCAGGGCTCGGTACACGGCCGGGCGGTCAACGTGGCCGAACCGGAATTCGTCCAGGCGAGGGACGAGCCCATAGCCGTACCCAGGCTGCTCCGACAGCAACAGGAGGATCGCAGGCAGCATGAACCGGCGAGGCGGCGCCAGCTCGAAGCGCGACACACCCTCAGTTGCCGACGCGTCCCCGGCCCGCTGTTCCGTGGCCATGCGCCGTCGATCCTCGTCCCGCTGGTTCGACGTGTCAATGGTCCGACGGCGCGGAGAGGACGGTGCAAAAGACACCCATTTACAGGTGACGGCGCCCGGGCTGACACTGCATGGGCCGCACAACCCCGCGCGGCCACGACCGGGGAGGGCACATTGACGGCGACCGACACCACCACCGATGAAGCGGTGGTCCACGTCCTCTGGATCAACGCGGGGCTCAGCTGCGACGGCGATTCCGTCGCCCTCACGGCTGCGACCCAGCCGAGTATCGAGGAGATCGCCTTGGGTGGCCTCCCGGGGCTCCCCAAGATCGCCGTGCACTGGCCGCTGATCGACTTCGAGAACGGTCCGGTGGGCGGCGCCGACGACTTCATCGAATGGTTCTTCAAGGCCGATCGGGGGGAGCTCGACCCCTTCGTCCTGGTCATCGAGGGGTCCATTCCCAACGAGGCGATCAAGAAGGAGGGCTATTGGTGCGGTTTTGGGAACAATCCCGACACCGACCAGCCCATGACGACGAGCGAGTGGCTGGACCGCCTGGCGCCGAAGGCACTCGTCGTGCTGGCAGCCGGGACGTGTGCCTGCTACGGGGGTATCCATGCCATGGCCGGCAATCCGACGGGTGCCATGGGAGTCCCGGACTACCTCGGATGGGGTTGGACCTCATCGGCCGGCATCCCGATCGTGTGTGTGCCCGGTTGCCCGACCCAGCCCGACAACCTGTCGGAGACGATCCTGTACCTGCTGTACCAGGCCACGGGCCAGGCGCCGATGATCCCTCTCGATGACTCACTCCGACCCCAGTGGCTGTTCGGGAGCACGGTGCACGAAGGCTGCGACCGTGCCGGGTACTACGAACAAGGTGATTTCGCCACCGAGTACGGCTCGCCCAAGTGCATCGTCAAGCTCGGCTGCTGGGGACCAGTAGTCAAGTGCAACGTACCGAAGCGGGGGTGGATCAACGGGGTAGGTGGCTGCCCGAATGTCGGCGGGATCTGTATCGGCTGCACCATGCCCGGCTTTCCCGACAAATTCATGCCGTTCATGGACGAACCGCCGGGTGCGACCGTGTCGACGTTGGCCTCCGGGCTCTACGGAAAAGCCATCCGAGGGCTGCGCAGCATCACGCTCCACACGCTCGACGACGAGCCCAGGTGGCGCACACCGGGAACCGAGTTGTCGACCGGCTACAAGAAGATCTGGAGGTAGGGCGCATGGCCACCAAGAAGTTCACCGAGGACGCCAAGGGGCTCGTGGAGATGGCGTGGGACCCCATCACGCGCATCGTCGGGAGCCTGGGCATCTACACCAAGATCGATTTCGGCAAGGGGAAGGTGGCGGAGTGCCACAGCACGTCTTCGATCTTCCGCGGCTACAGCATCTTCATGAAGGGCAAGGATCCCAGGGACGCGCACTTCATCACCAGCCGGATCTGCGGGATCTGTGGTGACAACCACGCCACCTGCTCGTGTTATGCCCAGAACATGGCTTACGGGGTGCGGCCACCCGCCCTGGGCGAGCAGATCGTGAACCTCGGAGAGGCCGCCGAGTACATGTTCGACCACAACATCTTCCAGGAGAACCTGGTCGGGGTGGACTTCTGCGAGAAGATGGTGGCCGAGACCAACCCCGGCGTACTCGAGCAGGCCAACAGGACCGAAGCGGCACATGCGTCGGCTCACGGGTACAAGACGATCGGCGACATCATGCGGTCGCTCAACCCCTTCTCGGGCGAGTTCTACCGCGAGGCGCTCCAGGTGAGCCGTTACACCCGTGAGATGTTCTGCCTGATGGAGGGACGACACGTCCACCCGTCGACCCTCTACCCCGGCGGCGTCGGCACGACAGCGACCATCCAGCTGTTCACCGACTACTACGCGCGCCTCATGCGCTACGTAGAATTCATGAAGCGGGTCGTGCCGATGCACGACGACCTCTTCGACTTCTTCTACGAAGCGATGCCGGGCTACGAGGAGGTCGGCCGGAGGCGGATCCTGCTCGGCTGCTGGGGGGCGTTCCAGGATCCCGACGTCTGCAACTTCAACTACAAGGACATGACCAAGTGGGGCCGGGCCATGGGCGTGACTCCCGGCATCGTCGTCGACGGCAAGCTGGTCACGAACGACCTCGTCGAGATCAACCTCGGCATCCGGATCCTGCTCGGTCATTCCTTCTACGACGATTGGGAGGACCAGGAGATGTTCGTCACGCGGGATCCCCTGGGGAACCCCGTCGACCGGCGACACCCGTGGAACCAGCACACCAACCCCCAACCGCAGAAGCGCGACTTCGACGGGAACTACAGCTGGGTGATGTCGCCGCGCTGGTTCGACGGCAAGGAGTACCTGGCCCTCGACACCGGGGGCGGGCCTCTGGCCCGTCTGTGGGCGACAGCCCTCTCCAGCCTGGTGCACACCGACCACCTGGAGGCGACCGGTACCAGTGTGAAGATCCACCTTCCAAAGACGGCCCTCGAGGGTCCGGTCGACCTCGAGTGGAAGATCCCTCAGTGGTCCAACACGCTGGAGCGAGACCGGGCCCGGACCTACTTCCAGGCCTATGCCGCCGCTGCGGCGCTGGACTTCATCGAGCTGGCACTCAACGACATCAAGGCCGGGAAGACCAAGACGTGGGAATCCTTCGACGTGCCGGACGAAGCTATCGGGTGCGGATTCACCGAGGCGGTGCGGGGCGTGCTGTCGCACCACTTGGTAATCAAGGGCGGCAAGATCGCCAACTACCACCCGTACCCGCCGACCCCATGGAACGCCAACCCGCGTGACAGCTATGGCACCGCAGGGCCCTACGAGGACGCGGTCATCGACACTCCCATCTTCGAAGAGAACACCAAGGAGAATTTCAAGGGCATCGACGTCATGCGATCGGTACGGAGCTTCGACCCCTGCCTGCCCTGCGGCGTCCACATGTACCTGGGTCAGGGAAAGGTGCTGAAGAAAGTCCACTCCCCGACCCAGGTGGCCCACGCGGACGAACTCTTCTGATCGCCCGGCGCAATGCCTGAACCCCAGAATCTGCGAGCGAGTGGTGAGCGGATCGAAGAGGCACTGGCCGAACTGCAGGCCACGGCGGAGCCTCGTGCGCGCAGGCTGGCCGAGGAGCTGCTCCGCCTGGTGTCGGACCTCTACGGCGCCGGGCTGGCTCGCATGGCCGAAATCGCCCGGACGCGGGCGCCCGAACTGATCGCCGACTTCGCGGCCGACGAGCTGGTCGCCAGCCTGTTGCTGGTCCAGGGCCTGCACCCCGACCCGCTCGAGGTCCGGGTGCAGGGCGCGCTGGAGTCCGTCCGGCCCTTCCTCGGGCGCCACGGCGGAGACGTGGAACTGCTGGCACTCGACGATGATCTCGGGGCCGTCAAGTTGCGGCTGCTCGGTAACTGCGACGGGTGTCCGTCCTCGGCGGCGACCTTGCAGGGTGCCGTCGAGGCTGCCATCTTGGAGGCAGCGCCGGAAGTAACCCGGATCGTCGTCGAGGAGCCCGGCGCGAGCAGCACGTCGGCCGTCCCCATCGCGCTGGGGGTCAAACAGCGGTATGACGCGTGCCCACCGGAGGTCGCGGTTCGATGACCGACCCGATCGCCGTCTTGCAGCGCATCCGGGCCAGCACACCTCCGGGTCAGGCTGCTCCCGTCGACGAGGTGTGCGAGTTGTGCTCGGAGCCCATTGCGATCCGGCACCGACACCTCGTCGACCTGCGCTCACGGACGTTGCTCTGCGCATGCCGCGGGTGCTTCCTCCTCTTCGAGTCGCAGGGTGCGGGCGGCGACCACTATCGAAGCGTGCCCGAGCGCTACCTGGCGTTCGGCGGCTTCGAGCTCTCTCCCGCCCAGTGGGACAGCCTGCAGATCCCCGTGGGCGTTGCCTTCTTCTTCCTCAATTCGGAGCTGGGTCGGGTCGCCGCCTTCTACCCCGGACCGGCGGGCGCGACCGAGTCGGAGCTTCCGCTCGACACGTGGTCCGATCTGGTGACGGCCAACCCGAAGCTGGCCACGATGCAACCGGACGTCGAGGCATTCCTGGTCCGCGCCGCCAGTGACCGCGGGGACCGTGACGCAGAGTGCTACATCGTGCCGATCGACGCGTGCTATGAGCTCGTCGGCCATCTCCGTCTGCTCTGGCGTGGCTTTGACGGCGGCACCGAAGCCAACCGGAAGCTTGACGACTTCTTCGCCGACATCGGCGCGCGGGCGCAATGACCGAGCTGCATTTCGAGGTGGTCGGCGCGAGGACCGAGCCGCATGCCGCTGTGCCGACCATCATGTTCCGGACACGGGCGGCAGAGGCGGACGGGAAGCGCGTCCACGCGGCCGCCCTGCGGTGCCAGATCCGGATCGAACCGCAACGCCGCCAGTACAGCGCGCCGGAGGAGGAGAACCTGTACGAGCTGTTCGGGGAGACGCCCCAGTGGGGAAACTCGCTCCGGCCCTTCCTGTGGACGCACGTGTCAGCGATGGTCGGCCGGTTCGAGGGGACCACGGAGTTCGACCTGCCGGTCGGATGCACCTACGACTTCGAGGTCGCGGGCGCCAAGTACATGCACGCATTGGGTGACGGCGACATCCCGCTGATCTTCCTCTTTTCGGGGACCGCGTTCACCCAGGGCGAGTCGGGGCTGTCGGCCGAGCCGCTCTCCTGGTCGACCGAGTCGTCGTATCGGCTGCCCGTCGAAGTCTGGCGCGCCACCATGGACGCCTACTTTCCCGGGAGCGGTTACATCCGGGTCCGGCGCGACACGCTGGACGGTCTGCAGCGTTTCCGGGCCCACCGGGGCCTTCCGACGTGGGACCAGGCCTTCACACAACTCCTCAAGGAGGCCGGAGAGGTCTGGCCATGAGCGCCACCGGCACCAGATCCCCCCGCCACTCTCCCCCACTCGGAGAGGACCGCTTCGAGACGGCGAGAACCGTTGCCGACGCCGTCCTCTACGAGGGGTACGTCCTTTACCCATATCGGGCGTCTTCTCGGAAGAACCAGGTCCGCTTCCAGTGGGGCGTTCTGACTCCTCGGTCCTACAGCGAGACGGAAGGGTCCGAGCGCTGGTCGGCGCGGACCGAGTGCCTCGTCGACCTCGGCACGGGGACCGTGCAGGCGATCCTCCGGGTGCGTGTCCGATGCCTGCAGACACAGCGCCGCCGGGTCGAGGCGAGGTTGCGCAAGGAGGAGCCGACCTCCCATCGGCCTTCCTTCGGGCCCGTCGACGCCCTCGAGGTGGACGGAACGACCCACGTCAACTGGGACGAGGCGGTCGACCACGCGGTAGACCTGCCCCCGCTCATCTTTCCCCAGGGGGGCACCACCGCCAACGAGCTGCCGTTCCACCTCGAGGGCGGGTCCGAGACCGAGCCCCTGTACCAGGCTGACGGCACCCTGGCCGGCCGCTTCCTCCGAGAGCGTCTTCCCGTTGACGGCGCCATCCGGGTCACCACCGCTCCCGAGGGGGACGGCTCGCGCTACGTCAAAGTCACCGTGACCGTGGAGAACGCGAGCATATGGAACGACGACCGAACACTGAGAGCGGACGTCGTGGCGCAGAGCCTGGTGGCCGTGCACACGATGCTGGCCGTCGACGGTGCGACGTTCGTCTCGCTCCTCGATCCATCCGACGATGCCGCCGAGGCGGCCCGGGCCTGCCGGAGCGACGGCACATACCCGGTGCTCATCGGCCACGACGACGTGGTGCTCTCCTCGCCGATCATCCTCTACGACCACCCCGAAGTGGCGCAGCAGAGCCCGGGGGACCTCTACGACGCGCTCGAGATCGACGAGATCCTGGCGCTGCGGGTCATGACACTCACCGATACGGAGAAGGCCGAAGCCCGGGGGACGGACGCCCGGGCGGCGGCCATCATCGACCGTTGCGACTCGCTGTCGCCCGAGGCCATAGGCCGGCTCCACGGGCGGATGCGCCCCCTCGAGCCCGAATGGCCGACGCTGACCTCCCGCGGGTCGGACACCCCAGCGTGGTGGGATCCCGCTTCTGACGAGTCGGTGGATCCGTGGACGGACTCGGTCCGTGTGGACGGCGTCGAGCTGGCGCAGGGATCCACGGTCCGGCTCCGCCCGTCGGGACAGGCCGACGCGCAGGACATGTTCCTCGACGGGCGGTGCGGCACCGTTGCCGGCGTCTTCGCGGACGTGGACGGCGGCGTCCATTTGGCTGTCACCCTCGACGACGACCCGGCGGCAAGCGAGTTGGTGTGGCAGGGCCGCTACCTCTACTTCCGGCCCGACGAGGTCGAGCCGATGCCCGCCTCCCAGAGGAGCAAGGGCCGCCCGTGACCCGGCGCACCCTCGTCGCGGGCATCGGCAACGTGTTCCTCTCCGACGACGCCTTCGGGGTCGAGGTGGCGCACAGGCTCTCGAGCCGAGAACTGCCTGCGGGAGTGCGGGTCGAGGACTATGGGATCCGGGGCATGCACCTCGCCTACGACCTGCTCGACGGCTACGACGCCCTGGTGCTGGTCGACGCCGTCCCAATGGGTGAGCCTCCGGGGACGCTCGCCGTGATCGAGCCCGACGCCGCCACCCGGCGTTCGTCCATTTCCGAACGCAGTGACCCCCCCTGGGTCGACGCCCACACCATGAGCCCGGACGTCGTCCTCGCCACCCTGGCCGGCCTCGGCGGCTCCGTCGATGCCATCCGCATCGTCGGATGCCAGCCCTACAACCTCGACGAGGGCATGGAGCTGTCTCCTGCCGTGCGGGAAGCGGTCAGCGCCGCAGTCGACCTGTGTCTCGAAGTCGTGACCGACATTGCCCAACCCGCCGAAAGGGGAAACCACAGATGATCCGTCGATTCTTCGCAGCGTTGCTCCTGGCCGCGGTCGCGGGACTGGTGATCAAGTCGCTGCCCGACATCGCCCGCTACCTCAAGATGCGGGAGATGTGAGCAAGGTCGTCGGGTACGTGTTCGCCGCCCTCATCACACTCGTGCTCGGCGGCGCTCTCGTGGTCGCCGCGCGATCGTTCCCCGACTTCCGCCGCTACGTCAGAATGCGGCGGATGTAGCCGCGGTGACCCGGTACTCCATCGTCCCCGACCGCTCGCAAGTGTGGATCGACGCCCGCTCGAACGTGCACCCGATCCATTCGAGCACCAGTGGCCTCGAGGGCTACGTCGATCTTGACTTCGGGCCCTCGGGGACCATCGACCTCGCCACCACGCCAGCCGGACGGCTCTCTCTGTCCGTCGACCGCCTGAAGTCGGGCAACCGGATGGAGGACCGGGAGCTGCAAAAGCGGATCGACGCCAGGAAATTCCCGAGGATCGAGGGGCAGTTGGAACAGATCGCGCCCAACGGTACCGACGCCAGCTACCACGTGAGTGGTGAAGTGACCTTTCGCGGCGTGTCGCGCCAACACGAGGACCGTATGGACATCAACGCGGTGGACGACAGGACGATCCGCCTCACGGGTGCCTCGAGCTTCGACATCAGGGACTTCGGGATGCAGCCGCCCAAGGTGCTCCTCCTCAAGGTGGAGCCCGAAGTCCAGGTGCGGGTCGAGATCTACGCGGTCAAGGACGAATAGGAGACGCGACCACCATGTGTCTGGGAATACCGGGGCAGTTGAAGGAGATTTCGGACAACAACGAGCATCTGGCGAGGGTGGAGGTGTCGGGTGTGACGAGGATCGTCAACATCGGCCTCCTCGAGGACGAGCCGCTGACACCCGGCGACTGGCTCCTGATCCACGTGGGGTTCGCCATGTCGAAGATCGACGAGGCCGAAGCCGAACTGGCCCTCGCCTCCCTCCAGCTCATGGGGCAGGCCTACGACGACGAACTGGACGCATTCTGGGGTTCGAAGATCTCGAGTGAAACGGGAGGAACGTGATGGGAGTCATCATCGGGGTCATGGTCGGCTACGCGCTCGGCTGCAGGGCGGGTCCGGACGCGTGGGCGGAGGTCGAGGAGGCCTGGCACACCATCTCCACGTCGAAGGAGGTCCGAGACTTCGCCGACGGGGCGCTGGCCATTGCGCGCGATCTCCTCGAGAAGAGGATCGAGGTGATCACCGCAATCCTCGGCGCCCCGGACGATTCCTCGCGTCTGCGTCCGGTGGCATAAGAGGGCCACGGCGACCACGAGCGACACAAAGGAGGCCGACCGATGAGGTTCGTCGACGAGTACAGGGACCCGACGATGGCCGCCGCGTTGGTGGCGCAGATCACCGCGCTGGCCGGTGACGATGCATACAAGTTCATGGAGGTCTGCGGCGGACACACGCACACCATCTATCGGCACGGCATAGAGCACGTCCTTCCGGCCACTGTCGAGCTGGTGCACGGCCCCGGGTGCCCAGTCTGTGTGATCCCGATGGGACGGGTGGACGACGCTATCGCCGTCGCCAGCGAGGCCGGCGTCATCTTCACCTCGTTCGGCGACATGATGCGCGTGCCCGGCAGCAAGGGCAGCCTGCTCGAGGCCAAGGCGGGCGGAGCGGACATTCGCTTCGTGTACTCGCCGCTCGATGCACTCCGCATCGCCGTGGAGAACCCCGGCCGAAACGTGGTCTTCTTCGCCGTCGGGTTCGAGACGACCGCTCCGTCGACCGCACTCACGCTGCTCGAAGCCCGGGCCAAGGGGGTCACCAACTTTTCGGTCTTCTCGAACCACGTGACGATCGTCCCGCCCCTGCGGGCGATCCTCGAATCCCCGGACCTCCGCCTCGACGGCTTCCTCGGGCCCGGGCACGTCTCCACCGTCGTCGGACAACGACCCTACCGATTCGTCCCCGCCGAGTACGGACTGCCCCTCGTCACCGCCGGCTTCGAGCCACTCGACATCCTGCACGCCATCGCCATGCTGCTCACCCAGATCCGTGAAGGTCGCTGTGAGGTCGAGAACCAGTACTCGAGGGTCGTGCGGGAGGGGGGCAACCCGCGCGCCCTGGCCGTGCTGGCCGAGGTCTTCGAGCTCCGCCCACACTTCGAATGGCGGGGGCTGGGATTCATCGCGCAGAGCGGCCTCAAACTGCGCCCTGCGTTCGCTGCGTTCGACGCCGAACTCCGTTACGCCATCCCGAATGTCCGGGTGGCGGACCCCAAGGCATGCCAGTGCGGCGAGGTGCTCAAGGGCGTGATCAAGCCCTGGGAATGCAAGGTGTTCGGTACTGCCTGCACCCCCGAGACGCCGATCGGAACCTGCATGGTTTCATCGGAAGGCGCCTGCGCTGCCTACTACAACTTCGGGCGGATGCACCGCGAGGCCGCGGTGACGCTCGGACGGCGCACCGGATCGCCGGCATGAGCAGCGTCGCCACCTCGGAAGAGGCGGTGCGACTCGGACTTCGCGTGGCCGGGCTGGTCCAGGGCGTCGGATTCAGGCCCTATGTACACCGGCTGGCCACCGAGCTCGAGCTTTCGGGCCACGTCGGCAACGACACCCGGGGCGTGTTCATCGAGGTGGAGGGCACGAAGGAGGCAGCGGAAGAATTCGATGAGCCGGCTCGTCAGCGACGCGCCGGCGTCCGCTCGTATCGACGACGTGTGCGCCCGCCCGATGGCACCGAGCGGTGGGGCGGGCTTTGCCATCGTCGAGAGCCAGAGCCACGGTACCGTCCGGACGTTCGTCTCGCCCGACATCGCGACCTGCGCTGACTGCCTGGCCGAGTTGTTCGACCCCTCCGACCGGCGGGCGCGCTACCCGTTCACCAACTGCACCAACTGCGGGCCCCGCTTCACCATCACTCTGCGGCTCCCCTATGACCGGCCCAACACGACCATGCGTGGGTTCGCCCTGTGCGAGGCCTGCGCATCGGAGTACCACGACCCTGCGAACAGGCGCTTCCACGCGCAGCCGATCGCGTGCGCCGACTGCGGCCCGCGCCTGTGGCTGGAGCACTCGGACGGGTCGGATCCGATCGTCGGTTCGGACGCGGCGATCGCCGCCGCCCAATTGGCGCTCGCGCGAGGGGAGATCGTCGCCATCAAAGGTCTCGGCGGGTACCACCTGGCCTGCGACCCGGGTTCCGCTGCCGCCGTGCAACGGCTCCGAGCCCGCAAGCATCGCTTCGAGAAGCCGTTCGCCGTCATGGCCCGCGACCTCGACGCGGCCCGCACGCTAGCCCACGTCGACGCGTCCGAAGCGGCGCTGCTCACGTCGGCCCAGCGGCCCATCGTTCTGCTGCGCCGGCGCACCGATCAAACCGAGGCGCCGCTGTCGGCGTGCGTCGCCCCCGCCAACCCCTGGCTGGGCGTGCTGCTCCCGTACACGCCGCTGCATCATCTGCTGTTCGCTCCCGTCCCTGAGGCGGGTGCGGGGGCCCCGGCGCCCGACGTGCTGGTTATGACCAGCGGCAACCTCACCGATGAGCCGATTTGCTTCGAGGAAGACGACGCCCGGCGACGGTTGGGGACAATCGCCGACGCGTGGCTGGTGCACAACCGGCCCATCCACGTCCCGTGCGACGACTCGGTGCTCCAGGTCGACCCTGGTACCGGGCGCGAGCTGCCGCTCCGGCGTTCCCGGGGGTACGCCCCACTGCCCGTTCGCCTCCCGTTCTCCGCGGGGCCGACGCTTGCGGTCGGGGGCGAGATGAAGAACACGTTCTGCCTCGCGGAAGGCAACGACGCCTTCATGAGCCAACACATCGGCGACATGGGCAGCCTCGAGACCTGGGCGGCCTTCGAGCGCTCGACCGGTCAGCTCGCCAGCCTCTATGGGATCCGGAGGGCGAGGTTGGCGGCCGATGCGCATCCGGGCTACCAGACGAAGCGATGGGCCGAGGATGCGTCAGCGCTCCCCGTGACCGAGGTCCAACACCACCACGCCCACATCGCCGCGGTGATGGCCGAGCACGGGGTCCCCCCCGGCCGGCGCGTCATCGGCATCGCGTTCGACGGCACGGGGTTCGGAACGGACGGCACGATCTGGGGCGGGGAAGTCCTCGTGGCCGGCTACGGGGAGTTCGAGCGCGTCGGGCACCTCAAGTCGGTGGCGCTGCCGGGCGGCGACGCCGCGATACGCCGGCCCTGCCGGGCGGCGCTAGCGCACTTGTGGGCAGCCGGGATCGAATGGGCCGAGGACCTGCCACCGGCGGGTGCCGTCACGGCTGCGGAGCGGGCGGTGCTGGCGCGTCAGCTCGAACGCGGCACCGGGTGCGTGGCGACGTCGAGCATGGGACGCCTCTTTGACGCGGTGAGCTCGCTGCTCGGCCTGCGACACCTCGCTACCTACGAGGCGGAGCCCGCCCTGTGCCTGCAGTGGGTTGCCGAGGAGGCGCTGCACCTGGGCGTCCCCGTCCTCCCCTACCGATTCGATCTCGACGGCGACGAACTGGACGCCTCCAGCGTCCTGCGCGGGTTGGTGGCCGACCTGCGTTGCGGTGCCGCCATCGGTGCCATGGCCGCCGGGTTTCACCGCGCGGTGGCCAGGGTGATCGGCGAGGTGGCCGAGCGGCAGCGGGCGCGGACAGGCCTCGAACTCGTGGCGCTGAGCGGCGGGGTCTTCCAGAACGCCCTGCTGGTGGGTTTGGCTCGGCGCGAGCTCGAGGCGCGGCAGCTCCGCGTCCTGACGCACCGGGTGGTGCCGCCGAACGACGGAGGCCTCGCACTCGGACAAGCGGCGATCGCGGGCTACCGGGCCGGCGCAGCGAGGACGGCGCAGCGTGACGAGCGCTGACGGCACCGCCGGATTGGCGCTCGGAGCCGGACCGGCCGAGGACCTGGCGCCTGCAGCCTTGGCCCTGGCCCGCCGCTTCGCCGCCGGGGCCACCCTGTGGTGCGTCGCACCGCAATGGCCCGCCCACGCCCGCCACGTCGCCGTGGAGTTCGTGCACCCGGTCATCGTGGGCAAGCGTGCCCTGCCGGCGGTCAGCATCGACGAGCCCGGAGCAGCCGAGTCGGTCCGACTGCTCTCCCGCCCCGGCGACCTCCTCTTGTGTATCGGCACAGCGGCTGACTCCGTGGTGCGCGACCTGGTGACCCGGGCGGACGCCTGGGGCCTGACCTCGCTCTGGCTGGGCGCCGGCCCAAGGCCCGGGCAGGAGGGCAGTGACGCCCGGGCCGGCCACGTGGTGTGGCTGGACGCCGTGGAACCGGCACGTGCCGCGCGTTCGGGCGACCTGGTGCTGCTCTACCACCTGCTGTGGGAGCTGACGCACATCGTCTTCGAACATCCAGGGCTACTCACCGTGGAGGCCGAGTGCGCCGGCGACGTTTGCGTGACCTGCTCGGACGAGGGGCGAGTCGCCGAGGTCCGCGCCGTGCTGGCCGAAGGCCGCGTCGAGGTGGTGGCGGGCGGGCACGCCGAGCAGATCGACGCCCGCCTGGTCGACGGGCTGCGACCCGGCGATCTCGTCCTGGTGCACGCCGGAATCGCCGTCACCAGCCTCATGACGGGACGCGCGTCATGAGCGCCGTCGAGCCGACGGGGTTCCTCTATCCCTTCATCGAGGCGGAGGAGCGGGATGCGGAGGCGCTCCTGGGCGAGCTGGTCATGTCCGCCCGGACCAAGATGGAAGCGTCAGTCTCACTCCGAGCCGGCACACTCGAACGATGTGCGGAGCAGCTGGAACGCGCGGGGGACGCGATGGCGGAGCGCTTTGCGCGCGGTGGTCGGCTGTTCACCTTCGGCAACGGTGGCAGCGCCACCGATGCCCAGGGCACGGCGGACCTGTTTCGTCACCCACCGCACGGGACTCCGCTCCCCGCACTGTCGTTGGTCGACGACCAAGCCGTCCTCACCGCGCTCTCGAACGATGTCGGGTTCGAGCTGGTGTTCTCGCGGCAGGTTATCGCCCATGCCGGCGGCCTCGACATAGCCGTCGGCTTCTCGACGAGCGGCGACTCGCCGGACCTGCTGCGCGCCTTCGAGGAGGCAGAGCGGCGGAGCCTCCTCACCGTCGGTCTCTGCGGTTATGAGGGATCCGGCATGGCGACGAGCAAGGCGATCCACCATTGTCTGGTCGTGCGATCCGAGAGCGTCCACCGGATCCAAGAGGCCCAGGACGCGTCTGACGCTCGCCCTGTGGGAGTCGGTCCAGCGCCACCTGCCCTTGCAGGTAGCGACCACGACACCAGGAACCCCGTCGTGAGCGGTGCCGCACACGATCCGATCGCGGGCAACGGGAACGGAGCGACACGCGAACGGGAGGCTGTCGTCTTCGAGCGCATCGAGGCGTTCCGGCGCCGGCGACCTCGCCTGCGCGACGACGTCGTGACCCTGGCCCACGGAGCCGGAGGCAAGGCGTCTGCCGCGCTGCTCGAAGCCGTCTTCCTGCCCGCCTTCGCGGACGCGGACCGGGAGGGCAAGCGAGCGCCACAGACGGACGCCGCCCTGTTGCACCTGGCCTCGGGTGAACGACTGGCCTTCAGTACCGACTCCTACGTCGTGAAGCCCCTGCGCTTCCCCGGCGGCTCCGCCGGCCACCTGGCCGTGCACGGCACCATCAACGACCTGGCCATGATGGGGGCGCGTCCGATCGCGCTCTCGGCCGCCTTCGTGCTCGAAGAGGGCATGGCGATCGACGTGCTGCGCGAGGTGGTGGCCGACATGGCGGAGGCGGCGGCCAGTGCCGGCGTGCCGGTGGTCACTGGGGACACCAAGGTGGTCGACCACGGCGCGGCGGACGGCATGTACATCACAACCGCCGGTGTGGGGGTGGTACCCGCCGGGCGTGATCTGGCGGCGGCCAAGGTGGAGGTCGGCGACGTCGTGCTCGTGTCGGGCACCATGGGCGACCACGGGACAGCAGTCATGCTGGCTCGCGGGGACTTGGCCCTGGAGGCGGACATCGCGTCCGACACGGCCGCACTGCACGGAATGGTCGAAGACCTCCTCGCCGCCGCCTCGGGCACCCGCTGGTTGCGCGACTCCACCCGCGGAGGCGTGGGCACCGTGTGCAACGAGCTGGCGCGTGACACGGACCTCACGGTGCTCCTCGATGAAGAGTCCCTCCCAATCCAGCCGGCGGTGGCCGCCGCATGCGAGCTGCTCGGAATCGATCCCCTCTACGTAGCGAACGAGGGCAAGCTCGTCGCCGTCGTGCCGCCGGAAGAGGCGGAAGCGGCCCTGGACGCGCTGCGGTCGCATCCACTCGGATCGGGTGCGGCGCGCGTCGGCGAGATTCACGCAGAGCCGCCGGGGATCGTGGTCCTGCGGACCTCCATGGGCGGGACCCGGATCGTCGACATGCTCGTCGGCGACCCGTTGCCGCGCATCTGCTGACGGACCATCGTCACGCGAGGAAAGCCAGAGGAAAGGCGGAAGCCGGCCTCCGATCCCAAACCACGCCCCACCATGCGCAAAGGAACCGACGTGGAAATCGGCGATGGCCAACTCGCGTGCCGGGACTCGCCAAGCAGGGGGATGTCGAGCCGATCATCGGGTCCTCGAGGTCCGGCGACCGACCAAGTTCGAGTCAGAGTCGTCACCGAGTTCGCCGCCGACTACCTCTGTCCGAACGAACGGCCCCGGGCTTCCTCTGACTGGCAACCAAGCCCTTGTCGGCGGCCCTCGACCCAGTTGCGCAGTGTCGCATCGAACCACTTCGCCGTTGCAGAGCGGGCAGTCACGGCGCTGCCAATCTGGGTGACGGCCTTGGCGATCGAACGGTGCCGGTTGGGCGGTGCGCCATCGAGTAGCTCGTTCCAGAAGACAGCCCAGCCCCCCGACAGCGCGTTGCCACGAGCGGCCGTTGTCAGAAGGCGAGCGACTGCAGCAACTGCCCGGGGTCGTCCGATCATCGCAGCTTGTACGGTGGCGGTGATCCGGTAATACGGGAGGTGCTCGACGGCAAGGGTGGCCCGATAGTGCTCAGCTGCGCTGCCAGGTCCACCAAGGACCGCCTCGGCAGCGGCCCGGCCACTGCACATGGCTTGGGAGATCCCCTCCCCCTGCAATGGATTGACGAGACCCGCGGCATCGCCGACGAGTAGCACCCGCCCAGCCGACGGCGTGGTGCCGACGATGCCCATCTTGAGCCAGCCACCAAGGCGGGGTGACGGCGTGGGCGAAGGCGTGTCGTCGAGGAGATGGAGCGCACGCAGGTGCCGAAGGAACTCTGGTAGCGCCCGGACTGCATTCGCCCCAGCCTTTCGATCTGATCTCGTCGCGATACCAAGGCCGACGTTGGCGCAGCCATCCGGTCCGGGAAAGATCCACCCGTACCCGGGAAAGGCTTGCCAGCGTGTTGGCTCCCACAAGACGATGGCGGGGAGATCGACGATTTGTGGCACGTACGTGCGCATCGCGAAACCCCACAAGACGATGTTCGGATCGACCAGACCGGCTGCCGTTGCGACTTGGCTTGTGGCGCCGTCGGCCCCAATCACGAAGTCGGCGTGCAGATTTTCACCGGTGCTCAGGCGGTACCCTCCGATCCGCCCCTCCACCTCGAGTGGTGTATCCGCTCGCCCAAGGACGGGTGTGGCCCCCGCCCGCACTGCCGCATCGTGCAGCATCGCATCAAAGACCTTCCTGGTGACCGCGGTGCCATGTCCCGGGTACGTGAGACCTTCGGCACTTGGGAGTTGTAGTCGGCGACCGCTCGGACCAACGACGACCATGTCACCCACATCGCGGCCGGTCAGAGGGTTCAGTTCGAGGTCGGCGAGCAACCGCAGGCCTCGGGGTCCGACCAAATCGCCACACGCCTTGTCACGGGGGAACGTCGCTTTGTCGACCAGTGCCACGCGTACCCCACCCCGAGCCAGCACCAGGGCGGCCACGCTGCCCGCCGGGCCGCCCCCGACAACGAGAACATCGAAGCGCGACGGACCCACCCTGCTCCTTTCGCCTGCTCGGATCTACAGTGAGATCTTCTCACCCCGGGGAGGAATCATGACGACGACCGTTGCGGGCGATCGGAACCGATTTGCACAGCAATTGTTCACATCCCTCCCGCAGCGCTACGACCAATTGGCCGAGGTTCTCTCCATGGGTCAGAACGGCCGATGGCGACGGGCCATGATCGACCGCATTGCGCCGACGTCGCCCGGCATGGTGTTGGACGTGGCATCGGGAACCGCTGGCGTTGCCCTGCAACTGGCCCACCGCACGTCATCGAACATTATTGGCGTGGATCTGACGAGGAGCATGCTGGCTCGAGGTCAGGAAAATGTCGCCAAAGCTGGATTGCGTGGACGGATCCAACTTGTCGCCGGTCGGGCCGAGCAATTGCCCTTTCCCGACGGAACCTTCGACGCACTGACCTTCACGTACCTGCTGCGTTACGTCGATGATCCCCAGGGAACTCTCTGTGAGTTGGCGAGGGTCGTCAAGCCCGGTGGTACCGTCGCCAGCCTCGAATTCCTCTTGCCCCCGAGCCGCTTCTGGCGGTTCTGGTGGTGGCTCTATACCCGACTGCTCCTCCCGGTTGGCGGGGGGATCTCCGGTGGGCGCGAATGGTTCCGCGTGGGCCGCTTCCTCGGCCCCAACATCTCACGGCATTACCACAGGTATCCGATGTCATGGACGGAGGACGCCTGGCGGAGGGCGGGCTTCGAGAATGTTGGCGTGAGAGTGATGAGTCTCGGGGGTGGTCTGGTGATGTGGGGAACTCGCAGACGTGACTGACGAGCTCACACCTGACGCCCAGGACGCGGGGTCTGCCGTACCGCCGCACCCGGCGTCGCACACCGAGGCAAGCACCGGGAGCCGGTCAGCGTTCTACGCCGCCCGACCCGGCGGCTGGAGGGACTGGTGGACCCTGCTACACCCGCCCTATACAGCGTGGCACCTGGCCTACGTGGTGATCGGCGCGTGCCTGGCATCAGCGGTCAACCTGACCCGGCTGATTGCGACCCTTCTGGCCTTCCTCTGCGCCGTCGGGTTGGCCGCGCATGCGCTCGACGAGCTGCATGGTCGTCCATTGGGAACCCACATTCCGCGTGCGGTGCTCATCGGCGTGACCGTGGCCGGCCTGGCCGGTGCGGTCGCCCTCGGCGTCGTCGGCCTGTGGCGGGTCGGGTGGGCACTGGTCCCCTTCTTGGTGATTGGCCCTCTCCTTGTCGTGGCGTACAACCTGGAACTGTTCGGAGGTCTGATCCACACCGACGTCGGCTTCGCCCTTGCCTGGGGATCGTTCCCGGTGTTGGTCGCTTACGTGGCCCAAACGGGGCGGTTGGCCTTGAGTGCGGTGATCGCGGCGGCGGCGGCTTTTGCCCTCTCGGCCGCCCAACGTCGACTCAGTACTCCCGCACGGCTCATCCGCCGCCGGGCCGTTGCCGTCGAAGGCCGCGTCACCCTGGAGGGCGGTGCGGTGATCCCCCTCGAGGAACGAACACTGTTGGCTCCCCTGGAGCGCACGCTGCACACTCTTTCGTGGGGTGTCGTGCTGTTGGCAGCATCCGTGGCCGTGGCCCGTCTCAGCTAGTTGCCCGACTCGAGGCGTCGGCGGAATCCCGCAGCGCTCAGCTCGACCACTCTACGGCAGGGTATCCCACGTCCTGAACATGAACTATCGGGGAATTCGACCCGTCTCCCTGCCGCACTTCCGGATGTGTACTGGAATACCACAAGGCCGGACACTTGCGACGAGCCAACCTCTCGTCATTGCCGATCTTCCGGGCTGATGAAGGCATTGACGCCCATGACAAGCGCCGCAGTGCCGCCGTACAGGTATCCGACTTCGACCGCCTCGGTAATCTCGCTTTCCGTGGCGCCGGCGGCGCGAGCATCGTTGGCGAGCTTTGTGACACCGTCCGAGTGCGCTGCAATCGCGTCCGTGACCATGCCCATAAGGAGCTTGTACTTGGCCGGAATGGCGCCGTCTTTCAAGATGCGCTCCCGCACCGCCATGTACGCCTGGACGAATTGCGGATCGTGAGACTCGATTGGCTCAAGCCAAAGTTGCGGAGGAGGGCTGGCTTCCACCCCCGCTACTTTACGACAGCAGCGTCTCTCCTAGACGTTCAGAAGTCCCTCCAATCGGCTTGGGCCTGCTGGCTCGCTTATCCCTCTGGAATGCACTTGCCCCTTTGTTGGAGGACTCAGTGCTCGGGACAAGGTGCCACGACAGTGCCGTTCGTTCGGAGGCAGGGATGACGGGGGTTGACGTCCCTGCGCCTTAGCCACCGCTGCATGTCCACCGCTGGATGTCCACCAGACGCCATTGCTCAGAGTCAGGTATCGGCTGCCTCGAGTCTCCTGCGAAAGCCAGCGACTGTAATCTCAACGACCCGATCGTGACCCCACTGCAAGAGGGGATGGGCGAAGCGGCTCGCCACCCGCATCGGGCGCTGCATCATTTCGACGGTCCACGCGACTTCGGCTCGGGTGCCGACTTCGTTGGGCTGCGTCTCGAGCCGCGCGATCCCTTCGAGGTCTCCATGGATGACGGCGTCAATAAGCGTGGGCGGCTCATAGCGGACAAGTTCGACCCGAATCCGCATCCGGTACGGAAGTGGCGGAGCAACCACGCCGGTCAGAACGGACCCCGCTTTCAAGGTGTCCCCTTCGAGACGGAATTCTTCCAGCCAGGACCACCAATCTTGGAACTCATCAACCTCCTGAATGGTGCCCCACAACTCTTCAGGGGTCACGGCGAACTCATACGCATGTCGGTACGCAATAACCGGCCGGCGTGGCATGACCGCACACGATAGAAGAAGTCGGCTCGCGAGTAGAGAGTGGCGGTCGCAGGCCGCACGAGAGGGCGGACGGCGTTGTGTTCCACAGTCAGGTCTGGCTGTCGTTGGACCCCTGACCGGACCCCGGATGTCTCAAATGGTTGCTGCGCCCGCTTCGCGGGAACGTCATAACGTGTCCGGCCATTGGCCTCGGCAACGACACGATCGTTGGGTCCAGTTCTAACAACGACGCGAGCGACGCCAACGTCTCGGGGACAATAAGGACCCACCCTTGACCATGACGACATCGATGACGACGTTGCCATCATTGTTGAAGGTGGGATGTAAGTGCTGGTCGGGTTGCAGTGTTGGTGGCAGGTACGTGGAGTTGGTGTAGGTGTTGTAACCGTTGCCTGCCGGTGATGGCGACGTCCAGGTTCTGGCCGGTGCCCGGCTGGACCGCGCCTGCGTTGTCCCAATGATCAGCCGTTGGTTCGTCTGCTAACCACATCGAGCCTGGGACAGCCACACCGGAAGTTCCCCTGGCATCATCCTCCCCGTTGGCGGGAGGGGCAGTCTTTGGCGCATGGATATTCGTCAGCCGCAGGCGACGCAACGGGTCACTCGCGTCGTAACCTGTCCGCAACGCGTCCACTCGCTCCAATGCAACGAAAGGGCGATGTCTCGCCCTGCATTGGCTGCCGTGCAATGGGGTCGCCCCGCGAGGTCGGAACCCTGACCGCGACGACGGCCCAAGGCCGACCACGGTGACGAACCGGTCGCAAGCTTCAGCGACACCGTGCGAAAAGCCATGAAGGTCTTCGCTCACACACAGGTAATCGTCGCCGGCGCATAACTCAGTTCCGGCGTTACACAGGTGATCGGTGATCCGTTGGTCTTGGGCTGTCTTTTCGAACACTCAATGGGCATCGGCGACTTCTTCGATGAGGCGTCGAACAGTCGGTAGGCCAGCAGCGTCTACATACAGCCGACGCTGTCAGGCTATGGCACGAGTCCACACTTGAGCGCGGCAACGTCGTGCGTCGTGAATCTGTGGCTGTATCCGCGCCGATATGAGATTCCGACTATGGCTTTGCCCGTGCAGACGGATGGCACAGCAATTTGCCATGAGGAGTCAGAGCGATCCCACTTGGCCGTTGGAAGACCGTCGTCGTGGGCACGCTGAGCAACTTCGGGCAAGGGTTCGTAGCCCACCCCCATCACGTCGCGGCAGCGCTGAGGAGTCGGTTCGGACGAAGCCGATTCCTTCCAAGAACTGAGGACCTCCATGTTGACTCCAGTCTTGTCGATGGCGGAGGCCAGTCGTGAATGATGAAGGGTGTGTGCAGTCTCAGTGCCGAGTTGAAGTTCGATGATCAGGTTGCCGCCTTCGATCTCTTGCAACTCGGCTCGGACCGGAAGCCCTACGGCTAACGTCACCTCCGAACAGGCCATGTCCATAGCGTGAGGCGTGTCGATCGTAGCGACTCGGAGTTTGTTGGAAGCGGTCACTTACACCTCCCATTGTGAACGCGCTCCCAGCAGGTGCACGTCGTTGGGGACATTCTCAGATTATGAGATCAACGTAAACGGAGTTTGATCTTAAGGTTACGACCGCGTTGATTCTTGCCGATGATGGCGCGATCTGGCCTCTTGTAACGCCGGTGTCGAACAATCTGAGCGGCGTGGCTTGTCACTTCACCACCATCCGTGATGCGCCCCCGGATAATGTGACGCCCCGCCATGCGATAGGTGACATAGAGCGACCGAACTCAACGAGAGAGCCGGTAGGCAACGTGGAACGGGGCTCGGTAAGCGAACAGGTGTGTCTACGGGGAGTTCGTTATCGAGACGCTCCTCGTAGGCTGCGAGCTTGGAGAAGGCTGGACCTCCTTGGCGGCGACGGGTGGCTCCGCCGCACTCCGTGTGTACTGCGCTACCTCCTTCGGGCGACCGACCCTCAGGTCAGCCCGCTGTGGTGATCTGCGGCCCCGCGTGGTTCTCTCTCAGGCGCTCCGCAGTCAGCTGAGATTCCAGAGGCATTCCGATCCCGACGAATCGTTCGCCGCCCTGGGCAGCCTGCCGACACTCCGGGCAATCGACCACCCAGCACTCATCGTTTCTTCTGATCGTGGGGTGGTGAGGAGCACGCATATCGTCCGACCTCCTATGCGACGGCATTGATCAACGAATGCACAATACAGGGGGTCACACAGGGGATGCTCAGCTGACGTTGGCGTTCTCGCCACGCTCTGGCTCCACACCGAGCTTTCGTGCCTGGGATCACAAAAGGCGGACCTACCCTCTGCGAAGAACTCGCCCCTCAGGCCGGACCCCTCGGTGACGAACGTGACCCTCGCGGCTCAGCGAGTCAAGCGATGAAGCATTCTGAGTCTGGCGCCCGTCGTGGTTGCGGACATGTGCACCGACTCGGATTCGCTTTGACGGGCCTGCTTCGCGTCACGAAGCGAGGTGTACGGGGACAGTTCCCATTGCGATGCGGGCCGGCCTCTGAGACTCTGTGGTCGATGGTCCCGTCTCTGCAAGATGAGGTAGCAGGAACCGCGGTGTTCAGCCTCGGACCAATGGACGGACAAGAGCATCCGATTGACAGTGACACCAGTGAACTGTGTGTTGTCATGACCGATGGGCAGCAGCATCGTTACGTGCGTACCGACCAAGTGCAGCCTCTGCCTGATGGGCGGTTGGCCGTAGTCTTCGATTGGGCAGGTCGCTACTACGGACCAAACTAGCGAGCAACGTACGCATGGCCTCATCTGGGCGGACTGGGTCACCCTTACCCAGGAACGTGATCGGGATTGGCACCGTAGAATGCCGTGTCATGAGGGCCACATTTCAAATCCCAACGTTCGATCAGCGTCGGCGAGAACTTGAGGGTCTCGGGTTCGATTGTGTTGCGTGGCACCTTGGTCGGGAAGTGGAGCTTGTGGGTTCCGGGATTGTGCCCTTGGAGGACGTTGATGTCGTCGTCGCTCGGTTTGTAAGGCGCTCCACACCGGAGGGTGGCACCCACCCGGCGTAGGGAGACACCCTCAGGACGATTGACGACGCGCGTGTTATGGGACACCTGCAGCTCTCAGAGCCGTCGTTCGGAGTGGCTGACGAAAGATTCAATCAGTCCGCCTCCGCCGACGCAGATACTGCCCGCGATTTTTGAATCTCCCCACCCTCGATCACTGAAATTCCCCACCCTGTCCCGGTGAGCTGAACCATCCACCCGCGGCGGTGGGCCCCCTTCGATGCTGACGAGCGACCAAGCAAGACAGCTCGAAGGGAGACCCGCTCCGCATGCTCACACATGGGGAAGACGTGGAAGCAGATGCACTCAGAAAGCGGGGCTGGACGATTTCGGCGATCGCCCGTCACCTGGGTCGGGACCGAAAGACGGTCCGGGCCTACATCAACGGGGAACGGATCCCCGGCGTGCGGGCTCGCTCGACCCCCGACGCGCTCGAGCCGTTCAAGAACTACCTGGCAGCGCGGTTTGTCGACGACCCACACGTCTGGGCCTCGGCCCTCTATGACGAGGTCAAGAAGCTCGGCTATCCGCTGAGCTACCCAAGCTTCGTGCGCCAGGTCAGAGCGGCCGGGCTCCGTCCACATTGCGAGGCCTGCCACGGCGTCAAAGGACGCGACACCATCGAGATCGACCACCCGCCGGGCGAAGAGATCCAGTGGGACTGGTTCGAGCGCAGGAACGCGCCCTGGGGAGCGACGGCCTACGTGTTGTTGGGCACGCTGCCGCACTCGGGCAAGGTGCGCGGCGTGCTGGCCGAGAAGATGGATCAGGCCCACCTCATCGAGGCGATGGACGCAGTGCTGCGGCGACTCGGCGGGACGCCACGGGTGTGGCGGACCGACCGGCTGGCCACGGTGATCGTGCCGGGGACGAGGGAGGTCCAAGCGTCCTTCGTTCCGGTGGCCAAGCACTACAGCGCCGTCGTCGAGCCGTGTCCGCCCAGGCGCGGCAATCGAAAGGGAGCGGTCGAGTCCTCCGTGCGCTTCGTCTCGGGTCGCTGGTGGCGGACCATGGGAGCCACCAACCCTGAGGAGGCCCAGCGCTCCCTCGACGTCTTCTGCGCGAATATCGGTGACGAGCGCGAACGTCGCGGACCAAACGGCGAGCGCAGCACTGTTGGCGAGCTGGCCGACGCCGAGCCGCTCCTTGCTCTGCCCTCGGCCCCGTTCCCGGCCACGACCGAGGTCTCGCGGATCGTCGCCGACAACGCAACGGTGGCCTTCGGCGGCAACCGCTACTCGGTGCCGCCCGGACTCGCCGGAACAACGCTGCTCGTCCGGAACCGTTTGGGCACTGCGACCATCGAGGTGGTCGCACCGTCTGGAGCGGTGCTCGTCGCCCATCGCCTCGCCCCGGCGGGATCGGGTGCCCTGGTGCGCAGTGTCGAGCACAAAGAGGCCCTCGAGGCCGCCGTCCTGTCGGCCTTCACCACGGCGAGACCGTGCGACAAGAAGGCGAACCGGCCTCCGGGAAGAGAGGCGCTCGAAGAGGCAGCACGCCTCCTCGGGCCCATCGGGCGTGAGCCTGTTGTCGACCTGTCCGTCTATGACGAGGTCGCCCGGTGAGCGAGTCCTCTACTTATCAAGAGATCCGCAGCCATTTGGCCTACCTGCGTCTCGGTGCCGCCGCCGAAGCGCTGCCGGGCGAACTCGACCACGCTCGAGAGAACAAACTCGGCCACTCCGAGTTCTTGCACCGCTTATTAGAGGTCGAGGTGAAGGCCACCGAGATCCGACGGCGCGCCGGTCTCGAGCGCTTCGCCTGCCTGCCATCGCCTTGGACGCTCGACGACTTCGACTTTTCCGCCCAGCCCTCGGTCGATAAGAAGCTGATGAGCGAGCTCGGCACATTGCGATTCCTCGACGACGCCACCAACGTGCTCTTGATCGGGCCACCCGGTGTCGGCAAGACGATGCTGGCCGTCGGGCTCGCCCGCGCCTCGATCAACGCCGGCTATCGGACCTACTACACGACGGCCGCCGATCTGGCCGCTCGTTGCCACCGCGCCGCCTTCGAGGGGAGGTGGGCCACCACCATGCGCTTCTTCGCCGGACCGCGGCTCTTGGTCATCGACGAGGTGGGCTACCTGCCGCTGCAGAGCGAAGCGGCCGCCGCCCTCTTCCAGGTCATCGCCCAGCGCTACCTCAAGAGCTCCATCGTCATGACCACCAATCTCGGCGTCGGATCGTGGGGGAAAATCTTCGACGACCCGATGGTGGCCGCCGCCATGCTCGATCGCCTGCTGCACCGCAGCGTCGTGTTCAACATCGACGGCGAGAGCTACCGAATGCGCTCGCATCGGGCCCGCACCGAAGGCATCCGAAAGGGGGTGACCAAGGTCAAGGAGTAAAATGAAGGAAAACTCACCGGTCCATCAACTGGGGAATTTCGTTGATCGCCCCTGGGGAGTTTCGGAAATCGGCGGCAATACGGACGTTCTGTATTTCTCACTCGTAGTATTTGCCACTTGGCTGCCGCCGTTGACGTCGATGGGTACGCGACTGATTCTCCTGTCGTGCATCGCTGTGAGCGTCTCGTTGCGGCAGTGGTTTCAGCCCGGGTGAGGGTCTGGCCACCCAGCGCTATGTTGTTCGACCCAGTGGCCTGCTGTCGAAGCAACGGTGTCTACAGCCCGCCGCAGTTGCGGCAGTAGCCCTGGAAGAGTACTTCTCGGTTGACGATCCGATAGCCGAAGCGGTCCGATCGTGGCAACTCGAGCGCGTCCAGTCCTTGCGGATGCACGTCGCGTAGGTCACCGCATTTGAGGCACACGAGGTGGTGATGACCGTCCTTGGTGTTGGGGTCGTAGCGGGTAGGGCCACCACCCGCGTCCACCTGCTGAACCTCGCCCATCGAAACCAGCTCGTTGAGGGTGTTGTACACCGTCGCCAGGCTCACCTCTGGGAGACGTCCCCGTGCCCGCTCGAGCACCTCTTCCGCTGTGAGGTGGACGTGGTCACCCCCCATCGCCTCGGCTATGACGCGCCGCTGGGGCGTCAAGCGCCAGCCCACCGCCCGCAGGCGGTCGAGAAGCGGCGTCGAGGACATGGGTCCATGTATACCAGTCAAAAATATCCTCTAAGAATCAATCCAAAATAACCCTTGAATCGTTCTAGGTACAGACTTAAGGTGACTGGCGAGTCGTGAACCACGACGACACCACGCCGAGGGGCCGCGAGCCCCAATCGGGGCCGGGGGAGGGCGCCAAGAACCATGAGCGACGAGGACGAGGCGGGCTCTGACAAGGTAACCGGGTCCACGCGCGCGTTCGAGGAGATCGACGCCCAGGTCTTCCCGGGGCCAGGGCGTGGGGCCACGCCATCGGAGGCGGCCGCGAGCGATCGATGGGGAGGGCCGTCGTCCGCCACAGTGGAGGCGTACCGCCGCATGATCGACGTCGTGGTGAAGCACCAGCGCGCCCACAGTGAACGTCGAGCCGGCAGGAGTGCAGGCCGCAGACCGCGCCGGACGCCAGAACCCGCGTCAGCTGGCGACGCGACACCGGCCCGACGGTCGACGAGGCCAACGTCGTCGACTGGGGTGCCGTCCCTAAGGGGCGCGGCAAGCGATCTCGTGTGATAGCTGAGCGTATGACCCCGGCTGAGCGAAGCAGCCGAGGCGTCAAGAGAGCCACGTCGTGTGTAACCGGCCATCAGATTAAACAGAAACATGCCAACACCCGTCAGATGAAAACATGCAAACACTGAGACAGGAGAACCGACGTGCCTGACCGCGGCAGCGAGAGCGAGAGCCCAGCCATCCCCTCCCCGACTCCCAAGGGGCACCGGCCCCTGTCGAATCGGGACTGGTGGCCGAATCAGCTGGATCTCTCCATTCTGCACCAGCACTCGTCCCTGTCCAACCCGTTGGGTGAGGGCTTTAGCTACAAGGACGAGTTCGCGACCCTCGACGTCGAAGCGCTCAAGCAGGACATCTTCGAGGTGATGACCGCGTCGCAGGAGTGGTGGCCGGCTGACTACGGCCATTACGGTCCGCTCTTCATCCGGATGACGTGGCATGCCGCCGGCACGTACCGCATCGCCGATGGCCGGGGCGGTGGCGGCGAGGGCGCGCAACGCTTCGCCCCCTTGAACAGTTGGCCGGATAACGCGAACCTCGACAAGGCACGCCGGTTGCTGTGGCCGGTCAAGCAGAAGTACGGCCGGAAGATCTCCTGGGCCGACCTGATCATCTTCGCCGGCAACTGCGCCTACGAATCGATGGGATTCAAAACGTTCGGCTTCGGGTTCGGACGACCGGACATCTGGGAGCCCGACGAGATCTTCTGGGGCCCGGAGGACACGTGGCTGGGAGACGAACGCCACGCCGGCGAAGCGGAGATCGAGGGGCCCTTGGGCGCCGATCATATGGGTCTGATCTACGTGAATCCGCAAGGGCCGGGCGGCAACCCGGACCCGATCGCTTCCGCGAAAAACATCCGGGAGACCTTCCGCCGGATGGCGATGAACGACGAGGAGACGCTGGCGCTCATCGTCGGCGGCCACACGTTCGGTAAGGCCCACGGCGCAGTTGGTGAGGAGTACGGCGGTCCCGAACCCGAAGGTGCATCCATCGAGGAGCAGGGCTTCGGCTGGCGGAACACTTTCGGGAGCGGCAAGGGCGTCGACACCCTCACCAGCGGACTGGAAGGCGCCTGGACCAACGAGCCGACGAAGTGGGACAACGGGTTCTTGGACAACCTGTACCAGTACGACTGGGAGCTCACCGAGAGTCCCGCAGGTGCAAAGCAGTGGAAGCCCAAGAATCCCGAGGCGGAGGGCACCGTGCCCGATGCCCATGATCCGTCGAAACGGCACGCTCCGATGATGCTGACGACCGACCTCTCGCTGAGGCTCGATCCGATCTACGGGCCGATCGCTAAGCGCTTCCATGAGAATCCCGATCAGCTGGCCGACGCGTTCGCCAGGGCATGGTACAAGCTGTTGCACCGCGACATGGGGCCCGTCTCGCGCTTCTTGGGCCCGTGGGTTCCCGAGGCGCAGCTGTGGCAGGACCCCGTTCCCGCGGTCGATCACACGTTCATCGGAGATGATGACATCGCTGCCCTCAAGGGCAGGATCCTCGCAGCCGGACTGTCCGTCTCCCAGCTGGTCTCCACCGCCTGGTCATCAGCGGCTACCTTCCGCGGCACTGACAAGCGGGGCGGGGCCAACGGGGCACGGGTCCGCCTGGCGCCGCAGAAGGACTGGGAGGTGAACGATCCGACCGAACTGGCCAAGGTGCTGCAAACCCTCGAGCAGGTCCAGCAGGACTTCAACGGCTCGCAATCCGGCGGGAAGAAGGTCTCACTGGCCGACGTGATCGTCCTGGGCGGGTGCGCCGCCGTCGAGCAAGCGGCCAAGAACGCCGGACACGACATCACCGTCCCGTTCTCGCCCGGGCGCACGGACGCCTCGCAGGAGCAGACCGACGTGGAGTCGTTCGCCGTGCTCGAACCGATCTTCGACGGGTTCCGCAACTACCTCCGGGTCGGAGAGAAGCGGCCGGCGGAGGAACTTCTGGTCGAGCGAGCGTTCATGCTGAACCTGACGCCTCCCGAGATGACGGTTCTCGTCGGCGGACTGCGGGCGCTCAACGCCAACTTCGGGCAATCCCGACACGGCGTCTTCACGGACCGGCCCGAGACCCTCACCAACGATTTCTTCGCCAAGCTGCTCGATATGAGCACGGAGTGGAAAGCATCCACCTCCGCCGAGAACGTGTTCGAAGGACGCGATCGCGCCACCGGTGACATCAAGTGGACCGCCACGGCCGTCGACCTCGTCTTCGGTTCTCACTCCCAGCTGCGAGGCATCACGGAGGTCTACGCATGTGACGACTCAGAGGAGAAGTTCATCCGTGACTTCATCGCTGCTTGGGACAAGGTCATGAACCTGGATCGCTTCGACCTCGCCTGATCGGCGTCCGCGGTCAGATGACCTGGTTCGGGGTGAACGGGTTTACCCGATCCTCGCCGACGTGATCGGCCCGCGAACATTCACCTCCGAGACTGACGTGGTCATGGGCTTGCCTGCGAAGAGACGCTAGCGCCTCGGGCCAGCGGATCCCATCAACGCCACAACGTTCGAGCGCATGTTTAGCGACCCCTCGAATCGCTGCGCCAGAGTCAGCGATTTGCGCTTGGATAGGTGTCCCATAACAATGCGCGCGCCGTTGCGAGCCTAGGGGTGCTGGCGATCCTTCGACACCGTGGTCTATGCACATATGGGGCACTATTTCGGCCCACCAACAACCGAGTGCGGTTCTGAGCGTGATGGCCGCGCTCTCAGCTACGGCGCGGCGAGAGATCGGGCCAGAACGCCGACGGCCTCAAGCTCCGCCTGGAGTTGGCGGGAAGAGCGGAATAGGACTGTCTGCATCCCCAACTTGCTGGCCGTCTCTAGGTTCTCTTTGCTGTCGTCAATCAACAGCGTGGTATTCGGCGTCAGGCAGAAACGGTCGAGCAATCGTCTGAAGATGGCGGGCTCTGGCTTCGCAACCCCTTCTCGACCGGAGACGACGGTACCGTCAAACCAACCGAGAAACGGAAATCGCTTGAGGCGGAGCAGATACGTTTCCGCCTCCATGTTGGTGAGCGCATAGCAAGACAGCCCGGTTTCTCTTACCGCCCGGAGGACCTCTACAGACCCGGCGTCGACGCCACCGATCATCTCCTCGCTGCGACTCGTCCACGCCCAGATCAGCTCGGAGAGCTCGGGATGCCTGGAGGCGAGCTCAGCGCACGATGCCGCGGTCGAGACGCCCCGGTCGTGGGGCGCATGCCACGCCGGTGAACAGACCTCGTCGAGGAACCACTCCATCTCCGACTGGTTCGCGAACAGCTTGCGGTAAAGGTGCCGGGGGTTCCAATCGAGCAAGACGCCGCCCACATCGAACACCACTGCCCCGACCGGCGGGCGCCCGGCACAAGTGTGAGAACGCACATGAGATATGTTAGTTTGAACATCATGGATGTGCACACCCGCCACCAGATGATCCTCCAGGCGCTCAGCCAGCGCAGTCCAGTGCTGGTCGGGGAGCTGGCCGATGCGCTGGATTGCTCTGAGATGACCGTGCGCCGTGATCTCGAGTCGCTGGAGCGCAGTGGGGGCCTCCGACGTGTGCACGGCGGGGCGGCGAGTGTCTTCCTCAGCGCCGAGGAGACCCCGTACGGCATCCGGGCCCTCGAGTTCAGCGACGCCAAGGCGACGATAGGCGCCGCTGCGGCCAGCCTCTTGGCCGACGGGGAGACGGTCATCCTCGACGGTGGTACCACCGCCATGGAGGTGGCGCGAGCACTCCGCAGCCGTCGGTTGACCGTCATGCCGCTCGCCCTCAGGCCAGTCTTCGAGCTCCACGAGTGCCCGGGCATCAAACTCCTCCTCCCGGGTGGCGAGGTCCGTCCGGGAGAGTTGTCGTTGACGGGGAGTCTCGCCGAACATTCTTTTTCTCAGCTCCGATTCGACACGTGCGTGATGGGTCCTTGCGGCATCGACGCCAAGGCGGGCATTACGACCCACTTTCTCGCCGAGACGGCGGTCAAGCGCGCCGCTGCCAGATCCTCGCAGCGCGTCATCGCGGTGGCGGACTCCTCGAAGCTCGGGCGAGTGGCGTTCGGCCATGTCTGCGATCTCGACGAGATCGACATCGTCCTGACTGATGCCGGAGCCGACCAGGAGAGGGTGGAGCAGTTGCGGGCGATGGGAGTCGATATCCGCTGCGTCTGACGCTGAGTCCGGGTTTCAGCCGACGAACGGCATCAGCGTCGGAGGACCGCTGGCCTCGCCTGGCCGTGATCGCCGTGTTCTTCGTGCACGGCTTCCTGTTCGCCTCCTGGACGGCCCACATACCGCAGCTGAAACAGCACCTCGGGCCTCAGCGACGGCCGGCTCGGACTCGCCTTGCTGGGGGCCCCCATCGGCTCGGTCCTGGCCCTGGTCGTGGCTGCCCGCATGCTGACGAGAGCGGGAAGCGCGCCGATGGTCCGCCTGGCCCTGCTCGGTTATTGCGTCTCGGGGCCATTCATCGGGCTCACTGGTTCGTTCGGTACCTTCTTCGTCGCGTTCCTGCTCTGGGGCTTCTTCCAGGGGATGCTCGACGTGTCGATGAACACCCAAGCGATCGCGGTCGAGCGGTTCTCTGGCCGGGTGCTGATGCCAGGCTTCCATGGCTCGTGGAGCAGTGGCGCCCTCGTCGGTGCTGTCATCGGAGCGTCTGCGGTGGGACTGGGTGTCTCGCTGAGCGAGCAGCTGCTGGTCCTGGCGGTACCGTGCCTATTGGTCGTTGGCTGGCTCACGACCCGGATGATCCCCGACCGGCGGGTGGGCGATGACCCCGAATCCTCGAAAGGCAGTCGCGAGGGGCGCCACGCCGTGCTGCAAGGAGAGCTCATTGTCCTTGGGGGTATCGCCTTCGCCGACATGCTCTGTGAGGGTGCCGCAGCCGATTGGGCCGCCGTCTATCTTCGCAACGCCATGCACGCCCTCGCCCCTTGTCGCCGGAATGGGTTTTGCGATTTATTCCTTCGCCATGTTGGCCGTTCGGCTCTCAGGCAATCGGCTCTTCACCAGGTTCGCCGCCCACCGTTTGCTCCCCTTGCTCGCCGTCATCGCCACGCTCGGATTCGCCGGCGGTCTCGTCATCGACCGTCCCGTGAGCGTGCTGGTTGGATTCGCCTTGCTCGGAGCCGGACTCGGAAGCGTCATCCCGATGACCCTCAGGGCGGCCGGAGCGGTGGACAATGTGAACACCGGAAGAGCGGTCGCCTCGGTGGCCGGTTGTGGCTGGGCCGGCTACGTCGTGGGTCCGGTCGTGATCGGCGCAATCGCATCATCGACAACGCTGCACACGGCCCTGTTTCTGATCCCAGTGCTCACCGGCATTGTTGCGGTGGGTACGGCGACGGCGAAGGGGCTGCGGCGCTCGGAGCTACCCGCTGGCGCGGTGCCGAGCTAACACACAAGCGAACCTGAGATTGAGCGTCACGAACCTTCAGGCAACTGAGGTCGTCTAGGGTCCAGCTCCCAAATCGAGGAGCAGATGGCACCGCAACGGCCAGCTCGAAACGCTAACGAAGTGTCCCCGAAAGTCCACGTTGGATCGGCCCCGTCACCATCTCCAGGGTGCCGTTTGTGGGCAGGAGTTGACCTGGTAGACGCCTGCCGAAACTCCCGCTATTGACCCACGGCCAACCCGCTTCGAACTCGTTCTCGGTCTTCTGTGTCACGACCTTGTGCATTCTGAAAGGGTCATATTGGCGCCGTTACACGTTTATTGTCGGCCGGGAGCGGCCGGGCTGGGCCATGAGGCGGTTGGTGTCGCTGGCATCGGGGACAATGGCGGCGACTCCTTGATCAGGCCGAGCGCCCGGACGTCGTCGGTGCAGATCGCCTCGAAGTCCTCGAGCCAGAGCGGCGCTTTGTAGCCAGCAGGGTCGGTCGAAACGCTCCGTGCCGAGCAGTGTCGAGGGCGGCGGCGACATGGACGTCGAGGTGGGTGTCGAAGCCACCGGTCACACCCCGCGCAGCTTCTACTATGGTCATCCCTTCAGTTGACGGGGCAATGTCAGATGACCCTGTGGGGTCGGGCTGTTCCAATACCAAGCGCACTACAAGGAGACCGCTTTGCACATTCGACATGCCTCGTTCCTGAGTCCCGACAACCTTCGACGGGCTCAACGGACTGTCTCTTCGGCGGTCCTGCTCCTGGGGGTCGTCGCCGTCGTCGCCCTCGTACCAACCGGGGCGGCCTCACCTGATCCGAAGGTCGTACCCCACTCTTCGGCGCCCTTCGCAGCCCACGACGTTGCGGGGTTCCCCGGGACCTCTACCTCGGCACCCTTCAACGAGTGCCCGGCGATCGGCTACGACGCGAGCTGCGGGCTGCTAATCGTGGTCAGCAACAACGGCGAGCAGGTGCTCCAGGACAACAACAACGAATCCGGCGTTGGGGCCACACCCGGCCAGCAGATGCCCTACGACCAGGTGAGCGACTCCCTCGTCGGAATCGTGAACACGTCGAGCAAGCCGCTCTTTGGCATCCAGCTCTCGGGCTCGTCGACCGGGACTCCGATCTTCGGTTTCGACGGTGACGGCATCTGCACCTACTCGACCAACGGCTCCAACACCAACGGTGGTTCCGGCGATAGTGATGGCGTTCCGCTGGCGGGACCAGGCGGCTACACGGGCGACTCGTATTGCACTGCCGCGCAAGGAGCCGGCGGTGCCAGCGCCTCGGGTCCCGACCCCAACGGCAGCGACTACCAGGGTCCCACCACCACCTTTTCCAACATCAGCGCCGGCAAGAGAACCGGTGTTGTGAACTTCGCCGGAGGCCTGAGCCCCGGACAATCGACGTACTTCTCTCTGGAGGCCTCCAATCAGGTGAGCGTCCAGTTCGGCTATTGGGTGGCCGCATCCGATGGTGGCATCTTCGCCTATGACGCCCCGTTCTTCGGCTCCATGGGCGGCAAGCCACTCAACCAGCGCATCGTGGGCATCGCCGCCGACCCTCGCACAGGTGGCTACTGGGAGGTGGCGTCCGACGGCGGCCTGTTTGCCTTCAACGCCCCGTTCTTCGGCTCGATGGGCGGCAAGCCGCTCAATGCGCCCATCGTCGGCATGGTGGCCACGCCGGACGGGCTCGGCTATTGGGAGGTGGCGTCCGACGGCGGCATCTTCAACTTTGGTGACGCCGAATACTACGGCTCAATGGGCGGCAAGCCGCTGAACAAACCAGTGGTCGGCATCGCCACCACACCCGACGGCCTCGGCTACTGGGAGGTTGCGACCGATGGTGGGATCTTCGATTTCGGCGATGCGGCCTTCCTGGGCTCAATGGGCGGCAAGCCGCTCAACCAGCCGATAGTCGGCATCGCGGGCGACCAGGCCACGGGCGGCTACTGGGAGGTGGCGTCCGACGGCGGCCTGTTTGCGTTCAACGCGCCGTTCTTCGGCTCGCCTGCCTCGATGCCCCTGAACAAGCCCGTCGTCGGGATGGCTTCGACGCCCGATGGTCAGGGGTACTGGGAAACAGCCGGCGACGGCGGCATCTTCAACTACGGGGACGCCTTTTTCTGGGGCTCCACCGGGTCCATCACACTCAACAAGCCCGTGGTTGGAATCGCTGGCAGCAACACATAGGCAGAACCACAAACAGCTGCACGCCTGTGCCCCCGTGAGAGATCTCGGGGGCACAGGCGCGTCGAAGGCTCAGGACTCCGTCGGCGTGTCGCCGGTTGATGCCTCCACATGAGCGATGGATCACAAGACTGCAGGGGTTGACGGTAAGCCGACCGGTAGGTGGGAGAGTGGCAGGCACGAGCCTTCACCCGAGAAGAACGCCCACTGGCCAGCAAGAAATGTGTTGGTTATTGCTCGTTGATGAGCATTTGTGCGATGGGCGACATGGTTCAAGCGGATGTCCGACCGATTACTGCGGCCCAGAGACGCAAGGACTAGTGCCCGTGGAGTGCCCTCGCTCAACGGGCACGCCTCAATGAGGGTGCCTCTGAGCTGGGGAACGCTCCGGGGGAGGGACTCGAACTCTCAACCTAGCGGGCCCCCCTGAACAAGATCAGTCCCAGCACCCTCTCGAGTAAGTCCAGCTAAGTCAGCACGTGGTCGTACCGGTGATTACCGCTGACGACCCCCAATTGCCGATGTTTCGCGTCGCGGATCGCGCGCGGAACTTGAGAGCACTCAACCACCGCAGATCTGCGGTTGAGGACGATTAAACATGCCCAGGGGCGCCAAAGGCGAGCGAGGACACGTAGCGCAGCGGAGTCCCGCAGCGACCCTTGACGTGGTGGCCTGACACGGCCGCGAATAATGAGCAATTGCCGGGCCGCCTGGACCGCCCGTCTGCTTTGCGGGTTTCGTGATCGTTCCCCCGGCGTTCACACTGTCGCGATCGGCGTCGCCGGCGAGCCCACGATTCCAGGCAGCCGCAACGGCGGAGCCGTAAGGAGGAAGCGGCTGCGGTTGTGCTCCCGTAGCCACAACGCTAACTCGTGCAGATACCACAACTCACCGAGCGGGACGCCGAGCTTGAACAGGCAGAGGTGGTGAATCGGCAGGAGCGAGTGCCGGCTCTCGTCCCGGTCCTTTCCGAGCATCCCTTCGACCGCGTAGTTGTCCGCGATCAGCGCCGAGATCTGGGACTCGGTGATCCAGTCGAGCATCCCCGGGTCGCGAGCGTCGAGGTAGGTGCACGTCGAAAAGAGCTGCCTGGGATCGGGGTCGCGGGCCCACTCAAGGATCTTCGTCGCGTAACCCGTGTGGAACAGCACCATGTCACCGGGCTCGACCACGATCTTGTCGGCAACCATGATCTCCTCGAGAGTGGCCCGGTCGACCCCCTGCCAGTCGTGTCCCAGGTGATGGGCCAAGTCGATCAGGACGCCGCGGCCCTGCACCCCGTGGAAGGCCATGTGCTCCAAGCCGAGATGGTGCGCGAAGCAGCGGTGGCCGCCGCCGTCCCCTGCCGCGTCCTCTCGCGGTCCGACGAGGTCGACCCCGGCGCGGTACCCGTTGTAGTAGACGGCCTCCTCGACTCCATCACCGTCGGCATCGAACTCGGCACCCGCGTGGGCGAACGAGTCCCACTGAGTCGAGTACTGGAGGAAGAGGGTCACCATGTCGTCGTTCCAGACATCGACGAACTTGGGGTGGCCCCAGTCCTTCATCTCGCTCTGGTGGACGTTGTAGAAGGTGTCCACGTTGCCGTCCATGTCCTCGGTCGGCGCGAGGACGGGCGGGTACCGCCGTTGGTTCAGGGCCGAGCCGCCCGGATAGTCGAGGGGCAGGCTCAGGCAGAAGGTGATCCCGGCCTCGACCTCGCGCACGCCCTGGATGACCTTCTCCGGGGTGAGCAGGTTGATGCGACCTAGTTCGTCGTCGTCACCCCAGTCGCCCCAGGTCGACCCGGGCGGGCGTTGCTTCCACCGCGTCGGCACAGGGTTTCCTCCTTCCAGTCATGGCTGATCAGGTCCGGTAGCACTGCTCGACGAGCATGCGGCAGCCCTCGCGCCGGGTAACGTCGCCGCGCTCGAGGCCCTTCACGCTGCGTACGTCCTCACTCAGAAGCCAAGGTCGAGGACCGGCTTGTCGAACGGCGCGACGTTCACCTTCCAGAGCGCCGGGAGCAGTCTCTCGTAGGGGAGCCCGGCGAGAAAACCGTCGATTGTCCGCTGCAGGTTGGAGATCTGGCCTTCCAGGCCCTCGTTCAACCGCATGTACTTGAACCCCTTGGCGTGCAGCCCCTTCTGTTGGCGCGGCAGGTTCGAGAAATCCTGCGCGGGAATTGGCGGCCATCGCTCGTCGTTCGGCTCCCAAATCTCGGGCCGCGTGGGCACACCCGGCTCGTCGCCCTCGGGGAACCGCGCCATCGACCAGATTTCCATGAGCGTCTCTTCCGGCCCCAGCGGCCGGAACCGGTAGGAGGAAGCGCCGCTGTACATGGGCAACACGAAGTAGTGCGGGAAGCATTGGTAGAACGTGTCGTTGAACCCCAGCTCGTCCAGCCCATTGAGGTCAGGCATGACAACACGCCGCTGACGGTTCCACTGCACGACTGCGTCGTTCAGCGAACGGTTCCACGTCGAGATGGCTAGCGTTGGGTCGGCCGGCAGCTCCATCCCGCGCAGTCCCTCGGCGACCTGAACATCGTTGCGGTGGACCATCCCGTCCATGCCATCGCTCATGACACGCAGATACTCGATCTCAGCGTCGATAAACCCACGCGGATCGAATGGGGCGCCCCGACGCAACGAATACCGCATACCGGGGATGTCGAGCTGCGGGTGCGTCACCACGACGTGGTACATCTCAACGAACGCTTCAATCGCGAGCTTCCAGTTCACAGGTAGGCGGGCAGCGAACCACTGCTCGGTCCGCATCGCCTCCACCTTCCACGCGTCGAGGATGGTCGCCGCCGGTTCCATGCACTCACGCACGGGCGGCACATCATCGTCGTAGTTGATCCAGGCGCAACCGGCCCAGGCCTCGCACCGCACCGGGACAAGATCGACGTCGCCCGACTCCACGTTGTGCGGGGCGAAGGACTTGCGCCGCGGGATCCCCCTGTTCGCGCCGTCGGTTCCGTAGCACCATCCGTGGAATGGGCAGGTGAATCCGTCGGGGCACGTTCCTCGGCCCTGAACGAGACTGACGCCGCGGTGGCGGCAGGTGTTCTGGAACGCCCGCACCCCCATGTCGTCGGTGCGCAGCACAATGACCGACTGGTCGAGGAACTCGTATTCGACGAAGTCGTACGGTTGCGGGATCTCCTCGAGCCGGCATGCCATCTGCCAGACCCGCGGCCACAACCGCTCGACCTCCAGTTGGTAAAAGCCGGGGTCGAAGTAGCGCTCCTTCGGCACCCGGTCGGGCAGCTCCGGCTCCATGGCGTAGGGCACCGACAGTGCCGATCTCTTGTCGTCCGCGATCGCCACGCCCGCTCCCTCCCTCTGGCCGCGTGCGCCAGAAAATATACTAACCGGTCGGTACATTGCTAGAGTCTGGAGAGCGTTCGTCTCGCGGGAGGATGCCCGATGATCCAGAAGAGCTTCGTCGTTTCGGCGGACGGTCACATCGTCGAGCCGAATGACCTGTTTCGAACCCGCCTGCCGGCTCACTTGCGCGACCGCGGCTTCTGGGAGGAGGACTTCGAGATCGAGCCGCTCATCCCCGGCGGCGTGCGCGAGTTCGCTCGCGTCCGTACGCCCGGCTTCGAGGGGTGGACCGTGTCACGCTACCGGCACTACGACGGGTCTGCGCACACCGGCAATCCGGAGCGCATGCTCGAAGACATGGACCTCGACGAAATTGATGCGCAGCTGATGCATCCGAACCGCTCGCTGTTCGCGCTCTACAGCGACAACCACGAGCTATCGATCGCGCACGCCCGCGTCTACAACGACTACGTCGTCGAGCGCTATACGCCGCACTTCGACCGCATCGCGCCTACCGCGCCAATCCCACTCACCGACATCGACGACGCCGTTGCCGAGATCGAGCGGGTCGGAGCCGCGGGTTTCCGCGCCGTCCTTCTACCCGCCCTCGCGCCGCTCCCGTACTGGTCGCCCGAGCTGGAGCCGGTATGGGCGGCGACCCGGGCGATCGGGGGCCACGTGTTCTTCCACTGCGCGACGGGCGGCGTGAAGGTGGGCGAAGCGGAGTCGCCGGCGCTACAGCAGGTGCGTGCCATGGCCGACGAGCTCAACCTGCCGATGGATGCCCGGCTCTCGGCCAAGCGAATGCGGACGCAGGCAGTGTTGAACACCATCAACCCGCAGCAGATCATCATCGAGCTCATCGCCGGAGGCGTCCCCGAGCGATATCCCGAGCTGCACTTCTGCCTGATCGAGTTCAACGCGCATTGGCTCGTGTCGCTCGTCGGCGGTTTGGACAAATGCTGGGTGACCGGCATCGGCCAGGACACCGACTGGTGGCTCGGCTACTGGGACGGGAGCCGGGCCGCGAACGACCAGCCACAGATGACGCGCATGTTCGACGTCAACGAGAAGTGGCCGTACCCACTCAAGCCGAGCGAGTACATTCAGCGCCAGTTCCACGTGTCGTTCCAGGACGACCCGGTCGCTGTCGCCGCCCGCCACATCACCGGCTTGTCCACCGTCGTGTGGGGGTCCGACTACCCGCACGCCGAGGGCACGTTCCGCGGCAGCCAGAAGCTGATCGAGTCGCAGTTTGCCGGTGTGCCCGCCGACGAGCGTGCCGCCATGCTTGGCGGCACGCTGGGTGGGCTCCTGGGCTTCAAGGCCCCAGTGGCCGCCTGAACGATCTCGGCTTTTGGTTTCGACGGGCCCGTCGCCGTCGTCAGGCATGCACATGGCATCGGCCGACGTCCATGCGCTGTTGCTCGCCGCGTGGCGCGCGCGAAGACGGTGAGGTGGAAGGTGAGGTGCTGGACCTACCGCCGCTGACCAGCGAAAACGGAGAGAAATGCTCCGGGGGAGAGACTCGAACTCTCAACCTAGCGGTTAACAGCCGCTTGCTCTGCCATTGAGCTACCCCGGAAGGATCGAGAAAGCCGGCCCCGAACGATAGCAGCGGCCGGCGTCAACGCTGGAGCCAGGAAGCGTCCCAAGTCCTCCCGGTCAGGACTCTTCGAGATAGTCCCGCAGCAAGTGCGCCGCATCGGGCCGCCGCAGCTTGGCCAGGGTCTTGGACTCGATCTGGCGGACGCGCTCCCGCGTCACGCCGAACTCCTTGCCCACCTCTTCGAGGGTGCGGATCTTGCCGTCGTCCAATCCGAAGCGGAGCCGCACCACATCCTGCTCGCGCTCGGACAGATGGCCCAGCGCCTCGCGCACCGCCGCGTCGAGCAACGAGCGCGTCGCCGCGTCGTCCGGCACCACCGCTCCCCTGTCCTCGATGAGGTCGGACAAATTGAAGTCATCCTCATCACCTACGGGCTGCTCGAGCGAGACCGTGTCCTGGTTGATGCGCAGGATCTCGCGCACTCGCTCCATGGGGAGCTCGACCCGCTGCGCCACCTCTTCGATCGTTGGCTCACGACCGAGCTCCTGCAACAGTTGACGCTGCGCCCAGACGACCTTGTTGATCGTCTCCACCATGTGCACGGGGATCCGGATCGTGCGCGCCTGGTCGGCGATCGCCCGCGTGATGGCCTGACGGATCCACCAGGTCGCATAGGTCGAGAACTTGAAACCCTTCGTGTGGTCGAACTTGTCGACCGCTCGCATCAGGCCGAGGTTGCCCTCCTGGATCAGGTCGAGGAAGGCGAGACCGCGGTTCCGGTAGCGCTTGGCGATGGATACCACCAGGCGGAGGTTCGCCTCGATGAGCTCGTCCTTGGCCTTCAGGCCCTTGCGGATTTGCCGCCGGCACCGGGTCTGCTGGTCAGCGTCGAGGAGGTCGCTCTCGGACCCCTCGCCGGTCAGGGCCAGCTCGTGGGCGGCCAGCCTGGAAGCGGCGCCGTTCCCCTCTTCGATTTTCTGGGCGATCTCCACCTCGAGCTCGGCGTTGAGCAAAGGAACCCGCCCGATCTCCTTCAGATAGGTGTGGACCGGGTCCTCGGCACTGCCACCGGACTCGCTGGAGCTCGATCGCTTGCCGTTGGGCTCTCGCCGCGGCGACTCGAGTTTCGCGCTTCCGTTCGTGCGTGCCGAACTCCGCGTCGCCTTCTTCGGTGCCACCTCGACGACGAGATCCTCTTCTTCGTCCGGCACCAGCGCGACGCCCTCAGCGTTGACGCGATCGATGAGGGTCGTCAACACTTCGGGTGTCAGTTCGACCGTGTGCAGTGCGTCGATCAGTTCGGCCTGGGTCAGCTGACCCTTTTCGCGCCCGGTGGCCAACGCGGCGTCGAAGTCGACCTGAGACACGCCTGGGGGAAGGGCGACGTGCGCGATGGGCGCGAGCGAGTTGTCCGACGCGAGCGACGCGTCGACACCCTCATCGATCGCGATCGCCGATTCTTCGCTCACCGTCTCCCTGCCAACTCGGTCACTCCCCTTGCTCTCTCTCAGCTAACCAACCTACCAACCGATCGGCAGCGTCGCGCCCAACGGGCGATTCTTCGAGTTGGTCCAGCCAGAGCCGTACTTGCGCGGTCTCGGCCGCTCGGGCCTGCCACGCGTCGTCCCCCGCTCTTGACTCGATCTCGACGTCGGCGAGTGCGCGCTGCGCCGCGCCGCGCAGGAGCACGGTGACCACGGAACCCACCGGATCCCCCAGTTCGGGGTCACCCAACATGGGCTCCTCGACTATGACGCGTCGCAACAAGCTCGCCACCTCCGGTGACGCGCTCTCGACCGCCTCGTGCACGCTGTCGTTCTCCACTAGCGCGATGAACGCCTGGCGTTGCACAGGGTCGGCGAAGAGCACCGCATGCACTCGATCAGCTACATCCTCGGGTTTATGCACGGCCAACTTGAGCGCTTCGAACCCCGGCCCTGGTCGGAGCACCGTCGGAGCGCCGGAGGTGGCACGTTCGCCGTCCGGCCGGAAACCCTCGCTGTCGTCCTCGGGATACTCGTTTGGTGGCGGCTCCTCATCCCGGGCCCGGGGCCGCCGGCGATTCGAGGACTCGGCCGGCGGATGCGACCGCAGGTGGTCCAGGCGTTCCCGCAGCTTTGCCGTGTCGAGGCGGCAGCGGTCCGCCAGCTGCATGACGTATTGGTCGCGCACCAGGTCGTCGGGGTGTTCCGCCACCGCGGTGAGCGCTGCCTCGGCGGCCCGCGCCCTGCCCTCGGCAGTCGTCAGATCACCCGCTCCGAGCATCCGGTCCACCCTGAATTTGGAGAAAGGGCCGCGCCTCCTTGACGGCGCGGGCGAGCGCATCGGGGTCCGTGCGGGCCAGGTCCCCGGGGTCACTGCCGCCAGGGAGCTCCGCGACCACGACATCGACCTCGTGCTTGCGCTCCCACTCGTAGACACGCGACGTCGCGCTCTGCCCCGCGGCGTCAGCGTCGTATGCCAGCACGATGCGCTTGGCGAAGTTCCGCAAGAGCGTGAAGTGCTCCTCGGCGAGTGCGGTGCCGCACGTGGCGACCGCCCACGGCACGCCGGCCTGGAAGCAGCCGATGACGTCGGTGTAGCCCTCGCACACGACGACCTCGCCCTGCGCGATCACCCCCTGCTTGGCCCAGTTGAGCGCGTAAAGCGTCCGGCGCTTCGAGTAGATCGGTGACTCCTGCGAGTTCTTGTACTTGGGGTCCGGTCGCTCGGGTGCGGGCTGCCCGGGCCGCGACGGCAGAATGCGCCCGCCGATCGCCACCGGACGCCCGGATGGATCGCAGATCGGGAAGAGGATTCGACCACGGAAGAAGTCCTGGGCCCGACCGCGCCGATTGATGAAGCCGAGGCCCGAGTCCGAGAGGACCTTCTCCGGCAGCCGGAGAGCCTTCGCCAGGGCGTCCCAGTCGTCGGGCGCCCACCCCAGGCGGAACCGGCGGACGACGTCGCCGTCGTACCCCCGCGAGCGCAGGTAGTCGCGCGCGCGCCCGGCGTCGGGAGAGGAGAGCAGGCGTTCGTGGTACCACGTCACGGCGCGCTCGAGGGCCTCGAGGAGTTCGGAACGACGTTGGTGGTCCCGGCCCATCTCGCGGTCCTCGTGCAGCGTGATACCGACCTTGTCCGCCAAGAATCGCACCGCGTCCACGAAGTCCAGGTGCTCCATGGCGCGCACAAAGGTGATGGCGTCGCCGGACTCGTGGCAGCCGAAGCAGTAGTAGAAACCCTCCTCGGCGTTCACGCTGAATGACGGCGTCTTCTCGGTGTGGAAGGGGCAGAGCCCGCTCCAACGCCGCCCGACCTTCTTCAGCGCCGCGTGCTCGCTGATCAGGCCCACGATGTCCGTGGCCGCCCGGACCTGGGCCACTTCCTCGTCCGGTATGCCCACCCCGCGACGGTACCGCGGCGTTGTCCTTGCTCCGGCGGTCCGCCTACGGTCGGCCGATGGCTGTCACCGTCTACGGGGTCTGCGCCCTGACCTTCATGATGGGGATGTACGCCCTCGAGGCGCGTGGCCGGGTGTTCATCCTGGCCTTCGCACTCGGGTGCGCCCTGTCCAGCTCCTATGGCTTCTTATCGGGGGCCTGGCCCTTCGGCGTGGTCGAGGCCATCTGGACCCTCATCGCGTTCCGGCGCTATCTGCTCGCAGGCCGCCCCGGGCAGCCCGCACCCTCAGGCTCATGAGCGCGGCCGGTCTCAACAGGGCGCGCGGCCGGGCTACTCCCCCGCGGACGCCAGCACCGCCTGGGCGGCGGCGAGGCGGGCCACCGGGACGCGGAAGGGTGAGCAGCTGACGTAGTCGAGGCCCGCCGCGTAGAACAGGCCGATCGAGGCGGGGTCGCCCCCGTGCTCCCCGCAGACCCCGACCTTAAGGCCTGGCCGTGTGGCCCGGCCTCGCTCGACTCCCAGCTTGACCAGTTCGCCGACGCCGTCGAAGTCGACCACCTCGAAGGGGTTGCGCGGCAGCAGGCCCAGCTCCAGGTAGGCGTCCATCATCCGGCCCTCGACATCGTCGCGGGAGAAGCCGAAGGTCATCTGGGTGAGGTCGTTCGTCCCGAAGGAGAAGAAGTCGGCCACTTCGGCGATCTCGTCCGCCCGCAGCGCCGCCCGGGGCGTCTCGATCATCGTCCCGATGGTGACCTCGAGCATCCCGGCTTTGGCCGGGCCCGCCTTGGTCACGGCGCCCTTGGAGGGACCTGGGGGGCGCTCGAGGTTGACCTCGGCCACCGCATCTTCGACCCAACCGCGGGCCAGCGCCATCTCCTCCCGGGTCACTGTCAGCGGGATCATGATCTCGACGACGGGGTGCCCGCCGTCGGCCACCCGCTGGCGGGCTGCCTCCATCAGGGCGCGCACCTGCATGGCGTAGAGGCCGGGCTTGATCACGCCGAGGCGCACGCCGCGCGTCCCGAGCATCGGGTTGGTCTCCCGCCAGGCCAGCGCCGCCTCGTAGAGGCGCCGTTCCTCGGGGTTCAGCCCGACCGTCGCCTCCTTGTGAGCCAGTTCCTCCGTGGAGGGCAGGAACTCGTGCAGGGGCGGATCGAGCAGACGCACCGTCACCGGCAGGCCGTCCATGGCCTTGAGGATGGCGATGAAGTCCTCGCGCTGGACCAGGCGCAGCTCCTCGAGCGCGTCGGCTTCCTCGGCCGGCGACTGGGCCAGGATCATGCGGCGCACGACGGGCAGCCGGTCCTCGCCGAGGAACATGTGCTCGGTGCGGCACAGGCCGATGCCCTCGGCTCCGAGGTTGCGTGCGTTGTCGGCGTCGTCGCCAGTGTCCGCGTTGGCCCGCACCGCCAGGTGGCCCTTGCGGATGTCGTCGGCCCACGACAGGACGGTGGCGAACGCGGCGGGTGGCTTGGCCGCGGTCAGCGGGACCTCTCCCGCCACGACGATTCCGGCGCCGCCGTCGAGGGAGACCCAGTCGCCCTCGTAGAGGGTCACGTCGCCCGCCGTCACCTGATGGTCACCGAGGCGCAGCACGTCCGCACCGACGACAGCGGGCTTGCCCCAGCCCCGCGCCACCACGGCGGCGTGGCTGACCAGGCCGCCACGCGCGGTGAGGATGCCCTCTGCGGCCAGCATGCCGTGCACGTCCTCGGGCGACGTCTCGTTGCGGACCAGGACCACCGGTTCGCCGCGTCCGGCCGCCTCGGCAGCGTCGTCGGCGGTGAAGTAGAGGCGGCCCACGGCGGCACCGGGGCTCGCCCCGAGGCCCTTGGCCCAGGTGGCGTAGCCCGAACTGGCGAACTGCGGGTGGAGAACCGAGTCGAGGTGGTCTTCGGTGATGCGCGAGACCGCTTCGGCCCGGGAGATGCCGAGGTCGCTCGGGCGCACCATGTCGACGGCCATTTTGAGGGCGGCGGCGCCGGTGCGCTTGCCGACGCGGGTCTGGAGCATCCAGAGCTTGCCCTGCTCGATGGTGAACTCGGTGTCACACATGTCCTTGTAGTGCCCCTCGAGCCGGGTGAAAATCTTCAACAGCTCGGCGTGGACCTTGGGGAACTGCTTCTTCAAGGCCGAGATGGGCTCGGTGTTGCGGATGCCGGCCACCACGTCCTCGCCCTGCGCGTTGACCAGGAAGTCGCCGTAGGCGCCCTTGGTCCCGGTAGCGGGATCGCGAGTGAAGCCGACGCCGGTTCCCGAGTTGTCGTCGCGGTTGCCGAAGACCATGGCCTGCACGTTGACGGCGGTGCCCAGGTCGTGCGCGATGCGCTCGCGCTCGCGGTAGGCGATGGCGCGCGGCCCGTTCCAACTGCGGAACACGGCTTCGATGGCGCCGCGCAGCTGCTCGGCCGGCTCCTGGGGGAAGGGCTTGCCGGTGTGCCGCTCGACGATCTGCTGGTAGGAGTCGACCAGATAGCGCAGGAGCTCCACGGGCACCTTGGCGTCGGACTCGGTGCCGGCCAGCTCCTTGGCCGCCTCGAAGAGGGAGTCGAACTCCTCGCCTGGCAGCTCGAGCACGATGCGGGCGTACATCGCGATGAAGCGCCGGTACGAGTCGAAGGCGAAGCGCTCGTCCCCGGTCTGCTTGGCGAGTCCCTCGACGGAGTCGTCGTTGAGTCCCAGGTTGAGGACGGTGTCCATCATCCCGGGCATGGAGAACTTGGCGCCCGAGCGCACCGACACCAGCAACGGATCGGTGGGATCGCCGATGGTCTTGCCCATGGCCTTCTCGAGCCGGGCCCGGGCCGCGGCCACCTCGGCGTCCAGACCCTTTGGCCACCCGGCGGCCATGTAAGCCCGGCAGGCGTCGGTCGAAATGGTGAACCCCGGGGGCACCGGGAGCTCGAGTACCGACGTCATCTCGGCCAGGTTGGCGCCCTTGCCGCCCAGGAGGTCCTTGAGCTCCATCGGTGGGCGGGGGTGCGTGTGGTCGAAGTCGAAGACGTAGGGCATCGGGCCTCCTTGCCCTGGACGGGCGAGCCGCGTGGCGAGCGCGGTCACGGTGGTCGCGGCCCGTCCCGACCTGGGACGGGCCAAGCCAGCCTAGTTTCCCCCGACGTTTGCCTCGGGCGGTCGCGCGTCACCTTCGGCGTGGCCCGACCGCCTCTTCGTGTCGCCCCCGTCACCTGCACCCGCCATCTGACGCTGGAAGACCTCCTTGGCCTGGCGCATGTAGTCACGCACGATCGCCAGTTCCTCGGCGGCGAAACGCTGCGACACCCGTCGCATCTCCTCGGCCACCGGCCGCTGCAGATCCTGCAGGCGCTCCCGGGCCTCGGGCACGATCTCGACCCAGACGCGGCGCCGGTCCTCCGTGTCGCGCCGGCGCACGACCATCCCCGTCTCCTCGAGCCGGTCCAGGATGAAGGTCACGGCACCCGTCGTCAGCCTCGCCTCCTCCGCGAGCCGACCCGCGGTGAGCGGTCCGAGACGGCCAATAAGGTCGAGGCAGCGCATGTCGGTCCGGCTCAGCTTCAACCTCTTGGCCAGTCCCCCTTCGAACTCGCTCGCCGCGCCGAGATACCCCAGGATCTCGTTCCGCAATTGCTGTCCGAGCTCCATGCGCGACCACTGTCTTGACACCTAAATAACTTTAGCACTAAGTTTCTTTGCCAATGGGAATTTCTTCGACTTCTTCACTGGCCGTCGAGGCCCACGACCTCGTCAAGGTCTTCCCCCGCGGCAACGTGCGCCGCGCTCGACGGGGTCTCGCTCGCCGTCGAGGCGGGGACCGTGCTCGGCCTCCTCGGCCCGAACGGCGCCGGCAAGACGACGGTCGTCCGCATCCTTTCCACCATCCTCGAGCCCGACTCGGGCGTCGCCACGGTGCTGGGGCACGACGTCGTGAAGGAGCCCGAGACCGTGCGCCGCCTCATCGGCTTGGCCGGGCAGTACGCCACCGTCGATGAGAACCTCACCGGACGGGAGAACATCTACATGGTCGGCCGGCTGTCCCACCTGAGCCGCAAGGTCTCGGCGCAGCGGGCCGACGAGCTCCTGGAGAGCTTCGGCCTGTCCGACGCCGCCGCCCGCGTCCTCAAGACCTACTCGGGGGGCATGCGCCGGCGGCTCGACCTGGCGGCCGCGCTGGTCGCCAGCCCGCCCATCCTCTTCCTGGACGAGCCGACCACGGGACTCGACCCGCAGAGCAGGCGGGACCTCTGGGCGGGGATCGAGGAGCTCGTGCGCGACGGCACGACCGTGCTCCTCACCACGCAGTACCTCGAGGAGGCCGACCGACTGGCCCGCGACATCGTCGTCGTCGACCACGGGCGCGTGATCGCCGAGGGCACCCCGGCCGAGCTCAAGGCCGATCTCGGGACGTCGGTGGTGTCGGTGACGCTCGACACCCGCGACGTCGTGCCCGCCGTCCTCAGCCTCCTGGCCCCGCTCACCTCGAAGGAGCCCGTCGTGGAGGACACGACGGTGGAGCTGACGGTGGAGAACGGCCCCGCCGTCGGCGCCGAGGTGCTCCGTGCGCTCGACGCGGCCAGGATCCCCGTCATCGGGCTGGCCCTGCGCGAGCCCAGCCTCGACGACGTCTTCTTGAACCTCACCGGACACAAGACCGAGGCCGAGACCGAGGCCGAGAGGGCAGCCCGCACGAGCGGCCGCCGCCGGGCCGCCGACACCGACGGAAAGGACGCCGCATGACGACGACCATCGCCCTGCCCCAGGTCACCGAACGCCCGGCACCCGCCGCCGGCAACCGGGTGAGCTGGGCCGTGCAGGACATGTTGACGGTGACCTGGCGCAACCTGAAGGCGCTCACCAGGACCCAGGAGGCCGTGTTCTTCTCGGCCGTGCAGCCGATCATGTTCACGCTGCTCTTCGTCTACGTCTTCGGGGGCGCCATCCACACGTCGGTGCCCTACGTCGACTTCCTCATCCCGGGCGTCTTCGTGCAGACGGTCGCCTTCGGGGCCGTGTCCACCGCCGTGGGCTTGTCCGAGGACCTGCACAAGGGCCTGATCGAGCGCTTCCGCTCCCTGCCCATGGCGCGTTCGGCCGTGCTCGGGGGCCGTACCACGGCGGACCTGGTGCGCAACGTCTTCGTCGTGCTCCTCATCAGCGCGGTGGGCTTCGCCGTGGGCTTTCGCATCTCGACGAACTTCGGCCTCTTCCTCTGCGGCCTGCTCATCGTGCTGCTCTTCAGCTACACGCTCTGCTGGGGGTTCGCCACCGTGGGTCTGTCGGCGCCGAACGCGGAGACGGCACAGATCATGGTGTTCCCGATCCTCTTCCCGTTCATCTTCGCCTCGTCCGCCTTCGTGCCGGTGAGCGCCATGCCCGGCTGGCTGCAGGCCTTCGCCGAACACCAACCGGTGACCGCGGTGGTCGACGCCGCCCGCTCGCTGATGGTGGGCGGCACGCTCCAGGACACGGGCGCCGTGTGGGCCTCGTTGGCCTGGTGCTTCGGGCTCCTGATCGTCCTCGCGCCCTTGGCGGTGCGCAAGTACCGCCGGGTCGCCTGAGCCCGGGTCTCCCCTACCCCTCGCCGGTGCGCCGGCGCAACTCGCCCAAGAGGTCGGCGATCGGGATCCGCACCTGCTCGGTGGTGTCCCGGTCGCGCACGGTGACGGCGTCGTCCACGAGCGAGTCGAAGTCCACCGTCACGCACCACGGCGTGCCCACCTCGTCCTGGCGGCGGTAACGGCGCCCGATGCTCTGGGTGACGTCGTAGTCGCACATGAAGTGCGGCTGCAGCAGCTTGAGCACCTGGCGCGCCGTCGGCTCGAGCGTCTCCTTCTTGGAGAGCGGGAGCACGGCCACTTGGTAGGGCGCCAGACGCCAGTGCAGCCGCAGTACGGTCCGGGCCTCACCCCCCACCTCGTCCTCCGTATAGGCGGAGAGGAGGAAGGCCATCATGGTCCGGGTGGCGCCGGCGGCCGGCTCGATCACGTAGGGCGTGTAGCGCTCGTTGGTCTGGGGGTCGAAATAGTCGAGCGCCACACCGGACTTGGCCGCATGGGCTGTGAGGTCGTAGTCGCCCCGGTTGGCGATGCCCTCGAGCTCGTCCCAGCCCCAGGGGAAGAGGAACTCGACGTCCGCCGTGCCGCGCGAGTAGTGCGACAGCTCGCTCGGCTCGTGGTGGCGCAGCCGGAGCTGGTCGGGCGGGATGCCGAGCCCGAGGTACCAGTTCATGCGCTCCTCGAGCCAGTACTCGAACCACTTCTGGCTCTCGTCGGGCGGCACGAAGTACTCCAGCTCCATCTGCTCGAACTCGCGGGTGCGGAACACGAAGTTCTGCGGCGTGATCTCGTTGCGGAAGGACTTACCCACCTGGGCGATCCCGAAGGGCGGCTTCTTCCGCGTCGTGCTGAGGACGTTGGCGAAGTTGGTGAACGTCCCCTGCGCGGTCTCGGGGCGCAGGTAGGCCACGTGGCCCTCGTCCTCCACCGGCCCGGCGTGCGTCTTGAACATCAGGTTGAAGGCGCGGGCCTCGGTCAGGTCGTGCGAGCCGCAGTTGGGGCAGACGCCGTCGATCTTGTCGGCTCGCCAGCGCTCGTGGCAGTGCCTGCAGTCGACCAGGGGGTCGGTGAAGGTGGCCAGGTGGCCCGAGGCCTCCCAGACGGCCGGGGGCCCGAGGATGGCGGCGTCGAGCCCGACCACGTCGTCGCGTTCTTGGACCATGGCGCGCCACCACGCGTTCTTGACGTTGCGCAGCATGTTGACGCCGAGGGGTCCGTAGTCGTAGGTCGAACGGAAGCCGCCGTAGATCTCCGCCGAAGGGAAGATGAAGCCGCGGTGGCGTGACAGCCGCACCACCTTCTCCATGAGGTCGTCGGAGGCCGCCTCGGGGGTCTCGGTCATCGGTGCAGGATACCGGAGCGGATTCTGGTGCTGACCTCGTTGGCCAGCAGCCGCCCCCGCACCGTGAGGACCGCCCGTTCGCCGACGCGCTCGACGAGGCCGTCGAGCTCCTCTGGGCGCTCGAGGCACTCCCACGGCACGCCGCGCCGCGTGCGCAGCGCGAGTGAGCGCGCCTCGAAGGCGCGCTGCTCGACGGTGAGCTCCTCGCGCCCGGCCTCGGGCGCGCGCCCGGCCTCGACGGCCTCGACGTAGCGCTCGGGCGTGCGGACGTTCCACCAGCGGACACCGTCGCGGTGGGCGTGCGCGGCCGAGCCGATCGCCACGTAGTCGCCCTGCGCCCAGTAGAGGTGGTTGTGCCGGCACTCGTGGCCGGGCCGGGCCCAGTTGGAGATCTCCTCCCAGGCGTAGCCGGCGGCGGTGAGGACCGCTTCGGTGTGCTCGTAACGCCGGGCCTGCGCGTCGTCGCCGGGATGGCGGGCCGGGTCGCGGGCGAGCGGCGTGCCGGGCTCGACGGTGAGCCCGTAGGCGCTGACGTGCGGCGGGGAGTGCGGGAGCGCCAGGACGTGGCCGAGCGTGGCGGCCCAGTCCGTGTCGCGCTCGGCGGCGGCGCCGAAGATGAGGTCGAGGTTCCAGGTGGCGAACCCGGCCGCGGTGACCGCGGCGGAGATCCTCTCGGCGGCGTGGGGCACGTCGCGGCGCCCGAGGCTGGCCAGGACGCGGGCGTGGGTGGACTGGAGGCCGAAGGAGACGCGGGTCACGCCGGCGCGCCGGTAGGCATCGAGATGCGCGGCGTCGGCGTCCTCGGGATTGCACTCGACGGTGACCTCGGCGTCCGCGGCGCGCGGGATGGCGTCGAGCACGCGGCAGAGTGTGGCGGGGTGGAGGCGGGACGGGGTGCCCCCTCCGAAGAAGATGGAGGTCGGCAGCGGGAGGTCGGCTGCCCCAAAGACGCGCCGCACGTCGCGGACGCAGGCGTCGGCGTAGCGCTCCATCAGGTGGTCTCGGTCGGTGTAGGTGGCGAACGCGCAGTAGTCGCAGCGTTCCCGGCAGAACGGGACGTGGACGTAGACGCCGAAGGCGGTCAAAGGCCGACCGTCGAACGCACCGAGCGGATGCGACGGTCGAGGTGGACTTCCATCGCCTCGGTGGCGAGCTCGGCCACCTCGTCGGCGCCGGCCGGCGGCGGACCGGACAGCACCCCGGCCAGGTCGCCGCCCAGGATGCGCCGCAGCAGGGCCAGTGCGGCAGGGCTCATCGGCCGGCCGCTGCGATGGGACCGGCACAGCGTGCCCCCCGCCACGAGGTCGAAGGCGACGAGGTCGGCGGTGCCGTCGGGCTCGCCGCAGACGGCACACGCATCGAGCACCGGCCCCGCGCCCTCGAGGACGAGCGCCTTCAAGAAGAACGACGGCGCGAGCAGCGTCGGGTCGGCGTCCGCGTCGGCCAGCGCGCGCAGCGCGCCGGTGAGCATCGCGTACAGACGCGGGTCGGGATGACGCTCCTGGGCCAACTGGTCCGCCACCTCGAGGAGCGACATCCCGCGCGGGAAACGGCCGAGATCCTCGCGCACGGTGCGGTACGTATCGAGCACCTCGACCTGGTTGACGATGTCGAGGTCGCTGCGGCCCTGCCAGAGCAGCAGGTCGACGTGGGTCAGGGGTTCGAGGCGCGCCCCGAACTTGGAGGTCGTCTTTCGCACGCCCTTGGCGACGGCGCGCACCTTGCCGTGGCGCTCGGTCAGGAACACGACGATGCGGTCGGCCTCGCCCAGGCGGTAGCTGCGCAGGACGACGCCGTTGTCACGGAACAGGCTCACGGGCCGGCGGGCGGTGGTGGGGCTTGTGCCGGGGTGCCGGCCGTCGAGGCATGGCCGTTCTGGGGCGTCCGATGCTCCTGGTTGGTCTGGTGCGCCGGGTCGAGGGGGCAGTAGCGCTCGCCCCGGCTGGCCGCCTCGGCGGTGGCCCGGCGGGTGTCGGCGGCGAGGTCGGCCGCCCGGTCGTGGGCCTCCTGGGCCGGCCGGATGCGGTCCTGGGCGGCGGCGTAGTGCGAGCGGCGGCCGTAGAGCAGGTTGCCTGCCCCGATCAGCGCCGCCATGGTCACGACGACGATGATCACCGTGCGCAGGCCGTAGGGCCCGGCCACGTAGACCAGGATGACGAAGAGGGTGAGCAGGGCGATCCCGGCCGCCACGGCGATCCGGCTGAGGGTCATAGGACCCCCCATTGTCGCGCCCGGTGGGCCAGGGTGGTGACGGCTCCGGGAGGACGGCTCGGGGGGTGGCGGCTCAGGCGGGTGCCGACTCAGGAGGAGACGGCGCCGAAGCGGCGCACCCGCCGCTGGAACTCGATCACAGCCTCGTAGAGGTCGCCTCGGCGCATGTCGGGCCAGAGGGTCTCGGGGAAGATGAGCTCGCTGTAGGCGATCTCCCACAGCAGGAAGTTCGAGATGCGCGTCTCGCCCGAGGTCCGGATCACCAGGTCGGGGTCGGGCATGTCGGGGAAGTACAGGTGGCGGCGGATCGCCTTCTCGTCGACCTTGTTGACAGCCGTCCCGGCGGCGACGAGGGCACGGACGGCGTCGACGATCTCGGCTCGGCCGCCGTAGTTGAAGGCCATCGTCATGACCATCCGCGTGTTGTGCTTCGTCAGCTCGATGGACTCGTCCATGCGCTTGAGCACCCGGCGGGGCACGCGCCAGTCGCGGCGACCGGCGAAGCGGATCTGCACCCCCTTCTCGTTGAGCTCGTCCGCCCGGCGCATCAGCAACGACTGGTTGAAGTTCATGAGGTAGCGCACCTCGTCGGGCGGGCGGCGCCAGTTCTCGGTCGAGAAGGCATAGAGGGTGATCCACTTGATGCCGATCTCGAGGGCGCCGTTGACCACATCGAGCAGCGCGGTTTCGCCGGCGGCGTGGCCCTCGGTGCGCGGCAGCCCGCGCGCTGGCCCAACGACCGTTGCCGTCCATCACGCAGGCGACGTGGGTCGGGACCCGGGACAGATCGAGCTCCGGTGGGACGGGGTCGGACCGCTCGGAGCGCTGGTCATGGCGGAAATCCGGTCCCTGCCCCTCGGCGCCCCCCTCCCGGCGGGCGGTGGAGGTCACCCGCCGAACCTACCGCGACGCGGGCGGTGGGGTCCTCCAGGTCTTTTCTCCTTTCTCAGGGCCGCTTCGGGTCCTTCCCTGCACCGGCCCAGCAATACGTGTTGAAGTAGGGCGTCCCCGTCCGGGAGGGCAGGGGTTGGCGACGATCGAAGGAGAGGCCTCCAATGTCCAAGCAGTCCGCGCGGGTTGCGCAGTCCCCCGCACCACGTCCCGACGTCAACGACATGTTCGCCGTGCACGGCGTCTTCCGCGACACCCTCGGTACCGCGCCCGAACTGGTCGGCGAGGTGGCCGACGGCGACGCCGAACGAGTGGCGCTCATCGCCAACTACTACGAGAACATCCTGTCCTTCCTGGAGGCGCACCACGACGGCGAGGAGAAGCTGGTCTTCCCACTGCTGCGGGAGCGTTGCGCCGGCCAGGACGCCCTGGTCGACCACATGAAGGACCAGCACGAGGAGGCGCTGGTCCTCCTGGGGAGCGCGCGCTCGTCACTGGCGGCGTGGCCGGGCGGCGACGGCGCGGCGCAGAAGACGGCGCGGGACGACCTGGTCGCCCTGCACGCGCACCTGCTCGAGCACCTGGACGAGGAGGAGACGAACGTCTTGCCGCTCGCCGCCGACAACCTCTCCATGGAGGAGTGGGGCCAGCTGCCCAGCCACGGCATGGCCAACTTCCACGGGGACAAGATCTGGCTGATCCTCGGCCTCATCCGCGAGCGCATGACCGACGACCAGCGGACCCAAATGCTCGAGCACATGCCGCCGCCGGCGGTCGAGATGTGGACCGGGTTCGGCGAGCAGGCCTTCAAGGACTATTCGGCCGAGGTCGTCGTGGCGGTGGTCAACGGGGCGTCATAGGCCTCAGAGGCGGCTTCGCGGGCCGTGCCGGGCGCCTGCGCGCGACGGTTCCCCGGTGTGGGACTGCGGGCGGGCATGATCGGGGGATGGTGGAGGACTGGGAGGGCGCGTCTCCGGACGTGCCCGACCCCGACGGCGTGATCTTCGGAGCCGGCGACCCCGACGGACTCGACGAGCTCGGGGACATTGACGACCCCGTGGCCGGCGGGCGGGCGAACTCCAGCGGATCGGTGGCCGACGCCCGCCAGGCCGGTGACGACGGCGTTGACGGGCTCGCCAAGATCACAGCGCAGATGTCGGGCGGCGAGCACCGGCCCGAGCAACAGGAGATGTGCCGCGCCGTGGCCGAGGCGTTCGTCACCGGGACCCACCTCGTCGTCCAGGCGGGCACCGGGACGGGCAAGTCGCTCGCCTATCTGGTTCCCGCCGCGCTGAGCGGGAAGAAGGTCGTCGTGGCGACGGCGACCAAGGCGTTGCAGGATCAGCTGGCGGACAAGGACCTGCCCCTGGTCGAGTCCGGCCTCGGGCTGGCCGCGCCGCTGGACTTCGCCGTGCTGAAGGGGCGGAGCAACTACGTCTGCCGCCAGCGGGTGGCCGAGGTGGGCACGGGCGGCATCCAAGCCGAGCTGGGCGACCAGGCCGGCGGCCGGGCGGACGAGGCCGAGCCGGCTGACGCCGTCGAGCGCGACGAGAGGGACGACGTACCGCCCCAGGGCCTGGTCGAGGAGGTGCGCCGCCTCGTCGCCTGGTCACAGACCTCGGCCAGCGGGGACCGGGGCGATCTGACCTTCGAGCCCTCGGACCGGGCCTGGAACATGCTGAGCGTCGGGCCACGGGAGTGCCCCGGGGCCTTCAACTGTCCCCAGGGAGGGCGCTGCTTCGCCGAGGCGGCCCGGGACCGGGCCGCGGTGGCCGACATCGTCGTCGTCAACACCCACCTCTACGGTGCCCACCTGGCGAGTGGCGGGGCCGTGCTGCCCGAACACGACGTCGTCGTCTTCGACGAGGCGCACCAGCTCGAGGAGGTCATGACCGCGAGCCTCGGGGTCGAAGTCACGCCCGGGCGCTTCCGCTCGCTCGTGATCGCCGCCCGCCCCCTGGTCGAGCCGCGCGACGCCGAGCAGCTCGAGGCTCTGGCCTCGGCGGGCGACCGGCTGGGCGCGCTGCTGGGCGAGCGCGTCGGGACGCGGGTCCTCCAGGACGACCCGCGTGGGCCGGGCGACGACCGCGAGCTGGCCGAGGCCCTGGCGCGGGCCGCCGAGCTCAGCCGGCGGGTGACCGACGCGCTGCGGCGGGGCGGGGCGCAGCGCAGCTTCCTGGGCGAGGGCGAGGCGGCCGATCCCGACCGGGCCAGTCGCAAGACCCGCACATTGCAGGCGGCCGCAACCCTCGCCGACGACCTGCACCGCCTCGAGACGCGCCGCGACGGTGAGGTGGCCTGGGTCGACGGCACGCGGCGCAACGTGCGGCTCCGTCTCTCTCCCATCGACGTCGGGCCGGCCCTGTCGTCGATGCTCTGGGGCGAGGTGACGTCGGTGCTGACCAGTGCGACCATCCCGCCGCGCATCGTCGAGCGCGTCGGACTCGAGAGCTTCCCCACCGAGGAGCTGAACGTGGGAAGCCCCTTCGACTACCGCGCCCACGCACTGCTCTACGTGGCGCGGCACCTGCCCGACCGGCGCGCCGCCGGCGCAGAGGAGGCGCTGCACGAGGAGCTGGCCTTGCTGCTCGAAGCGGCCGGTGGGCGCACGCTCGCCCTCTTCACGAGCCGCCGGGCGACCGAGGCGGCCGCCGAGGCCTTGGCGCCCGAGCTCCCCTACGCGCTGTTGTTGCAGGGCGATCTCCCCAAGGGACGCCTGCTCGAGGAGTTCGCCCGCGACGAGACCTCCTGCCTCTTCGCCACGCTCGGCTTCTGGCAGGGCGTGGACATCCCGGGGCGCGCACTCTCGCTGGTCACGATCGACCGGCTCCCCTTCCCGCGCCCCGATGACCCCCTGCTGCAGGCACGGCGCGACCGGGCGGGAGGACGCGCCTTCTCGCTGGTCGACCTGCCACGGGCGGCCACGCTGCTGGCGCAAGGGGCGGGACGCCTCATCCGCAATGCGGAAGACCGGGGCGTCGTCGCGGTGCTCGACCCCCGGCTGGCCACCGCGTCGTACCGCGGTGTCCTCCTCTCGACGCTGCCGCCGATGCGGCGGAGCGTCGACCGCGCCGAGGTGGAGTCGTTCCTGCGGCGCGCCCTGGAGGGCTAACGAGCGACGACGGGACGGCTCAGTAGCCGAGGCGATCGAGCATCTCGGCGCGGTTCTGCCAGTGCTTCTCGACCTTCACGTGCAGGTCGAGGTAGGTGCCCTCGGGCAGCGACTCGCGCACGGCGATGCCGGCCTCCTTGAGCACCTCGCCGCCCTTGCCGATCACGATGGCCTTCTGGGAGTCGCGCTCGACGATGATCTCGACGCGGATGTGCGGCCACTCCCACTCGGTCACCCGGCAGGTGATGGCGTGGGGTAGCTCGTCGCGCGTCTTGGCCAGCAGCTGCTCGCGCACGAGCTCGGCCACCCACAGCGCCTCGGGCGTGTCGCTCACGACGTCGGGCGGGAAGAAGGGGGGGCCCTCAGGGAGGCGGTCGATCAGGTAGCGGGTCAGCTCGTCGACGCCCTTGCCGCTGCGCGCCGACACGGGGAAGTACTCCGCCGTCGGCAGGTCGCCCAGCGCGTCGACGGCCTCCTTCGCCTGGACCAGGCGCTCGATCACCTGTTCGGGGGCGGCCCGGTCGATCTTGTTGACGACGACGACGAGCCCGGGCGGAGGCGCCGGGTCGTCGGGGTGGGCGGGGTCGTCGGGGTCGTCGGGGTCGACGGCACCGGGAGCGGACTCGGCGCGCTGGATGACCTGCACGGCCTGGGTCAGCACGGTGCGGTCGCCCGGGCCGATGGCCGCCGTGGCGTCGACGATCGCCGCGATGACGTCGACGTCGTGCAGGGCGTCGGTCGCCCTCTCGTTCAGGCGGGTGCCGAGCGTGCTCCGGGGGCGGTGGATGCCCGGGGTGTCGACGAAGACCACCTGGGCGTCGTCCGCCTCGTCGTGCAGCACCCCGAGGATCCGGTGCCGCGTCGTGTTCGGACGCGACGAGGTGATCGCGACCTTCGTGCCCACCATGGTGTTCACCAGCGTGGACTTCCCGACGTTGGGCCGCCCGACCACGGCGACGAAGCCCGAGCGCACCGGGCTCAACTCCCGTCGGGCGCGGCGCCGTTGCGGCCGTTCGTCCCCGTCGGACCGCCGTCCTCGTCGTCCCGGCCGTCGTTCCGCGGTGCGCCCGTCGCCTCGATGCGGACCCGGCCGATGCGCCGGCCGCGCACGTCGACCGCCGTCAGGCGGAACCCGTCGACCTCCACCGAGTCGCCCGGGTCGGGGACCCGCCCCACCAGGTCGAGCATCAGACCCCCCACGGTGTCCCAGGTACCGTGCGGCAGCTCGGCGCCGAGCAGTTCGTCTGCGTCATCCACCGAGTAGACCGCGCTGACCACCACCGAGCCGTCATCGCAACGCTCGACGGGCGGCTGCTCGACGTCGAACTCGTCGACGATGTCCCCGACCAGCTCCTCGAGGAGGTCCTCCAGCGTGATCACCCCAGCCGTGCCGCCGTACTCGTCGACGACGATCGCCATGTGGAACTTCTCTTCCTGCATCTCGCGCAGGAGCTCCGAGACCTCCTTGGACTCCGGGATGAACTTGGCCGGTCGCATGCTGTCGCGCACCTTCTGCGCAGCCTTGCCGACGCGCTCGGCCCGCACGAGGTCCTTGGCGTAGGCGATCCCGATGATGTCGTCGATCCCGTCCGCCTCCACCGGGATGCGGCTGTAGCCGGCGCCCAGCGCCGCCTCCAGGGCGTCGCGCACCGTCACGTCGGCTTCGACCGTCACCATGTCGGGACGGGGCGTCATGACCTCCCGGGCGACGGTGTCGCCGAAGTCGATGATCGAGTGGATGAATGTGCGCTCCTCGTTCTCGATCACGTTCTCCTCGTGCGCCACGTCCGCCATCGCCTTGAGCTCGGAGTCGGTGATGTACGAGTGCGGCATGCTCTCCTGGTCGTCGCCGGCGACCCCGATGATGCGGTTGGCCAGGCCGATGAGCAGCGCGGACAGCCAGCGGATAGGCGGGATGCGGATCAGGGTGCTGACGATGGGGGCGCTCAGGAGCGCGGCCCGGTCGGCGTGCTGGACGGCCCAGTTCTTCGGCACCGCCTCGAAGAACACGAAGATCACCACGATCTCGAACACGATGCCCAGGAGGACGCCGAGGCCGCCGAAGAGGTGCTCGGCCACGATCCCCACCAGGGTGGCCGAGACCAGCTGGCAGATCAGGACGAGCAGCAGGATCGGATTGAGGAAGTTCGCCGGGTTCTCGACGAGGCGTGCCAGTTGGCGGGCGCCGCGCTTCTTCTCGTCCACGAGCGACTTGGCCTTGATGCGGGTCATCCGCACGAGGCTCGTCTCGGCCATCGCCAGCACACCCGAGCCGGCCAGCAGGACGATGATCACCACGATCAATGCGGCGTCCTCGGCGTGGAAGCCCGATGCGGCGAGCAATGTCGGCACGCCCATTGTCTACGCCTCCCGCCGCACCCGGTAGAAGCGCCGGAGGAGCTGCTGCTCCAGGGCCTCCATGCGCGTTGCCTCCGCGTCGTCCTCGTGGTCCATGCCGAGCAGGTGGAGCAGCCCGTGCACCACGAGGAGCGCCACCTCGTCGTCGAGGCTGACCTCGTGCTCGAGCGCGTTGCGCGCCGCCACGACGGGACAGATCACGACGTCCCCGAGCAGCGTCAACGGGCCCTGTTCGGGTGTGACCCCCGGTCCGCTGCCGCCGAAGTCCGGCGAGCGGCCCGTCGGCCCCGGCTCGTCCTCGATGGGGAACGACAGCACGTCGGTCGGGCCCGGCTTACCGAGGAACTGCTCGTTGAGGGCGGCCATGGCCTCCTCGTCGACGAAGAGCAGGGAGACCTCGGTCTCCCCTTTCACGCCCCGCGCCGTCAGGACGTGGCGTGCCAGCTCCGCCCACCTGGCCACGTCCATCGGATGAGCCTGCTGCTCGTCGGCGGCAAACACGTCGATGGTCACTGCGTGTGACCCGCCCGCCCTTCTGCCACCTCGTAGGCGTCGACGATGTCGGCGACGATCTTGTGGCGGACCACGTCCCGGCGAGTCAGGTGGACGAACGCGATGTCGTCGAGCCCGCCGAGCACCGGCTCCAGCCCCACCAGGCCGGAACGGCCTCCGGGCACGTCGATCTGGGTGACGTCGCCCGTGACCACGCACTTGGAGCCGAAGCCGATCCGGGTCAGGAACATCTTCATCTGCTCGGGCGTCGTGTTCTGGGCCTCGTCGAGGATGATGAACGAGCTGTTGAGAGTGCGGCCGCGCATGAAGGCCAGTGGTGCCACCTCGATGGTGCCCCGGTCCAGCATCCGCTGCGCGCCCTCCGGCTCGAGCAGGTCGTAGAGCGCGTCGTAGAGCGGACGGAGGTACGGGTCGACCTTGGCCATCAGGTCGCCGGGCAGGAAGCCGAGCCGCTCGCCCGCCTCCACCGCGGGGCGCGTCAGGATGATCCGCGAGACCTGCCGCGACTGCAGCGCGTGCACCGCCTGGGCCACCGCCAGGTAGGACTTGCCCGTCCCCGCGGGGCCGATGCCGAAGGTGATGATGTTCTGCGAGATGGCGTCGACGTAGCGCTTCTGCCCGGCGGTGTTGGGACGCACCGTCTTGCCACCCGCCCCCCGCACCACCTCGGAGCGCAGCACCTCGCTGGGGCGGATGTCTTCGCGCACCATGTCGATCGTGCGGGCCATGATCGACGAGTCGAGCGCCTTGCCGGCCTGGACCATGAGGATGAGCTCGTCGAAGAGCCGCACCACCAGCTCGGCGTCGGGGCCCTCGACGGAGATCCGGTTGCCCTGCACCACGATCTGGTCGTCCGGGAACGCCTGCTCGATCTGGCGCAGGTGCTCGTCGCGGGTACCGAGGAGACCGGCCATGAGGTGGTTTCCCGGGACGAAGCACTCGGCGCGCAGGGTCGTGGTCATGAAGCGGTCATGCGACGCCAAGGTGCCCCTTGAGTGGTTCGCCGCCCAGCACGTGGAGGTGCAGGTGCGCGACGGAGTTCAGCGCGTCGGGTCCGATGTTGAAGATGAGCCGGTAGCCCCTGTCCGGCACGGCCAGCCCCGCCGCGTCCGCGACGGCGCGGGCGGTGAGGAGCATGTCGGCCAGCACCGGACCGTCTCCGGCGGTCACCGTGGAGGCGTCGTCGATGTGGCGGCGCGGCACCACGAGCACGTGCAGCGGCGCCGCCGGGTGGATGTCCTTGAAGGCCACGGTGGTCGGTGTCTCGTGCACCCGCTCGGCGGGCACCTCACCCGCGACGATCTTGCAGAAGAGGCAGTCGGGCCTGGTGTCGGCCTCGGTCAGGGTCGTCACGCGGTCATGCCCCGGCGTTGCCGTCCCGCTGCCACTGCCTGATCACCGACGCGAACTTACCGGGCAGCGGGTGAACGCCGTGACGATGACCGACCCGGGCCGGGGCGCATCTCACCGGGGCTGCTCCCCGACCGCGGCCACCGTGCCGGTGCGCAACGAGGCCAGCAGGGCTCCCGCGGTGACGGCGGCCGTCTCCGCCCGCAGGACGCTCAGCCCGAAGCCCACCGTGGGCAGCCCGGAGTCGAGCTCCGCCGTGGTCCACCCGCCCTCGGGCCCGACCGCCACGACACGCTGCGCCGGCGTCGGCCGGTCACCGCTCAGCTGCGCGAGCACCACCTCGCCGGGGCCACCCAGTGAGGCCAGCTCGGCGAAGGGTACCGTGTCGGCCACCTCGGGGAGCCAGACCCGGCGGCACTGCGCCGCCGCCTCGCGGCCCACGCGTCGCAGGCGCTCCACCGCGGATTGGCCGCGTGCCCCGCTCCAGCGCACCACGCTGCGTTCGCTGCGCAGCGGCACGATGCGGTCGATGCCGAGTTCGGTCAGCTTCTGCACGACCCACTCGGGACGCTCGCCCTTGACCGGCGCGAACGCGACCGTGAGCGCCGGCTCGGCGCGCGCTTCGCGCTGCACGACGGCGACGCCGGCGGGTCCGTCGCCGGCCAGCGGATCGAGGTCCCCGTCTCCCCGCCAGAGCGTGCGGGCCCAGCCGCCCCGCCCGTCGGCCACGATGACCTCCTCGCCCGGCCGTAGCCGCAGCACCCGTCCCAGGTGATGCGCGTCCTCCTCCGCGAGGACGGGGTGCGCCGGGTCGTCGACGAAGACCTGCGCCGCCGCGGCGGCGCGCACCGCAATGGCGGCGTACGGGCCGGGGTCAGCCAAAGGCCGAACGTAGGCGTGAGAACACGCCCTCACCGCCGCCACTGCCGGGAGGCGACACCGCTTCGCCGCGGGACTCGGCGAACTGGCGCAGGAGCTGGTCCTCCTCCGGGCTCAGGTCCGTCGGCGTGGCCACGAGGACGTGCACGAAGAGATCGCCCCGTCCCCTGCCGCGCAGGTGCGGGACGCCATGGTTGCGGATGCGCTCGACGTGCCCGTGCTGGGTTCCCGGGGGGAGCGTCACGTGCTGGGGCCCGTCGAGTGTCGGCACGTCGGCCTCGGTCCCGAGGGCAGCCTGGCCGACGCCGATGCTCAGTGTGGTGTGCAGGTTGTCGGCCTGCCGCTCGAAGCGCGGGTCGGGGGTCACCTCGAGGTGCACGAACAGCGAGCCGCTCGGCCCGCCCCGCTGCCCCGCCGCGCCGCGTTCGGCCAGACGCAGGGTCGACCCGTCCTCCACGCCGGCGGGCACCTCAACGGTGAACGTGGTCTCCTCCATGCGGCGTCCCTCGCCGCGGCAGTCGGCGCACGGGTTCGGGATCATCTCGCCGGTGCCGCTGCAGCGCGAGCAGGCGACGCTCGTCACGACCTGTCCGAGGAGCGACTGGCGCACGCGGCGCAGCTCGCCCGAGCCCTGGCAGTCGACGCAGGTGAGCGGGTCGGTGCCGGGCGCCGTGCCCCGTCCCGCGCACGTCGCGCAGGTCGCCGGCAGCCGCACCGAGATCTCCTTGCGCGACCCGAACACCGCCTCGGCGAACTCGATGACGATGCGCACCTCGGCGTCCGCCCCCGCCTGCGGTCCGCGGCGGCGCACCCCGCCGCCACCGGCCATCTGGCCGAAGAAGGCCTCGAAGATGTCGCCCAGGCCGCCCTCGAACCCGAAGCCGCCGCCGCCCGCCTGGGAACCGAAGACGCCCTCGGGCCCGTAGCGGTCGTAGCGGGCCCGGCGCTCGGGGTCGCGCAGGACCTCGTAGGCGACCGTGACCTCCTTGAAGCGCGCCTCGGCCTCGGCGTCGCCGTCGTTGGTGTCGGGATGGAGCTCCCTGGCACGGGCGCGGTAGGCCTTCTTGATCTCGTCGTCGGTGGCGTCGGGCCGGATCCCGAGCAACGCGTAGAGGTCTCCGAGCCCGTCAGTGACGGCCATCGTGCCCCCCGACGATGCGCTCGCCGAGCCGCACCCCCACGACGTGGGCGGCTGCCATGGCGCGCGGGTAGTCCATGCGGGTCGGGCCGAGCAGACCCACCGCACCGAGGTTCTGGCCGTCCACGGTGACCGGCGCCACCACGACGGCGCAGGAGGACAGGGGCTCGAACCCGTGCTCGGCGCCGATCGCCACCGAGAGCCCGCGGTCGAGCACGTCGCGCAGGAGCGTCACCACGACGAGCTGCTGCTCGAGGATGGCGAGGACCGAACGCACCGTCTCGACGGCCTCGAACGACTCGGCCAACCGCGCCGGACCTCCCACGAAGACCTGATCGTGCTCGATGGCCCCCTCCATGGCGGCGAAGGCGCCGTAGGCCGCCCGGACCAGGCGGTCCACCGCCGCCGAGCCGCCCGTCGGGACGATCCAGGGACCCGAGAGCGTCTGCCCGACCAGGTTGGTCGCCAGCAGCGTGCCGGCCCGGGCCAGCACCTCGTCGGACGTCTCGTCGTCGAGGTCGATGGTCCGCTTCTCGACGGCCCCGTCGGAGAGCACGACGACGAGCAGGGCGTGCGACGGCGAGAGGCCGACCAGCTGGACGGAGCGGATGGTGGCCGTCTCGTGGGACGGGCCGACGACGACCGACGCGTACGAGGTCAGCTCGGAGAGGAGCCCGCTGGCCCGCTCCAGAACGGTCTCCATCTCGCCGTGCACCTGCGCGAAGAACTGCGCCACCTGACGGCGTTGCACCGGGCCGAGCATGCCCGGCGCGGTCAGATGGTCCACGAAGAAGCGGTATCCCTTGTCGGTGGGGATGCGGCCCGCGCTCGTATGCGGTTGCACCAGGTAGCCGTCGCGCTCGAGCGCCACCATCTCGGAGCGGACGGTCGCCGAGGAGACCTGCACGCCCGGTGCATTGGCCACGTGGGACGAGCCGACGGGCTCTGCCGTGCCGATGTACTCGGCCACCACGGCCTCGAGGATGGCGGCCGAGCGATCGTTCAGGGCGCGCTCCTCTGCGTCGGCGTCAGGGGTCGGGATGGAAGCGCTGTGCGGTGTCATGGGTCGCCTGGCACTCAAGTCTACTGAGTGCCAGGCGGGACTCTCCGAGCATGGCGCGCGGCCGCACCGGCGTTGCTCCTTGGGACCGGCCTGCCCTGGTCCATGCTGGTGCGGTGTCCGTGTTGCCGCCCGACTACGACTCCGACCCGGGGCGACGGAAGTCCTGGCGGGCGCCCTGGGACGTGCATGACCTCGTGGCCCCTGCATTGCGTGGCCCGATCCTCGACGCCGGGTGCGGAGAGGGGCGTCTGGCCTCGTTGCTGACGCCGGCGACGCCCTGGGTCGGCCTGGACGCGTCGCCGGCGCAGGTGGGAGCCAACCCGTACCGCCCACTCGTCCGCGGCGACCTGCGCCGCCTGCCCTTCGCCGACGCCACCTTCGCCGAGGTCACCCACTTGTACTGCCTCTACCACCTGACCGCTCCGGTCGACGCGATCGCAGAGGCGGCGCGGGTGTTGCGACCAGGCGGCCGCTACTACGCGAGCACCGCGGGCCGCGACAGCGACCCCGAGATCCTCCCCGAGGGCTACGCGCCCACCACCTTCGACGCGGAGGAAGCGGGCGGCATCGTCGCCAGCGTCTTCGGCGATGGGCACGTCGAGGTGCGACGGTGGGACGATGTCTTCTTCCCGCTCGAGACGAGGGACGAGATCCGCGCCTATTGCCGGCACAACGCCATCCCCGAAGAGCGAGCCGAGGCGGCGGTGCTGCCCCTGTGGCTCACGAAGCGAGGCGTACTCGTCCGCGCCACGAAACCCTGAGCCGTCAGTCGTCACCCAGGCGTAACGCGGAGATGAAGGCCTCCTGGGGGACGTCGACCCGGCCGATGGTCTTCATGCGCTTCTTGCCTTCCTTCTGCCGCTCGAGCAGCTTGCGCTTGCGGGTGATGTCACCGCCATAGCACTTGGCCAGGACGTCCTTGCGTTTGGCCTTGACGGTCTCGCGGGCCACGATGCGCCCGCCGATGGCGGCCTGGATCGGCACGTCGAAGAGCTGGCGCGGGATGAGCTCGCGCAGCTTCTCCGCCATCTTGCGCCCGTAGGCGTCGGCGCTGCCGCGGTGCACGATGGTCGAGAAGGCGTCGACCGGCGCGTGGTTGATGAGAATGTCGACCCGCACGAGGTTGGCCGTGGTGTAGGCCTCGGGCTCGTAGTCCAGGCTGGCGTAGCCCTTGGTGCGGCTCTTCAACTGGTCGAAGAAGTCGATGACGACCTCGGCCAGCGGCATCGTGTACACCAGCTCGACGCGCTCCGGCGACAGGTACTCCATACGGGTCATCTCGCCGCGCCGCCCTTGACACAGCTCCATTACCGTGCCGGTGTACTCGGTCGGCGTGATGATCGTCGCCGAGAGCATCGGCTCGTCGATGTGGTCGATCCGGGTGGCGTCGGGCAGCTCGGTCGGGTTGTCGACGTCGACCTCGGTCCCGTCGGTCAGGAAGGCGCGGTACTCCACGCTCGGCGCCGTGGCGATGAGCGAGAGATCGAACTCGCGCTCGAGCCGCTCGCGGACGATCTCCATGTGCAGGAGGCCGAGGAACCCGCAGCGGAACCCGATGCCGAGGGCGTGAGAGGACTCGGGCTCGAACGTGAAGCTGGCGTCGTTCAGCTTGAGCCGGTCGAGCGCGTCGCGCAGGTCGGGCAGCTCGTCGCCGTCGACCGGGTACAGCCCGCAGAAGACCATGGGCTTGGGGTCGCGGTAGCCGGCCAGCGCCTGGGTCGCACCGTGCTGGGCCGTGGTCACCGTCTCACCCGAGCGGGCCTCGCCGACATCCTTGATGCCGGCGATGAGGTAGCCCACCTCACCGGGTCCCAGTTCCTGGACCGGTACGGGCACCGGGGTGCGCACCCCGACCTCCTCGATGTCGTGCACCGAGTTGGCTTGCATGAAGCGCAGCCGGGCGCCGGCGTGCAGCGTGCCGTCCACGATGCGGATGGAGCTGACGACGCCGCGGTACTGGTCGTAGGAGGAGTCGAAGATCAGCGCGCGCAGCGGCGCGTCGGCCGCTCCCTTGGGCGGGGGGATGCGGGCGATGATGGCGTCGAGCAGCTCGGGCACGCCCTGCCCGGTCTTGGCCGAGATGAGCAGGATGTCCTCGGCGGGCAGACCGAGCACGTGCTCGATCTCGAGCGCGCTGCGCTCGGGGTCGGCGGCGGGCAGGTCGATCTTGTTGAGCACCGGCACGATCTCGAGGTCGTTCTCGATGGCCTGGTAGCTGTTGGCCAGCGTCTGGGCCTGGATCCCCTGCGAGGCGTCCACCAGGAGCACCGCCCCCTCGCAGGCGGCCAGCGACCGGGAGACCTCGTAGCCGAAGTCGACGTGCCCGGGCGTGTCGATGAGGTGGAGGATGTGGCCGGCGTACTCGACCCGCACGTTCTGCGCCTTGATGGTGATGCCCCGCTCCCGCTCGATGTCCATGGAGTCGAGGTACTGCTCCCGCATCAGCCGGGGATCGACGGCGCCCGTGATCTCGAGGATCCGGTCCGAGAGCGTCGACTTGCCGTGATCGACGTGGCTGATGATGGAGAAGTTGCGGATGCGCTCGACCGCAACGGGTTCACTGACGGTTGCGGAAGGCGGCACGGTCCGTCGATCGTACCGGTCCCGCCCCGCGCTTCCGGTCGGCTGGCCAGCCCCGTTGAGCTCTCCACGGCGCTGCCCTGCCTCTTGGATCGTGGCCGCCACCTGCTACAGTTGACCTCCGGTCCGGTGGGCTCCCGTCCCGCCGCCAGCCCCTTTCGAGCGCAACTGAGGAACGTCACACGTGGCCAACATCAAGAGCCAAATCAAGCGGAACCGCCAGAACGAGAAGCGCCGGCTGCGCAACAAGTCGGTGCGAGCCGAGATGCGGACCCGCTCGAAGACGGCCGTGAACGCCGCGGAGGACGGGATCGAGGACAGCGCGGAGCTGCTCCGCCTGGCGATCAAGCGCATCGACAAGGCGGCCGCGCAGGGCGTCATCCACAAGAACACGGCGGCCAACCACAAGTCCCGGCTGGTGCGCCGGGTGACCGCCATCGAGGCGACCGCCGCCGAGTAGCGCCGCCCGGAGGGCGTCCGGAGGCCGTCGCGGCCCCGGATCACGACGGCCGAGGACCCACCGTCACACTCACGGACAGCACCGTCTGCGGAGGGATCGTGCGGGAGTCCTGTCACCTTTGCTGCACTCCCGATTGAACCCCACGCTGACGGTCGCCGTGCCGGGGCCCTGAGGGCGAGCAGCGCCACGCGGACGCCGGGCACGCGGGCACGCGGGCACGCATCGCCCGATTCTCACGCAGGTCGGGCGCCCGCGACCGGCCCGGCGCGGCGAACGCGCGGGCGGGCGGCCTACTCCACCAGGCTGAAGGTGAAGATCTTCTGCGGCACGATGCGTGCCCCCACGGCGTCGGCCTGCTGTAGCCACTCCGCGAAGGCTGGGCCCTGCTTGGGCAGGTACTCGTCCAGCATGGACTGGCGAAGCTCGTCGCAGCCCGGGTGATGGATGGGGAGCCACTCGGCCCGCCCGTGGATGGTGACGGCGAGCTCCTCACCGGGGAGATGGGTGGCGCTCACGGACGGCCGCGCCGCCAGGTGCCGCAGGCGCACCGACTCGTGCCCGGTGCTGAACCAGAAGGTTCCGTGCAAGAAGTAGCCGTCGACGGCGCCGGTGAGCGGCCGGCCGTCGGCGGTGACGGTCGACAAGACCAAGAGGCGCATGCCCGGGAGCCGCTCGGCCAGCTCGATGGCACTGAGCCGGCGATCGTCGCTGATGATGCCGCGCAGGTGGGGACCGGCAGACGCCATGGACGCATCGAGGATGGCTTGGAGCCGTGTCAGTTCGTCGCGGGTTTCGAACATGGGCCCAGTCCAGCATCCCGATGCTCGTCGCACCGGCGAACGTGTCAAGCTAACGACGTGGCGGACGGGCTCGTCCTCACCCGCCGGCTGTCCGAGCGGGGCATCCACGAGACGGCGTTACGCGTCGGCAGCGGAGCCGGTGCAGGCGTGGTGCGCCAGTACGTCGGCTACGAAGAGTGGGCGGAGAGAGGGTTCTTGCGGAGGGAGACGGCCCGCTACGGTGTCGCCCTCATCCTCGCCTTCGGCGACACCATGGAGATCTTCGAAGGCGAGGCCGGGAGCTCCGTGCGCACCCTACAGGCCTTCGTCGTCGGCACCCAGTCCCGCTCGAGCGTCACCGGTGTGGGCGGTCACCAGCTCGGGGTCCAGGTCGACCTCACCCCGGCGGGAGCCCTGGCGCTCTGCGGGGACGTCGAGGCGTTGCACGACGCGGTCGTGCCGCTCGACGTGGCGCTCGGGAGACAGTGGGCCTCCCTCGCCGAGCGGCTGGCGGAGACGCCCGGTTGGGCAGCCGCGCCTGTGCCTCCTCGACGAGGCCCTGGGCGGCGGTGCGACGACTGCCCTCGCACCGGAGGTCGAGTGGCTGCGAAGGCAGCTGTGTGTTTCGGCGGGACGAGCCCGGGTCGAACCGCTCATGGACGAGACGGGCTGGAGCCGGCGTCACGTCACGGCGCGGTTCAAGCGTCAGCTGGGGATCTCACCCAAGGCGTTCGCGCGGCTGCTCCGCTTCGAGCACGCCGGCTCGCTCCTCACGGCGTTACCGCCGGGAAAGACGCTGGCCGACGTCGCCATCGAAGCCGGGTACTACGACCAGTCCCACCTGACTCGGGACTTCGCGGCGCTGGCGGGGATGACGCCGGGCGCCTACGCGGCCGACCGCGCCCTCGTGCCCGAGGTCAGGTTTGTCCAAGACCTCGCGGGCTCGCCGACCACATAGTGGAGTCATGACCACCAGCAACGAGGGCACCGCGCACACCGCCGTCATCCCGATCCTCGTCTACGAGGACATCGAGGCGGCCCACGACTTCCTCGTCGGCACCTTCGGGTTGACCTCCGGTGGCCTGCACCACGACGACGACGGCACCGTCGTCCACGCCGAGGTGCGCAACGGCGACGCCCCAATCTGGCTGCACAGGGTGACGCCGGAACACGAGATGGCCTCCCCCCGCGGTGCCGCCGCGTCCCACGGTGGCCTCTCGATCTTCGTCCCCGACGTCGACGCCCACTACGCCCGGGTGGTGGCGGCCGGCGCGCGGATCGACAGCGCGCCGAGCGACCAGGACTATGGCCTGCGTGAGTACGGGGTCCGGGACCCCGAGAACCACCGCTGGTGGTTCTCCTCACCCCTGGGGTGAGGGTGCGCGGAGAGCCGAACCGCGCCCGCTAACGGCGGGCGCCGGCGCGCGGGCGCGCGGCGCGAGCCGGACGCGTCTGGCGGGCCAGCCGGGCCACGAGGATCTCGACCACCACGGCGGCGTCGAGCCCGCTGACGCCGCGGATGTCGAGGTCGGCGTCCGCGAGGAGGTTGATGGCCTCCGCGATCTTGGCGCTCCCGAGACGCCGCGACTGTTCCAGGGCCTTCTTGGCCACGAACGGCGCCGTCCCCAACACGGCGGCGGCGTCGCGCTCGCTGATGACGTCGTCACCGTCGAGGGCGAGCATGTTGGCGAAGTGGCCGTGCAGCGTGGCCAGCACCTGGATCGGGGCGAGGCCCCCCGCCTCGAGCATCCGGTGCAGCACGACCAGCGCGCGGCCGGGGTCCCCCTTGTCGATGGCGTCGGTGAGCTCGTAGCGCGGGACGTTGCCCGCCTCGCCGAGGTAGGGCAACAGCTCGTCCGTGCTGACGTGCGCCCCCTCGCCGTAGGCGGCGCTCAACGCGCCGAGCAATCCCTCGACCCGCCCGAGGTCCTCGCCGACGTGGCGGGCCAGGACATCGGCCGCGGCCGGTTCCAGCCGCACGGGGGCACCACGCAGGTGGTCGTGGAGCCAGGCCTTGCGCTCACCCGCCTTGCTCGTCGTCACGTCGACGATCTGACCGTGCTCCTTGATGGCCTTGACCAGCGGGGCCGGGACGGTGCCGCCCCCGCCCACGAGCACCAGCACCGTCGTGGCGAGTGGGTCCTCGACCACCTCGAGGAGGCGGGGCACGTCGGCCGTGAGGAAGCGTCCCGCCTCGCGCACCACGACGACTCGCTGGTCGATCAGGAAGGGTGGCGTCAGGCATGCGTCGACGACCGCTCCGACGTCGAGCTCGTCTCCGGCGCCACCACCGATCTCCTCGACGACCAGCGCGTGGTCGCGGTCTCCCACGATGTCGGCCAGCAGGGTCCGCACCTCCTGCGCCACCAACGAGGCGTCGTCGCCCCTCACGAGATAGGTCGACTCGAGGCGCGGCACGGTCACTCGGCCTCACTCACCGCGGCGAGCACGTCGCGGACCCGGCGGGTGCCTCTGACGTCGTGCACGCGCACGATGCGGCAGCCCCACGCGATGCCGAGCGCCGCCGCGCCGATGGAAGCCTCGCGCCGCTCGGTGAGCTCCAGGTCGAGCACTTTGCCGAGGAAGGTCTTGTTGGACGCGGAGAGGAGGAGCGGGTAGCCCAAGGCGGCCAGCACCGGCGAGGCGCGCAGCAGCGCCAGAGACTGCTCGGCCGTCTTGCCGAGGTCGAGGCCGGCGTCGAGCACGATGCGCTCGGCGGGGACACCGGCGGCGGCGGCTCCCGCCGCCCGCTCGCCGAGGAAGGCAGCGACGTCGCCGGCGACATCGTCGTAGTGCGGTTCGGGGTCCGCCACGCGCGGCTCCAGGCGGATGTGCGTCACCACGACGGCGGCACCGTGCTCGGCGGCGGCGGGTGCGTAGTCGGGGTCCGCCAGGCCGCTGATGTCGTTGCCCATGACGGCGCCCTCGGCATAACAGGCGCGGGCCACGGCGGCGCGCCAGGTGTCGACCGAGACGGGGGTGTCGAAGCGCGTGACCAGGCCGGCGACGACGGGGACGACCCGGTCGAGCTCCTCGGGCTCGGTGACCTCGGGACCCGGACCCGCCTTGACCCCGCCGACGTCGAGGATGTCGGCGCCGTCGGCCACCAGCTGCTCGGCCCGGGCGTAGAGCTTGTCGAGCTCGTAGGTGGCGCCCTGGTCGTAAAAGGAGTCCGGCGTGCGGTTGAGGATCCCCATGATCAGGGCCCGGTGCGTCAGGTCGTAGCGACGGCCGCCGAGGTCGAGGCTGGGCGCGACGTCGGCGGAGGGACCGGAGGCGGGAACGGCGCCGGGGTCGGTGATGGACGCCCCGGCGGCCGGCGCCGCCATCAGAACAGGCGCGCGGCCAGTGCCCGCCGGTACTCGTTGGTGCGCGGGTCCTCGCCGCCCAGCGTCTCGAGGAGGTCCACGAACTCCTGGCGGGCCGCGTCGTCCTCGCGCACCCGGTCGAGCAGCTCGTCGAGCTTGGCCTCGATCTCCTCGCGCCCGGTCCCCGAGACGTCGACACCCGCCTCGAGGAGGCGTGCCTCGGCCGCCAGGGCGCGGCCTGCCTCCGTCTCGGGAATGCGCTGCAGCAGCGCGAGGGCACCCGGCGCGTCACCCCGGTCGACGAGGAGGCGGGCCAGTGCCTCGGTGGCGCCGGCGTGGTCCGGCTCGAGCTCGAGGGCCTTGCGCAAGGATGCTTCGTCACCGGCGGCGGTCAGCGTGTCCGCCTCGCTCGGCGCCGGCGCCAACCCCTGGACGAACGCAGTGACCTGTGCCTCGGGCAGCGCGCCGATGAACTGGTCGACCACCTTGCCGCCGCTGATGGCGAACACGGCGGGGATCGACTGCACCTGGAAGGCCTGGGCCACCTGCGGGTTGTCGTCGACGTTCACCTTGACCAGCTCCACGGCGCCGCCCGTGTCGGCCACGGCTTTCTCGAGCATCGGTCCGAGCGTCTTGCAGGGGCCGCACCACGGTGCCCACAGGTCGACGACGACCGGCACCGTCGCGCTGCGGGCCAGTACCTCGGTCTGAAAGGTCTCGTCGGTGACATCCATCGGCATTGACGCTACCGGTTGTCCCCACCGGTTCGGGACGCCACGGGGGCGGCGCAGCGCCCCGACCAGGTCGTGCGGCGGACGATGTGGTGGCGCCGCGGACGGCGGGGCGGACAGGGCAGGTGACCGAGGGCGTCCGCTGGGGCCGCGTGGCACCGATTAGCGTCGGATGCCGTGTCAGAGGCGCCACGTGGCATCGACCAGGCTCGGGTCACCGACTGGATGGTCGCCCACCTGCCCGAGGTCACTCCCCCACTCACGTTCTCGCTGATCGCCGGTGGGCGCTCGAACCTCACCTTCCGGGTCGAGGACGCCGCGGGACGGGCCTGGGCCCTGCGCCGGCCGCCCCTGCACCACGTGCTCCCGACCGCGCACGACATGTCCCGCGAATATCGCCTGATGCACGCGCTCGGCCCGGCGGGGATCCCGGTTCCCGTGACGGCCGGCCTGTGCACCGACGAGTCGGTGAACGAGCGGCCCTTCTATGTCATGGAGTTCGTGGACGGCCACATCCTGCGCAGCGCGTCCGAGGCGGAAGAGGCGTTCGACGAGCCCACGCGCCGCGCCATCGGCGACCACATGGCCGACACGCTGGCTGCGCTGCACGAGGTGGACCCCGACGCGGTGGGGCTGGGCGACCTCGGCCGTCACGAGGGCTACATCGAGCGCCAGTTGAAGCGCTGGCGCTCGCAGTACGACCAGATGCAGGTTGTGGGCGTGGACCACGGTGCCCTGGTCGACCGGGTCAGCGACGACCTGGCGCGGCGGATTCCCAAGCAGCAACGGACCTCGGTCGTGCACGGCGACTACCGGTTGGACAACGTCGTCCTGGCCGACGACGGGACCGTGCGCGCCATCCTCGACTGGGAGATCTGCACCCTCGGCGACCCACTCGCCGACCTCGGATTGTTGATGGTGTACTGGGCCGACCCGACCGACTCCATGGCCGTCCTCGGGATGTCACCCACGACGGCGCCAGGCTTCGCCACGCGGGCCCAGGTGGTGGCGCGCTACGACGAGGTCTCGACGCTCGACGTCTCGGGGGTCGACTACTACGTCGCCTTCGGCTACTGGAAACTGGGCTGCATCCTCCAGGGCGTCTACGCCCGCTACGTCGCCGGGGCAGGCGCGGGCGACACGGGGAGCGTCGAGGGGTATCCCGCGCAGATCGGCCGCCTCTTCGAGATGGCGGCCCAGTCGCTGGAGTCCGCGCCGTGAGCCCTGACGACGGCGCCGGGGGCATGACCGAGATCTTCGAGGTGCATCGCGAACCGGCGGTGCAGGAGCCGCTCCTGGTCGTGTCCCTCGAGGGCTGGGTCGACGCGGGCCTGGGCTCGACGACGGCCATTGCGTCACTGCTCGGCCACGTGCACAGCGAGCCGATCGTCACCTTCAACGGCGAGCACTTCCTCGACCAGCGGGCGCGGCGGCCGGTGGCGCGCATCGTCAACGGCGTCACGAGCGAGCTCACCTGGCCGCGCACCGTCGTGCGCCAGGGCTCCGACGAGTCAGGTCGCGACCTGCTCTTCCTGGTCGGTCCGGAACCCGACTTCCACTGGCGGGCCTTCACCGATGCGGTCGTCGGGCTGGCCCGCTCGTGGCGCGTCCGCATGGTGGTCGGCCTGGGCGCGTTCCCGGCTCCGGCCCCGCACACCCGTCCGGTCAAGCTGGCCGCCACCGCGCCGGCCGAGTCGGCCCATCTGATTGAGCAGGTGGGCATCGTGCAGGGCGAGCTCGAGGTGCCGGCCGGCGTCATGGCGGCGCTCGAGATGGCCTTCGGCGCGGCCGGCACGCCGGCGATCAGCCTGTGGGCCCGGGTCCCCCACTACGTGGCCGGCATGCCGTTCCCGGAGGCGAGCGCGGCGTTGGTCGAGGGGCTGGCCGCGATCGGCGGGCTCTCGCTGGATTCCTCCGCCCTGCGCCGGGCGGCCGACAGCTCGCGCCGGCAGGTGGACCAGCTGATCGCCGACAACGCGGAACACCAGGCCATGGTGCGCAAGCTCGAGGAGAACATCGACGCCTCGGAGGGCAACGCCATGGGGGTCGAAGAGATGCCGTCGGGCGACGAGATCGCGGCGGAGTTGGAGCGTTTCCTGCGCGGCGAGGAGCAGTGAGGGCCGCCGGGACGACCGGCGGCGGAATTGGGGCGGCGGCCACGCCCGGATCGCTCGACACGGATCGCGCCATGGCGCGGCGGAAGGGACACGGATGAAGATCGACGGGGGCATCGGGTTCGACCCCAACGACATCGCGGCGCAGGCGGCCAAGGCCGAGGCGAGCGGGTACGACGGCGTGTGGTCGGCCGAGACGAGCCACGATCCGTTCCTCCCCATCGCCGTCGGGGCTGCCGCCACCGAGAAGCTCGAGTTCGGCACCGGCATCACGGTCGCCTTCGCGCGCAACCCCATGACGCTCGCCGTTGTCGCCAACGACCTGCAGCTCCTGACCAAGGGTCGCTTCATGCTGGGCATGGGCAGCCAGATCAAGCCGCACATCACGAAGCGCTTCTCCATGCCGTGGTCGCACCCGGCGCCGCGCATGCGCGAGATGATCCTCGCCATCCGCGCCATCTGGCAGGCGTGGGAGACCGGCGGGAAGCTCGAGTTCCGCGGCGAGTTCTACACGCACACGCTCATGACGCCGTTCTTCGACCCCGGCGCCAACCCCTACGGCAATCCCAAGATCCTCCTCGCCGGCGTGGGTGAGTACATGACCGAGGTGGCCGGCGAGGTCGGCGATGGCTTCTTGGTGCACGGCTTCACGACCGAGCGGTATCTCCGCGAGGTCAGCATCCCGGCGCTCGAGCGCGGTGCGGCGAAGGCGGGCAAGACCCGGCTCGATCTCGTAGTGTCGTATCCAGGTTTCGTGGTCACCGGCACCGACGAGGAGAGCATTGCCGCGGCCGACGCTGCGGTGCGCCAGCAGATCGCCTTCTACGGCTCGACCCCGGCCTACCGGCCCGTGCTCGAGCTCCACGGCTGGGGCGACCTGCAGAGCGAGCTGAACACGCTCTCCAAGCGGGGCGAGTGGGTGAAGATGGGCGAGCTGATCACCGACGAGGTGCTCGAGGCCTTCGCCGTCGTCTGCCCGCTCGACCAGGTGGCGGCGCAGGTGCGCAACCGCTTCGAGGGCCTCGTCGACCGCTTCAGCTTCTACGCGCCGTACAGGGTCGACCCCGAGGCGTGGAAGGGCGTGCTGGCCGGCTTCCACAGCTGAGCCGGACGGGGGCCGTCTCGGCGTCCGGTCCACGGTTGGACCCGGGTCAGACGACGACGTTCACCAAGCGGGGCGGGCGAACGACGACACGCCTGGGCGTCGCCCCGTTGAGCGCGTCACCCACCTTGGCCGACCCCAGCGCCGCTGCCTCGGCCTCGGCCTCGGAGATGCCGGCGTCCACGTCGATGCGGTCACGCACCTTCCCGTTGATCTGGACCACCATCGTCACCGTGTCCTGACGGACCAGCTCGGGATCGGCCTTCGGCCAAGACTGGAGGTGGACCGACGGCTCGCCCGGGTGCCGCTGCTCCCACAGCTCCGCCGTGACGTGCGGGGCGAGCGGGGCGAGGAGGCTGAGGATCGCATCGAGGGCGTCGTTCCACACGTCGGCGTGGGGGCCAGTGCCGGCGCCGGCGGCGGTGGCGGTGGCGGTGGCGGTGGCGTTGGCGGCGTTGCCTGCGTTCCGGTTGCCGTCGGTGGCCGGCGCGTCACCACGGCCGTAGCGCTGGAGCAGGTTGAGCAGCTCCATGCAATGCGCCACCACCGTGTTGTAGGACCAGCGTTCGATGTCCTTCGTGACCTCGTCGATCGTGCGGTGCACCGCCTGGCGCACGGCGAGGTCGGCGGCGGTCTGGTCGCCGCCGCGTAGGTCCGGCGCCGAGGTGCACGTCCGCCAGAGGCGATCGAGGAAGCGGCCGCAGCCGTCGATGACTTGTTCGGTCTGGTCCGTCCAGTCCATGTCATCGAAGGGGGGTCCGACGAAGAGATGGAACAGGCGGAGCGCGTCGGCCCCGACGGTGTCGAAGAAGTGCTCGGGGGCGACGAGGTTCCCCTTGGACTTGGACATCTTGGTGCCGTCGAGGCGGATCATGCCCTGCGCCAGGTAGTGCTCGAAGGGCTCACGGTCGAGCCCGGGAGCCAGCCCGACGTCGATCAGGGCGCGCGTGAAGAAGCGCGCGTAGAGCAGGTGCAAGATGGCGTGCTCGATCCCGCCGATGTACTGGTCGACGGGCATGAAATGGCGGGCCGCCGCCGGATCGAACGGGCTCGTGGTGCTCCAAGGGTCGCAGAAGCGCAGGAAGTACCACGACGAGTCGACGAAGGTGTCCATGGTGTCGGTCTCGCGCCGGGCCGGGCCGCCGTCGATCGGGCAGGTCGTATGGAGGAAGCCCTCGTGCAGGGCCAGCGGTGACTGACCGGTCGGGAGGAACTCCACGTCGTCCGGCGCCACGATGGGCAGCTGGTCCTCGGGCACGGGGACCACGCCGTGGGTCTCGCAGTAGACGGCCGGGATGGGGCACCCCCAGAAGCGCTGCCGGGACACCAACCAGTCGCGGAGGCGGTAGTTGACCTTGCGCTCGCCGATGCCCTGCTCCTCGACCCAGTCGATGGCGAGGTCCTTGGCCGTCGCGATGTCGAGCCCGTCGAGGAAGCCGCTGTTGATCTTCACGCCGTCACCCGTGTAGGCGCCACCCCCGTCCGCTTCCCAGTTGTCGGGCGGCTGCACGGTGCGCACGATGGGCAGCTCGTGCAGCGTGGCGAAGGCCCAGTCGCGCTCGTCCTCGGCCGGCACGGCCATGATGGCGCCGGTGCCGTAGCCCATGAGGACGTAGTCGGCCACGTAGAGGGGCACCGGGTCGCGGGTGAAGGGGTTCACGACGTTGGTCCCCGTGAAGGCGCCGCGCTTGTCGAGGGTGGCCGGGTCCCCCTCGGCCATGCGCTCGATGTCCGTCTCCCGGGCGGCGCGCTGCCGGAGCGCGTCCACCGCCCTGCGCTGCGGGTCGGTGGTGAGCTCGTCGACCAGCGGGTGCTCCGGTGCCATGACGGCGTAGGTCATGCCGAAGCTGGTATCGGGTCGCGTGGTGAAGACGCGGATGGTGACGTCGGGCCGCCCCTCGACGGCCAGGTCGAACTCGGCGCCCTCGGAGCGTCCGATCCAGTTGCGCTGCATGAGCTTGGCCCGCTCCGGCCACTCGAGGTCGTCGAGGGCGTAGAGCAGCTCGTCGGCGTACTGGGTGATGCGGAAGAACCACTGCTCGAGGTCGCGCCGCACGACGACGTCGCCGGAGCGCTCGCAGGTGCCGTCGGGAAGGACCTGCTCGTTGGCCAGCACCGTCTGGCAGCCGGGGCACCAGTTCACGGGGGCCTTGGCCCGATAGGCGAGGCCCGCCTCCCAGAACTTCAGGAAGATGAATTGGGACCACTTGATGTACTCGGGGTCGTGGCTGTGCACCTCCCGGCGCCAGTCGTAGACGGCGCCGAGCCGAAAGAGGGACGATTTGAGCTCGGCGATCCGGGCGTCGGTGAAGATCCGGGGGTGGGTGCCGGTCTTGATGGCCGCGTTCTCCGCGGGCAGCCCGAAGGAGTCGAAGCCGATGGGGCTGAGGACGCCCTTGCCCAGCATGGTCTGGTAGCGAACCTCCAGGTCACCGAAGGTGTAGTTGCGGACGTGCCCCTGGTGCGCCGGTCCGGAGGGGTACGGGTACATGCACAGTGCGTAGAACTTCTCGCGCGGGTCGTCGTTGTCGATCTCGTAGGTGCCCTCGTCGGCCCAGTGGCGCTGCCATTTGCGCTCCACCGCGACGACGTCGTACGCGCGTGCCATGCCACCAGGGTAGGCGACGCTCCCCACGCTCCCGAGCAGCGTGGGGGTGGTTTCGGGGCCTGCTCGATGGATCGCCCGGTGGTTCGCTCGGTGGCTCGCTCGGTGGCGCTGCGGACCTCTCCACCAGCCGGAGGCTCTGTTGCCCGACTGCTAGCGTGGATCTCCACCACTGGGGGCGTAGCTCAGCTGGTAGAGCGCTTGACTGGCAGTCAAGAGGTTCGTGGGTTCAAGTCCCATCGCCTCCACCAAATTTCCTGGTCAGAGTGGTCGTTCCGAGAACCGACCCTCAGCCCTTCGATTCTTCCCCGCGTTTTCCCTGCGCGACATCGAGCTCCATCGAGCTCGATCGGTGTCGAACGGTCCGTTGCGCACGCACTGATCGTCTCCGTGCGAGCGCGGTCCATCGCGTCGGCGACAGCGCGCAGGTCTTCCGGGTAGGTGCGAGTACGTGCGAAGGAAAATCGCCGGATCGTGACCAAGTGCTGCAGCGGCAGCGGAGACAGGGACACCTCGTTGCGCCATGAGGCTCGCTGCGGTGTGTCGCACGACGTAGGGGGTCGCCCACTTCGGTAGTCGGAGTTCGTCCGCTGCCGGTGCCACACCTTGTGACGCCAGTTGGAGATCCGCACCGGCGTCCCTGAGGGCGTCGTGAAGATGAGCGCCAGCGGGTCGTCCTCGACATGGGCAGCGAGATGATCCCGGACCTCGACGAGGACGCTGGAAGGCACCTGGACGACCCGGGCCCGGTGCGTCTTCGTGTCCCTCTCGAGGAGCTTGCCTCTGTGCTCGGCCATCGCTCGCTCCAGCGTGAGGCGTCCGAGGTCGTCGAGGTGCCTTCTCCGCAAAGCGGCGGCCTCCCCTGGGCGAAGCCCGCAGTAGGCGAGCACCAAGACGTACGGCCGCCACCACGGATCAACCGTGACGGCCAGAGCCTCGACTTGCTCGACGCTGAGGGCGTTGCGAGTCCGACTGGTGCCTGTAGGCACCCGGATTCCTGTCAGCGGGTTCGAGGCGATGATGCGGGCATCGAGGGCGGACTTGAAGACCATGCCGGCGACGGTGCGCGCGGAGTGAATCGTCGAGTTGGCATAGCCGGCGATCCGGAGCTGACCCAGCCACTCCTCCATGTCGATGCGACGCACTGTTCGGAGACGCCGGCCGCCGAGGTAAGGCAGCACTTGGATCCGCAACGCCGATTCGTAGCCGCTGATCGTGCTCGGCGCCCGCTCGCTGCTTTCGACCGTCGGCCACCACCGCCGGGCCCACTCCGCAAAGGTCACCTTGGCTCCCAAGCCGGCGAGGTGCTTGCCGGTTACCGCCAGGTCGTTGCGACCGCCCCCGACGAGCTCACCGTCATGGTCGGCTTCATGTCCGGGCCCGACGGCACTCCCCTGCTGTTCCTGTTCCCCGCCTGGAGCGGCGACCCCACCGAAGGTCAAGCGACCGTAGTCCCGGTCGAGCGCCTCGGCGCGCCTATCGCCGTCCAGGTCGCTCCCATGTCCTACGAAGACGCCCTGGGCCTGTTCGACCAAACCGTGGTCAACGGCCGTCACTACGCTTTGCAGACCCGGTGGATGTCGGAGGTCACCGAGCACACCGCCAGCCTGCTCATCGATGCGGCCCAGCACGCCACCTCACCCTTATCGGTCATCGCGGTGCACCACTTCCACGGCGCCGCCTCACGAGTCGCCCCTGACCACACCGCCTTCGCCTTACGCCAAGACCACCTGCTGCTCGAAATCCTGGCCGCCTGGGAACCCACCCCAGACGACCACGGCGGCGCCCACCGGCACTGGATGACCCAGCTATCGGAGCGATTGGCGCCGCGCGCCCTGCCCGGCGGCTACCCCAATCTGCTCGGCCCCGACGAGCACCAACGTCTCCGCCTCGCCTACGGCACCAACGCCGGTCGGCTCCAGGACCTCAAGCGACGCTACGACCCAGACGGCGTGTTCAACAGCGCTATCGGCACCATTCACTAGCCCGGGCCCCGGTCGCGGGCGGTGCTTCAGGATGGTCTACTCCCACCAACTCCAGGCCACTCGTGCTCCATGACGGCCAGCCTGGAAAGGCCCGAGAAGATCAGTACCGAGAAGGACCGTATCTATGAATCGGTCTTCAGAGCGTTCGAGTAGGCAGATCCCCTGTCCCCTATCAATGACACTGCTCTGTAGGGTCCACCGCTTCACTGCTGGTCCCAAATAGCTTCGGGAGTACTGGAAGATTCGGCCTGACTTGGAGTCATGAGGCGTCTTCGGACGTCGTCGACCGAACTCTTCCAGCCGCACAACGAACACGGCACGCCCCGTCTCTGAGGTGGGTGATTGGCCCGGGTTGCTGCCAACAGCCCGAGCCGCCCGTCGCTCCGATCCGAGACGGCCGTGCCATCCCCCCAACTGTGAAGGAAGAAAGGGATGGCAATGACCATCGTAGAAGCCGCGCCCGGGATCACCGGTGGTGTCGATACGCACCTCGACACTCACGTCGCTGCCGCACTCGACCCACTCGGTCGCCTCGTCGGCACCGAGTCCTTCGGTGCCGATGCCACCGGCTACAAGGCGCTGTTCACCTGGCTCGAGGGTTTCGGCGAGGTGACCAAGGTCGGCATCGAGGGCACCAGCTCCTACGGCACCGGGCTGGTTCGATTCCTCCGACGCAAGGGCGTCGCGGTGGTCGAGGTGAATCGACAGAATCGCCAGTCCCGTCGCAACCAGGGCAAGTCCGATCCGCTCGACGCCATCGAGGCCGCTCGGGCGGCCATCAGTGGTCGGGCCAGCGGTTCGGCCAAGTCCAAAGACGGTCCGGTCGAGGCCATCCGGGTCCTCGTGATCGCCAAGCGCTCGGCCCGTCAGGCCCGGGTCAAGGCCATCACCCAGATGCGCCACCTCGGCTTCACCGCCCCCGAGCAGCTCCATTGCCGCCTCAAGGGCATGACCGTGACCGCCCTGGTCGCCGAATGCGCGGCGCTGCGACCTGCGCGCTCAGTCGATCCGGTGACCGCAGCCACTAAGCATCGATCCACCGATGAAGTAAGCGGAACGTAATCCGCGTATCCGCGGAAAGTGCCTCCTGCGCTGGAAGAATTGCGGTGTTCGACGTCGCAGTTCCCCAGCACCAAGGAGGCACTTTCAGTGAGTCCAGTATCGCGCGGGATCGACCGGATCGGGGTGACCTTCGACGAGCCGTCTCTGGTCGCCGATGCCGGGCTGATCGTGCCGGCGACATTGATGGTTCGACTCGGCCTCGAGGCGCTGGTGAACCAGATAGTGCGCCTCGGCGACCGCGTCGGTGGCGCGCGTCCGGGGCGCAAGGTGCTGACGCTGGTCGCGGCCATCTTGGCCGGTGGGTCCCACATCGACCATGCTGATCGACTGCGCGCTGGAGCGACGCAGCGTGTCCTGCCGTTTCGGGTGATGGCACCATCCACGCTCGGCACCTTCTTGCGCGCCTTCACCTTTGGACACATCCGCCAACTCGACGCGGTTATCGCTGAGGCGACCCGTCGAGCCTGGGTGCTCGGAGCGGGTCCCGGAGATTCGCCCGTGACCATGGACCTCGACTCGACAATCTGCGAGGTCCATGGTCACCACAAGGGTGGGGCGGCCTATGGCTATACCCGCCTCTTCGGGTATCACCCGCTCATCGCCACGCGGGCCGACAGCGGCGAAGTACTCCACGCCCGGCTGCGCAAGGGGTCCTCCCAGCGTGGCACCAAGCGCTTCGTTGAGGAGCTGATCGCCCGGGTGCGCCGGGCCGGGGCAGAGGGGCCGCTGACGCTGCGGAGCGACTCGGGGTTCTTCTCCTTTGCCCTCCTCGACATCTTGACCCACCACGGTGTGGCTTACTCGATCACGCTGCGCATCAACGCCGAGGTGAGAACCCATATCGAGGCGATCGACGAGTCAGCCTGGCACTCCATCACCTATCCCGACGGCGGCGTGGCCCAGGTGGCCGAGACGACGCTTGTGACTGGGAAGAAGCGTGGCAACGGACGCGAGCTCCGCCTCGTGGTGCGCCGCAGCCGACTGAGCGATCCGAAGCAGCTGGCCCTATGGCCCGACTGGCGCCACCACGCCTTCGTTACCGACGTGGCGCTCGGCACGGTGGCCGCGGACGACTTCCACCGGGCTCATGCCGGCATCGAGCTGGCCATCCGTGACCTCAAAGAAGGTGCAGGTCTCGAGCACTGCCCTTCTGGTCGATTCTTCGCCAACGCGGCCTGGCTCGCCTGCGCGGTGTTGGCCCACGATCTCATCCGCTGGAGTGCCCGTCTCGGGGGCATCCATCCCGACGATCAGCTCACCGTGGCGCGCAGCGTGCGCACCCGGGTCCTTGCCCTCCCCGGTCGCCTAGTCAATCGCAGCGGCACCACCGTCTTGCGGCTTCCTGAGCGATGGCCCTGGGCGGTCATCTTCACCAGGGCCCTCGACCAGATCCGGGCCCTGCCACTCCTCACCTAAGGACACCACCGCGGACCGGCGCAGCCGCAGACGGTGTTCATGCGCTGACATTCGACCCGGACAAGAGCCGGTGGTTCTGCACGCCGACGCGACCGTCACGCCGTCATTCCTTGAGAACACAGAACTTCAACCGCAATGGCCGTCAGCAATCGGTGGATCGAGGCTAAGGCGTCGCTCTCGTCGTTGGCCCATCGCGTCACCGATGAAATATCTTCGACCACAGCCAGCATGTCAATGATCGGTTTGGCTACCAGACCGGGAACTGACGTGCTGCCGATGTGGTCCAGTGGCTGGACCAGGAATGGCTGCAGAATCGGTGTCAGGCGAAGGCGCTCTCGCTCGAAGCTGGTCACCCAATCAGAGTCATACGGGTACATGCGAATCGGATCTTTCCTCACGCACACAGTCTCGCCTACGGAAAGCTGAGCGTGCCCACTACCCCGGCGATCGGGGACAGCCCTATGAAGACCTCGGCTTCGGGTCAAGTCCACACAGACCGGCGGCGTTGGATGTCAGTCCTCCCACTCCCGGCCGGGGAGACGCGTCGTGATCTCTTGGAGCTGCCACTCATTGCCGTCTGGATCGTTGAACGCCACATACGTTTGGTAGGACCGGCGTTCGGGGTCCGGACCGGGAACGCGCCCTCCAGCCAAGTGGTACACCTCGCTGGCTTCGACGCCGCGGTCAATGAGATCGGCTCGCGCCGCGTCGATGTCGCTGACGACCAGTAGCAGGCGCCGAGCGGAGCCCGGCTCGGCCGTGGTGAGGCCCCTCCCGAACGCAACCGAGCACGACGAATGGCGAGGTGTCACTTGGACCACTCGAAAGGCGTCGCCGACCACGATGTCCGCGTCTACCCGCCATCCCAACCGCTGGTAAAAGTTCTTTGCGCGATCGACGTCTGAGACCGGCACTGTCACCACTTCAAGCTTCATGTCTATCGTCCCCGGCCGAGAGCTCTCGGTCGAGATACCAGTCTCGCTGCTGCTCATATTGACCTCCTTCGGCCGCTGAACGATTCGGGCGTTATTTGACTTCGTCAATGAGCGATCGCCGGACCAGGACCGTCTCAGGCCGTACCTACTGGAACGCCCATGGACTTCCGGGGATCAGAATGTTACCGTCCCTTCACGGGCCGAGGAAGGTCTGCTGAGATGGTTGTCACTAAAGCGCGGCTCTCCTCCGGTCTGAGCTTTTACTTGCAACGACAAGGAGAACCACAACCATGCCCACTCCCTCGAATATCGTTCTGGTGCACGGCGCGTGGGCGGATGGATCGTCTTGGGCAGGCGTCATTGAGCGCCTTCAAGCCCGCGGATACCACGTCACGGCGCCGCAGTTCCCTGAGACCTCTTTAGCCGACGACGTGGCTCGCTTGCGCCATGTGCTCGATCTCCAAGATGGGCCGACGATCGTCGCTGGGCATTCATACGGCGGCCAGATCATGACCGCCTTGGGTACCGACGCCCCGAACGTTGTAGGTCTTGTATATATCGCGGCGTTCGGACTTGATCAGGGCGAATCGATCGGAGCGCTTGCAGCGCAGGGTCCTCCGACTGCGGCTCTCGCTCACCTAGTTATCGACAAGAAAGCCTTCGCCTGGCTACCCGAGGACGATTTCGTCAACCACTTCGCGGCCGATGTTGATGCCGCAAAGGCAAAGGTCATGTTCGCCGTACAACAACCATTGGCCGCGTCCGCCCTTGAAGACGTGATGGGTGTGCCGGCTTGGAAATCCCTCCCCACCTGGTTCTTGGTAGCGGAGAACGATGAAGCCATTCCACCCGACGCAGAGCGTTTATTCGCCAAGCGCATGGGCGCCACCACTATCGAGATCCCGAGCAGCCATGTTGCGATGGTGTCTCATCCCGACGATGTGGCAGGGCTCATTGAAGAAGCCATGAAAGCAGCGTGACCAACCTCTTGACGCTGCAGATCAAATCGCATGGCGGCATGGCGTCCGTCCTCTGATTTGCCCAAGGCGCCTAATGCAAGCCGGGGTTTCTATCGACGTGAATGCCGATCCGACACGACCTGCTCCCGCAGCCGGGCACAACTGCGGCTCATCCGCGAAAGGAAGCCTGATGTTAGACAGCCCGCAATCTTCGGAAGGGGTCATCACCAAACCCAGCAGCAAGTCTGTCCCACAGACCATCGACGGACTGAGGAGTCTGATGGCAGATCGGGGCTTCACGGTGTTCAACGTCATCGATCACAGCGGCGTAGCCGAACGAGCTGGTGTGCAGATGCCCGACTCGAAACTCGTCATGTTTGGAAAGCCGAGTGTCGGCGCAGCGGTGATGCTCGCGGCGCCGCTTGCTGCGTTGGATATTCCACTCAAGGTGTTGGTCTGGGAGGACAGGAACGGAGCGGTATCAGTGAGTTACAACTCCCCGGGGTTTCTGTCTGAGCGGCACCACCTCGAGGGTGCACTGCGTGCGCCCTTCGACGCAGTTGAGGCGATCGTTGTGGCACTACTTGGTGCATAGTTGCGCTGACCCGAGCGGGGCGACAGCCGCTCTTAGATGGGCGCGCCATATCTGCCGATCTACGCCTCGATCCTGACACCACGGTCCGGGCCTCGATCGACGCCGGATTCGGCGTTCGAGGCGATGGCGAGGGAGTGCATAACGACGACCACATAGGGTTGTACGCCAGGTCCAGACCAACCGTAACTGCCGGTTATCGAGTGCGATTTTCGTGCTCCCACGACTATCCCCATGGTGCCGTACGGGGCGACCCAAGCAGCATCCAGGCCGGGCCGAACCGGCCGGCCCGGCCACCTTCATTGTGGGTCTCGAGATCACCCGGCCCGTCAAGGGCGTCGCTGCGGGACTCCGCTGCGCTTCGTTCCTCCCTCGCCTTCGGCGACCCTTGACCGGCCTGGCCGCACAAAATTTCTTCCCCGCGTTTTCCCCGCGCGGCGTCTAAGAAAGGGGTGATTCAACGGTCACCAGTGGTTAGTAGGAAACAGCTTCCAAACTGGGCGGATGGCAGTTTTCCCTCTTCACGCCGATCGTCCGAAAACCACCCAGAAGCGCCTGGCAGTCAAGAGGTTCGTGGGTTCAAGTCCCATCGCCTCCACAAACAGAGTTTCCCCTGGCCAAGTGGTTCTTGTTTGATCTGACTCCTGAGTCCATTCCGCGTCAGGACCATCCAAGGGACCAACTGCGAACGTTGTTGAGCGCATAGACCAGTTGTGTCGCGTGGCATCGACCCGCGTCGAGGAGGATGGGTTCGCCGGCGGACCCTCCGTCGGGTGCGCTGGCGGGCCATTGCCATGACCGGAATCGAAGCAGCTTCGACCTCTCCCCCTGCCTTGCCGCGCTGGTTTGGACCTAGAGCCAGCCCAGATGATCCGGCCGTCTCGGCCCTGATCGACCGCGTCGCGCGCGGTGCCGGATGGGCAGACATCGGCGGTGGATTCAACCTCAACCTGCGGATAGACGTTGAGCCGCCGGTTGTCCTCCGGGTTCACAGGCCCTGGGTCCGCCGCGGCCGAGTCGCGGGACTGCGGCGCTTGCGGGAACGGCTCCAGCGGACGCAAGTCCGCGTCGCTCGGCCGATTCCGATTTCCGGCTGCGACCTCCTGAGGATCGCTGATCGTTGGGCTGAGCTTGAGGAGTTCATCGATCACGTGCAGCCACGGACGGACGAGGACTCCTACGTCCGCGTATTCCGGGAGCTCGGACGCGTTCACACTGCGCTCAAAGCAGTCTGGGAGCCCAGTCCGCCCGAACCCCTCGACGACCACAGAACCTTCGGCCAACTGCGTTACTCGGTCGGCTTCACACGCCGCAGGCTCGGACCCCGCAGCGAGCCGGTAGTGCATCGGATGCGCCAACTGACTGGCGAGCTCTCCAAGCTCCGGAATGAGGTCGAACTGCCATGCGCTCCGATTCATGGGGACTACAAATTGGGCAACGCGGGAGAACTGTCAGACGGCTCATGGGCCACCTTCGACCTGGATTTCGCCAGGGTCAGGGAGCGCCTGTACGACATCGCGGCCAGCCTGCACCAGGTCGCACCGAGCGGCGAATTGCTCGCGCCGCGACGACTGCTCGACGCCTACGAAAGCACGGCTCCGGAACCGTTGACTCGCGACGAGTACCGATGGCTCCCCGGGGCTCTCGCCCTTGTACCCCTGCACTGGGCTGCCACCGCAGGGCTCGTGGGCGACGGCATCCGCGAGGCCGAAGGCGCGATGACCGCCGCCGAGGCCTGGTGGTCGCGCCGGGCTGAACTCTGGTCGTAGTCCGGCGGTACGGAGTTCCCGGGCCGGCCCGTGGTCGCCACCGCGGCCCTGGACGAACACGGCGGTGCCGGTTCCGCGACGGGCAGCGCGGTGCGTCCCATGGAGACCCGCCAGTCAGTCCTCGAAGTTGGGCAGCTGCTCGCCCCGGCCGGGACCCATGAAACACCGGGTGACGGCGTCGGACATGAGCGACTCCTGACGGTACGGCGGGCGGCGCTGTGACGGGGCGCGACGGATCCGCCGGGCTCTGCGGGTATAACGGAAGGTACCTACGTCAGTCACGATGACAAGGGTGCAGCGGCCCCTCCTCCGCCCTACTGAGGGGCCGCTTCGCGTCGGGGCTCCGGATTACCCTCGGTGCCGTGAGCTCGGCGCCACGCGCCGGTGACCAGTGCTCCGGCTTCATCGCCGAGCCCGGAAAGTGTCCCCAGGCGGCAGCCGGACGTGCGCCGACCACGCCGCGGGGTTGACGGGTCTCAGGGAGTTCGGCCGGCGACGTTACGCACTCGCGATCTGCGGCTCCTCGTGGTTTTCTTCGAGCCCCGCTGAGGCTGAGCCTCGTTGCCGGTCCAGGCTCGGGATCGAGGGACTACGTCAGCGTGTCGCCGGGGGGAGTCCGAAGCATCAATTCGACCGTGCCGTCGGATCTCGTCGAAGCGCTGTGGTCGAAGCCTCCCTCGGGATGGTTGGCCCATTTGAACGAGATGTTTGCATTGTTGTCCAGCGCATCCCGGAGCGACGCCATGAATGCCCGATCGACGTCTGCTGGGAGGGCGTTCAGCACGGCGATGATCTCCCGCTTGTCTTCGTCACTCATCGGACCGAGAAATTCCTCGGCTCCTACGGCGTCCTTGAGCGAAGTCGCCTGTGCGACGATCGATTTTGCTCGTTGATAGCTCGTCGATCCGGAGTCGCCGACCGTCTCTTCCGTCCTGGTCGTGACCCTCCGTTCTGCTGGCATGCCCGCACGATACTGCTATGGCTGTGTGAGTGCTGGGAAAGATGCCTCGGGCTGGCTCACGGAGCCTCCCCATGACGCGGGGACGGTGAAACTCCAACGGATCACCTCGAGGAGCTGACGGACGGCGGCAGTGCGGAGGACGACAGTCGACCTGAGCGAGCGATGCGGGCAAAATGGGGCGGTGGAAGAAAGTCGAAGCGCCAAGAAGGCACTCTCCCGGGGAGTCGTGGTTGCGCTCGTCCTTCTCGGCGTTCTTCTGCATCACAGAGCAAGGCAGCGTCGGTCCCTGAGGGTGGCGGCGGCTTCCGGCAGCCCGTGAACGCTCGCCTCGGTCTCATGCACGTCCCTCCACGTTGACTTGCTGACGGAGGTGCGGGAGTTCCGCCGGCAACGCCGAGGCATCGAGATTGTCGTTCATGGATACTTCGGTTCGGGCGGCTCTTGTTCGCGGCTGACGAGCGGGGTGTCGCCTACGCCATTTCGCCCAAGAATGACCTTCTCGGCATCGGGGAACGTGTTGGCCCTAACCTGCAGACGCCGGGATTTGCCAGGGGTGGCCGTGTGTGACCCTGCAGCCGGTAAACCTCGTCCCAACGCGAATGCCCCTCACGCAAAAGGAATTCCACCATGGCTGATGAATCTCAAGACACCCCCGTTCTCGACACGATTGCCGCCATGACCGCAGTGTCGGTGGCGGAATGTGAGCTGACGCCTGACGCGCTCATGTTGGTCCGACTCGCGGCCCTGGCCGCCGTCGACGCTGGCCCTGCTTCCTATCTGCTCAACATCGGCCCGGCTGCCGAAGCGGGGATCACGATCGAGGACGCGCAGAACGTCCTCGTGGCTGTGGCCCCGATCATCGGACAGCCAGGGTCATGTCCGCCGCGATCAACATCGCCGAGGCCCTGGAGCTGGCGATTGCGGTGATCGAGGAGTCGTCGGAGTAGTCATTCATGAAGCCGAGGACTTCGTCGATCTCGCCGGCGGGATCGACACGCGGCCCCGGACAAGCAGAGCTTCTCGTGGCCCGACCATGAGCAACGCGAAGTTACGTGTCCTCCTTGTTGCTCTCGACCTGGGCGGCCTTCTGGGAGGCCGTGAGAGGCGTCGGTGTCTGTGACACCATCGGCGTCGGCGCGGCGCCAGCTTGCGTGCACCCGTTCGCTTGCGGGTCGAAGCAGAACGCTCCTCGATAGTCGTAGGCCGACCCGTCGGTCGCCGAGTCGAGCGCGGCAAGCCCGAAGGTGTGCTCCACAAAGGCGAGGGTGCCGGCAAACGTAGTGGGCTTGGAATCCGTGTAGCCCAACTTGGCGTAGGGGCTCACGATGACTACCGGCACCCGAACTCCCCACTGGGAGTTGTACTGCAGCGGGTTCACGTGGTCATAGAAGCATCCGCAATCGTCGTATTCGATGAAGATCGCGGTCGATGACCACTCACGGCTGGCTTCGATACCCGCCACCGTGCTCCCGATGAAGTTGTCCCCAGCGCTCATGTCGTCGTTGTTGTGCTGGCTCTCGTCGGCCAGTGGCGTCACGATCGCGTAGGACGGAAGCTGGCCGTTCGCTGCATCCGTGGCCAATTGGGTATTCGAGACCAAATTGTTGCGTTGCGAGGTGTACAGACATTCGACGAAGGTTGGGCAAATGGCCCACTGCCAGCCTGAGTCTGTGAACGAACTCGTCGACCCCGGGCTCGGCGCCCCCGCTCCGCCGTAGATCTTCCAAGTCAGGCCCTTGGCGCTCAGCTCGTCGAAGATCGTCTTCACGTAGGGCGCCCTCGGCCCCGTGTACGAGGACCAGTTCGGGCCGAGGAAGCCGGTCGGGTCCGGGACGCAGGACGGAACACTCTCTTGTGACGGACCCCACCGTTCGACTCTTCCGGAATCGCAGCCCCACCCTGAGCCGATGGACTTCGGTTGCGGGTCCGAGGCTGTCGGGTTCTGCGGATTGTCCCCCTGGAACCCGTCCTGATTCGCCGTCGCCCACACGAGGTGACCCGCCCAAGAGGGCGAGGAATACAGCTCAAAGGTCCGGTCCGAAATGGTGTATTTCTCCGCCAGTGCGGCCAGGTTGGGAATGCACGATCCCGCCGAGCACGGACCGGCCAACGGGTCGTACTGGCTGTAGCAGACGGCGAGAGTTGAGCAGGTGGGGGCTCCGTTGAAGCCGTCCATCTTCCCAGCGTCGATGTCTCGCTGCTGGCCCTCAACGCTGTGGCCCAACGCGGGGACGTAGTCGGTCGCCGACGCGAGCTTGACGACTTGGCCCGTGCTCGTCGTCCCCGTGGTCGCTCCGTCACAACGCGCGTCCTTGCCGGGCCGTGTCATCTGGCCGCTCTTGACCTCAGCGCAGAGCTTCCCCAGGACATTGTCGAAGCTGTGGTTCTCCTGGAGGATCACGATCACGTGCTGAATCGGGTTGGGAGCGGCCGCGGGAGTCACCGCCGGAGCCGCCGCGGCAACCGACGTCACACCGGCGCCCAGGCTGACGCCGACCACAGTTCCAAGTGCCACGACAGGCCACAACAGTCGCCGACTCCGCGGTGCTTTCACAGGCCAGAATCCCCCTCACCTCGTCGTCAACTCGTGTCAGCAGCATTCCGCGCCGAACGAGGCGTGCACAAGGATCGACCACACATTCCGGACAATTCTGCCCGGGCGGCGCTGTCATGGTGACTTCGCACCCTTACCTTCGACGCCGGCGGTCTCCTCGTAGGATCCGTCCATCGCGGTAGGTCCACGCCAGCTGCTTCTCGGGGTTTCCCGCTACGAGACGGGCGGTGCGGCTGAAGAGACATACGTTCCTCTGGTTGACCTTCTCGGTGATCTTGAGGGCCCAGAGTTACCCCGCGATCCAACCCTTGGCGGGAGCTGGCCACAAATACGAGACGACCCCGACCCGATTGCGCGGGCCGGGGTCGTCTCGCCTTGGCGCTACGGCACGCCGGAAGGGAAGAGCTCGGGGTTGCGGCGTGCCGAAGATCAGTCTGGCAGACGCGAAACAGCCCCGCCACTGTCAACCGTTCACCGTGGCGACCGGGCAGTCGTCCTGGGAGTATGCGGACGCAAAAAGTAACAAGGGAGGTCCGAGAATGCGCCCATCGTGGTTGGACCGCTACATCGAGGCCTGGCTTCACCACCCGCAAGCTGGTGGTGAACGTGGAGAGGAAGCGTTGACCGTTCTCCTTGGGTTCATGGGTGAGGACGTTCGGTACGAAGACGTGCCAACAGGAGCTGTCTTCGTCGGCCACGACGGAATCCGACAGATGGCGGCCGGTGCCCTCGAGATGGCCGCGGACATGTCCTTCGAAGTCGCTCAGCGCGTCATCGGGAAGGATTCCTACGCCTTTGAAACGATCTGCCGTGGCACGAATACGGGCGCCATCGGTCCGCTTCCAGGTACGGGCGCATCGTTCGTATTCCGCGGCGTGTCTATTGGCGAGGTCTCGGACGCGAGCGGCCTCGTCATCTCACAACGGGACTACTGGGATCTTGCTGGTCTCCTCGGGCAGCTGGGCGCCTCGATCTGAACTCTTCACCCGAGCCGGCCAGACTCCCTGCGGCCCTTCAACTCCTCGACGGTCGCGGCAGGCCCAGAGCCACCCCGTCACTCGGTGGGGAGAACCACCACCCGGCCTACGACGTCGCCGCACGGCAGTGTCGCTTGGAGCTGGTGGCGAGAGACCATTGCCACCATCGACCCGGCTCGGCAATGCAGCCAGCGCACGGCTCGCCGGGCTCGGAATGGTCATGCGATCTACAGTGGGCCGGGTACGTCTGATTTGGCTGGGAGGCCCCTGCACATGAGCATCGAGTGGCTGACAGCCATCGACGAAGCCCTCGTTTCCGAGGTTCAGCTGGCGGACGGCTGGCACAAGATCGACGTACCGAGCTTCATTGTCAGCCCATCGGACGAGTCCTTCTCTTTCGATGAGACCGTGGCCCACACGCACACATCACCCCGCACCCGAGTCGTCGTAGGGCCTTTGAGTGCCGTGCTTGCCGTCGCGTTCGAGAATTGACCACTTCGGGGTTTCCCGCGTCGACGGATTTGTCACCGGAACTTCGCGAAGCACGACCACACCGGTCACAGCGTGGCCCAACCGCTCGATGGGCGAAGTCGCGGGCCCGACCAGGCAAATCCCGCGAGACCTCACGAGACGCAACGAGCCAGACCGGTCTGCCGGGCGAGCGGCGTGGGTTCAAGTCCCATCGCCTCCGACTTGTCGGTGGGTCAGAAATCTGAGTCAGAGCGGGACACGACGATGAGTCGGCTCGACAGCCGCTCCCGCTTTGCTGGTTCCTCAGTTCGGGTCACGCTCGTGCCGATAGACCAGGGTGCACGACTTACGCGCTCCGGCGGCCGTCGCCGACGTCGCCGCGCCCGTCTCGACCAGGTCGATCCTCGTCCCTGCCGTCTCACTGCGCCAGGAGCTCACCCTGCGCCTCCTGGTCCTGGCAACGGTGGCCGCCGGGGCATGGTTCTGGCTGTGGTGGCTCGCCTCGGGACACGGGGAGCTGGACCAGCCCCTGACCGCGATCAGCACGGTGCTGCTGGCGTGGGTCTTCTTAATGCCCACGTACTTCTTGTTCTTCGCCTGCCGCATGACCCGGCCCGACCTCCGGGTCCCGTTGCCCGCTCTTCGGGTGGCGATGATCGTCACCAAGGCCCCGTCCGAACCCTGGGCCGTCGTCCGCGCCACCCTCGAGGCGATGTTGGCCCAGGACTACCCCTCCGCCTACGACGTCTGGCTGGCCGATGAGAGGCCGACTACTGAGACCCTTGCATGGTGTGGCGCGTGGCACGTGCGCGTGTGCACCCGCTTCGGCGCTGAGGACTACCAGCGCTCTACCTGGCCGAGGCGGACCAAATCGAAGGAGGGCAACCTTGCCTACTTTTATGACACGGTCGGCTACCGCGACTACGACGTCGTGGTACAGCTCGACTGTGACCACGTCCAGAGTCCTCATACCTCTCCGCCATGGTGCGCCCGTTCGCCGCGCCAAAGGTCGGGTACACCTGTGCGCCGAGCATCTGCGACTCCAACGCCGAAATCGGATGGACGGTCCGGGGTCGCCTCTACCGTGAGGCAACGCTGCACGGGCCTATGCAGGCGGGCGCCAACGATGGCTATGCCCCCGTGTGTATCGGCTCGCACTACGCGGTGCGGACCGCCGCACTGCAGAGCGTCGGAGGCCTCGGGCCCGAGCTGGCAGAGGACTACAGCACGACCTTGTGGCTTCAGTCGGGTGGCTGGGATGGCGTGTTCGTGCTGGACGCCGAGGCGCACGGCGCTGGGCCGGTCAGTGTCGATGAGCTGCTGACCCAAGAGTCCCAGTGGGCTCGCAGCCTGGGCACACTCTTGACCAAGTGGCTACCAGGCCGAGTGCGCGGCGTGCCCTGGCGGGGTCGCGTGCGCATGGGGTTCTCTCTCTTCTTCTATCTCGTCATGGGCGTCATGCTCACGGTGGCGACGGTGCTCCCAGTCTTGGGGGTCCTCCTGAGGGAGTCGTGGGGCCATGCCACATTGGTGGACTTCTACACGCACATGTGGGTGTATTCGCTCCTGGTGCTCGGCACCGCTGTCTACGTGCGGCACCTCCGCGTCTTCCGGCCTCGCGACGCCAAGCTTTGGTCCTGGGAGGCGATCCTCTTCCAGTTGGTCCGGTGGCCCTGGACGTTTGGGTGCTTCTTACAGGGCATGTACTTCGGGTGGCGCTCCCACACAAGGGCTTTCAAAGTCACCCCAAAGGGTGCCAGCGAAGAGAGCACGCTCAGCGCGCGCTGGCTGCTGCCAATGTTCGTGCTCGGAACCGTTCCGGCCTGGGTCGTGGTGTTCACGCCCCGGAGCGACCTCGTGTTAGGCCCGGCGCTCCTGTGCATCGTCGAGTGCGCCACCTACCTGCTGGCCATGCTGACGATCATCGCTTTGCACCTGGCACGGAACTACCGTTCCAGCGGCTTGGCGGAGGCGCCCAATGGGATGCAGCAATACGTAACGTGTCAAGCTAGCAAAACCCATTGCCAAGTACGTATTGCTAGCCC
>CAVWNQ010000003.1:0-408501 GCA_963756625.1 uncultured Acidimicrobiaceae bacterium
GGTACTACGAGCCGAAAGCCAGCGCACAGCTGCTGACCACGTTCTACGCCACCGGCCAGGTCGACACGTCCCGCTACACCCCGAACAAGGTCAGCTTCACCACATCGCAACCGCAGACAGGGATTGCCAAGGACATCCTTGGGACACTGGTCGGCTTGGCCTTGGTGGCAGTGATCTGGCTCGTGGTGTTGGCGATCCGGATCCGCCGCCGAGGCGGTACCGGCCGCAAGACGGGCGCATGGATCCGCTCCGCCGGTCCGATCGTGTTCGGACTCGGCGGATGGTGCTGGGGGCGCTGTTGGTGCTGCGGTTCTGGCCGAGCCTGCCGCTCGACGACCAGCTGTTGGCAGTGGTCTCGATCGCGGTGCCGATCTGGCTTGGGGTCTACGCCGGCTGGGTCCGCTCCGACACACCGAAGGCGATGCGGGCCAAGGGCATCGGTGCCGCTGGTGTCGGTGCGGTGGTCGGAGCCGAACTCGGTTTCCACGTCACCAGCGGGGGCATCGCGTTGATCACGACGATCATCGGTGGGGCGGTCGTGTCGAACCTGAGTCTGCTCGTGCTCGACATCCGGGCCGAGCGGGCCGCCTCCCGGGGAACGGCCGCTCCGGCGGTGGATCTGTCCGAGACGGAGCACCTGGAGACGGAGCACCTGGAGCCGGCCCTGACCATCGGAGCGAGGCCATGAAGACGGCGAAACTGGACCGATCGATGCATCAGACACCCACCACCTCTTGGCCGACCAGGGGCGCTCCGACGCCAACCACGACATCCGTCAGCAAGACCTCAGTCCTCGTCGGACTGTGCTTCCTCACTGCCACCTTCACCTTCACAATTGGTGGCGCGCTCATCCGCTCGTACTTCTCGAGCGCGACCGTCCACACTGCCCTCATCGTCGGCGTGTTCCTTCTGGCGTGCTGCGGCCTCGCCGTCGCAGCCAACGGCGCTTCCATGCGGCCGATACTCACCCGTCGGCACCACTTCGACCGCGGGCCTACCTGGCGCTGAGGGTGACGGAGTGCCTCACACTGGTGGCAGTGGAGATGTACTTCCTGACGAACCACGCGCAGTGGAATGCGTATGTGCTTGCGGTCTACGCCGTATCTGGTGTTGCAGGCCTCGTCCTCTCGTCTGCCCTGCTGACTTCGAGGATCGTGCCGAGAAACCTCTCCATGCTGGGCGTCATCGGCTATCCGGTCTTCTTGCTGGGAAGCGTTTTGGCCATGTTCAACCTCATCAACGTGACGCACGGCGCAGGGATGCTGGCGCTGGTCATCGGCGGTCTCTTCGAGTTGATCCTGCCCATCTGGCTCTTCACCAAGGGGTTCACTTCCCACGGATCCGAGACTTCCTTGTCAGCGCCTACCGCTACGCACTCCGCGTAGAGGCCTACGTCGGCTTCCTCACCGGGTTGCAATCGAGATCTCCCAATAAATCGAAAAGGGGATGGACATGACCACAGCGCTAGAAACGAATGCAGTGAGACGGCGGCCGATGGAGGGGATGCGGAAACTGCTCTGGTCGCGGGCATCTTCTACTTGATCACCTCGTTTCGCTCCCGGCGGTTGTCCTGCTCCATCCCGTCTTGTACCAAACAAACTCCATCCTTGCGGACGTCTTCGGCAGTCTCTCTGCCCTTCCAGCGCTCCTCGGCGGACAGAACATCGGCGTTCCGTCCTGGGTCAGGCGACTGCGACGAGCATCGCCGCTTCAGGGCCGGTGATGTCCGCTTGCTCGCCGAGGAACGTGATCGTCGCCAAAGGGACGCGCGCCATTGGCTCGCATTGCGAGAGCCTGCCGATCGGCGATGAGTACCGATTCGCGGACGGGCCGGCCAAGGCCTGCCCCGGCGTGTCTTTACGTGTCTTTATCGAGAGGGAAGGAGAGGGATCGTGAGGGAACCTGAGGGGATCGAAACGCCGCTACCAGGAAAGTCCTCGGAAAGGCCCTGGTCATAACGCCGAGAACCAGACATTCGCAATGTAGAGGCCGAGGGTTCGAGTCCCTTCACCTCCACCGGGAAAGCCCAGATCAAAGCGGATCGGTGTTCGGTTATTTCGGCGCGGGCACGATGTAGAGCCCATTGGACAGCGAATTCGAGCGGAACCACGGTGAGCTGTGACGCGGCCAATCCCTCGTGGTCACTGGAGGTGTAGTCGTACGTTCCGAGGACTCCCTCGAAGTTGGTGTTCTCGACGAAGGTGCGGATGCTGCCCGGGTCATAGGCGTTGACGCCATTGGCGGCGCTGGCGAAGAGCTCAAGGGCGTCGTACCCCTGTGCATAGGGCGTGATGGGGCCGACGAGCCGGGTCTGGTGGAGTGCCCGCAGCACCCGGGCCCGGAACGAGTCCAGACTCCCGGGAACGCGGCGTGACACCACCAGCGACTTCGACACGATCACCTGGACTCCGTTGGCGGCCGCGCTCGGTTGCAACGGAGCCGCCAGCGTGGAGGCGAGGACGGGCAGTGTCGAGCGGGCGCCTCGGCGGGCCGCGAGCAGCGGGGCCAGGGTCGGCCCACTGTCGAAGACTACGACGACGCTCGGGCGCCCCGTTTCGAGGTCGGTCCATGCCGACGCAGCGGCCGCCCGGGAATCGGCGACGAAGGTCCTCGCGGTGACGCTGAGACCGGCCGAACGGGCTTCGTTCCTGAATGCGGTGGCCCCTTCGGCGGCCACCGCCGAGCTGGAGCGAACGAGGGCAACGCGGTCGAGGTGCTGCCGCTTGGCCGCCGCCACCAGCACGCTGGCTTGGTCCACCACCGACGATGCAATGGGGAAGGTGTTGGGGAACTCACTGGGCTTGAAGGTCACGGCGAGAGCGGAGTAGCTGCCGGCCGCGGTCCCGAGCGCACCGATGTGGTCGACGTTGGCCGGATTCTCCAGGGCCAGAAAGGGTCCCACGAGATACGACACCTTTTCCCGGTTCACCAGGTCCAACAGCGCCTGATTGTCGACCGCGGGATCGGAGCGATCGTCCTTGTAGAGCAATTCCAGACACCGGCGGGCCGTGAGGACGCCTCCGGCGGCATTGACCCCATTGACCCCCAACTCGAGGCCGACCAATTGGGAATGCCCGGTTGCGCTGTCGGACCCGCTCAGCGAAAGGGAGGCGCCCACCTCGACGACGGCCGAGGTGTCGCAGTGTCCCTCGACCGGATAGACGGTCGTGGACACACCCAGGCGGGGCGCGGTGTGGCAGCCCATCAAGACCACGGCGGCCGCGGCGATCGCAACGAGGCCCACCGCGGCGGCGCGGGGGCGACGGCTCACAGCGCGGCAACCCCGAGATATGACTCAATCACCACCGGATCATTCAGGACGTCCTCCGGGGTCCCCGTCGCGACGACGGCGCCGATGTCGAGGGCGATGGCCCGATTGGCCAACTGGCGCAACAGGCCCATGTCGTGCTCGATGAGGATCATCGAACAGTCGAGGCGGCGCTTGGTTTCGAGCAGGACCGGGGCCATGGCTTCGGTCTCGGCCTGGGCCAGGCCGGCGGACGGCTCGTCGAGCAGAACGATGCTCGGGCCCATGGCGATGATCACCGCCAGCTCCAGAAGGCGTCGCACACCCGTCGACAGATCGGAGGTCAGTTGATCCGCGTATTGCGCCAGCCCGAGCGGCTCGAGGATCTCATCGGCGGCTTGACGCAGGCGGCGTTCGGATCGGCGCACGGTGGGCAGGGACAACATGGCGGCCGCCGCCCCAGGCGAAGAGGCCTGGTGAGAGATTGCCATGATGACGGACTCGTGCACGGTGAGGCCCGGCCACAGCCGGGCGGCCTGGAAGGAGCGGCCGAGCCCGTGCTCCGCTCTTCGATAGGCGGGCCAGGACGTGATGTCGTCCTCTCCCATGATGATCTGCCCTTCCTCGGAGCGCCGCTCGCCCGAGAGCAATTCGAAGATGGTGGTCTTCCCGGCACCGTTCGGCCCGAGCAGGCCCAGGATCTCGCCCCGATAGAGGTCGAGGTCGACGTCATCGACCGCGACCACCCCGCCAAAGCGCTGGTAGAGGCCACGGGCCGACAACACGGCGCGGCGAGAGTCCAGCGCTGCGTCGAGCGGCAGCGCCAGGTCTGCCCTGTCAGCAACCGCCCGGGTCAGGTCGGTCGGCGAATCGTCCGTTCCGCCCAGGAGCACGGAGCGGACGATGTCCTGGCGGTCGAGCAGGTCGGCCGTCCGCCCCGAGAAGACCACCTGACCCTTCTCCATGAAGATGGCCCGATCGCAGAGCCGGAGGGCGAGGTTGATGGACTGCTCGACCAGGATGACGGCGGTGCCCCCGTCGTGGATGCCCTGGACGATGCCAAGGAGGCTCTCGATCACGGTCGGGGCGAGCCCCAGGGAGAGCTCGTCGATGATCAGCAGTTTCGGTTTGGCGATGAACGCCATGGAGAGACTGAGCATCTGCTGCTCGCCTCCCGAGAGTGAGCCCGCAGGGGTGTGCCAGCGGCGGGACAGCACGGGGAAGTAGCCGAGCACCGTCTCGGTGGCCCGGGCGAGGTCCTCGTCATCGGTGTCGTAGAGCCAACCGGCCACCCGCAGGCACTCGCCGACGGTGAGCCCGGGAAAGATGCCGCGCCCTCCGGGCACCTGCAGGATGCCGGCCTCCGTGATCCTGTAGGCCTCGTAGGTCGTGATGGCCGTGCCGTCGAACATGACTTCCCCGGCGGCCGGTACCACCAGGCCCGAGATGGCTCGCATGAGCGTGGACTTTCCGGCACCGTTGGTGCCCAGCACCGCCACCATCTCGCCGTCGCCCACGTCGAGGTCCACGCCGAAGACGACCTGGACGCCGTCATAGCCGGCATCGAGCGAGCGGACCATGAGGAGACGGCCTGTCCCGTCGGCCCGTTCCTGACGCACGGCGGCATCCGCCGCCTCGGTGATCTTGCGCTTCGCGATGTCCTGCGCCACGAATCGGGAGGCCGAACGGAGCAGCGACGCGCCGATGACGAACAGCGGGACGAAGATCCAGAACGAGGCTCGGTAGCCGAAGGCGTTGGTGATGAGGGAGTTGATGGTGGGGACGCCGTTGGGGGGACCGATGAGGAGCGCGCCGAAGGTGAGCCAGACCGTGGAGAGCCCGAAGCCGAGGGTCAGCATGCGAGTCGGCAGCGCCACCGAGAGCATGGCGTAGACCCCGCCGATCACCACGGCAGAGGCGCCGGCGAAGACCAGCTGCGCGGCATAGGCGACGACTACATCGGGTGCCAGGGCCAGGCAGGCTGCTCCGGCGGCGGCAGCCACGGCCAGCCACACGATGGTGCGCATCGCCTTCCCCGGCTCGGCGGCGATGCGCCGCGGCAAGACCACCAGGCCGATGAGCACGCCGATGACCGCTCCCGGCTCGGCCAGGCCGAAGAGCAGGGCGCGGTGCGCAGCGTCCTGGTGGAAGACGTTCTCGTAGTACGCGGTGGCGTAGAAGGTGAGGCCGAGCACGGTCCCGAGCAGGAACGGGAGCGAGTAGTAGATCAGTCGAAGGGATCGAGTAGTGGCGATGACCCGGGCGGCCTCGGGCACCGTGGCCGGCTCGACTGGAGGTTCGGGGCGGACCGGGTCGCCTTCCGGCAGGCCGCCGGCGGGGACCGGGTCCGGGAGCCGGGCGGCGAGCACGACGAAGACGAATGCACCGGCCGCCAGGACGAAGAACGACGCCTGCCAGCCGAAGAGGTAGGCCAGGACTCCTACCATGAACGGGCACAGGGTGAGGCCGAACACGAGGGCCGCCCGCTGGGCCAGGATCACCCGTGGCCGCAGGCTGACCGGGTAGTAGTCGCATAAGAGGGAGTTCTGGGTCGAGGTCAGCGCGCCGCCGCCGAGTACCACTCCGACGGCGCCGACGTAGAGCAGGATCTGGTTGGGGAACACGCCCGCCAGCCAGAGGACGGCGGCGGCGGCGGTGAAGAATCCGCCCGCACCGACCAGGACCCTGGTCCGCGACGTCTGGTTGGCCACCAGGGCCAAGATGAAGTCGGGGCCGAGGCCCGTCTGCACCTGCTGGACGGCCACCAGACCCAGGATGGAGAGCCCCTGCTGGTACGCGTCCTGCATCTGCGGCAGCAGGAGGACGAAGGTCACGGCGCTCATGGGCAGGAGGGCGCCCAGGCCCATGACGGCGACCAGCGGGCGCGGCGAATAGCTACCGGTGAGGCGCGAGGGCCTCCGTGAGGGCGTTGGGGGGTAGGTGACGTCAGCCATGGGGGCCCGTTTCGAGGCCGAGCATGAGCACATTGGCGGGCTGGCGGTCCACCGAGCCCGGCTGCGCCGTTCCCTGGTCGTGTGCTGTGCCGGCGCCGGTGTCCTCGTCGGGCGTGCGCCAGATCCCGGCAGCGGTGATGCCGCGGCGGCGGGCCACCACGCGCAAGAGCTGGTCCCGGGCGCGGTTGAGCAGGCCGCCGATGCCTTCGGGCAGGAAGAGCAGGAGCAGCAGGATGCCCAACCCGTTGACGAACTGGGCGTAGCCGGCCGGGAGGTAGTACTGGGCCCCCCACACCACCGCGGCGCCCAAGATCACGCCCGGCATGGAGCCCAGGCCTCCGATGACCACCATGGAGAACATGGTGATGTTGATGTCCGCTGTGAACGACCCGCTGTTGATGCCCTGCTGCTGGACGGCGAAGAGCGACCCGGCGAACCCGGCGATGCCCCCGGAGATAGCGAAGGCCAGCAACTTTTGACGGGTGGTGTTGACGGCGACCACGCGTGCCGCCGGCTCGTTGTCGCGGGTGGCGATGAGGTCCCGGCCCGTTCTGCTCTGGCGAAGCGAGCGCACCGCCAGGAGGACCAGGAAGAAGCCGGCCAGGCAGAAGTAATAGACCTGGGAGTCGGAGTTCAAGACGCTCCCCCCGAACAGCGTGGGTCGGTTGGCCTGGATAGTGACGAACCACGGCAGGTAGTTGGGCTGCAGGAAGTACGACGAGGCGGTGACTCCGAAGGCCAGGGTGGTTACGGCAAGGAACGGCCCGGACATGCGCAGGGCCGGGAGCCCGATGAACAGCGACACCAGGGCGCCGACGAGCACCCCGACCGCCAGCGCGGCGAAGAAGTCCCACCCGTGACGGGAGTAGAGGAGCACCGTGGTGGCGCCGCCGATACCGGCCAGCCCGAATTGCCCGAGGGAGATCTGTCCCGTCCATCCCGTGAGCACCAGCAGCGAGAGCCCGACGATGGCGTACACCACGATGAGCGAGGCCAGATAGGTCTGGCTGCCGCTGAGCAGCAGCGGGAGTAGGGCCACGACGGCCACGAAGGCGACCTTCATGACCCGGAGGGTCCAGCGCACCTCGGGCAGCCCGGCCAGCTGGCGGGGGATGGGCCGGACCGAGGCCACGTAGCGCCAGCTCGACTGCTCGCCCTCGGTGACCCGCGAGCGGGAGCGCCGCTGCAGGAGGAGGGCCACAACGATGACGACCACCAGCGAGGCGTCCACGTAGGTCGTGTTGGAGTACGTCCAGGTGGCCCCGGCGTCGAACACGCCGATGGCCAGTGCCGCCACGACGGTCCGGGGCATGCTCTCCATCCGCCCGATCACGGCGGCGGCCAGGATGCGCAGCAGGATCTCGTCGCCTCCCGCGGTGACAGTCTGGAACCCGCCGAACCCGAGGACGGGCACCTGCAACAAGATGGCCAGGGTGGACAGGACGGCGGCCAGCACCCAGATGATGGTGTCGAGGCGGGCCACCGAGATCCCGAGCAGCGTGGCCCGGTCGCTGTTCTCGGCGGCCGCCCGGATGCCCAGCCCGTACTTGGAGTAGCGCATGAACAGGGCCAGGGCGGACGCCACGACCATGGCCCCCACCACCGCCACGATGTCGTTGCCGCTGAAGAGCACCGGACCGACGGTGAACGAGACATGCAGGGGCGTGTTGACCGACTGGCTGTTCGAGGCGTTGACGCACGACTGGTTGGTGGCGGGGTTGCAGAAGAGGATGGGAGCGATAGCGGCTACCCCGGTCAGGAGCTGGGCCAGCCCGATGGTGGCCACGGTCAGGATCAGCCGCGAGCTGTTGCGGAAATGGCGGGGCAACAGGCTGGCCAACGCGCCGAGGATGATGGCGGCGCCGATGCCGGCCGCCGCGGCCAGCACGAAGGGAACCCCGTAAGTGACCACCAGCTCGATGGCCAGCACAGCCGGCAACACGCCGATGGAGGCTTGGGCGAAGTTGATGATGCGGTCCCCGCGGTAGATGAGGACGATGCCCACGGCCAGGATGGCGTAGATGGCGCCGTAGACGATGCCGAGGAGCACGACGCCGAGCGGCAGGCCCTTGGGAAGGATGACGGCCAGGAGGATCCACACCCCGATTGCCCCGACGAACCAGGCCAGGGCGACGCGGGTCGACCGCCACAGTGAGGCCCCGCGCTCACGCAGGCCGCGGTCCACCTGACCTCCCCGCTGCGGGGCCCCCCCAGGAATCGTCATCTTGCCTTGTCACCGACTGCGCCCGGAGGTCTCATGGGATGCGGCCGATCACTGCCTCGTCGACACCTCGTAGCCGGATTGCCGCGTACCCACCCGACGGATGAGTCAGCCACCCGTCGCTCCGTCAGCCCTCACTTGTGCGTAAGAGTTCACGTCTCTTCGCTGTAGTCAACTCGCACCGAAGAGCGGGGGCAGGGTGGTCGGCCACTGCCCCACCGTGTCGCGCTTGCCGCCCAGGACCGCCACGAAGGTCCCGGTCACGCCGTTGAGCGGTGACGTCTTGGTCCCGTCCCAGTAGACGAAGCGCGCATCGTCAGCCGCCGTGTGGTCGCCTGTCCCGGGCGTACCCGTCGGCCCCACGTTGTAGGTCCACTGACCATATTGATAGGCCGGCGCGCCGAGCGTGGGCATCGCATGGATCCCCCGGGCCATCGTGCTCGGCGTCAGGTCGGGCCCCGCCGACTGCAGGTCGTTGAAGATCTCCACCAGGTCGCCATAGTTACCGTCGGTGCCCTTGGGGATGGCGTGCCCGGTCAGCTTCTGGTAGAGCTGGCCGGCCAGGGACTGCGGACCGGTCGTGCCGGTGGAGGGGGCGCTCTCGGACAGGCCGAACATGTGGCCCTGGATCTCCGGCAGGTCGTATTCCCCCTGGGCCACCTGGTCCAGGTCGGTCAGGGCCGACCCGGTCATGAACCACTCCGGGTGGTAGTTCTGGGCCGCCGCGGCCTTGGTCAGCAGGCCGAGCGAGAAGGGGTCGGCCGAGCAGATGACCGTGGTCACCCCGGCCGCCTTGAACTGGATGATGGCCTGCTGCGCCGACTGTTGGAAGGTGGCGATGTCCAGGTTGTAGTTGAAGCTTGGCGACAGCTCGCTCTTGTTGATGTGGTACTTGCTCTCGACCAAATTGATGAATTGCTTCGCGCAGCCCAGGTACTGGGGCACGTTGGGGACGAAGGCGGCGAACTTGCGCACCTGGCCCTTCAGGGTCGGGTCACCGGCGTACATGGCCTTCTTCCCACCCAGCATGGTGGCCACCACCTCGGCCTCGGAGGCCGTGATCGTGTTGCAATTCTGGGAGGTCGACCACACGTAGGGATTGAGCGCCTCGAACGCGGCCTCGTCGTAGTACGGGTCACCGTTGAACTCCACCAGGTGATTCTGGGCGGCACAGGTGGAGAAGGGTGCGGTGCCTCCGAACGAGTCCCCGTTGGTCATGCCTGTTTCGCCGAAGGCGTGGATCTGATTGGCGATCGCGTCGGCGTCGGCACAGGCCTGCGGCTGGCCCTGCCCCAGCTCTTCGGTGGTGAAGCTGGCCTGGGTGGTGTACGGCTTGATGACGACCTTGCGCCCGTAGAGGTCGTAGACGCTGTTGAAGTAGTTGAGGAAGACCTGCTGCACCTGGCTGATCACCTGGGGGATGGCGCCCCCGGACGCCTTGGCCTGTGCCTCGATCTCCTGCGTATCGGCGGCGCTGGGGAATTCGCGCTCGGCCAGGGTGATCGTGCTGGCCGTCACGCCGTCGTAGGTGGCCCCGCCGTTGTTGCCCGTGAACTTCGGGATGCACGGGGCGGCGTACGGCGAGGCGAACTGCGGAGCCGACGGCGTGCACTTGGCGCCCGAGCTGGTGGTGCCCGTGCCCGCCTTGATGCCGCCCGACGCAGGATAAGCCCACGGGTACGGGCCCTCGCCGGCCGGTCCCGAGCTCTTCAGCTCCGGGGACGCACCGGAGGCTCCCGCCACCGGTGCCATCACCAGTGCGGTGAGCAGCGCTACGCCCAGCACGATGGTGGAGCGTCCCCCGCGGACCATCCGATGCCCTGCGAACTGCCGCGACGGGACGCTGATTGACCTTTGGCCCGACGATGTCATGGCCCCCCTTTTGAGCTGATGGATGCCGGCGGGATTACCCCCGCCCTTGCTTCTGCTTGGCCGGAAACGTTAGTGAGGGCACGGTGAATCTGCCTTGTCAGGCCCGCGACGACGTGCAGAGTCCACGGAATACGCGCCGATCACCATGGCGAGGTACGTCTCCTCGAGGATCCCTCCATTCTCCACTGTCGGATCCATCCGCCATTCCGCGAGGACCGCATCGAGCGCGCCCAAGAGGACGGCCGTGACAGAAGTGGAACGTCTGCGCTCCAACCCGTACTGGCGGGCCGCCACCGCGGCGAAGGCCCGAACCGTCTCGCGATTTCTCGACCGCTGCTCCCGCCGGATGTCGCGGTTCCATCCGCCTGCGGCACCGAGGGCGGCGAAGATCTGGCCCCTCTCCACGGTCGCCCGCATGGAACCCCGGAGCAGGGCCCGGTACATCTCCTCGACGCTGCCCGACGAGGCAACCTCCGATGTGAGGTCCTGGTGCAACTTCGACGCTTCCCGCCGATATGCGGCAGCCACGAGCTCGTCGCGGTTGGCGAAGTGCTTGTAGACGAGGGGCCTGCTGACCTCGGCACGTTCGGCCACCGCCTCCATCGACACCACCTGCACCCCCTTCGTCCTGACCAGCGCCACGGCGGCGTCGAGCAGGGCATCACGGCGCGCGGAACTCTGCAGGCGCTCTCTCACGACGGATTTTCGGTCGGACGTAGACCGAGACCTTGCGCTGGTGGCGCCCACGATGTCAGTGTGTCACAAGTAGTGACATTTTGTCACCGACGGGAAGGGTTGGTGAGTGCGGTGGAGGCGACAACCTATGTGGGGGAGCGAAGCGTCCTCGACGCCGACAGCCATGTGATGGAGCTGGCGGACTTCCTCGACGACTTCGTCGACCCGGAGTTCAAGGACCGGCTGCGCGACGTGACGGGCGAACGCCTGGCCGCTGTGCTCGCCGAGGCCGTTGCCAAGTCCGAGGCGCGCCATTCGGATACTGAAGCGGAGAAACTGGCCGAGGAGCGTCTCCTGCTGGACAAGGGTTGGCACGCCATGGGCGCCTTCGATCCGACGGAGCGGAGCCGGGTGCTCGACCTCCTCGGCGTCGATGGTCAGCTCGTGTTCGCCACCTTCGCCACTGCGAGATTCGTCGGCAAGGACGAGGACCGCCTCTACGCGGGAAGCTCTGCGCAGAACAAGGCCATGGCCAACTTCTGCTCGCAGGACACGCGCTTGCTCCCGGTGGCGTTCGTGCCGCTGGTTGACCCGAGTCGTGCCGTCGATCTTGCCGTCGAAGCGATCGAGGCCGGATGCGCCGCGGTGATGGTTCCCTCCACCTCCGCCGGCACGCGGGCACCCACTCATCCCGACCTGCACCTGTTCTGGGATGTCCTCAGCGAAGCCAACGTGCCGTTCGTGCTGCACGTCGGCGGTGGTGGGAGGCTCCTCGACCCCACCTTTCACAACAACGCGATGCCGGTGTCCGATCACCTGGGAGGTGGCGAGAACGTCCGGTCGAAGGACTTCCTCGGGATCCCCCACTCGCCGGAGGTGTTCCTGGGGGCACTGATCTACGACGGTCTCTTCGACCGCTTCCCCAAGCTGCGTGGAGGTTGTATCGAGCAGGGAGCGGGCTGGGTGGTGTCATGGATGCGCCACCTCGACTACGGGCTCCGGGCGTTCCGCCGTACGGAGGAGCCGCTCCGGCGACTCGAGTTGACTCCCTCCGACTACGTGCGCCGGCATCTCAAATTCACACCGTTCCCGGGGAACGGGTGGACTGGATGATTGAGCAGTCGGGTGCCGAGCTCTTCATGTTCTCGACCGATTTCCCGCATCCCGAAGGTGGCAGGGATCCCTTGCAGAAGTTCGACGATGCGCTCGCCCGCTCCAGCGAAGAAGATCGTTCGAAGTTCTTCTACGACAACATGGACGAACTTCTCCACGGGGCACGCACCGCCTGACGTAGGGCCGGACGACCGAAACCGGGCACCTACTCCCGGCGCTACGCGTCGCCTCCCAACGTGAGGGCGATGCTGGCAGCCCATTCGCCCGATCGCTAAACCTCAGCCGGGTCCGTGTGGTGGTCCCAAGGATGACGTTGGCGCACACCGGTGACGAGCGTTCTGCTCTCGCCGACACCGAGATGCCGGACGAAGAACGACTCGGCGGAGTCGTTCTCGAAGACTGGCACCTGGACGTGACCACCTGGGTTGACATGGAGGGTCTTGTCAGTCGAGCCGATGGCATCGAAGAGAGCGAGACCCGCATCGCGGGCGATCAACTCGTCGTTCCACTGGAAGAGGAACAGAATCGGCACGCGTAGAGAGCGGGCAGCCGTCTCGAACCCGGCCCCGCCCACACCGGCACCCAAGCCGGCCAGACCGAGCACGGCGGCCTTGACCCGGGGTTCGGAGGCCACGAATCGGAGACCGATCCCCGTACCCATGGACAACCCCCAGTAGCCAATGCGGTCGTCGCTGAACCCGGTCGAGATCAGGTCATCGACCAAGGCGGTCAGCTCTCCGACGTGGGTGGCCATCCGGCTGGCGAATGTCGCCGCCTGGTCGGCGTCCATCGCCACGGGCAGGCCGGCGCCGGGACCCTGGTCGATGCGAGCCTGGACGGAACGGCCCCGGGAGCGGGCCGCCTCCTTGTCGGTGATGCGGTCGCCGTGCTCCGGGGCGTCCAGGGCGACCGCCGCGTAGCCCTGGTGCCGCACGAGGCGCCGGGCGAGCCCGAGCACCTCGGGGGCGCGCTTGTGGACCACGCCCCCGTGACCGAGGATCACCGTCGGTCGGCGCCCAGTGGCCGCCTCCGGCAACCAGACGATGCCCGGAACGATCTCCCCGCCCTCCACCTTGAGCCCGACCCGTCGCTCGACAACCCCGCGTTCGCAGACTTCGTGGACTATCTCCATGGTCCCAGCCCCTTTGGTCGACGTCGCCCGAAGCGTACCGTCGGCGCTGTCGGGTGCGACGAGACGTTCAGGTGACCGCGGACTCCGAGAGGTTCCCAGACTCCACCGAATAGGCGCCGACGACCATGTCCAGGTACGTCTCCTCGAGGATCTCGCGCAACGCAGCACCGGCACCCTTCGTTCGGCATTGCAAGAGCATGGCGCTCGGACGTGGCCACCGATAGGTGGACAGACCCAACGAACTCTGTCCTGGCGTGTCTTTTACGCGTCTTTACGGTGCGGGACGGGGAGGGGTCGTGAGGGAACCTGAGGGATTCACAACGCCGCGACCAGCAATCTCCTCGGAAAGGGCCTGGTCAAAACGCTGAGAACCGTACTTTCGCAATGTAGAGGCCGAGGGTTCGAGTCCCTTCACCTCCACCAAAGGCCCAGGTCAGAGGGCTGAGGTCGGATCCCCCAGGATTTCGTTTCGGCCGACGTGACCTTACGTGACCTTATCGGTGAGGAAGCGCCTGCGAAGCTCTTGTCGCTGCGCTAGTAGCTTCCGACCCACGGAGTCCTCCCGAAGTTTCAACGCTGACTTTTACGTCGCTTCGGTGACGGTTATCCCAATCTTCTTCATAACTCTCGCGGTGGAGGTTCGTGCTGCCACCTATCCCATCATGCGCCGGATGGTCGCCCTGTACCGGTACAGAAAGCTTCGACGCTTCGAATCGATGCGCGAGCGCTTCCACTGGTTGATTCGGGGCATGCTCGTTGCGTTAACCGCCCTTCTGGTCCCAGTCGTCGCCTTGGGATGGGCAGCCGAGGTCATCGGTCTCCTAGCCTTGGACAAGCGGACGATTGGTCCGTCTCAGCACGCCTTGGTCCTCATCGGCGTGGTCGCGCTTCCCACCGTGGTGTTCCTATGGGCGATCGTAGTCAGGGAACGTGAGCCCACTCCCCTCGATGAGGAGCTGGATCGGCTGTCTCGGAGTCGCCGCGACACGATCAATGGAATGAGTGAGCGCCTTCACTCGATGGAGCGGGCGGCCAGTCGAGATGACACCAGCGATACTGCAAAGCTCCGTCGTACGCGTCGACAGCTCGGCGCGCTGACTCGCCGAGATCAGAAGCTGACGGTTTCGACCGGCAAGGCGCGTCGGTCTCTTCAAGACCTTCGCAAGCATCAGGAGACGACGACGCGGCGGTGATCTTGCTCGCCTGGGGACCAAACCTCTCCGCGGGTTGTTCGGCGGACGGGACACCCTGCAGCGATCTGACCACTCCCACCCGGGTGGCGCGTCCCACTACGGCGGCTTTCGCGTGGTGGCCGATGCCTCCCCTGCTGCCCCGGCTTCTCAAGACGTGCCGAGCTGCTGGTCCGCCGCATCACCCACGGGTGCGACGGCATCTCCCGCCTGCTGGAGGAGAGCCATCCCGACCTCTACTTCGGCCGCGTGCCGGCCGAGTCGAGGTAGCGGCAGATAGTTATCGGCGACGCAATGCGAATGTTAATGTCCTGGAAACCGGATGACAGAGGGGTCGATCTACCCTGCTGTTGGTGGAACAGCCGAGCGTGAGGTCCGTGTCAGAAGGGTCAGGACCAGATGACTACCTGACGTGGCACACGACGATGGTTGCTGACCGACCTGCTGTCTTTGGCGTGGGCGGCATCGACGGACCGCCAGTCGTCTTCCTGCACGGCTGGGGTCTCGGAAGCCGAGCTTACAAGCGGGCCATTCGACGGTTGGCGGCACGAGGGTGTCGCGTCTTCGCTCCTGCGTTGCCCTCGTTCGGTGGAACTGCCGATCTGCCGGGCCGCGGGATAACTCTTGACGCATATGCGGACTGGGTGGCTTCATTCATGTCCCATGTAGGTATCGACCAGCCTGCTCTTGTCATCGGCCACTCTCTCGGCGGAGGCGTCGCCATCAAGTTGGCCAGCGCTCACGCCGAACGTATCCGTTACCTCGTGTTGCTCAATGCGATCGGTGCTACGAACGCCAGGCCACCGTGGGACTGGGCCACGGGGATCGGACGTGAACTGTGGCCGGTCGCTCGGTCGCTGGAGATGATGCAGGCTATAAGAGCCGATCTCGTTCCAAACGTGTTTCGCAATCCGATTGGCCTTGCGCGGGCGGGACTGCTTGCCCAGCGAGCAGATCTACGAGCAGAACTCGCAGAGTTGAAGATCCTGGGAGTCCCGGTACTCGCGCTAACCAGCGAGGGGGACCAGATGATCCCCCGCGCGGCGTTTGAGGCTGTGTGCGACACGGTCGGCGCGGAACGCCGGATCGTGAGCGGTGGTCATTCGTGGCTGCTGGTGGATCCGGATTCGTTCGGAGACGTGCTTGCGTCCACCATTGACCTGCAAGTGGCGGAGCATCAGGAGACCCGGGCCGCCGATCGCCGAGCGGAGGTCGAGCGCCTTCTGCGCTCTGCTCATCTGTCCAAGCGGGACATCCAGACCCTTCTCGGGGCAGCGCCTCCGTTGTGGCTCCTCAGCGACTCAGCCGCGGCTCTCGCCGGTGACCTCCTTCTGAGTAGACCGCGGCTGAAGCGCGAGGAAGTACGAGCCTTGGCCCGCCGGATCGAGAACTCAACGCTGGTCCGGATCACGATCGTCGCCCACGATCGCCGAGGGTTGCTCGCCGACAGCGCCGCTGTTCTCGCGACGAGTTCGCTCTCGATTGCAGAAGCATCCGCCTCGACGTGGACGAAGGAACGTATGGCACTTCATGCCTTCACCGTCGCCGGGGGCGCTCATTTCGACGCTGCCGCGTGGGACGAGTTGGGTGAGCGACTACGCAGAATGGTTGCCCATGGCGCCGAACCGTCGCCCTCCCTTCCCCCGCTCCGTCCTGTGCACGTCACGGTCCAGGGCGGGGACGATCGATCGATCGTGAGGGTGATGGCCCCAGATCAGCCAGGATTGCTCGCCACGATCTGCCGGTATTTTCAGGTTCATGACGTCAACATCGAGGCCCTCCGGGCACGCACGGCGTCTGGCAGAGCCAACGATACCTTTCTCGTCGTCGGCGCGGTCGACGCCATGGACCTGAAGGCCTTGATTGAGCACCCATCAACCGCGGGAGTAGGCAACACTGATCTCACCTCGTTTGCGTCATACGTAACAGCCACTGAAATCATGTGACGGACCCTGGGCCGCAAATGGAAGTTCCCAAGCCAGCTCTGTCGGAGAGACTGCTCCCGGTCGACTTGGGAAAGGTCGGCCCGCTCGTTCCAAAGGGCCTTTCCTCTAAGGAGTGAGGAACAATCGACAACGTCCTGCTCGACATCGATGGCGTGCTGACGGTCTCGTGGAAGCCGCTGCCGGGGGCGGTTGAGACAGTCGCGTGGCTCCACGAGCACGCCATCAACTTCCGGCTTGTCACCAATACGTCGTCGCGCACGCGTCGTGAGATTGGCCGTCTTCTGACCTCCGCTGGAATTCGCGTCGAGAGAGAGCAGATTCTTACGGCGGTCACGAGTGCGGCGACTCTGCTCACAGAGCGGTTCCCGGGTATGGGATGTTGGGTTGTCAACGACGGTGACCTCTCAGAAGATCTCGAAGCGGTCGAGGTCGTGGATTCCGCCGCGTCGGCCGGCGTGGTGCTACTTGGCGGGGCCGGGGCAAGCATCGGCTACTCCGAGCTCGACAATGTGTTCAAGCTGGCGGACCGGGGTGTGCCAATCGTCGCGCTCCATCGCAACAACCGGTTCCAAACCGAGACCGGCCCGGCTCTTGACATGGGCGCATTCATCGTCGGCCTGGAAGCGGCCGCCGGCATCGAGATCCCGGTTGTTGGCAAGCCTGCCGCCACCTTCTTCCACTCTGCGTTGGCCGCCCTTGGAAGCGATGCTGCCGAGACAGCAATGGTGGGTGACGATATCGAGTCCGATGTCTTGGGTGCCCAGGCAGCGGGGATGGTGGGAGTTCTGGTGAGAACGGGAAAGTTTCGGTCGAGCGATCTCGACGGACGACCAGCCCCCGACTATGTCATCGGCGGCATTGGGGATCTGCCTGGCATCCTCTAGCTGTTTCGCCCTCAAATCCGGATCGGATGTTGTCGCCTATTCATCCCGAGTGACTGCCGGAAGCAAGTCGACTGGGGTCTCACTGGCGTTGGGAATTGGCGCCCACCCACTTCGGCGCTGGGGCGAGCCCGTCGAGCCCCCTTGTCGTCCCAGCGCCGTCACAGGCTGTTCGCGGCCGTGAAACCGCAGCGAAACACATGCCTGGCACCCTAAGGACCGTGGGAGACCTCTTCGACGGGTACGGCGCGTCCGCCCGTGGACTGACCGAGGCAGCGTTCGACGAGATGGTCGCCCGTGATGGTCGGGCCCGGCTGCCCTACGCCGCCGTGGCCTCCTCGCTGGCCCAGATGGACCCTGAGGAGGTCTCGGCCCGCGCCTCGCGGCTGGCACGCGCGTTCATGGACCAGGGAGTCACCTTCGACCTCGACGGCGAGGAGCGACCGTTCCCCCTCGACGTGGTACCGCGGATCTTCACCGGCCCCGAATGGTCCAAGGTGGCGGCAGGGGTGACCCAGCGCGTGCGAGCGCTGGAGCTCTTTCTGTCCGACGTCTACGGGGCGGCCCGGATCGTGAGCGATGGGCTCATCCCCCATGAGGTGATCACCAGCTCCCCGGGCTTCGTGCGGGCGGCCTATGGCTACTCGCCCCCCAATGGGGTGCGCATCCACGTGGCGGGCATCGACGTGATCCGCGACGAGGACGGTGAGTTCCGCGTCCTGGAGGACAACCTGCGCAGCCCGTCCGGGGTCAGCTACGTGCTGGCCAATCGCGCCGCCATGGCCAGAGTGCTGCCCGAGTTGTTCTGGGGACAGCCAACCCAGATGGTGACCGACTACCCGGCGCGCCTGATCAGCGCGTTGCGCCGCGCTGCGCCGGCTTCCGTACAGGACCCGACGGTGGTCGTACTCACGCCGGGGGTGCACAACTCGGCGTTCTACGAGCACGCGCTGCTGGCGCGTCTCATGGGCGTGCACCTGGTGGAGGGACGCGACTTGGTGTGCCACGGCACCGATGTCTTCCTCCGCACGACCGAGGGCGAGGTACCGGTGCACGTGATCTATCGGCGTATCGACGACGAGTATCTCGACCCGCTGCAGTTCCGCCCCGAGTCCTTGGTGGGCTGCCCGGGAATCGTCAATGCGGCGCGGGACGGCAGGGTGACGATCGCCAACGGGCTAGGGAACGGCGTGGCCGATGACAAGCTCGTCTACACCTACGTCCCGGCCATGATCCGCTACTACCTCGGTGAGGACCCGATCCTGCACAACGTCGAGACGATGCACCTGGTGGACGACGCCGTCCGCAAGGCCGCACTCTCGCATCGTGATGGCCTCGTATTCAAGCGGGTCGACGGCTCGGGCGGCAAGGGATTGGTGATCGGCCCGGCTGCGACGGGCGCCGAGCTCGACGAGCTGGCGCTCGAGGTGGAAGCCGACCCCCGCCACTGGATCGCCCAGCGCGTCGTGGCTCTCTCCACCTCACCCACCTGGGTGGACAACGCCATGGCGCGCCGGCATGTCGATCTGCGCCCCTTCGCCGTGAACGACGGAGATGAGATCTGGGTCTTGCCCGGTGGCCTCACCCGGGTGGCCCTCCGGGAGGGGGGGCTGGTCGTCAACTCCAGCCAGGGCGGCGGCTCCAAGGACACCTGGGTGATCGGAGGTGGGAGCTCCATGCCGGTGCTCCCGCCGCGCCAGGTCGTCCCGTTCCAGGCTGGGCCGCCCATGGACGTCGGGCCGGCGTCGGACAGCGAGCTCGGCGTGCAACAGCAACAGCAACAGCAGGAAAACGCGCTGCAGTGACCCGCGCCCTCTTGAGCCGGGTCGCTGAATCCATCTTCTGGGTCGGCCGCTACGTGGAACGGGCCGAAGGGACGGCGCGGATCCTTGACGTCTCGGTGTACCAGGCCCTGGAGCACGGCGACGTCGAGGGTTCGCACGCGGCCCGTCGCCTTCTGGCCGTCATGGGCTTGCCCGACTCGGGGACGGAGACTCTCTGGCAGGCGACCGAGCGTCTGGCCTCCGACCCCGAGAGCCGGTCCTCAATTGCTGGTGCACTCGCCGCAGCCCGTGAGAACACCCGCGCCGTGCGCCATGTCGTGCCGGTGGAGTTCTGGGAGCACATCAACGCGACCTGGGCGGAGCTCCCGCTGCACTGGGAGACCGGCCGCCTTGCTGGGCCCGCGTTCTACCTCTCCTTCGTGAAGACGCAGTGCGCCGGCATGATGGGCCTCGCCGACACGATGATGAGCCGTGATCAGACCTGGCTCTTCTTCACCCTGGGCCGGTGTCTCGAACGGACCGATGTGGTCGCCCGTCAGCTCGCCACGGTGGCCTTCAATCTGGTGTTCGACAGCGGCCTCGTCATGCTGCTGCGCTCCTGCGGCGGCTACGAGCCGTACCTGCGCCTGTCTCAGGGAGTCGTGGAGCCGGGTCGCGTCTTGGATTTTCTTCTGCGTGACCGGCTCTTCCCGCGCTCCGCGTTCGCCTCGCTCACCCTGGCGGAGGAGTGCCTCGACCAGATCAATGCAGGGCGCGAGGGGGCGTGGGACGACGCCCGCGGATTGGTCGGCCTGGCCCGGGCCGAGCTCGAGTACTCAGCTCCGACGACGCTCTCCCGCGATCTGGAGACACGGCTGGAGCGGTTGCAGGCTTCGATCTCCTCCGTCAGTGACGCGGTGACGAGGCGGTACTTCGCACAGGAAGTCCCGCTGCAGTGGAGGCAAGGGGGTGGCGGGTGAGCCGCACGGACGGATGGCGGCTACGGGTTTCGCACGAAACGCGATTCGACTACGACGCCCCGGCACGGGCGTCCTACAACGAGCTGCGTCTCACTCCACGCACCGAGCTGCGCCAGACCGCGCTCGAGACGAGAGTGGTGACGGTGCCGGCGGCTCCCCAGTATTCGTACCTCGACTACTGGGGCACTCATGTGGTGGCCTTCAACGTCGATCGCGGCCACGAGCTGTTGACGATCACGGGCAACTCCATTGTCGACACCCAGAATTCCGACGAGCCCGACGACTGCACGTGGGAGGACGTCTCCGACGCCTCGATGACCATGGCCGACCACCTGTCACACCACCTCTACACAGCCCCTGGACCGGAGCTATTGGAGATTGCCGGGCGCTTGCGGGCGGATCGCCCGCTCCAAACGGCGCGGCGCATTATGGCCGTCACCCATCAGTCATTGCGCTACAGGCGCGGTATCACGTCGGTGCACACGTCCGCCGACGAGGCTTACACCGACGGCGCAGGTGTCTGCCAGGACTTCGCTCACCTGGCGCTCGCCCTCACCAAGTCGGCCGGTATCCCGTCTCGCTACGTTTCGGGCTACTTCCATCCGGATGCGAACGCCGCCATCGGCGAGGTGGTCACGGGCGAGAGCCATGCATGGGTTGAGGTGTGGACGGGTCGCTGGTGGGGTTACGACCCGACGAACGACTGCCCGGTGGGGGAGCGTCACGTCGCGATAGGGCGCGGACGCGACTATGGCGACGTCCCACCAGTCAAGGGGATCTACGCCGGCAACGCCGAGAACACGATGCGGGTGGCGGTGCGCATGGAGAGGGTCCACTGAGCGTGAGGCGTGACGGCCCGGACTCACCCGAATTGTAGGAGTGGTCGGAACACAGTGGGTTTAACGGCTTCCAGTGAGCCACATCGGAACTGCAACGTATTTCCACCAGACCGCGAGCGCAGTAGCGAGGTTCGGGTTTGCGTGCCCTTTCAGTGTGACCTTACGTGACCTTATCGAGAGGGAAGGAGAGGGATCGTGATGGAACCAGAGGGGATCGAAACGCCGCTTCCAGGAAAGTCCTCGGAAGAGCCTGGTCAAAACGCTGAGAACCGTACTTTCGCAATGGAGAGGCCGTGGGTTCAAGTCCCATCACCTCCACCCGGAAAACTGTTCCACAAGCGTCTCTGCATCCCGTTGACTTCGAGGTTTGGCGGTGTAGCCGCCTCCGTAGACGTGGATGGCGCCAGTAGACGAACGGGGAGGGTTATGCACGGCGTGGGTGACGTCATCCCCAAGCAGCTGCACGTGTCTCTCCAACAGTTCCTTGCGGCCCGAGACGACGATTGTGTTCTCGCGACGGCGCTAGAACGCGTTGTCTTCACGACCCTTTAGAAGCAGATGGCAGCCCACATGTAATGGTGGTGGGGAGAGCGAAAAACAGCGACGGCCGGTTCCATTGGTGCACTCCCTTCGCGGATTCACCGACTGACGTCGACTTCAAGCGCCCTCTTGACGTCCTGCGCCGATTGACCCCCTGGGCGCCGGACGTGTTTGCGATCAGGCGTTTGGCCGGAGGATGATGCAGCATCAAACAGAGACGAACCGGTTCGCCTCATGACAGGCGAACAACAGGAGAGCAGAGATGAAGGACTACGTCTACACCGTCGAGCGACTCATCAGTGCCTCGCCTGAGGTCATCTTCGACGTCTTGGCGACTCCATCCAAACACTGCCTGATTGACGGTTCGGGAATGCTCCAAGGAGCCAACGAACCTGATGACGCGCGCCTGGCACTCGGCGTGACGTTCGGTATGGGGATGAAACTGGGAATTCGCTACTCAACGGTGAACACCGTGGTCGAGTTCGAAGAAAACCGTCTCATCGCGTGGCAGACGGGCCCCAAGGGCAAACTCGAACCGTATGTGGCGGGTCGGATCTGGCGCTACGAACTCGAGCCGCGGGGCGAACGCACGTTGGTGCGGGAGAGCTGGGACATCACCGCCGATCACCAACGAGCGCTCTTGACGCTGGGAGACATCTACTCGAAAAAGACCCGCAGAGACATGGAGCTGAGCTTGGCCCGGCTCGACACCTTGGTGACCATTCCTGAAGGGTGACGAATTGGGCGGTCGTTCCGTTGAGGACTCGCGAGGGCCGGCCTCTCATGGTCGAAGGCGGCGGCCCTTGTCGTTGGACGATCAGGTCGCAGGCTTGTTGGCGAACACGAGAGCCTTGGTGGTGGGGTCGTAGTGGACCATGTAGACGGCTCCCAGCGAGTAGGGGCGGTTTGGCGCGAAGGAAATGGGTGGTCCCGCTCCGGGGATCGTCACGTTCTTGATCCCGTACCCCGCCTGGACGAAGCTTGACACTGTCAGATGCTTGCCGGCCGCCTTCGCGATTGACGCGAAGAGCGCCAGTTCGGTGCAGGCGAGCTCCACACCCATCCATGTGGCCTCGGACTCGGGCAGCGTCGCGCTATAGGCATTGATGTGGTCGGAAGGGTAGGCCTTTCGAACGGTGCGGACGCACTGCTGCGTTCCTGGGTCGTTCCAGATCGCGGCCGGAGGCGTCAGCGGGCTCGAGGTCACCGCGTTCGAGAGGTACTTCGGGTTGTCGTCACCACCGACGTCACCGCTGAGGTCGCTCTCGCTGGTGGCGATCCAAGGTGGGTTGTACGTGCTCTGGATGCCGGAGAGTCCCTGGGGCCAGATGGCCGAGCCATAGCCGACGGCGACGACCTCGTTGACCCCGTCGGACTGGAACCGTTGCGCGATCGCCGTCACCTGTTGGTTCGACGCGGCCAGGTCGCCCTGCGGTGCGGTGTCAACCGCGGTGGCCGTGACCGGGATGTGGAGCTTTCCGAGTGCCGCCTTCACGATGTTGATCTCCGACTGATCCGACGTCGTGCCGCCGAAGAGTCCTACCTTCTTGTGCGCGAAGAGTCCCTTCTTGGCGTAGACAGAGAGCTGGAGCGGGTCGTAGGCAGAGGGTGGGGGAATCGTCGTGAAATCCTGCGCGCCGCCCGAAGGGCTGGTCGACGGAAGTACCGCGCCGATGACCGGTGTGTTGTGCTGCAGGTAGCAGTCGGCCTGCAGGGGGGCAATGGCGACGAAGACGTTGTCATCCTCGGTCAACTCTGTGCAGGCCGACGCCGCAGCTGCGGTTCCGGTGGGATTCACCGCCACGATGTAGGGCACGATGCGGCGGCCATTGATGCCTCCGTGCGCGTTCATGTTGGCGATGATCGCGTCGAAAGCGTGCGGGACGTTTCCCCAACTGATGTTCACGCCGACAGCCTTGACGGCCGCTACATCGACATAGGGAACCCCGACGCGGATCGTGGTCGCCGTGACGCCCGGGCTGGCACCGCCACTCGATGCGGCAGATGCCGGGACGACGCCCAAGAACCCGGCCATGGTGGCCATGGCCGCTCCGATGATGACCGCAGTACGTGTTGCCATGGATGAACCCCCCACGGACGGGCTCGACTGGCGGCACCGCCCGACAGGCGAACTTTGGCACAGATGCACCCGGCGCGTCCGTCGCGGGCCCGGGTTTCGCCTGTGAACGGATGCATATGTCGAGGGGGAGACGGCGCGGCGCCCGCCCGCAGGTTCTGGTCTAATGACGAGAGCAGAGGTCGTGCAGGTCGTCCCGGGACCTGTCGGGGAGGGGCCATGACGGTAGATCCAGCGACGCTCACCCGTCCGGTGGCGGTGGAGGCGCCGGAGCGCTTCGTCCCCACCGGCCAGTACCGCGGCAGTCTCGAGGACTACGACTACCTCGAGGAGGAATGGTTCGCCGCCGGCACGGCGGACGGACATCCGTACGTGACGGCGCTCACGGTGCGCCGGCCGAGGGACCCGGCCCGCTTCAGCGGCACGGTGGTCGTCGAGCCCGTCCATGCGGCCAGCGCGGCGCCCGTGTGGATCTACACCTCCGCATCCCTCATGCGCTCGGGGCACGGGTGGGCGGCGATCTGCTCGCAGAAGACCGTGCTCGACGGCTTCATCAAGCCCACCAATCCTGACCGCTACGCGTCGTTGGATCTGTGGAGCGATGCGCCGCCCCCCGCGGCGTCGGGCATCGAGGGCCTCGCGCTCCCGCGAGACCCGCAAGCGTTCCAAGCCAGGATGGAGCAGATGCGCCGGCTGAACGTGCTGTCGACACCGGTGCTCGCACAGGTTGGGTCAGCCTTGGCCACCGGTGAGGGTCCGTTCTCGGGTCTCGACCTACATCTGATCCTGGCCGGTCATTCCCAGACCGGTGCCGTGGTGACCGACTACATCCTGCATGGCCACGACGGGCAGCGGTTGGCTGATGGCTCGCCCGTCTATAGCGGCTTCTTCCCGACTGGCGCACCGTCGGTGCAGTTCGGTCCCTGCGACGTTCCGATCTTCCAGGTGCTCAGTGACGGCGACATCTCGAACCCCAACCGCCCCGGGCGAGAGGGCCGTCGCTATCGCAGGGACGACAGCGACGACATAGGAGCCCGCTACCGGCTGTACGAGCTGGCCGGCGTTTCCCACATGGGCACCAGGTACCCGCCCTACAACGACCCCGCGATGTGGCGGAACGATGCCATCGGCACGGCGGGGAACGTCCCCGATGGTGCGGCGATGAACAGCCTCCCGCACACGGAGCTCTTCAGCATGGCGCTGCACCACCTCGTGCAGTGGGTCGCCCAGGGTGTCATGCCGCCCCGGGCGGACCGCATCGAAGTGGGTCGCGACGGGCTCTTCGAGAAGGACGAACAGGGCAACACCCGCGGGGGTGTGCGCTGCGCGCAGCTGGACGTGCCGCGTCTGCACTACCTCTCGAACCCCGGCGTCGATGCAAGCGGGGTTCCCGAATTCGGCGTGGTCGGTATCGAGGAGCCGCTGCCCGACGGCATGCTGGCGCGCCTGTACCGCGACCACCGCGACTACGTGACGCGTTTCGGTCGCCGTGTCGATGAGTTGGTGGCCGAGGGCTGGCTGCTGGCCGAGGACGCCGACGAGATGCGCGCCGAGGCCGAGCAGGCCGAGGTTCCCTGAGTCGCAGGGCCCGGAACACCGTTGTGTTCAGCGGGCGAAGAGGTGGTACCCCGCGAAGGCCCAGGCGACTATGAGCGCGACGTTCGCCACCACGTTGGTGGAGATGAAGCGTGCGAACTCTTCGGCCGTCGCCACACGTCCACCTGAGCGGCGGGCGGCCAGATCGACGACCAGCGCGACGAACGGCAGCGCCACCCAGAAGGCGACTCCGACCCCCGGGCGGTTGGGCAGCAGGAGCGCGGGTCCGGCCTCGGCATGGGCGGGCGCGGCAAGCATCCCCGCACACATGGCCTCGCCGGGCCTTGGATGGGACTGCGGCGTGGTGGCCTGGGACGACGGCGCAGGTGGCACGCCCGGGGCCCGTACCCGCGCCGCCTCGTAGCCCACGCCGATCAACATCCATATCAGCAGGAGTCCGGCGTTCAGCGGCCGGTAGGCCTGCGCCAGGGCGCTGATCGTGAGGTGGTATCGGTTCGGAGGAGTGTCGATCCCGAGCAGGTCCCAGGCCAGCGCGACCAGGATCAGCGCGATCCAGGGCGCAGTACCGCGCAGGGCCGCTCCGCTGCCGCCCCGTCCCGGCCGCGGCCAGGGCTCCGCCACCGGGTCCAGGTGCCACCCCAAGCGGCGCCTGGACCGGCCACGCCTCAGGGCGACGCCGACCGTAATCACTGCGGCGAGCGACGCCACCCAGGTGATCACTGCGGACGTCGAGGTCCGGTGGTACCCGCTGACCCAGCCGCACCACGCGCAGAGGGCCACTGTCGCGACGACGAGTACCGGGCGACGTCGCACCACCCTGGTCTATCCCAGCTGTCGCCATGGCGCGGCGGGCAAGTGGCGCTGCATTTTGCACGGCGACGGCGCATCGCCGTCGCAGTAGGGTCCGCCACGATGGCCCGGGGAGGAGTGTTGCTGCGGCACCGCGACTTTCGGATGCTGTGGGGCGGCGAGACCGTCAGCGAGCTGGGATCGCAGGTGAGCCTCCTCGCGATTCCCCTGCTGGCGGTGCGCACCCTGCACGCCACCACTTTCGAGATGGGCCTGCTCACTGCGGCGTCGACCGCGGCCTTTCTCGTGGTCGGCCTCCCCGCCGGTGTGTGGGTCGACCGCATGCGCCGTCGACGCGTCATGATCGGAGCCGATCTCGGCCGAGTTCTCGCGCTCGGATCCGTCCCGATCGCCTACGCCGTCGGTGGGCTGACCCTGGCGCAGCTCTTCGTGGTCACGCTGGCCAGCGGGATCCTCACGGTGTTCTTCGACGTGGCGTACCAGTCCTATCTGCCGGCGCTTGTCGGCCGCGAGCACCTCGTCGAGGGGAACGCCAAGCTCACGGGGAGCGCACAGGTGGCGACTGTTGCCGGGCCGAGCGTGGCCGGTGGTCTCGTCCAGGCGGTCGGGAGCTCGGCCGCCATAGCCGTGGACTCGGCCAGTTTCCTCGTCTCGGCTGCCGCGGTGGCCGCGATCCGCGCGCCGGAGCCCAAGCCGCACGTGCCGGAGGGCGGCCACCCGAGGCTTGTCCACGACATGGCCGAGGGACTTCGGTTCGTGTTGGGCAACGTGCTGTTACGGGCGATCGCGGCCACCACGGCGACCTCCAACCTCTTCAGCGGCATCGCGGCGGCGGTCGAGATCGTCTTCCTCGTACGCGAGGTGCACGCGTCGCCTGGAGTGATCGGCCTGCTCTTCACCATGGGAGGCGTGGGTGGTGTGTTGGGTGCGCTCGCGGCCGGCCCCCTCGCCGCGCGTGTTGGCGGTGCCCGCGCCACTCTCATCGGCATTGCCGGCAACGCGGGTGGACTGCTGATCCCGCTGACCATGCCGGCAGCGGGCCTCCTCCTCTTCGGCACCGGCCTACTCATCGTGAGCTTCTTCGTCGTCGTCTACAACGTGAACCAGGTGAGCTTTCGCCAGCGGCTGTGCCCGGACCGATTGCTGGGCCGGATGAACGCCACGATGCGCTTCGTCGTCTGGGGCGTCCTGCCCGTCGGGGCGCTCATCGGCGGCGTGTTGGGGTCGGTCCTCGGACTGCGGGCCACCCTGTGGATCGGCGTCATCGGGGAGGTCCTGGCAGGCGGGTGGCTGGTGGCGTCACCGATGCGCACCATGCGGGACTACCCGGACGCGCCGGTGGAAGCGCTACCGGCAGGCGAAACCGATTCGTCGAGCTAGGGCACGGGCTTCGAGAGGTCGACCGCCGGGAGCTCGCCGACCTCGTGCTTCGTCATGTTGACGGTGATGCCATCGGCCATGCGCTTGACAACGGCGATCGGGATGGCGACGTCCTTGCGCCCCCACAGGTGGCCCTCCTGGAGCAGGACATGGGTCACGTGGCCGTGATCCGGGCCCACGACGAGACCCTCGACCTTGCCGATCTCGCCGTCGCTGGCGTGCACCCGGTCGCCGCGCCGTACGCCGACCTCGCCGGGGGGGAGCGTGTCGTGCGTCACGATCGCGCTGGCATTGGCCGTAACCGGGTCAGGCCCTCCCTCAATGCCGAAGTACGGCCAGTAGTACAACTCATGCGCCTCGTAGTCGGCGTACCCGCTCCCACCCGGGAGGAAGTCGTTCTCCTCGGCGTGCGGCAATTCTTCGAACTGGTCGAGTGTGCAGTGGAGCTGCACGCCGTCCGATCCGGGTTGCACGAGGTCGAGCGGGACGAGGCGACCCAGCCCACTCCGGTGTTGGGGCTCGACCACCAAGTGCGTGAGCTGGAGCGCGACCGGGTCGACGACGATCCGCGACACCGTGCCGCAGGGACCGTCGCTGCAGGTCGCGGACGACCCGATCGTGAACGTGGCCTCTGCCATGCCGACCTCCTTGTCCCGGCCAACCCTACCGGGATGGCACGCCTGTGCCGGGCGACGCGGCGGGTCCCCTGACGATCTCCGTCACCACCCGCGCAGGTCGACAGCCCAGCGGTCGAGCACCTCGTCACCGTCGATGACGTAGAGATTCTCGTGGTAGGCCACGGTGGGGTCGACATGCGCCGGCAGGACGCGGATGCGGTCGCCCACCCGCATTTCCTCCTGTGGCGCGAAGACCACATGCTCGTCCGAGCAGAACCACACCTCGCTGCCCTCCACGGACGGATTGCCGTGGTCCATGCCCAGGGCCTTGAGGCCGCAGTCCGCCACGGACCAGGCCCGTGAGACCGAGACGACCGTGGCCAACACGTTGAGTGCCTGCACGAACGGCAGACCGAGCTTGGCGTACGCGGTATCCATGAGAGCGTAGGACCCCGCCTGGATCTCCGTGGCCCACCCATTGATGTCGTAGGTGCCGGTGCCGCCGGCCGAGATCACCTCGGCGCCCACCCGATCCCGGGCCTCGAGCAGCTGGGCCATCGAGACCTCGAGCATCTCCTCGCGTGTGACACGATCCTCCAAACCGACGATGTGCCCCTCGTACCCCATGACCCCGCGCACCGAGAGGCCCGCGGCGCGAGCCCGGTCGGCGAGACGGCCTGCGTCCTCGGGCGCGCACCCGCAGCGGGGGAGTCCCACGTTCACGTCGATCAGCACCTCGGGAACGCCCCCTCGGGCGGCCGCGTCGATCGTGACGTCGGAGTCGACCGCCGCAGTGACGCGCGCGCCCTGGCGTACCAACTCGCCGAGTCGGCTGGCGTCGACCACCTCGTTGGCCAGGAGGAGGTCGTCACCGAGGCCGGCCCGGGTCATGCCTTCCATTTCGGCGATGGTGGCGCAGGTGAACCCACGGTGGCCGAGGCTGGCCTGGCGCGCCGCCAGGGCCGTGCACTTGTGCGCCTTGACGTGGGGACGCAGGCGATCCCCCGGCAGGGCCTCGCGCATGGTGTGCAAGTTGGCCTCGAGCCCGTCCGCGTCGACGACGAGGGCCGGGGTCTGCAGCTGGGCCGTGCGCACGGCCCGGGAGGCTACTGAACGGCACGGCACGGAGCGAGAAGGACGGTACTGTGCGCGCAGTGAGCACACCGTGGTTGGGAGACGCCTGCAGTCTGGTCGACGCCTTCCGGGCCGGGCAGCTGTCCCCGCTCGAGGCACTCGACGCCTGCATCGCCGCCCTGGAGGCGTCGCCACTGAACACGACCAGTCACACCGACTTCGACCGCGCCCGACAGGCGGCGCGGGAGGCCGACGTGGCGCTTCCCTTCGGCGGCGTGCCGTTCGGCGTGAAGGAGCTCGAGAAGGTTGGGGGCTGGCCCTATACGGAGGCCTCGCTCATCTTCAAGAACCGGGTCGCCGACCACGACGACACGTCCGTGGCGCGCTTGCGGACGACGGGCGCCGTGCTCGCGGCACAGACCACGGCGCCCGAGTTCGGTGGCATCAACTGCACCTCGACGGTATTGCACGGCACCACCCGAAACCCATGGAACCAGGAGCGCACACCGGGCGGCTCGTCGGGCGGGACCGCAGCCGCAGTGGCCGGCGGCCTCCTGCCGATCGCCACCGGCAGCGACGGTGGCGGCTCGATACGCGGCCCGGCCGGCTTCAGCGGCCTTTTCGGGCTCAAGGCGACCTACGGGCGGATTCCCAAGGGGCCCGACGGGACCATCGAGCCCATGACGACGGTTCTCGGCTGCCTGACGCGGTCGGTCCGCGACACGGCGCGGTATTTCGACGCGTGCAACGGGTTCGACCGGCGTGACCCGCTCAGCCTGCCCCACGTCGAGGGTTGGGAGGCCGGGCTCGGCACCCAGGACCTCTCGGGCCTCACCGCCGTCATCCTGGTCGACCTCGGCATTGCCCAGGTGCGTGAGGAGGTCGCCGCCCTGGTGGCCGCGGCAGCCGAACGGCTCGCCGGCGCCGCCGGGCTCCGCCTGCGGACCGTGACACCCACACTGCCGCCATTGAGGGGCGCTTGGGCCATGGCGAACCAGCCGCCGCTCGTCGCCGATCTCGGCGACGCGTATCCCGAACGCCTCGGCGAGCTGTCGCGGGAGATCGCCGCAGGCGTCGAGAGCGCCCGCCAGCGCTACGACCTCGATCGCGCGGCCTCCATCGAGCGTTACCGGCGCCAGCTCAACGGCGCGATGGCCGACCTCTTCGACGAGGCGGACTTCGTGTTCTGCTCCACCCACCCTGATGTCGCGTTCGCAGCCCAGGGGCCACCCCCTTCCACGCTGCCCGGGCGCGACCTCATCCACGAGATCGGCTTCGCCCGGGCCATCATGAACAACGCCGCGCTCACCGCGCCGTCCAACCTCAACGGGAGCCCGGCGATCAACATCCCGGCCGGGTTGGTCGACGGTCTTCCGGTCGGGCTACAGGTCCTGGCAGGCCATCACCGCGAGCAACTGCTGCTCGATCTCGCGTTGCTCGCCGAGCGCACCATGCCCTGGCCCCTGGTGGCGCCGGGTTCGCCGCACACCGCCACCTCGTAGGGGCTCAGCGCGCCGCGTCGCGCCAGGGGGTCATGTCGAGGCCGGGGTAGCGGGCCTGCACGCCCGAGAGCGTGGCGTCATTCCAGTACGGATGGCCCGGTGGGGGGACACCCAGGAGGGCGAGCTGGCGGGGCGCGGCCTGCTGCACGTACTTGTTCAGCTCGACGGAGAAGCCGCGGAAGGGCCAGGCTTGGTAGCCGCCCCATCCGGCATCGCGATGGCGGAACGACACGTGGAGCATCACCCGGTATCGCGTGGGATCCGTGTGGTCGATCGAACGGTGGTAGACGTCGGGCCGGTAGGCCACGACGGAGCCTGCGGGTGCCGATGCATCTGCAGGGTCGGCGTAGAGGTCGGCGTAGTCCACGTAATTGAGGGTGTGCTGCTCGACGGGGATGTTCTTGGTCTTCTGCCACGAGACGAACTTCGTCGCGCCGTCTGCGGTGGTGACGTCGGTGAGATAGACGAAGAACTCCACTTGCTGGTATCCCGGTTCGTGCCGGGGGACCACCAGCATGTGATTCGGGTAGTCGGCGTGCAGGAGCTGGTTGTAGCCCGATGCCTGCTGTGCGTACTTGGCGGTGACGATCCCCATGTAGAGCGCCAGGTCCGCCGTGCCGAGGAGTCCCTCGGCCAGGTCGATCACGTTGTCATGCAGGACCACCGCGTTCAGGCGGGTGCTGTGAAACGGGAACTCCGGCCATGGCGCGTCCCACGTGTGCCACTCACCAGCCTGCGCCCCACCGAGCTCGGTCATCTCGGCCGGGGTCGGGAAGTGGCGATGGACCGCGTCCTGCGCTGCGGCCAGCGCGCCGGGTGGGATGGCGCCCGGGATCACACACCACCCGTCGGTGTCCCAACGCCGCTTCAGCTCGGGCGAGAGCACCGGCGGCACGCGGGGGACGTTAGCGCCGGCTCAGTGCGACAACGGCCGTGCGGCGTGCCTGCGAAGTGCGGTGTTCGGCTTCGCCCTTGCCTCCCCGGCGAATTAAGCATATGCTTTGAGCAATCAGTCAAACAATACGTTCGGTGCCTAGGGATGGCGAAGTCTGGAACGAAGACCAGCGTGGGCCGCCGCTCCTCGGCCGGCGCGGCGGCGACACGAGATGCCCTCGTCGAGGGGGCGATCGCCGCACTGAAGGAGGAGGGGTTCGCCGGTGCGAGTGCACGCGAGATCGCGCGACGGGCCGGTTGCAACCAGGGCGTGATCTTCTACCACTTCGGTTCGGTGCCCAACCTGCTCCTGGCCGCGCTCGATGCCGTGAGCGAGACGCGCCGGACGCACTACCAGGAGGCGGTGGACCGGGCCCACGGCATGGTCGAGCTGGTCGACGCGGCGGAGTCCGTCTTCGAGGAGGACCTCGACGCCGGTCACATCGCGGTGCTGGCCGAGATGATCGCCGGAGCCAGCTCGACGCCCGGGTTGGCGGCCGAGGTCGCGGCCCGGATCGCGCCGTGGCGCGCCTTCACGACCGAGGCGCTGCGTGGGGTTCTCGAGACGACGCCACTGGCCGGTGCCGTCGAGCCAGACGTCGCCGCGCACGCCGTCGTGGCGCTCTATCTGGGGCTGGAGATGCTGGCCCAGCTCGACGGAGACCGGACCGCCGCGCTCGCGCTGTTCGATCGGGCCCGGCTCCTGGGCGGCCTGTTGGAGATGGTCGCACCGCCACCCGAGGAGGTCGCATGACCCACGCTGAGCTGTTGCGAAAGGATGCCCCCCGGGTGGCCGACTTCCCCGACCGGGACTTCGACGTGGTGACCGGGGCCTTCAGCTATTCGGGTGCTGCCATCGCACGCGATCTGCAGCGATCCGGGCGCCGGGTGCGCACGCTGACGGGGCACCCGGAACGGGCCCCTGCGGATGTCCCAGTGGACGTGCGACCGCTCGACTTCGACGACGTGCTCGGATTGACATCGTCGCTCGAAGGCGCAACGACGCTCTACAACACGTACTGGATCCGCTTTCCCCACGGCGCGGCCGACCACGAGCGCGCCGTCGCCAACCTGCGCACCCTGTTCCACGCGGCGCGCCAGGCTGGCGTCGAGCGGATCGTCCACGTCTCCATCACCCACCCGAGCATCTCGTCGCCATACGGTTACTTCCGCGGGAAAGCGGAGGCCGAACGCGCGCTCGCCGAGGTCGACGTGCCCTACGCAGTGTTGCGGCCGGCCATCTTGTTCGGGGGCGACGGGGTGCTCATCAACAACATCGCCTGGCTCCTGCGCCGCCTTCCCGTGTTCGCGGTAGGCGGCAGGGGCGACTATCGGATCCGGGCGGTGCACATCGACGACCTGGCGGCGCTGGCCCTCGCGGCCGGGGCCGAGCGGTCCACCACGGTGATCGACGCCGTGGGCCCCGAGCGTCCGACCTTTCTCGAACTCGTCCGCCAGATCCGTCTGGCGGTGGGCGCACGCAGCCTCATCGTCCCCGTCCCTGGCGTGCTGATGCCGCCACTGGCCTCTGCGCTCGGGCTGGTGCTGCACGACGTGCTCCTGACCGCCGACGAGTTCCGCGCCATGGCGGACGGGCTGGCCGACACGGACGGTCCCGCCACCGGATCGATTGCGCTGAGCGCCTGGATCCGTGAGCACGCGGACACCCTCGGACGGCGGTACGCCAACGAGATCGACCGCCACTTCCGACCACGACCCCGCTGAGAGGCCCGTTGTCAGGTCCAGGTGATCAGGACGAGCGCCGTTCCAAGAGCCAGGTAGAGGCCGAATGGCACGGCCGAGCGGCGTTCGGCCTTGTGCGCGGCGATCAGGCCGACGCCGATGACCGCAGCCAACAGGTTGGCGAAGAAGAAGCCCTCGGCCAAGGCGAACGGGCTCACCCAGGCCAGGCCGAACCCGACGACCAGCGAGAGTCGGACGTCGCCGAAAGCCAACCACCGCGGGTTGATGAGATTCAGGGCGAAGAAGATGCTGAAGAAGACCAGACCCCCGACGCCGGCGATCAGAAGGCGATGCCATTCATTCATGACCGCGGCGATGGCAACGCCGCTGACGATCACCGCGGCGCTGAGTGCATAGACGAGCGTCTTTGGAAGCAGTCGCCGAGTGAGGTCGCAGTAGGCTAGTTGGACGAGACCGACGAGGAGTAGCAGGGGAGGCAGGGCGTTGATCGACCACCCCACCCCATGCAGCACGTAGGCGGGGACGAGGCCCGAGAAGGCGGCGAGAAGGGCCCACTGGCCGCGGGTGACCCGCGGTGCAGAGAGCGGCGTCGGCGTCGTCGTGGGTGTCGCGGCGGCAGTCCCAGATGGCGCAGTGGCGCGGAGGACCGATGCCGACAGCTCGCGTCGGGTCAGCGGAACCAGCGCCGCGCCGGCTGCCATGCCGATGGCGGCGCCACCGAAGAGGGTCAGGGACGCAGTCACTGGACCAGCGAGACCGCGCCGCAGTTGGTGCTCATGTCCGTGACCTGGGCGCCGCCCACCGACACGCCCGCCGCCTGCAGTATCGGGCCGTACACGGGTGGCAGGATGTTGTTCAGTACGGCGTAGGCCGGGCTCAAAGTGCTTATCCCGGGGGCGTAGGACACGGTCGGTGTGGAAGTGCCCACCGACTTCGGGTTGGTTCCGGCGGACACCGTGGTCCCGGACGGAGGCACTGCTCCGGGGTTGAACGAAGCCGTTCCGCTGAACCCCTGGAGAGAGAGTGTGCCGATGCCGACGCCGGCCAGGGTCATGGCGGCCGACGCGGCCGTCGTGGTGACGTTGAATTTCGTCGTGAACATCGTGTTGTTGGAGCACGAGAGGGTGCTCAGGGTCGCCTTTCCGCTCGCCGCGGAGAGAGGGATGTCGATCAAACCGCCCACCAACAGGTTGAGTTGGAGGTCAGCCGTTACCTGCGCGGACTGCGCCGAGGTGCCGACGGGGCCGTCCGCGACCTGCGGCGGCTGCACCACGGTGAGGTACAGATTCGCCGATGTGACCCCGGTGAAGGAGAGGGCCGACGTGAGGTTGATCGCGCTCGTCCCGTTGGCGATCTCGGCCTCCGTGGTGAACGTCTGGAGAGCGTTCAGTCCTGTCGACAGGGCTGAGGTCGACAGCGTCGCATTCGGCGGCGAGCAGCTCGATCCGTTGATCGAAACCAGTTGGCACAATTTGGCTGACGTGGCGGAGCTGAAGTCGAGTGAGGCGAGAGCCGTGCTCGCGTTGCACGGGGGCGGCGTCGGCGAGGCCCCACAATTGAGCTGCGCCACTTGATTGGCCACAGCGTCGCTCCAGATGGTCAACCACTGTGTCCCCGTCAGGGACGTCGTCATGACGTTGGACGTGGTGAGGAGCCCGCCTGAGGCGGTAATCAACTGTTTGATCGACACGTCGGTGGTGGCCAGGCCTTCGTAGCCCACGCCGGTGATGTTGACGCTCGTGCCCAGGGCGCCGAGGATTGCGTTCAGAGTGCCCAACTGTTGGGAGCTATTGACGTTGACGAGGTACGTGCCGATGGAGAAGACGGACTCCGGCGTGACGGCAGCGATGGCCGACCTCGCAACCGTGGCGTGGCCACCGCCGAAGATCTGGGGCACCGTCTGGGTCGCCGTGACTTTTACCGCGTTACACGAGGGAAGAGGCGGTGAGCCCGTCTCACACTGGGTGGGAGAGCTGAACCCTCCGGTCCCCCACGTGCCGGGAGACAGCGTGAAGACGGTAGAGGAGTTGTTGTCGGTGTTGACGTTCGGGATCACGTTGTTGGTCAGCCAGGTTGCCGCCTTTTGGGAGGTCACCTGTCCGTCCGCAATGTTGACGTAGCGCCCCAGGTCGAGGGCGGCCGCGTCCGCCATGGCCTGCGCCTGACGATTTCCGTCGACCGTGATCCCGAGATCAACGCCCATGGCGCCGCCCCAGAGCAGCAGCACCATACAGATGGCAGTCAGAATCAGTGTTGCTCCACGCTCGTCGTTGCGTTCGCCGCGGAGAGACTGTCGGTACTTGTCGCGCGCTTTCATCTACGACGTTGGGGTCGACATTTGCAGAACGGAAGTGGACGAGATCGTGTTCGGTGTGATCACGCTCAGACCCGGCATTTCGGGAAAGAGCGGGGAGGAGGCATAGTCGTAAGACACTGTGACCTTCAGGCACTGGTTGTTCGGGTTCGACGGACAAGTTTCCGGGGTCGCGACGCAGGTGATCGTCGTGGCTGTCTCGCCGCAAGCGCCCTTGTCCATCCAGCTGACGTCGTCGCCCGCCTGTGTCTCCGCGGTCGTTTTGGCCGTCGCGGACGCAACGATGCCGGCCCGGGCGCCGTCCGCCGCGGCTTGGGTCACCGTGGACTGTGCGGCAAGGATCAAGCCGTAACTGACGATGCCGTACAGCAGTGCGATCAAGAGCACGACGACGAAGGCAAATTCGATCATCTCCGCGCCCTGCTCACCTCTGCTTGAACGCCGCCTCATTTTCTTTGGCCTGCTCCACGTGCGCGGTCCCAAGGCGGAACCCCCTCTTCTGTGTATCTCGGGCGGCGGCACCAACTCCTGAAGAAGGAGAATCGGATGGCGCGTTGCAACTGATGCGTTCCGCTCGATTCTGGGCCGCTCGCACCCGCCGGTACATAGGACGAATGGACCATTTGCGGGTCTCACCAGGGACGCTGCGATTGGGAATGGTCAAAAGGGCCTATGTACGTCGGCCCCTTACCGTCGTACCCTCCAACGGAGCCAACGGCGAGATCGTCGACGCGTGACGAGTTAGCGCGCGGTGTCGGCCCGTTGAGAGGGGGGAATGTTCTGTGAAGAAGCAGACACTCATCTTGGTGTTGATCGGGGTGATTCTGTTCGTCGCCGGGAGCGCAATTGCGTACGCCAGCGTGAAAGGGGCCAGCAAGCACGCGGGATCCGGCTCCGATGTCGTCGCGGCGGCCAGCACATCGGCCGTGGTGGCCAAGACCAACATTCCGGCCGGCACCACGGGTCAGACGATGATCTCGAGTGGGATGGTTGCCATCGAGCTCATCCCCACCAAGTCGTATGCACCAACCGATTTGGGCTCGCTCTCGGGCCTCACGAATGAGGTCCTTACGGCACAGGTCGCCAAGGGGCATGCGGTCAGTTCGACCGAGCTCACCGCGAGCACCTCCTCCATCTCGTTGCCGACCGGCATGGACGCCATCACGATCACGCTGAACGGCACGAACGGGCTGGCTGGCTACCTGCAGCCCGGTAGCCGGGTCGACGTCTACGCCAACATCACGAAGATCTCGACGGGCAGCGCGAATGCCACGCTTCCCGTCCCCTGCACGGAGCTCGCGATGGCGGACATCCAGGTGCTCGACGTCCAGAGCACCGTCCCGTCCTTCGCCAGCAAACCCTCGGCGACAGGTCGCACGATTCCCTCGTCCGAGACCCTGCTTCTCGCCGTGGCCTCGGGGCAGGCCAGGAATCTCGAGTTCCTCTCGCAGAACGAGACCCTCTCGATCGTCCAGACCCAGAAGGACACGAATCCGCCGCCGCTGCAGCAGTGCATCGGCACCGACCAGACAACGGGGACACCATGATCAGCCGCCGGATCCTCGTCGTCAGCCGCTCGCCGGCGCTGAGCCGGGCCATCCAGGCCTCGCTCGGACCGGGCTACCAGGTCGTCACCAGCAGCAACGTCACCGACGTGGTGGACGAGGTCCGCGACCAGGGGCCGTACGACGTCCTGGTCGCCGGCCCGGTGTTCGACAGCCACGCCGGCATGGCCCGGCTGGCGTCGCTGCGGGCGGCCGCGGCCGTCCCCGCCGTCGTCCTCGCCCTCGGGCCCAAGCCGAAGGCCAGTCTGGCCGACATCGTGCGGACCGGCGCCGTGGATCTGGTCGAGTACCCGACGAGTAAGCGCCAGCTTTCGATGGCGCTCAAGCGCGCCTTCGACATCGCCGACGTCTCGCAGTCCGGTGAGGCGCCGACGCTCCCGGTCGTCGCCGACGGCGTCGTCGTGGAGCGTCCGCACTTCGCCGAGGTCTACACCGTGGCGTCGTCCAGCGGCGGGTGCGGCAAGACGTTCTACGCCACCAACCTGGCCTGTTACCTGGCGGCCCAGACCGGTCAGCGAGTCTGCCTGGTCGACCTCGACCTGCAGTTCGGTGAGGTCTCCACGGCCCTGCACCTGCGGCCGCGCTTCACCATCTCCGACCTGCTCTCGCGCGAGCCCGTCGACGACGACGATCTCGACGAGCACGTGGAGGAGTACCTCGAGGAACACGAGCTCGGATTCTCCGTCCTGGCGGCGCCGTTCAGCCCCGCGGACGCCGACATGATCGCGCCCAAGGACGTCTACAAGGTGATGGCTGCCCTCCGCCGGCACTTCGACTACATCGTCGTCGACACGCCGGCGCAACTGTCTGAGATCGTCCTGGCCGCGTTCGACCACTCCACCCGGGTGCTCTGCATGGTCACCCTGGACCTCCCCAGCATCAGGAACATGCGGGTGTTCCTCACGACCCTCGAGAAGCTGAAGATCAGCAGCGAGACGATCGGGGTCGTGCTCAACAAGGTCGAAGACGACATCGGCATCGACATCGGCGACGTCCAGGAGGTCCTCGACAACAAGATCATCTCGGTCCTGCCGTACTCCCGGGAGGTCATGAAGTCGATCAACAAGGGGAAGCCGGCTCTGGTGTCGGCGGCCAACTCCGAGATCGGCCAGAAGCTCTCCGGGAGCATGCACCAGTTCCTGTCGGGGGAGGTGAAGCCCGTCCTCGGGACGAGCGCCAACACGGCCGAGGTCAGCGAAGGGCGGGGTCGCTGGCGGTTGAGGAGGAAGGGTCGCACCACCAAGGTGCCTGAGCTCGAGAGGGCCTGATCACCATGAACCTGTCCGAGAAGCTGGCTGCCGCCGACGGCGGAGCCACGCCGCCCGAAGAGGAGAAGCCGGCCTGGAATCGCCGATCCACCGATCCGGGCGGCCCCGCTGCTCCCTCGGGTGGGCCACCGGCGAAGAACCCGATGCGCCGGGCCTCCGACCGGGCGAACGTGGACGAGCAATGGGCCAAGTCGAAGGCGAAGGTCCAGACCAAGGTGCTCGCCGAGATCGCGCCGAAGGCGGCTGACCTGTCGCCGGATGAGTTGCGGACCAAGGTTCGCTCGACCGTGAACGAGATCCTCGAGCGCGAGGACATCGGCATCTCGCCGATCGAGCGCCAGCGTTTCGTCGAGGAGATGCTCGAGGACTCCCTGGGCTACGGACCGCTCGAGGCCCTGCTCTCCGACGGGAGCATCACCGAGATCATGTGCAACAAGTTCGACGAGATCTGGATCGAGCGCAAGGGCAAGATCCAACGGACCGAGGTCGTCTTCAATTCGCCGCACCAGTACCGTCGCATCATCGATCGCATGGTGCACGGCGTGGGCCGACGGGTCGACGAGTCGTCGCCCATGGTCGACGCCCGTCTGGCCGACGGCTCCCGAATCAACGCCATCGTGCCGCCGCTGGCGCTGCACGGGCCCGTCCTGACCATCCGGAAGTTCCCCGAGCGGGCCCTGGTCATGCAGGACCTCATCAATCTGGGTTCCCTCAGCATGGACTCCGCCGTGTTCCTCGAAGCCCTCGTGCGCGGGAAGATCAGCATGATCGTGGTGGGCGGGACTGGCACCGGCAAGACCACGATGCTGAACGTCCTCTCGAACTTCATCCCCGACGACGAGCGGCTGATCACGATCGAAGAGTCGGCCGAACTCCAGATCCAGGGCGCCCACGTGGTCACGCTGGAGACCCGACCGTCCAACGCGGAGGGCACCGGCGAGGTGCGCATCCGCGACCTCGTGCGCAACTCCCTGCGCATGCGCCCCGACCGGATCATCGTGGGTGAGTGTCGTGGGGCCGAGACCCTCGACATGCTCCAGGCCATGAACACCGGTCACGCCGGCTCCATGACCACGGTCCACGCCAACACACCCCGTGAGCTCCTCGGCCGTCTCGAGACGATGGTGATGATGGGCGGTGTCGAGCTGCCCCAGCGCGCCATTCGGGAGCAGATCGTCATGGCGGTCGGCATCATGGTCCAACTGCAGCGGACTCCGGCCGGGCCTCGCGTCGTGCACTCCATCACCGAGATCCAGGGGATGGAGGGCGAGACGGTGCTGTTGCAGGACATCTTCCACCGGGTGGACATGCACCAGGGATTGGGACGCCTGGTCCCGACCGGACTGCGGCCCAAGATCCTCGACGAGTTGGCGCTCAACGGCATCGAGGTGCCACCGCATCTCTTCCGCAATGACGGCGATGGCCTCTCGTCCCGCCCGGGCGCCGGCCGCCACCACCGGCCGAACCGGCCGGGACGGGCCGTCGTCGAGCCACCCTCGGAAGAGATGTACGAGATGCTGGCGCGCCGACGCGAAGCAGGGAAGTGAGCGGGATGCTCGCAGCACTCCAGCTGGGCTCGCAGACCGAGGCCTTCGTCGCCGCCGTGCTCGTGGGCGCCGGCCTGGCGCTGGCGGTGGTCGCGATGATCATGCGGGTCCGGAACCGTCAGCGAACCCTGGCCGACATACTCGAGGACACCATGGGCACGGCCAAGGTGCCGGTCGAGGTGGTGAGCGAGTCGCCCGAGCGCGGGGAGCTCTCCGCCCTCACGGTCCGGATGGCCGGCCTCTTCGGCCGCATCGACACGGGCGGGGCACTCGAACAACGCCTCGAGCGCGCGGCCATCCCGTTCCGCGCCGGGGAGTACCTCGTGATCACCGCCGGCATCGCGTTCATACTGGCGGCCGTGGCCGGTTTCATGGCGCGCACCCCGATCGCGTCGATCATCGCCATCGCGCTGGTCGCCGCGATCGCCTGGTACATCCCGGGGCGGCGTGCGAACAAGCGGATCAAGCAGATGCAGGAGCAGCTGCCCGACGCGTTGGCCCTGATATCAGCGTCGGTCGAGGGTGGCCAGACCTTCCAGCGTGCGATCGACATGTACCGCCGGGACGCCCGACCGCCGCTGTCGGACGAGCTGGACCGGGTGATGGCCGAGGTGGCCGTGGGCTCGGACCTGGTCGTCGCGCTGGAGAACATGGCCGAGCGCTCCGGCGTCGACGACCTCAAGTGGGCCGTGGAAGCCGTGCGCATCCAACAGTCGACCGGTGGCCGCCTCGCCCCGATCCTGCACACGTTGGCGAACTTCATGCGCACCCGGCAGGAGGTGCGCCGGGAGGTGCAGACGCTGTCGGCCGAAGGACGTATGTCGGGCTACGTCCTGTTCGCCATCCCACTCTTCTTGGTCTTTGCGTTGGAATCGAAGGACCCGGCCTATCTCCAGCCGATGCTCCACGGCATCGGGCTCTTCGTGCTGATCGGGACGGCGGGGCTCATGGCCCTGGGCTTCTGGATCGTGCGCCGCATGGTCAACATCAAGGTCTGATGTCGAGGAGGAGGGACTCATGAATGCGGCCTACATCGTCCCGGCCGTCGGGATCACGCTGATGGTCATGGGGCTCCTGGGCGTCAGCGCGGCGGCGTGGCGTTCCCACCGGACCCAGAGCCGGCTGGACTTCATCCGCTCGCTCGGTGCGGAGGCCGAGCTGTACGCCGAGCCGGTGCAGATGCCTGATCGGGTCGGGACCCCGCTCACCCATCGGATTCTCCGGCCCGTGGTGAGCGGGCTCCGCCGCAGCCTGTCGCGTCTCTACCCCTCGGGCGACATCGATCGCGTGCACGCCGACCTGCTGAAGGCCGGCCTCACCGGCTCCGTGCGGGCGGAGGAGTTCGTGGCCGTGCAGGTCGGCGCCGTGCTGTTGGCGTTCGGGGCCGGACTGATCGCGGTGGTCAGCGGCGTGGTCGGCATCAAATTCGGCCTGGCCCTCCTGTTCATCCTGCCGATGGTCGGCGGGCTGGCACCCAGCTACTGGCTGCGGCACCGCATCAAGGCGCGCAAGATGCGGGTGACCAACGACCTGCCGGACCTGCTGGACCTCATGACGATTTCCGTCGCCGCTGGTCTCGGTCTGGAGCAGGCGATGCAGGTGTCGTGTGCACGGTTCGAGTCACCGGTGTGCCACGAGCTGCGCCTCACCCTCCGGGAGATGGAGCTCGGCCTATCGCGTCACGACGCCCTCGAGAACATGAAGCTGCGCACCGACATCGACGACCTCGTCACGTTCTCGGTCGTGTTGTCCCAGGCGGACGCGCTCGGGCTCCCCATCGGGCGTGTGCTGCAAGCGCAGGCGGACGAGATGCGCGACAAGCGGCGTCAACGGGCTCGGGAGAAGGCGGCCAAGGTGCCGGTGAAGATCCTCTTTCCGCTCGCGTTCTGCTTCCTCCCAGCGATCATGATCATCGTCCTCGGGCCGATCGTCGGCCCGATCAAGCACGCCTTCCACGGAGCTGGGTGAGCGGCGCCGGCCGAGCCGGCCGGCACGCGTCCGAGTGCGAGTGCGCGAATTGTTCGTTACCGACGTGTCGCACCCTTGCTGCAATCTTGCGGCGACCACCGTTTGACCCCTGAAGAGTACTATCTACCTGGGAGTTTCCGCCGTTCACGGCGGGGTGGAGCCGCCAACGGTCGCAAGACCGGGGCGGAATGAGGGGGGTCGAATGTCGAACACTGTCTCGGCGATCCTGTGGCCGACCGCGCAGCCGGCGCCGCAGACCGAACTGGATCCGTCCGAGTGGACGTTCTACACACAGGTGTCTGTCTCGGGACCGTCGGTGTGCACGACGGTGCACCGAGGGGAGAGCCTGCGCGGCGCACGGGCCACGCTGACTCGTGACGACGCCTGCATCGAGCCCAACGACGACTATCGCGATCCCGACCCCGACGTCACACGGCAGCGGCGCGACGACGACCGCCAGTGGGGGCCGTGGTCGCTGACACAACGCGAGCTCGAGGTGCTCCAGCTCCTCGCCGAGGGCGCGACCAATGGGGAGATCTCTCAGCGGCTCTACATCAGTCCGAAGACGACCAAGAATCACTTGGCCGCCATCTTCCAAAAGCTCGACGTCACGAACCGCACGCACGCGTTGGTGCGCGCTGTTGTGATGGGGTTGGTCACCATCGAATAAACGCTCAATACGAGCCGGTCCATTTGGTCCATTTTGCCTATGGAGTCGGGGTGATGGGTTACCGAGAATGTCGGTGGGAACTCCAAAGAAGGTTCGGGCGACCGCTCGGGCCATGGAGTGAGAGAGGGGAAAGAAGAATGACTGAGCTGTTTCTCAATGCGTTCATCGCAGTCCGTGGCTACCACGGGACTCTGCTCGAGCGTGCTCGGAGCGAGCGTGGCGCCTCCATGGTGGAGTACGCACTGCTCGTCGGCCTCATCGCCGTTGTCGCCGTGGTCGCGATCTTCGCGCTCGGCAAGGGCATCACCGGGCTGTTCAGCAGCGCCAACAACTGTGTTGGTGGCCTCAACAGCACCTCCTGCACCACCGGGGGCTGACCCTGGCCAGGAAGGGCTGGCAATAAATTCCCTAAGGGAATATTCCCCCTTCCCCAATGGGATGACAGACGGGCTGGGTCGGCTTCGGCCGGCTCAGCCCGCTGTCGCGTCCGGGGGTGATGGACGGGGACGGCGCGAAGGGCCGGGGCCGGGGGTCCCGGCCCTTCGTCGCGTCCGGAGCGATCTCGCCGCCTGACGGGGCCTTCCCAGCCCGTCCACCAGCGGTTCCGCCACGCGGGCCTCGCGTCGCCCGCCGGGGTGCGCAGCGCCGGCCCCGGGCGATTTCATCGTCGGTTTACACAACCGATACGACGAGGAAATAGGGTCCGGCGACACTGCAGTGACACCGCAGGGGAGACCCGCGCCCGTACGGGGCGGCGGCCCACGTCCCAACGAGAGAAGAAGGGGAACACAGGAGAATCCATGAGCTACCAGGCCGAGTACATCTGGATCGACGGGACGGAGCCCTCCCCGCTGCTCCGCAGCAAGACCAAGATCGTCGAGGACGGCAAGGAGCCTCCGATCTGGGGCTTCGACGGGTCGAGCACCAACCAGGCCGAGGGGAGCGACTCCGACTGTGTGCTGCAGCCGGTGTTCGTCTGCCCCGACCCGCTGCGCGGCGACAACAACACGCTCGTCATGTGCGAGGTGTTGCTGACGGACATGTCGCCCCACCCGAGCAACACGCGGCGGGCCTGCGCCGAGACGGCGGAGAAGTACGCCGGCTTCGAGCCCTGGTTCGGGATCGAGCAGGAGTACACCTTCTTCCAGTACGGCCGCCCGCTCGGTTGGCCGGAGGCCGGCTTCCCCGCGCCGCAGGGTCCGTATTACTGCGGCGTCGGCGGCGACAAGATGCCAGGCCGCGAGATCGTCGAGCGCCACACCGCCGCCTGTATGCGGGCGGGCCTGGGCATCGAGGGAACCAACGCAGAGGTGATGATGGGGCAGTGGGAGTTCCAGATCGGCGTCCTGCCGCCGCCGCTCGTCGGTGACCAGCTCTGGACGGCGCGCTGGCTCCTCTTCCGCATCGCCGAGGACTTCGACGTCTTCGCCACGCTCGAGCCCAAGCCGGTGCTCGGTGACTGGAACGGGGCCGGCGCCCACACGAACTTCTCGACCAAGGCCATGCGTGAGGACGGCGGGTGGGACGCCATCATCGCCGGCTGCGAGGCGCTCGGGAAGCGGGTGGAGGAGCACGTCGCCAACTACGGCATCGGCATCGAGAGCCGGCTCACGGGCGCGCACGAAACGGCGCACTACACCCAATTCAGCTACGGCACCTCCGACCGTGGCGCGTCCGTCCGCATCCCCTGGCAGACGGCGCAGAACAAGAAGGGGTGGATCGAGGACCGCCGTCCCAACGCCAACATGGACCCCTATGTGGTGAGCCGCCTGCTGGTCGAGACGGTCTGCGGGGCCGCCGGGTCCTAGCGGACTCCAGCCCGGGCTCGGGTCATCAGCCGGGACCGCCGGGCGAGCGCGACGGAGCGGTCTGGTCGCTCGGCGCGCGGGCGGCCAGGGCCGGTTCGCCCGGGCGGGCGATCGGGCCGTGCTCCAGGGCCGCCGTGTCGCCCTCGATGTAGCGGCCGGCGTCGCCGCCGGTGTCCGCCATCTCGTCCATACCGATCGGTCCCTCGGGCCGGCCGGCGAGGAACTGCTGGATGATCGGGTTGTCGGTGGCGATCATGTCGGCCTTGCTGGCGAACTTGACCAGGTTGGAGCGGAACAGCACACCCAAGTAGTCGGCGGTGCGCATGACCGACTGGATGTTGTGGGTGATGATGAAGAAAGTAGCGCCGGTCTCCTTCTCCGCGGTCACGACCAGCTCGTCGAGGTAGGCCACGCGCACCGGGTCGAGGCCCGAGTCCGGCTCGTCGAAGAGCACGATCTCGGGCTCGGTCACCATGGCCCGGGCCAGCCCCGCCCGCTTCTTCATGCCCCCGGAGACTTCACCCGGGAGCTTCTTCAGGTGGTCCATGAGGCCGACGAGCTCGGCGTTGCGGGAGACGAGCTCGCGTATCTCGGCCTCGTTCTTGCGGGTGTGCTCGCGGAGCGGGAAGGCGATGTTGTCGTAGAGGTTCATGGAGCCGAACAGCGCGCCGTCCTGGAAGAGGACCCCGAATTTCTTGCGCACCTCGTAGAGGCGCCGATGGCGCAGCCCGACGATCTGGTCGCCGTCGACCCAGATCTCGCCACGCTCCGGCCGCAGCAGCCCGAGGATGTTCTTGAGCAGCACCGACTTCCCGGTGCCTGAGGGCCCCAAGATGGAGGTGATCCGGCCCTTGGGGACGTCGAAGGAGATGTCCTCGAGCACGGTGTGCGAACCGAACGACTTGGTGACCCCGCGCAGGGAGATGATGGGCTCGCCGGGCGCGATCCAGGGTTGCAGCGATTCCTGGTGCCGGGTCTCCATACCAGGGGAACCCCTACCCGGGGCCGGGCTTGCGCACGAGTCCCTTTGGGGCGCTGGTCGTTCGGTGGCGGTGTGGCGCCGGCTGGGGATTCAGGGTTCGGGTCAGCCGCCGAGCAGGCCGCCGCCGGCGAGACCGCTGGCCGTGCTGCTCAGGCCGTTCAGCGTGTTGGCGACGCTGCCGCCCGGGTCGCCGACGACCGGCGTCGTGGTGGGCGTCGTGGTGCCTGAACCGGACGAGCCGGTCGAACCCGAGGAACCGGAACCACTGGCCGAGCCGGTGCTACCGCCCGAGCCCGAGGAGCCGCCGGGGAGGATGCTGCCGAGGCCGATCTGCTGCGTGACGCCGTTCACTGTGCTGCTCACTCCATTCGTCACACCGCCGACGACACCGCTCCCACCGGTCGTGCCGACCGCGCCGGAAGCCCCGCCGACCACGCCAGAGACCCCACCGGTCACGCCACCGACCACGGAGCCGACACCGCCGGCCGTCTGGGTGAGACCGCCCGCGGCCTGGCTCAGCCCGCCGGGAGCCTGGTTCAGCCCGCCGGTGATGCCGCCCCCGGAGCGGGAGCCGCCGGTCACGCCGCCGAGCACCGAGCCGAGCCCGCCTCCGGTGCCGCCGGACCCCGCGCCACCCGTCGAGGTGCGGCCACCGTTGCCCGAACCCGACTTTCCGGTCCCGGTGCCGATGGCAGTGCCCGAAACGCCATCCGACCTGCCCGCATCGCCGCCGGCCGCAAGGGCCTCGTTGCCGCCGAAGGGCGTCGTCGCGGCGATCGTGTCGGCCGGGGTCGCGCCGCCGAGGGTGAGGGGCGGGGCGGCGAGTGCCGAGCCGACCGAAGCCGGTGGCGACGCCGGTGCCGACGACAGCGCGTGCGGCGCGATGAAGGCAGCCGCGACCGCGGCGCCGGTGACGGCAACACCGGCCACGGCGTTGCGCAGGTCGCCGGCCGCGGTGCCTCCCTGATGCTGTACTGCCGCGCCGCGGTGGGCGATGCGGAAGATGGTCCGGCGGAAGAAGGCGCCCGTGGCGACGAGGAACCCGGCCAGCGCTTCCTTCGACTCGGACACGGCGGCGAACTCGCGCTTGAGGGCCTGGCGTGCCCGCCACAGCAGCGTCTCGATCGTGCCGATCTCGACGCCCTCGTGGTCGGCGATCTGCTGGTATGTCCACCCCGAGCCCTCGCGCATGGCGAGCACGTGGCGGTGACGCGTCGAGAGCCGTTCGAGCGCGCGGTTGACGAGCTCCCCGTCCACGGCCGCCAGCATGAGCTCCTCAGAGGTGTCCTGGCCGACGACGCCCACGGGATGCTGTGCCGTGAGCTCCAAGTCGTCGGTGGGTGTGCTGCGCGAACGGCGGCGCAACATGTCGGTGCAGATGTTGCCGGCGATCACGGTGAGCCACGGGTAGAAGCGGCGCTCGCCGGCGAAGCGCGGCAGGGCCTTCCAGGCCCGGGCGAAAGCTTCCTGCGCCGCGTCCTCCGCCTCGTGGCGGTCGTTCAGGCGGCGGAGACAGAAGCGGAGGAGTCGCTCGTAATAGCGCGCGTAGAGATTCCCGAACGCCGCGGAATCACCGGCCTGGCACCGTTCGACGAGCGCGCGGTCGCGCTCCAGATCGACGTCGTCGCACAGGCTGGTTAGTTCGTCCTGGCGGAGCGCCACAGTCCCAATTCCTCCCCCTCCCCGTACGGCCTTCCTCTAGGAGATAAATCAGATTATTGCCGCTTGTCCTCCGTCTTGAAAACGTCGCAGCCCAGAAAGTCTTACGGGGGTTGATGCCCCTTTTCACAACAAAAGCTCGACAACAAAATTGTCCTTCGCCACAGCGAAAAACCGCCTATTCCCTCCAACGCGGATTGGGAAACCCGGCGCGAGGTCCTCGTTCGCCGGAGTGGATCGATGGCTGCGGGACTCCGCAAGGTTGCCGTGGTCCTGCCGTTTTTCTCTCCGAAGGAGTTGCACGGGGGAGGGGGCGTCTCGTGACCCGTCCACGTCCATGAGGAGGCCTCGGAAGGGGGGAACACATTGTCTGAGACGAGTGACAGGGCAGGCGGTACTCCCGCCGGGGCCTCCACCCGTCCTACCCAAAGGCTGACCCGCGCCGAGATGGCGCACCGCCTGGGCACGCCGAGCGGGCGCCCTGGTGGGGTGGGCGTCCTGACGCGACCCAGCCGGCCGCTCACCGACGACGGGAAGGTCGCGACGGCCATCCGGGAGACCGGCAACATGTTCGCGACCGCTTTCGAGGCGATCCGCCAGGCCCCGCTCAAGGGCGTCCCCATCGCCGAGTTCTTCGACCAATGCTGGTTCCTGGCTCGAGTCACCACCTTGCCACTGATCCTGCTGTCCATCCCCTTTGGCATGGTCATCGCGCTGGAGGTCGGTTCGCTGCTCCAGCAGATCGGCGCCCAGTCGCAGCTCGGCGCGGCCATGGTGCTCGCCGTCGTGCGCGAGCAGGCGCCGGTCGCCACCGCCTTGTTGATCGCGGGCGCCGGCGGCTCGGCCATGTGTGCGGACCTCGGCTCGCGTCGCATCCGGGACGAGATCAGCGCCATGGAGGTCATGGGCGTCAACCCCCTCCACCGCCTGGTGTTGCCCCGCTTACTGGCGGCAACCCTGGTCGCCATCCTGCTCGACGCGGTCGTCAGCGTCGCCGGCATCGCCGGTGGCCTGTGGTTCGGCACGCACGCCATCCACATCACGACGGCCAGCTTCTTCGCCACCTTCGGCGAGCTGAGCCAGATCGCCGACCTCGCAATGGCCCTCGTGAAGGCGGGCGTGTTCGGCTTCATCGCCGCGATGGTCGCCTGTTACAAGGGCCTCTACTGCAAGAGCGGGCCGAAGGGCGTGGGCGACGCCGTGAACCAGGCGGTCGTCGTGACCTTCATCCTGTCGTTCTTCGTGAACTTCCTGCTGACCGTCTTCTACTTCAACTTCATCCCGCAGAAGGGTCTCTGATGGCGGTCGACACGCCGGTCCGGCCGCCCGAGCCGAAGCCCCGCACCTCGCCCTCGATGGTGGCCTCCGCGGGCAAGGCGGTGGGCGAGAAGGCGCTGCGTTCGGGTGACGCCGTCCTCGGCGTCTTCGACGTGTTCGTCGCGCAGCTCCGCTTCTACGGGCGCACCCTGACCGCCCTGCCGCGGGCGCTGCGCTACCCGAGGGAGATCCTCGTCCTGATGTCGGACATCTCGCTGGGCTCGGGCGCGCTCGTCGTCGGCGGGGGCATGTTCTTCGTCGTCGTCTCGATCTCCTTCTTCACCGGGACGGAGGTGGGCCTGGAGGGCTTCAACGGCCTGCAGCAGATCGGCGCCGAGGCCTTCACGGGCGTCATCACGTCGCTGGCCAACACGCGCGAGATCACCCCGTTGGTCGCCGGCGTCGCCCTCGCCGCGCAGGTGGGTGCCGGCTTCACCGCCCAGCTCGGTGCGATGCGGATCAGCGACGAGATCGACGCGCTCGAGGTAATGGGCGTCAACAGCGTGGTGTACCTGGTGGCCACCCGGGTCTGGGCCGCGCTGGTCACCATGATCCCGCTCTACCTGGCGGCCCTCTTCGCCAGCTATCTCGCGTCCGAGCTCGTCGTCACGAAGTTCTTCGGACTCTCGACGGGGACCTACACCCACTACTTCCGGCTCTACCTGCCGCCGCTCGACATCTTCTACTCGTTCCTCAAGGCGATGGTCTTCGCCGTCCTCGTGACGTTCGTCCACTGCTACTACGGCTACAACGCCACCGGCGGTCCCGCCGGCGTCGGCGTGGCGGCCGGGCGCGCCATCCGCCTCTCGATCATCCTCGTCGTCGTCGTCAACCTCTTCATGTCGCTGATCCTCTTCGGCGGCGTCAACGCCACCGCGAGGTTGGTCGGGTGAGGCGGTTGGCCAACGTCGTGCTCAGCGTCGTCGTCCTCGCGGGCCTCGTCTTCGGAACCGTCACCCTGGTGCGCCTGGCCAACGGCGACTTCGCCGGCGACTACCAGCTGAGCGGGATGTTCCCCCGCGCCGGCGAGGGCCTCCATCCCGGCTCCGCCGTGGTGTTCCGGGGCGTGCAGGTGGGCCGGGTCTCCACCATCACGCTGGCGCAGAACGAGGCGCAGGTGACGCTCCTCGTCGAGCCAACGTTCAAGGTGCCCACGACGGCCACGGCGACGATCCAGCCGCTGAACCTGTTCGGCGCCGAACAGGTCGCCATCTCCACGCCCGCGGGCAACGCCGACGACGGTCCGTACCTGGCGCCGGGTGCTTCTTTCGCGCACGCGCGGAGCAGCGACGAGCTGGGCGACCTCTTCGCCGCGGCCACGCCCTTACTGAACAAGATCGACACCGACAATCTGTCGACTGTCCTCGGCGAGCTGGCCCAGGCCTCCCAGGGCGAGGGACCCAAGATCGCCGCCTCCATCAGCGCCGGTACCCAGCTGGCCGGACTGCTCGACCGGACCCTCAACGCGCAGATCCTCGCCCTCGACTCCTTCGCCAAGTTCACCCAGGCCATCGCGCCCGCCGCCGGCGACTTCAACAACCTGAACGCCCAGATCAACGCCGGCCTGCCCTCGTTCAACGCGGAGGAGGCCGACTACGAGAACCTTCTCAACACACTCATCCCCTTCGCCAACCGGCTCGCCGCGCTCCTCTCCACCTACCACCCCGACATCGCCACCATCCTCACGTCCGGCGACAACGTCTCGAGGGTGCTCCTGGCCCAGCAGGCCACCATCGGACAGGTTGTGCAGGGCGCCTACCACTACTTCCAGAAGATCGCCGAGGGCGCCTCGGGGCTCAACAAGCTGCCCGACGGCAGCACGTACGCGTACTTCAACACCTTCATCCTCTTCGGCGACGTCAACAGCCTCGTGTGCAACCTGATCGCGCCGCCCACGGGGGGGATGTCGTTCCTCCAACCGATTCAGCAGGCGCTCGCGGGCGCAGGCTCCGCCTTCAACTGCTCGTCGGAGCTGGCGTCGTTCGATGCGCTGCAGGGAAGCACGGCCACCCCTGCCGCGGGAGCGACGCCGCCGGCCGCCGTGCCGACGCCCGCCGCGTCCAGCACGGCCGGGGCGACCAGCGCGGGCGGCGCGGCGGCCAACCAGGTCTACGGCATGATCGGCCAGCCCGACCGGTCCACGCCGACGACGCTCGGTGGCATCATCAGCCAGCTCCTCGGAGGCTCGTCGTGACGTTCCTCCGCCACTTCCCGAGCTCGGCCTTCAAGTTCGCGCTCTTCGCGCTGGTCTGCCTGGTCCTGCTGGCGGGATTGGCCGTGAAGATCGGCAACATCTCGTTGTTCAGCAGCCGGCACACCATCAGCGCACAGCTGAGCGACGTCACCGGCCTGTCCAGCGGCGACACCGTCAACATCGCCGGGGTAACGGTGGGGCAGGTGTCCGGCATCGCCGTGCAGCACGGGCACGCCCTGGTCTCCTTGAGCGTCAACAACACGGTGACGCTGCACAGCTCCACGGACGTGGGCATGCGCTGGCACAACGTCATCGGGCAGAAGGAGATCGAGCTCTTCCCCGGCCACGGCGGACCGATCCTCGAGTCGGGCGCCGTCATCCCGCTCGACCACGACGTCACCGACGCCAGCATCGACGCCTTCCTCAACTCGCTCGGACCCCTGCTCTCCTCCATCAACCCGAGCGAGGCGAACGCGTTCGTGGAGAACGTCTCGAGCGCCCTCGAAGGCGACACCGCACAGATCGACCAGCTGATCAACAGCGGCGCCACCGTGTCCTCGACCGTCCAATCCGTCGACAGCCAAGTGGGGCAGATCATCGGCAATCTCGACCAGGTGCTGACCGCGCTGGCCTCGCGCTCGGGCGACATCGACAGCCTGGTCACCAACCTCCAGACCGTGTCGTCGGCCCTCGCGTCCAAGAACTCGCTCCTCGACGGCGTGGTGGGGAACCTCTCGCAGGTGGCCACGGACCTGGCGGGCCTGATCGGTAACAACCACACCACCATCACGAGCAGCATCGACAACCTGCAGGCGGTGGCGGCGGACGTGCAGAACAACCAGCAGAACCTGGCCAACAGCCTGTCGACGCTCGGCGCGGGGCTGGCGCCCTACATCCAGGTCTCGCAGTGGGGCCAGTGGTTCGCGGTCGAGACCATCTACACCTGCCTGGCCAACCAGACGGTCTGCCCCTACTACCAGCCGGGCAATCCGCCGGCGGGCTCGGGACCCTTCGGCAGCCCGCCACTGCCGGTGCCGCTCTCGGGGGTGACGACGCCGGGCCTGCCCAACCCGGACGCCCCAGCCGGGACGTCCTCGTCCTCGTCGAACACGGCCGCCGGTGGGACGGGCGCCCCGGACCTCGGCCTCAACTTGCAGGCGGTCAGCGGTGCCGCGGCAGCGGCCACGGGGGGGTCGAAGTGAAGGCCGTCACCGAGCGCAGCCCCAAGGTGGTCGGACTGGTCGCCATCGTCGTGATGGCGGTGTGCATCCTGGCCATCCTCTTCCTCAACCGGAGCCTCTTCTCCTCGGGCTACACCGTGGACGCTCGCTTCGCCAACGCAGCGGGCATCACCAAGGGCACCCAGGTGATGGTGGCCGGCGTCCCGGTTGGGTCGGTGACGTCGGTAGTGGTGCACGGCAACGCGGTCGACGCCGCCATGTCGGTGAACCGTTCCGTCGAGCTCCCGCACGTCACCACGGCGGCCATCGAGGTCGAGACGCTGCTCGGGGTGGTCGACGTGACGCTCAAGCCGGTCGGCGGCTGGAGCGATCCCCTGCGGCCGGGCGCGCTCATCACCGACACCTCGGTGCCGACCGAGTTCTACGAGTTGCAGAACACGGCGCACGCACTCCTCTCCAAGACGAACGCGCAGGCGTTGAACAGCCTCGTCACGTCCCTGGCCTCCATCACCAAGGACAAGCAGACACAGGTGGCCCAGATCATCAAGGGGCTCGGCGCGCTGACGACGACGGTCGACCAGCGCAGTGGGCAGGTCTCCCAGCTGATCGACTCGGCCAACACGTTGTCGTCGACCCTGGCCGGCCGCGACCAGCAGTTGCTCTCCGTCGTGAACAACCTCGACACCGTCTCGAGCGGCCTGGCGGCCAACGACCAGGACCTGTCGAACCTCATCACCAACGTCGACGCCATGGCGAGCCAGACCAACAGCCTGGTGAACCAGGACTCGCCCGCGCTCAACTCGCTGCTGTCGAGCCTCCACACCGACCTCGGCGTGATCGCCCAGCACCAGGACGACCTGGCCGAGGGTGTCAGCTACCTGGGCGGGGCGTTGAAGGGCTTCCAGTCCATCGCCTACAGCGGCTCCACGCCGGTCCCGTGGGGCAACATCTACGCCAACCCGGCCTCGCTGACCAATACGTTCGGCGTCATCGGGCCGTGCGGCACGCTCGACCAGATCTTCAACCAGGTGCTCGGGCCCGACCCGGACACATGCAACGACCAGACCGGCCCGCTTCCGGGGGAGGGGTCGAATCCCGACGCGTCCGGCTCTGGCTCCGGCTCTAGCGCAGCGTCCGGCTCGCCGCCCGCGTCGACGTCGACCCCGGGTGGCAACGCCGAGACAACCACGCCGACGAGCTCCGCCCGTGGCGGCAGTCCCACGGGCCCGAACTCGGGCCTGGGTGGGCTCTCCCAGTTGCTCAGCCCCCTGCTGCAGGGGCTCGGGTGATCGCCGTGCTGCGCACCATCGCCTCGTCCAAGGCGCTGCGATGGGGCCTGGCCGGCATCGTCGTGGTGGCGGCCGCCATCATCGGGATCGACGTCACCAAGCCCACGCCGACGTACCCCCTCAACGTCGTCTACTCCAGCGCGCCAGGACTGTTCACCGGCGCCGCCGTCGACGTGCTGGGCGTCAAGGTCGGCACCGTCACCGCGGTACAGAGCGTGGGCGACAAGGTCCACGTCACCCTCGCCGTCGACCAGGGGACCAAGGTCCCGACGTCGGCCTTCGCCTCTCTCGTCGCCGCGCAGCTGCTCGGGTCGCCCGACGTCGACCTCAACCCCGGCTACACCGATGGCCCCTTCCTGCCGTCCGGGGCGACCATCGCCGAGGACCACACCGCGGTGCCCGTCTCCACCGACGAGGTGCTGAAGGAGCTGCAGCGCACGCTCGACGCCATCAACCCCCACGCGGTGGGCAATCTGGTCTCGAACCTCGCCACCGATCTCGACGGCCAGGGCGCGAACCTGAACAAGCTCATCGCCTCCGCGGCGGGGACGGTGCAACTGCTGGCCGACAAGGGCAACGACCTCGGACAGCTCAACGGCACCCTGGCCCAGCTCACCGGCACCCTCGACAGCGACACGGGCCAGATCGAGGACCTCGTCAAGCAGTACGACACCGTGTCGACCACGTTGGCGCAGCACTCGGGCCAGCTCAACGACGCCATCACCCAGCTGTCGGGCGCCAGCTCGGGGTTGGTCAACCTACTGGTGCCCAACCTGCAGCCGCTCGAGGCGGACGTCGGGACGGTGACCACGGTCGGGCGGACCCTCGATCGCAACCTGTCCTCGGTCGACGAGATCCTCCAGAACGGCAACAACCTCTTTCAGGGAGCGAAGCGCGCCTACGACCCCAACTACGACTGGCTGGATCTCAACCTGCAGACCGCGCCCGGCGTGAGCGGCGCCTACATCGCCGGCCTGTTGCGCGACCGGTTGGCCGGCATCTGCCGGCGCATCGTCGCCAACCACGCCGGTGGCCTCTCCGCCTCGGTCGTCGCCACCCTCGACCAGTGCGGCAACCCGTCGTCGGGCTTCTTCGACCCACTGCTCAACGACATCCCCACGATCCTCGACACGCTCAGCGGCCAGGGCGGGACGCCCACGGCGCAGTCCCTCCTGCAGCAGGGCCTCAACCAGATCGCCAACGCCACCAAGGGTGGCAGCGCCAGCGCGCCGGCGGCGCCGGCGGCGCCGGCCGCCCCGGCGCCCAAGGCGACGACCCCCGCCCCGACGACGACCACGACCACGCAGCCGCCGACGACCACGACGACCACCCCGTGCGGCCTGCTCGGCATCGTCCTGGGTTGTTCCGGCTCGTCGGGATCCGGCTCGTCCCCGAACTCGTCGAGTTCGAGTTCCGGGGGCCTGGGGGGCCTGCTCTCCCACGACGTCACACCGTCCGGAGACGGCGGCCAGCCGGCGGCCACCGCCACGCTGGCCGACACGGCGTCGGCGTCGGCGGCGCCCTCCCTGATCGCGCCCGCCGCCGCGTTGCTGCCTCCGCTGCCCCAGGACCAGGGGCAAGGACACGCGCGGCACGCGCACACGGCGCACCGGGGCCTGCTCTCGGGCTGGCTCCACGACGTGGCGGGCTGGTTCTGATGCCGCGTCCGGCGCGTCGCCCTCCCTGCACTGGCCGCCCTCGGCCTCACCCTCGGCCTGACCGGCTGCTCGGTGTCCGGAGGCTCGGCGCAGCGCACGGCCACCGCGGTCTTCAACGACGTCGGCGACCTGACGAACGGGGCGCAGGTGCAGTTGGCCGACGTGCCCGTCGGCTCGGTCAGCGGTATCGCACTCGACGGCAACCACGCCAAGGTCACGCTGTCCTTCGACGGCGACGCGCGCATCCCGGCCGACGTCAGCGCGGCCATCGATCGCACCACCATCCTGGGCGACCAATTCGTGGAGCTCACCGTGCCGAAGGGCGAGACCGGTGCGGCGGCCGCCACCGCGCCGCAGCTGTCCGACGGCGCCGTCATCCACCACACCTCGATCGTCCCCGACGTCGAGCAGTTCGTGCAGGCGGGCTCGGAGGTCTTCGGCGCCATCTCGACCACGCAGCTCGAGCAGATCATCGAGGCCGGGGGCGAGGGCTTCACCGGGCAGGCGGCGTCGCTCAAGGTCTTCCTCGCCGACCTGACGGCGGTGACCACCGCCTACGCGCAGCACACCGACGAGATCACCCAGGCCGTCGACGGGCTCAACAGCCTGAGCTCGTCGCTGGCGCCCACCAGCGGCGCCACCGTCACCGCGCTCGACAACCTGTCGCAGACGGTGGCCATCCTGGCCAAGAACGCGTCGCAGTTCGAGACGCTGCTGCAGTCGCTCGACGACCTGTCCACCCAGGGGCGGAGCATCCTCGAGAACTACTACCCGCAGATCGTGGCCCAGTTGCAGACCCTGCAGGCGGTGAGCAGCCAGCTGGCCCAGCACCAGTCCGACCTGGCGGGATTGCTGTCCGAGATCCCGGTGGCCGACAACGCGCTACCGCAGGCCGTGCGCAACGGCTACGTGCAGCTGTACGAGAACATCATCGTCTGCGGCATCCCGGGGCTCGGTGAGGACGACAGCCAGCCGGCCTTCTCGTGCGCGCCGCACAGCGCGGGGGCGAGCAAGTGATCAACCGCCGCCTCGTCGTCAACCTGATCGTGTTCTTCGTGGTCAGCTTCGCGCTGGTCGTCTACGGCGTCGTGACCCTGCTGGGCAACCCGCTGGCCAGCCCGACGATGCTCACGACCCAGTTCGCCGACGCCTCGGGGCTCTACCCGGGCTTCGAGGTGGAGCTCAACGGCGTGCCGGTCGGCACGGTCAGCTCGACCGCGCTGACCCCGAGCGCCACCACGGTGACGATGCGCATCGATCCGGGCACGCAGGTGCCGAGCGACGTCCAGTCGTCGGTGCAGATCGCCAACGACCTGGGTGAGCAGGTCGTCAACCTGGTGCCCGCCCACGGCGGCAACGTCCCGCCACTGCGCAGCGGGGCCGACGTGCCGGCGGCGCCGAACCAGGTGCCGGCCGACGTCGGCGCGGTGGTCGCCTCGGCCACCCGGCTGCTCCGGGCCATCCCGGGCAACGACCTCAACAAGCTGATCGGCGAGCTGGCCACCGCGCTGCAGGGCCAGGCGGGCAACCTGCGCACGCTGATCAGCGCCGGGACGACGTTCTCCAAGGAGTTCGTCGCCTACCAGCAGCAGTTCACCGAGCTGCTCGCCAACGCGCCGCCCGCCCTCGACGCCACCACTGCCGTCGCCCCCGAGCTGCGCCAGGACCTCGCCAACACCGCCGCCCTCGTGCAGGTGCTGGCCCAGCAGAAGGCCGGGCTGCACTCGTTGCTGACGAACGGCTCGAGCGCCTTCGCCGAGGTCGACAACCTCGTCACGTCGCAGTCGGCCAACCTCGGCTGCTTTCTGCACGACACGGCCGACATCCTGTCGAACGTCGCGCAGCCCACCAACCTCACCAACCTGTCGCAGGGGCTGGCCTACAACCAGTACTTCTTCGGCGCCGTGAACCAGATCGCGGTGCAGGGCCCCGCCAAGCCGACGACGACCAGCTCGGCGCAGGACCCGAACCAGACGTTCCTGCGCACGCGCCTCCTGCTGCCGCCCATCCTGAGCCAGCCGGGCACGTCGTACACGGCGCACAACACCATCCCGGACACCGACCCGGGTGCGGGATGCGTGACCGTGTTCGGCAACGGCGTCGGGCCGGCCACCCAGGCCGGCTTCACGCCCGCCGCCGGTGGCCACGTCGTCGCACCGACCGCGCAGGAGGCCGACGTCGAGGTGCCGGGCACCCCGGTCCCGTCGTCCAGCGCGGCGTACCGCGTCCCGCCCAACCGCGAGGGGATGCTCCTCGCGCTGGGCGGCCTGCTCGTGCCGGGCCTGTGCCTGGCCTGGGGCGCTCGCCCCGCCCGCCGGCGCACGAGGCGCCGGGCCTGAGATCGCCCGGGCGCCGCCGGCCCCGGGGAAGTGACACATGGAAGGGAGAACGGAGAGATGACCGTGACTGACGAAGGCGTGAAGGTGGTCGGCGCGACGACGACCGAGCCCGATCCGGGCGCCGCACCCCAGGCGGAGCGACGCCCCCGGGGGCGTGACCGCCCGGCCCCGACCCGCCGTGCCTTCCGGCTGGTGAGCGTCCTGGCCGCCCTGGGTGTCCTGGGCACGCTGGTGTTCGGGGTCCTCTTCGCCACGTCGTCGAGCGGCGGTCCGGTGCAGGACCCCGCCGTGCTGAGCGCGTCGCGGGCGTTCTTGACCGACTTCTTCAACTTCAACGCCAAGACGGTCGACGCGGACTTCAACGCGGTGACCGGCATGGCCACGGGCGCGTTCTCGACCCAGGCCCAGCAGTTCTTCAACGCCTCCATCCGGCACGCGCTGGAGGCGGCGCTGGCCGAGTCGCGCGGCCAGGTCCGCTACCTCGAGGTGCAGTCGGAGAGCCAGGGCGCCGGGACAGCGTCGGTCTACGCCGTGGTCGACCAGACCTACGTGAACACCAAGATCACCACGCCCCAGGCCGACGTGGTCCGCCTGATCGCCGATCTGCAGCGGGTCGACGGGGTCTGGAAGATCTCCGGCGTCACCGTGCTGGAGGGGGCCACCCCCGGCAGTACCGGCAGCCCCTCGGGCTCGGCCAACTCGACCGTCCCGGGGCAGTAGTCCGTCCCCCGGAGCGGGTCCGGCGGGCCGTCGGGGCGGCCCGGCCTAACATGGGCCCGGGCTGCGTGCGGGTCTGTGGTTGAAAGTCGAGGCCAGCCGCAGGCGAAACGACCCACGTAAGGCGACTTGTGGTCGCTGAGCATGGTGCGGCTTAGAGGTAAGCCCTGCCCGCCGCGTCCCCGGCTGTCGGGGGCGGGCGGAGACGAGGCGACACGCGTCAACACGGTGCCGTTGGGCCCGGTGGCGACACCGGGCCGCCGGGGCCGGCGCGTCACCCTCGCGGCAGGCGAGTGTGGGGTCAAAGACCAGGTCAGCCGCACGCAGCCCGACCGAACGTTGTGCCCCGCGTGTCGGCTGCGCGGCCCCCGGGGCCGGTACGATGGGTGACTCATGAGCGTGTTCACGAAGGTCCTCCGCGCCGGCGAGGGCAAGAAGGTCAGGCGGCTGGCCGAGCTGGTGGAGCCCATCGGCGCCCTCGAGCCGGACATGCAGGCGCTGAGCGACGAGGCGCTCGCCCACAAGACGGTCGAGTTCCGGGAGCGGCTGGACCAGGGCGAGACGCTCGACGACCTCCTCATCGAGGCCTACGCCGTCGTGCGCGAGGCGGCCTGGCGCGTCCTGGGGCAGCGCCACTTCGACGTGCAGCTCATGGGCGGCATGGCCCTCCACTTCGGCTGGATCGCCGAGATGAAGACCGGCGAGGGCAAGACCCTCGTCTCCACCCTGCCCGCCTACCTGAACGGGCTGGACGGACGGGGCGTCCACCTGGTCACGGTGAACGAGTACCTGGCCTCGCGCGACGCCGAGTGGATGGGCCGGGTCCACCGCTGGCTGGGGCTGAACGTCGGCCTGATCTCCTCCACGGTCGACGATCCCGCCCTCAAGCAGGCCGCCTACGCCGCGGACATCACCTACGGCACGAACAGCGAGTTCGGCTTCGACTACCTGCGCGACAACATGACCCGTTCGCCGCGAGCACATGGCCCAGCGCGACCACGTGTTCGCCATCGTCGACGAGGTCGACTCCATCCTCATCGACGAGGCCCGCACGCCGCTGATCATCTCGGGCCCGGCCGACGAGGCGGCCCAGCTCTACTACCAGTTCGCCTCGATCGCCCGCACGCTCACCCGGGACGAGGACTACGAGGTCGACGAGGAGAAGAAGACGGTGATCCCGCTGGAGGCGGGCATCGAGAAGGTCGAGAAGGCCGTCGGGGTGGACAACATCTACGACGCCGTCTCGGTCAACTACGTCCACCAGCTGACCAAGGCGTTGACGGCCAAGGACCTCTACAAGCGCGACAAGGACTACCTCGTCGCCGCCGGCGAGGTGAAGATCATCGACGAGTTCACCGGCCGCGCCCTCGAGGGCCGCCGCTGGTCCGACGGTCTCCACCAGGCGGTCGAGGCGAAGGAGCGCGTGGCCATCAAGGAGGAGAACCACACCTGGGCCACGGTCACGCTGCAGAACTACTTCCGCATGTACGAGAAGCTCTCCGGCATGACCGGGACGGCCGAGACGGAGGCCGGTGAGTTCGCGTCCACCTACGGGCTGCCGGTCGTGCCCATCCCGACCAACAAGGACATGGTCCGCGCCGACGAGCCCGACCTCGTCTTCAAGTCGGAGGAGGCCAAGTTCAACGCGGTGGTCGAGGACATCGTCGAGCGCCACGAGCTCGGCCAGCCCATGCTCATCGGCACCGCGTCGGTGTCCAAGTCCGAGCTGCTGTCGCGCCTGCTCGACCAGCGGGGCATCCCGCACAACGTCCTCAACGCCAAGCAGCACTTCCGGGAGGCCGAGATCGTGGCCCAGGCCGGCCGCCGCGGCGCCGTGACCGTCGCCACCAACATGGCCGGCCGCGGCGTCGACATCATCCTGGGCGGCAACGCGGAGCTGCTGGCCCAGCACGAGCTGGCGGCCGAGGGCGTCGACCTCGACACCGAAGAGGGCCTGGCCCTGCTGGACGGGCGCGAGGGCGACGTCGAGGCGCGCTGCCGGGCCGAGGGTGAGGAGGTGCGCAAGCTCGGCGGCCTCTACGTGCTGGGCAGCGAGCGCCACGAGAGCCGGCGCATCGACAACCAGCTGCGGGGCCGCTCGGGCCGCCAGGGCGACCCGGGGGAGTCGCGCTTCTACCTCTCGCTCGACGACGAGCTCTTGCGGCTCTTCGCCACGGGCGCCATGTCGTGGGTCATGGGCCGAACACTGCCCGAGGAGGTGCCCATCGAGTCCAAGACGGTGGCCAAGGCCATCGAGCGCGCGCAGAACACCGTCGAGGGCCGCAATGCCGAGATGCGCAAGGACGCCCTCAAGTACGACGAGGTGATGGATCAGCAGCGCAAGGTGATCTACGAGCGCCGCCTGCAGATCATCGACGGCGACGACCTCGAGGAGCACACCGAGGACCTGCTGGCCGGCGCGGCCGAGAAGCTGGTGGCCGAGCACTGCCCGACGGAGTTCGAGGAGGACTGGGACATCAAGGGCCTCGTCGACGCGCTGATGCAGTACTACCCGACCAAGTTCACGTCGGACGACCTCGCCCAGGCCGCCAGCACCGACGACCTCGTGGAGTCGATCGTCGAGGAGGCCCTCGACTACTACGAGCGCCACGGCGAGTCGATGCCGGGCGGCGCGGACACGATGCGCCAGATCGAGCGCGACGTCTACCTGCAGATCATGGACGCCAGGTGGCGGGACCACCTGGCCGAGATGGACAACCTCAAGGACGGCATCCACCTGCGCTGGACCGTCCAGGCCGACCCGCTCAACGCGTGGCAGCAGGAGGGCTACTCCATGTTCGGTCAGCTGATGGAGGTCATCGACAACGACTACCTCCGCTACATCCTCCACGTCGAGGCGGTGCAGCCCGGTTCCGCCGAGCCCGACCTCGACAAGGCCGTCTACGCGGCGGCCGACGACCCGGTGGCCGAGACGGCTGCGCTCGCCACGCAGCTGCTGGCCGAGCAGGGCACGAACGTGGCGCCGCAGACGTCGATGCTCAGTGCGCCGCCGGAGGGCAACGGTGCCGGCGGGGGTGTCGTCGGCGGCGCCAAGGCGCAACTCAAGCGGCCCAAGCCGGCGGACCCTGACGCGCTCGTGCCGATCGTGAAGGAGCAGCACGAGAAGGTCGGACGCAACGACCCCTGTTGGTGCGGGAGCGGCAAGAAGTACAAGTTCTGCCATGGCGCCGCCTGACGGGCCGTCGGCCGACGCTCCCCGCGACGTCACTTCGGAGCTCGAGGCGCTGGGGGCGCGACTGGCCGAGGCGGAGCGCTACCTCGGGCGCGAGAAACTCGAGGTCAGAAGGGCCGAGCTGGAGGCCGAGGTGGGCCGGCCGGACCTCTGGGACGACGCTGACAATGCCCGTTCGGTCACCAGGGAACTGGGCCGGGTCACGGCCGACCTCGAGCAGCTGGACGGCCTCCGGGCCTCCCTCGATGACGCGCAGGCACTCCTCGAGCTGACGGACGAGTCGGCGGCGGCGGGCGCGCCGCCCGACGTCGCGCTCGATGCGGAGTTGCTCGAGACCCTCGACGCACTCGTCACCCGGCTCTCCGCGCTCGAGCTGCAGTCGCTCTTCTCGGGCGAGTACGACGAGCTCGACGCCGTGTGTGAAGTGCACGCGGGCGCGGGCGGCACCGACGCGCAGGACTGGACCGAGATGCTCCTGCGCATGTACCAGCGCTGGGCCGAGCGCCACGGCTTCACGGTGGAGGTGGACGAGGCGACGGAGGGGCAGGAGGCGGGACTCCTGTCGGCCACCTTCATCGTGCACGGCCGCTTCGCCTACGGGCTGCTCGCCACCGAGCGCGGTGTGCACCGCCTGGTGCGCATGTCGCCGTTCGACTCGCAGCACCGCCGCCAGACGAGCTTCGCCTCCATGGACGTCACGCCGTTCCTCGAAGACGTCTCCTCGGAGGTGGAGATCGACGAGAAGGACCTGCGCATCGACACCTATCGCTCCTCGGGCGCGGGCGGGCAGCACGTGAACAAGACGGACTCGGCCGTGCGCCTGACGCACCTGCCGACGGGGATCGTCGTGTCGTGCCAGAACGAGCGCAGCCAGCACCAGAACAAGGCCAAGGCGATGCAGATCCTGGGTGCCAAGCTGGCCGAACGGGCGCGCGCAGAGCGTCGGGCCGAGCTCGACGCGCTGAGCGGTGAGCGGGTCGACAACGCGTGGGGCAACCAGATCCGCTCCTACGTCATGGCGCCCTATCAATTGGTCAAGGACCTGCGCACCGGCCAGGAGACCGGCAACGTCGACGCCGTCCTCGACGGCGACCTCGACGCGTTCATGGAGGCCGAGTTGCGCCGGCGGCGCGAGGACGGCGTCTGACCTGTCGGGTCCGGCGGCTCCGTGACCTGCGCCGGAGCCGGTGACCCGAACCGGTAATGCGGACTCGGTAGGATCTTGAGCGGTGTTCCGCCGCGCGAGCCGGAACGACCCCTCTCTCTATTCATGATCCGATTCGAAAACGTCACCAAGACCTACAAGGGTTCCACCGTCGCACTGCGCGACATCACCGTCGAAATCGAGAAGGGCGAGTTCGTCTTCCTCGTCGGCGCGTCCGGCTCGGGCAAGACCACCTTCATCCGGCTCTTGTTGCGTGAGGAGCTGCCCGACCGGGGACAGATCCTCGAGGCGGGCCGCAACATCGTGGAGCTGCCCAAATGGCGGGTGCCGTACCTGCGCCGCAACATCGGCTGCGTCTTCCAGGACTTCCGCCTCCTGCCCAACAAGAACGTGTTCGAGAACGTGGCCTTCGCGCTCGAGGTCATCGGCCGCCCCCGTCACGTCGTGGCGAACCAAGTGCCCCAGGTCCTCGACCTGGTCGGGTTGGCCAACAAGCGGGACAACCTGCCGAACGAACTCTCCGGCGGCGAACAGCAGCGCGTCGCCGTGGCGCGCGCCTTCGTGAACCGCCCGCTCATCCTCCTGGCCGACGAGCCGACCGGGAACCTCGACCCGCAGACGAGCCAGGGGATCATGCAGCTGCTCGACCGCATCAACCGCACGGGGACGACGGTCGTGGTCGCCACCCACGACGAGGTGCTGGTCGACAAGATGCGGCGCCGGGTCATCGAGCTCAGCAACGGCGCCATGGTGCGAGACCAGGCGCGTGGCGTGTACGGCTTCGACGGCTCAGGACAGCAGCCACCGCCCGACGTGGCTGCGGTGGGCTGAGCTGATGGCGGTCTCCGTCGACTACGTCGTTCGCGAGACGGCGTCGAACCTCTGGCGCAACCGGTTGATGACCGTCGCCGCCATCCTGACCGTGGCGGTGTCGCTCTCGCTCGTGGGGGCGGCGCTCCTGCTGCGCCAGGGCTCGGCCAACGCCACGGGGACTCTCGAACGGGGCACGCAGGTGACCGTCTGGATGCAGCCGACCGCTTCCACCCAGCAGATCTCGGCGGTCGGGACCCAGCTGGCCCAGCTCAACTACGTGACGCAGCCCTGCGCCTACTGGGACAAGGCCCGCAACTTCTCCGAGGCCCGCAAGCTGCTCCCCCAGGACGTCTTCCAGGCCACGAACGTCCAGGAGATGCCGACCTCCTACTGGTGTACCCCCGTTGCACTGACGGACGCGGCGCAAGTGGTGCGCACCTTCACCGGCACGGCGGGGGTGCTCTCGGTGACGGAGCCGCAACAGACCATCCGTAACGAGGAGACGGTCATCAACGTGTCCAAATGGGTCTGTCTGGCCATCGCCATCGTGCTGATCGTGTCGGCGGCCGTCCTCATCCTCAACACGATCCGCATGGCCATCTTCGCCCGAAGACGCGAGGTGTCGGTCATGAAGCTCGTGGGGGCGACGAACTGGTTCATCCGCGTCCCCTTCATGTCCGAGGGCCTGTTGCAGGGGCTCCTCGGGTCACTGCTGGCCGCCGTCATCGTCTACTTCGTGTACCTCTTCATCAACCACGAGGGCAGCGGGCGGACCACCAGCAACATCTTCACCGCGATGCACATGACGGGGACCGAGATGATCCTGACCAACGTCGTGGTCGTGATCGTGGGCATGGCCATCGGTTCGCTCGGCTCGGCCATCGCCATCCGTCGCTTCCTCGACGTCTAGTCCCGGCGCGCCCGGCCTGCCCGGCGCGCCCAACGCGCCCGGCGCGCCCGCAGGACGAGCCCCTCACCGGAACGGAACGGTCGGCGCACGCTGACGGGGTCGGCGAACCCGGCGCCCTCCAGGCTTCTGGTCATAGTGTCCAGCCAGGTGTTCAGGGGTCCCCGCTTCTCGATGGACCAGCAGTGCGTCACGGTCACGAGCGCCCCGCCGGCCCCCAGCACGCGCGCCACCTCACGCAGCGACGCGTCCAGCGGGTCCCACAGCTGCAGGTTGTTGACGGCGAGGACGCCGCGGAAGGTGGCGTCGGCCCACGGGATCGCCACCGCGCCGGCCTGCTCGAGCCGCACCCGTCCCTCCCGGATGGCGGCGCGGTTGCGCCGGCGCGCCTGGTCGACCATCGCCCGCGACGGGTCCACCCCCGCGACGCCGCCGTCGGGCACCCGGGGGACGAGCTCGGCGATCCCCACCCCGGGGCCGAAGCCGACGGTCAGCACGTGATCGTCGGGCGCCGGAGCCAGCTCCTCGATCGCCGCCCGCTCCATGTCCCGATTCAGGCGTGCCATCACGGCCCCGGCCAGCCGTCCCGTCGTGCCGTCGAAGCTCGAGCTCGAGCTCGAGCTCGTTGCCGCGTGCCGCGTTCACCAGACCACCCAATCACTTGAAGTACACTTCAAGTCAATGCCTGATCGGGATCTGCTCGACATCGGCGACGTGGCCGCCCGCTCGGGCATGGCCGCCTCGACGCTGCGTTTCTACGAACGCGAGCGGCTGATCGAGAGCGTCGACCGCAAGGGGCTACGGCGCCAGTTCCGCCCCGACGTGCTCACGACACTGTCCGTGGTGGCCATGTGCCGGCGGGCCGGGTTCTCCCTCGACGAGATCAAGGCGCTATTGGCGACCCGCGGCCGGCCGCAGTGGAAGTCCTTCGCCGCCCGCAAGCGTGACGAGCTGCGGGCGCAAGCTCAGCACCTCGACACCATCGCCGACCAGCTCGACCACGCCCTACGCTGCCCCAGCCGCAACGTCTTCGACTGCCAGCACTTCCGGGCCGCACTGGACGAGGCGCTGCCGGTCTCGTGAGCGGGACCCGGCCGGCGCCGAACGGCTCGCGTCCGAACCGCTCGCAGTCGCGCTTCTTCTGCAACACGGCCCGGACGGCGTCGTTGGTCTGTTTCGTCATCGCCTTCGCCGCGCTGGTGATCGGCGCCGGCTTCTCCGAGATCAGCCAGAACGGCGCACCGACGCCCCTGGAGACCGACGTGGTCCGCTGGATCATCGTGGCGTCGTTGCTCGTCGGCATCGTCTGCTACGTCGTCGGCGGCCGTCTGCAGCGACGCGGGCGCGGGCGTGGGCAGGTGGACTAGGTCCCGTCGGTGATGATCAGCGACCCCGCGTTCGGCACGGTCGAGGGGTTGCCGGCGGCGACGCAGATCGCTCCGCGACCGGAGCCGCACGAGATCGACGGCCCGACGGCACGACGCACGACGAGCGCGATGGCTGGACGCCTGGACCCGGCCCATGCTCCCACTCGTCCCTTCGAGCCAGCCCTGGCTCCCGGCACCCGCGGTTCTCGGACAGACTGGCGCCATGGGGAGTGCTGGCGACAAGCCGAGGAAGCGGAGACGACGCTTGGCCAAGGTGCCCAAGTACGAGGAGCCGAACACCTTTCCCGCGCCAGGCCTGACCGGCAGCAGTAATACGGTGTTCGGCTCGCGCTACGGGCACTCGGCCGACCACCACCAATCGGTCGAAAAGCCCGGCCGTTTCGGCGCCTTTGTCCTGCGCTGCCTCGGGATGAAGCCCAAGTCCAAGTCCTAGTCCGTCACGAACTTTCCGCTCGGCAAGGATTCGGGCAAGGTTCTCTGCAAGCGCCGACGACCACGCTGCGCTCCACCCTTCGGTCGAAGGGCGTGACGAAAGCGAGGGAATCACATGGCAAACACCACCACGATCACGGGCAACCTCACCCGCGAGCCCGAGATCCGTTACACCCGGGAGGGGCAGGCCACCGCCCAGCTGGGAGTCGCGGTGAACCGGCGCTGGCAGGATCGCTCGACGCAGGAGTGGCAGGAGTCGACGTCGTACTTCGACGTCATCTGCTGGAGGGACTTGGCGGAGAACGTCGCCCTCAGCCTGACCAAGGGGATGCGCGTCGTCGTGACCGGTCGGCTGGAGCACAGGACCTGGGAGACCGAGGACGGCGAGCACCGGTCCAAGGTCGAGATCACCGCCGACGAGGTCGGCGCCAGCCTCCGCTTCGCCACCGCCGACGTCCACAAGGTCGAACGCCGGGGCGCAATGACGCAGGACGGCACCGACGCCGACGCGTTGCCCGTGGAGGCGTGAATGTCACCGTGGCTGATCACGACGACAGGTTGGCCGGCGGTCACCAAGGACCTGGCCGTGGCGACGGCCCGGGTGGCGACCGAGCCGGCGACCGTGGCGGTCACGGCAGCTGCGGCCACGGTGGTCGCGGCTGCGGCGTGGCTCCGGGCGCGGGCTCGCCGCGCATCGACTTCCTGACGGACGAGTCTGCGCCGCCCTGGCGCCCGGCGTCTCGTTGTTGCCGCGCCTCGTACTCGGCGCAGAAGCGTCGCGTCTCGAGGCACTCTTCGCCGCTGTCGAGGCGCGCCTGGCGGAGGCTCAGTGGCCGGCTGCGCCCGCCGTGGCGTCCGCGTCCGGCTCATAGGTGAGCGAGAGCGAGTTGACGCAGTAGCGGCGTCCGGTGTCGGTGGGACCGTCGGGGAACACGTGCCCCAGATGGCCACCGCACCGGGCACAAAGGATCTCGGTTCGGGTCATTCCGAACTTGCGGTCCGACTTCTCGATGATGGTGCCGGCGGAGCGGGCCCTGTCGAAGCTGGGCCAACCCGACCCGGATTCGAACTTGGCGTCGGTGTCGAACAGCTCCGCGCCGCAGCCGGCGCAATGGAACACGCCATCCCCGTCGACGTGCAGCAGTTCACCAGACCAGGCGGGCTCGGTTCCCGCCCGGCGCAGGACGGCGAAGCGGTCCGGGGACAGCTGATCCTTCCACTCGTCTTCGGTCCTGGTTATTTCAAAGACCATGTCGTCGTGCTTCTCGGACTTGCGCGTGAACATTTCAACCTTTCTCTCCGACATGTACAACCGCAGGACCGTCAGATGTATTTCGCCTCGGCGCCGATGGCGGCGTAGATCGCCGTGACGATCCCGGCCGACCTGGGATCGATCAGGACCGCCTCCGCCATCTTGTTCATCACGTATCCCACGGCCAGGCCATGCTCCGGGTCTGCGAACCCGTAGGAACCTCCAGCGCCCGCGTGACCGAACGACCCCTCCGCTCCCCAGGTGGCCGCCGGGCTGGCGCGCCAGAAGCCGAGCCCGATCTTCTGTTCCAGGGGCAGCCCGACAGAAGCGAACACCTGATCCGACCCGAAGGTCAGGGGAGTGCGAGCCCGCTCGAGCTGGTCCCTCGTCAAGATGGGCTCCGGCGGCCCGTCTTCTACCGTGCCGATGAGGCCGGCGTAGAGCCGTGAGAGCGAGGTGGCGTTCGTAATACCGTTGCCCCCGGGCACCTCGGCGGCGTGCCAGGCGGGACGGTTCATCCAGACGCGGTCGCGAAAGGCGTTGCCCATGTTCAGGGCCCGAGCGAGGAGGGTCGAGGCGTAACCCGGCGAGCCCTGCGCCCCGCCGGCGATGGGCGCGGCCACGATCGGCGAGACCCGAGGCTCGAGCTCCTCGGGCAGGCCGATGTAGAAATCGAGGCCGAGCGGGCCGGCGACCTCGTCGGCAAAGAACGACCCGAGAGAGCGGCCGCTGACTCGGCGCACCACCTCCCCGACCAGATAGCCGTAGGTCAGTGCGTGGTAGCCGTGGGCCGTCCCGGGCTCCCAGAACGGCGCCTGTTCCGCCAGTGCCGCGGCGACCGGGTCCCAGGCCCACACCTCTTCGGGGGTCAAGGTGCGGTCGAGCGCGGGCAGCCCGGCCTGATGCGACAGGAGATAGCGCACCGGCAGCCGCTCCTTGCCGGCCTGGGCGAACTCGGGCCAGTACGTCGCAACCGGCTCGTCGAGGTCGAGCAGGCCCCGTTGGGCGAGAAGGTTGGCGCAGACGGCCGTCGCCCCCTTGGTGGAGGAGAAGACAAGCTGCAGCGCGCCGGGGCCGTAGGGGCGCGTGCCGTCTCGGTCGAAGAAGCCGCCGACGATGTCGACCACCTTGCGCCCGTCGTGGTGGACACAGAGTGCGGCGCCCACCTCGTGGCCCGCCTCGAAGTTGGCGGCGAAGGCGTCCCGTACCCCTTCAAAGCCCGGCTCGACAAGCCCGGTCACGGTGCCGGCAGGCGTCGTGCGCATCGCTCAGGCCGCTAGGGCCCGGGCGGCGCTTCCCATGAGGAACAAGAAGTTGTCGGTGTAGAACTGTCGCCGCACGTCGTCGCTCGCATCGCCGAGCGAGGCCTCGAAGCGCTCGAGCGGCCTGCGTCCCCCCTCGACGTGCGGGAAGTCGGAGGAGAACAGCACGAGGTCGGCGCCCGCCTGCTCGACGATCCATCCCACGTCCTCGGTCGGATAGGGCGTGAAACGGACCTGGCGGTGCACGTAGTCGCTCGGTCGGAGTGAGAGCGCCTGCAACCGCTCCTCGTGGCGGTGAAAGGCCTCGAAGGCGGACTCCATCTGACGGAGCCAGGAAGGCACCCAGATGGCCCCCTGCTCGATCACGCCGATATGGAGGTCGGGAAACTGCTCGAGGACCCCGTCGAAGATCAACGTCGCCAGCGTCTGTGCCGGCGGGACGGGGATCCCCATGTAGTCGACCGAACGGAAGTTCTCCTCGCCTCCATGGAAGTCCGGCGGCACCGGCTTCCCGTTCACGAAGTAGTGCGGGTCGATCAGAGTCCCCGTACCGCCGACGTGGAAGACGACGGGGATTCCGGCTTCCTGCGCCTGGGCCCACACGCCGAAGAGGTCGGCATGGCTGGGCGAGAAGCGTGGCGGGCACCCCGACGCGACGAGCAGCGCCGCCGCGCCCTGCGCCAGCGCGTCCTTCGCAGCCGCCGCCGCCCGATCCGGGTCGACCAGGGGCACGTACAGCGAGGGCAGCAGGCGGGGATCGACGGAGCAGAAGTCGAGCATCCCCCGATTGTGGGCACGAGCCGCCGCGTAGACGAGGTCGTCATCACCGGCGTGCTCGAGGTCGTGCAGCCGGCCGTTGTGGAATGTGTTGAAGACGAGCTGGCTGGAGAACCCGAGCAGGTCCAGCGCCCGCGGCCGGTCGTCGGCGATGAACGAGCCGGTGGCGGCGAAGTTCTTGCGCGCCATGATCTCGGCCTCCTCGTCGGCGCGGTACTCGGCCGATGCGTGGCGCGCCCGGAGCTTGTCGAAGGACGACAGCAGGTCCTGCTGTTGCTCGGCGGGGTCGCCCGTCTGGCGGAGCTCGTTCCCGCCGGGATAGCGCAGCACGGGCAGCCGCTCCCGGAACTCGGGCTCGGCATGGTCGCGCAGCCAGGTGGGTGTCTCCATGATGTGCGCGTCGGCGTCATGGACGATCCGGCCTTCCGAATAGGGCATGTCGTACCCCCTTTCACCTCGACACCCCCGCCTGCCCGAGTATTCCAGGGTCTCGGGCCGGCGACGACTCCGATCTGACGACCCGTCAGATCGGGGGTGCAGGCTTGGCTACGCTCCCGGGGCGATGGATCTGCGCGACCGCCCCGAAGACGTGGCGTTCCGCCAGGAGGTCCGCTGCTTTCTCGATGAGCACCTGGTGGGGGAGTTCGCGGAACTCGGAGGGCGCGGGGGCTCGGGCGACGAGACGTTCGGGTTCGAGGTGCGGCGTCGCTGGGAGAAGAGCCTGGCTGACGGGGGATGGACCTGCCTCGGCTGGCCGGTCGAGTACGGCGGCCGGGGTGCGTCCATGACCGAGCAGGTGATCTTCAACGAGGAGTACGCGCGGGCTGCCGCCCCGGGGCGGGTCAACGTCATGGGCGAGGGCCTGCTGGGGCCGACCCTGATCCACTACGGGACGCCGCAGCAGAAAGCGCGCTTCCTGCCTCCGATCAGGGAGGGCGACGAGCTGTGGTGCCAGGGCTACTCGGAACCGGATGCCGGCAGCGACCTCGCCAACGTCAAGACCCGGGCCGTGCGCGACGGGGACGAGTGGGTCGTCACCGGCCAGAAGGTCTGGACCTCGCTCGCCCACCAGGCGGACTGGTGCTTCGTGCTCTGCCGGACGGACCCCGAGTCCGCGCGGCACAAGGGTCTGTCCTATCTCCTGGTGCCGATGGATCAGCCGGGGATCGAGGTACGGCCGATCACGCAGCTCACCCGGACGAGCGAGTTCAACGAGGTGTTCTTCGACGGTGCCCGCACGCGGGCCGACAGCGTCGTAAGCGGCGTCGGCGATGGCTGGCGGGTCGCGCTGGCGACGCTGGCCTTCGAGCGCGGTGTGGCCCTCCTCGGCTACCAGCTCGGTTTTCGCCGTGAGCTCGACCGGATCGTGGCCCTGGCCGCAGAGACTGGTGCCGCCAGCGATGCCGTGGTGCGGCAGCAGCTCGCACAGGCCCACATCGAGCTCACCATCATGCGCTACAACACGCTGCGGAGCCTCTCGGGGGTCGACGGCCCGGTGGCACCCCCCGAGGCGTCCATCGCCAAGCTCTACTGGGGGAGCTGGCACCGCCGGCTGGGTGAGCTGGCGGTGCGCATCCTGGGGCCGGCGGCGATGGTGCTCCCCGGTGAGCCGCTGCCCGAGAACGGCGGCTACGGACTCGGCGATCTCCAGCGGTCCTTCCTCTTCGCACGCGCCGAGACCATCTACGGCGGGTCGAACCAGATCCAGCGCAACATCATCGGGGAGCGGGTTCTCGGTCTTCCGCCCGAGCCGAAAGGGGCGGCATGAGCACCAGCCTGGGCGCGTCCTTCGACCCCCCGTCCCCGCCCGCGCCACCGGGGGGCCACGGCCTCCTGGAGGGAAAGATCGTCGTGGTCACCGCTGCGGCCGGGACGGGCATCGGCTCCGCCACCGCCCGTCGCTGTCTCGAGGAGGGCGCCGCGGTCGTCGTGTCCGACGCCCACGAACGGCGCCTCGGCGAGACGGCCGAGGAGCTGGCGGCCGCGGCGGGGAGCGAGCGCGTCCATGCGACCGTCTGTGACGTGCGCGACGAGGCCCAGGTCGGGTCGTTGTACGAAGGTACCGTCGGCCGATTCGGGCGGATCGACGTCGCTGTACACAACGCCGGCCTCGGTGGCACGGTGTCGCTGGTCGAGATGACCGACGAGCAGTGGTCGACCGTGCTCGACATCACGCTGACGGGGACGTTCCGCTGCACCCGCGCCGCCCTGACCCGCATGCTGCCGCAGAGGTCCGGCGCCATCGTCAACAACGCCTCGGTGCTCGGGTGGCGCGCCCAGCCCGGCCAGGCCCACTACGCCGCAGCCAAGGCGGGTGTCATGGCCCTGACGCGGTGCGCCGCCGCGGAGGCCGCCCCGTCCGGCGTGCGCGTCAACGCGGTGTCACCCAGCCTGGCCGAGCATCCCTTCCTGAACCGGGCGATCCCCGACGAGGACCTCGCCGTCCTGCGGCGACGGGAGCTGTTCGGCCGTGGAGCCGAGACGTGGGAGATCGCCAACGTGATCGTGTTCCTCGCCAGCGACTACTCGTCCTACCTGTCCGGAGAGGTCATCTCCGCGAGCAGCCAGCACCCATGACCACGGACATGGAGGCGGGGGCGGGTATCGGCGGCGCGCCGGCCGACCAGGAAGACCCTCGGGCCGACCTGATCTGGGGCACGGTGCCCCACCTGGTGGAGGACGCCGGGCGGCGCCACGCGGAGATCGAGGCGTTGGTCGACGGCGACGTGCGCCTGAACTTCGCGCAGCTGGCGCTTGAGGTGGATCGCTACGCCCGGGGCTTCGTCGCGGCCGGCATCGAAGCCGGTGATCGGGTCGCGATGTGGGCGCCCAACTGTGCCGAGTGGATGCTCGCCGCGCTCGGTCTGTTGCGGGCCGGCGCGGTGCTCGTGCCGCTGAACACGCGTTTCAAGGGCGGCGAGGCCGCCTACATCGTGCGCAACGCCGGAGCGCAGACCTTGGTCACGGTGCGCGGGTTCCTCGGCACCGACTACCCGGCCCTGCTGACGGGCGAGGACGTCGGCCCGCTACGCCAAATCGTCCTCCTGCGAGACAACGGCGACACGGCGCGGGCGCCCGCGCCCGTGCCCGCCGACGCGGCAGCGGTCCCGACCGTGGGCCGGCAGGATTTCCTCGCCGCCGGAGAGGCCGTCGCGCCCTCCGTCACCGAGTCGAGGACAGCCGGCCTCCGGCCCGACGACGTCTCGGACATCATCTTCACCTCGGGCACCACTGGATACCCGAAGGGTGCGACGGCGACGCACGCCCAGACCCTGCGCACGTTCGGTGCCTGGTCGTCCATCGTTGGCCTGAGGTCGGGCGACCGCTATCTCGTGGTGAACCCCTTCTTCCACACCTTCGGCTACAAGGCCGGCATCCTGGCCTGCCTGATGGCGGGCGCAACCGTGGTACCCGAGCCCTTGTTCGATGCCACCGCGGTGATGCAGCGCATCGCCGACGAGCGCATCAGCGTGCTGCCCGGGCCGCCGACGCTGTACCAGACGCTGTTGGCCGACCCCGGACGCGCCCACCACGACCTGACGTCGCTCCGTCTCGGCGTGACGGGTGCGGCCGTCGTCCCGGTCGAGCTCGTCCAGGCCATGCGGGACGAGCTCGGTTTCGGAACGGTCCTGACCGCGTACGGCCTTACCGAGTCCTGCGGCACCGTGACGATGTGCCGTCGCGGCGACCCGCCCGAGGTGATCGCCAACACCTCGGGCCGGGCCATCCCCGGTCTCGAGGTCCGTACCGTCGCAGACGGGCAGGAAGTGTCGACCGGCGAGCCCGGAGAGATCGTCGTGCGCGGCTATACCGTGATGGCCGGCTACTGGGGCGACGAGGCGGCGACGGCCGAGGCGATCGACCCCGACAGGTGGCTGCACACCGGCGACATCGGCGTCATGGACGACGTCGGCAATGTGACGATCACCGACCGCCTCAAGGACATGTACGTCGTCGGGGGCTTCAACGCCTACCCGGCCGAAATCGAGGCCATCCTGCGCGCCCACGAGGCCGTGGCGCACGTCGCCGTGGTCGGCGTCCCCGACGACCGGATGGGGGAGGTGGGCTGCGCATACGTCGTGCCCGTGGCCGGCGCCTTGGACAGCAGCGATCCCGACGAGCTCGGCCGCAGCATCCTCAGCTGGTCCCGGGGTGCCATGGCCAACTACAAAGTCCCACGCGGCGTGGTGTTCGTCGACGCCCTGCCGGTCAATGCCAGCGGGAAAGTGCTCAAGCGTGAGCTGCGCGAGCGCCTCGCCCACGGGAACGACCACGTCGTGACAAACGAGAGGAGCTAGCAAGTGCGAGGCATCGTCTATACAGGGCAAGGGGTGGAGGTCACCGACGCGCTGGAGGTGCGCGGGCCCGGGCCCACGGAGGTCCAGGTGCGCATGGAGGCGGCCGGCGTGTGCCACTCCGACCTCTCTGTCATCGACGGGACCATCCCGTTCCCCGCGCCGGCCGTGCTCGGGCACGAGGGAGCCGGTGTCGTGGAGGCCGTGGGCGACGCCGTGCGCTCGGTCAAGCCCGGTGACCACGTGGTGATCGCCACTCTGGCCTCGTGCGGCGCCTGCCGGGCCTGCAGCACGGGCCATCCGACCTGGTGCAAGAGCACCCTCGGCAACATCTCCACACCCTTCACGTTCAAGGGCGAGCCGGCGTCCAACTTCGCCGCCGCATCGGTCTTCTCGGAGGTCACCATCGTCAGCGAGGTGCAGGCGGTGCGGATCCCCAAGGAGGTCCCTCTCTCCTCGGCCTGCCTCATCGGCTGCGGTGTCCTGACCGGGGTCGGCGCGGTGCTGAACCGTGCCAAGGCGCGCCCCGGTGACACGGCCGCGGTCTTCGGCGTGGGCGGAGTGGGACTCAACGTCATCCAGGGCCTGCGCATCGCCGGTGCCACCCGGATCATCGCGGTCGACACCATGGCGGCCAAGGAGGACCTGGGCCGCAAGTTCGGCGCGACGCACTTCGTCGACGCCAGCGTGACCGACGCCGCGGCCGCCGTCCGCGAGCTCGTGCCGGCCAACAAGGAGTCGGCCGCCGGGGCCCTCTTCCCCCTCGGCGGCGTCACGTGGGCCTTCGATTGCGTCGGACACCCCGCCGTGTTGAAGAGCGCGCTCGACTGCCTCGATTGGGCCGGCAACGCGGTGGCCATCGGCATCCCGCCCCGGGGCGCCGAGATCGCGGTCGACATCAACGCCCTGGCCTATGTGGACCGGGGCCTGCTCGGGTGTCGGTACGGGTCGGCCCGGCCGCACCACGACATCCCGCTCATGGTCGACCTCTACCAGGCGGGACTGCTCATGCTCGACGAGCTGGTGTCCCTCACGCGTCCCCTCGACCGCTTCGGCGAGGTCGTCGACGAGATGCACGCCGGCCGTGTGGCGCGCGGCGTCCTCACCTTCGACTAGAAACTCGCCATGCAAACGGTGCCCGAGGCGGGAGCGCGGCCGTGAAGGGGGTCATCCTCGCGGGCGGGACCGGATCACGCCTGTATCCGCTGACCCGCATCACCAACAAGCACCTGCTGCCGATCTACGACCGGCCGATGATCGCCTGGTCCATCGAGGCCGTCGTGTCGAGTGGCATCGACGAGATCATGTTGGTCACCGGCGGCACGCACGCCGGCGAGTTCCTGCGGCTGCTCGGCAACGGCCATGAGTACGGCATCAAGCAGTTGTCGTACGGGTACCAGGAGAAGGCGGGCGGCATCGCGGAGGCGCTCGGTCTCGCCGCACGCTTCGCCGAGGGCGGTCCCGTGCTCGTGATGCTGGCCGACAACATCGTCGAGCGTTCCATCAGACCCATGGTCGACGCGTTTCGGGCGGATCCGAACGGGGCACGCATCCTTCTGTCGCTGGTGCCCGAGCCCGAACACCTGCGCCACCTCGGCGTCCCTGTGTTCGGCGAGGACGGCAGGGTCGTCCACATCGAGGAGAAGCCCGAGACGCCCGCGTCCGAGTATTGCGTGACCGGCATCTACTGTTACGAGGAGGGCGTGTTCGACATCATCGGCGACCTCGTCCCGTCCGGCCGCGGTGAGCTCGAGATCACCGACGTCAACAATCACTATGTCGCAAAGGGCCAGATGGCCCACGACGTCCAGGAAGGTTTCTGGGGGGACGCAGGCGAGTCGATCGAGGCGTACTACGTCGTCAACGACTTCGTCCGGCAGAACGGCGCCAACCTCGCCTGAGCGCAACCGCGGCTGCGCCACGACACGGGCGCGCCCGGAATGCACAATCGAGCGGGCGTAGCCTGACGCCATGGGCGGGTTGCTGCAGCTGCAGGGGTTGCGGCGCACCTACGGATCGCTCGTCGCACTCGATGATCTGTCCTTCACCGTGCCATCAGGTGAGGTCGTCGGCTTCCTGGGACCGAATGGGGCGGGCAAGACGACGACGATGCGGGCCATCTTCGGCCTCACCGACCTTGACGCAGGGGTGGTGCTCTGGGACGGATCCCCCGTCGGCCAGGCCGAACGACGCCGCTTCGGCTACATGCCCGAAGAGCGAGGCCTCTATCCCAGCATGCTCGTGGGAGAGCAGCTCGAGTACCTGGGTCGCTTGCACGGCTTGTCAGCCGCTGACGCAGCCACGGCCACCCGGACCTGGCTCGAGCGACTCGAGATCGCCGACCGAGCGGAGAGCAAGGTCGAGGCGCTGTCACACGGGAATCAACAGCGAGTGCAGCTCGCGGCAGCACTCGTCCACGACCCCGAGCTCCTCGTGCTCGACGAGCCACTGGCCGGCCTCGATCCGTCCGGCATCGACGCCATCGGGCAGGTGCTGGTCGACCAGGCGCGATCGGGATGCTGTGTGCTCTTCTCGAGCCACCAGCTCGACCTGGTCGAGGACCTCTGCGAGCAGGTGATGATCATCGATCACGGGCGCCTGGTCGTATCGGGAACGGTCGACGACTTGGCGAGCAGCGGCGCCCGGCGCCTGGTCGTCCGAGTGGAGGGCGACCGCGAGGCGGCCTGGGCCCGGTCCTTGCCCGGGGTATCGGTGTCAGAGGTCGCTGCCGGCGAGGTCCGCCTCGTGCTCGACGACGACGTCGACAGCGACACGGTCCTGCGGGCGGCCATGGCTGCCGGGCGGGTGACCGAGTTCTCTTTCGCCCGTCGTCGCCTCTCCGAGGTCTTCCGGGAGGCCCTGACATGAACTTCATCGTGGTCGGCGTGGTCGTCGTGATCGCTCTGGGCGCGCGCATCTGGGTCCACCGACGGCGGCAGGCCCGAGGACAGGACCACGAGGTCCACGCGCCGGTCCGGCACGGTCGAGTCTTCGGCGACTCCCTGGGCGCGACCGGACTCGTCGCGCTCCGGGAGATCCGTGAGCGGGTGCGCGGCCGCATCTTCCGCCTCGGCACGGTGGTGATCCTCCTTGCTGTCGGCGCGGCGATCGTCATCCCGGCCGTCCACAGCGGCAACACGGCGCAGGCCGAGAAGGTCGCGGTCGTCGGTGCCGGCGGCCGCATGCTGCAGCCGCTCATCGAGAAGACGGCGGCCGATGTCGGCACCCGGGTCGAGGTCAGAGACGAGGCCACGGCCCAGTCCGCCGACAAGGCCCTTCGTGATGGCACCGTCGACATCGCCATCGTCGACGGCCAACGTGTCGTGGTCAACGCGCCCGTCGACTCCGACAGTTCGTCGACGACGTCCACCCTGGCGCAGGCACTCGCGGCGACGGTGGGAATCGAGCAGGCCTACCGTGCAGCCGGGCTGTCCGGCGCCCAGGTCCAACAGCTCGGCCACGCCAAGCCGATTCCCGTCGAGAGCCTGCAGGCGGGGAACAAGGCCCCCGTCAAGACGACGTCCGTCATCGGCCTGGTGCTGTTGTTCCTGATGCTCACGCAGTACAACACGTGGATCATGACCGGTGTCATGCAAGAGAAGGCCAGCCGCGTCGTCGAAGTGCTCCTCGCCACGGTCAGACCGCTCCAGCTCCTCGGCGGCAAGGTCCTCGGCATCGGGCTCGTGGCCATGGGCCAGGCTGCGCTCATCGTCGGGTTCGCGCTCGCGCTCGCCGCCGCGGTCGGCAGCGACCTGCTCCACGGCACGGCACCGCTCGTCCTGGGGAGTGAGCTGCTGTGGCTGGTGCTCGGCTACGCGTTCTACTGCTGGGTGTACGCGGCCGCCGGCTCCATGGCCGAGCGCCAGGACCAGGTGCAGACGCTCGCCCTCCCGCTCACCCTGCCGATCATCGTCGCCTACGTCCTGGCCATCACCGCGGCGAGCACCGGCAACGCCAGCACCTTCTTCAAAGTCCTCGCCTATCTGCCCCCGACCGCACCCTTCGCCATGCCGGTCCTCGTCGGCTTGAAGCTGGTCAGCTGGTGGCAGTTCCTGATCTCGGTGCTCCTCGCCCTCGCCGGCACGGTCGGCGTGGCGCTCCTCGCGGAGCGCGTCTATCGCCGGGCGGTGCTCCGCTCCGGGCAGCGCGTCCGGCTGCACGACCTCGTCGACCGCCGGCGCGGGCGCACCCGACCGCAGGCGGACCCGCTCGGAGGAGCGCTGCCCGGCTGACTGGCCGAGAGGTCAGTGCGGCGGCTCGGCCGCCACCTCGAGCGTCACCTGGCGGACGCTCTCGGCGATCCCCGGCCCGTCCAGGCCCAGGCTGGCGAGGATGTCGTCCGCCCTCCCCTGCGCCAGGTACTGCCGCGGGACCCCCAGAATGCGGGTCGCGGGCACGGGCAGCCCGCCCGACTCCACCTGCGCCGCCATGGCGTCGGCCAGGAACGCGCCGGCGCCGCCGAAGCGCACCCCGTCCTCCGCCGTCACGACGAGCCGGTGCCGAGCGGCGTCAGCCAGCATCGCCTCGTCGGGCGGCGAGACGACCCGCACGTCCCAGACCGTGGCGTCGATACCCGAGCGGGCCAGCTCCGCAGCCGCCGCCTCGCACGCCGCCACCATCTTCCCGACCCCGAGCAGGCACACGGAGCCGTCACCGGCCCGCAGTCGCCGGCCCACGAGCCCGGAACCGACCTCGTCGGGCTCGACGTGGCGGGGGGCCGTCCTGGGCACCCGGATCGTCGAGGGTCCCGGCAGCTCCAGCGCCGCCCGCAGCATCGGTTCGACCTCCTCGGCCGAGGACGGCGCGCAGACCGTCATGCCGGGGACCGCCAGGGCGAGTGCCATGTCCAGGACGCCGTGGTGGCTCGGCCCGTCCTCGCCGGTGATACCGGCCCGGTCCAAAAAGAAGACGACCGGGCAGCCGTGCAATCCCACGTCGAGATTCGTCTGGTCGAAGGCGCGGGACAAGAAGGTCGAGTAGACGGCGACGACCGGGCGCAATCCCGCCATGGCCATGCCCGCCGCCGACGTCACCTCGTGCTGCTCGGCGATGCCGACGTCGAAGAAGCGGTCCGGGTAGCGGGCCTGGAAGGCGAGCAGCCCCGTCGGGCCCGGCATGGCCGCGGTCAGCGCCACGATCCGCGGGTCCTCCTCCGCCACCGCCAGCAGCGCACGCGAGAAGGCCTCCGTATACGTCCCCGCCCGTTGGGGCAGGTCGTCCGCCTCGGGCTCGGGTGCCGAGCCCGGCGACGCCACGCCCCCCGTGTCGGACCCGGCCGACCCGCCGACGGCCAGCCCGGCCGAGCTCCCGACCGCGTTGACGGACGGCGTCGACGCCTTCACGTCGTGCAGACGCTGGACGTCGTCCTCCTCGGCCGGCGCGTACCCCCGCCCCTTCTGCGTCAGCACGTGCACCACGATGGGGCCGTCCCACTCGGCGGCGTGCGTGAAGGCCTGCTCCATGTGCTCCATGTCGTGACCGTCTATCGGCCCCGCATAGCGCACTCCTAGCGCCTCGAAGAAGGTGTGCGGCGCCACCATCTCCCGCAGCGCGCTCGTCAACGAGTGCACGCTCGAGTAGGCCAGCTCGCCCAAGGCCGGCAGCTCGCGCAATCGCAGGCGCAGGCGCTCCCGGGCCGCGGTGTACGTCGGGTTCAGGCGCAGCGTCGTCAACGACTGCGAGAGCTGCGACACCGTCGGCGCGTACGAGCGGCCGTTGTCGTTCAACACGATCACCACCCGGCGACGCGAATGCCCCAGGTTGTTCAGCGCCTCGTAGGCCATGCCGCCCGTCAGCGCACCGTCGCCGACCACCGCCACCACCCGCCGGTCGGCCCCGACGTCGCGCAGCGCGAACCCCGAAGCGATCCCGTGCGCGTACGACAACGCCGTCGACGCGTGACTGTTCTCGATCCAGTCGTGCTCCGACTCCGCCCGGTTCGGGTAGCCGCTCATCCCGCCCGCCGACCGCAGACTCTTGAAGCCGAACCGGCGACCGGTCAGGAGCTTATGCACGTAGGCCTGGTGGCCGGTGTCCCACAGGATGACGTCGCGGGGCGAGTCGAAGACCCGGTGCAGCGCCAGCGTCAGCTCGACCGCCCCGAGGTTCGACCCGAGATGGCCTCCGGTCGTCGTCACGGTGTCGACGATGAATCCCCTGATCTCGGAGCTCAGCTCGTCGAGCTCCTCGTAGCTCAGGCCCTTGACGTCGGCCGGCGTCTCGATACTGTGCAGGATCATGGCGGTCGCCACACGCTACTCCGTGACCCCTTCGGCGGGCCGACGGCCGGTGGTCGGGCTGAGCAGGGTGCACGCCGCCACCCCGAACGCGGCCAGCGCGAGGATCTGCAACCCCCGCGCCGGTCCGAGGCTCTGGGAGACCCAGCCGACGATGGGCGCCCCGGCGACCCAGCCGACGTAGCCCGCCGCGGTGAAGGCGCCGACGGCGCTCACGACCTGGCTCGCCATCTGGCTGACCGTGCTCATGACGAGCGGCCAGAAGAGCGACGCACCGCCCGCGCCCAACGCCAGCCCCACCGCGGCCAGCCCCGACAGCGACGTCACCGACTCGAGCAGGATGCCCGCGCCGGCCACGCACCCGCCCGTGATCAGCGCGCGCCGGCTGCCCAGCCGACTCAGCACGGGCCCGCCGGCCCCCCTGGTCGTCGCCGCCACCGCCTGCCCCACCACGTACGCGCCCGCCCCCAGCAGCACCCCCGTGGCGAGGTGGTTGCGCAGGTAGAGGACGCCCCAGGTGTCGACGCCGCCCTCGGTGATCTCGGCCAGCGCGAAGACGGCCAACAACAGCAGGAGCCCGTCCCGACGCAGCCGGCGCAACGGGTGCGACGTCGAGGTCGGTTCGGCTCCGCCGGCCGCCATCGGCTCGCCGGAATCGGTGGCGGCGGCCCACACGCCGATCGCCAACGCCACGACGGCGATGGCCGGCCAGATCCAGCGCCACGACACGCCGGCGTGGATGACCAGCGCGGCCACAGCGGCACCGGCCAGCGCGCCCGTGTTGAAGAGCGCGTGCAACCGCACCAGCACCGAGGGGTGCGCCATCAGGCGGTGCGACGCCTCGGCGTTCATGGCGGTGTCGATGGAGCCGCCGGCCACCTCGGTCAGCACCAGGGCCACGACGAAGGCCCACTTCTCGTGCATGAGCGCCAGCACGCACAGCAGCACGGCCCAGCAGAGAAGCGCGATCCACAGCAGCCGCCGTGCCCCGACGCGGTCGCAGAGGTGCGCCATCACCGCGCTCGACCCGCCGGCCACCGCGATGGCCACCGCCAGCAGCAGGCCCAGCTGCGCGTCGTCGAGACCGAAGGCGTGCTGGATGTCGAAGAGCATCACCGCCCAGCTGCCCCAGAACAGGCCGAAGGTGACGAAGGCGGCGACCACCGGGCCCGCTCCGGCCAGGAGCTGGCGCCCCGCCACCTCCGGGGTCGGGGTCGCGCTCAGGACGTGCCCGCGGCGCCCGCCTTGGCCAAGAACGCGGACCGGTCCACGACGACCCGGGTCACCCGGCCGGCGCCGACCAGGCCGCCGCCGTCGCCCTCCAGCCTGGCGGCGGAGACCGTGAAGATGAGCCGGCGGCCCTCGACCTTCACGAGGGTTGCCTCGGCCAGGACGACCGATCCGATGGCGACCGGCGCCAGGTGGTCGAACTGGACCCGCGTGGTGACGCTCGTCTGCGCGTCGCTCAGGTGGCCGTCTGTGGCCCGGCAGGTGGCCTCCTCGCACAGCGCGACGAGGCGGGGCGTCGCCAGCAGCGGCACGTCGCCCGAACGGAATTGCTCGGCCGTGTCCTCGGCCTCGACGGTCAGCTCGAGCTGCGAGCTGAGTCCGGCGTGTGGCCCGTGCCCCGCCGCGGTGCGGAGAGAGGATGGATCGTCGGGCACGACGATTACGATACCGCCGTGCCCGACACTGCTCTCATCGAACCTGACGTGCTCGAACGTGTGCTCTCCACCGCTCTGGCGGGGGGTGGCGACATGGCGGAGGTGTTCGCCGAGGACGCCGCCACGGCGAGCGCCATGCTCGATGACCGCAAGGTCGAGGAACTCTCGTCGGGGCGCTCCCGCGGTGCCGGGATCAGGGTCGTCGACGGGGAGACGACCGGGTTCGCCCACACGGCCGACCTCAGCGAGCCCGGGCTCCTGGCCGCCGCCCGCGCCGCCGCCGCGGTGGCCCGCCAGGGCGGCGACGGGGTGCGCACGGTGGCGCTAGACCGGCTGTCGGACCACGGCCCCGGCGACCGCACGCCGCCCGGCTCGATCGAAAAGGCGCGCAAGCTCGAGCTCCTCACCCGCGCCGACGACGCCGCCCGCGCCGCTGGGGACGCCATCAGCCAGGTGCAGGTCGGCTGCGGCGACAGCCGGCGCCACCTCCTCATCGCGAACTCCGAGGGCCTCTTCGCGCAGGACGATCAGATCCGCACCCGGTTCAACGTCGTCTGCGTGGCCAACGGCGACACCGGCATGCAGACCGGGTACGAGTCGCTGGCCCGGACCGAGGGATTCGAGATCTTCGAGCGTCACCGCGTGGAGGAGATCGCCGAGCGGGCCGCCGCCCGGGCGCTCACCAAGCTGTCGGCCCGTCCCGCTCCCTCGGGCGAGGTGCCGATCGTGCTCGCCGGCGGCAGCGGCGGCATCCTCTTTCACGAAGCCTGCGGCCACGGCCTCGAAGCCGACCACATCCTCAAGGACGCGTCGGTCTACACCGGGCAGGTCGGCCAGCTGGTCGCCAGCCCGCTCGTCACCCTCGTCGACGACGGCACCGTGCTGGGCGAGTGGGGCAACTTCGCCGTGGACGACGAGGGGCACGCGCCGGCGCGCAACGTGCTGATCGAAGACGGCGTCCTGACCGACTACATGTGGGACTGGCTGCGGGCGCGCAAAGAGGGACGCAAGTCGTCGGGCAACGGGCGCCGCCAGAGCTACCAGCACCTGCCGATGGTGCGCATGACCAACACGTACCTCTTGGCCGGCCGCGAGGACCCCGACGAGATCGTCGCCCAGACCCCCACCGGCGTCTACGTCAAGAAGCTGGGCGGCGGCCAGGTGAACACGGCCACCGGCGACTTCGTCTTCGGGACGACCGAGGCCTACCTGATCGAGAACGGCCGCATCACCGAACCCCTCCGCGACGCCAACCTCATCGGCAACGGGCCCGAGGTGCTGCGCCGCATCGATGCGGTGGCCACCGACTTCGACATGACCCCCGGCACCTGCGGCAAGGACGGCCAGAGCGTCCCGGTCGGGTGCGGCCAGGCGACGTTGCGCATCACCGGTGTCACGCTCGGCGGCACGGCGTGAGCAACGACCTGCGCGCCCTCGCCGACGCGGTCGTCGGCCAGGCCCGCCCGCGCGAGGGCATGGAGGTCTACGTCACCCGGGGGACCGACACCGAGGTGCGCGCCTACGAGGGCGAAGTCGAGTCGCTCACGTCCGCCGACTCTTCGGGCGTCGGCATCCGGGTCCTCGTCGACGCCGGCGACGGTGCCGGGAGCCAGGTCGGCTTCGCCTGGGCCGGGTCCCTCGATCCCGCCGTGATCGACGCCACGCTCGCCGACGCCCGCGACAACGCCCGCTTCGCCACGGCGGATCCCGACGTCGTCTTGGCCGAGCCCGACGGCGTGGCGGCGGTCGAGCTCGACCTCTGGGACGACGGCGTGGGCGCCACGGCCATGGAGAAGAAGGTGGCGCTCGCGCTCGACCTCGAGCGTGCGACGCGCGCCGCCGATCCCCGCGTGCGTCAGGTGTCCTCGGCCGACTACTCGGACAGCCGGGTGGAGGTTGCGCTCGCCTCGACGACCGGCCTCTCGTCGTACCGCAGGCGCACGAACGCCTTCCTGTCCGTGGATGCCATCGCGGGAGAGGGCACCGACACGCAGACGGGCTCGGGGTTCAGCGTCGGACGCGGCCCGGGCGAGCTCGTGCCCGATGAGGCCATGGACGACGCCGTGGTGCGGGCCACCCGGATGCTCGGGTCGCAGAAGGCGCGCTCGACCCATTGCACGGTCGTCTTCGACCCCCGGGTCACCTCCACCCTCCTCGGCGTGATGGCGACGGCGCTCTCCGGGGAGGCGGTGGTCAAGGGCCGCTCCTTCTTCGCCGGGCGCATCGGCGAGATCGTGGCCGCGCCGAACATCACGTTGGTCGACGACCCGACCGACGCCCGGGCCTACGGCGCCAACGCCTACGACGGAGAGGGGCTCGCGTGCCGGCGCAACGTGCTCATCGCCGACGGGATGCTGCGCATGTTCGTCTACGACACCGTCTCGGCACGCCGTGCCGGGTCCGTCTCGACCGGGTCGGCCGTGCGCGGCGGCTTCGCCGGCACGCCGTCGGCGGGGTGCCGCGCCCTCGTGCTCAGCCCGGGGACGAAGGGCCAGGACGAGATCCTCGCCGCCGTGGGCGACGGGCTCTACGTCCAGTCGATCACCGGCGTGCACTCGGGCGTGAACCCGGTGAGCGGAGACTTCTCGGTCGGGGCCGAAGGCCTGATGATCCAGGGCGGCGTGCTGGCACAACCGGTGCGGGAGGTCACGGTGGCCTCCACCCTGCAGCGCATGCTGCAGGCGGTGGTCGAGATCGGGGCTGACCTGCGGTGGCTCCCCGGCGTGGCGGCGGGGCAGACCCTCGCCATCGCCGACATGGCCCTCAGCGGCGACTGATCAGCTCGAGCCCGCCGTCGAGGCGGCCGGCTTGGCGTCGGGCGACGTTGACGATTCCTTCTTGGACGACTCGCTGCTGCCCTTCCCGGCCGAGTCGCTGCTGGTCTTCCCGGCCGACTCGGTGCTGGTCTTGTCCTTGCTGTCGCTGTCCTTGCCGTCCTTGTCCGGGCTCTTCCCGTTCCCGTTGGAGCCCGCGGCGGCCGCCCGCGAGTCGGTCTTGTAGAAGCCGCTGCCCTTCAGGACGATGCCGACGGCACCGTAGACCTTGCGCAGCGCGCCACCGCACTCGGGACACTCGGTCAAGGGGTCGTCCGAGAACTTCTGGACGGCATCGAGCCGGTGTCCGCACGCCGTGCACGAGTATTCATAGGTCGGCAATGGATTCCTCCGTATTGGCACTCACCGCCTGAGAGTGCCAAGTCTACCCGACGTCGGCCCAGGTCGTAGACTCTGCCCCCGTGTCCGACCGCATGCTGGCCAATCTCGACCCGCTGGGCGGTGCCCGCATGGTCGACGTCACGCCCCGGGAGCCGACCCATCGACGGGCGCTCGCCCGATGCCGGGTCTCGATGCTGCCCGAGACCACGACCAAGGTGGCCAACAACGCCATCACCAAGGGCGACGTCCTGGCGGCGGCCCGGATCGCGGGGATCCAGGCGGCGAAACGGACGGCCGAGCTCATCCCCATGTGCCACCCGGTCCTGGTGGGCTCCATCGGCGTGAACTTCTCCATCGGTGACGACTACGTCGAAGTGGAGGCCCAGGTCGAGACGGTCGACCGCACCGGGGTCGAGATGGAGGCCATGACGGCCTGCGCCGTGGCCGCCCTGACCGTCTACGACATGTGCAAGTCGTCCGACCGCACCATGACGATCGAGCGCCTGGCGCTCTGGGAGAAGTCGGGCGGCCGCTCGGGACCCTGGCGCCGCGCCGAGGTCAACCACCTCTAATTCCGGCGCACCGCAGTCCACAGCGGTGACGGGCGCGAGCTCATGATCCGGCCGCTGGGGCCGACGAAGGTCAGTTCCCGGTTGGCGTTGCCCGACATCGACCATTCCTTGGCGTGGACGCGGTGATGGTGATGATCACAGAGCAGCGCCAAGTTCGGCAGGTCCGTCGGTCCATCGGCTTTCCAGGGCGCGACGTGGTGCGGATGGGCGAAGGTCACGTTGCTGCAGCCAGGGAAGCGGCAGTGGCGGTCCCGGCGCAGCAGCTCCCGGCGTTGGGAGTCAGTGGGATAGCGGCGCTGTCGCCCCTCGTACATCGTGTGGCCCACGTCGTCGTCCACCGCCACGACGATGCTGGCGTCGCAGGCGATGCGCCGCACCGTCTCGGCGCTGATCAGTCCGCCGCGCTCGAGCTCTCCGGCCAGCTGCGACTCTTCGTCGGCCACGGTGTCGTAGGGGACATGGGCCACGACCATGTACCCGTTGCGGCCGCTCCCGGTGCGAGCAGAACGGACCAACGAGACGAACGCGTCGCACAGGCGCTGGTCCCATCGAGTCTCGCCATCGCTCGGGAGCGTGCGGGCCCGGGCCTCGAGGCAGCTCCGCACCTCCGCGTAGGTCTCGGCCGGCAGCTGCGCGGTGACCGTGCGGAAGGTGTCGTTGCAGCGCACCGAGCGGCCCTCGTAATCGCTCGCCGCCTCGTCTTCGGAGGTGCCCCGCGCGGCCCGGGCGACCTCGGCCAGCTCGCGCACCGTGCAGACCTTCGCCTGGTCGGCGAACGACCGGTCGGTCTCGGGGGTGGCCGCGTCGACCACGGCGCGCACCTTGTCGAAGCTGAGCGCACCTTCGGAGAGGCCCGCGGCCAGACGGGGCAGGTCGAAGAGGCGCTCACCCACATGCGCCCAGGCCCGAGCCGTGGCCATCGAGACACCGCAGCGCTCGGCCAGCCAGGCCTGGAGCGAGGTGGCGCCCTCGGCCCGCCATCCCTCGCGGCGATCGAGCTCGGCGGCGAGCAGAACGATGCGTCCCGCCAGGGCGGCCAGCTGGCAGGACGACGCGGCGGCCAGCTCCATGAGCGCCTCGTCGGAGAGAGCGGCCAGTTCGCCGGCGGTGAGGGTTGCCTCGGCCATCGGAAGAGAACGGTCGGGGTACATTCGGCTGTGGTGACCACGACCAGCCCGCCCGCCGTCGGCAAGGGGATCGTCGGCGCCGTCACCTCGGTGGTGGGGCGCATCGGCGGCCGCAACGCCGTCATCTGCCATTCCCTGGGGTCGATGCGGCGGGGTGCCATCACGCACGCGGACGGGGTGCGGCTGGCGGAGGCGGCGGACCAGGCGCGGAATCTCGGGATGCCGTTCGTGTTCTTCGTCGCATCGAGCGGCGCCGACGTGCACGACGGAGTGGCGGCCCTGGACGGGTGGGGCCGGGCGGCGGCCGCCATCGCGCGCTGCAGCGGGCGGGTGCCGGTGATCGCCGCCGCGACGGGGCCGGTGGTGTCGGGGCCGGCCCTGCTCCTCGGTCTCGCCGACCTCGTCGTGATGGGCTCGGAGGCGGTGGCGTTCGTGTCGGGGCCCCAGATGGTGGCGGAGTTCACGGGTATCCAGGTGGGACTGGCGGCGTTGGGCGGGACCGCGACCCACGCCACGGCCAGCGGCCTGTGCGCGGTCGAGTCCGACGACGTCGACGGCGCGGTGGGCGAGCTGCTCGAGTACCTGCCGTCGAGCACCGACGAGCTGCCGCCCGTGTCGCCGTTGGGGGACTCGGTGTTCCGTCCGACGCCGGAGCTGCGGACCGTGATCCCCGAGCGGAAGGCGGCAACGTACGATTGCCGGGACGTGATCCGCTCCGTCTGTGACGACGGCGAGTTCCGGGAGCTGTGGCCGCGGTGGGCCGGACAGCTCGTCACCGCGTTCGCCCGCCTGGGCGGCATGCCCGTCGGGTTCGTGGCGAACCAACCCCGGATCCTGGCCGGCACATTGGACATCGCGGCGTCCCAGAAGGGCGCCCGGTTCGTGCGGCTCTGCGACGCGTTCAACCTGCCCATCGTCAGCCTGGTGGACACCCCCGGGTTCCTCCCGGGCAAGGACCTGGAGTGGCGGGGCATGATCCGTCACGGGGCCGAGCTCGCCTTCGCTTACGCGCAGGCGAGCGTGCCGAGGGTCTGCCTCATCCTGCGCAAGGCGTTCGGGGGCGCCTACATCGTCATGGACTCCCGGGGGATCGGCAACGACGTCTGCCTGGCCTGGCCGGGTGCCGAGGTGGCGGTGATGGGGGCGTCGGGGGCCGTGCAGATCCTGCACCGGGGTCTCGAACCCGGACCCCGGTCCGACCAGGAGGAGGCGTATGAAGAGGCCTACCTCAACCCCTGGCCGGTCTCCGAGCGAGGGCTCGTCGACGAGGTCGTCGACCCGGGGGAGAGCCGCATCGTCTTGTGCGCGGTCCTGCGACAGCTCGGCACGAAACGGGAGTTTGTAGTGGGACGGAAGCACGATGCGGGACCGCAATGAGGGTTCAACTGGGCAAACACAAACTGTCACCCATTTGTAACGATCCTGAGTTGCTTTCGACGCTGAATCGGGCAAAGGATCGGGCATGATCGGCGGTGTGGTCCCCCCCGTAGACGACGCGCTTTTCGTGCTTGAGTCCTGCCACAGCACCTGGATTTTCGACACGGAGCGGATGCGTTTCAGGCGGGTCCTGAAAGGGCTGGCGCTCGACGCCCATGCGGCGACGACGGCGTGGCGGGCCTACTACGGGCTCGAGATCGACCCGATCTCGGAGTCGTTTGTCGTCCTGTTGAACCCCGAGGGGACGCGGCTGCTGCGTTCGTGGCGCCACGTCGAGCACTGCCCGCAGTGCGGCGGGAACCAGACTGCCGAGCTCTCGTTGGACGAGCTCCGCAGCGCATCGCTGGCCTGACCCATCGATTTCCTTCCGGAAGGCGTGGGCGCTCGCTCAGAAATGGACGACGTGCGCGGCGGAGAGCAGCAATGCCGTCAACGTGGCCAGTCCGATGACGACGATGGCGAGAGTGAGCATCCGTGAGACGGCACGCTTCTGGGTGGTGGTGCGCAACCCCTGCGCCGCAGCACGGCCCCTGACGGAGGCCTCCGTGGCGGGGGGTCGTTGGTGGCAAGGCCGAAGCGGTGGTGCCGGTGCGGGTGCCGCCCGCGCTCGACGACCTCCATCACGACGCCGTCGCGTCCGTCGGGAAGGACGGAGCGCTCGACCGGCGTCATCTCCTCCAATTGCCGCCAGGAGCTGTCCCACACCGCTTCACCGTCCGCCTTGTCCAGACGGAGGCCGCTGGGCAGGAAGGTCGGCGTCAGGTGCGGGACGGCGACAGTCCCCTCCGGTCCCTCGGTGAGGAGGTAGACGTCGGGCACGGACCACGCCTCCTCCTTCTCCATACGAGGAGCAGACGCTACTTCCAGTGACGGCGAACGAAGGTGGCGTAGGCGGCCGCCATCTGGTCGGGGAGCAGGGGCGGTCGACGGCGGGTCACCGTCAGCAGGCCGGCGTCGACGGAGGGTACGGGGCGAAAGGCGCCGGCCGGGATGCGCCGGCCCACCTCGAACGACCACCACGGCGCCCATGTCGTAGAGACCAAGGTCGTCGGGGGGACCGTCGCCCGCTTGCGGGCCACCTCCCATTGGACGACCAGGTCGGCGCGCTCCAGTCCGCTGCCGTCGTCCTCGAGGAGGTGACGGAGGATCGCCGTCGTGGCGCCGAAGGGCACGGAGCCGACGGCGCGGAAGGGGCGGCGCGGCATTCGGTAGGCGAGCGCGTCGCGGCAGACGACGTCGACGTTGGGGACGCGCTGGCGCGCCAGCTCGTGGCGGAGGCGCGTCGCCCAGGCGGGGTCCTTCTCGAGGGCGACGACGTGCGCGGCCCGCCGCGCCAGCGCGAAGGTCCACGCGCCGCGTCCGGCCCCGATCTCGACGACGAGGTCGTCGGGTTCGATGGCCGCCTGCGCGGTCAGTGCCTCGGCGAGCTCAGCCGAAAGGAAGTTCTGGCCGAGACGGCGACGCCGCTCGTCCCGCGCCGTCCGCTTGTCCGCGGACACGGCAGTTCATCGTGACGCCCATACGCCTCTCATTGTGTCACGTCGGGGCCGGCCGAGCCGGTGGCCGGGGGCCCCGTCGTCGGCGGTCCGGGCCAGCCGTGGCGCCGTTCCCGACGGTCGGCCCGCTCGATCTCGCGTTCCACGTCGGTCCACAGCAGCGGTTCGGTGTCCTCCCCGGCGGTCTCGGCGGTCTGGGCGCGGGTCATGATCACGAACGCGACGCTCCAGAGGACGGCGATCGTGCTCAGTTTGGCGAGGAAGCCGGCGAGCTGCTGGTCGAGCAGCGGCGACAGGCCGACCACCGTGCCGTGATGGCTGAAGGTGGGGTAGAGCGAGTGGCGGGCGAAGATCCAGACGATGGAGAGGAAGCTCGGCACGATCGACTGGACGATGAGGTAGGCCCCGCGGCCGAGTGCCGACAGCCGCGGTGCGCCCGGGAGCTCGGTGAGCACGGGCGCCCAAAGGACGAAGCCCGAGGCCAGCACGACCAGCTCGATCACGACCCGGGCCGCGTCGGAGCGGCCGGCCAGGCTCACGACACCCGTGGTCAAGGTCGCGACGGCGACGATGGTGACGATGGCGACGGCGGGGATGGGACGGACGACCACTCGGAGCGCCGCGTCGACGGCGGAGGGCCGGGTCACGCGGGCGATCAGCGGCCGGGGTGTGCCGAGGACGAGCAGCGGCGGCACGGCGAGCGTGAGGAGGAGGCGCTGGACGACCAGCGCCACCAGCAGCCAGTGGGCGGCCAGGTCGCCGAGCGGCCAGGTGACGGCGGCGACGAGGACGACGACACCCAGGACGAAGAGGAGCCGCTGGCGGCCCGTCGCCCGGCATCCGTCCCGGCGGGTCGCCCAGGCGTACATCCCGAGGACGACCGGGAACGCGAGCAGCCAGAAGAGATGCAGGTGCCAGTCGAAGGCGTGCGTGGCGGCGATCACGACGCGGTGGCGGCCGTAGGCTCTGGGCGATGGAGGCCCCCCCGAAGCTCGATCGGCTCGAGCGCGTCACGGACCTGGTGCTCGTCCTGTTGGACACGGAGCAACCGCTGACGCTCGATGCCATCGCGCACCAGGTCCCGGGGTATCCGAGCGAGCATTCGGCGCGGCGCCAGGCCTTCGAGCGGGACAAGCGTCTGTTGCGCGACGAGGGGATCCCGGTCCTGACGGAGCGGTTGCCCGGTCACGAGCAGTACGGGTACCTCATCGACCGCGACTCGTTCTACCTGCCCGACCTCGATCTCGAGCCCGACGAGCAGGTCGCGCTCCACCTCGCCGTCGCCGGCGTCCACCTCGGCGATCCTAGTGGCCGTGATGCGCTGCTGAAGTTGGGCGCGGCGGGGCTCGGCGACGTCCGGCCCATCGCGTCGCTGGTGCCACCGGCCGCGCTGGTCGAGCTCTTCGAGGCGGTCCGGACGCACGCAACGGCGACCTTCTCGTACCGGGGCGGCGCGCCGCGGGTGGTGGCTCCCGTGGGGCTGTGGTTCCGTTTCGGCCACTGGTACCTGGTGGCGTGGGACGTCGACCGGGCCGGCGTGCGGACGTTCCGGGTCGACCGCATCGAGGGTGCGGTGACGCGCGGCGAGGGCGGGAGCGCGACCGTGCCGGACGACGTCGAGGTGGATGTGAAGGCGGCGCTGCCCGACGAGCCCTGGGAGGCCGAGGGCGACGATGCCGTCGAGATGCGGATCCGGGTCGACGCGCTCGAGGCGCGCCGGGTCGTCGACGAGGTGGGCGAGGACAAGGTGGTGCGCCGCGCCGACGACGGGTCGGTGGACCTGGTCCTCGCCGTGGCGGGGTTCGCCCCCATCCGTTCGTGGGTGCTCGGGCTCCTGGACCACACGACGATCATCGAGCCGGCGTCGTTCCGGGACGAGCTGAGGGCGTGGCTGGAGGCGTTGACCGAACCGAGCGCCGTGCTTCCGGTGGATCCGGTGGTGGCCGCCGGGACCGAGGCGGCCGGGGCCGGGGCGGCGGCCAGCCCCAAGAGCGCGCCGGGCGCGGAGACGAGCCGCCGGTTGCGCCGGCTGCTCGCCGTGGTCGGGTGGCTGGCCGAGGTCGGCGAGGCGCCCACGGCCGAGGCGGCGCGGCGGTTCGGCATGAGCGAGAAGGAACTCGTGGCCGAGCTGGAGCTGGCCGCGTGCTGCGGGACGCCTCCGTATACGCCGGACACGCTGATGGAGATCGAGGTGTCGGAGCGTACGGTGCGGGCGTTCCTCCCGGCGGAATACGCCCGGCCGCGCCGGCTGACGCCGGCCGAGGGATTTGCCGTGGCGGCGTCGGCCCGGCTGCTGTTGGCCGTGCCCGGGTCCGAGGACGGCGCGCTGCGGCGGGCGCTGACCAAGCTGGACGCCGCGTTGGGGTCCCGGGAGGTGGTGGGTCTCGACGTGGACGCGCCGCTGCACTTTGGCGCGGTGCGGGCGGCGGCCGACGAGGGGCGTGCCGTCGAGATCGACTACCTGTCGGGGTCGCGGGACGAGCAGACCACCCGTGTGGTGGAGCCGGTCCAAGTGGTCACGATCGACGGGCACTGGTATCTCGACGCGTTCTGCCACCGGGCGGGGGACGTGCGGCGCTTCCGGGTCGACCGGATCGGCGCGGTGCGGCCGTCGTCCGTGGACGGGGGCGGGGTGGCGTCGGGGACCGAGGCTGAGGTGGCGGTCCGGTCCCGGCCGCTCGAAGAGATGTTCGTGCCCGGACCGGGTGCCGTGGAGGTGCAGGTGCAGTTGGGCCCGGAGGCGCAGTGGGTGGCCGAGTCCGTGCCCGTGCGCGCCGTGGCCCGGAACGCCGAAGGGGCGGTGACGGGGGTGGTGCTCGACGTCTCGGGGTTGGCCTGGTTCGAGCGGCTGCTGCTGCAGCTCGGTCCGGCGGCCCGGGTGGTCGGCCCACCGGAGCTCACCGTACTCGTGGCGGACGCGGCCCGGCGGGTGCTGGCACGGTACGAGGGCGGATGAGATGAGGTGGCAAGGAGCGAGGTGCACGATTTCAACCAATCGGTGATCGAGGAGTTCCGGGCCAATCACGGCGTGGTCGGAGGCGGGTTCGCCGGCTCCCCGGTCGTGCTGCTGACGACCTCGGGTGCACGGACGGGCGCGACGCGGGTCAAGCCGCTGGTCGCCCTGGTGGAGGGCGACCGGCTGTACGTGTTCGCCTCGAAGGGGGGTTCGCCGAGGAATCCGGACTGGTATTACAACCTCCTCGCCCATCCAGACGTGGTGGTCGAGTTCGGCGACGAGCGCTACGACGCGGTGGCAGCGCCGGTGACGGGGTCCGAGCGGGACCGGATCTACGCCGCGCAGGTCGAGAGGTTCCCTGACTTCGGTGAGTACGAGAAGGTCGCCAGCCGGGTCATCCCGGTGGTGGAGCTGCGACGCCGGGACTGAGGTGACCGCTCCTCCGACCATTCCGCCATGCCGGCGGGACGTCTCGGAAGGAGCCGGATGCTCGGGATTCACGGTGTCGGGCGCGTCGGGGCCGACTACTACCTGTCCGATCCGGCGCTCGAGCTTCCCGCCCGGGAGCCGCCGCGCTGGGTGGGTGGGGCGGCGGCGGGACTGGGGCTCGAGGGACCGCTCCGTCCGGGCGACTTCGAACGGCTGCTGCGGGGTGAGTTCCGGCCGGGGACCGGTGGTCGTGGTGGGCCGGTGGCGGCCTATGACCTGACGTTCAGCGCACCGAAGTCGGCCAGCGTGCTGTTCGCGTTGGGTGGACGGGACGTGGCGACGGGTGTGGTGGCGGCGCACATCGAGGCGGTGGGCGGCGCAGTCTCGTATCTCGAGCGGCACGGTCTCGCGGCCAGGCGGCGATCGGGACCGGAAAGCACCGTCATCCCGACCAGCGGCATGGTCGCCGCATTGTTCACCCATGCGGTCAATCGCAACGGCGATCCCCATCTGCACAGTCACCTCGTCATGGCGAACCTCGTCCACGGGAACGACGGGCGGTGGAGTGCCTGCGACCGGCGGGGGATCGACGCCCACCGGTGCGCAGCGGCGGCGGTGTACGAGGCACACCTGCGAGCGGGTCTGACGCAGGCGTACGGGGTGGGCTGGTCACCCTCGACGGGGCCGGCGCGCACCGCCGAGATCGTCGGCGTCCCGGCGGCGGTGCTCGGTGAGTTCTCTTCACGTGGTGCCGACATCCGGCGACGTCTTTACGAGGTCGGCGGCCGGTCGTCGTGGGCCGGCCGCCAGATCGCGTGGGCAGCCACCCGCCCGGACAAGGGGCCGGCGCGCGCCTACGACGACTTGGCGATGGAATGGGCCAGGCGGGCCCGCGCCGCCGCTGGTCCCTCGGTCGATCTGGGCGCCCGATCGGGCAGGCGGTTCGTCGACGAACACGGATTCGCGGCCGTGATCAGCTTGACGCCCCACGGCGGCGCCCATCGGCGTGACGTGGTGCGGGCGTTCGGCGCGGGGGCGCCCGACGGCCTCGAGGCCGGGGCTCTCGACCGACTCGTCTCGCGGTCGGTGTCGCCGTCGTCTCCGGCGGCACCGGTCGGGGTGGGTGAGCCGCTGATGACGCGTCGAGCGGTCGTGCCGGCGAATCATCTGCTGCGCGCGTTGGGACCCCGACCCCTCGACCCGGACCGGCACGAGGCGTGGGCCGATGCGGCGAAGGTGATCGACGCGTACCGGGACCGCTGGGGGGTCGGGCAGGCGCCGGAGCCGCTCGGCGTGGGCGACGCGCCCTCGAGCCTCGCCGCACTCCCCGTGGACCGTCTCGCCGACCACGTCCGGACGGTTCGCCACCTCGAGGAGGTACGGAGCCGGCTCGGGTTACGCCAACCCGTCGCGGTGGAACTGAGTCTCGGCCGCTAGTCAGCGGCTCAGGCCGTGCCCCAGCGACTCACTGCGGGTGCGCTCGCGTTGGGGAGGCAGGAGCTCGCGCCACGGCGAATGCTCATGTGCCGGTGTGAGCGCGACCTGCCGGACCTCCTTGTGCGGTCCGAGGACGAGGGCGCGGTCCGGTGCACCCCGTGCGACGGCGTCGACCGGGAGGCGCGGCTGACGGCGCGGGCTGACCGACGTCGAGGGCCGCACGCGGCCCCACCGCCCGACGGAGCGTCCGACCGTGGTCGTGGGGACCTCCCGATCACCGGCCAGGGCCGTGATGTCGCGCAGCGTCGACGTGTCGGCGATCCCGCGCAGCACCACGGTCGTGCCGAAGAGCGAGAGGAATCCTTCGGCCGCATGCCCCCAGCGCCCCCTCGCCTGTGAGAGGTCCTGGAGGCAGGCCAGGACGAGGAGCCCCTGCCCAGCACCCTCGCTGACCATCGAGGGCAGGTCGGGGATGGGGGCGATGTTGGCGACCTCGTCGAGCGCAAGAAGGGTGGGCGGGTTGGCGCGACGGTCACCGTCGGCGTAGCTGTCGCGTGCGTACGCGGCGTCACGCACGTCTCCGATGATTCCGACGACAAGTGGAGCGAATTGACGCTGTCGCCGGCCCGTGGAACAGAGGTACAGCGTGTGCGGACCGTCGCAGAACGCTGTCATGTCAAGAGATTGCTGGGTCGTGGAGGCCAGAGCCCCACCTGTGCGATAGGCCGCGAGAACACCCGAAGTCGTGGACCAGATGCCCGATTGCTCCCGGGAGTCCGTGGCCACGATACCGGCCAACAGATCGCTCGCTTGAGTCTCAGGTCCTGACCTCGATCCGAGAATTTCGAGGGCGGGGGCTGCCTGGTGGCGATCTATCCAGCGGAGGACGTCCTGCATGGAGAGCCCCTCGAGCGAAGCCGCATGGAGCAGGGTGGACAGCAAAGCCCCGGCGCGCTCGGTCCAGTGCTGTTCTCCTGTCCGCACTCCGCTCAAGCGGCTCGCACCCACCATCGACTCCGCCGTCACGACGGCCGAGTCCCACTGTGCCGCCGACGTCAGCGGTGACCATCCGACCCGCTCGACGTGACGTGGGCACTCGATCTCTCCCGTGGGGTCGTAGAGGAATGTCCAACCGTCGCGACTGCGTGATGGCGCGGTCGCGCGCATGACGTCGGGCTTGGTCGACGTCGAGACGACCGCCCCGTCGAACAACAAAATATTGGGGATGACCAGGGACGATGTCTTCCCTGATCGCGGCGGACCCAGTACCAGCGTCGAGCGCTGCGTACCGGCCCACATCCATCCGCTTGTGCCGTTTCCAACATAGATGCTGTGTCGCGCCAAACGGTGGACCTCGCGTAGAGCGGAAGTCGAAATCAGGCACGGATCCGCAGTGACGACTTGATCATGAGCACTCCGTTCCATGCACGCGATGTTTGCGCTGGGGAACCGACAATTCCATAGGACATATCAGCCAATGCCGCGACAATAAAACGATTTACTACCGATGTGAGTGCTGCATGCACCTCATGCGCGTGCGTGGAACGGCGTGAAACGAAGGCGACGAACGAACGCAAAATGACCACGCGAATAAAGAATGCTTGACCTGAGCATGTTGACAACAGAAGAATGTGTGTACTCGAAGTGTGAGGGAGGGTTGACATGTGCTGCGACACAACGGTGTGTGGCGCGCAAAGCAAATCTTGTCGGTTTGCTTTTGGCGCGTCTGTCACCGGGCAGCACATGGTCAGTTCGACGTCGCAACTCGGGAAAATGAGTTGGTATGGCGTGATGCGGTGGAGTCGGTGAAACCGTCGCGGCAGCGTCATCCTTCGCATTTGACAGTGAATCCGGTGCGGCAATGCGCACGGCGTGGGGCAGTCGACCTCGCGGTGGCGCAGGCTTCACCTCTATTCAGTGACGATGCTCCTAGGGAGGTGCACCTGTGGCAGTAGCCGCAAAGAGAAGGGCCCCGGCCAGAAAGGCCGCGAAAAAGCGGGCCCCAGCAAGAAAGGCAGCCAAGCGAGCTCCGGCTCGCAAGGCCGTGAAGCGGGCTCCGGCACGGAAGGCCGCGAAGAAGCGGGCTCCCGCCAAGAAGGCAGCCAAGAAGCGGGCTCCTGCTCGCAAGGCCGCCAAGAAGCGGGCTCCGGCTCGCAAGGCAGCCAAGAAGCGGGCTCCTGCCAAGAAGGCAGCCAAGAAGCGGGCTCCGGCTCGTCGCGCCACCAAGAAGCGGGCTCCCGCCAAGAAGGCAGCCAAGAAGCGGGCTCCTGCTCGCAAGGCGGCCAAGAAGCGGGCGGCACCTGCCAAGGCAGCGCGTCGGCCCGTCCGCAGGGCGCGCAAGCGCTAGGCGCTGCGTTCCATCCGGAACAGGGAGACCGGGGGCCTTCGGGCCCCCGGCTCCGCGTCCGGTGCGATGGATCAGATCTGTTCCCCGAGCTCCCTGACGTCATCCGGCCAGTCGACGTCATAGGCCAGGTCGGGGTCACGCAGGACCCGGACCGCGAGGCCCAGCCTGGTTGCCTCGGCCCGGTGGGCGCGAAATGACCCCGGGCCGTAAGCGAATCGGAAGTCACGGCCGGTGGGCAGCCGGAGCACGTTGGTGCCATCATCGCGGCGGTCGGGTACCAGGGTGACGCCGTCGAAGGCGGGCAGCGCGCCGAGTCGGCGGGCCCGAGGCAGGTCACCGTGCGCGACCAGGACCCGCTCTGCTCCCGATCGCGCCAATCGATCGACTCCGGCCCGGACGGCGCCGTTGAGCCCTTGTCCCGGCTCCCACATGACGGTGGCGCCGAGATCTGTCGCCCACCGGGCTACCTCTTCGTCGTCACAGACGACGGCGACGGGGAGCGGGGCACACGCAGCGACGACGTGCGTCGCCATCGCCCGCACCAGGCGCACGCGGTCGGGATCGGCCATGGTCGATCCAAGTCGGCGCTTGGCCTGGCGGAAGGCCTTGACCGGGATCAGGACCACTTCGGGCCCGAGCGGACGGTCGTCGGCACCGAAGACGTCTCGCGCCGCCCGGACGGTAGGCCTCGACACCGGGACAGTGTAGGGGTCCGGCGCGGAGGCGGTCGTGGGTCCGCCGTAGTCTCTTGGGGCATGGACGAGCGGGTGGCAGTGATCGGTGCCGGGTCCTGGGGAACGGCGGTCGCCACGATTGTGGGCGCGGCACAGCGAGCGGCACTGTGGGTGCGCTCGCCGGAGCTCGCGACCTCGATGCGTGAGACTCGAGAGAACGCGCAGTACCTGCCCGGTGTCCGCGTTCCCGACGATCTGGTTGTCACGTCATCACTCGCTGAGGCGCTCGAGGGCGTCCGCATCGTGTTCATGGCGGTGCCCTCCCACGGCTTTCGATCTGTGCTGACCGAAGCGCAGCCGCTCGCAGGTGACATCGAGGCGGTCGTGAGCCTGGCGAAGGGCATCGAGTCGGAAAGCAACCTCAGGATGTCGGAGGTGGTCGCCGAGGTGCTTCCGGGCGTCCCCGCAGGAGTTCTCACGGGTCCCAACCTGGCGCGCGAAGTGGCGGACGGCCATCCTGCCGCCTGCGTGGTCGCGCTGCCCGACGAGAAATTGGCGGAGCGGGTGCAAGGATTGGTGCACACCCGTACTTTCCGCACCTACATGGGCACCGATGTGGTCGGCTGCGAGATCGCTGGCGCCACGAAGAACGTGATGGCGATCGCCGCCGGGATCAGCGACGGCCTCGGCCTCGGCGACAACACCCGGGCGGTCCTCATTACCCGGGGGTTGGCCGAGCTCGGCCGCCTCGGCGTGACCCTCGGTGGCAAGGTGCTGACCTTCGGCGGCCTCGCCGGGGTCGGGGACCTCGTCGCGACCTGCGCCAGCCCGCAGAGCCGGAACCGGACGGTCGGATTCGCGCTGGGTGAGGGCCGGCCGCTCGACGAGATCGTGGGCGGCATGCGCATGGTTGCCGAAGGCGTCAAGAGTGCCGCCCCGCTCGTCGGGTTGGCTCAGGCCCACGGGGTCGAAATGCCCATTGCGGAGCAGGTCCAGGCCATCGTGGAGGGGCGGTGCTCGCCCCCCGAGGCCCTGATGAACCTCATGAGCCGCCCGTCACGGCCGGAGTGGGACGAGGCGCTCTTGCGGGGGATGCCGGCGTGAGCGGGCTCTTTCACAGCTACGACATGCTGCCGGAGGCGGACGACGTCGCCCGTCGGGAAGCCGCACTCGCCCACGTGACGGAGATCCTCCTGATGCACGGGGCGAACGAGGAGGAGATCGATCAAGCGGTGGCGGACGGCGTGATCGATCTCTTCGTGGCCGATCGCATGCTCGTGCCCGCCCGCCGGCGCTATTCCCGGGTCGAGGTCGCCGAGCTGACCGGTGTCAGTCTCGACAAGCTCGAACGCTTCTGGCGCGCCCTTGGATTTCCTGGCGTCGACGACGACGAACTGGCCTTCACCGATCTCGACCTCGAGGCCGTGCGCCTCTTCCAGGGTTTGCAAGCCATTGGCGCCGCCGACGTGGAAACGGCCGTCCAGATGGCCCGCGTCATCGGCTCTTCGATGGCGAGGATCGCGGAAGCGGAGCTGGTGCCCGGCGACATGGTGAGCGCCGAGGTCGACCCGGTGCTGTCGGCCGACGCCTTCGCCAGCGTGGCCGACGTCACCATCCCGGCGACGGCCAAGCTCCTGGAGTTCGTCTGGCGGCGTCAGGTGGCGGCCGGGATCCAACGAAGCATGATGTTGCGCAGCCACGGACTAGCGCCTGGCGAGAGCCCGCTTCTTGCGGTCGGGTTTGCCGACATGGTCGGATTCACCTTGCTCAGCCAACACCTCAGCCACGAAGAGCTGGGCGCGGTTGTCCGCCGCTTCGAGGAGATCTCCCATGACATCGTGACGTCGGCGCGCGGCCGGGTGGTCAAGATGATCGGTGACGAGGTGATGTTCGTCGTCGACAACGCTGCCGATGCGGCGCGCATCGGCCTCGATCTGGCCGATGCGTACGCCGACGACGACCTGCTGTCCGATGTGCGCGTGGGTCTGGCCCTGGGCCCGGTGCTGCAGCGCGACGGTGACTACTTCGGACCGACCGTGAACCTCGCCCACCGGATCGTCAACATCGGCAACCCGGGGACGGTTCTGATGTCGGACGAGTTTCGCTCGGCCCTGCTGGAGAAGACACCGGACGAGTTCACGGCGCAGGCGCTCCGGCCACGCCTCCTCAAGGACCTCGGCCGCGTGCAGCTGTGGTGGTGCGGCCGGCCCGGCCGGGAGGCCGACGGCACCGGTGCCGCGGCAGACCGTAGGCGTAACGTGCGCTGGGAGCGGATCTCCGAGGTGCTCCGTGATCTCGAGGAGCTCCGCGGCGTCGGCGAGCGTCTGCTCAATGCCCCCCGAGACGGGGACTCAGTCGTGCAGCCTGGCGGTGGCGATCCCGAACGGGCGTAGCTCGAAGGAACCTTCGAAGCGCTCCAGCGGGTAGCCACGGAGATCGACCAGCCACCCCGAGCGTCCCGGGATGGCAACCGTCGTGGGTCGCTCCGTCGGGTTGTAGACGCGTACCTCGAGCACCCCGCCGACCCGATGGAGCGCACTGACCTCAGCGCGGTCGACGGTGAGTTCGCTTCCCGACACGTGGCGTGTGCCTCCGCCCAGGCTCGAGACCACCTCCAATGGCAGCAGGACGTCATCGGCGAGACGGTAAGGGTCGTCGCAGTCGAGGGCCAGCGCGTAGCGAAGGGTGATCCGCTTCCCGCGCATCTGGAGGCCTTCGACCGGTGTCATCGGACCGGCCGGGAAGGGGCGATACGCCATCCCGAGACGGGAGAGCATGCCGGTCGACCGCACGACCGTCAGCGCGAGCGTGCGCGCCCGGTCACCCTCGACGTCGATGAGTTCGTACTCGCAGACTCCGTCGTGGGCAACCGTGAGCCGGCCGGCGGTCACGAACCGGTTGGCCGGTGCCGTTGGGAGACCGAACTCGTCCGGACGACCCTCGGCTGTCAAGCCGCGGGTGACCACGGTGAAAGCGCTCTCGGCGACCGAGTGCATGGCCGGCTCGGGGAGCGGCAGGTGCACGCGGAGCCGGTGGTCCCCGCTCGGATTGACGAACGAGGTCGTCACGCGGACCGTGCTGTCGTCCGCCCGCAGTTCGAGCTCGGTCTGGACCTCGACATGGTGTGCGCCCACCCGTGTCTGCGAGGAGCTCTCCACGTGATCGGGCCACGTGTAGGTGGCGGTGGTGCGCACCCGGGCCCGCACCGGTCCCCGCTCGTCGACGCGCACCGAGACGGAGTCAGGCGTGTCGACGAAGGAGTCCTGGCGGGGTGGCGAGTAGTTGTAGGAGTCACCCAGGTCGCCGCCGTCCACGAGGCGCCCATAGCCGGCCACGCCGTCGAGGGCGAAGGTGCCGTCCGCCGGATCGATCGCCACCTGCACGAGCCCGTTCGCGAGCACGACGGAGCCCTCGGTCTCCGTGACTTCGGCCGCGTTGACCAACGGAGCCGCAGCGAAGGGGGCCCATCCGTAGCCGGCCACCTCGGCGGTGCGGGCAACGATCTTCCGGGTCGAAGGCTGATCCATGCCCACCCGCACCACGGAGTCGGGCCGAGCCCCGAGACGGGTGTACACGTCCTGCTTGGCCTCGGCGATCGGCACGCCGGGCTTTTCCTCGGTACCGACGGAGATGGTGATGTCGAAGCCGTCCTCCGTGTCCTCGATACGAACGTCGTGGATCCAGGCGTCGTCGCTGATCCTCGGTCCTTGCATCATGCCGAGGACCGTTCGCACGGTGTCGGCGTCGAGCACCATCGATCCGGGCAGCCCGGAGCGCTCGGACAGCACCTGCACGTTCCCGGTGGCTGGGCCGTCGGCCGGGACGACCAACTCGACGACACCGGACCGCGCCCGCTGCGACAAATTGAGCACGGTCGGACCGGGCTCCGACAACGAGACGGCGAAGACCTTCACTGCCCGGTCGGCCAGGCCGGCCGCAATGGCCCTCGCCTCCGCGTAGCGGTGCAGGACGGCGTCCACCACGTCGTCGACCGAGCAGGCGCAGATGGAGTCGTGGGCCGAGTTGCGCACCATCTCCAGCCAGGCCAGCTCCAGCAGCCGGTCCGGATACACCGACGGTTCTTGGAAGAGGGCTGCCAGGGGTTCGGCCCTGCGCTCCAGCTCGCGTTCCGCCCGCGCACCCTCACGTTTGACGTCGACCCGGTTGGACGTGACGCCCATCAGCATGTTGGACCGGAATCCGGACCGGAGCTCGCCCTGGACACGCGTGAGGCCTTCGGTCGACGCGCCGGCCAGGTAGTCCTGGAGCGACGTCACCTCGAAGTGGTACTCGTCCTGGAGGTCATTGGCTTCGGCCACGACGCGCCCGAGCCATGGCTGGGGCATGAGATGGTCCGAACCGTTCATGCAGAGGAGGTCGCCCGTGAGGAAGTCGGCCACCTCGGCCACGTTGTCGCGGGTGCGGCGGATGAGCGCCTTGGCATCGTCGGGCAGCGCGGCGCCGTTGCCGTAGCCGACTGGGAGGTACTCGGCGCGGACAGCCGACCCGTCCGGCGCTTCCCAGATGAAGGCGTTCTTCGTCACCTGCGACGGCACGCCACGCCAGACGACGGCGTCCCGGAATCCAGCCAAACGCAGGATCTGGGGCATCTGGGCGATGTGACCGAACATGTCGGGGAGGTACCCGACGTCCATCACACCACCGAAGGCGGCTCCCCGGACCAGGCCCATCTGAAGGTTCCGCACGATGGTCTCGCCCGAGGACAGGAACTCGTCCATCAGGATGTACCACGGGCCCATGCTCACCCGGCCCGCCGCTGCCAAGGCCCGCAAGCGACCCTCGGCCTCGGGGCGCACCTCCAGGTAGTCGTCGACGACGGCCATCTGCCCGTCGAGCATGAAGTGGGGGTAGCCGGCGTCGTGCTCCAGGAGGGGGATCAAGGTGTCGATCAGCTCCACGAGGGCCAGACGAAAGTCCTGGTAGGACTTGTACCATTCCCTGTCCCAGTGCGTGTGCGGAACGATGGCAATCCGGCGGGCGGTCATGACCGCCAGACTATGACGAACCGTCGCGGACGGTGAGGGCGCTCGTTCCGCCCGGTCGCTGGCCGGAGGCACCGCGCCTGGGATCGGAGCGAACGCTGCTCGAGGTCTGGCTGGGAGCCTGGACGGCGTACCCAGCTCGTCCCGTACTCGTCGACGGGAAGCACCCTCGACGCGTGATCGACGGGGCGGCACTGGCCCAGCGCACGGCCCAGGTGGCGGGTTCCCTTGCCGATCATGGCGTCGCCAAGGGCGACCGGGTCGTGTGGCAGGCCCGGACGACGCCCGAGTCCGTGCAGGTCCTTCTGGGCATCCTGCGGGCCGGCGCGGTGCTCGTGCCGATCAGCTCCTCGGCGACGCCACACGAGATCTCCCATGTCGTGGGTGACGCCCGGCCGGTCGCTGCGGTCACGGAGGGACCCGGAGACGACGACCGGTTCGGCCCCGGGGTCACCGTGCTCCACATCGACACGCTGGCCGCAGCCGCAGCCGACCACATCGCGTACCGGCCCCCCGAGACCGAGCCCGGCGACGACGCACTGATCGTCTACACCTCGGGCACCACGGGAAAGCCGAAAGGAGCGGTGCACACCCACGGATCGCTGTCGGCAGGGGTGTCCTCCCTCGTGTCGGCCTGGGGCTGGGGTCCCGAGGATCGGCTCATCCTGTGCCTGCCCCTGTTCCACGTGCACGGCCTCGTAGCCGGGCTCTTCGGCACGCTCGCGGCCGGCGCTTCCGTCACCCTGTTCGACCGGTTCGAGGAGGACGCGGTCATTCGCGCCGCTGGTCGCGACCCCTGCACCATGTTCTTCGGAGTGCCGACCATGTACCACCGCCTCGCGGCGACGCGCCGCGTCGGCGACCTGTCCGCACTGCGCCTGTGCATCTCGGGCTCGGCACCGCTCGCCGCCGACCTGTGGCACCAACTGGCGGATGCAGGGGTGGAGGTCCTCGAGCGCTACGGCATGACCGAGACGCTGTTGACACTCTCGAACCCTCTGCGGGGCGAGCGCCGCCCCGGTTCGGTCGGCATCCCTCTGCCCGGGGTGACGGCGGCGGTCGACGACCAGGACGAGCACGGGGTGGGTGAGCTCCTCGTGCGCGGCCCGTCACTGTGTCGTGGCTATTGGCGTCGTGGGGGCGCCGTCGGCCCGAGCGACTGGTTCGCTACCGGAGATCTCGTGTCGGTCGCCGACGACGGGTACGTGACCGTTCGCGGCCGCCGCACCGAACTGATCATCACGGGCGGCCACAACGTCTACCCGGCGGAGGTCGAGGCGGTCCTGGCCCGCTACCCCGGTGTGGTCGAAGTGGCCGTGGTCGGGGTGCCGTCGGACGAATGGGGCGAGACGGTGGTGGCCTTCGTGGTGGGGGATCCCGACCTGGGGTCCGTCCAGGAGTTGGCGGCGGCCGAGCTGGCGTCGTTCAAGTGCCCCCGCGAGATCCGCATCGTCGACGCGTTGCCACGCAACGCGCTCGGCAAGATCGTCCGGGGCGAGCTGCGCTGAGGGCGGCGTCGGGGACCCGCGGAGCCGGCCCGAGCCTGGGGTAGGTTGATCGCATGGCCACGTTCCTCATGCTTTCGACCGTGGGGCCCGACGGGGCGGCGACGCTGACGGAGAACCCGGACCGCCTCAAGGCGGTGAATGCCGAGGTGGAGGCCATGGGTGTGCGGGTGGTCGCCCAGTGGGCGCTCCTCGGTCAGTACGACTTCTGCACGGTGCTCGATGCCCCCGACGAGGTCACCATGGCTCGTGTGGCGCTGGTCCTGGGTTCGCGCGGCACCCTCAAGACACTCACGCTTTCGGCCATTCCCATCGACGACTACGTCGACGGCGTACTGAGGGCCGGGAAGGACTGAGGCCTCAGTGCCACCAGAACCCTTGGCGCGTCCGCTCCCGTCGGACGTCGTCGCGGGAGAAGAGCTCGCCCAGTGTGCTCCCGTCCGACATGCGACGGATGCGATATCCGTCCGGGGTGACCTCGGCCACCTCGAAGCCGCGCACCCACGTACCCTGGTAGCGATTGCGCACGTCGACTTTGGTACCCGGCGTGAGCGGGGAGCGTGCATTCGGGTCCGGCGTGTCCCCCCCGTCGGTGCTCACACCCCCATGGTATGAGGCAGCGACCGGTGCCGGCTTCGTGACGGTCTGCTCCCCGGATCTCAAGGAAGAGCGTCGACTGCGCTCACAGGGCTACGAGTCGGTCGCCGGACTCGACGAGGTGGGCCGCGGCGCCTGGGCCGGTCCGCTCACGGTCGGTGTCGCCGTCGTGCGCCCGCGCGTCCAGCTGCGCTCCATGCCGGTGTGGCTGCGGGACTCGAAGATGCTCAGCGAGGCGCGCCGTGAGGAGATCTTCGAAGCGGTCGGTGCGTGGTGCGCGGCCTGGGCGGTCGGGCACGCGACACCGGCGGAGTGCGACGAGTGGGGTATGACCGAGGCCCTGCGCGTCGCCGCCCGCAGGGCCCTGGCGGAACTGGACCACCTCCCGGACGCCGTCCTCGTGGACGGACCGGTCGATCTCTTACGCCATCACGAGGATCGGTTCGCAGGTGCGGTCAAGCCGATCGTCGACGGGGACGCCAAGTGCGCCTCGGTGGCGGCCGCCTCCGTGCTGGCCAAGGTGGTGCGCGACCGCATGATGCGCCACGAAGCGGACCATTTTCCGGCCTACGGCTTCGAGCGGAACAAGGGCTATCCCTCGCCCATCCACCAGACCGCGCTGCGAGGGTATGGACCCTCGGCAATCCACCGGCGGAGCTGGGCTTTCGTGCGCGACCTTCCCTGGTGTGGTGAGCCGCGGGGCCGGGCCTGGTCAGACGACGGCGGCGACCTCGGCGAAGTGGCAGGCGACCGGATGGCCCTGTCCCCGGTCGATCAGTGCCGGCTCTTCGATGGCACAGATCTCCTGGGCTTTCCAGCAGCGGGTCCGGAAGCGACAGCCGGAGGGTGGTGACTGCGGGCTCGGCACGTCCCCCTCCAGCACAATGTGCTTGCGGGCACGCTCGGCCTTCGGATCAGGGATCGGTACGGCCGACAGCAGAGCCTGGGTGTAGGGGTGCGCCGGGCGCTCGTAGACGCTCTTGCGGTCGCCGATCTCGACGATCTTGCCCAGGTACATCACGGCGACCCGGTCCGAGATGTGACGGACGACGGAGAGGTCGTGCGCGATGAAGAGGAAGGCCACGCCGAGCTCGTTCTGGAGATCCTCGAGCAGGTTCACCACCCCCGCCTGAATCGACACGTCGAGGGCGGACACCGGTTCGTCGAGGACCAGCAGCTTCGGCTGGAGGACGAGGGCGCGGGCGATCCCGATGCGCTGGCGCTGGCCACCCGAGAACTCGTTCGGGTACCGGTTGGCGTGATACGGCTCCAATCCGACCAGTCGCAGCATCTCGGCCACCCGACGCTGGGTCGCCTTGCGGTCATGGATGCCGTGGATCTGCAGCGGCTCGGCGATGGCCTCCCCGATCGGCAGACGGGGGTCGAGCGAGGCGAACGGATCCTGGAACACCACCTGGATCTGGCGCCGCATCTGGCGCATCTCCGTCGTGCCGAGCGTCGTCAGCTCCGTCCCTTCGAACTTGACCGAGCCCGACGTCGGATGGATCAGCTGCAACACGGATCGCCCCGTGGTCGTCTTGCCGCAGCCCGACTCGCCGACCAGGCCCAGGGTCTCGCCGGGGGCGATGGTGAAGGAGACGCCCGACACGGCCTGCACGACGCCGACCTTGTGCCGCACGAACGAGCCGCCCCGGACCGGGAAGTTCTTGACCAGGTCCGTGACCTCGAGGAGCACCGGACCCGCGCCGGGCGGGGGAGTGGCGGTGCCGAGCTCGGAGATCGTCATGCGATGACGTTGTCGATGACGCCGTCGGAGAACACCCGCCCGTGGTCCCCACGGCCGACGGCTTCGGCGTAGTGGCAGGCGGCACGGTGGTCGCCTTCGTTGGACGTGACGGAGGGCACGACGACCAGGTCGGGTTCGGTCTCGCGGCACAAGTCGGTGGCGAGGGGACAACGCGGAGCGAAGGGGCAGCCGGACCGATCACCGAGCATGGACGGGGGAGCACCTGGGATCTGGCGCAGGCGCTCGGTGCCGTCGCTGTCGAGGCGGGGCAGCGAGCCCAACAGCCCGAGCGTGTAGGGCATGGAGGGCCGGTAGAAGACGTCCTCTGCGCTTCCGACCTCGACCGGACGACCGGCGTACATGACGAGGACACGGTCGGCCAGTCCGGCAATGACGCCCAGGTCGTGGGTGATGAGGAGGAGGGCGGCGCCGGTCTCGGTCAGCGCAGTCCTGAGCGAATCGAGGACCTGTGCCTGGACGGTGACGTCGAGTGCCGTCGTCGGCTCGTCCGCCAGGATCACCTCCGGGTCGTTCGCCATGGCGATGGCGATCACCGCACGCTGCCGCATCCCGCCGGAGAACTCGTGGGGGTAGGCGTTGATCCGTTCGCCCGGATTGGGGATGCCCACCTTCGAGAGCAGCTCGATGGCCCGGGCCTGCGCCTCGTCCTTGGAGATGTCCTGATGCGCCAGGATCGCCTCGGTGATCTGCCACCCGATTGTGTAGACCGGGTTCAGTGACGTCATCGGATCCTGGAAGATCATGGCGATGCCCGTGCCGCGCACCTTGGTGAGCTGCTTCTCCTTCATGCCGAGCAGCTCCTGACCCTGGAACCGGATCGAGCCCCGCACCTCAGCGCTCTTCGGCAGGAGGCCCATGGTCGCCAGCGCCGTGACGGATTTCCCCGATCCCGACTCGCCGACGATGCCGAGGACCTCGCCCGGCGCCAGCGTGAAGTCGATGCCGCGTACCGCGTGCACCACACCGTCCTTCGTCCGGAAGCCGACCTCCAGACGTTCGACCTGCAGAACGGGATCAGGCACCTAGGCCCTGACCCGGCTCTTCTTGGGGTCGAACGCCTCGCGCAGGCCGTCGCCGATGAGGAAGATCGAGAGGATGAGGATGATGAGGAAGACGACGGGGAACACGAAGAGCCACCACTCGGTCGTGGCCGAGTCCTGACCCTGGTCCACCAGGAGTCCCAGGGACACGTTCGGTGGCTGTACCCCCAGGCCGAGGAACGAGAGGGTGGACTCGAAGATGATGCTCAGGGCGACGGTCAGCGTGGCGTTCACGATGATCGGCCCGACCGCGTTGGGCAGCATGTGCCGGACGATGATGCGCCGGTTGGTGGCACCGAGCGCCCGCGACGCCTCCACGAAGTCGCGTTCGCGCAGCGACAGGAAGTCCGCCCGCACCAGGCGAGCCACGTAGGTCCACGACAGGATCCCGATGATCACCGCCAGTCCCAACCAGTTGCTCGATTGCTTCGCGAGCTTGTTGGACAGGAGGATGAGGACGGCGAGGACGGGCAACACGAGGACGAGGTCGACGAAGCGCATGAGCAGGGAGTCGACCCAGCCCCGGTAGAAGCCGGCGATGGCGCCGACGGTCACGCCGATCAGGGTGGCGATCGCGGCAACGGTCAGGGCGATCTCGATGTCCTTCTGCACTCCGGCCATCACCTGGGCGAACATGTCGTTGCCGATGGCGTTGGTGCCGAAGGGGTTGCCCCACGACGGGGGGACGTTCAGGTTGTTGGTGATCGACGTGGCGCTGTACTGCCAGAAGTGCCCGACGAGCAACGACCCGACGCCGAGGAGCACGAACGTGGACAACCCGATCATGGCCAGGCGCTGGTGGAAGAAGCGCCCCATGACGATGCGGAACTGGCCCTTGGCCTCGCCGGTGAGCCCGTAGGCGTCGGGGCCGCCGAGGTTCACGCCGGCCGACGGCGCGGCGAGAGTGTGCATGCCCGCCTCCGTGCTGGCGACGCTCTCGGGCGTCTGGAGGACGAAGTTCTCCTCGGCCACCGGGTCAGCCATACCGGATCCTCGGGTCGAGCACGCCGTAGAGGATGTCGGCGAGCAGGTTGAACAGGATCACGAAGGTCGCCGTGATCAGCAGATAGGCCAGCATCACGTTGACGTCCAGGTTGGTGACGCCCGTGACGTACCACTGGCCGAGGCCCTGCCAGCCGAAGACGATCTCGGTGATGATGGCGCCGCCGAGCACGGCGGCGAAGTCCAGCGCGATGACGGTCGTCACGGGGATCAGCGCGTTGCGCAATACGTGACGGACGAGCACGCGACGCTGGCTGAGCCCCTTGGACCGGGCCAGGCGCACGTGGTCGGCGTCGAGCGTCTCGATCATCGAGGACCGCTGGTAGATCGCCCACGAGGTGTACGACACCAGGACCAGCGTCAGGATCGGGAGAATCGAATGCTCGGCGTAGTCGGGCAGCCGGCTCAGGAAGGAACCGCTCAGCGTCGGGCTCTGCTCGCCGTCGGTGTAGAGGAGGGTCGACCCCACGTGTTGGTTCACGGGGATCGCCACGAACTCCTTGAGTGCGAGACCGAGCACGAACACCGGCGTGGCCAGGAGCACGAAGTTGGTGACGGTGATGGCGTGATCGGTGACCTTGCCCTGGCGCACGGCAGCCAGGACACCCATGAATATGGCCACGAAGATGGCGATGAGGGTGGCGATGAACACCATCCGCAGCGTCACGAAGAGGTGGGACGTCAACTGTGACGCCACGTCCTGGCCGTTGATCGTGGTGCCGAGGTTGCCGTGCAACACGCCGGTGAACCAGATCCAGTAGCGCTGCCAGAGCGGGTCGTTCAGGTGCAGCAACCGCTCCCGGGCGACGATGGTGGCGTGCGGGATGTGGGGGTTCGTCCGCAGGAGGGCCAGTGGGTTGCCGGAGCTGGCGACGAGGAGGAAGACCAGGATCGTCGCGAAGAACAGCACGACGATGCTGATCAGTAGGCGCCTAATGACGTAGGCGAACATGGGCGGAGTCTAGGTTCACCAGGGACGTTGAGGGTGGGGCCGACCGTGCACGACCGGCCCCACCCTCTTCGCGTTCAGCGGTCCCGAGCTAACTGCTGATGGACCAGTCCTCTGCGTTCCAGGTGACGCCCACGCTCGAGGTGTTCGGCAGAACGCCCTTGAGGTTGTTGGACCAGGCCCAGAACTGCGGCTTCTGGTACAGCGGCAGGGTCACCATGTTGTGCCACAGGATGGCGTCGGCCTTGTTGTAGTCGTTGATCTCCTCGGACTGGCTCGGAGCCGAGGAACCGGAGGCCATGTCCTTGTCCACGTCCGCGTTGGCCGAGTGGTTCCAGTTCTCGTCGCAGTTGGAGGTGTTCGTGTAGGAGCAGTAGATGGGCTGGTTCCCCGAGACGAACGGCGTGGTCACCCAGGCGAACTCGGCGATCTGGAACGTGCCGTTGGGGAGGTTGGTCCCGAAGAAGGTGTTGGCGTCGTAGTTCTGGATGTTGATCTTGATCCCGATCGCCTTCATCTGGGCCTGGAACAACTCCTCCGTCTGCGCCCGGATGCTGTTGCCCGACGTCGACTGAATGGTGAAGGTCAGGTCCTTGCCCTTCTGCGGGCCGTAGTCGGGCTGGAAGTAGCCGTCCGAGCCCTTCTTGAAGCCGGCCTCCTTCATCAGGTTGATCGACTGCGAGGTACTGTAGGCGTAGCTGGTGCCCTTGTAGCCCTTCTGGGTCGACACGAGCATCCGGCTGCCGAGCGGGGTGATGCCTTTTTCGATCTCACCCACGGTCCGGGTGATGATGGACTGGCGGTCCACACCGTGACCGATGGCCTCACGAACCTGGAGCTTGGCCAGGTACGGGTCGGCCTGGTTGAAGTCGAGGTGCTCGAACTCGAGCCCCGGCAGCGTCATCTTCGTCGTGTCCGACACCTGGTTGGCCGTCTGTGTGATCGACAGGCTCACCGTCGAGGGGTTGAAGATGTTGATCTCCTTGTTTTGCAGAGCCGGCACGAGCTGGCTGTCGTCGGAGAAGAACTGGAAGACGATCTTGTCGAGCTTGCCCGGCGTGCCCCAGTAGGTCGGGTTCCGGACCAGCACTAGGGACTGGTTCGCGTTGTAGCTCTGGATCTTGTACCAGCTGCCCGAGACGACCTGCGCCGGGCCGCTGAAGCCGGTGTTCCAGCCGACCGTGCGGGCGATGTGGGCCGGGACGACACCGGCGCCGCTGAACAGGCTGCGCCAGTCGGCGAAGGAGGGCTTGAAGGTCACCGTGAAGGTGCGTCCGTTCGGGCACAGGCCGACGTTGCGGTCCGCGGCGCTGCCCGGATCGCAGGCGGCCCCGCCGGAGGGGTCGGAGCCGACGACGGACTGGACCTGGTTGTAGCCGGCGGTCGAAGCGTCGTCATAGGGCTGGCCCCCGACGTCGGTGTAGGCCGGGTTGCCGCTCTCGGCCTGCCAGTTGTAGATGAAGTCGTCCGCGGTGATCGGTACCCCGTCGGACCAGACGGCCTTGGGGTTGAGCTTGTAGACCACCGTCTGGGGGTTGGTGCTCGTGACCGACGCGCTCTCCATGAGCTGCGAGTTGAGGACGGGCTGAAGCTTGTTGGTGATGATGAAGACCTGGGGCCACACCACGTTCAGGATTTCTTGCAAGACGTACTCCGACGCGGCCGAGGTGTTGATGTTGAACCCGGCCAGGTTCTCGTCGAGCGCCATCGTGGCTGTCCCACCCGACGACGACGATGCCTTCGTCGCCGCACCGCTCGTGGCCGCCGGCGCCAGGGCAACGAACGAGAGGCTCAATGCCCCGATTGCCATGGCGGCACAGACCGACCGCTTCACTATCCCCTTGAGTCCCATTGGCCTCCCTATGACTGACGGCCGCCCCGGTGACGGCCGTTTTCCCCGCCTTCTCACTCCACTCCCTATGTCGGAAGATGTACGAAAAGGTAACGCAATTGCCACAATTTATTCTGTCATGTGCTCGAGAATTTCTGCGGGAACCCGCCGAGGAGAGATTCGATCCGGTGTCGAGCGGCTCATCGCACAGGATTCCTGCGTTTAGGTCACCCATACACGCATAGGACAGAACCTGAGGACAGGCTGAGAGTCCCCTGCGTGCTTTGTGACAGCGGACAAGTAAATTCAACGTCGAGGCGATGGTCTATGTCCTTGCGGTAGCCGCGGCACTCTCGAATGCGCTGACCAGTGTCCTGCAGCGCATGGGGGTGGAGGACGCCCCGGAGGAGTCCACCATGCGGCTGAGCCTCTTGGCGCACGCCATTCGGCGGGGCGTGTGGTTGCTCGGTTTCGGCTTCATGATCTGCTCGTTCCTCCTCCAGGCGTTCGCGCTGCACATCGGTCGCCTCTCGGTCGTCCAGCCGATCCTGACCATGGAACTCCTGTTCCTGGTCGCCATCCTCGGCACCTACTTCCGCTTCTCCATCTCGATACGCGAATGGGTCGGCGCCTCCGCCATCGCCTTCGGGCTCGCCGGCTTCCTCTTCTTCGCGGCTCCCGGCGGCGGCACCGAGGTACCGACCAACCTGGGTTGGATCGTGGTCGGCACCACCGTCGTCTTCCTCATCGTCGTCACGGTGGTGGCCACCCGGTGGGGCCCCCGCTGGTGGAAGGCCGCCATGTTCGGCAGCGCGGCGGCCATCTCGTATGCGTTCACCGCCGCCCTCATCAAGGTGGTCAGCGACTACGCCGCCAACGACTGGGTCACCCTGTTCGTGCACTGGGAGACCTATGGCGTCATCGCCTTCGGGCTCCTCGGCCTGTTCCTCACGCAGAACGCCTTCCATGCCGGGCCGCTGGCTGCATCGCAGTCGACGCTGGTCCTGGTCGACCCGCTCGTCAGCATCAGCCTGGGTATCGCGCTCTACGGCGACACCCTGCGCACGTCCGGCCCCTACGGACCGCTCGAGGCGCTGTCGCTGCTGGTCATGTTCATGGGCGCCGTCTTCCTTTCCAACTCGCCGTTGATCACGGGGATGAAGAGCGAGGGAAAGGGCGCCGAGTACGACGAGATGCTCTCCCGCCGCCTCAAGCACCCGCACCACGGCGCGCCGGCACCGACACCGGCGCCGGCGCCGGACGGCGGCCTGCCGTTTTCGTCCGCCTAAGCGGTAGCCCGCTCCACCACCACGCGGGTGAAGGCCGCGAAGTGGTCGGGGTGCGACAGGTGCGCGCCGTGCTGCGCCCCGGCGATCTCGTAGACGACCCCGTCGGGCAGGTGCGCCCCCAGCCACTCCACGGTGCGCCGGTGATGCGGCGCCGTCGTCGGGCCACCCATGCCGAACACCGAGGGCACGCCCAGCGCCGTCACGTCGAACGGCGGTCCCTCGCCGCGCAGGCTCCGCATGTCGGCGACCAACGCGGGCCCGTCGGCCCGCCGCGTCGCCCGTCCCTCGTCGGTCAGGCGGGACCAGGCCGCCGCGCTCGACCATTCGGGAGAAGAACCGCTCGACCTCCTCGCCGGGGTCGTCGGCCACGGCCGGCCACGGCCGCGCCGCCGTGTCGCGCCGGAACCCCAGCCACGGCATCGGCGGCTCGTAGGCGCCGATGGCGGCGAAGGCGCCGGGCGACGCCAGCGCTGCGCCGACCACGACGTCGCCCCCCAGGCTGTGGCCCACCGCCACGACCGGCCCGCCGTCGCGCTCGGCCTCGGCGACCCGCAGCAGGTCCTCGATATGCCCTCCGAGATCGACCACCCCACCGCCCCGTGACCCCTGGTACCCCCGCCGGTCGTAGGCCACCGAGGCGAGGTCCGGCAACCGCCGCATCACCCGCCGGAAGCTCTCGCCCCGATCGAGCGAGCCGTGCACGAAGATCACGGTCGCCGCACCCTGACCGGGGCCGGGCCGCGTGAGGACGTGGAGGGCGGCCGGATAGCTCATGGGCAGGGAAGACGCTACCTGGACCGCCCCCTCGGACCGACCGCCACCGGTAGGGTTGGCCCATGACCCAGTTCGGTGGTGCGGGAGGCTCCTTCGGGCCCAACGCGTGGCTGGTCGACGACATGTACGACCGCTTTCTCGCCGATCCGGGCTCGGTGAGCGAGAGCTGGCGGGAGTTCTTCGCCGACTACCGACCCGCCCCCGTGCCGGCCCCCCCGGCCCCGACCCAGGACCAGCCCAAGGCCGCCGCCGTCCCGGCGGCCGCCGCCCCGGCTCCGACTCCCACCGTGGAGGCGGGCAGCGAGGAAGCCACCCTGCTGCGCGGGGCGGCTTCCCGGATCGTCGCCAATATGGAAGCCAGCCTCGCCGTCCCGACCGCCACCAGCGTCCGCACCGTGCCGGCCCGACTGCTGGAGGTGAACCGGCTCATCCTCAACAACCAGTTGGCCCGCACGACCGGCGCCAAGGTGAGCTTCACCCACATCATCGGCTATGCCGTCGTGCGCGCCCTGCACGACGTGCCCGCCCTCAACGCCGCGTTCGTGGCCGACGCCGACGGGTCCGGCAAGCCTGGCGTCATCCACCACAAGCACGTGGGGCTCGGTCTCGCCGTCGACCAGGAGAAGAGCGACGGGACGCGCACGCTGCTGGTGCCGTGCATCAAGGACGCCGACACGCTCGACTTCCGCTCGTTCGTCGTGGCCTACGAGGACCTCATCCGGAAGATCCACACGAACAAGATCGCACCCGACGACTTCGCCGGGACCACGGTCACGCTCACGAATCCCGGGACGCTCGGCACCGTCCAGTCCGTTCCCCGCCTGATGCCCGGCCAGGGGGCCATCATCGGCGTCGGCGCCCTGGGCTACCCCCCCGGTTTCGAGGCCGCCGACCCCCGCGTGCTGGCGCAGCTCGGTCTGGGCAAGGTCGTGACCCTCACGTCGACCTACGACCACCGCATCATCCAGGGCGCCGAATCGGGCCTGTTCCTGGGACGGGTGGCCGCACTCCTCACCGGCGCGGACGGCTTCTACGACGACCTCTTCGAGTCCATGGGCGTGCCTTACGAGCCGGTGCGCTGGCAGGCGGACAGCAACGCCGGCGAGGGCACCGAGGAGGGTGACTACCAACGCCTGCTCAAGCAGGTCCACGTCCAGACCCTCATCAACATGTACCGCGTGCGCGGGCATCTCATCGCCCACCTCGACCCCCTCGATGCCGAGCCGCCGCACATCCACCCGGAGCTCGATCCCCTCACCTATGGGCTGACCATCTGGGACCTGCCCCGCCAATTCGTCGCCGACGGGCTGGCCGGGCGGGAGGTCGCCACGCTCGACGAGATCCTCCACGTGCTGCGCGACGCGTATTGCCGCACGCTCGCCATCGAGTACATGCACATCCAGGACCCCGAGCAGAAGCGCTGGATCCAACAGCATGTCGAGGGTCAGCCGACCACGCTCAAGCTCGAGGAGCAGCGCCACATCCTCGACCGGCTCAACGCCGCAGAGGTGTTCGAGCGCTTCCTGCACACGCGCTACGTCGGGCAGAAGCGGTTCGGGCTCGAGGGGGCCGAGTCGACGATCGTCCTGTTGGACGCCCTGCTCGACTCCGCCGCCGGTTCGGGGGTGGCCGAGGTCGTGATGGGGATGGCCCATCGCGGCCGGCTCAACGTGCTGGCCAACATCGTGGGCAAGTCCTACCGCGAGATCTTCGAGGAATTCGAGGGCAACCTCGATCCCGAATCAGTCCAGGGCTCCGGCGACGTCAAGTACCACAAGGGAGCCCGCGGCGTGTTCGTGGCCAGTGCGGGGGAAGAGCTCCCCATCACCCTGGCTTCGAACCCCTCGCACCTCGAGGCCGTCGACCCGGTGGTCGAGGGCATGACGCGGGCGAAGCAGGACCGGCTGTCACCGCCGACCGACGGGACCCCGGCCGCCGCGGCGGAGGGTGCCGACGGCTTCCCCTGCATGTCCGTCCTCATCCACGGGGACGCCGCGTTCGCGGGGCAGGGCGTGGTGGCGGAGACCCTGAATCTTTCCGGGTTGTCCGGATACCGCACCGGCGGCACGGTGCACGTCGTCATCAACAACCAGCTCGGTTTCACGACGGCGCCGGCGTCGGCCCGGACGTCGGTGTATCCGACCGACGTGGCGAAGATGGTCCAGGCGCCGATCTTCCACGTCAACGGCGACGACCCCGAGGCCGCCGTCCGCGCGGCCCGACTGGCCTTCGCCTTCCGCCAGACCTTCCACAAGGACGTCGTCATCGACCTCGTCTGCTACCGCAAACACGGGCACAACGAGGGTGACGACCCGAGCTACACACAGCCTCTGATGTACCAGCGCATCGAAGCCAAGCGGTCCGTGCGCAAGCTCTACACCGAGACGCTGGTGCGACGCGGTGACATCACGCTCGAGGAGGCCGAGTCCGCGCTCGACGACTTCAACGCCAAGCTCCAGGTGGTGCTCGACGAGGTGCGGGGGGAGCCGTCGCTCGCACCGACCGAGCTGCTTGCACCGGACCTGGGGCCGCCCGACTTGCTCTCGCCCCAGACGGGCGTGGACCCCAAGGTGTTGCGGGCCCTTTCGGTGGTCGTGCGTTCGGTCCCCGACGGCTTCAGCATCCACCCGAAACTCGAACGCCAGTTCGCGCAGCGTGACGAGCTCGTCGCCGGTGGGCAGGTCGACTGGGCGCTGGCCGAGGCTCTGGCCATCGGCTCGCTCATGTACGAGGGCGTCAACGTCCGCCTGACCGGGCAGGACACCCGGCGCGGCACCTTCAGCCACCGCCACGACGTCCTCGTGGACTACAGCAACGGGGAGGAGTACATCCCGCTGGCGCACATCCGCGACGGCCTGCGGCGCATCGGTTCCGCCCAGCTCGAGCCCGTCGGCGAGATGGGCAACTTCACCGTCCGCGACTCCCTGCTGTCCGAGTACGCCGCCCTGGGCTTCGAGTACGGCTACTCGGTCGAGGCACCGGAGGCGCTGGTGGCCTGGGAGGCCCAGTTCGGGGACTTCGCCAATGGCGCGCAGATCATCATCGACAACTTCATCGTGGCGGCAGAGAACAAATGGGGACAACAGGCGAGCCTCGTCATGCTGCTTCCCCACGGGTACGAGGGACAGGGCCCCGAGCACTCGTCCGCCCGCTTCGAGCGCTTCCTCTCCCTCTCGGCGCGGGGCAACATACGCGTCACCGTCCCCACGACCTCCGCGCAGTATTTCCACCTGCTGCGCTCCCAGGCCCGTCTCGACCCGAAGCGACCACTCGTCGTAGTCACGCCGAAGTCGCTCCTGCGGGCCCACTCGACCCGCTCGACGTTCGCCGAGCTCGAATCCGGATCCTTCCAACACGTGATCGACGACCAGTCGATCGAGGACCCGCGCACCGTCCGGCGTATCGTGTTGTGCAGCGGCAAGATCGGCCTCGAGGCGGCCCAGCGTCGGTCCGAGCTCGAGCCCGCCGAGGCGAGCCAGGTCGCCGTCGTCAGGGTGGAGCAGATCTACCCCTGGCCCCTGCAGTCGTTGACCGCGGTCTTCGAGCGCTACCCCGACGCGACCGAGGTGGTGTGGCTGCAGGAGGAGCCGGAGAACATGGGTGCCTGGTCGTTCGTGCACGCCCGGCTCCATGCCTGCCTGCCCGAGCGTCTGCGGCTCCGCCACGTGAGCCGAGCCGAGTCGGCGAGCCCCGCCATCGGCAGCACCGCCCTGCACCAGTTGGAGCAGGCCGATCTTCTGCGACGTGCCATTGGCTGAAACGCATTACGTCGTGGTGGACGGGTCGAACCTGGCCACGGAAGGACGAACCGCACCAAGCCTCGAACAGCTGGACGAGGCGGTACGTGCGTACGCCGCCGAGGACCCGAACGCCGAGATCATCGTGGTGGTAGACGCCACCTTCGAGCACCGCGTCTCCGACGCGGAGCGCGAAGCCGCACGATCGGCGATGCTCCACGGCGAGATCATCTCGCCGCCCGCCGGGGCGATCGGCCGCGGCGATGCGTTCGTGCTCCGCATCGCCGAGCGCACCGGGGCAACCGTGCTGTCCAACGACTCTTTCCAGGAGTTCCACGGCGAGCACCCATGGCTCTTCGACGACGGGCGACTGATCGGCGGCAAGCCCGTGCCGGGCGTCGGCTGGATCTTCACGCCGCGCCTGCCCATCAGGGGACCGAAGAGCCGGGCGGCAACCGCCGAGGCCAGGACGAGGAAGGATCCGGAATCGGCCCCGGCCAAGGCGGCGGAGCTGGCGCGGGCGGCGAAGAAGGCGGCCAAGAGGGCGGCCAAGACAAAGAAGGCCTCGAAGAAGGCGCCAGCAAAGGTCGACACGTCGTGGCCCATCACGCCGGCCGCACCACCACCGCGGGCCAAGCTCGATCCGGTCTTCTCGAGCGCCATCGACGAGGCGGTCGAAGAAGCCATGCACCCGGCCAAGCCCGAAAAGTCGAAGGGATCCTCGAAGAAGGCCCCCGCGGCCAAGAAGGCGGCGCCGCCGCGGAGTAGCAAGGCGAAGAAGGAAGCGGCAGGGAAGCGCGGGGACGCCAAGGTCAAGGCGCAGGCACCTTCGGAGCAGAGCGATCAGTCCAAGAAGGTGCGCGCCACTCCGCCGCCCGCCGTCAACGAGCCGCTGGCGTTCATCAACTTTGTCGCCGCGTTCACCGTCGGCAGCACGGTCAAGGGAGAGGTGGTGTCGTTCACCTCCCACGGGGCCATGGTCGACGTGCCCCTGCCGGCTGGCGGCTCCCTTCACTGCTACATCCCCTTGACCGCCATGGGGACGCCACCGCCGACCAAGGCCCGGCAGGTGCTCAAGAAGGGCGAGGTGCGCTCGTTCGTCCTGGCCGGTCTGGACCCTCCCCGGCGGGTGGCAGAGCTCGCCCTGCCGCCGACGCGTGCGACGGCGGTCACGCAGCGCGGCGCGGGCAAGAAGGCCGCGTCCTCCGGCAGAGAGGCCGCCCCGGCCACGGATGCGGCCCCCCACAAGGCGAAGAAGGTGCCCGGCACGGCGAAGAAGGCGGCCAAGAAGTCCGCTGCGCCGGCCGCCAAGGCGGCGAAGGTGAAGAAGGCGTCGGCGAAGAAGGCGGCCGGCAAGAAGGCCGGGGCGGTGAACAAGTCCGCACCGGCCAAGCAAGCCACCGCCAAGAAGGCGGGAACGGCCCGGACGTGATCGCGCTTCCCGTACCCTCTGAGGTACTTCCGCACCGGCCGCCGTTTCTCTTCGTGACCGCGGTGAGCGCCGTCGAACCCGGCGCCTCCGCCAGCGGCACGTGGACGCTGACGGGTGACGAGCCGTTCTTCGCCGGTCACTTTCCTGGTCGTCCCACGCTGCCCGGCGTGCTCATGGTCGAGTCACTCGCACAGCTCGGCGGCATCGCCGTACTCCTCGATCCGCGCTACGCGGGCAAGCTGCCACTCTTCGGCGGGATCGAGCGGGCGCGCTTCCGGCGGCAGGTGGTCCCGGGGGAGACCCTCGAGCTCGAGGTCACCATGGACCGCCTGTCGGCCCGGGCGGGACGGGGCCACGGGCGGGCCGCAGTGGGCGGGCAGACCGCCTGCGAGGCGGATCTCTTGTTCGTGATCGTCGACGAAGGGAGCGGCTGATGCGCCTTGCCACCTGGAACGTCAACTCGCTGACGGCGCGGATGCCGCGGGTCACCCAGTGGATCGAGATGAACCAGCCGGACGTGCTGTGCATGCAGGAGACCAAGCTGGCTGACGACAAGTTCCCCGAGAAGGAATTCGCCGATCTCGGCTACGAGTCGGCTCCCTTCGGAGACGGTCGCTGGAACGGGGTCGCCATCATCAGCAAGGCGGGGTTGGCTGACGTCACCCGAGGTTTCGGCACCGCTGAAGATGCGTACGGCCATCGCATCGTCTCTGCCGAATGCGCCGGGACGCGGATCTTTTCGGTCTACGTCCCGAATGGTCGCTCCCTCGACAACGAGTTCTACGCCGTGAAGCTGGCATGGCTGGCTCGCCTCCGTGAGACGCTTGACAAGATGTGCCCTCCCGGCTCCTCTGTGGCGGTCTGCGGCGACTTCAACGTGGCACCGGACGACGGTGATGTCTGGGATCCGGCCGCTTACGTCGGAGCGACGCACGTGAGCAAGCCCGAGCGTGACGCTCTCCAGGAAGTCGAAGGCTGGGGTCTCGACGACGTCTTCCGGCGCTTCAACGAGCCCGGCACCTTCACCTGGTGGGACTACCGGGCGGGAGACTTTCACGAAGGACGCGGCATGCGCATCGATCTCGTTCTCGTCAGTAACGATCTCGTCCAACGCGCAACGGGCGCCTATCGCGACCGTGACGCGCGGAAGGGAAAGAAACCGTCCGACCACGCGCCGGTCGTGGTGGATTTCGCCGACTCCTGATCTCTCTTTCGGCCGGAATTGATCAAACGTTGAGCGAGTAAGCGCGGGCTTTTGCCGAGATACTTCATGGCCACTCGCTTGGCGAGTTGGTTGAAAACCTCAGTTAGGCAGGGCTTCTGGCTCGTCTTGATGTGGTGACTCCAAACGTCAGAACGTGCGACGTGCGGGTGGCCAGTGACATGCGAGTTGCTATTCCCCTACCAGGGGTTTTCAGTTAAGTTAACCCGGGCTGCATCCGTTTGGCACCGGTTGCAGTCAGGCGGAGGCGGTTCTCCTCACGGGAGTGAAATTGGCGAAGCGGCGGTTTGGCGAAGCTGCACGGCGGGGAAACGAGCGACCCTCGTTTCACCGCGCGCGCGCGCCTGCGCACACGGCCCACCGACCCATCCTCCCCCGAGGAAGGTTTCACGTTGATCGAGCTGCTCGTCGTCGTCGCGGTGATGCCCCTCGTCGTCGGCGCGATCACCGTGGGAATGCTGTCGGTCTTCTCGCTGCAGTCGAGCGTGTCCAACCGGCTGACCGACTCCAACGACGAACAGCTCGTGGCGCTGAACTACCAGAACGATGTCCAGAGCGCCCAGCTCATCACGACCGCGAGCAACCCGGCGAGCGCGCCCGCACCCTGTGGATCCGGTACCCAGGTGCTGGGGCTCCAGCTGGGCAACGGGACTGAGGTCTCGTACTCTGCCGCTCCGGCACCAACGGGAACGAGTTACACCCTTTCTCGCAACGTGTGCAGCGGTGGGAGCGAGACGAGCTCGGTGGTCGCACGCGACATGCCTTCGTCGATCGTCAACCCCTCGGCAGTGCAGGTCACGTGCAGCAGCTCGTCGACGACGTGCGCCAACGTCCCGCCCTTGAACCTGCCGGCTTACGAGTCCGACTGGCAATCCACGCTCGGCGTGACGGGCGTCAACTTCACGACGACGGAGCCAGGCAGCAAATTCAACTACACGTTGGTCGCCGTCCCGCTCTCGGCGTCGAGCTCTTCGCAACTGGCGCAGGTGTCGAACCCGACGACCGGATGTGGATTCGCCACCACGGGCACTGGTCAATACGCACAGACGTTGTGTTTCATCAACTTCGCGCCGTGGAACAGCGGCCCGCCCGCGTCCCCCTCGCCCAACTGCAACGCGGCGCAGAGTGGCTTCTCGACGCCGCTCCCGATGTCGGCCGCCCTTTCCAACAGCCCGTTCACGTTGGACTTCTGCATGAGTGTCAAGGCAAGCCTCAACAGCAACGGGTCGCCGATCACTGGTCCCACGTCTGCCGGAGCCGCGTGTGGCGTCGCAGCCCGGAGCGGGTACTACGACATCACCGCCTCCCCCCTGCCGACGTATGCCTGTCCTCCCGGCAGTGAGGCGTTCCTGGGCAACAACGGCTTCTACACCGGTGTTCCGAACGACCCGGCACTATACGAGGTCGACCAGGGCTCTACAGCGATCATCAACCTCACCAACATCTCGCTTCTCAACGCCAACGGCGAGCGTGGCCAGCAATTGGCAGCTGGTGACCGGCGATGCCGAGTCGACCGACCCTGGCGAGTCGATCACCTGGACGACCAACAACAACCAGGTTCCCTTGACTCTGATTCCGAACAGCGTCGACGCGAACAGCAACGTGACGTCCTATGTCGGCAATGCCTGCAACAGCGTTCCGCCCACCTACGACTCCACTCACCTCACGGGGGTCGGGACGAGCACGGTCACGTGCACCACGGCCAACTCCACGGACAAGACCGGTACCGTGATGCTCGAGGCCCTGCAACCCTCGTCATTGACGGTCACTCTCGTCGGCACGGGTCTTCAGGCCATGTTCCTCGGGGTCCTGCTGCCATGAGCCGGACCTCGGAGAATGGCATGAACCCGACCTCGGACGATGGCGACGCCGTGACCGTGCGGTCCTGGTGGGAGCGCAGACGGCGATCGGAGGCTGGCGATAGCTTGATCGAAGTCCTGATCGCCCTCACCGTCCTCGGAATCGCCGGTCTGGCTCTCCTCCTCGCCTTCGCGACCTCGATCTCGGGATCCGGCGAGCACCGCAACCTCGTGACATTCGACTCCATGCTGCGGACGGCGTCCGCGGAAGTCACGTCTGCGATACAGCAGCAGGGAAGCTCGACCTTTAGCTCCTGCTCCGGGGCGTACCGTGAACAACGCCCCAGGTGGGATTCCACTGCCGAATCCCAATGTCCCCGGCCCGAACCCATACTCCGCCACCATCGTGGACGCGCAGTATTGGAACGCCACGACGAACTCTTTCACCAACGCCGCTCCCGCCGGCCCAATCGTGTCCAGGGGTGAGCGGCGGCGGACCTCAACTCCTGACGGTCTCGGTGTCCTTCCAGGGCGCCAGCGGGACGACGAGCCAGTCGATCACGACCGTCGTCAGCAACCCGAATCCGCCGGCCCCAGCGTCGAGCTGTGGCGACGCGGCTACCAAACTCGTGTGGGAGTCTCAACCCGGCCAAGGAAGCGCGGGGACGGCGCTGTTCCCGGCACCCACCCTTGTGCTCGAGGACGCCGCGGACTGTGTCGAGCAGAACGACGCCTCGCAGGTCACGCTCTCGGTGTCCTCTGGTCCGGGGACGCTGAAGAACTGCGTCCCGCGCCTAGGTTCCGGCGAGACGACGTTCCAAAATTGCACGCTCGGCGCGCCTGGCACGTACCAGTTGACGGCGACCGACTCCGCCGATCACATCACGTCCGCTCCGAGCAACCCGTTCTTGATCACCCAGGGGACGCCCGTCAAGCTCGCTTTTGCAGTCAACCCGGGCAATGGGACCGGCGGCTCTCCTCTGAGCACACAGCCGCAGGTGCTCATCGAAGACAGTTCCGGCAATCAGGTCTCGGGTGACAGCTCCACCGTTACGTTGGCCATCGGTAACAATCCCGGCGGCGGCACGCTGTCCGGCTGCTCCAGCACGACGGTGAATGGACTCGCGACGTTCAGCGGTTGCGCGATCGACAAGATCGGCACCGGGTACACCCTGACGGCGACCGACGCGGCCGACAACCTGACCACTCCGTCCCAGCCGAGCGGGACCTTCAACATCACCCCGGGCCCGGCCGCAAAGTTGGCCTTCGCAACTTCGCCTGGGACGACGGTGGCTGGTGACCCGCTCGGGCCGCAACCGGTTGTGACCGTTGAGGACGCGGGCGGTAACCCCACGACGACCAACATGGGCACCGTGTCGCTGGGCATCGGCACCAACCCGAGTGGTGGCACGCTCTCCGGCTGCACATCGTCTACCAGCGGAGCCAGCGTGACCTTCTCCGGCTGTTCCATAAACACTGCGGGTCAGGGCTACACCCTGGTGGCGACCGACGGCTCGCTGCTGTCCGCGACGAGCAGCCCCTTCAACGTTGTCGCCGCCGCGCTCACCTCGTTCAAGGTCAGCCCCCAAACGACTACGCCGACGGCAGGTGCGTCTTTCAACGTCACCATCACGGCTCTCGACCAATCCGGATTTACCTTCCCAGGATTGACGAATGCGCAGGCCATCGCTTTCAGCGGGCCGTCCAACTCGCCGAGCGGCAAGGCCCCCTTGTACCCCGCCACGGTGAACTTCACCGCGCGGTGTAGGGACCGCATCAGTCATCCTCTATGACGCTCAGACCACAACGATCACGGCGACCCAGGGAAGCGCGACCGGCACGTCGGGCAACATCACGGTCAGCGGCCAAACCACGACGGCTGGCTTCCTGCTGTCGAATCCCAGCCCGGTGAGTGCCGGCACTCCCTTCAACGAGACGGTGAGCGCGGTCGACCAGTACGGCAACGTGACGACGGGTTACCGGGGCACCGTCCACTTCACGAGCAGTGACGGCCGGTCGGTGCTCCCCGCCAATTACACCTTCAGGGGAAGCGACGCCGGAGTCCACACCTTCTCGGTCACCCTCAAGACGGCGGGCATGCAGTCGATCACGGCGACCGACACCGTGACGGGGTCGATCACGGGCACCCAGAGCGGGATCACGGTCAACGTCGGGCCGACGTCCCAGCTTCGTGGTCTCGGGCTACCCCGACCCGACCGCGGCGGGGACGGCGAACAACTTCACGGTGACGGCCGAGGACGCGGCCGGCAACGTGACGACTGCCTACACCGGCACGGTCCACTTCACGAGCAGCGACGCCCAGGCGGTGCTCCCGGCCAACTACGCCTTCACGGCCGGGGACGCCGGGGTCCACACCTTCTCGGCCACCCTCAAGACGGCGGGCAACCAGTCCATCACGGCGACCGACACGGTGACCGGGACGATTACGGGCGCCCAAACCGCGATCACGGTGAACCCGGGTTCGGCCACCACTTTGGCCGTCTCGGGCCTCCCCAACCCGACGACGGCTGGAGCGGCCCACAACGTCACGGTGACGGCCCAAGACGCCTTCGGCAACACGGCGACCGGCTACGCGGGGCACGGTCCACTTCACCAGCACCGACGGCCAGGCCACCGTGCCGGGGAACTACACCTTCACCGCCGCTGACGCCGGGGCGCACACCTTCACCAACGGGGTCACCCTCAAGACGGCGGGTACCCAGTCGATCACGGTCACCGACACGGGGACCGGGACCATCACGGGCACCCAGAGCGTCACGGTCAGCCCCGCGGGCGCCGCTACCTACACGGTCGCGGGCTTCACCAGCCCCACCTCGGCCGGGGTCGCGCACAGCGTGACCGTCACCGCCCTCGACGCCTTCGGGAACACGGCGACGGGTTACCGGGGCACGGTCCACTTCACGAGCAGCGACGCCCAGGCCGGGCTCCCCGCCAACTACGCCTTCACGGCTGGGGACGCCGGGGTCCACACCTTCACCAACGGCGTCACGCTCAAGACGGCCGGCACCCAGTCGATCACGGCCACCGACACGGTGACCGGGACCATCACGGGCACTCAGAGCGGGATCACGGTGCTCCCGAGCACGACGACCGTACTGGCCGTCTCGGGTTACCCCAACCCGACCACGGCCGGAGTCGCCCACAACGTGACGGTCAGCGCCGAGGATGCTTTCGGCAACGTCACCCCGAGCTACACGGGCACGGTCCACTTCACGAGCACCGACGCCCAGGCTGTGCTTCCGGCCAACTACGCCTTCACGGCCGGGGACGCCGGGACGCACACCTTCACCAACGGGGTCACGCTCAAGACGGCTGGGACGCGGAGCATTACCGCCACCGACACGGTGACCGGGTCGATCACGGGGACCCAGAGCGTCACGGTGAACGCCGCGGGCGCGAGCAGCATGACGGCCTCGGGCTACCCCAGCCCGACCACGGCCGGGGCGGCCCACAGCGTCACGCTGACCGTCTTCGACGCCTTCGGCAACCCGGCGAGCGGCTACACGGGCACGGTCCACTTCACCAGCACCGACTCCCAGGCCACGCTCCCGGCCAACTACACCTTCACCGGGGCCGACGCCGGGACGCACACCTTCACCAACGCGGTCACGCTCAAGACGGTGGGCACGCAGTCGATCACAGCCACCGACACCGTGACGGGGTCCATCACGGGCACCCAGAGCGGGATCACGGTCAACGTCGGGCCGACGTCCCAGCTCGTGGTCTCGGGCTACCCCGAGCCCGACCACGGCGGGGACGGCGGACAACGTGACGGTGACGGCCGAGGACGCCTTCGGCAACACGACCACGGCCTACACGCGGCACGGTCCACTTCACGAGCAGCGACGCCCAGGCGGTGCTCCCGGCCAACTACGCCTTCACGGCCGGGGACGCCGGGGTCCACACCTTCCTCGGCCACCCTCAAGACGGCGGGCAACCAGTCCATCACGGCGACCGACACGGTGACCGGGACGATTACGGGCGCCCAAACCGCGATCACGGTGAACCCGGGTTCGGCCACCACTTTGGCCGTCTCGGGCCTCCCCGAACCCGACGACGGCTGGAGCGGCCCACAACGTCACGGTGACGGCCCAAGACGCCTTCGGCAACACGGCGACCGGCTACCGGGGCACGGTCCACTTCACCAGCACCGACGGCCAGGCCACCGTGCCGGGGAACTACACCTTCACCGCCGCTGACGCCGGGGCGCACACCTTCACCAACGGGGTCACCCTCAAGACGGCGGGTACCCAGTCGATCACGGTCACCGACACGGGGACCGGGACCATCACGGGCACCCAGAGCGTCACGGTCAGCCCCGCGGGCGCCGCTACCTACACGGTCGCGGGCTTCACCAGCCCCACCTCGGCCGGGGTCGCGCACAGCGTGACCGTCACCGCCCTCGACGCCTTCGGGAACACGGCGACGGGTTACCGGGGCACGGTCCACTTCACGAGCAGCGACGCCCAGGCCGGGCTCCCCGCCAACTACGCCTTCACGGCTGGGGACGCCGGGGTCCACACGCTTCACCAACGGCGTCACGCTCAAGACGGCCGGCACCCAGTCGATCACGGCCACCGACACGGTGACCGGGACCATCACGGGCACCCAGAGCGGGATCACGGTGCTCCCGAGCACGACGACCGTACTGGCCGTCTCGGGTTACCCCAACCCGACCACGGCCGGAGTCGCCCACAACGTGACGGTCAGCGCCGAGGATGCTTTCGGCAACGTCACCCCGAGCTACACGGGCACGGTCCACTTCACGAGCACCGACGCCCAGGCTGTGCTTCCGGCCAACTACGCCTTCACGGCCGGGGACGCCGGGACGCACACCTTCACCAACGGGGTCACGCTCAAGACGGCTGGGCACGCGGAGCATTACCGCCACCGACACGGTGACCGGGTCGATCACGGGGACCCAGAGCGTCACGGTGAACGCCGCGGGCGCGAGCAGCATGACGGCCTCGGGCTACCCCAGCCCGACCACGGCCGGGGCGGCCCACAGCGTCACGCTGACCGTCTTCGACGCCTTCGGCAACCCGGCGAGCGGCTACACGGGCACGGTCCACTTCACCAGCACCGACGCCCAGGCCACGCTCCCGGCCAACTACACCTTCACCGGGGCCGACGCCGGGACGCACACCTTCACCAACGCGGTCACGCTCAAGACGGTGGGCACGCAGTCGATCACGGCCACCGACACCGTGACGGGGACCATCACGGGCACCCAGAGCGGGATCACGGTGCTCCCGGGCGCGACGACCGTTCTGGCCGTATCGGGATACCCCAACCCGACCACGGCGGGGACGGCCCACAACGTGACGGTGACGGCCGAGGACGCCTTCGGCAACACGACCACGGGCTACCGGGGCACGGTCCACTTCACGAGCAGCGACGCCCAGGCGGTGCTCCCGGCCAACTACGCCTTCACCGGCCGGGGACGCCGGGGTCCACACCTTCACCAACGGGGTCACGCTCAAGACGGCGGGCACCCAATCGATCACGGCCACCGACACGGTGACCGGGTCCATCACGGGCGTCCAGAGCGTCTCGGTGCTTTCGAACTCGGCCACCACCCTTATCGTCGCAGGCTTCACCAACCCCACGACGGCCGGCGTGGCGCACAGCGTGACCGTGACGGCGCAAGACGCCTTCGGCAACACGGCGACCGGCTACGTGGGGACGGTCCACTTCACCAGCACCGACGGCCAGGCCACCGTGCCCGCCAACTACACCTTCACCAATGGGGCGGGTGCGGACAACGGGACGCACACCTTCACCAACGGCGTCACGCTCAAGACGGCGGGCACGCAGTCGATCACGGTCACCGACACGGGGACCGGAAGCATCACGGGCACCCAGAGCGCCATTACGGTCAACCCCGCCGGAGCCGCTACCTACGCAGTGTCGGGCTTCACCAACCCGACGACGGCCGGCGTGGCGCACAGCGTGACTGTGACGGCTCAAGACGCCTTCGGCAACACGGCGACCGGTTACCGGGGCACGGCCCAGTTCACGAGCAGCGACGGCCAGGCTGGGCTCCCGGCCAACTACGCCTTCACCGCCGGGGACGCCGGGGTCCACACGTTCACCAACGGCGTCACGCTCAAGACGGCCGGCACCCAGTCGATCACGGCCACCGACACGGTGACCGGGACCATCACGGGCACCCAGAGCGGGATCACGGTCAACATCGGGCCGACCTCCCAGTTGATGGTCTCGGGCTTCCCCAGCCCGACCACGGCCGGCGTCGCGCACAGCGTGACGGTGACGGCTGAGGACGCAGGCGGCAACGTGACCACCGGCTACCGGGGCACGGTCCACTTCACGAGCAGCGACGCCCAGGCCGGGCTCCCGGCCAACTACGCCTTCACGGCCGGGGACGCCGGGGTCCACACGTTCACCAACGGGGTCACGCTCAAGACGGCCGGCACCCAGTCGATCACGGCCACCGACACGGTGACCGGGACCATCACGGGCGCCCAGAGCGGGATCACCGTCAACGCCGCGTCTCTCGCGGGCATCGGCCTGACGAACATCACTCAGCAGCCGACCCCAGCGCTGACTTGCACTGGGGCCGTGGGAAGCATCACATGCACGTCAGCCAGTGAGGGCAGTGACAACTTTAACAGCGCGAGCCCGGACGGTAACGGCGAGCATCCAGCTGGAAGACCAGTACGGCAACGCCGTGACGAACACCACTGGGGCCGGCATGAGCGTTGCCCTCTCCGTCGGCGCCACCGCGGGCGCGGTCAGTCCGGCAACGCTGACCATCCCCAACAACCAGTCGGTGTCGACGGCCCAGTTCAGCCTGGTCCGCACAGCTGGCAGTGGAAGGACTGCGACCATGACCGCGAAGGTCAGCGGCACGACCGAACTGACCATCACGCTTTCGAGTTGATGTCATGACGGAGGGGACTGGGATGAAGAGCAGGGGCGCGGAGAGCATGCCTGGCAAGGGTGCACCGCTGCGCGCTTGCGGTTGCCAGCCGCCGTTATGGGAATGGCCCCACCAACCAGCAGGTCAGCGGCACCGACGACGAGCGGGGCGCCGTGCTGGTCCTCGCGCTCGTCTTCATCGTGGTGATCGGGATGATCGTTGGAGGCATGGCCTCGTGGACCGCGAACTCACTCGACCGATACACTGACCTTCAACCAGGATCGGTCCGCCCAGTACGCGCTGAGCAGCGCCACGCAGGTTGCTATCCAGAGCATCCGCTACACACCCTTGCTCGGCACGAGCTCTCCGCCGTCGACCCAAACGCTGAATGCCAGTCCACCTTCGTACTGTTGGGGCTCGAGTGGTGACAGCTACGGCGGGTCCGAGTTGACAACCCAGAATGATGCGGTCGAGACCTTTTGCAGCACGGTGTGGAACCCAACGTCCGCCGCCACTCGTATCGTCACCATCTCCGCTTGTCTCCAGAGCGTCTTGCCCGCTCCGGTAGCAACCCTTCGCCGGCCGCGGTGTGCGCGCAGACTCCGGGCCTGCGCACGCAGGTCACGTTTGACGACTACTCCTCGAGCAATCCGACCATCAATCCCCGGCCCGTGCGTGTCCACGTGCGGGACGGGAATGACTATCAACAGCTCGATTTCACGGACGGCTACGCCGACGGTGAGCGGGCTCTCCAGCACCACTGGTTCCGCCTATCCGCTACCGCCATCGAACACCCTCACGGTGACTGGCACGGGGTTCGTAAACGGCTCGACGACCGTTAATTTCGTCGCCACGACGCCTTCGTTCAATTTGAGCATCCCGGCGACGGGCATCTCCGTTGCCGTCTCCGACGTCGCTCACGCTGACCATCCCCGCCGCGACGACGGTGACCAGCTATTTCGTGATTGTGACAACGCCCAACGGATCGAGCGCGGCATCGTCCGCGGCACAGTACACCTACCAACCCGTGATACCGACTGTCTCGAGCATCGCTACAGCGAGCGGCGGTACCCAGGGATCCGCGGCCGGAGGCACGTCCATCACGATCACGGGTACAGGGTTCCTGGGCAATTCCTCAGGAAACAGCACAACGGTCAACTTCGTCGACACCGCGAACTCGACCATCGTGCTCCCCGCCACGAACCTGACGGTGAATTCGTCCACATCGATCACGGCGACGACACCAGCGGTGGTCACCACGGACCTCACCTACTACGTCACCGTGACAACGGCGCCGGGCGGCGCGAGCGGCAGTACTGGGCCGGTTTACACGTTCCAGCGTTCAGCCCGGTCGTGGCCAGTGTCTCGCCGACCTCGGGGACCGGCCATGCCTACCCACAGACCGTGACATTGACGGGTATCGGGTTCGTCAGCGGCGCAACCACCGTGACGCTCGTTCCGGTCGCGGGCGGCAACACGCCCACCGTTGCGGACCCCCACCGTCTCGAGCTCAACGCAGCTGACCGTCACGATCACTGGTGGTGGCACTTCGGGCCGGGTGTACGCGGTCGAGGTTACGACGACGACCGGGGGAAACAGCGGTACGGGCGGCACGGCGAACCAGTTCACGTACTGAACGGCGACAGCAGTCCATTCCGTCTCACTGCGACCGCACAGCCAATCGAGTGAAGGGCGGGAGTGCGATGGGCGACGGAGACCCTTCCGATACGAAGAGCTGGAGCAAGGTCATGACCAGGAGCGGAGATAAGCCGATCGCCTCTTAGATCGTGTGCTCTTTTCTCCCGTCGGGTACTTCACCCCGTACCACCTGGCGGCTGTTGACGATGTGTCGTCGATGAGGTCGGGACCGCTTCTCCCCGACGACGCCCCCCGTCCTTGCGGACTCATCGTCCTCAGCCTCGAAGGTGCCGCCAAGGAAAGCTCGGCACGGTTTGCCGACGCGCAAGGTGATCAGGGCTTTGCGAGCCTCCGCGGCCATCCGCCCTGGTCTAGCGGATCCAGGGAAAACCGTGGCGCATGCAGGCACCACGCAGCCTGGCGGCGGTGCAGTGGTCGCCGCGGGCGACGCTGCCCGCTGCCGCCGCACTGCCAGCGACTCACCGGCGCGATCGGCGCTCCGGACGCCCCGTCGCGCAGCGGTCCGGTTTCCCATACGGCGTGGCCGCCGGATGTCTCCGGCCCGTTGCGCAGCCAGGCCCACCCGTGTGCGCCTTCGACCAATTCCATCGCGTGATGTCCGCAGCGGAAGTGTCCAGCCATGGTCCCGTCAGCCTCCGATTCGCCCGACAGTCCGCTTGTCGCTCCGTCCGCGGCGCTGGTCGGCGGGGACGGCGACGTCGATCGGTAGTCCATGCGTGGGATCTGCGGCCAACCCGGTGACGAAGCCGACGCATATCGAGGGCACCGCCAAGGTGGCCGTCACGAGGGTCGCTCCACTGTCGCGGAGCACGCCCGTGAGTGCAGCGACGCTCATCGTGTCCCGCCGAAGATCTGTGTTGCACCTGCCATCTGCCACCTCTTCCCAACCGTTGATACAGCCCGAAGGTGCTTGGCCGCCGCCGGCAACGGCTGTCGCCGCTGCCCGACCAAGCACCTCGGGCCGGATGTTGCTAGGAACGCTTGACCGTCGCCAAGAGCGGCAGTGCCAGTGCCGCTCGGTCAAGCGCCCGCCGTGGGACCTTGGCTGTGTTGCCTCAGGGACGCTTGGCCGTCGCCAAGAGCGGCAGTGCCAGTGCCGCTCGGTCAAGCGTCGTCGAGAAATGTCGTGCCCGTATTCCCTTCGTTACCGCAGATCCAACAGGAGGTCGCGCAAGGGTACGCCGCCGCAGATGGCCACGATCTTGTCGAAGTCCTCCTTCGTCAAGGAGCGCTGCACCTCGGGCCAGCTACGTGCGCCGTCACGCATGTAGATCATGAAGATCTCCCAGATGGCGAGACGCTTTCGCATCCGCTCGACTTCGAACTCGAGCGACGCGTAGTCGATGGCTTCTGGTCCGCCGTCCTCGACTGGGTCGACGGCCGGAGCACCGAAGAGATCCTGACGGAGACGCTCGAGCGCCGCATCGATCGAGCGAGACTCGGAAAGTGAGTCCTGGATCTCCATCTGCATGTGCCCCCTCCTCGGTGTTGTGTCCTCGAGCCGATCTCCTGGGAGAGCGCCACCCGTTCCAAGAGGCATGGTGACAGGGCCCTTTTGCCGCCTATAGATCCGTAAGGCACTATTCGGACCGGGGCGCCGGTTTGTTGTCGTCGCATTGCGTCCATTGTCCCTGCGTTGTGCGACGTCGGCAGAGAGCTTCCTAGAGCAGCACCTCGATGAGCGACGGGCCGGGTTCGGCGAAGCCGGCCGCCAAGGCCGTCACAAGTTCCTCTGCGTTCTCGACGCGGCGTGCCGGCACCCCCATGCCGCGGGCCAGGTCGCAGAAGTCCAACTCCGGGTCGGTGAGGTCGAGCAGCCGCCGCGCCTGCGGTCCGCCAGCGTTCGCGCCGACCCGGTGGAGCTCCATGTTCAAGATCGCGTAGCTGTGGTTGGCGAGCACCACCGTGGTGACATTGAGTCCCTCTCGCGACTGGGTCCACAAGGCCTGCAGCGTGTACATCGCGCTCCCGTCGGCCTGGAGGCACAGGACGGGTCGTTCGGGCGCGGCCACCGCGGCCCCCGTGGCCATGGGCAGTCCGATGCCGATTGCGCCGCCCGTCAGCGTCAGCCAGTCGTGGCGCGGCGCGCCGGCAGTCGCCCCGGCGACGAAGAGCCCCGACGTGTTTCCCTCATCCACCACGATCGCCCCTTCGGGCAGCACGGCCCCCACGGCGTCGGCGAGGGTCTGGGTCGAGAGCGCGCCCGTCGGCCGCTCGGGCCGCCCGGCCGGGGCGGGCGCGCCGGCGTCGGCCGCCGCACCGACGGCGTCGGCCAGCGCCGCCAGGGCGTTCGCGGCGTCCTCGCCGGGCCGGACGAGGGTGTGCACCGTGCAGCCGGGCGGCACCAGGTCGCTCGCCTTGCCGGGGTAGGCGAAGAAGGAGACAGGGGAGGCAGCGTCGACCAGGACCAGGTGCCGGACGCCGTCGAGCTGCGCTTGGGCCATTTCGGCCAGGTAGGCCAGCCGGTCGACGGCCGGGATGCCCGCCCCACGTTCCAGGTTGGCCGGGAATGTCTCGCCCAACAGGAGGGCGCCGCTCACGTTGGCGACCCGGCTGGCGGCGTACAGCCCGGCCGCGCGGAGCGCACCACCGCCGAGCAGGAGGGCAGCCCGCTCACCCGAGCGCAGGGCCTTGGCCACCTCGTCGACCGTGTCGTTCGGCACCACCGTCGCCCGAGCCCTCGGACGGGGCGGGCAGGGGCCCGTGGCGGACTCGGACCACGAGGCGTCGGCCGGCAGTACCAGGGTCGCCACGCAGCCCGGAGGGCCGAGCGCCGCGGCAACGGCGTCCGCCCCGTCTCCGGCGACGTCGTCCGCCCGTGCCGTCGAGCGGTACCAGCCCGACACCGGACCGGCGATGGAGGCGATCTCCGACTGGAGCGGCGCGTCGTAGCGGGCGTGGTAGGTGGCGTGGTCGCCCACGATGTTGACGATCGGCGTGCGGGCTCGTCGCGCGTTGTGCAGGTTGGCCAGCCCGTTGCCGAGCCCGGGCCCGAGGTGGAGCAGCGTCGCCGCCGGACGGCCTGCCACGCGTCCGTAGCCGTCCGCGGCACCGGTGACGACGCCCTCGAAGAGGCAGAGCACGCCGCGCATGGCCGGCACGTCGTCCAGCGCAGCCACGAAGTGCATCTCCGAAGTCCCCGGATTGGCGAAGCAGACGTCGACCCCGGCATCGACCAGCGTCGAGAGGAGTGAGCGGGCGCCGTTCATCGTGCGCTCGGCGCCGCCACCCCGAGCAGACGGTCCGGCCCCAGGATCCCCTTGGGGTCGAACACCTGCTTGATCGACCGCATGATCCCCAGGGACACCGGATCCTGCATCTCGAGGAAGTAGGACAGCTTGGCCGTCCCGATCCCGTGCTCACCGGAGATGGCACCACCGCACGCCAGCGCCAGCTCGAAGCTGGCGTGCATCAGAGCATGCCGAGGTTCGTCATCGGGCTGGAACACCGTGATGTGGACGTTGCCGTCCCCGATGTGGCCACAGCCGGTCACCAAGGCGCCGTACTGTTCGGCCAGAACGGCCACTTTCGCCAGGTAATCGGGGATCGTGGCCCGCGGGAGGACGGCGTCGATGAGGTCGTTGCAACCGGCCGCCTTCCCAACGAAGAAGGCCCGCTCTCTGGCGGCGATCAACTGCGCCCCGGAGGTCTCGGGCAGGACGTAGACGTCGAGTGCGCCCAGTTCGTCCAGCAGAGTGCCCAGGTGCTCGACGTCCTCCTCGACCCGGTCGGCCTGCATGCCCTCCAGCAGCACCACGAGGTAGGCCATGGTGCGCGCCTGGACCTCCTCGGGCACCCCCAGGTCGAGCCCGGCCGCCCGGGTGATCCCTGCCATCACCAGCACGTCGACGTACTCGAGGATGGAGGGGTTGATCCCGCTGTGCACGATGTGCGGCACGGCCTTCGCCACTTCGGCCAGCGTGGCAAAGGGGGCCAGGACGGTCGACGACTCGGTGAAACGGGGCTGCAGCTTCACCGTGACCTCGGTCGTGATGGCCAGCGTGCCCTCGGAGCCGATCAGGAGCTGGGTCAGGTCGTATCCACTCGAGCTCTTGACGAACTTCCCGCCTGTGCGCAGCACGGAGCCGTCGGCCAGGACGACCTCGAGGCCGAGCACGTGCTGGCGGGTGACCCCGTAGCGCACGGCGCGCATCCCGCCCGCGTTGGTGGCCACGTTGCCACCGAGCGACCCGCTCTGCTCGCCCGGGGAGACCGGGTAGATGAGCCCGAGCGGCGCCAGCTCGCCGTTGAGCTGCTCGAGGGTCACCCCGGGTTCCACCACGGCGACCTGGTTCTCGGTGTCGATCTCGCGGATCCGCTTCATGCGGTCGAAGGCCAGGAGTATCCCGTCGGTGACGGGAACCGCCGCCCCGGAGAGACCCGTCCCGCTGCCCCTGGCCACGACGGGCACGCCGTGCTCGCTCGCCGCCTGCAAGACCTCCGAGACCTCACCCGTCGAACCGGGCAGCACGAGGGCCAGGGGCACGGTGGGCACAGTGGTGAGCGCCTCATCGTGGGTGTAATCGGAATGGATGGCGTCGCCGATGACGACGTTGTCGTCGCCGACCGTCTTGCGCAGTTGCTCCAGGAGTTCGGACATAACGGCAGGCCACCCCCACCTCGGATCGATCGGGCCGCAGCCCGACCTTACCGGCCGTTACTGCGGGGTGTCGGCGCCTTCTGGCGCCGCCTCGGCGAGACGTCGGCGCAGCTCCGCCACCCGTGCCGAGACCTCCGTCGCCGCGGTGGGCGCGGCCTCCTCCTCGAGGTCGGCGATCGTCCGTTCGATGGGCGCCAGCCAGGGGCTGGGTTCCCGGCCCCGAGCACCGTCGTCGTCGCCCGCGCGCGCGAACCAGCTGCACCACAGCTCGTCCTCGGAACGGGTCAGCGCGACATAGAGCAGGCGGCGTTCCTCCTCGACGGCGGCCGGCGTCTGCGCCGACGCGATCGGCATCAGGCCCGCCCCGAGACCGACGACGAGCACGGTCGGCCACTGCAGGCCCTTGGCGCGGTGGAAGGTCGTCAGGACTACCCGGTCGCGGTTGGCCGGGTCCTCGGCCAGGACGAGGTCCTCCTCGTCGCGCCCGTCGTGGCGCCGGGCAGTATCGGCCCGCACGTCGGACGCCGGCCCGAGATCGGTCCCTGCGATCAGACTCGGCACACGGGCGGCGTCCATGGCGGCCTGCACCTTTGTCAGCTGTGCATTGGTGCGGGCCAGCACCGCGATGCTCGACCAGCGACGTCCCGGCGTGCGGGACATCTTGGCCCGGGTGGCCGCCCAGGCGGCCTCGTCGTCGTCCGTCCCGTGCGCCACCACGGTGGGAACCGGTCCGTCGATCCGGGTGGTGCGGGGCGGAACGACCGCGCCGAGCGTGTCACCGTCGCGCAGAACCGCGGTGGCCACCGCGACGACCTGGGGGGTACAACGGTGGTTCTCATCCAGACGGATCACCTTGGTGCCGCGCAGGAGGTCCGGCAGCCGGTCGAGCAAGGTCGGGTCGGCGCCGTTGAAGCCGTAGACCGACTGGTTGGGGTCGCCGACGACGAAGAGGTCGGGCTCGTCCGCCAGCATGGCGGTGAGCAGGCGGAACTGCGCCGGGTTGACGTCCTGCATCTCGTCGACGAAGAGGTGCCGAGCGCGCCAGCGGATGGAGGCGGCGAACTCGCTGTCGCCCGCCAGCGCGTCGGCGCAGGCGACGATGAGGTCGTCGAAGTCGAGCACGCGCCGGCGAGCCCGTTCCGTCTCGTAGCGGGCGTAGGCGTCCGCCACCTGGTCGGCGCCCATGCCGCTGCGGCGACGGTGGCGGCGCGCCTCGGCCTCGTAGCGGTCGGGCGGCACGAGCCGGGCCTTGGCCCAGCCGATCTCGCTGTCGAGGGCGCGGGTGCGGCGCGGGTCGCCGGTGGTCACGTCGGCGAGGATGCGGCGGCGATCGGTGAGGAGGTCGGGCTGGGGGCGGCCGCGCAGCTCGCGGTGCTCGCGCAGCAGGCCGAGCGCGGTGCGGTGGAAGGTGCCTGCCTTGACGCCCGAGACGCCGAGCGAACGCAGCCGGGTGCGCAGCTCGTCGGCCGCCTTGCGGCTGAAGGTGGTGACGAGGGTGCGGTCGGGCTCCATCGAGCCTTCCCGCACCCGTCGGGCGACGCGCAGTGTGAGCACGCGCGTCTTGCCGGCGCCGGCGCCGGCCACGACGCAGAGGAGCGGGTCGTCGGACTCGATCGCCTCGCGCTGGGCCATGGTCAGGCGGTTGGCGCCGGGGAGCTCCTCCCAAGTGTCGCTCTCGAAGCCCTCGAACGTCATGACCACACTCCGCACGGTACAGATGGGGTGCTCGCAGCACCGGGCCGGTCGGACCTGGGCCTATCGTGGCCGACCGGGGCCTGGCGTGCCCATCCGGGACGGGCCCGGACGAAAAACCGGAAGAGGAGACGCAGGAGCAGGAGTTCCTGCGCGCTTTGCGTCAGAGCACCCGGTGGGTACGGAGCGCGCCTCGCCGGGCGTGCCGGGACCGGGCCAGGTCGATCAGCTCCTCGACGACCTGCGTGAAGGCAAGGCCCTCGGCCTCCCACAACATGGGAAACATGGAGATGGGGGTGAACCCGGGCATGGTGTTCACCTCGTTGACCACGATCTCCTCGTCGTCGGCGAGGAAGAGGTCGACCCGGGCCAACCCCTCCACCCGCAGCGCACGGTAGGCCGCGACCGCGACGCGCTGCGCGTGGGCCAGCTGGGCGTCCTGCAGGTCCGTCGGTGCCACCGTCTCGGCCGCGCCGAGCACGTACTTGTCGTCGTAGTCGTAGAAGTCCCGGCTGGCGATGATCTCGCCCGCCCGGGAAACCCGGACGTCCTCGTTCCCCATGAGCGAGAGTTCGAGCTCGCGTCCGATGATGCACTCCTCGAGGATCACGTGGTCGTCGAATTCGAAGGCCGACAGCACGGCGTCACCGAGCCCGGCCGCGTCGGCCACCTTGGTGACGCCGATGGAGGACCCGAGGTTGGCGGGCTTGACGAACAGCGGGAGTCCCAGCGCGTCGAGCGCCTCCTCCATGACGTCGGTTCCCCACGCGGTCCGGCTCACGAGCCGCCAGGCCGCCACGGGGAGGCCGTGGTCGTGCAGCACCGACTTCGCAATGCCCTTGTCCATGCAGATGGCCGAGGAGAGCACGCCGGCGCCGACGTAGGGGAGACCGAGTGTCTCGAGGTGGCCCTGGATGACGCCGTCTTCGCCGAACGGGCCGTGAAGGACCGGAAAGACGACCGTGTCCGGCGGCAACCCCGCATCGAGGTTCGGCAGCCGCGTCCCGGGGAACCGCTCCAGCAATTCGTCCGGAGAGTCGAGGGCGTCACCGGCGGTGACGTCGACCAGTGCCGGCCGCGCGTCGACCCACTGCTTGTCGTGCGTGAGACCGACGGGGATGACGGTCCAACCACCGTCCAACGCCGTCTCCACGATGCGCCGGGCAGAGATGCACGAGATTTCGTGCTCGGCCGACGGGCCGCCGTACACGACCGCCAGCGCTCCCGGATCAGGCATCGACCGAGGCTATACAATCGCCGCGAGGGTCATGCGTGCGCTTCTCGACATCTGATCTCGCGGCCTACCTCGGCGCGGATCTCGTGGGACCGGACGTGACCGTCGAGGGCGCGGGCATCGACTCCAGGACGATCGAGCCCGGGCAGCTCTACGTCCCGATCGTTGCGGCGCGGCGACGGGCATGCGTTCATCCCCGCCGCGCTCGAGGCGGGTGCGGCCGCCTACCTGACCGCCGAGCCACCGAGGGGCGCCACCGCCATCGTGGTCGGCGACACCTCGCACGCGCTCATGCAGCTGGGCGTGTTGGCCCGGCGGGGCATCGCCGGGGGAGTGGTCGGCATCACCGGTTCGGTCGGCAAGACCACGACCAAGGACCTCCTTTCCCGTTGCCTTGCGTCCGCCTTCACGACGGCGGCGAGCGAGCGGTCCTTCAACAACGAGCTCGGGCTTCCGCTGACGCTGCTCAACGCCCCGAACGACGCCCGCTGGGTGGTGCTCGAGATGGGAGCCCGCGGTGTCGGCCACATCAGGCGCCTCGCCGAGGTGGCCCGGCCCGACGTCGGTGTCGTCACGAGCGTGGCGATGGCACACGTCGAGCACTTCGGGAGCCTCGACGGGGTGGCGCGGGCCAAGAGTGAGCTCGTCGCCGCACTGCCCGAGTCGGGCGTCGCCGTCCTCAACTTCGACGATCCGCACGTCCGGCGGATGGGCGCGGTCAGCGCCTGCCCCGTCCTCGGGTACGCAGTCGAGGCCGACGCCGAGGTGCGGGCAGACGGTGTGACGCTCGACGGCGAGCTCCGCGCCCGGTTCCGGTTGCATTCGCCTTGGGGCGCGCGCGACGTCCGCCTGTCCCTGCACGGGATCCAGCAGGTCCCCAACGCGCTGGCCGCGGCGACCGCGGCGCTCTGGTGTGGGGTGCCGCTGGACGGGGTCGCCGCCGCGCTGGCCACGGTGACCGGGTCGCCGTGGCGGATGGAGGTCCACCACGTCCCGCACGGCCCCGTTCTCGTCGTGGACTGCTACAACGCCAACCCCGCGTCGACCGAGGCGGCCCTCCGTTCGCTGGCGACGTTGCCCGGCGAGCGGAAGCTGGCCCTGCTCGGCCTCATGGCGGAGCTGGGCGTCGAGACGGAGGCCCAGCACCGTCGGATGGCCCTGCTGGCCGAGGAGTTGGGGATCGAGGTCGTCGGATACGGGACCGCTCTCTACGGCCCGGCCGAAGTGGCGGGCGTCGACAAGGCGGTCGAGCTGCTGCGGACCTTTGGCCCGGGCGACGCACTGCTGGTCAAGGGGAGCCGAGTTGCCCGCCTCGAAGAGGTCGTCGGCGCCTACGAGGCCGCGGCCGGGATCAGTCGCTGACCACGGGTGCCGGCCCAAGGGGAGCGGTACGCACCAGCCGGCTGAGCTCGCCGTAGAGCGACTCGGTGCGCGGAGAGGGGGAGCAGCCGGGATCGAGCGCATCGAGCCGGCGCTGGCATTCGCGCCATTCGAGCCGGAGCCGTTCGGCGTCTCCCTCGGCGGCCGCCACCTGCATCGCGGCGCGCGACAGCGCTTCGCTATACGGCTCGACGACCCGGGCCCGTTCCAGTCCCCACCGGGCAAGCTCGAAGTGGCCGGTGTCCGCGGCCAACGAGGCCATGGCGCAGGCGGCGTCGACGAGCACGGCCGCGAGCCGGCCGCCGTGCCCCTCCGCCTCCCACCACGAGTAGCCGGAGAGCGCGTTCGCCAGCGGCTCGCCCTCGACCAGCTCGAGGGCGGCCCGGTAGCAGGCGATGGCGACGTCGTCGCCGGCGTGGGACCGCGCCGCGGCGGCCAGCGCGATGGCCCGGTGGACGTCGACGGTCACCTCGGGCGAGATCCGGTACAGCCCGTTGCGGGTCGCCCCGGGTAGCAGCGGGGCATCGTGGGCGTCGGTGCCCAGGGATCGACGCGCCGCGTGCGCGATGTTGAACAGCGTCTTCGACGCGGCGTCGCTGTCGGACGAGCCGAGCACGCGTGTGCGCAGGCGGTCGCTGGTGACGACGTCGGGGCGGTGCAGCGCGAGGTACGCGACCAGTTCCACGGCCCGCCTGGCCCGGTTGGGGGGGAGGTCCTCGCGCAGCCCGTCGAGGCGAGGCGTCATGGTGAGAAGGCGTACGTCGACGACGCCCGGTACCAACGCGTCGCTGTCGCGTGCCGTACGGGAAACGGCGCGGGCCGAGTGACGAGATGGCTCGTCGGGCCGCTGGAGTGGGCGCTGCGCCACCAGTTCCTCGACAGCGTGGGCGGTTCCCTCGGACTGGAGGTGCGGCCGGACCACGCGCCCCATCGGGTGCAGGGTCGCGCCGTGTCGGTCCACCAGGACGCTGAGGTCGGACGCGGACGCCGCGGCGGTGCTGACGACCGCGGTCCGCGCCGCCACCTCGTCGGCCAGGGAGTGGGGATCGCCGAAGAAGAGGAGTGGGCGCGCCAGCCGGTGATCGGCCGCGGCCGCGGCCTCGGCGAGGAGGCCGGGGTCGCCCGGGTCGTCCGTCACGAGCACCGTGTCCGCCCACGACCACCCGTGCAGCGCGCCGCGCGCCGAGCGGGCTAGTGCGGGGGCGTCCTCGCCGAGCAGTGGGAGCACCTGTCCCGGTCCTAACACCACCAGCCAGGTGCCGAGTTGGTCGTCGCCCATCGGCAGCGCGATGGGCGCGTAGGGCGGGTACAGCGTCGACGCCCGCTCGTCCAGGCGCGCGTGGTCGACCTGCCAGGCGTGGCCGTCGTCAGCCGCCTCGGTGAAGGGAGGGGGCGGTGCGGGCGGCGCCTCGGCGAACCAGAAGGAGACGCCGGCCGGCGAGACGCACACCGCGTGGACACGCGGTGGTCTGGCGCGGTCGAGGAGGGCCCCGCCGAGGAGCCGGTTGGCCGCTTCGAAGGCAACGAGCGCGGGGACACCGTCGAAGCGCTGCAGCAGCGTCGCGGCGTCCACCGCTTCGTCGGACACGTCGAGCTCGCCCGAGAAGGGCTCGCTCCGGTGCCGGCGACCGGTGCGCCGGGCCAGCCCGGCGCAGGCCAGCGAGCCCAGGCCGAGCGCGACGAGCTCGGGCAGGTGGTCTGGGTGTCCCGGTTGCGGCGGCGTGCCGCGTTGATGGTGGCGGTGGGCGTACGCGTGTGCATGGGGGCTCGGCTGGTCCGTGAGACGGCCGAGATCGAGACGCCAGCCGGCTTCGAGGTGGTCCGGGTCGACGAACGTTGCGCCGTCCCCCATGACGCGACCGAGGTTCATCGCGGCGAGTGCCGTCCAGTCGGCTCCGTCACCGAGACGGTCGTGCGCGATGCCCCACAGCGTCTCGCCGGGCCGCACCGTGTGGGACGCGGCGGTGGCGTGAGCGTCCGACCGGTTCGCGACGACGTCGTGCGCGCTCGTCGTGACCGCGGTCGGGGAGGACGCTCCCGCGACGGAGGACACCGCCAGGGGACCGCCGATCGACGACAGCGCGAGGACGCCCACGGCAATGCGCGCCGCGACCTGGTCCATGACCGAGGCGCCGCGGAGGCTGACGTCGCCCCGCCGCACCTGGCCCACGACGGCGCGTAGCAGTTGGAGGCAGCAGGCCGCCCACGCCACCCAGGCCGCCAGCGCGAGCAGTGTCAGCGCGTCGCGGGCGAGCGGGCTCCACGCATGACCGAGGCCGCCCGAGAGAGGATCGCCCACCACGGCGATCAGGACGGCGGGGACGGCGGTGAACGCGAGCAGGGCCGCGAGCACGGCGCCCGCGACGTCGAACAGGCGGCGCAGACTCCCCGGCGACGCCGGGGGGTTACCCACCGGCCGGACCGATCGTGATGGTGTAGGTCAGGGAGGCCGACTCCGACGCGGGTTCACGGACGGTGGCGAGGCAGTTCCCGCTGGCGTCGGGCAACGACGCCGCCATCGCCGCCGTGCCCCCCACGCTCTGACTCCCGCTGGGGCAGCTGACCGCCATGGTGAGGTAGGTCGAGCCCGACCACAGCACGGAGATCTCCATCGCCCCCGTTCCCGTGAACCCATAGCTGTTCGTGGTCTGCAGCGGAGGATCGAGATAGCCCTGCGTCTGCGTGCGGTCGGCCGGCAGCGACGCGCTCGGGGCGATCGTCGTCGTGGTCGTGGTCGTCGCAGGCGGGAGCGTCGTCGTGGTCGCGACCGGACCGCCGGAGGGCGCGCCGCCACCCGACGTCCCGGAATGGACGGAGGCGAGGGCGGAACCCGACCCGGTTGCGGGCGGCAACGCGGGGACGGGCGCCGCCGTGGTCGTCGTCGACGACGCGGTGTGGGCGCCCGCGTGGTGTGCCGGCGCGGTCGCGCCGCCATGTCCGGAGCCAGAGGATCGGTGGGCGTCGCTCGCCGCCGCGCTCCCCAAACGGTGCGGGGGTCGTCCCGACCCGCGCCGCGTGCCGCCCGCCGTGGCGACGAGCAGCGCCATCAGCGCCAACGACACAGCGAGGATGACCCACCAGTTGGGGCGGCCACGGACCACTCGCGAGCGCAAACCCTGCGTGGTCTCGGACCCACCAACCACATGCCCACCATACGCACGCGCCACGCCGCCCGCACCGGGTGTTCAGGCGCAGAGCCGGCGCCGTCCACGGTCCCGGCGCGCGTAGAGTGCGCGGCGGTCGCGGCCGGTCAGCACGGACAGCTCGGCGATGGAGTACCCGAGGACGTAGTGGGCGTAGAGGACCTGGAGGTCGTCCGTGCGCACGCCGTCGCCCTGAAGACCGATCAGCGCGCGGGCGAGCTCCTCCAGGTCCGTCTCGGTTCGCGCGGCGCGTGTACCGTCCGCACCGAGGGGGACGGTCTGTGCGCCGAGATCCTTGGCGCGGAACAGCTGGCGACGCAGCCGGCAGCGGATGGCCGACAACAGGTCCAGCACCGCGTAGGGGCGGTCCTGACCTGCCCATTCCTGTACGACGACCCACGTGGTCGACAGCAGCTCGCCGAAGAAGTCGTCGCCGTGCCGCCAGTCCCCGCCGCGGCCCCACTGCAGTTTGGCGGCCACGGCAACGAGCCCCGGGACCAGGGCCTGGACCAGCATGCGGCCGACGAAGGGGTCTGCGGCTTCGCGCAACAGCACCCTGACCAGCCGTGCCGCCTCCTCACGCTGGGCGCGGCCGCACGCCCGCCGCATGTGTTCGACGACGTCGTAGGGTGTCGGGCAGGGCGGCGGCTCGCCCGTACCCAACACGAGCCGCGCCAGGACGTCGTCGCCGCGGGCGACCCGCCGGAGGGCGCGCACCGCACCGGGTGAGCGGCCGACCGAGTGCCATTCGGCCGCCATCTGGTCGAGTAGGGCGAGCCGGCGGTTCGAGGTGGTGGGCATGGCGCCACGGTGGCGTGGGGCCCTCCCCCGATTGCTCCCCCGCCGGGGCGCGTGGGGCCATGCCGGCAGAAAGCGGTGACAGACCAGGTCGGCGGTAGTGTGCCGCCGATGGACATCGACGAGTTCTACGAAGCCGACCCCCGTCGGCGGGCCTCCGCCGAGCTCGAGCTGGGCACCGAGTGGCGGGACCACAACGGAGTCCGCCACGAGCTCAACTACGTGGAGGACACCGGTGAGCTCTACGTGCTGCGGGAGCCCGAGCCGCACGAAGTCGGCGATCCGTTCGGTGGCATCCACATCTCGGTGCCCGACGGCTACGACAACACCATGACGGTGCACGTGATCGCCAAGGTCGCCTCGGTGGACGACCTGCACACGATCCTCGAGGGCTGGCAGGACCAGGTGAACCGCGAGAACGGCACCTACTGGCTGGGCCAGCGCCTGCGGGCGGCCGGGGTCGCCGTGGACCCCTCGGGGGACCCGATCGCCGACTAGGTCAGGCGGGTGCCTCGAGGCCGAGCATCGTGGCGAGGAGCTGCGTGGCGATGTTGTTGGACCGCATGTCCGCCTCCGCCGGCAGGATCTTGGTCTCGAGCAGGAGGTCCGAGAGCCGCAGCATGACCACGGCGAAGCGGAAGCCCGAGAACACCTCGTAGAAGAAGAGGTCCTGCATCGGGCGGCCCATCTGCGCCGAGTAGTACTCGATGGTCTCTTCGTGCGAGGGGAAGCCGGCCGGGCGGGGCACACCGAGGGGCTCGGTGAACTGGCGGTCGAAGTAGAGGAACCAGCCGAGGTCCATCTCGGGCTGGCCGAGCGAGGCCATCTCCCAGTCGAGGACGGCAGCGGCACGGAAGTCGTCCCAGATGATGTTGCCGATGCGGCTGTCGCCCCAGCTGAGCACCACGGCGCCCTGCTCGTCGGGCCGGTGGTCGACCAGCCACTGCCAGGTCGACTCGACCACGGGCACCGAGAAGCCCTTGGCCGACCAGTCGAGGTAGTCGCGGTAGTAGGACATCTGCTGCTCGATGCCCGGCTTGCCGCGGGCCGGCAGGTCCAGCCAGTCGAGGCCGGCGGCCCGCCAGTCCGTCTTGTGCACGGCGGCGAGCGCGTCGATCCCGCTCCACCACATCCGCTCCTGTTGTTCGGGCGCGGCATCGATGACCCAGCCCTCCATGGTGTAGGGGATGTTGTCGGGCGGGACGAGACCCTCGACATGGTCCATGGTGAAGAACGGCACGCCGAGGTACCGCGGGTCGTCCTCGTAGAAGCCCAGGCCGGGAAGCGGCACCGGCGAGCCGCCGTCCGCCAGCGCCTTCATCACCCGGTACTGGGTCGAGAAGTCTGCGTCCATGAAGAGCAGGTGCTTGGTCGGCGCCACCCGCACGACCAGGCGGCGCTCGGACCCGTCGGCGGCGCGGGTGCGGCACAGGATGGTCTCGTTGGAGAAGCCGTTCGAGGTCGGTGACTGGACGTCGAAGACCTCGGGACCGGTCTCGTCACCGGACTTCGTGGCCAGCCACCTGCTCAGGACGGAGGCGACCTCTTCCGGGTCGCGCTGGTCGATGTCGGGCACGGGGCGGCACTCTACCGACGGTGCGGGGACGGCGGTAGCGTCCCCCCTCAGCGTGGTGATCGTGATCGACCTGTCCGAAACGAGGGTCTTCCTCCAGGGCCCCGACGATTTCACCCGCTTCTCGGTGGCGCTGGAGGGGTCGGGGGACCTGGACGGCGTGCTCGCGGCGACGGGGATCGGACGGCTGCGAGACGACGGTGCGCACGTCGTGGTCGACCCCGTCGCCCTGCGGGCGCTGGCAGGGCCATCGGCGGGCGAGGCGTGGGACGAGGGCTTTTCCGGCATGTGCGCGTATGCCGCCGGAAAGGGCTGGGTGGAGGACGACGGCGGTGTCCTCGCCCATGTCGAGCGACGGGACGGGGGAGGCTGACCGGGCGACGCGGGGCCGCACCGGGCGGGCGCCGCTACCCTTGAGGCGCCGCGCCGCACGGCCGGCGGCGGGGGCGGGTGCCCCCAGAGCTGCGGGAGGGACGCATGCCGATTCGGGACTACGACCGCTTGTTCATCGGCGGCGACTGGGTCGCCCCGGAGGGAGCCGGCACGATCGAGGTGGTCTCGCCGGCCACCGAGGAGGTCGTGGCCCGGGTGCCCGACGGCACCGAGGCCGACGTCGACAAGGCGGTGGCGGCGGCGCGTCGCGCGTTCGACAAGGGGCCGTGGCCTCGGATGACACCGGCCGAGCGGGCCGAGATCCTCGCCAAGGTCGCCGCGCAGGTGACTTCCGAGATGGACGACATCGCAGAGATCATCACCCGGGAGATGGGCTCGCCGATCACCTTCTCCGGGATGGGCCAGGTGCTGGCGCCGACCATGATCTTCAATTACTACGCGGACCTGGCGAAGACCTACGCCTTCGACGAGGTGCGCACCGGCGTGCTGAACCCGCAGTCGCTCGTGACGAAGGAGCCGGTCGGCGTCGTCGGGGCCATCGCGCCGTGGAACGTCCCGCTGTTCATCGCCGCCGCCAAGCTGGCACCCTCGCTGGCTGCCGGGTGCACCGTCGTCTACAAGCCGGCGCCGGAGACGCCCCTCGACGCCTTGCGGCTGGCCGAGATCTTCGCCGAGGCGGGGCTGCCCAGGGGCGTTCTCTCCGTGATCCCGGCCGGGCGCGTGGTCGGTGAGCACCTGGTGACCCATCCGGGCGTGGACAAGATCTCGTTCACCGGGTCTGCGGTAGGGGGCAAGCGGATCGGCGGGCTGTGCGGCGAGCGCCTCAAGCGCTGCACGCTCGAGCTGGGCGGGAAGTCGGCGGCCATCATCCTCGACGACGCCGACCTCGCGACCACAATCCCGACGCTGCTGCCCAATTCGATCATGAACAACGGGCAGGCCTGCATCGCCCAGACCCGGATCCTGGCGCCGCGGGCACGCTACGCCGAGGTGGTCGACGCGGTGGTGGCCGGCGTGGCCGCCATGCAGGTGGGCGACCCGCTGGACCCGGCCACCGAGGTCGGGCCGGTGGTGGCGGAGCGGCAACGGAGCCGGATCGAGGGGTATCTCGCCAGCGGGCGCGAGGAGGGCGCCACCGTGGCCCTGGGCGGCGGCCGGCCCACGGGTTCGGAGTTCGCCAAGGGCTGGTACGTCGAGCCGACCGTCTTCTCCGACGTCGACAACAAGATGAAGATCGCCCAGGAGGAGATCTTCGGCCCCGTACTCGTCGTGATCCCCCACGACGGCGACGAGAACGCGGTCGACATCGCCAACGACTCGAGTTACGGGCTGTGCGGTTCGGTCTGGACGGCCGACAATGACCGCGGCCTGGGGGTGGCCCGCCAGGTGCGTACCGGGACCTACATGTTGAACGCACCGGTCCCCATCGACTTCGCCACGCCGTTCGGCGGCTTCAAGGAGTCCGGGGTCGGGCGCGAGTTCGGTCCCGAGGGACTCGAGAGCTTCCTGGAGATGAAGTCGATCGCCCTGCCGGCGGGGTACACGCCCGCGACCTGACGCCCACGCGGCGCGCGAGGCGACCATGAGCCTGGCGGGGGCGGGGGCGGGGGGGACCGGAGAGCCGCGGAGTCGCGCGCGCCGGATGATGTCGGTCACCGACTGGCCCATGTGGGTCGTCGGCTTCACGCTCTTCATCGACGGCCTGGACCAGTACATCGTCCGGGGCGACAGCGACCAGCTGAAGTCGGCCTTCGGGGTAGGCGATACGGCGATCGCCGTGCTGTTCTCGGCCTTCATCCTGATCAACGGCGTGGCCACGTTGCCCTCGGGCTTTCTGGCCGACCGCTGGAACCGCACCAGGGCCATGGCGGTCACGATCGTCGCCTGGTCGGTCATCAGCGCCCTGGGAGGCCTGGTCCCGACGTCCGCCTTCGTCCTGCTGGTGGTGATCCGCGGCTCGCTCGGCTTCGGCCAGGCCATCACCGACCCCTCGGGCAGCAGCGTCATCGCTGACTTCTACGGGATGGAGAAGCGGGGCAAGGCCTTCTCCATCCAGCAGTGCCTCAACTACGTGGGGCTCGGGGTCGGACTGGTCATCGGCGGCGCGCTCGGGCCGCTCTTCCACGGCCAAGGCTGGCGTGTCGCCTTCTTCGTCTCGTTCTTTCCCGGCCTCGCGGTCGCCTACATGTGCTGGCGGCTGCCTGAGCCGAGCCGCGGCACGGCCGACCGTGCCCACGTCACACAGCAGACCGAGATGGAGGTCTCCGACGAGGAGCTCGGCCCGTTGTTCCCCCACGGGGTGCGTCAGTTCGTGCGCGACATGGCGTCGGGGCTGCGCCGCGACATGGGCGTCATCCTCAACATCCCGACGCTGCGCTACGCGCTGGTCGGCGTCTCGACGGTGGGCTTCGTCGTCACCGCGGTGGGGACGTGGATGCCGAGCTTCTACCAGAACCAGCTCGGGCTCTCCCAGGGCAAGTCCACCGCCCTCTTCGGCCTGCTCCTCGTAGTGGGCGGCATCCCCGGCACAGTGTGGGGCGGCTGGATCGCCGACCGCTGGGTGCACCGCGTGCTGGGCGCGCGCGTGTCGTCATCCCCGCCGTCTGCATGATCGTCAGCGCGACGTTGTTCGTGCTGTCCTTCGCACGCATCCCGCACGGCCTCGTGTACCTGCTCCAGCTGGTCGGCCTGGTGGCGGCGACGGCGTCGGTGCCGGCGCTGCGGGCCGGCCTGTCCGACGCGTCCCCCGCCCAGGTGCGCGGCGCCGGCTTCGCCGCCTTCAACCTGGCCTCGGTCGTCTTCGGCGCGGCGGCGGCGCCGCTCGTCACCGCCGCCGTGGCGGGTGCCTTCGACGAGGACTACCGCACCGCCTTCCTCATCGTGATGCCGATCGCCTTCGTCGGGGCCGGCTGCCTGCTGCTGGCGCGCAAGCACATCGACAAGGACTCCGCCAAGGTGTTCGAGGCGGTCGTGCGCGCCATGGCCACCAACGAGGCGGAGGAGGAGGCGTACGCCTCCCGCCATCAGGACGAGGTGGAGGACGGCGAGACGTAGCCCGAGAGCGGCGCGCCCTTCCCCTTCACGTCGGCGAAGGCCTGGTGGTCGCCGGCCTCGACGACGCTGTACCCCGTCCGGTCCCCGTCGCCGTTCACCACGTCGGGTGCGGCATTGTCGCCGGTGGTCGCCGTCACGACGGCCACGTGGACGGCGGTCACCGCGCTCGTGTCGAGCCCGTAGACGGCGACATCACCCGGCTGCGGCGCGTAGCCCGACGACACCGCGTGCCATGTGCCGTGGTCGACGCCCCACACGTAGAAGCTCGCCGAGTCGCCGTTCAGGTACCCGGGTGCCAACTGGTACTGGACCTCGGCGCCGGCCTGCTTCCACACCCACGCCGCGAAGTCGGCGCACCACTCCTCGTCGCGGTCGTCGTTGCCGCAGTCGTCGACGCCCGCATACCAGTAGGCGCTGAATTTGTTGCAATACGAGTGCGAAGGATCGGTGACGTAGCCCACCTGGCTCTCGGCCACCGAGACGATGCCGGCGCGCAGCGGGCTGAGAGGCGGACCGGCTCGCAGCCGCTGCACGACGACGACCGCGGCGGCCACCAGCGCGACGGCAAGCAGCAAGAACGCCACGCTGCGACGGCGGCGGGGCCGGGTGGGCGGCGATGGGGGCGACAGGGATCGGGCCAGGGGCCGGGTGGGGCTCAGGGGGATCGAGGGTACCCAGCCCGAGGTGGCCCTGGGCCGCGGGCGAGGTCTGCGACAATGGCGGATCCCCGGACACCCCGCGTGCGGTGCCGGCGAGCCGAACCTGGAGGGATGCAGCCGATGCAGGACGACGAGAGCGCGGTCTCGCACACTCGTCTGGCCTATCTGCCGGCCCTGGACGGCATGCGGGCCTGCGCCGTCGTCGCCGTGATGCTGTTCCACGGCGGGATCCCGCACATGGAGGGCGGCTTCATGGGGGTCGACGCCTTCTTCGTCCTCTCCGGTTTCCTCATCACCTCGCTCCTCATCGGGGAGTGGCGCCAGACCCTCACGATCAAGCTCGGCGCGTTCTGGGCCCGCCGGGCGCGCCGCCTGCTCCCTGCGCTGCTCCTCATGCTGTTGTTCGTGTCCTTCTTCGCGTCCGTCATCGTCCCCAAGGGCACGTACGGCGCGCTCCGGCTCGATGCGCTGTCCACGCTCCTCTACGTGAGCAACTGGCACTTCATCCTGGTCAACTCGAACTACTTCAACGAGACGGCGCAATCGTCACCGCTTCTGCACACGTGGTCGCTCGCGGTGGAGGAGCAGTTCTACGTGATCTGGCCGCTCGTGGTGCTCGGCCTCCTCCGCCTCACCAAGGACCTGCGGGCGCTCTTCGCCCTGTGCTGCGCGGCGGCGATCGGAACGGCGCTCTGGATGCACCACGTCTACGCCGGAGGGGCGAACACCAACCGCGCGTATCTGGGCACCGATACGCGTTCCCAGTGCCTCTTCATCGGGTGTGCGCTGGCCGTCGGGCTGGTGCTGCTGGCCAGGCGCAGCCACGAGGAGGGTCGTCTGGCCAAGGGCGAGCTCTGGCGGCCCGCCGGCGCACCAGGCCAGCGGCTCTGCGGGGTGCTCGGGGTCGCCGGGGCGGCGACCGCGGTGCTGATCTGGGTGCTGACGACGTCGCTCTCGTCCTTCCCATACTCGGGGGGTTTCTTCCTCATCGGTCTCTCGGTCGGCGCCGTGATCCTCTCGGCGGTCGCGGCGCCACGCAGCATCGTGCCCCGGCTGCTCTCGGTCGCACCCGTCCGTTACGTCGGCCGCATCTCCTACGGGCTCTACATCTGGCACTGGCCGCTCTTCCTCTGGCTCAACCACGCGCGGACCGGGCTCGAGGGCTACGAGCTCTTCGCCGTGCGCGTGCTGGTGACCTTCGGGGTCTCGGTCGTGTCCTTCCACCTGATCGAGCGGCCGATCCGCATGGGGACCTTCGTCAGCCAGTGGCGGGCCTGGCTCATCGTGCCGGCCGGTGTTGGCGCCGTCGTGGTCGCCGTCGTCGCGGCGACCACGGGGACCTCGGCCGTGGCCAGCACGGCGCCACCACCGGTGACCGCGACCACGACGACGCCGCCGCCCGGATCGACGACCTCGGTGGCGACGGGGCCGCCGGTGCGGGTGCTCCTCTTCGGCGACTCGGTCGCGCTCACGCTCGGCCTGGGGCTCGGCGAGCACAAGGTGCAGTCCCAGTACGGCTACGTCCTTTCGGACAAGGGGATCCTCGGCTGCGGCGTCGTCGATGGCCCCGAGGTCGAGCTGATGGGCGCGCGCGACATCACGCCCTCGGCCTGCAACGGCTCGCCGCTCACGCCCGGTGAGCCCCCGGTCAACCAGCCGTGGCAGAACCAGTGGCTCGACGCGATCAACGAGGTCAAGCCGAACGTGGTGGTGCTCCTGGCCGGTCGCTGGGAGGTGGTCGACCGGGAGTACAACGGCGCCTGGACCAACATCTTGAACCCGACCTACGCCACCTACGTGAAGAGTCAGCTGAACGCGGCGTCCCAGCTCGTCACGACGACGGGGGCGCACATGGTGTTCCTGACCGCACCCTGCACGGACGAGGGCGAGCAACCCGACGGCGCACCATGGCCGGAGGACAACCCGACCCGCCTGGCCGCCTACAACAAGCTCGTGCGCCAGGTGGCGGCGGAGCACCCCACGACCGACTCGGTGGTCGACCTCTACGGTGCGGCCTGCCCGGGTGCGAAGTACACCACCACGGTCGACGGCCAGGTGATCCGGAAGACCGACGGCGTCCACTTCACTGTGGCGGGCGGCCAGGTGCTGGCGCCGAAGCTCATGCCGGCCATCGTCGCGGCCGGACGGGCGCAGATGGCCGGCGCCGGCGCGCCGGTCCTCCCGTCAGCCGGCGGATGACGCCGGCTGCGGATTGACGTTCTGGGGGACCGTCGAGCCGGACCCCGGAGACCGGGGGTTGACGTTGGGGTTCGCGTCGGCGACGACGCATTGGGCCTGCAGCGCCGGCACGAGGTGGCCCTCGTCCACTGTGGCACCCTCCGAGATGGTGGTCATCAAGGAATTCCACGAGCCGTCGTCCGAGTTGGCGGCCGCCGCGAGCGGGAGGGCGGCACGCAGCTGCTCGTCGGCGTCCTTCTGGAGCAGCGCCGCCGTCGCGGGCGGCGTGCCGGTCCGAGCGGCCCGTAGGTAGTCGTCGACAGAACGGTGGACGTGGACACAGGCCTGCTGGGCCAAGGTCTGCCCGTCGTCCGAGGTGCAGGCGCTCAGCCCGACGGCGGTGCCGGCCACGAGGGCGGCGACCCCGAGGGCACGGACCCCGTAGGGGCGGCGTGCCCTCGGCACCTCAGCCGAGCCAGCGTTCGGCGGACTCGAGCAGAAAGCGGCTGACGGCGAGGGCGCGGTCGAAGACGTCGCACAGAAGCTCTTCGCCGCTGAGGACCCGGGCCAGGGAGACGGGGTAGCGCGCCACGATACTGAGCCGGCGCTCCGAGCCGTCCGTGGCGTTGGCGAAGGAGTCGATGGCCGACACCTCGAGCGGGAGCTCGATGCCACCCACGCCGGCCAGGTCGATGGCGAGCCGCAGGAGGTCGGGGCCGCTCGGGAGTGGGGGGAGGGCCCAGGTGAAGGTCAGCGGGAAGTGGAACTCGTCGGGGGGCTCCTCGTCCTCGGCGAGCAGCACGACGGCGTCTTCGAAGGAGAGGAGCACGCGCGGGTCGACGTCGAGGGCCAAGTGGAGGTCGAGCGGCCCGCCGCACCCCTCCTCGGGATGCAGGTCGACCTCCCAGACCTGGCGCAGGGAGTAGGTCTCGACAAAATGCCGCTCGTCGTGCACGTGGAACCCGTGGTCGACGGAATGGTCCTTCAGGTCGGCGACATACCCTGCGACGTCAATGGCAGCCACAACGGGGGCGAGCCTACTGGGGCGGGGACCGTGGCCCGGTAGGGTTCGTGATCCGTGGACGACGTTCGCCTGCTGGAGGTCCTCGATGACGCCGTCGCGGCGATACGCGCCGCGCTCGACGTGCTCGCCGACTGGGGACCATCGGGCGGCAAGCCCGGTCAGTACAAGCTGGACCTGGCGGCCGACGGCGCTGCGCTGCCGGTGTTGCACGGGGCGGGGATGGCGGTGTTGTCCGAGGAGTCGGGAACGACCGGCGACGGGCCTTCGGGTCTCCTGGCCGTGATCGATCCCATCGACGGGTCGACGAACGCCCACCGAGGGGTGCCGTTCTACGCCACAAGCATGTGCGTGCTCGACGCCGAGGGACCGCGGGTGGGCGTCGTCACCAATCAGGCGACGGGGGAGCGCTACGCCGCCGTACGGGGTGGCGGTGCCGACAAGGACGGCCGGGCGATCGCGCCGTCGGGCTGCACGGATCTGGGAGGCGCCATCGTGGGGATCTCCGGCTTCCCCGGGCGCTATCCCGGGTGGGCCCAGTTCCGGGCTCTCGGCGCCGCGTCGCTGGAGTGCTGCGCGGTGGCCGAGGGAGTTCTCGACGCCTACACCGTCGTGGGCAGGAGCACATTGTACGGCTGGGACTACCTGGCAGGACTGCTCATCTGCACAGAGGTCGGCGTGGCCGCGGCGAGCGTGAGGGACGCGACCTGGTGGTCCGTGACGGGTCGAGCCGGCGACCCGTCGTTGCGGCAACGCCGGGACTGGCCGATCGCCTGGCCGGGGAGGTCGACCTGTGAGTGACGACGCCGCGCTGCGGGCCCGGAAGACGTGGCGGACGCTCGAGCCGCTCCACGGCATGGTGTACTTCGTGCCGGAGGCGGCCGACGCGTACGAGCGGTTGGGCATCACAGGTCGCGCCGGGTACTTCGCGTCCCGGGCGGCGCCGATGGGCGCCGTGCGCGGCGGACGTCGTGGTCTCGACGTTCTTCAACTTCAACCCCGAGCTGGTACACGCGGCGATCCCGGAGGCGTGGGACGTGGCCACGCCCGAGCAGCTCGTAGCGGCGCGCTTCGCCGCGGTGGACGCGGCCAGCCGCCGCCTGCTGGGCGACGCGGTGCTGGGTTCGGAGGAGATGCGGCGCGCGGCCAGCCTGGCGCGCACGGCGGCCGAGGAGGCGGGACGGCGGGCGCAGGGACGCCCCCTGGCGGCAGCGCACGCGGACGTGGGCTGGCCGGAGGAGCCGCACCTGGTGCTCTGGCACGCGCAGTCGATCCTGCGCGAATACCGGGGCGACGGGCACATCGCGTTACTGGTCGTGCACGGGCTCTCGGGTATCGAGGCGCTGGTGACGCACGCCGCGGCGGGTGACGTTCCGGCGGGGTTGCTCCGCTCGACCCGTGGCTGGCCGCGTGACGCGTGGGACGCCGGGGTGGACGGGCTGCGCGGGCGCGGTTGGCTCGAACAGGGTGACGAGCTCCGCTTCACCGAGTGGGGTGCGGCCCAGCGACGCGCCATCGAAGACGGGACCGACGCCCTGACGGTGGCGCCGTACGACGCGCTGGGCGACGCCGCCTGCACAGAGCTGCGCGCCCTGGTCCGGCCCTGGAGCACGATCTTCGCTTCTGCGTTGTCCTGAGCCGCTGGGTCGCTTTCCCGGGTTCGAGAGCAGTACACGATCGACCTGCGCGTGCCCTGGGACGGGCTCGATGTCACCCGTGTACGGCGATGCCATGCGTGACCGCGCTGCGCAGGCACCCAACAGCACAGGATCGCGATCCGCCATCGATCTGCTTTGGCAGGTTGTGCAGAACGGATAGCGGGCGAATATGACAAGAAACTGCCGGTAGGGTTGCTGTTTCGGGCGCTTAGCTCAGTTGGTTAGAGCAGCTGGCTTACAACCAGCAGGCCGGGGGTTCGAGTCCCTCAGCGCCCACGGGACGCGCAGGAAACGCAAGGGAGCACGTCCCGACGACGACGAATACTCTTACGGCCGGGGCGCACGCCAGACACCGCGACAAACTCTGCTTATAAGGAGGTGGCCCCATGGCCGACGATAGTGTCAGCGCGACCACAGTCATCAACGCCCCGGCAGAGGCCATCTTCGCAGTCCTTGCCGACCCAGCCAGGCACCACGCAATCGATGGCACGGGCTGGGTCCGCGAAACCCTCGACAGCGAGCCGCTGACCGCCACCGGGCAGATCTTCCGGATGTCCATGTACCACCCGAACCACCCGGACGGCATCTACCAGATGGCCAACCGGGTCCAGGTGTTCGACCCGCCGAGCACCATCTCCTGGGAGCCAGGAAATGAGGCCGACGACGGGACCCTGAGCTTCCCCGGTTGGGCCTGGCGCTACGACCTCACACCAGCTGGACCGTCGAACACCGCAGTCACTCTCTCCTATGACTGGTCAGCAGTGCCCGACTCCATCCGACAGCACATCGGATTCCCGCCGTTCCCTCGCGAGCATCTGGGCAACTCCCTCATCCATCTCGCCGAACTGGTTACGAAATGACCAGCCCGTACTTCCGCCAGCCCACAGCCTGACCCTGGCCGTGACCCGCCAAGAGAGACACCGAGCACTGCCCCCAAAGGGCGAGTAGGTGGGACGTTTCGGGCACATCGGAGAAAGTGGGCTCGTCGTAACCCAGCTGCGATTCAACTTTGGCCGTCAGGCATGGTGGACCTGCCGGTACTGCTCACGAAGAGTTTTGGCTTCTCGACCTTTCCGGTGACCCAATGGCGAAGGAGTGTGCTGCCGCTACCAGGGCGGGCGGCCAGGAGAACGAATGGGACTCCTTCCGCTGATTTCTCAGCCAGACCGTGACCGGCGGCGATTGCAACGGAGCGTTGGGTCGGCAACGATCTGAGTTGTGGACCACGATGCACCGGCAGGCAGCGGGAAACCCCTACCGCTCATCCTCGCTCGGGAGCTGGCGTCGAACCTCGCGACGCCGATGTTCCTTATCGACGCGGGCGGAGTGCTCGTGTTCTACAACGATGCCGCGGCGCTACTCATCGGCAGAGCATTCGGCGAAATGGGCGAGATCGCGGCCGAGGAATTCGGCGCTGTCTTACACCTAAAGACTCTGGATGACAAGCCGCTTCGTCGTCGGGACACGCCCGCCGGGATCGCCTTTTTCGAACGCCGCCCCGCCCATCGGACCCTCGCCGCGACAGGCTACGACGGCGTGCAGCGTCTTGTGCACGCGACGGCATATCCGTTGTTCGGTTCGACCGCCGAGATGCACGGCGTCGTCTCGGTGTTCTGGGAAGTGGCCGACGAGGAAGACGACGCCTGATGCAGGCGCGCGTGTGGGGATGCCGCGGCTCGGTCGCCGCGCCCGGTCCGGATACCCTCAAGTACGGCGGCAACACGTCGTGCGTCGAGGTGCGGCTTTCCAGCGGAGAGGTCCTCGTGCTCGACGCGGGCACCGGGATACGGCCACTGGGCGTCCTCTTGCAAGCGGCTCCGTGCCCTGAACTGCACATCCTTCTCAGCCATCTCCATCTTGACCACTTGCAGGGCCTCGGGTTCTTCCGGCCGCTATTCGATCCCAACGTCCAAATTCACATCTGGGGTCCGCCGTCTCCGGTTCAACCACTCGCCGAGCGGATTGCGATGTATCTCTCTCCTCCGCTGTTCCCCGTCCACCTCAATGATGTTCCCGCCCACCTGACGTTTCACAACGCACCCGAAGAAGCCGTGTCCATCGGCTCGGCGACGATACGATCGGGCAAGGTGCAGCACCAAGGTCCGACCGTCGGCTACCGGATCGAGGAGGACGGACGCGCGTTGGTGTACCTCCCGGATCATGAGCCCTCGCTCGGCACCGCGTTGCGCTCGGTCGCGCGTGAGTGGATGAGCGGTTACGACATCGCGCGCGATGCCGACGTCCTACTGCACGACGCTCAATATCGAGACCACGAATACGGCGCACACGTCGGCTGGGGACACTCGGGGCTCGCCGACGCAATGGAGTTCGCCGACAAGGTAGGCGCTCGGAACCTGGTGTTGTTCCACCACGATCCTTATCACACCGACAACGAGCTCGAAGAGCTCATGACCGAGGCTCGTAAGATCTGGCCATCGGCGGAAGAGCGGGTTTGCTTGGCGAATGAGGGCATGACGATCACGTTCGACAGTGAAGGTGTTCGGCTCGTCGCGCGGTGAGTACCCAGCGAGCGAATGCCGATAGACCCCGCACTGGACTATTCCCCTACGCCGGAACTGTGACCGTATTGGCGCCCCTCGACACTGGGATATCCGGCATTTGCGGATGGCCTGTGGCGGCGACGGGCTCGCTGGTATAGCGGCCAGCCTTTGACGCACTTTGAGGCAGAATAGGACCTATACGAAGTACAGGAGTCCATCAATGGCGGTATCCATAAAGATCCTCATGGCAACGGACGGATCTGAGGCTGCGATCGACGCGGCGCGACGATCGATGGATCTGCTACGCCCTAACGCTCACGTCGCAGTTGTCATGGTGATTCCCGAGTATGAGGACCCCATGGACGACGCTGGGGGTATCGAGGGCCCCGTGATCACCTACAAACAGGCGGACAAGGATTGGAAAAGATCGACCGCCACGGGGCAATCCGCCCTCGATCGGACGGCGGCGGTGCTCGGACCTGACGTGGAGGTACGCCTCGTCCCGGACGACGAATCAACGGGGGCCGCTGTCGTCCGAGTTGCCCACGAGATGAACGCAGACGTGCTGGTGATCGGTTCCTCGGGCAAGAACTGGTTGAGCCGACACATCGGCGGCTCCGTCAGCGACTACGTGGCACACCATGCGCCGTGTCCCGTCATGCTGATCCGCCACGACCACTGAGTGCGGCGGACACCAGCAGACCGGGACGGTGGAGGCGGGTGGCGCCCCGGAGACCGGAGGGTAGGCAGGCGGGACTTAGTTCGACGCGGCCGCGAGGCCGACAATCGGCGCGTTGAGCCGTGAGCCGCCCAACGACCCCTCGAAGGGCGCACCGCCAAAAGCGAAGACACCGCCGTCGGCAGCCACCAACCAGTACCCGGATCCATCCGGGTTCGCCGCAATACCGGTGATCGTCCGGTTCAACTTCTGAGCACTCATCGAGCCGAAAAACGTGGCGTCGCCGAAGCTGAACACTCCGCCGTCCGCTCCGACGAGCCAGTAGCCCTTGCCGTCCGGGGTGGCGGCGATGCCGACAATGGCCGCGTTGAGCGCCTCGCCGCCCATCGACCCGTAGAACCCCGCGTCACCAAAGGCGAAGACGCCGCCATCGGTTCCCACGAGCCAATAGCCCTTGCCATCCGGAGTCGACGCGATTCCTACGATCGAGGCAGCCAGGTTCATGTTCGTGACCCCGCCGAGAGGCGTCGCGTCGCCGCATCCCAGTACGCCGCCGTCGACGCTCACGAGGAGGAAGCCGTGGTTGCTCGGCGTCGGCGCGATACCGCTCCACCCCTCCGTGGCGCCGTTGAGTCCGGAGCAGGCCAATTGTCCGAGTGCGGCCGCGGAACCGAACGCCGAAGGCAGAGAGCTGAAGTTCGCGATCCAGTAGCCTGAACTCGCCTCCGATCCTGCGATGGCCACGCAGTTCAAGTACGTGACGACTTGCCCTGAATTGGCCAGTGACGCGGCAGAAATGTTGATTGTGGGTCCGAACGCGAAGGGACAAAGTCCGGGCGCGCCAGATCTGGGGGCGCCAGAACCCTCGAAGGGCGCGTTGAACGCGAAGACACCCCCGTCGGCTCCCACCAGCCAGTACCCAGGTACCGGGCTGGCGTGGGAAACCGGGGCCGTCGCTGCGGTCGATGCATGACCCACCAAGGAAGCAACCGCCAACACAAATCCCATCGCCAAGGCCCTCGCAACCGCCATGGGTCGGCACCTCCCCTGCTCGGTGTCTTGATGCTAACGCCGGTCTGTGCATAAGCGAGTGGGCCGGGCATAACTCTCTCGCCGGTACGCGAAGTGTAAGGACCCCATTTCAGCGTCCCGGGCGACCTGGACGCAGGCACCTACGATCGGCTGGATGGACACCCCCTTGTCGGCGTGGGACTCAGTGGGTTCGGCGTGGCAGGTCGCCATCGACCAAGCGTGGAAATCATGGACCGCAGGTTCAGCTGGGGTCGGTGCCGTCCTGGTCGATCAGACCGGATCAGTGGTTGCGAAGGGTCGCAATAGGACAACTGAACAGTCAGATTCTCACTTATCGGGAACGATGATGGCGCACGCCGAGATGGACGTCCTGTCCCAAGTGCCCTTTGGTACCCGGATCACGGGGTCGCTGTACACCACCTTCGAGCCGTGCCTCATGTGTGCGGCAACGATCGCGTTCTACCGGGTTCCAGAGGTTCACTACGCTGCGTCCGATCCATTCTACGACGGCCTCCACGACTGGTTGGGTAGCTCTCCTTTCATGGCGAAGCGCATACCTGATCGAATCAGACTCGGAGGACCGATTGGTGCCTTCTGCCACGTGTTGCACCTGGCATGGCTCGTTGCCTACCCGGCACCACCCGACGTCGTCGATGCGCATCGGCGCCTCACCCCTTCGACGCTCGAATGCGCCAGCAGCGTTGCGGCGACCGCCAAGGGTCACCGTCTCCGGCAGGTCGGCGATCGAGGTGCGACCGTCTTCAAAGCCATTGAGGAGCTCTGGCCGGACCTCGTTGCGCTGAGCAGGTGATTTCCACCCAGCGAACTGGTATTTGCAACTTCGAGACCACGGTTCACAATGAAGCGATGGCACGAGACGACGGCTGGTTCAGCTACACCGGTAGCGGCGACAACTCACATCTGACCGACGAACAACGGTTGATCATCGAAGAGCGAATCCGTAGCAGGGGTCAGTTATTGGGCGTGGTCCAGGTCAGGGTCTATGAGAATAGGTGCGAACCCTTCGTCACCTTCCCCCAAGGTGCGGTTCTTGGGGTTGAGACGGATCAGTCGGTACTGGCGGGGATGGTCGCGAGGGCGCGTACTGAGCTGATCCACTGGCGGTAACCATGCGCTCCGGCGCGACGTCTCCAATGCTTCCCAGCTCTTGTCCTATTGCTCTGCAGTCACGGAAGACACAGGGCTCAACGGAGGACGAATACCTCCGTTGGGTATCGTCCCCGAACTCTAGAGACCGTCTGTAGCAGTGTCCTCTGGTCCGCACCCTTGCCGGTGCGTACGTGGTGTCAGTTTGGACTCATCCACATGTCCGAATGTGCCGTAGAGCCCGACCGACCCGGCGACGGAGGCACTGTCATATGAACGTAGGTACTCCGTTACTCGGAGTCGGCTGAGGCTCAGGCCAAACCTGAGAGACCCTTTTGCAAATCATCGGTGTCCATCACCGGCGAGATTTGCACTTCAGCGTCGAGCTCCATGAAAAAAGGCTCGGCGAATGGCGGGATGGCCGAGGAGTCGGGCATGTCAAAAATGAAGAAGGCGGTACGCCTACCATCGAAGGTCGTGAAGTAAGCCGCCTCCGGCTTCCACCGCTCGGCGGTCTGCTGCATGACTTTCGGCAGCGACCCATCTCGGATGCCTTTGTTGCCCGCCTCCACTGGGATCGAAATTCTCGCCATCACTCGCATAGTGCCTCCTCGTCAAGTCCAAATACGAAAGACGACTATTGCGGCAACTGTGGCAGACGTCAATCGGGAGGTGCCCACCCTTCCGGTCGACTTCATGCGGGATCTTCTCCGAGGTGCTCTTCGCTGAAGGTCCCTCTGGGCGCCTATGCCGCCATGCCCACGATGGGCTCGTTGAGGACGGTGCCGCCCTCGGAACCGAAGAAAGCGGCATCGCCTTCGGTGAAGACGCCGCCATCAGAGGCCACCAACCAGTAGCCCTGGCCGTCCGGCGTGGAGGCCATGCCGACGACGGGCTTGTTGAGCACCGTGGAACCTTGCGAGCCGAAGAACCCCGCATCTCCCTTGGCAAAGATGCCACCGTCGGATGCGACCAACCAGTAGCCCTTGGCGTCAGGCGTGGACGCCATGCCGACGACGGGCTTGTTCAACACGATGCTGCCCAGCGATCCGTAGAAGCCGGCGTCGCCGAAGTTGAAGATGCCACCGTCGGAGGCCACCAACCAGTAGCCCTTACCGTCAGGCGTGGACGCCATGCCCACGATGGGCTTGTTGAGCGTCTGGCCGCCCATGGAGCCGTAGAACTGCGCCGTGCCATGGGCGAAGACCCCGCCGTCGGAGGCCACCAACCAGTAACCCTGGCCGTCAGGCGTGGACGCCATCCCGACGATGGGCTTGTTGAGCGCCGTGCCGCCCTCCGAGCCGAAGAAGCCGGCGTCGCCATGGGCGAAGATGCCGCCGTCGGAAGCCACCAGCCAGTAGCCGCCACCGTCGGGTGACTGCGCCATGCCGACAACGGGCTTGTTCAACATGGTGCCGCCCTCGGAGCCGAAGAAGCCGGCCCCGCCATGAGTGAAGATGCCACCGTCGGAGGCGACCAAGTCGTAGCCGGGCCGGGCGATGGAGGCTGAGACGGCGAAGGTCAATGGATTGCCGGTTCCCTGCACGGCGTAGCCCACGCCCACGCACATCTGACCGGCGATGCACGAGAATGCGTTGGTCTGGTCATCTTGATCCGCGGGAGTGACGGGCGGTGACGGGAAGCTGGTGAGCGCCCAGGTGGAGCCGTCCCAAGTCAATCCCTCGCTGGTGTAGGTGTCGTCCGAACTATTGATGGTGTTGACATAGCCACCGGCGACGCACGACGTGGGACCGAAGCAGTCCACACCAATGAGCACCTGTCCGAACGACGCATTGGGATTCGGGACTGACTCGAGCGTCCAGGCTGATCCGTTCCACTGCTCGACCAGGTTCAGTTGAGGGCTGTCGCTCGCGCCTACTCCCACGCAGAACGTCGTACTCGCACACGACACGCCGTCGAAGTAGCCCCCAGCGCCAACTGGGCTGGGGCTGGAGACGATGGTCCACGCAGACCCGGTCCACACCTCGGCCAACGTCGCATCCCTCGTGCCGTTGTAGGTGAAGCCGGTGGCCATGCAGAAGAGTGAGCCGACACACGAGACCCCATTGAGTTCGGACTCTTCGGTCGTCGAGGCATTGGGGCTGGACACGATGGACCAGGTGGCCCCGTTCCATTGCTCGATCAGCGTCTGTGGCGCGGAGGCGCTATCGCCATAGCCAACAGCCGTGCACGCCGACGGCCCGAAGCACGACACGCCGTAAAGGGAGTTGCTCCGAGTGGAGGCGGTATCGGGAGTGGACACGAGGGACCACGTCGTTCCGTTCCACTGCTCGGCCAGGGTCTGGTCGATCGAGCCGTTGTAGGTGTTGCCGACCGCCATGCAGGACGACGGGCTGGTGCAAGATACGGAGGAGAGGCTGTCATCCTCGACCGATAGGTTCGGGGTGGACACGATGGACCACGCCGTCCCGTTCCACTGCTCGGCCAGGGTCAGGTCGCCGGTGCCACTGTCGTAGTCGCCGACGGCCATGCAGAAGGCCACCGACAAGCACGACACGCCATTCAGCGAGTGAAAGTTGCTGTTGACGTTCGGAGTGGGCACGATCGACCAGGAGCTGGGGACGACGACGTTGGACTTCGAGGTGCGGGGAGCCAGAGGTGCCGAAGGCGTCGACGTCCCGGTCGATGACGAAGCCCCGCTCGGGTTTTCACCGTGGTGATATGCGCCCGGGCTCGAGCTCGGTTGGTTCGTGGCCGCGCCACTGGTTGGGGCAGTCACTGCTTGCGCGCCGATCACCGAGGCGACCATCACGATGAAGGATGCGGCGACGGACAACTTCGAGCGCGACATGTGGTCTCCGTTCGGGGGGGCGGACCGTCAACCTAGTGGCGGAGTCCTTCTCGAGCAATGACCGATGCACCGTGGCGCGACTCGAACGATCCATCGAGGCCAAGAACCGCCAGCACGGCTTCGCCTTCTGCCCTGCCTTCTGGGACTGGATCGACCAGGCGCACAGCGCCGACACGGTCCTCAGCTTCGACCACATCCGGCAGCCAGTCGATCGGCGGCAACGACCTCGCTCGCGGGGCCAAGTTGCGGACCAGGCCCGGCCGGCCCAAGGCCCGGCCGGGCGGCCGTCAGCCACCAAGCAGGGGGAGGCCGAGGCCGCAATCGACGGAGAAGGACGTGGCGCCGTCGAGCGCCTGGACCACGTCCTGCAGGGCGGCGCTGTCGTAAGGCATGGCCAGATGGTCGGCATGGTCGTCGGGGCACTGGTCCTGCAACGTCACGTTCGTCGTCGTCCCCGCCGCCCCGTTCAAGAAGGCCGACGTATAGGGCGTCACCACCTCGTCGTCCTCAGTCTCGATCACGGTGTAGCGGACTCCGGGGACGGTGTCCCGCCCGGCGTTCAGCTCCTGTAGGAAGGCCGACCCCGCCAGCTGCTGGGTGCATGCCTGACACTGAGCCAGCGTGAGGGGGGCGGGCAACCCCAGGGCGGTGAGGGCGTCGAACAAGGCGCTCATGCCGTCGACGGTGGTCCCGTGGTTGGAGGGGGCCAGTCCCACCAGGTCGTGGACGTAGGCGGCTCCACCGTCGAAGCGCAGATACCAGCGCGGCATCATGCCTCCCTGCGACCAGCCGACGAGATCGACCTTGTTGGCGCCGGTGGCGGCCAGCACCTGGTCCACGAAGGTGGCCAGCTGGCCCGCCGAGGTGGGGACGTCGCCCACAGACCAGATCCGGCCCCCGCTCAGCGTGGTACTGGCCGTCGCTCCGTAGTTCAGCCCGTAGACGCACCAACCGTCGTCGGCCAGGATCGGGCCTAGGGCCTGCCAGGTGTCGGCCATGTCGTACAGCGTGCCGGGTAACAGGATCACGGGGTACTGCTGCGGGCCCGACGGGGCCGGCTGGCAGCCCGGGACGTTGACTCCTGGCGGCGAACCGGTGGGATCGGTGAGCTCAGCCAGGTAGCCGGCAGCCGCGTCGCCGACCGGGTAGGGCCCAGCGGTGGTGGTGACACTGGCACCGGCGGTACCCGGCGAACCCACGACCAGGCCAGCGAGGACCAGCGCCCCGCCAACGAGGGGGCGGCAAAACGGGGCACCCACCACGGCGCGTGCCGGGGTCGGCCGATGAGGGACCGGGTCACGCTGCGCACGGAGATTTCTTTCCCTGAAACCTTCAATCCAACCAACAGTCCGGTGTGAGAACGAACCTGAACGACGTCGGGCGGCGGCCCGGACTCGCGGCCAGTCGCCCTTCCCCCACGCCTACCTCCGGCACCGTGAGGGATCGTCGCATTCGGGCTCTGCGTAGTCGGACGGGTCGACTGCGTTCTCGTACGAGGCCCACGTCCCCACGAGATACCCCCTCTCGCCGGAACGCGCCGTCCTCCGTCGAGAGTTCGGTCAGAGGGTGTTGCCGGCTGCGGCGGGGAGCGGTTGTGGGAGCAGGAGGAGCCCCTGCGACGACCGCCACCAGCGGAGCCAGATCACCGCGAGGGCGATGATCCCGGCAAACCAGACCAGGACACCCAAGGGCAGCATGCTCCAGGCCGTCATGGCGCACAGGACCAGGATCGCGGCACGCTGGACGTCACCGTTGCCGAGGGTGCACGCCGCTACCGGGAGCGCCCAGAGCAGGTACCAGGGCTGTGGATTGGCGGCACAGAGCGCCATCACCGCGAAGCCCAGGGCGAGCGCGCCGACCCAACTCCTCCCGCGTGGAACGGAGAGAACCAGCACGACGGCTGCCAGGATTCCCACCAGCTGCACCGCGTTCGCCGCGGCCGATGATGTGATCCCGGCGGGGCGCAGAACCGAGAAAGAGCTGGCAACGGTACCGAGCGAGGCAGACCTGAGCCAGGTGAACCCGCCCCCCCCGCCGACCCCTGTCGCCACCAGCACGCCGACGGTCAGGATGAGCGCGGCCACCATCGCCACGGCGCGCCGGTGCCATGCCCCCTTCCAACACCACCAGGCGATGGCCAACACGGCGAGCGCAGCAGGCGCCTTGACGGTCACAGCGAGCGCGGCCAGACCAAGGGCCCACCACGGTCGCTTCGTCACCGCGAGGGCGATTGCAGCGACGACGAGTGCGATCATGACGGCGTCGTTGTGGATACCGCCGACGAAGACGATGAGCACGCCGGGATTGGCAACGCCGGCGACCACCGCCTCAACAGGATTGGCGCCGCGAGAGGCGGCGACTCGAGCAACACCCCAGGAGCACAACACCAGCGCGGCGATGACGGCAAGACGCCAGCATGCAACGGCGATCCACGGATGCCCGTCCGAGACCCGCGCGAACAACGCAGAGAGATCGACGGCACCGGGCCCGTAGATCGACGGGCCGGTGAGATACTTCGGATCCACGCCGGAGAGCCAGACCGAATGGCCGAGGAGATGGAGCGGGCTCGCGGAGCCCAACCCTGAGGCCACCACCTTGCCCTGGGCCGCGTAGACCCAGACGTCCTGGCTCGCAAAGGGCGCAGCGAAGAGCAGCGGCGCCGTCCAGACGGCAAGGACCCACCACAGATTGTGGAACCCCAGACCCCGATCGGCGCGTACGGCACGCCAGAGACCGAGCCACGCGATCGCCAGGAGCACGATGCCGAAGGCTGCAGCAGCCAGGACCAGCAGGTGCGGTGACGTCACCCCGGGACCGCTGTTCGCCGGCGTCGCCCAGAGCGGCGTCGCCGGCCCCTCCCAGGACGGGGCGGCACCCGAAGCAGCGAAGGGCCAGAGGCCGCCGGCGTGTGGCCCGAACGCGGAAGCGGGGAGGTCGCTGGCCAGGGCCACTAGTGCCGAACCACCGGCCCCCAGCACTGCGGTTCCAACCAATCCGCCGATCGGTCGGCTGATTCGAGCTGGCGTGGGGGTTGTCACCGGCGCCCCGGGGTCTGATCCCAGCGTGCCCACACTCATGGTGGAATTGTCGGTCGTTTGGGTTGGATCCGAAATGGTCCATTTGGCCTACGTCAACGATGCGCTGACCTGGAGACCCCTTGCCATCGCCCGGTCCTTGTCGCCGGATAGTGGGCTCGTTCGCCGAATGACGCCGGTTGCGATGAGGCTTCTGCACTTGGCAAGATCAGATCCTCTCGATTCATCGCACCGATCCGGTGTCGCCAGTTCACGCAACCGTCGCGAGCGACCTGGGCCTTCTTCTTGCCCTGGAACGGCTGCGAGTCCGTGGCTAGGTTCCAGTCGGCACGGCGTTTGGCGAGCAGGAGTGCAGTTGCGAAAGGTCCACCATCCCAAGATCGTGCAGCGATCCGACGGTCGTTGGATGGTCGTCTGTGAGGATTGTGCGCGCGCCGGCGAAGCCGCGACTCCTGTCGGCATCAACACCCCCGTCGAGTCCCGAGAGATGGCCGAGATGCTCTGGGAGAATCACTGCGAACGCCGTCGGGTGCCTCCGGTTCGGCGAGGAGCGTGACGATGACGCGCGTTCTTGTCCAGTGCCTGGCGGCGCAGGGTCCGGATCGCGCAGCCAGCTGCCAAGCTCGGACCTGTCGGGACCGGATGAGTGTGACGAGTAGCTCCACTCTCGGCTCCGCCGGACGGATCGGGGTCCCGTGAGCGCCCTACGAGGGTTTTGGCGCAACGGCACTTGCCGACCGGCGTAGTGGCCGCGCCCTTGGCTCGCTCGCCCGAAACGCGAAGCAGCCCCCCGGGTGCGCTGTAGAGAAGTCCGGGGGGCCGTCGCCGAGTGAGTTCGACCTTTGGGGGAAGGGGAGCCGAACCCAGATTCTGACTACCCACAGGGGCTGCGCCCGAAACACCATCACACCTTGCCCCTGCTCTCCCACTTCATCAGGGCACCTCGAGGCTCAGCCCCTCGGTGCGGCGGACTCTGGACGACGGTGCCCCACGCCTCAGCCTGTCAGTGCGAGGCCGGTGACCCGCTCGAGCTCCGCCAGCGCCTCGCCCGGATCGTCCACCTTGATCGTGTGCATCCCGAGCGCCCGTGCCGGCTTGAGATTGACTCCGAGATCGTCGAGGAACACCGCCTCCGACGGACGGACGTCGAGCGCCTCGCAGGCAAGCTCATAGAACTTGGGGTCAGGTTTGCGTACACCCAGAACTCGGGACTCCAGCACGGTGTCGAAGAGCGCGTACACCGAAGCAGCCTCTTCCGACAGCGTGGCCTCCGCCCGGACGAAGTTGTTGGTCAGGCAGGCGGTCTTGAACGCCGTGCCGCAGATGCGCACGGCTTCGACCATCTCGGGCCGGATCTCGCCGGCCAGCCGCTCGAGGACCAGGCGCCCGTCCACGGCGTGGCCGAGCGCGGCGGCCTCGGCCGACCACAGCTCGCCGAAGGTCTCCAGGTCGACCTCGGCCCGTTCCAGCTTGGCCCACGCGTTGTCGTCTGGGTTCGTCGAAATTCACCTTCCGTACGAAACCGTCGGGGAGGCCGCGCTCCACCTCGAACCGGGCAAAGGATTCGAACGGGCTCGACGAGATCACCCCTCCGAAATCGAACATGACGGCGCGTATGGCCACGCGGCTCCCCTTCTGTGACGCGGAAGTGCCTGGACGCTACATTGCGGACATGGACGACCAGGCCGTCTCGGACAGGATCGAGATCGGGGAGCTGTTGTTCCGGTATGCACGCGGGCTCGACACCAAGGACTGGTCGTTGCTGGCCTCGGTGTTCACCGCCGAAGCCCACCTCGACTACACGTCGGTCGACGGCCCCGCCGGGTCACGTGACGAGGTCGTGGCGTGGCTGGAGGCGGCGTTGACGCCGGTTCCCATGACGCAGCACTTCATCACGAACATCGAGATCGAACTCCAGGGGGACCGAGCCAGCGTACGGGCCGTGTTCTACAACCCGATGCAATTGCCCGGCATCGCAGGCCTCTGCTACTGCGGGGGCAACTATTTCCACGATCTGGTGCGCACGCCGGAGGGATGGAAGAGCGTTCGGCTGTTGGAGGACACCAAGTGGTCGGTGAACCCGCTCCTGGGCCAGCCCGGCTGAGCGGGCGGACAGCCTACGAGCCACGCTGTGTGAGCGAGTCCCAGAACGACTGCACTTCGGGGTAGTAGAGGTACTGGTTGGTCCGGAACCGGACTCCGTTGGCGTCGCTACCGACCTGCGCGCACAGCGCTCCGGTCGCGTCGCTCCTCGATCAGCCGGGCGACCCGTTCGCCCGTGCTCGGGACGAACAGGAAGAGCAACCAGACGTACCTGGCCAACCTCACGTCCGTCCAGGCAATCGTGATCGACAGGGCGACGACGGCGAGCACGAAGACGGCCCGCACGCGGGCCGTCAGCTCGGCATGGTCGGACCGCACCTTGTCCTTCAGGAGGCCGTGGCCGGCCGCGTAGATAGAAGATCCACTGGGTGCTCAGGCTGATGGCCACCAGGTTGAGCCCGAACAGCGTGACGGCGAGCGGATTGTCGCCGAAGCGGCCGAGCAGGTCCGAGGTGAACGGCGTCAGGGTCAGTGCGAGCAAGAAGCCGAAGTTGCGCCACGCCAGACCCTCGCTGTGACCCCGCATGCCGCGCAAGATCCGGTGGTGGACGAGCCAGTACTGGGCGATGACGACAAAGGCGACCAGATAACTCGTGAGCTCGGCGACGTCGACGTTCAACGCGTCCCACAACGCCGCCGCCGAACTGGGGTGCTCGCGGAGCGCGTGGCTCATCGGCACTTGGAGCTGGAGCACCAGCAGGGTCAACGCGATGGCGACGACACCGTCGGTCAGCGTCAGCAGACGATCGATTCCGGGGATCTCCGCATCGTCTTGGGTATCGATGGCCATCAGTCAGAGCTTGCCAGACTGCATGATCGGGATCGGGAATGCGCGCCACCATCCACAGTTGGACTGGAGCTGCGTGCGAGCATGGTGCGATGGAACAGAGGCACTATTCCACCCCACGCGTCCGCCATCGTCCTGTCGCCATTGCAGCGTTGCTTCTCGCGGTCGTCGCGCTGTTCGGTGGCGCCGGGGTCGTTGCCACGCAGACCGCGACAGCCGCGACGTCCGGGTGGTACGTCGCCGCGGTCCCGGGGACGGGCGCAGACGATGTCCTGCTCGGTTCGACCTGCGCGAACGCCGTCCAGTGTTGGGCGGTCGGCATCAGCTTGGGGAATCTCGGCGGTGGCAACCCGTCGTCCGTAACCCCGCTGATCGAGTCTTGGAACGGGACCGCATGGACGATCCTCCCCTTGCCGTTGCCAGGCGGGGAGGGAGGAGGGCTGTTCAACGCGACCTGCGTCAACGGGTCGGACTGCTGGGCCGTCGGTGCAGTGGTCACGACGGCCGGCGACGGGAACCCGACCGGCACGCTCATCGAGCACTGGAACGGAGCCGCATGGTCGGTCGTCCCGAGCCCGAGTCCGAGTGGTCCGGGCGTACAAGGGGCGATCCTTTCCGGCGTCAGTTCCGCGTCGGCGACGAGCTGCTTCGCGGTCGGCTACGCGACGGACGCTGCGGGGAACAATCTCACCGACGTCACGGAGCAGTGGAACGGGTCCAGCTGGAACCTGGTCCCCGGGGCGGCCACTGGACAGGCCTTCGACCAGCTGCTGTCCGTCGAGTGCCTGTCGGCCAGCAACTGCTGGGCGGTCGGGAACGCCGGACCGGAAACGCAGATGTCCGACTTCCTCCCGATCTTCCCGGGCGCCATGGGCAACCAGGGCCTGATCGAGCACTGGGACGGAGCGGCCTGGTCGATCGCGCCGAGCGTCACGGAACCGGCGCCGAACGGCGGCTACCTCAGCGGCCTCACCTGCACCTCCTCCACCAACTGCTGGGCGTCAGGCGCCACCACCGATGGCACCGGGTCGGCATCGGGGATCCTGATGCAGCACTGGGACGGCTCCTCGTGGACCGACGTGTCCGCCTCGGTGCCTGATTCGACGTCCCCGGGGATCCTGGCCGGGATCTCCTGCGTGAACGCGGCGCAGTGCTGGGCCGTGGGCTCGACGGGATCGTTCAACAACGGGGGCTCGGGTCCCCAGCCGCAGAGTCTGGTCGAGAACTGGAACGGCTCGGCCTGGTCGGTGCAGCCGAGCCCCAACGTCACGGCGCTGAGCTTTCTCAATTCTGTGAGCTGCCAGCCGGGCGTCGGATGCGTGTCCGACGGCAGCACGTTGACCAACGCCGGCGGCAACGGCGACCCGGGCCTCCGGGCCTATGTCGAACAGATGACGTTCCCCCCGGCGTCGAGCCAGGGCACGTTGCTGGCGGCACGTGACGGCGGCGTGTTCGCCTACGGCACGGCGTCGTTCGCGGGCTCACTCGGCGGCCAGCACCTCAACGCGCCCATCGTCGGGATTGCCACGACGCCCGACGGCCAGGGTTACTGGCTCGTCGGGTCTGACGGCGGCGTCTTCGCCTTCGGCGACGCGCCGTTCGACGGCTCCATGGGCGGCCAGCACCTGAACGCGCCGATCGTCGGGATGGCGCCGACCACCGACGGCCAGGGGTACTGGCTCGTCGCCAGCGATGGCGGGGTGTTCTCGTTCGGGGATGCCGGCTTCCACGGTTCCATGGGCGGCATGGCTCTCAACGCGCCAGTCGTCGGCATGGCCGCGACGGACCACGGCGGCTACTGGCTCGTCGCAGCAGACGGCGGCGTCTTCAGCTTCGGTGGCGCGTCCTTCTACGGCTCGGCCGGTGGGATTCGCCTCAACGCGCCGGTGACGGGGATGGCGGCCACGGCCGACGGCCAGGGCTATTGGCTGGTGGCCTCGGACGGCGGCGTCTTCACCTACGGCGACGCCGCCTATCTGGGTTCGGTGCCCGGCCAAGGCATCGCCGGGCAGCCCCCCGTCGTCGGCATCGCGCGGACGCCGACCGGCTCGGGATACTGGCTCGCCGGCGCCAATGGTGCCGTCTACACCTATGGGGACGCCACCTTCCTCGGCGCGCCGAACGCCGGCCGGCTGGTCGCACCCGTGTCGGGCATCGCCTCGTCGTAGCACCGAACGGCGAACGGTGGGGCGCCGCAACGGCGGAACACCCGTGACGGCTCCGAGGCTCGTCAGACGAAGTCCGACCCGCCGTCCGCATTGACGCAGGCACCGGTGACATAGCCGTTCCGACGCGAGACGAGGTAGGCCGTGAGCGAAGCGACCTCGTCGGGAAGTCCGGCCCGACCAAGGTCGGCGGGTTGGTGGAACGTCTTGTCGATCCAGGCCATCACGTCGTGCGGGTCGGCCGGGTCGAGTCCCTCTGCGGCGAAGATCTCGCGCAGGTTCTCGGTGAAGCTGGCCGTGACGATGGAGCCGGGCGCAACCGCGTTGACGAGTATCCCGTCGGGCGCCAAGGTCTTGGCCAGGTTCTTGGCGAGACTCGTCACGGCGGCCTTCGATGCGGTGTACGCCACGAGGATCGGGCTCTGGCGCTGGATGGAGTGCGCCGAGAAGATGGCGATCCGCGCCCACTCGGCGGCACGCAGCAGCGGAAGCGCCGAGCGGACGGACCGCACAGCCGACATGGTGCCGAGGGCGAACGCCGTGTCCCAGTCGCCGTCGTCGAGCTGCTCGAACCGGCCCGCCCCCGGTCCGATCGTGTGCACCAGGACGTTGAGGGCACCCCAGCGGTCGCCGACCTCGGCAAAGCCTGCGTCGATCGATGCCTGGTCCGCCATGTCGACGCTGATACCGATGGCATCGGGGCTGCCGGCTGCGTCCAGCGCGGCCACGGTGTCGTCGAGCGCCGCACGCCCGCGCGCCATGACCGCGACACGGGCGCCGTCGGTGGCCAGGACCTCCGCCACGGCGCGCCCCATGCCCTTGCTCCCACCCGTGACGACTGCCGTCGCATCAGCGAATCCAAGATCCATGCCAGTCCACCTCCTTCGTGGCCGTGATCCGTGACCACGCGTCCGTTCTCGCGCCTGCCGGCAATGCGAGCGTCATCGGCAGAACCGTCTGCTCACCGCGAGACGCCGCGCCGCAATGGTCCGGTCGCGCTCCTCGCGAGTCACCTGACGGGTGTCCGGCGGGAGCGCGGCGCGGACGTCTGCGAACTTGACCACGCGGGTGACCGGGACGGGCGCTGTCTCCGTGCGCACACAGCGCAGGATCACCGGGCCTTCCCCGTGCCCGGCCGTGTCCAGCCAATTGGCGACCCCGGGATCCTCGTGGGCGATGACGGCACGGACCATCCCGTCGCCGTCGAGCGCCGCCTGGTGCCCGTTGAGGCTGCTCTGGTGCCGGGCGTAGTCGATCGTCTCCCACCATGGGTTCCCGAGCGAGAAGCTCCAGTACAGGCCGCGGGGCGGTTCGACCTCGACCAGGAGCGTCTCGTCGGGCGCCAGTTGCCAGGACCCGATGACCGGGCGGTTCTCGGCGGCGGCACCCATCGCCGTCCCGTCGAGAGGCGGCAGGAAGGTGTTGGGTTCCTCGGGACGGGAGAACTGGAGGAAGAACTCGAGGTTGCCACCCACGAAGTCGCCGAGCGCGATGATCTGCCGGGCGATGACGGCACGGGGGTCCTCCGGCGGTCGGGCCGATCGCTCTTCCCCCGTGCTCGTGCGCTCGATGAACAGCGAGGAGGAGACCTCCGTGTCCCAGTCGTAGAAGAAGTGCCGCACCACCAACGCGGTGGCATTCTCGGCGATGGGCAGCCAGTTCCCCTCGTGGGGGAGAGCGGAGAGGACGAGGTCGATCTCTCCGTCCGGTCCGTGGTCGAGCTCGTCGAGCAGGACGTTGGCCGAGGACGCCATGCCTGCCATCGACTGCAGGCCCACGTAGCGGGCGGAGCCGCGGTTGCCCCAGAGCCGGTACGACTCGCCACCGCGTAGCGGTGCTCCCGTGTAGATGCAGTCCGGGCAGTCCATGCCCCACTTGTAGACCGCGTCGACGCCGGAGGGCTTCACGGCCAGGACCGGGTCCGCCTCCGAGCGCAGGGCCTGATCGGCGCCCGTGACGAGAAGGACGAGCAGATGCCGGAACCCGGCGGCCAGGTCGACGGGGTTCCGCGTGACGTCGTCGGCACGCACGACGGCCGCGGCCTGCTGGAGGCTGTCGAGGAGGTGGGACCACGCCCGGCCCGACACCAGGTCGTCGGCGGTCGCGTCGCCGGCGCGTGCCGCCTCGCTCACCGAGTGGGGCATCCAGGACGGGTTGACGAATGTCATGCGGTGCAGGCTTGCGTCTTGACGACTGATGGCATGCTCACTCCGACCCCCGGCCCCACGTGGCGGCGACATGCTTGCGCGCCGCGCCGAGGTCGTCAACCCGGTCGGGCTGGGCAGATACACCAATCGGCGGGGGCGGTGCGCATAGCGTGTGACCGGGGAGGTGGCGAGGCGTGCCACGACGGGCGGTCATGAGGCAGTACGACAGCGGATGACCGAGAGCGCGATCCCTTCGCTCGTCCTCATCAGCCTTGCCGCGGTGATCGCGCCGCTCCTCGCCGAAGCGAGCCGCCGGCTACCTGCCCGTGCCCGAGGTCGTGATCCAGATCCTTCTCGGCATCGCCCTCGGCCCCTTCGTCCTCGATCTCGTCCACCCCAACACCATCGTGTCGGCCTTGTCCGACTTCGGCCTGACGTTCCTCATGTTCCTCGCCGGCACCGAGCTCGACCTGGCGGTGATGCGGCAGGGGCACCTCGGGCGCGCCACCGGATCGTGGGCGGCATCGGTCGTCATCGCGTTGGGGGTGGGCGCGGTGCTGCACGGGACCGGGCTCGTCCTCGACTCGGTCGTGGTAGCGCTCTGCCTGACCACCACCGCCCTCGGCACGCTCCTCCCGATTCTGCGTGACTCCGGTGTGTTGCATACCGCGATCGGGCCCTCGATCCTGTCGGTGGGGGCCATCGGCGAGTTCGGACCGATCGTCGCCGTGGCGGTGTTGCTCACCAACCGCGACGCCCGGGTCACCTTCCTGCTTCTCGTGCTCTTCGTGGTCGTGGCCGTGGTGGCCGCCCTCCTGGCCACGGAGGTCCGTCCGCCGCGCTTCATCGCGCTCATGCGCCGGCACCTGCACTCGACGTCCCAGCTGCCTGTGCGCATCTGCGTCCTGTTGGTGATCCTCCTGGTCTACCTGGCGACCAAGCTCAGCCTCGACGTCCTGCTCGGAGCCTTCGCTGCCGGTGTCGTGGTCCGCCTCTTCATCAAGGGGGAGGACAGCGCGCCCATCGAGAGCAAGCTCGAAGCCATCGGGTTCGGTTTCCTCATCCCGATCTTCTTCATCGAGAGCGGCGTCAATTTCGATCTCGGGGCGCTGATCCATCGCCCCCACGTCCTGATCCTCGTACCGATGTTCACGCTCCTCTTCCTCCTGACCCGGGCGGTGCCGACATGGGCCTTCTTCCGCCGGGTCGTCTCCCGGGTCGAGGCACGGGCGCTGGCCGTCTTCTCGGCGACCGGTCTGCCGATCATCGTGGTGATCACGACGCTGGGTGTCGATGAGCACCGGATGAAGCCGCAGAACGCCGCGGCGCTCGTCACCGCCGGCATGCTGTCCGTGCTGATCTACCCCCAGATCGGGCTCCGTTGGCTCGGCGGGGGAGTTGACGCGGTGGAGGCGCCGGGATCTCCGGAGGAGCACACCGGGGACACGGACCCATGAGCATCGTGCGCGCCCGCGTGCCGACCCCTGGCGGGTCGCGCCGGGCGCACCTGCGCGAGTGGCGGCGGGAGTCGCTCTGGCTGTGGCCGGCGGTCGCCGCCCTGGCGGCCTGGGTGGCGGGCGACCTGGCGGCCCGTTATCTGCACAGCTTCACGTTGCACCAGGGCCTGTTCCCAACCGACCTCGACGATGCGCGGACGCTCCTGTCGACCATCGCCACGGCGCTGCTGACCTTCACCGGGGTCGTCTTCTCCATCACGCTGGTCGCCTTGCAGATGGCGAGCACCCAGTACTCCCCGCGGGTGCTCCGCACCTTCGTGCGCAAGCCGGTCACCAAGCTGGCCCTGTCGACGTTCATCGCCACGTTCGTGTACGCCCTGACGCTCTTGGCCCGGGTGGGGACGACGACGCGCGCCCATACGGTCCCGCAGGGAGCCGTCGGTGTCGCCTACCTGCTGGTGATGGCATCAGTGATCGTGTTCGTCTTCTTCGTCAACTCCACCGTGCGGTCGATGCGCGTCAGCTATGTGATCGACGCGGTCTTCCGCGAGACGTCCGGTGCCCTGCATGCCGCGTTCGCACCGCCCGGCGGGTACCGGGAGGTCTCGTTCCCGGACCTGCAGCCGACCGGAGCAACTATTGCGTTCGACCGCCGGGACGCCGTCGTTGACGGCATCGACGCCCACCGACTGGTGGAGCTGGCCACTCGGCACGGATGCGTCCTCGAGTTCGCCGTCCCGGTGGGAACCTTCGTCACCCGCGGGTTCGAGCTGGTGCGGGTGCACGGTGGCACCGCACCGGACAGCCACGAGGTCCTGACGTCGCTGAACTGCTCCGCCGTGCGGACCCTCTACCAGGACCCCAGCTACGGGGTCCGCCAGTTGGTCGACGTCGCGATCCGTGCCCTGTCGGCCGCGATCAACGACCCGACCACCGCGGTGCAGGCGCTGGACCGGCTGCATGCACTGGTGCGCGCCGTCGCCGAGGCTCCCGATCCCTCGGGCTGCTACGTGGACGAGTTCGGAGTCGTCCGCCTCGTCGTCCCCGTTCCGGGCTGGGATCGCCTCGTCGCTCTGGCCTTCACCGAGATCGCCTTCTACGGGTCGGACGCGCCGCAGATCTCGCGCAAGCTCACCGCCATCTTCGACGACCTCGAAGGGTGCGCCGGCCCCGACCGCACGAGGGCCATCGACCTCCAGCGCGCCGCGCTGCCGCGAGGCGGTGCGACGTGCGCGTGGCGTGGACGAGGGACAGCTGCTCGTCGGCGATCCGCTCGGCCTGGGGTAGAAGGGCTGGCAGCTCGCCCCGGTGAGTGAAAGCCTTGTCGAGACGAGGAGGTCAGCATGCTCCTGAACGGCATCAACCACGTTGCCATCCTGACGGGCGACACGCAGCGATTCGCCGACTTCTACCACGACATCTTCGGCGCCGAGGTCGAGGGGCAGCAGCACATGGGCGACGAGGGCACGCTCACGTTCGTGCGTATCGGTGAGACGGCCGAGATCAATCTGTTCGAGGTCAACGGCAACACCGAGGTGGAGCGCCAGACCCCGATGTTCGGCCGCGGGCGGATCGACCACATCGGGCTCCAGGCCGATTCACTCGAGTCCTTCGAAGAGATCCGGCGTCGGCTCATACGGTGCGGCGCTGCCGATGAGTTCGTCACGGACTTCGGGCCCGTGCTCTCCGTGTTCTTCCGCGATCCCGACGGGTTGGAGGGTGAGGTCTGTGTCGCCAACCCCGACGCGCAGCGCGGGGTCGTGAACCCCCCGGGAACGCCCGCCGCCCGTTACCAGTAGGCGCGGTCGGGGTCGGTCGGAGCCAGGGCCCGCTCAGCGCTCGCACAGATTGCGCAGCAGGTCCGCCCGGCCCCAGTGCGAGAGGCTCGCTGCTCGTCCCCAGCTGCCGCCGAACCCCTCGATCCGGGGGAAACGGCCGGGTTCGCAGCGCCCCAGCCTGCGATGCTGCCGCTCGTCCTAGGCGCCGGTGAAAATGCTCGGGTGGGGCCGCGCCGGCGCCGTGCGGAAGAACGGGCGAACGTGGGTCTCCATGATCTCCTCGACGATGGACGCCGCCTGCGGATCGGGGAGGAGGTTCACGTCCTCGCGCGGATCCTCGGTCAGGTCGAAGAGCTGGCACGGCGCGCACGCGTCCTCGTCGACGACGAGCTTGTGCCGATCGGTCTCGAAGGCTGCGAAGCCCCAGTTCTCGCTGACCGCCACGTCGCGCGTCCCGGGCGTGCCATCGCGCACGGTGCCCAGAAGCGAACGGCCCTCGCTGTGCTCGACGTCGGGCGCCCCGGCAACCTCCCGGAGGGTCGCCGGCACGTCGAACTGTTCCACCAGTGCGTCGATGACCATCCCCGGCGTCCCTCCGGGCGGGCGGATGATGAGCGGGACGTGCACCGCGGGTTCGTACAGCACGCACTTCGACATGAGCCCGTGGTTCCCGGCCATCTCGCCGTGGTCGCTCGTGTAGACGATCCACGTGTTGTCGAGGACCCCTTTGCGTTCCAGCGCGCCCACCAACAGGCCCACGGCATGGTCGATCACCGAGATGTCGGCGGCGTAAGAACGCCGCATCCCACGGATGGCGTCCTCGCTCATCGACTCGGAGTCGGAGAGCCACAGAAACGAATTGAGCAGCGCGCCGTAGCGTCCCGTCCCGTCGATGCTGGGGCGACGGGTCGAGGCCGGCATGGAGATGTCGACGTCCCGGTAGCGCTGCAGCGCCTCTTCGGGGGCGTCCCACGGATCGTGCGGGCCCGGGAAGCCGACGAAGAGGAAGAAGGGCTCGGCTCGGTCGTAGGCTTCGATCCAGCGCATCGCCTCTAGGCCGTGCCAGGTGTCGACGTAGGCTTGTAGGGGCACCGCCATCGGCGTGGCGTCCCACATGGGGACGCACTTCGTCGCGTTCTGCCCGTCCTCGTTCTCCCCCTGATAGCTGCGATCGGCGATGTGCTTCTTGTAGATGTCCAGGAGGCCCTCGGCCCGGAGGTAGTCCGTGTAGCGGGTCGGGATCTTGGGGATGAACTTGTCGCCCGTCTCGAATACCTCGGCGAACCCCAGGGCCTCGAGGCGGCCGGACATCTCGTCGATGTGGGCGACCGTCAACTTCTCGTCGAGATAGAGGTGCGCCTTGCCGAGGAGCGATGTGTGGTATCCGGCCTCCCGGAGGGCCCGTACATACGTTGGATCGGACGGCCCGATCTCTTCCCAATTGGTGTAGACGCCATGGTCGCGGACGTAGCGTTCCGTCATGAATGACGCGCGGGAGGGCATGCAGAGTGGTCCCTGGCAGGCAACTCGCGAGAAGCGAACGCCCTCCGTGGCGAGGCGGTCGAGCGACGGCGTCTGGACCGACGCGTCGCCGGCGCATCCCATCATGTCGGCGCGGTGCTGGTCCGACATCACGAGCAAGATGTTGGGGGCGTTCTTCGTCACGCGGTGACCCTCTCCGTGTCGTCTGGCGTTCGGCGCTCAGGATCATCTCATGAAAACACGCCGAGAAGGCGAACGCGCGGTCCGTCACGCAGCGCACCACTAACCTGTCGCCACCGTCGGCCGACCGGATGTGCCAAGGAGTCCATTGCATGCCCTTTGACTTGAAGAAAGTGTTGGAAGAGCGGAAGGGGGAGAACTTCACGCTCCACTCGAAGTACGTCAATCCCCAGCTGCCGCGGGTGCTGGGGACGCTCGAGTTCGACCGCTTCTACGTCAAGGGCGAGGGCTGCTATCTCATCGACGACAAGGAGAACCGATACCTCGACTTCCTGTCCGGCTTCGGCGTATTCGCCCTCGGGAGGGGCCACCCCGCCGTCGTCCAAGCATTGCACGACGCCCTCGACGCCGACCTCCCCAACCTTGTGCAGATGGACTGCTCCCTCCTTCCGGGCGTCCTCGCCGAGGCAGCTCGTCGGCGCGCTCGCATCCAGGCATCGAACGCGTCTTCTTCACCAGCTCCGGTGCCGAGGCCGTGGAGAGCGCCATCAAATTCGCCCGGGCCGCCACGAAGAGGACGAGGATCCTCTACTGCGACCACGCGTTCCACGGGCTGACGACCGGCGCACTGGCTCTGAACGGTGGGCGCGAGTTCCGCACAGGCTTCGGGCCCCTACTTCCGGGATGCGACCTCATCCCGTTCGGTGACGCAGCGGCCCTGGCCCGCGAGCTGCGGCGCGGTGACGTCGCGGCCTTCATCGCCGAGCCGATCCAGGGCAAGGGTGTCAACCTGGCGCCGGACGAGTTCTGGCCCGAGGCGCAAGAGCTCTGCCGCCGTCACAGGGCGTTGATGGTCCTCGACGAGGTGCAGGCGGGGCTGGGGCGGGCGGGGACCTTCTTCTGTCACGAGCAATTCGGGATCACACCCGACATCATCACGGTCTCCAAGGCGCTGTCAGGTGGGTACGTGCCGGTCGGCGCCATGCTCTGCTCCGCCGCGGTGGGCGACAGCGTCTTCAGCTCCATGGACCGCGCCGTCGTGCACTCGTCGACCTTCAGCACCAACCAGCTGGCCATGGTGGCCGGCCTGGCCACCCTCCAGGCGTTCGACGACGAGGAGATCCTCGACCGGGTCCAGCGGACCGGGAAGGCCTTCACGAAGGCGCTCGATCCCCTCGTCGAGAAGTACGAGTTCCTGCACGAGGTGCGCGGGCGCGGCCTCATGATCGGGTTGGTGTTCGGCGAGCCCGCCTCTCCCGGCCTGCGCCGTCGCTTCCGGATGATCGAGGCACTCCGGCCGGCGCTGTTCTCCCAGATGATGGTGGTGCCCCTCTTCCATCGGCACCGGATCCTCACGCAGGTGGCGGCCGACAACATGAACGTGGTCAAGCTGCTCCCACCGCTCATCGCCGGTGACGACGAGGTCGAGCTGTTCGCGGACGCGCTCGACGACGTGCTGGCCAGTGCCGAACGGGGATCGAGTTTGATCTTCGAATTCGGCAAGACGATGGCCAAGGGCACCCTGCACCGATCCCGCCTGTGAAGCTCGGCTCCGGAGACCGGGTCCTCGTCACGGGAGCGAGCGGCTTCATCGGTTCGGCCGTGACGCGTGCGCTGGTGGCGCGCGAGCTGGAGGTCGTCGCGCTGGTCGAGCCGGGCGCCGACACCGCCAATCTCGAGGGGCTGCCGGTCAAGCAGGTCGTTGGCGACCTGCGGCGATCCGAGGGCGTGCAGCAGGCGGTGAGTGGCTGCCGGGCCGTGTTCCACGTTGCGGCCCTGTACCGTTTCTGGTCGCGCGATCCGGGCGACTTCTACGAGATCAACGTTGGCGGTACGCGCCATGTGCTGGCGGCGGCAACCGAGGCCGGCGTGGAGCGGCTCGTCTACACGAGCACGGTCGGGACCCTCGGTCTCGAAGCGCGTCGCGGGGAACTCCACCGCCGACGAGCGCTCGTTCCCCGACGTGCGGCATCTCTACGGTTCTTACAAGCGTTCCAAGTACGTGGCGGAGCACGAGGTGCTGCGCGCCGTTGCCGAGGGGCTCCCGGCATCGCTGGTGCTGCCGACGTTCCCGCTCGGCCCCGGCGACCGGGCGCCGACGCCGACCGGCAAGCTGATTCTGGACTTCCTGAACGGGAAGATCCCGGGCTACGTCGACACCGTCCTCAATGTGGCGCACGTCGACGACGTGGCGGCCGGCCACCTGCTCGCCCTCGAGAAGGGGGGCACCGGCAGGAGCTACATCCTGGGCGGCGAGAACCTGACGCTGCAGCGTCTGCTCGGGGAGCTCGCTGCCATCACCGGGCTGCCCGTCCCGCGCCTCAAAGTGCCACGATCGGTCTCACTGCTGGTGGCGGGGGTGTCCGAGACCGTCGAGGGCCGGCTGCTGCGTCGCCATCCGTCCATCCCGCTCGAGGCGGCTCGGATGTCCACCTCGCGGATGGCGTTCGACATCGCACGGGCCCGCAGCGAGCTCGGGTACGCACCGCGGCCCGCCGTGCAGGCGTTGGAGGACTCGGCCCGCTGGTTCGTCGCCTCGGGCCGGGTCAACGAGCGCCGCCTGGCGCGAATTGGCTGGTCGGCGGGCGAAGCACCGTCACCGACACCGGGCTGACCGCCGATACTCGGGCGCGGGGCCGGAGGCAGGCCCGGGCGCCATGTGCGTCCGTTGTGCAAACGGAGGTCTCCGGTTGCTGCGCGGGTGCAAATCCGTGGTCAAGCCGGCGCTCCCAGGGGCGATAATTTCCTAGGTGAGGGGGGCGGTGTCGGCTGCGATGAACGACTTCGATCGACGTGGCGGCACGGCACGGCGCCTCCTGGCCTTGGCCCTCGTCGCGGCGCCGGTCACCGTCGTAGCGACGGTGCTGTTCGGCCTCGTCGCCCGTCCCGGTCCGGCCCAGGGCGCGGGTCCCCAACGCGAACCGTTGCACGGACACCAGGCGCAGGTGCCGCCCGGTGCCACGCTGCTCGGGCCGGCGCCGTCGAGCACCGTGCTGCCACTCGTCGTGACGCTCCAGCCGCGCGACCCCAGCGCGTTGGCGGCCGAGGCGCAAGCCGTTTCTGCTCCGGCCTCGCCCGACTACCACCATTTCCTCACGCCGAAGACCTTCGCCCAGCGCTTCGGCGCGACGCCGGCGACGATCGCGCAAGTAGTCGCGGCGTTGAAGAACGAGGGCCTCGCCGTGGGCACGCCGTCCACCACGGGTCTCTCGATTCCGGTGTCGGGCACCGTGGCCCAGGTGCAGTCGGCGTTCTCCACCCCGATCGACCGCTACCGGCTCTCGTCGGGCAAGACCGGCTATGACAACCGGGCCGCCCCCCAGGTGCCGACGACCGTGGCACCCCAGATCGAGGGCATCCTCGGACTGGACACCCTCAGCCCCCCGCAGCCGACCACCAATCTCCCGGAGGCAAACGCAACGGGGGCGCATGGCGGCACGCCCCTGGACTCGCCGGCGCTGGCCCCCGGCCAGCCCTCCCCGCAAAGCGGGACGTGTTCGACGCAGATCAGCAACGTCGAAACCAAGTACGGCGCGCTCGACGCGCCGGAGCTGGCGCAGGCCTATTCCTTCGACCCGCTCTACTCGTCGAGCGACTACGGGGCGGGCGCCACCGTCGCGCTGGTCGAGCTGTCGGGCGCCGGGTACAGCACGAGTGACATCACCAACTTCGCCAATTGTTACGGCATCACGCTGGGTGGGTCCCAGATCTCGAAGATCGCCATCGGCGGTGGGGGCGCGACGGGGAGCGCGACCGTCGAGGCGGAGCTCGACATCGAGACCGTGCTCTCCCTCGCCCCCAAGGCGAACATCGAGGTCTACGAGGGCGGCGCGTCGGACGACCTCTACGACGTCTTCAGCAAGATCGTCAGCGACGACACGGCCAAGATCGTGAGCGCCAGCTGGACCAACGGGTGCGAGTCCTACGTCGGGCAGGCATTCCAGAATTCGGAGAACACGCTCTTCGAGTCGGCCGCGGTCGACGGGCAGTCGATCTTCGTGGCCTCTGGTGACCAGGGTTCGGAGGGCTGCAACATCAACGGCGTCATGGCGGCGCAGACCGGCTCCAACCCGGTCGCCCAGGTCGCCGACGCCTCCACCGGCACGCTCTACGTGGCGAACGAGTCGAGCAACAACCTGAGCGTGGAAAGCGAGGGGACCACCGGCAACCCCTCGGGCTTCGCCACCGCTGCCTCTGTCACGACCGGCCAGGCACCTGACGCCGTCGCCCTCTCCTCGTCGCTCGGCAAGGTGTTCGTGGCGAACGCGACGTCGAACTCACTGACCGTCTTCTCGACGAGCTCGTGCAACCAGACGACGACGAGCGGGTGCGCGTCGCCTACCCAGATCGCCTCGGGTGGACACCTCTCGGGACCCAGCGCCCTCGCCGTCAACGGCACGACGCTCTACGTCGGGAACACGAACGGCACGGTGGCCGTCTACAACGCCAACACGAACACTTGGAAAGCCACCGTCACTCTGCCACTCCTGAGCACGCCCACCGCACTGGCCGTCGACGCCGCCAACGGATGGGTGTATCTGTCCGACGGCGCCAACAACCGGATCGAGTACTTCAACGCGTCGACGTGCAACGCCAGCGTGCTGAGCGGCTGCTCCGGCACGCCGGCCACCGTGGCCGTGGGAGTGGACCCGGTGAGCCTGGCCGTCGACGCCGCCGCGGGAAGCCTCTACGTGGCCAACGCTGGCACCAACGCACTGACCTCCGGAGGGGTCTCCGTCGTCAGTCTCACCACCCACGCCGTCACCTCCACCATCCCGACCAGTCAACCGAGCAACGGGACCGGCCTCGTGCAGTCGGTGGCGCTGTCACCCGATGGGAACGAGGTTCTCGCCGTCCTCGACGGGCTCGGCTTCCCCGGTGACGTCATGGCGACCATCAACCCCACGTCGCAATCCATCACGGCCACCGTCAACCTGGAGACGGGGACCGACACCATGGGTGGGCTGGCCAGTGACAGCAGCCGTGACCTCGTCTGGGTCACGGACGAGACCGCGGCGGACGATGTCGTGCAAAACCTGAACCTGGCCGTGTCCGACCCGGCCAGTCAGCCCTACGTCACGTCCGTGGGCGGCACGTCTGTCACGGCACTGGGGCCGGCACCGACCGAGAACACATGGAACGACCAGCTGCACTATTCCGAGGGCGCCGGTGGCGGCGGGATCTCGAAGACCTTTGCCATGCCGTCGTTCCAGACAGCCCTCGGGACCGTCTCGGGCACCAGCGGCACGCCGTGCGGCGCCGTCACCGGGGACTGCCGCGAGGTGCCCGACGTGTCGGCCGACGCCGACCCGAGCACCGGTTATGTGGTGTACGACTCCGTGAACCACTTGAGCTGGACGGCCATCGGGGGGACGAGCGGGGCCGCGCCGCTGTGGGCGGCCGTGCTCGCGGTCGCCGCCGCCGCCGACAGCAATACGACGGGTTACGGCGCCATGAATCCGATCCTGTACGGCCTGGCCCAGGAGTCACCGGGGACCTACCTCAACGACGTGACGAGCGGGAACAACGACTACAACGCCACCAACGGCGGCCAATTCGCGGCGGCGACCGGGTACGACATGGCCACCGGGTTGGGGACGCCGGTCACGTCCAGCCTGGCGACGGGCCTCATGGCGATCCCGCTCGACGTCGCCGTCACCGGGACCCAGGTGTACGGCGGGACGCCCACCTTCGGCGCCACGGTGAGTGTGGGCGGGCAGGTCGGCGCGCCCTACGGCGTCGCCGTGAACACCGCCGGCATCACGTGCACCGAGGTCGGGACCTCGACGCCGATCACGAGCTCGCTCCCGGTGGCGAGCGACACGTTGCTTCCCTCCTCATGCGGCGGCGTCACGCTCGGCGGCGCCAACATGGCCGACTACACGGTCGTCTACACGAGCGCCTCGGGCGACTTCAACGTCACGCCGGCCCCGGTCGACGTCGCCGTGAGCGGTTCCCAGACGTTCGGGGGGTCCCCGACGTTCAATTGGTCGGCGACGAGCCCACCGGCGGGTATCACCGTCTCGGTCCCGACCCTCACCTGCACCGAGGTCATGATCGCGACCCCCATCTCGCCGTCGCTCGCGGCCGGGAGCCACACCCTGGTGGCGGCCCAGTGCAGCGGTGCGTCGCTGAGCGGCACGAACAGCAGCGACTATGCCGTCGTCTACACGAGCACCGTCGGCAACTTCCCGGTGTCGCCGGCCCCCCTGACCATCACCGCGTCGAGCGGCACCATGACCTACGGCGGGACGGTGCCGACCATCACCCCGATCTACGGCGGCTTCGTCAACGGCAACACCGCCGCGTCGCTCACCACCCTGCCCACCTGCTCGACCAGCGCGTCGAGCTCGAGCACGGTGGGGGGCTCGCCGTACACGTCGTCCTGCACGGGGGCAGTCGACACGAACTACGCCATCGGCTACGTCGGCGGCACGGTGAGCGTGACGCAGGCTCCGCTCACCGTCACGGCGTCGAGCGGCACGATGACCTACGGCGGGACGGCGCCGACCATCACGGCGAGCTACGGCGGGTTCAAGAACGGCGACTCCGCGTCGTCGCTGACGCCTCCGCCCACCTGCTCGACGGCGGCGACGAGCTCGAGCGGGGTGACGGGATCGCCCTACACCTCATCGTGCACGGGGGCGTCCGACCCCAACTACGCCATCAGCGACGTCGCGGGGAGCGTGAGCGTCTCGCCGGCCCCACTGTCCGTGACCGCGTCCGGCGGTTCGATGACATACGGGGGCACGCCGCCGTCGATCATCCCGAACTACTCGGGGTTCGTGAACGGCGACGGATCTTCGTCGCTGACCACTGGGGCATCCTGCTCGACGACCGCCACGAGCTCGAGTACGGTGCCCGGCTCGCCGTACCAGTCGTCGTGCGCCGGGGTGTCCGACCCCAACTACGCCATCACCTATCACGCGGGGTCCGTCACCGTCGGCAAGGCGCCCCTCAGCGTCACCGCCTCGAGCGGCACCATGACCTACGGCGGGACGCCACCCGCGATCACGGCCAACTACTCGGGGTTCGTCAACGGCGACTCGAAGTCGTCCCTGTCGCCCGCCGCCACCTGCTCGACCACGGCCACCGGCTCGAGCCCTGCCTCGCCGCCGGCCTACGCGTCGAGCTGTTCGGGCGCGGTGGACCCGAACTATTCCTTCTCGTACGTCGGCGGCTCGGTGAGCGTGATGCAGGCGCCGCTCACCGTGACGGCCTCGAGCGGCACCATGACCTACGGCGGCACACCGCCCGCGATCACGGCCGGCTACGCCGGCTTCGTCAACGGCGACACGTCGTCGTCCCTCACGACCAAGCCCACCTGCTCGACGGCGGCGACCAGCTCGAGCACGGTGGCGGGCTCGCCCTACCCGTCGACCTGCTCGGGCGCAGTCGACCCCAACTACGCCATCGGGTACGTGGCCGGCTCGGTCACGGTGAGCCAGGCACCCCTCACCATCACGGCGTCGAGCGGGACGATGACCTACGGGGGCACGCCGCCGGCGATCACGGCGGTCTACGGCGGGTTCAAGAACGGCGACTCGAAGTCGTCGCTCACGCCGCAGCCGACGTGCTCGACCACGGCGACGAGCTCGAGCACGCCGTCGCCGCCGTCCTACCCGTCGACCTGCTCGGGCGCCGCCGACCCGAACTACGCCATCAGCTACGTCGCCGGCGCGGTCACTGTGGGCAAGGCCCCGCTGAGCGTGACGGCCTCGAGCGGCACCATGAGCTACGGCGGCACCCCGCCCGTGATCTCCCCGTCTTACAGCGGGTTCGTCAACGGCGACTCGACGGCGTCGCTGACCACCGGGGCCACCTGCTCGACCGCGGCCACCGGCACGAGCGGCGTGGCCGGCTCGCCGTACGGGTCGACCTGCATCGGCGCGGTCGACCCCGACTACGCGTTCACCTACGTGGCCGGCTCGGTGAGCGTGACCAAGGTCCCGCTGACCGTCACGGCCTCGAGCGGCACCATGACCTACGGCGCGACGCCGCCCACGATCACGCCGACCTACGGGGGGTTCGTCAACGGCGACACCCCGTCGTCGCTCACCACCAAGCCCACCTGCTCGTCGACCGCCACGAGCTCGAGCCCGGTGGCGGGTTCGCCGTACGCGTCGACGTGCACCGGCACGGCCGACCCCAACTACACCTTCGGGGTACGTCGGCCGGCTCGGTCACGGTGAGCCAGGCACCCCTCACCGTCACGGCGTCGAGCGGCTCCATGACCTACGGCAGCGTGCCCCCGGCCGTCACGCCGCTCTACGCCGGCTTCAAGAACGGCCAGAGCGCCACCGTGCTGTCGGCGCAGCCGGCGTGCACGCAGGGGGCCTCCAGCACGAGCACGCCGTCGCCGCCGACGTATCCAACGGGGTGTTCGGGTGCGTCCGCCGCGAACTACGCCATCACCTACGCGCCCGGGGCCACGACGGTCATGCGGGCGCCCGTGGACGTGGCGGTCTCCGGCTCTCAGGCGTTCGGCGGCTCGCCCGGCTTCAGCGCCACGCCGCCCCCGACGATGCCCCCGGGCGTGACGGTCGACACCGGCGGCGTGTCCTGCGGCGAGGTCGCGCCGTCGACCCCCATCAGCCCGTCCCTGGCCGGTGGGAACTACACGCTGGTCGGGGCATCCTGCTCGGGGGCCACGTTGAGCGACGTATCCGACTACACCGTGGTCTACACGGCCGCCTCGGGTGACTTCACGGTGACGGGCGGGGCCCCGCCGCCGCCCCCACCGCCCACTCCGGCCCCGGCGCAGCACGGCTACTGGCTGGTCGGTTCGGACGGCGGCATCTTCACCTTCGGCTCGGCGCACTTCTACGGCTCGACGGGCAGCCTCGTGCTGCAGCGGCCGGTCGTCGGCATCACGCCGACCGCGGACGAGGGGGGCTACTGGCTGGTCGCCACGGACGGCGGCATCTTCGCCTTCGGGGACGCCGGCTTCTACGGCTCCATCCCCGGCCTCGGGCTCAGCCCGGCCGGCTCCGGGGCGCCCCGGGCGCTCAACGCGCCCATCGTCGGCATGGTGCCCTCGGCGGACGGCGGCGGCTACTTCATGGTGGCTTCCGACGGCGGCGTGTTCGCCTTCGGCGACGCCCAGTTCGAAGGCTCCTGTCCGGGGATCGGCGGCTGCGGCGGTGCCGCGGTGTCGGTCGTGCCCGACGCCACCGGCCGCGGCTACTGGCTCGTGACCCAGACCGGCGGCATCTACACGTTCGGCGACGCGCCCTTCTACGGCGCGCCGGGCCCCCAGGGCTCACCCATCACCGCCGCGGTGCGGACGGCCGACGGGCGTGGCTACTACGTGCTGCTGGCCAACGGCACTGTCTTCGCCTACGGGGACGGCGTCCCACTCGGCGGGCCCACCGGCGCCGTCGGCGGCCTCGACCCCGCCAGCGCCATCTTCACCGACGCCGGCGGGGGTGGCTACTGGGTCGCCTCGGCCGGCGGTGCCGTCTTCACGTACGGCGACGCGCCCAACGACGGTTCTATGGCGGGCGCGCACCTCAACGGCCTCATCATCGCCGGCACCGGCTTCTGACCGCCGGGTCCCGGCCGGCCGATTCCGCCGGCCGCGCGGGCGTGAGGCACACTGGTCGCCGTGGCGCCCCAATTCATCTACACCATGCGCGATCTCAGGCGCTTCTACCCGCCCGACCGTGAGGTCCTGAAGGGCATCAACCTCTCCTTCTACCCCGGGGCGAAGATCGGGGTGATCGGCGGCAACGGCTCGGGGAAGTCGTCGCTGCTGCGCATCATGGCCGGCGACGACGACGGCTTCACCGGCGAGGCCCGCCTCACGCCCGGGTTCACCGTGGGGCATCTCGCGCAAGAGCCGCAGCTCGACGAGTCCAAGGACGTCGCCGGCAACGTGGCCGAGGGCGTGGGCGAGGCCACGCAGCTGGTCGACCGCTACAACGAGGTGTGCGCCGCCTTCGGCGAGCCCGACGCCGATATCGACGCCCTGCTGGCCGAGCAGGCTGACCTCCAGACCAAGATCGACGCCGCCGGCGCGTGGGAGCTCGACCGGACCTTCGAGATCGCCATGGACGCGCTGCGGCTGCCGCCGGGCGACGCCGACGTCACCACGCTGTCGGGCGGCGAGCGGCGCCGCGTCGCGTTGTGCCGGCTCCTGCTGTCGCGGCCCGATCTACTGCTGCTCGACGAGCCGACCAACCATCTCGATGCGGAGTCGGTGGCGTGGCTCGAGCGCACCCTGCAGGAATATCCCGGGGACGGTGGTGGCGATGACGCACGACCGTTACTTCCTCGACAACGTCGCCGGGTGGATCCTCGAGCTCGACCGCGGCGCCGGCATCCCCTGGGAGGGCAACTACTCGTCGTGGCTCGAGCAGAAGCGGCCCGCCTCGCCGCCGAGGAGAAGGCGGACCGGGCGCGGCAGGCCACCCTCGAGCGCGAGCTGGAGTGGATTCGCATGTCGCCACGCGCCCGTCAGAGCAAGGGTAAGGCGCGCATCACCGCCTACAACGACCTCGTGGCCGAGGCGGAGGCGGCCGACCGGCGGGCCGACAAGGTGGAGCTCGTCATCCCGTCCGGGACCCGGCTGGGGGACCAGGTCGTCGAGGCGGCCGGCGTGATGAAGGGGTTCGGTGACCGGCTGCTCGTCGACGACCTGACCTTCCTCCTTCCGCCCGGCGGCATCGTGGGGGTCATCGGTCCCAACGGCGCCGGCAAGACGACCCTGTTCCGCATGATCGTCGGGGAGGAGCCGCCCGACGCGGGCACCCTCACCGTCGGCGCGACGGTCCAGCTGGCCTACGTCGACCAGTCGCGGGCCGCGCTGGCGCCGGACGCCACCGTGTTCGAGGAGATCACCGGTGGCGCGGACCGGCTGGTCGTCGGCGGACGCGAGCTGCACGGACGCGCGTACGTGGCCGGTTTCGGCTTCAAGGGCAGCGACCAGCAGAAGAAGGTGGGCCAGCTCTCGGGCGGCGAGCGCAACCGCGTGCTGCTGGCCAAGGTGCTCAGCGGCGGCGGCAACGTGCTGTTGCTCGACGAGCCCACCAACGATCTCGACGTCGACACTCTGCGCGCGCTCGAGGACGCCCTCCTGGCCTTTCCGGGGTGCGCGGTCGTCATCAGCCACGACCGGTGGTTCCTCGACCGCATCGTCACCCACGTGCTCGCCTTCGAGGGCGACTCGCAGGCCCGCTGGTGGGAGGGAAACTTCAGCGACTACGAGGCCGACCGGCGCAAGCGCCTGGGCGTCGAGGCCGATCAGCCCCACCGGGTGCGCTACAAGCCGCTCGTGCGGGACTGAACCGGCGGCGCCGTGACGGCCCGCCCTTCCCACAGTCCGGTCGCCTCCGCGTAGGGCGTGGCGCAGGGGGGACCGTCGGCCGCCCAGAGCCGCGGCAATGCGGCCGTCCCGGCCGTCGCGGCCGGCACGCGCACGAGGCACGACGACCGCGTGGCGAACGACTCGAGGTGGACGCAGTTCGCTGCGTTCGGCCGCTCCTCGCCCTCGGGCATCCGGTGGTCGGTCAGGGCGCGGCGGAAGGCCGCCACGATCTCGTCGCCGCCGGTGGGCGAGCCGAGGGTCTCGCGCACCAGGTCCACCTTGGCTGAGGGCGCAGCGAGGGCGCGGTTCTCCAGCACGTGGATCCCCGGCGCCAGCGCCACGGCCGTCCCGGCGTCGGCGTCGGCTCCCGTGAAGTCGACGAAGTACAGCGAGGTCCGGTCACCCACGAGCAGCCAGGAGCCGTTGAAGTCGCACGGGCGGTAGGCCGCCAGCAGGGCGTCGACGGCCGCCGCCGCGCTGACGTGGCGGGCCAGGGCCAGCGGCAATTCGCCGCGGGAGCGCTTCGTGGGGTCCTTGGCGTCGCCCAGGGGCTGGTTGGTCAGCCCGGCGCACACCCCGTGCGCGTTGACGGCCAGCCAGGTGCCACCCGAGAGCTCGTCGCGGCCCCCGAGGACGCGGGGCGGTCCGTCGTCGAGGACGGTCATCGTGGTGGACGGGCGCTCGATGATCTCGTCCCGATTGGCCCCGACGATCAGCGGCTCCCCGGGGTCCATCCGTGACGCGACGACCAGCAGGCACATGGCGCGGTCACCCTATCGAGCGCTCGGTCGACCCCGTCCCCAGGCGCGTCTCAGGATGCATCCCCCGTAGGGTATCGAGGGGTACGGTGCGTAACATGCACACACGCGTTGCCGCCCTCACCGTCACCGCCGCCCTCGGCGTCGGCCTGCTTGCCGTCGTGCCCGCACTGCCCGTATCGGCCAAGTCGATTTCGTCCTCCAACCTCAAGGCGCTTTCCAACACCCTCAACAAGGGCAAGCACATCACCTATTACGCGCAGTACACCTCGGTCAACGGCGGTCAGAAATCGACCATCACCATCGCGCAGGCGCCGCCGAAGTCGCTCTTCTCGTCGGCGAACAGCGGGGCGGTGATCGACACCGGGAAGACGACCTACTACTGCGGTGTCTCGGGCAACTCGGGCAACTCGGGCAACTCCGGCAACTCCGGCAATTCCGGCAACTCCGGCAACTCCGGCAACTCCGGCAACTCGGGTGCCGGTTCCACGACGACGACGGCCAAGGCCACCGTGAACTGCGTGAAGGAGAAGGGGTCCAATTCGGCGCTCGGGCTCGAGAGCCTCTTCAACCCCGCCGCGCTGCTCGGCATCCTCAACGAGGCCGAGAACAGCTCCATCGCCCGGGCGCTCGGCGTCCAGATCTCTGCCTCGTCGGCCACCTTCGCCGGTCAGCCCTCGACCTGCCTCACCGTCACCGCCCGCCTCAAGGGGGGCAAGTATTGCGTGACCAAGCAGGGCCTGCTCGCGTACTCGGGCAGCTCGAAGACCAATTACTTCCAGCTGACCAAGTACTCGTCCAAGGCTCCCTCGAACCTCTTCGCGCTGCCTGCCGGCGCGACCACGCAGACGCTGCCCGGCGTCGGATCCACTTCGGGCACGCCGTAGCCGTCGTCACGGCGGCGCGCCGATGACCGATCGCTGGGGGGACAGCGACGTGCCACGCGGCGTGGCGTACGACCGTCGCTTCGAGAGGCTGGCCGCCTCCGGTCTCGACGTGCATGGTGAGGCGGACCTGGTCGACTCCTACGCTCCCGCCGTGGTGCTCGACGCGGGGTGCGGCACCGGACGGGTGGCCATCGAGCTCCACCGGCGCGGCCGTACCGTCGTCGGTGTCGACGTCGACGACGCCATGCTCGACGCGGCGCGTGCCAAGGCGCCGGAGCAGACGTGGGTGCGGGGCGACCTGGCCGACCCCGCGCTCGGCTTCGGGCGCCTCTTCGACGTCGTCGTCATGGCCGGCAACGTCCTCATCTTCGTGGCGCCCGGAACCGAGGGCCGGGTGCTGGCCAACGCGGCACGCTGGCTGGCCCCGGGGGGCCGCCACATCACCGGCTACTCCATCCGTGCCGGAGGGCTGGGCCCGGCCGCGCACGACGCCTTGGCGGCCCGGGCCGGACTGGTGCTCGAGGACCGTTGGGCCGGCTGGGACCGGCGGCCCTACGCGGCGGGCGGCGACTACGCCGTGGCCGTCCATCGCCGGGATCCCTGAAAGCCAGCGAAGGGCGTCCCGCGCAACGGAGGACCAACACTCGGCTCCGTCGATGCACTGAACGTGCGGCGCAACCCGCCGTTACTAGGCTTCTGGACCATGGGAACGGAAGAGCTTGATCCGATCGATCACCACATCATCGAGCTGTTGTCGCAGAACGCCCGGCGGACGATGGCCGACATCGGGGAGCAGGTCTCCCTCTCGGCCTCGGCGGTGACCCGGCGCATCGAGCGGTTGGAGCGCACCGGTGTGATCGCGGGGTACACAGTGGTGGTCGACCACCGCAAGGCGGGGCGGCCCATCCAGGCCTTCACCGAGGTCCGCTTCGCCGGCACCGCCGACCTGCAGGAGATCAAGGAGACGGCCATGCAGCTCTCCGAGGTGCAGGCGGTCTTCACGACGGCCGGCGACCCCGACGCGCTGGTCTGGCTCCAGGTCCCCGACGTCGAGCGGCTGGGGCAGGTCATCGAGCAGCTGCGCCGGCGCGGCCGGGTCACCGGGACGAAGACCCTGATCGTGCTCGACACCTGGTCCCGTCACCGGGCCCTCGAGGCGAACGGGATGCCGGTCCACTCCTAGTGCGCGGGTGGGCGGCACCGATGGCCGCGGCGGCGGCGGTCGTCGCGCTGTCACTGCTGGCGGCCGGCTGCGGCTCCGGTTCGGGCGGCACCGGCGCGCCGACGACGACGGCAGCGAGCACCGCGCACCCGACGACGCCGACCACCGTGGCGCCCGCGGGGACGTGGTCCAAGGCGCTGCGCATCGCGCCGGGCGCGAACCTCTCGGTCGTGTCGTGCCCCGCCGTGGGCACCTGCCTGATGGGCTCGGCCGCCGGGCAGACGTACCGGCTCTACATCGAGAAGGTGACCGCCCTCGGGCCCCCCGTGCCGTCGCCCTCGCCGCAGGGCGGATCCTTCCTGTCCTGCGCCACTCCGAGCTTCTGCGCCGCCGCGCCCAACACCAACCAGGTGGCGCTGTTCAACGGGTCCACCTGGCAGGCGCCGGCCATCCTCCCGGCTGCGCAGGGCATCACGGCCATCGACTGCACCGGCCCGACCTTTTGCATCACCGTCGACGGTGAGGGCAATTCCTTCGCCTTCGACGGCAGCGGCTGGTCGGGGAACGTGGGCGCCTGGGGGGCGGCCAACCAGATCTCGTGCGTGTCCCCGTCCTTCTGCGTGGCGGCCGAGGGCGGGCCGTCGCTATGGAACGGCCACACCTGGACCCAGCCCAACGACGCGGACACCGTGGGCCAGCTCAACTCGGTGTCGTGCGCCAGCACGACCTTCTGCGTCCTGGTCGATAGCAACGGCGACGTGCTGACCTGGAGCGGTCTCGGTTTCTCGCAGCCCGTCCCGATCGCCACCGAGCCGCCGGTTGTCGGCACCAACGCCTCGGGCCTCACCGGGGTGTCGTGCCCCACCCCGACGTTCTGCCGCGCCGTCGACTCCCTCGGTCGCGTGTTCGGCTGGAACGGGACGGCCTGGAGCGCCGGCACCCTCATCGACAACGGCCACGCGCTCACCGCCATCTCGTGCCCGACCGCCTCCTTCTGCGTGGCGGTGGACCGCGCCGGCAACGCGTTCGTGTCGGCCTGACCCGGGCGGCCGGCGACGCCCTACCAGGCGGCGAGCTCGGGCGGGTCGCCCCGCCCGATGATCCACGCGAGGAGCCGGGCCGGGTCGGTGCGCCCGGCCAGGCGCGGGAGCTCGCGCGGGAGCCAGGCGTCGACGAGGTCCGGCGTCAGCGGCACCGACCCGAGCCCGACCCCGAGGTCGCCGTGGTGCACCACCACCTCGCGCCAGCGCGAGAGCACCACGTCGCGCGCCGGCTCGACCACGCCGCGGCGACGTCCGTGACGGGGCGTCCCAGGCCGCGTCGCCGAGCGCGGCCATGACCCGCTCCACGGCGGCCGAGCTGCGGGCGACGTCGGCCACCAACGCGGCGGCCGGACGCCCCGCGCCCGCGTCGATGGCGGCCTGCCGCTGGCCCGGCCCGCCCGGGTACTGGTCGCGCACCGCACCCTCCGCTGCGCCCTCGAGCCGCCACACGACGCTGTCCGCGTTGCGGGCCAGGTGGGTGAGGACGTGGCCGATACTCCAGCCGGGGAGCCGGCTCGGCCCGTGCGCCACCGCGTCGGTCAGCCCCGCCACGTCCGCGTCCAGCGCGGCCTGCGCGGCGCGGCACCCGGCCACCCACGCGGTGGGTGGGCCGGCGCCAGCCTCGCTCATGCCGGGATGGAGGACTGCCCGTCGAGCATGTCGGCCATGACGGCGCGGATGAACTCGTCCGCCTCGTCGGTCATGCCGCCCGCCACGCCGCCGTAGATGGCGCCCGACCTCGGCGCGTCCCCGGCGTGCGCCTTGGCGTAGTCGACCGCGTCGGCCAGGTCGGCCGCGAACTCGGACACCACCCGGGGCTGGGTCTGGGGGCGGGTGACCGCCATGTGCAGCGCGTTGGGGTACTGCTGCCCGTTGAAGCGCCACCCTCTGGTCCGCATGAAGTCGTTGACGTGGTAGATGTCGAAGACGTCCGAGGTGAAGGAGAACAGGAAGGTGGGCCGCCCGACCAGGCGTAGCTCGGGGTGCGCGGTGACGGCCTCCTGCATGGCCAAGGAGGTCTCGAAGATCTGGCGGGCGTAGCCGAGGTAGCCGGCGTGTCCGAGCTGCACCATGGCGGCCCAGGTGGCCGCGATGAGGCCGCCCGAGCGCGAGCCCTCCATGCCCGGAGAGGTGTACTTCCCGCCGCTCCAGTCGGTCAGGTAGAAGTACTCCGCGTTGCGCAGGTCCTTGGAGCGGAAGCTGAGCACGGACGAGCCCTTGAAGGCGTAGCCGTACTTGTGGGTGTCGGCCGAGATAGAGGTCACGCCCGGCACCGCGTAGTCGAACGCGGGGATGTCGTAGCCCAGCTCGCGGCCGAAGGGGAGGATGAACCCGCCCAGGCAGGCATCGACGTGCAGCCCGATGCCGCGGGCCAGCGCCAGTTCGGACAGCTCGGCGATGGGGTCGACGGTGCCGTAGCCGTAGTTGCAGGCCGAGCCGATGAGGGCCATGGTCCGTTCGTCGACGTGGTCGCGCACCCAGTCGAGGTCGACCTGGGTCGTCACGGGGTCGACGGGGGCCCGGCGGAGCTCGACCCCGAAGAGGTGGCACGCCTTGTCGAAGGCCGGGTGGGCCGTCTCGGGCTTGATGACGTTCGGCTGCGTGATGCCGCGGGTCTGCGCCGCATGTTCGCGGTAGGCCAGGACGGCGTGCAGGATGCTGCCGGTCCCGCCCGTGGTGACGAGGCCACAGGGCTCGTCACCGGCGGCCACTGCCGCGTCGCCGGAGTGCAGGCCGAGCGTCATGGCGATGATCTCGGCCTCGAACTTGGTCGCGCTGGGGCACATGTCGCGCTGGAGGACGTTGACGTGGGCGAAGAGCCCGAAGGCCTCGTTCATGAAGCGGTAGTGGTCGTGGTCGCCGCAGTACATCGTGCCCGAGCACTTCCCCGTCTCCCAGAACGCGTCCTCCTCGGTGGCCATCGCGTGCAGCTGGTCCAGCACCTCGTCGCGGCTGGCGCCCTGTTCGGGCAGCGCGCGGTGGACGGGGAAACGGTCGGCGTAGGGGTAGTCGCTCATGGGACGAGACTAGACACTGGGGTCGATCCGGCCGCCATGCCGGTGGGCGATGATGGCGCCGTGCGACTGCGCCCTCCACCGGTGTTGACGTCGCTGCACGGCTATCAGCGCGCCTGGCTGAGCGCGGACGTGGCGGGCGGGATGACTCTGCTCGTGATCGCCGTGCCCGAACAGCTCGCCACGTCGCGGCTGGCCGGCATGCCACCGATCACCGGCTTCTACGCCTTCGTCGCCGGCACCGTGCTGTTCGCCCTCCTGGGCTCCAACCCCCAGATGTCGGTGGGGGCGGACTCGACCATCGCGCCGCTCTTCGCCGCGGGCGTCTCGGCGCTCGCCCTCAGCGGCTCGCCGCACTACGTCGACCTGGTCGAGATCCTGGCGGTGATGGTGGGCCTCATCGTCCTGCTGGTCAGCATCCTCCGGCTCGGCTGGATCGCAGAGTTCCTCTCGACGCCCATCGTGCGGGGGTTCCTCTCGGGCGTCGCCGTGATCATCGTCATCCACCAGCTGCCGGAACTCTTCGGCCTGCCGGCGGCGTCGGGCAACAACGAGCACCGCATCGGGTCCATCGCCACGCACCTCGGCGACGTCAACGGCTGGACGCTCGCCGTCGGCCTGGGCGTCCTCGCCATCATGTTCGTGGGCGTGCGCGCCAATCGGCTCGTCCCGGGTCCCCTGATCGGCATGGTCGCCGCCACCGCGGTGGTCGGCGCGTTCGGCTTGCAGTCCCACGGGGTGGCCGTTCTCGGCCCTATCTCCACCGGCGCGCCCCACGTCGGCCTCACGGGGCTGTCGTGGTCGACTGTGCGGAGCCTGGCGCCGCTCGCCGCCGTGGTGGCGCTCGTGGTGGTGACCCAGACGGCGGCCACCACGCGCGCCTTCGCCGAGCAAGGTGGCTACGACGTCGACGCCGGACGCGACTTCCTCGCCGTCGGCGCGGGCAGCGTGGTCGCCGGCTTCGCGAATGCGTTCCCGGTCGACGCCAGCCCGCCGCGCACCGGCGCCGTCGCCACGGCCGGGGGGAGAACCCAGGCGGGGGCGCTCGGCGCGGCCGCCGTGGTGGTGCTGCTCATCCCGGTGGCCGGCGTGCTGCGGGACGTGCCGCTGAGCGCCCTGTCCGCCATCCTCATCTTCATCGCGCTGCGGCTCTTCCACGTGCACGACCTGGTGGCCATCGCCCGCTTCGACCTGTTCGAGTTCGCGCTGGCGGCGCTCACGCTCCTCGCGGTGGTGCTGGTCGGGGTGGAGCAGGGCATCGCCCTGGCCGTGCTGCTCGCCCTCCTGGACCGGATCCGGCACAGCGCCCGCCCGCAGCTCCACGTACTCGGGCGCGTCGCCGGGGACGACCAGTTGGACGCCGCTCTCGGGGCCGGTGCAGTGTGAGCAGCAGCCCGGCGTGCTGGTCGTCCTGTTCGCCACGCCGCTCTGGTACGCCAACGCGGTGCACTTCCGCGAGGAGGTGGAGGCGGCCCTCGCCCGCGCCGGCGGGGAGACGCGCGTCCTGGTGCTCGACACCATCGGAATGAGCGACGTCGACTACACCGGCTGCCGGTCGCTCGGCCAGGTGCTCGACCGCTGTGCGCGCCTGCACATCACCTTCGGCATGGCGCGGGTGGGCGACACCGTGCGGGCGTCACTGCGAAGGGGTGGGCTCCTGGCCCGCATCGGCGAGGACCATCTCTACGCCACGGTGGACGCCGCGGTCACCGCCCTGACCGCCGGCCCGGTCCCCTGACCGACGGGCCGCCGGGCTCAGCCCGTGGGGCCGGGACCGGTCATCCCAACGTCAGCTCGGCGCGCAGGGGCCGATGGTCGGAGCCGGCGTGCGGCAGCACGGCGCCCCGCAGCGGGCGCAGCGCGCCGCGCACCAGGATGTGGTCGATCTGGCTGTGGGGACGCCAGGCCGGCCAACTCTTGCCGAGCACGGCCCGCCGCCAGCCGCCGCGCAGGAACAGGCGGACGAGCGGCCCCCAGGCGTTCATGTCCCCGGCCAGCACGGCGTCGGGCCGCGCCTCGGTGCGCAGGCGGTGCCCGAGCTCGGCGAAGTTGCGCGGCGAGCCGTGGAGGAGGTGCGCCATGTGGGTGCCCACCACCGAGATGGGCCGGCCGTCCACCGTGAGATCGACGACGATGACGGCGCGCCGCAGGCGGTCCGCCCGCAGGGGGTGGAGGTGGAGCACCCGTGTCGCCTCGATCGGGAGCTCGGAGCGCACCAGCACGGCGATCCCCATCGTCCCCGGCTCGGCCTGCTGCCAGCGGATCAGTCGGTAGGCGCTCGGCCGGAGCTTTCGCGCCCCGTCGATGTAGAGCGCACGGTGCCCGTCACGGAAGCTGGGCTGGGCGATCCATCCCTCGCCGGCGTCGGGCTGCGGCCCGATGCGGCGGCCCGAGCCGACCGACTCGGCCACGAGCTGGTAGCCCAATCGCCGTTCCGCGGCGGCGGCCTGGCCGCCGCTCTCGTCACCGTCGACCGTCCAGGTCTCTTCGAGCACGATGACGTCGGCGTCCAGCGCGGCGACGGAGGCGAGATAGTCGTAGGGCCGACCCCATCCGTCAATCCCGCAGTGCATGTTGAAGTTGGCGATGCTGAGCACGGTCGGCCGGAACGATAGGCGGTGCGGTCGCCCGGTACGATGATGGCGGTGGCAGCGGGGGACGCGTATCTGGCCCGGCGCCTGCGTCCATTCGCCACCACGATCTTCGCCACCATGTCGGAATTGGCCTCGGCCACGGGTTCGGTGAACCTCGGGCAGGGCTTCCCCGACACCGACGGGCCCGAGGCGCTGCGCGAGGTCGCCGTCGCCGCCATTCGCGACGGGCGCAACCAGTACCCGCCGGGCCACGGCGTCCCCGAGCTTCGCCATGCCGTCGCCGCGCACCAGCGCGCCTGGTACGACCTCGCGCTCGACCCCGAGACCGAGGTCCTCGTCACCGTGGGCGCCACCGAGGCCGTGGCCGCCGCGCTGCTCGCGCTCTGCGAACCCGGCGACGAGGTCGTGTGCTTCGAGCCGACGTACGACTCCTACGCCGCCTGTGCGGCCATGGCGGGCGCCGTGCCGCGCCTGGTGCGCCTGTACCCGCCCAACTGGTCGTTCGACCCCGACGAGCTCGCCGCGGCCACCGCCTCGCCGCGCGCCCGGCTCGTGCTCCTCAACACGCCGCACAACCCGACGGGCAAGGTCTTCACGGTCGGGGAATTGGGGCAGGTGGCCGCCCTGTGCCGGGCCCACGACCTCCTGGCGGTCACCGACGAGGTCTACGAGCACCTGGTCTTCGACGGCGCGCCGCACGTGCCGTTGGCCACCCTGCCCGGCATGCGCACACGCACGCTGACCATCTCGTCGGGCGGCAAGACGTTCTCCTACACGGGGTGGAAGGTCGGGTGGGCCAGCGGCCCGGCGCCGCTGGTCGCCGCGGTGCGGGCGGCCAAGCAGTTCCTCACCTACACCAGCCCGGCCCCGTTCCAGGTGGCCATCGCCCACGGCCTCGGCTTTCCGCCCGCGTCTCTGCACGCCTACGCCGGCGAGCTGGCGGCCAAGCGGGACCGCTTTTGCGACGGCCTCGCCGCGCTGGGGCACGAGGTCTACCGGCCGGCGGCGACGTACTTCGCCACCAGCGACATCGGGGCGGTGGCGCCCGGGCTGGGCGCGCTGGACTACTGCCTCGCGCTGCCGGAGCGCTGCGGCGTGGTGGCCATTCCGAGCTCGGTCTTCTACGATCCCGCCGACGCCGAGGCGGGGCGGACGCTGGTGCGCTGGGCCTTCTGCAAGCGCGACCGTGTCCTGGACGACGCGCTGACCCGCTTAGCATCATGGGCACGATGAGCATCCCGGTCACCTGGGTGGACGCCTTCAGCGACGTGCCCTTCGGCGGCAATCCCGCTGGCGTGTGCGTGCTCCATTCCCCGCTGGACGAGGCGCGCATGCAGTCCATCGCCTTCGAGCTCGGCATCGCCGAGACGGCCTTCCTGACGCCGACCGACGACCCGGCCAGCTTCGGCCTGCGCTGGTTCTCGCCCGCCACCGAGATCGACCTGTGCGGCCACGCCACCCTGGCCGCGGCCCACGCCCTGCGCCAGGGGGGCACGGTCGACGGCCGCACACCACTGACGTTCCACACGCGCAGCGGCCCGCTGCGCGCCGCCTTTGACGGCGACCGCGTCGAGCTGGACTTCCCGGTCGACCCCGTCACGCCGGGCCCACTGCCCGACCCGGTGCGCGACCAGTGGCCCGGCGCGGTCGTGGCCAGCGGGTCGACCGCCTTCTTCGCCTTTGTCGTCCTTAATGCGGCCGAGGCGGTGCGCACCTACGAGCCCGACCTCGACGCCATCGCCGCCACCGGGGCCAAGGCCCTCCTGCTGACGGCGGCGGCTGCGCCGGCGTCGGGCGCCGACTACGTCCTCCGGGTCTTCGGGCCGAACGTGGGCATCTCCGAGGACCCGGCCACCGGCTCGGCCCAGTGCGCGGCGGGCCCCTACTGGGCCGCCGAGCTGGGCCGCGACGCCCTGGTCGTGCGGCAGCTGTCGGCGCGCGGGGCGACGATCTACGTCCGGCCCGACGGCGAGCGGGTCCGCATCGCCGGCCATGCAACCACGGTGCTCACCGGCCACCTGTGCTAAGGAATCCCACGATGGGCGCCTCCACAGAGACGGAGGGCCTGCGAGCTCTCGTGGAGGGCCACGAACCCGTCTCGCCGCGTGAGGCGGCGGCCAAGGAGCGCTTCCTCGCCGCGCTCGGCGCGCCTGGCGGCACCCTGCGACGAGCACGCCGACCCGACGCACGTCACCGCGTCGGGCATCGTCGTCGGCCGCCGCGGCACGGTACTGCACCTACACAAGCGCCTCGGCATCTGGATGCAGCCCGGCGGCCACATCGACGCCGGCGAGACCCCCGACGTCGCGGCCCGGCGCGAGGCCCACGAGGAGCTCGGGCTCGAGGTGACGCATCCGGCCACCGGGCCACGCCTGCTCCACCTCGACGTGCACGAGGCCGCGCTGGGTCACACACACCTCGATCTGCGGTACCTGCTGCTCGGCGCGGACGCCGATCCCGCCCCGCCACCCGGTGAGAGCCCCGAAGCCCGCTGGTTCACCTGGGACGAGGCCATGGCCACGGCCGACGCCGCACTGGCCGACGCGCTGCCGCTGGCGCGCGCCGCCGCCGCTTCCGAGGAGCTGCGGTGACCGACGTCCTCGACCACCTCCTCGCGGTGCAGGACCTCGACACTTCCCTCACCCAGCTGCAGCACCGACGCGACGGCCTGCCCGAGGCGACGGGCCTCACCGCGATCGAGGCCCAGCTGGCCGCGCTGGAGTCCGAGCGGGCCGACGCCGACCGCCGCCGGGCTGCGTTGGCCGCCACCCAGAAGAGCCTCGAGGAGCAGATCGCCGGCATCAGCGAGCGGCGCAGCGCCATCGAGCAGCGCATGTACGCCGCCACCAGCTCGTCCGGCCGCGACCTGCAGGCCATGAGCGACGAAGTGCACCATCTCACCGAGCGGCGGGCCGAGCTCGAGGAGGTCGAGCTGGTGGCCATGCTCGAGCAGGACCCGGTGGACGCCGAGCTCGCTGCCCTCCGCGACCGCATGGCCCCGCTGGAGGCGCAGGCCGGGGAGCTGCGGGACCGCATCGCCCTAGAGCAGCGCGAGATCGACGCCGCCATCGCCTCGGCCGCCGACACGCGGGCGGCCGAGGCGGCGCAGCTGCCTACCGCGCTGGCCGACCGCTACGAGACCCTGCGGGCACGCCTCAAGGGCACCGGCGCCGCCCGCCTCGTCAAGAACCGCTGCGACGGGTGCCATCTCGAACTGTCCTCGGTCGAGGTGGAGAAGATCCGCGCGCTGCCGCCCGGCGAGATCGCCATCTGCGAGCAGTGCGGCCGGATCCTGGTCCCCGCTTGAGGCGCGTGCGCCGGCCGTGCTGATCCTGGTGCGCCACGGGGAGTCGGAGGCCAACGCGCAGGGCCTCCTCCTCGGCCGGACCGACGCCCCCCTGACCGAGAAGGGCCGCGCCCAGGTGCTGGCGGCGCGGGCGTTGTTGGACGGCCCGGTGGTGGAGGTGCGCACGAGCCCGCTCAGCCGCGCTCGCGACACCGCCGCGCTCCTCGCGCTCGGTCCGCCCGCCGTGGTCGACGACCGCTGGGTCGAGGTGGACTACGGGGAGTTCGAGTGCCAGCCCCTGCAAGGGATCCCCGCCGAAGTCTGGCGGCTGTGGCAGGCCGACCGAGGCTTCCGGCCCGAGGGCGGGGAGACCCTGGCCGAGGTGGACGAGCGGGTCGCCGCGGCCTGTACTGAGCTCTTCGCCGAGGACGGGGCCGGAGCCCGCCGCCTCGACGGCGACGTCGCCGTGGTCAGCCACGTCACGCCGATCAAGGCCGCGGTCGGCTGGGCCCTTGGCACGCCGGACCTCTACTGGCGCCTCTTCCTGCGCACCGCCTCGGTGACCCGCATCGGCTGGAACCGCGACGCACCGATCCTGCACGGCTACAACGAGGTGGCGGTGGCACCCGTGGCCACGGCGGCGCCACAATCGCCCGGTGCCTGACGATCCGCCCACGCTCGCCTCACTGCGTCCCCGGCCCGGTGCCGGTGAGGATCCCGTCCACCGGCGGACCATCGCCATCGAGGTGTTCACCCGCGGCGAGCACTTCGCCGTGCTCGGAACGCTGCACGACCAGCGGCCGTGGGCCGAGCGGGACGTACGGCCCGCGCGACCTCCATTTCATGGAGCTGGGCATCGTCGTGCGGCGGGCCGACATGACGATCGTGGACGCGGCCGCCGACATGCAGACCTATCCGCACGTCGAGTGCACCGACATCGAGCCCAGCTTCCGCGACCTCATCGGCCTGTCCGTCGCCCGTGGGTACTCCGGTGCCGTGCAGGCGCGCTTCGGCCGCGAGCGCGGTTGCAGCCATCTGGAGTTCCTGGCCCGGGCGATCGGGCCGGTCGTCGTCCAGGGCATGACGTCCGCGGGCGCCTGGGAGGTCGAGAAGGGGAGCGGCGAGCACCCGATGCGCGAGGGCGGGTTTGGCTTCCTGGCCAACACGTGTCACCTCTGGACCGAGGACGGCGCCGGGCCGCGCAAGATCGCGCTGGGGTGGCGGCCGGGCCTACTCGGGTACCCGGCGCCGCGGGCCGACGAGGTCGAGCGCCGCCTGACCGAGGGCACCGGCCCGGACCGAGGACCGACCTAAAAGACGCTGGCGCGCACGACCGCGCGGTCCGACGTGCCCGCCCGCGCCGCCGTGGCGCACGCTCAACAGGGTCAGCATCCGGCCCACCACCCGCTTGGCCGGCCGCACGCCGACCCCCGAGGTGGAGCGCAGCCGGTCCCAGGACTCCCATGACGCGGCGGTGTCCATGGCACCGAGGTACTCGGACCGCAAGGCCGAGGGCAACGCGCTGATCTCCGGGGCGAAGGTCGTCCGGATGTCCTCGAGCAACAGGGCGTCCGCCGCCCAGACGGCCTCGACCACCCCCGTCGACGACGGGCCCCGTCGGCCCAGGGCGCGGCGGACCGGCGTGATCTCCTCGAAGAGCGAGGCGCGGTGCGCCACCGTCCGCTCGATCCGCGTCCCGAGGGCCAACCGGGGCGACAGGTCGGGCATGCCGTGCCACTGGCGCCGCAACTGGAGGGCGGCCACGTAGTGGTACAGGTCGTCCATGTCGTCGAAGTGGTGGAAGACCAGTCGCAGGGACACCTGGGCTCGCTGGGCCACTTCCTTGGCCGTCGGGTCGGGGTTGCCGGCCTGCAGGAGCTCGATCAGCGCGTGGGCGACATTGCGGCGCGTCCGTTGGCCTCGGGCCAGGCGCCCGTCGGTCGAGTGCTGGCCCGCGTCGACACCGCCGACGTCGAGCGGCATGCACGCGTGGGTGAGTAATCCGGGCAGGTCGAGGTCGAGACGAATGTCCCCGTCGCCTACTCCGCCGGCCGCCCCCGTGGAGTCTGGAGTCACTGGTTCACACCTTTCCTGTCAGTGTGGGAATACGGTGCGCCGGGGATTCTTGCGCCCGAGGCCGAAGAACCACCGATCGGATCCGCCCGAAGGCAACCCGGGTTGTGGATCGCACCAACACCGCATCCGTGCGGGCTCTCGCGGCGATTCCGAGAGTATGGACGGGGCGGGAGTCGGTCGCCGCCTGCAGGGCCGAGACTAGGTTTCCGTCGGGACCCGGGCAAACGGGCGTTGGGCGGCTCGGGGGAGACCGGGCTCACCGGCGACACCGGCGCCTACTTGATGGGGACGTCCACCTCCTTCGCCACCGAGGACACGGGTCGGCGGGTTCGTCACGGGGTGGGCTGCGCGTGCAGGACTGACCGACCGGCCCTCAGCCCGGCGGTGTGACGACGCGCCCCGCCTCCAGCGCAACTGTGTCGTCGCACCGGGCCGCCTCGGCGGCGCGGTGGGTGATCACGAGGACGCTCCGTGCCCCCGCGGCCGCCAGCACGCCCTCGACGACCTCGTCGGCCATCCGCGGGTCGAGCCCGCTCGTGGGCTCGTCGAGCACGAGGACACCGCCCGGCGCCAGCAGGGCCCGGGCCACCGCGAGACGTCGCCGCTCACCGCCCGACAGAGCCACCCCGTCCTGGCCCACCGGCGTGTCGAGGCCGTCGGGCAGCCCGGCCACCCACGCGTCGAGCTGGGCGGCGCGCAACGCGGCGGCGATCGCCTCCTCGTCCGCGCCGGGGTTGCCGAGCGTGAGGTTGTCGCGCAGGGTGCCCGCGAAGAGCTGGGCGCGCTGGTCCGCCAGCGCGCAGGCGGCGCGGGCGGCCCGCTCGGGAAGCCGTGCCACGTCCGTCCCGGCGAGCTCCAGCGCGCCGGCCTCCAGCGGCCAGTAGCGCAGGAGCGCGTTGACGAGGCTCGACTTGCCGGCGCCGCTCGACCCGGTCACCGCCACCCGGCCGCCGGCCGGCACCCGCAGCGTGACGCCGTCGAGCGCCCGGGGCAGGCCGTCGGCGTACCGCAGCGCCGCGCCGATGAAGGCCACCTCCGGCACGCCCGGCGCCAGCGCGGCTGGGTGTGCCGGGTCGCGCACCGGCACCGGCACCTCGTCGAGCGCGAAGAGGCGCTCGGCCGACGCACGCACCGCCAACGCCCGCGCCACGGCCAGCGGCACGCCGGGCACCGTCTCGAACGTCGCCAGCGCGGCGAGCGGCAGCACCGCCACCATCACCTGTCCCAGGCGGTGGTTGTGGACCGCGGTCACGCCGAGCGCCAGCACCGACGTCAGTGCCACCGCGACGCAGAACTGGATCAGCAGGGCCGACGTCGTGGCCAGCCGGGCGTGACGCCCTTCCAGCGCATCGGCGCGCCCGGCCAGCTCCCCGACCGATTGGAGGAAGGCGTCGTCCGCGCCGAAGGCCAGCAGCTCGGGTGCCCCGGCCAGCGCGTCGACGACCTGGGCCGACAGGGTGCCGGCCAGCTCGGCCACCTCGCCGTCGCCGCTGCGGCGCCACGTCAGCGCGGCCGGCACGGTGAGTGCGAGCGCGAGGGGCACGCCGAGGCCGAGCGCCGCCCAGGGAAGGATGACGCCGACCAGCACGACGCCGAGCACGCCGGCACCCACGGCGACGGCGACGGGCAGCAACGTGCGCAGGTACAGGTCCTGGAGGGCGTCGACGTCGTCGATGGCCCGGCTCAAGAGATCGCCGCTGCGCCACCCGGCTAGGGCGGCCGGGACGCGCGGGGTGAGGCAGTCGTAGAGCCAGACGCGCCAGCGGGTGAGCGCGCGCAGTGCGGCGTCGTGGCCTACCAGGCGCTCGGCGTAGCGCAGCGGGCCACGCAGGAAGGCGAGCACCTCGACCGCGGCCAGGATGCCGACGATGGCGCTGAGCCCCGGCCGGAGCGCGGCCCGGCCCACCACGTAGCCGGAGCCGGCCAGCAGCCCGATCGTCGCGGCGGCGGCGGCCAGGCCGAGCAGGCCGGCCAGGGCGAGGCGGGCGGTGGGGGTGCCGGGGTCGGCCAGGACGCGACCGAGCGCGCCGCCCCGCCGGCTCACGGCGAGACCGCCACGGGCACCGCGACGGCGGCAGGGAGGGTCACGACGACGTCGAAGCGGGGGAGGAGGACAGGCTCGTGCGCGGCGACGACGACGGTGCGGCCCTCGAGCCACGGCTCGATGGCCGGCGCGACGCGCGCCACCGTCGGGGGGTCCAGCGCCGCGGTCGGCTCGTCGAGCAGCAGGACGGGCGCCGGGCTGAGCAGGGCCCGGGCCAGCGCCAGCCGCTGGCGCTCGCCCGCGCTGAGGGTGAGGCCGTCGTGCCCCAGCACCGTCCGCAGGCCCGCCGGAAGGTTGGCCAACAGTTCGGAGAGGCCGACGGCGTCGAGGACGTCCTGCAGGTCCTCCTCGGTGGCCCCCGGTGCGCCGAGGCGCAGGTTGTCCGCCATGGTCGCATTGAAGAGGTGGGGGCGCTGCGGCAGCCAGCCGAAGTGGGTCCGCCACGCCGGGGCGTCCACGACGCAGCCGTCTTCGTCGCCGAAGGCCATCGTCCCCGCAGTCGGTTCGACGAAGCGAAGCAGCGTGGCGAGGACGGTGGACTTGCCCGCACCGGAGGGCCCGGTGAGCGCAACCCGGGCGCCCGCGGGCGCGGCCAGGGAGAACGACGCCAGTGCCGGGATGTCCCGGTGCGCGTAGTCCACCCGCACTCCCTCCATGATGAGCACCGCCGCGCCTCCCGGGTGCGCCGGCGCTGCCGACGCCGCAACGGGTGCATCGGCCCCGCCGGCCGTCGCCGGCAGGGGCGTGTCGAGCACCGCGAGGACCGCGCGCCGCGGCCGCCTGCCCCTCCGTGCTGGCGTGGAATTCGGCACCGGCCCGGCGCAGCGGGATGAAGATCTCGGGCGCCACGAGGAGGACGGCCATGGCGGTCTGCAGGCTGAGCTCGCCCCAGAGCAGCCGCAGCCCGAGCACCATCGCCACCAAACCGACGCCGAAGCCGGCGAGCATGTCCATGGCCAGGGCCGAGAGGAACGCCACGCGCAGGGTGCGCATGGTGGCGGCGCGCACGCCGTCGGTGGCCGCCGCCACCTCGCGTCGTCCGTGGTCTTCGCGCCCGAAGGCCCGCAGCGTCGGCAGCCCCTCGACCAGCTGGAGGAAGCGGCCGGCCAGCGAGCCGAGCCGGCGCCACTGGCGCGCCGAGCGCTTGGCCGCCTCCCGCCCGAAGAAGACCATCGTGACGGGCACCGCGAGGACCAGCGCGAAGACGACGACGAAGGACAGCCAGTCCTGGGTCGCGACCCAGACCAGGAGCAGCACCGGGATCACGGCCGCGGCTGCCGCCTGGGGGAGGTAGCGCGCGTAGTAGGTGTGCAGCGACGCGCAGGCCCCGGGTGGCGGTGAGCGACAGCTCGCCCGGTCGTTCGCCCGCCAGCCAACCCGGGCCGAGGGCGAGCGCATGGCGCAGCAGGTCGCTGCGCAGGCGCGCCACGACGTGGTCGGCCGCCCCCTGGGCCGAGAGGTCCCCGGCGCCGTGCAGCACGGCGCGGACGAGGACGGCCAGGCCCGCCACGACGACGGCGGGCACGACGACGCCGAGCGCCGCGTGGTGCAGGAGGGACCGGTCCACCACGTAGGCGATCGCAACCGCCTGGACCACCACGGCGAGGGCGCTCAACGCGCCCAGGGCGAGGGCGAGCGCCGCGACCCGCCGCAGGCCGGGTACCCGGGCCGCGAGCTCCGGCTCGACCAGGCGAGGCCGACCCGGGCGAGTGGGAATGTCGCTCACAGGCTGAATGTCGTGTCCTTCACCTCGACTGCCCGACCGATGAGGCCCTCGGCGACGGCGTGGCGGGCGGTGCGTGCATCTTCGCAGGTGGCAGCGGTGCGGGCCCCATCGGGCAGGTCCGCCACGATGGCGGTGCGCACCGGGTCGAGTCCGTCCTGGACGCCGTAGGTGACGGTGAAGGCGACGACGGTGCCGCGGGCCGGCGCCGCGGGCGGCGCCTCGACGACGGGGACGGTTTCCGTGGCCGCCGCCACCTCGCGGGCCAGGTCCGCCACCAACGGCCGCGCACGCTCTTCGGCGGGCGGCGGGGTGGCGGACCACACGGCCAGGCCGGGCCTGGAGAGCATCCCCGACACCGTCGTCACCAGCCCCCGTTCGGCCGGCTCGGCCCGCAGGCGCCGGCCCAACGTGACGTGCGACTGCAGCACGAAGTGGTTGAAGGGTCCGCCGGCGAAGGTCATGCCGCCCGTGAGCGTCGGGGTGCCGGCGAGGTCGAGTCCGAGCTCGCGCTGCTGCACGCGCACTGCGGCCGGGAAGCACGAGTAGACCTCGGCCAGGCGGAGCTCGTGCAGCGGGGTGCCGAGGCGCCGCGCCGCTGTCCGGCCGAGTACGCCCATGGCCGGCCAGGCGTCCAGCCGGCGCCGCGCCGTCAAGGAGACCGCCGTGGAGCAGTGCAGCGCCGCGTGCGGGAAGAGCCAGCGGTCCGCGGGCACACCGGCGTCCGCCGCCAGCTCGGCCGAGCAGAGCAAAAGCGCCGAGGCCTGGTTCACCGTCCAGTGGCTGGCGTGCCACACGTTGTAGGGGTAGGCGAGCGGCCGGTTGCCCGGGCCGGGCGTGGCGATGGCGGCGGCGTCCCGTGGCGCGCCGAAGGCCGCATCGGGATTGTGGGTGGCCACCGCGTTGAAGCGCGCCCAGAGCGCCGCGATCGCATCGTGCGGCGCGTCGACCGGCTGCTGCTCGGCGGCGCCCAGCGCGTTCTCGATCAGCGCGTACTGCTGCACCGGCGGCAGCACGATGCCGGCCGCCAGCTCGACGGGCGCCACGAAGTCGGGCGGGCGGATGTGCACCTCGTCGGGTGGCTCCGACTCCTCGTCCTGCTCCACGCCGCCACCGCGAGCCCAGGCCCGCGCCTCGGCCCCGGCCACCACGACGACACCGTGTGTGCCGTCGGCGACGGCGGCCAGCGCGTGGTTGATCACCTCCTGCTGCGACACCCCGACCTCGCAACGGACCGTGTGCGCCGACGCGGCGCCGACACGCCGGGCCACGGTGCGGGCGGGGTCGGTGAGCGACCACGAGCCCTGCGGCACCATGAGGCAGTCGATGGCGCCGAGCAACCCCGGCGCTCCGGCATCCGCTGCCGCGGCGCGCACAGCCGCCGTCATGAGCTCGGCGACGGGTGCGGCGTCGTGCACGGCGCCCAACCCGACCAGGACGGGCAGGCGCGCCCCGAGGGGCTGGAGGGTCCGGGTCACGACGCTCGATGCTACGGTCCGCCCATGGCGACGAGTGCTGGAGGCGGGGTGGACGCGCTCGAGGGCTTGACCAAGGACTCTTTCGAGTCGGGTGGCAAACGGCGCGACGTCTACCGCATCGGGAGCGGTCCCGCCGTCATCGTCATCAGCGAGATCCCGGGCATCACGCCCCAGGTGGCCCAGTTCGGTCGCCGCGTGGCGGCGGCCGGCTGCACCGCGGTGCTGCCGCACCTCTTCGGCGATCCCGGGCGGCCGGCGTCACCCGGGTACGCCCTCCAGTCGATCGGGCCCGCCTGCGTCTCGCGGGAGTTCGCCTGTTTCGCGCTGCAGAAGACGAGCCCGATCACCGTGTGGCTGCGCGCGCTGGCCGCGGCCGAGCACGAGCGCTGCGGTGGGCCCGGTGTCGGCGTGGTTGGGATGTGTTTCACCGGCGGCTTCGCCCTGGCGATGATGGTCGACGACGTGGTCCTGGCGCCCGTTCTCAGCCAACCGTCGCTCCCGTTCCCCCTGGGCAAGAAGCGCAAGGCCGACGTGGGGATCTCCGACGCCGATCTCGCCCGGGTGAAGGAGCGCGCGGCGGCGGGCACCTGTCTGCTCGGGCTCCGTTTCAGCAACGACCCGTTCTGCTTCCCCGAGCGCTTCGAGACGCTGCGCCGCGCGCTGGGCGACGCCTTCATCGCGGTGGAGATCGACTCGGCGCCGGGCAACCCCTACGCGCACCCCAAGCAGGCGCACTCCGTCCTGACCGAGCACCTGGTGGACCAGGAGGGCACGCCGACGCGGGCCGCGCTGGACCAGACGTTGACGTTCTTCCGGGAGAAGCTGGGGGTGGGCGCGGGACCCGGGCCGCGGCCCGAGGGAATGGGGCCCTGAGTCAATCCGGGGAGGCCAGGATCTCCGTGCAGGCGCGCTCGCCCGAGCGCACCGCGCCGTCCATCGCGCCGTAGGAGATCGATGCCGTCTCGGTGCCGGCCCAGTGGATCCGGCCCACGGGCTCGCGCAGCCGGCGGCCGTACTGGGTGAGTACGCCGGTGGGGAAGTGCCCCATCGAGCAACCCGCGCGTCCAGCGCTCCTCGGCCCAGTTGAGCTCGAGGACCTCGAGAGGCCTGGCCGCCTTGGGGCCGAGCCGCGTCGCGAGCATCCGCACCAGGGCGGCGCGGCGCTCCGATTCGCCCATCCGCCACAGGGCGCGCGCCCGCGGCCCGGCGGAGTAGGTGCCGACGACGCCCTGGGGATGCGCCGGTTGGGTGGTGTCCAGCGTCACCTCGATCAGATCGTCCGTGGCCACGGTGTTGCCCGAGATGCCGTCGGCGCGCCAGAACGGCTCTTCGTAGAGGGCGACCGTCTTCACCTCCGTGCCGGCGGGGATCTGGTGGAGCAGCAGCGCGTGGTCACCGGGCAGCGCCGGGTCGAAGCGGATGCCGGCCGCCAGGGCGCGTGGCAGCGTCAGCACGACACGGCGAGCCGTCACGGTGGCGGCCCGCGGACACCACCGTGACGCGGTCCGCCGCCTGGGTCAGCGCCGTCACGGGCGCCTCGAGGACCACCGCGTCCCCCAGCTCGGCGGCCATGGCCTCGGGGATCTGGCCCACGCCGCCCTCGAACTGGGAGTCCTGGTAGCCGCCGGCGATTTTCATCAGCGCGTCCACCCCACCGGCCGAGCGGGCGAGGAAGAGCCAATTGAGCAGTGACACCTCCGAGAGCTCGCAGGCGAAGCAGGCCCGAACGGTGGCTTCCACGAGGTCGCGGGCCAGCTGGGTGGGGACGCGGGCCGAGGTGAGCCAGCCGCGCACCGACGTGGCGTCCCAGGCGGCGGCCCGCCTCGCCTCCCAGGGCGCCTCCACGGGCACCTGCTTGGCCATGGCGCTCATGCGGGCGATGGCCTGCCCGGCGCTGGCCAGGGCGACCGGGCTGATGCGCGGGATGTCGCCGCGGTAGCGCCGGACCGTCCCGTCGGTGGCCAGCACATTGTCGCCGGCGACGTTGGTCCTGAAGGTGGCGACGCCCATCTCCTTCGTCAGCGCCTGCATGCGGTCGTGGGTGGGACCGATGAAGCAAGCCCCCATGTCGACCGGCACGCCCTCGTGCGTCGTCTGAGTCCACACGCGGCCGCCGACACGGTCTCGGGCCTCGAGCACGACGACCGAGCGGCCCGCCTGCGACAGGCGACGCGCCGCCGTCAGCCCCGCCAGGCCGGCCCCGACGATGCAGACGTCGGCCTCCATCGGTGCCTTCGTCGCCATGGCGACACCTCCCGTCGTCGTCCGTGCCCGTGCGAGGGTACCCGCGAGGGGCCGATTGAGCCCGGCCCGGGGCGGTGGGAGGATGCACGGGACCGGAGCCCGAGCACCAAACCGAGGAGCGCCATGTCCGACTTCGTCATGACCATCGCAGGGGAAGCCGCACCGACCGAGGGGACGTTCGACGTCGTCAACCCCGCCACGGGCCAGGTCTTCGCGCGGGCCCCCGAGTGCACGCGCCAGCAACTCGACGCGGCGTTCGACGCCGCCGCCAAGGCGGTCCGCGACTGGAAGGCGGACGAGGCCGCCCGGCGCGCCGTCCTGCTGCGGGCCGCCGAGGTGCTCATGGCCTCGAACGGGGAGCTCGCCCCGGTCCTGACAGCCGAGCAGGGCAAGCCGCTGGCCGATGCCGGCATCGAGGTCTTCGCCTCGGCCATCTGGAGCCAGTACTTCGCCAACCTCGAGATGCCCCCACAGGTCATCCAGGACGACGACTCCGCCTACGTCGAGCTGGCCCGCCGTCCCCTCGGCGTCGTGGCCGCCATCACACCGTGGAACTTTCCGCTGACGCTCGCATTCTGGAAGATCGCCCCCGCGTTGTTGGCCGGCAACACCCTCGTCCTCAAGCCGTCTCCCTTCACCCCGTTGTCCACGCTGAAGGTGGGGGAGCTCCTGCGCGACGTCTTCCCGCCCGGGGTCGTCAACATCGTGAGTGGCGGCGACGAGCTGGGTGCCTGGATGACCTCGCACCCCGTGCCGCGCAAGATCAGCTTCACGGGCTCGGTGGAGACAGGGAAGAAGGTCGCCCTGTCCGCCGCACCCGACCTCAAGCGCGTCACCCTGGAGCTCGGCGGCAACGACCCCGCCATCGTGCTCGACGACGCCGACGTCGCCAGCGTCGCCTCGGCGATCTTCGCCGGGGCGTTCGCCAACAACGGGCAGGTCTGCTCCGCCATCAAACGCGTCTACGTCCCCGAGGCGCTCTACGACGACGTGGTCGAGAGGCTGGCGGCGCACGCCCGGAACATCAAGGTGGGCGAGGGCACCGAGGACGGCGTGAAGCTGGGCCCGATCAACAACGCGCCCCAGTACGAGCGGGTGAAGGAGCTGGTCGCCGACGCGCTCTCGCACGGGGCCACCGCGGTGACGGGCGGTAAGGCGATGGAGCGCCCCGGCTACTTCTTCGAGCCCACCATCCTCACCGGCCTCGCCGACGGCACCCGCATCGTGGACGAGGAACAGTTCGGTCCGGCGCTCCCCGTCGTGCCCTATCGCAACCTGGGCGACGCCATCGACCGGGCCAACGCCACCCACTTCGGCCTCTCGGGCTCGGTGTGGGGCGCCGACGCCGAGCGCGCGGCCGAGGTGGCGGCGCAGCTCGAGTGCGGCACGGCGTGGATCAACACGCACCTCGCCCTGGCGCCCCAGCAGCCCTTCGGTGGCTTCAAGTGGAGCGGCATCGGCGTGGAGAACGGGCCCTGGGGACTGGCGGAGTTCTCCGAGTTCCAGGTGGTGCACCGTTCGAAGGCACCCAACGGCCTCAATGCCAGCACGGCCTCGCTCGTCGAGTAGGCGACGCACCCCCGGCACCGCCCGGGTGGTCACGCGGCTCCCCCGGCGGGGACGCCCCCCGACCGGCGAGGAGGTCCGCTCAGGACGTCGTCGTCCCGCCACCGAGGTCGTTGTGCGATCCCGAGACGCCGCCCGCCGTCGGGGCCGAGCCCTTGAGGAGCGTGCGGATCTGCTGCACGTCCGAGCTGCCCTTCTTGAGCGCCGTGTTGGCGGTCTGCGCCGAAGACCTCGGGGAGGACAACAGGTCGTGGTTGGCGTTCCACTGGGCCGGCGTGAAGGCGAGCACCGTCGACGCCAGGCCGTTGGTCGCACTGGTCGCCGCACCGATCTGGCTCTGCAGGTCGGCGATGAGGGGCTGCAGCTGCGCCTGGTTGCCGGGGTTCACGTACCCCTGGGCCTTGGCGGCGTCGGTCGTGAGCCGGGGGATTCCCGTCGTCGTGGCCTGGAAGGCGTCGGCGGCGATCCGCGCGGAAGGAAGGACGAGCAGGTACACCCGGTAGCCGCTGAAGATGGTCGAGAAATCCTTGGCCGCCTGCTGGACCGTCGTGTCCCCCTGGATCGTCTGGTTCAGTTGTTGCAGCGGCGCGCTGTCGGCGCTCAGGTAGCTCGCCAGGGTCGACTGCCCCGAGCCCAGGCCCGTGGCCGCGTTGACCTTGCCGATGGCGCCGTTGAGCGAGTTCACCCGTGCGGTGACGTCGGCGGCGGCCTTGGCCTTGATCCCCGCCAGCGTCGCGGGGACGGCGGTCGATCCGCTGTTCCCCGACCCGGTCCCGGCCGCGGCCCCGGCCGCGGCACCGGCCACGCCGGCACCGACACCCCCGGCGACAGCGCCCACGCCGACACCGATGCCCAATACCGCCGCCGAAGCCAGGGCGGCCGTGCCCCGCCGGACTCGATGGGTCCGTGCCTGCGAAGTGGACATGAGTCCTCCTCTTGCCGGGTCCCCGACTGCGGGGACGTTCTGGCACCCATGGTGCGGGCCCCTGGTGAACCGGGTGTTGGCCAATCGTGAGGGTTCTGTGAGGGATCGCCGCATTCCGGCAATTCGGGGTGCGGGAGATGCGAGGCTGGAGCCCGTGAGCGCGGAGCACGGGACCGTGGTCCTCGTCGAGGACGACCCGCACATCGCCGACCTGGTGGACCTCTACCTGCGGCGAGACGGCTACCGCGTGCTGCTGGCCGCCGACGGCGAACGGGGGCTCGAGATCTTCTCGCAGGAGGACCCCGCCATCGTCATCCTCGATGTCGGACTGCCCGGCACCCGTGACGGGTTCGACGTCTGCCGCGAGATCCGCGCCCGCGGCACCGTGCCGGTCCTGTTCCTCACCGCCCGCGACGACGAGGTGGACCGCATCCTCGGTCTCGAGCTCGGTGCGGACGATTACCTCGTCAAGCCCTTCTCGCCCCGCGAGCTGGTGGCGCGGGTGCGCGCCATCCTGCGCCGCACCCGCGAGGGCCCGGCTCCCCAGGAGGTCGTCGGCTTGGGCGACCTCGAGGTCGACCTGCGCCGCCGCGAGGTGCGCCGGGCCGGCGAGGTGGTGGCGCTGACCACCCGCGAGTTCGACCTGCTCGCCTTCCTGGCCAACAACGCCGGCCTCGCGCTGTCGCGCCAGCAGCTCCTCGACGGCGTCTGGGGCACCGACTGGTACGGCGACGAGCGGACGGTCGACGTCCACGTGGCCCAGCTCCGCAAGAAGCTCGGGGCCGAGCTCCCGCTGGCCACGGTGTGGGGCGTCGGCTACCGGTTCGGCTGAACGATGCGGCGCCGCTTGATGCTGGCCATGGTCGGCCTCGTGGCCGTGGTCCTCGTCATCGCCGGCGCCGGCAGTTTGATCCTCACGCGGAACGCCGCGCGCAACCAGGCCGAGTCGCAGCTGGTCTCCGAGGCCAACTCGTTGACCTCGTCCAAGATCGGGTCCGAGTCGCTCAAGGTGCTGGCCGTCGTGCGCACGACCCTCAAGCTCGAGGACGCCGACGTCATTGAGATCAACCGCCTCGGCAACGTGGTCACGCCGCTGCCCGAGGGTCTGACGCAAGAGGACATCGACGTGGCCGCGGTGCAGTCGGGGCAGACGACGTCGGGACGCAAGGGCAACACGGTCTATGCGGTGGCCCCCGTGACGCTCTCCGAGCAGGAGCTCGCCCGACTGCAGGCCCGTCGGCACATCACCTTCGAGGGCACGTTCGCCGTCCTCCTCACCCGCGACGTGGGCGACCTCGGGCCGAGCTGGGGCTACTTCATCATCGCCGGTGGCGCCGCGTTGCTCGTCGCCGCACTGGTGGCGTGGCAGATGAGCCGGCGCATGGCGCGCCCCCTCGTCGAGGCGGAGGAAGTCACGAGCCGCATCGCGGCGGGCGAGCTCGCCAGCCGCGTCCCGGTGCGGAGCCACGACTACCCCGAGTTCGCGTCCCTGGCCGGCTCCATCAACGACATGGCGCAGAGCCTCGAGGACGGGCGGGCCCGGGAACGCCACCTCCTGCTCGCGGTCTCGCACGACCTGCGCACGCCGCTGACCTCCATCCGCGGCTTCGCCGAGGCGATCCAGGACGGGGCGATCGAGGACAGCGGCCAGGCGGCCGACGTGATCATCGCCGAGTCGCGCCGGCTCGAGCGCCTCGTGGGCGATCTGCTCGATCTCACCAAGCTCGAGGCGCACCAGATGTCGATCTCCCTGCGGCCCACCGATGCGGTCGAGGTGGTCGCGACCACGGCCGAGGGGTTCCGCCCGGCCGCCGCGACCCGCGGCATCGCCATCGTGCTCCGCCTACCCGGTTCCGACGCCGACAGTGTCTCGGGGCAAGCCGCCGCCCCGGTTCCGCCCCGGCCCGTCACGGCGGACCCCGACCGCCTCGCCCAACTCCTGGCCAACCTGCTCGAGAACGCCTTGACCTTCGCGCGCACCACGGTGACGGTGACGCTGATCGACCATCCCGAGGCGGACGACTGCGTGATCACGGTCGACGACGACGGGCCCGGGATCGCGACGGGCGACCTCGAACGGGTCTTCGAGCGTTTCTACCGGGCCGACCGTGGCCCCAACCGCCGGATGGGCTCCGGGCTGGGCCTGGCCATCGTGGCCGAGTTGGCCACCGCCATGGGCGGCACGGCGCGGGCGGAGTCGCCGCTCGACTACGACGGCGGGTCCCGCTTCGTGGTCATGCTGCGTCACTGGCCCGCCTCTGTCCCGGCAACCGGCCTGCCCGCCCCGGCCTGACCGCCGCATCGGGCCGGGGATGCGCCAACCCGTGTGCGGCAGGCCGACGACGTGTACGGTTCGTCCTCGATGGACGTGCAGGACGCAATCAAGAACGCCCCGCTGTTCGCCCAGCTGTCGAAGAAGGACGTCAAGCAGCTCGCGGGCGCCATGAACCCGCGGTCGTTCCCCGCCGGCTCGGTCGTCATCGAGAAGGGAAAGCCTGGACTGGGGTTCTTCGTGATCGCCAGCGGCTCGGCCACCGTCACCGTGGCCGGGGACAAGGTCCGCACCCTGCAGGCGGGGGACCACTTCGGTGAGGTCGCGCTGATCGACGACGGGCCGCGGATGGCCGAGGTGACGGCCGAGACCGACATGGAGTGCTACGCGCTCGCCGCCTGGCAGTTCCGGCCCTTCGTGCAGGACCACCCCGACGTGGCCTGGGCCCTGATGCAGTCGTTGGTCAAGCGGATCGTCCGCGACAGCGGCGCCGACGACGAGTTCTGAGGTCTGCGGCAGGCGACCAGCGTCGCCCGCGGCTCAGGGCGCCAGCGGTGACGCGCGCGAGGACGGAGCCGTCACGGGCGCGCTGGGCGGCACGGTGGCCGTCGGCGGCCCGGAATGCACGGTTGTCGGAGCGACGACGGGGGCCGGCGGGATCTCGAACGCGAAGGCCAGCGCCCGGTACGTGGCGGAATAGGAGCACACGCCGACGAGCAGCGTGAAGACGAGCGCGCAGGCGAGCTTGGTCCGCGCCAGATGCGGCGCGGATCTGAAGCGCAGGGTGCTCGGTGTGCTGGTCATGGTGTCAACCGGGTGTCCGCGACCATTTCCTGGCCCGTCCACCTGGGATTTTCGGCTCGTCCGCCGTCGATCTTGAGGGTTCTCCCGTGCCTGGGCACGGCCGGCTGCCCCCGATGCGCACGGGAGCCTCGGGGCCGAGGGGAGTCCCGGGGCAGGCGGGGTACTCGGTCCGCTGGAGGACCGACGTCGGCGTGCGGGCGGCCAGGCGTCCGGGGACGAGCGCGACCAGATTGGCGAAGGCGAACGCCGCCAGCGCGATGGCGACGACGGAGAGGGCGGGCACCGTCGGATGCGGCACGGCCGAGATGCCCACCTTGGGCACCCCCAAGGGCGCTACCCCGTTCCCTCGGGGCTCGTGTTGGCACCCGGGCAACGGCCCGAGAGACCTCGGGCTGGTTTCGAGCGGTCCGGAAACCTGGCGGCTCAGCGCATGAGGAACGTCTCGCCGAAGGCCTGCAGCCACTCGGTCGGTCCCGGCGCGGCTGACCAGGGTGGCCCGACGATCGTCCAGTCGACGCCCATCTCCTCCATCGCGCCGAGACGATCCCGGATCTGCTCGGCGTCTCGTTCGAAGTGCCCGAGGCTGGGCCCCGAGTAGCTGAGGATCAGTTCGAGCTGCTCGTAGCGCTCGCCGGCGAACTGCTCGAGGGCCCCGAGGCGCTCGTGCAGCTGCTCGGTCGTCGTCACGGGCGGCGTCCGGGCCGTCCTGGCCACCGAGGCCGGAGCCGTCATCGGCATCCAGCCGTCGGCGTATTGCGCGGCCCGCTTGAGCGCAGCGTCGGAGTTGCCGCCCATCCAGATGGGCACCTTGTTGTGCCGCGGCGCGGGAAGCGCCCGGATGTTCCGGGCCGAGAAGTGGCGACCCTCGAAGTCGAAGGGCTCGCCGCTCCAGTGCAATTGCATCACTTGGAGCGCCTCCTCGAACAGCGCGTTGCGCTCCTTGAAGTCGACGCCGAGAGCGAAGTACTCGGACTTGAGGTAGCCCGCACCAGCGCCCATGTAGAACCGCCCTTCCGACATCCGGTTCAGCGTGGCGGCACTCTTGGCCAGCAGGAGCGGGTTGCGATAGGGGATCACGCTCAGGTTGGTCACCAACCCGAGCGTCGAAGTGACGCCGGCAGCGGATGCCAGGGCCACGAAGGGATCGAGACTCTGGTGCCCGCCCGATTCGAGCCAGGAATTGCTCGGCGCGGGGTGCTCGGTCAACGCGATGCCGTGCCATCCCGCCAGCTCGGCGGCCGCCGCCATCTGACTAATTGCGCCGGCATCGAGCAGGTCGATCCCGCTGCCGCTGGCCTCGGGGTACTGAAGGATGAAACGCATCGTGCCTCCGCGGGGTGTCCCGGGCTCAGGCCGGGGTCGGGAGCACCATATCGACTCCGCCGCGTCGGCAACACGCTCCTGCGGCCCCGGTGCTCGGCTTCTTCCAAGGCCCCAATCGTGCGCGGATGCCGGACCGTGGGATCACGGCTGGCCAATAGCTGCCACGAGGTCACACCGACCCGAGATGCGCGCCCACACCGATTTGGACGATCATCATGCCGGTCAGGCCAGGGCTCCGAGGTGAGCATGAGGGAAACCAAGGGAAGGCCACTGCCCATCCGGCGTGCGACGAAGTGGCCATGGGTGTGATCGGCCAAAGAGACCAGGCGCGATGGGGGGAGGACGGGTGGTGTCTGCTCGAAGGCGTGCTTCCCGAGGAAGCGGTCGAGGCCGCCCAGGCGGCGCTCCCCGCGCTGTTTCCGACGGCGCACGCGTTCGCCGACGACGAGGACCCCAACCGCAATGCTCCGTTCCGGGAGGACTCACACGGACTCATGCCCCGGTTCCCATTCGAGAACCGCGCGCTGAACGACCTCGTCGTGCAGGATCGGATCATCGACGTCGCCGAGCAGCTGCTGGGGCTCGCGGCGGCGGAGCTCCGCATGTACCAGGCCCACCTGAGCGCAAAGTACGGAGGAGGGGCGCACAGTGACGAGCAGCTCCTCCACGCCGACTTCGCAAATCACACCCTCGTCGTGCCGCGAGCCGATGTCGGCTATCAGCAGCTCGAGATGTTCATCTACCTCAGCGACGTGGGGCCCGAGACGGGAGCCACGCGGATGGTCCCGCTCCGGCTGACGCGGGAGCTGCCGGTCGAGCGGACGTACCTGAGCGTGGACGAGTACGCCGACCTCTATGGGGCGGAGGTTCCGGCGTCGGGCTCCGCCGGATCGATCCTGGCCTACCGGCCCGACGTGTTCCACCGCGGCGTCCGCATGAGGAAGCCGGGGACTGCCCGCTTCATGCTGCATGTCTCGTACAAGCCGGCGGGCACCGATTGGCTCGGCTCGTTCGGTCTGCCGAACGCCGGCGAGGACATGGCGTGGTACCGCTTCGTCGGGCGCGCCAGCGAGCGGCAGCTGACCGTGCTCGGCTTTCCCGCTCCCGACCACCCCTACTGGACGGCCGAGACGCTGGACGGCGTGGCGGCGCGTTACCCGATGCTCGACCTCACGCCGTGGCGCCGTGGCGCCATGGGCCAGTAGGAAAGACACATGGATCGACTCGCAGGCAAGGTCGCCATCGTCACCGGTGGTGGGGGAGGTATCGGCGGGGCCTCGGCGCGCGCGCTGGCCCGGGCTGGAGCGTCGGTACTCGTGGTGGACCTCGACGAGGCGGCGGCGGAGACGGTGGCCGCCGGGATTCGCGACGCCGGCGACGCCGCGGCGACGTTCCAGGCCGATCTCTCCGAGGAAGATCAGGTCGTCGCCACTATCGAGGCTGCCATATCCGAATTCGGCCGGCTGGACGTGCTCCACAACAACGCCGCGCTGACCGACTCGGACTTCCTCAGCGCCGACACCGCGGTGACCGAGCTGTCATTGGACGTGTGGGAGCGGACGATGGCGGTCAATCTCCGGAGTCAGATGCTCACGTGCAAGCACGCCGTCCCTGAGATGGTGCGCGGGGGTGGGGGGTCGATCATCAACATGTCGTCGGGCGCCTCCCTCAAGGGGGACCGGACGAGGACCGCCTACGGCGTCTCGAAGGCGGGCGTCAACGCCCTGACCATGTACGTGGCGACCAGCCACGGCAAGCAGGGCATCCGGGTGAACACGATCCTGCCCGGCCTGATCATCACTGACGCGGTGCGGGCGCACCTCAACGACGAAGATCCTGGCCTCGCTCAGCAAGGCCACGCTCACGCCGACGGTGGGGCAACCCGAGGACATCGCCGACGTCGTGGTCTTCCTGGCGTCCGACGAGTCCCGCTACATCACGGGGCAGATGATCCCCGTGGACGGGGGCATGTCCGCCCATGTCGGGCTGAGCGACGGCTGAGCGACGACGGGACGAACCCGAGGCGTTGTTTCGACGCTCGGGCAGTCCTACCGGGGCCCCAGCACGTATTCACCCGTGTCCGGGTGGTGGTACCAACCACTGGCGGCGTGGGTCCCGCCGTCGACGTGGATGGTCTGTCCGGTGACGTAACTGGACAGGTCCGAGGCCAAGAACACGGCTGCGCCGGCCATCTCGTCGACGTGGCCGGCCCGTCCCATCGGCACCGTCTGCCCGAAGCGCTCCTGCATGCCCCCCGGATCCGGTGCGATGGCGGCCAGCCCCTCGGTCCAGGTGATGTCCGGGGCCAACGCGTTCACTCGGATCCCGTACGGCGCCAGCTCGAGGGCGGCGGTCTTGGTGTAGTTGATCACGCCGGCCTTGGCCGCGGCGTAGGCCGCATAGCCCGGAGCGGCCCGCACCCCCTCGATCGAGGTGACGCTCATGATGCTGCCGGAGAGCTCGCGGTCCACCATCTGCCGGGCCACGCGTTGGGTGCAGAGGATCACGTGTTTGAGGTTCGACCGGTACAGCGCGTCCCAGCCGTTCTCGGACGTCTCCAGGAGCGGCGAGTTGAACACGCCGCCCGCGTTGTTCACCAGGATACTCACCGGTCCCAGCTCGTTCACGGTCCGCTCCAGCGCCTCGTCCACCTGAGCGGAGTCCCGCACGTCGACATGCAGGCCGAGGCCACCGACCTCGTCCCCGGCCGCGGCGGCCGGTTCGGCGTTGCGCTCCCAGATGGCGACCTTGGCGCCGAAGGTTGCGAACCCCCGCGCGATCCCTCGCCCGATGCCGGAGCCGCCTCCGGTGACAACGGCGACGCGGCCGGTGAGCAGCACGGACGAGGGGTCGATTGGCACGGGGGGTGACAGTACAGTAGGCCAGTCGTCGACGTTGGAGAGTTCCCGGGGTCGGACCCCGGGACGGTCTGGGGGTCAAGTGCCGAGAATCGAGCCGATTCCGATGGAGGAGCTGGCGCCCGAACCGCGCCGGATCATCGAAGAAGGGGTGGCGGACGGGCTCTATGCCACGCCGGTCCCACTGCAGATCTTCGCGTACAAGACGCAGCAGATCCTCATGACGAACGCGCAGCGGACCACGTGGGGAAGTCAGTCGTTGCTCGGCGGGCGGATCCTCGAGCTGTTGCGCATCCGCAGCGCGCAGCTGGGCGAGTGCCAGCCCTGCATGCAGTCGCGGAAGCACGACTCGATCACCGAGGAAGACGTCGCCTGCCTCGTCTCCCCGGGAGGGGCGGAGCTCAACGAGCAGGAGCGCCTGGCAGTGGAGTTTCTCGACCTCCTCTCGGCCGACCACCACGCCATCGACGACGAGTTCTACCGGCGCCTGGGTGAGCACTTCACGTCGGCCCAGATCATCGAGCTGGGATTCGCCTGTGCCGGGTCGATGGGCCTGCACCGGTTCATCCACACCCTCGACGTGTTCGGGCAGGGTGTCCCTGTCATCCCCTACAGCCCGGATCAGGTCGACTCGGCCATCGACGAGCCCGCGCTCCACGCCTAGCCATGCCCGAAACGGTCCTGGTGACCGGCGCCACCGGACTGGCCGGCGCCAACGTCTGCAAGCTGCTCGTCGAGCGGGGCGACACGGTCCGCGCGCTCGCCCGGGTGAGCGCGGACACCGCACCGCTGGTTGCGCTCGGCGTTGACGTCGTCACCGGTGACGTGACCGACCCCGAGGCCGTGCTGGGAGCGGCGAAGGGCAGTGACGCCGCCGTCCACTGCGCCGCCCTGCTGGGCGGGGCCAGTCAGAACATGGCTGACTTCGAGGCGGTGAACGTCAAGGGGACCAAGAACGTGCTCGACGCCGCGGAGGCCGTCGACATGCGGCGCGTCGTGGCGGTGAGCACCGGCACCTTCTTCGACACCGCGGGAGGTCTCGACCGGGAGGACGCACCGGTCACGAAGAACCCGAGCCAGGATCCGTACACCCTGACCAAGATGGCGGCGTTCAACGACGCCATGGACCGTGCCGCCAAAGGAAGGGACGTCGTCAGCACGCATCCCGGCGCCATCTTCGGTCCCTCACCCGTGGCGAGCAACGCCCTCGGTAAGACCAGCTTCAACCGGGTGTTGCTGTCGGCGGCGCGGGGTCGCATCGAGCGCTACCTGAAATTCCCCGTGAGCTGGGTGTTCGGAGAGGACATCGCACGCGGCTGCATCCTGGCGCTGGACAAGGGGGTCTCGGGGGAGCGGTACATGCTCGACGGCCGGCCCGAGGACGTCGTCAGCACCGCGGACGCCTGCACCCGCATGGGCAAGCTGGCGGGCCTGGACCGGGAGGTGGTCGACGTCGACCCCTCCGACGATCCGGAACTGTTGGAGGTCTTCGGGCCGACGCTGATCGCCATCGCCAAGAAGGCCGCGAAGGCGAGTCGCGAGCGCAAGCAACTCGAGGATTCCAAGACGTACAAGCGCCTCGGTTACAGTCCCATCAGCCTCGACGACGGGCTGGCGCAGACGCTCGAGTGGTTCCGCGCCGTCGGGAAGGTCGACCCGGGCTGAGGCGGCGGGTGGGAGTCCGGCCCCCGCCCCGAAGGGTGGCAGGAGGCCGGGGCGGTTGCCCATCGGAGCTGACCCGTTCAGGGTCTGACCGGCCGGCGACGACTCTGCACGGCGATGAGGGCGTCGGCCAGCGCGCAGGTCGCGCCGAAGGCGATCTCGTTGGGCATGCCCTGCGGCGACTCGTTCTGGACCCGCGTGTGGATGCGCGTGACCGCCCGGGGGAACGGGTTGCGGCCCCAGAAGTACAGCGCGGGCTTGTCGGCATCGAGCAGGGTCGCCCCGGCGATGGCCGTCAGGGTCGCGGTGCGACCTCTCCGATCCACCGCGGCGAGCGCGCCCAACGTCGTCACGAAGCCGAGGATCCCGTCCCGTTTGGCGTAGCGAAGAAACACGTGCCAATCGTCAGGCGTTCTCACCCGACAGCCCCAGTGCGGCACCATGTCGAGGGCGAGGTGCGACGCAAGGCCGACCACGAACGCCGTTACCGGATGCCGCTCGAGGATGCGACCGATGGCGACACCTGACAGCACGTGATTCGTCGCGAACACTCGGCTCCTTCCTAGATCGCGCACAGGCGTGGGGACAAGGCTCGTCGCCGAACGGCGTATCCATCGGAGCAGGAACTAATTGCAATCTATGTGCAATCTTGATTGCAATTCGTCCACGGTTCATTACGCTGAGGAGTATCCCGGTGAGTCCACGGCAGCAAAGCCGCTTAAATGTTGTCGTGCACGTTCCGAGAGGCTCCCGCGAAGCATGGGGGTTTCGAACTGGCGTTTCAGGACATTGCGGATGCGAAATCAGGCACCCTTGGGGGAGCGGATTGATGCATGAGCAACGACACGGTGTGTGCCACCGATGCGGTTGGCCGGGATCCGTCTCGAGGGTGGGGATGAGCGAGCGCTGGCGCATGGGCAGCGGACACTCGTACGGACGACTTTGTGCCGAGTGCCTCGGCGCGCTGTTGGTGCGGCATCGCGCAGCCGTGCCGAGACTGGCCCAGAGGGGCACCAAGCTGCTCCAGCGATGGGACGTCGCCTAACGAGGTTCCCCGGTGAGGACGGTCGATCTGCTCGTGAGGAGCGGATCGCCCCGCACCATGTCGAGTGTCAGCCGAACTCTTCGCCGAGGGAGAGTAATGGGCCGTCTGATTCGGACCATGCAGAGATACGGGCCGCCTTGTGCTCGCGAGCCTCGCGCCTCGCTCCCTTGCGCTCCGAATGGATGGTCCGCAGCACCCGGAACCCATCGGAGAACGCATTGAGGTTGCTCGCCCCGAACTGCCGTTCGGTCTCGAAGCTCGGCACCTCGGTCACCTCGAGACCTGCCTTGGCGATCCGCACGTTGATCAGCGTCTCGACCTCGAACCCGTCGCCCCACAGCAGTGCGCCGTCCTCGCCCTTGATGTCGGTCGCCGGCAGCTGCATGAGGTCGAGGCACTCCCGCCGGAATGCGTTGTAGCCATAGCACAGGTCCGTGTAGCGGGTCCCGTACAGCACGTTGACGACCTTGTTGAGCCAGAAGTTGCCGATGCGCCGGATGAGTGTGATGTCCTCGCTGCCGCCCCCCGCGACAAAGCGGGATCCCTTGGCGAAGTGGGCCCCCGCCTTCAGGGCATCGATGAAGTCGGGGATCTCGCCGGGGTCGTTGGAACCGTCGGCGTCGATCATGACGATGAAGTCGCCCTTGGCGGCGGCAAAGCCACAGGCCAGGGCATTTCCCTTTCCCTTGCGGGTCTGGTGGACGATGGTGATGTCCGGCCGGAGCCACCGGGCAACGCTCACCGTGTCGTCAGTCGAATCGCCGTCGACGAGGATCAGATCGCAGTCCTGTGGGAGCTTCTGGAGCACGTTCGGCAAATTACGGGCCTCGTTCTTGGCCGGGACCACGATGCTGACGGAGGGCTCCGCTTCCTCCAGCTGGATCCTCCCGCCGCTCGACCAGGCCTCGCCGACCGCTGCCTCAGCAAGCTCCGAGGTCCTCGCTTCCAGAGGCCGGACGCCCGCTGCTTGTCCCGCCATGGCTTCTACGTCGCCGCTTTCCACCAGCCAATTCCCTTGTCTGCAGAAACTCTGCCGTCGCCAAACTTCGCCAAGTACGTGCAGCGGACACCGAGTAGTAATGTCGCCGCGCTCCGATCATGACAAGTGAAACTCGGTCGAGGTAGGGCCGATCGAACCTAATCAAGGCCGAGAATTTCGTCAGGGGTATCGTCCGGAACGGTTTCCGCAGCGTTTCACAATTCCCGGTCAACAACTGGGATGCTGCTGAGGAGATCGCGGCACCAACGCGGATTGAGCGGCATCAAACGAGCATCGAATCGGGAGGACACCCTCGGCCATGCCGACAGCGCTGATCATCGGGTCCGGTCCGGCCGCAGCCGGCGCCGCCCTGGCGCTGACCGCGGATCCCGCGCAGCGCGTCACGGTGATCGACGCGGGGGCGACGCTCGAACCCGATCTCCGGTCGGCGGTCGGCCGGCTCGCGACGACGGCGGAGGGGTCGTGGTCACCGGGCGACGTCGAGCGCATCGGGCTCCAACCGGTGCCCGCCCAACGCGGCGCCTTACCGCAGAAGCGCGTCCACGGCTCGGATTTCCCCTTCCGTGACGTCGGACAGCTCGACGGCATCGAGGCGCACGGACCGGCCAACGAGTCGGTGGTCTCCGGCGCCTACGGCGGCTTCTCCAACGTCTGGGGTGCCCAAATCATGCCCTTTTCCAGGGCCACGTTCGACCGGTGGCCGATCACGCTGGACGAGATGGAGACCCACTACCGCACAGCTCTGGACGAGATGACGCTGGCCGGAGAGGAGGACGACCTCGCCGACCTCTTCCCGCTGCTGGCTCGGGCACGCCGCCTGCCGCCTCCGTCGGAGCGGACCGAACGCGTCCTCGGCCGGTACCGGGCCCGTCGGGCTCTCGTCCGGTCGCACGGCATCACCCTCGGCAAGGCGCGGCTGGCCTTCAAGGCCGAGGAGTGCACCCGGTGCGGCCTGTGCATGACCGGCTGTCCCTACGAGCTCATCTACTCGAGCTCGCACACCTTCGACCGGCTCCGGGCGGAGAAGCGGGTTGCCTACAGGGCCGGCCTGCTGGCCCTCCGCCTGGACGAGATCGAGGGCGAGCCACAGGTCGTGGCGCGGAACACCGAGACGGGCCGGCTCGAGACGCTGCGCGCCGACCGGGTCTTCGTGGCCTGCGGTGGCGTGGGCACCACCCGGCTCGTGCTGGGCTCGCTCGGCGCCTTCGACGAGGCCGTCTACCTCCAGGAGTCCGTGCAGTTCGTCATGCCCACCGTCTCGCTGCGGCCGGTGCGCGACCCTCGCACCGCGCGCAACTTCACCCTCAACCAGTTCAACCTGCTGTACGACGCCACGGAGGAGGGGGTCGATCTCTGTCAGGTCCACTTCTACGACTACAACCCCGCTTTCCTTCGATCCCTCCCGGCCGCGTTGCTCCGCCCTGTCGCGGCCCCTGCCCTCACGGCGGTGTTGCGGCGGGTCTCGGTGGGGCTGGGCTACGTGCCCGGGTGGGGATCCCCGAGGGTCAAGGCCGTGGCCCGTCGTGCATCCGGCGGGAAGGACCAGCTGCCCGACCTGGAGCTCGCGGGAGACGGCGGGGAGGAATGGCCGCCGATGCTGCGCGCGCTGGTGCGCAACATGCTCAAGGTCGCCCCCGCCCTCGACCTGTGGCCCGTCGTCCCGATGGTCTCGGTCTCGGGGCCGGCGAAGAGCTATCACTTCGGCGCCAGCTTCCCCCACGAGCGGATGCGGGGCGGGCGAGTCACGGACCGGATGGGGCGCCTCGCCGCGTGGGAGCACGTCCACCTGGTGGACGCGTCGGTCTTCCCGGACGTCCCCGCCACCACCTTCACCTTGACGATCATGGCGAACGCCCACCGCATCGCCAGCGAGGTCCTCGAGGCCGGCCGATGACGACCAGCCGTCAACCGCTCGTCGCCATCACCGGTGCCACGGGCTACTTGGGTTCGGTCCTCGTCGCCGCCTTCGCGTCCGCGGGGTATGACGTCCGCCGCCTGGTCCGCTCCCCGGTCCCGGGAACCGGCGACCGCTTCTTCGACCTCGCCACTCCTCCTTCGCCCGATGGCCTCGATGGAGTGGACCTGCTCGTCCACTGCGCCTACGACATGGTGGCGACGAAGAGGACCGAGATCTGGCAAACGAACGTCTTCGGCACCGTGGCGCTCTTCGACCAGGCCCTCGCCTGCGGAGTCCGGCGGACGATCGCGCTGTCGTCCATGTCGGCCTATGCGGGGACCCGCCAGCACTACGGCCGGGCCAAGCTCGCGACCGAGGTGGCGGCTCGGTCGCGAGGGGTGTGCATCGTCCGGCCGGGCCTGGTGTACGGGCCGCAGTGGGGAGGCATGGCGGGCACACTGCGCCGGTTGGCCGGCCTGCGCGTGGTTCCCGACTTCGGTCCGGGGGCGCGTCAGTTCACGGTGGCGGAGGACGATTTCGCGGCCGCGCTGGTCGCCCTCGCCCAGGAGGAGCGGGCGCCGGTCGTCGCGGTGGGAATCGCCCATCCCGACCCGGTGCCGTTCACCGAGCTGATCGCCGGCTTCGCCGCCAGCATGGGGAGGCCGCGCCCCCGGTTCGTGCCCACCCCTCCCATGGCGGTCTACAGCGCGCTCCGGGTCGCCGAGCTGTTGCCGGTCACGCTGCCCGTCCGGGCCGACTCCCTCCTCGGGCTCGTCCGGCCGGCACCGGCCGTGCCGCACCTGGAGGTCCTCGAACGGCTCGGGGTGACGCTGCAGCCGTTCAGCCTGCAGGCCCTCGGCGGACGGGACGAAGTCGCTTCGCCCGGGTCAGAGCCTTCCTGACCCTCGGCGCACCTTCGGCACGGTCTGCACCCAACCGTCCACCCAGCGCAGGACGTGCCCGTCGGATACCAGCTCCACGCGGGAACCCTTCTGGAGGAAGCGGGCGGGAACGGCGACGTTCTGCGCGGCAGTGGTCCGTGCGAGGCTCGAGCCCCAAAGCGTGCGCCCGCCGTTCCGGACCTCGACCCTGGCGGGGATGGGACCCGCGGACCCCAGCTGCACCTGGGCGACGGAGCGGTTGGTCGTGCTCGTGGCGACGGACAGCTCGGGCGGTGGCGTCTGCTCCTTGAGCGCCGCCACGGTGGCGATGGCGGCGCCCGCGCCGAACAGGGCGATCCCCGCGCAGCCGAGGAGGATCTGGGTGCGTGAGCGACGCGCCCGCCGCCGAGGGGCGGTCGGGCTCGCCGTGGCCGGGCCATTCGAGGAACTCGACGGCGCGGGCCGGGAGTCGGATGTGGCCATTGGGCCCACCTTGTCGGAGGCCGCCTCGAGCGCCACCGCCTGCAAGAAACCCCCCAGGTCCTTGTACGGGCGGGCCCGGGTCGCCAGCATGGTCAAGTTCTCGAGGCGGTAGTCGGCCTGCGGGGTGTGCTCGGCCATCAACGCGGTCCGGTATCCGGTACGGTCGGCCACGATCTCGACGAGATCGCCCGGTCGCGTCGTGCGCGCCTGGGGCCGCAATCCGGCCAACAGCGCGGAGAGCCGCAGAGCGCCTTCGAGCGAGGGGCCCCGCAGCCCGACCTCATCGGCGCGGTCGATCGCCTCGGCGAGGGAGACCTTGTTCGCCTGGGCCCACTCGGCCAGGCGAGAGGCCGTCTTGGGGCCGATGCCGCGCTTGGGCACATTGACGATGCGCCGGACGGACGCGTCGTCGTCGGGGTCGGCGAGCGCGCGCATGTAGGCGAGGACGTCCCGGACCTCGCGGCGCTCGTAGAACGTCGAACCGACGACGATCATGGCGGATGGCCTTGCCGGTCGCGGCCGCCACGTCGGTGGGCGCACGCTCAGCAACAGGAGCACCACCAGGACCGCGACGGCGACGGCCTCGGGCGGCAGGTGGGTCAGGCGGATGAGGAACGCGCCGAAGACCCCGATCACCAATGCCGCCACCAGCCCACAGACGACGAGGTGCGGGAGATCACGGACGGATCCCCCCCGCCGCCGCCGCCGCCATCTGAGCCCCCACAGCACAGCGACCAACGCGCCCAGCGCGAAGACGCCCACGTTGAGGCCAGACCCTCCCACGACGGGTCCCGCAGGCGCGGCCCGTGCGGACGGGGTGAGCAGCTGCGTCAGGTCGTACACCTGGATCGGCCCGTTGTCGTAGATGCGCTTTATGAAGGGATACGTGTCGAACTTGGTGAGCTGCGGCAGCCCCAGTCGTTCCGCAGGTTCGCCGTTGGCGATGTACGCCCCGTACAACGGGAGTCCCCGCGCGAGACGCTGGTCGACGACGAGGTAGCGGAAGTCATCCTTCCGGATGAGGTAGATGTCATAGATGCTGAGGCGATGGTCGAAGTAGAGCAGCTCCGGATCGATCTGCCTCGCCGGGGTGACGCCTCCGAGGGCGAGGAGCAGGTCGCTGTTTTCGCTATCGGCAGCAACGTGAGAGCCTGCCGGGAGGTGGGTGTCGGCAAAGTGCGCCAAGGCAAATGAGGGCGAGCCGTACGACAAGCTATCTGCGTCCACGACGTAGGGCCCGGGCAAGAGACTCACGATCGGGCCAAAGCCGTAGATCAGGCTGCCCAGGAAGATGATGGTCGCCAGACCGATCGTGGCGACCCGCTCGAACATCCGACGGTCCCGTGAGATCCGTCTCGCCAGCCACGCGCCAACGACCAATGCGACGCCGAAGAAGATAAACGTGGTGGCGCGACCAGCCACCGCCTTGCTGGCCGACGAAACGTCGGCGAGCAGGGAGATCGGAAAGGTCGCCGCAAGGGCGGCCGGCAGATAGCGGAGTGCACCACCGCGGACACTCCGTTTGAAGATCACGCTGAAGAGGGAGAGAACGAGGAGCACACACCAACCGATGGCAGCCGCCAGGATCAAGGCGGTCGCCCAGTGGGGGGTACCGCCCGCGGCGTTCCCGAAGAGCGCTCGGTTCCCATGACCGCTGCCCAGTGCCTGGCCGATTTCTGTGGCCGCGGCCGAAAAGACAGGACCCAAATACGGGGCGAGAAGACGACTGACGTACACGGTCCAAGCACCGCCGAGTAAGAGGCCGACCGCGGCCGCGATGCCGACGATGCCCGCCTGGGTCCTCCTCTTCTTGCCGATGAGCTCATCGCCGGCAACCCCTGAGGATGAGTCCGTCGGCTGATCCTTCGATACCAGAGGTGTCGCAGCAGCAACGTCCGCCGAGAGCGCGGCGGAGAGGCCGAGCGCAGGTCTGCGTGTGCGGTGACGGAAGGGGTGGGACGTGAGGTACAGACCTGCAGCCCCGACGACGAGGAAGCCGACGGTGAACCAGGCCGTCACATGATGGCTGAAGACCAACGCCACGACGCAGCCGAGCGCGAGCGCGAACGGCCTCCCCATCTTTGGTCGATCGGCATCGATCGAGACGAAGAGGAGATACACCACCGCCACGGCGAAGGCGAGGGCGATCGTCTCGTAGGCGTACTGGGCATCGAATCCGTAGAACTGTGGACTGGCCGCGTAGGCAAGCACGCCGACGCCGCCAGCACGCGACGAGTGGCAGGCACGCTCGACGACGAGGAAGACGGCGAGCACGAGCACGACGCGGATGACAGCGAGCACGATCAGCTCATCGACCACCAATGGGAGACCAGTGAGCCATTTCGTCGCGGTGGTGGCCAGTTCGAGCCCGGGGTAGTAGGGGCTTACCGGCAGGATGGTATTGGTGGGAAAGAGGGAATGGCTGTCGAGGAGTTGTACGAGGGTTCCAACGTGGATCAGCTCGTCGAAGTTGTCCAATTGGAGCGGTTGGTGCATGACGTAGGAGGCGAGGAGCCCGAGGCCGAGAACGAGCGAGACCCAGACCCGCTCTCTTCGTGCGGCATGCGCGCTCGTAAGGCGCCATGCGCACGCGGCAAAGAGGATCGAAAGAGCACAGAGGAAGAGCGGTAACGCCAGCGACGTGTGCCCAGCGTGCGCGAGGGCGTCGGCCGCCCCCTGCACCAGCAGGCCAGTTCCGACCAAGGCGAGCACGACACCGAGGCGTGACCGGTCCTTCGGCGGGGTCACGCGTGTGGTCGCACTCTCCGGGGTCGGTAGCTCACCTCGGATTTCGCGCCCGTCCTGGGCGGGGCCGACCGTGACCCCCTCGTGCTCCTGGAGACTAGGCAGAGTTCGCGGTGACATCGGTGTGCCCTGGCACATCGCCTCTCATTGTGAGCCCGTTCCGGGGCCAGCATCCGAGTTCAGGCTCGAGCCAACGGGCCGCGCCTCGGCACCCCAGTGGCGGGTGAAAGTATGACACGGGCGCCGTTGCTTCGAGTCGCGGGTCGGTGTCAGTCGCCTGACCGTGGGCGAGTCGGCGCCAGCTTCTTCGAGGCCCAACTCCAGCCCAGACGTCGCAGGGACCAAAGCCGTCCGGGTGCGACCGACCTGGGTGGCCAGGTTTGGTATGCCCCACCCCGGTGTGGGGCGAGATTGCCAGGGGTTAGGATTTGCCGGTGAATCGCGGGTAGCGGGGGGCCCACGACCTGGGCGGTGTCGACCTCCTCGATCTACCCCACCACCGCGACGCAGTGCCGAGCGCGCCCGGTCGACTTGCAGACCGGAGTCCTGGAGGTTGCCCGATCCATGGTGGTTGTGCCCGGCGGCAGGGCAGTCATGTGAGGAGGGGGGAGTGAACGCTCCGTGAGTAGACACGTTCGAGCTCGGCGGCCACGCGTGAAGCAGTGAATGCCTGAACCCGTGCCACCCCTGCACGGCCGTAGGAAGCGGCGAGCTCGGAGTCGTTCGCCAGCTGTGTGATTGCCTCAGCGAGCGCCGGGGCGCTCCCCGGACTGACCAATCGGCCGGTGACCCCATCGTGGACCATGTCGGTGATACCACCGGCCCGTGATCCCACAACCGGGCGGGCCACAGCCATGGCCTCGAGGACGGTCGTGGGGCAGGGGTCGTTCCAGATGGAGGGCACGACGACGAGGCGGGCCTCCCGCATGGCGCTCATGACGACGTCGTGGGGCTGCGGGCCAATGAGCTCCACTCCGGGTGGAATGTGTAGTTCTTGTCCCGGGACGTGCCTCCCCATCATCTGGAGGCGAAGTGACCCTGGAAGGAGCTGAAAGGCATCGGCGAGCACCTGTACGCCCTTGTCGACCAAGAGGGTGCCGACGAAGAGGATTGGGCCGTCTGGACGAGGAGGTGCCGTTGCATCAACAAGGGAATCGGGGATGAAGTTGGGAATGACGACGGAACGCTCGTCGTCCATGTCGAGGCCATTGTGATGAGCGACGGCCGAGCTCACCGCCACAAAAGCAGCGATTGTCTGTTGGCGAGCACGGCGCACGACGTTATTGGCCCCGACAGTGATCGGGCCGACCAGTGGTCCATAGTGTGATGCGGCGCAGCGGATGCAACTACCCAAGCTCGGACCAGGGCAGATTGCGCCCCGCGTCATGAGCCGCTTCTGTGCGCAGACGTGGCTGTAATCGTGGAGTGTGAGGACGATGGGCACTCGGGCCCGTCGTGCAGGCCGCAGGGCGGAATTGACGATCCAATCGTGGGCATGGACGACATCGAATCGCCCACTGGCCAAAGCGTCGCCGATAGCCTTCGACATCGCTGGATCCGATATCGGCATCGCGTGAGGATGATTACGGTCTGAATACAGCCACGGCAGCCGATGGGATGCCGGGTGAACGTAGTGAACCTCGACATCCCGATCGAGGACGGTACGTTCTTCCGACGATGCTGTAGCAGACGTGATGATCTCGACGTGGTGACCTCGATCGCTCAGAACGCGTGCCAGGTTCCGGACATGGATCTCCTCCCCCCCGATATACGGTGGGTAGAACTGCGTCAGCATCAGGATGCGCACAAAAGGGTCCCTTCGTACGTAGCCAGAAGCCGGTCGACACAATCGTCCCAGCTACTGGGGAGGGAGGGGTTAGGCGGCGCCTTGCGTTTCCACCGGTAGCACAGAGCCGTCGCGATGGCTTGTGGTGAGGCATCAAGCGGGACCGGGCACACCAGAGGGATCCGCGAGACTTCGCTTGCTATGGGGAAGTCGAGAGTGGTCGGCCCTGACCGAGGCGCGCACCACCGCTCGTGATCCTCGTGGATCGCCCCGCCCATCCTCTTGCTCACCTTCATCCATGGCACGATACCTAATGCTCCGGTGTCGCACGACGACCCGGGAAGAAGGCCACGCTCCATCAGGGCGTGCACCACGTGTCGAACATGCTGCTCTCGCCCACCCGCGATTGGGGGGTAGAACTGCGACACCATTAGCACTCGCACGATGGGCGGTACCCGATGCCGCTCCTCATCACAGCGGAAAGCCTTTGCTATCGTTACGCTGAATGTCTTGTGCGGCCGGAAACAACACAACATCAACAGAAACCTGCGAGCGGGCTGGGCGGCTGGCACAGATCCCGCGTGGCAACGGACACGTCGCAGCTATCAAGATGACGAGACGCTGGATCGGGCGAAGGTGTCGAGTTGCTGCCACCGAGACCCCTGAGACCGTAATCAGTCTCGTGAACGAGAGTCTATCTTCCGTGGACGCGGCGGCGCTGTTTTGGTGGACTCGGAATCAGCTTCACTTTCAACAGCACCTCGAGTCTGATGAACGCATCCTGATGATCCGCTGCGACCAAGCTTGCAATTCTCCAAAGAGTATCGCGGAGGCAATACTTGAATTCCTGGGGATCGCGCTGCCCGAACGCTCAATCGCTTCCAGTGTGCGTCCACAGCCCGAAGTCTCTAGGGAGACCGATCTGCAGCCGGACGTGGAGAAGCTCTTCCAGAACACGTGGGACTCCTTCGTCGGATGTCCCGAGCTCTAGGGCGGACCGGCATGAAGTCTGGTGGTTCGCGCATTCTTTTCTACCACCGGATTGCTGAAGGTGTCGACGATCCCTTCAAACTCTGCGTGAACCCAGCCAACTTTGCTGCGCATCTCGACGAGATCTGTCGGTGTGGTGAGCCCTCGACGCTCGCCGAGCTGTCTCTTCCGTCGCTCCGGCCTCGGTTCGTCGTGACGTTCGATGATGGATATGCGGACAATCTGATCAACGCAGTGCCGATCGCGGAAGCAAAGGGAGTTCCCATTACCATCTTCGTGACCAGCGGTGTGCTCGGCAGCCACAGCGGGTTCTGGTGGGATCGCCTCGGCACGCTCCTACGTTCGCGTCCATCTGCAATCAGTGAGATGACTCTGCCGGCAGGTGAAGGAACCGTCCGAATCGAACTCGGTTCCTTTAGAAGGAAGAACCTGCAGTCGGTGCGTCGCCACCTACTACCGCTTCCGGTGACCGAGATCCACCGTGCCCTCGACGCCGTCTCGGAGCAGTGGGGGATTTCTGCTGCGCCACCCCCTGATGCTCGACCGCTGACGCTTTCCGAGTTCGGCCAGTTGGCGTCCTCCAACGTGGTGACGATCGGCGCCCACACTGTCGACCACGTGCGGCTTCGGGGTCTAGATGCAGCGGATCAGCAGCCGACGATCTCCTCCTCGAAGGAGCAGTTGGAGCAGTTGAGCGGTCAGGTGGTCTCACACTTCGCCTACCCCTATGGGGGCAACGATGCCTTCGACGACCACTCGGTCGACGCTGTGCGCGCAGCTGGCTTCGAAACGGCATGCACCACCATCGAGGGCAACGCCAGCTCCACGTCGGACCCGTTCCGCCTCCCGCGCCGCATGGTGAAGAACTGGAGTCGACTTCGTTTCAAGGCGGCTCTGGAGCGCTGGAGACTGGTCCCCGGTCACTGATCTCCGAGCCTCTCTGTAGAGAAGAATGAGCCCGCTTCGCGTCGCCATGGTCACTTCCCTGTACCCGCCCTACCTGGGTGGGGTCGAGACTCACGTCCACGAGGTCGCGCGGAGGATTGCCGCAAAAGGAATCGACCTCACCGTGCTCACCACCGACCTCACGGGCCAGCTACCACCGGTGGAACACGAGGGACTGCTGACCGTGCGACGGTATCCTGCGTGGCCCAGGAGAGCTGATCTCTACATCTCGCCTCCGCTGGTCCGGCAGATCAGGGAGGGACGCTACGACCTCGTCCATGTGCAAGGTGTGAACAACTTCCTGCCCCCCATGGCGCTCATGGCGGCCCAACGGTCGGGGATTCCCACGGTGGCGACGTTCCACGGCGGTGGCCACGCCAGCCGTGTGAGAAAGATGATCAGGCCGATGCAGTGGCAGGTCGTGCGTCCTCTGCTCCGCCGGACGAAGGGGTTGGTCGCGGTGTGTCACTTCGAGGTTGAGACCTGGGCACCACGACTCGGGCTCGAACCGGAAAGGATCCGGCTTATCCGCAACGGAGCAGAGCCCCTCCCGGTGGGCGCGTCGCCACCCGAGGTCTCTGGCTCGCCCCTCGTCTGCAGTGTCGGTCGGCTGGATCGGTTAAAGGGACATCAACGCGTGATCAAGGCGATGCCGGCCCTCCTCGATTTGGCGCCCAATGCCCAACTGGCGGTGGTAGGCCGGGGCAGTTTCGAGCACGAACTTCGTCGCCTGGCCGCGCGGCGGCAGGTCGAACATGCCGTGACCTTCACCTCGTTCGACGCCACGCAGCGAGAGGCGCTCGGTGCGCTCGTACGATCCAGCGACGTCGTGGTCCTGATGAGCGACTTCGAGGCGCACCCAGTCGCTGTCATGGAGGCAGTCGCCCTCGGCCGGAAGGTGGTCGTGGCCGACACCTCCGGGCTGTCGGAGTTGGCCACCGAAGGGCTCGCCACGGCGGTGCCGGTGGACGCGTCCCCCCAAGTTCTGGCCGGAGTTCTCGCCCGCGTGGCGCGTGGTCCTGACCCCGTTGTTCCGGCCCTGCCGACGTGGGACGACTGCGCCGAAGAAGTCCTCGGGCTGTACGGGCAAATCCTTTCGTCCACCAGTACGGGCTGACTTGGTTGCGGGTGACCGCCCTCGTAGACTTCGGGTCAGGCGGTGAATTTCAGCGCCCTGCCGGGCGGGTGGGCGAGAAGGGAGGGCAGCGATTTGTCGACAACCCGGTGCTTCGCCGTCCCCGACCGCCCACAGCGCGCCAATGATGGTCTGACCGTGTCGGCGGTCATCTGCGCCTACACCGAGGAGCGCTGGCCCCTCATGGTGCGGTCGGTCGCATCGGTGCTGCAGCAGGAGCGCCGGCCTCTCGAGGTGATCGTATGCGTCGACCACAACGACGCTCTTCTCGAACGGTGCCGGCGCCAGTGGGCCCATGGGCCGGGCGACGGGCCCGTGCCCGTGGTCGTGATCGCCAGCAAGTATGACGGCCACCAAGGTTCGTCGCGGAACTCCGCGCTCGAGATCGCCGATGGTGACATCGTGGCATTCCTGGACGATGACGCCCGAGCCGAGCCCGACTGGCTGGCTCGGCTCCTGGCGCCCTACGAGGACGAGCGCGTTGTCGCGGTGGGGGGCGCGCCGCTGCCGGAGTTCGAGGGGAAGCGTCCCGGTTGGTTCCCGTTTGAATTCGACTGGGTGTTCGGGTGCGCGTACCCCGGTCTTGCCGAGAGCCGCGCCATCCCGGCCCGGCTCATCGGGGCGAACATGTCGGCGCGGCGCAAGGCCCTTGTCTCCATCGGCGGCTTCCACCGCGACCATCACGAAGATTTGGACATGTGTCATCGCCTCGTACACATGAACCCAGACGCTCTCGTCGTGTACGAACCGGCGGCGCAGGTGCGTCACCACGTGCCCGAGGCGCGCACGACGTGGAGCTACTTCTGGCGGAGGTGCTACTTCGTCAACAAGTGGAAGGTCGAGGCGTTCCGCCAGCTGGAAGACGCGGCCAGCCGGTCGGCGGACATCGGTTTCGTGAGCCGGGCGCTGACCCGCGGCGTGCCGCGGGGGCTGGGACAGGCGCTTCGGGGGGACCTTTGGGGCGCGGCCAGGGCCGTCGCGATCGTGGCCGGGATCGCCCTGGCCGGCGTCGGCCATCTGGCAGGGCAAGGAGCCCTGTTATTGGGTGGGGGGCGTGGTCGGCGCCGGACTCGAGATGTCGAAGAAAGTGCGATCGGCGCGCCAGCGTCGGGAACCAAGTGATGGTTGCAGGGCCGATCTGACAGGACTCCCAACGATCGGGGGATGCTCTTGGAGCCCGAGTTGCCCAAGCAGCCGGTGGCGTTCTTCCGTGCACGCCTCAGCGAGGCCGGCTGTCCTTCGTCGTCAACCGCTACTCGACCGGTCAGAGCGTCGACCAAACACGAGACATTCGTCCACGGGCTGGGTCATACGGATGCGAACCGGGCACACTTCACGGTGATGAATCTCAGCCGAGAACTCAAGGACTTCTCGAGCGATCCGATTGAGTGGGCGACCTCCATTCGTGAGCGCTGGGCGGAACGCAGCGAGCACGCAGCACAGACACGCGTCCCTCACTTCATGCCGTGGCCTCCGTGTCCGTATGGGAAGAGGGCGAATGGGAGGGGAATTTGCACAAGGCGATTGGTGCACCCTGGCCTTGCCCGCGAAAGAACGGTTCGAGGCAATGTGGTGGGAGATCAATGCGTCGTACAGGCGCGGGTGCGAGACGTAGCACGCGGCGCCTTCAGCAAAGAGGGTTGGGCAGACGGCGACATGGCTCCGGCGCGGACCGTCTACTGCATCCAACTCCTTTGGTGCGCCCACAGGCGAGCGGTTGTCCGGGCATGCCCCGCCCACGATGATTGCCCGTGACACCTGCGTGGCACGCACGGATCTGCCCGGATCGCAAACCTCCGGCAGGTGACGGTGAGCCGGCCCGTAGGCGACATCTCGAGGGCGACACTTCCGTGATATTGAAGAAGGATGCGGACGGCGCGAGTGAGCCAGGCAGGTCCGGGAGGATCTCGGCCCGTCGTCCCCGTGCGCGCGGTTTTCGCCGGTCCGCCGTCGATCCACCGTGGTCGTGCACCATTCTTTCGGCAATTGTGGATCCGTTGTGCAGGGACGACCTGGCCGATGCCGACTACCAGTGGGAGCATCCTTTCGTGAAGGGCGCCCATCACGGGTGTAAATTCGTTGGTTCGGATCTGTGAACGGCCGCGCGCCTGCGTCACAGGATCGCTGGTCGCGGCGCAAGGGCGGAACCTCGATGATGAATTGGTCTGGCGGCGGAGAACCGCATCGCATGGCGGAGCTGCGACGCCTTCTCACCACCTTCGGGTATCTCGTCGCCAACCAGGGTGCAGTTTCGGTGATCGGCCTTGCCTATTGGGCTGTCGTGACGCATCTCTTTGGTTCGAGGGAGGTTGGTGTCTCGGCCGCAGCGGCTTCGACGGCCATACTCCTGGCGGCCTTTGGCGGACTGGGGATCCCATTGCTCCTCCTTGCGGAAATTGAATCGGTCGATGTCACAGAGCGGCGTGTTTTCTTCACGACCGGAACCGCGATCGCAGCGTTCGTGGTCCTCATCATGGCCATCGGCACCATCGCGCTGTCCCCCTGGCTCGGCCAGAGCCTCCGAATAATCGGGGCAGATCCCGTTGCGGCAACCCTCTTCGTCATCGGGTCGGTGGCAACCATGGCGGGGTTGACTCTCGACCGTGCCGCGGTCGGACTGCACCGCGGTGCGGCGCAGCTCTGGCGAGGCAGCCTGAGCTCCATCTTGAAGCTCGCATGTGTTGGCGTCCTGGTCCTTGCTTCCACACGCACCAGTACCGGTCTGATCTTCGCCTGGGCAATGGCCCTTGTGGTCGCACTCTTCGTCTGCATGCCGATGCTCGGGCTGGAACACAGCCGTGCAGGAGAAGGAGCGCTGATTCACCGTGAAGCGCTCGTACGTCGGTTTGGCAAACTCTCGCTCCAGCACCACGTGCTCAATCTCTCCATAGCTTCGGTCACCTACGTCATCCCCCTGACCGCTACCCTCCTGGTCTCACCGTCGGACGTCGCCTACTTCTCCGCTGCGTTTCTGCTTGCCTCCGCCATGTTGACCGTGCCGTACCTGCTGGCCCTCTCCTTGTTCGCTGAGCGCTCGGGTGATCCCGGCCTCCTCCACCGCAACGTGCGACGCACGCTTCCCTTTGGCCTTGTCATCGTCGGGGGAATCATCCTGGTCGTGGAGATTGGCGCTCCGTACGCGTTGCGTCTCTTCGGTCCCGCCTATGCTGCCCACGGAACGACGGCGCTGCGTCTCTTGATCCTGGTGGGACCCGCCTACGTCATCAAGGACCACTACGTGTCCATCCGCCGAGCCCAGCACCGCATGACCCACGCCGCGAGCATCATGGCCATCGGGACTGCTGTAGAAGTCGCGGGGTCGGCTGTCGGCGGTGCGTTGTGGGGTCTGAATGCTATCTGTCTCGGTTGGGTGATCGGCGCATCCGGCGAGGCGCTGTTCCTACTCTCACCGGTGCTGCATGTCTTCCGTCGGATCCCCGCAGTCGATTCCGATGCAGCCAATGAATCCGACTGAGTCCGCCAAACCGGCCATGGCGACGCGGGCTCGGAAGGGGCACCCATTCGACACCCTGCTCAGTCACCTGCCGCGCGGTGATCGCCGTCCGACCGCGCCCCCCGATCTCGACCCTGGTCTGCCGGTCCTTCTGGTCCGGGTCGGCCATTACCCGATCCATCACGGCACGGTCGGGGTGATCCGCACACTGGGCCGTGCCGGTGTGCCCGTCTACGCCGTGACCGAAGAGGGGCGTCACCCCCGCGTCGACCAGTCGGTACCTCACGGGCCAGGTGAAGCTCATCGTCCGGCGGGGAACTGGACCAGTCGGCACTGCTGGACCGCCTCGTCGAGGTGGTCGACCGGCTGCCGGCAAGACCGATGCTCGTCTGCACAGACGACGAGGCAGCTGTGCTCTTGGCCGAGGGCGCCGGTGCGCTGGCCGGCCGAGCGATCTTCCCCGCCGTCCCTCCGGACCTGCCGCGCCAGCTCGCCAGCAAGCGCGGGCTCCACGAGATCTGCCTGCGCCACGGCGTGGCGACGCCTGCCACGTCGTCGGTGAGGACCGGCGACGATCTGGAGGCAGCCCTGGCGAACCTGACGCTCCCGGTCGTCGTCAAGCAGGCCGATTCGTGGAGCCGGCTGACCCGCCCGGTCGTCACGGGCAGCACCGTGGTGCGCACGGCCGAGGACGTGGGACGACTGCGGGCGGCGTTCGACCGTTGGCCGGAGGGCTCCGACGTCATCGTGCAGGAGTACCTGCCCGACGACGACGCGGAGGACTGGTTCGTCCACGGCTACTGCACGGCCTCGTCGCAGCGTCGCCCGGATCTTCACCGGCCGCAAGTTCTGGTCGTGGCCCGCACGCGCCGGCATGACCGCCTACGCCCGAACGGAGAGCAACGAGGAGGTCGAGCGTGCCGTCCGCGACCTGTGCCGGCGCATCGGCTACTGCGGCATCTTCGACACGGACTGGCGATACGACCGAAGAACCGGCACCTATCACCTGCTCGACTTCAACCCCCGCATCGGGGCCCAATTCCGCATGTTCGAGGATGATGGCGGCGTCGACGTCGTGCGGGCGATGCATCTCGACCTCTCCGGGCGCACGTTGGGCCCCGGGTGCCAGGTGGAGGGAGAGCGGTTTCTGGCGGAGAACCTGGGTCTGGCCGCCCGCCGCTACTACCGTGAGGAGCCGCAGCCTCCCGAGATCCCGGGCGCGCCCACTCGTCTCAGGCTCGCCTGGTTCAGCCCCGATGACCTACGGCCGTTCCTCACCATGATCGTGAAGCAGCTGGCGGCCTCGGTCCGGCTCCGGCTGCGGGCGCTGCGGTCCCGCTCTTCGGCCGCCTCGTAGGCGGGCGGTCACGCCGTCGGCCACCCGTGGACCGGCGAAGCCCGAGCCGCAGACGAACCGCAACATCGGGCCGAAGGTGGCTGCCGCTGCCAGTCCGCTGAAGAAGAGGCCCGGCACAGACGACTCGAAACCGCCCGTCAGCCGGGGCGATCCTTCCACTGTCGCGACCGAGCCCGCGAGCTCTTCCGAGAGGAGGCCCAAGGAGTGCACGTCGACTCGATAGCCCGTGGCGGCAATGACGTGATCCACGTCAATGTGTGCGCGCGTGCCGTCCTGGTCGACGAGGTCCAGCCGGACGCCGTCCGCGTGCGGGCCGGCGCCGGTCACCTTGGTCTGCAGGCGGACGTCGATCCCCTCGAACCGGAGTCTCAGCCACCACGCGCCGAATGGACCGAGGATCCTCTGCACGCCGGCCAGTCGGAGCCGATCGGGCAGGTGTCGGTACGCCGCCGGGTAGCGCGTGACGAGCAAATTCGTCCAGCCGCCGCCGAGCTGGGCGGGAGGCGACCGCAGCTTGTGCAGGAAGCTCGGGTCGGCCGGGTCCGGAGCGCTGCTCCAGATCACAGTGGGCGATCGGACGAGGAGATGCACCGCCGCGCCGGCTTCGTGGAGCAGCACGGCGGTCTCGAGGGCCGATTGACCCCGTCCGATCACTGCGACGGTCTTGCCACTGAATCCGGACAGATCCTGGTGATCGCTCGAGTGGCTGATGCGCCCGCACGCCCATTCCCCGTCTTGGGCCGCGGCCCGCAGCTCCGGCGGCACGTAGGCGAACGGCGCCGTGCCGACGGCGACGACGACCGTGGCCGACCTGATCCGCTCGCCCGAGGCGAGCTCGACCTCGAATCCGGACGCTGAGCGAGCGACGCCGGCGACCTGCTCGTGCTCGAGCTCGGGCACCTCCCGCTCTTGGAACCACGTGCCGTACTCGATGAATTCGGCCACCGGGATCGGGGTCTCGCCGCCGTCCTTGTCGTAGGGCTCGACGCCGGCGGCCGCGCACCAGTCGCTGATCCCCGTCTTCTCATGCGGCGATCCGATGCTCGAGTCCCGGGCCGTCGACTTGAGGAACATCCCGATCGGCATGTGCTCGAGCCACCCGCCCATCGGGGTCCCGAACACGCGGTGCTCGACACCCCGTTCTTTCAGATGCGTGGCGGCGGCTAGGCCATAGGGGCCGGCGCCGATCACCACCGCGCCCACTTCTTGGTTCGCTGGCACGGGAGAGAGATTACGTGAAGGAGCGGACCGGTCGGAAATCGCGTCTCCAGTCGGCGATGTCCTCTCCACCCATTGACCCTGCTGAGTAATGAGGCCAACCCCTGACCGAAGGAGGGCCAACTCTCGGTGGGCGATATCAGGCTTCCGGGCAAGTTAGAGACGTTCAAAGTTCCACCGGCACGCAGTGGAGAAATGTGGTCATACGCTGGCGGTTGAGGTGCATCCAACCGCTTCGCCGCCCGGCCCCAATGAGTTCGGGACCTCTGTTGAATATTCGGTCTGTTGAATATTCGGCCTGACTGGCTGCCCTGAGACACCGGTGGCGTCGTCGGCCGTGTCTCTCCAGACGCCATGCGAACTGTGCCATTACTGACCCCAAGCCCTTCGGGAAGGTCACCAAAGTCGGCTTGGAGGGCGCTGGCTCTCATGGCGCTGTCTCTCTCGACGTTTCTGCGCCGGGTCGGTTCGGTGCTGATGAGCGGTTCCGTTGTACCGCCGCCAGCGATTCTGTTGTTGATTTGGTGCAAATGGTGCATCAACCGCGGACACCTGGGGGTCGCGGTCTTCGCGAACCAAACCTCCGGGTCATGCCTCGATCCGTCAGGGGCACCTGGATCTCCGACTATGGGCGGTAGGAGTACGCACGTACCTCGGCGACGTCCATGCTCGCCGAGGGGGTGGCACCGGTCGTGACGGTATGCCACCGTGCTGTCCGCCGGCTGGCGACCTGGAGCTCGATGATGATCTCGTAGGGTTCCGCCTTGATGGTGATGCCGCTCGACGCCGACACCTGCCAGACCTGGCGCCCGTCGAAGTAGGCGGTGATCGACCGTCCCGGGATGAACTGGAATCCATAGATGTGATACCCCGCCGTCACGTCGACCCCAGTGCTCCAGACGGCGGCCCGCTGTCCTTGGGGAGAGAAGTAGTCGGAGTGCCCGAGTTGGTTCGGATCTGGGCCGAGCTCGCCGCCCTCGTAGCCGTCGAACTCGTTGACCGGAGTACCGGAAACTCCGGGCATGAACCAGATTGCGGGCCACATGCCCTGTGACTGGTCGGGCATCTTGGCCTTCACCTGTACGTACCAGCCGCTCGTCGGCAGAGCTGAACTTGCCTTCGGTCGTGACCACACCACTGACCCACGAGTAGGGACCGAAGCCCACGTCACCGGCTCCCGCTCGGCGCGCTGTCAACGTCAATCCGTCGTTGACGCTTACTTGCTTCGGGTCGTAGTACTCGTCGTTGTTCGTGGGATTACCGCCCGAGTACGGCGTTGGCAACCCAATTCCGGTCCACCGTTGACCTTGCGCGCCGAGGAAGGTGTTCCACTTGGTGGTGTCGACAGCGGTGCCGGAGAACTGGTCGTCGAAGATCAACTGCTGGGCTGTGTAGCCGGCGGGAGCCGGCATGGCCCCGTCGGAGGGCGCGCAGCGAGTCGCTCGTCCAGATGACCGGTGCCGAGCAGCGACAACGGCCAGCACGACAACGGCCAGCGCGCCAACCGCCAGCGTAAGCAGTCTGCCCACCCTCTGAGGCGGGGCGGGCCGATTGTGCGCGTGCTGCACGACCGTGACTGGCCGGAGCCGTACGTGTACGGAGCGACCGCGTGCATGGGCGGGTCGGCGTCGCTCCTTACGCATAGCGAATTGCACGACACTCGGGTTTCCCATCATCTTGCCGCCTACCCGATGATCGTGCCGTCCGGCCGATGCTCAATAGATAGAGCGAGTCAGACTCGATGCCAACAAATCTTGTACAAATGCGCCAGCCTCGGCGCACGAGTTGCGACCCCGCCGAAGCGGGCCAGCAACCCGGGGAAGCGCGATGTGTCTGACTATGCGAGCAGTTGCAGCCCTCCGGGTCTTCCATGCCGGTCGATGAGTCGGTGGAGGATGTCCAAACCCTGTTGGTGAGGTCGCACGAAGCCATCCACGAGCAGAGCCAGAGTGAACTCGGACTGTTATCGCAGCCCTTGTCTGGCCGCTGGCATTCGTCATTCATCGCTGCCATGTCTACCTCCATAAATGTGGGGTACTTCGTCGGCCTCATCGAGGCCCACCGTAGGGAGTTGGGGTCTTCACGAACCAAACCTCCGGGTCTGCCTCGATCCCTCAGGGCCACCTGGATCTCCGACTATGGGGGGTAGGAGTACGCACCCCCTCGGCGACGTCCATGCTCGTCGAGGGGGTGGTATCCGTCGTCACGGTGTGAAACCCCCGATGCCTTCTGGGCTGGCCGGCCTGGAGCCCGAGGATCATCTCGAAGGGCTCCGCTGGATGGTGATGCCGCTCGACGCCGACATCTGCCAGACCTGGCGCCCGTCGAAGAAGACGATGATCGACCGCCCCGGGATGAACTGGACTCATAGATGTGATACCCCGCCGTCACGTCGACCCCGGTGCTCCAGGCGCCTGGCTGCTGTCCAAAGGACCGTATCTTCACCGCGCCTCCCTTCCTTCTCCCAACAACCACTCGCAGTTGCGCCGGCGGCTCAACGCCTGTCTACGAGCACACTGATCGTGGTTCCATTTGCGGCCCGCTCGCCGTTGGTGCTGCAAGTGTCACGGCCGGCGGCGCGCCGCCCGCGGTGCCTGCCCACCGGATGCTCCATTCGTTGATCGAGAGTTGTGAATCGGCTCAGCGCCTGCCCCTCTCCGTATGGCCCCCGAAGGGATCTCCCCACAGGCCGAGGAGCTCGTCGACACAGTCGTCTGATGTCGGCAGATCGGAGCGACGGGATAAGGACGGCGCGCCACGTCGGCCAACACCTCGGCCAGGGCACACGGTGGAGCGTCTACCGGCACGGCAACACCGAGACCCTCGGCAGCCAGCTCCGACAGCCCTGAGTTGTCGGCCACGACCACCTTCCGCATCTACGGCCGCCGCGTTGAGCTCGGCGGTACGTTCCGTATCCACCAAGTCGGCCACCGGAGGTCTCCCTATCACCGCGCTACGCGACCTGGCCTTCGTGCGGGCGGACCTCTGTTCGCTGAGCGCCCGTGTGATCCCGGCCTCCTCCACCGCAACGTGCGACGCACGTTTCCCTAGGCCTCGCATTCATTGGGGTATCATCCTGGTCGTGGAGATTGGCACTCCGTACGCGTTGCATCTCTTCGGTCCCGCCTATGCGGAACGACGACGCTGCGTATCTTGATCCTGGTGGGAAGCGCCTACGTCATCAAGGACCACTACATGTCCATCCGCCGAGCCCAGCACCGCATGACGCACGCCGTGCGGGATCTCGATGCCATCTGCTCGGTTGGGTGATAGAAGCATCCGGCGAGGCGCTGTTCCGGCTCTCACCGGTGCTGCGTCTTCCGTCGGATCCCCGCAATCGATTCCGATGCAAGCCAATGAATCCGGTTGAGCCCGTCAAACCGGCCATGGCGACGCGGGCTCGGAAGGGGCACCCATTCGACACCCTGCTCAGTCACCTGCCGCGCGGTGATCGACGTCCGACCGCGCCCCCCGATCTCGACCCTGGTCTGCCGGTCCTTCTGGTCCGGGTCGTCGGCAATTTCCCGGTCCAACACCACGTGGTCGGGGTGATCCGCACACTGGGCCGTGCCGGTGTGCCCGTCTACGCCGTGACCGAAGAGGGGCTCACCCCGGCGTCGACCAGTCGGTACCTCACGGGCCAGGTGAAACTCACCTCCGGCGGGGAACTGGACCAGTCGGCACTGTTGGACCGCCTCGTCGAGGTGGTCGACCGGCTGCCGGCAAGACCGATGCTCGTCTGCACCGACGACGAGGCAGCTGTGCTCTTGGCCGAGGGCGCCGGTGCGCTGGCCGGCCGAGCGATCCTCCCCGCCGTCCCTCCGGACCTGCCGCGCCAGCTCGCAAGCAAGCGCGGGCTCCACGAGATCTGCCTACGCCACGGCGTGGCGACGCCTGCCACGTCGTCGGTGAGGACCGGCGACGATCTGGAGGCAGCCCTGGCGAACCTGACGCTCCCGGTCGTCGTCAAGCAGGCCGATTCGTGGAGCCGGCTGACCCGCCCGGTCGTCGCGGGCAGCACCGTGGTGCGCACGGCCGAGGACGTAGGACGACTGCGGGCGGCGTTCGACCGTTGGCCGGAGGGCTCCGATGTCATCGTGCAGGAGTACCTGCCCGACGACGACGCGGAGGACTGGTTCGTCCACGGCTACTGCACGGCCTCGTCGCACGCCGCCCGGATCTTCAGCGGCCGCAAGTTGTGGTCGTGGCCCGCACGCACCGGCATGACCGCCTACGCCCGAACGGAGAGCAACGAGGAGATCGAGCGCGCCGTGCGCGACCTGTGCAAGCGCATCGGCTACTGCGGCATCTTCGACACGGACTGGCGATACGACCGAAGAACCGACACCTATCTCCTGCTCGACTTCAACCCCCGCATCGGGGGGCAATTCCGCATGTTCGAGGATGATGGCGGCGTCGACGTCGTGCGGGCGATGCATCTCGACCTCTCCGGGCGCACGTTGGGCCCCGGGTGCCAAGTGGAGGGAGAGCGGTTTCTATCGGAGAACCTGGGTCTGGCCGCCCGCCGCTATTACCGCGAGGAGCCGCAGCCTCCCGAGATCCCGGGCGCGCCCACTCGTCTCAGGCTCGCCTGGTTCAGCCCCGATGACCTACGGCCCTTCCTCACCATGATCGTGAAGCAGCTGGCGGCCTCGGTCCGGATCCGGCTGCGGGCGCTGCGGGCCCGCTCTTCGGCCGCCCCGTAGGCGGGCGGTCACGCCGTCGGCCACCTGTGGACCGGCGAAGCCCGAGCCGCAGACGAAACGCAGCATGAACCGGTCGTGGGCATGGCGTCCGACCGGCACGGCAAAGGTCGGACAGGACGATCTAGCCAAGAGTTGCAAAAGGTGTGCTCCGAGGGATGGGGCTCGGTGGGTGCCGGTCTCGCCGGAAGATGTCGTGCGGGATGACTCCGTCCGGGACGAGGCGGCTCTTGCCTCATTTGGAGATGGGCAAGAGGATCGAGAGCCTGTCGCGCGATGATCTCCGTCGCACGAGGCATTGGCTTTGGCACCTGGACACGGCAGAAGGGGGTACCGGTGAGATCCCGAAGGTCCTGGAGTACGACCACGCTGCCGGCTCCCGCGTATCGACTTGGCAGCTTCGCTCTCGATGCTTCGCTCGCGCTCGCTGCGGTGGAGCGCTCGGCTAGGGAAGCGGCCAGAACGAAAGCAGGACAACAGCACCGTCACGGCGACGGTGGCGCTTGAACGGGCGAGGGACGAGATGAACGTCGAACGGTTCTCCGGTCGGGTCGCCATCGTCACCGGTTCAACGGCTGACCCGAGCATTGGTCGGTCCTGCGCGGTCCGCCTGGCGCGAGAGGGCGCGTCAGTGGTCATCAACGGCCGCGATGCCGAGCGGGTTGCGTCGGCCGAAGCCGCTTTACGCTCCGAGGGACTCACTGTCGTCGGTGTCGCGGGGTCGATGGACACGGAACCAGCCGTGGCCGACCTCGCCGACCGCGCTATCGATGCGTTCGGCCGGATCGACCATATCGTGAGCACACTGGGTGGCGCACCCTACCCGCGTTCGTTCGATGTCATCACTGAGGCACAGCTCATGGAGACGTTCCGCCTCAACACGTGGCCAGCCGTTGCGCTCATCCGAGCCGCCGTCGATCGCGGCCTCGGTGACAACGCCGGTTCGGTCGTGACCATATCGAGCGGGTCCCCGCACAAGACCACTTCGGCCATGGTGTCCTACGCGTCGGCGAAGGCCGCACTGAACGCACTGACCCGAACGATCGCCGCCGACCTGGCCGGGAGGGTTCGGGTCAACGCCGTGAGTCCAGGCCTGGTGCGCACGACGGCAACGCGGTCCATCTGGGAAGACGACGGTGGTGTTGAAGCGGGCTCGAACCTCCCTGTCGGTCGCCTGACCGAAGCTGACGACATCGCGGCAGCGGTGTGCTTCCTGCTGTCCGAGGAGGCCCGGCAGATCACCGGGATCGCGCTGGACGTCGACGGTGGCAACCACCTCAGCAGCGGCTGGACGCCGATCCGATAATGACAGCCTTCACGGCCCGGGCGAGGGCCAGCTTTCTTTCACCCGTCCGACGACCGAGCTGCCTATCCGTGTGATCTGCTCTCGGACCTCCTCGGGCGCCATCCCAGGGAGCTGTACCCGCAGATTGAGCGCGTCGGCGCCGATCTCCTTCGCGGTTGCAACGATCCGCTCCGCGATCTCGGCGGGCTCATCGGATGCGATCGTCTGGTCCTCCTCGAAGGAGCGCTCCGCGTAGCTCTCGTAGACCGCGCGCTGGCGGTCGACGAGCGCGGAGGGGAAGCGGCCCAGCCAAACCCGGCGGATCAGAACCTTGGATCCGATACCTCCGGCCTCTCCGAACGCCCGGGTCAGACGCGCCAGTCTCGGGGGCGCCGACATGCCTTCCATGAGGATCCCGGCTCCACACCGGGCCGCGCGCACCGCGGCGGCGACCGTCACGGCCGCGCTGAGCACGGGGACCGGGTCTCGCCGGCAGGCGAGCAGCGCCTGGTCTCCCTCGAGCTCGCCCAAGTCCTCGCCGCGGAGCATGGCTACCAGCCGAGGAAGATCCGCCTTGAAGCGATCGACGGCATCGATCTGGCTGACCCCTGCCGCTTCGAAGTCCAGGGGCAGGGCGCCTGCGGCCACTCCGAGTCCGACACGACCGGGATGCCGGGCCCGAAGCCACGCGACCTCCTCGGCAACCAGCGCCGTCGACCGGAGTGGCAACAACAACGGCGCGGCCGCCGCCCAACCCATCGCAGACTCCGCCAAGACGAAGGACGCCATCTGCAGCGGCTGTGCCAGATATCCGGCAAATCCACCGTGGTGCTCGCTGGTCATGACCCCGTCGAAGCCGTTGCGCAGCGCGAGGCCGGCCTGTCCGGTGAGCTCGCTCACGATGGCCTCGGCGGGAAGCTCGTTGTGCGGATACAGCCGCATGGAGACGGATCCGCGGGCGAACGGGGCCGACGGTGGCACCACGCGATCCTAGGAGAACGCAGACCTGACCACGCCCTCGTGCGCGGACGCGTCGCCGGTCCTGACACAGACAAGATTCAGACGCGGCTCAGGCTCTTACCAGCGGTACCTGCGACGCTTCGGGCCGGAGTGCGATGCACGGAGGTGGTGATCGTGAACACCATGAGAGAGTCGGCCTTCGTCGTGGCGATCTCGTGTCTGGGTGTCTTGGTGCGTTCCGGCGTGTCCGGGTGGGCGTGATGGCGCTCCCCGTTGTGCTCGCGTTCGACGAGGACGGGGACGCGCTCGGTGCCCTGGGGGACCAGCTGACCCGGCGGTACGCCCATGACTATCGCGTCGAGTGCCTGGGAGATCCGGTCGTCGCGCTGACGAGATTGACCGAGCTGGCCGACGCCGACGAGGAGGTGGCGTTGGTGCTCGCCGGGAGGTCGGACTCGGTGACCGCCACCAGCGGATTGCTCGACCGTGTGCGCGAGCTGCACCCGCACGCCAGATGCGCACTGCTGGTTCCTTGGGATGTCTGGGCGGACAGATCGAGCGCGGACGCAATCCGCGCCTCGATCGCGCTGGGACGCATCCACTACTACGTGGCCAGGCCGGCCGGGCCACCGGACGAGGTCTTCCACGAGGCTGTTTCGAGCTTTCTCCTGGAGTGGGCGACCGAACGGCGTCTCGTGCCGCACACCGTCCACATCGTCGGCGAAGTCTGGTCGGGCAGGGCCTATGAGCTCAGAGAGACCTTCGAGCACTGTGCGGCTCCGCACACCTTCTGCCTGGCCGACTCCGACGAGGGCCGCGCGCTGCTCACCAAGGCGGCTCCCAACGCGAAGCTCCCACTCATGTTCCTTCCCGACGGCCGCGTCCTGAGCGACCCCTCCAACGCCGAGATCGCCGAGGCCGCCGGCGCGACGAGCGACTTCGACGAGGAGACGTACGACGTCGTCATCGTGGGCTCAGGTCCGGCCGGTCTGTCCGCAGCCGTCTACGGCGCGTCCGAGGGGTTGCGTGTCCTGGTCATCGACGAGGGTGGGATCGGCGGCCAGGTCAGGTCGAGCTCGCTGATCCGCAATTACCTCGGCTTCCCGAAAGGTGTCAGCGGCAGTCGGCTGGCCGAGCAGGCCTACGAGCAGGCCTCGGTGTTCGGCGCGACTTTCGTGTTCATGCATCGAGCGACCGCCCTCGCCCGCCGCGGTGACCGGCTGACCGTCTCACTCGCGGACGGGCGGAGAGTGACGGCCCGGACGGTGATTCTCACCACTGGCGCGACGTACCGTCGCCTCGGTGTCCCCGCGCTGGAGGACTTGAACGGTGCCGGCGTCTTCTACGGCGGCCCGGTCTCTGAGGCCCCTGCGTTGAGCGGCAAGGACGCCTACGTCGTTGGTGGGGGGAACTCCGCCGGGCAGGCGGCTCTGCATCTGGCGCGGTACGCCGCGCGGGTCACCCTGGTGGTGCGAGCACAGTCGCTCCATGCCGGGATGTCGCACTACCTCACTCGGGAAATCGAGGCGACCGCGAACGTGGATGTGCGTACCGGCACCGAAGTGGTCGGTGGAGATGGTGATGCCGCCCATTTGCAGCATCTGGTGCTGCGAGAGCGTGATACCGGAGCGGACGAGACGGTTGCCGCCGACGCACTCTTCGTGTTGATCGGCGCCCGCCCACACGTCGATTGGCTGCCGCGGGAGATCGCGCGAGACCCGAATGGCTTCCTCCTCACGGGCGACGAGTTGTCCGACGGATCCGATTGGGCGCAAGATCGCCCTCCCTACTCCCTCGAGACCAGCATGCCGGGCGTGTTCGCCGCCGGCGACGTGCGACGCTCGTCGGTCAAGCGAGTGGCCTCCGCCGTGGGGGAGGGATCGATCGCCGTCGGGCTCGTGCAGACGCTCCTCGCCCGCGAGCGGCAGCATGTCGTCGCCGGGGCGAGCTCGCAGTAACCGTGACTCCGTCCGGCCCGCGAGGGCGCGAGACAGGAGCGCGACCACTGACTCGGTAGGGACGATGAGCCGGCCTGTGGGCACGTTTCACCTCGGTACCGCCGATGTCGTCACATGTGCGGGTTCTGCGGGAGGCCACTGTGGCTCGGCTTGGCGAAGCAGCTCGGAGTCCGTTGCGCTGCTCCGGCAAATCCCCGATGACCGCCACGCTCGCTGAATGGGATCAGACCGAAGTCGAGCGGCCCCGACGGAGGCGTCGATGACTCGAGTCGAACCCCCGGACCAACCATTGCGTGCGTGTCGGCCGTGCGCCGCAGTTCGTGGTCTCGAAATGGATGCTCAGGGCACGTTGGGCGGGTACACGGTGTGCAGGGCGGCCGGCCCGATCTGGAACGTGAGTTGGGTGAGGTAGTTGGCCAGTACCGGCAGGGCGGGGTCCGAGGATGTGACGATCCGCCGGGCCACGCTCAGGTCGCGCAGGAAAAGGCTCACCGCACGCTGCCGCGGGGTGACCGTCGGTGTGGCCGGCGGGAGCACGCTGGACAGGTCCGAGAGCGGTACGACCTCTCCGCTCGGACTATCAGCCGACGTGAACGGGCCGGTCAGGTGCTGCCAGCGCAGGAACACGAAGCCCTGGTCGTGCCCGTCGGTGTCGATCCAGTTGGGGACACCGGGATCGGTAGCGGAGACCACGAAGTGGTAGATGCCGTCGCTGCCCAGGAAGGCCTGGGTGCCGTTCAGGCTCGACTCGTGGGTGGCGTAGGGGAGTGTCTGGCCCCAGACGTCTGCCACTTCGAGACCCTGGAAGCCAGCGTTGGTGTCAGGGGCCACGTTGATCACGAGGGCTTGGCCGGGCGCCAGGTCGAAGTGGTCGAGGGACGAGATCTGGTTCGGCAGGCCGCCCACGGTTGGTGCGGCCGGAAGGACCACATTGGTGGGGAGCTCGGCCAGAATGCCCGTCCAGAACGAGTCCCAGAAGGTGCCCTCCTCGGTCACCTCGGCACTGGCCGCGTTGAGGGCGCTCACGAGCTGGGCCGTGGAGAGGTGCACAAGCGGGGGTCCGGTCTGGTCGGTGCGCACGAGGCTCAGCTGGTCCGGCACTGCGGAGCCCCAGTTGTTGAACGTTTCACGTATCGAGATGAGCGAGGTCTCTGGTGTCGTGGGGAGCCAGTTGCCGCTCTTCGGCTCCTGGCCGATGTTGATGGTGTACGTGCCGTTGGGGTCGATGGCCAGCTCGGGGAGCGAGAGCGTCGCGGTGGCGGGTGCGGTCGAATCGTTGCCGGGGAAACCGGTCTCCGCCTGGAACTCCAGATCGACGGCGTTGCCTCGCAGCCCCTTGATCTGGTACGTGCCGGCTCCCGAGATCACCGCGATGTAGTTGACGTTGTCGGGGTTGTAGATGCCGGAGGGATTCGGCGGATCGAGGCCGGGCACCGAGAAGGGATCGGGTTCGCGGAAGAGGATCGGGTGGTCAGGGTCGAGCGTCACCAGTTGATTGTCGAGGTCGAACTGGGCCAGCTCGTTCACATAGGCCGCCGCATCCGCCTGGTTCTGGGCCCCCGTGGCGTTCGGCTGCGCCTGGGCGGTGGCGGTGGCGGTTGCGATCGTCGCCTGGAAGGAGTTCCAGGCAGCCTGGACCGGAGTTGGCGGTGCGGCCGAGGCCGGTACGCCAGCAGCGCTGACGAGCGGCATCGACATGAACCCCAACACAAGCGGCCAGAGGATCCTGTGCAGCTGGCGGACCTTCATAGTTCCCTCCCCCCGGTGCGTGACCAGACGGTGACACCGGACGCCGCGCTCGTTGATAGCAGGGCACCGACAGACCGTCAACCGGTGCGCCAAGAAGGAAAGTTCGAGGAGTACCGTCCATGCGTCGAGGCAGCCGAGTGTGCGCGCGCCCCAGGTTGCTGTGCCGATCGCAACAGTGAGCGGCGCCGGCAACAGCGGCGGCGCTCGCCGGTTTCTGCGGTCCCTTCGGTCGCACCATTCCCGTCAGTCCCAGCCACTTCGCCAGTCTCTGCAAGAACCCCGGGCAGTTCGTGTCCCAATGGGTTCCGGCGAGGACTTCGACGCAACCCTGAACGCTGCAGTGTCGGTGGTTGACGGTGAGCCGGCCTGTAGGCGGGATTCTGGCAGGCACAAGGTCGAGCCGGGGAACGAATCGTCTCGCCACCAGGGAAGCGATCGTTCAAAGTCAGACATCGTCTGACACGATTTGAAGGGATCTCGCGGACATCTCGCGGACTTTGCTGTCACTCACGTAATGCGTGTATGACGCCGCATTTCAACGCGATGCGGGTGTGGATGATCTCAGTGCCACCACCGGTTGCTCGGGCGGGTGAGACGGGGTGCGCTACGGGAACTGAGACGCCGGATCCTGAGCGTTGAAATGTACGATTCCTCCAGGTCAGCGGAGGGAGGCTCCGCTCCGCGGTGCCACGGGCACCGGGCGCACACCTTTTGGCTGTTGCGCCGGTTGATGAGGCATCCCAGGCGAACGATCCGCGCCATGCCCATTTGGCCCTGAGCGAGGGCAGGTATGAGAGTGAAGCGTCATCGATCTAGGCGCGAAAATTTTGGAGGGATAGCTATCTCATCTCCCCGGAGCTCTTGCGCTATTTCGGAAGGGTCGCATTCCTTGTCTTTCTCATCGACGGCGCACTCCCATATGAGCATGTGACCGGGCCTGCCGCCGAACCCGAAACAGCGCCCAAACTGTGATCGCTACAAGTACGCCCACCGGAATAAAGAACCACAACCAGGAGATTCCTGATTTGCCTGAATCAGCAGATAGGGCCTGTACTGCCGCCGCTGACCCAAGAGCAGTTGTTGGATTCGCGCCCGGAGCGGCTGTGCTTGGTGTTGTGGTGGTTGACGATGATGGGCTTCTGGTGACTTCCGTACTAGGCGCGGGGAGAGTCCTCGTGGCGGGCGGCGTAACAGTCAATGGCAACGATTGGGGAACCGTCGTTGGTGGAGCCGCCGTTGGCGGAACCGTTTGGGCCACCGAAGGGGATGGCACCGCAGAGCCCGAGACCCACGTCTCCGAGCCGCAGTTCCAGGTGTACCCCTGGTCGACGACATCCTGTATCTCTTGTTGCTTGCAGCCCTCTGTGTCCAAAGTACCGTTGCCGGCGCACTGGCTCTGCGTGGATTCCTCTGCTGCGTGAAGCGAGGGATTGGATTGTTCTAGCGAAGCTATTTGGCTGAGGGCCGCAGGATCGCCTAGTGGATTGCAGGATGTGTCCGCTGCTGTCGGTCGAGCCAGAACGATTGTGAGCCAAAGTCCAATGGCCACACCCAACAACCGCAGCCATTTTTGCGATCGCATCAGCGCGAGACTAACCAGGCCGCAACTCCTGTCAGGGTGAGGGCCGACTCACCAGAGCTTTCAGCTCAGCCATTCGCGCAGGAAAGTCCTTACTAGCGGGTGGAAGGTCCTCCACGGGGATCGACCCACTACTCGAGCTGCCTCTTTTGGTCCCCAGCTGTGCCCAGTGCTTTAGCAGCGCATTGGGCGTCAATGCAGCCGACGGCCATTGCGCCCTGTACGCCCTTGCCCTGGTGGGTACCGCATCCGGCGTCGCACCGATGCCCGCCAGTTCTCTGACCGCTCGGTTAAGCGCTGCACTCCCCGTGGGAGTCAGTTCGCCAGTATTCATTCCGCAGGCGAGAGCGACCGCCGAGAACAGTTCGTCACGTCCCGCGGAGGGGTTCTCTGGTGATTCCTCTGACGGTTCGGGTGGCCTCACCGCCTCCCCTTGGACGGCAACATCGCCACCCCTGGTTGAACTCTTCGCCATCCCTGAATCCGCCAGGGGTGGTCGCCCCGCCGCCCCTGATGCCAAAACTTCCCCGGGGACGATGGAACCGTGCCCGGCCATGACCACTCGATAGAGGTTCGTCTGGTATCGACGAGAACGATTGGGTAACCGACCACCTTGGCGATCGACTGACAGCTCACCCAGCTCGACCAACTGCCTTATGGCCTTCTGAACGTTTCGCCGGTCCACTCTGGCTCGTCTCGCGAGGTCATCGACGCCGGGGTAGCACTCTCCAGCCCGGTTAGCCCGCTCGGCTAGAGCGAGCAGTACCAGCCTTGCGGTCCCTTTCGACCGGCTGCGCTCCCACACCCATGTCGATACCTCGATGCACACCAGACAGCAACTCCGGAAGTTGTCCGAGTCACGCCGAAGCTGAACAGCTGTCGATCCAGGAGTGCACGTCGCTGCGGCGATAGCGCAGATGCCGGCCGATTTTCCTTGGAACCGGGCCGTAGCCCTTGTACTTCCATCCGTAAAGGGTTCCGACTGGAACACCCAACATGGCTGAAACCTCCTCGGGGGACAGCAGGGCATCGAGAGATTGATCCAAGTTTTGTGCCATGCCGACAGCCTAGGACAACTGACCGATATTCGGGTGAAGCGTTCCAAAATCGCACACAGTCATGTATGGTGTCGTCATGGCTTCTGCACCACCGACACCCACCGAGGTTTTCTGCGAAGAGTTGCGCGCTACTCGCAACCGCAAAGGCTGGTCGCAGCAGCGACTGGCAGACGAGCTCAGATCGTTCGATTTCCCGATGGACCGAACGGCCATAGCGAAGATCGAGAGTGGCGAGCGAAGTCGCGTCAGTCTCGATGAGGTCATGGCATTTGCCCTCGCGCTGAGGCGTTCCGCCGATGGCTCTCGTGGTTCCTCGGGCCGCGAGCGGGAAGGTCCGCATCGGAGGGAAGGCGACCATGCTGGCGACCAAGGCCACAGCTTGGTGGCGAGAGGTCGACGTACTCAGCGATGGCGATCCCGAACGGGAGCGGTTCTTTTACGACTCATGGCCGAATCGTCTGGCGCGGCTGTGGCGCGAGGTTCCGGAAGCGGTTGGCATTTTCCGAACGATCTCCGAATTCGTGTCAACCGATACCGGGCCAGACGCCAGAAGCGTCTTCCTGATGATCCGCCAGATGGCTGATCACGGTGTGCGACGCCTCTACGGCCTCGATATGGCACCGGATGTGCAGTTAGAACAACCGAGAAAGGGCAGGAAGTGAGCTACGTCACCAAGCGAAACGGGAAGTGGCAGGCGGCGATGCGCGGGCCAGACGGGAGAGAGCGGACCAAGACCTTTCGGATCAAGGCGGATGCGGAGCGTTGGCTCGATACTCAGGGTGCCGACGTTGCTCGAGGCCAATGGGTCGATCCGTCCGCGGGCAAAATCACCTTCCGCACCTATGCCGAACAGTGGCGATCGGTGCAGGTGCATCGGCCGGCGACCGCCGCTCAGGTGGAAACTCACCTACGGCGACACGTCTATCCACGGATCGGGGACCGCCCGATAGGCGGCATCCTCCGTTCGGACGTGCAATCGCTCGTCAAGATCCTCAATGGAGGACTGGCACCCGCGACCGTCGAAGTGGTCTACGCCTGGTTGTCATCGATCTTCAAAAGCGCCGCCGCCGATCGAGTCATCGGTGTGAGCCCTTGCCGGGGCATCAAGCTCCCCAGCGTTGCCCGTACGAAGGTCCAACCGTTGGAAGCCGACACGGTGGCGCAGCTCGTCCGGGCCGTGCCGGATCGTTACCGTGCGCTCGTCGTCTTGGGTGCTGGGACCGGCGTGCGGATCTCGGAGGCGCTGGGCCTCACCATCGGACGGACGGACCTAATGCGCCAGAAGGTCACTATCGACCAGCAGCTCGTCGGGATCGAGAACCGGTCGCCTGTCTTCGGCCCAGTGAAGGACCGCCGCAACACTCCCAGGACGATTCCCCTCCCTCAGACAGTGGCTCTCGCTCTGGCGGAGCACATTCGCGTCTGCGGCGTTCGCACTCCGGCCGAGCCTGGTGATCTCTTGTTCACGGATGCCGACGGCGCGCCGATCCGCCGCAGTCGATGGTCGGAAGTCTGGCGGGCCGCAGCCGAGCCTGTGGGTCTACCCAAGGGCACCGGATTCCACGCACTCCGCCACCACTACGCCAGCACACTCATACAGGCAGGGGAGAGCGTGAAGGTCATCCAGGAGCGCCTGGGCCACACCTCAGCAACCATGACGCTCGATGTCTACGGGCACTTGTTTCCCGACGACGAAGACCGGACGCGAGCGGCGGTCGATGGTGTTCTTGGCCCGGCTCTGGCAAGCGTCCTCAGCGCCTAATTTCATTTTCAGGAGCGGGCCCCAAGTGAGGCGAATCAGACCTCTTGAAGCTCGTGCGGCGAGCCAAAGTACCGAGAGTGAGTGTTCTCCAGGGCTTCGCGACTGGCAGCCCCCAGCACGACAACCTCGATATCGCGTGACTTCCTGAGGTCGGCTTCTCGACGAAACCGAGCCCTCATCGCTTCAGATGCATCCGAGAAAGGCCGAACATCGTCTACCAGCTGTCCCCTCCGACGATCGAAGACGAGCAGGTAGTACGTCATAGGGGGGACGTTACCCGCGTTACGGATGTGGCTCACTGCTGCCGATCCCTTTGAAGGGTTCCACATATATCCAGCACCATCCCCCTGACGCCTCTGACCTGGTCGTTTATCATTCTGACCTGCTCCTCGATCTTCGTTTGGGTCTCCGGAGGGATGTCCTGTCCCCTGTGCCGCGCTAGCTGGTTCTCGGCGCGCGCTAGGTCATTGAGGGTCTCCGACATGCCTTTCCACTGGTCCACGGTCTCCCGTCTCGTCATCTCCGAGGTGGGCGTAATTGGCTGATCGGGGTTCTCAGGATCACCGCCATAGCGAACCTCTCGGCCCCAGGCGTCGCCGAAGCTCTCCATCAGCTGGGCCCAAGTGTCCTGGAACATCGTCCGAAGCTGGATCTCAACGGGCCGACCATCGATTCTCGGCACTAGATGGACGGCTCTGTAGCCGTGCGACGGCGAGGCTCTCCGGTCAACGATCCGCGTTCCGGGCCACAGGTCCACGATCTGCGCAGCGATTGCGTCTTGCTGGTCCAGGGTCATTGGTTGCACGACCCGGGCTCCGGCCAGGTCCCTAATGGAGCGAAGCGTGAAATAACCTTCCCGCCTTAGCTTGTCGATGATCGTGCCAGAAGTCTTTAGCCGGGTAGTTGGTTCTAGACCTATTGAGCGCAGCCCACGCACCACCTCATCCAAAGCATCGTTGTACCCGGTGAGGACTTCGGACAGCGCCGCGAGATCCTCTTCAGTAGGAGTCTTGGCGTCCCGGAGGCGGTTGCCCAGTCGGACGACCTGATTGTTGGAGAGCGCCACTGCCGGATTCTCCCATCCCTCCCGTGAGAGGGTGCCCTAGCCCGCAGGCTCGTCGTCCGGAGGCTTGCTCGGATTTATCACTGCGGGCACAAGGCCCCCGGACTCGAAGCGGGGCCTGTGGGTCGCCCTGGACAGCTTGTTGAGAGCCCAGGAGCGTCACCCACAACGCGCGAGCTTTGTCGACTCCGCGGACTTTTCGCGGACAACGGCAGCGCGCTGAACAAGAAATCCCTATTCAAGGGTGGTGTTGACGGTGAGCCGGCCTGTAGGCGGGATTCTGTCCGGCCCCCGCCTCGATGTGAGGCAGAAGGCCGGGGTGGCCATCCATCTGCGCGGCCTACCTGGGGAGCGTCCCTTCTCAGAGACCGGACGAGCCGCCCATCTCCCACGCTTGGCCTTGCTCCGGGTGGGGTTTACCGAGCCGGCGGGGTCACCCCCGCCGCTGGTGCGCTCTTACCGCACCCTTTCACCCTTGCCTGTGCGGACCCGGAGGCCCGCCATCGGCGGTTTCCTTTCTGTGGCACTGTCCTGCGGGTCACCCCGACTGGCCGTTAGCCAGCACCCTGCTCTGCGGAGTCCCGACCTTCCTCGACACGATCCCGCGAGCGGTCCGTGCCGCGGCCACCCGGCCGACTCACCGTCACCGCCAATTGTGCCACCACCAGCGCATCGACGGTGACGGCGCAGCCCGTCGGTAGGGTGTCCACGATGTCCGGTCGTGCTCCGCCAGCTCTTCGACCCCGAGGCGCCGCCCCTGCCCGTACCGGGGGAGGGCCACGGTGCCGCCTTCGACCCCGACCTGCACCGCGACACCCATCCCGACGTCCTCTCCATCGGCGAGGTCTACGGGCGCGTCGAGGGCGCCCTCAGCCAGGCCTTCCCCCGCAACCGCCACCTCTGGGTGCGCGGTGAGATCTCGCACCTCTCGGACCACCGCTCCGGACATCTCTACCTGGACCTGGTGGAGCCCGACGACGCCGGCGGCGGTTCGGGGTCCCGGGGCCGGGGCGGGGCGCCCACTCTCAGGGTCAAGTGCTGGCGCACGTCGTGGGGCCCGTTGCGGCACAACCTGGCGAAGCAGGGCATCGAGCTCGCCGAAGGCATGGTCGTCGTGCTGCGCGGCACGCTCGACCTCTACCGGGCCAAGGGAGAGATCAGCCTCATCCTGGTCGAGGTCGACGTCGAGCGCGTTGCTGGGCCGGATGGCGGCCCAGCGGGCGGCCCTCCTGCACGCGCTGGAGGCCGAAGGGCTCATGCGGGCCAACGCATCGGTGCCCCTGCCCGAGGTTGCCCTGCACATCGGGTTGGTGGCGAGCCCCGGTACGGAGGGCTGCCGCGACTTCCTGGGCCAGCTGACCGGCTCGGGGTTCGGGTTCCGCATCTCGCACGTGAAGGTGCCGGTCCAGGGGCCGGGCGCGCCGGCGTCCATCGCCCGCGCCGTGACGATGCTCGGACGGAGCGACTGCGACGTCGTCGCCATGGTGCGCGGCGGCGGAGCCCGGGCGGACCTGGCGGCGTTCGAGACCGAGATCGTGGCCCGCGCCGTGGCCGGGTGCGGCAAGCCCGTGTTCACCGGCATCGGGCACAGCGGCGACGAGACGGTGGCGGACGTGGTGGCGGCACGGGCCTGCATCACCCCGACCGAATGCGGGCAGCATCTCGTGGCGTCGGTCGCCGCTGGTGGGTGTCGCATCGCGTCGCCGATCCGGCCGCACTGCTGGCCCAGCGCGTGCCCGCCTTCCTGGGAGACGCCGAGACGCGTGACGCCCAGGCGCGCCGCCACCTGACGGCGGCGGCGCGCCAGCAGTTCCGGTGCACGGCGAGCGGCTACGGGGCAAGGCGGGGTCGCTGGCACGGGACGCGCCACGACGCGTGGAGGCCTGCGAGGCGTCGGTGCAGGCCGGACGCGGGCCGGCTCGGGCCGCTGGCCCTGGGGAATCTCGGCCGCCAGGAGGAACGCCTGACCTCGTGGCGCCGCCTGCTGGCCGCCTACGACGTGGACCGGCAGCTCGAGCGCGGTTACAGCCTGACGCTGTCCGCGTCGGGCTCGCTGGTCCGGAGCGCCGGCGAGCTGGCGGACGGGCGACGAGATCGTGACGCGCTTCGCCGACGGGACGGCACGGAGCCGGGTCGAGGAGTCCACCCGGACCGCGGGAGGGAGCGGGCGATGACCGACAGCGCCGATGGCGCGAACGCCGTCCCGGTGGACCAGTTGACCTACACGGAGGCCAGCCGGGAGCTCGATGCGATCGTCGAGCTTCTTCGAGCAGCGCGAGGTGGACGTCGACGTGCTGGTGGCCCGGTTAGAGCGGGCCACGGCGCTGATCGACGAGCTCGACCGCCGCCTGCGCCGCACCAGGGCACAGGTCGAGGAGCTCGTGCCCCGGCTCGATGCGCTGGCCGCCGAGGCGGGGAGCCCGAATGCCCGAGAAGGGATCCGGCAGGGGGATCGAGAAGGGAGCAGGCGACAGATGGCTGACGGCGGGACGGACCGGGTGTACTTCCGGCAACTGCTCTCGGGACGGGACTTCGCCAAGGGCGACCATGATGGCCCGCCAGATGGTGAATTTCGTCTATCTGATCGGCGACCGCGAGACGGGTGAGGCGGTAGTCGTCGACCCTGCCTACGCCGTGCAGGATCTGCTCGACATCCTGGAGGCGGACGGCATGCGCCTGACCGGCGTGCTCGGCACGCATTTCCACCCGGACCACCTGGGCGGCCAGATGGGTGGTTGGTCGCTGGAGGGCATCAGCAGCCTGCTCGAGAAGGTGCATGTCCCGATCCACGTCCAGGCCGACGAGGTGCCCTGGGTCGAGCGCACGACGGGTGTCGGCCGCGACGAGCTGGTGGGCCACCACAGCGGGGAGCGCTCCGGGTGGGCGACGTGGAGGTGGAGCTGATCCACACGCCGGGCCACACACCGGGGAGCCAGTGCTTCCTCGTCGACGGCCGGCTGGTGGCCGGCGACACCCTCTTCCTCGAGGGGTGCGGGCGGACGGACTTCCCCGGTTCGGACCCGCTGGCCATGTACGAGTCGATCCACACCCGGCTGGCCCGGGTGCCCGACGACGCCGTCCTCTTCCCCGGCCACCTCTACTCGGCGGACCCCTCGCAGAGCATGGGCGAGACGCGCCGTCTCAACTACGTGTTCCGGCCCCGCTCCCCCGAGGAGTGGATGGCCATGTTCGGGTGGTGAGCGAACCGGGATCGTGTCGCCGGGTCGCTCAGCGGAGGGGCGCTGCCCGAGCGACGGGAGGGTCGTCGTGGTCGGCGCCTCCCTGGCCGGGTTGCGAGCGGTCGAGACCCTGCGGGGCGAGCGGATTCGACGGGACCATCTCGCTGGTGGGCGAGGAGCTGCACCTGCCGTACGACCGTCCACCGCTCTCGAAGCAGGTGCTGTCGGGGAAGTGGCCGCCGGAGAAGGCGGTGCTGGCCGACAAGCGCCGGTCGAGCGAGCTACGCGTGCACGAGGTGCTCGGGCGGCGGGCGCGTCGGCCTCGACGTTGGACGCCCGGCGCATCGAGCTCGAGAGTGGCGAGGTGCTCGACGCCGACGCCGTCGTGCTGGCGTGTGGCGCGGCACCGCGCCGCCTGGCCGGGCACCGAGGAGCTCACGGGGCACGACGGGGTGTTCACCTTGCGCACGCTCGACGACGCAGCTGGCGCTGCGCGCCGCGGTCACCGGGACCGATGCGGCGCGGGTGGTCGTGATCGGGGCCGGGTTCATCGGCGCCGAGGTGGCGTCGACCTGTGCCGCACTGGGCTGCCGGGTGACGGTCCTCGAGGTGCTCGACATCCCGCTGCGCAACGTGCTGGGACCGATGCTCGGGCGAACACTGCGCGTCGCTCATGCCGCACACGGGGTGGACCTGCGGACGGGGTGTCGGTGACGGGGGTTCGGCGGACAGGGGAAGACGGGGCAACGGGCGTGCGTCGGCACCTCTCGTGGTCGAGTTGTCCGACGGCGAGACGGTGCCGGCAGACGTCGTCGTGGTCGGCATCGGCGTCGCACCGTGCACCGACTGGCTGGCCGGTTCCGGGCTGTCGATCGAGAACGGGGTGGTCTGCGACGACCGGCTCTTCGCCGCCGACGGCGTGGTGGCGGCCGGCGATGTGGCGCGCTGGCTGTGGCGCCACGACGGCGAGGCCGAGCTGATCCGTATCGAGCACTGGGAGGTGGCTGCACAGGCCGGCCAGGCTGCGGCGCACGGTCTGCTGGCGGGTCACGCGGCGGCGCACCCCTTCACGCCCGTCCCCTACTTCTGGTCCGACCAGTTCGACATCCGGTTCCAGGTGCTGGGCGACCCCCGAGGGGACGACGAGGTCGAAGTCGTCCACGGCTCGCTCGCCGAGGGGAAGGTTCGTGGCGCTGTTCGGGCGGGCCGGGCGACTCCGGGCCGTGATGGCGATCGGCCGGCCGCGCCAGCTCATGGGCTACCGGCCGCTGCTCGAGCACGGGAGCAGTTTCGACGACGCGCTGGCGCTCGCGAGCAACCTGACGCCGTTCGCGCTGAGTCCCAATCGCGGCAACCGGCATGCGGGATGGGACGTCCCGGCACCCACAGACCGAGTTGGACCAGACGAACGGCGCAGAATTGTCGCTCCGTTGGGCGGAGCCGGACCCGATCGCGGTGCGCAGCCCCGCCGAGACGAGGGAAGATGGTCGTGCAGGTGGAGGGAGCTGGCAAGTGGCGAAAGAAATACGGATGCATCCTTCCAGCGTCCGTCCTGGCGGAGAGCGAGTCTCGGCACGCAGCGATGTTGGCGCGGTCAGCGGGATATGAAACAGCGAGTGCGACATATGCCGTGGCGCGGTGCGCAGCGGCGCCCACCGGTCGTGGCGCGATTCGACGGATGTGCAGGGTGGCGCCCGGGTGCGCGGCATCGGCGATGCGGCGCGGGGACGGCACGGGTAACGGAGCGACGGTGCCGGCGCGGAAGCACAACGTCGAGGAGATCGTCGCCATCCTGCGGCAGATGGAGCACTGACCGGGAACGGGATGTCGGTGTCGGCCGCCGCCAAGACGGTCGGCATCACCGACCAGACCTTCTACCGCTGGCGGACGCGGTACGGCTCGATGCCCGAGGACGAGGCAAAGCGCCTCCAGGTCCTCGACGAGGAGAACACCCGGACTCAAGCGCGTGCTCGCCGAGCAGTCCCGGGACGTTTCCATGCTCCAGGACCTGACCCAGGGCGAGATCCTCAGCGCGGCGCGGCGGCGGGAGGCGGTGGATTACCTCGTGGAGCGCTACCGCATCTCCGAGCGGCGCGCCTGCCGGCTCGTCGGACAGCACCGCTCCACGCAGCGCTACGGCACGAGCGGCCGGGAGGAGAACGGGTTCGCGCACGAATCGGGCCGCGGGGCACACGGGCTTCGACGAGGGGTCCCGTCCAGCGCCCGGCCCGAGGCCGGCCCCGGCCAGCTGCCGAGCCAGGGGTGGCGGCCAGCGTCTCGGATCGAGGTACCGGAAGAGCCCTGGCCGACCGAAGGTGCCGAGGAGGGCGGCGTCTCGGATCGATGGGACCGGACGACGAGCGGCGCCGTCCGGCGGGGCGGGCGGCGAGGATCCCCTTCCTCGACGACCGGATCCCGTGCTTCCGCCGCCTGCGGACCAGCCTCGTGCACGACGTGGTCTGGCTGGCCCGTGACTCGGAGACGGCACGTCTGGTCGGGGCCGACGCCTCATCTTCGGCCTGCGGGATCTCGCGCCACGCCACGGCGACTGGTCCATCTGATGCACGAGGACGACGAGGACACGCCGCGCTCGGCGGGCAGCTGAGGCCCGCGTTCTCACCCGCCTGGACAGGCCTGCTCTTCCCCCCACCCTTCTGAGTCGTGCGGCCGTGCGCCAGCGCTCACGACTCTGGCACTGGACCAGTGCAACGGTGCGGACGAGTGCCGTCTTCGTCTGACGCCGCCTGTTTGGTCCACGTGCCATGTGAGTGCGCGGATGTCGTCGCGACGCATGGTCGGTGGCGGGGCTCGTCGCGAATCTTCCACCGGCGCGTGGGACGCGTGGTGGAGGTCGTCGATCCAACGTGCGCACGCGGCGTGACGAACCGATATGCGGCGATCGCCCCACATCTTGCCCGCGCGTTGCGTCGACTCTGCAAGCGTTGCGTCGACTCTGTAAATGGAGCGGCGCAATTCGGCACCACCGCGCGCGACCTTGAGTGCAATTTTCAAATCGTTGTGGAAGCATTCACAATCGCGTGCGTACAATCGCCTGACCTAATGGCAGCGGTGCTCCCGGAGCTCTCCGGTGGCGCAGGCGGCCCGACTCTGGCGAGGATCACATGAAACAGCGCCTCCACCGCGTCCGCGCAATCGCTGCCGCGACGGCGGTATTCGCAATTGCCGTCGTCACCCTTCCGGCGCTTCTGACGTCGACGCCCGCGGGCGCGGACACGCCGCCCCCGCCGGCACCATCGGCCACGCCCCCTGCTCCGTCTGCCATATCGATCGTCGCGTCGAGCACTACGGCGTCGTACTCCACGGTCGGGAACTCGATCTCGTACACGTACGCAGTCACGAACACCGGAGGTGTCCCGCTGACCAGCGTCAGCGTGGCCGACGACACGACGACGCCCGCCGGTCCGACCACCGCGCCGGAGTGCCAGAGCGTCACCGGTGCGGGCTCCTGCGCCGGTGGCACCACGGCGGCCGTCCCGCCTGGTGCCGCCGCGACGTTCACGGCGACCTACACAGTGACGCAGAAAGATGTCGACAACGACTCGGTCATCGACTCGGCGACGGCCACCGCCTCCTCGCCCGAAGGCGGCACGATCAGTGCGACGTCCAACCAGACGATCGTCCGTGCCGTGCAGAGCCCGGCCATCACCCTGACCAATTCGTCGACGGTCGTCGGCTCGAGCGACGGCGCGTATACGGCTGTCGGGCAGAGCGTCGGCTTCTCATCTCTCATTGCGAACACGGGCAACGTCACCCTCGATGCGGTGACGCTCACGGACCAGATGCCAGGTCTGACCGGGCTCTCGTGTCCCGGGACGGTCCTGGCGCCGGGGGCGAACGAGACGTGCACGGCCACCTATACGACCTCGACGGCCGACGTGCAGGCCGGCTCGATCACCAACGCCGCCACAGTCAAGGGCACCACGCCGAGCGGTGGCAACGTCACGGCGACCGCCTCGGCCACGGTGGACGCAGGGCAGCAGCCTTCTCGCTCGGGTGCCAGCCCGGCCCCGGCGAACACCAATACGCCGCACACGGACACGCCGCACACGGACACGCCGCACACGAGCACGCCGAACACGGGCACGCCGAACACGGACACGCCGAACACGGGCACGCCGAACACGGGCACGCCGACACGGGCACGCTGTACGGAGACACGCTGAACGGAAGTCAGGGTCAGGGTCAGGGTCAGAATCAGAACCCGGCGATCTCGCTCAAGAAGTCGGCCACCGTCGTCGGCTCGAGCGACGGCCGCTACTCGGCTCCGGGCCAGACGCTGGACTACGCCTATCGGATCAAGAACACGGGCAACGTTCCCCTCAGTCCGGTGACGCTCACGGACCCGATGCCCGGCCTGCAGGACCTGAGCTGTCCCGACACCGCGTTGTTCCCCGGCCTCAGCGAGACGTGCACGGCCACCTACATGACGACCCTGGCCGACGTCCAGGCCGGCTCGGTCACCAATACGGCCACGGCCACGGGCACACCCACGTGCGGCGGGCCCAACGTCTGGGCGACATCCTCGGCCACGGTCTACGCGGAACAGAACCCGGCGATCTCGCTCAAGAAGTCGGCCACGGTCGTCGGCTCGAGCGACGGCCGCTACTCGGCCCCTGGGCAGACGGTCGACTATTCGTATCTGATCACCAACACCGGCAACGTCGCCCTCAACCCGGTGACGCTCACCGACCACAAGGCGGGCCTGGAGGATCTGAGCTGTCCGGACACCGCGTTGTTCCCGGGCATCAGCGAGACGTGCACGGCCACCTATACGGCGACCCAGGCCGACGTGGACGCCGGCTCGATCACCAACACAGCGACGGCCACTGGTACCGCGCCGTGCGGGCAGACGGTCTGGGCGACTTCCTCGGCCACCGTGTACGCCCATCGGTACCCAGCGATCTCGCTCAAGAAGTCGGCCACCGTCGTCGGTTCGAGCGACGGCCGCTACTCGGCCCCGGGCCAGACGGTGGACTACTCCTATCTGGTCACCAACACCGGTAACGTCACCCTCGACCCGGTCACACTCGAGGATCCGTTGCCTGGGCTGCAGGACCTGAGTTGCCCGGACACCTCCTTGGTGCCAGGAGAGAGCGAGACGTGCACGGCCAGCTACACCACCACCCAGGCCGACGTCGACGCGGGCTCGATCACCAACACGGCCACGGCGACGGGCACGCCGCCATGCGGGCCCAACGTCACGGCGACGTCCTCGGCCACGGTCTACGCAGAGCAGAGTCCCGCGATCTCTGTGGTCAAGACCGCCAACGTCAGCACTGTGGCGACAGTCGGGCAGACGGCGGTCTACACGTTCACCGTGACCAACACGGGCAACGTCACGCTCACCAAGGTCGACGTGACCGACGCCCAGGCGGCGCCGTCGCTCGACTCGAGCCTCGGACCGATCACCTGCACGACCGGCGCGAACGGCTCCATCACGCTGGCACCTGGGGAGGCGGACACCTGTTCAGCGACGTACACGGTGACCCAGGCCGACATCAACAACGGCTCCATCACCGACACGGCCACGGCCACCGGGACGCCGCCGAGCGGGCCGCCGGTCACCGGCACCTCGACGCTGACCCTGACGGTGACGACGGTGCCGGCCGCTCCGGTGACGGTATTGGCCACGACAACGCCAACCGCGACACCGGCCAGCCCGGCGCCGACGACGTCGCCGAGCCCGCCCGCGACCATTGCCTTCACCGGCGCCTACCTCTCACGGGAGGTGCTCCTCGGTCTTCTCGCCGTGGCGCTCGGTTCGGTCATGGTCGCCGTTCCCCGCAGGAGACGGCGTCGCACGGAGCGCGCGGCCGAGTAGGCCCCGGAGAGAACAAGAGAGAACAAGAACGCGCGTGAGGCGTCCGAGCTCGTCTCCAAATTGCGAGGGACGCACGGTGGCGCAGAAACGGCCGTTCGTTGGTCGTCTCCTTCGGTTCGTGCCTGGCGCGTAACTCTCAACTAGAGGTCAACAGAGCCGAGTTGCCCGGAATAGGGCCGAACGGCCTCCCTCATTAGGTGCCAATTAGCCCTAACCCCGCGCAGATCGTTCTGGTTACCCTGCACGCAGGCCCAGGACGAGGGGCCGCTTATCGGCGTAACCCGCTTGGAGCTTGAGCGGAATTGTGGCGACCGTGCTGCGGGGCTGCTATCAATCGTCCGAGGCGGCCCCGCTCGGGGTCATATGTGGCGACAGCTGGCGACAACGGAAGGATCAGGCGGTATGCGACGGGCATCGGTGAACAAGGCAATTTTCGGTCGTACCGCGCGGAGCGGAGCCCCGAGGCTCAACGCCGTGCGTCGTATCTTCTTGGGTGGGATGGCGACGGTGCTTGCCGTCGGCGGCCTCGTCGTGTTCGCGACCGAGGCGTCCGCCCACGACAACCACTTCCAGTCGGTGGGGGCGGCGTGCAACGCGCCGGGCTCCGGAACCGGGGCCACGCTCACGTGGACCCTGTACAACGACTGGAACCAGTCCGAGACGGGCACGTTCTCGACGAGCCAGGGCACCCTCAGCACGACCGTCCTGTCCATTGCTGCGTCGCCGACGGAGAACGCGGTGCCCCCTGCTGCCGCGTCCCAGAGTTTCACCCAGACCCTTACCGCGGCGCAGCTTGCCGCCGCCGGTCCGAACATCAGCGTGAGTTGGAGCGCCACGTGGCAGGACGGCACGGTGGTCTCCGGGACGCTGAGCACACCGGTCAGCGCGCTCGACCTGACGAACGGCTGCGTTCCGGTGAAGACGACCCCGACCATCACGACTGCGCTGGTGGCGCCGGCCCTCACCTCGCTCGGCAACGGCTGGGGTGACTCGGCCACGGTGACTGGTCCCGCGATCGGCCTCGCTCCTGCGGGCTCGGTCAGCTTCTTCATCTGCGAGACGGCTGGTTCGTCGTGCAGCAGCGGCGGCTCTCTGGTTGGGACCGTGGGGAGCCCCTCCTCCTCGAGTGGCAGCGCCTCGACCTACGACCTGGGGACGGCGTACACCCCCACGTCACTCGGCACCTTCTGCTTCTACACGACCTACACGCCGACCGCCGGCGAGGAATTCTTGGCGGCGTCGGGTCCGGCCGAGTGCTTCACGGTTGGTCCGGCCACGCCGGACATCGCGACCACGGTCGCCACGCCCGAGAGCACCACGGTGGGCAACTCCTGGGGCGACTCGGCGACGGTCACGGGCAACGACGTAGGCGGGGCACCGGCTGGGTCGATGTCCTTCTCGGTCTGCACGGTTGCAATGGGCGACACCACCTGTAGCAGCGGCGGCACGGTCGTGGGTGCGGTGGACAGCCCGTCGTCGACGAGCGGCGACGTGTCGACGTACAACCTGGCGGAGACGTACACCCCGCCGAACGCCGGCACGTACTGCTTCTACACCACTTACACGCCCTCGGCGACGGACAACTACGTCGCTGCGAGCGGCCCCGCCGAGTGCTTCAGCGTTCTGGCGGAAGACGCGCTGTTGGGAACCCAGCAGTCCGGCTCGACCTCAGGCGTCCGGCACGATCACCCTCGGCGGTTCGATAACCGACCTGGCCACCGTCACCGGCAACTCGGTCGGCGGCGTCCCCACCGGGAGCGTGAGCTTCACGGAGTGCGGGCCCGCCGCCTCGGCGGCCGTGTGTCCGAGCGGCACGGCAGTGGGCTCCGCGGTGACCCTGACCGGCTCGGGTGACGTCGGGACGGCCACCTCGGCCCCCGTCACGCCGACGGCAGTCGGGACCTACTGCTTCGCAGCGGTCTACACGCCGGACGCCGGTTCGAACTACCTGGGCGCCGACGACAACGTGAGCGGGACCGTCGAGCAGACCGAATGCTTCACGGTCACGGCGGTCACCACGGCTGCCACGACAGTGACGCCGACCACGACCACTCCCGCGACGGTCGCCGCGGCGCCGACGACGTCGCCGAGCACCACGCCGGCGGCGGCTATCGCCTTCACCGGTGCCCTGCTCTCGCAGGAGTGGATGATCGGTCTGGCCGCCCTGCTCCTCGGCTCGGGCCTGGTGCTCGTGGCTCGCTGGCGCCGTCGCAACCCGCGGCACGCCAGCTCGGGCCGGTAGCCCCGAAGGACCTAGTTTCTCGAGACGCAATCTCCTTCTGGGTGGGGTGACCCACTCAGAAGGAGATGCCCGAGAGCTCCGGAATCGTGGCCTCGGCTTTGGCCCGGGCCTCCAACCAGCGCTCCCGTGCGGTCAGCCGCTCGGGAGCGTTTCCGCGTGGTTCGACGATCCGACGGGGAGTGAACGTGCCGGCCAGCTCGTCCGTCGATCCGTAGGTCCCGACGGCCAGACCCGCCAGCAACCCGGCACCGAGCGTCGTGGCCTCGAGGACGGGGGAGATCTCGACCGGCCGGCCGATGGCCTCCGCCAACATGCCCACGAACACCTCGTTGTCCGACATGCCACCGTCGACACGGAGCGCGGCAATGGGATAGCCGCTGTCCCGCTCGGAGGCCTCGACCAGGTCGGCGCCGCGGTGCGCCACTCCTTCGAGCACGGCCCGCACGATCTCGGCCCGCCCCGAGCCCCGGGTCAGGCCGACAAGCGTCCCGCGAGCCCCGAAGTCCCAGATGGGGGTGCCGAGCCCCAAGAGGGCGGGCACGAACCAGACGTCGCCCGACGTGGCGCACCGCGCGGCGACCGATGCCGACTCGCCGGAGGATTCGAGAATCCCCAGGTCGTCTCGCAGCCACTCCACGGCGGTGCCCGCCGAGAGCATCACCGCCTCGGTGCCCCAGGTGGCGCGCCCGTCGACGCGGAAGGCGACGATGGGGAAGGTGCCGGCAGCGCCGCGGCCCACGCTGTCGGGGTTCCGGCCGGAGCCGGTGCACTGGTCGAGCATGCCGCCCGTACCGAACGTCGCCTTGGCCAGGCCCGGCAGAGTGCATCCCTGGCCGACGAGCGAGGCCTGCTGATCACCCGCGATGCCGCAGATGGGTGGCGCTCCATCGAGCGCGTCGGCCAGACCTACTGGACCTGACGAGTCCACGATGGCCGGCAGCATCGCCAGGGGGATGTCGAGCTTTTCGAGCAGGGCGCCGTCCCATTCAAGGGTGGCGGGGTCGATCAACGCGGTCACCGCGGCGTTGGTGGCGTCGGTGATGTGGAGCCCTTCAAATCCCGGCGCGGGCGCCACCGGAGAGCGTCCACGCCACCCAGCTGTCGACTGTGCCGAAGCACAGCTCGCCTCGCGACGCCCGGGCGCGTTCGGGATCCACGTCGTCGAGGATGGCCATCACCTTGGTCGCCGACGCGTTGGGCGCGAGGCGGATCCCCTCAGCTTGGAGGGCGAGGCACGTGCCGACGGTGCGCAGGTCCTGCCAACCGATGGCCGGGGCGACGGGGCGCCCGGTCGCCCGTTCCCACACGATGGCCGAGGCGCGCTGGTTGGCGATGCCCACGCCGTCGACCGGGCCGCCCTCGGCCAGCGCTGCTCGTGCCACCTCGAGGACGGTCTCGGCCATGCGGCCGGCGTCGAACTCGACCAGGCCGGGTGCCGGCGTGTGCGGGAAGCAGCGGCACGCGGTGGTCATGGGCCACGCTGGCGTCGGGCCGGACGATGGCCGCCGCGAAGGCCCGACGTGCCCACATCGACGACGAGGATGCTCCCGCCGGCGCCGCTCATGCCCAGGGGGCGGGTCCGAAGGGGGAGGCCAGGCCGAACTTGCCCGGGTTGAGGATCCCCTTGGGGTCGAACGTCGCCTTGAGGCCCCGGAGCACCTCGAAGCCCGAGCCCAGGGCGCGTGGCAGGAAGCGCGACCGGTTCAGGCCGATGCCGTGGTGGTGGCTGATGGCCGCTCCGTGGGCCAGCGTGGCGTCCGTCACAGCGTCCCAGGCCTGGCGGTAGTAGCGCTCGCGCCAGGCGGCGTCACCCTCTGGTCCACGTCCGGCGAAGGTGAAGTAGAGGCAGGCACCGTCCGGGTAGGCGTGCGACTGGTGGGCCGACGCGGCGAGCGTGCCCTCCATGTTCTGGAGCGCACCGACCACCTCGTCGAAGAGCGCGGGGAGGGCCGACCACCGTCCCGACACCTCGGCTGTATCGACCACGATCCCGCCGCGCCAGAGTGGGGCGAGCGCCGACACGTCGTTCCGGTGCCCCAGCCAGCGCTCGACGAGCGTCGGGCTCGAGCGGTTGCGCATCAGTCCCGTCCTCGCACTCGGCGTCGACGACCGCCATCGTCGCCGCCAGGATGCGTGGATCGGCCTCGTCGAGCACGATCAGGATGTTGGTGTCGGGCTGCTCGAAGTTGCGGCCCGACTCCGTCCGGTCGTACAGGCGCAGGACGGCCGGCGTGGCCCCGCGGCGCAGGATCCTCCGGCAGGCCTCGAGCCCGGCCGCGAAGGTGCGAACCCGAAGGCGCGGCGCTCTTGTGCGGTCGGGCAACGGGTGGACGCGCAGGCGCGCCTCGGTGATGACCCCCAGGGTGCCTTCGCTGCCCACGAACAGCTGGGTCAGGTTGGGACCGGTGGCGGCGCGCGGGCCCTTGCCCTCGGTGTACACGATGCGCCCGTCGGCCAGCACGACCTCGAGCCCCACCACCATGTCCTCGATCTTCCCGTAGCGAGTGGAGTACTGCCCGGCGCCGCGGCAGGCCAGCCAGCCGCCCACGGTTGAGAGGTCCATCGACTGCGGCCAGTGACCGAGCGTGTAGCCGCTGCCCTCGTGGCCCAGGGTCGTCTCGAGGTCGGGCCCGAACGTGCCCGCCCGCACGTCCGCCGTGAGTGAGGTCTCGTCGAGCGCGACGAGGCCCTCGAGTCCGGTCAGGTCGAGAGCGACGCCGCCGTGCACAGGGATCGACCCGCCGCACACTCCGCTGCGCCCGGCGGCCGCGGTCACCGGCACGACGGCCTCGTTGCACGCGGCGAGGACTTCGGCCACCTGCGCCGTCGAGCGAGGGCGCACCACGGCAGCGGGGCGCTGGGGCACACCGCCTTCGGCCGCCCAGCCGATGGCGAGCGGCCACCAATCGCGGGCCGCCTCGGCCCTGATGTCGTCGTCGGTCGAGCACGGCCGCCCCGGTGGCCGCCAGGCGATCGAGGAGCGCCGGCGCGACCTCCGCCGTCGCCGCGCCCGAGACGGTCCCGGACGTCGGTCCAGGCGGCCTCGATCGGGGTGACCGGCGTCGGCCTCGTCACGGCAGCTCGATGCCCGCGGTGAGCAGCTCCTTCTCGCACGACGCGGTGAAACGGGCCGCCTGGTCGGCGGCGGCGGCGGCATCCCAGCCCATGTCGGGCGCGATGAGGCGGGCGAGCGCCGGTGCCGCGTCCATGGTGGCCTGGGCCAGTTGGATGGTCGCCCGCGTCCGCCGAGACAGGACATCATCGAGCGTGCACGCCATTTCCTCGCGTGCGGCGTAGACAAGTTCGGCCTTCATGTACGGCAGCCCTGCCACCGCCGGTTCGAGGAGGTCGGGCCGGCCGTCGGCCACGGCGAGGACCGCCCGCGACTCCGTCCCGTAGCGCCCGAGCAACCGGGCGTGCGGCTGTGCCAGCGCGACCGGGTCGCGTGTCTTCGTCGTGGCACCGATGAGCGGGAGGGACTTCGTCACGCAGCGACGGCGACGGGGAGACTCGCCCAAGCCGGGCCACCACGACGTCGACCGTGTCCTGCGCCATCTTGCGGTAGGTGGTCAGCTTGCCCCCGGTGACGGTGACCATCCCGTCTGGGGACGTCGTCACGGTGTGGCGGCGCGAGAGGTCAGCCGTCCGTTCGGAGACATGCCCGCCCTGCTCGCGGCGGCGCGAGCAGGGGCCGCAGTCCAGCCCAGACGCCGGTCACATCGGCTCTGGTGAGGTCCGTGAGGTCGTAACGTTGTTGGCCGCTTCCAAGAGGTAGTCGACGTCCTCGGGGGTGCAGGACGGATCGTCGAGCGGGACCCGTGTAGTCGGTGTCGGTCGTTCCCAGGTAGACGAGGTCGGTCCCGGGCCAGGACACGACGAAGATGGAGCGGTGGTCCTTCGGGACCGGGATGACCGCGGCGATGTCACACGGCATGCGCGTCGGCGGGCACGGTCACATGCACGCCCTTGGCGGGGCGGATGGCGTGCGGATCCGTGCCCTCGTCGAGCGTCCGCACCGCGTCGGCCCACACCCCGGTCGCGTTGACGACGACGCGGGCCTGGACGAAAACTTCGTCGTCTCGTCGGCCGCGTCCGGCCCGGACGACGGCGCCGCTTGCGGTGCCGTCGTTGCCGGTGACCAGGCGCACGACCGGGCAGTAGTTGGCGACGGCCGCCCCGAACTCGAAGGCGGCGGTGCGCAAGATGGTCAGGGTCAGGCGGGCGTCGTCCGCGCGGGCGTCGAAGTAGAGGAAGCCGGCGACCAGGTGGTCGGTGTCGAGGGTCGGAAGGTGGTCGAGCGCCTCGCTCCTTGCTCACCCGCTCGATGGCGCTGGCCGATCCGCCAGCCACCGGTGAGGTCGTACATCCAGAGCGCGGAGGCGTAGGAGCGGGTGACGGCCTTGGACACCACGCCGTCCCGCCCGAAGAGCGGGATCAGGAAGGGGAGCGGGCTGACCAGGTGCGGGGCGTTGTCGAGCAGCCGCTGGCGCTCGGCCAGGTTCTCGTAGACCAGCCGGAACTCGCGTTGCTGCAGGTAGCGGATGCCTCCGTGGACCATCTTCGACGACTTGGACGAGGTGCCGGAAGCAAAGTCGTCCTTCTCGACGAGAGCGGTGCGCAGGCCCCGGCTGGCGGCGTCGAGGGCAACCCCCGCACCGGTGACGCCACCCCCGATGACCAGGACATCGAACTGCTCGTCGGCGAGGCGGCGCAGCGCGTCCTCACGGCGAAAGGGGTGCACCGGTCCAGACTGCCACATCGGCCTCGAACCGATTCCGGGCGGCCTCAGCTGCCGTCGGGATATCCGCCTCGGTGCAGCACCATCGGGTAGTGCGGCAAGGTGTCCGGCCCCGGACCGGCGGCGCGCCCGCCAATTGTCGGGGTACGGCTCGAGGCAGCGGGCCAGCGGTGAACGCGGCCAGCGTGCCATCCCCGACCAGGTGCTGCACAGGCGGCGCGGACGTCGTCGACAGCGGCGCTCCCGAACGTGGCGCGCCACGATTCCTCAGTTGCGGCGACGGCGCGGCGGAACGTCGCGCCGGGCGCTCTCGCCTTTCGTCGTCAATCGGAGCACCTTGCCCCGTCCGGTGGTCGGATCCGGTTCGGCGACGACGCAGCCGTGGCGCTCGAGCCACCCGGCGCCCATGGCAGTCGCCTCCTTCGACACCCCGGTCAAGCGGGGGAGATCGCGGAGGCTTGACCCCGCTCATCTGAAGGACGCGCAGGGTGTTGGCGCCGATGGGAAGTGAGATCCGGGAACGTTCGTTCGGCGTCGAGCGCGAACGCCACCAACACGCCCGACAGGAGCGCGGACAGCTGGGCGGGGAGTGCGCCGGCGCCCGAGCTCGAGGGGGGAAGCGGCTCGGCCTTCCCGTTCTGGGTCGGGTAGACGACGGGGAGGAAGGCCGGCGGGACCACCGGGAGCCGCACGAACAGCGTGCGGAGGGCACCCGACAGGGCGTCGAGCTCTGCCGCGCCGAAACGGTCGCGCCACCGAACGTCCACGACGGCGGGGACGGTGGACCAGACCGCTCCGGCGCTGCCGACCCGCTGCGGTGGGACGGACCACGACGTTGTCGGCGGGAGGGTTCCTGAGCGCCTCGCCCCCCGCGGGATGCAGGGAGACGTACCCCCAACGGCGCATGCCCCCGAGGAGCAGTCTGCTCGTGCGGGCCCGCCCTCGGAGATCAGCCACCGTGACCCCCTCGTCTTCGACGTACTGGAGCACGTTGGCCCACAGCGCGAACGACACCAGCCACGGCGCATCCCGGCGGTGGGAGGCGGCCGAGCTGGTCGCCGCGGCTCGTCCGGTGGGGTAGGCGGTGTTCGGCCTCGTTGTCGATCTCGATCGTGTACGCGACGAGCAGCTGGGAGAGGAGCGTGGGGAGCGGCAGCGCGGGCGCCATCAGCCCAATGTTTGCGTCTCCGCGGGCGCGGCGTACCGTACGTCGGTGGACCTCGCGGGCGACGACCCCTGGGCCGGCTACGCGCAGCTGGTGGTCGAAATCGTCCGCGATCGCCTACGCGAGCATGCTCGTGCGGGGTCGATGCGTCCGGCGGGGTCGGAAGTTGGCCCTGGGATTCGCCCGAACCCGTGCACATCCTCACCGCCTGGGACCCGGGTGGCCAACGGCCCGGTGAGGCGGCGAACCAGGCGCGGCAGGCGATGCTCGAGGCGGAGCTGGCGGGGGTCGCCGCCGCGCACTGGCCGGCGCGCGGGACCGACCCGCGGACGGGAGAGCACGACGAGGGTGTGGCCGTGCGCGGACTGACGGTCGAGCAGGTGCGGGTGTTCGGCGCCCGTTACGGCCAGGACGCCGTCTTCGAGTGGACGCCTGCCCAATGGGCCATCGTGGGCTGCCGGGGCGGCCGGCGGGTGGCGTTCGGCTGGCGGCTCGACTTCCGACGTACAACGTAGAACAGTGCCTCCATCCCTGATGGTGCTCGTCCTCGGTCTGGCTCTGGCCACCTGGGGTGTTGTGCGGATCGGCGGATCCCTGCGCTCTCCGCCGGCGCCTGTCTGATCGCCGTCTCCGTTGCGCCGGAGCCCAGGTGAGGGCGAAATTCGCTACAGCACGCCGCGCAACGCGCCGATCCATTGACCTCGGCAGGCGCGTTGTCGGGCCTGTTCCGGTCGGCGCCTGCCGCGCACCACGCGATCCGTCGCGACAAGGCGGCACGGGGTGTTGGGGGGAGGCGATGGAATTCTTCAACGACGGGTGGGAAGACGACGACGAGTTCGATGAGGGCCACAGCCCGGGCGTGGACCCGGACGTCGATCCCGAGGGGCTGTACCTCAGCCTGATCTCCGACGAGGAGGTTCGCCGCTACTGGTCCAAGAGCGCATGGGCGGACCTCGTCGGCGACGAGGACCTGGCCGCTGCCCTGCTCTTCGACCGCGGAACCGAAGCGGAGCTCCGCAGTGAGATACGCCTCTCCGAGCTGTGGCACCTGTGCCAACGCGGCGCGCTCACCCTCGACGACTTCCTCGAGCTGTCGACACTGATCACCGAGGTGGAGGGCATCCGGGGGTCGCTCTGCACCGACTGCGCCATGCTGGAGCGGCCCAACGTGCGCACCAACTGGTCGCTCGGCACCACCGAGCTGTGCCGGGCCCATCTCCGCTTCCGCCTCGGCTACGCCCGTATCGACGGCGGGGGCGCCCAGCACCCGGCGTAGCGCCGGGCCCGGGCTACCCGGCTCCCGCGGAACCCACCGCGTCGGGCTGGCGCGGGCAGAATGGGGCTGTGACGTTGGCTGCCCGCGTCTTCGCCGCGTCCCATCTCACCGGCAGCTTCGTCCTCCGCTCGGGGCGTACCGCCGACCACTACTTCGACAAGTACCGCTTCGAGTCAGACCCCGGCCTGTTGGCCGACATCGTTGGGGCGCTGGTGCCACTCCTGCCCCCCGGCGTCGACGGGCTCGCGGGGCTCGAGCTCGGCGGGGTCCCCCTGGCCACGATGCTCTCGTCGGTCACCGGCCTCCCCGCCTTCTTCGTCCGCAAGGAGCCCAAGAAGTACGGCACCGAGCGGGTCTGCGAGGGCGGCGACGTGTCGAGCCGACGGCTCGTGATCATCGAGGACGTCGTCACCACGGGCGGCCAGATCGTGCTCTCGGCCCAGGACCTCCGCGCCGAGGGCGCCCTGGTCCAGCACGCGCTCTGCGTCATCGACCGTGAAGGCGGGGGAGCAGACGTGATCGGCGCCGAAGGGATCGCGCTGGCCGCCCTCTTCACCATGCGCGAGTTGGAGCAATTCAGGACCTGACCGCGCCGGCTCGATCTCTGGCGCCACGGTCGCGCGGCCGGCGTCGGATCCGCCTCAGCGACAGCGGCGCGTCCAGCGCCGTCCGCCTATTTCGACAACGATTGTCAAAAAGGTGGCTGGTCCCGCTAGGGTGCCCATCCGTGTCCGACTACACGATTCCCGAGCCGGAGCCCAAGGAGATCGACGAGCAACTCGCCATGCAGCTCTCCCACATGGTGGACTTCAACGTCCTGCGCGGTCACCCCTCAGGCGACGAGCGGTGCGACAACTGCCGCTACTACCTCGACGAGACCAAAGACCTCTCATACTGCTGGCATCCAAAGGTCCGCATCCTGGTAGGAGGGAATTGGTGGTGCCAATGGTGGGAAGAGATTCCCGCGCGACGGCGCGTGAGGCAATTCGTCGCAGGTCGTCCTGCCTGATTTCGACAATCATTGTCAAAAAGGGCGACGGGGCGGCTAGGGTAACGACGCGATGCAGTCACCGGACGCGCTCAACGATCTCTTTCGGGCCCACGGGCGGAAGATCACCGCACAGCGCGGCGTGCATATTCCGCGGCTCTGGAGGGTGACGCGACCCACCCCTCGGCGGAGCGGGTGTACGAGAAGGTCAGGCGCGAGATGCCAAACGTCTCGCTGAAGACGGTGTACCAGACGTTGCACGACCTGGCCGAGCTGGGCGCCATCAGCGTGCTCGACGTCGGGACCGGGCAAGCGCGCTTCGACCCCAATGTAGAGACCACGCATCACCACCTGGTCTGCCGCTCCTGTGGCAAGGTGCGGGATCTCGCCGCAGACTTTCCCGGCGTGCGCGTCCCGCGCCGGGCCGCCCTGGGCTTCGACGTCGACAGCGCCGAGGTGGTCTTCCGGGGGCTCTGCGACGAGTGCAGGGGTTCGCAGAAGCGCACACAGCAACACCAGCACCAACGGATCACTTGAGAGAGAAAGGGTACGACACCGCCATGCCAGGACTGAAGGGCAGCAAGACCGAGGCGAACCTCAAGGAGGCCTTCGCCGGCGAGAGCCAGGCCAACCGCCGCTACCTCTACTTCGCGCAGAAGGCCGACGTCGAGGGCTATCCCGACGCCGCCGCCCTCTTTCGCTCGGTGGCCGAAGGAGAGACCGGCCACGCGTTCGGCCACTTCGACTTCCTCAAGGAGGTCGGCGACCCGGTCACCGGCGTCGCCGTCGGCGCTACCGGGGACAACCTCAAGTCGGCCATCGAGGGCGAGACGTACGAGTACACCGAGATGTACCCGGGCTTCGCCAAGACCGCGCGCGACGAGGGATTCGACGAGATCGCCGAGTGGCTCGAGACCCTGGCCCGCGCCGAGAAGTCGCACGCCGGGCGCTTCACGAAGGGTCTCGAGTCGCTCGACTAGACGGGCGCCCATGACCGCCACGCTGACCCTGGCCGACGTGCTCGACCTGCGCGCCTACGAGCGGGTGCGCGAGGACTACCGGGCCCGGGTGATCGCCCGCAAGCGCAACCGGCGGGTCGACGCTCGGCCCGATCATGACCCTGGTCTTCGAGTGCTTCGACACCGTGCGCTTCCAGGTCCAGGAGATGGCCCGGGCGGAGAAGATCATCAGCGACGAGGCCATCCAGACGGAGCTCGACATCTACAACCGGCTGCTGCCGGGCGAGCGGGAGCTCTCGGCGACGCTCCTCATCGAGCTGACCTCCGACGGGGCGATGCGGGAGTGGCTGCCCCGGCTCGTGGGGATCGAGCGGCGCATCGGCGTCTCGATCGGCCGGGACGTGGTGGTGAGCGTCCCCGAGGCCGAGCACGCCGCCGCCCTGACCCGCGAGGACGTCACCCCGGCCGTCCACTACCTGCGTTTTCGGCTTCACCGAGGCCCAGGTGGCGGCCTTCAGAGGACGCACCCGAGGTCGGCGCTGGTGGCGACCCATCCCGACTACGAGGCCCGGACGCCGAACTCCCGCCTGCCGTGCGCGCCGAGCTGCTCGGTGACCTCCGGGGGACAACAAAGCCCTCCCTATAGGCTGACCAGGGACAATTCCGTGCGCGTGTCTTTACACACGCTCAGGACTTAAGCCATACTCTTCGTTCGCCGAAATTCAGGGAGACGCAGCCGGTCGATCGATCGAGAGGACTCCTGACCAGGGCGAAAGCAATTATCCGCCTGTTCATCCGTTACGAGGAAGTGTTTCCCATGATCGCCACCACGTGGCGCAAGCAAGCCGCCTGCCGGGGCCTGGACGTCGAGGTGTTCTACCCGATCACCGAGGACGAGGCCGACGCGGCCGAGGCCAAGGCTGTCTGCGCCGTCTGCCCGGTCCGCCAAACGTGCCTGGAGCACGCCCTGGCCCACCGCGAGCGCGAAGGCATCTGGGGCGGCGCGACCGAGCGGGAGCGGCGGCGGATCGTGCGGCAGCGGCGCAAGTCCGCCTGACGCGGACGCCGGCGCCGACCTCGGCCGGCGACCCGGCGCGGGGCGGGGGCCGGCCTACTTCTTCGCCTTCATGCCCCCTCGTCGTCGTGGTCTTGGGCGACGCCTGGGTCGGCTGGCCGAGCGTGCAGGGGAAGGGGTTCCAGGGTTCCTGCTGCGTGTTGGCGTAGACGTCCGACGGGATCGTCGTCGTGGTCGGGTCCGGTCGGGACCGTGGGGATGGTGGTGGCCACCCCCGTGGCCCCATGTGCCCGATGTGGACGACCCCGTCACGGTCAGGCCCGAGCCGGCGATCAGGAGCGAGACGGTCTGGCCGGTGAGGCTCGAGTCCCCTTCGAGGTGACCGGCCCGCTCAGCGCGGGGCCAGCGTCTGTGCCGAGGCGTATCCCGAGGGCCCGTAGAGGATCTCGGATGCGGCCCCGATGCCGAGCTGGGTCGAGGCGTCGCCGATCTCGGCGACGGTGAAGCCCAGCCCGGTGAGCGCCCGGCCGGTCGTGTGGGCCTGCCGTCCACCGTCCCTGCGTTGAGGACGTTCACCTGACCTCGTTGTGGGGCAGCGTGGTCGACGTCGTCGTGGTGCTCGCCGCCCTGGCTTTGACCGTCTGGCCCTGCTTGGTGGTCGTCGTGGTGCTGGCCGAGGGAGGCGGGCGCCGTCCCGATCTGGTTGAAGGCGTCGATCATGTTCTGGGCGTAGGGCTGCGCCTCCTTCAACACGTCGGCACCTCCCGAGGTCGTGTAGCCAAGGGTGGGGAGCGTCTCGGTGACGAGGTGCGAGGACGGGAGGCCGCGGAAGTCCTGGGCGAGGTTGAACAGGTCGCTCTTGCTCAGCGTGTCGTCAATGGTGAGGTTGGTCACCGCGGCGCCGATGAACGAGTTGATGGTGAGCGGGTCGAGGCCGACCTGGCCGATCTTCGCCAGCACGGCCCGGAAGAAGGCGTCCTGGCGCTGGATCCGGCTGAAGTCCGACAGCCCGTCTCTCTCCCAGTAGCCGTTGGCGTTCATGTAGTAGAGGTGCCGACTGCGGACGAGCTGCAGCGCGGTGGTCCCGTTGACGACCTGGCAGCCCGTGGTCGTCACGTCGAGCCCGGTGTACGGCGTCCTTGACCGCGGTGGGGAAGTCCATGGTGACGCCGCCCAGCGCGTTGACCATGCCCGAGAACCCCGGGAAGTCGACCGACATGTAGTGGTTGATCGGGATGCCGAGATCCGTCTCGATCGTCGGATAAGGAGGTCGGGACCCGAGTCGAAGGCGGCGTTGATGCGGTTCATCCCGCGATATCGGTGACGTCGCCCGGGAATGTTCACCCACAGGTCGCGCGGGATGGAGAGGATGGTCACCGTCTTGTTGGCAGGGTCGAAGCGGGCGACCATGGTGACGTCGCTGCGCTGGCCGCCGGCGTTCGCTTCGTCGCCGAAGGCGTTGACCTGCGTCGAGTTGTCGACGAAGGCCCGCGAGTCGGATCCGACCAGGAGCAGGTTGAAGGGTTGTTGTTGGCTGACCGGGCGCGCTGTGGACCAGATGCTGGGCGTGGATCTTCTTGATCTGGTCGAAGCGGTAGTTGGTGTACACGTAGAGGCCGCCCGCACCGACGGCCGCCAGGAGCACGACGATGGTGAGGGCATAGATGCTGCGGCGTCGCCAGCGGTGGCGGCGCTTCTTCTCCTTCTTGCGCGACTAACGCAGCTCCTTCTGCAGCTGGACCCGCGACCGCGCCGCGGCCGGAGGCCTCCCCGTCGTCGTCTGGGGAGGGGAGCGTCTCGGGCTCGTCGGGGGTCAAGAACCAGAAAATACCTGGCCGGGTGGTCCGGTAGCCTTCGCCGGGTGCATTTCGAGCTCCCCGACGAGTTGGAAGAGCTGCGCCAGTCGGTCCGGCGCCTGGCCCAGGACAAGGTGCAGCCCCGGGCCCGGGCCATCGACAAGGACGGGGTCTACCCGGCCGACCTCTTCGCGGCGTTCCGGGATGCCGGGCTGCTCGGCTTGTGCATCCCGGCCGAGTACGGGGGGTCGGGTGCGGGCATCCTCGGCCTGGCTCTCGCCGTCGAGGAAGTGGCCAAGTACTCCAATACGGCGGCGCTCATGCTGCTGCTGACCCGACTTCCGACCGGGCCCGTCATGATCGCCGGCACCGAGGAGCAGAAGAAGCGCTACCTACCCGGGATCGGTGACGGCTCCCGGCGCGCCGCGTTCGGCCTCTCCGAGCCCCAGGCGGGCAGCGACGTCATGGGGATGCGGACGCGGGGGGTCCCCGACACGGGGTCCGAGGGTGGCTGGGTGCTCAACGGCACCAAGTGCTGGATGTCCGGCGTGCGCGAGGCCGATTGGTACACCGTCTTCGCCAAGACGAGCGAGCCGGCCAGCCGCGCCCACGACTCGGTCACCGCCTTCATCGTCGAGCGGGCGTGGGGCGGCGTCGAGGTCGGGCGCACCGACCACAAGATGGGCGTGCGCGGGGTGGACACCGGCGAGCTCGTGCTCACCGACGTGCACGTGCCGGCCGAGAACGTGATCGGCGAGGTGGGCGGCTTCCGCCTGGCCATGCTCGGTCTCAACGCCATGCGTCCGATCGTGGCGGCGCGGGGCATCGGCCTGGCCGAGGGCGCCCTCATGTACGCCACCGAGTACGTGCAGCAGCGGGCGGCGTTCGGCAAGACCATCGCCGACTTCCAGGGGATCCAGTGGGAGATCGCCAAGTGCGCCGTGGACATCGAGGCGGCCCGGCTGCTGACCTACCGGGCGGCCGTGCTGGCCGACGCCGGCAAGTTCACCAAGGAGTACGTCCCGTACCTCTCCATGGCGAAGTACCACGCCACCGAGCTGGCCGTGCGTGCCTCGTCGCTCGCCGTCCAGCTGCTCGGTGCCGCGGGTTACATGGAGGACCACCCGACCGAGCAGTGGTACCGGGACGCCAAGCAGCTCACCATCGTGGAGGGCACCTCCCAGGTCCAGCTGGGCCTCATCGCACGCGGCGTGCTCGACCGGGACCTGTGGTGGGACTGACCTGGCCCGAGGTTCTCGACCGCCTGGCGCGCCGCGAGTCGCTGGACGCCGGGGAGGCGGAGCGCATGCTCGACAGCGTCCTGACCGGCGATGCGACACCCGCGCAGGTGGCCGCGTTCCTGGCCCTGCTCCACGCCAAGGGGGAGACCGCCGGGGAGGTGACCGGCCTGGCCCGCGCCATGGTGGACGCCGCGGTGCCCTGTCCGCTGGACGAGGCCGCGCACGGCCCGGTCGTCGACCTCGTCGGCACCGGGGGTGACCGCCTCGCCAGCATCAACGTCACCACGCTGGCGTCGTTCATCACGGCGGGCTGCGGCGTGCCCGTCTGCAAACACGGGAACCGCGCGGCGTCGTCGTCGGTGGGCACGGCCGACGTGCTCGAGGAGCTGGGCGTCGCGATCGAAGTCGGCCCGGCGGGCGTTGCCCGCTGCGTCGCCGAGGCGGGCATGGGGTTCTGCTTCGCCCAGCGCTTCCACCCCGCCATGCGCTTCGTCGGGCCGGTCCGCAAGGAGCTCGGGATGCGGACCGTGTTCAACTACCTCGGGCCGCTGACCAACCCGGCCCGGGTCCGGCACCAGCTCGTCGGGGTGAGCGACCCGACGATCGGGCCGGTCATGGCGGGTGTCCTGGCGGCGACCGGCAGTCGGCATTCGCTCATCGTGCACGCCGACGACGGGCTCGACGAGCTGAGCGTGACGTCACCCTCGAGCGTGCTCGAGGTGTGCGGCGACGGCACGGGGGCGTTCGACGTCACCGACTGGCGGGTGGAGCCCGGCGCGCTGGGGTTCGCCCCGGCGACTCTGCATGACCTCAAGGGCGGCGACGCCGCGTTCAACGCGCGGGTCATCCGCTCCGTGCTCGAGGGCGAGCGCGGGGCGCGGCGAGACATCGGCGTGCTCAACGCCGCCGCCGCGCTCGTGGCGGCGGACCGCGTCCGCGACCTCGAAGCAGGCGTGGCGCTGGCAACGGAGTCGGTCGAGAGCGGGCGTGCCCTCGCGGTGCTCGAGGCGCTCGTCACGACGTCGCAAGACGCGCTGCGCCGGCAGACGGACTGACCCGCCAGGCGCGACGCGGGGCGTGGACCGCCGGATCGAGCGCAGGGGAGTCGGGTCGGCACAGGGCGATGACGCAGCCGCCGAAGCCGCCGCCCGCCATGCGGGCCCCCAGCACCCCCGGCTGGGCCAGCAGCTGCTCCACCAGCTCGTCGACCACGGGCACCGAGACCCGGTAGTCGCCGGCGAGGCTGCGGTGCCCCTCCGTCATGACCGCGCCGAGGCCGCTCAGGTTGCCCCGGGCGAGGAACCGCTCCGCCTCGCGGACGCGGGCGCACTCGGTGACCACGTGCCGGGCCCGGCGACGCAACACGGGATCGCCCAGCCCGCTGAGGTCGCCCAGCTCGCAGAGGCCCAGCGGCCGGCCCAGGATCTGCGCCGCCCGCTCGCACTCGGCGCGCCGTGTCGCGTAGGGCGTGGAGGTCAACAAGCGCGGCGCCTCGCTGTGCACGACCACGAAGGCGGCGTCGTCGGGGACGGCCACCGGGTGGGTCTCCAGCGTGGCGAAGTCGATGTGCAGCGCGTGACCCTCGCTTGCCGCGGCGATGGCGAGCGGGTCGAGGAGGCCAACGTGGGCGCCGGCGAAGCGCTCGGCCTCCTGGCAGGTCTGTGCGAGCGTCAGGGGATCGTCGTCGTGGCCGAGCGCGAGCAGGACCGCCACGGCGAAGGCGGCGCTCGACGACAGCCCGGCGCCGACGGGAAGGCGGCTGGTGACGCGGAGGGTGCCGCCAGAGGGGGGTGGCTGGAGCCGGAGGAGTCCGGCCGCCAGGAGGGCTTCGTCGGGAACCGGGGCGGCGGTGCCCAAGGGGACCTCGAAGGGAAGGGGGAGTTGGTCCGAGTCGACGCCGACGAGGAAGCTGCCCGGCTTGGGCGTGAAGGTGACCTCGGTGGCGAGGCCGATGGCCATGGGCAACGAGAGTCCGCCGTTGTAGTCGGTGTGGTCGCCGATGATCGTGACGCGTCCGGGGGCACGGGCGGTGGGCACGCCCCCAGCTTGACCCAGACGGCACCGGCTTGACCGTCGTGGCCGGCCCAGGACACCATCCTGCCATGAGCGAGCGCAGTGGACCGCTGAACGGGGTCAAGATCATCGAGCTGGCGGGCATCGGGCCGGCGCCCTTCACCTGCATGATGCTGGCCGACGCCGGCGCCCAGGTGCTGCGGCTCGAGCGCGCCGCGCCGGGCGCGGTCGAGCGCGGCGCCGAGGCGCGCGCGACGGGAGCCGGACCGCACTGGGACATGTTGAACCGGTCGCGGCCGTCGGTCGGGATCGACCTCAAGAATCCCGACGCGGTGGAACTCGTGCTCGCTCTGGTCGAGCAGGCCGACGGTTTCGTCGAGGGCTTCCGTCCCGGCGTGGCCGAGCGCCTCGGCCTCGGGCCCGACGCCTGCCTCGCCCGCAACCCGCGGCTGGTGTACGGGCGCATGACCGGGTGGGGCCAGGACGGCCCCATGGCCAACATGGCCGGCCACGACATCGACTACATCGCCATCGGCGGCGCCCTGTGGTCGCTCGGCCGGGCCGGGGAGGCGCCGGTGCCGCCGCTCAACCTGGTCGGGGACTTCGGCGGGGGCGGCATGCTGTTGGCCTTCGGCATGGTGGCCGGGCTGTTCGAGGCGGCACGCTCGGGCGAGGGGCAGGTGATCGACGCCGCCATGGTCGACGGCGCGGCCACGCTCATGACAATGATCCACGCTTTCCACATGGGCGGGATCTGGAACGAGCGCCGGGCGGCCAACATGCTCGACACGGGCGCGCCCTTCTACGAGGTCTACGAGACGGCGGACGGGCAGTGGATGGCCGTGGGGGGTATCGAGGCGCAGTTCTACGCCGCGTTGCTCGAGGGGCTCGGACTGCGCGACGACCCGACGATGCCGGCGCAGCAGTCGCGCGACGACTGGCCCGCCATGAAGGAGCGCTTCGCGTCGATCTTCAAGACCAAGACGCGCGACGAGTGGACGGCCATCTTCGACGGCACAGACGCGTGCGTGGTGCCCGTGCTGTCCGCGTGGGAGGCCCACCTGCATCCGCACAACGCGGCGCGGTCCACCTTCATCGAGGTGGAGGGGGCCGTGCAGCCGGCGCCGTCGCCGCGGTTCTCGCGCACCCCATCGACCGTCTCCAAGGCGCCGTCGTTGCCGGGCGCGGACACGGTGTCGGGGCTGGTGGAGTGGGGCGTGTCCGAGGACGCCGTGGCCAAGCTGCGCGAGTCGGGGGCGCTGAGCTAGCGATGCGCCATTAGGTCGAGCAGGCGCCGTAGGGGTCGATGGGCGCGTCGGAGCGCCCGATCAGGACCCACGAATTGGACGCCTCGTTCATGTAGGCCTGCGGGCAGGCGCGCGCGACGGCGATGACCGCCGCCGCGGGACAACTGCCCTGCTCCGCCACGCAGGTCATCGCGTCGTGTCCGTCGGCGGAGCCCGGGCATTGGAAGGTGAAGCCAGGGGCGGCGTAGGCCTGGAGGTAGCGCACGGCGGCGGCGCAGCCCCAGGCGGTCGCCTGGCCCACGGGCGGTACCGCGCCGGGGTTGTCACCGTGCCCGGGGTTGCCACCGTGCCCGGGGTTGCCATCACGCCCGCGCTTGTCGAGGATCCGGGCGCGGATGCCGTCTCGGCGGCCGGCGTGGCGAGCGGTGCGGGCGTCGTGGGCACCGTTGGTGTGGCGGTCGCGGGGGGCACCGTCGTCGTGGTGGGCGCGGCCGGCGGGAGCGCGGCCGGCGGGAGCGCGGCCGGCGGGAGCGCGGCCGGCGGGAGCGCCGGCGTCGAGGCGCCCGTCAGCACGGCGAGGGTCGCCTGGGTGACCCCCCAATTCTGCGGGCCGTGCCCCGGGTTGGCGACGCCCACCACCACGAGGACGGCGCCGAGGGCAAAACCGCCGTTCAGGAGGGCGGCCCGCAAGGCGACCCGGTGGGAGCGGCGTGCCCGCTCGTTCCGGGTCGGATCGGGAAACGGCACCGTCGGTGGACGTTACCGTCAGACGAACCGGCCGACATCATGAGGAGAACGGCGTGCGACGTCGGACGGCTCAGATCTTGACGACGGGACACGTGATGGTGCGGGTGATCCCCTCGATCTGCTGGATGTCCCGCACCACCATGCGTCCCAGGTCGTTCATGGAGGGTGCCTCGGCGCGGGCGATCACGTCGTAGGGACCCGTGACGCCTTCGGCCACCACGACGCCTCCGACGGCGTTGACCTGCTGGGCCACCTGCGCCGCCTTGCCCACGTCGGTCTGGATCAGGACGTACGCGTGGACGGTCACGGCACACCGTACATTGGCCTGGTGGCAATGTCCCCCAAGATCGAGCAGTTCAAGGACATGGCCAAGCAGGCCCGCAAGGACCTGTTCGACCAGAGCTCCCCGATCGGACGTTTGTCGCTCGTGCAATGCGCAATGCTCGGCGGCGACACGCTCGTCACCATCTCGTTGGCGGGCTCGCTGTTCTTCTCGATCTCCCCGAAGGCGGCGGACCATCAGGTGCTGCTCTACCTGTTGTTCACGCTCGCCCCGTTCGCCATCGTCTCGCCTCTCCTCGGGCCGCTCATCGACCGCAGCCGTGGGGCACGCCGGATGATGGTGGTGGCCTCGGGTATCGGGCGGGCGGTGCTCTGCCCGCTGATGGCCATCCACATCCACAGCCTCTATCTGTTCCCGCTCGCCTTCCTCGTGCTCGTGTGCTCGAAGCTCTATCTGGTGACCAAGGGCGCGCTCGTCCCCGAAATGGCGGCACTCGACGGACCCGAAGAGCAGGAGGCGGGCTACGCGACGCTGAACGCGCGGCTCACGCTGCTGGGCACCTTGTCGGGCTTCGTCGTGTCGGTGCCCGCCGTCATCCTCTACAAGCTGGGGAGCTCTCCCGCCGTGCTCGTGTTCGCGACCTTGGTCTTCGTGGCCGCAGCGGTGGCCGGGGCCCGCCTGCCGGTGCTCTCGGGGCGCGACGCGGCGCGGATCTGGACCGACGAGTCGAACCGGGTGACCGAATACGGCCTGGCCGGCGAGGCGCAGAAGCGCGAGCAGGACCTGATGAAGCTGCAGCCCATCGCCAACCCCGAGGTGATGCTCGGGCTCACCGCCATGTGCATCGTGCGCGGGCTGCAGGGCTTCATGGTCTTCATGCTGGCGTTCGGCCTACGACGCCTGCCCGGCGTCGGCCTGTGGTGGTACGGGCTGGTGCTGGCCGGGACGGGCGCCGGCGCCATCATCGGTCTGGTCCTGGTGGGCCGGCTGCGCAAACGCCTGACCGAGCAGCAGCTGCTCCTCTCCTCGTTGTGGCTCATCGCGGCGACGGCCATCGGCTGCGCGGTCTGGGGCACGCTCTTCGCGCAGGTGGTGCTGGCCTTCATGGTCGGCCTGTCCGGCGCGGTGGCGCAGCCGTCCTTCGACGCCATGACCCAGCGTTACATCCCGCTCTCCGCCCAGGGCCGTGCCTTCGCCCGCTTCGGCATGCGCCAGCAGCTGGTCTGGGTCGTGGGCTCGCTGATCCCGGTGATCATCGCGTTCACACTGCCCCAGGGGGATGCCACCATGGGCGTGCTGGCGGCGCTCGGCGGTCTCTCCTACGTGTCGGGGCGGCGGGCCACCCAGACGACGAGGGTCATGCGGCGCGACTTCCGCCGCGATCTGGGTAACGAGATGGGCGGCGCGGGCAGCCCAGGGGGCTGAGCGCGCGGAGCGGTCGGCTCAGCCCAGCCGCTCTTCGAGGGTGTCGACCTGCTCGGTCAGCGCCCTGGGCAGCCGGTCGCCGAACCGTGCGTAGTACTCGCGGATGAGTGGCACCTCGGCGCGCCAGCCCTCGACGTCGACACGGAGCAGCTCCTCCATGTCCGCGGTGGACACGTCGAGGCCGGTGGTGTCGATGGCGTCGACGGTGGGGACGGACCCGATCGGCGTGTCGGTGGCGTCCGCCTTGTCGGTCACGCGGTGGAAGATCCACTCGAGCACCCGTGAGTTTTCGCCGTAGCCGGGCCAGAGGAACTTGCCATCGGCGTCCTTGCGGAACCAGTTGACGTAGAAGATCTTCGGCAGGGCGTCGCGGTCGGGTGCTTCCGCGCCGATGCGTAGCCAGTGCGCGAAGTAGTCAGCCATGTTGTAGCCGCAGAAGGGCAGCATGGCGAAAGGGTCGCGGCGAAGGTTCCCGACCGCGCCGGCCTGGGCCGCCGTGGTCTCGGAGGCCATGATCGAGCCGAGGAAGACGCCGTGCTCCCAGTCGTGGGACTCGAACACCAGCGGGACGACGCTGGCCCGGCGGCCGCCGAAGAGGATCGCGCTGATCGGCACGCCCTTGGCGTCCTCCCACTCGGGCGCGATGGCCGGGTCCTGGGCGGCCGGTGCCGTGAAGCGGGCGTTCGGGTGGGCCGCCGTCGTGCCCGACTCGGGCGTCCAGTCGTTGCCCTTCCAGTCGGTCAGGTGCGCCGGCGGCTCGTCGGTCATGCCCTCCCACCAGATGTCGCCGTCGTCGGTCAGCGCCGTGTTGGTGAAGATGCAGTTGCCATCGAGGGTGAGGATGGCATTGGGGTTGGTGTGCGTGTTGGTGCCCGGGGCCACGCCGAAGAAGCCGGCCTCGGGGTTGATGGCGTAGAGGCGGCCGTCGGTGCCGAACTTCATCCAGCAGATGTCGTCGCCCACGGTCTCGACCTTCCACCCCTCGATGGAGGGGATGAGCATGGCGAGGTTGGTCTTGCCGCAGGCCGACGGGAACGCGCCGGTGATGTAGCGGGTCTCGCCCTCAGGGGAGGTGAGCTTCAAGATGAGCATGTGTTCGGCCATCCAGCCGGCGTCGCGGGCCATGACCGAGGCGATGCGCAGCGCGAAGCACTTCTTCCCGAGCAGCGCGTTGCCGCCGTAACCCGAGCCGTAGGACACGATCTCCCGCGTCTCGGGGAAGTGCACGATGTACTTGTTCTCCGCGTTGCAGGGCCACGAGACGTCCTGCTGTCCCGGCTCGAGCGGCGCGCCCACCGAGTGCAGACAGGGGACGAACTCGCCCTCGTCCCCGAGGACCTCGAGGGCGCCGGTGCCCATGCGGGTCATGATGCGCATGGAGACGGCCACGTAGGCCGAATCCGTCAGCTGCACGCCGATGTGGGCGATGTCCGAGCCCAGTGGCCCCATGGAGAAGGGGACGACGTACATGGTGCGGCCCTTCATGGCCCCCTGGAAGAGGCCGTGCAGGGTGTCGCGCATCTCCGCCGGGTCACACCAGTTGTTGGTGGGTCCGGCGTCGATCTCCTTCTCGGAGCAGATGAAGGTGCGGTCCTCGACGCGGGCCACGTCGCCGGGGTCCGAGTGCGACCAGTAGCTGTTGGGCCGCTTGGCGTCGCTGAGCCGGGTGAAGGTGCCGGAGTCGACCAGCTGCTCGCAGAGCCGGTCGTACTCGTCGGCCGAGCCGTCGCACCACTCGATGCGGTCGGGTGTCGTCAGCGCGGCGACCTCGTCGACCCAAGCCAGAAGTTTCGCGTTCTTGGTTGGCACCATGTCTGGGGGATCAGCTCCTTCGTCCGACCGGTTTCGGTGGGGTCCAATGCTAGGCATGTGCCGTGGGATCCCCCAAGTCTCGGCGCACGCACACTCTCGCCAGCGAAGACGAGATGTTGCAGTCTATTCGGGGGATCCTCGGAAGCGGAATTGAGGCGTTCGGACGGCGCGACGACGCCGCCGTGCTGGACCTTCCCGGTGGCCCGAACCCGCTGGTCGTTTCCGTCGACAGCGTGGTGGCCGGGGTCCACGTGGACCTGGCGTTGTGCAGCGCCGGCGATGTGGGCTGGAAGGCCTTGATGGGGGCGCTGAGCGACCTGGCGGCGATGGGGGCGGCGCCATTGGGTGCACTGATCGCGCTGTGCGTGCCCGGTGGGTCGGAGTCGGGCTCGGGGGAGGTGGCGCTCGGCGTCATGCAGGGGGTGGCCGAGGCCGCTGCGGCCAGCGGTTGCCCCGTGATCGGCGGCGACCTGTCGGAGTCGGGCACGCTCGTCGTGGCGGTCACGGTGCTGGGGGCGGTCGAGGATGGTGGCGCGCCGGTGTCGCGGGCGGGCGCACGCCCCGGGGACGTCGTGCTGGTGACCGGGCCGTGTGGCGGGTCGGCGGCCGGGCTGCGCGAGCTGCGGGCGGGCGCCGGCGCAGCGGGCGGCGAGGCGGAACCCGATGCCCGGCTGGCCTACCGGCGACCGGTGGCCCGACTGCCCGAGGGCGAGGTGGCCCGGCGGCGCGGGGCGCACGCCATGATCGACGTCTCCGACGGGCTCGCACTCGACCTGCACCGTCTGGCCGACGCGTCGGGCGTCGGCTTCGCGCTGTCGGACGTGCCGGTGGCGCCGGGGGCCACGCTGGAGGAGGCGCTCGGCGGCGGCGAGGATTACGAGCTCGTCCTCGCCGTCGACCCGGGCGGCGTGGACGATCTCGCCGACGCGTACGGCGCGGCCGGGCTACGCATCCCGGTCCGGATCGGCAGCATCTCGGCGGACCCGGGGGTGCGGATCCTTGGTGGCCACCCGCTGGACCGACTGGGATGGCAGCACCGGTTGGGTTAGGCGCGGCGGCCTGCGAGCTCCGGCGCTCGGCCTTGGGGCCACGGCCTACGTGGTGACCCGTCGCCGCCAGCGCCGCGGCGGGTCGGTGAAGCTGTCTGAGGGTCTGAGGGTCTGAGGGTCTGAGGGTCTGAGGGTGTGCGCGCTCAGTCTTGAGCGGAGCCTTCTGACCACAGGGGACCACAGGGAAAGGCGGGCGTGATCAGCCGCCCGTCAGCGCCCCCGAGCGCCGGAGCGCCGGGCCCGGAAGGCGACCCCGAAGCGCGGGTGTCGCTCAGCCGGCGGTCGGCTCGTGCGTCCGGCGCAGCGGCTTGGTGATCTTGCCGGCGCGGATGCACGAGGTGCAGACGTGCAGGCGCTTGGGTGCCCCGTCGACGACGGCCCGCACCCGCTGGACGTTGGGGTTCCACCGCCGCTTGGTGCGCCGGTGCGAGTGGCTGACGTTCATGCCGAACGACGGCTTCTTGCCGCAGATGTCGCACACAGCTGCCATGGGGTGAACCCTCCTGAGGGAGGCCGCGGTCGACGGACCAGCAGGCCTTCACGAACGGCCAAAAGATTAGCATCCCCTGCCATGACCTCCCCGGCGACCCTCGGCGCCGTGGAGCTGCGCGCCGTGATGAGGGGCTACCGCGACGCCCTGCGGTTGCACCAGACCGACATCAACCGGCTGAACGTCTACCCGGTGCCCGACGGCGACACGGGCACCAACATGGCGCTCACGCTCGAGGCCGTCGTCAGCGAACTCGACACGGTGGCGGCCGGCGCCGGCCTGCCCGAGGTGTGCACCGCCGTCGGGCACGGGTCGCTCATGGGGGCCCGGGGGAACTCGGGCGTCATCCTCTCCCAGCTCCTGCGGGGCATGAGCGAGCGCATGGCCTCGGCCGGGGCGGCCGGCGTGGGGCCCGAGCTGCTCGTCGACGCCATGGGGCACGCCTCCGAGTTGGCCCGGCGGGCCGTGGTGCGCCCGGTGGAGGGCACGATCCTCACGGTGGCCTCGGCCGCGGCGAACGGCGCCACCCACGGCTCGGGCCTCGTCGGCGTCGTCGAGAGCGCCCGGGGCGAGGCCGCCGACGCGTTGGCCCGCACGCCCGAGATGCTCCCCGTGCTGGCCCAGGCCGGCGTCGTCGACGCCGGCGGCTCGGGCTACCTCCTCTTGCTCGACGCCTTCCTCCTCGTCCTCGACGGCCGGCCGCTGCCCGAGCCCTCGGGCGTGGCCGGCCCCGACCTCGCCGCGCTCGACGGCTGGACGGCCGGGGCCGACGGAGCCGGGGCTCGCGGGGCGAGCGGGAACGGCCACCGCGGCGGGGAGCACGTGGTCGGCGACCTCCGCTACGAGGTCATGTACCTGCTGCACGCGCCGGACGACTCCATGGGGGCGTTCAAGGAGGTGTGGGCCGGCATCGGTGACTCCATCGTCGTCGTCGGTGGCGACAGTCTGTGGAACTGCCACATCCACACCAACGACGTCGGTGCCGCCATCGAGGCCGGGGTGGACGCCGGCCGCCCTTCGCGCATCCGGGTCACCGACCTCGACGAACAGGTCGAGGAGGAGCGCTGGGTGCGCGAGAACGTGGGCGCCCCCGACGCCGGGCCGTCCGTCCAGGGGGTCGGACCGCCGCCGACGACCGGCATCGTCGCGGTGGTGTCGGGTGACGGCATCGGGCGCATCTTCCGCTCGCTCGGCGTGCACCATCTCGTCGTGGGCGGCCAGACCATGAACCCCGCCACGGCCGATCTGGTCCAGGCCGTCGAGTCGGTCGCCTCGGACGAGGTCGTGATCCTGCCCAACAACAAGAACATCCGCCCCGTGGCCGAGCAGGTCGACGCGTTGAGTCCGAAGACGGTGCGCGTGGTCGGCACCGGTTCCATCGTCGAGGGCTTCGCCGCCCTCCTGGCCTACGACCCCGCCGCCGACGCGGAGACCAACGTGGCTTCCATGGCCGAATCGGCCGCCCGCGTCGTGCCGGCCGAGGTCACCCGTGCCGTACGGGACTCGGTCACCGACGCCGGCGAGGTGCACGAGGGGGACTACATCGGGATCTCGCGCGACGCCGTGGTCGCGGTGGCCGACAACCCCGTCGTGTGCGTCACGCTGCTGCTCAGCCGCCTGCTCGACGACACACACGAGCTGGTCACCCTCATCGAGGGCGACGGGGCGCGTGTGGCCGACACGCGCCGGATCGAGGAGTGGCTCTCCGAGTTGCACCCCGACGTCGCGCTCGAGGTGCACCAGGGCGGCCAGCCTCTCTACCCGTACCTGTTGGGGATTGAGTAACGGCCGCACACTCCGCGCGCTGCACGCCATCGGCGTGGAGCGGCTCCACGGCATCTCGGAGCGGCGGGTGGGGATGCTGGCCGAGCTGGGCATCGAGTCCGTCCTCGACCTGCTGACGACCTACCCGCGGCGCTACATCGACCGCACCCGCCAGGCCGACGTCTCCGACCTGGTGGTCGGGGACGAGGCGGCCGTGCTGGCCACGGTGCAGTCGGCGCATGCGCGCCGGGCCCGCACCGGGCGCGCCGTCGTCGACGTCGTCGTCCGCGACGACACCGGCCGGCTCAAGATCGTCTTCTTCAACCAGCCCTGGCGGTCCAAGCAGCTCGAGGCCGGCACCGAGGCGATCTTCTTCGGCAAGGTGACCGAGTACCGGGGCACCCGGCAGATGGCCAACCCGGTCGTCGACGTCGTGGCCGGCGTGACGCCCGGCCGGCGCACACTGCGCATCCTGCCGGTGTACCCGGCCTCGGCCAAGGCGGGGCTGACGTCCTGGGAGATCGGCTCGTGGGTGGGGGAGGCGCTCGAGCGCGCCGGCGAGTTCGTCGACCCCCTCCCGCCGGAGTGGCGCGCCGAGCTCGACCTGTGGGACCGCACGGAGGCCTTCCACGCCATCCACCTGCCCGAATCGCTCGATGTGGTCGAGCCGGCCCGGCGTCGCCTCGTCTTCGACGAGCTCTTCCGCCTGCAGCTGGCGCTGGTCCTGCGGCGGCGGGCCTTCGAGGACGACGCCCGCGCAATGCACCACGACGTGTCGCCGCGCGAGGTCACCGGCGCGGTGGCCGACACCCTGGTCGCGCGGTTCCTCGCCGGCCTGCCCTACGAGCTCACGACGGCGCAGCGCCGCGCCCTGGCCGTGATCGTCGCCGACATGGCCGGGCCGTTCCCCATGCACCGCCTGCTCCAGGGCGACGTCGGCTCGGGTAAGACCGTGGTCGCACTCGCCGCGCTCCTGGCTGCGGTCCAGAGCGGGCACCAGGGTGCCCTCATGGTGCCCACCGAGGTCCTCGCCGAGCAGCACTTCGCCGCCGTACGTGCGCTGCTCGGCGACCTCGAGGGCCCGGGCGGCATGGCCGGTGGCGAGGTCCGGGTGGAACTGCTCACGAGCCGGGTCAAGGGTAAGGCGCGCGCCGCCGTGGTGGACGGGCTGGCCACGGGTGCCGTGGGCCTCGTGGTGGGGACGCACGCCCTGTTGACCGAGGAGGTCGGCTTCCGCTCGCTCGGCTGCGTCGTCATCGACGAGCAGCACCGTTTCGGCGTCGAGCAGCGGGCCACGTTGCGCGCCAAGGGGGCCGACGGCGACCCCGACCTGTTGGTGATGACGGCGACGCCGATCCCGCGCACCGCCGCCATGGTGATCTTCGGCGACCTCGATCTCACCACGCTCGACGAGCTGCCGCCCGGGCGCGTCGCCGTGACGACCGAGTGGCTGCCCGGCGAGGGCCACCTCGACGAGGCCAGAGCCTGGGAGCGGGTGCGCACCGAGGTGGCGGCCGGGCATCGCGCCTTCGTCGTGTGCCCGCTGGTGGGCGAGTCCCTGCGGGTCGAGGCCAAGTCGGCGACCGAGGAGTACGAGCGGCTCGCCGGCGGGCGAGCTCGCCGGGCTGCGGGTCGGGCTCCTCCACGGCCAGATGGCCGCGGCGAAGCGAGAGGAGGTGATGGACCACTTCCGGGCGGGGGAGCTCGAGGTGCTCGTGGCCACGACGGTCATCGAGGTGGGCGTGGACGTGCCCGAGGCGACGGTCATGGTGATCGAGAGCGCCGACCGCTTCGGCATCGCCCAGCTGCACCAGCTGCGCGGCCGCGTCGGCCGCGGCTCGGATCCCAGCTGGTGCTTCCTCCTCGGGGGCGAGGAGGGCAACGAGCGGCTCACCGCCGTCGCCGGCTCGACGGACGGCTTCGCGTTGGCCGAGACGGACCTCCGCGTGCGCGGCGAGGGCACGTTGCTCGGGGCGCGCCAGAAGGGCCAGAGCGACCTGCGCCTGGCCTCGCTGAGCGACCCCGGGGACATCGCGCTCCTGGGCGAGGCCCGACGGGTCGCCGACGCGTTCGTCGCCCGAGACCCCCGCCTCGATGCGCACCCCGACCTGGCCGACGAGGTCCGGCTGCTGCTCAGCGAGGACGAGGGGGCGTACCTCTTCAAGAGCTGAGAGCTGAGAGCTGAGAGCTGAGAGCGCCGGCGCGGGGCTCGCCGGCCCCCTGCGCAGGGGCCGCACGTAGGGTGGTGCCGATGCGGGTCATCGGAGGCCGGAGCCGCGGGCGCCGCCTGGCGGCCAGGCTGCCCCGCTCGGTGCGCCCGACCTCGGACCGGGTGCGCGAGGCGATCTTCGACATCCTGGGTTCGCAGGGCGGCGTCGAGGGCCTGCGGGTGGTCGATCTCTTCTGCGGCAGCGGCGCGCTCGGGGTCGAGGCGCTCTCCCGGGGTGCGGCGTCGGCCACCTTCGTGGATCTGGACCCCGACGCCCTGGCCGCCGTGCGCCAGAACCTCGATGCGGTCGGGCTCGCCGCCGAGCCCGCCACTCTGGTGCGGGCCTCGCTGCCCGGCTGGCTCGAGGCCGGGGGCGCCGGCGCATTCGACCTCGCGCTCTGCGACCCGCCCTACGACTACGCCGAATGGCCGGCGCTGCTCGGCGCACTGCGCGCCGGCATCGTCGTCATGGAATCGTCATCGCCGATTGCGTTGCCGGAGGGCTGGGTGGTCACGAGGGAGCGGCGGTACGGCGGTACGCTCGTCACCGTGGCTCAGCTGCAATGGTGACGGCTCGTGAAGGTCGGGCTCTTCCCGGGCTCGTTCGACCCCTTCCACAACGGGCATCTCGAGATCGTCGAGCGGGCCAGCCACCTCTTCGACGAGGTGGTGGTGGCCGCCCTGCGCAACCCGCAGAAGAGCGGGCCGCTCTTCGACCTCGAGGAGCGCCAGGAGATGCTCGAGGAGGTGCTGGCCCACCTGCCCTCGGTGCGCATCGTCTCGATCTCGACCCTCGTGGTCAACGTCGCCCGCGACGTCGGCGCCTCGGCCATCGTGCGCGGCCTGCGGGCCGTCTCGGACTTCGAGGCCGAGATGCAGATGGCCCAGATGAACAACCACCTCTCCGGCGTCGAGACGATCTTCATCCCGACGAGTCCGGAGTGGTCCTTCGTCGCGTCGAAGCTCGTGCGCGAGGTGTGGCGCTTCGGCGGTGACGTCTCCGCCTTCGTGCCCAAGCCGGTGGCCGAGGCGTTGCAGGCGAAGTACGACCAGAGATGGGGCCCGGAAGGAAAGGGCGAGGGGGCGTGAGCGACCAGTTCCTCGATGTCGACGAGGACCAGCCGGTCGAGGAGGTCGGGATCGAGTCGATCCTGCACCAGCTGCTCGACTACATGGCGGCCGCCAAGTCGATGCCGCTCTCCTCTTCGGTCATGGTCTCGCGCGAAGAGGTCACCTCGCTCGTGCAGTCGGCGCTCGAGTCCCTGCCCGACGAGCTGCGCCAGGCGCGCTGGCTCCTGCGCGAGCGCGAGGAGTTCATGGCCGAGCGCACCCGCGAGGCCGAGGCGCTCATGGACGAGGTGCGCGCCCAGGCCGAGAACATGGTGCAACGCACCGAGATCGTTCGGCAGGCCAACTCGGTGGCCCAGCGCATCCTCGATGACGCCAACGAGGAGGCCCGTACGCTGCCGCCATCAGGCGGAGGACTTCGTCGACACCAAGCTGGCCGGCATGGAGATCGTGCTCGACCGCCTGACCCGCACGGTCCAGGCCGGCCGGGCCCGCCTGGCCGCCCCGCTCGTCGAGGCGGCGACGGACGATGAAGGAGCCGGGAGCGAGGAGGACGGCTTCTTCGACCAGGATCAGTCCTAGTCGTGGCCACCAACCCCTTCCTGATCCACGTGGCCCGCCTGCGCCGCTCGGGCCGCTCCGCCCACGAGGTGCGCCGCGGCGAGGTGGCCCTCGCCGGCCCGCTCGCCGAGACGGGCATCGACCCGGGCCGCAGCGTGGTGCCGGCCGGCGCCGAGGCCGAGGCGGACGTGACCCTGCACCCCTTCGAGGGCGGCGTCGAGGTCGAGGGCACGGTCAGCGCCCCCTGGGTCGGCATCTGCCGCCGCTGCGCCGAACCCGTCACCGGCGACCTGCGCATCCACGTGCACGAGCGCTTCGCCGACGACCCCCTCGCGGGACGCCTCCGACGACGAGCTCTACCCGATCGTCGGCGACGAGCTCGATCTCGCGCCCCTCGTGCGCGACGCCATCGTCCTCGAGCTGCCCATGGCCCCCCTCTGCCGGCCCGACTGCGCCGGCCTCTGCCCCCAGTGCGGGGCCAATCGCAACGAGGGCGACTGTGGCTGCGTTGCCCCCCGGGATCCCCGGTGGGCTAACCTCGACGTGCTCCGGTAGCCCTTCCCGGAGGGCTTGCATCGTTCCGGAGCGCCGTGGCGCCCCGAACCGACCCGAGTACGCACACCGATCGTTGGAGACCGTCCATGGCTGTCCCGAAGAAGAAGAAGTCCAAGGCCAAGGGTCGCAGCCACCAGGCCGCGGCATGGCGCCTGGGGCGTCCGGCCCGGAGCGTGTGCCCGCACTGCCAGGCCTCCAAGACCCCCCACGTGGTCTGCCCCAGCTGCGGCTGGTACAAGGGTCGCCAGGCCGTCGAGGTCGACTGACTTGAGCCGCCGGGGCGAGCGTCCGTCGCCCGAGGCCCTGGCCACGCTCCCCGTCGCCGTCGACGCCATGGGTGGCGACAAGGCGCCCGCCGAAATCGTCGAGGGCGCCCGCCGCGCCCACGAGCAGTACGGCGTCGGTATCGTCCTCGTCGGCCCACCCGACCAGGTCGGCGACACCCGGGGCCTCGACCTCGTGCCCTGTACCGAGGTGATCGCCATGGACGAGGACCCCGCCGGTGGCGTGCGGCGTAAGAAGGATTCGTCCCTGGTACGGGCGGCCGAGCTGGTGCGCGACGGCAAGGCCTCGGGCATGGTCTCGGCGGGCAACACGGGCGCCACGATGGCCTCGGCCCTGCTGCGCATGGGCCGCCTCCCCGGCGTCGTGCGTCCGTGCATCGCCACCCCGCTGCCGCGGCCTCGGCCGCACGCCCGCCGTCCTCGTCGACGCCGGCGCCAACGCCGAGTGCACCCCGGCCATGCTGCTCCAGTTCGCCCAGATGGGCGCCGCCTACGTCTCGGCCCGGTTCGGCACCGCGTCACCCTCGGTCGGGCTGCTCTCCATCGGCGAGGAGCCCACGAAGGGCACGCCCCTGGTCAAGGAGGCCCACGGCCTGCTCGCCGAGGCGGCGACCGCCGCCGCCACCGCCGACCGGGCCGCAGGATTCGAGTTCATCGGCAATCTGGAGGGCCGGGACCTCCTGCCCTCGCCAGCCGACGTGATCGTCACGGACGGCTTCACCGGCAACGTGGCCCTCAAGACGTTGGAGGGCTCACTGCGTTTCCTCTTCGACACCCTCCTCGGCGTCTTCGGGACCGACGAGGCCACCCAGGAGGCCTCGTCGGTGCTGCTCCCGCACCTCCTGCCCCTGGCCGCCGAATTCGAGCCGGAGAACGTCGGCGGGGCCATGTTGCTCGGGACCGACGGGGTCTGCGTCATCAGCCATGGCTCCTCGAACGCAACGGCCATGATGAACGCCATCCTGGTGGCGCACGAATGCGCCACCAGGGGTTTGGTGGACCATGTTGCTGCAGCGGTGCGTTCTGACGAATTTGCCTAAACTCCCTGTTCAGAGGGCGCTAAACGGGCGGTTAGGGTCCCCGAACATCTACACTGGGTGCCGTGCCAGCCGAAACCCACACCAACCAGGGGCCTCTCGACCGCAACGGGGTCTTCGAGCTGATCAGGGACCAGCTGGCCGACATCTTGGAGACGGACCCGTCGTCGATCACCGAAGGGTCCTCGTTCGTCGAGGACCTCGATGCGGACTCCCTGGCCCTGATCGAACTGGTCGAGGCCCTGGAGGAGGAGCTGGGTGAGCGGACCGTCGGTTTCCGCATCGACGACGAGGACCTGGAGGACCTGCGAACGGTCCGGGACGCTGTTGACTACGTCTACGCCAAGCTCGAGGCGGGTTGACTCCGGCGCTGAGGGTGCGGCCGCACTGGCCGAACGACTTGGCCACACCTTCGCCGACCTGAGCCTCCTTCAGCACGCCCTGGCCCATCGCAGCTGGTGCGGCGAGCAGGAGGGAGGCGCGCCCTCCAACGAGCGGCTGGAGTTCCTGGGTGATGCCGTTCTGGGCCTGGTCGTGGCCAGCTACACCTACGAGCGCTACCCCGGGTTCGCAGAGGGGAAGCTGGCCAAGGTCCGCTCTGCCGTGGTGAACGCCCGTGTGCTGGCCGAGGTGGCCGCGCCGCCTCGACATCGGGAACGTGCTGTTGCTCGGACGAGGCGAGGAGGGGTCCGGCGGTCGGACCAAGGCCTCCATCCTGGCCGACGCCTTCGAGGCCGTTCTCGGTGCTGTCTACCTCGACGCCGGCTGGGACGCTGCCCGGCGTCTCGTGTTGCGGGAGCTGGGTGATGCCATCGCCCGGGCGGGTGAGGAGCCCGACGACTTCGACCACAAGAGCCGGCTCCAGGAGAAGGCGGTGCGTGACGGCGAGGGGACGCCCCGCTACGTGGTGGTGGGATCAGGGCCGGATCACGACCGGGCCTACGTCGCCGAAGTGTTCTTGGGCGGGACGTCGCTGGGGTACCGGCGAGGGCCGATCCAAGAAAGATGCCGAGCAAGAGGCCGCACGTGCCGCCTGGGAGGGGCTCAACAATGCCTGAGCTGCCCGAAGTCGAGACGCTGCGCCAAGACCTGGCCCGTGAGGTGGTGGGCCGCAAGATCAAGGGCGTCTCGGTGGCGAACGGGCGTTCGGTGCGCCGGCATCCCTCGGCCAAGCACTTCCGTGCCCTGCTCGAGGGCCGGACGATCAAGTCGGTCGGGCGCCTGGGCAAGTACCTGCTGCTCACGCTCGACAGCGGGGACACCCTCGTCGTCCACCTCGGGATGAGCGGTCAGCTGCTCCGGGTGAAGTCGGCGAAGGATCCCAAGCCCAAGCACACCCACGTGGTCATCACGTTCACCCAGGGTGGCGAGCTGCGCTACGTCGACCCGCGGACCTTCGGCGAGCTCTTCGTGTCGACCCCGCCCCTCAAGGCGGACGGCACGCCCCTCTCGCCGATCTCGGGCACGGCCGGCGGCGACGGCGCCGCCATCCGCAAGGCGATCCCCGAACTGGCCCACCTGGGCTTCGACCCGATCGAGGACCTGATGAGCTGGGACCGCTTCGGTGCGCTGCTGCACCAGCACACTGGGGGGATCAAGGCGCTGCTGATGGACCAGAGCTTCACGGCGGGCATCGGGAACCTCTACTCGGACGAGATGCTCTACCAGGCCGGTCTGCGCTACGACCGTCGGGCTGACTCGCTCACGGCCACCGAGGTCCGCCGGCTCTACCGGGCCATCGTGGAAACCCTGGCCGATGCCATCAAGCACCGCGGTTCCTCGCTGGCCGACGAGCAGTATCGGGACCTCTTCGGCGAGATCGGCGACTTCCAGGGCTCCCATCAGGTCTACGACCGCGAGGGCGAGCCCTGCCGGCGGTGCCGCAACCAGATCGTCCGGGTCAAGACCGGCGGGCGTTCGACCTTCTTCTGCGATCACTGCCAGGTCTGACACCCGCCTCCGGCGACCGCGCCATCGCTTGCACCCCGGCAGCGGCACCGTCGCCCACAGCTGTATACGCCAGCTCGGCGACGGCCGTCTGAAGCTGTATATCGCGCCCTCGGCGGGATCTCGATTGCATCTTTATATGCGGGCTCGGCGATCTCTGGCGCGCTCGTATACGCGGCATCGGAGGCGCCCTATACGGCCGGAGCCAACTGCCCGCGCTCGCCGTACAGATCCCAAACGAGCATCCGACGGCGCGCGCATATACGGCCGGAGAAGGAGCAGTCCTGATCTCCCGCTCTGCGGCTCCGACGCTGGTTCCCCTCGCCGGATTCACGCGGTCGCCTCGCTCGAGCCCGACCGGCCGTCATTGTCCCCGCACACCGTGTAGGCACCCGGTAGGGTCGCCTCGATGTTCTTGAAGTCGCTCAGCATGAAGGGTTTCAAGTCCTTTGCAGACCCGACCGTGCTGGAATTCGAACCCGGGATCACGGTCGTCGTCGGGCCGAACGGGAGCGGCAAGTCGAACGTCGTCGACGCGGTGACCTGGGTGCTCGGGGCCCAGGGTCCCCGTTCGCTGCGCTCGGCGAAAATGGAGGATGTCATCTTTGCCGGCACCTCGTCACGGCCACCGCTGGGCCGCGCCGAGGTCTCGCTGACCATCGACAACGCATCCGGGCAAGCTGCCCATCGACCTCTCGGAGGTCACCATCACGCGAACGCTGTTCCGGTCGGGGGACAGCGAGTACGCCATCAACGGGGCACCCTGCCGGCTGCTCGACATCCAAGAGCTGTTGAGCGACTCGGGTGTGGGCCGTCAGCAGCACATGATCATCGGCCAGGGACAACTGGACACGGTGCTCAACGCCCGGCCCGAGGATCGCCGGGCCATCATCGAAGAGGCGGCTGGTGTGCTGAAGCACCGCCGCCGGAGGGAGCGGGCCGAGCGCCGGCTGGCCGCCACGGCGGAGAACCTGGAGCGCCTGGGCGATCTGGTGCGAGAGGTGCGGCGCCAGATCCGACCCTTGGAGCGACAGGCGGCCGCGGCACGGTCGCACGACGTCGGTTGCCTCCGAACTGCTGGCGGTGCGCCGGTACCTGGCCGGCGCGGAGCTCGGCGACCTGGTCGCCCGCCGCCGTATCGCCGCGCAGAGCCTCGACGTGTGTCGTGAAGAGGAGCGGGAGCTGCACGAATCGCTGGAGCAGCTCGACGCCGAAGCGTCGTCGACGACGGCCGAGCTGTCGTCACGCCGCGAGGAGGATCTGGCCAAGGCCCTGGGCCGGGTGCAGGGCCTGGTGGAACGGGCCAGAGGGCTCTCGGGCGTGCTCCGCGAACGCGGGCGTGCCGTGCTCGCCGCGCTGGACGCGGCAGCTGACGTCGATGTGGTCTCGACGCTCGAGGCCGAGGCGGCACATCTGGCCGCAGAACTGGCGACGGCGGAGGCCGAGGAGGCTGCCGGAGCGGCGCCCGGGCGTGCGGACCTGGATTCTGCGGTCGCCGCACTCGACGCGGAGGAGGCAACGCTCCGGGAGCGCTGGTCGACGGTGCTCGGCGGGGACGCGCCCGACCAGGCCATCGCCCGTGTCCGTGCCCGCAGCGAACTGGTGGCGCACGCCGCGACGCCGGGAGCAAGAGGACCTCGACGCGCTCGCCACCCGCGTGGTCGCGCTCGAGCAGAAGTCGGCGGGCGCGGCCGTGCGGGCCGACCTGTTGCCCAGGACGTCGAACGAGCGGACCGAGGAGACCGCGGGACTCCAGGCAGACGTCGCGATGCGGACCGACGAGCTCGAGGCGGCGGCGCACGCGGCCGAGTCGGCACAGGCTGCGGCGGACGAGGCCGAGGAGGCCCGTCATCGCACGGCGGCGCGGGCCGAAGCGCTCGAACGTGCACTGTCCGATCTGCAGGGGGCGGGCGGGCGTGAGCTGCTGCGGGAAGTCGATGGCGTCGTGGGTTCCCTGGTCGACCTCGTCGAGATCGATGACGGGGTGGGACGCGGCCTTCGAGGCGGCCGCCGGCGCGGGTGTCGCCGCGGTCGTTGTCGACGGTCGGCGTTCGGCCCAAGCGGCTCTGGCCACGCTGCGCGACCGGGGCGTCACCGGAGCGGTGTTGGCTCCGAGGGAGTCGGCCGCCACCGCGGCGGATGCCGTGGCGTCGTTGCCTCCGGGCAGCAGCGCCGAACCGGTGCGCCGCCACGTGCGGGCGCGCCGCGGAGGCACCGTCGCGGAGTCCGTCCTCGACTCGTCTGGTCGGGCGCGCCGTGCGCGTCGACGGATGGGAGGAGGCGATCGATCTCTCCCTCGCCCGCGACGACCTGGTCGTGGTCACCCCCGACGGTGACCGTTTCGCCGCGACCGGGTGGCGGGTGCGTTCCGGGTCGGGAGTGGTCACCGCCGCCGCCGTCGAAGAAGGGCGCCGGCTGGCGGAAGAGGCTGCCGCCGCGGCGGAGCTGGCCCGGGCCGCGCTGACCGAGGCGCGGATCGTGCTCGGCTCGCGCCCGCGACGCCCGCGTTGTCGCCGAACGGGCGGCGGACCGTCATGCTGTTGCCTGCGAGACCGGGGAGGCGGACGTCGAACGGGCGGCGGAAGAGCAGCGTCGTTTGGCGGAGGAGGTCGAGGAGGCGCACGGACGGGGTCGCCGCAGCAAACAACGCCTCTCCGAGGTCATGTCCGAGCAGGCGCAGCTGGCCGGGTCGATTCCCGAACTGCAGGAGGCCCTCGAGGCATGGGAGGCGTTGACGGCACGTCGAGACCGAGGTGTCAGGCCGTCGCCAGGAGCTCGAGGTGCGGGTCGCCGGCGTCGCCGAACGGCGCCGTGTGCTGGCCGAGCGCCAGGCGGAGGTCGAGCGGCGGCTGGCGGGCCACGCCGAGGAGCGCGCATCCGCTGCGGCCCGACGTGCAGCGTCTGGAGGCGGAGGGCACGGCCCTGGCCCGCCTCGAAGCCCTCGTCCAGCAGGAGCACGGTCGGCTGGACGCCGTCTTCGAGTCGCTCCGCCACGACTACCAGGATCAGGTCGATGCGGTGCGGGCCGGTGGCGAGAAGCTCGAGCGGCTGCGCCAGGATCGCCACACCACCGAGCAACGGCTCGATGCGGTGCGTACCCGTACCCGCACGCTCGATCTCGAAGCCAACGAGGTCGAGTTACGGGCCGAGGCGCTGCACGAGCACATCGCACGCGATCTCAACGTACGACCGGAGGAACTGGCCGGACTGCCCGAGCCCGACGCGCCCGAGGGGACGACGCTGACCCAGCACGCCGACGAGCTCGAGCGCAAGCTGACGGCGCTCGGACCGGTGAATCCGTTGGCCCTCGAGGAGCTCTCGACCCTGGAGGAGCGCCACAGGGAACTGGAGGCGCAGGTCGACGACGTGCGCGGCACGCGGCGCGAATTGCACGAAGTCGTCCGCACGCTCGACCACGAGATCCTGACCTCCTTCGCGGCCGCGGCGGCCGACGTGAACGAGCACTTCTCTGCGCTCATCGCCATGCTGTTCCCGGGAGGTACCGGCCGCTTGATGCTGGTCGAGCCCGACGACCTCTTGAACACCGGCGTCGAGATCGAGGTGCGGCCGGCGGGTCGCAATGTGCGGCGGGTGTCATTGCTTTCGGGCGGCGAGCGCTCCATGGCCGCGCTGGCGTTCCTCTTCGCGGTGTTCCGGAGCCGACCGTCGCCCTTCTACATGATGGACGAGGTCGAGGCCGCGCTGGACGACGTGAACCTGAGTCGTTTCCTTACCCTCGTGCACGAGTTCCGCGACGAGGCACAGTTGCTCATCGTCAGCCACCAGAAGCGCACGATGGAGACGGGCGACGCCCTGTACGGGGTGACCATGGCGCCCGGCGGCTCGTCGCAGGTGATCAGCCAGAGGGTGGAGAAGGAGAAGGAGAAGGAGCCGGCATGACCGGCACCCTCGCCTTTGTCTTCGTCGGCGTAGCCCTCCTCTGTGTCGTGGCCGGCCTCGCGGCCGTCTCCCGCACCCGGCGGGCGTCACGTGAGGACGATGAGGAGTACGGCGAGGCGACGTACGCCGAGGAAGCGGCGGCAGTTGCGGCTGCGCAAGCGGCGGAGGCGGCTGCGGCGGCAGCGCAAGACGACGAGAGCGACGGAGAGCCGCTGGCGTGATCGGCGTCTACATCACGATCATCGTCGTCGTCGCGATTCTCGCCATCGCGGCGGGGGCGATCGCCCGCACCAGGTCGCGCCGGCGTCGTGGCGGCGGGACCATCGAGGCCCCACCGCGGCCGACCGCCCAGGCGCCGCCACCCCCGACCGCCGAGGCGCCCCCTGCGCCAGGGGCACCACCTGGCCCCGCTGCCGAACGCGCACCGCCCGTCGAGGCCGAGCCTCCGCCGCCCGAGCCGGCCGCGCCCCCCTCGTACCGCAGCCGTCTCGGTGGGCGTCCGGGGGCTTTTCAGCGGTGCGGTCGCCGCCCTCCGCTCCGGCCGGATCGACGCAGCCACGTGGGACTCGCTCGAGGAGGCGCTCATCCGGGCCGACGTCGGCGTGGCGACCGCCGACGCGCTGCTCGGCGGACCTCCGAGCCAAGGTGGAGGCCAAGGAGATCAGCGGGGGCGATGACCTGCTCGAGGCGCTGGGGACATCGATCCGCGAGCTGCTCGAGACGTCCAACGCACGCGCCCTGCGCTTCGACGGCACCACGGGTTCGCCCGACGTCTGGCTGATCGTCGGCGTCAACGGCGTCGGCAAGACGACCACGATCGGCAAGCTGGCCCGGCGCCAGTCAGCCGCCGGGCACTCGGTCCTCCTCGCGGCGGGGGACACCTTCCGGGCCGCCGCTGCCGACCAGCTCGCTCTGTGGGCCGACCGTACCGGCACCGAGATCGTGCGCGGCGCCGAGGGTGGTGACCCGAGCGCCATCGTCTTCGACGCCGTGCAACGTGCCGCGGCGCGGGGCAACGACCTCGTGCTGGCGGACACGGCCGGTCGCCTCCACACCAAGGTGAACCTCGTAGAGGAGCTCAAGAAGATCCGGCGGGTGGCCGACCGCGACCCGGGCAACGTCACCGAGGTCCTGCTCGTGCTCGACGCGACCACGGGTCAGAACGCGCTCGCGCAGGCCCGGCAGTTCACCGAGGCGGTCGAGATCACCGGCATCGTGCTTACCAAGCTCGACGGCACCGCCAAGGGCGGCATCGTCATCGCCGTCCAGCGTGAGCTCGGCCTGCCGGTCAAGTTGGTCGGGTTGGGCGAGGGTCCCGACGACTTGGTCGACTTCGATCCCGACGAGTTCGTCGACGCCATGCTCTCGTCCGACTGAGCGGCCATCGGAACGACAGACTCGCCACGACCACACGGCTACACGACCACACGGCTACACGACCACACGAGCTGAACGACGACGAGGGGAGGTCAGATGAACGAGAAGCGGGTCAAGGTCCTTGCCGTCGTCCTGGTGATCCACCTGTTGCTGGTCCGGCTGACCTGGCGTGACCTGGGGCGGCGGCCCGACGCTGCCGTTCGTGGCCGGAAGCGACTCTGGCGCGTCGCCTCTGGTCTCAACACGACCGGGTCGATCGCCTACTGGCTGATCGGCCGGCGCAGCGTCCCGGAGAGGGAGACGACGCCCTGAAGAGGCCGGCCCGCGGACCCACGGAAGACGACGGTCGTCAGGACCAGCGCACGTGGACGCTGTCGAGGAAAAGATCGAGCACGCCTCGGTCCCCGTCGACCCGCAGCTCGTCCGCACCGCCGCGGTTCCACAGCGCCAGGTAGAGGTCGGCCGCCCGGCCTCGCAACGTGGCGCCCGCGCTGCTCGTAGCGACATCGGTCGGGTCCGCAAGGGCCGGCCCGCTGGTCACGCCACCCTCCTCGTCGATGACGAGCGTCCAGGCCAGCGCGTCGTCGGTGCAGCGCACGACGAGTGTCGTGCCTTCTGCCGTGCCGGTCAACCGCGTCGAGCGTCGCGGCACGAAGCACGTGAGGAGCTCGTCGACGCCGTCCGCGGCGAAGGGCGCGGCGAACGGGCTCACGGCGATCCCAGCGGCGAGCTCGGCGTCGACGCGGTGGATGGCGGTCTCGTGGGCCTGGCGCCGCGCCCACATGGCGAGCGGTGACGGCGCGCGCGCAGGAAGGTCCAGCACTCGAGGTCGGGCGGCGCGGCGGCGAGCGCTCCGGCCAGCGCGGCGCAGCCGTCACGGAGCCAGCGGGCCAGCGCGGCGTCGTCGGGCCACGTCCCCACCACGTCGTCGAGGTCGACGTCCGACACCTCGGTCCGGGCTTCGGCGACGTAACCGGTGGCCCACCGGTGCACGCCGCCCAGGTGGCGTACGAGGTCGCGCACGCACCAGTCCGGGCACGTCGGCACCGGCGCGTCCGCGACGACTGCTTCGGTGGCCGCTGCCATGAGCTCCCCCTCGTGGCGCAGCGCGTCGATGTGGGCGGCGACCTCCACCAGCGGCCGCTATTTGACCTTGACGAGGTCGACGACGAAGACGAGCGTGTCGTTGGCGGCGATGCCCGCTCCCGGCGACCGGTTCTTGTAGGCCAGGCTCGGCGGGATGATCAGCTCGCGCCGCCCCCCGACACGCATGCCGATGAGGCCCTTCACCCAACCGGGGATCACGTCGCTCGTGCTGAGGGTGAACGAGAAGGGCTGGCTCGTCCAGGACGACTGGACCACCTTGCGGGCCGAATAGCTCGCCAGCACGTACTGGACCGTGAGGCTGTCTCCCGCCGCGGCGAAGGGGCCCTTGCCCACGATGAGGTCGGCGCTCTCGAGCGAGGTCGGCGGCTGGCCCGCCGGGACGGTGACCGTGGGCGCCGTCCCGGACGTGCCCGCGGGAGAGCGGTCGGCGACGGGGATGGGCTGGACCGCGACGAGGGCACCGCCGTCGGGGACGGGGTTCGTGGCCGAAGGGCCGCTGCCAGCCGCATGCGACGTGGTGCCGGCACCCGTCGAGGTCGTCGGCGAGGAGCTGCAGGCGGCGAGCCCGAAGGCACCGACCACGGCGAGCACGGCGGGCACGCCGTGCACGGGCGCCAGCGAGCCCGAACGGCGGTGGCGGCGGAACATGGGCCGCGACGGTAGCCGTTCGATCCCACCACCGAGGCGGCAGGCGGGGACGGAGACCCCTCAGCGGGTGATGCGGTAGGGGTCCCAGGCCGGCGGCGCGGCGCGCAGGTGCGCCTCGACCAGGCCGCGCACGACGCCGGGCGCGAGGGCGCTCTCGACGCGCCCTGCGGGCGCCAGCGTCGGCGTGAGGCCCGACACCGCGTCGGCCACCCACGACGCGGTGCCACCGGCCTCGGACTCGGCGGCGCGCAGGTGCTCCGCCAACGGCACCAGGTCGACCCTGGCCCGCACGGTGCGCGAGCGGAACTGCACCCAGCTCTCGTAGCGGTAGGCCAGCTCGTAGTGCCGGCCGCGTACGGTGAGCAGCGCGCCGCGCTCGGGTCGCCTGGTGCACCGCGATGGGGTGCAGTCCCGACACCCACGTCCCGCCGAAGCGATGGCCGCCGCGGTCGGGGGCCGACTCGGGCACCTCGATCACGGCCAGGTCCAGCTCGGGCACCTCGGTGACCACGACGTCCCCCGAGGCGAGCAACGACTCGCTCGCCGTCAACGTGGCGTCCTCCTCCTCCCACAGGGCGCGGGACGACTCGAGCCCGTCGCACAGCTCGGGCAACCGGCCCAGCAACTCGGCGTAGAGCACGGCCGTCGTGGCGTCGTAGTCGCCGGGCAGCTCGCGCAACGGGCTGCGCGACGGGTCGGCGTACGCCGAGAGCACCATGGAAATCCGCGCCGCCGTGCGGGACGAGGTCAGCGCGAAGTCGCCCGCCCGCGCCACCTCGACGAGCAGGTCGCGCCGGGCCAGTGCCTCCTCCGGCCAGGCCAGCGCGAAGACGCCCACGAGGCCGTCCTGGTCGAAATGGTTGTTGGACACGGCCGCGGCCCCTGGATGGAGGTCGAACGCGTCCAGATACGCGAACGCCATCTCCGCCGAGAGGTCGGCGGCGAACCGGGACGGGCTGCCGATGCCCGGCCAGTGCGACAGGCAGAGCAAGGTGCCGGCGGCCGGGGAGCCGTCCACCACCACGTTGGGCCTGCCGCGGTCGGCGAGGTCGCCGTAGGGGACGTAGTGCAGATCGGGGGAGCGCGGGCCCATCACGGGAGCGTAGGGCGAGCGTACGGCGAGCGAAGGGACGTGCCGGCACCACAGCGCCGCGGAACGCCCCCACGGCACCACTAACCTGAGACCCCATGTTCGACGCCCTGTCCGACCGCCTGGAGCGGATCTCGACCCGGCTCCGCGGCAAGGGGCGCATCAGCGACGCCGACCTGGACGAGGCGCTCAAGGAGATCCGCACCGCGCTCCTCGATGCGGATGTCGAGCTCGGCGTGGCCCGCCGCTTCTGCGACGGCATCCGGCTGCGCGTCAGCACCGAGGCGCTGTCGAAGAGCCTCACGCCGGGCCAGCAGGTCATCAGGGCGGTGCACGAGGAGCTGGTGGGCGTCCTCGGCGGCGAGACGCTCAAGCTCAGCTACGCCTCGCGCCCGCCCACCGTCGTCCTCATGGCCGGTCTCCAGGGCTCGGGCAAGACGACCAACTCGGCCAAGCTCGCCCGCTGGTGGAAGCAGCAGGGACGCAACCCGCTGCTCGTCGGCGCCGACCTGCAGCGCCCCGCCGCCGTCGAGCAGCTGCGCATCCTGGGCGAGCAGGCGGGCGTGACCGTCTTCTCGGAGCCGACCGATCCCGTCCGCTGCGCGCAGGCCGGGTTGGAAGAGGCGCGGCGGCTCGGCCGCGACATCTGCATCATCGACACGGCCGGCCGGCTCACGATCGACGCCGAGCTGATGGAGCAGATCCGGGACATCTCCGCGGCGACGCAGCCGCACTACACGTTCCTGGTCATCGACGCCATGATCGGCCAGGACGCCGTCGCCACGGCCAAGGCGTTCCACGACGCGCTCGAGCTCAGACGGCGTCATCCTCACCAAGCTCGACGGCGACGCACGCGGCGGCGCCGCGCTCTCGGTCAAGGGCGTCGTCGGCAAGCCCATCGCGTTCGCCAGCACGGGCGAGCGACTCGAGGACTTCGACCTCTTCCATCCCGACCGCATGGCCGACCGGATTCTCGGCATGGGCGACATGCTCAGCCTCATCGAGCAGGCCGAGCGCACCATGGACACCGACGAGGTGGCGAAGAGCGCCAGCCGCCTCATGCAGGGGCAGTTCACGCTGGAGGACTTCCTCTCGCAGCTGCGCCAGGTCAAGAAGATGGGCTCGCTCGGCGGCCTCATGCGCCTCATGCCCGGCATGTCCAAGGACATGCGCGAGGCGGCGAGCGAGATCGACGACGGCGAGGTGGCCAAGGTCGAGGCGATCGTCTGCTCCATGACGCCCGGCCGAGCGCAACGACACCTCGGTGATGGACGGGTCCCGCCGCAGCCGGGTGGCCCGCGGATCGGGCACCACGATCCAGGACGTCAACTCGCTGCTCAAGCAGTTCAGGGAGATGCAGAAGATGATGAAGGGGATGGCGTCGGGCAACATGCCCAACCTCCCCGGCATGCCGAACCTCTCCGGGATGGGCGGCCGCGCCGCCAAGAAACTGGCCCAACAGGCGGCCGGCGCCGGTCTCGCCGGACCGGGGGGCCGCGGGCGGGCGGTGCCGGCGAGCCGGACTTCGACATGCTCTCCCAGCTCATGGGCGGCGGCGACCCCGACGAGCTGCCGTCGGCTTTCCCCGGGCTGGCCGGCGCCGGCGGCGCGGCCCGCCCGGCCCCGAGGTGAACAAGTCAACAAGGGGACCAAGAAGAAGAAGAAGGGCGGGCGGGTCACCCCGCCCAAGGGCCGCTAACCCGGACCGGGGAGGTCCCGGAGGCCCCTGACGGCGCCCGGAACGGCCCGGGAGGCCCCGGAAGCCCCCCGGGAGCCCTGCTACCGGGTTCATCTGGCACAATGGTGGCCTGGCACCCGGCGCGGTCCGCCGGAGCGCCGGTCTCGATCGGGTCTTTTGTGGGAAGTGCCCCAGTGGGAAGTGGAGGAAGCGATTCGTGGCAGTGAAGCTCCGCCTGGTGCGGATGGGTAAGAAGAAGCAGCCGACCTACCGGGTCGTGGCCGCCGACAGCCGGTCGCCCCGCGACGGGCGCTTCCTCGAGATCGTGGGCACCTACGCCCCTCGGGGCGCCTCGACGGCCGAGCCCGACGCCGTCATCAACATCGACAACGAGAAGGCCGTGAGGTGGTTGGTCAACGGGGCCCAGCCCACCGAGCGGGTCGAGCGCATCCTGAAGACCTCCGGGGCCTGGGACGAGTTCGCCGCAGCGAGGGCGAAGTGACCGACCTCTACGAAGCCGGCGACATCAACCAGACCGACGGCGGCGGGGAGGGCGACGTCAACGATGGCCGACGACGGACCCGACGACGAGATCGACGAGGTCGACGAAGTCGACGAAGTCGACGAGGGCAACGAGCTCGGCGATCTCGACGGGGGGCACGCCGGTGGCGGTCCTGACGTATCTCGCCAAGGCGCTTGTCCAACGACCCCGATGCCGTGGTGATCGACACCCAGGAGCGCCGGGGCGGACTCCGCCTGAGCCTCCACGTCGCTCCCGACGACATGGGCCGGGTCATCGGCCGGCGGGGCCGGACCGCCCAGGCCATCCGGACCCTGGTCAACGTGGCGGGCGCCAAGGACGGCGTCCAGGCCAGCGTGGACATCGTCGACGACTGAGCTCCTCATCGTCGGTCGCGTCGCCAAGGCCCACGGCCTGCGGGGCGAGGTCGTCGTCGACCTCTGGACCGATCAGACGCAGCGGCTCGAGCCCGGTTCGGTGCTCGCCTCCGCCCGCGGCCCGCTCGAGGTCGTTGGCCGCCAAGCCCTTCGGCGGCTCCGGCCGCTCCGGCCACTCCGGTCGCTTCATCGTCCAGTTCGACGGCGTGGCCGATCGCGCCGCAGCCGAGGCGTTGCGCGGGGTCGAGCTCGAGGCCGAATCGGTCGAGGTGCCGGGTGCCCTCTGGGTGCACGAGCTGGTGGGCGCGCTCGGTCCGGGACGCCGGCGGCGCGGCGCTGGGGCGGGTGGCGGCGGTGGAGGCCAACCCGGCCAGCGACCTGCTGGTGCTCGAGTCGGGTGGGCTCATCCCGATGCGCTTCGTGACCGAGCACGACGCGGACGCGCACACGGTGGACGTCGAGATCCCCGAGGGGCTGCTCGATCCGTGAGGATCGACGTCTTCACGATCTTCCCCGAGGTCGTGTCGGGCTACTGCGGCGCCTCGATCTTGGGGCGCGCCGCGGGCGACCGGCGCGCTGGACGTGCGGGTGCACGACCTGCGCCAGGGTGCCGACGACCCACGCCGCTCGGTCGACGACAGCCCCTTCGGCGGGGGGGCCGGCATGGTGCTCATGGCCGAGCCGCTGTTCCGCTGCGTCGAGGCCGTCGACGACCTGCCCCGCCCCCTCTTCCTGTTGGCGCCGGGCGGCCGGCGCTTCGACCAGTCGGTGGCCGCCGAGCTGGCCGGGCTGGACGGTGGGCTTCTCCCTGCTCTGCGGTCGCTACGAGGGCGTCGACCAGCGGGTGGCCGACCACCTGGTCGACGGCGAGCTGTCGGTGGGCGACTACGTGCTGGCCGGCGGGGAGCTGGCGGCGCTGGTCGTCGTGGAGGCGGTGGCCCGGCTCCTGCCCGACGTGCTCGGCAACGAGGAGTCGGCGCGGCACGAGAGCTTCACCGACGGGCTGCTCGAGTACCCCCAGTACACCCGACCGGCTTCCTTCCGGGGCTGGGAGGTGCCCGAGGTACTCCGCTCGGGCGACCACGGCGCGGTAGCGGCGTGGCGCCGGCCGCGAGGCGCTGGTGCGGACGGCCGAGCGGCGCCCGGATCTGATCGAGCGCCTGGTCAGGGCGTCGGCGCTCGACGCCAGCGACGTGCGGGCCCTGGCCGAGCACGGCTACGATGTTCCGTCCGGCACTGCGCAGACCGAGCAGACCGACAGGCCGGAGTAACCGAAGGACGCCCCCCATGCACCCCACCGAAACGATCGATCGCGACAGCCTGCGCGACGACATCCCCGACTTCCGGCCGGGCGACACCGTCAAGGTGCACGTGCGGGTCGTCGAGGGCAACCGGGAGCGGGTGCAGGTCTTCCAGGGTGCCGTCATGCGGCGCCAGGGCGGCGGGGTCCAGGAGACCTTCACCGTGCGCAAGGTCAGCTTCGGCGTCGGCGTCGAGCGCACCTTCCCGGTGCACTCGCCGACCATCGCGAAGATCGAGGTGGCGACGCTGGGCGACGTGCGGCGGGCCAAGCTCTACTACCTGCGTGACCGGCACGGGAAGGCGGCCAAGATCAAGGAACGGCGCGTGCCCCGGGGCAAGGCCGCAGCCGGCGCGGCCGCCGAGGTGGTCGAGGACGTCGAGGACACGGACGTCGAGGACACGGACGTCGAGGACGTCGTGGACACGGATGTCGAGGACGTCGTGGACACGGAGGTCGAGGTCGAGGACGAGGTGGTGGACGAGGCTCCGTCCTCCGACACCGAGTCCGGCGCATCCGACGAGGCGGGTGACCGCGACGCACCCGTCCAGGAGGACGCCGACGCGTAGCAGCACGGGCGGCCCGGCGTGAGCGAGGAGGACCTCGAGCGCTACGAGTCCGAGATCGAGCTCGGACTCGTCCAGGAGTACCGGGCCGTCCTGCCGGTGTTCGCGTACGTGATCGAGACGGAGCGCCGCTTCTATCTGGCCAACGAGGTCTCGGTGCAGCGTGCGGTCCGACACGACGCCGGCGTGCATCGAGCTCGAGCTGCGCGATGCGTGGGTGTGGGACATGTACCGGCCCGCCCGCTTCGTGCCCGAGGTGCACGTCGTCACGTTCCGTGACGTGAACATCGAACGGCTGCCCGAACAGGAGCTGTAACGGCCCGACCGTTCCGGGGCGTGGTCGATCGCCGCACGGCCTCAGGCCTTCGGTCGTTTCGGGGAGGAGCTGGCGGCCGCCCACTACCGGGCCAACGGGTACGCCGTGCTGGCGCAGAACTGGCGCTGCGGCGCCGGCGAGATCGACCTGGTCTGTGCCCACGGCCGCACGCTGGTCATCTGCGAGGTCAAGGCGCGTCGCCACACCGCCCACGGGACACCCGCTGGAATCGGTGACGCCGGTCAAGCAGCGCCGTCTCCGCCGATTGGCCGGCGCCTACCTGGCGAGCCAGCACGCATCGTGGGAAGAGATCCGTTTCGACGTCGCCACCGTGCTCGGGCGGACGCTCCACGTCGTCGAAGATGCGTTCTGAAGGTCCGCCGCATAGGGTCGATGGCCATGGAGACCCTCATTGTCGAGCGCAAGGACGGCGTCGTGACCGTGACGATGAACCGTCCGGAGCGCAAGAACGCCGCCAACGCCAAGATGCTGTCGGAACTGCTCGAGACCTTTCTCGAGGTCGAGGACCAGCCCGACGACCGGGTCATGGTCCTCACAGGCGCCGGTGGCGCCTTCTGTTCGGGGGCCGACCTCGGCGACCCCAACGGCCCGGCCACCGACGCGAAGCGGGCCGGCCTCGTCCGCATGCGCCGGCTGGGCGACGTCGCCCTCGCGCTGCACCGGGTGACCAAGCCGACCATCGCCAAGGTCGACGGCGTGGCGGTCGGCGCCGGCTTGTCGCTGGCGCTCGGCTGCGACCTGTCCGTCTGCAGCACGACGGCCCGCCTCTCGATGATCTTCGCCAAGCGCGGCCTCTCCCTCGACAACGGTGCCTCGTGGCTCTTGCCCCGGCTGGTCGGCCTGGCCCGGGCGAAGGAGATTGCGTTGTTCGGCGGCATGTGGAGCGGCGCGGAGGCGGCCGAGATCGGGCTGGTGAACCGGGCGCTGCCGGCCGTGGAGCTCGACGCCTTCGTCGACGACTGGGCCACGACGCTCGCGGCGGGCCCCCCGCTGGCGCTGTCGATGACCAAGACGCTCCTCCACGCGTCCTCCACGGCGTCCATGGAGGAGGCCGTCGAGGACGAGGCCCGCTGCCAGGCCCTGAACTTCTCGACCCACGACACCAACGAGGCCCTGGCCGCCTTCGTGGAGAAGCGAGAGCCCGTCTTCATCGGTCGCTAATAGACTGGCTGTTGTGCTGAATGGCGTCCAAGGCATGGTTGGTGACACCGCACTGGTGACCAAGGCGATTGAGGGCGCGCACCACCCCGGAAGGATCCGGGCCCGGGGTGAGGAGTGGCTCGCAATCCCACTCGACCCCGAGGCCACGATTCCGGTCGGGACCGATGTCGTTGTCGCTGACGTCGAGCGGGGGTTGCTCGTCGTCTACGCCATCGACAGCTAGAGAGAGGTATCACAATGTTTGCATCGGCCGGAGAAGTGGTCGGGATCGTCGTCATCGTCGCTCTGGCGGGGCTCGGGGTGGTGACGCTGTTCGCGTCCCGGTTCGTCAAGATCGTGCAGCAGGGGAGTGTCGGCGTCGTCAAGCGCCTGGGGGAGTTCAAGTCGGTGGACCAGCCGGGCATGCGCATCCTGGTGCCCTTCGTCGACCGCATGGAAAAGGTCGACGTGCGCGAGTTCCCGATGACGGGCGACCAGCAGGCGGTCATCACCAAGGACAACGTGTCGCTGCAGGTGAGCGCGACGATCTTCTGCCAGGTCATCGACGTCAAGTCCGCCCTGTTCGAGATCAACGATTACCGACTTGCGGTCGACCAGCTGTCGCGCACCGCGCTGCGCGCCGTGTTCGGTGAACTCTCGCTCGACCAGGCGCTCTCCGAGCGTGAGACCATCAACAGCCGCATGCAGGACCACATGGCCGACGCCACGGCCAAGTGGGGCGTACGGCTCAACCGCATCGAGATCCTCGACATCACGCCTCCCTTGAACGTGGTGCAGGCCATGTCCGAGCAGAAGGAAGCCGAGCAGCACAAGCGGGCTGCCATTCTCAAGTCCGAGGGTGAGCAGCAGGCCGCCATCAACTCCGCGGGCGGACGCAAGCAGGCGGCCGTGCTCGAGGCCGAGGGAGCAAAGCAGTCGGCCATCCTGCGGGCCGAGGCGCAGATGAAGGTGCTAGAGCTCCAGGCAGAGGGCGAGAAGAAGGCGCTCGAGTTCCGCGGCGAGGGCGAGGCATCGCGCCTCACCTCCATCGACACCGCCACGATCAATCCCCGTACGTTGGCCGTGCTGCAGCTCAAGGCGCTCCAGGACATTGCCGCATCCGACAACGCCAAAGTCGTCGTGCCCTACGAGGCGACGAGCCTCATGGGCGCGGCCGAGGTCCTGCTCTCGACCCTGCGCAACGATGATCTGAGCGACACCAGCGCCAACGGCGCGGCGCCGCCGGTGGCCACGCCGGCCCGGCCGCCCAACAAGGAGCTGCCACCCACGGACTGAGGCGCTCCCGCGGGGGCGCCGGCCTTTCAGTGCCGAGGGGGGAGATCTTTTTCCCGCTGTATACGCGCGGACGGCGAGGTCTCGGGGCGCCTCTATGCGCGCCTTCGTACGACGTCTCCGCGGCTGCATGCGGGGCCGCGGGGTGATCTCAATGTCGCCGTATACGAGCCCGGACGGGTGTTTCTGCGCACCCGTGTATGCGGCCTCGGTGGATATGTCTGCGGCTGTATATGGCCGGGCGAAAGCGCCCTATAGGCCGTGGGTTCAGATCGCCGAGCCGGCGTATACGCAGAACAAAACACATCGCCTTCGCGGCAGGCTGGCCGGGGATCGGGACGAGCGCATCGAGGGAGATCGAGACCAGACTGACCCGATTCGGCCGACACCCGGACGGAAGCCGCGACCGTTCATCGGCGTGTTCCCAACCGTTACCTCAGCCACCCTGAGCGGCGCAGTGGGGGTGCGCCGTCTCGGTCGAAGTCCACGTCTCCAACGGGCTGCCCGGCTTCACCATCGTTGGTCTTCCCGACGCGGCCGTCCGCGAAGCCCGCGACCGGGCACGCGCCGCCATTCTCTCGAGAGGGCTGTCGTGGCCTTTTACGCCGGGTGACCGTCAACTCGGCGCCTGCTGCCGTCCATTCTGGTAACCACATGGCGACCAGGGTGAATGGGTCTGGGCTAGCTCCGAACAGGCAGCAGTGAACGGGGACATTCCCCTACGGTCTCAGCGCCGCAGTTCTACCGATGAGGCGCCCAGATCGCCCGCAACGTGTGTGGTGAGCCAGGGGACGGATGCCTGCCAATAAGGAAATGGCGATTGCAGGACTGTGACTGCGAGGGAGTATCCCCAAAGATGCGTGGGTATATACGGCCCATGCCCGTGCACTGGGCTGACGCCGAACTGCTCACCAGGCGGCGAGGGAACTTGAGGCGTTGAGGGAACTTGACCGACCGCCATCGCTACCTCGCGCCGTTGAGCAGCTACCGCGACGGAGTGATCGTGCGTGCCGCCGTGAGCGGTGCCAAAGAGGCTGAGGTCGCCCGCGCCGCTGGTATCACTTGTCAAGCCGTCAGAAAGATCATCGAGCAAAGCCACATCAGGGAGGGACGCGATGAAAGCGTTCGACGTGCGGGCTGACATCAATTTCAGCCGAGAACTCAAGAGCTTCTCAAGCAATCCGATCGAATGGGCGATCTCCTTTCGTGAGCGCTGGGCGGAACGGAGCGAACACCGATCAAAAGGCTCACACGGCCCGGACTTCATGCCGTGGCCTCCGTGTCCGTACGCAATCGACGACGAATGGGAAGCCAAATTGCACGAGGCGATCTGTGCACCTTGGCCTTGCCCTACCCACGATCGGTTCGAAGCGATGTGGTCGGAGGTGATCGCCTCCGTGCGGGCACGGGTGAGAGATGTGGGACGCGGCACGTTCGGCAAAGAGGGTTGGGCCGACGGCGACATGGCTCTGGCGCGGATTGTCTATTGCATGACGTTGCACCTGCGACCTGAGCATCTGCTCGAGACTGGAGTCCGCGCGGCATCACCACCCGCTTCATCCTCGAAGCAATCGCCGAGAACGGGCACGGCCATCTCTGGAGCATTGATCTCCCACCGCCGGGCGAGCCCGAGATCCACGATCAGATCGGTATGGCGGTTCCTGACCGGCTTCGCCCCTCATGGACGTACGTCTCCGGCTCGAGTCGACGAAGGCTCCGCTCACTCCTGTCCGAAATCCGAACGATCGACCTCTTCGTACACGACAGCCGGCACACCCAGCGCAATCTGATGTTCGAGCTGCACCACGCTTGGGCCGCCCTCACGCCTCAAGGCGCTGCGGTCGTGGACGACGTCGATCTCAATGGCGGCTTTCACGCGTTTCGCCGCACCAATCCCGAAGCACTCGCGTTCGTAGGGCGCGCTGAGCCTTTGCAGCCAGACCTTGGTCGACAAGAAGACACGGGGGTGGTGGCCATTGCACTGAAGCCCATGGACCACGCCAATGGCGCTGACGTCACGAGTTCCAGTGCCCCAGTCGTGCGATTGGACGGGGATACCTTCGTAGCCAACCGCACTCTGCGAAAGACCACCTGAGAAATATTGCCGGGCTCGGGCGTTCCACCGGCGCGACCTTTCCCCCACATGCTTGCGACTGTCGCCTCCGGCACGCTGAATGACGCTGTCGGACGCCCGTCTCGGTCGACGACCACGTCTCGAACGGCCTGCCGGACTTCACCATCGTGGGCGTGCCCGATGCCTCCGAGCGAGAGGCCCGGGATCGGGTTCGTGCCGCCCTGCTCTCCAGCGGCATCTCGTGGCTGCTCCGTCGGACGGTGGTCAACCTGGTGCCTGCTGCTTTCGCGTTTGATAACCACAGAGCGACCAGGGAGGATTGGGACGCGGTAGGCCTCGAACTGGCGAACGAAAGCGCTCCCTTTCCCGCGTTCTGGGATGTACTCCCACAATCAGTTGCGAATGGGCGATGGACCTCTGGCTCGCGTCCAGCCTAAGCAGAATGTTTTTGGGTGCCTTAGTAACGTCGCGGGTATGTCGGAAGGAGAAGGACCCTCAAAGCAGCCGGCGATCGCCTGGGCCGAAGTCACAATCGACTATCGCGATACAGAGCGTGCGGCGGCCTTCTGGAGCACCCTCCTCGGAGTCCCGGCCTCCAAGCAACGGATAGAGGGTTGGTATCAGTTAGCCCCGACTTTGCGTGGCCCGGTTCTTAATCTGCAACCGGTAGAAGAGGTGAAATCCGGCAAGTCTCGAGCTCACTTGGACTTTTGGGTCGATGACCTCGCGGCGTCAGTCGAATTCGTCGAGCGGCTCGGGGGGACTGTGTTGAATCAACACAGCTTCGAAGAATGGGCAATTGCGGTGATAGCAGACCCAGAAGGAATCGAATTCTGCCTAGTCGCCAAGGCCTAGGCACGTTGCCGACGGATTCGGCGGGTGTCGTCCGCACAGACGCCGACGAAGGCGTCAACGACCGGTCTGATTACATATCGCGCTGGCCGACTCGGAGGACACTGAGATAACGGCGGGATACTCGATCGCCCATGCGCGTGCGGATGCGCTCGGCGACCGCGTCGAGCAGGGGTTCACGAACGTTGCGGTCGAGCTTTCGATGGAGCGATGTCGTGCGAAGGAGATCGGCGAAACCCTCCCCGTCGAACCACTGCACCGACGGATACCAGCGCACGATCGTTGGGCCGAACAATCCCGGGCCGGGGTCTTCGACCAGCCCCCAACCCGCGTCAGTTGTTCGCACGTCATCTTCGAGTGGAGGATGGCCCCAATCGGGGTTGCCGGGAGAGAACCGTTCGTGGAGGTCAGCGGTCTCGGCGTACACCTCGAGCTCGCCGGCCCGACGGACAACGACGTTGCCGAGCAATGCCATCCACCCTCCGGGATGGAGCACGTCGTGAGCCTGGCGCCAGCCTACCGAGGGGTTTACCCAGTGCCAGGACGATGCGGCCACGAGCAGGTCGAAGCGTCGACCGCCGTCGTCCCACTCCTCGAACGATGACGTTTCCACCTCGACATTGTCGAAGGCTGCGAGCCGCTGACGGGCCAAAGCGGCCATGTCCACGCCCAGTTCGACAGCGGTGACCGAGCCCCCGAGCGCGGCCAAGAACCGCGTCGCCTGCCCGGTACCGCAGCCGACTTCCAGCACTGACGACTGCTTGTCCAAACTGGTGATGGCGACGAGGTCCGTGAACAGCTCTGTGGGGTACGTCGGTCGGACGCGGTCGTAGAGTTCGGGCACCTCGTTGAACACCCGACCGAGCTCGTCTCCTTGCGTGCCCGCCATACCGCCATTCTGCCCTCACCTGGCCCTGAGGTGGATTCGTACGGGGATACCCGCGCAGTCAACCGCTCTCTGCGAAGGACAGCCAAATAAATATTGCCGGGTCTCGGGCGATCCCCCCGTGCGACCGTTCCCCCACATGCTTGCGACGGTCGCTTCCGCCACGCTCAATGGTGCCGTCGGACGCGCCGTATCGGTCGAGGTCCATGTCTCGAACGGCCTGCCGGGATTCACCGTCGTGGGCTTGCCCGATGCCTCCGTGCGAGAGGCCCGAGATCGGGTCCGTGCCGCCCTGCTCTCCAGCGGCTTCTCGTGGCCGCTCCGAAGGACGGTGGTCAACCTGGCACCGTCGGGCGTGCGGAAGGGCGGCGCCGGCCTCGACCTGCCGATCGCCGTCGGACTGCTGGTGGCGACGGATCAGCTCAGTCCGACGGGTACCGACCGCCTCGCCTTCTGCGGCGAGCTCGGCCTGAATGGCTCGCTGCGCCACGTCCCCGGCATGATCGCTCTGGCGGATGCAACGGCGCCCCTCGGGCTCGTCGTGCCGCTGTGCGACGTCCGAGAGGCGTCCTTGGTCCGCGGTCCCGACGTGCACGGTGCCGCGACGTTGGCGGAACTCGTGAGCGTCCTACGAGGCCAGGCGAGTTGGCCGCAGGCGCCGGCGCCGCCCCAGACGCCTGCGGCGCCCGACGTACCCGACCTGGTCGACGTGCGCGGTCAAGCCGTGGGCCGACGTGCCCTCGAGGTGGCGGCAGCGGGGCGCCATCACCTGCTCATGATCGGCCCGCCGGGCTCGGGCAAGACGATGCTGGCCGAACGTCTTCCCGGCCTGCTCCCTACGCTCACGTCGGCGGAGGCCTTGACGGTGTCGCGCATCCATTCCGCCGCGGGATGTGCCCTCCCCGAAGGCACGCTGTTGGAACGTCCACCCTTCCGCGCCCCCCATCATCAGGCTTCCATCGTCTCCCTGATCGGCGGTGGCCACTGGTCCCTGCGACCCGGCGAGGTGAGCCTCGCCACCAACGGTGTCCTCTTCCTCGACGAATTGGGCGAGTTCCCCGTTGCCGCCCTCGAATCGCTGCGCCAGCCGCTCGAAGAAGGGGTCATCCGAGTGAACCGAGCGGGCGGAAACGTCGCGTTCCCGGCGGCGTTCTTGCTGGTGGCCGCCATGAACCCCTGCCCCTGCGGAGAAGGCGTGTACGCCGGCGCGTGCAGCTGCTCGGTCGTGATGCGGGCACGCTACCGACGCCGCGTCTCGGCGCCGCTGCTGGACCGGTTCGATCTCGTCGTCCCTGTGAGTCGTCCCGATCCCGGGGACCTCCTCTCGGGCGTGCCCGGAGAACCGTCGTCCGCGGTGGCGGAGCGAGTGCGGACCGCCCGATCGCGTGCAGAGGCACACGGTGAGGGAGAGCCCGATCTCACCGCGGAAGCATCGGACCTTCTCGCTTCGAAGCTCCGCGAAGGGGCACTGAGCGCCCGGGGCCTCGGCAAGGTGCGTCGCGTGGCGCAGACTGTCGCCTACCTCGCCGACCAGAGCGAGGTCTCCTTCGCCCACGTGTCCGAGGCGCTTTCGTTGCGTGCCGGTCGTGCGGCGGTCGTGGCATGAGCGCGGACCTCCCAGAAGAGGCCTATGCCGCAGCCTTGGCGATGTCGCCTGCCGTCGGCCCCGCCACCCTGCGCAGTCTGCTGTCCGAGGACTCGCCATCGCTCGCCTGGGCCCGTACCGCCGCACCCGAGTCCGGATCAGAAGATGCGGTGGCGAAGCTCTGGGATCGTCATCACGCGCTTGGCATCACGGCCATGCTGGCGGGGCATCCTGCATATCCGACGCGGCTCGCCGACGACCCGCAGAGGCCGGCGGTCCTCTTCTGCCTGGGTGACCCCTCGGCTCTCGGCGCGACCGCGACGGTTGCCCTCGTCGGCACCCGCGCGCCGACCCGCTACGGCATCGGCGTCGCCGCCCAACTCGGATCCGACCTCTCGGCGGCCGGGGTGAGCGTCGTGTCGGGGCTGGCGCTCGGCATCGACGGTGCGGCGCACGAGGGTGCTTGTGGCGCCGGTTGCCCGCCCATCGGCGTGGTGGCAGGGGGACTCGACGAGCCCTACCCCCGTCGCCACACGCGGCTGTGGGAGCGAGTGGCGCAGGAAGGCGTCATCGTCTCGGAGTCGCCGGCGGGTGCGCGCACCGAAAAATGGCGCTTCCCCGTGCGGAACCGCTTGCTGGCGGCGATGAGCGACGTGGTCGTCGTCATCGAGAGCCGGCACCACGGTGGGTCTCGCCACACCGTGGACGCCGCTGTCGCCCGGGGAATCCCTGTTGGTGCGGTGCCCGGGTCGATCCGGAGTGCGACCTCCGAGGGAACCAATGCTCTGTTGGCCGACGGGGCCTTTCCCGTGTGCTCGACGGGCGATGTCCTCGTCGCCCTGTCGCTGGCCGGCGTCTACCTGGCGCATCACCTGATCCTGAGCTCAAGGGAACAGATCGGTCACGCCCCGAACCGGTATCCGACGAGGGCCGCCAGGTCTATGGGGCCCTCTCGTCCGATCCGGCGTGCCTCGATGACCTCGCTCGGGCGACCGGCCTCGAGCTGCAGGCGCTCTGCGGTGCGCTCGAACGCCTGGCCCAAGCCGGTCTGGCGCGGGACGTCGGCGGATGGTGGGAGCTCGCCTGAGGTAAGGAGGTCGGGACAAGCCGCTGGAGGCGCGCCAACGGCGGGCGGGTCACGCCCGAGAGAGGGCCCGCTTGAACAGGGATGATGCCAGAGAACCCCCGCCGGCGTCCTAATCTGCGTCGCCGTGGAGGGACGCTTCCTGCAGGCAGGCGATGTCGCCGGGCTCCGAGAACAGGCGGTCAGGGCCGAGGCCGATGGCGTGGGCGCAGTATTCGTCGACGAGGGACCGCTGGGCGACCCCATCGTCCTCGCCGCCGGTCTCGGCGCAGCGGTCCCGCAGGTCCTACTCGGAGCCCGATTACAGCTCGGCGAGGACGGTCGGCACCCCGCCATGCTCGCCCGGGAGTTCACGAGCCTCGATCTCGTCCTGGGCGGACGGAGCGTCCTATGCCTGATGCCGCCATTCACCCCGGCCGACCGTCTCATCGAGGCGGTTCGACTCTGCCGGGCGCTGTGGGGGGAGGGTGACGTGACCCGTGAAGGGCCCCATTTCCGCGTCCATGCGGCGGTGAATCGAGCCCGCCCGGCGAGCGCCGACAGCCCTCTCGTGGCGCTGGACCTGACCGAATCGGACGAGGTGCCGGCGGCGCTGGTCGAACTCGCCGACGTCCTCCTGCGCCCGGACGGTGATCACGGCTCTTGCCGGCTGGAGTACACGTGACGGACCTCGCGCTGGTCAGTGCGCGACACGAGACGGTCACACCGACGACGGCCGTCACGGGGCGCCATCTCCCCGCACTCAACGGCTTGCGTGGCGTGGCCGTCCTGGGCGTCGTCGCCTACCACCTCCAGCTCGGATGGGCATCGGGTGGGTATCTGGGGGTGGATCTCTTCTTCGTTCTCTCGGGCTTCCTCATCACCAGCCTCCTGCTGGAGGAATGGGCCGGTTCAGGCCGCATCAACCTGGCTGCCTTCTGGGGACGGCGGGCCAAGCGCCTGCTCCCCGCGCTCTTCCTCGTCGTGGCTGCGCTCGGCCTGTACCTGATCCTCAACGCCATCCTCGGGGGACCGGGCGCCAACGGCCTCATCGACCTGTCAGGACTGCGGGGCGACGCCATCTGGACCTTGCTGTACGCCAACAACTGGCACCTGATCTATGCGCACCAGTCGTACTTCGCGCAGTTCTCGTCGCCGTCGCCGCTGCAGCACACGTGGTCGCTGGCGATCGAGGAGCAGTTCTACCTGGTCTGGCCCCTGGTGCTGCTCCTCCTTCTCCGCTTCGCTCGACGCGGCTGGCGCATCGCCGGTGCGGTGCTCACGGTCTCGCTCGGCGTTCTCTCGTCGATCCTCATGGCGGTCCTGTTCCAGCCGGGCGTCGACCCGTCTCGGATCTACTACGGCACCGATACCCGACTCTTCGACCTGATGGCCGGTGCGACGCTGGCCTTCCTCGCCGCGTCGCGCCGGCAGCCGAACGCCCGGGCACGCCGGACCTTGCACGTCATCGCCCCGAGCGCCGCTGCGGTCCTGGCGGTGTTCTGGGTGACCGCGGGGACGGCGGGTGGGCTCCCGACCACCTTCATGTTCGAGGGAGGGTTCCTGCTCTGCGCGGCGTTGGCGGCGCTCGTCATTGCCGACGCCCGGCTGACCGAACCCGGAGGGTTCTCCCGCGCCTTGGCCTGGCCGCCTCTGCATTTCATCGGAACGATCTCGTACGGCATCTACCTGTGGCACTGGCCGGTCATCGTCTACCTGAACGGCGCCCGGACGGACCTGCCGACACTGCCCCTCGACGTCGTGCGGATCGCCGTGACGCTGGCCGTGGCGACGGCGAGCTACTACATGGTCGAGCGGCCGATCCGGATGGTCAAGTCGGGCGGCCTCGTCCGTTGGTGGATCGCACCGCTGGCCGGTGTCCTCAGCGCGGTCCTCATCGTGGTCGCCACCATTCCCGCCGTCGCGGATCCGGCCAATGTGGTGGGCACGACGCATCTCGGGTCGGTGAAGAATCAAGCGGTGCCGGGATCGGGCGGCTACGAACACCAGGTGCCCATCCGCCTCGCCACCCAGCCCACGCCGTCCCACCCGCTCCGCGTCATGATCCTGGGTGACTCCGTGATGCACGACGCGTCGTACGGCATCACCGCCGCGCTCCAGGCCACGGGGGACGCCGTCGTCAGCACGCGGACGATCGACGGCTTCGGCCTCTTGAACGCGTCCGACTGGCGCACGTCGATCCCGAACATCATCGCCCAGTCGCGGGCTCAGCTCGTCGTCGCCAGCTGGAGCTGGGACGAGTACGGCCCCGAGACCCCCAACGCCTTGCACCAGCCGGCGGCCTACACGAGGCTCCTGCAGAGCGCGGTCGCCACGATGCTCACTCCCGGCAACGGCGTCGAGGGGGTGATCTTCACGCAGTTCCCCGAGTCGGGGATCATCCCGTCGTCCGAGCCCGGCCTCGCAGGCCGCGTACAACAAGGAACGTTGGGACGGCGTGATTGCCTGGAACAACATCGCCGAGAAGATGACGGCTCTGTTCCCCGGACGGGTGATGTACTTCCCGTTGGCGGGCTCGGTGTTGCTGCACGGGCAATTCTCGGCGTGGCTTCCCCCGGAGAGTGACCCGCACGCGCCAAGTGCGCAGTGGATCCGGGTGCGCAAGCTCGACGGCGTCCATCTCTGCCCGGAGGGCAGCGCCCGTTACGCGGACGCGCTCCTGGCCGACATGACGACGGTGCTCCACCTCGCGCCGGCGGCCGGGAACTGGTCGCAGGGTTCGTGGGTCACCGATCCGAACTTCAACAACCCCCCGGGCGCCTGCCCGGACGACCACCCCCCGAGCGGCTGAGCCCGCCTCAGGGCTGCTTCGCCGCTCGGGCGAGTTTCGTTCGTGTTCACACTGCAGGTCGAAGCCACCCCCGTGTCGCTTAAGCGACATTGAGGCATTTGGACGCCCGTCGAAATCCGTCACCTGGGTTCTCCGCAACGGGTCCCGACCGGGGCCCAGCGACGGCGTCGGGCAAGGCCGACCACTTTTGGTCGGTGTGGGGGATGGCGGGGCCTTCTGGATCGGCAACTCGCATGCTGGTTGACTGTTGACTGGAGACGTCAGACCCCGCCAGAAGCGAGGCATGTGCCCGAACGAGTGGAGGCACCCAGTGGCTGAATCCAGGCAGCTCGCACAGCGGATGGTAGTAACCCATTTCATCGTCTCCGATGATGTCGAGCGCTCCGCGCGGTTCTATACCGAGGTACTCGGCGGAACGGTGGTCTTTGGCCCAGTGCCGACCAATATCGCCCTCGCGAACACCTGGATCGTTATCAACGCTGGCGGAGGCCCCACCGACGACAAGCCCACGGTCACCCTGGAGACGCCAAGCGATTCCGACCGGGTGAGCAGCTTCCTCAACATCCGGGTCGAAGACATCCATGCCGCGTACATCGAATGGAGCGCCCGGGGCGCGCAGTTCTTGACGCCGCCGAAGCAGCACGCGTATGAGATCCGTTGCTACATCCGAGATCCCGACGGCTACATCATCGAGGTCGGGCAAACCACCGACCCACAGGGAGACTGGTGGCCAGCCGAGTGGCCACCGATCAGCGGACATTCAAACTGACCCACTACCCAACGGCCGCCTCACGGGGCTGGCGCCAGAGCTCGGGTCCGGGCCACATGACGGGCCCCGACCAATCGGTACGGGCACGCTAAAAACCTGCGAGATCCGTGCCCACACGGCTCGGAACTGTGTGGGACGTCCTCGAGCTCATGCGAAAGGGCGCCACGACCCAGGAGATCTCCGACCGCCTGTTTGTTTCGCCCACCACGGTGCGCAGCCACGTCTCCTCCATCCTGCGGAAGCTCGGAGTCCCGAACCGGGAAGCTGCCATCAAGCTCCTCGACGGCCACTAGGTCCGGCACCGAGTCCGGTCGCGGATCCGAGAACGAGTCCGGTCGCGGATCCACCCGCGTCCACTCCCGTCGGGACGCGGGATCAGGGCTCACGTCCGCGCCGGTGGCAATCTGTTGGCGGCCTTGCCCGAAGGTGCGGCGATCGGTGCCGACTTCGTACAGGGTCTTCACCCAGAGTCCACGGTCGTGGCACGACATGCGGCGCTCGCCCAGGGAGTGGCCCTGCGGCGTCCGTCCTAAGCTGGCGCCCGTGACGACCACAACCACACGTCTCGAGAGCGACAGCATGGGCGAGATCGAGGTCCCCGCCGACCACTACTGGGGTGCGCAGACCCAGCGTTCGCTGCACCACTTCGACATCGGCACCGAGACGATGCCGAAGTCGCTGATCCGGGCGTTCGGCATCCTCAAGGGCGCCTCGGCGTCGGTGAACCGTGACCTCGGCAAGCTCGACGGAAGGCTGGCCGGCCTGATCGAGCAGGCCGCGGAGGAGGTCGCCAAGGGCACCCTCGACGACGAGTTCCCGCTGCGCATCTGGCAGACCGGCAGTGGGACGCAGACGAACATGAACGCCAACGAGGTGATCTCCAACCGCGCCATTCAACTGGCCGGCGGTGTCATGGGTTCCAAGACGCCGGTGCACCCCAACGACCACGTGAACATGTCCCAGTCGTCCAACGACACCTTCCCGACCGCCATGCACATCGCCGCCGCTGGAGGAGATCGTCCACCGCCTGCTGCCGTCGCTCGACTGCGCTGCGTGACGCGTTGCTCCAGAAGGAACAGGAGTTCGCACGACATCACGAAGATCGGACGGACGCATCTCATGGATGCCGTGCCCCTGACGCTGGGCCAGGAGATTCTCCGGGTACGTCGCGCAGCTGACGTCGGACATCGAGCGCATCGAGTCGACGCTCCCGGGCATCTACGAGCTCGCCGCTCGGCGGATCGGCAGTCGGGACGGGATTGAACACGCACCCCGAGTTCGGCTCCGCGGGTGGCCGAGAAGATCGCGGACATGACCGGGCTGCCCTTCGTCACGGCGCCCAACAAGTTCGCCGCACTCGCCGCCCACGACGCATTGGTGTTCACCCACGGCGCGCTGCGGACGACCGCCGTGTCGCTCATGAAGATCGCCGACGACATTCGCTGGCTCGGGTCGGGGCCCCGCACCGGACTCGGCGAACTGATCCTCCCCGAGAACGAGCCCGGTTCGTCGATCATGCCGGGCAAGGTCAATCCGACCCAGAGCGAGGCCATGATCATGGTCGGGATCCAGGTCATCGGGAACGACGTGGCGGTGACGACCGCCGGCAGCCGGGGGAACCTCGAGCTGAACGTGTGCAAGCCCGTGATCGCCTACAACGTGATGCAGTCGATCGCGCTCATTGCGGACACCTCCCGCTGCTTCCGGGAGTTCGCCGTCGAAGGGCCTCGAGCCCAACTTGCGCGCAGATCGAGCGCCACCTGAGGAACTCCCTGATGCTGGTCACGGCGCTGACACCGCGAGATCGGGTACGACAAGGCGGCGGAGGTCGCCAAGAAGGCGCACAAGGAGGACACGACGCTGAAGGATGCGGCCCTCGCCCTCGGCCATCTCACCGAGGAGCAGTTCGATGCCGCCGTGCGCCCCGAGGACATGACGCATCCGTGAGCGAGCCCGTGCTGACCCACGCAGGACGTCGACGCCGCCCTCGAAGAGCAGCAGTTGCACTGGTCGCGGGAGGACGATCTGCTCGTGGCCACCGTCAAGCTCCACGACTTCGCGGCGGCGCTCCAGTTCGTCAACGCCGTCGGGGCCGCCGCCGAAGCCGCCAATCACCACCCCGACATCGACATCCGCTGGAACACGGTGCGCCTGGCTCTCACCACGCACGACTCGCATGGCATCACCCTGCTCGATCTGGCGCTGGCCGGCGCCATCGACCGCCTGCGGCCCGACGTCCGACGAGGAGGGGGAAGGCCGGCGGAACTAGCCCGCGTCCTCCAGCAGGGCCGCCCGCAGGTCATCGACCAGTCCCGTCGGAGCCCCCAGGCTGGCCAGGTACTCCTCGCCCGAGCCGTACGCTCGCGGAGATGGTCGAGCAGTCCCTCCATCCGGGACGGCGCGGCCGAGAAGACCTCGTCGATGTTCTCGATCGTCTCCCGCCCCTCGGGGTATTTCAGGATCAGCTTTGCCCGCAGGCGGAGCATGGCTTCTCCGCTGAGGGCGTAGTCGGCCACGACCGTCGACTCGTCGACGCCGAGCAGCGACAGCACGAGGGCGGACAGGACCCCGGTGCGGTCCTTTCCGGCCGTGCAATGGAACACCGCGGGCAGCGCGTCGGGCGCAGTGAGCGCTCGAAGGACGGCGACGAACTGGCTCCCGGCGTCGCTGAGCATCTCCTGGTACTGCGCGTCGAGCAGGCCGGGCCGGCGGTCGAATTCGTCGACGTCGGGGAGCTTCTCGATGATGGGGAAGTGCAGGAAGGTCACCGGGTGGGCGTCGACGTCGAAGCGGCCCCGTTCGAGCTCCTCGCCGGAGCGCAGGTCGATCACGGTGCGGATCCCGAGGGCCCGCAGCACGTCGAAGTCGGACTCGGTGAGGTCCCCGAGCCCGTCGGCGCGGAAGAGCGTTCGCCAGCGCGTCTGCATTCCGCCACCGGCCGCATACCCGCCCAGGTCGCGGAAGTTGACGGCGCCCTCGAGAGCGATCAGACGGTCCAGTGCGTCGGTCACCGGCTCGCCCCGCCCGCGCCGAGCGCCCCGCTCCGAGCGGCACGCCCCGAGCCTGCACCGCCCCGAGGCACCACCAACACCGCGGCTCCCGTTCACGAGACCGGCATGTCCCACATCGGGAACCAACGCGACAGGTCGGGCTCCACGGGCAGGTCCGACCCGAGCATGGTGCGGATGCGCAGCTCGAGCTCGGTGTCGCGCCGCTCCTTGTCGGAGTCCACCGGTGCGAAGGGGTAGAACGTGCCCCGTTTGAACAGGTAGACGAGCCGGAAGGCCCGGGCGTCGGAGGGGGCGTCGGGACCGGGGACGAAGCCGAAGACCGAAGCAGAGCAGCTGGGGGCCCCACCCGTTTTCCTGCAGCGTCGAGTTCGCCATGTGGATCTTGGTCACCAGCTCGTCGAGGTCCGGATCGTCGAGCAGCAGCCAGCCGTAGTCGAAGGAGTCGTGGGCGTAGCCGAAGCCGTCGCCGACGAGCTCGGCGATCTCCTTCTGGGCGTCCGCCTGAACCTGTCCGGGGGGAGGCTTCCAGCAGACGCCGGCGTGCCCCGAGGTCACCAGCCCGCCCGCGCTCTGCAGGGTCAGAGCGGCAGTCGGCAGCGCGAAGAGGGCGTCGAGGTTGGCGCGGACGGGCTTGGAGCGGCCGAGGATCGTGTCGAAGAGGCCCACCGCCGCCGAGGGTAGCGCAGCCCGGCGCCGCTCAGCCCGCACGTACCGCCGACAGCCTCGCTCGAAGCCCCGCTCAGACCGTCCCGTCGACCCCGCCTGCCCGAGCTGGCGCTCCAGCGAGTCGAGCTGGGCCAGCCGCTTCTCGAGCGTGGGGTGGGTCCGGAACAGCTGCCCGAAGCTGAAGCCGCCGCCTCCGCCCTGGGTGGCGCCGTTGGCCACCGCCGGCGTGAAGAAGAAGGCGTTGAAGGGCTCGGCGGCCCGCAGGTCCTTGGTCGGGATGCGGCCCATCTCGCCGGTGATCTTGACCAGGGCCGACGCCAGCAGCGAGGGCCGGCCGATGAGCAGGGCCCCCGAGCGGTCGGCCGCCAGCTCGCGGTAGCGGGAGAGCGCCATGGTCAGCAGGAAGCTGACGAAGTAGACGACCACCGACACCAGCAAGCACCACCATCTCGATGAGCGCAGCCTGGCTCTGCTGGTTGTTCCCGCCGCCCCGGCCGCCGCCGAAGATCTCCGAGTAGAACATGACCCGCGTCAACAGCCCGGCGATCATGCCGAGGCCGCTGGCGATCGTCATCACCGCCACGTCGCGGTGGGCGACGTGCGAGAGCTCGTGCGAGAGCACGGCCTCCACCTCCGGCTCGTCGAGCCGCCGCAACAAGCCCGAGGTGACGCAGACCACCGCGGCCTTGGGGCTGCGGCCCGGTGGCGAAGGCGTTGGGGATGTCGGTCGGTGGCGATGGCCACCCGTGGCTTGGGCATGTCGGCCAGGGCGCACAGCCGGTCGACCACGCCGTGCAGCGCGGGCGCCTGCTCGGGCGTGACCTCCTTGGCGTGCATGGCGTACATGGCGATCTTGGCGCTGAACCAGTACTGGCAGAACAGCAGCCGAACCCGATGACCAGGATGAGGATGCAGGCTCTTGATGAAGATGAACAGGATGCCGATGATCGCCGCGTAGAGGACGACGAGGAGGAACCCCGTCATCAGCATGCGATAGGTCAGGCCTCTGTCCGGCTTGATGTTGTGTGAAATAGCCATCAGGCGCTCTCGCCTCCAGTGCCCCCCTGTTCGGCCGGTTCGGCAGCCGGCAACGCCGCCGTGGCATCGGACTCGCTGGCACCGCCAGCGTTGCCGGCACTGCCGGCACCATCGAACCCCCGGCGCCCCCGGCGCCCGTTCCGAGCTCCGCCCTCAGCGCAGCCAGTTCGTTGTCGACTTGGTTGGTCGACGACACCTTGTCCAGCTCCTTCTGGATGTCGTCGACCGGATGTGTCAGGTCGTCCAGCGCGCCCGATTCCAACAGCTCGTCGATGGCGCCGGCGCGCGCCTGCATCGAGGCGATCTTGTCCTGGGCCGCGCTGCATGGTGGCGCCGGCGCTCCGCGTCGAATCGGAGATCCCCGACACGGCCTCGCCCACCTTGGTCTGCGCCTCGGCCGCCGTGTAGGACGCCTTGATCGTCTCCTTCTGCGTGCGGAAGCGCTCGACGCGCGTCTGCAGCTCCTGGGAGGTCGCGACGAGCTTGGACTCCTGCTCGCTGATCTGGTCGTGCTGGGTCTTGAGCTCGGCCAGCTGCTCGCCCAGCGCGGCCCGCCGGGAGAGCGCCTCGCGGGCGAGGTCCTCGTTGCCCTGTGCGAGCGCGGCCTTGGCCTGGCCCTGGAGCTTGTCGGCCTGCTTCTGGAGTTGCTGGGCCTGCAGCTCGATCCGCTTCCGGGCCGTCGCCACGTCCGCCACGCCCCGGCGTACCTTCGTCAGCTGCTCGATCTGCTTCTCGTAGGACAGGTCCAGCGTGTCGCGGGGGTCCTCCACCTTGTCCAGGGCCTTGTTCGCCTTGGACCGGAAGATGTCGAGGATCCGCTGGAACGTACCTGCCATGGGTAATCGAGCATAAAGCCCAGCGGGGGAGGGGTGGCACCGGGCCGCCCTGCGCAGGACCCCCGCTAACCTCGGCCTGTGCCCGAACGCCTCTCCCTGCTCAGCGTCCACGCGCACCCCGACGACGAGGCCTCGAAGGGAGCGCCGACCGTGGCCCGCTACCACGCCGAGGGCGTCCACACGGTCCTGGTGTGCTGCACCGGGGGCGAGGAGGGCGACATCTTGAACCCGGCCATGGACACCCCCGAGGTGCGGGCCGACATCGGCCGGATCCGCATGGCCGAGTTGAAGGCCTCCACCGAGATCATCGGCTACGACGACACCGTGCTCCTCGGCTACCGGGACTCGGGCATGCCCGACTCCGAGGCCAACAAGAACCCCGCCTCGTTCGCCCAGGCCCCCCTCGAGGAGGCGGTCGGCCGCCTGGTCGAGGTGATCCGCCGGGAGCGCCCGCAGGTGATCATCACCTACGGGGACAACCAGACGGAGTACCCCCATCCGGACCACCTGCGCGTCCACGAGATCTCCGTTCCGGCATTCGACTCCGCCGGAGATCCGGACAGGTACCCGGAGGCGGGCCCTCCCTTCACCCCGTCCAAGCTGTACTACTCGGTGTGGTCCGGGGAGCGCTTCCGCCAGATCCACGAGAAGTTCCTCGAGCTCGGCCTCGAGTCGCCCTTCGACGACAGGTGGATGAAGCGCATGACCATGACCGAGCCGTTCACCACGACGATCGACGTCACCGGCTTCACGCAGGTGCGCGCCGAGGCACTGAAGGCGCACGCCACCCAGGTCGATCCCAACTCACCGTTCTGGTTCGGCCTGCCGCCCGAGGTGCATGCGCGACATCCACCCGGTCGACGAGTTCCGCCTGGCGCAAAGTCGGGTGGGAACCACCGACGTGGTCGAAGACGACCTCTTCGCCGGCCTGCGCTAGCCCGTCGCGCCCTCGAGGCGGACGTCGTTTCAGGCCGTCGGCCCGAGGAAACCCCAATTGATGAGGCCGGCGCTCTGCAACAGCACGACCGTCACGGCCGCCGCCAGGACCAGGAGCAGGGTTATCGTGGCCGCGACCTTCCAGCCCGTACGCGCTCGACCGCGCGCTCGTCGGCGACCCTTGCGCCGCTCGGCGCGGGGCACCGGCAGGGGTGGCGCGCAGGCGCCTCCGCCTCCGCCTCCGCCTCCGCCTCCGCCTCCGCCTCCGCCTCCGTCGCCGTCGCGGCCGCGGACGAAGGTGTCGGTGCTGGTGCTGGCTGCCGGTGCCGGCACCGCGGCACCGGCTGGGATGCTGGTGACTGCGGTCACCTCGCGCAGCAACGTCCCGAGCTCGGCCCCGGTCCAACCCGTGATCAGCAAGGGGGTGACCGCGCCGTCGCCCCGCAGCGTGAGCACGACGTCGCCGTGCCGTTCTTGGATCTCCCACTGTGAGACCCGGTTCCACGGCATCTGCTGCACGCCGTGACCGGGCCGCCGGATCTCGATGCCGTCCTGCGAGAGCGCGATGTCGAACAGGTCCGCCTTGCGCCGGCGCTGCCGGGAGAGGATCGAGACGCCCGTAATCGTTGTCGTCGTCGTGGCCGTCACCCGCTCGCCTCAGCCGCCGCCCCGGGCCAGCTCGCGCAGCGGTCGGAAGCCGATCAGTGTCGCGCCCGCTTCGTCGAGAGTGCGCCGGACCCAGTCCTCGTCGCAGATGATGCGACGATCGTCGACCCGGGACTCCCAGTCGTCGGTGGCGAGCGATCGCAGCTCGGCGCTGTCGACGGCCGGGTGGAGGTGGAGCTCGGTCACGCCGGGCCTGAGGCGCGCGAGGTCCTTCTCGAAGACGGGACGGGACCCGACGCCCGGCACCAGCCGGAAGTGGTCGGTGAACACGGCGCCGGCCTCGGCGGCCACCTCCCGGGCGGGGAAACCCACGTAGCGCTCCATGGAGGCGCTCACCATCCGCAGGGGGAGCCCGAACTCGAGCGCCAACTCCAGGTAGACGTCGAAGAACTCGGGCCGCAGCTGCAGCGTCCCCATGTGTGCGTCGAGATGGCTGACGTCGAAACCCCAAAGGATCGCTCGCTCGATCTGGGCCCGGCACTCGCGCCGGACCTCGTCGAGGTCGGCGTGGTCCCATACGTCCTCGACGGTGCGGGGGAAGCCGCCGTCGCCGCCGAGCAACGAGGGCGCGTGGGTGATCGGGCCCCAGCGGTACAGCTCGTACTCGGCGTTGACCGTGAGGTGCACCCCGATGTCCTCACCCCGGTAGCGACTGCTGGCCTCCCGGGCCCACGGGCAGGGCACCATCAAGGTGGCGCTGGTGACGGTGCCGGTCGCCAGGCATTCGAAGACGCCCACGTTGGCCGAATGGCACGAGCCGAGGTCGTCGGCGTTGATGACGACCAGCTTGGCGTCGGCGGGGTAGCCGAGCCGCTGGGCCAGGGTCGGCTCAGCCATCTTCGGATGCTCCTCCCGAGACCGCCGCGTCCTGGGCCCGGGCGTCGGACGCGATCTCCTTTTGGAACTCCTCCATCTTGGCAGTCAGCCCGGGGTCGCCCACGGCAAGGATGCGCACGGCCAGAAGCCCTGCGTTGCGGGCACCGTTCACCGCCATCGTCGCCACCGGCACCCCCCGGGGCATCTGCACGATCGAGAGCAGGCTGTCGAGGCCGTCGAGCTGGGACAGCGCCACGGGCACGCCGATCACGGGCAGGCTGGTGACCGAGGCGAGCATGCCCGGGAGGTGGGCTGCGCCGCCGGCGCCGGCGATCAGGACGCGAAGACCCCGCCCCGCCGCTTCATGTCCGAAGGCGAGCATCTCGCGGGGCGTGCGGTGGGCCGACACGACGCGCTGCTCGTGCGCCACACCGAAGCGCTCGAGCATCTCGACGGCGCCCTGCATGACGGGAAGGTCAGACGAGCTGCCCATGACGACCGCGACGAGCGGCGACGGCGTGCTCACGGAAGAACTCCCTCGGGCAGCGCGAGACCCTCGGGCACCGGCGTTCCGAGGGCCAGCGCGGCGGTCCAGGCGCGCCGCGCGGACGTCGTCGTCGACGTCCCCGCACACGGTCACGTGCCCCAGTTTGCGGCCGGGCCGGGCACCCTTGCCGTAGAGGTGGACGTGCGCGCCCTCCACGGCGAGCCCGCGTGCCAGCAGGTCGGCGGGGTCCGCGTCCCGACGGGCCACCGAACACGTTGACGCTCGCCACCCGCGCGTGCCGGGGAGCGGTCGAGCCGAGCGGGAGATCGAGCACCGCCCGCACGTGGTTCTCGAACTGCGAGGTCACCGCGCCCTCGATCGTCCAGTGCCCCGAATTGTGCGGCCGGGTGGCCACCTCGTTCACGAGGAGGCGTCCCTGGCTCCAGAAGAGCTCGACGGCCATGACGCCGACGGCACCCGCGATCTCGGCCACCTTCTGCCCGAGGGCCGAGGCGGCCTCGACGACGTCGGGCGACAGCCGGCCGGGCACGAGGACCTCGCGGCAGACGCCGCCCAGCTGCGCCGTCTCCACCGCCGGCCAGGCCACCGAGGAGCCCGACGGGCGGCGCGCCACCATGACCGCGAGCTCGGCGTCGAGCGGGACGAGCTCTTCGACCACCACCCGGCCGCCCACCTGGCCGCCGGCCTGGTGCAGCACCGCGTCGGCCTCGTCCGGGCCCGCCACCGGCCACACGCCCTTGCCGTCGTAGCCGCCCCGGGCCGACTTGAGGATCAGCGGCCACCCGTGCGTCGCCGCGAACGACGCCACGGCGGCCGGTGCCCCTGGCCCGTCGTCGACGATCCGGTAGGCGGGGACGGGCACGCCGGCGGCGTCGAGGACGGTCCGCATGTGGGCCTTGTCGACCGCCAGCTCGAGCGTCCCGGCACCGGGCCGGAAGATCGTTCCCGCAGCGGGCCAGCGCTGCCACCAGCTCGAGGTCCACCTGCTCGTGGTCGAAGGTGACGACGCCGCAGCGTTCGGCGAAGGCCCGCAGGTCGTCGGCGACGAAGGGCGACCCCACCATGACCTCGGCCGCGACGTCGCAGGCGGCATCGTCCGGCCGTTCGGCCAGCACCGCCATGGAGAGGCCGAGCGCGCTGGCGGCTTCACCCGCCATGCGCGCCAGCTGGCCCGCCCCGACGAACCCGACGTGATGGGTGCTCAGAGCGCTCGCCTCCATCGGGGTGATTCGCCTAGACAATGGGCCGGACACAGTGGGCAGACTACGCGAGGGAGCACGACGGACATGCCAAAACCGCTGCGCATCGGGAGCATGCTCGACACCGGGCGACCGCTGCCCGACACCGTGGCCCAGCTGCGGCGCTACGCCGACGCCGGGCTCGACCACGCCTTCATCGCCCAGATCTTCGGGCCCGATGCGCTGACCCTCCTGGCGACGGCGGGCGCTCAGGTGCCCGGCATCGCATTGGGCACCGGCGTCGTCCCGGTCTACCCCCGCCACCCGATGATGCTGGCGCAGCAGGCGCTCACGGTGCAGTGGGCCACAGGGGACCGCCTCCTGCTCGGCATCGGGCTGTCGCACCAGGTGGTGGTGGAGAGCATGTGGGGACTGAGCTTCGAGCGGCCCGCGCAGTACATGAGGGAGTACCTTGCCTCGCTGCTGCCGCTTCTGCACGGGGAGGCGGTCAACGAGCGCGGGGGAGCGGGTGACCACGAACGCGTTCGCGCCGCTCGACGTCCGCGGCACCGCGGCGCCGCCGGTCCTGGTCGCCGCGCTGGGTCGGCCATGTTGCAAGCCTGGCCGGCACCGTCGCCGACGGCACGATCACCTGGATGACGGGGACGAAGACCATCGACGGGGCACGTCGCTCCCGCCATCACCGCTGCCGCCGAGGCCGCCGGGCCGCCCCAGCGCCGATGGTGGTGGTGGCGCTGCCGATCGCCGTCACGCAAGACGTGGCGGCGGCGAAGGAGCGGATCAACGCCGAGCTACGCCATCTACCCGAACCTCCCCTCGTACAGGGCGATGTTCGACAAGGAGGGGGCGGAGGCGGCGGCTGACATCGGCTTCATCGGGGACGAGGAGGCGGTCGCGGCCGCGATCCGGAAGTTGGCCGACGTCGGCGCCACCGACTTCGTGGCCTCCATCGTGGGTGACGAGGAGGAGCGCCGACGCGCCTTCGCGCTGATCGGCGAGCTCGCCCGGGCCTGACTGGCCCGCCCGGTGGTCCGGCACTGCGCGCGCCGCGCCGGGCCCCGCCGCGCCGCGCTCAGTGCGACAGCGTCGTGTGCTTGAACTCGTTGAGGTCGGGCATCGTGTCGAACAGCGTGAGGACGCCGTCGATCGTGCGCCGGGCCAACGCCACGTCGCCCTGCGGCCTGCTCATGATGCGCACGAAGACCGCCTTGTCGCCGATGACGAACGTCGGGACGCCGAACGCCTCCCACTCCGCGACGGCGAGCTCGTGGGCGCGACGGATCTCCTGGACCGGGGGTCCCGAGCCGGCCTCGGCGACGACCTTCGCCCCGGGGAGCCCGACGCCGTCGAGGACGCCGGCCACGACCTCGGGCACCCGGAGATCGAGTCCTTCGTCGTGGCGCGCCGCGAACAGGGCGAGATGCGCGTCGAGGAATCGATCGGGGTACTGGTCGCGCACCACGACGCCCGAGGCCAGCGCGATCAGGTCGGGCGCCTTCTCGGGGTCGTCCCATACCGCCGTGCCGCCCTCGGGCACATGGACCTGGCTCAGCGAGAACGGCTGGAACGTCACGTCCCAGTCCGCCCCGTCGACCAGCCCGGCCACCAGGTGCTCATGGGCGTTGCGGGCGAAGGGGCAGCGATAATCCCAATTGACGGCGAAAGACGCTCATGTCTATTACAACACGACCTGGTGCTCGGTCATTCCGGCGCCAGGTGCCGGCCGGCGGGAGCGTCGGGGGCGCCGGCGCGGCAGACGACTGCTCTTCGTCCCCGGGGTGATCAGGTTGACAAGGGGCCGGAGCCCCAGGCCGAGCACCGATCCGATGACGGCCCCGCCCGCCACGTCGATGGCGTGGTGGGCCCGCAGGTGCACGCGGCTGGCGGCCACGGCGGTGGCGAAGCCCACGTTGGCCGACCGTCTGGGCATCGGAGTCGGCCAGGACGAAGGCCGTGCAGAAGGCGGCCAGCGTGTGCCCGCTCGGGAAGCTGCTGCTCGAGGGGGTGCGCACGGCGGCATCGAGGTGGTCGTCGGGGCGCTGGCGCTCGACGGCCGCCTTCACCACCCGGGTCAGCGACCAGCGAGGAGAACCCCGCAGTGGCGAGCGCGACGACGGCGCGGCGCCGGTCGGGGCCGCGCCGCAGGGCCTTCACCCCGGCCAGGGCGACCCAGACGAACCCGTAGTCGGCCAGGTTCGAGACGATGACGGCGGCACGGTCGACGCCGGGGCGGCCACGGAGGGGCTCGAAGGCGGCGTCGACCGCCTCGTCGAGCGAGCTCACTGCGGCCGGGTCACGCGGCGAAGGCGGGGCAGGACGTCTTGAAATGGCAGTAGTCACACAGGGGTCCCACGTTGGGCCGGAAGTCCTCAGCGTCGCACGGCGCGCTCGATGGCCGTCCACACGGCCACCGCCCGCTTGCGCTGCCCCCGGATGGTCTGCTCGGAGGCGACCGAGGAGATGGCGATCGGCTGGCGCAGGTAGAGGAGGCGGACCTCGGCCGGAGCCTGGCCGAGCACGCTCTCGCAGAGCAGGGCGTAGGTCTGCACGCCGCCCAGGCTGCCCCGCTCGTAGCGTTCGGAGGGTGCCCGTCCCGTCTTGTAGTCGACGACGATGAACCTGCCGTCGGGGGTGAGGTCGAGCCGGTCGATGATGCCGCGCAGGCGCATGCCGTCGACCATCGTCTCGACCCCCAGCTCGATGCCGACGGCCCATGCCTCGTTCGGGTCTTCCAGACGGAAGTAGTTGTCGATCAGGGACTGCGCATCGGCCAGGAAGGCGCCCGCGTCGTCGGAGGGCGAGCGCGAGCTGGACGAACTCCTCGTCGTCCTGGATCTCCTTCCAGGCCAGCGCCAGCTCGGCGGTGGCGGCGGCGGGGGTGCGCTCTCCCGGGCCGTGATACCAAAAGAGGCGCTCGAGCGCCGCGTGCACCAGGGTTCCCTTCACCGATGGGGAGACGGTGGTTCGGGCAGATGCTCGATCTGGGAGAAACGGAAGGCGAGCGGGCAATTCGTGAAGGCGCTGACCTTCGACGGGCTGAGGGTGCGTGGGAGATCGAGCGCCATGGGGATCAGGATACGACGGGGTTGTCGCGCCATGGCTCATCCCTGCGCAGACCTGGTAGAACAGGGTCCCGATGTGGACGCGTCGGCCCGAATCGAGCCGGAGGGTGGCAGGGGAGCGGTGGCTGACCTCCGCCGGGCCACCCGCTGGGCCGGGCTGCGGCCCGGCGACCCCGTCCAGGTGGAGGGCACGCGGCTGCGCGGCGCCACCTGGCAGTTCGTGGCGCACGTGACAAACAGTGAGACCGGCGAGGCCTGGGTCGAGGTCGTCGGCGGCCGTGCGGGGGACCGGGCGGTGCGGTCCTTCCGGCCGGACCAGCTCTACGACCCCTGCGGCCCGTCCGGGCCGCGACCCCTCGCTGGCCGACGCCCGGGCTTCCGCTCGCGTGACTCGCCGGGAGGAGCCGTGGGAGCGGACGGAGCCGACCGGGCAGCAGGCGGGCGAGGTGATCCCGACCCTGACGACGGCGCGGCTCGTCCTGCGGCCCTTCGGGCCCGACGACATCGACGCGCTGGCGGACCTCCACGCCGAGGAGTCGTTCTGGTGGTACCCGTTGCGGGCCGGGATGACCCGCGACGAAACCAGCCAGTTCCTCGAGCGCATACAGGCGCGCTACGAGACCGACGGGTTCGGCATCGAGGCGCTCATCGAGCGCGCGTCGGGCACGATGATCGGCTGGGCCGGGCTGGCCGTGCCGCACTTCCTGCCCGAGATCCTGCCGGCGGTCGAGGTCGGGTGGCGCCTGTCCAGTGGACTAGCGGGGAAAAGGTCTGGCGACGGAGGCGGGGGCCGCCGCGGTCGACTATCGGGTTCACCACGGGCGGCCTCACCCGGATCGTCAGCATCTACGAACCGGAGAACGTCGCGTCGGGCCGGGTCATGGCGCGGCTCGGGTTCACGCACTTCGTGACGACGGTGGGACCCCGGGGCGAGGAGGTGGTGGTCATGGAGCTGACCAAGACGCAGTGGCAGAAGCGGCGACAGGAGGGGCGCGAGCGGCGATGGGTGACGTGGCGGTCCAGACGGCCACCGCGACCGAGCGTGGGCGAGGGGCGGCACACCGCCACGGTGCACGGGGACTGGGAGATCTGGGGGCCGTGCGGCGGGTACGTCGCCGCCATCGCGCTGCGGGCGGCCGGCGCGGACAGCCCGCTCGTGCGGCCGGCGAGCTTCTACTGCCACTACCTGTCGGTGGCGGAGTTCGCTCCGGTGGATCTCGTCGTGACGCCGCTGCGGTCGGGTCGCACCGTGCTGGCGCAGCGCGTCGAGCATGACACAGCAGGGGCGGCCCGTCCTCGAGGCGATGGTGTGGTCGGTCGGCGACGTGGCCGGGCTCGAGCACGACGACGTGACGCCGCCCGACGTGCCCGGGCCCGACGCGCTGCCGACGTGGGCGGAACGGCGTGCCGGCGAGGCCGGAGCCGAGAACGGGGACGGGGAGGCGGACGGGGAGGACGAGAGGACGTCGGCAGGAGTACGCATTCTGGGACAACTTCGACCAGCGCCTGATCGAATGGTCCGAAACGTGGCCACCCCCGGGGCCGTTGCCGCCGACGTGGCGCACGTGGGTGCGCTGCCGGCCGACGGCGACCTTCGCCGATCCCTGGGTCGACGCCGCGCGTTCGCTCATCGTGCTCGACGTGGGGAGCTGGCCGGCCGGGTCACGACCGCACATGCATCTCGATCCACCGTTCATCGCACCGAGCCTGGACCTGTACGCGTCCTTCCAGCATCCAGGCACCACTCGGAGTGGATGCTGCTCGACGCGCACTCGCCCGTCGCGCAGGGCGGCCTGCTCTCGTGGACCGGCCGCGTCTGGTCCAAGGAGCGCAGGCTCATCGCCAGCGGCGGTGGACAGGCGGTGTTCCGCCACACCTGAGGTCGTCGAGGCGGTCCCGCGACGACGGCGCTACTCGGCCGTGTAGCCGTCCATGCGGGCGAGGATCCGCAGCATCACCTCGTCGGCTCCCGCCCCGATGGAGTCGAGGCGCGTGTCGCGGAAGTAGCGCGAGGTCCAGTTCTCGTCCATGTAGCCCAAGGCCGCCGTGGAACTGCACCGCGCAGTCGGCCACCTCGCGCTGGAGCCGGGACCCGAGCAGCTTGCCGATGGTGGCGTAGCGGGTGGCATCCTCGCCCTGCACGACCGCATCGGCGGTCGTGCGGGCGTAGTGCTTGAGCACGTCGTGCCGGGCGCCGAGCTCGGCGAGCACGAACTGGAGGTGCTGGTTGGCCAGGAGCGGGGCGCCAAAGGCGCGGCGGTCGCGCAGGTACGCCTTCGTGCGCTCGAGGGCCAGCTCGATCGAGCCCACCTGCTTGTAGAAGGTCAGCAGGCGCTCCGCCTGGAACTGCACCATCTGCTGCTGGAAGCCGCGTCCGATCTCGCCGATGGTGTTGGCGACCGGGACCCGCACGTCGACGAACGAGAGTTCGGCCGTGTCGCTCGACCACATGCCGAGCTTCTCGAGCTTGCGGGAGACGGCCACGCCCTCGAGCGCGGTGGGCACCACGATCAGCGACATGGCCCGGTAACCCGGCTCGTCAGACGTGCGGGCCAGCAGGCAGAGCCAGTCGGCCTGCGTGCCGTTGGTGATGTAGAGCTTGGCCCCGTTGATGACCCACTCGTCGCCGTCGCGGACGGCACGGGTCCTGATGCCCGCCACGTCGCTGCCGGCGTCGGGCTCGGTCACCGCGATGGAGGTCACGGCTTCGCCCCGGATGGCCGGCGCCAGATAGCGCGCCTTCAGCTCGGGCGAGCCGTACCGGGCGAGCGCGGGCGTCGCCATCGCCATCTGCACCGCGATGGCCATGGGCACGCCGCCGCAGCTGATACGCCCCATCTCCTCGCCCGCGATCAGCGTGTAGGTGTGGTCGGCACCCATGCCGCCGTCGGCCTCGTCGTATTCGAGCCCGAGCAGTCCGACGCGCGGCCAGCTTCGGGAAGAGCGCATGGGCGGGGAAGGTCCGGGCCGCCTCCCATTCCGTCGACGTGCGGCTCGATCTCCCGCTCGAAGAGGTCCCGCAGCGTCTTGCGAAACAACCGATGCTCGTCCGTCTCGATCACCGGCGAACGATACCACCGGCCCTTTTTCCGCTTTCGCACGGGGTCCCCCTACACTGCCTCCGTGACGGATCGCTTGGTCGGCGTGCTGCACCGCGACGGCGTCCGCACGGTGACCCTCGACTCGCCGCACAACCGCAACGCGTTGTCGGCCCGCCTCCTCGAAGAGCTCGATCAGGCGTTGCGTGACGCGACCGGCGACGGCGACGTCCGCGCCATCGTGCTGACCGGTGCGGGCACCGTCTTCTGCTCGGGCGCCGACCTGTCCGAGCGCGCCGGTGCGGCGCCGAACCGCATGCCCGACATCCTCACCTGCATCGTGGAGAGCCCCGTGCCGGTCATCGCGCGCGTGAACGGGCACGCGCGCGCCGGTGGCATCGGCCTCATCGCGGCGTCGGACATGGCGGCGGCGGCGGCGGTGAGCACGTTCGCCTTCACCGAGGTGCGAGTCGGCGTGGCGCCGGCCATGATCCTCGTCCCCGCGCTGCCGGGTCGATGGACCGCCGCTTTCTGGCGCGCATGACCCTCACGGGCGACCGCTTCAGCGCCGTCGAGGCCGCCGGCTCCGGGCTGCTCACCGCCGCGGTGGAGGACCAGACGGCACTCGACGCCTGGGTGGCGGCCCAGACGGATGCGCTGCGCCAGGCGGCACCCGGCGCGGTGCGCGTCACCAAGGACCTGCTGCGCGGCCTGCCCGGGCGGGGCTGGGCCGAGAGCCTGGGCGGAGGCGGCCCGCACGTCGGCCGAACTCTTCGCCGGGCCGGAGGCGGCCGAGGGCATGGCGGCGTTCCTCGAGAAGCGCCGCCCCGCGTGGGACACCACGCCGCCGTGAGCACGCCGCTCCGCTCACGGCTCGTCACGGCGGGCGACGACTTCCGCGAGACCGCCGCGGCCATGGGCGCGCTGACCGACCAGGTGCACGCGCTCCACGACGAAGTGCTAGCGGGCGGCGGCCCGCAGTACGTCGAACGCCACCGCGCCCGCGGCAAGATGCTGGTACGCGAGCGCCTGGAGGCACTGGTGGACCCGGGCACGCCGGTGCTCGAACTGTGCCCGCTGGCCGGCCTCCACACCGGCGACCCCCTCGGCGGTGGCGTCGTCGTCGCGCTGGCCGAGGTGTCGCACACGCAGTGCCTCGTCATCGCCAACGACCCCACCGTGCGGGGCGGGACCACGAGCCCGACGACGATCCGCAAGCTGCTGCGCGCCATGGAGGTGGCAGAGGTGAACCGCCTCCCCGTCCTTCTGCTCGTGGAGTCCGGAGGGGCCGACCTGCCTCGCCAGGCCGACGTCTTCGTGCCCGGAGGCGAGCAGTTCCGCCGCCTGACCCAGCTCTCGGCGCAGGGGATCCCGACCCTCTGCGTCGTGTTCGGCTCGTCCACGGCCGGCGGGGCCTACCTCCCCGGCATGAGCGACTACACGGTGATGGTCGAGGACCGCGCCCGCGTCTTCCTCGGCGGCCCACCCCTGGTCAAGATGGCCATCGGGGAGGACGCCGACGAGGAAGAGTTGGGTGGCGCCCTCATGCACGCCCGCACCTCGGGCCTGTGCGACTACCTGGCGCGGGACGAGGCCGACGCGCTGCGCATCGCGCGCGGGATCGTGGCCCACCTGCACTGGCGCCGACTCGGGCCGGGCCCCCACGGGCCGGCCGACGAGCCGCTCTATCCCGCCGAGGAGCTGCTCGGGATCGCCCCGGTGGACGTGCGGGTCCCCTTCGACGCCCGCGAGATACTGGCGCGCGTCGTCGACGGCTCCCGCTTCGAGGAGTTCAAGGAGTCCTACGGCCCGCAGCTGGTGTGCGGCTGGTCGTCCGTCGCCGGGTACCCGGTGGGCGTGCTGGCGAACAACGGCATCCTCTTCTCGCCCGAGGCCCAGAAGGGGGCGCAGTTCATCGCCCTGTGCAACCGCACCGACACGCCCATCGTGTTCGTGCAGAACATCACGGGGTTCATGGTGGGGACGCGCTACGAGCAAGGCGGGATCATCAAGGACGGGGCCAAGCTGATCAACGCCGTCTCCAATTCGACCGTGCCCCACCTCACCCTGATGGTAGGTGCGAGCTACGGCGCCGGGAACTACGCCATGGCGGGCCGGGCCTACGACCCGCGCTTCGTATTCACCTGGCCCAACCACCGGATCGCCGTGATGGGGCCCAAGCAGCTGGCCGGCGTCCTCTCCATCGTGCGGCGCAACGCGGCCGCCGCGGCGGGCCGGCCCTTCGACGAGGCGGCCGACGAGGAGCTACGCCAGGCGACCGAGGCCCAGATCGAGGAGGAGTCGACGGCGCAGTACGCCACGGGACGGCTCTGGGACGACGGGATCATCGACCCCCGCGACACACGCACCGTGCTCGCCGTCGCGCTCGACGGCCGTCCACTCGGCCCCGGTCCAGGGGACGGCGGTCTTCGGCGTGGTGCGCCACTGATGGACGTGGCTCGCACGACGATCCGCCGCGTGCTCGTGGCCAACCGGGGCGAGATCGCCCGCCGGGTCATCCGCGGGGCGCACGACGCCGGGTGCGAGGCCGTCGCCGTCTACGCGGCGGACGACGCCCGGAGCCCGTACGTGGGCGAGGCCGACGCCGCCGTGCTGCTGCCCGGAACGGCGCTCGGCCAGACCTACCTGGACCCCGCCGCGCTGGTGCGGGCGGCGCGGGAGGCCGGTGCGGACGCGCTCCACCCCGGGTACGGATTCCTCTCCGAGGACCCCGCGCTGGCCGAGGCGTGCGCGGCGGCCGGCATCGTCTGGGTCGGGCCACCGGCCGGGGCGATGCGGACCATGGGTCACAAGGCGCGGGCGAAGCAGGTCGTGGCCGAGGCAGGCGTCCCGGTGCTGCCGAGTGCGGTCGTGCCGCCGGGCAGCGGAGGAGGACGACCTGGCGGCCGCGGTGGGGGCCATCGGGTATCCCGTGCTGGTCAAGGCGTCCGCCGGCGGGGGCGGGCGCGGCATGCGCCTGGCCCTCGATGCGCCGGAACTGACCGAGGCCGTGGCGGCGGCCCAACGTGAGGCGGCGGCTGCCTTCGGCTCGGACGAGGTCTTCCTCGAGCGCTACCTGGAGGCGCCGCGGCACGTCGAGGTGCAGGTGGTCGGTGATGTCGACGGCACGGTCCTGCACCTCTTCGACCGCGAGTGCTCGGTGCAGCGCCGGCACCAGAAGGTGGTCGAGGAGGCACCCGCCGTCCTGGTGCCCGAGAGCACCCGGCGGAAGATGTGGGACGCCGCCGTCGCCGCGGCGCGCGCCGTCGACTACGTCGGCGTGGGAACGGTCGAGTACCTCGTCGACGGCGACGGCTTCTTCTTCCTCGAGATGAACACCCGCCTCCAGGTCGAGCACGGCGTCACGGAGCTGGTCACGGGCCTCGACCTCGTCGGGCTGCAGCTGGCGGTGGCGTCGGGCCGGCCGCTCCCGCTGGCCCAGGGCGACGTGGCCGTCGCCGGGCACGCGGTGGAGGTCCGCCTCTGTGCCGAGCGGCCGCGGGAGGGCTACCGGCCCACGCCCGGGACGGCCACCCACGTGCGCTGGCCGGAAGGCGCCGGGGTGCGCGTCGACCGCGCCATCGAGTCCGGCACCGTCGTGAGCCCCGCCTACGACTCCCTGGTGGCCAAGCTCATGGCGCACGGCGACGACCGGGCCGCTGCGGTGGCGCGGGTGTCGCTCGCCCTGCGGACGCTCGAACTCGACGGTCTGGAGACCAACCGCGACCTGCTGCAGGCGGTGCTCGACGACGACGCGTTCCGCCGCGGTGCCATCGACATCCATTTCCTCGAGCGGCGCCAGGACCTGCGCGACGCACAGCTGCCCGACGCGGTGCGCCATCGCCACGCCGCCGCGGCCGCCGCTTGCCTGCTCGAAGAGCGGGCCGCCCGGAGCCTGGTTCCCGTGCCCGCCGCCGGCTGGCGCAATGTGGGCCGCGCGCTGCACGCCGACGAGCTGACCGACGCCACCGGGACGTTGGCGGTGCGCGCCCCGGCACCCGGCGCGCCCGTCTGCGTGCAGGTGGACGACGACTGGCGGCCGGTCGGCACCGCCGCCGCCGCACCGGGCGGGATCGTGGACCTGTCCACCCCGGACGGGCTGCGACGCCGCTACCGCGTGCGGGCGGCACCGCACCGCGTCGAGGTCAGCGGGCCCGAGGGTCAGTCGTCCTTCGCCCTGCGGAGCGAGGACGACCCCGACGACCGGGTCAACGTGGCGGGCGAGTGCCGCGCCCCGCTGCCGGGCGCCATCACCAAGGTCCTGGTGGCCGTCGGCGACACGGTGGTCGACGGCGACGGCCTCGTCGTCCTCGAGGCGATGAAGATGGAACACACGCTGCGCGCCAACGGCACCGGCACGGTGGCCCAGATCCACTGCGCACCCGGCCAGCAGGTCGACGTCGATGACCTGCTGGTCTCCCTGGAGCCGGCGTGACCGAGCCGACCCGGCGCGACCCCTTGCGCATCGCTAACTGCAGCGGGTTCTTCGGCGACCGTGTCGCCGCAGCCAGCGAGATGGTGGAAGGTGGCCCGATCGACGTGCTGACGGGGGACTGGCTGGCCGAATTGACGATGTACATCCTGCACAAGACTCGGGAGCGCAGCGGTGGCTACGCAGCGCACGTTCCTGCGCGCCCTGGAGGACGTGCTCCCGACCTGCATCGAGCGCGGCATCAGCGTGGTGTCGAACGCGGGCGGGCTGGACCCGGGCGGCCTGGCGGCCGCCGTGGGGGAGCTGGCGCGGCGTCAGGGGCTCGAGGTCCGCGTGGCCGCCCTGTCGGGCGACGACATCACGCCGCGCCTCGCCGCGCTGCGGGCGAGCGGGGAGCGCTTCGTGAACCTCGACACCGGCGAGCTCCTGCCGGAGGAGGCGGCCGTCGTGACGGCCAATGCCTACCTGCGGGCACGGCCGATCGCCGATGCATTGGCCGCAGGGGCCCAGGTGGTGGTCACGGGCCGGGTCACGGACGCCGCGCTGGTCGTGGGACCGGCGTTGCACGCATTCGGGTGGGAGGACGGCGACGTCGACGCCATCGCCGGCGCCGTCGTGGCGGGGCACGTGATCGAGTGCGGGGCGCAGTGCTGCGGCGGCAACTACGCGTTCTTCGGGGAGATCCCGGGGCGGGAACGGATCGGCTTCCCGCTGGCCGAGCTGCACGCGGACGGCTCGTCGGTCATCACGAAGCACCCGGGTACCGGCGGCGCGGTGACCGTGGGCACGGTGACGGCACAATTGTCTGTACGAGATCGGCGGCCCCCGCTATCTCAGCCCCGATGCCGTGGCGCGCTTCGACACGATCGAGCTGTCAGACGAGGGACCGGATCGGGTGCGCATCGCGGGCGTCCGCGGCGAGGCACCGCCGCCCACGCTGAAGGTGACGGCGAACCTCGACGCCGGTTGGCGCAACGCGATGACCCTCGCGCTCACCGGTGCGGGCGTGGCGGAGAAGGCCCGCTTCGCGGCCGACGCCGTGTGGGCCGGCATCCCCGGCGGGCGGGCGGCGTTCGCGGAGTCGGCCGAGGACCTCTCCGGTGACCTGACCGGCGGCGGCATGGCCTACCTCCGGCTGGCCGTCCGGGGCGAGGACGAGCTGGTGGTCGGCCGCACCTTCTCCGGCGCCGTGGTCGAGACGAGCCTCTCGAGCTATCCAGGCACCTTCTTCACCTCGGCGCCCTCGCGCGCCCAGGGGGTGGCGAGGTACTGGCCCACGACCGTGGCCGCGTCGGCCGTGACCCCGGTCCTCGAGGTCGATGGCCGCGCCGTCCCGGTGCGCGCGCCGACGGTGGCGCCGGGGCCTGCTGAGCGCGCGCCCGCAGCCGCGGCTCCCGCGCCGTCCCGGGTCGCGGGCGCGGGCGCGGGCGACATCGGCGGCCTGGACGACCTGGTACAGGTCCCCCTCGGGGTGCTCGTCGGGGCGCGCTCGGGCGACAAGGGGGGTGACGCCAACGTGGGCCTCTGGGCCGACGAGGAGGCGGTCGCACACTGGCTGGCGGAGGACCTCACAACGGACCTCTTCCGTGCGCTCCTGCCCGAAGCGGTGCCGTTCGCGGTCGAGCGCCACGCCCTCCCGAACCTGTGGGCGGTCAACTTCGTCGTGCACGGCATTCTCGGTTGGGGCGTCGCGTCGAACCTGCGCCTGGACACGCAGGCAAAGGGACTGGGCGAGTTGCTGCGCTCGCGTGACGTCGAGGTCCCGGCGGCCCTCGTGTCGCGTGGCCGGCCGGCGGCGCGGCTGGCCTCCGCCTGAGCCACGCCGCGCGGCCTCCACGGGGGCCGGCACCAGGGCATCTGGCAGGATGGCGCGGTGGTCTCCCCCCGCCTGATCGCCCTCGTGGCGGGGGTCGCCATCGTCGCGACCCGCGGTCTGGAGCGTCTTCGCCGTCCTGGTCGTGCCGCGGGTCACGTCGTCGCGCATCACCCGCGGCCTGGCCCGCCTCCTGGGCGGCACCGCCCGCCAGGTCTCGCCGCGCCTCCCCACCTACGAGGTGCGCGACCGCGTGCTGTCGTTCGTCGGCCCGGCCACCATGGTCCTGCTGTTCGGGCTGTGGCTCTCCCTGCTGGTCGTCGGCTTCGCGTTGATCATCTGGTGGGACAGCGGCATCGACTTCGCCTCGGCGATGGGCGTGGCAGGCTCCTCAGTGTTCACGCTCGGCATCGCCACGGCGAGGGGACCGGGGCCGCGCACCCTCGAGATCTTCGCCGCCGGCATCGGGCTGCTGGTCATCGCGCTCGAGATCGCGTACCTGCCCGCGCTCTACAGCCAGTTCGCCACGCGCGAGACCGAGGTCACGCTGCTCCAGGCGCGCGGTGGGAGCCCCGCCTGGGGCCCGGAGATCCTCGCGCGGGGCTTCTGGCTCGACACCATGGACGAGCTCCCGCCGCTGTACGGCGACTGGGAACGCTGGGCCGCCACCGTGTCGGAGAGCCACGCCAACTATCCCGCGCTCATCTGGTTCCGCTCACCCGTCTCGTCACGCAGCTGGCTGGTGGCGTTGGTGGCCATGATGGACTCGGCGGCGATGTACCACGCGGTCAGCCCGGCCCAGGCGCCGCACCAGGCCCGCCTGTTCCTCTCGATGGGTATCCGCTGCCTGCGCTCGATGGCCCGGGCGCTGCAGATTCCGCACGACGCCGATCCGCTGCCCACGGCGGGCACCCGCCTCACCAAGGAGGAATTCGCGGAGGGCTACCGCCGGCTCGAGGAGGTCAAGTGGCCCGTCGAGCGCGACCTGGACGAGTCGTGGCGCAATTTCCAGGGCTGGCGCGTCAACTACGAGTCGATCGTCGACGCACTGACGGCGCTGACCATGCCGCCCCCCGCGCCGTGGTTCGTGGCCCGGCCCGAGCTCGGCCAGGCGGAATTCCCCCTCGTGATCAACCGCACCCCCGAGGAGCCTCAGGGGGCGAAGGGCTTCGGCAGAAGCAAGACCTTGAGGACGCCGTCGGCCCGGGAGTCGAAGAGCTCGTAGGCCTCGGGCGCGCGCTCCAGGGCCATCCGGTGCGTGAACGTGTCGGCCAGGCCGCTGAAGCGGCCCGACTGTACGAGCGGCACGAGGGCCGGCCAGGTCCCGGGCACCGGCGCAAAGATGGTGCGCACGGTGAGGCTCTTCAAGAAGACGAGTCCCATCGGGAACGCCATGTCCATGGAGAGGTTGACCCCGACGATGGACACCGTGCCTCCGGTGGCCGCGCAGGACAGTGCGTCGACGATGGTGGCGTCCGCACCCACGGCCTCGATGACCGACTCGGCGCCGCGTCCACCGGTGGTCTCCATGACCTGCACCGATCCGGGCGCGGTGCGGGCGTCGACGGGTTCTGCGCCGAGCCGCTCGGCCCGGGCGAGCCGCTCGGGCACCTGGTCGACCGCCAGGATGCGGGCGGGCCCGAAGAGGGCCGCGCACCGCAGGGCCATGATGCCGACCGGCCCGAGGCCCACCACGACGACAGTGGCACCGGGACGGATACCGGCGCGCAACGCGCCCAGGTAACCGGTGGGCAGGATGTCGGTCAGCAGCACGGCCTCCTCATCTGCGACCCCTTCGGGGATCGGGAGGGCGAAGACGTCGGCAAAGGGGACGGCCATGGCCTCGGCCTGTCCTCCGGGGAGCTCGGGTACCGTCCCGAACGCGGCAGACTTGCCGGCCCGACACAGGTTGGGCTGGCCGGCCAGGCAGGGGCCGCAGACGCCGCAGCCGATCACGCCCGAGACCAGGACGCGATCGCCGCGCCGCATGGTGCGCACCTGGGGCCCGACCTCGGCGACCGTGCCGATGGCCTCGTGGCCGAGCCGGATGCCGCTGCCCGTCGGCGCGCCGTGGTAAAGGTGCAGATCGGAGCCGCAGATCGCCGTCCGCTCGACGGTGACGACGATGCCTTCGGGACCGGGTAGCACCGGGTCGGGGACGTCCATGACGCGCACCGAGTGCGGTCCCTCCAACACGGTGGCTCGCATTTCCGCACGCTAGCCCCCAGGACTACACTTGAGTGGGCCAAACGCAGCCCGACTCTCCTCATGGCTTCGCACCGCGACCCTTCGACGACCATCGAGCTGCCCGTCCTGGCCGATGAGGACGTCGACGCCTTCTTCGAGTACGAGGACCTGTGGGCGGTGATCGTCTGGAACGACGACGTCACGACGTTCCAGACGGTGATCCAGGCGTTCGTCGAGATCTTCGGGCATACCGTCGAACGCGCCGACCAACTGGCCTGGAAGATCCACCGCACGGGGAAGGCCGTGGCCGCGGTCCGGCCGAAGGACGAGGCCGAAGCGGCGGTGCACGCCCTCCATCTGCGCAAGATCTCCGCCTCGCTCGCCCGCGCCTGACGGCTGGCGCGGCGACGCGCGTCGCTGCGCCGGCGAAGCGGGGAGGGCGGCGTAGCAGCGCGGCGGGTCGCGCGCGTCGGCTTATCGGGCTTCGGCCAGCCGCGCCGTCAACCGGGTCTTCACCTCGGGCCATTCGGACACGACAATCGAGAAGCGGGCCGAGGTGCGGACGGTGTCGTCAGAGCCGGGCCGGTCGGCGCGCATGATGCCGTCGAGCCGCCCACCGATCCGCTCGATGGCGGCCCACGAGCGCGTGTTCCGGACGTCTGTCTGCAGCGCGACGCGGTGCACCTGCCACACCTCGAAGGCGTGCGTCATCATCAGCAGCTTCGCCTCGGTGTTGACGGGCGTGCGCTGGGCCGAAGCGGCCAGCCAGGTGAAGCCGATGTCGACCACGTCGGGCACTCCGTGGCGTTGGTGCGCCGCCCCGGGCGGCCATTGCCAGAAGGCGATCTCGCAGAACCGGGTGGCGCCGACGACTGTGTCGCACTCACCGGCTCCGCCTCCTTTGCGGACCGTGGCGAATGCCACGTCCGCGCCGGCGGCCACCTTGGCCAGCGCGTCACGCACGTAGTCGGTCATCTGTTCGAGGCCGTCGGGCGTGTACGTCCATTGGTAACTGGTGCGGTCCTGGCCGGACGCCTCGACCAGGGCCTGGATGTGGGCTTCGTGCAGCGGCTCGAGACGGACGTGGCGGCCCTCGAGCGTGAACCGCTCAAGCATGGGCGGCGGGGATCCCCGCCTCGGCCGGTGCCTCCGTTCCCTCGCCCGGGCGGGCGCCGCCGGCAGGAGCTGTGCTGGACGCAGTGGGGACGATGAAGTCTCGCTGACGCACGAGTGTGAACGCGCCGAGCGCGCCGACGAAGGCGACCACGGCCCCGATGTCCATGAGGTGGTTCAGCGTGGACGAAAAGGCCACGTGGTAGGCGTCGAGCAACGCCGCTCGTGCCGACGGGCCCGGGATGGACGACGCCACATGACGCACCTCACCAGCCGACAGGGCGCCCCTCAGCTGCGAACCGCCGTGCCGGAGCACGTCGGCCCCGGTGGCCGTCTTCTGCAGCGTGGCGGTGGTGTGCGAGACGATCTGGGTCTGGAACACCGCGCCGAGCACGGCGATGCCGGTGGCGATGCCGACCTGGCGGAACGTGTTGTTGGCGCCAGAGGCCATGCCCGAGTGTTGGGGCTGGACCACCGAGATGGCTCCGGACGCGAGGACTGGGTTCACCACGCCGATGCCGAGCCCAGCGAGGATGAACCCGGGGAGAAGGACCGTCCACGTGGAGTCGGGGTGTGTCGTGCCCATGAGGAGCAGCGAGCCGGTGACGATGAGCATCCCGACGCCGAGCAACAGGCGCGATTGCACGCGGACGGTCAGGCGCCCGGCGAAGAAGGCGACGAAGAAGGTGACGAGCGTCATAGGGAGGAAACGAAGCCCGGCGGCCCACGGCCCGTAGCCGAGGTTGTCCTGGATGTAGAGGGTCAGGTAGAGGAACATGGCGAAGATGGAGGCCGCCAAGGTGAATGCGGCGACGGAGAGCCCGACGAACGCGGGAATTCTGAACAGACTCAGATCGAGCATGGGGTCGCCCGTCCTCGCCTCGTTGACGAAGAAGACCACCATGAGCACCGCAGCGGCGACGAGGAGCCCGACAATGGTGGTGCTGCCCCAACCGAGGTCGTTGCCCCGCACCAGAGCGAACACGAGACAGAACAGGCTGGCGGAAAAGGTGACGAATCCGATCCAGTCCACGCGGCGCGCCCGCGGATCCCTGGACTCCGAGATCCTGGCGAAGGTGATGAGGATGGCCACGGCGCCGATGGGTACGTTGACGAAGAAGATCCAGCGCCACCCGATCCCACTGGTGATGGCACCACCGATGAGTGGTCCCACCGCGACCGCGCCGCCGATCACCGCGCCGTAGATGCCGAAGGCCGTGCCCCGATCGCGGCCGACGAACGCACTGGCGATGAGTGCGAGCGACGTCGCGAACATGATTGCGCCGCCGACGCCCTGCACGGCGCGGGCGAGGTTGAGCATCAGCGGCGTCGTCGACAGTCCACAGACGAGCGAGGCGACGGAGAAGATGCCCAGGCCGATGGCGAAGACTTCGCGGCGACCGTAGATGTCGCCCACGACGCCGGCCGTCAGGAGGAACGCAGCCAGCGTCAGGGAGTACGCGTCGACGACCCACTGCAGGTCGGAAAAGCTCGAATTGAGCGAGCGCTGGATGTCGGGCAGCGCAACGTTGACGACGGTGATGTCCAACAGGAGCATGAACACCGCAGTACAGACGGCAATGAGGGTCCACCATTTGCGGTCCAGAGCAGGCATTCGCGGAGTGTATCTACCGGGTGTTCGCACTCGTACAATGTGCTGTGATCGTCGGGTCTGCCCTCACCATCGAGATCGGCGATCGCACCCTGCTGAGTGACGCATCGTTCGTCGTCGGCGCCGGCGAGAAGGTGGGGCTCGTCGGCCGGAATGGCACGGGGAAGTCCTCGTTCATCTCGGTCCTGATCGGGGAACCGGCCCGCCACCTGCGGCACCAGGGCAACGTCCGCGTCCTGGGGTCCTTCGGCTACCTCCCGCAGGCCCCGGTGCCCGGCGGGCTCGGCCTCGAGCAGACGGGCTTCTCACACATCCTCTCGGCGCGGGGGCTCGACGTGCTCGACGACGCACTCGGATCGGCGCGCCGGGCCATGGCGGACGACCCCTCCGAGGAGCACATCGAGTTGTTCACCGACCTCCAGGAGCAATTCCAGTCCAATGGTGGCTATGAAGCCGAGTCCGTCATGGCCCGGTTGGCCGACGGGCTCGGACTCCGCCAGGAGCTCCTCCTCGAGGACATCGACGAGCTGTCGGGTGGCCAGCGCCGGCGTGTCGACCTCATGCGCGTCCTCTTCCAGGAACCCGAGCTCATGATCCTCGACGAGCCCACCAACCATCTCGACCGCTCCGCCAAGCGATGGCTGCTCGACGAGCTGGCCCGCTTCCCCGGCGCGCTACTGGTGGTGAGCCACGACCTCAAGCTGCTGGATCACGCCATCAGCAAAGTGCTGCACATCTCGAACCAGCGGCTCACCGAGTGGAAGGGCAACTACTCAAAGTTCCAGGCGCAACACGAGGCCGACCAGGCCCAGCGCGAGCGCGCGGCCGAACTCGAGAAGCGGGAGATCACCCGGCTCTCGGACCTGGCCAACTCGATGCGGGCCAGCACCGAGAAGCGAGCGCGGAAGGCCAAGGCCCTGGACAAGCGAGTCGAGCGACTCGAGGCCGGGCGCACCCACGTCGACCGGCGCGAGCGGGCCAGCACGTTCAAGTTGCCACCCCCGCCCCGGTCGGGGGCCATACCCCTGGACGTGACCAAGCTGGGCATCCGCTACGGCGACAACGAGGTGCTGTCGGGGGTCACGTTGCACGCGGGGCGAGGGGACCACATCGTCATCATCGGCCGGAACGGCGCAGGGAAGTCGTCGTTGCTCCGCTGCCTCGCCGGAGTGCAAGAACCGAGCAACGGCGTCATCGAGCTGGGGCACAACGTCGAGGTGGGCTACTTCGCCCAGGAGCACGAGCAGATCGACCCGGGTCGCACCGCCCTGGCGAACGTCAGTGATGCGGTGCTCAAGGCCGAGCGCGACCGCCGGGCGCTGCTGGGATCCTTTGGGCTGCCGTCGAAGGCGGCCGACCAGATGCCGGCAACGCTCTCGGGTGGTGAGCGGGCCAAGCTCGGATTGGCCATGCTCTCAGCGGGAGAGGCCAACCTCCTGCTGCTCGACGAGCCGACCAACAACCTCGACCCTTCGTCCATCGCGGCCGTCGGCGCCATGTTGGGCAATTGGCCGGGAACCATCGTCGCCGTGAGCCACGAGCGCGGCTTCGTCGAGGCGCTGCGTCCCACGTACTGCCTGCGCCTCCCGGAGGAGCGCTATACACACTGGCGCGAGGAGTACCTCGACGACGTCGAGATGCGCTAGCGCCCCGGGTTCCGGCTAGGACACCCAGATCTGCGTGGGCCAGAGGACGCCCTCGTCGAACGCGACGGCCTTCGAACCCTGGAGCGTCTTGGGGTTGGCGAAGTTCTGGACCTTGGGATTGGCGACCACGGCCCACGTGTCGCGCGCCAGCCACAGGTAGGGGATGTCCTGCGCCAGGGACTGGTTCACCTGCTGGTAGGCCTTGACTCGGGCGGAGTGCTCGCTCGTTTCCCTCCCCGCGACCAGCGCCGCCTGAATCTTCGGGTCGCTGTTGCGGGCCATGTTCAAGGGCAGCGGCGGGCCGACCGTCGTGTTGCTCCACCACACATAATTGAGGTCGGGGTCGACCGCGCCGAACTGGCGCCACAACGTGGCCTGGTAGGTGCCGGCCAGCGCGTCGTTGATGATCGTTGCCTGGGCCAAGATGTTGATGCTGACCTTCATGCCCGCCTGCTGCCAGGCCTGCTGCAGGAACTGGGCGGCAGCCAGGGTCTCCGGATTGCTCGTCGAATTCAGACTGAACGTGACCTGCTTGCCCGTCTGTTGCTGCACCTGTTTGACCAGCTTGGCGGCGCCCGACGGATCGAAGGTGGGGTAGGCGGTCTTGGTGTAGTACTCGCTCCCGGGAAGGAAGAGGCCGCCCATGGGCGCGTCGATGCCTTTGTCGATGACCTTGGCGTACTGGGCCTGGTTGACGCACTTCGCCATGGCGGTACGGAGCGTCTTGTTGTTGAACGGGGCGGTGGAGGTGTTCAACATGATGCACTGCACCGTGGGCTGTCCGACGATCTGCCCGCTGTTGTCGTAGTAGGAGTACTTCTTGTCGCCCCGGAACTGCAAGAGGTTGTCGGGGGAGTTGGAGTGCAGCATGTCGATCTCGCCGGTCTCGAGCGCGTCGGCGCGCGACTGGTCGTTGATGATCGGTTTGTAGGTGATGGAATTGAGGTAGGGGTATCCCTTGCGCCAGTAGTGCGGATTCCTGGTGGCCGTCATGTGGCTGTTGGGGACCCAGTCCTGGAACACGAAGGGTCCGGTGCCGATCGGGTTCGCCGTGCCGCCGTCGGCGCTGTTGAGCATGGACGGCGCGGCGATGTAACCGGTCTGTGCCTGGGCCAGGTAGTAGGGGAACGGGGCCCACGGCGCCTTGAGCTTGATGGTGACCGACAGCGGCCCCGTCACCGTTGCGCTGCTGAAATCGGCGAAGGCGGGCCCGGTCAAAACGCCGGACGCCGTGTTCTCGATGTTGAGGTGCAGCGCGTTGGCGTCGAGCGGCGTGCCGTCGTGGAACACGATGTTCGGGCGCAGGGTGATGGTGAAGGCCGTGAAGTCGTCGTTCGACGTGATCGACTCCGCCAGGTACGGCTCGACGCCTCCGGCGGCGTTGACGATGGCGATCGGATCGAAGACGGTGCGCCCGTAGAGGAAGCCACCCTCGTCCCATCGCGCCGTGGAGGGGTTGAACCCGCCCTCCTCGGTGTCGATGCCGAAGGTCACGGAACCACCCCGCTTCGGCTTGGCCGAGCTCAGCCCGTTGCGGCCCGGTCCGTTGGTGCGCGCGGCATCTGCCCCGCCTTCTCCGAGCGCGCCGGCCATCGCGGCCCCTGCGCCCAGTGCGACCCCGCCGGCCAGGAACGACCGCCGATCAAACGAGTGCGTCATCGCAAACCCCCCGAACTCATATTCCCGATGTGGTATCGCATCTATTGCGACTGTGTCGCGGTGGCGACTGGCGGCAGGTTACAACTTCGTGACCGAAGAGGTGGGTCGGCCGATTGGGGGTCCCTACTGGGGGTATGGCAACCTGGGCCGCGCGCAAGAGCATGCGATCACGAACACAAGAGGAGGCCGCGCATGACCATCGCAGTCGGTGACGGGGTGCCCGATGTCAAGGTGTTCACCTTCGGAGCCAAGGGACCGGAGGCGACCACGTCGGCGGAGGTGCTCGGGCACGGCAAGGTCGTGCTCTTCGGGGTTCCGGGGGCCTTCACCCCGACCTGCTCGGACCACCATCTGCCCGGATTCGTGATGCGCGCCGAGGAGCTCCGGGCCAAGGGGGTGGACAGGGTGGTCTGCGTCTCGGTGAACGATCCCTTCGTGATGGGCGCCTGGGGCGAGGATCAGCACGCCGACGGCTCGGTGGTCATGCTGGCCGACGGCAACGGCGAACTGACCCAGGCGATGGGCCTCACCATGGACGGAAGCGGGTTCGGCCTCGGCCAGCGCTCGCAGCGGTACGCGGCGATCATCGACGACGGCGTCGTCAGCTGGTTGGCCGTCGAGCCCGGTCCCGGCCTCAACGTGAGCTCGGCCGAAGAGGTCCTGGCGGCCCTCTGAGCCCGCCGGCGGGCGTGACGCAACGAAGTCGCCGGAAACGCCCGCCGCCCTGAGGAGCGACGCGTCAACGCAGTTGCAACGCCCGTCGAGCCGCCGTGGTTGTGCAGCCGTTGTCCGTTGGGCGCCGCGCGTAGTCCTGAATTCCCCTGGAAGGCGCAGGTCCGCTCCCGCAAGATCGGTGTGGCGCGCCGGATCGTCGGTGACGCCAGAGGGGGAAGACCAACGATGCGAGGGATCGACTCGACGCGCCGTGGCGGTCGACGGGCCGGGCTCTGAGCGGGCGCCGCGGCCGCGGCCACCGCCGTCGCAGCGATCCTGCTCGCGCCGTCGGCGGGCACGCTCGTCACCGCCCGGAACACCGCCGCGACCACGACGACCACATCGGCGGCAGCGCGTGCACCACGACCACGACCACCACTCGTGGTCGTGGAACGACCAACACCACGACCATCACTCCGAACCGCGCCGCGGCGGCGGCGACGACCACGACGAGCCGTCCGACATCGACGACGACCACCGTCGACGCATCCGCGCCGCACGCGACCACCAACACGACCACGACGACGGGTCCGCAAGGCGGAGGTCCGACGTCCCCGTCGAACGTGCCGTGCCAGGGGACGACGCCGCTCGGCCTATCGGGGAGCTGGACGTGCACCTTCGACGACGAGTTCACCGGCACCGCCCTCAACACGAGTAAGTGGGTCCCCCAGGTCACGGCCACCAGCGGATACGTGAACGGGGCGACCGCCTGCTACGTGGACAGCCCGGACACGGTGTCGGTGTCGGCCGGCTACCTGAATCTCACGGCACGCCAGGTGGCGCCGTTCCAGTGCACCTACCCCGGAGGCAGCTTCACCACGAGCGAGGAAGCAGGGATGGTGTCGACGTACGGACTGTTCGACCAGACCTACGGCGCGTTCGAGGTGAGCGCCAAGCTGCCGCCGGCCACGGTGACAGGACTGCAGGAGACGATGTGGCTCTACCCCCAGAACCTGAACTACGGCGCGTGGCCCAACTCCGGGGAGATCGACTTCGCCGAGTTCTACAGTCAGTACCCCGGCCTCGACGTGCCCTACATCCACTACGCGAACGCCGCGAGTGATCCGGACGTCACCGCGTACGACTGCACGCTCGACCAGGACGCGTTCAACACCTACGAGGTCGATTGGACGCCGACGGCGATCACCGTCCTCTACAACGGGCAGACCTGCCTGGTCGACCACCCGACCACGGGGAGCGAGCCCTTCAACCAGCCGTTCTTCATCGCCCTCACGCAGGCGCTGGGAGTCGGCACCAACGCCTTCTCGCCGGCCTCGACACCGCTGCCGGCGACGACGCAGATCGACTGGGTCCGGGCCTGGAGCCCGTCCTGACGCCAGACGTCCGCCCCTGCTTCTCATAGGGCTCGGCACGGACCCGCCGGGTTCGGGCTTGACATGCAACCGTTCGACTGCTTAAGTAGTTAATGCAACCAAATGGTTGCATTGACCACGACAGAACGGACAGAGCAGGCAACGCGGATGCGGGACATGGATACGGTCTTCCGGGCGCTGAGCGACCCGGCCCGGCGCCGACTGCTGGACCGGCTCAACGAGCGGAACGGGCTCTCGCTGAACGAGCTCAGTGACGGCATGGGCATGACCCGGCAGTCCGTCTCGAAGCACCTCGACGTGCTGGAGACGGCCGGGCTGGTCACCACCCTGCGCCGGGGGAGGGAGAAGCTCCACTTCCTGAACGCCGGGCCCATCAACGACATCGCCGACCGCTGGATCCGTAGCTACGACCGGGCGCGGGCCGAGGCCCTGTCCGACCTCAAGACGGCATTGGAGGCCACGACACCGATGACACCGACGAACGACGCGACGACCTTCGTCTACAGCACGTACATCCAGGCGAGTCCCGAGCGGGTCTGGCGGGGCTTGACCGACCCGGAATTCACACGGCGCTACTGGCGGCACCCGTCCGCGGGCGGGGTGGCGTTGGCGTCCGACTGGGCGAAGGGCTCGACCTACGACCTGGCCTATGACGAAACCGGGCTCGTCGTACGCGACCCCGAACAAGTCGTCCTCGAATCCGATCCCTACCGCCGGCTGGCCTACACGTGGCACACCTTCTCTCCGGAGTGGGCCGCTCTGCACGGAATCGCGGAGGAGTCGGCCGCCTCCTGGCGCGCCGAGCGCCGCTCCAAGGTGGCCTTCGACATCGAGGAGACCGGCCCGGGTGTGGTCAAGCTCACCGTCGTGCACGACGGCTTCGGGCAGGGGAGCGAAGTGCTCAAGGGGGTCTCGTCGGGATGGCCGGCGGTGCTGGCGAGTCTCAAGACCCTGCTCGAGACCGGGTCGCCGCTGCCGTAGTCCGGATCCGGCACTCGAATTCGACGAGGGGTCATCCCACATGGACACCGGCACCACGTTCACGTACAGCACCTACATCCGCGCCACCCCCGAGCAGGTCTGGCAAGGGCTCACTGACCCGATCCTGACGATGCGCTATTGGCGGCACACCGTGGCGGGCGGCAAGTCGTTCCCGTCCGACTGGAAGAAGGGATCGACCTGGGACCTGGTCCACCCCGACGTCGGGATCGTCGTTCACGACCCCGAGCAAGTGATCCTCGAGTCCGATCCCTTCCACCGGCTGGCCTATACCTGGCACACGTTCACACCCGAATGGGCCGCCGCCGTCGGCCTGGCCGAGGAGACGGCCCGGGCTTGGCGAGCGGAGCCGCGTTCGAAAGTGGCGTTCGACATCGTGGACACCGGACATGGGGTCACCAAGCTGACCGTCGTCCATGACGGTTTCGCGCCGGGGAGTGAGGTCCTGCCGAGCATCTCCGAGGGTTGGCCAGCCGTGCTGTCCAGCCTGAAGACCCTGCTCGAGACGGGCTCACCGCTGCCCTCGGGGTAGGCGGTTCAACGGCCCCCGACGGGAGGGAGGCGGGCGGGAGCTGGCCGCGGCCGCAGGGATGAGGCTGCGGCCCCTTGCCAGATCGGGTCTCTCTTGTGTAGGATACTCAGTATGCTACTTCGAATCGAGAGCCGGTCGTGAGCGTCCGGCATGCACTGCTCGCCCTGCTCAGCGAGGGGCCCAAGTACGGGCTGCAGCTGCGCCAGGAGTTCGAGGCTCGCACCGGCGAGGTGTGGCCACTCAACGTCGGGCAGGTGTACACCACCCTCCAGCGGCTCGAGCGTGACGGGCTCGTCGAGTCCGACGACTCGTCCGAGGAGGGTCCTCAGAAGGGCTTCCACATCACCGAGGAGGGCGCGGCGGAGCTGTCCCAGTGGCTGCGCACGCCGCCCGACTATTCCTCGCCGCCCCGGGACGAGCTGGTCATCAAGGTCCTCGTCGCGCTCGACCTCCCAGGGGTGGACGTGCACGAGGTCGTACAGGTCCACCGCCGCTACCTGGTCGAGCTCATGCAGCAGTGGACCCGCCTGAAGGAGGACGAGTCCCGCCTCGATCTCAATTTCGCCCTGGTCGTCGATGCCGAGCTCTTCCGCCTCGACTCGCTGATCAGGTGGCTGGACACGGCAGACGGCCGTCTGAAGAGAGCAGCTGCGGGCGTGGACGCGCCGGCTCGGCAGTCGTTCCCCCTCCCCAAGGCCCGGCGCAAGGTAGGAGCCCCAGAATGAGCTACCTCGAACTCCGCGACATCTCGAAGGTCTACGGAGAAGGCGCCGGAGAGGTGCACGCCCTCCAGCGCATCGATCTCTCGGTCGACGCCGGGTCGCTGGTCGCCGTCATGGGCGCCAGCGGCTCGGGCAAGAGCACGCTGCTGACCATCGCCGGCAGCCTCGAGGATCCCACCAGCGGTGAGGTCTACGTCGGTGGCCGGCCCCTGTCGTCGCTGTCGCGCAACGGCAAGGCGCGCCTGCGGCGCCGGTCCATCGGCTACGTCTTCCAGGACTACAACCTGCTGGCCGGGCTCAGCGCGGTGGAGAACGTGTCGCTGCCGCTCGAGCTGGACGGTGTCGCGGCCCGAAAGGCCCAGGCATCGGCGCTCGAGTCGCTCGAGGATTTCGGGCTGCAGGACCGGGCGTCGCACTACCCCGACCAGATGTCGGGTGGCGAGCGCCAGCGGGTCGCCATCGCCCGGGCCGTGGTCGGGGGGCGAGAGCTGCTCCTGGCCGACGAGCCCTCCGGCGCGCTCGACTCGACCAACGCCGAGGGCGTCATGCGCCTGATCCTCGCCGCCTGCCACCGCGGCATGGCCGCCGTCGTGGTCACCCACGACGCGCAGCTCGCCTCATGGGCCGACCGCGTGATCTTCCTGCGCGATGGCCGCATCGTCGACCAGACGCTGCCGCTCGAGAGCCCCGAAGCGTTCCTCGCCGAAGCGCCGAACCGATGAGTGTCGGCGTCCTCGAACGGCCCGTCACACAATCGGGCCCCGAATCGAACAGCAGCGGCGGCGTCGCCGCCCGCCGCGCCATGGTCCGCTGGTCCTGGCGTCTCTTCAAGCGCGAGTGGCGCCAGCAGTTCCTGATCCTGCTCCTGATCGTCGTGGCGGTGGCTGCCGTCGTGGTCGGCTCGGCCGTCGCGGTCAACACGCCGCCGCCGGCCAACGCCGGGTTCGGCACGGCCCACGACATGGCCACGTTCAGCCTGGCGGCCTCCACCTCGTCGACTGCCAAGTCGGGGTCGCAGAGCCTGGCGAACGCGGACGCGCACATCGCCGCGCTCGGGCAGCACTTCGGACCGGTGCAGGTGATCGAGAACCAGACGTTGAACGTTCCGGGATCCAGCCAGACCTACCAGCTCCGGTCGCAGGACCCGCACGGCCCCTTCGGCGGGCCGATGCTGCAGCTGCTCTCGGGGCACTACCCGACGGGCCCGAACCAGATCGCGCTCACGCCCGGCTTGGCGTCCGAACTCAACCTACGAGTGGGTGACACGTGGTCCCAGGGCGGCAAGACCGTGGTCGGCATGGTGCAGAACCCCCAGAGCCTGCTCGACGAGTTCGCTTTGGTGCCCCCGGGGCAGGTGACCAACCCGACGCAGGTGAGCGTCCTCTTCAACGCACGCCCGAGCGCGTTGAAGGGCTCCCTCGCCGACAACGTCACGACGTCGGGGAGCGTCAACAACAACACGTTCGGCCCCGAGACCATCGTGCTGGCATTGGCGACTGTCGGCATGCTCCTGATCGCGTTGGTGTCGATCGGAGGGTTCACCGTGCTTGCGCAGCGCCGCATGCGCGCCCTCGGCATGGTCGAGTCGATGGGCGCGACCGACCGCAACGTCCGGCTCGTGCTGGAGGCCAACGGCGTCATCGTCGGCATCGTGGGGGCCGTGCTGGGCTTCGCCGTGGGCCTGGTGGCGTGGTTGGTCTACCGGCCGCAGAACGAGCAGAGCGCGCACCACGTCATTGCGATGTTCGCCCTGCCGTGGAACGTGATCGCCCCGGCGATGGTGCTGGCGGTCATCGCGACCTTCTTCGCTGCCAGCTACCCCGCCCGCGCCATCACCCGCGTCCCGGTCGTCAGCGCCCTGGCCGGGCGCCCGGCGCCGCCGCGCCAGATTCGCCGCTCGTTTGTTCCCGGCGTAGTCGCCCTCGTCATCGGGTTCCTCTTCTTCTCCCTTACGGGCGCCAGTCACGGCGGCGGCGGCGTGAAGTGGCTGATTCCCGGGTTCATCGCGCTGATCGTGGGGATCATCCTGGTGTCCCCGTTCTTCCTCGCCCTGCTGGCCCGGGTCGGCAGCAGGGCGCCCGTCGCCGTCCGCCTGCCGCTGCGCGACCTGGCGCGCTACCGGGCCCGCTCCGGCTCCGCTCTCGCGGCCATCAGCCTCGGCGTGATGATCGCCGTGATCATCTGCGCCGTCGCGGTCGCCCGCTATTCCAACGTCTTCGACTACGTCGGCCCGAACATGGCCTCGAACGCGATCAACGTGTACAGCCCACCGACCGGACCGACCTTCGGTCCCGGCGGGCAGACGCAGCAGTCGGGGCCGACGCCGACCTTGGCCTCGCAGGAGGCCACTCTCCACGCCATCGCCTCGGCGGTCGGCGCCACCGCTGTCGTGGGGCTGGAGAACCCGCAGGCGGGCCTGCAGAGCCCCAGCGCTTCTGGCCGGCAGTGGAATGGCCCGATCTACGTGGCGACGCCGGCCATGCTGCGTGCCTACGGCATCAACCCGTCTTCCATCCGGTCCAACGTGGACATCCTGAGCTCGCGTGCAGGGCTGGCGGGCTCGGGCGTCCAGCTCACCTACGGCGGCGGCAGCGACAAGGGCGGCGGCGGCCTTGTAGAACTCGGAGGAGGCGGGAACAACGCCAATACGTGTCAGCCCGGCTCGTGCCTCGCGCACCCGATCATCCAGTCGGAAGGTCAGCTTCCCAAGGGCACCTCGGCGCCCAACACGCTGATTACCGAGAGTGCGCTGCACCGGCTGCACATCGCCAACCAGAACAGCCTGGGGGGTTGGACCCTCATGGCCAACGCGCCGATCACTTCGGCACAGATCACCAACGCCCAATCGCTGGCGGCGAGCAACCAGCTGAGCATCGAGTCGAAGAACGACGAGCCCACGTCGGCCGAGATCGTGAACTGGGCCACCGTGTTCGGCATCGCGCTCGCCCTCGGCATCCTGGCCATGAGCGTGGGCCTCATCCGCAGCGAGACGGCGAGCGAGCTGCGCACGCTGACGGCCGCCGGTGCCAGCTCGCGCACTCGGCGTAGCCTGACGGCGGTCACTGCCGGCGGACTGGCCTTCCTCGGTGCCCTGCTCGGAACGATCGCCGCGTACGTCGGCGTGGCCGGCTTCTTCCAGTCGAACCAGCTGGAGGGTGGCCTGTCCGACCTCGTCAATCACATCCCGTGGAACAACTTGTTCCTGATCGTGATCGCCATGCCGGTCGTTGCCGGCCTCATCGGCTGGGTGCTGGCGGGACGGGAGCCAAGAGGTGTGGCCACCCGCCCGATGGAGTAGGCCGCGACCACCTGCAGCGATCTCGGCGCGGTGACGAGCGAGGCCCCCTCGCCGTCACCAGGCGCTGCGGCGGCCCTAGGCCGCCGGATGCGGACCCGTTTCGCGGTCCATCTTCTCCTGCTGGCCACCTTTGCTGCCTCGCTGGCCACCGTGACGTTGCTCACTGAGGGCTGGCCGCACCTCGTCGTCGGACTGGCGTTCGTGGCCCTGGTCGGTCTGCACGTGGTGCAACGCCGCCACACCGTGGCGCGGTTGCTCGGGAACCTCGGACGCGCCCGCACGTGGTTCCGCCGCCGGGGGAGACTGGCGTGGTCGGACGTGGGCCTCGCCGTGTTGGCCCTCAACGTGCTCGTTTCGGGGACCTACGATCTGCTCTCGGGCAACCAGGTGATCCTCCATCCACGCAGTGTCGGGATCCCGTTCCGCGACATCGGGTGGCACGTGGCGTCCGCGCTCGTGCTGCTCGTGTACCTGTGCGTGCACGTCGCCCGCCGCTGGCGCCGCATCCGTCGCTCGGCCATCCGCTGATGCTTCTCGCTGGCAGCAGGGGAGAGCGGCCCTACGACTCGGATGTCACTCCGAAGCGCTCGGTGTAGAAGGAGAGGGCCTTTCTGCGCCCGCGGGCGTCGAGGCCGAACTGGCTGAGGTCGTAGAGGACGGCGCCGTGGCGACCCCGGGGATGTTCCGTCATGAAGGAGGCCATGGACGACCTCGCCCGATCGTCCAGAGGCTGGCCCGCCAGGTCGTAGACGCGACCGACCATGGCGAGGTCGTCCGCCATGAACTCGTCGAAGTGCACGTCGATGGTCTGGTCTGCCGGGAGGACGTGGTGCTCCTCGGCGCAGCGGCTCAACATCAACTCGAGACGGTCGGCCCAGTAGTGTCCGATCCCCTCGACGTCCACGTGGTCGCGGGTGAGGCGGGCGCTGTAGGCGAGCATCGTCACCATGGACGCAGTGACCGACACCGGGTCGCGGTGCGTGACCACGAAGGTGGCGTCGGGGAACGTCTCGACCAGCGCGGGGAACTGCTCGAGGTGCTGGGGAGACTTGAGCACCCAGCGGGTCCCGCCGCGGAGCCACTGGAGCACCTGGAGGATCTTGCGCAGGTAGCGGTAGGACGGGCGCTGGTCCCGCGCCAGATAGTGGTCGCGCCACAGAGGCATGGGTGCGGTGGTCTCGAAGAGCATGGTCGAGAAGTCGATGGCCAGGAGCTGGATTTCCTCGTGTGTGTGCTCGACGGTCATCTCGTGCATGCGGCTGAAGTAGGGCATGGCAACGTCGAGGAACGACAAGGCGAGTGCCGTGCGCGCCAACCGGGGGTCCGGCGTTCCGGACGCCGGCGCCTCGCTCTCGGCGAGGACGGGTTCGAGGCTCTCCCAGTAGGGGAGTGATCGGAGCGCGGGGTCGGCCGACATCAGGTTGTGCAGGTGCGTGGTGCCGGTGCGGGGGAGCCCGCAGATGATGATCGGCGCAACGATCTGCTGGTCGAGGATTTCCGGGTGTCGCCGGACGAGGTCCTCGATGAGGAGCCGGTTCTTCAGGAGCCCGACGATGAGCGTGTGCTGTTGCATGATGCCGGCGTCGTTGAACCCGCCTTCTTCGCGCATGGCCTGGCACAGGACGTCCAGCCGTTCGACGTGGTCCGCAGGACCGAAGTCGGCGAGTCCGCTCTCCGCGCTGGCTACGTCCCGGAGAGCGCCGGGATCGAGCGTGAGCCGCGAGCCGGCGTCCGCCATGAGGTCGAGGATGGCCCGGACGTCCCCGGTGAAGGCGGGCTCCGCAAGGTCGTCGATGCGGACCGGGGGCGGTCGCTGGCTCATACCGTGTCCACCGGAAGGACCTCGACCTGGGGTTGCTCGGGGGTTTCCGACGGCAGGAACCAGCGGAACCAGATGCGCCCCGAACGGTGGCCCGCCGTCGAGACCCAGTTGGGATGGGCCGGACGGCGCGCCGAGACGACGATGATCCACGAGCCGTCGCTCTCGTACTCGGCTTCGGCCCCGTTGATCGTCACCCGCTCGTAGTCGTAGTTGTACGTGTGCAGCAGCCGGTTCCACAGGCACATGTTCCAGAACACACACTCGGGGGAACGACCGCGGATGACGAGGGCCTCGTCGTCCTGGAGCTCGAAGGCTCCCATGGCGTATGCGGCGTCACCGGCGGCCCATCCGAAGGTGGTAGTGGGCACGGGATAGGGAGGGTCGATGGCGTTCGGCGTACCCAGCGGGATGGGGACGATGCCCGCCTGCTCGCGGACCCACGTCGTCATAGCCCGCAGGCGCCGCGCCAGGTCTGTGTCGTCCTGGCGGTAGACCTCGGGAGGATCGTCCGCCGTGATCTCCCAGCTGGCCCGTCTGCCGGTGCGGGGATCGTCGAGGTAGTCGCGGGTGATGGCGGCCACGGCGTCGTGCTCCAATCGGATGAAGGCGACGTCGGGCTCGGTCGGCTCTTCAGGGGACAGCACGACGTGAATGGTGCCGTCGGGACGTCGAGCGGCGTGGACGCTGTTGACCGCGCCGACGATCCGCTCTGAGTACCGGCCGTCGTCGGGGCCGCCGTAGACGGTGAGGGACATGTAGACCGCGTCGCCTGGATGGATGACGACCCGATAGGTACGGGCGGGATCGATGGGTGCGTAGCAGTAGAACGCGTCGGCGTTGTCTCCACCCCACTTCTTGTACGGGCCGACGATCTCCACGAAGCGGGGACGGGCGGTGTCGGCCCATAACTGCACTTCGCCCGCGACCTGGAGGATCGAAAGGATCCACTTGTGCGCCTCGAGCAGCGTGGTCTCGTCATCGGCCAGCTGCTCGACCATGCGGGTGTGAGTCGCGCTGACCGCATCGAGCAGTTCGGTGAAGGCGGTCTCCGTCTCGGTCGTCATCTGCCCCCCGGCGTTCTTGGCGTGGCGCTGATCTTAGGGAGCGCGAGCAGGACCGTTCGGAGACTGTCCTTGGTGCCTCTGGCGCCGGAGCCTTTCTCCCCTGCGCGGTCGACTGTCGCAGCTCAGAGGGTCAGCTAATGAATCGCATACGCTCGCGTCACCTTGGTGGGATCTCGACACCGTGCGAGCCCGATCGGAGGATCGTCATTCATGTCTGTGTCGATTGGCGGCACCGCATCGAGATCCACACCGGCAGGACCCATCACCGACAAGCCAACGTCCTCCCGGTCCGCCGTACGCCCAGATTGCCTAGGCGGCAACCCTCGACGAGCCCACTGACACTGTCGGCTGCGCTGCGAGGAGCGCCCTCCGGCAGTTTCGGCACACCTCTGAACTTCGTAGAAGGAGTGGTCGACCGACGAAATTCTGGACACTCGCGCTCACGCACCGCCACGTGGGCAAGAATGCCTGTGATGGCGTTTGGTCAACAGTCAGGTCCACCGGCCTCGGCAACGCAGATGCGGGAGCTGCTGGCTCTCCTCAAGGATGCCGGTCATAGCGACTTTCGCGACGCGCGCGGCCCCATGGGTTTCACCCAGCGTCAGGCCGGAGGCAAGTTCACTCGTGACGAAGCGGCAGCCGTTATCACCCAACTCATGGACGCAGAGTCTGACGGAAGTATTGCCGTTGCCACGCCCGCGTGGCGGCAATCCGCCCAAGAGCAAACCGTGAAGGCGATGCCTTCCGAACACCTCGCGCGTGAGCTTCGTCGTCGCGGATGGACGGTCATCGAACCCTAGTTGTTCGGTCCCGTTCGGTAAGAGCCCAGCCGTACAGGAGCACCGGAGGCGACTGGCGTTTGCTATTCGCCGATCGGCTGGTCAATCGGTACGGGTCGCACTTGAAAGCCGCCGGTACGGATTTGTAGAGGACTGTCAATTGATGAGTCTGGTTCTTGATTCTTTGGATCCGGTTCTGTGGGATCAGCCTGATCCTCGATAACCCTGACGTGCGCCGACGCCGCTCCTAGTGCGACGTCCCGTTCGGATGCCTCAGCCAACTGTTCGAGCTGACGTTTTTCCCGACGGCGCCGAAGGGGGCCGCCCCTTGGCGTAGGTAGATCGCCCTGGGCCATGAGCTGAGCCTAGGGGCTGGTGTGGGGAGCGCGGTGGATTTGCCTTCGGTGGACGGCGTTTGGGCAGCGTGTCAAAGAGTCGCTCCACCCCCCACGGCGTACCGGGCGCCCAGACTCGTGAGATCGATCGGGCCTCCGGAGTGTTGCTGCGGGTTTGGATGTAGCCGTTCGATGGGCGGAACATGATCCCGACCAGGCAGACTGGGAGCGTGGGTGATTCAGCTACGTTCCGACTCGATGGCCATGTGGCCACCATCACCTATAACCGACCAGACGCTCTCAACGCCATCAACGCCGAGATGAGGCGCGACCTCAATGACGCCTTCTCGCGGTTTCGTGACGACGAGGAAGCATGGGTGGCGATCGTCACAGGTTCGGGACGCGCTTTCTGCGTGGGCGCCGACTTACGTCAGGGCGCTGGGTCGGCGGGGAAGTTCCCAGGCACGTTCTGGGAGAAGCCGACGCTGAATTCCTTTGAGAGCGGATGGGAGATCTTCAAGCCGGTCATTGCTGCTGTGAACGGATACTGCCTGGGTTACGGGCTCACGCTTGCCACCTGGTGCGATTTCGTCGTGGCGAGTGACCGAGCCGAATTCGGTCTTCCAGAAGTCAGCCTCGGAGTCCCGGCGATCGTGGCGTCGATACGCCTGCCGCAGCGCATCAATTGGGCCGATGCGATGGAGCTCTTGCTGACGGGGGAGCGGGTCGACGCCGAGCGAGCAAAGGCGATGGGTCTGGTCTGGAAAGTCGTCCCCCATGACACTCTGTTGGATGAGGCCGGTGTACTGGCAAGACGTCTTCTTGGCGGAGCACCTTCGGCTCAGCGGGCCATGAAGGAGATGGCGATGCGCACGCGCCACATGGCGACGCTGGAGGCCATCCGCTTCGGCGAGACCATGCGGCACGTCGCCGCGGCGACACATGACGCGGCTGAAGGCTTTCAGGCAGCCGCTGAGCACCGTCCACCGCGCTGGACCGGACGATGAGCAGCGTGGACCCTTCGTTGTTCTCTGATATCGCGGACATGGCCCGGCAACGGGGCTACCCCGTCCGAGCTCAGATGTGTCGGTAACCGCCTGCGCGTACCCGGGACCGTGGGCGCGCTTCTCGCGTCAGCCACCGCCAGTCGGCCGAACCCAGTGCGCCTCGGCGAAGCGCCGTATCTCCGCGAATCGCTCGGCGTCCTCCGGGGCCATTCCCAGGAACCCGCCGTGACCGGCTGCCTCCCACACGTGGAGTTCCGCCTCATTTCCGGCCCTCAGCAGAGCCCGATGCATCCGCACATTGTCGGAGAGGAGCCTGTCGCGCGTGCCGCTAAGGAGAATGACGGGCGGAAATCCTGTGAGCTCACCGAAGAGCGGTGAGATGTAGGGCTCCCGGCGGTCGTGTCGCCCGGCATAGAGCTCGGTGCACGGCTCGACCGCTCCAGACAGAACGTTGTCGAGGCCATCGTTGGTCTGCCAGGAGTCTCCCGAACCCGTCAGATCGAACGCGCCGGTGTTGAACACCACGGCCGCAGGCAGAGGGAGTCCTTCGTCGCGCGCCCGCAGGATGAGCGCCGCCGCCAGGTTGCCTCCCGCAGATGTTCCTCCGACGATGATCTCGCTTGGATGGCGTTCGTCCAAGAGCACCTGATATGCCCGAAGGCAGTCGTCGAGAGGGGTGGGAAACGGGTAGTCAGGCGGCATCCTGTAGTCCACCGTCCAGGCGCGAACTCCGATCGCATTGGCCGAGGCAATCGTCGTCCTCTTGCACAAGTCGCCACCACCGAGGACCCAAGCGCCGCCGTGAATGTCGAGGAACACACGACGGTCATTTTCCTCGACGCCGTTCGGCGTCACTACGTAAAGGAGGCACGCCCCAATGTCCCGCTCCTCGATGTCGCCCGCGAACCCGGCGGTTGCATCACCTATCATCGAGCGCACGAAGCCGTCGGTCTCCTCGACGTAGGTCTTCCACGCCTGGGTGTCGTCAAGCGCGGGGAGCTCTCTCGGTGGCGGGCCGAGCCGTCCCATGGCCAGGACCGCCTGAGCTTCTTGGCTGACCGAGTTTGGGACCGGTATCGCTCGGGCCTGCATGTGAACCATGAGTTTCTTCTCCTGTGTCAAGAAACGGAGCCAGACATGGGGTGATCGTACAGATCCCTTGTGCTCAGATCCGACGAACCGGGCAGGTCCTCGAACCTGGATGCGCAGCTACGTCAACGGGTACGGATGGCCGAGGTCGTGAAGATCGGCCAGCGAGGCTCCGGTCAGGTCGCCGACACTTTCATTTCCCCACCACACGTGGCCGTGAACCAAAGAGGCAGTGTTCCAAACTGGTTCGACAGGCCAAAAGGGAGGGAGACTTCTCTCGCGGCATCGAGAGTCACTTTCTGGGTTCGAGGACGAGTTCGGAAGCGCGCAAATGCGCTGTCCGACATTCGGAATGCAACCTCGTTCGACCTCAGGGGGCCATACCGCTATCGACCCAACGTTGAAAGAGTTGCACGCGCTCGGGCGGCCACGCGCCGTCGCATGGCATCGAGCCATTCTTCACGTGTTCCAAGATGTCGGAAGCGTGCGCGTGCACGTCGTCGAAAGACCAAAGATCAAACGCTCTTTCCATAGACTGCCGGTCATGCTGCCTGAAGAGCGGCTTGATGTCCGTCGCGAAGCTCAAGCGGTCGTCGTTCGAAGGAGAATCCACTAACCCAATTTAGCCCCGGCGGACCGCCCAGCGCAGCCTCTCACGGTGTTCGGGTCGGACCATTGTCCAGGATCAGCGGAGCGGTGGATAGTTGAAGAATGGACTCCGCCGTTGTGACATGCAGAAGGCACGCTCTACGGTGGAAGTCAAAGACTCGCAGGAGACAGGATCCCCATGGCCGACGAGCAAACGGCGGCTGCGGAAGGCAGCGCTGCACGGGTCGCCCTCTGGCAAGCCTTGCATGTCCAGATCGATTCGCCGCCCCACGTGCTTGACGACGAAATCGGACTGCTTCTGGCCGCGCCCAACAACGGTTGGCGCAGCCGCCCCGACATGGATCCCGCCGGTACCCGCTGGTTTCGGGCAGGCATTGTTGCCCGTGCCCGATTCGTAGAGGATCTCGTGGCGGACCAAGCAGATCTAGGCGTCGCCCAATACGTCATCCTGGGCGCCGGGCTGGACACTTTCGCTCAGCGTAAGCCGGAGATCGTCTCGCGCCTTCGGGTGTTCGAGGTCGATCAGTCCGGCCCCCAGGAGTGGAAGCGTCGGCGCTTGATTGAGCTCGGCTTCGGTATTGCGGAGTGGCTGGTGTTGGTACCCGTCGATTTCGAAGCAGGCGGGTTCTGGTGGGACCAATTGGCCGCTTCAGGCTTCGATTCCAGCCAGCCCGCGGTTGTCGTCTCCACTGGTGTCTCCATGTACCTCACCAAAGACGCCAACGCCGCCTCCCTGCGCCAGATCGCCGGAGGACTCGCGGCCGGGTCGACATTCGCAATGACCTTCCTGTTACCGCCCGAACTCTTCGATGACGACCTTCAATCTGGTTTCGAGGCGGCCGAGAGAGGTGCGCGGGCGGCCGGAACGCCATTCGTCCGCTTCTACAGCGCGAACGAAATCCTTGAACTGGCACGTGGGGCCGGGTTCCAAGACGCTCAACACGTTTCAGCAGCCGAGCTCAGCAAGCTTTACTTCACCGGCAGGACAGACGGTCTACGGACGCTGACCGGGGAAGAGCTGCTGGTCGCGATCACGGAGCGGTCGACTTCCAACGAACGCTCATAAGCACTCTCAGTGTCCCGCTGACCGCGCGATCTGGGCAGCCTCGGCACTATGGTCGGCGGCATGCAGATCGGTGCCGTGACGATCGAGGGCGTCTCTGATGGGAGCGTGCAGGCGCCACCATCGCTCCTGTTCAACAAAACTGATCAGGATTGGCTACCGCACTCCCAGTTCCTCGACAGGGATGGGATGCTGCCCATCCAGATGGGCGGGTTTCTCGTGCGCAGCGGGGACCGCCTAGCACTCGTCGATACCGGGATAGGTCCGCACGCAGCTCCGGAGCGGACGGGGAGCTTCATGAAGAACCTGATCGCTCTGGGAGTCGAGCCGTTGGAGATCACCGATGTCGTCCTCACTCACTTGCATTTCGATCACCTCGGGTGGGCAACCGACGGAGAGCGTCGCCTGTTCGGCAACGCCACATACCGGTGCCACGAGGCGGACTGGGCATTCTTCATGGGCTCGACCCCCTTCGATGACAGCCTGGCCATTTCCTCGATGGGTGGCCGAGCGTCGTCGGAGTTGCTTCCTCCCATTGCAGAGCGCCTCGTGACGTGGAGCGGGGACGGGACGATCCTGCCTGGCATGGACGTGCGCAGCGCCCCCGGTCACACGCCCGGCAGCACCGTCATTGTGATTTCGTCCGGGACCGAGCGAGCCATGCTGCTCGGTGACGTCGTGCACTGTCCCGCCGAGCTCCTCAGCGACGACTGGGAGATGGTTGGTGACGTCGACAAACACCTTGCGCAGCGGTCACGTGAGGCTCTGGCCAGAGAGCTCGAAGGCTCGAACATCCCAGCCGCGGCGTCTCACTTCCCAGGACTCCAATTCGGTCGGCTTCTCGCGGCTGAAGGCCGTCGCCAATGGACGTTTGGCTGAAGCTCGTTGCTGGCGCTCTAGGGCAGTCCGTCCTGACAGGAGAGACGATTCATCGGCTCGCGTCATCTCCCGGCGAACCCGGGCACCGGGCGATCCACGAAATGCAGCCGTCCTTGTGCGAAGCACGAAGCAAGATGAGGACGTCGACGTGACCGTCCGGGTTCTCGGCACCGGGGGGACGATCGCCGCCTCCCTCCAAGGTGACGACCTGAGGTTGCTGCCGGTTGCAGATCTCTGCCGGGAGTTGCCGAGCGGACTGCCGTCAACGGAGACGCTTGACCTCGAACGAGTATCCAGCTCCGCACTGCAGTCTTCGGACATGCTCGTCATCGCCCATGAGGTGCGCCGCAGTCTTCGGGCCGGGGTTGAGGGAGTGGTTGTCACTCATGGAACCGACACCTTGGAAGAGACCGCCTTCCTCACGGATTTGCTCGTCGGAGATGATTCGGACCTCGGCGGAGTCGTCTTCACCGGTGCGATGCGCCTTCGCTCCCACACCAGTCCCGATGGTCCGCGGAACCTCTCAGACGCCGTTCGGCTGGCGGCGTGTCCCGCGGCACGAGGCTTGGGTGTCCTGGTGACCTTTGGCGGGGAGATCCATGGCGCCCGATCGGTCTCAAAGGCAACCACATCGGGTCTCCAACCCTTTTTCTCACCAAGCGGTGCGATCGGTCGAATGGGCGAACACGAGATCGACCTCGATGTCGTGCCAGGCCCCCGTTGGCCGAGCGGGAACGACGCTGAGACCCGAGTGGCCCTCGTGAAGGCCTATCCCGGAATGTCGGGATCCGGACTCGAGGCCTTGCTCCTCGAAGATGTTCGAGGTGTGGTTATCGAAGGATTCGGTGTCCTGAACGTGCCCAAGACACTCCTCCCGGCCATTGCGCATGCGATCGGCGACGGGGTGGCTGTGGTCATTGCGTCTCGTGCACGCACCTCGGGTGGACTGGATCAAGGACCTCGGGGTCACCGCGTTCTCCACAACCTTGGAGCGGTTGGTTCCTACGGGCTGTCCCCTGGCAAGGCATGGGTTGCGCTCATGGTTGGTTTGGCGCGAACGGATGGCTCTGCATCAGAACTACGGGCCTGGATCGAATCCATCACACGAGGCTGATCGGGAACCTCATCGCGAGAGCGATTTGTCAGCCGTCAAATGGTCGACGTTCGGCGGCAATCGCAGAAGTTTCTGCTCCATCCTTGGCGCTATCGGGCGCCCATCACATCTTGCATCTGCGCCGTGTCCTCGAATTGCTGAAAGCTCGTCACTTCGCCGTCGCGAAACTTGAATAATGGCAGACCTGCGCGTCCAAAGTCTTGCCGGTAGCGTCGAGCTCGCCGTACGAAGGTGCCGTCAAAGTCTGCTCCGATCTTCACGAACAAGTTCTGCACGATCGCATCTTTGGCCCCTCCGAGCGTTGCCGTACGGCTGGTACGGATTCCCCTCTGTCTCGCTCCATTCGATGTCGGGATCGATCAGGCCCAAAAGGGTGGGAAGGCAGTCGTACGCATCTCGAATCACCTCGACGTTGCCCATTACTCGACCTTCTCTGGCTGCTTCTTCGGAAACCGTAGAGGAGTTCTTTATTCTTTCCACTCGACCCTCAATCCTCGTATCCGTGAAGATGGCTCGAGTGCCAACTCCACGCGGACCTAAGGACGTCGTCCAGTCCCAGTTCGGGGATCCAACCGAGGAGATCCCTGGCTCGTTGGTTGTCGGCGAAGAGGGCGACCGGATCGCCCGGACGTCGGGCTGCCAGTTTATGAGGTACCGGCCGCCCGATGATCGTCTCGGCAGTGGACAGAACCTCCAAAACGGACGAGCCCACGCCTGTCCCGAGGTTCACCACCGCGCTCGATCCTCCCTGTTCGAGATACTCGAGTGCCTTCATATGGGCATACGACAGGTCGACCACGTGAACGTAGTCTCGAATGGCGGTCCCATCCGGTGTCGCGTAGTCGGTTCCGAATACCTGCAGCGGACCGCTTTGGCCGAGTGCGGCTTTCATCAACAGCGGCACCAGATTGATCGTGACGGTCCAGTCCTCGCCTATCGAGCCATCAGGCCAGGCGCCCGCAGCATTGAAGTAGCGCAGGCTGACCGAGCGCACGCCGACACACCGGTCGAACCATGAGAGAACCCTTTCCGTCATTGCCTTGCTCTCTCCGTAGGGGCTCTCTGGCCGGACGGGTGCACCCTCTCCCACGGGCGATTCGCCTGGTGTCCCATACACGGCACACGTCGACGAAAAGACGAATCGATCGACGCCCGCGCTGTGCAAGGTCTCGATCAGCTTCGCGGACTTCGCGACGTTGTTCTCGAAATAGCGCTCCGGCGCAAGCATCGATTCGGCCGGAGACTTGTAAGCCGCGAAATGGATGACGGAATCGACGCCGAACTGCTCCACGGTGCGACGAACTTCCTCTTCGTCCCCCACGTCGCCTTCGACCAATGGAACTTCGGCCACAGCTGCCCGGTGTCCGAACTCCATGGAGTCGAACGCGACGACCTCACGACCGCTCTCGCTGAGCAGTCGCACTGTGTGCGATCCGATGTAGCCCGCGCCACCCGTGACGAGAATTGTCATGACACATCCTTCCTGAAGTGGCGCTCAGCCACCAGCAGCGCTGCCACCCGGCGAACTGGAACTCACCCTCACCAGGTCTGCTACCTGCCTCAAACCTTCGACCCGAGCGGGTTGCGGCTCCGGCTGGTCGCCTCAGCGGCAGGTCGCCCAAGTCGCTCAGTGCAAAGTGATCACAATGTCACTGGTCCCGCGTTCGGGACGTTCTCACTAGCCAGATCAGACCAGCAAAGATCTTTGACGAGCGATCAGGTCGGAATCACTTTGGGCTGACCCGTAGCGGCATCGGCCGGATCTCAACCGAGCTCCAGGGGAAACCGGACAAGGCAGCCCATTCCTCCGGCGTGGCGTCTTGCCATACCCAGAACGACGCGCCGATCGCCCCCGCCCGCCGGCTTGTGCTCAAGAACTCGGTGATCTCTCCTCCGCTCGGTGAGACGGTCCGGCCGCCGACGCCAGCGAAGTTGAAGGCCTGTCCGATGACGTGCACGGGTCGGAGCCTCGAGAGGCGGCCGACGTCGAGCGCGGCGTCGGTGCCAGGATCGGTGCATTCCCAGTAGACCATGGGGGCAAACGCATCAACGTATGGCGCCATCGCCTGATAGGGGTAGCCACCCTCCCAGTTGGCGTCGGTCGGAGGGTAGACGGTGGCCACGACCATCCGACTGCCGGCGGTTTGTCGAACAAGCTCGAGGTACACGGCCGCCCGCTGGCCGCTCAGCATCACACCCTCGGTCGCCTCCTCGATGTCGGCGCTGTAGCCGTCGATCTGCTGGCCGTCGGGAGCGCGCCAGTGGAGGACCTGCGCGGTCCACTGGGCGTCACCGACGGGGTCCCACAGGTACGGGAAACCCCACGCGATCACGGCGAGGCCGTGGGCATGGGCCACGGGCACGAGCGAGTCGAGCTCCTCGGCGCCATAGAAGCCGTTCATCGAGTCACCTACCCGGACCCATAGCTGGTGCAGCCCTGCCGAAACGGCCTGCTGCACGATCTCGTCGGCGTCGCCACCGTCAGTGCTGTCCCACTCCCAGATCCACATGCCCTTCCCGGTGAGCGTCGCGATATGTGAGGTCCAGGGTGCCGGCGCCTCCACCGGCGGAAGAGAGGTTACGAGGACCCCAGGGTGCCACGGCGGCGGTGAGGGCGGGAGCGGCGGGTGCGGAGGCACGGGGCATCCGGCGAGCGCGACGTGGCCGGAAGTCATTGGCACCGTGGTGGTGGTCGGCGTGGACCGTGCGACCGGGTGCGCTCGACGTCCTCTCGGCCGCGGCGAAGCGAGCAGCGGTCGCAGAAGGCGCGAGGGTGCTGAGATGGCGACACGGCTCGAGTCACTCGACGCATCGTGAGGAGTGGAGCCGGACGTCGCGGCGAGCGTTGCCACAGCGGCCACTGCAGTTCCGCCGAGCACGACCGATACAGTGGCCCACGAACGCTTCATCCGATCGGACAAGAGCACGTTCCATTGTCGCGGGCTGGCCTCACCACGCGCTTGGCAGCTCTACGACACGGCCGATGCTCGGAAGGTCCGTGGCTCACGGCAGGGAGGGAAAGCGACCAAATCGCCTCGTCCCGGCGTTTCTGGGCGACCGGCCGTTGCGGCGACCCGATCCTGGCATTGACACAGTCACTCTGGCTGCAAGATTCAAAGCGAGGTGGTCTTCCGCTCACCTCTGACCACAACCGATAACCAGTTCATCCACTTCGTTGCTGATCCGCATATGTCCCGAACATCCTGTGGCCAACCATTTTCATTCCCCGCCTTGGCGGAGGCCTCCCTGGCATCGGAAGGGCCTAGGCCAAACTACGCCTGAGTCTCTTGGGTCTCGTACTTGGCACCGATTTGCGGATGAGTACCGATCATTAGGTGGACGATGCGGGTAGCTCAAGGATCAGGTAGGAGCGACGCCGATGCGCAAGGGGACGTCACCGAAGGGGTCGAGGTGGTACGCCAGGGAGACCCGGTGGTACCCGTCGGCGATGTCACCACCATCACCCGTGGAGACGACGAGAACGGGACTTAGCCGTTTGCCAGAGACGGCGTTGAGCAGGTCACGTCGCACACCGGGGTCGTCCAAAGGTAAGGCCACAAGGCTGCAAGCACGCAAGATGTCGTTGGCTCGGCGACGAGTAACCTCGGCCTTGCGAAGGCGTCCGATCGCAGTTGCCGCCTGTTTCGCATCGAGTTTGAGTGACAGATACGCCGATGCGGCGTCAAAGTCGTGGGCGGCCACGTCGTCGAGCCACTGCAAGCCGAGCGATTCGCTGCCCGTGAGGATCGTGCTTCCCTTCGCCTTCTTTGCATCGTGCTTTGCCATCTCCCTTCTCCTTTCTTTGGTTGTGACTACGTGGATTCTGTCCACGTGCCGCAGGTCTCTGGCTCCGCTGCGCCTCCTATCCTCGCCTACCCAACAATGTCTGTCGCAATCGAAATGTCCCATTCCGGCGCGCGGCAAGCAAGCGGACCGCCGGTTCCGGCACAGGACCTCCGCCAACCACTCGGCAATCTACGGGCCACCCTTGACGGCTACGTGCAGCCTTGGATAGTTCCCGCACCTCGGAGGGCCTTCATTTGCCGCACGCGACGTCTGGGCACACGGCTCGGGTCAAGCACGGGCCGAGCTGTGGTCAGATGTCGGGACACTGCCTTGACAAGGAGAGGAATATGTTGGCTGCCGACCCGACGAGTGGAGGATTTATTGGTCTGTGGGCCGTGATCTACTTCGTGTTGATTGTGACCCTTGGCATAATGTCGATCAGAAAGGGTCATTGGGTGATGTTTCTCATCGGGATCTTTTTGCCACTCTTCTGGCTGATTGGCGCACTGATGCCGAAAAGGGTGCGCTGACTAGATCATCGGATATCGGCGCTCCCGAACTCCTGCTGCTGTCAGCCCGTTCAGGGTGGACCGGGCCAGGGCGGGTTCTGTATCCCGGTGCCGGCGATCGCGGACACCTTGTCTCACTGACGTCGGACGGTTGGTTCATCGCTCGACTCCGCGTCGCCGTCAAACATCCGCTACGTCGTCGTCCGTGCAGCATCGTCAATCGTTATCGATTCGCTGAGCCTGGTCCCTTCCGGCAAGCCGGATCGTAAGCCCATCGACGAAGCAGGGACGTTGCTTCGAGCGTTAGATCACCTCGAATGGACTACGCTCGTCGCGCAGCACCAGCAGCAAGTTGTTTACGGCACATTGCGCCATGGCGCTCCTGGTCTCCCTCGTTGCGGAGCCGATATGGGGAACGATGATAATGTTCGGCGCGTTCAATAGAGGGTCATCGGGGTGTGGCGGCTCATCCTGAAGCACGTCCAAGCCGGCGCCAGCGATCGTCCCGTCCGTCAACGCCGAGACCAGAGCAGTTTGATCTAACACTCCACCCCGTGATGTGTTCACAAGATACGCGGTGGACTTCATCAACTTGAATTCGTCTCGGCCCATCATGTTCCGGGTCTGGGCATTGAGATCAACGTGAAGCGAAACGAAGTCAGCGTCTGGTAATCCTCTGGCGAGGTCGCCGACCCGCTCAACGTCGTCGGCAACCGGCAGTCCGCTCCGGGTGTCGACGTAGTGCACGTGCATCCTCGCGGCCAAGGCCCGCCTTGCCACAGCCTGACCAATGCGACCAAATCCCACAAGAAGCAACCTCTTCCCCGCCAGGTCGCTACCTAACGAGACATCATTCCATCGCCCGCTGACGACGGCGCGCATTCCCTCGGAGATACGTCGGGAGAGCATGACCATTAGCGCCATTGTCAGGTCCGCTACAGCGTCGCTGAGCACCGGGGTAATGGTGACCACTATCTTCCTCGCCCGCGCTGCGCCAAGATCAATGTGATCAAGTCCGACACTCATCGTGCTGATTACTCGGAGCCTCGGCCCCCATGCCATCACATCTCGGTCAACAATGACATTCGAACTCACCAGAAGGCCCTCGGCATCGGCGAGTGCGGCCTCGAAGACACCATCTTCGGATCTACCAGCGGGTAGCACCGTGAGGTCATAGGCAGCGAGCAGGTCCACCAAGGACTGGGCTAGCGGCAGTGCGATTACGACCTTTGAGCGCTCGGGTATCGCTGTCACAGGTACGGAGACGTTGCTTCAGGACCAGCACTTGGTCGGACCTGCTGAAGAGCATCTCGGGCACCCAGTCCTAATAGCCTCATGTCAGACGCGACCTCGACCAGTCGAAACCCCTGGCGGACTCGTTTTATCGCTGTCTGTGCGTTACCAGCAATGCCCGGTATCACGTCGTGACGATGGCATGCATCGATTACCCGGTCCAAAGCCTCAGTAAAGCTTTGGTCAAGCTGGTCGGGTGCAGGGCTGAGACCCAGAGAAACGCTCAAGTCCGCTGGCCCCACATAGACGGCGTCGACCCCCGGCGTCGAGACGATCTCATCCACGTTATCGACGGCGACCTGGGTCTCAACCATCACGATGCAGGTCACCTCGTGATTGGCGCGATCAAAGTAGTCAGAGCCCGCGTAGTAGTTCGCTCGGAGTGGCCCATAGCTGCGAGTGCCCGTTGGCGCATAGCGGCATGCCGAGACCGCCGCACTCGCCTCGTCTCGGGAATTCACCATCGGTACGATGATCCCCCACGCGCCTGCATCAAGACACTTCCCAATGATGCCCGGCTCGTTCCAAGGAACCCGTACAAGAGGCACGGTGGCTGTTGAGGAGATGCCCTGAAGCATATGGACCATCTCCGAATAGTCGATCAAGCCGTGTTGCAGATCGATGCAGACCCAGTCGAATCCACAGTGTGCCATGACCTCGGCAGACACACTGCTCGGCACAGTCAACCACCCACCGAGGGCGGCGCCCTGTTGAGCCCAAATGGCTCGTAACCCGTTTTGACGCATTGTTTCTCCTCGACAAGTGATCCTACGTGCGGCGCCGAGCGAGTTCCTGAAAGGTCCTTATAGTCGTCTGGTCGCTTGACCTGGCAGGACGAGATTGAACCTGCTGGCCCACCCTGCCTCGAAAGCTGCCCTGAATATGCTGACTATTCAATGGGCCAGGGCTCATCCCCGCTGGCGCGTCAACTCGGCCGCCCCCGGCTTCACGGCCACGGACCTCAATCAGCACAGGGGGGCCCAGACCGTTGAGGAGGGTACCGACGAGATAGTCAGGCTGGCTACCTTGGGCTTTCGACGGCCCAACAGGCCCTTTCTCGGATCGCAACGGTGCCGTACCTTGGTGATTCCCGAAACGGGCGAGATGTCTCACCTCCGGCGTTGGCCGCGGATTCAGCGGCGGCGCTGGGCCTGGATGAGGGGAACGCCAAACGGCAGGAAAGCCACGATGGCGCCGGCAAGCGCGAGAAAGGCGCCCCATGACCAGCTGAATCCGGCCGGCTTGAGCAAGAAGCCCATCACGACGAGAGCAACATTGACCCCGGTGATGAGGACCAGGAGCTGATCCTTGGACAGACGGCCCTGCTCCGCGAGGTCGCCGACGCCGAACGCGGTGATCAGGACGTAGAGCACCAGCACAATCGAATTTAGGACCGCGATGAACAGCCAACCGTGCGCGCTGAGTCCATCGGCGGAGAAGGGACCGATGCTGTACCAGGGCAGCCAGAAGGACGCCAGGAGGACCAAGGTCGCGGGGCCGGTGACCCGATCCCTAGCACTCAGGGCATTCAGGCGTTGCCGCGACTTCTCGGCCCGCTTGGGCGCCGGTCGAGGCATGACATATGGCCTGATGGCGGCGCCGCACTTGGGGCAAAGGGCAGTCCCCGGGAACACCTCAACCAGGCAGCGGGAGCAAGCAGGCATCCAACCTCCTTCCTGCTGTCAGGAACGCGCCTGATCAGGCTACAAGTCGAACCGGGGTGTGACTTGTCCGTTCGAATTCGGAGCACAAGAAGATCAAGTCATCCTTGCGACCGAAGCCATGGCCAGAACACGCGGCGCAGGAGTTCGCTTGACGCCCGTTACAGCATCAATCGGCCTGCCATCCCGCTCGGCTCGCCCGAACCCGGTGCTGGCAGGACAGGTACCCTTTTCCAAGATTCACCGGACGGCGCAACGCGCGGGATATTTCGAAATTTCGCGTGGAGTGGTTCTGCTGCCGTAACCGTGCTCGCCCCATTGAGACATGATGTTCCAATGGATGGCCAAATCCAGCACGTCTCGATCCACGGTCACGACATGGCGTACCGCATGGACGGTAAGGGGCCGGCACTCCTACTTCTCCACGGCATCGCCGGTAGCTCTCGGACCTGGCGGGACGTGATACCCCTACTGACCGATTACTTCACCGTGATCGCACCGGACCTCATGGGTCACGGTCTGTCCGATAAGCCCGTCGGGGATTACTCACTGGGAGCGTTCGCCAGTGGGATCCGTGATCTTCTCGAAGTCCTCGACATCGACCGGGCATCCGTAGTCGGACAGTCGTTTGGCGGGGGGGTGGCCATGCAGCTCGCCTATCAGCATCCTGAACTTTGCGATCGTCTCGTGCTCGTAGACAGTGGCGGTCTTGGGCGAGAAGTGAACTGGATGCTTCGATTCATGACGCTGCCGGGAAGCGAGTACTTGATGCCTTTGATCTTCCCGGGGTTCATTCGCAGCTGGGGAGACAGCCTTTTGCGGTCGATCAACGACCGCGGCATCCGCGTGGGTCGGATCACGGAGATGTGGAGCTCCTACGCGTCGCTGGCCGAGGCCGAGAACCGCCAGGCGTTCGCCCGCACCATCAGATCCGTCATCGACCCCGGCGGTCAGACGGTGAGCGCAATGGATCGTCTCTACTTGGCCTCCCCGATGCCCACGTTGATCATCTGGGGGGACAGGGACGACATCATCCCTGTCAGCCACGCGCATGCTGCACACCGAGCCATTCCTGGGTGCCGACTTGTGATTATTGAGGGCGTTGGCCACTTTCCCCAGATCGAGGCGCCGGAACAGTTCGTCACTGCTCTTGTCGACTTCGTGGACTCAACGGAACCCGCTCATCTTGGCGCCGAGGACCGCCAGCGGATGCTCAAAGAGCGATCGGACCCATCCCAGCATTAGCGAGTTATTCAGTCAGCGTGCTCGACCCGGGCTGTTCACGACCGCTGGCGGCGACTCTGGACCGCTAGGTATGGGTAGAAGAAAACGTGGCTTTGACTCCTTGGCTCGAGTGTCAACGAAAGGGCGCGTCATTCGGAGTCTGCCGCCAAGATTTCGCTTCGCTACGATCCGCGTCATGACGAGTCGCGACAGAGTGCCGGCCTCGGTTCGTACGGGGCTGACAGCCCTCGCGTTCGCACTACCGATCGCTCTGTACTTTTGGCTGATATTTGCTGATGCAGTCGACATGATTCGTGCGGATCAGTGGTTCGACATCGACCTGATTCAATCATCGTTCACGGGTCACCTTCGATTCTCGATGTTGTGGGGCCAGCACGGCGATAACAGAATCTTGTTTCAGAATATAGTCACCCTGTTTCTAGCGCACGTGGCCCATTACAACGTGATCGTCGAGGAATACATCAGTGCCGTGCTTCTGATCGGAGCCACGACGCTCGTGATTCTCACTCACCATCGGCGGGCTCCGAAAATCCACTGGATTGCCTACTTCCCCGTGGCGATTGTCCTTCTTTCCGTCGCCCAATCAGGCGACACCTTGTTTGGATTCCAGGTCGGTTGGTACCTCATCATGGCGGCCCTTTCGATCGCACTGTTCTTTCTCGATCGTCCCGTTTTGACGCGGATTGCCTTCTGCGCTGCAGTGGCGGCTGGTGTTGTCGCGAGCTTCTCGTCTCTACAGGGCCTGTTTATTTGGCCGGTCGGACTAGTTCTTCTTCTTCAACGAGCACGAACCAGATCGTACGTACTCACTTGGATCGCTGCAGGATTGGTGTCGGCAGGCCTCTACTTCTACAACTGGAATACTCAGGAGAGCGGGGGAATCTCTTACGCGCTGCGCCACCCGGTCGAGGCTTTGAAGTTCTTCTTCTTCGCTATTGGCGACGTCATCAGCGTTCAAATCCCAGATTCCCCGCATGGGGCTCAATACGGAATCCTCGCTCTGGGTATTGTGATCGTTGGGGTCGCGCTGTGGTCGCTCATTGCCTTTGGCTTTCGCGTCGACGAGTCGAGTGCGCGCCCGGTCGGAGTCGCACTCATTTGGTTCGGACTGTTGTTCGCCGCCGCAATTTCGGGTGGGCGAACTTCGTTCGGGCTAAGTGATGCGGGCACTAGCCGCTATGTAACGTTTGATCTGCTGATCTTGGTCGGTTCCTATCTCGTCGTTCTTGATCGATCTATGCAGACTGCTACCGAACCCATTCGCTGGATCCGTTGGCTGCCGGGAATGACGGCCTTTGTCGGCATTCTCATCTGCATCCAGGCCATTGTCGGCACCGGCAATGGGATTTCAGATGCCAATGGATACCGCGACTACGAAGTGACGGGCGCCATCGTCACCGCCAAGATCCAGCGGGCACCGGACGGCCTTATTACCAGCCAATTGGGTGCCGGATTCGAAACTGCTGATTTCATTCGGCGTATGGCGAACGATGCGCGCGACCACCACCTTTCCCTCTTCTCAACTTCAGACATTTCTTGGTATTCCAGACAAAAGCTTCCGGTGAACCGGACGCCACCAACCACGTCTCTGATCAAGCCAGCAGCTGAGGAAGTTCTTCGCGGCAAGGTGTTTCTGGTCGCGACTGCTTCGGATCCATTCGGAGTCAACAAGGTGGAGTTCGAACTGAGAACCAATAATGGAAATCCAACCGTCATCAGTCAAGGCTCTGCGACTGCCTTCGGATATCTAGGCGGATGGGACACGAAATCAGTCACCGACGGGGTCTATTCCATTCGCAGCATCGCGTATTCACCTGGCGGACTGACGGGACTCAGCCGTTGGACGGTGGTGAAAGTCGCAAACTGACACCCATCCTTTCGACATTGGGTGGCCATGGGGTGGTCGCGAGAGTCAGGGTCGTTTGGGAGAACATCCAGCTATCGTTTTGTGCACCATTCGCTTACGATCGTCGATCCGATTGACTCTGGGATCCGGCCCAAGAACAACCCGTACTGCCTCACCGGCCCGCAACGTACGGGCGCACGCGAGGCACTCGAACTCGGCCGCTATGGCCGCCCAAGATGCGTTGCCGTTGGTGCAAATCTTGGTTGTTGGTCACCGGCAAAGATCCGATGTCATCTCGTCTTCGATGGGTGAAGGACATAGGACCGGCCGCCGGTCGGGCGACCGGCTGTAGGGCGGCACAGTGGCCCACTCTCGGCCGCGTCAGGCGCGAGTACCGGCAATTCGATCGGCAGGGTCGTATATTGACGCCGTCCCACGGGGACGAAAGGGGGAACCCTCAAATGAAAGACCGTACGTTCGAGCGGGTCGGCGCGCTCGAGCGGCCTCGCCTTCGTGGTGCTCGCCGTGCTCTCCGGCTTCATCTATCCCCAGCAGCCGCGCGTCGACTCCTCGCCGGCGACAACCTTAACTTGGGTCACCGATCACCGGGTGGCCCTGCAAGCGGGAATGATCTGCGACTTCTTCGCGGCTGGGGTGCTGCTCTGGTTCGTCGGCTACCTGCACCGCGTGCTCCGGCGAGTGGAAGATGGTACCGAGTCACTTGCTCCCATCGTTCTGGGGGCCGGCCTCGGCGTGGCCATAACGACCGCCCTGGCCGCGCTGCCCACCGCGGTGCTCGCCTTCATGGTTGCCCAGCCTGGCGGCATAAGGGACCCGACCCTCGTTCGGATGCTGGGTGACCTGAACACGTTGTTCTTTTCGGTCACGTCCGTGATGACCGCGGTTTTCCTGGTTGGGTTGGGACTGGCCATGCTGGGAGGCGAGATCGCGAGACGATGGCTCGGATGGGTGAGCCTGGTCGTAGCGGCCTTCAACGGGTTGGCGGTCTGGATCGGGGTCACATTCAGCAGCTACCACGGTAAAGGTTGGATCGTGGTCGGCTGGGGCGCTTATATCGGCTTTCTCATCGTCATGGTCCTCGTGAGCGCATCCCTGCTCCGGCAAGGGGAAAGCGCTCCCGCGGGTGCCCCATCGGTCGCCGTGTCATAAAGCTTTAGAATTGCCGAACTGGCCGAACTGGCTCCCACCATCTCGGCCTCCTTGAGCCGAACCAGTTCTTGCTCCAGTCCCTCTGAGGCTCGTCCCCGCCTCTCGGACAGTCCGACGGAGCGCGTGCTCCCGCAGGGTCATCTACACCCGCTCGATCGAAGGACGTCTGACGCGATATGCGATGCTGACGCGGTGACCAAAGGCAGGCTCGAGGCCTTCACGGACGCCGTCATCGCCATTGTCATGACCATTATGGTGCTCGATTTACGCCCACCCGCTGGGCACGGTTTCGGCGACCTGAAGCCGCTTTTACCAAAGTTTCTTGTCTACGCTTTGAGTTTCACGTTTTTGGCGATCTACTGGAATAACCACCACCATCTGATGCACATAGTGGAGCGAATCGATGGTCGGGTTCTCTGGGCGAACATGGGCCTTCTGTTCTCACTCTCGCTGACTCCCGCAGCCACGGCGTGGTTGGGTGAGCATCCCGGTGATACCGCTCCAGTGGTTGTGTACGGGTTGGTCCTGCTCCTTTCGGCTATCGCCTACTTCGTGTTGACCCGGGCACTGTTAACGTTGCACCCGGCAGGTTCACGATTAGCGGTGGCGATTGGCGATGACCGCAAAGGCCGGTTCTCTGCCGTTGCCTACGTGGCGGCGGTGATCGTGGCCTTCTTCGAACCGTGGGCAGCAATTGCCATTTACGTCGGAGTAGCCGTGGTCTGGTTTGTGCCCGACCGGCGAATCACGAGGGTCATCGAGCGAGGAGACAGCGCCGACTCGTGACGAAACGGATCAAGGTTGTATGCCAATAGGTGACCGACCCGGCGCGTTGTACAAGGAGTGCCTTTCGCCACGCCGTCCGAGACCATGAACGCCGGTTAGACATTCTGTATGCGGCTCGAGTCTTCCGAGAGGCGTCGCTCTCGGCGCACCTTATGGGTGGCAGGGGCGATCGTCGTGCCGATAGCGATCATCGCCCCATTTTTTCTTCTGAGCAGGCACGATCCTTCGGTTCTCTTGATAGGCGATTCGCTGACCTATGAGTCCAGCCCAGCGCTTGAGGCGGACCTCTGGACGAGGGGTTGCTTAGCCGAATTTCAGGCAATGCCGGGAAGCGGCCTGCTCGACACGCAGGTCAATTGGATCGAATGGGCCCGCCAACTGGTCGCAGCAGACAATCCGGACAAAGTAGTCGTGGAGTTCATTGGCAACTACGGATTGCTGGGCGCCCAACCGGGGATCGCGGACGGGACGCCACAGTTCTACGAGCGGTGGCGCGAGGTTGCGCAGTTCCTGGAGGACGTACTGGCGTCGCGTGGGGCGCAGGTCTACTGGGTGATAGGACCCCCGCTTGCCACGCCTTTCAATCAGATAAAGGTGACAACCCTCGACGGTATTTATGAATCACTTCATGCTCCGAACGACGCCTCAGGCAGACCTCCGATCATCAATGTGGTGAATGCGTTCAGTGCACCCAACGGCGGCTACTCCGAGTATCTGGCTGGGCCAGACGGGACCTCCGTGCAGATGCGTCTCCCTGATGGGATCCACTTCACATCGGCCGGAATCGCTCGATACGCGGACATAGTGGCTCAAACCCTCGGGTGAAGTGCGGCTGGGCGATGCTCGTGAAAGCTCTGCCCAGACCAATCCACTTAGTGCCTCGGACTCGGGTAGGGAGTGGCGCTGACTCACGGGGTGAGGCAATCTCCCCGGGTGTTGTCGGGGTGCCACGATCCTGGCGAGCTCCTCTCGCTTGTCGACCCATAGAGCGGGTCGGTCTTTTTTGTTCGGTGCTAGAGTGTCTCGTTCTGCACTCGTCGGCGCACCTTGTCGACGCAACGGTTCGCGGCGCGGACGACATGGAAAGGATCGGTGACCTTGATCGCGTGCTCGAGGTGGGTGGCGATGCCTCGCCGGTAGCTCTCGGCGAGGTCGGTGGCCACCACCTCGATATTCGCGATCCAGGCGGGGTTCTGGACGTCGCACTATCGGCGCAGCTCAGGGGCGCGTTGCTCTCGATCAGGTCGATGAGGATCCTGGCATCGAGATCGACTAGGCCGTCGTGTAGATGGTGTGGTGATCTCTCGTGGACGAGAGGAACGAGGTCTCGTCGATGCCTAGAGCGCGCACGGAGCTGACGCGAGAGGGTCGTCAACGAGCGGTGTGCCGTGGTGCACGACGGCGTGATGACAGTACAGCAGACGAATCTTGGACGAGGGAGGGAGGAAATGTTCTTTTGGTGCGTCCGAAGTGGAAACAACGGACACGACATGATCAGTCACTCGAGGTGAGGACCAGTTCCTACGAGGTCACGCGTTTTCGAGATCGCGGACCCCGAGCCGGGTTCGGCGAATCGCCGGCAAGTGAGATCCGAAGCGCGACAGTACGGGGAAAGCCAGATCCCTCAACCCGAGGATCTAGACGCGAGGCAGGTAGCGATAGATCTCGCGGGCGCCGTAGCGCTTGCGGTACGGATGCCCCGTGCTTGCTGGGATTCCTGAAGCTTTTGAGGCCCAGCAGAAAAGGGGGATGAATCTTCAGAGAAGTATCAACGCTCGGAACTCACCCCGTGCTGCCGGGGGACTCACAAGTAACGGAGCGCATCACCAACCTGAGCAATATGAAGATGATCTGTGTCCTCGCAAAGATTGAACGGATCGAAATGCAAGGGCGTCATTCCAGCGCCCTCGGCGGACCTGATGTCGTACTTCACGCTGTCACCCACGTAGATCATGTCGGAAGGATTCAGTCCAAGCGAAGGAAGCGCAAAATCGAAGATGGTCGGATTTGGTTTTTCAACACCAACGACGCCAGAATCGACGATTATTCGGACCGGCACGCCTGGTCCCGGTCCTACTTGGCAGATCTTGTTTCGGACGAGCTCTTCTTCGACGTGACCGTCCGAGTTGCTCACGATTCCCAATCTCAGATCCGCGTGGTAGAGATTCTGCAATCCAACGACCGACCCGCCGAGGATGCGACGCCACAAGTCGAATGACGGACCCCTCCACACCGGAATGAGCCTGTCGATCGCTGCTTCAAGCCGATCCTCGCGAAGCCCGATCGATGAGAGATAGCCCGTTGAGATAGATGCGCCTGTCTCGATCTCCCGGCACATTCGCCACATCGAGGGCGTGCATACCCTCGAAGTGCGCCCGATCGCACTCTGCATCTGACAAGGTTCCAGTTAGTTCACCAAGTGCTTCGACCAGCCGATCTCGGCTGGGCACCAAGAACACCCCACCGACGTCGAGTAATACTCCCCGCATGTCGCCAGTTTGGTCGTTCACACATGGATCAGAAAACCCATGTGTCTCACCGTCCTGGCGAAGGGGGGCACTTCGCGCTGGTCTGTCGGAGCAGCCGACCATGTTTTCTCGCCTGTATCCTGACCTCGTGCCTACAGACCAGGGCGACGAGTATGTCCGTCGGGCCGCAGCAGTTCCCAAGATGCCTGATCCTGAAGCGGCTGAGCGAGTTGCGCTGGCTCAGAGAGGCGATCTGCATGCCCGCGCAGAACTGACGGTCTCACATCGTCGGATCGTGGCAAGGATGGCAAAGAAGTACGCACGGGCCGATCTCTCCTTCGACGAGCGGATCCGGCGGGGAGAGCAAGGCCTCGTAATCGCCATCGAGAAGTTCGATCTCGCCAAGGGGTTCCTCTTCTCCACGTATGCCGTATGGTGGATTCGACAAGCCATCACCATGGGACTTGGCGGTGCGAGCGGCGGGGCCGGAGTGCGTGAACCGAGAACGCCCCGACCCTCCTCGTGCTCTGAGTCGGCCAGCCTCTAGGTCCCCCGCTCCCGGCGTGCGGGGACACTCTGGACGGTCTACGGCGTCGCCAGTATCCAGGTGCCATCGGAATCCAAGATCCGCTCAAGGCGAAGTCCGATGCGGGCTAGCTCGGCCCCGGATCGTCTCGTCATCGGGGATCGCAGCGTGGAAGTCCGGTAGGTGATGGTCTCGTGAAGGTCGATGACACCACGAACATTCTCACCGCGGATCTGCCTCATCCGGGCCATTTCAGACTTCGTTGCCCTTTTCTTCGAGTTCCGCGGCGATGGTGTCGTAGCCGGCACTCGTCAATATTCGGCGCAAGTCGACGAGTTGTTGTCCGTCGATGTCTTTGTCACTCGGACGCCTGAGAACCTCGGTCTGTTGTCCGAGGCGGAACAGAAACATGTCGTCGTGCTGTTGTTCGATGGATCCCACCGCCTCGAGCAATGATACGACGTCGTGCCATTCGACGTTGTGGTTCGTCTTTTGCTGAAAGATCTGTAGCAGGGTGTCTCGATGATGGCCGTTGAGATGCTCGGGCCCTGAGGTTGACGACATCGTGATCCTCTCGTCGTGGTGAAGACTCAATGTAGCGAGAGTCCGCGTATGGGGTGGGAGGAGTTGTCATGCCCGGGCTCCTTCGCCTCCTCGTCGACGAAGTCTCTTGTCTGCCGAGCGTGACGCCGTAATGGAAGACCTGGCTGGCGCGACGGGTCTCGGTGGGCGCCGTCGCCAGTCGGTGCATCAACCGAGCGGTCGCATCGCGGTGCGCAAGGCGATCGCTGCTACTTTCACACAGATCGGGCGCCACGATCCGCGTCTTGCTGGCATCGTGCGCGATTGGGTCCCCACGGGCGTTCTGTCTACGATCCCGATCCGAACCACCCGGTCAACTGGGTTACGGAGTCGCCAAACCCTGGGAGACTCCTGGGTCCGTCCGCGGCAAGTCGCAGGTCACGTCGAACTGCCTCGGCTGGTCCGCCAACGAGGCGCCGCCGCCCCCTGACCGCTGATGTTTGGCACGGCTAGCGTCGCTTCAGTGAACGTGGCAGGGAGCCCCGGCCCGGGCAAGGTTCGCCTCGCGGAGCTCGTGGCGGCCCTGTCACTGGGAGTCGACCTTGGGTTCGGCCAGCCCATGGAGCACGTGCTGCGCCAATCGATGATCTCAATGCGTCTCGCCGAGGTGCTCGGGCTCGCCGAAGACCAGCGATCCGTCGTTTACTACACGGCCCTCCTCGTCAACGTCGGCTGTCATTCCGACGCACACGAGCAGGCCAAGTGGTTCGGCGACGACATCGCACTCAAGTCCAACAAGTACGACTACGAACTCGGGAGTCTGAGTGGAGTCCTCGCGACGATGCGCATGTTGGGCAGTGGGAATCCACCGCTGCACCGCTTTCGCGTCGGCGTCGAGTTCGCCGTCTCAGGCCACCGAGACATGAACAAGATGATCGCCCAGCACTCGGCCTTGGCTCGCCGGCTCGCCGAGCAGCTTGGTCTGTCCGAGGCGGTACAAGGGGCGGTGGGTGCAGCCTACGAACAGTGGGACGGAAAGGGCTGGCCGGGGAACCTTCGCGGGGACGCCATCCCCATCGCGTCGAGACTGGCTCAAATCGGAGAGTTCACCGAAGTGGCGCACCGGATCGGCGGCACTGTTGCTGCCGTCTCACTGGCTGAGAAACGGGCGGGGTCCCAGTTCGACCCGGAGGTGGCTGCCACCTTTTGCAAGCATGCCGAGAACATCTTGGACGGGCTCGAGTCCGGTGAGACGTGGGACGCCGTCATCGGTGCGGAGCCATCGCTCGGCGTCTACCTGTCACCCACCGAATTCGACGCGGCCCTTCTCGCCATTGCCGACTTCGTCGATCTGAAGTCCCCCTACATGCTCGGACACGCCCGTGGGGTGTCCGAGCTCGCCGGCGCGGCTGGCGCGACGGTCGGACTCGAGGAGCCTGAGGTGGCGCTGCTTCGCCGTGCGGGCGTCGTCCACGGACTGGGGCGTCTCGGCGTGTCCAACGCCATTTGGGACAAGCCTGGGACTCTCGGAGCGGGCGAGTGGGAGCGGGTACGTATGCATCCTTATCTCACTGAGCGCATGCTCAGTCAGTCCGACGCAATGGCACCGCTCGGGACTATCGCAGTGGCATTGCGCGAGCGGCTCGACGGTTCCGGTTATCCCCGCCGACTTTCGGGCGGCGCCATCCCGCTGTCGGCTCGGGTGCTCGCCGCCGCCGACGCCTACCAGGCGATGTGCGAGCCGCGTCCGCATCGAGACGCCCTCAGCCGCGAGCAGGCAGCGGTCGAACTGCGCGCCGAGGTGAAGCTGGGCCGGATGGACGGAGATGCGGTCGAGGCCGTGCTTGGCACCGCCGGCCATCGCGTCGCCCGCCGACGTGAGGGCCCAGCCGGGCTCACGGCCCGCGAGATCGACGTGCTGCGCCTCGTGTCCCGAGGTCTTCCCAGTAAGGAGATCGCGGCGCGCCTCGTCATTTCGCCCAAGACTGCTCGCAACCACATCGAGCACATCTACGCCAAGATCGGTGTCTCGACTCGGGCCGGGGCCAGTCTGTTCGCCCTCGAACACGGCCTGCTTCCCGACGAGGCGTTCGTGCCCGGATAGGTCGCAAAAGATGGGGCAATCGCCCCATGAACGCCAAGGTGCTCTCCCGTACCTTGCTCGTAGCGAGGCAAGCAGAGGAGGTCCCGATGAGTGTTCATAGCTGGTTCTTCGCCGCCACCTACGACCGCCAGATGCGCAATACCGAGAAGGCGGGACTCACGGAGATGCGCAGGAAGTTGGTCTCCCAGGCCACCGGCACGGTCCTCGAGATCGGCGGCGGCACGGGGGCGAGCCTCGCCCACTACCAGCCTGCCGTCAGGTCGCTGACCGTCACCGAGCCCGATGCCTCGATGCTCAAGCGGCTCGAGCGCCGGGTGAGCGCCCAGGCGCCCTCGGCGATGGTCCTGCGTGCCCCAGCCGAGGACCTGCCTTTCGAGGACGACACCTTCGACGTGGTCGTCTCCGCCTTGGTGCTCTGTGGCGTCGACGACCAACCCCGCGCCGTCCGCGAGATCCGACGCGTCCTGCGCCCCGGCGGCCGGTTCCTCTTCCTGGAGCACTTGCGTGCTGCCGACCTTGCCGTCGCGAAGAAGCAGGACCGGATGAACTGGTTGAACCGGGTCGTCGTGTGCTGTGACTGCAACCGGCCGACGCTCGACACCATTGAGCGTTCCGGGTTCCGTTTCATCGAAGTGGAGCACACCGAGCTGCCGAAGACTCCCAGCTTCGTGCGCCCGGCCGTCGTCGGCATAGCGATCCCGTCCAATTCGACCGGGCCCAACGCGTCACCTCACCAGTCCGTCAAGACCCCCCTCTAAATGAAAGGACCACAATCGTGCCCAAACTCTCAAAGCAGAGTGCCTCGCTCGTCGAGGACTTCGGCGTCGCTGAGGACCGCCACGATGATCTCGACGGCTTCACCGTCAATTTCGTGACGATCCGTCAGGACCATGACCTCGCCCCGATGCTGAGCGGCCTTCCCGGCGGGAACTGCTCCTGCCCGCACTGGGGCTACGTGTTCAAGGGTCGGCTGACCATCCGCTATGTCGACCACGAGGAGACCGTCGAGGCCGGTGAGGCTTTCTATATGCCGGCGGGTCACGCCCCCGCCGCCGAAGCGGGAACCGAGTTGGTCCAGTTCAGCCCCGCCGAGCAAATGGCTGCCACCACCGAGGCCATCAAGAAGGCGATGGCCGACAGTGCGTGATCCACGACCACGCCGACGCTGTCATCGAAGGTAATCCTCGGGTGATCTTCGAGACCATCACCGACATCGAGCGCTTGCCCGAGTGGACCGGTGCCATCGAGCAAGTGATCGACCGACCCGCCGAAATGACCGCCGGTGCGGCATAGACCGTCGAGATCCACCCGGCACGCCTGATGCGATGGAAGCCTCTCCACGCTGCTGGGCTTTGACTCAGCAGGCATGCGCTTTTCCTACCGAACCGTCAACGCCGATGGGAATCCTTCTACACCTTGTGGTCGTGGGAGCTCACGCCGAGGCCGCCCGGAGTCGAGGTGTCAGTCCGGTGGGACGTCTATCTCGAGACCCTGTACCGGCGGCTCTTCGCCGGGCCGATTCGGGGGCGCCAGTTGCGCAAAGAGGTGGCCGCCTCGCTCGCAATGCTCACCACGCTGGTTTGCGGCACTCCCACGTAGATCTCCGGTGATGCCCCCACTCCACCGAGGAACTCCCCAGGAGGCTCCATCTAGACGAGGCGGATTGGGGCCCCGGAGGGTACGGTGATCGCGGGCGACACCTACGGACGAATGGTGTGTCTAGCCCATCAAAAAGGAGGTCACCTCGCGTGATTGGGGTTTACATCGTTACCAAGAACATGACCGTTGAGCAGCACAGCAAGGGGCGTGAACGTCTTCGTGAGGCAGGGGCTCCTGAAAGCGCCATGAAACTCCACTCATGTTTCGGAGAAGATGGCCAGCTTCAGGTCTTTGACGTCTGGGATAGTCAGGAGGCGTTCGACAAGTTCCTGACCTACCTCGGGCCGGTCATGGAGGAGCTGGGTATCGAGCTGGCACAGCCGCCCGCCATCATGCCGATGGTCGATCTCGTCCAGCAATAGCGGCTGAAGGTCATGAGTCTACGCTGGTAACTGGTGGCGGAAACCCGCTTCCCGAGCCGTTTACCCGGTGCCCGTCTCATGGCGTAACCGGCGGTGGGCATGACGGAAGACAAGCAGCGGTCAAGCGGCGGCCGCTGGCCCGCGTAGCGGATCCGTGAGGGCTGCGCCGGGAGACCGCGGCCATCGGAGCTGGAGGCCCGTGGGGCGTGAAACCGAACGTCCGCTCCTGACGGGCCTGAAGGGTAGAAGGCTTTGCAGACATCCCCTCCATGCCCCGGTGCGCTGCCAAGGCGTCGATCGGGCGCGCGGAGGTCCACTTCTTCGACCTGCGGGGCGCAGGGCTCGTGTGGGCCGCGACCCAGGGCGCCACGACTCGTGAGTTGATGGCGCAAGTCGGCCACGCGAGTCCGGCTGCCGCGTTGCGCTACCAGCTGCTGATCACAATTGAATTGGCCGGTCCACATGGATCGGCCTCGATGCTCTGCGCGAGCCCCGCTGGCGTCACTGAGAAACCCAGGTGGACACGCACGTTATCCGGCACTGTCCTTTTTGATAACCGTGTCGGGTAGCAACGTCGTCCCCGCATGAAGTGAATGTGGGGTGTACGGTCTCGGTGAGGGCTCGACGACAGGGTCCGCGTCATTGACGACGCCTTGGCAAGACGCCGCCAAGGAAGGACGACGTCATGGCTACGACCATCGTTGATGCAGGGACTTCAGGGGCGACCACGCGGGCCGCACCTGGCTGGGAGCGGTATGCCTGGCTGGCGGGGATCGTCTTCGTTCTTGCCGTCATGGCGGAGTCGGCGATTGGACTCGGGGTCGGCATCAACCAGAACGACTCGGCCGCGAAGATCGCGAACACGCTCGCCGATCATAGGAACCGACTGGTCGTGGTCGAGGGCTTTTGTGTCGTCTACGCCGCCATGTTTCCGATCTACCTGTGGAAGCTGTACGACCGTCTCCTGCACACGGATGCCGAGGGCTCGGGTGCCCTCGGCTCCTTGCTGCTGACCGGTGGCGTGCTTTTTGTCGCTCTTCACGCGGTCAGCGACATCGGGATCTATGGCGTGCTCGACGGGAAGCTCGCGACGTTCGGTGCGCAACACGACCACAGTGTCTCCTACACGCTGTACCTGTTGACCTACGCCGTGGACAGCGTCGCAGACGTCTTCGGCGGTCTCTTCGCGTTCGCTGCTGGGGTGCTCGTGTTCAGGAGTGGAGTCTTGCCGCGGTGGCTTGGGTGGGTCTCGATCCTCGCCGCGCCCCTGCTCTTTCTGCAGGCCTTCGGCCTCGGCGGTGTGATCGCATCGTTTGGCCTGGTTCTCGACCTGATCGGATTCGTACTGCTCCTGCTCTTCGTCCTGGTGAGCAGCGTCATCCTTTTGAGGCGGGAGAGCGCGGCTCGGTGACGCCGGCGAAGCGACTGGTCAGCTCCGCGACTCCCGATGGCACCGGGAAGCTGATCGGGGAGGTCTTGAAGCCTCTGTAGCGCTCGTTGCCGCTGCTCACCTTTTTGATCATGCCGAGACTGAGCGATTGCTACGCCACTGGCTGTACGGACAACACTGATCGCGTACTCCGCGAAGCAAGGTCCACAAAGGAGTCACCTTCATCGAATCTGCAGTTCACTTCAACGTGAAGTGCCGGTAGGGAGCCGTCGCCAGCGTGTCGCAGACCCGGTGTTCGGGGCAGGTCGTCAGCTCGTCCGTAGGATCCGTCATCGGCGTGTGAAGGTCAGGTGGGTGACGCCGCTCGGTGACGAGACTGCCTCGACGGTGTAGCGCTCCTCGAGGCCTTCGACGCCGTCCCAGAGGCGAGTGCCGCGGCCGAGCAGAATCGGAACCTGCACGACATGGAGGGTGTCGATGAGGTCGGCGGCGAGGAAGTCGCGGACGACCGTCGGGCCACCGCCGATGCGCACGTCGAGGTCACCGGCGGCCTCCCGGGCGAGGTCAAGTGCCTCCTGCGGAGAGGCGTCGACGAAGTGGAACACGGTGCCGCCCTCCATCTCGATCGGCGGGCGCGCGTGGTGCGTCAGCACGAACACCGGCGTGTGGAACGGCGGGTTCGGCCCCCACCAGCCCCGCCATTCGTCCTCGGTGCCGACATCGGTCCACGGGCCGGTCTGCGGACCGAACTTGCCCCGGCCCATGATCTCCGCACCGAACCCGAGCTCGATCCGTTCGGCGAACGAATGGTCGACACCGACGGTGCCACCGGCATCGCCGACCATCGAGCGCCAGAAGCGGGTGGCGAAATACCACTCGTGCAAGCGATGGCCGGCGTGGCCGAACGGGGCGTCGAACGTGATGCCCTCGCCGGTCCCGAACCCGTCCAGGGAGATCGAGAAGTTGTGGACACGGACTTGGGACATGGCGGCCTCCGAAGCGTTGGGTAATGGCGATGTGCAACTGGTTGACGCTACCTAGCCAAAGCACTGGCCGAGCGTAAGCAATTTGGGGGACCGTGTCATGGACACCGCCCCACGGTCAGGATGTGCGATCAACGGCGCCGTAAAGGTGCTCGGCGACGCTCGTGCTGCGCGACATTGAGTTCGGCAACCGCCGCTACTTCCGCGAGCTGGTCGCCGGCTCCGAGGAGCATCGCCACCAACATCCTCGCCAGCCGCCTCACACAGCTCGTGGCCGCCGGACTGCTCACCCACGACCCCGCCCGCCGCGGGCAGCGGGCGGCGTACTCGCTCACCGACGCGTGCATCCAGGTGCTTCCGGTCATGGTCGCGCTCGTCAACTGGGGCCTAGCGTTCCACGACCGTGCTGAAGAGTGGCAGGTTCCGCCGGCGTCCCCTGCACGCTGTCTGTGCATCGCCAGAGAGTCGATCGGGCGTCCCGAAGTCCGCTTTCACGACCTGCGGCGAGCGGGCCTCACGTGGGCCGCGACAAGGCGCCACGACTCGAGAATTAATGGCACGGGCTGGGCAGCGCGAGTCCGGCTGCAGCCCTGCGCCACCAACACGCAGTCGCCGACTGTGATGTCGTCGCGATCGCCAAAGCGCCTCGGGGCGCCGAGACGTCTCGTGCCGCGAATCCCGCGGGAAATTCGCAGGATGAGGATGACGAGCCCGACGATGCGATGAACGACGTCGTGGCGCTGAACAGCAAGAACGAAGAGAGCGGCCGACCGGGATCGAACCGGCATCATCAGCTTGGAAGGGTGAAAAAGCCGGACGAGCCCGAACACTCGTGAACTGTTCCGACAGGTCGGAGCAGTGCGTGAACGGAGGCGGATTGGCCTGAATGTCGGCGTCCGCGGGATATTCGCGGGATGAAAATTGCCAATCGCCGGGGATGGCAGGACGACGCCGGCGCGGCGGTCCCACAGTGATCCGCTGGGGCGTCGTCGGTCCGGGCATCATCGCCACGGGATTCGCCGAGGCGATGCAGTGGGTCGACGGAGGATCCATCACAGCGGTGGCCTCGCGGTCAGCGAAGCGTGCTGAGGCCTTCGCTGACCGGTTCGACATCCCGACCCGTTACGGCGACTACGAGGCGTTGGCGGCCGACCCCGACGTCGACGCGGCGTACGTGGCCACCCCGCATTCGCGCCACGAGGTTGACACACTTGCCCTGCTGCAGGCGGGCAAGCACGTCCTGTGCGAGAAGCCGTTCGCCCTCAACGCGGAGCAGGCGGCACGCATGGCGGCCGAGGCGCGGAGCAGGGGATTGTTCTTGATGGAGGCCATCTGGAGCCGCTTCCTCCCCGCGTACCGCTCCCTCGTGGACGTCATAGGCGCGGGTCGCATCGGCGAGCCACTGCTGGTGGAGGGGGACTTCGGGTTCCGCCGCCCGGTGGATCCCACGCACCGGCACTTCGCGGCCGAGCTCGGTGGCGGCGCGCTCCTCGACCTCGGGATCTATCCCCTGCAGCTGTGCACGCTCGTGCTCGGGCCGGTCGAGCGCGTCGTGGCGGACGGGGTCGTCGGGGAGACCGGCGTCGACGAGGTCGTCACCGCCCTTACGCATCATCCGGCGGGCCGGTTAGGCGTGGTCAAGGCGGCCATCCGCGTGAACATGACGTGCACGGCACGCATCTCGGGAACCGACGGCGTGATCGACCTCCCCGCCATGATGCACTGTCCTGACTCCCTGACCGTGTCGAGCCCTTCCGGCGTGGAGCGCATCGATGCGTCCTACGAGGGGAACGGCCTCCGGTTCGAGATCGACGAGGTGCATCGCTGCCTCGAAGCGGGGCGCACCGAGAGCACGGTGGTCTCCTTGGACGAGTCGATCGCGCTGGCCACGACGCTCGACGCCATCCGGGCCGAGCTCGGCGTGGTGTACCCCGGCGAGGAGGCCGGGCCGACCCCTCAGCGCAGCCGGTAGAGCACCTCGCCGGCGTCGGGCACGACCAGGGTGTCGGGGTCGGCGGCCCACCCGGCGACGTCGACTTGGCCCGGAGCGAGGAAGCCCAGGTTCGCCTGCCGCACGCCAGCTTCGGAAATCCCGGTCGCAAGCGTGACCCTGACGCGCTGGCGCTCGGTGACGCCGTCGAAGGTTCCCGCTCCGTACAGGTGGGTGGCGTGCGCCAGCTCGCCCCACGGCTCGTCTCGGTAGCGGTCCCACTGCGCAAGGAAGAAGTCGCGGCAGTGGTACCCGATCTCCATGAGGCGCGGGTGCATGGCCGCGATCTCGGTGATGTGGGGCGCGTACAGCACGACCTCACCACCGTCGGCGACGACCGGCTCCACCTTGTAGAAGCCCTTGGCCCCCGTCCAGAGGTCGGGATAGCGATCGGGGACGACCGAGAGCACCCGCTGCACCGGGTGGTCGAGGTAGCGGACGTGCGTCTCGGCTGCCACCTCCGCCGCGGCAGCCCAAGCGCCAGGCGGGTCCCCGAACGACAGCGACTTCAGCCCCCCGCTTGCGTGGTCTACCACGACGCAGAGCGCGTGGCGCTCGCCCGGGACGAGGTCCGCGGCCGCGTCGACGAGCGCGCGTACCGGTGTGATGCCGCGCCGGCCGATGATGGCGCTGCTCGTGATCAGCGCGCCGAGCCAGTGCGTGACGTCGATCATCTCCTGACCGGACAGACCGGGGAAGAGATACTTGTTCCCTCCCGAGAACCCGATCACCTCGTGCGGCAGCACGGGGCCCACGAGCAGCGTCACGTCGCTCTGGACAGCGAGCCGGTTCACCCGTACGTCGATCGGGTCATGGAGCCGGCCTTCCGAGAGCTCGGTGACGAGGCGTGCCGGTAGGGCTCCGATCGGTGCGAAGGTCTCGTCGTCCCACCACGCGTGGTTGCGGACGGGAAAGGAGACCGGCCCGACCAGCGCCGCGATGGCTTCGTCGGACATGGGCGCATGGGTGCCGAGGGCGATCACCGCAGTGACGTCGCCGGCGCGTCCGCCGACACCGTCCTCGACGGCCCGTAGGAGGAGTGGCAGTGGGCAGTTCCTGGTCCCGTCGGGAACGACCACGCACAGCGAGCGTCCGGTGAGGTCCAGCGCCGCCACCTGGCTGCGCACGAACGAGCCCACCTCCTCGGGTGAGAGCAGCTGCCCGGGGCCGCCGAGCATGGCCGTCACCGTCCCGTCTCCAGCAGCGTTGCCCCCTTCGTGGTCAGTCGACCCAGCATGGCAGCTACCTCCGTCGCGAAGGGGATGTCGCCGAAGGCCCGGTGACTGAGCAGCGAGAGGGGGTTTGGGCGATCCAACAGGGAGCGGAAATCCTCGGCGAGCGGATCCTGCAGGCGAGGGAGCGTCACGCCCGGCGCGGGGACGCCCGCCACGGCCGCGACCCAGATCGCAGCCACGAGGGCGAACGTCGTCATCTGGAGACCCCGGGCGCGGCGCGCCGCCACGACGGGGAGAAGGCGCTGGGGCAGCTTGCTCGACCCGTCGGCGCCGACCTGGGCGCACGTGTGTCTCAGCGCAGGATTGGCAAATCGGCGAAGCGCATCGTCGGCGAACGCGGCCGGCGCCAGGGAGGCGGGGAAGGCGGCCACCTCGAGCGTCTGATCAACGAGATCCCGGACGAAGCGGGCGACGAGCGGGTCCGCCACGGAGGCTGCGATGGTGGAGTGCCCGGCCAGGAGTCCCCCGTAGGCCGCGGCGGAATGCGGTCCGTTGAGCAGCCAGAGCTTGCGGCGTTCGAAGGCGGCGACGTCCGCGACAAGCTGCACGCCCACCTCGCCCAGATGATCGAGCCCCTCGACCGACTGCATGACCCACGAGCGGTGGCGCTCGGTGGCGACGGCCGCCTCGTCCCACAACCCGAGGGCGTTGGCGATGGTCTGCCGGTCGTCGTCGGTCGGGGCCGGGACCATGCGGTCGACCACCGAAGCGGGGAAGCGCACCTCCTCGGCAATGAACGCCGTCAGCCTCGGGTCGATCTCCTCCGCGGCCTCGAGAACCCGGGTACGCAGGACGCCGCCGTTGTCGAGGAGATTGTCGAGTGAGGCGAGGACCGGCGGCGCCAGGCCGGCCTGCCGGCGTCGGGCCAGAGCCGAGGCGATCAATGCCGGCACGGTAGGCGGCGCCGATGCGTCCTCCTCGCTGGCGCTCTCGTAGCCCTTCTCGGTGATGGTCAACGTGACCAACGACGTGGTGGGCGCCGTGATCGCCTCGAGCGCGGCTGCCGGGCCCGTCGTCACGGACGCAACCGCCGCGACCACCTGGAGCTCCATGTCCTCGCCCGGTTCTCGCACGGCCACCGTGAAGAGCCCATCCTGGGGCTCGAGCTGCTGCTGCGCGAGGCGGCTCCGGAGCGTGACGCCCCGGATCAACGCCGGATGGCCCATGCGGAGCAGTGCGTCCGCGTACACGGCGACGTGGGCCCGGCCGAACGCGCCGAGCCCGATGTGGGTGATCACCGGCGCAGCGCTCCGGTCGTAGTCCGGGAGAAGGTCGGCGTGCGCGTGCAGCACCGTGCGCCCGTCCAGCCTCTGCGTCACGACGACGAAACTCCAGATCCGTCGAGCCGCATCGTCTCGCGTGCGTGCGGTCCAGTGGTCGAAGCATCGTGTCTCCGTTCCGTCTGGGTCAGGTTTCTGCCAGCAGCTCTACGACGCTGTCGGACACGCCGTCGGGCGAGCGACCGTCCGTGTCGATGGTCGCGGTTGCCACCTGGCAGTAGAGGTCGGACCGCTGGTCCGCCATGGCCGCAAAGGTCTTGGCCGCCTGGTCGCCCAGCAGCGGACGATGGTCGCCGACGTGCACGCGGCTCGCCAGCGCCGCGGGAGTGGTCCGGAGCCATACGACAATGTGTCCGGCGAGGGCGGCGCGGACCGCCGGGTCGAGCACGACCCCGCCAGGGGCGGCCAGGACGGACGGCGTGTCGTCGGCCAGCGTGCGCAACACGGCCCCGGACTAGGCCCCGGTAGGCGTCCTCGCCCCCCTCCTCCCAGAGCTCCCGCACCGTCTTGCCCGTCTCCTCGGCGATGACGACGTCGACGTCGACAAGGCGACCGCCGGTCCGGTTGGCCACCAACGCGCCGACCGTCGACTTGCCCGACCCCATGAGGCCCACCAGCACGAGCTGCCTCATGGCTCGATCCCGAAGGCCTGACAGGCGAGGTGCAGCGCCAGGTCCGCCGCCGTCTGGGCGGCCTCGTCCTCGTGCAGACGGTGTTCGGCGACGAGGCCGGCCAGGTAGCCGGCGTTCAGCCGCCGGGCGACGTCGTGACGGGCGGGAATGCTCAAGAGGGACCGCGCATCGTCGTTGAAGCCGACGGTGTTGGCGAAGCCGGCCGTCTCGATCACCGACCGGTAGAAGCGCCGCATGCCCTCGGGACTGTCGAAGAACCACCACGGCGGACCAAGCCGCAGTGCGGGGTAGTGCCCGGCCAGGGGGGCCAGTTCCCGGCTATAGGTCGTCTCGTCGAGGGTGTACGCAATCACCGTCAGGCGGGGCTCGTTGCCGAACCGGTCGAGGAGGGGCTTGAGGTCGCGCACGTAGTCCGCCGCACGGGGGATGTCCGCGCCCTGGTCGGGACCGAAGCGGGCGGCGACGGTCGGATTGTGGTCTCGCCACGAGCCGGCGTGGATTTGGAGGGTGAGGCCGTCGTCGAGGCTCATGGCGGCCATTTCGACGAGCATCTGGCCCCGGAAGACCTCGGCCTCACCCGGGTGCTCCGTCTGGGTGACGATGCGACCGAAGAGCGCCTCCGCCTCACGGGGCGAGAGGTCCACCGTGGCGGGTGAGGGATGTCCATGGTCGGACGCAGTGGCCCCGGCCGCCACGAAGACGGCGCGGCGCTGGCGCAATGCGTCCAGATACCCGGACCAACTGCAGGTGTCGTGACCCGTGAGATCGCCGAGCGTCGCCACGTTGGCGTGGAAGCCGGGCCGCTGCGGGTCGACGACATCGTCCGGGCGGAACGTGGGCACCACTCGACCCGTCCAACCCGATCGGGGGATCCACGCGTGCGCCTCGAGGGGGTCGAGGGCGCCATCGGTCGTGGCGAGGAACACGATGCCGAAACGTTCGAAGAGGGCGCGCGGCCGGAACTCGGGCTGCGCCAACTGCGCGGCGATGTCGTCGTAAACGGAGTCGGCGTTCCCGTGGCCTAGCGGCTCCGTCACCCCGAAGACCTCTTGGAGCGTGTGGTCCAGCCAGAGCTTGGACGGCGTGCCTCTGAAGAGCGCAACGCGCGTCGCCAACTCCCGCCAGATCTGCCTCCCGTCGGTGACGACCGATCCGCCGTCGCGCGGCACCACGCCGAGGGACTCGAGCGGCACGCCCTGGCTGTAGAGCATGCGGAGGATGTAATGATCCTTCGTCACGAGCTCGGTCGCCGGGCTGTCGAACGGCCGGTCCTCGGCGAGCGCCACCGGGTCGCAGTGCCCATGGGGGCTCACGATGGGAAGCGACTTCGTTCCCTCGTACAGCGCACGGGCGAGACGGCGCACACCAGGGTCGGCGGGAAGCAGGCGATCCTCGTGCAGCACCAATGCAAAGCTTTGCATGGAAATCCCCCTGCGGCCAGATTTGTGAGCCGGCCCACCGAAAAACCGGTCCTCTCCACAGCCTTTCGCTCTGGTTCGGACGTGGAGTAGTACTGGCGTCGAAGTTGAAAACAACCGCCCTTGCCCTCGCCCTCGTACGCCGAGGGCATGGATGCTCAAAGCTGGTCCTGTTGCGTAGCGGGCTCAGTACTACTCGGCTCAAAGCCGAGTGATCGCACGCGTGTACGGGTATTTGATCAGTCGCCAGTCTGTGCGGAGGCCCGCTCGTCCCGCCGACCGCTTTCAGGCCTCGTTCGCAGCCCGCTGGCGCTCGAAACGATCCAAGAGCTGGTCCATGGCGAGTGACGCCTCGACCTGAGCGGTGTCAAAGCCAGCGGCCTGGTCGTACGCCATGGCGAAGGCGAGACCCTGAATCGCTGGTGCTACCAGCGATGGGGGATAGGCGTCACGATCGATGCCGTATTCGTCCAGCAGATGATCGAGCGCTTCGATTTGTAAGCGCCGGGTCTCTCGGGCGAAGGCGGCCACCTCGACCTGAAGGGCGGGGCGGTGGTTCGCCGCGGCGGTGATCTCAACCAGCAGTCTGCTTCCTCGACGATCGGATGCCAGGCGCCACCACGCCCGAAGGGGTTCGGCTGACGACAGGGCCTCGGCCATCAATGCCAGGTTGACCTCACCTCGCCGACGGACAGCTGCGATGAACAGGTCGTCGATGCTGCCAAAGTGGTAGTGCACCTTGAGGCCTGTTTCGGTCTCCAGTCGCCTCGAAGTCACGGCGGCGTACCCATCACGCAGCATGATCTGTTCGGCCGCATCGAGGAGCTTTCGCCTTTTTTCGGGCGTGGCCGCCCTCAGGCGCCTGGTCGACCCGGCTTGAGCCGGCGACGTGGAAACCGAGCGTGGAACCATTGAGCTAGAGCATATGGTCCGCTATGACCACTGCCGTACGATGGCCAGCGGAGAGCCCCTGCCTGGCCCTGGGCTGGGAGGCTTGACACGGCTCCACCGCTAAGTTAGAACGAGTGTTCTAACTTTAGAGAGGGCGGCCGATGGTTGTCAGTGATACCCACGTCTACTTCGACCCGTACGACGTCGATATCAACGCCGACCCCTATCCGACCTACGAGCGCCTTCGCGAAGAGGCGCCGATCTACCACAACGAGCGGTACGACTTCTGGGCGCTGTCTCGGCACGAGGACGTTCAAAAAGCGCTGGTCAACTGGGAGGTCTTTTCCAGCAGCCGAGGGGATCTGCTGGACGTCCTGCGGGCGGGCATTGAGGTGCCTACCGGCGTGGTGATGTGGGAAGACCCGCCAGTCCACACCACCCATCGCGGGCTCCTCTCGCGCGTTTTCACGCCCAAGCGAATGGCGGTCCTCGAGGAGCAGGTGCGCGCCTATTGCGTTCGCTGCCTCGACCCCTTGGTCGGGTGCGACGGCTTCGACGTCATCGCCGAACTGGCGTCGATGTTGCCCATGCGCGTGATCGGAATGCTCCTCGGTATCCCCGAAGAAGACCAGATCGCCGTCCGCAACAAGACCGATCGCGATCTGCGCACCCGGCCAGGTCAGCCGATGCGCATCGAGCAGTCCGAAGTGGTCACGGGGGAGATGTTCGCCGACTACGTCGAGTGGCGCTCACACCACCCGTCCGACGACCTCATGACGATGCTGCTCAACGCCGAGTTCGAGGACGAATCGGGGGTGACGAGGACCTTGAGTCGCCAGGAGGTCCTGACCTACACGTCCGTCTTGGCCGGCGCCGGCAACGAAACCACCGGGCGGCTGATTGGGTGGCTCGCCAAGGTCTTGGCGGATCACCCCGACCAACGTGCGCTGATCTCCGCCGACCGTTCTCTCATTCCGAGCGCGATCGAGGAAACGCTGCGCTTCGAGCCCACGGGTCACACGTCGGCCCGCTACGTCACCGAAGACGTCGAGTACTACGGCACGACGTTGCCTGCGGGGAGCGCGGTTCTCCTCATGATGGCTTCGGCCAATCGAGACCCCCGGCGCTTCAAGGACCCCGCCTCTTACGACGTCAGGCGGACAGACGGCCAGCACATGACCTTCGGTTACGGCCTGCACTTCTGCCTGGGAGCGCACCTGGCCCGGCTCGAAGGGCGCGTGGCGCTCGACGAGCTCCTGAACCGGTGGCCCGAGTGGGATGTCGACTACAGCGGGATCAAGTTAGCCTCGACATCCACCGTTCGTGGATGGGAAAAGATGCCCATCGTCGTCCGATGACTGCGTCGGATCCGCTCATCATCGTCTCGAACGACACGCACATCGGCCCGCGCCTGGTCGAGGATCTCCGTCCCTATTGCCCCTCGAAGCACCTCGAGGAATTCGATCGCTTCGCGGAGAGCATGGCGTCGGAGCGGGCAACCTTCACCACGATGCTCGAGGGCAGTGGGTATCTCGACCACCCGAACTTTCGGACTCGTGGTCACTACGAATCTGCGGCTCGTCTGGCTGACTACGACTATGACGGTGTGGCAGCGGGGGTGATCTTCCACGGCAGCACGAACATGGAGCCGATTCCCTTCGTGCCGCAGTCGTTCGGCGAAACCGTCCCCAAGCCCGACCCAGACATGGCGGCGGTGGGGCAGTCGATCTACAACCGCTGGCTGGTTGACTTCGTGGCGCAGGCACCGCACCGCCACATCGGGCTGGCCTATCTCCCCCTCTTCGATCTCGAGCGGGCCCTTGACGAGGTGCACTGGGCGCACGATCACGGATTGAAGGGGGTCAACTTTCCTGCCATGCGAGATGGCGAGTTGCCCGAATACAACCGTCGTCAGTGGGAACCGTTCTGGACAGCGTGCGAAGAGCTCGAGATGCCGCTGGTAACCCATGTCGGCGGAAGGACGAGTGCACGCTACTCGGGCCTCGAGTCCATCGCCCTCATCCAGCTGGAGTCAGCCACGCTGTCGCAACGCGCGGTGCCCTGGATGATCTTTGGCGGCGTCTTCGAACGCCATCCCGGGCTGAAGCTCGTCATCACCGAGACACCCGGTAACTGGGTTCCAGCAATGGCGGCCGAGCTCGACGCCATTCGGGCGTTCTATGAGTTCAAGCGGGACGAGCCCCTGAACAACGCGCTCTTGCAGCAGGTGCGGCTTCGCCCGAGCGAGTACATGGCCCGCAACGTGTTCTTGGGTGCCAGCTTCGCCTCTCCCTACGAGGTGCAACAGGCGACGGAGCACGGCCTCGGCACGCAGGTGCTCTGGGGGTCGGACTATCCGCACCTGGAGGGCACGTTCGTCTACGACGAGGACCGGGAGGTCTCACCAGTGACCCGTCTTGCGCTCCGCCACACCTTCAGCGACAGTCCCGCTGCAGATATTCGTCGCATGGTGGGGGAGAACGCAATCGGCCTCTACAACCTCGACCCTGTCGCCCTCTCGCGTATCGCATCCCAGATCGCGGCACCGAGCATTGAAGAGCTGACGACACCGATCGAACGGGTGCCCGAAGGGGCGAGCGTCACGGCATTCCGTGTCGGCGCCGGGAGCTGGAGCTGAGGCGTGCGATCCCTCGGATGCGCAGGACAAGCATGAATCCCAAGGGCCGATCGGCCATCGTGGCCGGTGGCGCCGGCGGCTTGGGCAGTGCGACCGTTCGCCGTCTCGTGGGAGTCGGCGTCGGAGTTGTCGTCATCGATCCCGACGCGGAGCGGTCTGAAGAGCTTCGGTCAGAGCTCGGCGACTCGGTCAGGACGATCCTTGGTACCGCCGAGGATGACCAGGTTGTATCGGAGGCCATCACTGTCGCACAGTCGCTCGGGATATTTTCGATTGCGGTCAGTGCTACTGGTGTCCTGATCAGAAGCCCTCGCCTGGTCGACGACGAGGGCACCCCGATCTCGAAGGACGTCCTGAAGGCAAATCTCGATGTCCATGTGGTGGGACCGTTCAACCTGGCCCGACTCGCGGCCGCGGCCTTCGCCTCGAACGTGCCCGACGAAGATGGGCAGCGTGGCGTCATCGTCCAGACCGCCTCAATCAGCGCTTTTGACGGGCAAGAGACCATGGTGCCCTATGCCGCGGCCAAGGGAGCCATCGAATCCATGACGCTCCCGATGGCCCGGGACCTGGCTCCGATAGGAGTTCGGGTGTGTGGGATCGCACCCGGCTCGTTTCTCACGCCGTTGACGTCGTCACGCTTCGTTCAGAATCTGCTCCTCGAGGACATCTTGTTTCCGAGGCGGTTGGGCAATCCGGATGAGTACGCCAGCCTCGTCGAGGCGATCGTCCGGAATCCCTACATGAACGCAGAGGTCATACGCCTTGATGCAGGAGCGCGGCTCAGCATCGCGATGGGACCGAGATCTCTATAGCAATCGCCGAACGGTGCGAACCGAGTCGAAAGGGAAACAATGGGAAAACTCGATGGCAAGGTAGCGTTCATCACCGGCGCTGCTCGCGGGCAGGGGCGGAGCCATGCCGTACGACTCGCCGAGGAGGGCGCCGACATCATCGCAGTTGACATCTGCGGGCAATTGCAATCCGTCGGCTACGAGATGTCGACACCCACCGACCTCGAGCAAACGGTCAAAGAGGTCGAAGCGCTCGGTCGACGGATCGTCACCAAACAGGCCGATGTCCGCGACTACCCCGCCCTCAAGGCTGCGCTCAAAGAAGGAATCGACGAGCTCGGGCCGGTTGAGATCGTGCTTGCGAACGCCGGTATCGGGCCGGGAGGGATGGCCTCAAATGAGCAACAGTGGGCCGAGGTCATCGGTGTGAACCTGACAGGTGTGTGGAATACCGGCCGAGCAGCGATCCCGCAAATGATCAAGGCAAAGAACGGGGGCGCCATCGTCTTGACGAGCTCGACCGGTGGGCTCACAGGGGCACCTATCGACGCCGCTGGGATGATGGCCTACACGGCGGCAAAACACGGTGTTATTGGTTTGACTCGGTCTTGGGCCAACTCGCTGGCGCCGCACTTCATCCGGGTCAACAGCGTTGCCCCCACCACTGTTCGCACGCCGATGGCAGGTGGTGGCAACGTCGCTGAGATCATCGAAAACGTCCCGCAGCTCGCCGGATCGCTGCTGAATGCGATTCCGGTCGAGGCGGTTGATCCGATCGATGTCTCAAATGCGATTGCGTGGCTGGTGTCGGACGAGGCGCGCTATGTGACGGGATCGGTCATACCGGTCGACGCGGGCAACATCAATCGGCGATAACGCTCAAGGAAGGCACTATGACGGTACAGGCCACAATCGAAGAGCTCGGTGCTCGTCCCGGCGAAGGCGAGACCATCTCAGTCGTCGACCCGGTGACGGAGCAGCCGATCGCCACATTTGCTGACGGCGGCGTGACCGCCGTTGAGAGTGCGGTTGCTCGGGCCCGTGAGACGTTCGATTCGGGCGTGTGGCACCAGAAGCCGCAGACCGAGCAGGCACAGGTGTTGTGGCGCGTGGCAGAGCTGCTCGAGGTTCGAGCAGACGAGATCGCCCAGCTCGACTCGTTGAACACAGGAATGCCATTGCCTCAGGCCCGGCGGAACATTGCCGCCGCCATCGAGTTCTTTCGCTACTTCTCTGGCTGGTGCACGAAGATCAATGGAATCGCCCATGACGTCCGGATGACGGGCGGACTTTCGGGCCTCGATGCGTCGGTGCACGCGTACACGATCAAAGAGCCCGTGGGTGTGGTCGGGCTCATCGTCCCGTGGAACGGCCCGGCGTTCAACGCTGCGGCCAAGCTTGCGCCCGCCCTCGCCGCTGGCTGTAGCTGCGTGCTCAAGCCGGCCGAGGAGACGCCGTTGTCGGCGCTGATCTTCGAGCAGGTCCTCGCTGAGGCCGGCGTGCCTGATGGCGTCGTGAACCTTGTGAACGGCTACGGACACACCACTGGACAGGCTCTCGTCAATCACCCCGACGTCGACAAGATCGCCTTCACGGGTTCGACAGAAGTCGGCAAGCTCATCGTGCAGTCGGCAGCCGGGAACCTGAAGCGGGTCATGCTCGAATTGGGTGGCAAATCTCCCGTGCTCATCTACGACGACGCCGAGCTTGACAAGGCGATTCCCGCCGCCGCGATGGGAATCTTCATTCACTCGGGACAGGCCTGCGTCGCAGGATCCCGCGTATTCGTGCAACGGGGCGTCTATGACCAGGTGATCGAGGGTATAGCGACACTGGCGGGCAAGATCCGGCTCGGGGGCCCGAACGACGGCAAGGTCCACAGTGGGCCGATCATCAGCGAACGCCAGCTGAACCGGGTCATGGGGTACATCGACGAAGGCAAGAGCGATGGCGTCGAGGTCGTGACGGGGGGCTATCGGCTTGAGCGCACCGGCTACTTCGTGCATCCCACGGTGCTCGCGGGGGTCAGCCAGGACATGCGACTGTTCCAAGAGGAGATCTTCGGCCCAGTCGTTGCCGTCACACCGTTCGACGATGATGACGACGTCGTCGCCATGGCGAACGACTCCACCTACGGCTTGGCTGCTTCGGCCTGGACGAGGGACGTCTCCCACGCCCACCGATTGGCAAAGCGCCTCGACGCGGGAACCGTCTCGCTCAACTGTCAAATGATGTGGGATCCGGCCATGCCGTTCGGAGGCTTCAAGCAGTCCGGCTGGGGTTATGAAAACGGCCAAGACGGCCTCGAGGGCTACCTGAAAAACAAGACCGTCTGGGCGCAGCTGTGAGGCGAATCGGCGCCAGCCCAAAGTCCGCATGTGAAGGTGTGCAAAGGATTGCACAAGGCAAAAGCTCGTGCCAGACTGGCTCATCCCTGGGGGCTCGGTTCGGTGGTCGCCGAGGTCGTCAGGGTCAGGGCGAGAGATCGCCGGGGGAGGAGATCATGCAATCAAGGTTGTTGCGAAGGAGGGGAGTATCCGCTGTCGGTCTCGCTGTGTTGATGGCGGGCACTCTTGTCGGAGTGGCATCCCCCGCTGTGGCCTCGCCCAACGCGGCCGTGACGTCAACGTCAATCCGGATCGGGCTCCCATATATCGACCTGTCGTCTCTCGGTGCCGTTGGGGTCAAGTTGAACCAGGGCAGCTATCCCGACGCGTACAACGCACTCGTCGCCAACATCAACGCGCACGGCGGGATCAACGGGCGCAAGCTCAGCGTGGTCTTCGGCAGCGTCAATCCAACAAACACGACCTCGTCGCTGGCTGTCTGCACGCAGCTCACCGAGGACACACCAGTCTTTCTGGCCATGTCGCCGTACATGCCGAGTTGCTACTTGGTCGACCACGTAACTCCGACGATCAATGCGACGCTCCCGAGCGCAGTGCCCAAGTCTGCGGCCCAGAATTTCACTTTGACGCCTCCTCCCACCGCCTACGACCCGCTGCAGCTTTCCGTCTTCGCAAAGATGGGTCTCTTGAAGGGAAAGACGGTGGGCATCATCGGTGCGAAGCAGAACGATGTCCAAGAGGTCGGTGTCGTGCAATCGACGCTGAAGAAGCTCCACGTCAAGGTTGCCCAAGTCGGTATCACTACGGCCCAGCCCTCTGATCAGGCCGCCTTGGACCAGCAGGTGACGGCCTTCGTCCAGAAGTTCCAATCAGCTGGCGTGAACGAGGTGATTGCTGTCGGCTCCTCCTCGGGCACATGGCCCGTCGCCCTGACGAATACTCAGAGCTCGTACAACCCTCCGTGGATTGCGACCTCGGAGGTGACAATCTCCGGCACGCTCAACAGCGTGGCCCCGCAGTACCTGAAAGGGATGATCACTTCGACGGCAACGCCGACCTCGATCCAGGCGTGGACGGATCCTCTCATCCAGCAGTGCGTAAAGATCATCAAGAAGGCGTACCCGGCACTTACGATCTCGGCGCCCGGCAGCGCGACGGATCACAGTTATGTTGCCCCCGAGTCTGCCTGTCAGAACCTCGCGATCTTCACCAAGATCGCCAGTGCGGCGGGAAAGAAACTCACGGTGACGTCATTCACCAAGGCTGGGTACGGACTTCGCAACGTCAGATTCCCGGGATCAGGAGGACTCGTGTCGTTTGGGCCTGGGCAGCCCTATGCGATCGGGCCTGTGTATGTGGGCAAGTACAACAGCACGACGAAGCAGATCGACATCTCGACCAAGTCATCGACCTCGTAGGAGAGACGGTGGCCGACAGAGACTCGCCGATCAACCCCTACAGCTGATCAGCCGGGCAGCGAGGACTCGATCGAAATGAGGCGTTGCCCGCTGCGGCCGAGAACGGCGGGGAGGTCGCGGTGAGTCGGCAGCCTGAGAATCTGGGGGGCGTTGCCGAAGAGGCCAACCCGACGGCTCTGGCCCAGATGGTTGTCGATCAATCAGAGGAACGCCTGCATGCGGACCGGGATGGCGGGGAGATCGTGCTTCCGGAGGATGCACTTCCCGGCACCCGCGAGGAACGCACGGCGTTCCGCACCGGGTTAAAGCGTGCCGGCTCGCGAAGTTTCATCATTCTGGCGACCATCGTCTTTCTCGACAATCTGCAGGGTTCCGGCCTCTCCACGCTGGCGCCGAACATCCAGTCCTCGCTTCATGTGAGCTCCGGAACGATCGTGTTCGTGGCAGGTGTCTCGAGCGGATTCCTGGTGCTAGGGATCGTGCCGCTCGGGTGGTTGGCAGACCACTTTCGGCGACCACCGATCATCGGTATCGCCACCGCCGTGTTCGGCGTGATGGTGTTCTTCACAGGATTGGCCAGCAATATCTTCACGTTCTTCCTGGCCCGATTCGGTGCAGGTGTGTCCCAGGCCTCGACGTCGTCCGTCCACACGTCTCTTCTGGCGGACGCCTACCCGATCAGCCTTCGGGGACGGATCTTCTCGGCGATGGGGATGGCAACTGGCCTCGCTGGGGCTCTCAGCCCGCTTCTGGTTGGCGCAATCGCGTCGGCCTTCGGGGTCAATGGATGGCGCTGGGCCTTCTTCTTACTGTCGCTCCCGATCGTCCTCGTGGCGCTGTTTGCCTTTTTCGTCCCAGAGCCGCCCAGAGGCCAGTACGAAAAACTCGACGTGCTGGGCGAGATCG
>CAVWNQ010000004.1:0-780668 GCA_963756625.1 uncultured Acidimicrobiaceae bacterium
GGATTGCGACTGAGCCCAAGAGTCAAGGGCGTCCACTAGTAATTGCCCTCCATGGCGGTAGCTACTTCAGCGCATACTTCGATGTGCCGGGTCATTCACTTCTAGATACGGCGTCCGCCAACGGTTTTGACGTCGTCGCGCTCGACCGACCCTGCTACGGCGCCAGCGATCCATTGCCGGAGAACGAGATCACGTTCAGTCGGAACGCTGAGGTGCTTGATGTCGCTATAGGCGAGTTGTGGAAAGACCGGGCTGCTCACTATCCAGGAGTCGTGCTCATAGGTCATTCCATGGGTGCTGCGATTGCAATGCACATCGCTTCTCACCAACCCGAATGGCCTCTGCTGGGCATTTCGCTCTCCGGCATCCATGACACTGCTCCGCCGATAGTGCGAAACGCGTGGGATTCGATGCCAGCTGGCGAGCCAGTCGTGTTCACCTCTGACCAAAGGCGACTGTTCTTCTACGGACCTGACTGGACTATCGAACCGGGCATTGTCGAACGAGCGGAGATTTCGGCTTCTCCAATTCCTCTGGCGGAGTTGCTCGAAGTTGTCGGCACCTGGCCCGAGGCTGCAGCGAGCGTGGCGGGCGGGATACGTGTTCCGGTCCAATATGTGGCATTCGAGTTCGAGTCCCTGTGGACCATAAATCCTCAAACCGTGGAGACCTTCGGGAGCTACTTCCACGCAGCGCCCTCTGTGAGTGCCGAAACAATGGCCGGGACAGGGCACGACGCGGACCATCACCGTTTAGGACAGGCTTTTCAACTACGACAACTTGCTTTCGCATTGGAATGCGCTGGGAGACTGACTCGGCCAGCCGACTAATGGCTTCACGCGAGGCGAACGCCAACCAGTCACATCTTGCGCGAGCGTCGATCTCGGGTAACGGGGATGCGAACTTCTAACGATCCTCGTGGTCTTGTCGCCATCGGCCGGGCGGCCGACCATTGTGGTGCCCGAACGCGGCGGCGAAGCTGTTAGGGGGAGGTGTAGCCGGTGTGGTCGGATATCTGGGCGGGGCTGAGATCTCCGGAGCGCAGGTGGTCTCGGGTTGCGACGGTCACCTGACTCGCCTCTCATCGCTTTGTCTCCCACCCCAGTACCGTGGCGGAGATAGCGAACCGCCTTACGGGGGGAGCAATGGTGACATCAGATGACGAAGGGCGCAGTACCGCCGCTGGGAGGGAGGTTGCCAGGTTCATCCCGGTGCCGACTTCTGTCAGCGAGCAAGCCCAGCAGTTCCTAGGCATGGACATGTTCGGTGGAAGCGCTGGACGAGTCGTCCCAAGCGACATCGCCGGATGGCGTGCCCTGATCAAAGAAACTGACGAGTTGCTCGTCGCCGTCATGGGCGCACAGGTCGAACACCTCCACTCGTCCGTTCAATCCACATCGGTCCGTGAAGTACCAGTATTCGTGGTCACCCCAGAAGGCGTGGGGGAGGGTGACACTCAGCCGATCTACTTGGACATCCACGGCGGTTCGCTGGTGATGGGCAGCGGCAAGGCGTGCGAAGTAATGGCACGAAGGATGGCGGCCCAGGTGCAGATGCAGACGTGGTCCGTCGATTATCGGATGCCCCCCGACCATCCTTACCCAGCTGCGCTTGATGACGTCCTCGCCGTTTACCGAGGTCTGCTCGATATTCGGGCACCCGAACAGATCGCGGTGGGCGGGGGTTCGGCAGGCGGCAACTTGGCCGCTGCACTGATATTGCGTGCGCGGGATGAGGGACTGTCCCTCCCGGCGGCACTCATCCTGCTGACGCCGGAAGCCGACCTGACCGAGTCCGGCGACTCATTCCAAACAAATCTGGGAATCGACAACGTATTGACCGAGAGCCTGGCCGACTCCATCGCCCTCTATGCCGGTGACCACGATCTGCGACACCCCTATCTGTCGCCACTGTTCGGTGATCTCACCGCCCCATTCCCGCCGACCTTCCTACAAGCTGGAACGCGAGACTTGTTTTTGTCCAATACCGTTCGGATGCACCGAAAGCTTCGTGCTGGCGGGGTCGATGCCCAACTGCACGTCTTTGAGGCCATGCCCCACGGCGGGTTCTTCGGTGCCCCTGAGGACGACGAGCTGACTCACGAGATCCGTCGATTCCTGGCCGCCCACGTCGAAACCTGATAGCCAGTGTCCAGCCTCCTGAATTTGGTCCACTTCGTCGAGCGGCGCGGGATCAATGTGCCCCTTACAGTGACCACGGCTGAGTTGATTCCGCGGCACTCTGATCACCGCTGCAGTGCGGGCGGTCTTCGAGGATGGGGGCCCACGGTGAGGAGTTGATCTTCGTACTCCTCACCGTAAAGTCGCGTAGGCGGGCCCCGGAGGACCTGTCGGGCGTCACCCGGCAGGTCGTCGGTCGGCTGCTTGGGGGACAGAACAACTTGGCGTCCGTCGTCGGGCCGGCAACAGGCTCCGCCGTCCCGGGGTCGAAGATGTCCTGTGGCTCGCCGAGGAACGTGATCGTCGCCATCAGGGGCCGGGTGCCATTTGCTGTAAAGCGAATTCTCCAAGGAATCCCCGCCGAAGAGGCCGTCAGTCTCGGCTCACTCGCAGATCCCTCCGCGCTCCGTGCTTTCGAGGTCTTCGAACGAGGAGATCCCCGAGCCCGTTGAATTGGCGCAGCGAGCGTTGTTCGAAACAGCCGAGGCGCTGGGCTTGACGAAAGCAGACCCACCTTGAGATGAGTCGGAGTTGAAGGGATTTCATTCCCGACGAAGCACTTCCGTCACTCACGCGTGGGTAGCTGGTGAGGGTAAACATCCTTGCCGAGCATGCCCGCGGGTAGTGTCCGGAAAAGCCCGCTCGTGCGTTCATGCGGGGACTTAGCTTTAATGCGGCAGTTCTTCGAGCAGAGCTCGGATCGCTAATGATGAGCACGACGGCATCTGGATGGCCTGTCAGAGCGTGCGAGCTTGTTCCGCCGCGGCCGGAGTGCCGCGGCCGCAGCGACGCGTCATGGCACATCCCCGCCCGCAGGTAGCCCCCACAGGATAAATTCCGATGATATGTCTATCCACGCAGACGCCGAGCGGGATGCCGCAGACCTGCTTGCCAGGGTCTCGTCGCCTCTCAGTCTCCCTGTCGATCCGATTCGGATCGCCAGACGGCTTGGAATAGAGGCCTTTGCCGCGCCGCTTAAGCGGAACATTTCTGGCGCTCTCGTGAAGAAGCCGGGTAAGGACCCTCTCATCCTTATGAACGATGACGACAGCGAGAATCGGCAGCGACTCTCATGCGCGCACGAGCTCGGGCATTTCGTTCGTCGATCCAACCAGATGGCTGTGGATGAAGAGTACGAGTACGTCGACCTTCGAGACGAGCTTCCGCCGACTACCGTCGATGAAGAGGAGGTCTACGCGGATACATTTGCGGCCAGCCTCTTAATGCCACCCGCAGAGGTGAAGACACTCGCGAAGGGTCGAACCGTCGCGCAGATGCAGCTAGATTTCGGAGTCTCGGGTGAAGACATGCAGAACCGCCTCAGCTATCTCGGATTCAAGTAGGTCTCCGATGGAAGGGACCGGTGCTTGAAGGTTGCAACCGCGTTTGGCGGCCAGCTGGTTGTCTCTTTCGAGTTTCCGGCAAAGGCGATGGCATCCCGGACCACACCGGCGATCCGTCAGCGCGGCGATCGCAGAGCGCGCGTCCTCCTCGCTCAAATGCTCGTAGTGGCGTGCGATGACCTCAGGTGATCACCCGGTATGACCCTTAGCCGAGGGGATTCATTCCCCGGCTAGCCTGCGTCGCCGTGATGTCGTATCGGGGCGGATGATGTCCTGCCGCTCACCGACGAAGGTGATCATCGTCCAGAGGCAACGCGCAGCGATTAGGTGTGACTGCGAGAGCCTGCCTGTGGTACTCCGCGCCAACCCTCCGACTCCGTTCGGGCGTGTCTTTACGTGTCTTTATCGAGAGGGAAGCGGAGGGATCGTGAGGGAACCTGAGGGGATCGAAACGCCGCGACCAGGAGAGTCCCCGGAAATGACCTGGTCATAACGTCGAGAACCAGACATTCGCAATGTAGAGCTCAACGGATTCGGTCACGACGTTCAATGTGATCTGCGGGTCTGCTTTCCATGAGCAGCTGTCGCCGAGGGGCGGCTGGTGGCTGGTCGATGGTCATTACATGAAGCGGTTCCGAGGAGCCCCCAAGGAAGCGATAAATGGTGGCTCGTGACGCCCTCTTTATGGCTGTAGCAGAGCCATTTAGTGCGCCGAAGGGAGAGACGTGGCTGGTGCAGCAGGCAGCACGTATCGGTCGAATAGGCAACGTAAGAAGCGAACCGTGGCCGTTGCGATTGAGCCAGAGGCGTCACGACTAGCACTGAGCGTGCCGCAGGCCGCATGGCTATTAGGTGCCTCCCCAAATTTCGTGTGGAGTTTGCTTGCCAAGGGTCAAATGGAGTCTTTCCACCTCGGCGGAAAGCGCATGATTGCTCGATCCGAGGTGGAGCGGTTCATCGCTCAAGGTGGGACGAGGGCATCCTGAGGGGAGGGATATCACCAGGGGCTAAATAGGGCAATGAATCACTACATACACTCCACCCACCCTGAAATGGGGTTTTGATGGGCCTGGCAGAGTACGCCCAGACCTCAAAAGGTGGGAACCGTGATCGTCTACAAGATGCAGGGCTATGCCGACGAAAGTGAGGATGACGCCCACTTTGCAATGGCGGCAGTCTTCTCTCCGATGCACCATTGGGGACCATTTGAAGACGCTTGGACCGCGTTGGTCGGTGAGTATCCAGGGCTAGACGAATTCCATACCGAACATTGCGTTGGGCGCAAGGGCTATTGGAAAGGGTGGGACTACCCCGAGCGCGACGCTGTGCTACAGCGATTCGTGAGCCTGCTAGTGGACTCTCCGTTCCCGTCGCCCGTTGGTTTTACAACGGCCCTCAGCCTCGAGAGCGTCTCGCAGAGTCCCCGCGAGTAACGGAACGCAATCCGTGGATATTTGCGTACTGCGACCTTGTAGATCAGTTGGTCCAATCCCAAAAGATAACAAACTCCCTTCTAGATGCTGACGAGCGGATGGGGTTTGTTTTTGACATCAAGGACGGCGTAAAGGGCCGTGCGCTGTCGATTTCCGAAGCCCTCGGGTCAACGCCAGAGTTTCCGAGAGGTCCAATCCTGTTTGACGACTCCAAGAACCAACCAGCGTTACAGGCCGCAGACCTTCTCGCGTATGAGTCACGCAAAGTGCTGACCGACCTGGTGAAGGCAGAGAACGAAGTGGAGTTGGGCAACGACCACGGCTTCGTGCTTCGTCCGTCAATGGACCGATTGATGATGGCGAAGGGGCCAGGAGGCCATCGACGTATATGGGCACGTCGCTGGGCCGCTGATGCGTTTGCAACCGCATCATTACCGCCAGGAACGTTTGAGCCATGACCACGCCCGTTTCGCCTGTAACGCGTATGCCTCCACCATCGCTCGTCTGGTCCACGTTGGAAAAACTGGGAACGATCATGGGCGTAGTCAGTCTCGGACTATTGGGTGCGGACAACCTGCTGGCCTACAACCACCACCTAAAGGGCTATCTCCTGTTCTGGGGGTTTTGTGTGCCTGGGTGCAGCTCTCGTATTGGGCGTGGTTGGGGTCGTGGGGCAGTTCAGGGCAAATCAAAAGCTGCGAAGAACACCTCAGCCGACAGACCCGAGCGCGCCAGCCGAACCATCATCGGAACCTAAGACCCCATACGGGCCGTCTGAGATACACACCAGCGGCACGGATGTCGCACTGCCCGTCGAGGCTGGTTACAGGTATGGGGCGAGCATCTGGGCGCAGCCCTGGTGGACTCCTTCACGGCGACCGGCCGTTACAAACGTCTTTGTCGAAGAAGACTATGACGACCTGTCCAGGGAATATGGGTGGCACAAGCAACACCCGCCGGATCAGCCGGAGGCTGGGTGAGCGAAGTCATTCACTGCCCTAAATAGGCGGCTGTGGCAGCCCTACCGCGAAGTCACTCACTCGAGGAGCATTCGCTCCTGACCGATCGTGACGTCGACGACCGAGCGGATCTTGTGCCGGTATGTCTGGGCCAGCATCCGAATGTCGCGATGACCGAGCAGGTCTGAGACGTCCTGGAGCGGCGTGCCGTTGGCGACGAGCAGCGAGGCCGCCGAATGTCGGAGCTCATTGGGGGAGAGGTGCCCCACGTTCGCCCTCTTCGCATAGGTGGCGACGGTGCGCCGAAGGTTCGATGAGTCGATGGGTCGCCCGAGGGCGTTGGTGAAGACCAGTCCATGGTCCTCCCACACCTCGGCGGACAGGCGCGCCTTGCGCTGGGTGTGACGGTGGGCCAGTAGCAGGCCGACGAGTTCCGTGGGCAGGCGCAGCATCCGATAACTGTCGACCTTTGGGGGCCCCGATGACATAGCTGCCATCCGGGAGGCGTTTGAGGGCCTGGCGCACCGTGAGGACACCCTCGTCGAGGTCCACCGCGTCCCAGGACAGTCCGGTGACCTCTCCGGGGCGCAGTCCCATGGTCAAGGCCAGGAGCACGAGCGCTTCGTCCTCGGTGCCCCGGACGGCGTCGACGAAGCGGTTGGCTTCCTCGATGGTGAGGGAGCGCCGCGGCTTGATGCCGGTCGCCCCGGGGGGCAGGTGCGCCAGCCGGGCGATATTGCGCGCCACGAGGCCCCGACGCTCGGCTTCGTGGAGTGCCGCGCCGAGGACCATCTTGATCCGGTTCAGCGATGACTTCGACAGCGGCTTCTCCCGCCCGCCGCGACCTTTGGTGGCGGCTGCGCCGCGTCGCGGGGTTGGCCAGGTCCTTGAGGAGGGTTTCGAATTCGAGGACGTCGAGCTCACGTAGCCGGCGGCCGCGCAGTGGCGTGAGCTGTTTGATGACCCAGGCGCAGTTGGCACAGGTGCTGGGGTTCTTTTCTGCGTCAATCATCTCCTGGTACCAGTCCAACCACTCGCCGAGTCGCATGTCGGTGCCGAGGGGGAGTCCGGCCGAGCTCTTGGCGCGCAGCTCATCGAGTTTGGCGACCACCTCGCTGCGTGTCCATGCAGAGACCCGACGGCGCTTGGTACCGAGTCGCAGCTCGCCGCGCCATCGTCCGTCGCATTGTTGATAGATCGAGCCCTCGCCGTAGCCGAGCTTGCGTGACCTCGCCATGCGATCCTCCTCACAAATTGGGGCACTCTGTGGGGCACTTCGAGACCACAATGGGCCCCACGCTGTCACCCACCGAAGAGCGGAAGTCCTGGTCAGTGGGGGTCTGTGAGGTGTGGTGGGTGTCCCCGGCCCAGATGACGCGCAAGGGGTCAGAGGTTCGAGTCCTCTACGGCCCACTCCCACCGCCAGCAGTTATGCGCTGAATATGCGCGCAGCCCAACTCGGCCGACACCGGAGCGCGCGAGTTTGTGCCGCAACCCGTGCGCGAGTTCAGCCGAAGATGGCTTCGACGTGCTCGACGTGACCACTGAACGTCACGCGGACCGGGTGCTTGTAGTGCGCACCGAGCATGCGGGTCGACTTGTGGCCGAGAAGCTCGGCGACCTCGTCGAGGCTCATGCCGGCGTCGTCGAGGAGCGACGGTGTGGCGCCCCAGCTCGTTGGGCGAGACCGGGTCGACCCGGCGTCCTCGCACAGGGTTCGGGTCATCCGGCGCAGATTCGACGGGTCGATCGGTGTTCCGACCTCCGTCGTGAAGACGAGACTCCTCTCGCCCCACGCCGAGCCCACCTTGAGGCGCTCCTCCTTCTGGCGAACGCTGTGCGCCAATAGCGCCGCTAGGACGCGGGACGGAAGTAGTACTGCCTGGGCTCGCTTCGTTTTCGTCTCGCCCATGCGCAGTCGGCCGCGCTCAATCTTGAGCGAGCCCTGGACCATCAGGGTGCCCTCGTCGAGGTCGACGTCATCGTCGGTACGCCAATAGGTGACCAGCTCGCCCCGCCATCGGGTCCCTCCTTTCCCCGATTGGCCGGGTCTCCCTGTCGAGCGAAGGGCCGCGTCGGTCAGCGCGGGGCGCGGCTCCGGGGAACGCGAAGCGACTCCCGTACCTGTCGGTTGCCGGGGGCGGGGGTCGCAACGCTTAGCCCCGCAATCCGAAACGGAGATCGCCGTTTTACACGAAGCGACCCGGGCCCGATTCGCCGGGCCCGGGTCGCTTCGCCTTGGCGGCGGTACGGCACGCCGAAACGATGACGGGTGCGGCGTGCCACGCAACAGTTTACAGGCGCACAGCGACCCCGCCACTGGGACGGGGCCGCCTCCCTGCTGCCGGATTGCCACCCGTTCGTCGAGCTAAGGCCAAAGCGTTCTGGTCGGCCCCTGAGAACGCGTCGCCTTTGACCGGGGCCGAACACAAGCAGCCATTCGTGGCGCGGCAGCGGCTGTCGGCTACGAGGTTCGATCTACCGACGCAGAGACTTGCGGCTGGCACCTTCGCCTCGGCTTAGCGCGAAGCTCGCTACCCACACAATCGCTAGGACCACAGCAGCAATCCACAGCAAGTGCACCGCGAAACCTGCCCCGAAAAGAATCAGTACCAAAAGAGCTAACAAGACGATGACCATGATCGTTCCCCTTTTCTAGGCGCCAAGTTGGACACCATTCGGATATGAGTTGACGGGTGCGTGTTGACCCGAAGAAACAAGGTTAAAAACCGCGGCCAGTCCTACTTTTTGAATGCGTCCTTGACGTTTTCTCCGGCTTGCTTCAAATTGCCCGCAACCTTGTCTCCCTTGCCTCTAGCTTGCAGAGACCGGTCATTCGTGGCCCTACCGGCGGTCTCCTTAACATGGCCCTTAGCTTCTTGGACCTTGTTCTTGGCTTTGTCGACCTTTGACATCGGGATTCCTTTCATTGGCATGAATTTGTCTAAACGGCTGTTCAGGGGGGCGCGTAACATGGTTTACCTAGTAGGTCGAGTCAACTCGACGCACGACATTTCCCCGCCCATCGTCGACAACCGTTCGGCGGCGGCGTGTGTTGGCGACGAGCATCGCGATCAATGAAAGCGCCGCACCGACGACCCCGACGATCATCAAAATAACGCCCACCTTGTTGACGTTGAATCCGTGTTGATCGGGACTCACCGTCACCGCGTAATCCAGAATCGCACCTACCGCAAAGGCGATAATGCTCGCAACGAGTCCTCCAGCTCCAACCATTTGTAACCTCCCATCAGGTTGTGACGGCTTTACCCATTGCAATGGCGGCGAAACAAGGGATTCAAAATGACGCGGGAAATGAGCGTTTCAGAAATAAACAGACATTCGAAAGGCGCGATCCGAGCGACATCAAGGCGTTGACGAAACCGAGGCCATGCTCGACCGTCGGCGTGCCGTTTTTCAGCATTTGGAACGGACCGTGGAAGAGATCCACTGCGTGGAGCCGCGTTGGTAAATAGGCGAGCACTCGACTACGTGTTGGCAAAGGCATCGAACGCGGAGCGAGCTCCCACCCCCCGGGGGGAGTCGCTCACGCACACCCCGTGACTGACGTAGGTGCATGGTTTCTATGCCCATTGGGCCCGCCCTCAAAATCACCCGATCGGGTGATTACAACCTCGGCAATGTGGCGGCCTACCGTCGCCGGCCGTCGACGCGACGCAGCCCCCGGGAGCCCTAAGAAACCCCCGGGGGCCGTCGCCAAGCGGGTTCGTCCTTTTCCTCGCCGGAGCTGGAGTCGAACCCGGGCCTTGCCTACCCGCCCGGACTGCAAGTGAAACGGTTTCTCAATCCCAAAGATGAGCTCGGCCGTTCGTTATATACGAAACGACCCCGGCCCGATCGCGTGGACCGGGGTCGTTTCGCTTGCGCAGACACGCCGGCTGGTGCGGGGCTTGGCGGTACCCCTTGGCGTGCCCATGCACCTAGGAAATACCCTGCCGTCCCTTCGCTACACGATCCGGAGCGTGCGCCGCCGTCCTGCTCGAAAGCCCCAAAACGACAACGCCGCCAGGACTGGAGTCCTGAGCAAGAGGTCGCTGTTGGTGGCTTGTGGCAGATCTCGCCGGCTAGCTGATCCACCCGACGACGGTGCCCGTCAGGGAGAAACCACCCGGCTGCACGGCGGAGATGTCGCAGGTGACCGAACCCTTGCTCGTGTTGTTCTTCTGCGCGAACTGCTGTTCAGTCATGCCGTCGAAAGAGATGGTCAGGTCAGTGGAAACAGGGTGGAAGATGCCTTTGCCACCAGTGTCGAAGGTTAGGTGTGCGGCGTTCCACGTTTGCCCCTGGGCGTTCCCACTGTTGACGACAAAGGTTCCCGTGTCCCCGTTGTCACACGAAAAGGTCCCTTGTAGGGAACTGGGGGCCTTCGTCGGGGCTGCTCCCGCCGTCGATGCCCCGAGTCCGAGTGTTGTCCCTCCGAGCGCAATAGCCGCAACGGTGACTGGTTTGATGAGTGACTTCATGATGATTTCCCTCCAACCGCCTTCGCCAATGCCTACTCCGCCTACGCATCGCAACTATCGCTGAACACATACGCGACGTCAAACGAATTGCACGTGACGTCGCGATCAGGGGAATCACAGCTGAAAGTATGGAATCACCTAGCGAGCGAAGCGGCCTGATGTGGGGGTTCCGGCGTTCCGCGGTTTCCGAGTGGGACGGCGCATGCTGCCCTTGAAGACGACGACGCCCTCCAGGACGGGAGTGGGGGCGATGATGCAGAGGCGGCGTGCTTCCCTGTCGTCACCGCCCCGTTGACCAGGCTGACAGTGGCGTCAGCATCGACATAGGGCCATTCGACACCGTGTTTCACAACGGACGCTCAACTTCACAACAGAGCTGCCGATACATACAAACAGCGGCGTAAACCCACTCTCGCCGTTCCCACCCCGAATCGGCCCTGCCCATGGCGACGGCAGGGCCGATTCGCGTCAGCGTGTTCGCTCTATGTCGAGCGTACGGCCGGCGCGGTAAACGCTCAAGGGTGATACCCGTCGTTCGGGGATAGTGCTACCACCACCGTCGACCTTGGATTGTGAGTAGACGGAATGGCCTCACCCTTAGGTGTCACGATTGGCGAAGCCGCTGAGAATGAGGATGCCCCACTTGGCCGGGACCGGGGCATATCCAACCGGTTCGTGATTGTGACCGGTTGCGGACAAAACTGGAGAAGTGGACGACCCACCTCAGACCCACTACGCCAAGGCCGACGATGGGGTTCATATCGCCTACCAAGTATTTGGGGCCGGTCCGATTGATCTGGTCGTCATCCAAGGTTTCATCTCCCACCTCGGGTGACGCTGGACCGCGATCTTCTCTCAGGTCACACCGGGCGTGAGAGCGGTCTAGCCTCGATCATCGGCGCCAGCCCCTTTTTCGTGGTTGAGGTTGCGTCCTTAGTGCGGCAAAGACTGGAGCGAGACGGTGACTGATATCGAAGCGAATAAGAGCCAGGTGGGTCTTGCCCGTCCCCGGTGGGCCCAAGAAGACGACGTTCTCCTTGCCCTCGACGAAGTCGAGGGCGCCCAGATGGGCGATGACGTAGCGTTTGAGGCTCCGCTGGTGGTCGAAGTCGAACTCCTCGAGGGTCTTGCGAGCTGGGAAGCGCGCGGCGCGGATGCGGATCTCGCCGCCGTTGGACTGGCGGGCTGCCACCTCGCGCTCGAGGCAGGCGGCGAGGTATTCCTCATGCGTCCAGCTCTCAGAACGCGCTCGTTCGGCTAGGCGCTCGATCGACTTGGCGAGACTCGGCACCTTGAGAGCCCGGCAGAGATAGAGCGAGATCGCTGGTGGCCTTGGTCTTGGTCGCCATCACGCCACCCCGAGAGCGCGGTCGTAGTCGGAGAGGTCGCGCTCTTCGACGACATCGGCGAAGACCTCGGCGGCCGTCTGCTCGACGCGCATGAGGCGCAGCGTCATGGCGTGCGTCGCGTCGAGGAGTGTGCGGTGCTTGGCCAAACAGCGGCGGTGCCGGGCCACCTCGACCCCATCGCAGGTAGCGACGACGGCGTCCAAGGTGACGCTGACCTCAATTCGGCGGCCCACAAAGCGCGGGTTGACCGAGTAGTCGTTGGTGTCGACCCGCACGTAGTGGTCCCGGGGCAGCCGGGTGGAGAAACGCCACGACGGGTCGGGCAACACCGGCGGGAACGCCCCCATGGCACCTCTGTCCTCATAGATCTGCTCGGCGGGCACCAACAGGGTGGTTGCGTGCACCCGACGGTTGGCCCTCTTCAGCCAGGTGGTCAGCTGCACGTTGAAGTGGGCGACGTCGTCGAAGTGCCGGCCCGGGAGGAAGGACGTCTCGTAATAGCCATTCGCCCGTTCGTTCATCCCTTTGGCTTCGGGGTCACTGGGCTTACAAAGCCTCGCCCCCATGCCGAGGGTCCCTCTGAAGCGCTGGAAGTCCTCGGTGTAGCACTGCTTGCCTCGGCGCCACTGTCCGATGCAGCCCTCGCCGTCCCACACCGCGGTGCGCGGGACCCCTCCGATTTGGACCAAGCAGCTCGAGCATGCCGGCCAGCACGTCGTGGGCGGCACGGCGTCGGCACCATCCAGCTCGCCATGAAGCGCGAGTAGCCGCTCACCGCGGTGACCACCCAGAGCTTCTCGGCCAGGTCGAAGCCGACCGGGATGGGGGTTTCGGGCTGCCAGAGGTCGAACTGGACCAGCTCGCCAGGGGTGTAGAAGGTGCGCTGGCACGGGTCGGGCGGCCGGAACAGCGGGCGCAGCTCGGCCACCCGGTCGCGCAAGATGGTGATGCCGTGCTCCCAGCCGATGCGCTCGGCGATCACCGTCGCCGGCATCGTCGGCGTCTCCTTGAGCAGAGCGCAGATGTCGGGCTCGACGGCGTCGACCAGGGAGCCCTTGGGCTTGCGCTGGTAGTTCGGGGGGTCCGAGTCCCGCACGGCGGTTCGGACGGTGTTGCGAGCCACGCCCAGCTGCCGGGCGATCGCCTTGATCATACGGTTGTTGCTCACTACCAGATGGCATTTTAAGGCCATCCTGAGAAAGCGGTGGCTGACTATTTCGGCGCGATCGCTACATCCAACACAATCCTGAGGCGGACGACGGTCCCGAGGCCTTCATTGGCTTCGTGCACTACCTCCGCACCTCATTCAAGCCTGGTGAGCCTGGACGTGCGTTGGCAGACTTTTTCCGCTTAGAGGACGGCAAGGTCGTCGAGCATTGGGACGTAGTACAAGATGTGCCAGAACGATCGGCTAACTCCAACGGCATGTTCTAACTAAGACAAGGCGTAGGGCCTCGACGTCGAGGCGTGCGCGAAGAAGACTAGGCGGCTGAAGGAGGGCGGAGCGATGCAAGACGTGAGCCAGTTGATCGCAAAGGCGAGTCAGGAGCTTGGCCCAGACGCCTCGGATGAAGAGATCAGTGCGAAAGTGCTGGACGCCATCGAGGCACTCCCGGAATCAGACCGGGCGGAAGTGCTGGAACAACTGGTGAAGGGAGCCAGTTCTGGCCGCCTTGCAGATCTCGACAAGGAGGTAGAGGGGACGACAGGCAAAGAGCTTCAGGGAGAGGGGTGATGTTGCGCCTCGCCAGGCGCTCCTCACCGAAGTAGCCCCCCGGGGGCATAAGACGGCAAATCGCAGGAGCTGTTCGCAAGTTCCTATGCGAACGCGGCACCGAGCTTGGATCCCTCGGCCGAGCCGAGCACGACGTAGTGGTTCATCAATCGGCAATCGTCGGCACTGCGAGGAGACGACCCGCGCGATTCATTCCCAACAAGGACTGAATCGCCCACCCGCCCCGCCGACTTACCCGATCGCCTCAAGTGGAGTGCCGTATCGTGCCTTATCGCGTCGGCGATTTGGAAGAGAGCCGACCGGCCCAAACATGGACAACGTTCCCACAACGAGGCATCCGATCATGGCGGCGACCGAGAGTGTCTCGCCAGAGCAAGACTCCAGGTATTACACCTCGACGCTGATTTCGATCCGGGGTGGTCCGCTCACGCCCGCACGAGCCATGGCGTCTTTCAGATCGGGATCGTCGGCGAAGGCGTGAGCTTCATCGACCGAAGAGAACCAGTGCAGCCCCGTAATCTCGTTCGGATCATCGGTATTGCGAAAGACGGTGGCGTCTGTGACCCCGTGCTTGTCACGTATCGGTTGTGCCTTGTCATATTCGATCCGCCAGGCGTCAAAATCGTTCACGGGATGCTGCACAACCATCAATACCCTTGCCATCTGATTCTCCTCAGTGTGTCGTCTGATCGGTCGAGGTCTCGGCTCCCAAGGGTAATCCTCAAGTCTGCAGCGTGATTAGGTAACACCACCGGACCTGCCCTCAATCGATCAGACCGCCTGGGCATGGGCATCTGCCGATCGGCGGACGGCGCCAAGGTCGGAACCGTAATCGGCCACAAGCGAAGGGCGTCTTCGTAGGCCGGCTCAGCACCTGTCGGTCTGGCCGATCATCTTTGTCGATTGCGAATCCTCACCCTTCGCAGATGCGCGACGAAGGCACGCTCATGTTCGGCGTTGAATAGGGTCCGAGGCGGGATCGAGGAGCGCTCGCAGCATCCGCTCATGTGTTGGGTCGGTCGGTGTAGATGCCTCCCAGTCCCGAGTGGATTTCTATCCACTCGGCTCCGTCGTCCCCGGCGGTCCAGGAGTACAGGGCGTCGGGGGAGAAGTAGCCCATCCCGGCGGTGACCCGCTGACTGCCGAAGCGCAACTCGCCGCGGAGGACGTAGTTGACCTGGTAGGTACCGTGCCGGTGCGGCTTCACTTGCTCACCGGGTTTGGCCGTCTCGTGGTAGACGCAGAGCCGGTCGGTCTGGACCAGGGTGCGGGTGACGAGGTCCCGGCCCAGCAGCTCGAACAGCTCCTCGGCGCCGGAGGCACCGAGGAGCATCTCTTCGTTGGTCACGCCAGGGACGGCGGCGACGTCGAAGACGAACGGGCGCACGGTGTCGGCCATCCCCTTAGTGTCCCATAGCGCCCGCGGAACGGCCGAACGAAGGGCCGCCCCGATGGCGTCGACCAGCAGCCGGTGGCTTCGTCGCTTGGGGGAGCGCCACGGCTGGAGCCGGCCGACGATACCGGGCATGGAGGGCGTTCCTGCGGGGGGTGCGCGAGAGGGTGGCCGCCTCCTCCGCATCTCCCGCGAGTACCACGTCTTAGCTCGAACCGGAGGAGACCTAATCGGTGGTAGCGACTGCCCGCTGAGCTCTTCAGGTCGGCTGCTGATGCCATGATGGCGCTCACCCTGCTGAGCTTTTCGTCCTCGCCACGCGGAAGGAGATCGCCCGCTACCGTCGGAAAGTGTGGGATGCCTGTCTGGTCGCTATTCGGCAGCGGCGGCCGGGCACCCCGGGCCGAAAGGTATGACGGAAGATGAAGAGGTTCGAAGACAGAGTGGCCCTGATTACGGGCGCCGGCTCGGGCATGGGGCGGGCGATCACCCGCCGGTTGTGCGACGAGGGGGGCAGCGTTCTTGCCGTCGACATCGACAAGGACCGGCTTGACGAGACCGTGGGACTGCTCGAGGGGACCGTCGCCGGCCATCCCGCCGACGTGGGCGATCCGGACGCGTGCTCGGCGGCCGTGGAGGCTTGCCTCGAACGGTTCGGCCGGCTGGACGTCCTCGGCAACGTGGCGGGCATATATCGAGCGGCCCACACGACCGCCATGTCACGCGACGAATATCGCGGGGTGATGAGCGTCAATCTCGACGGGCCGTTCTTCCTCTCACAGGCCGCTATCCCGCACCTCCTGGAGTCAGGAGGCAACATCGTCAACATCGCGTCCAACTCGGGGATCCAGGGGGTTCCGTACTCGGCCGCCTATTCGGCCAGCAAGGGCGGCGTCGTCCAACTCACCCGGTCCCTCGCCGTCGAGTACCTGAAGACGCGGTTGCGGGTCAACGCGATAGCACCTGCAGGGACCAACACAAACATCACCGCGAACGTTTCGTTCCCCGACAGCATGGACCCCGACTTGGCGACGCGGATGGCCGGGCTCCGCGGCATGACCGAACCCGAGGAGGTGGCGGCTCTGTTCGCCTTCCTCGCCTCCGACGAGGCCCGGTCGGTCACGGGGGCCGTCTACACCATCGACAACGGCATCACGGTGAGCTAGCGGTCAGTTAGCGGCGCGGGTCCATCCACCGGTTGTCCTCGCACAAATCGGCGGATCTTCCACGTGCAGGCCACGCCGACAAAGCCGAGGTCGTAGTTAGCCCTCCGTCGTGAGCGGCTGACCCCGACCCTCCAGACGCACTGCCGTGAGGAACATCGCCTTTCCGGCGGCCGAGTCGCCCGTCACGTCGATCCGGAAGTTGGATACGACGTGCTGGATCCGGATTCCGGACAGGGACGCCTCGAACCAGGCGATCTCGTCGCCGCCGTCCGGCAGGGCCTCCGGTGGACGGTAGTCGAGCTCGGCGTGAGCTCTGGCTGGAAAGCCTGGCCGCGACCCAGCGTGGGGGTTACTCAGATCGTGCTCGATGTCGGTACGTTGTGCACAATCAGGGCCTCAGGGCTGCCTCGGTCTGGGCGCTGTCCTCAGTACCTCGATAGAAGGCGATTTTCCCATTCTCGAACCGGAAATAGTGGTGCAGGTCATGGTTGATTGCCTTACCGGTGGCCCGTGAGGTCGCTCGACAATGCACGACCGTGTGGACCTCTGTGTCATTCGCTGCGAACGCGTAAGGGTCGAACTCCTGGATTTCCATGGTCGAGCCAAACGCCTCGAAGAAGGAGGCTACGCCCTCCCTGCCGTGACGTACGCCGTACCAGGGAGCCACCGTGGACGTGGTTTCGGCCGCCCAATCGACATCGTCCGTCACGGCGTCGAGGACCGCTTGGACGTCTCCTCTCCCGAAAGCCTCGTAAACCCCTTGGATTGTCTGGATGTTTTCGTCCGCACCCATCGCCAGGCTCCTTTCAACCGAAGGCTTCCTTACAAAGAACCCTCGCGTCTACAGCCTTGGCGCCTCTTGATCGGACGTCAAGCTGTCTGCCGATATTGGATAGCTGCCGAGTCAGGCACATGACACCGCGATGGGCTGCGTACATCCAGTCCGTGGCAGACAACGACGGACGCCCGCTTTGCTCCAGTCGTCGAGGGAGCGTGGCGCTGCTGATCCGGCTCGGCCCTGACGGTACGTCGGCCGGTTTCCCGGAAGACCGGCTGATCAGCACGCCGGTCTTTTCTGGTGCTCAGATCGGCACCACGGACTCGGGCGCGGAGACCCAGATGATCGAGGCGCACAAGCCGGAGACATTCACGCTGGTGACTGGTCGCGTGCTGCTCTGCTGCCAGATCGCCACCGTCGTGAGGCACAACCCTGCCGTCCAGGTCATCTCCGACGCCGTCTACCCGGCGTCGCCCTCATTCGCATGATGCAAGAGGTCGCCCACGCGTCGTCCTCACGTCCAGTGACGAGTGCGACCGAGGCCGTAGACAACGGGCCCAGGCGTCACGTCCATGGCCGCCCCGTCCGCCGCACCTATCGACCCGCTTGCGATGAAGTGTATTTCCCCTCGGCGCCTTCACCTCGGGCATCGGGTCTAGGTCAGGTGCACCGCTTCCTGGCAATCGGGGATACCCCGGCGTTGAGTCCGAGACCGAGACGACGACGAGGCGAGTGACTACCGTGTGCCCATGGCAGCGCCAATCTTGTTGTGCACGGATGGATCTGATGAGGCATTGGGGGCCCTATCCACTGGTCTCGATCTGCTTGGCCGCGATCACGAACTTGTCCTGGTCACGGTGATGGATGGGCCCGACGAGGCATCACTTGCGGGTTCTGGACATGCTGGACCTGAACTGTCTTCCGAGGAGTACAACGACCAACTCCTACGAGCTCGCGAAACTGCCGAATCTGCGATTGGCAGGGCTCAGAAAGAGCTCGCACTCGGAGGCGCCGCAGTCCATGTCCTTCCAGGTGACCCTGGCACGGCGATATGTCAACTTGCAATCGACCTGTCCGCTCGGGCAATCGTGATGGGGTCGCGCGGCCGGGGGCGACTGAAGCGCGCTTTCTTGGGCTCTGTGTCAGATCATGTGGTCCGCAATGCGCCGTGCAGCGTAGTCGTCACCAAAATCTAAGTACGTCGGTGACCCATGGTCCCGGCGGGCCTTGCACGGATTCGCGGATCGGGCGGTGAAGGGGACGATCATCACGCCCTGGGCAGACGCGCATTGGTGGCGCCAATGAGGAGACTGGCCAGGGGTCATAACCCGGGCTTGATGGACTGAACAGCGGCCAGAGGTCTGGAACAACCGGCTTTCCATCGCACTCCTGCCTTTTCATAGGAATCATCCGCTTGCGATTCACGCAAATCGTTCCCGGACATAGCAGTCACTTCGTCAGTTGGGATTGGGAAGGTGTGGTTAGTCAAGGATAGGGGAAGGAATGTGGCGATGACGGGCGGCCTGGACGTCGCCAAGCTTCCAGTCCGACAACGACTTGCGCGTGAGTTGGGCGGCGTCCACTCGCCTCCTCGAGTACGAGTCGCGTTGATCCTGGTCGTCTTCGGCTTCATCGCGCTTGCGTCAGTAGTCGCTGTCAAGACGCCTCCTTGGCAGTCATCCGACGAACCTGAACACGTACGGAACATCGAAACCCTCGTCGGCGGTAACTGGTACGGCATGAACCGTGACTGCCGACCAAGCCCATCGCGGGCCGGTCTGCTGTCGTGTGCGGGAGACGAGGCGCAGCAGGCCCCTCTCTACTACATTCTGCTGGCTGCCTGGCAGGACATTATCCACCTGCCGGCGGAACCCCCTCCTCAGAAGTGGCCGAACCAGTCTTGTCTCCTCTGGCTACGATTTCCCAACGTTGTCCTAGGCGCAGCGACCATAGTGATGTCGTTCTTTGCTGCCCGCCTGATTACGCGGGACATGTGGACGCCCGTCGTCGCCGCGGCGTTGGTCGCGTTCTTTCCCCGCTTCGTCTTTCTCTCTGCCTTCGTATCCAACGACAACCTCGTCAACCTCTTCGGGGCGGTCCTCACGTTCTGTGCTCTGCGATTCGCTAAGCGCGTCACCTCGGAATGGATGATCGCGACCGGAGCGGTCTTCGGACTGCTTCTCACGACCAAGCTGTCAGTCCTCCCACTCGCCCTCATCATTCCCTTCTTGGCGCTCCTGGCGCCGACGTGGCGTCGCCGATTTTGGCTTGTGGTGTGTGGATCCCTCTCAGCCCTCGCGGTGAGCGCTTGGTACCTCATCCAGAACTGGGTCCGCTACGGGGACCCCCTGGCGCGCCATGTGTCAACCGTGTACCTCGCCCGCATCGGCGGCTTGGAGACATTTTTCGGTGTCCCGGTCCCGTACGTCATCAAGGAGCCGCTCGATCTCGTCTTCGTCGACGTCCCAAAGAGAATCGTCACGGGGTTCTGGTACCAGTCCGACTGGTCACGCTTCCAGTGGTCGATGCTTGTGGGCATCATCATCACATGTGTCGTCGCTCTAATTCTCTTCGCCCTCATTCACCAACGTATTTCGAGGCAAGTTCTCCTCGTCCTCGGTGCGATCTCGGTCTTGTCCTTTGCTTGCGTCTGGCTCCTCGCCTTCCAGACCGCGACGTACCAGGCGCGCTACGCCCTGGTTGGCCTCAGCGCAATGGCGACCCTCGTCGCACTCGCCCTACAACGTTGGCCAGTTGCGGTTCGCTGGATAATTCCCGCTGCCGGACTCGTCGGATGCCTGATCGCGATACATCAAGACGTGCTAGATATTCACTGGACCTGAACTCGGAATCGTCCGGGCAGACACGTGAAGGGTTTCACGAGTATCACCGGGCGCCTCCAGCGTGACGCCGAACCGGCTCGTCCTACCCGCGGGTCGAAGAGGCTCGTGCCGCCCGGCGATGACGCCCTAGGCACCCGACGGCAGGTAGGGCTCAGGCCGGCGATGGCGAGGGGCGGTGACGCTCCTAGAGAACACCGCCCCTCAGTCACGATCCTGACGGTGCAGTCTGTGGCCCGACTAGAGCCGACCGGACTGGAATGGTCAACGCCACGACAACATGCGACCCTTTGCCCCGCTTGCTGAGGTCGTCCCGGCGGCGGTGAATATGTGGCGCGGTTGTGCCGCCCATAGTTCGAATGGCTCTATGGAGGACCGGGCGCTCTCGCAAGAATCGGTATCATCGTGGATAGAGAACGAACCGCCCTGCACTGGCTCATAACGTCGTCGACGATCCTAGGACGCGTGACGAATGCGGAGACTCGTTTCTCGGCCTCGCTGAAGGTGAACGAGGTCACGATGTTGGCTGCGGCGGATGAGCTACAGGCGGCCACCTGGGACGCGAAGGTATGGATGGCGGCCAACGCCTGCCCGGATGTGAAGCTCGGGATACGCGTTTCCTTGATGCTGAACACGTGCGCCGAAGTCGCAATCACCGCGCAGCGGGCGATCTTCGATCCCTCCGCCGACAAGGAAGCGATTGTTGGCCGCCTCGGAGTCCTGTTGGCGGTTATCGACTCCCACTCGCGGACGCTGGAGGACTGGTAAGCACCTGGACTCATCCCCGCCGTGACCCGCTCGTCTGTACCCTCGCCTGACACGCGGTACCCAGTTACACGACGGTCGGTTCAATCTTCAGGGTCCTGAAATGCTCTGGTCACAATGCGGGTTGTCGCCAACCGCCGCGAGGTGCCCGTGTTCGCCGGGATACGGCGCAATGAAACTGATGGTGGTGCCGCTAGGGGCTGGTGGTGGTGATTTCCCGAACGTAGCCTTGGAATGTGGCTGACCTGGCCGACGAAGCCCTTGATCTTCTCTCGACAGCAGGATCACGTTGGCGCACCCTGCGAGCCAGCGGCCGAGAATGGCGCCATACAGCTTTGGCCTCCGAGGCATGGCACGCACAGATGGAGCGGAGGCGGGCGGAGGGACAGAACTTCAGCTTGATTAGATTCGAGTCGAAGCTGCCGCGACCAGAGGAAACCGACGAAGAGTGGCATCTCTTGATCGCAGAGGCCTGGAGGCGGGCGACGTTTGTTGCGGGCCGGCAAAACGTGGATGTCGTCTTCCATGAAGCGACTTGGTGGAGCAACGGTCATGGTGTGTCACGAACAAACGCAGGCGCTTTGAACTTTGGACACGGAGAAGGGCCCGGAGAGCATCTCGTTTCCACCGCCGACTATCCACCCCTTATCGAGATTAGGGCCATCGCGGCGGGATCGTGGCTTGGCCGGGACACGTTGGATGCCAAGGTCGGTATACGTCGCGGACTCCCACGCAGACGTGGGAGGGGGCTTCACGGGCTCGTGATCGGAGACGCAGACGAGATCGTCCTGGCCATTGAGCGTGAACGGGGCGTCATTCTCCATGCGGCGAGTTGGTACGAAGGGTCGGTCTACAGAGTTATAGAGATGAACGAAGTTGCATTTGATGAGCAGCTGGCGCCTGACGCCTTCGTAATCAGGCCACTTCCCGGACGGGAATGGGAAGCCACTCCGCTTGAGTGAACCGCGACAGCCGCGCCAAGGCCACCGTCATTCTGTAGAGAGAATCGAGAGGACCGAATACCACGCGACAGTCAGACTGGAAAACTCTTGTAGACAGTGAAGCGCGTCACTTCAGGTTGGGGAATGCCCCCGACCTTTCCGAAGGCCGGTTGCAACTTGGACGAGAAGAACGTGTCCCAGTCGCCTTCCGAATCCCACCATTCCATTACACAGAAGCCCTCGTCAGTCTTTCCAACGGCGTGCGCGAGCAAACCAGACGGCATTCCCTTTTCTTCGTCCCAGCCCAGTTCTGCACGGACGGCATCATATTTGTCGGTGCCGATCCCCGAAAACTTCAAGACCTGACCGATGGCCATCGTTGCCTCCCTTTGTGTCCCTGGCACCGACGATAGCCGCCAAATGTTGAGCCGACTCTGGTGGTTCGGCTGAGAGCGGTAAAACTGTGCCAGGTCGCCGGCTAGGTGGCAGGCGGGTCAGCTTGGGACAATGCCATCGTGGGCATGCCTGCGTCACTCCGAGCAGAACCAACGAATCTTCGCTGGTTGAAATCAGGTCGAGACCACCTGGGCGGCGACCTGCTCTGTGACGGCGGTGGGCATTATCAAGGAGCGAACGCCTTGGCGGCCAAAGCGACCTTTCCTTCACCTGAGAGATCATTGAGTGCAACCAAACGCCCAGCCATCATCATCACCAGTGCTTCCGCTGGACCCGTTACCTCGGGTCCGCTCCCCTGAGACCAGTCCATATCAGTGGCGGTGAGCTTGAACCCCGCGATGCGCTTCTTGGCACCGAATATGAGACGGTCGTTCTTGACGAAGTCTGCCACTGGAAGGAGATGTGTTTCGGGGAGATCGCGTTTGATGCAGAGAGGTCGACAGATGTCTTGACCATGGATCAGGACATGCATCAGGCTCTTGACCGGCCGAGGAGGGTTATTGCGGTTGGCCGCGGCCTTCCCAAGGGCTTTCAGGATGACCGCTGGGTCCTGCTGACCCCGTACTTGCCCGTCAGCTGCCACCCATCGGTTGTAGTTGAAGCCGTGGCGATGCATGTTCCTGAAGACCCAGCCGGCCCCAAAGGCACCCTCCGCGCCTGCGGTCACGTGAGCGAGCACGTCCCTGATGCGCCACTGAGCACACAATGAAGGAGAGTTCCACTGCTCGTCGTCTAGTTCGGCGAGTCTGTCAGAGAGATCTCTCATCTCATCACGAACTGCGTCCCATATCTCCACGTCAACCTCCCCGCTGGCGGTAATGACTCCGCTTCAAAGATGGTGGTTGGACAGGTCTGAGCCCTCATCGACCTCGGCCCGGTCGCGTGGCTTGGACATTGCTGTACGGCGCGGTCAGGACCATCCCCCGTAGTTCCGCCGGGATGGTTATGGAGCAATGAGGAGGCTCGCCTACTACGAGGACCCCGAGCGGAGCCAAGTACGATACGGACGCCTTCCCCGCGGCCAAAGTCCGGATGAGTTCGTCGGGCTCCATTCCAGAATGCTACGAGGGCCCCTGACCGCCTGCCCAGTTTGCCGGGCGGGGGCGCTTGCTACGCAGCCGAAATTCGGTCGCTGCCCGTGCCGTTACCCATCTTGATTCGGACTTCAACCTCGCTTGACGGGTCGCCGCAGTTGACTCCGCGGTACGTGCTGGCATGTGCCAAGCCCCGGGGATGGGCTAGTCGGTATTGTCGAAACATGACCGATGCAGAACCGTCCTCCGGAAGACTGTGGCGCTACCAGTTCTCCCAACCAGGCGACACCGTCCTAGAGACTGGAGACTTCAATGGCGACGACACAGCAGAAGCACGGGCTCGCGAGCTGTCAAAGTCGAATGCCAGCCCCATTGTGGTCAAACGCCATAGCGCACACGTCGATGCCTGGGTGTACGTGACCGAGGTCGATGAGCGACCGTGAGGCGTGACTCCGTTCACATCATCTGTGCTCTCCGGGATGACCAATGCGGGGTTGCCCCGATCTACCGTCTTCATTGGTCGAGGAGGCAGCGACCTTGATGGTGAACTCGCCGACGACTCAATGGAGGTCTCGCTCAGGCGCATATGCGGTGTGCCGTTGTACGCCGGGAAGGGACGACACCTATGTCCCACACTCTGAGTCCTATCTTCGCCTTAGGCGATGGACGGCCTCCTCCCGTTGACCGATGATCATCGATGGAGATCAGCCATCCTGCGGGTTGCAGTGTCGACGCAAAATCGCCTAAACGTTTTCCGAATCGTGACCGGTTTCGAGAATTGCCCGAGGACGGAGCCAGGTCTCCGATGCCGAGTGAAAAGGCTCGCCGGTGTTGGGGCGGCGACGGTGGGCCTGTCTCTCGTAACAACGTTCACCGTATCGGTGGTAGTGCCTCTCGGACACGTCGCGGCCGATCGGGTCTCCGATCTCAAAGCGCAGGCGGCTCAGATTGCGCAGGATCTCGTGCTCGAGCAGCTCCAGATCGGCTCTTACCAACAGCAGAACGACGTCGATATGGTCAAGGTCCAGCGCGACGAGGCGTCGATCGGATCCAGTGAGGACAAGATCCGGGCCGACGTCAGTCGGGTGCGTCGCGACCGCGAGCGGCTTCAGGCTGAAGCGGTCTCGGCCTACATAAACTTGGTCCCGGACGTCACCGGGACCGAGGCCCTGTTCGAGAACCAGAAGGAAGCGCCTACGAGAGCGGAGTACGAAGAAGTGGCGAGTGGTGACATTGCCCTTACCACCGCTGCCCTTCAGACCGACGAGAACGGGTTGCGTGCGGAACGCGGGACGCTCGAGCAACAAGAGGCACGGGACCAAGCGACCAGCAACCAGGAGGCAATGCTGGCCAACGCCGCTCGCGAGACCGAGGTCCAGCTCGCGTCCGAGCAGGCAGAGATCACGGGACAGCTTGCCGTGGCGGTGGGCCAGCAGCAGGCGGCACAGGCCGCGGCGGCTGCAGCAGCCGTCCGAGCTGCACAGGCCAAAGCTGCCGCAGCGTCGAATTCGCGCCCGCCAGTGCCGTCTTCCCCCGACTCCACGGCACTACAGGGAAGCGCGGCCAGCACGTCGTCGAGCAACCCGTCGCTTCCTCCCTTCCTCCAATGCGTCCTACAGGTCGAGTCAAGCGGCAACTATGACGCCGTCTCGCCGGGGGGCACGTACATGGGCGGTTTCCAATTCAGCCAAGCCACGTGGAACGAAGCGGCCGAGCTGGCCGGCATGCCGCAGTTCATCAACGTCCCCCCGAACGAGGCGACTCCCGCCGAGCAGGACGACCTGGCCATCGCGATGTACGAGGCCGATGGCGAGCAGTCCTGGAACGACTCATGCCGGACGAGCTAATGCTCGCCACCACTGAGCGCTCCTGCTACCACTGGGGCACGTCTCAACAGAGCGCGTGGCAATGTTGTTCCCGAAGGCTGAGCTGACAACTCCGAAAGTCGGCCCAGGGCACATGGTCACGGGCATCCTTGTGCTTTCGATGATAATCAAACCCTTGCTAGCGATCCGCAGGTGTAGTCCACCGCCCGCCTGCTCGCCGCAAGGAGTGACGGTATAGGAGGATCCGACCCGGCGAAGGATGCCGGAGCACGCGTTGACTGGAGGGCTTCGCACAACCAGTGAATGCGATACCCGTTGGGTCTGAGTCTGGCGAAGCGGCTAGACCATTGCCTCATGGCCGAACAATCTCCGCAAGTAATTTCGCTGTCACTCACTAGTCCGGAAGAGATGTTCGTGCTGGCGCCGGCAGACCTGTTCTCTGAATACCGCAACTTCATGACGGGGCTGGAGTACTGCATCAGCGTGCTGCGAAGCCGTCGCTCCAGCGGACCGGTACGGATTGAGTTGGCTCTACCTGCCGACCGGATCTCTGGAGGAATGGACGAGCGAATTCGCCGGACCCTCAACCGCTACTGCGACCATCGAATCGCGTACAACCAACGAGAACGCCGAGCAGTCCGACTCGATGGCGTGTTCTCATTGTGGATAGGCCTCCCCATTGTCGTATTGGGATTCGTTCTCGTGATCGTCAAGTCGAGCATCGTGGGCGCCAGCGGGAACGCCAATCTCGTCCTGGACTCGGGAGGGTGGGTGTTGGTATGGGTCGGCCTTTGGTTCCCTCTCGACACACTTCTGTTCTCGCCGCTGTCGTATGGAAGAGAGAACCGCGTGCTCAAACGACTTCGAACAGCCGATATCCTCATCGAACCGCACCCCACGATGAAGTTCTGACCGAGCGTTCGCGCGACCTTCTCCACCTTCGCTGGGACGGTGGGATAACTCGGCACGACTGTAGATCAAGCGGTCGAGCGTGCGGCTGACCGGGACACCACGGGTGCAGTCCGCGCAAGAGTCCAACCGACTTTGCTCGGATCCACGGATTCTGGGATGACTCGTCGTACGCTTTTCGGATGGGTGTGCCGCGTGGTCGGGCCGGCAGACCGATTCGCGCCGCGGCGGCCGTGATCATCGCTGGGCTGGCTTTGATGGCCTGCGGCTCGTCCGGCAGCCCTTCTTCCACCGCTGACGGGGGCGCAGCGACATTCAAGGTGACCATCGAACCCAAGTCGCGAGCGGGCCAGCTCCCAGTTCCGCCAGGCCGCAACCCGTCACTCGGAATTCAGGCCGTGAACCCGGCCCGATCGAAGGGCGTCCAGCTGGACGTGCTCAACGGGCTGCGTAACGACACGCCGATCTTCAATGGCGACTTTGCAGATCCCTTCGTCCTGCGCACGCCCAATGTCCTGTATGCCTTTGCCTCGAATACCCAATCGACACAGTACGCCCCGCCTGCGCACATCCCCGTGATCGAGCTCGATCGCGACTCGGATTTCCAGGGTCGCTACCTCGGAGACGCGCTCCCCACCTTGCCCAAGTGGACCGTGTCGGGTTTTCAGTGGGCCCCGTCAGTCTGGCCCCGGCCCGACGGAACCTACGTGATGTACTACTCGACGCCGGCGACGATCCCGCTCATTTGCCTGGCCAAACCATCGTCGCCCGGATGCATTCGCGGCACCAACGGTCCGACCAGTGCGATGTGCGTATCGAGAGCAACCAGCGCCAGCCCCGCCGGTCCCTATGTCGACGACTCCACGTCCGCCATGGTGTGCCCCTCGGGCCAAGGCGGGGCCATTGATCCGAGTGTGTTCATTGCGGCCGACGGGACTCCGTGGCTGCTCTGGAAGACCGACGGGGACTGCTGTGGCCTTCCCACCACGATCTATTCACAACAGTTGGCTTCTGATGGCCTCTCCACGATTGGTGCGGCGCACCGGCTGATCGGCGCAACCCAGGGCTGGGAGGGAGGGCTGGTCGAGGGCCCTTCCATGATCGAGGCGAACAACACCTTCTGGCTCTTCTACTCGGCCAACCTCTGGGGCACCCCGCAGTACGGCATCGGGGTCGCTCGCTGTGCGTCTGTCGTTGGTCCGTGCACCAAGCCGTTGGACCATGCCTGGCTGTCCTCGACTGACAGCGCCGAGAGGATGGATCCAGGACCGGGCGGACAGGAATTCTTCCAATCAGGCGGGCTCATCTGGATGGTGCACCACGGCCTGGCGCCGGGTCAGTCGGGCGACAACGCGCAGCGCCGGCTCTACGTGGACTTGCTCGCCTTGTCGGGCGCCGGAGTGCCGAAGATCGCTCCCGGCGACCCGGCCGCGGCACTGGCCGAAGCGGTCCTCTACCTCGGAGATCCAGATCTTCCGGCGCCGTCGGCGGCTGCCTATCTGACGCTCCTGCACAAGGTGCCAGGCGCCTTCTCCGGTGATTCGGACGCGAGCGTCGTGGCCGATGGCTATATGAGTTGCGGCGACCTCAAGGAGCATGACAGCGCAAGCGAGCTCTTGCGGACCCTTGCGGCTCACCATCTCGATGCGTTCCAGAGCTATCTGGTGGCCGAGTTTTCGACGGAGTACTTCTGCCCGCAGTATGCGGGTCAGGGCGTGATCGACGTGCAGCAGACCATTCTCGGTGGGTCTTGAGGGCTGACAAGCCTGTCAACCAAGCAGCGGCTGCCGATGGACTCAATGCACAATGGCATCGGGCGCTCGGACATGACGTCTAGCGCAAGCCCACGCCCCATTCTCTTCGCTCCTTCTCGTCGGCGCGGCTCGTGCTCAAGATTGCGGCACTTCGTCGGCGGTGGCGGGCGAGCACATTCCCTGACGGATCGATGCCGCGCCGCAATGAGTCCCGGATGTCATCGGCGGCCAATGCGGCCATGGACGACCCGAACGGCGGGGTCGGTGGCGCCGTCGCACGTGCGACGGCGAAGTCACGCGGAACGGCGGGGTGGGGGCGGTGTGACCTTCCACTCCGCCAGCTCGATGACGACGCCCGAGGGACCGGGCAGGAAGACGAGGCGGCGGTCGTGGAACTCCATGATGTCGTTACGGGGCTTTACGCCTATCGCCGCGAACTGGCCGAGGGTCTCGTCGAGATCATCGGTACGGAAGCAGACGTGATTGAAGCCAGTGCGGGCGAGAAAGCCCGACTGTTCGTCCAGCGCGGGTGCAGGGTTGTGAAACCGCAGGAGTTGGATCTCCTGGCGGAAGTCGACGCCTTGGAGCACCAGAGTGACGTGATCGGACTCCCAGTCGACGATGCCCATGTAGTTGGCGATGGTGTCGCCCGAGGCGACCACGGCCAACTCCTCCTCGAAGCCGAGGATGGCGAGGAATCGTTCCGCCTCTTCGAGATCTGTCACGACCAAGGTCAGATGATCGTATCCACGTGCCATCGCTTCGCTCCTCGCCGCGCCCTCTGAGAAGGGTTGAGCGTACCCAGATATGCCGTGGCGTCGTCGTCATCGTCCATCCGGCGGCGGGGCCGTGCCGCGTGAGGTCGCTTTGGCTCCTGGACGACGGCCGCTGGCCTAATGCATCTCGGCCCGAGCACGAGCTTCGCGTAAGCCAGGTCGCGCCGGGAGCGCTTGCCAGGTCGTGCGCATCGCCACCCACGAACTCGGCCTCCACGCCCGATCGGCGCGTGGCGAGTCGTGCGTTTTCCAGCGCAGACTCGTCTAAAGGTCCTCAGGACTCGATGCCGAACCATCGGCGGCGCCGGGTCGCGCCGAATTCCACCTTGGACGCGGCGATCGCGTCGGAGGCCTCGGTGAAGGTACCGAATGGCGTCGGGCCGGAGAGGAAGTTGGCCTCGAAGCGTGCCACCTTCGTGCCTCCCATTTCGATATAGCACGTCGCGATGCCTGCGAAGGGCTCGGGATCTTCTCCACCCCGGATCTGCTTGATCAGCACGTCGGCCAGGGTGCGGGCTTCGCCCTCGGCGATCGCACCCACGCGTGGCACGGGAGCGCTCGTCACGTCTCCGATCGCGTAGACGTTGTCGAAGCGGGTGGCGAACGTTGCGTGATCGACCGCGATCCACCCGTCCTCCTCGACGAGGGCGGACTCCTCCACTACTCGGGGTGCGCGGTGGACCGGCACCCCGAGCAAGAGGTCGTAGGAGGTGGTGCGCCCATCCGCCAGCGACGCGGTCTTCGCCGGCGGATCCAGTGCGGTGATCTTCGACTCCGGCCACCAACCGATGTCACGTGCACCGCATGCGTCGAGGATGCCCTGCGAGGCCTCCGGCGAGATGGGGATCGGTCTCGGCATCGGGCTCACGACCTTGATGGTCGAGGACGACCGCAGGCCCCGGCGGTCGAGAAAGTCGTGCATCATCAGTGCGGTCTCGAACGGCGCGGCCGGGCACTTGAAGAAGGGGCCGAGCACACCCACGATCACGTCGCCTCCGCCGAACGCGGGGAGCAGGCGGCCGACACGCGCCGACCCCTGGACCGAGTAATACTCCGTACCCTCCTCGACCATGCCTGGCGTCGCGTCGGGGTCGAGGTCGGCGCCGAGAGCGACGACCAGGATGTCGGGCTCGTACACGGAGGCATTGGTGATGACGCGCCGGGACTCGGGATCGATCGTCTTCACGGTCTCTCGGACGAACTTGACGCTCGGCTTTCGGAACCTCGAATACGGCAGGCGCACGTTGGCAAGCTCGTCCCGGCCGAACATGATGTCGAGCTTCGAGTAGCCGAAGACGAAGGCGTCGCTGCTGTCGACCACGGTGACGTCGACGTCGTGCGGGACGTCTTCGGACAGTCTCGTCGCCAGCTCGAGGCCGGCGAAGCCGGCGCCGAGGATCAGCACGGTGTACATCGGGTCTCCGTTCGCCAAAGGGACGGGTCAAACATTAGGCCGGGACCGCGGCGTCCCCGTTGCGAGAGGAGCGCGCGTGGTGCGGGCGTCTTCTACCCCCGGCCCCCTTGCCCGTCGCCGTGACCGTGACCGTGGTTAAAAACGTCACCGATGCCCCCGCCTGCGGTCGTACCCGGCCCGCCGGTGAGAGGCGTCGGGACCGTGGGGGCCGTGTCGGGCGTCGTCGCGCCGGTCGGCGAGAGGATGTCGACCACGTCCTGGTACTGCCCGGAGGAGATGCCGCCGCCATCGAGTAGGACCTGGGCCAGAGCGAGCGCCTCTGTCGCATCCGCAGTACGGCCCGGCCCCACCGGCTGGGCGGCAGTCGCCTTCAGGGCCTGGGCCAGTGCGACGTCGCCCGGCAGGCCGCCGCCGGCGAGCGAAGCCGCCAGCGAACGGATGGCCGTGCGCTCCGGGTCGGCCTCCGTCGTCCGCTGCGCCGTGTGTGGACCGTGATGCGCCGAGAGGGATGCCGCGGGACCGGTCGGCTGGCTGGTGTTCTCGAGGAGGAGGAACAGCGAGGCGAGCAGCGCAACCGCTGCGACGACGCCGGCGACTGCCGCGGAGAGGACCCGATGCCGATGCCGCTTGCGGCGGGGAGGCGCCTCGGGGACGGGAGCAGTCTGCATCCGCATGGGTCTGGTGGGGACGGGCTGAGTCTTGGTGACGGCTCCGGGATGTGGGGCCCGAAAGGACCGCAACATCTCCTCCGCGGACCCGAAGCGCGCCCGGGGATCCACAGCCAGGGCCCGTCCGACGACGGCGGTCAGTGAGGCGGGCATGCCCTCGGAAAAGGTTGGGCCGGGACCGAGTCGGCGTCCGGTGAAGCCCTCCACGATGACGGCCCCCACCGAGTACAGGTCGGATTGCACGGTCGCAGGGCGACCCGACCGGCGCTCCGGGGCGAGGTAGCCCGGCGTTCCCAAGACGACGCCGGTGATGGTGACGTCATCGGCGAGGAGGCCTGCACACCCCTGCGCGTCCACACTCTTGGCGATGCCGAAGTCCGTGATCTTGATGTGTCCGTCGTCGCCCAAGAGGATGTTGCTGGGCTTGACGTCCCGGTGGAGGACGCCGAACCGGTGCGCGGCGCCCAATGCGGCGAGTGTCTCTGTGACCACGAGGAGGAGTCGCGGCAGGGCCAATGGTCCCTTGGCGATCTCGTCGCGCAGCGTGGTGCCGGGCAGCCGCTCCATGACGAGATAGGAGCACGAGTAATCCTCGCCGTAGTCGAGCACGGCGAGGATGTTGGGGTGAACGAGTCGCGCCGCGATTCGCGCTTCTTGTTGGAAGCGCTGCCGCATGCCGGGCAGGGTTTCGGTCTCGGGCCGCAGGATCTTGATGGCGACGCGCCGCTCCAGACGTTCGTCGAAGGCGTCGAAGACGCGGGCCATGCCGCCTTCGCCCAGCAGCCCCGCGATGCGGTACCGGCCGCCGATCATCCGTGCGGCGGTGCGCGACTCCACCCGAGTTGTGTACCCCGGGGAGAGGCTCGTCACGCCTGGTGCCGGCCGCGGTCGGTGGGGGCGGCGAGGGGCATCGGCCGCCCGGGTCTCAGCCCGCCAGCTCGGCCATCTCCCCTATGAGGGTCAGGGCGTCACCCGGCGCGTCAGAGCCGAAGTCCCGGTACAGGGCATGGATGTTGGCCACCAGGCGTTCGGGCTCGCCCCAGGCGGCATAGGGCCCGAGGTCTACGTCCCGGGCCACCTCCAGGGGCGTCAGGCCGCCATCGAAGCGCTCTCGCGCCTCGGCGGTGAGGAAAGAGAAGTATCCCTTGAGGTCCTCGACGGCCGCGGTGGTGGCCAACGGGCCGTGACCCGGCACCACAACGGCCGGGCGCAGATCGAGGATCCGGTCGCAGGCGGCGATCCAGTTCGCCACCGGACCCGCCCAGACGATGGGGTGGCTCCCGTGGAAGAGGATGTCCCCAGTGAAGACGACGTCGTCGTCGGGCAGGTGGACGATCGCGTCCCCGGCGGTGTGGGCCGGTCCGACCTCTAACAGCGAGACGCGTCGGCTGCCGACGTGTAGGTCGAGACGTCCGTCGAAGGTTGTGGACGGCATGGTGAGAGGGATGTCGTCGAAGGAGAAGGGAGCGAAGATCCGCGCCAGGAACTCGCCCGCCGGCCCGAGCTCGGGCGCCGAACGCAGCATGGCGGCCATGGCGGCGGGGGGCAGCGCGCCCATTTCCTCCGCGCAGCGCGCCGAAGCGACGATCCGGGAGTCGCCGAGGAGGGCGTTGCCGTAGCAGTGGTCCCCGTTGGCGTGCGTGTTGACCACGGTGCCGATGTCCCGCGCGGCCGCTGTGGCCCGCCGCATTGACTCGAGCATCTCGGCGGTGAGACGGAGGTCGAAGAGGGTGTCGACGAGCAGGGAGGTGGTGTCGCCGGTGACGAGGCCCGCGTTGGACCAACCCCACCCGCCGTCCGGTTGCAGGTAGGCCCAGACTCCGTCGGCCACCTCGTGGAGTCCTTTCTCGTAGGCCACGCTGAGATCGTCGCGCACGTGGAGAGCAACGGCCCGGACGCCGCTCCGATGCGCATCGTCATTGTGAAGAAATGATGAACTCGGTCTCTCAGCTGCGCATTTGTCGCGGACCCTGTGCTATGTACGTGCCAATCTCATTGTTTCGGGAACGCGCCCGGCGGTTGCCCGACGAGATCGCAAGGGAGACGTCACATGCAAGAGCGCAGCCCAGCCGAGGTCGTCCGCCTCGTGAAGGACGAGGGCGTCGAGGTCGTCGATCTTCGCTTTTGTGATCTGCCCGGCCTGATGCAGCACTTCTCGGTTCCCGCGCACGGGCTGACGGAGGAGGGCTTCAGCGAGGGGTACGGCTTCGACGGCTCCTCCATTCGCGGCTTCCAGCAGATCCACGAGTCGGACATGATCCTTTTGCCGGATCCCTCGACCGCCGTCATCGACCCCTTCCGACGTCACAAGACGCTAAACCTGAATTGTTTCGTCCACGACCCGTTGACACTGGAGCCCTACAGTCGCGACCCCCGCTACGTCGCCAAGAAGGCCGAGGAGCACGTGAAGGGGACCGGTGTCGCTGACACGTCGTACTTCGGTCCCGAGGCGGAGTTCTTCATCTTCGACGACGTGCGCTTCGCCCAGGACCAGCACTCCGCCTTCTACCAGGTCGACTCCGTCGAGGGAATCTGGAACTCCGGGCGTGACGAGAACCCGAACCTCGGCTACAAGCCCCGCTACAAGGAGGGCTACTTCCCTGTCCCGCCGATGGACCACTTCCAGGATCTCCGGTCGGAGATGATCGTGACCATGGAGAGCCTCGGCATCGAGATCGAGGTGCAGCACCACGAGGTGGGCACCGCAGGCCAGGCCGAGATCGACATGCGCTTCGACACGCTGCTGAGGATGGCGGACAAGCTCATGCTCTACAAGTACGTCGTCAAGAGCGTCGCCAGCCAGGCCGGGTACACGGCGACGTTCATGCCGAAGCCCCTCTTCGATGACAACGGGTCGGGCATGCATGTCCACTCGTCGCTGTGGAACGGCAGCGAGCCTCTCTTCTACCAGGAGGGCACCTACGCCGGGTTGTCGGACATCGGCCGGTGGTACATCGGCGGGATCATCAATCACGCCCGCTCGATACTGGCTTTCGCAGCACCCACCACCAACTCCTACAAGCGGCTCGTCCCAGGCTTCGAAGCGCCGGTGAACCTCGTCTACTCCCAACGCAACCGCTCGGCGGCCTGCCGTATCCCCGTGTACTCGCCCAGCCCCAAGGCCAAGCGCGTCGAGTTCCGCTGCCCCGACCCGAGCTGCAATCCCTACCTGGCCTTCTCGGCCATCCTGATGGCCGGTCTCGACGGGGTCACCAATCGGATCGAACCGCCGGCGCCCGTCGATCACGACCTGTTCGACATGCCCGCCGACGAGTTGGCCAAGATCGGCCAGGTCCCGTCGTCGCTCGAGGAGGCGTTGGAGGCGTTGGCGGCGGACCAGGACTACCTGAAGGCCGGAGGGGTCTTCACGGACGACCTCATCGACACCTGGATCGAGTACAAGCGGTCCAACGAGATCGACGCCGTCCGCCTCCGGCCGCATCCGTGGGAGTTCATGCTCTACTACGACATCTAGGCGCGGGCGCTCGACCGCCGGCGCGGGCGTGCCTGTAGGGTGAGCGCGCTCGCCGCGGGGACGGAGTACGGATGGGGAACAGCGAGGAAGCGGACTCCTTCGACCTGGTCGTGATCGGGTCGGGTCCCGCCGGCGAGAAGGCCGCCGCCCAGGCGGCCTACTTCGGCAAGCGCGTGGCGGTCGTCGACCGCCTTCCCGATCCGGGCGGGACCATGGTCGCCGGCGCCGTCTCCAGCAAGACGATGCGCGAGGCGGCGCTCTACCTCACCGGCTTCACGCGCCACCGCCTCTACGGGGTGGGGCTCGACCTCCCTCCCTCCGTCCTCGTCGAACGGATGCGCTCCCGGGAGGCCGAGGTCACCGCCCTCATGACCGCGGCGGTCCGCGAGAACCTCCGGCGCCACGACGTCGAACTCGTGCCCGGGGTGGCACGCCTGGGACCCGACCACACTGTGCCGGTGAGGCCGCTGCAGAGTGGTGCGCCGCGGGTGCTCCGGGCTCGTGCCGTGATCGTCGCCACCGGATCCCGGCCGTTCCAGCCCCCCGGCATCCCCTTCGACGATCCCGATGTCCTCGACTCTGACAGTGCGCAGGCGGTCGATCGTCCCCTCCGGAGCCTGGTGGTGGTCGGCGGCGGCGCCGTGGCGTGCGAATACACGTCCATCTTCCTTGCCCTCGGGGCCGAGGTGACCCTGGTCGACCGCGGCCCCCGCCTCCTGCCGTTCCTCGACGCGGAGCTGTCGGCGATCTTGGCGGGGAACTTCGCGTCGCTCGGGATGCGCGTCCTGTCGAAGACCGGGGTCACCGGCGTGGCCCGCCGCGCCGGCCGGCTCGAGGTCGAGACGTCGGGGGGCGAGTCGGTCCCGACCGAGAAGGTGATCTTCGCCGCCGGCCGGGTCGGCAACACCGAGCAGCTGGGCCTGAAGGAGGTTGGTGTGGCCACCGACGACCGCGGCCGCATCCTGGTCGACGACCATTACGAGACCTCCGTGCCCGGCGTCTACGCCGCCGGCGACGTCATCGGACCTCCAGCGCTTGCATCGGTCTCCATGGAACAGGGCCGGGTGGCGGCGTGCCACGCCATGGATATCGCCTTCAAACAGACGGTCGATCCTCTGACGCCGTTCGGTGTCTACTCCATCCCCGAGTGCGCCATGGTCGGCCTGACCGAGGAACAGGCGCGGCGAGAGCGGCGTCGCCTACGCGGTGGGGGTCGCCTGGTTCAAGGACAACAGCCGGGCGGCCATCGCCGGTGCCACCGACGGCGGGATCAAGATCGTCGTCCGTCGCGACGACCGGCGGCTTCTCGGCGTCCACGTGATCGGCGAAGGTGCCACCGAGTTGATCCACCAGGGACAGGCCGTCCTGCACTTCGGCGGCAGCCTGGACTATTTCATTCACGCCACCTTCGACGTTCCGACGGTCAGCGACACGTACAAGTACGCTGCCTACGACTGCCTGCAGAGGCTGGCCGCCGGGTGAGCGGACGGTCGGTCAGTAGACCCACACGGCGGTGCCGATCGGGTCGATGTTGTTGGCCCAGATCCAGTTGATGGCCTCGTTGCTGACGCGGGCGCAGCCGTGCGACACGGGGTAGGGCGGCACGGAGCTGTCGCCGTGGATTGCGTAACCCTGGTAGAAGAAACGCGGTCGCCAGAGGGTGCCGAGCGAGTCGACGACGGTGCCGTCGACGATCCGGAAGGTCTGGAACATCCCGGTGGGGGTCAGCGCCACCGATGTGGTGCCGTCCTGGGTGTAGGTGTACCCGCCGCCCGTCGAGGTGTTGAAGGTCCACTCGAGATGGCCGTTGTTCACCACCATGATGAGATCGTTGGAGAGACTGATCTCAATGACGTAGCCCGACGTGCTGCGCGGATGGGGGACGACACCGGACTGGAGTGCCGCCCAGGTCGAGGGCCCGACGACCCCGTCACCGCGAGGCCGGCCGCCTTTTGCAGTGCCCAGACCGCTTGCTCGGTGCTGTCGTCGAAGGAGCCGGCCGTCGTGTCGACCCAGTAGCCGAGCGCGAGCAGCTGCTGCTGCAGCTGGGTCACGGCAGCGCCGCTCGCCCCGGGGCCCAGCGTGGGCGGAGCCGGCGGGGGCGTGGTCGGCAGCAGCCAGTACCCGCCGCCGTCGGGGGTGGCCGCGATGTCCGTGATGGGGTTGCCGTTCGCCTGGCCGCCCATCGAACCGAAGAAGGGCGTGCCGAAGTCGAAGACGCCGCCGTCGCGAGCCGCCATCCAGTAGCCGCTGGCCGAGGAGGCCATCGCGACGATGGGCGCGTTGAGCGGGGTGCCACCCATGGAACCGAGGAAGGGCGCCGTGCCGTAAGCGAAGATCCCGCCGTCGGACGCCACGAGCCAATACCCCGTGCCGCCCGGCGCTGCCGCCATGCCGACGACCGGCTCGTTGAGGTGCGTCGAACCCGTTGAGCCGTAGAACTGGGCGTCGCCGTAGGAGAAGATGCCGCCGTCGGACGCGACGAGCCAGTAGCCGCCGCCGTTGGGCGTCGCCGCCATGCCGACGATGGGCTGATTGAGCGTCATGCTCCCGGTCGAGCCGAAGAACTGCGCGTCGCCGTAGGAGAAGATGCCGCCGTCGGAGGCAACCAGCCAGTAACCGCCGCCGTCGGGCGTCGCGGCCATGCCCACGATCGGCTTGTTGAGCGGGATGCTCCCCGCTGAGCCGTAGAAGCCGGCGTCGCCGTAGGAGAAGATGCCGCCGTCCGACGCCACGATCCAGTAGCCGTTGCCCGTGTTCGTCGAGGCCATGCCGACGGCTGGGGCGTTCAGCTGCAGCCCCCCGGCTGGACCGAAGAAGCCGGCGTTGCCGAAGGGAACCGGCTGTGCCGGGTTGTCCGGGTAGGCGGCCGAGGCCGTCCCGGGTGAGAGCGCCACGAGGGCGGGCACCAGGGTCATGCAGCCGACCACCGCGGCCAGGACGTGGCGGGCGCGACGGGTTCCTACGCCGGCGGCGGGTCTTGCGGTCGCAGGGTGGTCGGCCGGCATGGGGCTCCTTAGGGTCGGCTGCGGGGATGTGCCAGCACGTCGGAGTTCACCACGTTGGTCGGGGTGCCGTCCGCGTAGGCGTTGATCTGGTCGAAGACCTCGCTGAACTGTACATCCCACTCCTCGCTGGTCACATAGCCGATGTGGGGCGTGCAGAGCACATTGTCCATGGTCAAGAGGGGGTCGGAGGGATCGTGCAGAGGCTCGGTCTCGAAGACGTCGAGGGCGGCCATGCCGGGACGACCGGCCCGGAGGGCCGCGAGCAGGGCTCCTGGCTCGACGAGCCCGGCCCGGCTGGTGTTGACCAAGACGGAGTCCGGCCCCATCAGGGCGAGGTCCGCCGCGGTGACGCTTCCTTTGGTCGCAGGTCCGAGACGCAGGTGCAGCGAGAGCACGTCGCTGGCTGCGAACAGCTCCGCCCTGTCCCGCGCACCCGTCACGCCGTCAGCGCGGGCCCGTTCGAGCGACGCGGGGCTGGACCAGACCAAGACGTCCATCCCGAAGGCACGTGCGTACCCCGCGACCACGGCGCCGATGCGTCCGTAGCCGAGGACCCCGAACGTCTTGCCTCTGGCGGTGTGCCCCACGCCGGCCTGCCACCCGCCGGCCCGCAGCGACGCCACCTGGCGCGGCAGCTGGCGTAGGGCGGCCAGGACGAGCGCCCACGTGAGCTCGGCCGTGGCGTAGGACGGCGTGCTGGCGTGCTGGTCGGAACTGACGATGATCCCGAGCTCGGTACAGGCGTCGACGTCGATGTGGGGGTGGACGCTGCGCTGGCTGATGAGCCGCAGCTCGGGAAGCCGCGCCAGGAGGGGCGACCTGATCTCGGTGCGTTCACGGATGAGGACGAGGGCCTGGACGTCGGTCAGACGCCGCGCCAGGGTCTCGGTGTCCTGGACGTGGTCGGTGAACACGGTGACGTCGTGCGCCGCCAGCTTGGCGAAACACGGGAGGGTCCGCAGTGTGTCGAACCAGTCGTCGAGGATGGCCACCCGCATCGCGCCGCCAGCCTCAGTCCGTGCGCTCCCACCGGACGACGTCGTCGAGCTGGCCGCTCTCCACGTCGTAGATCACGCCGGCGATCAGGCGGAGTCTCGAAAGGTACGGCGTCTGCGCCAACCGCTCCACGTCCTCGCGCAGCGCGGCCGCATGGTCGTCGATGGGGAAGAAGCCGAGGTCGGCGCCGGTCAGCGCGCGCAGCTCGGCGTCGCTGACACCGGCCAGCCCGCAGCCGGTGTGCTGCATTACCAGCGCAGTGTCCACGCCGAGCACGCCACTCGAGAGGGCCAGGCTGCGCAACACGTCGTCGGTCACCCGCCCCCCGGCGTTGCGGATCACGTGCGCCTCGCCCAGGTGCAGGCCGAGGACGGCGAAGACGTCGATGCGGGCGTCCATGCAGGTGACGACCGCCAGCCGGCGTCCGGGTCGCGGGTCGTCCACGCTCGCCGCGCCGCGGCATAGCCACGATTGGCGGCGAAGAGGTCGGAGATCTGCGTCATGGGGTCACGTCGTCGTCCGCAATGTCAGAGGACGGCCGGCGGGTCACGTGCGGTCGCAGAACCCCTCCCCGCGGTGTTGGTCCAGGGCCGGCACCCCACCCGGCGCCTCGGGCAGGCCGAGCCGGATGGGGAAGGTCGGGAACGGCGCGCCGGCCAGCATGCCGCGGCGGTCGAGGACGGGCGCCACGGGGACCCCCGCTGCCACGAGCGCGGAGACAAGCTCGTCCCGGCGCCGCGTCGCGACGGCTGCGGCGACGGCTTGCTGGAGCGACACGCCGCGGGCGCTCCGCGTCGGGAAGTCGAGATCCGCCACCTCGTCGAGACCGAGTGTGCGGCACAAATTGGACCAGAACGGCTGCTCGTTGACCACCCCGAGGGCGACCTGCCCCTCGTCAGCGGTGGCGAACAGGCCGTAGCCGGGCACGGCTTCGTCGGGCTCCTGCGGTGACGTGCCGTCGGACTCCTTCCGGCTCGCGCCCACCGACCCCGTCCACGTCGACAGGACGTCGGTCATGGAGACGTCGAGGTACGTGCCCTCACCCGTGGCCGTGCGGCCGAGCACTGCGGCGCAGATCCCGAACGCGGCGGTCATGCCAGAGGCCAGGTCGGCCGCCGGCAGGGGCGGCGTGGTGCCGGACCCCCCCTCGGGCCTGAGGGCGCCCGCCCAGGCCTGGTAGTTGACGTCGTGGCCTGGCAGTGCCGCGCGCGGATCTTGCTGGCCGTAGCCCGAGATGGAGCAGTACACGATCCCCGGGTTGGCGGCCCGGATCGCCGAATAGTCCAGACCCAGCCGGGCCATCACGCCCGGCCTGAACCCCTCGACCAGCACGTCGGCCTCGGTGGCCAGGTCCAGGGCTCGAGCCCGACCGGCCGCGTCCTTCAGGTCGAGCTCGATACTGCGCTTGCCCGCATTGATGGGAACGAAGAGCCCGGCGTAGTGGCGCATGGGGTCGCCGCCCGGCGGCTCGACCTTCAGGACGTCCGCACCGAGGGCCACGAGCAGCGAGGTGGCATAGGGACCAGGGCGCCAGATGCTGACGTCGAGGACGCGTAGGCCGGCCAGGAGCTTCGCGGGAGTCATCGGTCCGAGAGTCTTGCATCGCCTGCGCCGGGTACCCTCACCCCGTGCTGGCGTTCTTCTCGTTCACCGAGGTCACCGACCCCTCCGCGCACGAGGCCTACAACGCCTGGCACCAGCTCGACCATCTGCCCGAGCAGTTCACGATCGAGGGGATCTTCTTCGGCCAACGCTGGGTGCGGTCGCCGCGCTGCCGCACCACCGAGCTCGCCGGGAGTTCCCAGCTGGAGCCCTTTCACTACATGACGCTGTATCTGATGCGCGACGAGAGTGTCCTGCCCGAGTTCATGGCGCTTGGCCAGCGCCTCTGGAAAGACGACCGTTTCTTCGCGGCTCGCCGCGCTGTGCTCTCGGGTCCTTTCGAGATCGAGGGCCGCTGGGCGGCGCCCCGAGTCGCGGTCTCGCCCGGTGCCGTGCCGTTCCGTCCCGCCCAGGGCGTCTATGTCGTGGTCGGTCCTCCAGTCGATGGCGCCGCACTGGTCGAGCACGCCGGGGTGGCGGGCGCCTGGCGGTTCGCCGACGCGGCCGCCGGCCGAACGGTCACCGTGGCCTTCGTGGACGGCGACCTGTGGCAGGCCTCCGCCGCCCTCGGGGGTGCCGCACGCGCCGCCGGCGCGCTGCTCGAATGGGCCGGGCCCCTCGAGCGTGTTGATGCCTTTCGCTGGGACTGGTTCGCTACGCTGACGCCCCAATGACCAGTCAGAGCAAGTCGAAGGCCCAGCGCAGGGCCGAAAACCAACGGCGCGCGGCCGAGAAGCGCGCCGCGGAGCTGCGGCAGAAGCGGATGCGCATCGCCGTCCGCGTGGGCGGTGTGCTCATCGTGATCGCCCTCGTCGTCGTCGTCATCACCCAGGTGACCGGTGGGGGGACGAGCGTGCCACCGCAGTTCAAGAACCCCCACGTCCCCACCCAGCCCATCCCTGCCTCCATGTCCTCGACCTGGGTGCAGCCGCCGGCCACGACGCCGGGGCCAGAGACCGTGGGCATTACAAAGGGGCCCAAGCTGGCGACGCTGCTCAACGCCGCCGACGGACAGACGGTCGACGGCGTCCAATGCCAGGCGGGCGAGAAGACCGAAGTACACGTCCACACGCATCTCACTATCTTCGTGAACGGGCAGGCCCGGGTGATCCCCTACGGCGTCGGCATACCGGGAGCCCAGGCCGTCGACACCGCAGAGGGCCCGTTTGTCGAGACGGGAAGCTGCTTCTACTGGCTGCACGTCCACGCCGACGACGGAATCATCCACATCGAGTCGCCCACCACGACGCAGAGCTACACGCTTGGCCAGTTCTTCGACGAGTGGGGCGTTCCGCTCAGCTCGAACCAGGTCGGGAGCGCCACCGGCAAGGTGACCACGTTCTTCACCGCGCCCGGCAAGAAGCCCGGGCTCTACACCGGCAACCCGCGCAACCTGCCGTTGGGCGACCACTACCAGATCCAGCTCGTCGTCGGGACGCCCATCGTGGCGCCCGTCCAGGTCAGCAACTGGGGCGGTCTCTAGGCCCATGGAGGCCGATGCCGTCGTCGTGGGACTTGGCCCGGGCGGCGAGCACGTGGCACAGGACCTGGCCGAGGCCGGGCTCGACGTCGTCGGCATCGAGGCGGAGCTGGTCGGCGGGGAATGCCCGTACTGGGGATGCGTCCCTTCGAAGATGATGGTCCGGGCGTCGGACCTCCTCGCCGAGGGCCGCCGCATCCCGGGCATGGCGGGGACGTCAGTGGTGGCGCCGGACTGGGCATCGGTCGCCCGGCGCATCCGTGACGAGTCGACGGACTCGTGGGACGACACCGTGGCCGTCGAGCGCCTCGAACAGAAGGGCGGCCATGTCGTTCGGGGCGCGGCCCGGGTCATCGGACCGGCGTCGGTCGAGGTCGGCGACGAGACCTTCAGGGCCCGGCGCGCCCTCGTCCTGGCCACCGGGCAGCGGGCCTGGGTCCCGCCTCTCTTCGAGGAGGTGCCGTACTGGACGAACCGCGGCGCCATCGCCGCCGAACGGGTGCCCGAGTCCCTGCTCGTGATCGGCGGCGGCGCCGTCGGCCTCGAGATCGGGCAGGTGCTGTGCCGGTTCGGTGCGGCCGTGACGATCGTGGAGGCCGGTCCGCGGCTGGCTGGCACGGAGGAGCCCGAGGCGTCGGACCTCATCACCGACGTGCTGCGGCGCGAAGGGGTGGAGGTCGTGACCGCGGCCACCGTCGAGTCCGTCGAGCCGTCGGGCGGGACGGGCGTCACGGTCCACCTCGGCGGGGGCCGGACGCTGTCCGCGGAGCGGATGCTCGTGGCGACGGGGCGCCGCAGCGATCTCGGGCGGCTCGGTGTCGGCGCGCTGGGGATCGACGAGGGCGCGCCGAGCATCCCGGTCGACGGCCGCATGCGGGTGGCGCCGGGCGTGTGGGCCGTCGGGGACGTGACGGGCAAGGGAGCGTTCACCCATGTCGCCGTCTACCAGGCCCGCCTCTGTGTCGCCGACATCCTGGGGCGGCGGCTCCCCGAGGCCGACTACCGCGCGCTGCCCCGGGTGACCTTCACCGACCCCGAGATCGGCTCGGTCGGGCTCACCGAGGCGCAGGCGAGCAAGCAGGGAGGTGGCCACGTCACCGTCATGTCCGAGTCCGTCGCCGCATCGGCGCGTGGGTGGATCCACCGCGGCGAGGGCTTCGTGAAGCTGGTCGCCCGCGACGGCGTGCTCGTCGGGGCGACGTCCATGGGTCCGGCCGGCGGGGAGGTGCTCAGTCTGCTGGTGCTGGCTGTGCACGCGCGCGTCCCGGTCGAGACCCTGCGCTCAATGATCTACGCCTATCCCACGTTCCACCGTGCGGTCGACTCGGCGTTGTGGTCGCCGCCGAGCAACGCGGCCAAGATCGCCGGTGCCTGATGGGGCAGGAGGGACAGGTGTCCCTCACCCTCGACCACCGTCACCGTGGCCCCGGGGATGTGACGCTGCAGGAAAGCCCGGTACTCCGGGGGCCCGGTGCGGTCGTCCGAGCCCTCCCAGATCTGGACGGGGACCGCGATCTCTTCGAGTGCGAAGCCCCAGGGATCACCGAAGATCCGGTAGTCGTGCACACAGCCCGCGGTTCCCTGGCGCAGCGCCTCGCGCACGAAGGCCAACGCATGGTCCGGAGGGCCCCACTCGGTGAGGATCGTCCGGTCGGCCGGAGGGAAGGTCCGCATGGCGGCGCGCAGCAGCCGGGCGTTGCTGGCGTTGACGATGCTCACCTTCATCAGCGCCGAGGCGAGCCACGGGGCGTGCCTGGTCAGCACCAGGAGGCCGCGGTCCTCGGCGGTGAGCCCCTTGGTGGTGCCGTAGAGGTCGAGCGGCACCGAGCTCGACAGGAGTGCCGCCGCCGTCACTCGATCGCGCAGCTTGGCGGCACAGACGGCGGCGTACGCGCCACCGGCGGACCACCCCATCACCGCGAACCGCTGCATCCCGAGCGCGTCGGCGAGGTGCGTGACGTCCGCAGGCCAGTCGAGCAGGCGCCTTCCCGGCTGGTACGTCGAGAGGCCCATGCCGGGACGGTCTGGCGCGACGAGGCGCACGCCGAGCGCTACCGCCGCCTCGTGCGCGGGGGCCGCGTCGAGGCGTGAGCTCAACCCGCCGTGGAAGCTCAGGACGGGGAAGCCGGTGGGGACGCCGTACGACTCGAAGGCGAGCTCCCGTCCGTCCGGCAGGCGCACGGTGCCGGTCATCGACGTTCGGCTCTGTCGGCTCGCGCCCTGCCGCCCGTCACGCCGGCGGCGTCGAGCGATGAGCCGCGAGCCGGTGCCTGCACGAGAGCACGCTATAGGGTGCGGGCATGAGCGCGAACGTCGACGAACTGGTTGACGGCCTGCTGGCCGACTTCCCACCGGCGGTCACGCCGGCGCAGGAGTTCCTGGGGGCGCAGTTCGACCGGGGCTTGGCCTGGGTGCACTTCCCGCCGGGGAGCGGCGGCCTCGGCCTGACGCCCAAGGACCAGCAGCGGGTGCAGGCACGGCTGCACGCCGGTGGCGCACCGGCCGCCGGCGTCCGCAACCCGATCGGCTACGGGATGTGTGCCCCGACCATCGTCACCCACGGGACGCCCGAGCAGAACGCTCGCTATCTGCGCCCGCTCTTCACCAACGAGGAGATCTGGTGCCAGCTCTTCAGCGAACCCGGCGCGGGGTCTGACGTCGCGGGCCTCTCGACCCGCGCCGACCGTGACGGCGAAGAATGGGTGATGAACGGACAGAAGGTGTGGACGACGCTCGCCCACATCTCGTCGTTCGGGTTGATCATCGCGCGGACCAACCCCGACGTCCCCAAGCACAAGGGCCTGTCTGCCTTCCTCGTCGACATGAAGGCCCCGGGCGTCGAAGTCCGTCCGCTCTTTCAGATCACGGGCGAGGCGGAGTTCAATGAGGTCTTCTTCACCGACGTGCGCATGCCGGACACGGCACGCATCGGCGGCGAGGGAGAGGGCTGGCGCGTCGCGGTCACGACGCTCATGAACGAACGGGTGTCAATCGGCGGCGCGGTGACCCGGCGCGGTGGTGGTCCCGTCGCCGAGGCCATCCGGATCTGGAAGGAGCGTTGGCAGGGCGACACGTCGCCGCGCGCGCTGGCCCTGCGTGACCGCCTCGTCTCCAGCTACATCCGCAGCGAGGCGTATTCCATGACCAACGCCCGCGCCGCACAGACGCGCAAGGCCGGCACCCCGGGCCCGGAGGGTTCGGTGGCCAAGTTGGCCTACGCGGAGGAGAACAAGCGGGTCTACGACCTGTGCATGGACCTGTTGGGCAACGAGGCCATGTTGTTCCCCTCGGGCTATCCCATGGTGCGGCCCGAGCTGGTCGGGATGGGTTCCCCCGACGTGCGCAAGATGTTCCTGCGGGTTCGGGCGAACTCAATCGAGGGTGGGACCTCCGAGGTCATGCGCAACATCCTGGGCGAGCGCGTGCTCGGCCTCCCGGGCGATGTCCGCACCGACAAGGAGCTGGCCTGGAAGGACGTGCCGCGCGAGTTCGAGCGCGCCGCGGGCGTGAACCCCGACATCCCGGCGGAGAAGCGGGCCGCGGCGCTGGCGGCGGCGCAACTCGTCGAGGACGGCATGATGGTCGGCCTCGGCACCGGTACGACCGTCGCCGAGCTCGTGCCCGCGCTGGGCCGCCGCCGCCTCGACATCACCTGCGTCGCCACCTCACCCGCGACCGAGGAGCTGGCGCTCGCCCACGGGCTCGTCGTCCGGCCCTTCATCGACATCGACCGATTCGACCTGGCCATCGACGGGGCGGATCAGGTGGACCCGGCCGGCTGGCTCGTCAAGGGCGGCGGCGGGGCCCAGACGCGTGAACGGATCGTGGCCGCCGCCGCCGACCGGTTCGTGGTCATCGTCTCCTCCGACAAGCCCGTGGAGCACCTGCACCCGCCCGTACCACTCGAGCTTCTGGCGTTCGGCCTGGGCGCGACGCTGCGCGCGCTGCCCGAGGCGGTGCTCCGCGACGCGCCGCGCACGCCCGACGGCGGGGTCCTGGCCGACTTGCACGCCCCGGTCGGGGACCCGGCCCGGATGGCCGAGCGGCTCGACGCGGTGCCGGGTCTGGTCTCCCATGGGCTCTTCCCGCCTGCCATGGTGACGACGGTATTCATCGCCCGGGGTGACGAGGTGGAGGCGCTGCCCCGTCACCGTCTGAGGGACTGGCGCCGGGTCAGGAGACGGAGCGGAAACGCACGGGGAGCGCGGTGGGGGAGCGGAAGACGTCGCCGCGGATATACGGGTCGGCGTCCCCGGGCTCGAGGGTGAGGTCGGGCAGCCGGTCCAGCACCCGGTTGAGCAGCGCGCGGGTCTCCAGGCGGGCGAGGTGCATTCCGAGGCACATGTGGGGACCGTGGGCGAAGGCGATGTGGGGGAGGGGCGGGCGGAAGATGTCGAACGTCTCGGCGTCTTCCCAACGCGTTCTCGTCGTGGTTCGCCGAGCCGATGTGCGGGGTGATGCTCTCGCCCGGACCGATGGTGACCCCGCCCACCTCGACCTCGACGGTGGTCGTTCGGTTGATGCTGAGCAACGGCGGCTCGTAGCGCAACCCCTCCTCGATCGCCTGCGGCAGCAGCGAGCGGTCGGACCGCACGGCCTCGAGCTGGTCGGGATGCGTCAGCAGCAGGTACAGCAGGTTGCCCGACGAGCGGTAGGTGGTCTCCGCCCCGGCCGGCAGCAGAAGGCGCAAGAACGCGTAGATGGCCTCGTCGGTCAACTGCTCGCCGTCGACTTCGGCCGAGACCAGGTCGCTGATGACGTCCTCGGCCGGACGCGCCCGGCGTTCCGCGACGACACCGGCGAAGTACTCGCGCAGAGATTCGGAGGCGGCCAGACCGCGCTCGATGTCGGCCACCAGGCCGATGAGCTCGACCGACCAGCGCTGGAATTGGGGGAAGTCCTCCTCGGGGAGTCCGAGGAGGCGCGCGATCACGCGCACCGGGAACTCGAAGGTGAGCTGGCGGACGAGGTCGGCCTCGCCGTCGGCGGCGAAGCGGTCGATCAGCTCGTCGATGATCGGCCCGATGTACTCGGGCTCCCAGCGCGCCAACGACTTCTCGCGGAAGGCGTGGGCGACGAGGTTGCGGTTCGTCCGGTGCTCCGGATCGTCCATGCCCAGGATCATGTGGCCCATGACCACGCCGATGGTCGCGTCGTAGGCCGTCGAGGTGAAGGTCTTGGCGTCGCGCAGAATGCGCGAGCAGTCCTCGTAGCGATAGGCGATCCAGCCCGGCTCGACGTCGAACCCCTCCGGCAGGCTCTCCGGCGACATCGTGTGCCCCTTCACGACCGGGGTCTCGCGTCGTTTCACCTGCAGCTCCGGCCAGGGGTCGCGGGTCGTCCCGGCCACGACGTCGTCGAAGGCTGCGAACGGGTCGTATTCCTGGGCATCGGACATGGTCATGATGCGGTTCCCTCCCGCCGTGCGGACTGTGACGTCGGTGTCAGGTTAAAGGCCCGAGGGCGGCGCGCGCCACGGCCGGTTTCACGGGGGCGGCGCGCGGGCCCGGCGGCGTAGGCTCCGACCTGCATGAAGACCCTCCGCACCCCCGACGACCGCTTCGCCGGCCTGCCCGGCTACGACTTCGAACCCCATTACGCCGACGTTGCCGACGGCGAGGGTGGCAGCCTGCGGGTGCACTACCTGCGGCAGGGCGACCCCGCGGCGCCCGTCGTCGTGCTCATGCACGGCGAGCCGTCGTGGAGTTTCCTCTACCGCAAGATGATCCCCGTCCTCACGGCAGCCGGGCTCCAGATCGTGGCGCCCGACCTGGTGGGTTTCGGGCGTTCGGACAAGCCGGCCGAGCGCGGCGACTACACGTTCGCGCGCCACGTCGAGTGGACCCGCGAGCTGCTCTTCGACCGGCTCGAGCTGCGGGAGATCACCCTCGTGTGCCAGGACTGGGGCGGCCTCATTGGCCTGCGCCTGGTGGGTGAGCACCCGGACCGCTTCGCCCGGGTGGTCGCCGCCAACACCTTCCTCCCCACGGGTGACACGAGCCCCGGCGACGCCTTCTTCGCCTGGCAACGCTTCTCCCAGGAGGTCGAGGAGTTCCCGACCGGCGTGATCGTCCGCACCGGGTGCGCCAAGGAGGTCGCCGAGGAGGTTCAGGCCGCCTACGACGCGCCGTTCCCCGATGAGTCCTACAAGGCGGGCGCGCGACAGTTCCCCATGCTCGTCCCCTCACGACCCGACGACCCGGCTCACGACGCCAACGTCACCGCGTGGGTAGGACTGGCCGCGTTCGACCGGCCCTTCCTGTGCGCGTTCAGCGACAGCGACCCCATCACGAAGGGGGCCGACCGCAACCTGAAGGAGCGGATCGCCGGGGCGCGGGGGCAGCCGCACACGACCATCGTCGGCGGCGGGCACTTCCTCCAGGAGGACTGCGGGGAGGATCTGGCCAAGGTGGTCGTGGACTTCGTCGCCTCGACCTCGTGACCCACCAGCACGGGGTCGTCATCGTCGGCGCCGGCTTCTCGGGCATCGGGATGGCGGCGCGGCTGCGCGCCATCGGCATCGACGACTTCGTGATCCTCGACCGTGGCAACGACCTCGGCGGCACGTGGCGGGACAACTCGTACCCCGGGGCGGCCTGCGATGTCCCGTCGAATCTGTACTCGTACTCCTTCGCGCTCAATCCCGACTGGTCTCGCGCCTTCTCCTCGCAGAGCGAGATCTGGGACTACATGCGTGCCTGCGTCGATCACTTCGGCATCGGGGACCGGCTGCGTTTTGGCCAAGGGGTCGACGAGGCCCGCTGGGACGAATCGGACGAGTGTTGGGTCGTCCGTGCGACGGGTGGCGACGAGTACCGGGCGCCCGCGTTGGTGTGGGCCACGGGGCCGCTCAGCGAGCCCTCCATCCCGGACTTCCCGGGCCTGGCGTCGTTCCGCGGGAAGGTCTTCCATTCCGCCCGCTGGGAGCACGGGTTCGACCTCGCCGGCAAGCGGGTGTGCGTGGTGGGCACGGGAGCCTCGGCCATCCAGTTCGTGCCCCAGATCGCGCCTGTCGTCGAACACCTCTCCCTGTACCAGCGGACGCCACCCTGGATCTTCCCGCGGCGCGACCGCCCCGTGTCACGCCTGCGCAAGGCGGCCTACCGCCGGCTCCCCGCCCTCCAGCGACTGTCCCGGCTGCGCATCTACGCCACCCTCGAGTCCTTGCTCTCCGTCTTCGTCGGCCGAGCGGAGAGGCGCAAGGCCGTGGTGCGCAAGGCCGCCCTCGGGCATCTGTCCCGGCAGGTGCCCGACGAGGCGCTGCGCCGGATGCTGACGCCGCACTACGAGCCGGGCTGCAAGCGGATCCTGCTCTCCGACGACTACTACCCGTCACTCACCCGCGCCAACGTCGAGGTAATCGACTCACCCGTGGCGTCCTTCACCGCACACGAGGTGGTCGGGCAGGACGGCATCGTCCGGCCGGTCGACGTGGTCATCATGGGCACGGGCTTCGAGGCGGCCGAACCGCCTTACGCCGAGCACATCGTCGGGCGTGCGGGCGCGCGGCTGGCCGAGGTCTGGAAGGCCAACGGGGTTGAGGCGTATGCCGGGTCCACGGTGGCTGGCTTCCCCAACCTCTTCCTGATGATCGGGCCGAACTCGACGCTGGCCCACAACTCGATGATCTACATGATCGAGTCGCACATCAACTACATCGCCAGCGCCCTGGCCTTCCTGCGCCGTCCCGGGGTGCGGGTCGTCGAGGTCAAGCCGGGCGTGCAGCAGCGCTACAACGAGCGGCTGCAGGCGAGGCTCGAGCACTCGGTCTGGGTGGAGGGCGGCTGCGCCAGTTGGTACCTCGACCACCGGGGCCGGAACACCACGCTGTGGCCGGACCACACCTGGAAGTTCCGCCGGCTCACCCGGCGCTTTCACCCGGGTGAGTACATCGTCCGCGCGTAGGCCCGCAGGGCCAGCGCCACGAGCCCGGCAGCGAAGAGCGCGAGCACGCCCACCTCGGGCAGCACGGCCGTGAGCCCGGCGTGGTCGTAGATGAGCTTGACGAACGCGTCCATCGCCCAGGCCTGTGGGACGACGTGGCCGACCCCTCGCACGACCGGACCGACCACGTCGAGGGGGTACATGCAGCCGCCGAGCATCCCGCAGACGATGCCCAGCACGACTGCCACGGCGATCGCCTGCTCCTCGGTGCGCGAGCGCAGGCTGACGAGCGCCGCCGCGCCCGCATAGGCGAGCGAGAGCATCGCCAGCACCAGGAACACCCCGGCGGGATTGCCCCAGTGCACACCGAAGATGAGGCGTCCGACCAGTAACAGCCCCGCGCACTGTGCCGCCGCCACGCAGAGGCTCGTCACCACCATGGCCGCCACGACCGAGCGCCGGCGCACGGGCGCCGCGGCCAGGCGCCGAAGCAGCCCCAGGCGCCGCGACTCCACCACCCCGGAGGCGAGCAGCAGCACGGTGATGCCGAGGAACAGGACGAGGTCGGCGGGGGCGACGTAGGAGAAGGGACTGAGGGCCGACGGCACGTCGGTGTGGGCGAGCGCGACGTCCGTGACCGTGGTGCGGGTGCCCTCGGCCGCGATGAGGTCGAGCAGCGCCACGACGTCGGTCCGGGCCTGGACCGCGCTCGTGCTGGCCGACTCGCTCACGAAGTCGACGCGCTGGGCGCCGGGCGGCGAAGGGAGTCCGACGAGGCCGGCCACCACGCGCCCGCGCAGGATGTCGTCGCTCAGCTGGGCCCGGTCGGGCTCGAGGCGCACCTTCAGGTCGTCGGTGTGTTCGACCAGCTGCAGCAGACGGGCGGAAGGGTGCACGAGGCCGACCGGCTCCTTCGGGCTCCCAGCGAGGAGGCCCGTCACGAGGATGAAGAGGACGGGGAACACGGTGGCCACGAAGAGGTAGCGGCGGTCGCCCACCGCCCGCCGGATGTTGACCCGCACGATGGGGATCACGGCGTCACCATCGTGCGCACCCGTGCCAGGGCGAGTCCGCCGGTGACGAGCGCGATGAGGCACAGGACGAGGAAGGGACCGACGGCGGACGACGCGGGATCGCCCATCAGGGCCAGACGCCCGAACCCCACGAGCGCCCACCCGTTCGGCGTGCCCAGGCTGAGCACTTGGAGCGCCTCGGGCAACGCGCCGGGCGGGAGCAGGTTGCCGCCGAGGAGGGCCAGAACCAGGCCGACGACGAGCGAGGCGGCGAACGCCTCCTGGGGGGTGCGCGCGAACGATGTGAGGAAGGCGCCCAGCCCACACATCGCACTGGTGGCGCCGACGCAGAGCAGGAGCACGCCGAGCGGCGCTCCCCAGTCCGCGCCGAAGACGGCCGCCGTCACCCCCCAGACGATGAGGATGGACGTGAGGCCGGTGAGCCCGATGGCCAGCAGCTTGCCCCCGACGATGGCCCACACCCGGATGGGTGCGGCCGCCAGCCGGGCCAGCGTCCCCGTCGAGCGCTCCATGAGGAGCGACCGCATCCCGAGACCGCTGCCGATGAAGAGGAACACCACCGCGATGGAGGGCGCGAAGTAGTCGAGCACCGCCTTGCCCCCGTTCCCCAGCGTGCTCGCCGACACGCCGATCGCTGCCATGTCGGTGGCCGAGCCGCGCGCCAGCCGGCCGGCGTACAGGCGGCTCGCCAGGCCCGCTGCCAGTGACTCTGCGTACTCCTGCCCGACGAGCGCGTCGGACCGGTCGACGACGTCGAAGCCCGGCGACGGCGTCGCGCCGGGGGACACCATCGGGATGAGGAGGTGCGACAGGCTCTTGCGGCCCCCGGCCACCACGATGCCGCCGGCGAGCGACCCGTCCGCCACTTGGCGCCTGACCCCCTGCGCACCGGGCACGAGCCGCACCACGACGTTCTCGGGCAGCTGGCTGGCGTGGACGGCGGCCCGGACGAGCGCCGGCGGCGCGCCCGACACCCCGATGAACAGCGTGCCCGTGCTGGCGTTACCGGCGAACGCGAAGCCCAGGATGGCGGCGATGGCGAGCGGCGCCACGAGGCACGTGATGACGGCTGAGCGGTCGCGCACCCGCCGGCGGAGCTCGTTGAGCGTGATGGCGCCGATCAGTCGCCGCGCTCCTGGACCCGGCGACACGCCCGCACGGCCAAAAAACTAGCTTTGGCCGCCGTGATCTCGCTGGAGCCGATCGGTGTCGTGGTGGGCGGGCGCAGCGATGCCGTCGACGATGACTGGGGCGGCGTCGAGGCGGTCGTCCGGCTCGACGCGCGACGCTTCGGCCCGGAGGCGGTCGCGGGATTGGGGGAGTTCTCGCACCTCGTGGTCGTGTTCCAGTTCCACCTGCTCGACCCGGGCGACGTGCAGACGGGTGCCCGCCGTCCACGCGGCAACCCCGACTGGCCCGAGGTCGGGATGTTCGCCCAGCGCGCGAAGATGCGGCCCAACCGGCTGGGCGTCTCCGCCTGCGCCCTCGTTCGCGTGGACGGGCTCGATCTCCACGTCCGCGGTCTTGACGCCGTGGACGCTTCGCCCGTCCTCGACGTCAAGCCGTACATGCGCGAGTTCGAACCCGAACCGGCCGCCGTGCGCCAGCCGGCCTGGGCGAGCGAGTTGATGCGCGGGTACTACTGAGGAACCTCGGCCGACCAGACTGTGTGCGTGGTGACGATCCGTCCTGCCCGTGCTGGCGACGCCGAGCGGATCTTCGAGCTGGCGCGCGCCATGGCCACGTCGTTCACACCGACCGCCCGCTCCTTCGGGGCGACCCTATCGGATCTCCTGCGCGTTCCGGATGCCCGGGTGTTGGTGGCCCAGGCACGACCGGGCTCGGTCGACGGCTACCTACTCGGGTTCGTCCATCCGACCTTCTTCGCCGACGGTCCGGTGGCCTGGGTCGAAGAGGTCGGCGTCGACGCGGGCGCGCAGCGCCTCGGGCTCGGGCGGGCCCTCATGGCGGAGTTCGAACGCTGGGCCGCCGACCGGCAGGCCCGGTTGGTCGCCGTGGCGACGAGGCGGGCCGATGCGTTCTACGAGGCCCTGGGCTACGAACGGTCAGCGGCCTACTTCCGGAAGCTTCTCCCTTGAGCCGTCGAGCAGCCGGAACGCCAGGCGCCGGCGTAGATCGGGCGCAGTCCGGCGCCGTCGATGACGGTCTCCAGGGAGTCGCCGAAGTCGGGGATGCCATGTTCTCGGTTCTCGCCGCCCAGCGGCGTCGCGGACGTCGGAGGCGGCGCACCCTGCTGTTGGTGAGCGGGGCCCCCATCTGGTTCGTGGCGTCGTCCGGATGTCGGGATCCGAAGGTCACGAGGTGCCAGGCGGTGGCCAGCGACCGGCCAAGAATGCAGCCGATGAACCCGGCGCCGACCGCTGCGATGTCCATGCGGCCGACGCGACGGCCCGTCCGCCCAACGCCGTGCGGGCCGCGCCGGCGGTACCCTTGTCACGTGGTGAGCGACATCGGCAGGTGCGACGCGGCGCCAGGGGTCATCCTCGGGCCGGGCGACGAGCCCGACGCCGTGCAGGTCCTCGTCCTCGATCTGCTGGAGTGGGTCGGGCCCTCGGGACGGCCCTACGACGAGGTCATGGAGGCCTGGCGCACGTCGTGCCCGCGCCTGCCCGTGTGGGAGGAGGCCACCGCACGCGGCCTTGTCGTCCGGCATGACGAGCGCGGCCGCGGCCGGGTCGTCTCGGTCTCGCCGGCCGGCCGGGACCATCTCGAGCGCCAGCGCCACGTCGCGCCCGCCTGAGCGCGGCCGCCGTCGCGGAGTTCCGTGCCGTTCTGCACCATCGTCGAATTCGAGTGGGACGGGCCCGCGGCCCGGGTCGCGTTCGAGGCGACCATGACCGCGGTAAGCGAAGAGGCACCACCGGCCTCCGGGCGGCTGAGCCGGATCGTGGGCGTCGACGACGCCGGCGCCTACGTGGTCGAGGTCTGGTCGTCACCCGGTGACGCGCAGCGCTTCGTGGAGGCGAGCGCACCACTGCTGGCCCGGGCACCCCTGCCGGCGCCCGCCCGCGTCACGAGCTTCGCGGTCACCGACTACGTCGCCGTCCCGCCTCCCTCCTGATGCCCAGGGTGGCCCCCCGCCCCGTCGCCGCGGGCCGGGTCAGTCCTCGCCGTCGTGGTGGCTGAGTCGTCGTGCCGCCGACGGGTCGGCCTCGAGGACCGAGTCGATCTCGCGGGGGTCGAGAACGAGCACGCGCAGCGGCGTGCGGGCCCGGATCGTGGCTGCCCGGCGGCCGTTGCCGAGCATCGCCAGCTCGCCGAGGATCTCACCGACGTGGGTCTGGCCCACGTCAGCGCCGTCGACGACGACGTCGGCGTCGCCCGCCACGACGACGTACACCTCGTTCTCGAAGTCACCCTGCTGGCACAGCTGCGCTCCCGCCGCGATATTGCGCTCCTCGGTGAGCCGGCTGATCTCGCGCAGCTGGTGGTCCGTGCAGCCCGAGAAGAAGCCGATCGTGGCCAGGAGCTGCTGGCGGGCGTCGTCGCTCATCGTCGTCATGGCCGGGGCACCTCCGGGGTCGTTCGCCACCTTGTCCGCTGGCCCGCCGCGGCACGCACGCTAGCGAGTCGTCGCCGCGCCGTCAGACCGGCGTCGCGCCAGCGTGCGCGAGCGGCCTCAGTCGAAGCTGGGGCGGCGGTCCCGGGTGCGCTTCAGCTCGAAGAAGCCGTCCGTCCCGGTGCACAGCAACACCCCGTCCCACAGCTGCCCGGCCGCCTCGCCCTTGGGGGCGGGCGTCACCACTGGCCCGAAGATGGCGAGCCCGTTGTAATGGATGACCGGCGTGCCCACCTCGTTGCCCACGGGCTCCATGCCGGCGTAGTGCGAGGCCGCCAGCGCATCGTCGTACTCCTCCGACTGTGCCGCGTCGGCCAGCGACGCCGGCAGCCCGAGCTCGTCGAGCGCCTCGGCCACGATCTTCTCGCCCTCGCCTTCCTGGCGGCCGCGCCGTTGGACGTGGATGCGGTTCCCCAGCGCCGTGTACAGCGGCAGCAGGATCTGCTTGCCTTTCAGCTGCTCGGCCGCGATGCAGACCCGCACCGGTCCCTTCGCCCGAGCCATCCGCTCCCTGTACTGCTCGTCGAGCTCGGCGCGCCCGGCGTTCAGGATGGCCAGCGACATCACGTGCCACTCCGTGTGGATGGCGCGCACCTGCTCCACCTCGAGCATCCAGCGCGAGGTGATCCAGGCCCAGGGGCAGAGGGGGTCGAACCAGAAGTCGGCGGTGTCGGTCACGGGATGCCCCCGTCCACCCGCAGGACGGCCCCGGTCACGTAGGACGAGGCGTCGGTGGCCAAGAAGAGGGCGGCGCCGACGATCTCATGGGGAGCGCCGGCCCGGCGCAGGGCGTGGTGCGGCATGCCGCCCTCCAGCGTCTTGGGGTCCCAGGCCTTCGCGATGTCCGTGAGGAACGGCCCCGCCATGATGCAGTTGACCCGCACGGTGGGACCGAAGGCCTTGGCGAAGCCCTCGGTGATCGCGTTCAATCCGGACTTCGCCGCGTCGTAGGGGAGCATGTTCGGCGCGGGTCGGATCGAGCCGGTGCTCGAGACGTTGATGATGGACCCACCATAGGGGCCGGCCGCCATCCTCGTGCCGATCAGCGACGTGAGCCGGAAGGGGCCCTTCAGATTCACGCCGAGCACCTTGTCCCACAGCTCCTCGCTGACCGAAGGCAGGTCCGGGTACAGCGGGGACATGCCGGCGTTGTTCACCAGCACGTCGACCCGGCCGAAGGCGTCGTAGGCCTGCTCGACCAGACCGTCGAGCTCGTCCCAGTGCCCCACGTGGCAGGCCACCGGGAGGGCCCGCCGGCCCAGGGTCTCGGCCTCGGCGGCTACCTCCTGGCAGTTCTCGATCTTGCGGCTGGTGACGACGACATCGGCACCGGCCCGGGCGAACGCCAGCACCATCTCGCGCCCGAGGCCGCGGCTGCCACCGGTCACCAGCGCCACCTTGCCGGCCAGGGAGCCGTCCCTACAGTCCCTACCGTCCCTACCGTCCGTCGACATGGCGGGCAACCTATCCGTCGCCGAGCAAGGCGGCGACGGCCTGGGTGACCGCCTTGGCCATCGGGATGTGCAGCGACTCGTTGGGCCCGTGCGCGTTGGAGTGCGGCCCGAGGACGCCGGTGGCGACGAACTGCGTGCCGGGGAAGCCGCGCTGGAGGTCGGCCAGGAAGGGGATGGAGCCGCCCTCGCCGACGTAGCCGGGCGCGCGCCCGAAGCGCTCGGTCGACACCCGCGCCAAGGTGTCGGCGACCGCCGGCGCCAGGGGCTCGGCGATCCAGCCCTGGGCGGCTGCCTCCATGTCGATGGTGACGTGCGCCCCCTCGTCGGTCCGCAGCGCCGAGATGAGGGCGTCGCACGCTCGCTCGGCGTCGACGTCGGGTGGGAGGCGGAGCGAGAACTTGAGCGTTGTCGAGGGGCGCAGCACGTTCCCGCCCTCGCGGGGCGTCGGCAGCCCGTCGGCCCCGGTCACCTCGAGCGCCGCCCCCCACGTACGCGCCGTCAGCCGCCCGACCGGGTCGTCCGCCAGCAGCTTGAGCCCGTCGACCACCGGCGCCGCGCTGTCGGGGAACTCGGTCGCCAGCGCCGCCACGTTGGCCCGGTGCGCCTCGGGGATCCCCGCCCCGAGGAGCTCCGGCAGGAGGATGCGGCCGGTCGCCTCGTCCTCGATCCCCGACAACATGCGCCGCAGGATGCGGAACGAGGACGGCACCACGCCGCCGCCCTGCCCGCTGTGGATGCCCTCGGTGAGGACGTCGACGCGGACGGTGGCGACCAGGTTCCCGCGCAGCGACGTCGTCAGCCACAGGCGGTCGTAGCTCAGCCCGCCCGAGTCGAGGCAGAGCACGAGGCGCGGGCGCCCGATGCGCTCCCGCAGGTGGTCCAGGTATGCGAGCAGATCGGGGCTGCCGCTCTCCTCGCTCGCCTCGATGAGCACCAGGACGCGGCCGCGCCCGCCGTCCGCTGCCAGCAGACCGGTCACGGCGGCGAACGTCGCGTAGCCATCGTCGGCCGTGCCACGCCCGTAGAGGAGGTCGCCCTCGCGCACCGGCTCGTAGGGACCGAGGCCGCTGCGCCACTCGCCGAGGGGCGGCTGCTTGTCCATGTGGCCGTAGACGACGATCGGGTCGCCGCGGCCGCCGTTGTCGACCAGCAGCACCGGTGTGCGGCCGGGCAGCTCGACGATCTCGGTCTGCAGCGCAGCGTCCTGGTCGCGCACCCACGCCTCGAGCAGACCGGCGGCCGCGCTGATGGCGCCGCGCTCGGCCCAGTCGGGGTCGAAGGCGGGGGAGAGGCACGGGATGCGGGTGTACTCGCTCAGGACGGGGAGGATGCGCTCCTCCCAGGCGGCATCGATGGCGTTCATGTCCCGGTCACGACGCCGCCTCGGTGATCGCGGCCAGGCGGTCCAGCGTCTTGGACATCGACTTGGTGGTCTGCTGGCCCACGCGGCCCCGCTTCAGGAGGAAGGCCTGCTTGTCCCGGGAGATGTCCCACGTCTCGGTGACCTTGGTCCCGTCGCCGGTCTCCTCGAGCTCGTAGCGCCAGATGCGCCCGCCGACGTACTTGCCCAGGGGGCCCGCCAGCACGGTCTGCCAGGCGATCCGGCGGTCCTGCTCGAACTCGATCACCGTGTTGGCCATGGTGTAGGGCACGCCGAGCTTCATGGCCATGCCGAAGGTGGAGCCGAGCACGAGGGTCTCCGGCGTGCCGTCCTTGGGTTCGACCACCGATCCCGAGCCGTCGATCTCGGCATGGCGCGACGCGTCGGCCACCACGGCGAAGATCGCCGCTGCCGGCGCGTTGATGATCCGGTCCACGCTCACCACGGTGTGCTCTGCCACGGTGCGACACCTCCCAGCGCTCGCCGTCTCGCCCGTGGAGACTACGTGGCCGGGCGGACCACCTACGTCCCGACGGCGTGGGCGACGAGGTTGCCCAGCTCCACCCACTCGAGCGTCGCGGCGTGGGTGGACTCGAGCACGACGGGCGGCGCCATCCCGGCGTCGAACGCCTCCTGCCAGCGCGCCGCGCACAGGCACCACTGGTCGCCCGGCTCCAGCCCGGCGAAGCCGAACTCGGGATGCGGGGTGGACAGGTCGTTGCCGACCGAGGCCGAGAAAGCGAGGAATTCGGCGGTGACCCGGGTGCACACGGTGTGGACGCCGGTGTCTTCGGCCCCCGTGTTGCAACAGCCGTCGCGGTAGAAGCCCGTGACGGGGTCGAAGTTGCAGGGCTGGAGCTCCTCGCCGAGGACGTTCTGGGCCATGGCCCATTTCACCACGGCCCGGGGGCTTCCGGCGATGCCGGCCGGCGGCCCCCGGTCGGGCTAGGTCGGGCCGAACGGCGTCCCCGCGAAGCGGTCGACCCAGGCGAACGAGCCGACGGGCGCGCGCGTCAGACGGCTCGGCTGGGCGACGGGCCGGCCCAGCACGACGAGCGCCGCCACCGCGACGGAGTCGGGGATGCCGAAGCGCGCGCGCAGCTCGGGCTCGCGGCGGATGGCCACCGTGGTGGTGACGCCGCCCAGTCCCTCGGTGCGGGCGGCCAGCAGCAGGCTCCACACGAACGGGTAGATGGACGCGCCGCCGACAAGGGTGTAGCGCGGCAGGTCGCGGTCGACCGCGGCCAGTGCGGCGAGGTCGGCCAGGATGAGCAGCAGGGCGGGAGCCGTGTCCAGGTGCTCGGCGAACCCCGGGACGGCGCCACCCACCGCGGCGAACTCCGCCGCGTGTGCCGCGGCGGCGGCCTCGGCGGCGCGGTCGGTCACGGGCGCCCAGGGGACCAGGCCCGCCGCGCCGATGGCGAGGTACTCGTACCAGCCTTCGAGGTAGATGTCGCGCAGCGCCGCACGCGCGGCGGGATCCTTGACGACGATGACCCGCCAGCCCTGCCGGTTGCCGCCGCTGGGGGCGAAGCGGGCGGTGTCGAGGAGGCGCTCGAGGACGTCGTCGGGGACGGGGTCGGGGTGGAACTGGCGGGCCGCACCGGTACTGCGCAGCGTGGCGACGAGGTCGAGGTCCACGAGTTGCCCACCGTAGCGGTCGCTGGGTAAGTGTGGGGCGTGACCAGCAGCGTCCCCCCGCCCCTCTCGGGCTCCGCCGACGCTCGGCACGCCCGCCTGCGCGCGCTGTCCCGCCTGCCCCTCGCCGTGTCGCCCATGGCGGGTGGCCCGTCGACCGTCGAGCTGGTGGTGGCGGCGAGCGCCGCGGGCGCGTTCGGCTTCCTCGCGGGCGGCTACAAGACGGCGGCGGCCCTGGCCGACGAGATGGCCGCCGTGCGCGCCGCCGGCGTGGACGCGTTCGGCGTCAACGTCTTCGTGCCGGGGGCACCCACGGGGGACCCGGACGGGCTGGCGGCGTATCTCGGCGCGCTCGGTCCCGAGGCGACTGCGCTCGGCGCCACGTTGGGCGCGGCCACCTGGGACGACGACGACTACCCGGCCAAGATCGAGCGCGTGCTGGCGGCACCGCCCGCCGCGGTGAGCTTCACCCTCGGCCTCCCCGGGCCCGACCTGGTGCGGACGCTGCAGGACGCGGGGTCGCTGGTGCTCTGCACGGTCACGACGCCGGAGGAGGCGGCGCGTGCGCTGGTGCTCGGGCCCGACGCCCTCTGCCTCCAGGGCGCCGAGGCGGGGGCGCACCGCGGCAGCCTGGACGACCACGACCGTGCGGACCAGGACCGGCCGCTGCGGGCGCTTCTGGCTGCGGTCGTGCGCCGCACGCTGGTGCCGCTGGTGGCGGCGGGCGGCGCGGCCGGCCCCGACGACGTCGCCGACCTGCTCGCCCGTGGCGCGACCGTGGTGCAGTGCGGTACGGCGTTCCTGCGCTGCCCCGAGAGCGGCGCTCACCCGGTCGCCAAGGACGCCCTGGGCGAGGCGGCGAGCCGGGGCTGCGCCACCGCCTTCACCCGGGCCTTCAGCGGGCGCCGGGCCCGCGCCGTCGTGAACGCCATGGTGCGGGACCATCCGGGTGCGCCGCGGGCCTACCCCGAGATCAACAACGCCACCCGCCCGTTGCGCGCCGCCGCGGCCGCCGCCGGCGACGCGCAGCACCTGAGCCTCTACGCCGGGACCGGCTTCGCGCCGCGCCGAGGCGCGCCCCGCCGCCGAGATCGTGGCGCGCCTGGTGTCGGGGCTGCGACCGTGAGCAGCCGACGCGAGACGATGACGATCGAGTTCCGGCCGCCCGACGTCGCCGCCGTGGCCGACTCCTTGACCAAGCTGCGCGCGGCCGGGGGTGGCTGGATCAACCTCATGCCGGGCATCGACGAGGAGGCGGCCGAGATCCAGCCGCAGGCCGGGCTCTTCGCGTTCCTCGGCAACCGGGCGCCGCCGGTGACCATGACGACGGTGATGCCTCCCAAGAAGGATCGCCGCGCCAGCGAGGGCCTGGCCGTCGGCCTGATGCACCCCACGGGTGGCCGGGCCGTGGCGCGCCTGGCCGAGCTCGGGGTGACGGTCCCGCCGGGCTGGGTGGTGCGCCAGGACCACACGCGGCGCGGCCTCCTGCTGCGGACGCCGGTCGACGCCGACGAGACGGACGTGCTCACGTGGTCGATCGCCGCCGGCACCGCGCTGTGTCCGGCCGAGATGACCGGTCGGTGGCGCGCCGTCGTGTACCTGCCGTGATGGCCACGGGCGCCCGCCGCGACGACGAGGCACTCCGGGCCGGCCTGGGCCGCTGGATGGCGGCGCACCCCGGGTCCGTGCCGGGGAGCGGTGACGGTGCCGCGGCCACCGGGACGGCGGCGCCCGCGGTCCGTTCGCTGACCCATGCCGACGGGGGCATGGCCAACGAGACTGTGCTCGTCGACCTCGGGCCCTCCCGCCCGGAGGTGGTCGTGCGGCTGCCGCCGCTCGAGCCGACGTTCCCCGACTACGACCTGGCGCCCCAGGCGCTGGTGCAGAACGCGGTGGCGGCGGCCGGCGTGCCCGCGCCGGCGCCGGCCGTCGTCGTCGACGACCCGGCGTGGATCGGATCGCCCTTCCTCGTGATGCCGCGGGTGCGCGGGGACATCCCCGGTCCGGCGCCGGTCTTCGATCCCTACGTCCGCGACGCGGGACCGGCGCTCCAGCGCGTGCTGCACGACGGCCTCGTCGACACGCTGGCGGCGATCCATGCCGTGCCGTGGGAGGCCCACGGACTGGGCGATGCCCTGCCCGGTCCCGGGCTGCGCGACGCGCTCGAACGCTGGGCGGACTACGTCGCCTGGGCCTCGGACGGCGACCCGTTGCCCGCGCTGGCCCAGGCGCTGGATTGGTGCATGCGGTACGCGCCGCCCGAGCGCGAGCCGGTGCTGCTGTGGGGCGACGTGCGCCTGGGCAACCTCGTCTTCGACGAGGCGCGAGCGGTCGTGGCGGTCCTCGACTGGGACCTGGCGTCGCTTGGGCCGCCCGGGATGGATCTCGGCTGGCACTTCGGCCTCGAGTTCATGATGGAGGCACTGTTCGGGCGCCGGGTGCCGGGGTTCCCGTCCCGTCTCGAGGCGCTCGAGCGCTACGAGCGCGCCGCCCGGAACGCGGTGCACGACCTCGCCTGGCACGAGGTGTTCGCGCTGGTGCGGGCCCTGGCCATCAACGACCGCCACCAGCGCATCACGGGGGATCCGGGCCGCCGCGACAACCCGATGGGCAACGTGCTCATGGCGCGCCTGGAGGCGGCCGCCTCGGCGGGGTAGCCGACCGGTGCCGCCGGGACGGTTCCGGCGGGCGGACCGCGGCGGCCCTGCCCAAGGCCGGCGCCGGGCCGCACGAAGGCGCGCGTCAGGGCGCGGGGTCGAGGAGCGAGAAGCCCATGACGCCGGCCGTGGCCACCTCGTAGCAGAGCGTGTCGTAGGGCTCGACGAGGCCGTAGGTCACCTCGCCCTCGCAGGTGATGCGACAGTGGTGCTGGTCCTGGCCGGCCAGCCGGGTGCGCACGGCGGGATCGTCGACGTCGAACGTTTCGGCGTGCACGACCACCTCGTCGCCCTCGGCCACCGCCATGCCGTGCCACAGGTCGCCGTCGGGCGTGCCGCCGTTGGGACCGCCGTACATGCCGCAGCGCAGGAACGCGATCTGGTTGCCGAGGCGCTCGAAGGTCATGGTCTTCACCGTCCCGTCAGCGAAGACGAGGTCGACCTCGCCGCTCAGGAGGAGGTGCGTGTCCGGTTCGAAGCGCATGCGATGGACGCGCCGGGCCAGCGTCGCGCTGCGCCGGCGCGGGTCGCCGATGTTGTAGAGCACGTGGTCGCCCCAGATCCCGAAGTCGGCGAACTCGACCCACTCGCCGCTGTGCGGGTGCTGCATGCCCATGTAGCGGCCAGGTCCGCCGACGCCGTCGCGCGTTCCCCAGTGGTGGTCCCGCGTGCCGAGATGCGTGTCGGGGCCGAGCACGAAGCGCTCGCCACCGACCTGGACCCAGCCCTCCTGGCGGCCGAAGCCGTCGTAGCCGGCGATGGGGCTCATGGCGCGCCCGCCGACGATGACGCCGGCGCCCAGCTGGCGGAAGACGGGACGCTTCGTATCGAGCCAGGTGATGTCGAAGCCGACGTCCTGCCCGGTCTCGGCGCCGACGGCAGCGCCGTCGAGGCGGAGCCGCCAGCGGCGGAAGGGCTCCTCCATCGCGAAGCTGAAGGGGCCGAGCGTCATGTCCATGCGGTCGTTCGCCATTTTCCTGTGGGCGCGCACGGTGGTGTGGCTGCCGCGCACGTTGACGATGGCGAAGGCCTCCGCCGTGCCGAGGTTGGGGTAGAAGGCGAGGCCGACGACCACGAGCAGCTCGCCCACCTTGTCCTGGCACGTGAACCACACGCGTTCGTAGGCCTGGGCGTCGGGCGTCCACATGACACGCACCGGGAACGGCGTGTTGTGGACCAGGAATTCATCGAGCCCGCTCAGGGGCGCGTGCTCGGGCGAGGCCGGGTACGGGCTCGTCATGGCGCGCCGTCCGCGCACCTGTTGTCGGCGGTGGCGCCGGCGGTGGCGTCGGTGGTGGCGTCGGTGGTGGCGTCGGCGGTGGCGTCGGTGGGCATCGCCGCTGCACAGTACGCTCGGCCGGTGCTCGGCGACCAGCCCATCGACCCGCGGCAGGCGGCGTTCTTTGCCCGGTCGGACTACTACGACGTCCTGACCCGGCTCCGCGCCGAAGACCCGGTGCACGAGTGCGAGCCCGGTTTCTGGGTGCTCTCGCGCTATGACGACATCCGGGACCTGAGCCGGAACCCCCAGCGCTTCTGTTCGGGCCGGGGCGCCCTCGTGAACGATCCGCTGCGCTCGTCGGGCAACCCCATGGGGGCGCCCTCCCTCCTCCACATGGACCCGCCCGAGCACGCGTCGTTCCGGCAGCTGGTCAACCGGCGCTTCACGCCCCGGGCGCTGTCGGGACTGACCGAGTCGATCCGCACCGCCGCCGGCATGGTGTTCGACGCGGTGGAGACAGACGCGGGCGAGGAGGTCGACTTCGTGGCCGAGCTGGCGGCTCCGTTCCCGCTGACGGTCATCGCGGAACTGTTGGGGATCGACGAGGCCGACCGGGGGGACTTCCGCCGGTGGTCGGATGCGGCCATCGAGTCGCCGGATAGGCCGGTGGACGAGACGGCCTCCGCGCTGGGGGAGCTGTCGGGGTTCATCGTCGAGCACATCAGGGCCAAACGCGCGCATCCCGGGTCCGACCTCGTGTCGCTGCTCGTCGGGAGCGAGATCGACGGGTCCCCCCTGAGCAAGGACGAGCTGTTCATGTTCCTGCTGACCCTGCTCGTCGCCGGTAACGAGACGACGCGCACCCTCCTGTCGGGGACGGCCCTGGTGCTCGACGAGCACCCGGACCAGCGCGCCGCGTTGGCCGGGGACCTCTCCCTTGTTCCCGGCGCGCTGGAGGAGTGTCTGCGCTGGGTCACGCCGGTGCATGCGTTCTGCCGCACGGCCGTCGAGGACGCCGACGTCGCGGGGACCCGTGTGCCGCGCGGGCGATTACCTCTGCATGCTCTATGCCTCGGCCAACCGGGACGAGCGCGTCTTCGGCGAGGACGCGTCGGTCTTCGACGTGCGGCGACCGGTCAACCCGGTGCACCTCGCGTTCGGCTTCGGCGAGCACGTGTGCCTCGGTGCGAGCCTGGCCCGGCTCGAGGCGCGGCTCTTCGTGGAGGAGTTCCTGGCGCGCTACCCGGGCTACGTGGTGACAGGCTCGGTCGAGCGCGTGCTCTCGACCACCGTCGCCGGCATCCGGTCGTTGCCGGTGGTGCTGGCCCCCGCGGCCTGACGCGGCGCCTGGCCGGCCAGCACGGCCTGGCGCAGCTCGCCGAGGAGGGCTTCGACGGCATTGGGGTCGGCGCTCAGGCGCAGGCGGCCGTCGCGACGCTCCGAGCGCACCAGCCCGCTCTGGCGGAGCACCTTGACGTGCATGCTCACGGTCGGCTGGGCCAACCGGAACAACACGGCCAGCTCGCTGACCGTGCTCGGCGCGGTGGCCAGGGAGTGCAGGATGGCCAGCCGGGTCGGATCGGCCACTGCCTTCAAGCGGCGCGCCACCGAGTCGGTCCTCGCCCGGGCGAGCGCATCCCCCTGGCCCACCCCGGTGCCGATCACGACGAGGTCGGGGAACTCGAGGTACATCGAGGAGCCGAAGAACAGGCACGGGACGAACAGCAGGGACTTCTGGCCCGTGGCGACGTCGGACACGATGCCGGGCAGTCGGTCGCGCAGGATGTCACACCCCACCGGTATCAAGAGTTCCAGTGACCGACCGCGTTCGTACTGCGCGATGACGTGGCGTCCGGCCTCCTCGATGACCGGCAGCGCCTGTTGCCAGGTGGCGTCCACGGGCGCCCAGACGGCCTGCAGGAGGTCCATGTACGCCGCGAGCAGCTCGGGCGATTCCCGCAGGCGCCGGAACCGATCGAGGAAGACCTCGCGGTCCTCAGGGGTCTCCGAGGGCATCTCGAGATCGAGCGGGACGGTGGCGACCGCGCCCTCGATGGCCCGCCACAAGGCTTCGGGGTCGGTCTCGGCGATCGCGCCGGCCTGGTGCGCCAGAATCTGCATCTCGCTGAGGCAGATCTCCTCGGACTCGTCGTCCCAGAAGTCGCGGACACGATCCGCGAGCTCCTCGCGTCCGTTGAACATCTCGGCCAGTTGCGGATACCGGGTCTGCATCGAAGAGCGGGCCGCCACGGAGAGCAGCCAGGACAGGTCGCTCACCAGCGAGGCCGCTGCGGTCACCGATCGCGGCGGTCGGGTTTCCTCAGTGAACATAGGCATACATCTATATTAGGATATGCTTGATTTATTGTCAAATATGGATTAAACTCCTGATTCGTTGAGCGGAAGTTGTGCGAGGTACCTGAAGACCGAGCGGAGTGAGGTGAACCGATGATCCAAGCGAGGGCAGTGCAGTCCCAGGCCGACGCTCATCGCCGGGATCTCATGAAATCGGCCGGTTCACGACGGTCGGCCGACGTCGGGCCGTACCAGCAGGACGATCCACGGGCGACGCAGCGCTCGGCCGCCGGATTCCCGGTTACCGGTGGCCGAGCGGTGCGGCGGGCGATCGCACCGCGCGTCGGCCGCTGGCTGATCGATTTCGGGACCCGGCTCGGAGGAGCGACCGTCCGCACGTCGTGAGTCCGGCCACGGCCGGCTGATCCGCCGGTCCCCCCGGCCACGGCGACCCCGGACCACTTCGTTCTGGCTCGCCCCGGTTCGGGGTGCGCCGGTTCGACCAGGGGATCGGCAAGAGTTGGACCATGCCCGCGGCCCGCAGCGTGCTGTTCATCACCCTCGACCAGTGGCGGGGTGACTGCCTGTCGGCCCTCGGCCACCCGGTGCTGGAGACGCCGACCCTGGACGCGCTGGCTTCCCGCGGTGTCCTCTTCGCCAACCACTGGGCCAACGCCGCGCCCTGCGGGCCGTCGCGGGCGTGCCTCTACACGGGCACGTACCAACACCGGAACCGGTCGATCCTGAACGGCACGCCGCTGGATGCACGCTTCACCAACGTGGCCCTGCTGGCGCGTGCGGTCGGTTACGACCCGGTGCTCTTCGGGTACACCGACACGTCGGTCGACCCCCGCACCGTGCCGGCGGGGGACCCGCGCCTGTTCAGCTACGAGGGGATCCTGCCGGGCTTCCGTGTCCTGATCGAGGACCCCTGGGAGAAAGGCAGCCCGGCCTGGGGGCGCTGGCTCGCTGCGCAGGGTGTCGACGTCCCGGATAATCCCCACGAGCTGTACGAACCGATCGATGGATTCCCCGGCGGCGAGGCCCATGGGTCGACCTGGGCCCCGGCGCGCTTCCCGGTCGAGCTCTCCCAGACCACCTTCGTGCGCCAGGCCGTGATCGACTGGCTCGAGCAGAACGGCGACGTGCCGTTCTTCGTCCACGCCTCGTTCATCAGGCCCCATCCGCCGCGCCGGAACCCGATCGGGTACCACGATCTCTACGATGCCGACGCCATCGGGCCTTTCGCGGGGTGCCCGACGCCCGAAGAGGAGTCGGCCATCCATCCTCTCGGCGCGGCCGCCATGACCAACCCCGGAGTCGGTGCGCCCCACGACGAGCGGGAGCGCCGGCAGCTCCGCGCCACCTACTACGGCGCCCAGCGCGAGGTGGACGACGGATTGGAGCCGTTGTTCGCCTACCTGCAGCAGAGCGGGCTGGCCGACTCGACCTTGATCGTGCTGACGAGCGACCACGGCGAGATGGGAGGCGACCACTGGCTGCTCGAGAAGCTCGGGTACTGGGACGAGAGCTACCACGTCCCGCTCATCGTCGTGGACCCCCGCGACGAGGCGGAGGGGGCGCGGGGGAGCGTGGTGCACGCCGTGACCGAGTCGGTGGACGTGCTGCCGACGATCTGCGACTTCATCGGAGCCGAGGTACCTCTGCAGGCGGACGGCTGGTCGCTGGCCCCGTTCCTACACGGCGAGTCCGTCCCGCCCCACTGGCGCGACGCCGCCCATTTCGAGTGGAGCTTCTCGGACCCCGTGCACCAGTTTGCCGAGACGGCGTTCGGTATCCCCATGAGCCACTGCTCCTTGGCCGTCTCGCGAGGGTGCCGGCACAAGTACGTCCAGTTCGCCACCGACGCCCACCTGTTCCCGCCGCTCCTCTTCGACCTCGCCGAGGACCCGGGGCAGACGCACAACGTCTTGGCCGAGGGCGGCCCGGCGGTGAGCGAGGCAGCCTGGGCGGCGGCCCAGGAGCTGCTCCAGTGGCACATGCGAACGGCCGAACGCACGCTGAGCGGCAGCTTTCTCGACCCCGAGCAGGGACTGGTCCAGGCCCGCGAGACCTGGCGCTGACCCGCCGCGGCAGACCGGCGCGCCGGCGGCGGTGTGGAATGCTGACGCCCTCCGCTCACGATGACGAGGAGGCGCAACAGGGTGCCCGACATGCAGGGAAAGACAGTCGTGGTGACCGGCGGGAATTCGGGCATCGGTTTCGAGACGGCGGCAGCGTTGGCGGGGATGGGTGCCCGTGTGCTCGTGACGGCGCGCAACGCCGACAAGGGCCGGGCCGCGGTCGCGGCCATCGCCCAGCGCCTCGGCGGTGCGGGCGGTGCGGGCGGTGCGGGCAGCGCGCAGCTCGTCGTCTTCGACCTCGGCGACCTCGCTTCGGTCCGGCGGGGCGCGGCGGAGATCCTCGAGCAGGCGCCGACCCTCGACGTGCTGGTCAACAACGCCGGCCTCGTGTTGACCGAACGGTCCGAGACGGTCGACGGGTACGAGGCCACCTTCGCCATCAACCACCTGGGCCCTTTCCTCCTGACGAACCTGCTGCTCGAGCGGTTGCGTGCCTCGGCCCCGGCCCGCGTCGTCAACGTCGCCTCGACGGCGCACGCCGGCGCCCGCCACGGCATGCTCTTCGACGACCTGCAGTCGACCCGGCACTACCGCGGCATGCGGGTCTACGGGCACTCGAAGCTGGCGAACATCCTCTTCACGCTCGAGCTGGCGCGGCGCCTGGAGGGAAGCGGCGTCACGGCCAACTCGTTGCATCCCGGCACGGTGCGCACCGGGTACGGCGGCGACGGTGATACCCGGGGCTTCCTGGCCTTCGGAATCAAGATCGCCAGCCCGTTCTTCCTGTCGCCGGCCAAAGGGGCTCGCACCTCGATCTACCTGGCCTCGTCGCCCGAGGTGGACGGTGTCAGCGGTGAGTACTTCGTCAAGTGCAAGGCGCGCCAGCCGCGGCGGTGGGCGCGGGATCCCGATGCGGCGGCCCGCTTGTGGCAGGTGAGCGAGCAACTCGTGGGGTTGGCGCCGCAAGAGGTGGGCTGAGTCTTGCGCGTCCTCGTCACGGGAGCGGCGCGGGCGATCGGCCGGGCCACCGTGGAGGTACTGGCCGAACGTGGCCACGATGTCGTGGCCACGGCTCGCGACGTCGCCTTGTTGGCGGGGCTGCCCGCGGTCCGGACGTTGCGACTCGACGTCAGCTCGGCCGAGTCGGTCCGTGACGCGTTGGCCGAGGCGGGCGAGCTCGACGGCGTCGTCAACAACGCCGGGCGGACCGGGTACGGACCGCTCGAGACGTATCCGCTGGACACCTTGGCCTGCGTCCTCGAGGTCAACACCCTCGGCCCGCTACGCATGGCCCAGGCGGTCCTGCCGGCCTGGCGCGCCCGTGGCAGCGGCGTGCTGGTCAACATCAGCTCGGTGCAGGGCAAGATCGGGACGCCCCTCGAAGGCGCTTACGCCGCGTCCAAGCACGCGCTGGAGGCCCTGTCGGAGTCCCTCTACTTCGAGCTCGGCCACTTCGGCATCCGCGTCGTGATCATCGAACCCGGGTACATCGCGCCAGGCATGCAGCACCAGGACGACCACCGGGGACCCCCCGTCTACGAGGACCTCCATGCGCAGTGGGGCGCCACGGTGTCCACCCTGGTCGGGCCGCAGGGTCGACCAGGTCCCGAGCTGGTGGCGGTGGCGGTCGCCGACGCGCTCGAGAACCCGTCCACCCCACTGCGGGTCGAGGTGGGACAGGACGCCGAGGTCGTCCTGGAGCTCCGGCGCACGCTCGACGATGCCGCCTTCGAGGCCACGATGCGCGAGGCGCTCGGGCTCACCTGGTGAGGATGGGGGAGGCGCCGACGTGGAGAAGCTGATGTACCTGGTGTGGCTCGACCCGGGCAGCACCCGGGCCGAGGCCGCCGACGTGCTGCTCGGTCCGGTGGGCGAGGAGTTACTGGCGCTCGACCCGCGGCGCCTGAGCATCGACGTACGGGACCCCGCGAGCGACATCCCCGCGCCGGTGCCGACTCCGGAGGGCGAGACGCCCCTGCACGGGCTCGTCTCGGTGTGGGTCGACACGGTCGAGCGCCGGGCGCCGTTCGAGCGGGTGCTGGAAGGGGCCGCCACGCGTCTGGCCGGTTATTCGGTGGTCGAGTCGCTCTACTGCGACTACGGGGGCAATCAATGGTCAGCGCCCCGGGACTGGCCCGACGGCGAGCGCTCGCCCGGCGTGCTCACCGTCGGCCTCCTCGAGCAGCACCCGGAGCAGTCCTTCGACGAGTGGATCACGCGGTGGCACACCCGGATCTCTCCCGTCACCGAGGCGATCCAGCCGCGCTGTCGCTACGTCCGCAACGCCGTCTTCCGTGCGGTGACCGATGGGGCCCCACCGATCCGGGGCATTGTGGAGGAGGCGTGGCCGTCCCTCGAGCACGTCACCGATCCGATGCTGTTCTACTGCGCCGACGGCGACCCGGAGCGCCTGCAGGCGCACGTCGCCCAGATGATTGAGGAGATCTCGGCCTTCATCGATCTGGCCACCTTCCGCAGTGTCACCATGAGCGAATGGATACTGAAGTCATGACGCCGAAATGGACCCGGACCGAGCTGGAGCGTGCGCACCAGCACTACATGGACACGGCCGCTCGCTGTGCCGCCAGCGGGGAGTGGCGCGAATGGGCCGACCTGTTCACCGACGACGCGGTGTACCTGGAGCACGTCTTCGGGACCTTCCGCGGGCCGGACGAGATTTACGGGTGGATCTCCCCGCTGATGGCGGAGTGGCCCAACCGGGCCATGAACGCGTTCCCGCACTCGTGGTGCGTGTGCGACGAGGAGCGCGGCTGGTGGATTTGCCGGATCGAGAACCGCATGCAGGATCCCGGTGACGGGTCGGTCCACCAGGCCCACAACATCACCGTCCTGCACTACGCCGGCGACATGAAATTCTCCTACGAGGAGGACGCGTACAACCCGGCCACTTTCGGCCAGATGATCAACGGCTGGCTGGAGACGTACACCGCGCACGGCGGCGTTGTGGGCTGATGCCCTTCCGCTCGATGGCCGACGCCCCGGTACGCGCTTTCCTCACCGCTCTCCCCGCGCACACAGGAAAGCTGGCGACGGTGCGCGCCGACGGCCGGCCGCACCTCGCGCCGGTGTGGTACGTGGTGGACGACGACGACGCGATCGTCTTCAACACGGGACAGACAACCGTCAAGGGGCAGAACCTCGCCCGGGATCCCCGCGCCTCGATGTGCGTGGACGACGAGCGGCCGCCCTTCAGCTTCGTGGTCGTGGAGGGCGTGGTGGAGCTGGACGACGACCCGGCGGAGGTCCGCCGCTGGGCCACCCGGATCGGCGGGCGGTACATGGGGGCTGCGCGTGCCGAGGAGTACGGGGCTCGCAACGGCGTGGCCAGGGAGCTGGTGGCGTACCTGCGCCCCGAGCGGGTGATCTCGGCGTTCGACCTGGCCGAGTGAGCGCGCTCAGGTCGCTGCGCCGGCCCCCGCCAGCACGCCATCGCTGCCGGTGCCGGTGCCCGTACCGCTGGTGATGCGAGCCAGACGCGCCCGACCCTGCCCGGTGACGAACAGCCCGAGCGGCGTGATGGCCACCGCGAGCAGCATGGCGACGAGCAGCAGGTCGGTGAGCACGAAGGAATGGAGCATCCGCATGTAGATGTTGTGCACCGACGTCACGCCGGCGAAGGCCCAGAAGGTGCTGATGACGATCAGCACCGTGCGCAAGCGTCCGACCGCCGCCGGCGCGAGCACGATCACGCCCCACGTCACGTACCACGCCCACACGATGGGTCCGAGGAGCGCCAGGACAAGCAGCGTGAGACCCAGGCAGCGGACCACGCCGTCCTGCGGGGACCGCATGAGGAGACGGTAACCGACGTAGATGGCGATGAGGAGCCCGAGGATGCTGAAGACCGGGCGGACCGTCATGGTGGAGATCGGCACTTGGGCGATGTGGCTCACGATGGAGACGGCCCGCGCCACGACGTTGACCGGGGTGACGCCGGTGAACGAGGCGTCGGCCGTCGTGGTCGTTCGCACCCACCCCCAACCCGTACCCGCCACGAGCGACAGCGTCTCCATGGTGGCGAGGGCGATCAACCCCGCGGCCGCCGTATGCGCGATGCGGCGGCGCGTGGACGCCGCGGGTCCGGCCCAGACCCAGCCGAGGAACAGCACGCCGAGCAACGCGGGGGACTTCACCCCGGCGGCGAGCGCGCACAGGATCACGCCCGGGACGGTGCCGAAGCGTTTGGCGACGGCGAGCCCCGCCATCAACAGTCCCACCATAAGCGCATCGTTGTGCGCTCCCGCGATCAATGACAACAGGACCAGCGGCGAACCGGCGCCGATGAGGACGGCATGGGCCGGGTCGCGTTTGAGGGTCCGGGCGAGCGTCGGCGTCGCCAGCGCGACGAGCGCGATGCCCGCGAGCTCGAGCAGGCGGAGCAGCACGAGGTCGGGCAGGATCTGGTGCCCGGAGGCCTGGTCGAGCGCGCCGTCCACGGTGAGGAAGGTCGAGCCGTACGGCGACTCTGTTCCGGACCAGACGGCGTCGGCCATCTCGTTGAACGGCGTCGCCCCGAGCACGTTGGGGCCGTAGGAGTACGGGTTGATGTGGTGGCTCACCATCTCGCCTTGAGCCGCGTACGTGTAGACGTCGCGGCTGAAGAGCGGCGGCGCCAACAGCAACGGCACCGCCCAGATGACAACCACCAGGACGACCCGCTTCACGGGGAAGCCGGGGTTGCGCTTGAGGTGCCGAAGGAACCCGAGCCACACCCTGGTCAGAAGGATGAGCCCGCCGAACACCAGCGCGAGCGAGACGATGGGCGGCAGCGTGCTGTTGGCGGCGTAGGAGCCGAAGAGCCCACCGGGCATCCCGAAGAACCACGCACCGGCCAGATGCGTCTCGAAGGACTGCCCGCCGAGGACGGAACCAACCACGATTGCCGCGCTGCCGACGAGCCCGAGGATCGCCGTGCGCGCCACGCCCAGCCGGGGCGCCGGTTGCTCGCCGCGCGCGGTGTCGTCGTTTTGTCGAGGTGCGTCGGTCGCGGTGGTCACGGTGGTCGCGCTCGGAGATGCGAGCTCCATCGGGGATTCCTTAGTTGCACTCCCACGGCCAGCGGCCGCGGGGCCAGAAATCTTCATCAAACTGCAGTGATTCTGTCACGGCTCGAGGCCGAATTTGTGAACCCGAAACCTTCCTTAACAGGATTCTCAGGATTGTCCCAGCCTACAAGGGGAAACTTACTCTGTCACGTATGTGAAATCTGGCTGTCACGGAACGGAAGGTGTCAGATGCGAGTTCTGGTCCTCGGGGGCGACGGGTATCTGGGCTGGCCGACGGCGCTGCATCTTTCGCGAGCGGGCTACGAGGTCGGAGTAGCGGACAACTTCGCCCGGCGGGGCTACGACCTCGAAATGGGAGTGGATTCCCTCGTCCCGATCGCCTCGCTACATCGCCGCGTCGACTGCTGGGAGGAAGTCTCGGGAAGGCGGCTGGACGTCTTCATCGGTGACCTGACGGAGGAGGAGTTCGTCTACGACATGGTCGGGCGCTTCCGTCCCGACGCCATCGTCCACTTCGCCGAGCAGCGCAGCGCCCCCTATTCGATGGTCGACCGCAAGCACGCCGTGTACACCCAGGTGAACAATGTGGTGGGCACGCTCAACCTGCTCTACGCCATCGCCGACGTGGACCCGTCGATCCACCTTGTGAAGCTCGGCACGATGGGGGAGTACGGCACTCCCAACATCGACATCGAAGAGGGTTACATCGAGATCACCCACCGGGGTCGCACCGACGTCCTGCCGTTCCCCAAGCAGCCCGGGAGCTTCTACCACCTGTCCAAAGTGCACGACAGCCACAACATCGCCTTCTGCTGCCGGGCCTGGGGGCTCCGCTCGACCGACCTCAACCAGGGTGTCGTCTACGGGCAGTCGACCACCGAGACGACCCTGCACGCCGACCTGGCCACGCGCTTCGATTACGACGCCGTGTTCGGGACCGTGCTGAACCGGTTCGTCATCCAGGCGGCGGCCGGCGAGCCGTTGACCGTCTACGGGAAGGGCGGCCAGTCCCGAGGCTTCCTCGACATCCGCGACACACTGGCCTGTATCGAGCTCGCGATCCGGAACCCGGCCAACGCGGGCGAGTTCCGCGTGTTCAACCAGTTCACCGAGTCGTTCTCGGTGGGCGAGCTCGCCCAGAAGGTCTCCAACGCGGCGGGTGGCGCGAGGATCGTGCACCTCGCCGACCCGAGAGTCGAGCTCGAGGAGCACTACTACCGCGCCGCGCACACCAAGCTGCTCGACCTCGGACTACTGCCGTTCCTGCTGGGCGACGAGTTGCTGGCCGATCTGCTCTTCATCGCCCGGAGCCACCTCGACCGCCTGGAACGCTCCGCCCTCGAGCCGCAGGTGCAGTGGCGCTCCACGTCAAGCAACATCACCCGCACCGGCCAGGTCGCGGCCGAAGGGTCGTCGTCGGAACAGCCCGTCTGAGCCTCCGAGGGGATTCTCAGCGTGCGTGGTTAGCTTGCCCCGACCATGCGCGCCCGCCGGCTGCGATGCACCCATGATGAGAAGCCTCCGCAGGACCACTCCTTCCCCGTGAACCGACTCCGAGCCCACATCGGCCCGCTGTGGCCCTATCTGGTGCTCATCGCCATCCCGACGGCTGCATTCGTACTTCCCGACCTGATCGGGGGCCGGTTGCTCATCACGGGTGACAACCTGCAGCAGAACTATCCGCTGCACGTCCTGGTCGGATCCATGCTGCGGCACGGGCAGCTGCCCTTCTGGAACGAGTACATCTTCAGCGGGACGCCGCTCATGGCCGACTTCAATGCGGGGGCCTTCTATCCGTTGATGGGTCTCTTCGTTGTCCTGCCGGACCGAGCCGCCTGGATCGCGACAGAGATCGTCTTGTTCTCGGGGATCGCGATCGGGATGTACGTCTTCCTCCGGGCGCTCAAGCTCTCGACGATGGCGTGCCTCCTCGCCGCGGCGACCTACGCCTTCGCCGGTCCGGTCCTCAGCCAGGTGAACCACGTGGACATGACCGAGGGGTTCCTCGCCATCCCGTGGATGTTGCTGGCGGTCCACCACATCGTCCGCGACGGCCGCTGGCGGTGGTCGATCCTGCTCGGAATCGCCTTCGGGACGGTGATCCTCGCGGGCGCGCCAGAGGCGATGCTCGACGAGGCGCTCCTGGTCATTGCATTCGCGGTGATGTCGGCCGGCTTCAGCCGGGAGCGATGGCGGCGCGTCCTGTCGCGCTGTGGCGCCGGCGCCGCGCTGGCACTCTCGCTGGCGGCCATCCAGTGGCTGCCCGGGCTCGAGGCCATCAGCAACTCGCAGCGGGGAAACGGCGTATTCGCCGCCGCCGGCAGCTACCCGAGATCCTTCAGCATTTTCTCCCTCGTCCCCTACCTCGACGGGGGGTACGGGCACCTCGGCGAGGCGCAGTTCTTCGGCCAATACAACCTGCCCGAGGTGGGGATCTATCTCGGCATTCTCCCGGTCATCGCCGTGCTGACCCTGTGGCACCCACGTTGGCCGAGCCGAATCACCGTCGCGTGACCGGCTCACCTGGTACGCGGTCGGGATCTTCGGATACTTGCTCGCCCTGGGTTCGAATACGCCGTTCGAGCACCTTTTCAACAGCCTGCCGCTGTACGGGAACCAGCGCCTGCAGAGCCGGAACATGATCACCGTGGCCACGGCGGCCGTCGTGCTGTTCGCGGGTTGGCTCGACCGGAGTGACGATCCTCCCGCACGGTTCGGACCGACGACACGCTTCGACCGGGTCGTCGCGCTCGTGCCGTTCGCCATCGTTGGAGTGCTGGCCCTGTGGGCACTGACGGCCACCGGTTCCCTGGTGCACGTGTTCGCCGGCGTCACGGCGCGTCCGGCCGTGACCTCCACTGTGCGGAAGGCGACGGTCATTGCGCTCGTCTTCTGTGCCGGAGCGGCAGCGCTCGTGTGGATCCGACCGCGGCTGTCGCGCGTCCCCTGGGCGGGGCTGGCCGCCGTCTTCGTCGCCGTCGACGTGGGACTGATGGCGGTGACGAGCCAGCTGACGACGCCGCCGCCCAACGACCTGCTGACCGGGACGACGCCGATCGAGCAACTGATGGCGGCCCACCTCGTGCCGGGGGGTCGCATGGTCAACTACGACCCCCAGAGCTACTCGAGTTATCCGGGCAGCCCCCAGGGGATCCCGGACCTCAACGTCATCCCCCGCCTGCCGTCGGTGTCCGGCTACGCGTCCATCGTGAACGGCAACTACGAGACCGCCACCAACACCCACCAGCAGGACGACCTCGACATCGGCGAGTTGTCGTCGGGGACACTCGATCGGCTCGACCTCCAAGAGGTGGTCACGGTGCCCGAGTACTTCCTGGTCCCGCTGCTGTCGTTGCCGCGCGCCATCGACGACGTCACCCAGGTTCCCGAGGGTTTCGGCGCCGACCCCGTCCTGGAGCGGGGCTACGGCGCCGACTTCAACGACACGTCCTATCCCTTCTACCCCGGCCCGCGACCCCCCCTGCGTTCGGGCCAGACGGCCTCGTGGTACTTCGGCGAGTCCCTCGAGCCGAGCGCGGCAACTCTCGTGCTCGCCCACGCGGCGGCCGCGGGCACCACGGTGCGCTTCGGCACCCTGGCCGCCGGCGGCGCGACGCGCTGGGGCCCCCTGGTGCCGGTCGGCCCCGACTCGACCGTGACGGGGAAGCTCCCGTCCGGTCCGGCGGTCGGGCTGTCGGTCCAGGTGTTCGGCGCGTTGCCCTCCCAGCGGGCCGTGATCACGGTGGGTGGACAGCCCTACGAGCTCGGTGGCTCGTTGTCATCGGCGCTCGTGCCCGGACCATGGAAGCTCGCCGGCTTCTCGCAGGGCTACGCGGTCTTCAGCTTGCGCAAACCGCCGATGCCGATCTCCGCCTCGACGGCGCACGGCCGGCGTCTGCCGGTCGAGGTGCTCTCGAGCACCACAAAGTCCGAGCAGGTCAAGGTGGACGCACCCGGTCCGTCGACGATCATCCGCTCGGTCGCCTGGGACTCCGGATGGACGGCCACCGTTTCGGTTGACGGCGCTAACCCGAAAGCCGTCTCCGTCGACGCGTTCGACCTCGTCCAGCAGGTCCACATCCCGGGGGGCCATGTCGTGGTGACCTTCCACTACCGACCGCCGCACTTGCTGGTCGCCAGCATCCTGAGCCTGGGCTCGATCGCGCTGCTCCTCGCGCTGCTCGCGCGGTGGCTGGTGCGCCGACGTCGGTCGCTCGATCACGGCGTGCCGGTCGAGCTCCCCGAGATGACCGTCGCAGGAGTCCCCGAACGGGTGGGATGAGGTCGGCCGCTCGGCCGCTCGGCCGCTCAGCAGATCGGGTGCGCGAGGGACAGGAGGAACTCACCGTCTTCTGCCCCCCACATCCCCTCCACCACGAAGCCCGCCTCGGCGAGCTCACGCGTGATGCGCTCGGGCGTGAATTTGGCGCTGATCTCGGTGAGCAGGTCCTCGCCCTCGTCGAACCGGACGGTGATGCCAGCGCCCGCCAATGAGACGTCGGTGGCTTCGTTGGCGCGCAGTCGCATTTCGATCCACTGTTCGTCCTCGTTCCATACGGCGACGTGACCGAAGCGATCGGGGTCGAAGTCACCACCCAGCTGCTCGTTGAGGACGTGAAGCACGTTGCGGTTGAAGTCCGCCGTGATGCCGGTCGGGTCGTCGTAGGCGGCCACCAGGCGCTTGCGGTCCTTGACGAGATCCGTCCCGAGGAGGAGCGAGTCGTCGCTCGACATGACGCAGTTCAGGTCGAACAGGAAGCGGGCACGCTGCGCCGGGTCAAGATTGCCGATCGTCCCGCCCAAGAAGGCCACCATCCGACGCCCCTCGGTCGGGATCTGGGCCAGATGCTGGTGAAAGTCGCCGATGACCAGGTGGATGTCGAGCGCGCGGTACTCCTCCGACAAGGTGGCGGCGGCACTGCGGAGGAATTCGTCGCTCACGTCGAACGGCACGTAGCGCGACAACAGCCCGGTGTCCTGCAGGGCGTTCAGGAGCACGCGGGTCTTGTCGCACGCACCGGCGCCGAGCTCGACGAGGGTGTCGGCCTTGGCGAGTTCGGCGATCGCCGGCGCGTGCTCCTCGAGTAGGGCGCGCTCGGCGCGGGTGGGATAGTACTCGGGGAGTGAAGTGATCTCCTCGAAGAGGCGGCTCCCACGCTCGTCGTAGAACCACACGGGTGGGATCGACTTCTCCGCCCCCTGCAGTCCCGTCAGTGCGTCGGCGCGCATTTGGCGGCGCACCTCCTCGGGGGAGAGATGCACGTCGATGGTGTAGGCCACGACTCAGGGATCCCGTGCCAGCCGGACCCCGCCGAAGAGCCAGCGGGCGCCGGGCGGGAAGAAGTTGCGATAGGTCGGGCGGACGTGGCCCGTCGGGGTCGCACAGGAGCCGCCGCGTAGCACGTACTGGCTCACCATGAACTTCCCGTTGTACTCACCGACCGCGCCTGGTGCGGTGCGAAAGCCCGGATAGGGAGAGTAGGCGCTCGAGGTCCACTCCCACACGTCGCCGAAGAGGGCGTTCGTGGACGAGGGCGGGGCGAGGGTGTGGTGCACCCTCGGTGAGGAAGTCGTCGCGGAGGAAGTTGTCCCCCTGTCCGTGTGCCGCAGCGATCGTCTCCCACTCCGACTCGGTCGGCAGCCGCATGCCCGTCCAGTGCGCAAAGGCGTCGGCCTCGTAGTAGCTGACGTGGCACACCGGCTCGTCGGGGTCGACCGGCCGCAGGCCCGACAGCGTGAACTGGAGCCAGCGGTCGGGATCGTCGGGATCGCGCGACCAGTACAGCGGCGCCGCCCAGTGTTCGGCGTTGACCACCGCCCAGCCGTCGGACAACCAGAACTCCGGCCGCGTGTACCCGTCGTCCTCCATGAAGGAGAGCCAATCCCCACAGGTGACGGGTCGATCGGCCAGTCCAAAGGGGGTCAGGTGCACCGTGTGCACTGGGAACTCGTTGTCGAAACCGAAGCCGACGCCCCGGTGGCCCACCTCGACGGGGCCGCCGTCGTGCTCGATCCAACCGGCCTTGGGCGGGGCCACGCCGGCCGGCGTGGCACCTCCGGGGAGGTAGGTCGGATGGAGCGGGTTTCGCGAGAGCACGTGCTTGATGTCCATGAGCAGGAGCTCCTGGTGCTGTTGCTCGTGATGGAGACCCAGGGTGACGAGTTCGGTCAGCCCGGGCTGCGAGGGATCGCGGAGGAGCGCCTCCATCGCGTCGTCGACCGCAGAGCGATAGCGCGCGATCTCGTCGATGCCCGGCCGCGAGAGCAGGCCACGCTCCGCGCCGTGGATGGCGTGCGCCGACGGCCTCGTAGTACGAGTTGAAGATGTAGGCGTACTCGTCGTCGAAGGCGCGATACCAGGAGGCGTACTCACCGAGGACGAACGTCTCGAAGAACCAGGTGACATGGGCGCGGTGCCACTTGGTCGGGCTCACGTCCGGCATCGTCTGCACGGTCTGGTCCTCTGCGCTCAGAACCGACGCCAGGCGTTCGGTGTTCGCACGCACAGCCCCGTAGGCGTCCAGGAGGTCCGACGGCGTTGCTCGACCGCTCATCTCCACGAGATCCGTCCCTTCGCCACCCCACCCGGAGCGGTCGCACAGCTGCCTGCACGTTGCGGTTCACCCTACCCAGATGTAGTTCGGGTCAGGCGCGATCATCCGACATTTCGTGTTCGTTGCGGGTACCCAGGTGGATGCGGTCTCGTGCCCGGGTCTCCGCCGCGGGGCCACCGCCGGACCGTGGCGCAGCACTTGGGTGTCGGCCCGGGAGCTCGTCCGTTGCCGGTGGGTCTGACGTCCTGCCCTCGACGGGTCCCGCCTGGCGGGGGCGGCACCCCTCGGAGTGGCGGTGCCCTCCCGGAACGGTCGTTCAGGCGAGGACCTTGCTGCGGAAGTTGCGCAGGCCCAGAGCGAGGAAGAGCACGCCGAACGCCACGATGGCGGGATAGATGATGTAGAGGTGCATGTGCGCCGCGTCGGTGAAGGCCGCGCGCATCCCCTCGTTGATGTAGATGAGCGGGTTGACGAGGACGACGATCTGCAGCCAGTGGACCGGTCCCACCGACACCGGCGCCAGCCGCGTCCATTGGTAGTACGTACCGCCCAGAAACGTGATCGGCAGCACGATGAAGCCGAACATCAGACCCAGGTTGCGCGGTTCGAACGACGTCCCCAACAACAGTCCGAGCGAAGCCATGCACACGCACGACAGGGGCACGAGCGTGACGATCAGCAGCCAGTGCAGGTGGATCTGGGCCTCGACGCCCGACGCGTGCACGACGGAGGCGATAGGGAGAACGATCGCCGCGGAGATGAGCCCCTGCCCGGCGCCCGAGATGACCTTCGAGAAGGCGACGAGCCAGATCGGGCACGGTGCCTGCACCCGGTCCTCGATCTCGCGGGTGAAGCCGAACTCCTGGGCGAGCTGCATGGCGACGGCTTGGATGCCTTGGAACATGATCGACAGGCCCACCACGCCGGGGACCAGCACCGTGGCGAAGGCCGACTCGGCGCCGGGAACCCCGCTGGCGGCCCCGATGCCCTGACCGATCTTGGGGAACACGTAGAGGAACACGAAGCACAGGAGGAACGGCTGGACCAGCGTCCGCACGGTGAACTCCACCTTGTGCTTCCATAGCACGACCAGGTCGCGCAGGATGAGTGCGCCGAGCGACGTCCAGCTGGCGGCGGAAGCCGAGCGCGTCGGCTGCAGGTCGACCGGCGCGATCCCGGCGTCCCGAAGGTCGTGGCGGGGACGGCCTGCGAGGTCGTGGCTGCCATCAGTCGCGCAGGTCCTTTCCGGTGAGCCCGATGAACACAGTCTCGAGCGTGGGCTCGGCAACCGACAGGTCGGCCAAGCTGAAGCCCGCGGCCTCCGCTGCTTCGACGATGCGGGGAACCAGCCGGTCCATGTCGCGGATCTGCAACTCCACCCCGTCGGGCGAGCGGCCGCGTGCGGGTCAGTCCGTCCAGCCGCGCCGCGAACGCCTGGGCGAGCTGCTCGGGGTCGCCGGCGGCCTTGACCGTGACGATGGTGTCGGCACCCACGCTGCGCTTGAGCTCGGCCGGTGTGTCGAGGGCGAGGATACGACCGTGGTCCATGATGGCCACCCGGTCACAGAGCTTGTCGGCTTCTTCCATGTAGTGCGTGGTCAGCATGATCGTCTGCCCCTCGGCGTTGAGGCCCTCGAGGAGCTCCCACAGCGCCGAGACGGCCCTGCGGGTCGAGCCCCGCCGTGGGCTCGTCGAGAAAGAGGACGGCAGGCCGGTGGAAGATGGCGCGCGCCACCATGAGGCGCTGGGCCATGCCGCCCGAGAGGGCGTAGACCGACGCCTTGGCGAAGCGCGTCAGCTGGAACCTTTCCAGGAGGTCGTCCGCCGTCTGGCGGGACTCCTTGGCCCCCATGCCGAACAGTCGACCGTGGAAATACAGGTTCTCCCAAGGGGTGAGCTGGCGATCGAGGGTGTTCTGCTGTGATACGACCCCGATGATCTGCTTGACGAGGGTCGGATGCTCGACCACGTCGATGCCGCCCACCATGGCGTTGCCACCGGTGGGGATCACCCGGGTCGTGAGCACCCCCACCGTGGTGGTCTTACCGGCGCCGTTCGGCCCGAGAAGCCCGAACACCTCTCCGGTGTCGACGCTGAGGTGGAGATCGTCGACGGCCCGGAAATCGGTGCCCGGGTAGGTCTTCGTCAGACCCACCGTCTCGATGATGGGCGTTCCCCGCTGGGGGGACGCGCCATCGAGCGACGCTGTGGAGGTCGTCGTGCTCATGGCTTATTCAGCACAGTACCGGGCGGCGGCCCGGTCAATCCTCCGCCAGGATCTGGTAGAGCTCCTTGCGCGCCCGCTGCACGACGGCGATGCCGCGCTCGATCTGAGGCTTCTCCCCGGCCCCGGCGAGCTGCTTGGCCGCGCTCATGAGCTGGCCGATGCCGAGGCGGAGGTTCCGCACGGCGTCGTCGGCCTCGCCAGCGCCATCCCAGGGCAGCGTGGCTTTCTCGGCCTCCGCCCGACCGAGGTCGGTCAGGGCGTAGGTGCGGGTGCCGTCGACCTCGGACGACTGCACCAGGCCCTCGTCCTCGAGCATCTGCAGGTGCGGGTACACCGAGCCGGGGCTCGGGCGCCACAGCCCGCCACTCATCTCCTCCAGTCGCCGCATGACCTCGTAGCCGTGGGCTGGCTCGCTCCGGAGGGCGGCCAGGATCGCCGTGCGGGTGGCGCCGCGGCGCATCCGCCGGCCGCCTCCCCAGCCCCCGCCGCCCCAGCGCCCTCGCCGGCTGCGGCCACCGAAGAAGTGGTCGTGGAGGTGCTCGTGGTCGTGATGTGCATGGTCATGGTCATGGTCGTGATGCCCGTGGCGGTCGTGCTCGGGCTCGTGTGGGTGTGGCTGTGCCATGGATGGCTCCTTCTGCGATTTCGAATGGCCCCCGGAGGGGACTCTCGTCTGGATATAGATCGTACTATAACGATATATCGGAACATTTCAAGCGTCGGTCTTGGTTGCACCAGGTGGGCAGTTCCGAAGTTGCCCACGTAGGGGCGCCGGGAACGCCCAGGATGAGAGAGCACCGATCAGTCGGTGCCGGGCCGATTCGCCGAGGAGGCGCCGTGGGTTTCTTCACCTCGCACAAGAAGCAGATGGTCACCGCCGACCGGGCCCTGCCGGGCCGGGACGACGCGATGCCGGTCACCGAGCCCCACCTGGTGCTCGGGACCAAGATCACGCCCCCGTTCCCCGAGGGAACAGAGCAGGCCATCTTCGGGCTGGGCTGCTTCTGGGGCGCAGAACGCACCTTTTGGACGCTGCCCGGCGTGTACACGACCGCCGTGGGGTACGCCGGCGGCTTGACGCCGAATCCGACCTACCACGAGGTGTGCAGTGGCCGGACCGGCCAGGCCGAGGTCGTCCTCGTCGTCTTCGACCCCGCCGTCACCAGCTACGAGCAGCTGGTGCGCGTGTTCTTCGAGGGGCACGACCCCACCCAGGGCATGCGCCAGGGCAACGACGTCGGCACGCAGTACCGCTCCGCCATCTACACGACAACACCCGAGCAGGCAGAGGTGGCGCACGAGATCGCCGAGCGCTTCGAGGAGTCGTTGCGCACCGCGGGGTACGGCCAGGTCACGACGGAGATCGCGCCAGCCGGACCGTTCTACTACGCAGAGCCCTCCCACCAGCAGTACCTCGAAGCGAACCCGGGCGGCTACTGCGGACTGGGTGGCACCGGCGTGTCTTGTCCGATCGGGTCTGCCGGACCCGGATGACGGCCCCCGCCTGAGAGACGGCGAAGGCGACAGCGCCGGGCCGCGTGTCGAGTGACGCGTCAGGCTCGGCGCAGATTGGCGAGTCGGTCGAGGACGGTCTCGGCCTCGGCGACGAACCGACGGACGAGCTCGCCGGCGGGGACCAGCTCGTCAATGGCACCGACGCCCTGCCCGGCGGGATAGCACTCCCGGTCGATGTCGACACCCTCGCTGAACGAGTCGCCCCCGAGGTGCATGGCACCTTTCCCGTAGGAGACGCCCAATTGCTCTGGGAATTTCTTGAGCTCGCCGGGATGTGCGTCGTAGTAGTCGGTGTAGGAGTTCCGCACGACGCGGATCGTCTTGCCCGAATAGGCGCGGCTCACCGTCGTCTGGTCCTCGCGGCTGGCCAGGAGCGCGTCCTTGTAGCCGAGGACGCTGCGCGCCTCGGGCGTGGCGATGAAGCGCGTGCCGACCCAGACGCCGTCGGCACCGAGCGAGAGTGCGGCGGCCAGGCCCCGCCCGTCGAAGATGCCGCCGGCGGCGGCGACGGGCACACGATCGCCGACCGCGTCGACGATCTGCGGAATGAGGGGGAGCGATGCGACCTGCCCGGTGTGTCCCCCGGCCTCGGTGCCCTGGGCCACCACGAGGTCGCACCCGGCTTCGACGGCGCGCACGGCATGCTCGACCTTGCCGCACATACTGACCACGACCAGGTCGTGCTCGTGACAGAGGTCGACCACCTCGGTCGGCACGCCCAGTCCGGCCACGAACGCAGAGGCGCCACCCTCGATCACCATCTTGACCTGCTCGGTCATGCCGCCGGGCATCGCCGTGAGCAGGTCCACGCCGAACGGCTTGTCCGTCGCGACGCGGACGGCCGCCATCTCCTCGACCATCTTCTCGTTGCCCATGGTCGACGCACCGAGGCACCCGAACCCGCCGGCCTCCGAGACCGCCGCCGCCAGCGCGGCATAGGACACACCTCCCATTCCGGCCAGCATGACGGGGTGCTCGATGCCCAGCAGCTCGGTGAGACGGGTACGCATGTGAAGGGCCTTCCTTGCTTCGTCGCTTTCCCAGCGCGGGTGCGCGAGGACGACATCCGCGGCGGCGACCGTAGCGCGGGCGAGAAGGGAGGAAGGACGAGTCCGGCGAAGGTCGGTGGCCGCCGCGCCGAGTCGGGCGGCACCGGGCGGCGGTTCGCCATGGTTGCAATTCCGTGCAGGAGGTTCCTACTCTGAATCGACCGTGACCGAGGTGGGGAGGTGGGTGTGAGCGTCGCCGCAGCACCTCCCGTGGCCGAGCGGATCACCGGCCGCCGGCTCTGGCTGATCCTGGGCGCTTTGCTGCTCGGCATGCTGCTCGCAGCGCTCGACCAGACGATTGTTTCGACGGCGCTGCCCACCATCGTGGGGGACCTGCACGGAGGCTCGCACCTCGCCTGGGTCGTGACGGCGTACCTGCTCGCGTCGACCGTGTCGACGCCGTTGTGGGGGAAGCTCGGCGACCAGTACGGACGGAAGATCTTCTTCCAGGTCTCGATCGTGATCTTCGTCATCGGTTCCGCGCTGTCGGGGTTCAGCCAGACGATGACCGAGCTGATCCTCTTCCGGGCGCTGCAGGGCCTGGGGGGAGGGGGGTTGATGGTCGGCGCGCAGACGATCATCGGCGACGTCGTCTCGCCGCGCGACCGTGGACGCTACATGGGCCTCTTCGGCGGCATGTTCGCCGTCGCCACCGTGATCGGACCGCTCATCGGCGGGCTGTGCGTGACCTACCTGACGTGGCGCTGGGTCTTCTACATCAACCTGCCCCTCGGGATCCTCGCTTTGTTCGTGACCGGCACCGTGCTGCCGGGCCACCTGCGCCGGGTGCACCACAGCATCGACTACGCCGGGACCGCCCTCCTCGCCGGCTCGGCGACCGCGCTGATCCTGTTCCTCAGTCTCGGGGGGATCTCGTGGGCCTGGGCCTCGGCGCCGAGCATCATCATGGCGGTGCTCGGTGTGCTGCTGGCGATCGCGTTCGTGGCGGTCGAGCACACCGCGGCCGAGCCGGTGATCCCGCTGAAGCTCTTCCGCGAGCGCGTCTTCACCGCCGCGAGCGCGATCGGTTTCGTGATGGGCTTCGCCATGTTCGGCGCGCTGACGTTCCTCCCGCTCTTCATGCAGAACGTCAAGGGCGTGAGCCCGACGGCCTCGGGGCTGCGGATCCTTCCCCTCATGGTCGGGATGCTGGGGGCGTCGGTCGTCTCGGGCCGGCTGGTGACCCGTTGGGGCCGTTACCGGATCTTCCCTATCCTCGGCACCGCGCTGATGACCCTCGGCGCCTATCTGCTCTCACTGATCGACGCGTCCACGAACAACTGGGTGCTCGCCTTCTACATGTTCGTGTTCGGCATCGGCATGGGCCTGATCATGCAGGTGCTCGTGGTCGCGGTGCAGAACGCGGTGTCGTACGAGGACCTCGGCGTGGCCACGAGCAGTGCCACGTTCTTCCGCATGATCGGGGGCTCCTTCGGCACGGCGGTCTTCGGGGCCATCTACGCCATCGTCTTCAACCACACGTTCGCGCCCACGCTGGCCAAGGTTCCCGCCACCGTGCTCAGGAACTTCAACCCGCAGACCCTGAATCCGGCGCTCCTGGACAAGCTCAAGTCGACCGCCGCCGGCCTGATCTTCTTCACGAAGTACACCGACGCGGTGACGCACTCGGTGCAGGTGGTCTTCGAGGTGGCGATCCCGATCGCGTTCGTCGCCTTCCTGCTGAGCTTCCTGCTGCCCGAGGTACCACTCCGCAAGACCGTCGAGACGGTCGACCAGGGCGAGGTGCAGGGCGCGATGCAGACGCGGTCGTCGCTGGAGGAGATCCAGCTCGCGCTGGAGCGGGTGTCGGCCCGGGAGAACCGTGGCGACCTGTACCGCACGCTGGCGCAGCGGGCGGGCATCGACCTGCCACCGCGTTCGGTGTGGCTGCTGTTCCGGCTGGACGAGAACCCGGCCACGACGGTCGCCGACCTCTCGTACCGCCTGAAGGTCGACCCGACGCTGATCGAGCCCGGGGTGGAGGGCCTGGTGTCGGCGGGAATGATCGAGGAGAGCCCGCGGGGCCGAGTTCGAGCTGGATCTGACCCCGTCCGGTACCGCGGCGCTCGAGAAGTTGACCGAGGCGCGACGCAACGGGCTGACCGAGCTGCTCGAGGGCTGGAGCCCCGATGAGCATCCAGAGGTCATCGAGATGGTGAAGCAGCTGGCGCACGCGCTGCTGGCCGACGACGAGCGGTTGGTGGCCGACGCCATGCCGTCGGTGCCGGCCGGTGCGGGTGCGGGTGCGGGTGCGGGCGGCGGCGGGGGCGGCGGGGGCGGGCCTTAAGAGGCTTCGGCGTCGCGATCGTCGGTCAGCGCCCGGCGCAGGGCGGCCAGCGCGTCCGGGGGCGCCCCGATGGCGTCGAGACCGATGAGGGCGGCACCGAGCACGGGCGGTGCGTCGAGGCGGACCAGTTCGGCGCGCGGGGCCACGGCGCGGATGCCCTCGGCGACCCGCCGGTGAAACGTCGTGTCGGCGGTGTCGAAGATGCCTCCGCCGAGGACCACCTCGATGGGTTCGTCGTGCAGGTCGAGGCGGCGGATCGCGCCGCGTACGAAGGCGACGACTTCATCGGCCAGGAAGTTCGCCGCCTCCCGGGCCAGCGCGTCACCGTCAGCAGCCGCATCGAGCAGGACGCGCGCCAGCTCGAAGAGCCGCTGGTAGGGGATGACTCCCGTGTAGACGCCCGTCAACACGGCCTCAGCGTCGGATTGGCCGAAATGGGCGGGCACACGCTCACTGAGCGAGGTCGGGCCGCCGCGTCCGTCGGCGGCCCGCAACGCCAGACCGAGGGCGCGCACCCCCAGCCAGGACCCGCCGGGCGCAAAATCACCCGACAGCTCGGCCAACGCGGGGAAGCGCACGGTCCGGCCGTCGGGCCCGACCGCGGCGCAGTTGACGCCGGTGCCGCACACGACGCCGATTCCCCAGGCGGCTGTCGTGCCGGCGCGTGAGACGGCAAAGGTGTCGTTGCGCAAGATGGTCCGCTCGGTCCATTGTTTGGCCGCAATGGCGGGCGCCAACGTCTCCTCGTCGACGGGGAGGTCGATACCGGCGAGGCAGTACACCCCGGTCGAGCACAGAGGCCGGTTGAGCGTGGGACGCGAGAGCGCGGCGTCCCGGCTGACCGCGGCGACCACCTCGGTCAGTGCTTCGAGCATCCCGTCGAGCCCGACGAGTTGGTGGTTGCTCGGTCCCCCACGCGCCCTGCCGAGGACGGCGCCCTCGTACGAGACGAGGACCGAATCGGTCTTGGTGCTCCCGCCGTCGAACGCGAGCACGACCGGGTCGGAGGGCGCGGGACCGGGCACGCACGGATGTTACGTTGCGCTGCGTGGGGACCAAGGTGGCCGTCGTGGGCGGAGGGAGCACGTACACCCCCGAGCTCGTGGACGGGCTGTGTGATCTCGAGGACCGCATGGTCGTCGACGACCTCGTTCTGCTCGACCCCAGCGAGGTGCGACGCGACGTCGTCGGTGGGCTCTCCGAGCGCATCCTCCGCGCGCGGGGATGGAACGGCACGTTCTGGACCACCGACGACCCGCACGCCGCCCTGGAGGGCGCGGACTTCGTCGTGGTCCAGCTCCGGATCGGCGGCCAGGCGGCTCGGCACGTCGACGAGACGCTTCCCGTCGGGTACGGGTGCCTCGGCCAGGAGACCGTCGGTGCCGGAGGCCTCGCCAAGGCGCTGCGGACGGTGCCGGTCGTGCTCGAGCTGGCCGAGGAGATGGCGACGCGGGGTAACCCGGGAGCCTGGTTGGTCGACTTCACCAACCCGGTGGGGATCGTCACGCAGGCACTGCTCGACGAGGGGCACCGCGCGGTCGGGCTGTGCAACGTCGCCATCTGGGCGCAGCGACGGATCGGTCACTATCTCGGTGTCGATCCCGACGACGTGGCGGTGGAGCACGTCGGTCTCAACCACCTGACGTGGATCCGCTCGGCCCGTACCGGCGGCGACGGCCCCGACGGCGCGGAAGCAGACCGTCTGGGTGAGCTCTTCGACCGGTTCGGTCCGGAGCTCGCACTCGAGAGCGGCGTCCCCATCGACGTGCTGCGGCTCCAGCGTGCGTTGCCCTCGTACTACGTCCACTACTACTACGATCACGATGCCGAGGTGGCACGTCAGTCGGCCCCCGGCTACCGCTCGCGGGCCGACGTCGTCGCCGAGCTCGAGTCGAATCTGCTGGAGGAGTACCGCGACCCAGCGCTGGCGTCGAAGCCGGCTGGGCTGTCGTACCGCGGCGGCGCGTACTACTCGTTGGCCGCAGTGCGACTGATGGCGTCGCTGCACGCCGGCACAGGTGACATCCAGGTGGTCGACATGCGCAACGACGGCGCGATCCCGGGCTTGCCCGACGACGCGGTGGTGGAGACGACGGCCGTCGTCGATGCGACCGGTGCCCACCCTCTGCCGCAGCGCGCGCTCCCCGACGACATGCTCGGGCTGGTGCAGCACGCCAAGGCTTACGAACGACTTGCCGTCCGGGCCGCGTGCTCCGGGAGCCGTGACGACGTGGTGCGAGCGCTGCTCGCCAACCCGATCGTGGGACAGTATCCACTCGCGGCCGAGTTGGCGGACGAGCTCCTCGTGGCCAACAGGAGCCATCTGCCCCGCTTCTTCGCGTCGTGAATCGCATCAGCGCCTCATGGGGGCGACTAGAACAGTGCTGCTCTTCGAGCGGTGTGCCGGGAAGACTGGTCGGCGATGCGTGACACCTTCGCCATGACCGATGCCCTCGTTCCGAGTCTTTGCTTGCGCACCGCAGCGTGCCGTCACCCCGTGGGATCGAACGCGCCGTCATGAGTGCGATCGACGAGATCGTCCCGCCACAACCAGCGCGCGTCGGCAAGGACCGCCGCCAGCTGCCGAGCTGGCGCTGGGAGGAGCTGCGCACGACGTTGTGGGTGGTCCCCAGCATCCTGATCGTGGTCTCGGTCCTGCTGTTCATCGTCACGTTCGAGATCGACGTGGCGGCGTTCCACGATCGGCTCATCCTTCCGAGCTGGATCCGTACCGGGAGTCCTGACGCGGAGCGCCAGGTCCTCATCGCCATCGCCGCCTCCGTGATCACGGTCGTGGGCGTGGTGTTCTCCATCACGATCCTGGCCCTGACACTGGCTTCGCAGCAGTTCGGGCCGCGCATGATGCGGAACTTCGTCCGCGACATCGGCAACCAGATCACATTGGGTGTCTTCGTCGGGACGTTCGTGTACTCGGTGCTCGCCCTCGTCTCTATCAACAGCCTGAGCGAGAAGTTCGTGCCGTACCTGTCGACCTCGGTGGCCGAGGCTCTCAGTTTGGTGGACATCGCGGTGCTGATCTACTTCATCCACCACATCGCGAAGTCGATCCAACTGCCCGAGGTGATCGCCGGTATCGCCGACGACCTGATGCAGTCGATCGACGCCGAGTTTCCCGAGGGCGTGGGGGCTGACGCCGAGCCGGCCTCGCAGCTACATGCCGGGAAGTCGGTCCCCGACTTGCTGACGTTGATCGAGGAACGCGGGGCTGCGGTGCCCTCACAGGTCAGCGGCTACATCCAATACGTGGGGTACTCGCAGCTGATCGCCATCGCAAGGCGCACCGACTCGGTGATCCGGCTGGAGCACCGGCCGGGCCACTATCTGGCCACCGGCCGCTCATTGGCCATCGTCTGGCCGCGGGGAGCGGCACCTGAGGTAGCTCGCGCCCTCTCGAAGGCCCATGTCACCGGGCCGCACCGGACGCTCGTGCAGGACCCGGTCTTCGCGATCGACCAGCTCGTCGAGATCGCGATTCGGGCGCTCTCGGCCGCCGTCAACGACACCTTCACGGCACTCACGTGCATCGACTGGCTGTCGGCCGGCCTCGGCCGGGTTTCCGGCCGAGTGCTCGACGAGGGCGTCTACAGGGATGCGTCGGGGTACGTGCGTCTGATCGAGTCGGATCCGTCGTACGCCCGCATGGTCAACCGCGCCTTCGACAAGATCCGGCAGTCGGCCCGAGGGATGCCGGCGGTGCAGATCCGGCTCGTCGACTCCCTGGGATCGATCATGCTCGACACCAGCTCGGTCGACCAGCGCGCCGTGCTCCGGCGCCAAGCAGACATGATCCTGCGGCTGGCCGAGGAGACGGTCACCGAGCCCAACGACCTGGAGGAGATCCGGTTCCGCTACCGGCGCCTGCCCGATGAGGAGGCTTTCGCTGAGAAGCCCCACACCTGGTCCGAGATGGACCAGTCCTGACAGGTCGGGGGGGCTAGCCGGCGTTGTCGGTGGGCGAGGTGGTCGTCGAGGACGGCGCCGTGGTCGAGGCGGGAGCCGTGGTGGTGGTCGTGCTCGTGCGGCCGGAGCGGGAGCTGGTCGAGGTGGGCGTGGAGGGCGGCGCGCTGTTCGTCGTCGTGGTGCTGCCGCCCGTCGAGCCGCTGGGTGCGGTGGTCGTCGTCGCCGGGGGTGCCGGTGGGGCGACGAAGGGCACCGTCTCACCCCTCATGGTCGCCAGGCTGTCCGACGCAGTGACGCCCAAGTCGGTGCAGGACCGCGCGCTGTTCCAACTCTGGACCGCGGTGGTGGCCGGGGTGCCGGTGAGGGGCTGCGGCACCCCGTCGAGGATCGTGGCCGGGCGCCACAGGACCCCCGTGACGTGGCGGCCCTCGGCGTTGATGATGAGGGCCCCGCTCTCCGTCTCGGGAGGCGTGTCGTCGTAGAAGGCGAAGTTGCCGAGGCCGTAATCGACGTACGCACTGCCCAGGTACCCGCCGCCCAGGAGCACGTGGGCGTTCGAGCCGATCACGATGTCGGCTCCCGCTCGGACGAGCTGTTGGGCCAGCGGCTCCTGCTGCGGATTCGGGCAGGCCTGCGTCTCGGTGCCCCAGTGGACGTAGACGATGACGGTGTCGGCCGTGCGACGCACCTGCTGGACCTCGCGCACGAGCTCGGTCGGATCGATGGCCGAGGCCACCCCGGGCTGGGTCGCCGACGCGGTCCACGTGCTCACGAGGTTGTCCGCGATCACCTGTGTGGCCGCGATGACGGCGATGCGCTGGCCGTCGATGGTCACCCGGTACGGCGTGAAGGCCTGGGCGGCGTCGTTGCCGATCCCGATGATCGGGTACTTGTCCTGCGACGTGATGGTGAGGTTCTGCGAGAGGCCCTGGGGACCACAGTCCAGGCCATGGTCGTTGGCCTGCGTCGCCAAGGTGATCGTGGCGCTCTTCAGCGCGGTGATGGCCGAGGCCGGGGCGTCGAAGATGTACTGCTTGTTCTGCGGTTCGGGACAGGTGCCGTCGGTCACGGCAGTCTCGAGGTTGACCATGCGCAGATCGGTCCCCGAGAACAGATCGGGGATGTTGGTGCCGAGCGCGGTCGAGGGGTTCTTGGCGAGGTTCTCGCCGACGGCACCTGCGAAGTGCACGTCTCCACCGAAGCCCAGGGTCACGGTCTTCCCGTTGCCTTTCCAGGCCGGGTTGAGCGGCGAATGCTTCGGGAAGCTTTCGGCTGCGGCCGCCGTGTGGTGGGTGGTCGCGGGAGGTGGCGGCGGGGAGCCCGAACCGCCCGAGATGAACGCGAAGTAGATCAGCACGACGAGGACGAGGACACCGCCGACGGCGAACTGGCGCCGTCTGCGCATGACCCTGCGTGAAACCACGCCGGCACTATGTCACACCGCCCCGGGCGAGCCCCGAGCAGGAGCGTCGCTGACCTGCACGTTCGCGCGGCTGGCGCTACGCCGCCCAGAGGGTGTCCCAGTGGGCCGCCAGGGCGGCGACCAGCCCGGCACAGGCCGCCGCGATCATGTCGCGGCACTCGTCGAAGACGGCGTCGTCGCCGTAGTAGGGGTCCGGGACATCGGCCGCTGCACCTGCGGCGGCGTCGTACGAGCGGAGCAGGGCCATGCGGGCGGGGTCGGCACCGAGACCGCGCAAGGTCTGTTGGTGGCGCCGGTCCAGCGCCACGATGAGGTCGATCCGGCCCAACTCCGCCGCGTCGACCTGGTGGGCGACGTGGGGATGACGGGGATACCCGGCGCGGACGAGCGCGGTCGTGGCGTAGGGGTGCATCGGCTCACCCTCGTGCCACGGTCCGGTGCCGGCGCTGCGGATCTCGAGGTGGTCCGCCAACACCGTGCCGTCGCCGAGCTCGGTCGAACCGGCGAGGGCACGGGTGATCACCTCGGCTATCGGGGAGCGACAGATGTTGCCCGTGCACACGAACACGATGCGGTAGGGACGGTCACCGATGGGTTCCGGCGGCCTGGCCGCACGCGGCGAGGTGGGGGAACCGCTCACGCGCCGGCGTACTCGCCGCGCAACGACTTCTTGACGATCTTGCCCGTCCCGGCCCGGGGCCACTCCGTGCGAATCTCCAGCTGTTCGGGGATCTTCTGGGTCATGAGGCCGGCGTCCCGGCAAAACGTGGCGACATCGTCCAGCTCGAGCCCGTCGATGCCCTCGGCCAGCTGTACGACAGCGCAGACCCGCTCGCCCCGCTCCGGGTCGGGCAGGCCGATCACCGCGACTTCGATCACCAGCGGGTGGGTGTAGAGAAGGTCCTCGATCTCCTTTGCGCTGATGTTCTCACCCTTGCGGACGATGACGTCCTTCAGGCGGCCGGTCAGCGTGAGGTGTCCGTCCTCGCGCAACCGGCCCAGATCTCCGGTGCGGAAGTAGCCATCCTCGTCGAACGCGTCCGTGTCGAGGGCGGGGTCGGTGTAGCCGTGGAAGACCATCGGCCCCTTGACCCGTACCTCGCCTTCCTCGTCCGGGGCCGCCGGGGCACCGTCGAGGCGGACGATGCGCACGTCGGCGCCCTCGACGGGCTTGCCGTCTGTGTTCGCCAGCTGCTCGTCGGTGTCGTGGGGCGAACCGTTGGAGATCATCGGCACCTCGGTCATGCCGTACCCGTGGACGACGCCGCGGCCGCCGATCTCGTCGCGCACCTCGAAGTGGACCTCGGGCGGCTTCGCCGCGCCGCCCCCCGACATCAGGCGGAGTGCCGGGAGGATGGGGTCGTCCGGATGCTTGCGCTGCTCGGCGAGGTAGGCCACGTAGAACGCGGTGCTGCCACCGACCATGGTGGCACCGTACTTGCGAAAGATCGGCAGGACGTCCGGTGCGGAGAACGCTTCCACGAGGATGGCGGGGAAGCCGAACGTGAGCATCGTGACGAGATAGTCCGGTCCCGCGATGTGCGCGAAGGGAAAGGCGATGGAGCCGACGTCGTCGTGACGCATGTCGAGGGCGCGGGCGAGGCCCCAGCCACCCGCGATCAGGGTCTGGTCGGTGTGCTGCACGCCCTTGGGGTCGGCGGTCGAGCCGGAGGTGTAGTAGATCCAGCGGATCGGGGCGTCCTCCGGTGCGGTCCCCAGGGGAGGTGGGGGCAGGACGGCGGGGTCGGCCTCCGGCAGGCCGTCCTCGATGCCGAAGATGTCCGGTCGTGTGGTGGCACCCTCGAGCGCCCGCTCGGCGAGGGCGGCGAAGTCGGTGCCGCGCCATGTGCCCGGAACGACGAACAGCGACGCCCCGGTCTGGCGCAGCGCGAATCCGACCTCTCGCTCGCGGTAGAGGTGGATGATCGGATTCTGGACGGCGCCGAGGCGGGACAAGGCGATGGACAAGACGACGCTGTCGATGCGAGTCGGGAGCTGCCACGAGACCACCGAGCCGGGCCCGACGCCCATGCCGAGGAGGGCGGCGGCGACCCGCGCCGCCCGGTCGCGGAACTGCCCGAAGGTGACGGTCTCGCCGTCCGGAGCGATGAGCATGGGGTGGTCGGGCGACGCAGCGGCCCGGCGGTCGACCAGCTCCCACATGGTGCGGGCGCCGGTGAGGGTGTCGCTCGTGCTCGTCGTCATGGCTCTCCTTCCGGACCTCTCTCATAGCAGGTGGCGCCTGGAGTCATGGATGGCCGCCGGGGTGGCGCAGCGGGCCGGCGCACCGGCCGGCGCACCGGGCCGGCGCCCGAGGGGGCAGAATGGTCCCATGGCGAGGCGACCCGTGCACTCGGACCCCCAGCCGATCGAGCCGGGCCGGGGCGGCGGGCGCAAGGAGGTGGACCGCCGGCGTCAGGCCACGATGGTCGGCGTCGCGGTGGCGGTCATCCTGCTCGCCTGGTTCGCGCTGGCCAACCTGCGGAGCGTCCGCATCGACTTCTGGGTCTTCAACCGCCAGGCGCCGCTGATCCTCGTGATCGTGATCTCGGGGCTGCTCGGAGCGCTGATCACCGCCCTGGTCATGCGGCGCAAGCCGAAGGCTGGGCCCGAGTAGGGACTTCGGCGGCCTGGCGGCCACCCCGGGGCCGTCCCCGGGGAAGAGCCCGGCGGTCCCACGGGGCGGCCCACCCGGCATCCCGTGCGGGCTGAGCAGGGCCTGGGACCGGGCGTTACAACTCCGTGACCGCGTTCCGACCCGGCAGATCGCGTTCTAAGCTGCCACCTGGTGGACAGAGCCGAAACGGCAGGCACGAAGGGGCACATTCACGTTGTCCGCGTCCCGCGGGCGTGCCAACATGTCACGCAGATGGAAGTGGAGATCCCAGGGGGCAGGTTGTAGTGCCGCTTTCCGACCACGAGCAGCGCATCCTGGCCGAGCTCGAGGAGTCACTGGTGCGCCAGGATCCCGAGTTCGCCGAGCGGGTGCGCTCGGAGACCGTCTACCGGCACGCCGGCCGCTACTGCAAGTGGGCCGCGGTCACCTTCATCATCGGCGTGGTCATCCTGGTCGCCTTCTACAGCAAGTCGGTCATCGCCGGGTTCGTCGGGGTCGTCATCATGTTCGCGTCCGCCGTGTGGTTCGAGCGGAACCTGCGGCGCATGGGACGGGCCGGGTGGCACGACCTGACGAGAGCCAAAGACGGAGAGTCCAAGCCAGGTGGGGCCTCGAGTGGTATCGAGGGCGCGGTGAGCGAGGCCCGTGACTGGTTCCGCTCCCGCTTCCATCGTCGCGAGGGTTGACGTCGGCGCGGGGCTCGGCGCGACCGCGCTGAGCCGTTCTCGTCTCCTCTCGACTTCGCACTCATCGAGCTAGCACCGGGACCGTGGCAGATCTCGTGCTGGCCGTCGACATCGGCGGCACCAAGATGGCGGCCGGACTGGTCGCGTTCGACGGATCCCTGGTGGAACGGGCGATGCTGCCGACGCGCGCCGGGCCCGACGGGGGTGATGGCGAGGGCGACACGGCCGCGGCCGAAGCGCTGTGGGCGGACCTGGCCGGATTGGTCGGACGGGTCGGCGGAGCGGTTGGTGCGGGCGACCGCCTGGTCGTCTGCGGGGTCGGCTGCGGTGGGCCGATGACGTCCGGCGGGAACGAGGTGTCGCCGTTGAATATCCCGGCGTGGCGCTCCTTCCCCTTGCGGCCGCGTCTCGCCGAGCTGACCGGGCTGCCGACCTTCGTCGACAACGACGCCAAGGCGCTCGCGCTCGGCGAGGGTTGGATCGGGGCGGCGGCCGGCGCGGCGCACTTCATCGGCATGGTCGTGTCGACCGGGGTGGGTGGCGGCATCGTGCTCGATGGTCGGCTGCTCGACGGCCGGTTGGGCAACGCGGGGCACATCGGCCACGTCATCGTCGTGCCGGAGGGACGCGTCTGTCGCTGTGGCGGGCGCGGGTGCCTCGAGGCGGAGGCGTCGGGCACCGCGGTGGCGGCCATCACGGGAGAACCGGCGCGGCTGGCGTCAGCGGTGATCGTCGAACGCACCGGGACGCTCGTCGGACGGGCGCTGGCGTCGGTCGTGAACCTGCTGGACCTGCCGCTCGCGGTGGTGAGCGGTTCGGTGGCCCTCGGCTTCGGCGAGCCCTTCTTCCGGGCGGCGCAGGCGGAGATGGATGCGCTGTGCCGGCTCGACTTCGCCCGCGGTGCCCGCGTCGTGCCGGGTGGCCTGGGCGACGAGGGTCCGCTCGTCGGCGCCGCACGCGTGGGGTTGCGCGGCGTGGGGGAGGCGGCATGAGCGTCAGCGGTGGCGCGGGCGCGGGTGCGGAAGCTTCGCCGCGGTGGGGCCGGAATGCGGCCGTGGTCGTGCGCGCCGTCGCGCCCCGACCCGGCTTGTGGTGGGCTTCGCTCGGTGCGCTGCGCCGGATGGCCCGGCGGGGCTGGTGGCGTCGCGCGCCGTTTGTCCCGCTGCCCGGGGCGGCGTACTGGCACTTCCGTCTCGTGACGGCGTACGGCGGCGGGGGCGACGACGCGGCGCTCACGCCCGCCGACGTGGTGGCCTACCTGCGCTGGTGTCAGAGGTCCCGGCCCCGCCGCGGATAGCCTCTCGGGATATGGAGCGGGTGCTCCTCCTCAATGCGACCTACGAGCCGCTGGCCCTCGTCTCGGATCGTCGTGCCGTCGTGCTCATGCTCGGTGGCAGGGCGGAGCCGGTGGCGATCCGGGACGACTGCAAGGTGTTCCATTCCGCCCGTCTCCAGATCGAGGTGCCCTCGATCGTCCGGCTGTCGCACATGGTGCGCATCCCGCGTTGGGCGCGCACGCCGCCGGTGACGCGCCGCTCGGTGCTGCGGCGCGACGGCGGCCTTTGCGTCTACTGCTCGCAGCCCGCTGACACGATCGACCACGTCATCCCGCGCAGCAGGGGCGGTACCCACGACTGGTTCAACGTCGTCGCAGCGTGCAAGCGTGACAACCTCGTGAAGGCTGATCAATTGCTCGTCCGAGCTCGGGTGGACGCTCCGGGTGAAGCCTGCGCCCCCGGACGGCCACCTCTGGCGGTTGCGGCACCTGTCGGATGTGGACCCGTTGTGGGAGCCATATCTCGCCGCGGCCTCCTGAGCTTGTCCCCTTCCGCACAGGACCTCTTCGACGTCGAGCAGTTCCGCTCCGAGCCCCGCCGCATCGCGGTTGCCCGGGATGTCTCGGCGCCGACGCTGGTCCTGGGAAGCACCCAGCCGACCGAGCTGGTGGGCCGCGCCGCCATGCGCGAGCGGGGCGTGGAGCTCGTCCGGCGGCGCGGCGGGGGAGGGGCCGTCTACCTCTCGCCGGGGGACCCGCTCTGGGTCGACGCCTGGATCCCGCGGGACGACGTCCTGTGGCGCGCCGACGTCGCCGCCGCCGCCGAGTGGGTCGGCGCGTGGTGGCGGGACGCGCTCGACCAGGTCGGGCTGGCCGGCTTCGACGTGCACCGCGGGCGGTCGGTGCCGGGCGAGCTCGGCGAGCTGGTGTGCTTCGCCGGTCGGGGCCCGGGGGAGGTCTTCCGCGGCGGGCGCAAGGTCGTCGGGCTTTCGCAGTGGCGGGCGCGCGAGGGCGCGCTCTTCTCCTCGTGCGCCTACCTCCGCTGGGACCCGGCGGCATTGCTCGCGCTGGTGGACCTCGACGAGCCGGACCGTCAGGTGCTGACGCGCCACCTGTTGCCGGTCGCGGTCGGTCTGGCTGAGCTGGATCCAGCGGTCGGCGCCCTGGGCCCGGTGCGCGCGCGGTTGCTCGCTTCGTTCCCCTCCTTCGGGGGGCAGTCCGGCGACGGCCACGGGGCGGGCGGGTAGCACCTCCGGGCTGGTCCCCGTCCTCTTCGCTTTTTCTCCCGCCTCCTTCTTTCTCCTTTCTCCTTTCTCCTTTTTTCTCCTTTCTCCTTTCCTCCACCCGTTCTCACGGCGCGTTGGTGGGCACATGGCCCCCCGTCATGGCTGAACGGTCGCGTCTCCCGGGTCGGACGTCGAGGGTCTCGCCGCGGCGGGTGAAGGTCCATCCGCCGCGGCGGGTCCGGCGGGAGGGCGCGGCGAGCCCTCCGGAGATCTCCGGCGCGGCAGAGCGGGGGTCGTGGAGCCCCCGTGGTTGTTTTTGGGTTGCCGGGGTCGATAGGTGTTGTGCAGTGGAGTAAAAGGGCGTAAAGTGGCGCGAAAGGGAGTTCGGGGGCGTCGCAAGACGCAAGCCAGGGAGCGACGTGGGAGACAGGGCTGGTGGCAGGCTTCGTAGGCAGATACGAGCATTCGCTCGACACCAAAGGCCGTGTGATCCTGCCCGCGAAGTTCCGGGGCCAGTTCGAGCGCGGCGGCTACCTCACCCAGAACTCCGAGGGATGCCTGGCGCTCTGGACCCCTGCGGAGTTCGAGCGGCAGATGGAGTCGATGCAGGAGCGGTCGGGCTCGGGGCGCGCCGAGCGGAATCAGGCCCGGATCTGGGCCTCGAACTCGGCCGAGGTCGAGGTCGATCGGCAGGGCCGCATGCCGATCCCCGCGCATCTGCGGGAGTTCGCCGGGCTGGACGCAGAAGTGCTCGTGCACGGGGCGATCGACCGTGTCGAGTTGTGGAACCCGCCGGCCTGGGCGGAACGGGTCCTGCCGGAGGAGAGTTGGCTGCTCGACAGCGAGGGGGAGTAGCCGGCTCAGATAACGGGTCAGGGCATCTCCCGCCAGGAATAGCCCGGACAAGCAGGACAAGCAGGACAAGCAGGACAAGAAGAGACAAGACAAGACGGACAACCGGAACCACAGCGACAACAGAGAGGACAACGAAGGGAACCACCGACACGAACATCGCGACGCAGAGAACGCACTGGACCATGTGCAGCTCCTCGACCGGGGCACTGGAAGCCCACTCCACCCACTTCCAAGCTGGTCGTCCGGATCTCCACCTCCCTCTCGACCCACCGGCCGAGGAGCTGCAGATGGCCCACACGTTCGAACACATTCCGGTGCTGCGCGACGAGGTGGTGTCACTGTTCGCTTCCGTGCCCCCAGGGGTACTCGTCGACGCGACCGTCGGCGGGGGCGGGCACGCCGCGGCGTTGCTGGAGGCGTATCCAGGACTGCGCGTCGTCGGATTGGACCGGGACCAGGTGGCGCTCGATTCGGCCAGGACCCGGTTGTCGACCTTCGGCAACCGGGTCTCGCTGGTCCACGCCCCGTTCTCGTCATTGGAAGAGATCGTCAGCGGGTCCTGGTCGGGGTCGGGATCCGGTTCGAGTTCGGGATCCGGTTCGAGTTCGGGATCCGGTTCGGGTCTCGGGCGGCTGTCGGGGGTCCTCTTCGACCTGGGCGTCAGCTCGCCGCAGCTCGACCGGTCGGACCGGGGCTTCTCGTTCCGCCAGGACGGCCCGCTCGACATGCGGATGGACCCGACCACAGGGCTGACCGCGGCCGATCTGGTGAACTCTCTTCCGGAGGCCGCCCTCGCTGCGCTGTTCCGCGAAAACGGAGAGGGGCGGTTGGCCGGTCGGATCGCCCACGCGGTCGTCAAGGCTCGACCCCTGACCTCGACGGGCCAGCTGGCCGACGTCGTGTCAGCGGCGGTCCCCGCGGCGGTCCGTCGAAAGGGGCACCCGGCTCGGCGAGTGTTCCAGGCCCTGCGCATCGAGGTCAACGACGAAGTCGGAGAGCTGCGGGCCGCTCTGCCCGTCGCAGTGCGGGACATCGCCGTCGACGGCGTGTGCGCGGTGATCTCCTACCACTCCGGCGAGGACCGATTCGTGAAGCAGACGTTTGCCGAGGCCGCCTCCGGTGGGTGTGTCTGCCCGCCCGGCATGCCCTGCGTGTGCGGCGCCGTCTCCCATCACCGCCTGCTCTTCCGCGGCGCCCGAAAGGCGACACCCACGGAGGTGGAGTCGAACCCGCGCGCCGAGAGCGCGCGCCTGCGCGCCATCGTCCGCACGGACGAGGACCGAGTCTCATGACACCCCCGAGCGCGGCGACGGCGGCGCCCTCCCGCCGCCACGCCGCTCCTTCGCATGGATCGCCTGGCACCTCCCGTCGCTGGGGTCGTGGCGCCGCTGACGGTGCTGGCGCCACCACCCCGGCGATCCGGCGCGATCCTCTGCGGGTCGTTCCGCACCGGTCCCGGCGACCTGCCGGCACCGGTGCGGAACGGAAGCGCTTTTTCGCCACCCGGAGCCGACGCCTCAACGTGGTCTCCGTCTGCCTGGTCCTCGGAGCCCTGCTGGCCGTCGTGGTGGGGCAGGCCCTGCTGGCCAACGGGCAGGTCCGCCTTTCCGCACTTCAGCACCAGCTCTCGCTCGAGCAGAGCAGCCACCGCCAGAGCGAGCTGGCCGTGGCCGAACTCGAGACACCGTCGCGCATCGTTGCCGCCGCGCTGGGCGCTGGCATGGTGCGGCCCGCCTCGGTCGTCGAGCTCCCGTACGTCTCTCTCTCCTCACCCCTGCCAACCCCCAAGGTGTCGCCGGCGCCGGAGTCGCCACCGGCGTCGGCCACCTCGGGGACGGGCTCGACGGGGACGACCAGTGCGGGGGCTGCGGCGGGCGGCGCGACCCCCGGGTCGAGCGGTTCGTCGACCACCACTGCGACGTCCACGCCATGAGCGGCGGCACCCGACACGAGCCTCACCGCGCGCGCGCCGGCACGGATCGCGGCACTCCAGCAAAGGCACGTTCGAGCAGGACGCCAACCCGGGCACCACGACCGCTCGCTCCTTCGCGGTCAGGTTCGTCCTCCCGGCAGGCCAGCCCGTCTCGTTCGCGCGGTTCCGTTCGGTCGTCGGCAGCGCCGACGAAGTCCCGCCCGCCGGTCCGTCACGCACGCACCACGCCGGCTCGAGGTCCGGCACCGACGCCGTCCAAGACGGCGCCGCGGCAGCGTCCGCACCGGCAGCCGACCAAGGTCACCCGGCTCCAGGCGGCACGCTCCAAGTCCTCGTGGTCGAGTGGCACTTTCCGCCGCCGGGTTCGCGTGGTCCGGTTCATTCTCCTCGTCGCCATGCTCCTCCTTGTGGCGCGGCTCGTCGACGTCCAGGTCCTGCACTCCGGGTCCTACCAAGCGCAAGCACGGGGGGAGTCCTCCATCTCGGTGTCGCTCCCTTCGCTGCGCGGCGGGATCTATGCGCGCGACGGCTCGCCGCTTGCGCTCTCGGTACCGACCGATGACGTCGTCGCCGACGACTACCAGGTGGCGCACCCGGTGCAGACGGCGCTCGCACTGTCGCCCATGTTGCGCATTCCCGCCACCACGCTGGCGGCAGAACTCCATCGGCCGACCGGCTACGTCGTCCTGGCCAAGCAGCTGTCCCAGTCGGTCGGTCAGAAGATCTCCGCGGATGCCATCCCCGGGATCACCCTGATCGCCGACGCCAAGCGGGAGGTGCCGAACGGCGACCTGGCGGGGTCCGTGGTGGGATTGACGAACGCAGCCGGCAAGGGTGCCGCAGGCCTGGAGTACGGCGACAACCAGCTCCTCGCCGGTACGGACGGGAAGGAGACGGTGCTCGAGTCACCCGCAGGTGTGGCGTTGCCACAGTCGCCCGTAACCGACCGTACCCCCACCACGCCGGGCACGGGCTTGGAGCTCACCCTGGACACCCAGCTGCAGTACGAGTCCGAGCAGGCGCTGGCAAAGGCGATCGAGTCGTCCGATGCGGTGAGCGGGACTGCGGTCGTCATGGACGTCAAGACTGGCCAAATCCTCTCGATGGCCAACCTCGCGGCCACGCACCCCGCACCGCTCGGTGCCACCCCGACCGCACGCACGGCCTCGACCGCGCCAAAGGGTGTCGTTCCGATCGGGCCACACGACGCCGTCACCGAGGCCCAGAACAACCTCGCGGTGACACAGCTCTACGAGCCGGGTTCGGTCTTCAAGCTCGTCACCTTCTCCGCTGGCCTGCAGGACGGCTTGATCAACCCGAGCACGGTCTTCACCGTGCCCGACCAGATCCAGCTCGACGGGTCCACGTTCCACGACGCCGAGCCGCACCCGACCGAGCAGTTGAATGCGACCCAGATCCTGGCGCAGTCCTCCAACATCGGGACGTCCGAGATCGCGCAGGGCGTGGGCGAGCAACGCTTACTGACGCAAGTCAAAGCGCTGGGTTTCGGGCAACCGACCGGACTGGCGTTTCCAGGCGAGTCGCCCGGCCTTCTCGCGACCGCGGCGCAGTGGGAGCCCACCGACTACGTGTCGCTTCCGATCGGGCAGGTCGACGCCGTCAGCGCGCTGCAGGTGCTCGATGCCTACAACGCCGTCGCCAACGGTGGCGTCTTCGTCGCGCCGAAGCTCGTGCAGGCAAAGGTCAGCCCGTCCGGAACCGTGACGCAGACCCCGCCCTCGGCGACCCATCAGGTCTTCTCGCCTTCGGGCGACGGGGAGCTCTCGTCGATGCTCCAGCAGGTGGTCAACCAGGGCACCGGCACCAGCGCCGCGGTCCCCGGCTACACGGTGGCCGGCAAGACCGGGACGGCCCAGATCCCGACGCCGGATCACGACTCCTACATCACCGGCGCGTACATGGCGTCCTTCGTCGGCTACGCGCCGGCGGTGAACCCGACGCTGTCCATGATCGTGGTGCTCGACCGCCCGACCCCGATCTTCGGCGGCACGGTGGCGGCGCCCGTGTTCTCGCAGATCATGAGCTACGCGCTGCATCGCTACGACATCCCCACCACGCCGGGGGCGCAGACCAGCACGACCCCTCCCGGCTCGACCCCCTCGGCGACGACCGACCAGGCGCAGGACATCACGTGAACAGGCGTGACACGCCTATTGCGGTTGTCACGCAGGGGTGGCCGAGGCATGTAACGCTGTCGGGTCGACCATGCGAACCGTCCCCATGAACCTCCTCTTCGACGATATCGAGGTGATCGAGTCCGTCGGGGACCCGTCCTCGGTGGAGGTGGCTGGCATCTCGCACGACAGCCGCAGGGTCGTGCCCGGCGATCTTTTCTGTTGCGTGCCCGGGCTGATGAGCGACGGGCACACCTATGCCGGCGAGGCGGTCGAGCGCGGCGCGATCGGCCTCCTGTGCGAGCACTTCATTCCCGAGCTGCTCGACAACGGTGTTGTCCAGACCCGCATCGCGCCCGGGACCATGCGGCCGGTCATGGCGCGTCTGGCCGCCGCCTTCTACGACCACCCCGCGCGGGACCTCCTGATGATCGGTGTCACCGGGACGAACGGCAAGACGACGGTGACCCAGCTTCTGGGCGACCTCCTCGGCGCGACGGGTCGGCCCACGAACGTGATGGGGACGCTCTCGGGCGCCCGTACGACACCCGAGGCGACCGAGGTCCAGCGCCTCCTGGCCGGCGTGCGTGACCGCCAGAAGTGGGACGGCGCCCGCCACGCGGTCGCCATGGAGGTGTCGAGTCATGCGCTCGTGCAGGCGCGCGTCGAGGCCATCCACTTCGACGTCGCCGTCTTCACCAACCTGAGTCACGACCACCTGGATTATCACCGCACCATGGAGGAGTACTTCCAGGCGAAGTCAATGCTGTTCACGGCGAGCCGGGCGCTGCGCGGGGTCGTCCACGCGGATGATCCCTGGGGCCGTCGCCTGCTCGACCAGGCCCGGATCCCCATGGTCGCCGTCCACCATCGCGACGCCACCGACGTCGTGTTGCGCCCAGGGCACACCGAGTTCACCTGGCGGGGCCAACGGGTCGCGACGCCGCTGACCGGCGCCGTCAACATCGACAACACGCTGCTGGCGGCGGAGGCGGCGCTCGCCTTGGAGGAGCTCCAACTCGAGCCCGAGGAGATTGCGCGGGCCCTACGGAGCGTCTCGCCCGTTCCTGGTCGTTTCCAGGTCATCGCCACGCCCTCGGTGGCGGGGACCGCAGCCGGTGACGCCCCGCCGTTCACGGTGATCGTCGACTACGCCCACACCCCAGCCGGGCTCGAGGTGGTCCTGGCTGAGGCGCGGCGGCTCGTGCCGGGCGGACGGGTGCTGAGTGTCTTCGGGTGCGGTGGCAACCGTGACACGGCCAAGCGACCGCTGATGGGTGAGGTGGCCGAGCGCGGGAGCGACCGTACGTTCGTGACATCGGACAACCCACGTGACGAAGACCCGGTGCGGATCATCGAGGAGGTACTGCGCGGCATCCCCGACGGACGGAAGAACCCCAAGGTGGACGTCGAGCCCGATCGCGGTGTCGCCATCCGCCGGGCACTCGACAACGCCGGCCCGGGCGACGTGGTGGTGATCGCGGGGAAGGGTCACGAGACGTATCAGGAGATCGCAGGGCAGCGACTGCCCTTCGACGACGCGGTCGAGGCGCGGCGGGCACTGTCCGCTCACTACGGGTCCGACCCTCGCACCTGGGTGCCTGGCGCGGGGGCACACCCTTCGGATCCCGTCGTCGCGGTTGCTCCCGGAGGCCGCGCCCAATTGCCGGAGGCCTGACGCCACGTGCTCGGGTTGCTCGTCTCGGGGAGCGTCGCGCTGTGGCTCGCGATCCTCTCCACGCCATTTCTGATCCGCTACTTCCGCAAGCGCCAGCTCGGACAGCACATCAGGGAGGACGGTCCCGCCACGCACGTGGCCAAGGCCGGGACCCCGACCATGGGTGGGATCGCCATCGTCGGGTCCGTCGTCATCGGGTACGCCATCGGCCACATCGGTACGGAGATCCGCTTCTCGCGAACGGGGTACCTGGCCATCGGCGCCGTCGTGGCGTTCGGGCTCATCGGCTACTTCGACGACTACATCAAGGTCCACCACCGTCGGAGCCTCGGGCTCAACAAGCGAGGGAAGGCGGCGGCTCAGCTCATCTGCGCGCTGGCCTTCGCCATCCTGGCGGTCGACTGGGCACACACGTCGACCGCGTTGTCGTTCACGCGCTCGGAGGCCATCGGCATCAACCTCGGCTCGGTGGGCTGGGTGGTCTTCGCCGTGCTCGTCATGGTGGGTTCGTCCAACGCGGTCAACATCACTGACGGCGTCGACGGCCTGGCTGCGGGTGCCGGCACCTTCTGTTTCGCCGTCCTGTCGATCATGGGGTACTGGATCTTCCGCCACGTGTCGATCTACCACGTGCTCCCTGCCTCGGCCATCGACCTGGCGCTCGTGGCCGTGGCGCTCGCCGGCGCCTGTATCGGCTTCCTGTGGTGGAATGCCGCGCCGGCCAAGATCATCATGGGGGACACCGGCTCCCTGGCCATCGGTGCCGGTCTCGCCGCACTGTGCCTCCTGCTCAACCTGGACCTGCTGCTCCTCGTCATCGGCGGACTGTTCGTGATGGAGACGCTCTCGGTCATCCTCCAGGTCATCTCCTTCCGCACCTTCCACCGCCGCATCTTCCGGATGGCCCCCATCCACCATCACTTCGAGCTCGGCGGCTGGCCCGAGACCACCGTCATCGTGCGCTTCTGGATCCTCGGTGGGCTCTTCTGCGCGCTGGGCCTCGGCATCTTCTACGGCGACTTCCTCACGGTGGCGAAATTCACGTGACCCTCCGCCACTTCCGCCGCGTGGTGGGGGAGACTTGGCCGATGCATCGGCGGTCGGACCGGGCAGGGCGGCGCGCACGCGCCCAGGGGAGCGTGCGGCGGTGGCGGGCATGACGGTCACCGCGAACCAGCGACAAGGCCGGCCAGCGCCGAAGCCGGCCCGGGCCGCCGCCCGGACCACCACCACCCATCGGAGCCCGGCTCGCGGGGCGGGTACCGCCGAAGCCGGCGTCCGGATCGGAAGTCGGCGGCTCGCCCTCCCCACGGTGCTCCTGGCCGACGTCGCGCTCCTGTGCGTGATCGGACTGGTGATGGTGGGGTCGGCCTCATCGGTGATCTCCATCGACACCTACGGCACTCCCTACGCGATCTTGATACGTGAGGCCATGTGGATGGCGATCGGCCTCGTCGCCCTGTGGCTGACGGTGCGCTTCGACTACCGCAAACTGCGGCGCTTCAGTCCGGCGATCCTCCTCGTGACCTTTGCGCTCCTCTTCGTGGTGCTCGTGCCGGGACTCGGAGTGCATGCGATGGGCTCGAGCCGCTGGATCGGTTTCGGCCAGTTCCGTCTCCAACCCTCCGAGCTCATGAAGCTGGCCCTGACGCTCTTCGCCGCCGACTTCATCACGCGACGCCTCGACGAGGACGCCACTGACCGGCGGATCATCGGCCCGGTGATCCTGGTCACCGGGTTCGCCTGTGTCCTGATCCTCGCCCAGCCCGACATGGGCACGGCAATGGTGCTCGGCTGTATCGCACTGGCGCTCCTGTTCGTCTCCGGCGTGCGGCTCGGTCCCGTCATGAAGGTGATGGCGGTCCTGGCCGGACTGGCCCTGATCGTGGCCGTTTCCTCGCCGTACCGCCGGGCCCGCCTGCTCTCGTTCATCGATCCCTCGTCGCACAGCTCGAGCTCGGGATATCAGGTCGTGCAGTCGCTCATCGGGTTGGGCTCGGGGCACCTCGTCGGGATGGGCCTGGGCGGTGGGCAGGCGCAGTGGGGCTACCTGCCCAACGCGCACACGGACTTCATCTTCTCGGTGATCGGGGAGCAGCTCGGCATCGTGGGTGCCCTCTTCGTCCTGGGTCTCCTGGCCGGCTTCGTCTGGCTCGGCATCCGGGCCGCGACCCACTCGCCTGACCGCTTCGGCGCACTGCTCGCGCTCGGGTCGGTCGTGTGGGTGGCCGCGGAAACGCTGATCAACGTCGGCGCCGTGGTCGGCGTCCTGCCGGTCACCGGGATCCCGCTTCCCTTCATCTCGTTCGGTGGTTCGTCATTGGTGATCACCATGGCTGCGGCCGGGATGCTGATCAACGTCGCCCGTCAGGGCGAGTTCGGCGCGCCGCCCTTGCGGGTCGCCGGGTCCTCCCGGCGTCGGTGACCGCCCGGCGCGGCATCGTGGTCGCGGGCGGCGGGACGGGTGGTCACGTGGTGCCATCACTGCAGATCGCACGCGCTCTGGTGGACCGCGGGCATGCGCCGACCACCGTCGAGCTCTACGGCTCGCGGCGCGGGCACGAAGCCACCACATGGCCGACGCTCGAGTTCCCCTTCACCCTTCTTCCGGGTCGCGGCATCCGACGCAGCCTGCGGCCGGCCGCCCTGGTGGCCAATGTCGGCGCGGTGTTCGGACTCGGGTGGGCCTGCCTGCGCGCGCTCGGCTCGTTCCTGGTGCGCCGGCCGCGGGCGGTGGTCGTCGTCGGGGGCTACGCGAGCCTCCCGGCAGGTTTGGCCGCCGCGGTGACCCGCGTCCCGTTCGTCTCCGTCACGACCGACGCCGTCCCGGGAGCCGTCGTGGGCTTGCTCGGGCGGTTCGCCGCCGCCAATGCCGTGGCCTTCCCGGACACGGACCTCCCGCGGGCGCACGTCACCGGTACGCCGGTCCCACCCGGGCTGGCCGACTTGGATCGGAGCCCCGAGGGGCAGGCGCACAGCCGCAGTGCCCTCGGCCTCCCCGCCGACCGTCGTACCATTGCGGCGGTCGGCGGGTCTCTCGGTGCCCGGCGCGTCAACGGAGCCGTCGCCGAGCTGGCCGAGATGTGGCGGGGGTGCGACGCGCTCGGGCTCTACCACGTGACCGGCCGGCGGGACTACGAGGCCTACGGTGATCGCGGCAGTGCGAAGGGTACAGAGGAGCGTGACCGGCTGGCCTACCGGGTGGTCCCGTTCGAGGACCACATGCCCGACCTCTACACCGCGGCCGACGTGTGCGTCTCGAGGGCCGGTGCCATGACGTCGGCCGAGTTGTTGCTGACGGGGGTACCGGCCATCTTGGTCCCGCTGCCCGGCGCGCCCCGCGACCATCAGACGCGCAACGCGCAGGCCTTGGTGCGCATGGGGGTGGCGGTGCTCGTACCCGATCCCGAGTGCGACGGCGCTCGGCTGGCCACGGAGCTCGAGGCGCTCCTGTCCGAGCCCGAACGGCTCCGTGCCATGCGCGAGGCCGCCCGCGGGTATGCGCATCCTGACGCGGCCGCCCGCGTCGCCGAGCTCGTCGATGCCCATGCCCGCTGACGCCCCGAGCGCGGAGGCCTCGCGCCAGTCTCTCGATCTGTTGGTGCCGCGGCGCATCCACATCGTGGGCATCGGGGGCGCCGGCATGAGCGCGATCGCACTGGTGCTTCGCGCGATGGGTCACAACGTCTCGGGCTCGGACCTGAAGGACTCGCCGGTGGCGGAGCGGCTGCGCTCGCGTGGCATCGAGGTGGCGGTGGGACACCGGCCGGAGAACGTGGTCGGTACCGAGGCCGTCACCTACTCACCGGCCGTGCCACCGGAGAACAGCGAGCTCGTCGAGGCGCGCGCCGCGGGGATCCTGGTCGTGCCGCGTTCGGAGATGCTGGCCGCCATCTGCGCCACGCGTCGCTGTCTCGCCGTGGCCGGCACGCACGGCAAGACCACGACGGCGTCCATGCTCTCGCTCATCTTGGTCGAAGCCGGGATGCGGCCTTCCTTCCTCATCGGGGCCGACGTCAACGAGATCGGGACGAATGCGGTGTGGGACTCGGGCGACTGGCTCGTGGTCGAGGCCGACGAGAGCTACGGCACGTTCCAAGCTTTGCGGCCCGACTTGGCCGTCCTCACCAGCGTCGAGCCCGACCACCTCGACTACTACGGCACCTTCGACGCCTTGCGCGATGCTTTCGCTCGGTTCGTCGGCCTGGCGTCGGTGGGCGCGATCGTCTGCGTGGACGACCCGGAGGCGGCCGCCATCGGGGAGGGGAGCGGTGCCGTGGGCGTCGGGACCGCGGACGGCGCCACCTATCGCATGCACGACCTCGAGGAGACGCGCAGCTCGATCTCCTTCTCGCTGCATGGTCCCGTCCGGTGAGCTGGGGCTCCTGCGCGTCGGCGTACCGGGCATCCACAACGCACGCAACGCGGCCGTCGCCGTCGCGGCAGCCCTGCAGGCGGGTGCACCCTTCGAGGCGGCCCGGTCCGCCCTGGCCCGTTTCGCCGGCGTCACGCGTCGCTTCGAGTTCCGGGGCGAGGTGCGGGGGGTGACCTTCGTCGACGACTACGCCCACCTGCCCGGTGAGGTGCGGGTCGCGCTGTCGACCGCCAAGACCGGAGGGTGGGACCGCATCATCGCCGTCTTCCAGCCGCACCGTTTCTCGCGGACGGCAGCTCTGGCCGACCAATTCGGCACCGCGTTCGCCCAGGCGGACGAGCTCATCGTGACCGACATCTACAGCGCAGGCGAACGGCCCGTCCCCGGCGTCTCCGGCCGGCTGGTGGCCGACGCGGTGCGGGCCCAGGACCCGCGGCTGGCGGTGACGTACGCCCCGGGCTGGGAAGAGATGCGCCGGGCCGTCGCGGCCGTCCTGCGGCCGGGTGACCTCTGCCTCACCCTGGGCGCCGGGGACCTCACGTTGCTCCCCGACGAGCTGCTCGAGTCACCCGAATGGTGACGCCGAGCGCGGCGCACGAGGCGCTGGCGGCGACGCTCGGACACCGTGCCACCCTGCTCGGGCCGCTCGGGCCCCTGACCACCTACGGCGTGGGCGGTCCGGCGGCGGTCCTCGTCGAGATCGAGGGTCCGGCCGATCTCGACGTGGTGCGCGCGGCGCTGCGCGGATCCGAGCTTGCGGTGTTCGTGCTCGGCCGGGGTTCCAACCTCCTCGTCGCCGACGCCGGGTTCGACGGGGTCGTCGTGCACCTCGGTGCCGGCTTCGCTGGTCTCGATCTCCCCGGACGGGCGGCTCGGACGGAGGTGGGGACGACCGCGAGGCCTGCCGTGCGAGCAGGGGCCGCACTTGCCCTTCCCGTGCTGGCTCGGCGCGTCGCCGATGCGGGATGGTCGGGCCTGTCGTGGGCCGTCGGGGTGCCCGGATCAGTCGGCGGCGCGGTCCGCATGAACGCGGGCGGGCACGGCTCGGACATGTTGTCGTGCGTCGTGCGCTACACGTGGGTCGACCTCTGCGGCGACGGGGGAGGGACCGACGACGTCGGGCGTCTCGACTACGGCTACCGGTCGTCGTCGGTGACGGCAACACAGCTCGTGCTCGAGGCGGAGCTCGCGGTGACGGCGGGGTCGACCCAGATCGAGCAGGAGGCCGTCTCGGCCATCGTCAAATGGCGTCGTGCGCATCAGCCCGGTGGGTCCAACGCCGGGTCGGTCTTCACCAACCCGGCGGACGACTCGGCGGGCCGCCTGATCGAGGCGGCGGGCCTGAAAGGGCTGCGGATGGGGACGGCGCACGTCTCGGAGAAGCACGCGAACTTCATCCAGGCCGACAAGGACGGCTGCGCGGACGACGTCCGTGCGCTCATGGAGCACGTCCGCACCGTCGTCGCGGAGCAGACCGGTGTGACGTTGCGCACCGAGGTCCGCCTTCTCGGCTTCGGCGACGGGAAGACTGGTTCGATGGCGGAGCGGACGGCTTGGGGGCAGCGGTGACGCCGAGCGCGCCGACGCGTCCGGCGCCGCAGCGATCACCAGCGGGGAGCGCGGCCGGCGGCGGGCGTGGTCCCAGTGGCGGTCGCCGAGGCGGGGGAGGTCGTGGGAGCGGCGGTGGTGGCGGGCGTGGTGGGGGCGGCGAGAGTCGGCGCAGCGGCATCGACCCGCGGATTTCGGCCCGGCGCACTGCCGTCATCCGCGCCCAGGGGAGGCGGCGGCTGCTCGTGCTCGCCATCGGGCTCGCCTGCACGGCGCTGCTCGTCGGCGCCTGGTTCCTCGTCCACACGTCGCTGTTCTCGGCCCGCTCGATCACCGTGGTCGGGAACGCGGACGAGACGGCGGCGCAGGTCGTGGCGCAAGCGGGTCTGGACCGTCACCCACCTTTGCTCGACGTCAACGCGGGCGCTGCGGCGACCCGGATCGAACAGCTCCCGTGGGTGCGTACCGCTTCGGTGCACGTGTCGTGGCCCGACGGCGTGCAGATCGCCGTCACGGAGGAGACGCCGCGCTTCGTCGTCGGCGCCACCGCCGATCGGTGGGTCACCTTGAGCAACGACGGACGCGTGCTGAGCGAGTCGTCGACCCGCCCACCCGGCCTGGTGCTCCTCACGGTCCCGCAGCCACCCGGCGCGCCGGGGACCATCCTCCCGGCCAAGGACGACGCCGGGTTGCGCGTCGCGTCGACGCTCCCCGCCTCATTCGCCAGCCAGGTGACCGGCGTGACCGTCGAGCCCGCCGGCTGGGTCCAGCTCTCGCTCACGACGCCGATCCTGGTCAACATCGGCTCGGCCACGCAGCTCACAGAGAAGTACGAGGACATCTCGTCGGTTCTGGCCGGCGCCCCCTTGCACACCGGCGATGTCATCGACGTCAGCGTCCCCGACGCAGTGACCGTGACCGCAGGGTGACGTAGGATGCTTGACCAGCCCGAACGCCCACCCGTATGGTGGGGTTACGTTGCCGAACTGTGAACATCAACCTTCCCCAAAGGTTCAGGGATTGGTCGCTGGTCTCACGTCTCCGGTGACGCCGGGCGGAACCTACCAGCGAGCGACCGGTCGACGATCGATCCGAGGACGAGGGAAATCATGACGACCGTGCCTCCCCAAGGCAACTACCTGGCAGTCATCAAGGTGGTCGGGGTCGGTGGCGCCGGCGTCAATGCCGTCAACCGGATGATCGACTCGGGTCTGCGCAACGTCGAATTCATCGCCGCCAACACGGACGCCCAGGCCCTGCTCATGAGCGACGCCGACCTCAAGCTCGACATCGGACGCCAGCTCACCCGCGGCCTGGGCGCCGGGAGCGATCCCGAGGTCGGGCGGCTCGCCACCGAGGAACACCGCCCCGAGATCGAGGAGGCGCTCCAGGGTGCCGACATGGTCTTCATCACCGCCGGCAAGGGCGGCGGCACCGGCACCGGAGGCGCGCCCGTCATCGCCGAGATCTCCAAGGGCCTCGGCGCCCTGACGATCGGCGTGGTCACCCGGCCCTTCACCTTCGAGGGCCGCCGGCGTGCCATGCAGGCCGAGAAGGGGATCCAGATCCTCAAGGAGAAGGTCGACACCCTCATCGTCATCCCGAACGACCGCCTGCTCACGGTGTCCAACGACAAGACGAGCATGGTCAACGCCTTCAAGATGGCCGACGAGGTCCTCCTCCAGGGCGTACGCGGCATTACCGATCTCATCACCGTGCCCGGGCTGATCAACACCGACTTCGCCGACGTGAAAATGGTGATGACGAATGCCGGCACGGCGATCATGGGCATCGGCTCGTCCATCGGCGAGGGCCGGGCCGCCAACGCGGCCCGTGCGGCCATCACGTCACCGCTGCTCGAGGCCTCCATCGAGGGCGCCCGCGGCATGGTGCTCAACATCGCCGGCGGTTCGGACCTCGGACTCTTCGAGGTGAACGAGGCTGCCGAGATCATCCACGCGGTCGCCCATCCCGACGCGAACATCATCTTCGGCGCCGTGATCGACGACACCATGGGGGACGAGGTCCGGGTGACGGTCATCGCCGCCGGCTTCGAGCGCTGGGAGGAGGGCGTCCCGTCCGGCAAGTCGGGCGACCTGGCCTCCACCATCTTCGACACGCCCGAACCGGTGGACATCTTCGCCGATGCCACGGGATCGGAGACCGAGCTCGACCTGGGTGACGACGATTTCGACGTCCCCTCCTTCCTCCGCTAGCCCTCCGGGAGACGGTCCCGCCGCCGGCGCCGTCGCACAGCGGCTCGATGCGGTCCGCCAACGCATAGAACGCGCCGGTGGTGACCCGGAACGCGTTCGCATCGTCGGCGTCACCAAGGGCTTCGGACCGGCCGTCGTGGACGCGGCGCGGGAGGCCGGACTGCGGGACCTGGGCGAGAATTACGCCGCCGAGCTCGTGGCCAAGGCCACCGGCGGCGCAGCCGACGTGCGTGGCGTGGCACTTCCTCGGTGCGGTGCAACGCAACAAGGTGGCGCAGCTGGCGCCGTTGGTCGCGCTGTGGCAGAGCGTCGCCCGGGAGACCGAGGGCGTGCGCATCGCGCGGCTCGCGCCGGGCGCCGCCGTGCTCGTCCAGGTCGACACCACCGGCCTGCCCGGCCGCAACGGCTGCAGCCCGGCGGCGGCGCCCGAACTGGTGGACCGGCTCCAGGAGCTCGGGCTGGACGTGCGCGGTCTCATGACCGTGGCGGCACCGGGTCCGGCCGCCGCGCGGGCGTCCTTCGAGACCGTGCGGCACCTCGCCGACGATCTGGAGCTGAAGGAGCGTTCGATGGGGATGAGCGAGGACCTTGAGGCCGCGGTGGCGGCCGGGTCGACCATGGTGCGCGTCGGCCGTGCCCTCTTCGGCGAACGTCCGACCTCGGGATCCGCGTCAGACGGGACGTGAGCGGACCCTACGCAGCGGGTTTCGAGGACCCGCCCGGGTTGCCGAGCAGGCACTACGCTGTCTCTGACAGGAGAAGGTATGTCACCCTCGTTCATGAAGAAGACCATGGTCTACCTCGGCCTGCTCGACGACGAGTACGACGAGTACGACGACCTCGAGGACCGTGCGCCGCGTGGGTTCTCGGCCGCCACGCGGGTCGAGCCCCGCAACCAGGACTACGAGCAGGCCGAGGAATTCAGCGGGGGCATGAGTCGGGTGCGCACCATTCCCCGGGAGTCGGCGGTGCCGAGCCAGCAACGGCCGGCCCCGAGCAACGTGGCGCCTCGCCCCACGCCGGTGCGGGCCATGCCGGTCGACCCCAGCATGGACCCCACCGGGCCGGCGGCGGCCCCGGCCACCTCGACGGCCCGTGTGCACGTCGTCGCCCCGTCGCGCTTCGGCGACGCCAAGGAGATCGCCGACCGCCTGAAGGACAACCGTCCGGTCATCGTAAACCTCCAGATGGCCGATCGGGACCTGCAGCGGCGCATGATCGACTTCTGCAGCGGAGTGACCTACGCGCTGAGCGGTGAGATGGAGAAGGTGGCCGACCAGGTCTTCCTGCTGGCACCCACCAACGTCAAAGTCTCCGACGAGGAACGGCAGCGATTGGTGGAGCGCGGTTTCGGCCGCGACTAAAGCCACTACCCTCGCGGGCTGGTGAACATTTTCCGTCTCATCGCGTGGCTCATCGAGGCCTACATCTGGCTCATCATGTTCCCCTACGCGATCTTGAGCTGGTTCCGGATCCGCCCGGGGACGACTCTGGCCCGCATCCAGTACTTCCTCTACCGGGCAACCGAGCCCGTCCTGCGCCCCGTGCGTCGGATCATCAAGCCCATGGGTGGTCTGGACTGGTCCTTTCTGGTTGTCATCCTGGTTGCGCAGTTCGTGCTGATTCCCGTCCTGTCGACGTAGGACCATTACTGGAATAGCAGGAGGGGGTGGTTAGACTCGGCCCCCATGGACAATTCCCAGGCACCTGCAGCGATTCTCGAGACTTTGCGCACCGTGGAGTTCCGCCTCGGGCTCAAGGGCTACAACGTCGACGAGGTCGATGAGTACCTGGACAAGGCGGCCCAGGAGGCCGAGGCTCTCCAAGAGCACGTCCGTCAGCTGAACGAGCGGTTGCGCCAGGCGAGCGAGCGCATCGCCCAGCTGGAGCGCGAAAAGCGGGCCGCGCCGACCGCGGCCGAGCCCACCGAGGGTGCCGCGGTCGCCGCAGCCGACGCGGCGGCGCTGTCCGACGAGACGCTCCAGCGCACGCTGCTGCTCGCCCAGAAGTTCGTCGACCAGACCAAGCGCGAGAGCGAGGCCGAGGCCGCCGCCGTAGTGGCCCAGGCCGAGGAGACGGCGCGTGGCGGCCATTGCCGCCGCCGAAGCGACCGCGGCGCAGCTGCAGGCCGAGACGCATCAGGCGCTGCGCGAGGAGGTCACACGGCTGGAGACGACGCGCACCGATCTCGCGACCGACGTCGAGAGCATGGCGCGGCACCTCGAGTCGGAGCGCAACCGTCTACACGGCGCACTGTCCGAGATCCTCAAGTGGGTGGACGAGAACGTGCAGCCGGCCAACTCGCTCATGGGCATCAAGCCCAAGACGACGGCGCCGAGAAGCGGCGGCGGTGGCGGCGAGCCCGGGCCGCCGGAGGCCGACGACGGTGCCCCGACCTTGAACCTGCACAGCGCCTCGGTGACCGGAGCGCCGCGCCCCCTCTGATCCACCCGTCGTCCCCAGGGTGACCGCAGTCTTGCCCGGGCTCTAACGGTCCGGTATCGTCACCCGCTCCCCGGACGAGGTCGTCGTCAGGGAAAACGGCCACTTGACCTGGTCCGAAGGAGGGAACGATGGCCCCATCGAGCAAGGGTGCCCCGGCCAAACGGGCGTCCGGGTCGCGTTCGGGTGCCACCAGTTCGTCACGGACCGGGAACAAAAGGGCCTCGGGCAAGGTTGCTGCAACCGCTACGAAGCGTCCCGCTCTCACCAAAAAGAAGGCAGTCCCTGTTGTGAAGAAGGCAGCCACCGCCACCAAGAAGACCGCCTCCGCGGCCAAGAAGAGCCCGTTGGCCACGTCCAAGAGGGCGACGACGCCCCCCGCGAAGAAAGCGGCACTCCCCAAGAAGACGGCGCCGTCGCCGAAGAAGGCCGCACCTGCCACCGCGAAGAAGGCCGCCCCCGCCAAGAAGGCCGCCGCTCCGCCGGGGAAGAACGCGCCGGCCACCAAGAAGGGAGCCGCGGTCGGCAACGGAGCGGCAGCGGCACCGGCCCGGACGACCTTCACGCCCAAGCCGAAGCCGCCGGCGCCGGTGCGGCCGAAGACCGGCCCCTACGCGAAGGACGCCAAGTTCCTCGAGGAGGTACGGGAGCTTCTGCAGGACGAGCGCGCCATCTACCAAGAGCAGGCGACCTCGTTGCGGGCCGAGGCCGACTCGCTCGCGCTCGAGCGCGAGCCGGGGGACGTGCAGTTCGACGAGGAGTCCGGTGAGGGTGGAACGGTGACCGTCGACCGTGAGCGCAACCTCGCCCTGTCGGGGCAGGCAATCCTGGCGGTCGAGGAGATCGACGACGCGTTGCGGCGCATCGCCGACAAGACCTACGGGTACTGCGAGCGGTGCTTCCAACCCATCCCCAAGCCACGCCTGCGGGCGCTGCCTTACGCCCGTCTCTGTGTGGCCTGTAAGAGCGGAGGGCTGTCGCGGCGCTGACCCGGCCGCGGGTGGTGGCCTTCGCCATCGCCGCGATCGTGGTGGTGGCCGATCGGGTGACCACCGCCGTCGCCGTGGACCATCTCCACGACGTGCGGCACCTGTGGGGGCCGCTGGGCCTGGCCCTGACCTTCAACTCGGGCTTCGCCTTCAGCCTGTTCAGCGGCCGGGCCGTCCCGGTGACCGTGCTCCTGTGTGTCGGCGTGGTGGTGCTGGCGTTCATCGTGGCCCAGACCCGGACGGTCCCGCTCGCTGTCGGGTCCGGACTGGTGCTGGGCGGCGCCGTCGGCAACCTGAGCGAACGCATCGTGGGTCCCCGCGATGGCCGGGTGCCCGACTTCATCACGCTCGAGCACTGGCCCACCTTCAACCTGGCCGACGCCTGCGTGACGGTGGGCGTCGTCATCGTGATCGCGGCGTTGTTGTTCGGTGGCGGCCCCTCCGACCTGCGCGCAGAGGGTGCCGCGTGAGCTCGGGACCGGGGGTGGGGGACGGCGAGACGTTCACGACGGAGGTGCCGGCGCTGCTGGCCGGCGTCCGGGTGGACCGGGGCGTCGCCATGGTCGCCAACGTGTCGCGCGCCGAGGCGGCTGCGCTGATCAGCGCCGGGCGGGTGCTGGTCGACGGGAACGCGGTCACGGTCGGGCGGACCGCGCTGCGCGAGGGCGCAGTCCTGACCGTGGCACTACGTGGGGCGGGCGTGGGCGGCATCACGCCAGAGCCCGGCGTCGTCTTCGCGGTGGTCTACGCCGACGACGCCGTGGCGGTGGTGGACAAGCCCGCCGGGCTCGTCGTGCACCCGGGCGCCGGCCACGGCGCAGGGACGCTGGTCGGCGGCCTCCTGGCCCGGTTTCCCGACCTGGCCGAGCTGGTCGAGGCGGGCGTGTGCGCGGCGGACCGACCGGGCATCGTCCACCGACTCGACAAGGGGACGTCGGGGCTCCTCGCCGTGGCGCCGGACGCCGGACGCGTACCGGGCCCTGGTCGACCAGCTGGCGACCCGGACGATGGCACGGCGGTACCTGGCGCTCGTCCAGGGCGAGGTGGGGGACGACCGGGGCGAGATCGAAGCGCCGATCGGGCGTTCGGCCCGTACCCCCACGAAGATGGCGGTGACCGTGGGAGGGAAGCCGGCCCGCACCGCCTACCGGGTCCTCGAGCGCCGGCATGCAGAGGGGCGGGCCCCGACCACGCTGCTCGAGCTCACGCTCCAGAGCGGCCGCACCCACCAGATACGCGTCCACATGGCCGCCATCGGTCACCCGGTGGTGGGCGACGCCGCGCTACGGGACCCCGGACAAGCGACTCGGATCGGGTCGCTTCTTCCTCCACGCGCACACGCTGGGGTTCGTGCACCCGATCTCGGGCGCGCAGATGGAGTTCACGTCGCCGCTCCCCGAGGACCTCACGGCCTATCTCGGCTAGCGGCCCGCCTCAGAGTCAGGGGGGTTCCGGGGATACTCGGAGGCAGGCCGCTAGCCGGGACAGCTGGGTGAGGTGTGCGCCCGGGCGGGCGCCGGGTCAGGCGGCTTCGTGGACGCCGAGCACATCGGCGTCGAATGAGAGGGAGGCGAGCGCCTCCTCCTCGGCACGGCGCACCCGGCGTACACCCACGCCGAGCCGCTCCGCGGTCGACTGGAGCGACGCGGGAGAGTCGCCTTCGAAGCCGAACCGGAGCCGGAGCACGTCGCGCTGGAGGCCCGGGAGCCGCTCGATCGCCTCGCGCACCCGCTCGTAGATCATCGTCTGCTCGACGTCGGTGGCGAAGTCCGTGTCGTCGGGCGCCACCAGCTCGCCGAGCGTGGTCGACGACTCGAGCGCAGCCGGCTGGTCCAGCGAGGCCGTGACCCGCGCCACGTCCTCGAGGGACTCGCGCTCGTCGGCTGTCATCCCGGTCGCCTCGTCCAGCTCGGCCACCGTGGGCGCACGGCCCAGCGTGCTGGCCAGCTCGGACTTCGTCAGCTCGAGGCGCTGGATCTGCTCGCCGACCTCGAGGGGAATGCGGATGGTCCGCCCGTGCTGCTGGACGGCCCGCTGCAGGGCCTGACGGATCCACCAGGTGGCGTAGGTCGAGAACCGGAAGCCACGCTCCCAGTCGAACTTGTCGACGGCCCGCATGAGGCCGAACGTGCCTTCTTGCACGAGGTCGGCCATATCCACGCCGCGGTCCTGATAGCGGCGGGCCCAGTGCACCACCAGGCGCAGATTGGCTGCAACCATCTGTTTCCGCGCCGCCTCGTCACCCGCGGCGACGCGCTTCGCCAGCTCGACCTGCTGCTCGTGGTCGGGCATCGGAAACTGGTCGAGGTCTCGCAGCATCAGGCCCAGCGTGTCGGACGTGCTCACCGCGCTCTTCATCTTCGCTCCAGACGTTCTTCTCTCCATGTCGTACGTACCCGGACGAATCCGGGATCAACCTGCCTTGTACAACCGTCCCGACATCCGGATCATTCCAGGTGGGTGTTCGGATCCCGGACCGAGTTGCGCCCTTCTGTTCGCCGTGCTGATCTACCCGGCCATGACGGCCCGGATGGTCCTACTCAGGCACGGCGCCACCGAGTGGTCCCAAAGCGGTCAACACACCGGGCGCACGGATATTCCCCTGATGTCCTCGGGCGAGGAGCAGGCCAAGGTCGCGGGCGACGTCCTGCGCGAATACGGCTTCACGAGGTTCTCTCAGGTGCTGGTCAGCCCCCTGATCAGAGCCCGGGAGACCTGCGCCCTGGCCGGCTTCGCGGGGGAGGCCGAGCCCGATCCGGACCTGTGCGAGTGGGACTACGGCGACTACGAGGGGATGACCTCGTCCGAGATACGGGAGGAACACCCCGGGTGGACCCTCTGGGACGACGGTGTCCCGGGCGGCGAGCGGGCGGCGGATGTGGGTCGAAGGGCGGACCGGATCGTCGAGCGGGTACGCAGCCTCGACGGCGACACCCTGTGCGTGGCACACGGCCATCTCCTCCGGGTGCTGGCCGCCCGTTGGCTCGGGCTGCCGCCCGTGGCGGGGCGGCTCTTCCTCCTCGGGCCGGGTGGGATCGGCGTCCTCGGGTGGGAGCGCGCCTTTCCGGCCCTCGAGGCCTGGAATCTGGGAGCGGCGGCGACCCGTGCCGCCCTGGTCGAGGAATAAACCCGGGGCGAGGAACCGGGGCGGTCCCGCTCAGACCGGTGTGACCACGTTCCCCTGGGCGCGGTCGACCATGTCGGCCAGGCTGTACGACTGCAGGTGCGTGCGGATGGTCTCGCCGACGTCGGCCCAGACGGCCAGGAGGACGCACTGCCCTTCATGGTCGCAGGCGCCGTTGGCGTGCGGCTCCCCGAAGTCGCCGGCGGCGATGGGGCCGTCCACCGCCGAGACGATCTGGGCCAGGGAGATCTCCTCGGGCGGGCGGGCCAGCACGTAGCCCCCACCCACACCCCGCTTGGAGCGGACCAGGCCGGCGCCCTTGAGCGCCAGGAGGATCTGCTCGAGGTAGGGCTGGGGCAGCGCGGTGCGCTCGGCGATGTCCCGCACGGAGGTCGGTGTCTCGGCCCCGTGGAGGGCCAGGGAGAGCAGCGCCCTGCTGGCGTAGTCACCCCGTGTCGAAACCCTCACAGGCACGGATTCTACCGGCCCCCACGTCGGTCAGGGGGGTGCCTGGGTCGTAGGGTGTCCCCCCGTGAGTGACGCCACGGCCGCCCCCGGAACGGTGGCCACCTCGACCACGGGCCTGCACACGCCAGGCGCGCAGCCCGAGCCGCTGCTGCCCGACTGGGACGGCCCGTGCCTGCACGGGGTGGTGCCGGCCCTCCTCTCCCGTCTGGGCGGGCCCGGCGGCGAGCCCGCTCCGGCCTGGCTGCCCGACCCCGTCGCCGAGGCGGCGGGACAGATCGTGCTCCTCGTCGTCGACGGGCTGGGTGCCGAGCAGCTGCGGGAGCGTCCGACGCTGACGCCCGTGCTCTCGAGCGGCTCCGGGGGGATCATCACCTCGGTCGCACCCAGCACGACGGCCTGCGCGCTCACCACCCTGGTGACCGGACGTACGCCAGCGGAGCACGGCGTCGTGGGCTACCGGGTGGCGCTCGACGGCGACGTGATGAACGTCCTCCAGTGGACCGTCGGCGGCGCCGACGCCCGCACCCGGGTGCGGGCGCCCGAGTTCCAGCCCTGCCCGCCGTTCCCCGGCGCGACCGAACCGGTACCCGTGGTCACCCGCTACGACTACGGGCCGACCGGCTTCACGGCGGCCCATCTCGGCCGGGCGCCGCTGCATCGCTGGCACACGCCGGCGGGACTGGTGACGGCGGTCCGCGAGCTGGCCGACGCCGGCACGCCGTTCACGTACGCCTACTACGAAGGCATCGACCGAGTCGCCCACGCCGAGGGCCTGGGCCAGTACTACGACGACGAGTTGCGGGCGGCGGACCGCCTCGTCGGGGACGTGCTCGACGCGCTGCCGCCCGGCGTGGTGCTCGTCGTGACCGCCGACCACGGCCAGGTCGAGGTGGGAGCGAACGTCGAGGTACTGGGCCCCGAGATCATGGAGGACGTCACGCTGATCAGCGGCGAGGGCCGCTTCCGCTGGCTCCACGTGCGCCCGGGGGCGACGGGCGGCGTGGCCGACACGGCCACGGCGCTCCACGGCGACACGGCCTGGGTGCGCACCAAGGAGCAGATCATCGAGGACGGCTGGCTCGGCGGGGTGCCGGGCCCACGGGTCTCGGCGCGGCTCGGCGATGTCGCACTGGTGCCGTTCGAGCCGATCGCGTTCCTCGATCCCGCGGACACGGGCGAGCAACGGCTACGGGCGCGCCACGGGTCCCTCACCGAGGCGGAGATGCTGGTCCCGCTGCTCGCCTGGCGCGCCGGATGAGGGCGGCGGCTCCGGTGGCAACATAGGCCGTGACGGCGCGCGCGCCACGCCACGCCGCGCGGCTGCGACCCCGATTCGACCCCGACTCGACCCCGACGGAAGGCACCCCCATGACGAACGACACCAGCGGTCCCGAGATCCCGGCGGGCCAGCCGGCCGCCATCGCGCCGGACGAGGTCCTCGGGAGCGACGCAGGGGAGAAGGAGGGCGAGCAGCGCACCGGCGAATCGGTGAACGAGCCGGCCAGGGTGCTGCGCATCGGCTCCATGGTCAAGCAGCTGCTCGACGAAGTGCGGTCCGCGCCGCTGGACGAGAAGAGCCGGGTGCGCCTGCGGGAGATCTACGAACAGTCGATCCACGAGCTGTCCGAGGGGCTGTCGCCGGACCTGGTGGCCGAGCTCGACCGCATGGCGCTGCCCTTCGACTCGGACGCGCCCAGCGAGGCCGAGCTGCGCATCGCCCAGGCGCAGTTGGTGGGGTGGCTGGAGGGTCTGTTCCAAGGGATCCAGGCGAGCCTGATGTCCCAGCAGATGGCCGCCCGGGCGCAGCTCGAGGAGATGCGCCAGCGCGGGCTGCCCTCCGCGGGCGAATCGGGCCGGACCGGGAACTACCTGTGAGCACGCGGGAGGAGCGGTCGTGACGGCAGACGAGGCAGGCGGACCCCCGGTCTTCCCCGGGAACGCACCTCCACCACCCCCGGCCGCCGCGGCGCCGCCACCGGGCCCGCCCGCCTACCCGGCGCCGGGGCAGGCCCAGGGCGGTTACCCACCCCCTTCGGCCGAGGCGCAGTACGCCTCCTGGGGCATCCGGGTCGGCGGCTACCTGATCGATTTCGTGATCTTCGCGGTCGTGACGGTGCTGCTCTACCTGGTGTTCCGGCACACCCATGCCCTCGACGTGCACCTGATGGCCAAGCGCGGGACGACGCGCCGGCGGAACATCTCGGCCGTGCCGTTCCTCATCGCCGGCGTCCTCTACGTCGTCTACGCCACGCTGCTCTGCGGCTCGGCCCGGGGTCAGACGGTCGGGATGATGGCCGTCGGGGTACGGGCGGTCGACGACCGGACGCGGGGACCGCTGGGGTACGGGCGGGCGCTGGTCCGGGCGCTGGTGGAGGGCGTCCTGCGCCTCCTCAACCTGCTCTTCTTCCTGCTCGGGCTGGTCTGGGTCCTCGACATGCTCTTCCCGCTGTGGGACAAGAAGCGCCAGACCCTCCACGACAAGGTCGCGGGCTCGGTCGTCCTCCGGGTCGCACCCGGCAGGTAGATTTCGGGACTCCCCGGGGGATTACACGGGTGTAAGTTTCCAGTGAACGTGGCGAAAGGAGGGCCGGTGTCGGAGCGGTCGTTTACGCATCTGCACACCCACACCGAGTTCTCCATGCTCGACGGCGCCGCTCGGGTGGGTGAGCTCGTCGACGCCGCGGTGGCCGACGGCCAACCGGCGCTCGGCATCACCGACCACGGGAACATGTACGGGGTCCTCGACTTCTACAAGGCGTGCCGCGACCGCGGCATCGTGCCGATCATCGGCACCGAGTCGTACATGGCGGGCGAGTCGCGCCACGAGCGACCGGTGCGGCGCGGCCGCGTCGACGACACGGGCGGGGACGTCGAGGGCGGGCAGAAGCTCTACTACCACCTGACCCTCTTGGCCGAGACGGTCGAGGGCTACCGCAACCTCATGCAACTGTCCTCGGCCGCCTACCTCGAGGGCTACTACTACAAGCCCCGCGTCGACTGGGAGCTGCTCGAGCGGCACCACGCCGGGCTGATCGCCACGACCGGCTGCCTCGGCGGCGTCGTGCTGCAGGCGCTGCTCGCCGGCGACCAGGCCGAGGCGGAGCGGCGGGCGGCACGGCTGCAGGACATCTTCGGCCAGGGCAACCTCTTCGTCGAGCTGCAGGACCACGGGCTGGCGGACCAACAGCGGACCAACCCGCAGCTGATCGAGATCGCCCGGCGCATCGGGGCGCCGCTGCTCGCGACCAACGACAGCCACTACACGCATCGCGAAGACGCCGTGGCCCACGACGCGTTGCTCTGCGTGCAGACCGGCGCGCTGCTCTCGGACACCAACCGCTTCAAGTTCGACGGCACCGAGCACTACCTCAAGTCGGCGGCCGAGATGCGCCATCTCTTCCGCGAGGTGCCCGAGGCGTGCGACAACACGCTGCTGATCGCCGAGCGGGCGGACGTGCAGATCGAGCTGGGCAAGCCCAGCCTGCCCGAGTTCCCGGTGCCGGAGCGCTTCACCGGCCCGACCTACGAGGAGCGGGCCCAGGCGTACCTGCGCCACCTCGCCTACGAGGGCGCCAAGGAGCGCTACGGCGACCCGGTGCCGCCCGAGGTGGTGCGGCGCCTCGAGTTCGAGCTCAGCGTCATCGGCGACATGGGGTTCCCGGCCTACTTCCTCGTGGTGTGGGACCTCATCCGCTTCGCCCGCGAGTCGGGCATCAGGGTGGGGCCCGGGCGGCGGATCGGCGGCCGGGTGCTGCGTCGCCTACTGCCTGCGCATCGTGGACCTCGACCCCATCCGCTACGACCTCCTCTTCGAGCGCTTCCTCAACCCGGGCCGCAAGCAGATGCCCGACATCGACATGGACTTCGACGAGCGCTACCGCGCCGACGTCATGCGGTACGCGGCGGAGAAGTACGGCAGCGACCGGGTGGCGCAGATGATCACGTTCTCGACCATCAAGGCGCGGGCTGCGGTGCGCGACGCCGCCCGGGTGCTGGGCAAGCCCTACATCGTCGGCGACCGTATCGCCAAGGCCATGCCGCCCCTCATCATGGGCCGCGACACGCCGCTGCACGCGTGCATCACCAAGACCGACGGGCACGAGGAGGGCTACGGCGCCCGGCCGAGCTGCGCGCCATGCGCGACGCCGACCCCGACGCCAAGGAGGTCATCGAGGTGGCACTCGGGCTCGAGGGACTGCGCCGCCAGGACGGCATCCACGCCGCGGCCGTCGTCATCTCCCGGGACCCCCTGACCGACTACCTGCCGATCCAGCGCAAGCCCGACGCCGGCGGCGATCCCGAGGACGCGCCCATCGTCACCCAGTACGAGATGCACGGGGTCGAGGACCTCGGCCTGCTCAAGATGGACTTCCTCGGGCTGCGCAACCTCTCGGTCATGGAGCGCGCGCTCGACCTGATCGAGGCCGACACGGGGGCGCGCCCCGACATCGACGCCGTCGACCTGGCCGACGAGCCGACGCTCGCGATGCTGCGTCGGGCCGAGTCGGTCGGGGTGTTCCAGCTCGAGGGTGCGGCCATGCGCCAGACCTTGCGCGCGCTCGCCCCGACGAGTTTCGACGACGTGGCCGCGCTCGTCGCCCTGTACCGCCCGGGCCCCATGGCGGCCAACATGCACCGCGACTACCCCGAGCTGAAGAACGGGCGCAAGGAGCTCACCTACCTGCACCCGGACATCGAGCCCATCCTCAAGGACACCTATGGGCTCATGCTGTACCAGGAGTCGGTGATGCGGGTGGCCCAGAAGTTCGCCGGCTACAGCCTCGAGGAGGCCGACAATCTGCGCAAGGCGTGCGGCAAGAAGATCCGCAAGCTCATTGCGGCCGAGCGCGAGAAGTTCGTCGCCGGTTGCGTGACCGAGGGCTACGGCGAGCAGCTGGGGACGCAGCTCTTCGACATCATCGAGCCGTTCGCCGACTACGCCTTCAACAAGTCGCACTCCTACGGCTACGGGTTGGTGGCCTACCAGACGGCCTGGCTCAAGGCGCACTACCCGGTCGAGTACATGGCGGCGTTGCTGACCTCGGTGAAGGACAACAAGGACAAGACGGCCGTCTACCTCGCGGAGTGCCGCTCCATGGGGATCGACGTGCTGGTCCCCGACGTGAATCGCTCGGTGGCGGAGTTCGCGCCGGACACGTCGGAGGGCCGCCGGGCGATCGTCTTCGGGCTCGCCGCCGTCCGCAACGTCGGCGAGAGCCTCGTCGAGCGCATCGTGGTCGAGCGGGAGGCGAACGGGCCCTTCGCCGACGTCTTCGACTTCTGCGCCCGCGTGGATCCCGTGGTGCTGAACAAGCGCACCATGGAGTCGCTGGTGAAGGGCGGCGCCTTCGACTCCGCCGGGCACCCCCGCCAGGGGCTGTGCCTGGTGCTCGAGGAGCTGGTCGACCGTTCGCTGGTGCGGCGCCGGGAACAGGACCTGGGCATCACCTCGCTCTTCGCCGTGTTCGAGGAGGAACAGGCGGAACCGGGTTGGGGCGGGACCAAGGTGGCCATCCCCGACGCCGAATTCGACAAGGCGCAGCGACTGGCCTTCGAGAAGGAGATGCTCGGTCTCTACGTCAGCGACCACCCGCTGATGGGCTTCGAGGCGGCGCTGGCCCGGCACACCGACAGCAACCTCTCGGACATGCGGGAGGAGGACGTCCCGGCGGGGGACCGCTCGCCGATGCGCATGGTCGGGGGTGTGGTGACCGACCTGCGCCGCTCGTACACGAAGAAAGGCGACCTGATGGCACGCTTCGTCCTGGAAGACCTCCAGGCCGCCATGGAAGTCTTCGTCTTCCCCAAGACGATGGCCGAGTACGGGGCGCTCATCGAGAACGACGCCATCCTCGTCGTGAAGGGACGGCTCGACACGCGCGAGGAGGAGCCCAAGATCGTCTGCATGGAGGTGTCGCGGCCGCTGCTGCACAAGGGCGAGGAGGACCTGCACATCAAGCTGCCGCTGGGCGTGCTGACCGATGCCCGGGTGGAGGGGCTGAAGGACGTCCTGAGCGGGCACCCCGGCCCCTCCCCCGTCCTGCTGCACGTCGGCGAGAAGGTGCTGCGGCTCCCGCCGGAGTTCAACGTGGACTGCCGCAACGGGCTCGTGGGTGAGCTCAAGCGGCTGCTCGGGCAGAGCGCCGTGCTGTCCTGAATTCTGACGGCGACGTCAGAAATTCGGCCTCTGAGCTGGGCTGACGCGGTTGGATGCGGTGCCGATCGGGGTCCGGGGCGGCGCCACCGGTTGGGAACATCGCGTGCGCAGCCAGTAGACTGAGTGCATGCCGATCGTCGTGAGCACCAAGGATTGCACCGCGCTCAGCGATACTGAGCTCGTCGAAATGGCGGACCTCTGTGCCGACCGGCCGCCTGGTTTCGACATCGGCTACCTCTCCAAGGAGCGCGAGGGCTGGGTCCTCATCACCCAGGCGCGCGAGGGCAACAAGCTCCGGGGCTACTCGTTCTGCACGCTCGAGCGCATCGGTGGTACGCCGTCGCTCCTCGTCGGCCTGGCGCTGGTCGACCGCACCTCGCGGGCCGAGGCGGCGCTCAAGGGCATCATGGTGGACCAGTACCGCCGGGCCCTGCTCGCCTTCCCGGACGAGGACGTGCTGCTCGGCACCCGGCTGCTCGGTCCCGAGGGCTTCCGGGCCTTCAGCGGGCTCCAGGACGTCGTGCCCTTCCCCGAGCACAAGTCGTCGGGCGAGGAGCGGGCCTGGGCCCGCCGCTTGTCCAAGCGCTTCGGCTGCGAGGGCAGGCTCGACGACCGCACCTTCATCGTGAAGGGCGACGGGTCGGTGGCGGGAGGACTGGACTTCGTCGCCCCCAAGGTGAAGATCCCCGAGGGGGTCGACACGCACTTCAAGGGCTTCGACGCGGCCAAGGGGGACCGGCTGGTCACCTTCGGCTGGGCCATGGCGGAGGACCTGGCGGCGGGAAAGCTCGGCCGCTGAGCCGGGGCCGGTCGCTCCGGCCGCGCCTCCGGACCCGGGCGTCAGCCCCGCGGCAGGACTGCGGCGCACACCTTGTAGCAGTGGCCGTCCCGTGGCGGGCTGACCGTCACGAGGAGGTACTGCGGCTCGAACCCGAGCGCCGTGGAGAGGCTCTTCCCGCTCAGGCGGTCGCGGCGGGCCGCGTCGAGGGCGCGGGCGGCGTTGCGGTCCTCGACGGGCAGCCACACGTCGTCACGGTCCCAGCCGAAGCGGACCCAGGTGGAGGCGTCGGCGTGACGCCTGATGAGCTGCGGCCGCCGGGTGGGCTCGATCAGCGCCACCGATGGGCGGAAGCCCCGGAACTCCCAGTAGGGCGCGGACGGGCCCGGGAAGCCGAGCAGCGGCCCGTCGGGTGAGGCGACCAGTCGCCGCAGGAGCTTGCGCAGGTGGCGCCCGCGTAGCGTGCCGACGTGGCGGGGGAGGTCGGCGACCGTCGTGGCCTCCGGCTGGGCCAGGTCGTCGCGCTCGGGGTCGTCGGCCAGCGTGACCTCGACGACGTCGAAGGTGCCGATGTCGGGGTCGTGCCCCTCGGGCCACGGGACGCGTACGCGCATGACGGTACGCGTGGCGAGGTCGACCACCGTGGTGTCCTCGCAGCGTGGAGGAGAGCACGAGGAGGTGGAGCGTGGAACCGCCCGCCGTCGGCACCCGCTCCTTGCGCCGGGCGGACCGGCGCAGGAGGCGCGCGGCGTCGGTGGTGCTGGCGGTGCGGCGGGTGGCCGGGTCGTCGTCGGGTCCGGGGTCGTCCGTCTGACGCTGCGTCGGGACCGCCTCCCCGGCCTCGGCACCCGTCGCGGTGTCGCCGCCCGGGCCGCCGCCATTGGGTGTGGTGGACGACGAGGCGCGCGTACGCGGCCGCGATGCGGTCAAGGTCGAGCTCGTCGGTGGGGGGGCCCGTGTCGTTCCCGCTCATCCGACGAGAGCCTCCAGCTGGCCGGCGAGCGTCTGGGTGTCCGGCGCCGGCGCGCGGCAGGCCCGGCCCAAGCACACGTAGGCGAGCCCGGGCTCACCGGACCGTCCCTCGAAGAGCGGGCCGTCGTCGGGCTCGCCCCAGGCGAGGACGGCGGTGGGCAGCCAGTGGCGGCGGACCTCGGCGAGCAGGTCCGGGCGGGTGCCGGTGATCACGACCTCGCTGCGGCCGCGCCACAGCGACAATGCGGCCACGAGATCGGGGAGAGCGCCGGGATGCCGCTCGAGGAGGGGGCGCACGAGGGTGACGGTGCGCTCCACCGCGTCCTCGAGGCCGGGGTCGTCGGCCAGTGCCTGGACCCGCAGTAGCGCAGCCACGGCGACGGAGTTGGTGGCGGGGAGCGAGCCGTCGAGGAACTCCATGGGACGGACGACGAGCGCCTCGGCGTCGCGACCGGTGGTGAAGAAGCCTCCCGCCTCGCCGTCGGCGAAGAGGTCGACGAGCTGTCCGGCGACGTGGCGGGCGCGGGCCCGCCAGACGGCGCGGCCCGACCACTCCGAGATCCGGATGCACGCCTCGGCCAACCACGCGTGGTCGGCGGCGACGGCCAGATGGCGGGCCCGGCCGCCCTGCCAGCTGCGCATCAGCCTCCCCTCGACGTAGGCGGACGACCACAGGAACTCGCCGATCTCCTCGGCGCGACGGCCGTAGTCCTCCCTGCCGGTGGCCGAGGCCGCCTCGGCCAGCGTGGCCGCCGCCATGGCGTTCCACTCGGTGAGCACCTTCTCGTCGCGAGCGGGCTGCACCCGCTGCGCCCGCGCCGCCGCCAGGAGGACGCGGGCCTCCTCGATTTCGGGCGGGCGGGCCAGCGGCGCCCCGACGGGGCGGACCGGGATCGAACGTCCCTCCCAGTTGCCGGCCGCGGTGACGCCGTACCACTCTGCCGCCGGCGCGACCAGGGAGGCGGGCAGGATCGTGCGGAGCTCGTCGAGAGTGAAGGTGGCGTGCCCGCCCTCGACCCCACCGGCGTCCGCGTCGAAGGAGGAGTAGAGGGCGCCCTCGGGGGTGGAGAGGTCCCGCAGCACGAAGTCCAGCGTCTCGGTGGCGACGCCGAGGTAGTCGTCGCGTCCCCCGTCCTGCCACGCGTGCAGATAGGCCCGGGCCAGCAGGGCCTGGTCGGTGAGCATCTTCTCGAAGTGCGGCACCAGCCAGTGCGCGTCGGTGGCGTAGCGGCAGAACCCGCCGACGATGTGGTCGTAGATGCCTCCGGCGGCCATGGCGTCGAGCGTGCGCACCGCCATGTGACGGGCGTGCAGCGCCTGGGCCCCGCCCTGGTGGGCATGGCGCAGGCAGAGCTCGACGAGGGTGGGTCGGGGGAACTTGGGCGCGGGCCCGAAACCGCCCCACTCCGGGTCAAAACCAGCGGCGAGGCCGGCCACGACACGCTCCGTCAGGGCGGGCACGTCGAGTCCGGGGACTCCGGACGGAGCAAGCAGGCCAGACGAGGTGGAGGCGGCGGGGGCGCCGTCCTCTCCGGCGATGGACTCGGCCAGGCGCAGTTCCCGCCGCACGGCGCCCACGAGTGCGTCGGCCTGTTCGAGGACCTTGGCCCGGTCGTTCACCCAGGCCTCGCCGAGCGCTTCGACGACGCGGCGGAAGGCGGGCATGCCGTGCCGCTCGACCGGCGGGAAGTAGGTGCCCGCATAGAACGGTCGCCCGTCGGGGGTGCAGAACACCGACATGGGCCAACCCCCGGACCCGGTGAGCGCCTGGGTGGCGGCCATGTAGAGCGTGTCGATGTCGGGGCGCTCCTCGCGGTCCACCTTGACCGAGACGAACCACTTGGCCAGGTCGGCCGCCGTGGCCGGGTCCTCGAAGCTCTCGTGCGCCATCACGTGGCACCAGTGGCACGAGGCGTACCCGATGGACAGGAAAATGGGCTTGTCCAGCTCCCGTGCCCGCTGCAGGGCCTCGTCGCCCCAGGGGAACCACTCGACCGGGTTGTCGGCGTGCTGGCGCAGATAGGGGCTGGTCTCCTCGGCCAGGTGGTTCACGAGCGCGATGCTAGGGCTCCGTCGCGGCCTGCCCCACACGGCCAAGCCCGTGCAAGGCTCGTGCAATGGAGCTTGAACTGCGGGGAAAGACGGCGCTGATCACGGGCGGGAGCCGCGGCATCGGTCTCGGGATCGCCACACGCTTCGTCGAAGCGGGTGCGAACGTGATGCTCATCTCCCGCTCGCCCGAGGGACTGGCCGACGGGGCGGCGAGCCTCGTTGCGGCGGGCGCGCCTGCGGAGCGGGTGGCCTGGCGGGCGGCCCACGTCGGGCGGCCCGAGGAGGCCGCGCCCTGCGTGGCGGAGACGGTGGCGCGCTTCGGGAGCCTCGAGATCCTCGTCAACAACGCGGGAACGAACCCGTACTTCGGCCCCATGATCGACATCGACGTGGTCCGGGCCCAGAAGACGTTCGAGGTGAACCAGCTGTCGGTCCTCGTCTGGACCGCGGCCGCCGTCAAGGCAGGCCTGCGCGGCTCGGTCATCAACATGGCGTCGATCGGCGGGCTCGAGGTCGAGCCGGGCATCGGTTGGTACAACGTCACCAAGGCGGCGGTGCTGCACATCACGCGTCAGCTCTCCTTCGAGCTCGCGCCTGACGTGCGCGTCAACGCGCTGGCGCCGGGACTGGTGAAGACGAAGCTGGCGGCAGCACTGTGGGAGGGCCCCGGAGAGGACCGCGTGGCGGCGCACATCCCGCTGCGACGCCTGGGCCTTCCCGACGACGTCGCCACGGCCGCGCTGTTCCTGGCGTCGGACGCGGCGTCGTGGGTGACGGGGCAGACGTTCGTGGTCGACGGGGGAACGATGACCCAGCCCTCAGGAGGGGTGGGCTGAACCGGTCTCGCGGTGTCACACATACAGCGCTCGTCCCGTCTGAGTGAGGTGAAGGAGAAGCACCGATCAGAGGAAGGTGACCCCATGGCGTACGTCGCCCTCGACCACGAACCCGCCGGCATCGTTCCCCGCCTGGCCCGCCGGTACACGAAGCGCCGGTTCGGGCGGATGGTGGAGCCCACGGCTGCGGCCTCGTACCACTCGGGCGTGCTGGTGGCGATGGGCAGCCTCGAGACGGCGGTGCAGTTCGGGTGGAAGAAGCTCGATCCCACCCTCCGGTGGCTGGCCATCGAGGCGACCAGCATGCAGATCGGGTGCTCGTGGTGTGTCGACTACGGGTACTACGAGGGTCTGCGCTGGGGCGTCGACGCCGCCAAGGTGCGGGCCGTGGCGGCCTGGCGCACGAGCGATCTCTTCGACGCACGCGAGCGCACTGTGCTCGAGTACGCAGAGGTGGCAACGGGTTGCCCGGCCGAGGTGTCCGAAGAGCTGGCCACTCGGGTGCGCGCCCACCTCAGCGACGCGGAGTTCGTGGAGCTGGCCGCCTGGGTGGCGCTGGAGAACTTCCGCTCGCGCTTCAACGCCGGGCTGGGACTGCGGAGCCAGGGGTTCTCGGATTCCTGCGGGATCCCGGCGCCCGTTGACTGATCGCGAGGCCGACGCGGCTGCATTCGAAGAGTGGCGCGCGCTGCTCTTCGGCATCGCGTACCGGATGCTGGGCAGCGCCGCCGACGCCGAGGACGTCGTCCAGGACGCGTGCGTCCGCTGGCTCCGGCGGGGTGACGAACCCGTGCTCTCGATTCGGGCCTATCTCGTCACGATCGTGACGAGGCTCTGCCTCGACGAGCTCGACTCGTCGCGGGCGCAGCGCGTGACGTACGCGGGCCCGTGGCTGCCGGAGCCGGTCGTGGTCGACGAGGCCTCCGCCGCAGAGCAGGCCGACACGCTGTCACTCGCATTCCTCGTCCTCTTGGAGGAGCTGACACCGCTCGAACGGGCGGCGTACCTGCTGCACGACATCTTCGGCTACACCTTCGAAGAGGTGGGACGTGCACTCGGGCGCTCGCCGGGAGCCTGCCGTCAGTTGGGCGCCCGGGCGCGTAGGCGCGTCGATGAGCGTCGGCAGCGCTTCGACGCCGACCTGCGGCACGGGCGTGAGCTCACGGACCGCTTTCTCGTGGCCTGCGCGACGGGAGACCTCTCGGGTCTGCTCTCGATGCTGTCCGACGACGTCGTCGTGTGGACCGATGGCGGTGGCAAGGTGCGCGCCGCCATGCGGCCCGTCGTCGGGCCGTACCGGAGCTCACGATTCCTCATCAACGTGGCCAAGCGGCTCCAGGGCGTGCCCAGGGCGACGGTGCTCAACGGCCAGCCGGCGACGGTCTTCGTCGAGGACAGCGCCGTCATCGCGGCGCTCGTACTCGACATCCTGGACGGGACGATCGTGGGCGTGCGCGCCGTCACCAATCCCGACAAGCTCGGGCACCTCACCGCTCAGCTCCTCGACTGACCCGACCGCAGGAGGCGGGACGGGCGTGTGACGCGTGACGCGTGACACGTGACGCGTGGCGCGTTCAGGTGCGGAACGTCTCGAGCTCGCGGCGCCGCACCTTTCCCGCGGCGGTGCGGGGGAGGTCGTCGACGATCACGAGCTCCTTGGGCGCCGCCCACGGCGCGATGGTCTCGGCGACGATGCGATGGAGTTCGTCCAGGGAGGGAGCGTCCTCGTGTGGTACCACCCAGGCCACGACCCGCTCACCCCACTCGGGGTCCGACCGCTTCCACACCGCGACCTCGGCCACGTCGGGGTGCGCCGCGAGGACGCGCTCGACCAGATCGGGCCAGACCTTCTCGGCACCGCTGGTGATGACGTCCTCGATGCGGCCCTGCACGAAGAGGCTCCCGTCGGCCCCGATCCCTCCTGCGTCCCCGGTGGCGAACCAGTCCGCCCCGCCGTCGGGCCCGGTGACCCGTCCGTCGGTCCCGTCCCGGTAACAGCGGAAGAGCATCGGCGCCCGGACCAGGATCTCCCCGTCGCCCGGTCGGGCGTCCCCCGGACCGGGGAGCACCGCCCGAGTGGAGTCGGCCGACCGCAGGGCGATCTCCACGCCGTCGAGGGCGGTCCCGTCGTAGACCACGCCCGAGCCCGTCTCGGTCATGCCGTACGTGGACACGACGTTGGGCGGCAGGCGGTCCGGCGTCTTGCTCCCGCCCAGGAGCACACACGTGAACACCGATGGATCGAGGCGGTGCAGTGCCGTGGCCACCAACGAGACGTGGGAGACGCGCCGGGAACGCCCGGCCGCCTCCACGGCCTCGGCGTCGAATCCCGGCAGGACGACGAGCGGCGTCCCGGTGAGGATGGACCGCGTGACCACCGAGAGCCCGCCGATGTGGGCCAGCGGGAGGCAGGCGAGCCAGGTGTGGCGGGAGGGATCGACCCCCAGTCGAGCCGAGGTCGCCACCGCCGAGGCGGTGATCGCCTCATGCGTCAGGACCACGCCTTTGGGAACGCCCGAGGTACCCGATGTCGTCAGGACAATGGCGTCGCCCTCCTCGACGGGAAGACCGTTCGCGAGCGCGTGCTGTTGGCCATCGGAGCCGACGATCCGAGTGGGACGCAGCGCGTCGAGCATGGCGTCGCGCGCCACCGGCGGGAGACGCGGGTCGAGGGGCGCCGCCGCGTCGCCGGTGTCCCAGACGGCTTGCAGGGCGTCGACAAACCCTCTCCCACCAGGGAGGTCGAGTGCGACGAGTTCGGGCACCGGCCAGTAGCGTAGGGCGCCGTGCCGACACAGGTCACCCCGAATTCCGCCGAGCACCACAGCGCGCCCGCCGTGCGCGGACCCCGAGCGGAACGGGGCTCGGACGGGACCGTCGCGCTGGGGCACCGGTCGGACCGCTCCGGGCTCACCGAGCGCCGGTGAGCCCGCCGCTCAAGGTATGGGTGGCGGGCGCGCGCCCGCGTACCCTCCCCGCTGCCATCGTCCCCGTCGTCGTGGGGACGGCGGCCGGCTACCTCTCGAGCGGACGCCTGGTCATCAGCTTTGCCGGGGCGTCGAGCGGGTGCCGCGCCGGGTTGTGCACCAACTTCGACCGCGGGCTGTCGTGGCTCAACGCCCTCTTGGCGCTGATCGTCGCCCTGGGCATCCAGATCGGGACCAACTTCGTCAACGATTATGCCGACGGCGTCCGAGGTACCGACGAACATCGCGTCGGCCCCGTCCGCCTCGTCGCAGGCAAGCTGGCCACGGTGCGCCAGGTCAAGGCGGCGGCGGTGGCCGCCTTCGGCGTGGCCGGCCTGGCCGGGCTGGTGCTGGCCGCCCGGGTGACGTGGTGGTTCCTCCCGCTCGGACTGCTGTGCGGTCTGGCTGGTTGGGCCTACACGGGGGGCCCGCGTCCCTACGGCTACCTCGGGTTCGGTGAGCTGTTCGTCTTCGTATTCTTCGGCCTGGTGGCGACGGCCGGTTCGGCCTACGTCCAGCATGCCCCGTTCGTGGTCGCCGCGGGCGGGCACCTGTTCTCCTACGACTACGACTGGGGCTTCGCCCTGTGGGTGGGCGTGCCCGTCGGGCTGCTCGCAGCCGCACTCCTAGAGGCCAACAACCTGCGGGACATCGAAACGGACACCGAATCAGGTAAGAAGACGCTGGCCGTGCGGCTCGGCCGGCGCGGCGCCGGGCTGTTCTACGGCTTCACCCTGATGGGCGCCGCGCTCGCGATCGGCGTGCTGTACCACTACCGGCCCTGGTCGTTGGTGGCCCTGCTCGCCGCGCCCCTCGCCGTCGCTCCGGTGCGGCTGGCGTTGAGCGATCGCAGCGGGCGGGCCCTGCTGCCCATGCTCGCGGCCACGGCGCGCCTGCAGTTGGCGGTCGGGCTGCTCCTGACGATCGGCCTGCTCATATGAGGCCGGGTTGGACGGCCTCAAGCCAGTGATGCACGATCCGCCACACCGGCCCGGGCTGCGCCAGGTGCACGGCGTGACCGCCGCCCGGGACGAGGGAGGCGACGCCCCGTGGCGCGAGGCCAGCCAGGCGGAGCGCGTGCGCGGCGAAACGGGCGTCGTCGGCCCCGGCCAGCGCCAGGAGCGGGCTCGTGACATCGGGGAGGCGGCCCCACAGCGGCTGTTGCGTCCCCACGCCGCACAAGCGGAGGCTCGAGGCCAATCCGGCCGCCGTGTTCCGCCGGCGTTCGGCCTGTTCGGCGGCGTCGGTCGCGGCGAGGCGGGCGAACATCGGCGCCGCCAGCCAACGCTCCAGGAAATCGTCCACGTCGCCCGACGCCTCGAGACCCTCGGCCAGTGCCTCGTCGCGCTGACGCCGTTCGTCACGTGCGGCCGCATCCTCGATGCCCGCCGTCCCACCCACGCAGATCACGCTGCGCACGGCCAGATCGGTCGCGGTGACGACATGCAGTGCGACGCGAGCGCCGAGCGAGTAGCCGAGCACGTCGCAGGGTTCCTCCCCGACGGTCGCCCGGGCCGCCTCGGTCGCGAGGGCCGCTGCCGTCGGCAGGTCGGCCCGCACCGAGTCGGAGCCGGCATGGCCGGGAAGGTCGACGGCGACGACGGTGCGCGACGCGGCGAGCTGCTCGCCGAACGGGCCCCAGAGCCGGCCGGTCTGGGTGAAGCCGTGCAGTGCGAGCAACGGCGGCCCCGACCCGCGCACCTCGACGTGGAGTGGCACGCCGGGTGAGCGTACAGGCCACTTTCAGCGCCACCCTGGTCGACGAGTGGACGCGCCTCGGCGTCACCGACGCGGTCATCTGTCCGGGCTCGCGCTCGACCCCGCTGGCCGTCGCCCTGGCCGCGCGCCTGCGGACCCACGTCCGCCTGGATGAACGCAGTGCAGCCTTCTACGCGCACGGGATGGCGCTGGCGACCGGACGTCCCACCGTGATCTGCGTCACGAGCGGCACGGCGGCGGCGGAGCTCCATGCGGCCGTGGTGGAGGCCCACCACGGCCGGGTGCCGCTCATCGTCTGTACGGCGGATCGACCGCCCGAGCTGCAGGACACCGGAGCGCCGCAGACCATTGAGCAGGCCGGCTTGTTCGGGTCGGCCACTAGGTGGGCGGCGACACCGGGCGTGCCGTCGGAGGAACAGCAGGCGACCTGGCGACCGCTCGCGGCGCGGGCCCACGCCGAGGCGATGCACGGTGCCGCCGGTCCCGGACCGGTCCATCTCAACCTGGCCTTCCGCGAGCCGTTGACCGGGGATGCCGGCGCGCTCCCGCCCCGCCCGGGCCTTGTCGTGGTGCGACCGGGCGTGGCCGCGGGGCCGGCGTCGATGGAGCCGTTGCGCGGGCGCGGGGTGATCGTCGTCGGCGGCATGGCGCCTCTGCCGCCCGACCCGGCGCTGGTCCTCTCCCTGGGCGAGCATTTGGGATGGCCGGTTCTGGCCGACCCGCTCTCGGGCTGCAGGGTTCCCGGGACGGTCGCCGCGGCGGACGCCATCGTCCGTGCCGGGCCGCCGCAGCCAGAGTCGATCGTCCTGCTCGGCGCGCCGTGGCTGTCGCGGGCTCTGGGCACCTACGTCGCCGACGCCGCCACGGCGGGCGCCCGGGTGATCGTGGTTGATCCTTGGCGGCAGTGGGCTGACCCGTCCCGGGCGGCGACCGAATTCCACCAGTGCGACGCCGATGCCTGGTTGGCCGATGCGCTGGGGCACGCCGCGCCCTGCGACCGGGCGTGGCTGGCGTCGTGGCGGCTCCGAGAGGCGCGCGCCCAGGAGGCGATCGCTGCGGTGCTGGGCGATGCCCTCAGCGAGCCGCAGGTCGCCAGAGCCATCCACCGTCACGCGGGACGAAGTGACGCGACCGTGGTCGTGTCCGCCTCCATGCCGATCCGAGACCTCGAGTGGTTCGCGGAGACGGCGGCGCAGCCGCCGCGCGTTCTGGCCAACCGGGGCGCCAACGGCATCGACGGGGTCGTCTCGACGGCACTGGGGGTCGCGGCGAGCGCCGGCCCCACGGTGGCGCTGCTGGGCGACCTGGCCTTCCTGCACGACGTCTCGGGCCTGGTGAACCTGCCGCAGGTCCCGTGCACCTTCGTGGTCCTCGACAACCGCGGCGGCGGCATCTTCTCGTTCCTGCCACAGGCGGCCTCACTCGGGCGTCAGGTCTTCGAGGACCTCTTCGGAACGCCGCCGAGCAGCGACCTCGGCGCGGTCGCGCGCGGGTTCGGTCTCGACGTCCAGGAGGTGTCGGCGCTGGCCGAGCTCGAGCCGGCTCTTGTTGCGCCAGCGTCCGCGTCCGCGCCGAAGTTGATCCGCGTCCGTGTGCCCGCGCGAGCCGAGAACGTCGCGCTGCACGACGAGATCAACGATGCGGTCCGTCGCGCGCTGACGTGAAGGCCGGGGACGGCGTGGACGTCGACAGGCGTCCCGTCGGGCTCCTGAAGGTCAGTTCCACGTTGGCGTCGCCCGAGACCTTCCACCCGAGCTCGTGCACGTGGCGGTGATGCTGGTCGCACAGCTCGACCAGATTGGAGAGATCCGTCGGTCCGTTGTCGACCCAGTGCCGCACGTGGTGCACGTCGGTGAACTCGGTGTGGGTGCAGCCGGGGAACCGGCACCCCTTGTCGCGCCGGCGGATCTCGATGCGTTGCGCGTCACTCGGGTCGCGCCGGGTCCGCCCGAGGTTCAGGCTCTGCCCGTCGGCGCCATCCGAAGAGACCAGGAGCTTGGCGTCGCAGGCCAGCCGGCGGGCCACCTCGCGGGAGACCGGTCCGAGCACATCGAGCTCGGCGCTCCCCGAGCCACCGCCCAGGAAGCGCAGGTCGGCATGGACCACGACGGTCGGACGGTTGCGGCGGTCCCCGCCGGCGCGGGGTGTCCTGGTCGAGGCGGCCGGCGGGCTGTCGACGTCGCCCCTGCACGTGGCGACGAGGGCGTCGGCCATCCGCTGGTCGAAGGGCGTGCGGTCCCGCCGGCGACGGGTTGCCCGGGCGAGCAGCGAGCGCTTGACCACGAGGTACTGGTCCTCGGGGAGGACGCCCGCCAGGCTGCGCCGCCGGTCGTTGAAGCGGAGGAAGCGCCGGGCGTAGGAGCCTGATGCCTGCTGGTCGGACTGGTCGCGAGCGGACGTCGCCAGCTCGCGCACCTGCTTGGCGGACCAGTGCGTCGCCTGCTCGGCCAGCGTCGCGTCCGTCTCGGGCTTGGCCACCTCCACGAGGGGCTTGACCTGGTCGAACGAGAGCTTTCCCTGCGAGAGGGCGTCAGAGATGCTCGGCAGCCGGTGCAGCTTGGCGGCGGCCGTCACCCACTCCCGGGCGGTCGCCGCGGTGACCCCGCACCGCTGGACGAGCCAGGCGACCATCGACGTCGCACCGTCGACCCGCCAGGCCTTGCGCCGGTCGAGCTCCACGACGGCGGCCAGCAACTGGCTCTGGTGGGCGGAGATCGCCCGGTGGTGTTGCGTCACGCTGGCCACGAGGCTCTCGGTGCGCCGTGACACCGAAGCGGGCCGTGGTCCGTCTCGCAAGGTCGTTGCTGGCATGTCGGCGATGAACGGTCGGGGCGCGGGCTTTCGCGCGTCGTTCAGCGATAGCGATCGGCGCGGACCCACTCGCCGTGGCTGCGGAAGGGGAGCCGCTCGGGCAGGTGGATCACCGCCTCGGGACGCCGGCGCCCCAGTGCCGACGCATCGAGCACGTAGAGGTCACTGGCGTGCCGGTCCGGGTCGTCGACGACGGTCAGCAGCCAGCCCTCGTCGTCGCCGTGCCCGTCGGCGGCGCGGACGAACAGCGGCTCGCTGGCCGTGCGTCCGGGCCCAGGACTCCACGGCGCGACCTCGTCGCGGCCCAGGTCGAACTTGAGCAGGCCCGCCTGGGTGACGGCGTCGAGCTCCGACGACGTGCCGTCCCAGGCCAGCTCGACGCAGTAGCCGTAGCGGAACGCGCCGCCCTCGCAGTTCGGGTCCAGGCGCGGGTACTCGACGTGGCGATCGTCGACCTGGGTTCGTTCGACGTCCATGCCGACGATCCGCCACCGCTCCAGCACGGCCAGGCCGCGATTGAGGGCCGTACGACCCAGGCCGGGCCCACCGACCACGGAGACTGTGCGGTCGACCGGCTGCCCGGCCTCCGGCGACTCGTAGCGGCACACGTACACCACGATGGCCGCGTCGCCGCCCGCCGCCCCGCCTCCCCGCCGTGCGGGATCGGTCGGCTCCTCGTAGGCCCCGAGGACGTGCGTCACCAGGCAGGGGTCGAGGCGGAACCACCGCACCGCATCGCCCTCCCCGCCGCGTCGCACGACGCCCATCCATGTGTCGCCGCCGGGTACCCACCCGTAGGGCACTGCGCTGGCGACGCCGGCACCGGTCAGCGCCTCGGTGGGCGACTCGATGAACACGACATGCCCTGCTGTCACCCCGATGTCGTGCTGCCAGGTCGCGCGCTCCAGTTCGATCGCCTGCGCCGTGCGCAAGGCGCCGGCGGCGTCCCACTCGCCGATCCGCAACGTCACGCCGTCGTCCGCGTTCCCGTCCTCCGCCGCGTGCCCGCCCGTCCGGCGCGCCGGGTCGTCCACGGCGAACAGCACCCGGCCGCCGTCGGCCGCCAGCCGGTGGACGTGCGAGGCGATCGGCACCGTGAGTCCGCCCTCGAATTCCTCGGGTACGAGCAATCGTGAGTACCGCGACGGCAGGCCGGATTCGGGGAGGGCCAGCACCGATCCCGCGTGCCAGAACACGCTGGCGTTGGCCTCCGAAGCGCGTTGGCGATAGGCCACCGCCTTGCCGTCGCGCAGCTCCACTCCGTGGAGCATGCCGTGGCGCGGCGGCCGCCGATCCCGTCCCGCGGCGAAGTTCCCGTCCGAGTCAGCGTGCTCGGCGTCGGCGTCGGCGTCCGCGTCCGCATCGGCATCGGCGGCGGCATCGGCGTTCGTCCCCACCGCGTCACCCGCCGGTCCGACGCGATAGAGCATCCCCTGCAGATCGGGCGGCAGCGAGCCCTCCATGGGTAGCGGCAGCTCCCCGTCGCCCTCTGCGCTGAAGCCGATCATGGCGCGGCCCCGATCCCGTTCACCCCGGCCACCGCGACGCTCGTGCACACTCCATGCGGCCGATCAACCTACCTGCGTATGGCAGCATCAAGGCATGCCCACGCTCTCGGAGGACCTCGCCTTCCGCGGCCTGATCCACCAGACCACCGACCCCGAACTGCCCAAGCGGCTGGACCAGCCCGGGCTGACGGTCTACGCCGGCTTCGACCCGACGGCGGACAGCCTCCACGTGGGCAACCTGCTCCAGCTGTGCACGCTGCGGCGGTTCCAGGAAGGCGGGCACACGCCCATCTCGCTCGCCGGAGGCGGCACCGGCATGATCGGCGACCCGGGCGGCAGGCAGGACGAGCGACAGCTGCTCGACCGCGACACCATCGAGAGCTACCTCGAGGGGATCCGGCCGCAGCTCGGTCAGTTCCTCGATCTGGACCGGGCGCTGCTGCTCAACAATGCCGACTGGCTCGGCAAGTTGTCGACCCTCGAGTACCTGCGCGACGTCGGCAAGCACTTCACCGTCAACCAGATGGTGGGCAAGGAGTCGGTGAAGAGCCGCTTGGAACGACCCGAACAGGGGATCAGCTACACCGAGTTCAGCTACATGCTCCTGCAGGCTTATGACTTCTACCGCTTGCACGTCGACCACGGGTGCGACCTCCAGTTCGGCGGGAGCGACCAGTGGGGCAACATCACGATAGGCGTCGAGTACGTCCGCAAGATGTGCGGCGACGAGGTCTGGGGTTTCACCACCCCCCTCATCCTCAAGGCCGACGGCACCAAGTACGGCAAGAGTGAGTCGGGCACGGTCTGGCTCGACCCGCAGCGCACCAGCCCGTTCGCCATGTACCAGTTCTTCGTGAACACCTCCGACGAGCAGGTCGCCCAGTTGCTGCGTTTCCTGACCTTCCTCGATCACGACGAGATCCGGGCTCTCGACGCCGAAACGGCCGAGCACCCCCAAGGCCGTGCCGCCCAGCGGGCGCTCGCCCGGGCCGTGGTCACGCTCGTCCACGGCGAGGCCGAGGCGGCCAAGTGCGAGGAGGCCTCGGCGGCGCTCTTCGGTGAGGAGATCGCGACCCTCAGTGAGGAGATGCTGCTCGCCGTGACCCACGACGCGCCCACCACGTCCGTGGCCCGGGCCGAGCTGCTCGCCGGGCTGACGCTCGTGGACGTTCTCGAGCGCACCGGCCTCGCCAAGTCGAAGGGCGAGGCGCGGCGCACCATCGGCCAGGGCGGCGTCTACGTGAACAACGTCCGGCAGACCGAGGTCGAACGCGTCCTGGGCACCGCCGACCTGTTGCACGATCGCTACGTGGTGCTCCGGAAAGGTCGGCGGGAGGTCCACATCGTCAGGGTCACATGAGGCACCGTGGCCGCCTCGTGTCCCTCGTCCTCGTCCTTGCAGCCGCCCTCGCCCTCAGCTCGTGCGCCGGAGCGGACCAGCGGGGCTCCCTGGCCCATCGCATGTCGGTCTGGGTCAACGGCACCGGTTTCGGCGAGGACATCGGGACCCTCGCCGCCGACAACGCCCGTATCGCCAAGGTGGCCCCGAACGGCGCCGGTGCGCTCCACGCGGCCTGTAGCACCATGATCAACGACGCGGAGATGGCCAACAGCAGCCTGCCCTCGCCCGACCCGACCGTGACCGACCTCCTCACGCAGGCCTACGGCCTCGAGGGCACCGCCGGCAACGACTGCTACAACGGTGCCTCGGACCACGCGCAGCTCGTGAAGTCGGAGCGGGAGGGCATCAAGGCCGATGCGCTCTACCAGGAGGCCATCCAGCGCATCCGCGCCGTCGACGGCCAGGCGCCCGTGACCACCACGACGTCGGGCAACACCGGCAACTCCGGGATCGGGGGCATCTTCGGATGAGCCCGACCGACGGCGCCGGCGCGGATGACGAACTGGACCGCCACCGCCGCCGGGTCCTGTGGGCACTGCCCACCGGCCTGTACCTCGTCGGGAGCCGCGCCGGCGACGAGGTCAATCTGATGACGGCCAACCTGGTCGTGCAGGTATGCCTGGAGCCCAAGCTGGTGGCCGTGGCGCTCGAGCGCGACTCCGTCACGGCCCGGCTCGTGGCCACGGGGGGATCCTTCACGGTGTCGCTGCTGGACCGCGACGATCGCGACGTCGTGCGGCGCTACGTCAAGCCGGTGACCGACGTCGAGCGGTCCCCCGAGGGAGCCGTCCTCGCGCTCTCGGGACACGCCGTCACCGAGGTCGGACCCGCCCGGCTGCCCGTCCTCGCCAAGGCGGCCGGTTACCTCCTGTGCACCCTGACCCGCGCCGAGGAGCTCGGGAGCCACACGTTGTGCATCGGCGAGGTGACCGAGGTGGGCGGTGAGCCGTCTGAGGGTTCGGTGCTGCGCATGGAGGACACGCGGATGCACTACGGCGGGTGAGAGGCTGGTTCAGCCCTGCTCAGCCGTCGGCGCCCGCCCCGTCCTGTGGCCGCAGGTCGATGCGGAGGGTCAAAATGCCGTCCACGAGCTCGGCTTCGGCGTCGCCGATCATCGCGAAGTCCGTGAAGTCCCGTTGCGCCTGCTCGCGAAAGCGTTGTCGTTCTGGTCCCTCGATCGGCGGCATCCCCCGGCTGCGCACCGCCTCCGCCCGCTGCCGGAACCGCACGACCATCTCCTGCGGGTCGAATGACGTCACGGCGGCCAGCGTAGAGGTTGAATAGGGGGCATGACCGATGACACGAGGGACGGAAGGGCTGGCGGCCCCGGGGTCCCCGTCACCGCGAGCGGGATCGCCGACGAGGTCCGGGATGCCCTCGACCACGGTGACCTCGACCAGCTGAGCGCGCTTCTCAGCCCCGACGTGCATTGGGGTCCACCGGGGAGTGCCAAGCCGCCCTGCCGCAACCGTGCGCAGGTGTTGTCGTGGTATGCCAAGGGCCGGGACGCCGGCCGCCGTGCCACCGTCACCGAGGTGGAGGTCCACGGCAACGCGCTCCTGGTCGGACTCCGCCTCGACGACGGTCACGATCGCTGGCAGGTTCTCCGCGTCGGGCCCGACGGCATCAACGACATTCGAGGCTACGAAGACCGGGCGGCGGCCGCCGAGCAATTGCCCCGTTGACCTGGTCCAGAGCCGACAAGGCTCCCAGTGCCACTACAATGCACAAGCGGACGAGATGCCCATACGTCTGGACGTAGGGGGCCGGAACGCCAGCGTGCGAGCCGGGTGTGAAGAGGAGTTCTCGTGAAAAAAGGTCGCCATCGGCGCTTCGAGGAAGCGCGGCAGCTTGAAGCGGTCTTCCACCGAGTCCACGGGACGGTGTGTCGAATGTGGGGCTGAGCCGGATGATGTCCACGCCTCGTGGTGCCTGGCCGAAGAGGACAAGTACGACCGCATTCTCGGTTCGACGCCGGCTCCCGCCAACTCGGACGACGACCCGCTGAAGGACTAACCGGGCCCCGTCGTTTCCGATCCGTTCTCCGCGGCGTCGCCGTCACGCCGCCTGCGCACCGCAGGGTGCGGGAGCGCGACCCCCTTGGTACGCAGCTGGTCGCGTTCGCGCACCATCGCCACGAAGCGGTCGTAGACCTTTCGCCCGACCATCTTCGTGAGCTCGGGCCGCATCTCTTCGTAGACCGGCTTCGATCCCACGAAAGCGTCGGGCGCCTCGGTGCACCACCAGTGGAACTCGCGCCCGCCTTTGCCCCAGTGGCGCCGGTCCCACTGTCGGATGACCGACGTCACGTGGCCCTCGTCGTCGTCCACCTGGTCCTCGCGCCGGAGCGGCAGCTGCCAGCACACCTCCGGCTTCAAGGTCATGTGGTCGACGCCACGGTTCATCGCCGCGATGTGGAATGCGCAACCGACCCCTCCTGCGAACCCGGGCCGGTTGAGGAAGATACAGGCGTCGTCGACCAGGCGGGTGACGGTCTCACCCTGCTTATTGGTGTGGATGACGTTCTTCTTGACCCCGTGGAATTGCCATTCTTCCGGCGACAGCGTGGCGGCGGCCTTCTCGACCTGCCGGGCGTCCTTCTTGTCCACCAGGTGCGCGCCGTAGCTGCAGCACCCCTGCACCAATTCCGGCGCGGGCCCCGTCAGGACCCCTTGGCACCCGTTGCCGAAGATGCAGGTCCAGTTGCTCGTCAGGAACGTGACGTCGAACATCCACGTCCGCTCCTCCTCCTCGTCCTCGAAGCTGATCCATTCGTGCGTTTCGGTCGGCATGCGGGCCACGGCGAGGACCATACAGCGTGCGCGTCGGGCACCGATGCACGATGGCGGCCACCACGCGCGATGGGTACGCGGTGCGTCTTCCAGCCCCCGGCGCGGTCCGACCCATGCCCACGCTCGCCGCTCTTGTGCAGCGTCCGCTGATGCGCAGCGTCCCCACGCCGCCGGGGCAGCGAGGGCACCTTGCCGAACGGCGGGATCCCCCCCGGCCTGGGAGGCCGGCTCTGTGGCCGAGGAAGCCGACCGGGGGCTGGAAGAGCTGCCGACGAGGCGGTCGAGGGGGTCGAGGAAGAGGTCGGAGACGAGGGCGCCGGCGGTGGCCATCACCCCATGGCGGTCGCACGCGCGCCACGCCGTAGACTGGGCGCCATGGCAACGACCGCAGAAGATCTCCAGGCCGCAGCGACAGCCACCACCCCCGTGGTGTCCCTGACCCCCGAGGCATACGACGTCGTGCGAGAGGCGTTGCTGAGCGAAGGGAGCAAGGTGGCGGAAGAGGCTGGTCCGGACGCCTCCAGCGCCACCTCCGCAACCAGCGCCGACCAGCTTCCCATGGCACTCTGGCTCGAGATCCGGGGCGTGCAGGCGGGGTCGTTCATCTACGACCTCTACTTCCAGGCCGCCTCCGACGCCGACGAGGGTGATGTCCGCTTCGCCCAGGACGAGCTGCAAGTCGTCGTCCCCGCGGACAGCGTCGACCGCCTCCGGGGTGCCCGCCTCGAGTGGTCGGAGGACGGTGGCGGGGGCCTGGTCCTGGTCAATCCGAACGTGCCCACGCCCGAGGAGGCGGCGCCGGGTGTCCCGCCCGACGTGCTGGCCAATGGCATCACGGGGCCGCTCGCCCTGCGCGTGGTCGCCGTGCTCGAGCAGGCGGTCAACCCGTCCATCGCCAGCCATGGCGGCCGGGCCGATCTCGTCGCGCTGAACGAGGAGGACGGCACGGCGTACCTGCGCCTGTCGGGTGGCTGCCAGGGCTGCGCCATGTCGCAGATGACGCTGCGCCAGGGCATCGAGACGGCGCTGCTCGAAGAGGTCCCCGAGCTGACCCGTGTGCTCGACGTGACCGACCACGGGAGCGGGGACAACCCCTTCTACAGCTGAGATTCCCGGCTCCGGGGGCACAGTTGACAGCTCCGGATCGCCATTGGGCGTCCGGTAGCGTTGCCGTGTGCTGCGCTTCCTGACCGCCGGTGAGTCCCACGGACGCGCCCTGGTCGTCATCGTCGAGGGACTTCCTGCCGGGTTGCCCGTCGAGGCGTCGGACGTCGAAGGGGAGCTGGCCCGTCGCCGTCTCGGGTACGGCCGGGGTCCGCGCATGCGCTTCGAGGCGGACGAGATCACCCTCCTCGGGGGCATCCGCCACGGCCGCACCCTGGGCTCACCGGTCGCCATCGAGATCGCCAACACCGAGTGGCCGAAGTGGACCGAGGAGATGTCGCCCGAGCCCGGCGCGCCGTCGAAGGTGTTGACCCAGCCCCGCCCCGGGCACGCCGACCTTCCCGGGATGCTCAAGTACGGCTTCGAGGACGCGCGCGACGTGCTGGAGCGGGCCTCGGCCCGGGAGACGGCGGCCCGCGTCGCCGCGGGCACCCTGGCCAAGCTGCTGCTGACCCAGCTCGGCACGTCCATCGTCAGCCACATCGTGGCGCTGGGCGATGCCGCCACCGGACCGGACAGCCCGCGGCCCGGTCCCGCCGACCTCGAGAAGGTCGACGAGAGCGCGGTGCGCTGCTTCGACCCCGCCACCGAAGCGGCGATGATCGCGGCCGTCAAGGCGGCGGCCAAGGAGGGCGACTCGCTCGGCGGCGTCGCCGAGGTCCTCGCCTACGGTGTCCCCGTCGGCCTCGGGAGCCATGTGCACTGGGATCGCAAGCTCGATGCGAATCTTGCCCAGGCGCTCATGTCGATCCAGGCCGTCAAGGCCGTCGAGATCGGCGACGGCTGGGGCAACGCGTCCCGCCGCGGCTCCGAGGCCCACGACGCCATCGTCTACGACGAGTCCGAGGGCTACGTCCGACCGACCGACCGCGCCGGTGGGATAGAGGGCGGCATTTCGAACGGCGCCCTGCTCGTGGCCCGCGTGGCCATGAAGCCCCTCGCCACGCTGAACCGGCCCGTCCTGGAGACGGTCGACATGGCGACGAAGGAGTCGACGGTGAGCTTCCGCGAGCGCACCGACGTCACCGCCGTGCCGGCCATGGGCGTGGTCGCCGAGTCGATGATGGCCCTCGTGCTGGCCAACGAGGCGCTCCGCAAGTTCGGCGGGGACTCCCTGGCCGAGACGGTCCGCAATCGCGACGGCTTCCTCGCCTCGCTCGGGTCGACGCCGTCAGCTGCCGTCGGCGCCGTCGACGCCGTCGGCGGCCCGAGCGACCTCGGCGCCACGCCGACCTCCGGTCGCGGCAGTGCGGCGGGATGACCCCGCGCATCCTGCTCGTCGGGATGATGGGCGCCGGGAAGACGACGACCGGCAACATGGTGGCGCAGAAGCTGGGATGGACCTATCGGGACTCGGACGCCGACGTCGAGGCGGCGACAGGGCTCAGCGTGCCCGAGCTGTTCGCACGCGACGGGGAGGCGGCGTTCCGCCGGGCCGAGGCGGGCGTGCTGGCCGACGCCTGCGCCGACCCGAAGCCGTCGGTCGTGTCGGTGGCGGGTGGCGCCGTCCTGAGTGAGGACAACCGCCGTCTGATCGCCGGCTCCGGCACCGTCGTCTGGCTGCGGGCGCGCCCCGAGACGCTGGCCACGCGCGTCGGCGACGGCGACGGACGCCCGTTGCTCGGTGAGGATCCGGCCGAGGCGATGGTGCGCCTCGCCGAGGTGCGCGCCCCGCTCTACACGGAGCTCGCCGACGTCGTGATCGACGTGGACGACCTCACGCCCGCCGAGGTCGCCGGCCGCATCGTCGCCGCCGCCGCCCCCGGGCAGTGACCCCGACCATGCGCGCCCTCTCCGTCGACCTGGCCGAGCGCAGCTACCCCATCCTCGTCGGGCCGGGTGCGCGCCACGAGGTCGGCCGCTTCCTCCCGTCGGGGGCCCGGTCCGCCTCCATCGTCACCCAGCAGGCGGTCGTCGACGCCGGGTGGATCGACGGCCTCAGTCCCGGCGTCCCGGCCGAGGTGTGCATCATCCCCGACGGCGAGGACGCCAAGACGCTCGCCACCGTCGAGGACCTGGCGCGCCGCTTCGCCCGACAGGGCCTCTCGAGGGCCGACGTCGTCGTCGCCGTGGGCGGCGGCATCGTCACCGACGTCGCCGGCTTTGCCGCGGCGACGTACCACCGCGGCACCGCGTACGTGAACGTCGCCACCTCGCTGCTGGCACAGGTCGACGCGGCCATCGGCGGGAAGACGGGGGTCAACCTGCCCGAGGGCAAGAACCTCGTCGGTGCCTTCTGGCAGCCCGAGGCGGTGCTGTGCGACACCGAGACCCTGACGTCGCTCCCGCCGCGTGAGTGGGCGTGCGGTCGGGGGGAGATCGCCAAGTACGCCTTCCTGGGCGACGCGCCGCGGGCCGACCAGCCGATCGAGGAGCAGGTCGCGCGCTGCGCCGGCATCAAGGCCGCGGTGGTGGCGGAGGACGAACGCGAGGGCGGGCGCCGCATGATCCTCAACTACGGCCACACGCTGGGCCATGCGCTCGAGGGCGCGGCGCTGTCGGACCACCACGACTGGGACGTGCGCCATGGCGAGGCCGTGGCCGTCGGGCTGCTCTTCGCCGCGTTGCTGGCCCACCGCCTGGGTCGCATCGACGAGGCGCGCGTCGAGGAGCACCGCCGCGTCATCGGCAGCTTCGACCTGTCGACCGAACTGCCCCCGGGCGCCGGCGCAGAGGAGCTGGTGACGTTCATGGGACGCGACAAGAAGGCGCAGCAGGACCTGACCTTCGTGCTGGACGGCCCGGGCGGCGTGGAGCCCGTGCGTGGCGTCGCCACCGCCGACGTGGTCGCTACCCTGGCTGCCATGGGTGCGCGCACGTGAGCCTGGTCGTGCTCCTGTCGGGGCCGAATCTGAACCTGCTGGGCGAGCGCGAGCCCCTCATCTACGGCACCGAGACGCTCGCCGGCTACGTGCGGCGTGCCGAGGAGGCGGCCGGCCGTCACGGGCTGGCGCTCGACCACCTCCAGTCCAACCACGAGGGCGAGCTCGTCGACGCGGTGCACGCGGCCCGCGGCCGGGCCGACGCCCTCGTCATCAACGCCGGAGCGCTGAGCCACACCTCGTGGTCGCTGCACGACGCCGTGGCGGCGTTCGACGGACCCGTCGTCGAGCTGCACATCTCGAACCCGGCCGCCCGTGAGACGTTCCGGCACACCTCGGTGCTCGCCCCCGTCTCGTCCGGGACGATCGCAGGCCTCGGCGCGCTGGGGTATGAGCTGGCCGTCGACGCCGTTGCCGCGCTGCTCGCAGGAAACGTGAAGGAAGGATTGCGATGACCACAACCGCACGCGCCAACCCCTACACGCCGGCCACCGTGGCGCTCCCGCCCATTACGGTCACCGGCCGCCTCGATCGGCTGCGCGCCACCTTCGACGAGCACGCCGTCGACGCGCTGATCGTGACGACGCTGGCCAACGTCCGCTACCTGACGGGCTTCTCGGGCTCGGCCGGGATCCTCACCATCACCCGGGACGCCGCGTTGCTCACGACCGACGGGCGCTACCGCACCCAGTCGTCCGAGCAGCTGGAGAGGGCCGGGGCCGGCGCCGTCGAGATCCTCATCGGCCCGGCCAGCGAGCAGCGCGACGCCGCCCGGGCCCTCATCGGCGTCGGCGACGCGACCGCCACCACCCGCGTCGGCCTCGAGGCCGACAACGTGACCTGGAACGCCCAGCGCACCTGGGCCCGCCTGCTCGAGACCGACGACCTCGTCGCCACCTCGAACGTCGTCGAAGCCCTGCGCGCCCGCAAGGACGCGGCGGAGATCGCCCGTATGGAGCGGGCTGCCGCCATCGCCGACGCCGCGCTCTTCGAGGTGCTGCCGCTGATGGGCCAGGGCGTGACCGAGGAGCACTTCGCGCTCGAGCTCGATACGGCTATGCGCCGCGGCGGCGCCGAGAGCACCGCGTTCGAGACGATCGTCGCCGCGGGGGAGAACTCGGCCAAGCCGCACCACCATCCGGGCGGCCGCCGCATCGATGAGGGGGACCCCGTCGTGGTGGACTTCGGCGCCACCTTCGAGGGCTACCGCTCCGACATGACACGCACCTTCTGTGTCGACGCCGAGCCCGAGGGCGAGCTCGCCCGCATCTTCGACGTCGTGCGCACCTCGCAGGCCGCCGGGGCGCAGGCGGTGCGCCCGGGCATCAGCGCCAAGGAGGTGGACGACGTCTGCCGCGGGATCATCGCCGACGCCGGCTGGGCCGAGCGCTTCGAGCACGGCACCGGCCACGGCGTCGGCCTCGATATCCACGAGGCCCCGACCGTCTCCCAGCTGGGCACTGCTATCCTCGCTCCCGGCTTCGTCGTCACCGTCGAGCCCGGTGTCTATGTTCCCGGGCACGGCGGCGTCCGCGTGGAGGACACCCTCGTCGTGACCGAGGACGGCGCACGCCCCCTGACCCGATTCACAAAGGACATCCATGGCAGTCTCGACCAATGACCTGAAGAACGGCATGAGCCTGGACCTCCCCGAAGGCCTGTTCAGCGTCGTCGAGTTCCAGCACGTGAAGCCCGGCAAGGGCGGCGCCTTCGTGCGCACCAAGCTCAAGAACGTCCGCAGCGGCGCCGTGATCGAGCGCACCTACCGGGCCGACGAGAAGCTCGAGCAGGCCATCATCGACAAGCGCGCCATGCAATTCCTCTACCGCGACGGCACCGACTTCGTGTTCATGGACACGACGAGCTACGAGCAGATGAGCGCCGCGCCCGACTCGCTCGGCGACGCGCCCAACTACCTCAAGGAAGGGGACGAGGCCAACCTCCAGATGTACAACGGCGAGATCGTCGGGGTCGACCTGCCCGCCGCCGTGGAGCTGACCGTGACCGAGACCGAGCCCGGCATCCAGGGCGACCGGGTCTCGGGCGCCCGCAAGCCGGCCACGTTGCAGACCGGCCTGGTCGTCCAGGTGCCGCTCTTCGTCAACACCGGCGACCTGCTCAAGATCGACACCCGTTCCGGCGAGTACCTGACCCGGGCCTGACGGCCCGGCCGCCTCGACCTCCGGCACCGCCCCCCGGCCGAGGTCAGGACCAGGACCGCCGGGCCGGACCGCCACCCGCCCATCACCCGACCGATGCCCGACGCCGCCCCCCGACACCAGCAGCGCGAACGCGCGCTCTCCCTCCTCTACGAGGCCGAGCTCAAGGGGGAGAGCCCGCTCGCGGTGGCCGACGGACTCCCCGTGCCGCCCGACCCCTACGTGCGCACGCTCATGGCGCACACGGTCGCCACAAGGGAGGAGGCCGACCGCCGCATCGGTGGCGCCTCGGTGGGCTGGCCGCTCGAACGCATGGCGGTGATCGACCGCCTCGTCTTGCGCCTGGCGGTGGCCGAGCTGCTCGACCCCGACGGGCCGCCGACGGCGGTCGTGATCGACGAAGCGGTCGAGCTGGCCAAGACGTACTCGACCGACGAGTCGGGCCGCTTCGTCAACGGCATCCTGGCCTCGATCGCCGCCGACCTCGATACCCGCTCGGCCTGAGCGCCGCCCGCGTGCGCCCGCGTGCGCCCGTGTGCGCCCGTGTGCGCCCGTGTGCGCCCGTGTGCGCCCGTGTGCGCCGACGTGCGCCCCGTCCCCTATCCGCGGCGCGGCCCGGGCGCGCTAGAGTTGGGGCCTGACCGTGAAGTGAGTCCCGTGAGGCTCACACGGCAGGAGGAGCAGTGGCCGAACGCGAACGCAGTCACACGCGACCCCTCGGGGGCGTGTTCGTGGCCCACTCCCAGGTACTGACTTCCGCCGACGTGCAGCGCGCCCTGACGCGCATGTCCCACGAGGTCGTCGAGCGCAACGGGGGGATCGAGGAGGTCGTCCTGGTCGGCCTCCAGACCGGCGGGGTCCCCCTGGCCAAGAGGATGGCTGAGATCCTCCGCCAGATCGAGGCGGCCGACCGTCTCGACGTGGGCAGCCTCGACGTGGCCTTCTACCGCGACGACATCGGGCTTCGCCCCGTCCTGCCCGAGGCGGTGACGGACATCCCCGTGGACCTGGCCGGCCGGGTCGTGGTCCTCGTCGACGATGTCCTCTTCACGGGGCGCACCATCCGGGCCGCCCTCAACGCCCTCAACGACTTCGGCCGCGCCCGGGCCATCCAGCTGGCGGTCATGGTCGACCGCGGCCACCGCGAGCTGCCCATCCGGCCCGACTTCGTCGGCAAGAACCTGCCTACCCGGCGCGAGGAGATGGTCGACGTCGGCGACGACGGCGTCTGGATCGGCACCCTGGAGGACCGGTGAGCGCCGCCCGCGGCAGCGATCCCGCCCCGACCCGCCCCGTGGCGCCCCGCCACCTCCTCTCGGTGGCCGACCTCGGCCCCGAGGGCATCGCCGAGGTGCTCCGGGTGGCCGAGGCCTTCGCCGAGGTCGAGCGCCGCTCGATGCCCAAGGTCCCGACCCTGCGGGGCAAGGTGGTGGCGACGCTCTTCTTCGAGGAGTCGACGCGGACCCGGCTCTCCTTCGAGACGGCGGCCAAGCGCCTGTCCGCCGACGTGCTCTCGCTGGCCCTGGCCAGCTCGTCGGTCAAGAAGGGCGAGAGCCTGCGCGACACCGTCGAGACCGTGGAGGCGCTCGGCATCGACGCCGTCATCATCCGGCACACGTCGGCGGGGGCGCCGCACCAGGTGGCCCGCTGGGTCGAGCGCGCCCGTGTCGTCAACGCCGGCGACGGCTGGCACGAGCACCCGACCCAGGCCCTCATCGACTGCTTCACCGTCCGCCAGGTGCTGGCGGAGCGCAAGGGGACCGTGCCGGACGAGCTGGGCATCGGCTGCTTCGAAGGGCTGCGCGTCCTGATCGTCGGCGACGTCCGCCACAGCCGGGTGGCCCGCTCCGAGGTGCTGGCCTACACCGCGCTGGGCGCCCAGGTCACGCTGGTCGGGCCGGGCAGCCTGCTCCCGCCCTCCCTCGAGGGCTGGCCGGTCGAGGTGGCCACGAACTTCGACGACGCCCTCGGCGACGTCGACGTCGTCTCGCTGCTCCGTCTCCAGGCGGAGCGGGGGAGCGGCTCGTACGTGCCGAGCCTGCGCGAGTACACCGCGCGCTGGGGTCTCACGGCACGCCGGGCCGACAAGCTGGCCGAGGACGCCATCGTCACCCACCCCGGGCCGATGGTGCGCGGCGTGGAGATCGCCTCCGACGTGGCCGACCTGCCCCGTACCGTCGTCACCCAGCAGGTGGCGAACGGCGTCGCCGTACGCATGGCCATCCTCTTCCTGCTGCTCGGCGGGGAGCTGCCCGGGGCCGGGGAGGTGGCGGCCGTTGCCTGACGCCACGCTCGTGCTGCGGGGCGGCTCGGTCGTCGGCCCCGACGGCCTCGTCCGCCGCGACGTCGCCGTCGAGGGCGCCACCGTGGTGGCCGTCGCCGAGTCCATCGACGCGTCCCGCGGCGCCCGCGTCCTCGACGCCACCGGGTGCCTCGTCGGTCCTGGCCTGGTCGACCTGCACACCCACCTGCGCCAGCCCGGCCGCGAGGAGGCCGAGACGGTCGAGACCGGCGCCCGCGCCGCGGCGCTCGGCGGTTTCACCGCGATCGTGGCCATGCCCAACACCGAGCCCCCGCTCGATTCGGCGGGGGTGGCGGCCGAGGTGCTCGCCCTGGGCCGGGGCGCGCTGGCCGACGTCGCCGTGGCGGGCGCCATCACGGTGGGCCGGGCCGGCGCTGCACTCGCCCCCCTGGGCGAGCTGTCCGACCTCGGGATCACGCTCTTCACCGACGACGGCACCGGTGTGCAGGACGGCGCGCTCATGCGTCGCGCGCTCGACTACGCCAAGGGGCTCGGCGTGACGTTGGCCCAGCATTGCGAGGACACTGCGCTGGCCGGCGGCGGCTCCATGCACGAGGGCAGCTGGTCCAGCCGGCTGGGCATCCCGGGCGTGCCGGCGGCGGCGGAGGAGACGATGGTCGCCCGGGACATCGCGCTGGTCCGGTTGACGGGGGCCCCGATGCACTTCCTCCATCTCTCGACGGCGGGCTCGGTCGACCTCGTGCGCCAGGCCAAGCGCGAGGGCCTGCCGCTGACCGCCGAGGCGGCACCGCACCACATGCTCCTGACCCACGCCGCGGTGTCCGACTACGACACGGTGTTCAAGGTGAACCCGCCGCTGCGCACCGACGAGGACGTGGCCGCTGTCGTGGCCGGGTTGTGCGACGGCACCATCGACGCCGTGGCGACCGACCACACGCCGCACGCTCCCGAGGCGAAGGACGTCCCCTTCGACCAGGCCCCGCCCGGCATGCTCGGGCTGCAGACGGCCCTCCCGATCGCCTGGGAGGTGCTGTCACCGCACCTCGGTCCCGAGCGGATCTTCGCCCTCCTCAGCAGCCAGCCCGCGGCCATCGCGCGGCTCACGGCCACCGACCCGCGCACCAGCGGGCAGAGCGCCCAGGGCGGGCCGCTCGAGCCGGGCGCGGCGGCCAACCTGTGCGTGTTCGATCCCGCCGGGACGACGGTGGTGGAGCCGGGGCGGTTGGCCAGCCGGAGCCGCAACACGCCCTACGCCGGGCGCACCTTCCACGGCGCGGTGCGCCACACCGTGCTGCGCGGCGAGCCCGTCGTCATCGACGCCGTGGCCCAGCGATGAGCGCGGTGCGCGGCGACCGCGACCGGGACCGCGCCGCGGCACTCCTCGTGACGGCGGACGGCACCGTGTTCACGGGGGAGGCGGCCGGAGCCAGCGTGCCGGTGGCGACGGGCGAGCTCGTCTTCAACACGGCGATGAGCGGGTACCAGGAGGTCATCACCGATCCGTCGTACGCCGGCCAGGTGATCGCCTTCACGAGCACCCACATCGGGAACTACGGCACCAACGCCGCCGACGACGAGGCGGGGGCGCCGCAGTGCCGCGGGATCGTCGTGTGCGACCTCGCCGGCGAGCCGTCGAACTGGCGCGCCACCGAGGGCCTCGAGCCCTTCCTGCGCCGGCACGGGGTGCCCGCGCTGACCGGCGTCGACACCCGCCGTGTCGCCCGCCACGTCCGTGACGCCGGCGCGGTGCCCTGCGCCTTCGGTACCGCGCCCGAGGCCGAGTTGCGCGCCGCCGCCGCGGCGGCCCGGGGAACCGACGGCACCGACCTGGTGTCGGGTGTGACCGCGGCGCGGGCGAGCGTCCATCCCGGGACGGGGGAGGGGGCGGCCAGCGGCCTGCGCATCGTCGCGTACGACTTCGGGGTCAAGACGACGATGGTCAACCTGCTCACCACCGTGGGCGGGGTCACCGTGGTGCCGGCGGGGACGCCGGCCGACGACGTGCTGGCGCTCGAGCCGGACGGAGTCTTCCTCTCCAACGGCCCCGGCGACCCGGCGGCGCTGCCGGGCCCCACCGGTGCCGTGGCCGATCTCGTGGGCCGGGTGCCGGTCTTCGGCATCTGCCTCGGGCACCAGATCCTCGCCGCCGCGCTCGGCGGCTCGACCTACAAGCTGCCCTTCGGCCACCACGGCGCCAACCATCCCGTGCAGCGCCTCGAGACCGGAGTGGTCGAGATCACCAGCCAGAACCACAACTACGCCGTCGCCGCCGGATCGATCCCGGACGCCGAGACGACGCACGTGAACCTCAACGACGGGGTGATCGAGGGTTTCCGCTCCCTGAAGGCCCCGGCCTTCTCCGTGCAGTACCACCCCGAGGCGGCTCCCGGCCCCCACGACGCGCGCTACCTCTTCACGGCCTTCCGCGACCTGATGCTCGCCCATCCCACGGCCGCCCACGCCGGCGCCGGGACGCGCTGAGCGGGCCGGGGGAGAGGCCGACGTGCCGCGCCGGAACGACCTGCGCTCGATCCTCGTGATCGGGTCGGGCCCCATCGTGATCGGGCAGGCCTGCGAATTCGACTACTCGGGCACACAGGCCTGCCGGGTGCTGCGCGAAGAGGGCTACCGGGTCGTCCTGGCCAACTCGAACCCGGCCACGATCATGACGGACCCGGCAACGGCGGACCGCACCTACGTCGAGCCGCTGGAGGCCGAGGTGCTCGCGGCCATCATCGAGAAGGAACGGCCCGACGCGCTGCTGCCGACGCTGGGCGGGCAGACCGCGCTGAACCTGACCATGGAGCTCGTCGAGCTCGGCGTGCTGGAGCGCTACGGCGTCGAGGTCATCGGCGCCCGCCCCGAGGCGATCGCCACCGCGGAGGACCGGGACCGCTTCAAGTCGGCCATGGAGGACATCGGCCTCGAGGTGCCGCGCTCGGGCTTCGCCCACTCGCTGCGCGAGGCCGAGGAGATCGCAGCGGAGATCGGGTTCCCCATCATGGTGCGGCCGAGCTTCATCCTCGGCGGCAAGGGGACGGGCATCGCGGAGGACGCCGACCGCTTCGCGCAGCTCGCGGCCGACGGCCTGGCCGCCAGCCCGGTGGGGCAGATCCTGGTCGAGCAGTCGATCGCCGGGTGGAAGGAGTTCGAGCTCGAGGTGATGCGCGACGGCGCGGACAACTGCGTCGTCGTGTGCTCCATCGAGAACTTCGACCCCATGGGCGTGCACACGGGCGACTCGATCACGGTGGCGCCCGCGCAGACGCTGACCGACGTCGAGTACCAGGCGATGCGCGACGACGCCTTCGCCTGCCTGCGGCGCGTCGGCGTCGAGACCGGCGGGTCGAACGTGCAGTTCGCCGTCGAGCCGGCAACGGGTCGACGGGTCATCATCGAGATGAACCCGCACGTCTCGCGCTCCTCGGCGTTGGCCTCCAAGGCCACCGGGTTCCCGATCGCCAAGATCGCCGCCCGGCTCGCCGTGGGCTACCTGCTCAACGAGATCCCCAACGACATCACCAGGGCGACACCCGCCTCGTTCGAGCCCACCATCGACTACGTGGTCACCAAGGTGCCGCGATGGGCCTTCGAGAAGCTGCCGGGGGCCGAGGGGCGTCTCGGCACCCGCATGCAGTCGGTCGGCGAGGTGATGGCGATCGGGCGCACCTTCTGCGAGTCGTTGCAGAAGGCGCTGCGCTCGCTCGAGCAGGGTCGGGCCGGCCTCAACGCCGACCCGGCCGAGGCCGTCCTCGACGCGCTGAGCGACGCCGAGCTGGCGGCGCGGATCGGCGTCGCCACGCCCGACCGGATCTTCGAGCTCGAGGCGGCGCTGCGCCGGGGCATGCCCGTCGAAGAGGCGGTGGCGCGCACCGGCATCGACCCGTGGTTCGTCCGCCAGCTCGGGCGCATCGCGGCCGAACGCCGGCGCATCGCCGACGCCCCGGTGCTCGAACGCGGCGGACTTCCGTCGGGCCAAGCGTCTGGGCTTCTCGGACGCGCAGCTGGCCTACCTCCGCGGCGGAGCCACGACGGCCCCCGACATCCGGGCGGCGCGGCTGGCCCACGGGGTGCGCCCCACGTTCAAGACGGTCGACACCTCCGCGGCGGAGTTCGAGGCCTTCACGCCGTACCACTACGCCACCTACGAGGAGGAGGACGAGGTCCGTCCGTCCGAGCGGGCACGCGTGGTCATCCTGGGTTCGGGGCCGAACCGCATCGGCCAGGGGATCGAGTTCGACTACTGCTGCGTCCACGCGTCGATGTCGCTGCGCGACGCCGGGTACGAGACGGTCATGGTCAACTGCAACCCCGAAACCGTGTCGACCGACTACGACACGTCGGACCGTCTGTACTTCGAGCCGTTGACCGACGAGGACGTGGCCAATGTGCTCGACGCCGAGCTGGCGGCCGGCGGGTCCGTGGCGGGCGTGATCGTGTCCTTGGGCGGGCAGACGCCGCTCAAGCTCGCCGGTTCCCTCCCGCCGGACCTCGTGCTGGGGACGAGCCCGGCCTCCATCGACCTGGCCGAGGACCGCGAGCGCTGGAACGCCCTGTGCCACGACCTGTCCATCCCGCAGCCGCCGGGCGGCACGGCCACGACCGCGGCGGAGGCGCTCGCCGTGGCCGGGAAGGTCGGCTATCCGGTGCTGTTGCGCCCGAGCTACGTGCTCGGCGGCCGGGCCATGGAGATCGTCTACGACGACGAGGGCGTGCGGCGGGTGATGCAGTCCATGACCAGCGGCGCCCTGGCCCGCGAGGGCGGGGTGACGGCCGAACGGCCCGTGCTGGTCGACCGCTTCCTGGAGGACGCGATCGAGGTCGACGTCGACGCCGTGCGCGACCGGACGGGCGAGGTGCTCGTCGCCGGCGTGATGGAGCACGTGGAGGAGGCCGGCGTCCACTCCGGCGATTCGGCCTGTGCGCTGCCGCCGCAGACGCTGAGCGCCGGCGTGGTCGAGAGCCTCGAGGGCTTCACGCGTGCGCTGGCCGAGTCGCTCGCCGTGTGCGGCCTCATCAACGTGCAATTCGCCGTCAAGGACGGCCAGGTGTACGTGCTCGAGGCCAACCCGCGGGCCAGCCGCACGGTGCCCTTCGTGGCCAAGGCGACAGGCGTGCCCCTGGCCATGGTGGCCGCCCGCGTCATGGTGGGCCAGACGCTGGCCGAGCTGCGCACCGAGGGGCTGCTCCCAGCCGCCGCGGTCGCTCGGGTGCCGGTGCTGGACCACGTGAGCGTGAAGGAGGCGGTCCTCCCGTTCGACCGTTTTCCCGATGTCGACACGCTGCTCGGGCCCGAGATGCGCTCGACCGGGGAGGTGATGGGCGTGGACATCACCTTCGGCCTCGCGTTCGCCAAGAGCCAAATGGCGGCGGGGACGCGGTTGCCCGATGCCGGCACGGTGTTCCTCTCGCTGGCCGACCGGGACAAGCCGGCGGGCTTGGAGGTGGCGCGGGCCTTCAGCGACCTGGGCTTCTCCATCGCGGCGACGCTCGGTACGGCGGGGTACCTGCGGGCAGCCGGCCTCGAGGTGGACACCCTGGTGGCCAAGGTGGGGGAGGAGGGCGTGGCGTCGGACGCCGTGGACCTCATCGCCCAGGGCAAGGTGCAGCTAGTGGTCAACACCCCGCGCGGCCTCGGCCCCCGGGCGGACGGCCGGCACATCCGCACCGCGTCAGTGGCCCACAAGGTCCCCTGCCTCACGACGCTGGCGGCGGCGCGGGCGGCGGCGGCGGGCATGGCCGACGCGCGGTCGCACCCACTGGTGGTGCGGCCGCTGCAGGACCTGCACCCCGCCACAGGTGCGGTGCGGTGACGAGCCCGGCCGCCGCGGCCGATCGGGGCGGTGGCGGCCTGCTCTCGACCGCGCGTCGGCGCGATCGAGCTGGCGAACCCGATCATGACGGCATCGGGCACGTCGGGGTACGGGACCGAGCTGGCCGAGTACGGCGCGCTGCACGAGCTGGGCGCGCTCGTCGTCAAGTCGCTGAGCGTCGATCCGTGGCCCGGTAACCCGGCGCCGCGGGTGCACGAGGTCGGTGCCGGCATGTTGAACAGCGTGGGCCTGCAGGGCCCGGGGTTGCGGGCCTGGACGGTGCACGAGCTCCCGGCCCTCCAGGCGGCGGGGCGCGCGTCGTCGTGAGCATCTGGGGGCGGAGCGTGGCCGACTACGCGCGCGCGGCCGACCTGGTCGGCGAGGCGGCGGCTACAGCCGAGTCGGCCTCCGGGTCCGCCGGACCGGGCGGGTGCATCGCGGCGCTCGAGGTGAACGTCAGCTGCCCCAACGTCGAGGACCGTTCGCGCATGTTCGCCCACTCGGCCGAGGCGACGGCGCGTGTCCTGTCGGTCACCGAATGCGGCCTGCCCCGCTGGGCGAAGCTGAGCCCCAATGTGCCCGACGTGACCGAGATCGCCGCCGGCGCCCTCGAGGGAGGCGCCGACGCGCTCACGCTCGTCAACACGCTGCTCGGCCTCGCACTCGACACCGAGTCGGGCCGACCCGTTCTCGGCGCGGGCGGGGGAGGGCTCTCGGGAAGCGCCGTGCACCCTGTCGCGGTGCGGGCCGTGTGGGAGTGCCGGTCGGCCTTCCCGGACGTCCCCATCGTGGGCGTGGGCGGCGTCCTGACCGGCCGCGACGCGGTGGAGCTGCTCCAGGCGGGGGCGGACGCAGTGCAGGTGGGGACCGCCACCTTCCGCGACCCGAGGGCTCCCTGGAAGGTCCTGCGCCAGCTGGCGCGGTGGTGCCGACAGCACGGCACGACGGTCCAGCAGATCCGGCAGGCGGCGCGAGACCGGACCGAGACCGCCGCGCCCCCTCTGGTCGACACGACACACCCGCCCCGACCCCTGCTGCACGAAGGAGGACGCGATGGCTGACAGTTTTGGTGAACGTGTGGCAGCCGCAGTGCGCGCCACCGGTCCCTTGTGTGCCGGCGTCGATCCCTCCGGCGCGCTGTTGGCGTCGTGGGGGTTGCCCGACGACGCCACGGGACTGCGTGCGTTCTGTCGCACGTGCGTCGAGGCGTTCGCCGGCACGGCGGCGGTCGTCAAACCGCAGGTCGCCTTCTTCGAGCGCCACGGCGCGTCGGGCATGGCTGAGCTGGAGCGACTCATCGCCGACGCGTCGGCGGCCGGGCTGCTCGTGATCGCCGACGCCAAGCGCGGCGACATCGACTCGACGGCCGAGGCGTACGCCGACGCCTGGCTCGGTGCGGGAAGCCCACTTGCGGTTGACGCCGTGACGGCACACCCTTATCTCGGCCTGGGAGCTTTGGCGCCGCTCGTGCGGCTGGCCGCCGCCAACGGCCGGGGCGTCATCGTCGTGGCCCGCAGCTCCAACCCCGAGGGGCGCGAGCTGCAGCAGGCGGTGACGTCACAGGGAACGGGTGTGGAGGACATGGTGCTCGCCGAGATCGCCGAGCTGAACCATTCTCCCGGCGTCCCGGAGGGGACGGTCGGGGCCGTCGTCGGGGCCACGCTCGAACCGTCACAGTTCGCGTTATCCCAGCTCGGAGGCGTAATTCTGGCCCCCGGCCTCGGAGCCCAGGGGGCCGGGCCCCGGGACGTGGCCACACGCTTCGCGGCGTGCCCGCCGGGCACCGTGTTGCCGAGCAGCTCGCGCGGCCTGCTCACCAACGGACCGGACCCCGATGCGCTCCGTAGCGCAGCCCGCTCGCTCGTCCGCGAACTGGCAGCGCTGATGGGCTGAAAAGGGAAAATGGGTGTGAACGCTCCTGGCAGAGGCGCTATGGTCTCGCCATGCCGCAACCTCCCGCACTCACTCCCGAGCAGCGCGCCGCTGCACTCGAAAAGGCTGCCAAGGTTCGCCGCGAGCGGGCCGAGGTCAAGGACAAGCTGAAGATGGGTTCCTTGTCGCTGGCGGACCTCCTCACACAGGCGGACTCGAACGAGACCATCGGCAAGATGAAGGTGGTCTCGGTGCTCGAATCCCTGCCCGGCCTGGGCAAGGTGAAGGCCCGACGCTTGATGGAGACCGTCGGCATCAGCGACAGCCGACGGCTGCAGGGGCTCGGTGCCAAGCAGCGCGAGGCGCTGCTCAAAGAGACTGCGCGCTGAACCGCCGGAAGGCGAGCCACGCATCTTCGTCCTGATCGGCCCCGGTGGGGTCGGGAAGGGAACCCTGGCCGCCGAGCTCGTCGCCCGCGATCCCACGCTCTGGTTGAGCCGGAGCTGGACGACCCGGCCGGCGCGTCCGGGCGAGCGCGAGCGGAGCGCCTACGTCTTCGTCGACCGCCCGACCTTCGAGGAGGCCGTCGCCCAGGGCCGCTTCTTCGAATGGGTCGAATTCCTCGACTACCTCCAGGGGACGCCGATCCCCGACCCCCCGCCCGGGAAGGACGTGCTCCTCGAGATCGATGTGCACGGGGCCGAACAGGTCCTGGCCAAGCGACCCGACGCCACGGTCATCCTGTTGCTCCCGCCGTCAGTCGACGTCCAGGCGGCGCGGCTGACGGAGAGGGGTGACAGTCAGGAGCACATCCGGCGCCGGGTGGAATTGGGTCTGGAGGAGGTGGAGCGCGGCACCAAAATCGCAGCTCACACGGTGGTCAACGACGACCTGAGTCGGGCCCTGGCAGAGCTGACGGCTATAGTTGACCGGACTCGATCGGCTGCCCCCTGCGCCGCGAACCCGGAGGAATCCTGATGGCCCAAGGCCGCCACACGCTCATGGACCCACCTATCGAGGAGCTGCTCGACAAGGTGGACTCGAAGTTCACCCTCGTCGCGCTGGGCTCCGCCCACGCCCGCCAGGTGAACTCGTACTACAACAGCTTGGGCGAGGGTCTGGGCAAGGTGGTTCCGCCCCAGGTGGCCTCCGTGTCGGGCAAGCCCGTCTCCATCGCGTTCGAGGAGATCGCCGCAGGCAAGGCGACCTACACCCGTCCGGACCCCGAGGAGGAGGCGGCCTTGGCCGCCGCCATCGCGGACGCGGCCGAGGCCGGTCTGCTCGGTGAGGCCGAGGGTGGCGCTGCCGACGTGATCGAGGTGGTCGACGTCGGTGACGAGGACCCGACGGCGAGCTAGGCGCCGGTCGGAGAGGCACGGCGGGCACGCCGATGGCCGGAGACTCTGAGACTGCATCCGTGAGCGTCGAGCCCACCGTGACGCGTCCCCGCGTGGTGTTGGGCGTCTGCGGGGGGATCGCGGCCTACAAGTCCGTCGAGGTGTGCCGCCGCCTGGTCGACGCGGGCGTGCACGTGACCCCGGTGTTGACTGCCGACGCCACGCGCTTCGTCGGGGCGGTCACCTTCTCGGCCCTCGCCTCCGAACCCGTCCAGCAGTCCCTGTGGGACGAGTCGTCCCCCATTCCGCACACGCAACTCGGGCAGAGCGCAGACCTGATCGTGGTGGCGCCGGCGACCGCGCACACGCTGGCTCGCTTCGCGGCCGGGCTGGCCGACGACCTCCTGTGCGCCACGCTCCTCGCCTCGCGGGCGCCCGTCATCGTGTGCCCGGCGATGCACACCGAGATGTGGGAGCACGCGTCGGTGCGCGACAATTTGGCGACGCTGGAACGGCGGGGTGTCGAGATCGTTCCGCCGGAGAGCGGCCGGCTCGCCGGTGGTGACTCGGGCGAGGGCCGGTTGGCCGAGCCCGCCGTGATTGTCGAGCACGTCCTGGCGCGGCTCGGCCGGACGGGCCGGCGCGACCTGCACGGCACGCGGATCGTCGTGAGCGCGGGCGGCACCCGCGAGCCGCTCGATCCGGTGCGTTTCATCACGAACCGGTCGTCGGGCAAGCAGGGGCACGCCATCGCCGTCGCGGCGGCACGGCGCGGGGCCTCGGTCACGCTCGTCACGTCGTCCCCCCTCGCGCTCCCGTCGGACGTGGCCTCGATGATCACGCGGGTGGACGTGGAGACGGCGGCCGATATGGAGCAGGCGGTCGGGGTGGCGGCAGAAGGCGCTGACGTCGTGGTCATGGCCGCCGCGGTCGCCGACTTCCGTCCCAAGCGCTCGGTGGGCACGAAGCTGTCCAAGGAGGACGGCCTTCCCGAGCTCGTCCTCGAGCCGACGCCCGACATCCTGGCCGGCCTGGCCGCGCGCCGGCGTCCCGGCCAGGTGCTGGTCGGGTTTGCCGCAGAGACGGACGACCCAGTGGCGCGCGGCCGGCGAAAGCTCGAGCGCAAGGGCGTCGACCTGCTCGTCGTTAACGATGTGAGCGCCCCCGGCGTGGGTTTCGACCACGACACGAATGCCGTGGTGGTTCTGGGAGCAGACGGGGGTACTCGTGAGATACCACTGACGTCCAAGGATGCAGTCGCACATGCCGTATTGGATAGGGTCATTGCCCTCCACAACGAGAAGCGGAGCAGCGCGTGAGAACGACCTTCACCTCGGAATCCGTCACCGAGGGTCACCCCGACAAGATGGCGGACCAGATCTCCGACGCCGTCCTCGACGCCATCCTCGACGGTGACCCGTCCAGCCGAGTGGCGTGTGAGACGCTCCTGACCACCGGCCTCGTGGTGGTGGCCGGCGAGGTGACGACGTCGACCTACGTCGACATCCCGGCCCTCGTGCGCGAGACCGTGTGCGACATCGGTTACGACAACGACGCCTACGGCTTCAACGGCAAGACGTGCGGCGTCCTGGTGTCGCTCGACGCGCAGTCTCCCGACATCGCGCAGGGCGTGGACGCCGCCTACGAGTTGCGGAGCGGAAAGGGTGGCGAGGACCTGCTCAATGCCCAGGGTGCCGGCGACCAGGGGATGATGTTCGGCTACGCCTGCGACGAGACGCCCGACCTGATGCCGCTGCCGATCTGGCTGTCGCACCGGCTTTCCGAGCGGTTGTCCCAGGTGCGCCGCGCCGCTGCCGTGCCGTACCTGCGCCCCGACGGCAAGACACAGGTCTCGGTGGTCTACGAGGACGGGCGCCCGATCCGTATCGACACCGTGCTGATCTCGAGCCAGCATGCCGGCGGGATCGACCTCGAGGAGCAGCTGCGGCCCGATCTCATCGAGCACGTGATCAACCCTCTCCTGCCCACGGACCTGGACTGCGCGGACCTGCGCATCTTCGTCAATCCGACAGGCATCTTCGAACTCGGTGGACCCCACGCCGACACCGGTCTCACCGGCCGCAAGATCATCGTGGACACGTACGGCGGCATGGCGCGCCACGGTGGCGGTGCGTTCTCGGGCAAGGACCCCTCGAAGGTCGACCGTTCGGCGGCGTATGCGGCGCGCTGGGTGGCCAAGCACGTGGTCGCGGCGGGCGCGGCCAAGCGTTGTGAGGTGCAGGTGGCCTACGCCATCGGCGTCGCGCACCCCGTCTCGTTGCTCGTCGAGACGTTCGGCACCGAGTCGGTCGAACCCCAGAAGATCGCCGACGCCGTGCGCGAGCTGTTCGACCTCCGGCCGGCCGCCATCTCCCGCGACCTGGACCTGCGCCGGCCCATCTACAAGAAGACGGCCGCCTACGGTCACTTCGGTCGCTCGGAGAAGGAGTTCACGTGGGAGGCCACGCCGCGCGTGGACGACCTACGGGCCGCACTCGGGCTCTGACCGCCCGGCCGCTCCCTTGAAGGGAGCGGTACCAGTCGTGCCACCGACGTCATGACGCGCACGGCGCCGGTGGCGCGCGCCCTCCGCACTGTCCGGGTGCGCACCGAGGTGGCCGCACTGGGCAAGACGTTCGACTACGCGGTGCCGCCCCAGTGGGATCACGAGATCGAGGTGGGCACGCGCGTGCGTGCCCCTCTCCACGGGCGCAGCGTCCGCGGCTGGGTCACCGAGGACGACGTGCCGGCCCTCGAGGGGGTCGACGTCCTCCCGCTCAAGTCGTGGTTGGGATGGGGACCGCCCCCGGCCGTGGTCGAGCTGGCCCGGTGGGCGGCATGGCGCTGGGCCGGACCGGAGTCCTTCTTCTTGCGGACGGCGTCGCCGACCACGGTGGTACGCGGGCTCCCGCGTGCGCCACGGCTGGCGTCTCGTGCCGAGACGACGCCGCATCCGTCCGACGACTCTGATGTCTCGCCACTGTGGGGTGCGGCGTTGGCGCAGCCCGGAGCGACCGTGCTCCGGCTCCCGCCCGCCACGGATCTGATCGACCTCGTGTTGGGCGTCATCGATGACGCCGGCGTGCGGGCGCGGGATGGCGCCGTCCTGGTGCTCGTGCCCTCGGCGGGATGGGCCGAGCGTCTCACGGCTCGCCTCGTCCGTCGGGGCTATCCGGCGACCGGGGCGTGGGACGAGGCCCGGGCGGGCTGGCCGATCGTGGTCGGGAGCCGGGCCGGAGCCTGGTCGTCGGTCCCACAGCTCGCCGCCGTCGTGGTCCTCGATGCGCACGACGCGCTCCTACCGCGAGGAGAGTGCACCCACCTACAGCGCGGTGGACGTGCTCCTCGAGCCGCGCACGCCGCGACGAGGCTCCGTGCATCCTCGCCTCGCCGGTGCCTCCGGTCGCGTTGGCGGTGGATCCGGCGTTGCGCACGGTCGCGCCGGTGCCGCGGGTCGAACGTGCCGGCTGGGCCACCGTCGAACGCGTCGACCGCCGCGGCGCTGATCCGCGGACGGGGATGTTCTCGGAGCAGTTCGTGCGGCTCGCCGCGCCGTGCTCGACGATCCGGTGGCCGCGGCACGCGGTCCCCTTGTCTGCGTGTACAACCGCACCGGTGGCGCCCGCGTCCTGGCGTGCCGACACTGCGGCGAGCTGGCGCGCTGCACGCGCTGCGGCGCCGCGGGGGCGCGTCCGCGGGACGAGGAGGTCCTGCAATGCCCGCGCTGTGGCGACACGCGACCGCTCGTCTGTGCCGCCTGCGGTCGCCTGCGCATGAAGACGCTGCGGGCCGGCGTCGCCCGCCTGCGCGACGAGCTGGCTGCCTTGCTCGGGACCGAGGTGGGGGAGGTGGCCGGCCCGCGGAGGGGCGGATCGGACCCGAACGTCCCGGCGACACCTGTGCTGGTGGGGACCGAGGCCGTGCTGCACCGGGTGCGGCGTGCGGCGGCGGTCGTGTTCCTCGACATCGACCTGCACCTCCTCGCACCGCGGCTGTCGGCGACCGAGGAGACCCTTGCGCTCTTCGTCCGGGCGTCGCGTCTCGTCGGGCCCGGTGGCACCGGGGCACCCTGGTCCCGGGTGCAGGCGCAGACCCGCGTGCCCGACCACCCGGTGCTCACCGCGGTGGCCCGGGGCGAGCCGGCGGCGGTGCTCGAGGAAGAGGTCGCCATCCGCCGGGCCTCGGCGCTGCCTCCCTTCAGCGCGTTGGCACAGGTGTCGGGCGCCCTTGCAGCCACCTACGCCGAGGCGTTGGGGCAGAAAGCATCCGAAGCCGGCAACGGCGTGACGATCTCGCCACTGGGGGAGGATCGCTACCTGCTGCGGGCCGAGACGCACGAGCAGCTCTGCGACCTGCTGGCGGCGGTGCCGCGGCCTCCGGGACGCGGGCTGCGTGTCGAGGTGGACCCCGTGGCGCTCTGAGGCCCGGTGTGGCAGCCGCCTCCGGAGTCGCGACGGGAAAGGACGCCGGTAGAATGTCGCCATGCCCGCCCTGACGATTCGGCAATACGGCGACCCCGTGTTGAAGGAGCCCGCGCGCGACGTCGAGGAAATCGACAGCGCGCTGGCCAGCCTCGTCGACTCGATGATCGAGACGATGTACGCCGCTCCCGGTACCGGGCTAGCCGCCAACCAGGTGGGCGTGCAGCGTCGCATCTTCGTCTACGACATCGGCGACGGCGCCCGGACGGTGATCAATCCGCGCATCGTCGAAAGCGAGGGAGAATGGGTTTACGACGAGGGGTGCCTGTCCATTCCCGGACTGAGCTGGGAGATCCTGCGACCGAACGCCGTCCATCTCGTGGGGCTCGACCTCGAGGGCAACGAGATCTCCGTCGAGGCCAGTGAGCTCGAGGGCCGCGTCTTCCAGCACGAGCTCGACCACCTGGACGGGATCCTCCTCGTAGAGCGGCTCAACGAGGATCAGCGCAAGGAGGCGCTCCGTATCTTGCGCAGCCGGACGCTCGACCTGGCGCCCGGCGACCCCGACGGGCTCTCGGACCTCTTCACCCACTGACGGGAGATATCCCGGCACGTCGACGACGGTCCCGCCGACGGGAGTCGCTGTCCTAACTTGAACGGGTGGCTCGCCTGGCATACCTCGGCACCCCGGAGACGGCCGTCCCCCCGCTCCGGGCCCTCGTCGACGCCGGCCACGACATCGCGCTGTGCGTCACCCGCCCCGACCGCCGGCGCGGCCGCGGCGGAGGGACCACGCCGAGCCCGGTCAAGGAGGCTGCGGTCGAGCTCGGACTCCCGGTCACCGATGACATGGACGAGCTCGTTGGTGCCGACGTCGAGTTGGCGGTGGTGGTGGCGTTCGGCCGCATCATCCCGACCCGACTGCTCGAACGGATCCCCATGGTGAACCTCCACTTCTCGTTGTTGCCCCGCTGGCGCGGGGCAGCGCCGGTGGAGCGGGCCATCCTCGCCGGCGACGCCGAGACGGGGGTCTGTCTCATGCGGATCGAAGAAGGCCTCGACACCGGTCCCGTCTACGCGGTGCGCCGGGTGCCGATCGACGAGGACGTGACCCTGACCGAGCTGCGAGCCCGCCTGGTCATGGTCGGCAGCGCCCTCCTCGTCGAGACGCTGGCCGGCGGCCTGCGCGCCCTGCCGGTCCCACAGCCCCAGCAGGGCGACGTCACGATCGCCGACAAGATCACCGTCGAGGACCTCCGTCTCGACTGGGCCCAGCCGGCCCGGCAGCTCAGGCGTGTGGTGCGGCTCGGGCGGGCGTGGACGACATTTCGCGGCAAGCGGGTGCGCGTCCTCGAAGCCACCGTCGGTGCGGCCGATGCGGACGATGTGGACGATGTGGACGATGTGGACGATGTGGATGCCGACCCCGGACCGCCGGGCACCCTGCACGGTTCGTCCGTTGCCACCGGCGGTGGCACCCTCACGCTCGGACTCGTGCAGCCCGAGAGCCGCTCAGCCATGTCGGCGGAGGAGTGGTTGCGGGGAGTACGGCCTTCGCCGGGCGAGCGTCTCGGGACGGACTAGACATGACACCGGTGACTGTGACTCCGATCGACGGGTGGAGCCCCGACCAGTACGAGCGGTTCCGTTCGGAACGACAGCAGCCCTTCGACGATCTCCTGATGCTCTGCCATCCCGTGCCGGGAGGACGCATCGTCGATCTGGGCTGTGGGACCGGCGACGTCACCAGGACGCTCCATGAGGAGATGGAGGCCAAGCAGACCGTCGGCATCGATTCGTCGCCGGCGATGCTCACGCGCGCCAAGTCAGCTCACGGCGACGTCAGCGGCCTCTCCTTCGTCCAGGGCGAGATCGCGACATGGCTTGACGAAGGACTCGACCTCGTGTTCGCCAACGCGTCGCTGCAATGGATCGACGATCATCTGAACCTGCTCGCTCGCATGCGTACCGCCCTCGGCACGGACGGGCAGCTGGCCTTCCAGGTGCCGGCCAACTACCGGCATCCCTCTCACCTCTTGGCGCACGAGGTGGCCAACGAACCACCGTTCATCGATGCGCTCTACGGCGACGTGCCCGAGGACCGGGGACGTTTCGTCCTCTCACCGGAGCTCTACGCCGACCTGCTCTACGAGCTGGGGGCAAAGGACCAGGTCGTCCGCATGGAGGTCTACGGCCACGAGCTTGCTTCGACCGGCGAGGTGGTCGAGTGGGTCATGGGTACCCTCCTCACGCCCTACCGAAAGCGGCTGAGCCCGGAGCTCTTCGACGAGTTCGTGGAGCGCTACCGGGACCGGCTGATCGAGGAGCTGGGCGAGCGCGAGCCGTACTTCTACGGGTTCCGGCGCATCCTCTGCTGGGCGCGCTTCGGCTGAGCGACGACAGCGGGCGAGTGCAGCACCCATCGACATCGTCACCGCGAGAGGCGGGCCGCTTCGGCGACATCCGGATCGCCCCCTCCGTGTTGTCCGCCGACTTCGGGATGCTCGCCGAGCAGGTCGGCGAGGTCGCGCCCTCGGCCGACTGGTTGCATGTCGACGTCATGGACGGGCACTTCGTCCCCAACGTCACCATCGGCCCACCCGTCGTGGCGTCCCTGCGGCGCCACACCCCGCTGTACTTCGACTGCCACCTCATGATGACGGATCCCGGCAAGTACCTGAAGGATTTCGCCGACGCAGGTGCAGATGGCTGTACGGTCCACGTCGAGGTCGGCGACACCGACGAGTTGATCGCACAAATGCGACAACTCGGCCTCCGTGCGGGCCTCGCCCTGAATCCCGACACGCCATTCGACGCGGTGCTGCCCTACCTGCACGACGTCGATCTCGTGCTCTGCATGACGGTGTTTCCCGGCTTCGGAGGGCAGAGCTTCATCGCGGACGTGATGCCCAAGGTGGCCCAGGTGCGTGCCGAGGTCGAGGCCGGCGCGCTGGCGCTTGACCTCGAGGTTGACGGAGGGATCGACGTGGCCACGGCGCCGGTCGCCGCGGCGGCGGGGGCGAACGTCTTCGTGGCGGGCAGCGCCATCTTCGGGCACGAGCGACCTTGGGAGGCGGCCGAAGCGATTCGGTCGTCGGTCCGCAAGTCCAGCGGATGAGCGTGCGCACGGCCCCGACGCCACCCGGGCGGTGAACGGCCGGGGGAGAGCCGTCGTCGCCGGCGGTGGCATCGTCGGGACGTGGCACGCCCTGGAGCTGGTGGAGGCCGGGTTCGCCGTCGACCACCTCGAGGCAGCCGCAGAGCCGACGGGCGCATCGGTGCGGAACTTCGGGCTGGTGTGGGTCAGCGGGCGGCGTGCGGGTACCGAGCTCGACGTGGCCCGACGGGCTCGCCGCCGCTGGGAGGAGCTGGGTGCCGCCGTGCCGGGCATCGGCTTCCGCGCCAACGGCTCGTTGACCGTCGCCCGCGATGACCGGGAACGCGCCGTCATGGAGGCGTTCGCCCACCATCCCGACGCTGCCGAGCGGTCGATCACTTTCTTGCAGCCGGAGGCGGCGCGCACCTGCAACCCTGCGGTCCGGGGTGCGGTCGCGGGGGCGCTGCACTGCACCGAGGACGCCGTGGTCGAGCCCCGCCTCGTCCTGCACGCGCTCCGTGCGCACCTCACCAGCCTCAACGGGACCGCGCCGGCGTATCGTTTCCATTCGGGCCGGCGGGTCGTCGACGTGGCGTCGCGCGCACTCGTCGACGCAACGGGCACGCGGTGGGAGGGCGACCTCGTCGTCGTGGCCACGGGCGCCGCCTACGACCAGCTGCCGGGCATCGAGAGCATCGTCTCGCGCCTCCGGCGCGTGCGCCTGCAGATGCTCGAGACGGCTCCCTACGACAGCACGCTGACCACCTCGCTGGCCGACGCCGACAGCCTGCGCTATTACCCGGCCTACGAGCCTGCGCCGCTCGATCGGCTGCCCGCGCAGAGCGCCGTGGCCGCCGCGCACCACCTGCAACTCCTCCTCGTGCAGCGGGCCGACGGTGGGCTGACGATCGGGGACACCCACGCCTACGACGAGCCGTTCGACTTCGCCCTGTGCGAGGAACCCAGCGAAGAGCTCCTGGAGCGGGCGCGCGCGTTGCTCGGGACGGCGCTCCCTCCGATTCGGCGCCGCTGGGAGGGCGTCTACGCCCAGTGCAGGGATGGCGCCGTGTGCCTGCGAGAGCAGATCGCACCGGGAGTGTGGCTCGTCACGGGCCCGGGTGGGCGTGGCATGACCTGTGCCCCCGCGATCGCGGCCGACACGCTGTCCGCCGCGGGCGTCGTCGGGTGATCGGCCTCTTCGCCCTGGCGTGTCTCGACATGGCGGGAACGACCGTGCGCGACGACGGTGCAGTCGACGCTGCGTTCGTGGCTGCGCTCGCCGCCGTCGGGATCGCCGAGGGCAGCGAATCGTTCGAGGCGGCCCGGATCGTGGTGCACGACACGATGGGCCAGTCCAAGGCAGAAGTGTTCGCCCGCCTCCTCGACCCGGGCGACGCCGAGATGGCGACGGCGGCCTTCGCGGACGCGTACGAGGCCATCGTGGCCGCAGGCTCGGTGGACGAGATCCCGGGCGCCCTGCGAGTACTGCGCGGCCTCCGGGCTCGAGGCGTGCGTGTGTGCCTGACAACCGGCTTCGCGCCGTCGACCCGGGACGCGCTCGATTGACGCGTTGGGCTGGCGCGAGGAGATCGACCTCGCCCTGTCGCCGGCCGATGTCGGCCGCGGGCGACCGGCGCCCGACCTCATCCTGGGCGCCATGGCCCGCCTCGGCGTCGAGGACGCCCGCTCGGTGGCGGTGGTGGGCGACACCACGAGCGACCTCGAGGCCGGTTCCCGGGCAGGCGCCGGCGCGGTGATCGGGGTGCTCAGCGGGGCGCACGAGGAGGCCACCTTGGTCACGGCGCCTCACACCGCCATCATCCCGGACGTCACCGGCCTCGTCGCGGTGCTCGAAACAACTTGACCACCGTCTAACATTCTCCTGACCAGGGTTTCTCGACAAAAACTGGAACGTGTTCTATAATTGCGCACACAGGGCCGGGGATCCGACCCGGACGGGGACGTGACCCATGGATGATGTGGAGCACATGCGCCGGGCCATGGCGCTGGCCGCCGGGGTCCGTTCGACCACGGCGCCCAACCCGTGGGTGGGCAGCATCGTCGTGCCCGCCGACGACCCCGCAGGCCGCACGGTGGCCGCCCGCGACCCCGCCCGCGATCCCGCCCGCGACGCCGCCCCGACGACCCTCGGCGGCGCCACCGCACCGCCCGGCGGGCCACACGCCGAGGTTGCCGCGCTGGCGGTTGCCGGCGCGTCCGCCCGCGGCGCCACGCTCTACACCACCCTCGAGCCCTGCGCGCACCACGGGCGCACGCCGCCGTGCACCGACGCCATCGTCGAGGCGGGGATCGCCCGCGTGGTGATCGGCGTCGAGGATCCCGACCCCCAGGTCGCCGGCCGGGGTGTCGCCACCCTCCGCGCCGCCGGCATCGAGGTCGTCGTGGGCGTCGCGGCCGAAGAGGTCGCCGAGCAGTTGGCGCCCTACCTCAAGCATCGCAGCACGGGGCAGCCCTGGGTCGTCTTGAAGATGGCGGCCACCCTCGACGCCCGCACGGCGGCACCGGACGGCACGAGCCGCTGGATCACCGGCGAGCCGGCGCGCCGCGACGTGCATCTGTTGCGCGCCCATTCCGACGCCGTGCTCGTCGGGGCGGGGACCGTGCGGGCCGACGACCCCGAGTTGACCGTGCGGCTCGACGACGGCGTCGACCGGACCCAGCCGCTCCGCGTCGTGCTGGGCACGGCGCCGGAGGGTGCCCGCGTGCACCCGGCCCTCGAGATCTCGGGGGAGCTGGGCGACGTGCTGGCCGAGTTGGGCCGGCGCGGCGTGCTCCAGCTCCTCGTCGAAGGGGGTCCCAGCGTGGCCCACGACTTCCATGCCGCCGGCCTCGTCGACCGCTACGTCCTGTATCTGGCGCCCAAGTTCTTCGGGGGTGACGATGCCCGCCCGCTCTTCGCTGGTCCCGGGGCTGGCACAATTGGGGACGTGTGGAAGGGCAGGTTGGTTTCGGTCGAGCGTCTGGGGGACGACCTGCGCGTGGAGGTGGCAGCCTGATGGGGTTCTCAGAGGTGCGCGAGGCCATCGACGCCGTCGGGCGTCTGGGCATGGCCGTGGTGGTCGACGACGAGGATCGGGAGAACGAGGGTGACCTCATCATGGCGGCGGAGGCGGCCACCCCCGAGAACATCGCCTTCTTCCTGGCCCACACCTCGGGGGTCATCTGCGTGCCCCTCTTGCCCGAGCGGGCGGACATGCTCGACCTCCCGCTCATGGTCACCGCCAACACCGAGGCGCAGCGCACCGCCTTCACGGTCAGCGTCGATTACCGCCACGGCACCACCACGGGCATCTCCGCGGCCGACCGGGCGGCCACCATCGCGGCGTTGATTGACCCCACGACACGCCCGAACGATCTGAACCGGCCCGGCCACATCTTCCCGTTGCGCTACCGCGCCGGCGGCGTGCTCAAGCGGGCCGGACACACCGAGGCGACGGTGGACCTCAGCCGCGCCGCCGGGCTGTCGCCCGCCGGTGTCCTCTGCGAGGTCGTCACCGAGGACAAGTCCGGGATGGCGCGCCTGCCGGAGCTGGAGCGCTTCGCCAAGAAACACGATCTGCCCCTGATCTCCATCGCCGACCTGATCCGCTACCGGCGCCAGAACGAGAAGCTGGTCCGCCTCGTCTCCGAGGCGCGCATCCCCGCCACCGGGCGCGAGTTCCGCGCGCTCGTGTACGAGTCGGTGCTCGACAACGAGCAGCACCTCGCCCTCGTCATGGGCGACGTCGCGGGCACCGAGGACGTCTTGGTGCGCGTCCACTCCGAATGCCTGACCGGCGACGTCTTCGGGTCCCTGCGTTGCGACTGCGGTCCGCAGCTCCATGCGGCGCTCGACCTCATCGAACGCGAGGGCCGGGGCGTCCTTATCTACCTGCGTGGCCACGAGGGCCGTGGCATCGGCCTCGGCCACAAGATCCGGGCCTACCAGCTCCAGGAGGAGGGGCACGACACCGTCGACGCCAACCTCCGGCAGGGCCTCCCCGTGGACAGCCGAGAGTACGGCATCGGGGCGCAGATGCTCGTCGATCTCGGCGTGACCACCATGCGCCTGATGACCAACAACCCGGTCAAGTACGGCGGGCTCGAGGGCTTCGGCCTCGATATCACCGAGCGCATCCCGCTGCAGGCGTCGCCCAACCCGGAGAACATCGCCTACCTGCGCACCAAGCAGGAGCGCATGGGCCACCTCCTGCACGGGCTCGACGACGTCCTGTGACGCCGGCGCCCCCCTCGCGTCCGCGCTGATGGCCGGCTCCGACCTGGCGGCGCTGCCCGACGGCGCCCTGGACGACGTGGCAGGCCGCGTGGGCGCCAACATCGAAGGGGAGCACAACGGCACCGGTCTGCGCATCGGGGTCGCCTGCGCGCGTTTCAACGGTGGGGTCACGCTCCGCTTGCTCGACGGTGCACTCGAGGCGCTGGGCGAGGCCGGTGCCGACCCGCGCGACGTCGCGGTGGCGTGGGCGCCGGGGGCCTTCGAGCTGCCTCTTGTAGCTCGCGCCTTCGCGCACGCCGGCAAGGTCGACGCCGTGCTGTGCTTGGGCGCCGTCATCCGCGGCGACACCGGGCACTACGACTTCGTCGCAGGGCAGTGCGCGTCGGGGATTCAACAGGTGCAGCTGACGACGGGGGTGCCGGTGGTCTTCGGTGTGCTGACGACCAACACGCTCGACCAGGCGCTCGAACGCTCGGAGCCTGACGACACCAACAAGGGCCGCGAGGCGGCGCTCGCCGGCATCGAGATGGTGCGCCTGCTGCGGAGCCGCCCGCTTTCCTGACTCCGGTCCCGCCCCGCGACGGCTCGACCGGTTCCATGAAGCTCCACGCCCCACGGTTGGGCCCGGCGTCCTGCGTCGCAGCCGGGTCAGTACAGGATCAGCTGCGTGCAGTGGTAGGCGGCCATCAACCGCTCGGTCGTCTCGTTGGTGACCGTGGCGTCCCAGACCTGGGTCGTGCGCCCGGTGTGCAGCGGCGACGCGGTGGCGATCACGCGATCACCCTCTCGGGCGCTCGAGACGAAGTTGGCCGAGCAGTCGACCGTGGTGAAGCTGCGCGCGCCCTCGGGCCAGTGGTGGTTGACCCCGAAGGCGCAGAGCGCATCGGCCAGTGTCAGCACGACGGGCGCCCACAGGAACCCCGTCCCGGCGATCAGCGGATGGGTCACCGTGAGGCGCGCCACGGGGTCCTCGCCCGCGCCGACCTCGGGGATCTCGATGCCGAGCAGGTTCAAGAAGTTGAAGACGTCGTAGGGGGGTGGCACGGGCACAGCTTGCCGCATCGGCGTTCGCTGCCGCCCGGGCAACGGACCGCCGCGGGTCCGACCCGGCCCGGCCGGTCTGCGAAGATCTACCTCCATGCTCCGGCTCGTCCTGCCCAAGGGTTCGCTCGAACGCGCCACCATGCAGCTGTTCGAGGACGCCGACCTGTCCGTGCGCCGTGCCTCTGATGTGGCCTACCGCGCCAGCATCGAAGACCCGCGCATCAGCGAGGTCCGCATCCTGCGGCCCCAGGAGATCCCCGTCTACGTGGCTGACGGCCTCTTCGACCTCGGCATCACCGGGCGCGACTGCATCGAAGAACGGGGGAGCGAGGTGGTGTCGCTCGGCCAGCTCTCGTACTCGAAGGCCACCGCCAATCCGGCGCGCGTCGTGCTGGCGGTGAGCGCCGACGCCCCCGTCGGCTCGCTGGCCGAGCTGGCGGCCACCTTGGCCGGGCGATCCGGGCGATCCGGGCGGCTCCGCGTCAGCTCCGAGTACCCCGAGCTCACGCGTAAGGCGCTCGCCGCGCACGGGATCGAGGCCGACATCGCCATGTCGTACGGCGCCACCGAGGCCAAGGTGCCCGACATCGCCGACGCCGTGGTCGACATGACCGAGACGGGCAGCGCGCTGCGTGCCGCCGGCCTCAAGGTCATCGAGACGCTGCTCGTCTCGCACACCGAGCTCATCGCCAACCCGGCCGCGGCGGCCGACCCCGACCGGCGCCACGCCATGGAGCAGATCCTGACGCTGCTACAAGGAACGCTCGAGGCGCGCGGCAAGGTGCTGGTCAAGCTCAACGTGTCGGCGGAAAACCTCGATGCGGTCCTGAAGGTCCTCCCTTCCATGCGCGCCCCGACGATCTCGGAGCTCTCCGGTGGCGGCGCCTTCGCGCTCGAGGCGGTCGTGGCCAAGTCGGACATCAACATTCTCATCCCGGCGCTGCGCGACGACGGGGCCAGTGACATCCTCGAGATTCCGCTGTCCAAGATCGTTCATTGACGTGGCCGACCCGGTCCTGACCGCCGGGCCCCGCCTCGGGCGGGTCACCGCCTTCGACCCGGGCCGCGGCCTTGGCGCGGTGCGCGACGACGACGGGACGAGCTACGCGTTCCACGCCACCGCCATCGCCGACGGGAGCCGCCGCATCGACGTCGGTGCGGCCGTGGCGTTCATCGTGGCGCCGGGCCACCGGGGTCGCTACGAGGCGCGGTCGCTCGTCGCCTTGCCCACTGCGGCACCCGCGGGCTGACCCTCCCACCAGCGCCCGGCGTAGCGGCCGGCGAACACCTCGAGTGCGGCGTCCACTCCGTCCCGGTCGCCCGTCGCCAGGAGGTCGAACAGCAACCCACGCGTGACGGCCAGGCCGAGACGGGCGTGGACGCGGGCGACGTCGGGAGGAACGCCGGCCGCGGCCGCCAGCGCCGCGTTGGCGGAGAGCCAGCTCTCGAGGTCGTCGTGCAGCAGTGGCCGGCTGGCGGCGTCGCCCTGGAGGGCGCGGCCGTAGAGGGCGAAGAACAGCCGTTCGAAGTCGGCCTGGGCGGGGTCGGCCACGTAGGCCCACATGCGCCGCACCAGTTCGTCGCTCTGCCCGGGTGCGGCCTCCCCGATGGCGGCGAGCATCGCTCGGGTACGCGCCTCGACGGCGCGCACCACCGCCACCGTGAGGCCCTCCTTGGAGCCGAAGTGGTACAGCAACATGCGGTGGCTCGTCCCTGTCGCCTCGGCGATCCGGCGCAGGCTCTGGTCGGCCAGCCCGTCCGCCACGAAGTGCGCGAGCACCGCGTCGAGCAGGCGCTCTCGGGCCGCTCCGCCTCCTCCCCCGCCCCGGCCGCCGTCCCCACCACCGCCATCTCCTGCGCCGCCGCGACCTCCGTCACCCTCCGATTGTGCTGACATGTACCAAATGGTACATTGCCGACGGCGGAGGGCGGGGTCGAGTGGAGGCAGCCATGGCAGAGCAGGTGATCGAGAAGACGGCGGCGACCCGGTCGGACCCGGCTGTGGTGTTCGCCCTCCTGGCCGACGGGTCGACGTGGCCCGAGTGGTCGCCCATCGGCGCCTTCACCCTCGTCGAGCCGGGCGACGGCACGCCAGAGGGCCTGGGGGCGGTGCGGCTGTTCACGACCGGGCGCCACAAGAGCCGCGAGCGTGTGGTCGAGCGGCGCCCCAACGGCGTCTTCGCCTACGTCCTCGAGGCCGGGCTGGCCCTCCGGGACTACAAGGCGGTCGTCACGCTGACGCCGTCGGCCGGCGGAGGAACGACCATCCACTGGCGCTCGACGTTCCGGGCCAAGGTGCCCGGCACCGCCCGGATCTACCGGCGCCAGCTGGGAGCCTTCATCGGCGAGACCGTGGACGGCCTGGCGGCGGCGGCGGACCGGGCCGGCGTCCCCTAGAGACCCGGCGTCAGTTCTGGCCGACGTCGCCTGCGCTCTCGGCGGCCGAGTTCTCGCTGCCCTCGAGGCGCACGAAGGCCAGTCGCAACTGGGAGAGGGACTCGTGCAACGGCTGCTCCGCCTCGCCGAGTCGGCCGCGGAGCCCATCGAGCAGGTAGCCGAGTCCGTCGATGGCCAGGCGGGCCTGGAACAGCATCGGTGGCGTCTGCGAGAGGTAGATCGCAGCCAGCTCGAAGAGGCCGTAGCAGTGGTTGGCCACCACGACCTCGGCCGGCGTGCTGGCCAACTGGGCCCGCATGGCGTCCACCTCCGCCTGGGCCTCGGCCTGGGAGGCAGCTTCCACGGGATCCGTGAGGTCGGTGTCTTGGAGGGGGTCTCCCCCCTCCTTCTTGGGGAAATGCTCGCCCGACGGTGTCCAGATGCTGCTCATGCTGGTACTGTATGGGTTCTTGACTACATGGAAGCGGGGCCCCCACTGAGCGGCCTCCACCTGGCCACCACCCTGCGCACGCAGGGGACAAACGTGCGCCAGGTCGATCGTCCTTCGGGCGCGGGCCTTGCCCGCTGGTCGACCCCGCTCCACCGATTGGCTTGCGGAAGGACCGCGGGCCCGAGTGAGAGGTGTGATGACGCATCGTCGCTGAAACCACAACAGAGCATCGGATCAACGACCGAATCCGTGCCCGTGAAGTCCGGCTCGTGGACCCCGACGGTGCGCAACTAGGCATCAAGCCGCTGCCCGAGGCCCTGGCGATCGCCAAGGAGCTCGACCTCGACCTCGTCGAGGTGGCCCCCATGGCGAACCCGCCGGTGTGCCGGATCATGGATTTCGGAAAGTTCAAGTTCGACGAGGCCCAGCGGGCCAAGGAGAGCCGGCGCAAGGCCGTCCACGTCGGGATCAAGGAGATGAAGTACCGGCCCAAGATCGGTTCGGGCGACTTCGACACCAAGACCCGTCAGGTGGCCAAGTTCCTGAACGAGGGGCACAAGGTCAAGATCACGATCATGTTCCGGGGCCGCGAGGTGTACCACCCCGAGCACGGGAAGCGGATTCTCGACCGCATCGCCGAGCAGATGGAGGGCATCGCCAAGGTGGAGGCCGAGCCCAAGCTCGACAACCGCAACATGATCATGGTGCTCGCCCCCGACAAGCGGGCCCGCCAGGCCGCGCAGTCGAGAGCCTCCAACCAGCAGCGCGCCGAGAAGGGGTCGACCGGGAACAACGCCGGAGCCGACGCCGACAGGGGCGCCGATGCCGGCTCGGGGGCCACGAACGGGAGCGCACCGGACGCACCGGTCGGGGAGACCAACGGGATCAGCGGAGTTGCCGCATCAGCCGAAGAGGGATGACGCAATGCCGAAGATGAAGACCGACCGCGGCGCCGCCAAGCGGATCAAGGTGACCGGCAGCGGCCGCTTGCGCCGGCGCAAGGCCTTTCGCTCGCATCTGCTCGAGAAGAAGAGCAGCGTGCGTACACGCCGGCTCGGGCGCGAGTCCGACATCGCCAAGGCGGACGAGAAGGCGACGCGGAGGATGCTCGGCATCTGAGCGTCCCCCGGCGCCCACGTGGACGCCGGCCTGTCGGCTTCCGCCGACACCACGATCCCACCCCAGAAACCGATCTTCAAGAGAGGAGCACCCCCATGGCCAGAGTGAAGCGGTCCGTCCACGGCCGCAAGCACCATCGCGCTGTCCTCGAACAGGCGAAGGGGTACTACGGGAACAAGAGTCGTTCCTATCGGGCTGCCAACGAGCAGCTCATGCACTCGATGCAGTACGCCTTCCGGGACCGCCGCGCCCGCAAGGGTGACTTTCGCAAGCTCTGGATCCAGCGCATCAACGCGGGGGCACGCCAGCACGGCTTGAGCTACAGCCGCCTGATCAACGGCCTGCATCTGGCCGGTGTCGAGGTCGACCGCAAGGTGTTGGCAGACCTCGCGGTCAGTGACCCCGAGGCGTTCGCTGCCCTCGTGGCGACGGCCCAGCACGCCCTGGCGAACGGACCGGCGGCCACCGCGGAGGTCGCTTCCTGACCCAGCGGCTCGCGTTCACGCACCGGCGGGTCCGCCGGTTGCGCGGGCTGCTGCAGAAGCGTTCGGCGCGCTGGAGCGAGCGCGCCTTCGTGGCCGAGGGGGCCGAGCTCATCCGGGCCGCCCTCGATGCGGGCACGCCCATCGAGTCCGTCTACGTCTCGCCCGACGGCGACGATGACCGGGCCGTCCAAGAGGTCTGCCGGCGGGCCGGCCAGGTCGGCGCCCGCACCTTCTCCCTCGGCGCCGGCGTCCTCGAACGCGTGGCGGACACCGTGACGCCCCAGCCCGTCCTGGCCGTCCTGCCGATGCTCGAGCAGCCGCCGACGGGCGCCGAGACCTGGAACGCCCTGGCCGGGCCCGGGTCGCTGGTCGTGGTGCTGGTCGACGTGCGCGACCCCGGGAACGCGGGCACGGTGCTGCGCGCCGCGGACGCCTCCGGCTGCGCTGCCGTGGTCTACGCGGCGGACTCGGTCGATCCCTACAACCCCAAGACCGTCCGCGCCTCGGCGGGCTCGCTCTTCCACGTGCCGTTGGCCGTGCGGCCCGACCCCCTCGAGGTGGCCGCCGAGCTCTCGGGCGCCGGGTTTCGCACGCTGGCGACGGTCGTGCGGGACGGGGAGGACTACGCGGCCGTCGACTGGTCCGTACCCACGGCGCTGTTCCTGGGCAACGAGTCCTCCGGGCTCGACCCGTCTCTGCAGCGCGCCCTGTCGGGGTCGCTCGCCATCCCCATGGCCGGGCGGGCGGAGTCGCTCAACGTCGGCGTGGCGTGCGCGGTCGTCTGCTTCGAGGCCTTCCGCCAACGCCGGGGTGGTGGTCCCGGGGCACGTAGCATTTCGGATGGCGGCACGACACGACATGGTGACTGACAACGTGGAACTCGATATCGAGGCGATCGCCGGCGACGGCGAGCGGGCCATCGCGGGCGCGCCCTCGACCGACGCCCTGGCCCAGATCGAGACGGAGTACCTCGGCAAGCGCTCCGCCCTGACCCGGGCGCACCGCACCCTCGGGGGCCTCGATCCCGACGCCCGCAAGGAGGCCGGCCGCCTGATCACCGACGTGCGCACCCGCCTGACCGCGAGGCTGGCCATCCGCCGGGCCGAGCTGGCCGAGGCCGAGCGCGCCGAGGCGCTGCGGGCCGACCGCCTGGACCTGACCGAGGTGATCCCCGCCCAGGTCCTCTCGCCGCCCGCCCGCGGCCACCTGCACCTGGTCTCCCAGGCCCGCGCCGAGTTGGAGGACGTCTTCGTCGGCATGGGCTTCACCGTCGCCGAGGGCCCCGAGGCCGAGACGGACTGGTACAACTTCGAGGCGCTCAACATGCCCCCGGCCCATCCCGCCCGCGGCATGTACGACACCATGTACCTCGATATCGGCGAGCCCGAGACGGTCCTGCTGCGCACCCATACCTCGCCCGTCCAGATCCATCTGATGGAGGACGCCGTACGCAACGACACGCTGCCGATCCATGCGGTCATGCCCGGCAAGTGCTTCCGTCTCGACACGCCGGACGCGCGCCATCTCCCTGTCTTCAACCAGATCGAGGGTCTCGTGGTCGATCGCGGCATTGCCTTCGGCGACCTCGCCGGCACGATCCAGGTGTTCACCGAGGCCTACTTCGGTCCGGGGATGCAGTCCCGCCTGCGGCCGGCGTACTTCCCCTTCACCGAGCCCTCGGCCGAATTCGAGATCACCTGCACGCTGTGCCTGGGCGAGGGATGCCGTACGTGCTCGCACACCGGCTGGATCGAGCTCGGTGGTTGCGGCATGGTCGACCCGGCCGTGTTCGCCGCGGTGGGCATCGACGCGACCGAGTGGTCCGGATTCGCCTTCGGCTTCGGCATCGATCGCCTGGCGCAGATGCGCCACGCCGTCCCCGACATGCGCTCGTTCCTCGAGAACGACATCCGTTTCCTCTCGCAGTTCTGACCGCTTCTCCGATCGAGAAAGACCCTCGTGCGCGCTCCGCTCAGCTGGCTCCGTGATTTCGCCCCGTTCCCCGACGACATCGGGGGACTGCAGGCCGCGCTCGACGACCTGGGCCTGGTGGTCGAGGCGATCGAACACGTGGGTGAGGGTCTGGGGGAGGTCGTCGTCAGCCGGGTCCTCGAGATCGACGCCATCAAGGGGGCGGACAAGATCCGCCGCGTCCTGGTGGACGCCGGTGGCGCGGAGCCGCTGGAGATCGTCTGCGGGGCGCACAACTTCGCGGTCGGGGGACCGGGTGCCCCTGGCGCCGGTGGGCGCCATCCTCCCCGGCGGCGTCGAGATCGGCCGCCAGAAGCTCCGCGGCGTCTGGTCCAACGGGATGCTCTGCTCGGGTCAGGAGCTCCATCTGTCCGACGACCGCGCCGGCCTGCTGGTCCTCGGCGACGAGGCGCCCGGTGAGCCCGGCACCCCGCTCATGGAGGCGCTCGGCCTCGAGCCCGACGTCGTCTTCGAGATCACCGTCGAGGGGAACCGACCCGACGCGTGGTGCATCACCGGGATCGCGCGCGACCTGGCGGGGCGCCTCAGACTGCCCTTCGACGTGCCCGAGCCTCCCGAGCCCGCGCCGAGCGGCCGGCCCGTCGAGTCGGCGGCGACGGCGTCGGTCGACGCCCTCGACCTCTGCCCGCGCCTGACCGTGACCGTGTTCGGCGACGTGGTGGTCGGCCCGTCACCCCGGTGGATCGCCCGGCGCCTCCTGTTGAGCGGCATGCGCCCGATCAACAACGTCGTCGACGCGTCGAACTATGTGATGCTCGAGCTCGGTCAGCCCACGCACCCCTATGACCTGGCGCGGCTGCCCGGCCGCGGCCTGACCGTACGCCGGGCCAGGCCTGGAGAGACCGTCAAGACGCTCGACGGCGAGGAGCGTACGGTCGGTGTGCGCGGGCGCAGCCCGGGCGACACCGGTGAGGACTGCCTGATCTGCGACGCCGAAGGGACGCCCGTCGGCATCGGCGGCATCATGGGCGGTGCATCGTCGGAGATCGCCGCCGGCACGACCGAGGTCCTGCTGGAGGCCGCGTATTTCGCCCCGATGGCCATCGCGCGTACGTCGAAGCGGCTCGGCCTCCGCACCGAGGCGTCGGCGCGCTTCGAGCGCGGCTGCGACCCGTGGGCGATCGAGCCCTCGGTGGCGCGCTTCGCTCAACTGCTGGCCGAGAGCGTCCCGGGCCTGCGCGTGGCCGACGGCATGCTCGACGTGCGCGGGGAGGTTCCCGAGCCCTTCGTGGTGTCGGTCCCCGTGGCGCGGGTGCACAGGCAGATCGGCGTCGCCCTCAGCCGCGAGGAGATCGCCCGGCTCATCGAGCCGATCGGGTTCCGGGTCATGGAGGAGGTCGGTGCCGCATCCGGTTCCGCGGGTGCCGGGTCCGGCCTGGCCGGCGGGAACGTCACCGTGATGGTGCCGACCAACCGGCCCGACGTCCGACCCGAGCCCTACGGGGTGGACGACGTCATCGAGGAGATCGCCCGGACGTTCGGCTACACCCACATCCCACGACGGGTACCCACCTGGCCCCAGCCGGGCGGGCTGACCGCGCTCCAGCGTTCCCGCCGCTCCATCAAGGAGATCTTGCTCGGCCTCGGGGCCTCGGAGGGCTGGACGGACACCTTCGTCTCCGCCGCGGCGCACCAAGACGTGGGTCTCACCGGACCCGCGGTGCGCGTCGCCAACCCGATCGACGCAGAGAAGCCGTTCCTGCGGCGCTCGCTCATGCCCGGGCTCCTCGAGGCGCTGGCCTACAACGCCAGCCGCCGCCAGGCCGACGTCCGGCTGTTCGAGGTCGGTGTCGTCTTCTCGCATCCCGGCGAGGGCGCGCCCCGCGTCGTGGAGCGGGCCGGAGCCGGTGGCCTCGAGACCGCCGAGCTGCCGGGTGAGCGCGAGCTGCTCGCCGCGGTGTTCGCCCTCGACGACGACGACGCCCGCCAGGCCGTTGCGTCCTGGTACGTGATCGCGGACGCCCTCCACCTCGATCGGGTCCGTCTCGTGCCGCCCGGCGACGGCCTGCCGCTCCTGCCGGGTCTGCACCCGACGCGCTCGGCGCACCTGGTGGCCGAGGGTGGTGGCGACGGGCCCGCCGTGATCGGCGCCGTCGGCGAGATCGACCCGGAGGTCGCCACGACCTTCGGGCTGACCCGCACGTCGGCTTCCGGGACGTCCGCCCGCCGGGTGGGCTGGCTCGAGCTCGACCTGGGCCGGCTGTTCGACGACATCCAGGTGCGTCGCCGCATCGCCACGGGCGGCGCCATCAGCCGCTTCCCCTCGTCGGATATCGACCTGGCCTTCGTGGTGGCGGACCGCTACCCGGCGGATGTGGTGGCCGACGCTCTCCGGTTGGCGGGCGGAGACCTGCTCGAGTCGGTCCATCTCTTCGACGTCTACCGGGGACCCGGGATCGAGGAGGGCGCCCGCAGCCTGGCCTATCGGTTGCGCTTCTGCTCGCCGGAGCGCACCTTGACCGACGAGGAGGTCGGCGCGCTGCGCTCGCAGTGCATCGCGGCGGTGGAGAAGGCGTTCGGGGCGACCCTGCGCTGACGCCCGGCGCGCGTCGCCGTGGCATGGTGGGACGCATGGAGGTCCGCCGGATCGAGCCGTCCGACGAGGAGTCGCTGGCCGAGTACGCGTCGGTCCTGCGCGCCAGCGACAAGGACCTCTGGCCCGACCTGACCGGGTTCACCCTGGCCGACATCCGCGCCTTCGCCCAGTTTCGCAGCGCCTCGAAGCGCTTCGATCTGCTGGCCGCGGGGGAGACCGCGGGGCCGACGCTCGGCGTGGGGATGATGGAGCTCCCGCTCCGGGACAACGTGCATGGCGCCGAGATCACCGTGGCGGTCCACCCTGCCCAGCGGCGCCGCGGCGTGGGCACGGCCATCGTCGAGAGCATGAGCGCGCTCGCCCGGGCCGACGGGCGTCACGTGCTCAACTCCATCGTGGACGTGCCGCTCGATCGCGCCGCCGACCACGCCTCGTTGTCGTTCGCGCCGAAGGTCGGCTTCGAGGCCACGTTGGCCGGGAACACCCGTCACCTCGCGCTCCCGCTCGACGACACACGCCTGGACGAGTTGCGCGGCGGAGGTCGCACGCGCGCGCGACGCCGCGGCGTACCGCGTCTTCACCTTCGAGGCGCCGTGGCCCGCGGAGTACCTCGGGGACCAGTGCGCGCTCTTCCAGTGCATGTCGACCGACGAACCCCACGGCGACGACGACCATGAAGAGGAGGTGTGGGACGCCGAGCGCGTACGCGAGAACGACGCTCTCCACCTCGCCCGTGGCGCTCGATTTCTCGTTGCCGTGGCACAACACGTCGCGTCGGGTCGCCTCGTGGCCTGCACCGAGCTGCTGCTCGCCCACGACGCGCCGGAACAGGCGTGGCAGATGTTGACCGTGGTGCACCCGGAGCACCGGGGTCACCGTCTCGGTCTGGCGATCAAGGTGGCCAACCTCGACGCACTCGCCAGGCAGGCTCCCGCCGTACGGCGTGTCGTCACCGGCAACGCGTCGGTGAACGCGCCGATGATCGCCGTCAACGAAATGATGGGCTTCGAAGTCGCCGGCGAGGGGATGTTCTGGCAGAAGCGACTCCAGCCCGGCTGAACGAGAGCATCGAGGTGAGCGGCCACGTCGACCCGAGCGGGGACACCGGCGGCGTCGAGGCTCTCGGCGTCGACGTCTCGGCAATCGAGCCGGCCGACCCGCGTGCCTTCGACGAGTGGTTCGCGCTGCTGCACGAGACGGACCGCGAACGCTGGCCGGGCGGGCCGGGGTGGCAACGCGGCGAGCGACTGGCCATGGCACTCGACGTGGAAGGGCCAGAGGCGCACCGCTGTCTCGTGGCGCGCCGTCAGGGTCGCGTCGTCGGGATCGCCGACCTCGAGATGTTCCGGCGCGAGAACCGGCACGTCGCCCGGGTGGACGTGCGCGTACCGGCCCGCGACCGCCGCACCGGCGTCGGAACCGCCCTCGTGGAGGGAGCGGCCCGGTTGGCCCGGGCCGCGGGCCGTTCCGAGCTCGGTGGGATGGACGAGTCGCCGATCCGGGCCGGCTACGAGGACGCGGCCGGTCCCTTTGCCCGGCGCCTCGGGTTCTCCGCCGCACTGCGCATGGTGCGTCGTCGGCTCACGCTGCCGCTCGACCCGAAGCACGAGGCGGCCCTGCGTGACCATCCCAAGGGGTCGGCGGCCGGCTACGCGCTGTCGACCTTCTTCGACCGCTGGCCCGACGCGTTCCTGGCCGATCGGTGCGAGCTCGGACGGCGCATGTCGACCGACGTGCCCGTCGGGGACCAGGAGCTCGACGAAGAGGAGTGGGACGAGCAGCGCGTACGCGGACTCGAGGTGGCGCTGGCCGCACAAAACCGGGCCAAGGTGACGACCGCCGCCCGTCATGAGGCGACGGGGCGCATCGTGGCGTTCACCGAGGTCGTCGTGCCGCTCGGCGCGCCGGAGTCGGCCTGGCAGCATGACACGCTGGTCATGCGTGAGCACCGCGGACACGGGCTGGGCTTCGCCATGAAAGTGGCGAACCTGTGGGCGGCGCGGGATCGGCATCCCGGTGTGCGGGCCATCAGCACCTGGAACGCGGCGGACAACGCACCGATGATCGCCGTCAACGAAGAGATGGGTTTCGAGGTGCTTTCCACTTCGGTGTACTGGCGCAAGGGGATGGGCGGCTGAGTGCAGGCTCCGGCCCGTGCCTGTCACTCCCCGCGGTTCGCATTAATATGCAGACTTATGTATACTGATGCGGTGAAGGCAGGGATCATCGGGGCGTCGGGCTACACCGGTGCGGAGCTGTTGCGCCTGCTGGCGGGCCATCCGGCCTTCGAGGTGGCCGTGGCGACCGCCCACACCCATGCCGGCCAGCCCGTCGGGGAGCACACGCCGTCCCTGGCCGCGGTGTACCCCGGCCTCGTCTACGAGGACAACGACCCCGGCCGTCTCGACGGGCTCGACCTCGTGTTCTGTGCCCTGCCCCACGGCGAGTCCCAGCGCCTCGTCCCCGGCCTGCGCGGCCGGGTCGGGCTCGTCGTGGACCTCGCCGCCGACTTCCGGCTCCAGGACCCCGCGCTCTACCCAAGCTGGTACGGCGAGCACCACGCCGCGCCCGAACTGTTGGGCACGGCGGTGTACGGCCTCCCCGAGCTGTTCCGGGACGGCCTGGTGGACGCGACCCTCGTGGCCGCGGCGGGGTGCTACCCGACCGCGGCGGGGCTCGCCCTGGCGCCACTCGTGCGCCGGGGCGTCGTGCAATCCACCGGCATCGTGGTGGATGCCGCCTCGGGTGTTTCCGGAGCCGGGCGCGGCACGAAGGAGTCGCTCCACTTCGGAACGGTCGACGAGGACTTCACGGCGTACGGGTTGCTGACGCATCGCCATACGCCCGAGATGGAGCAGATCCTCGGGGACGGATCCGAGATCCTCTTCACGCCGCACCTGGCGCCCATGGTCCGCGGCATCCTCGCCACCTGCTACTCCCGGCCCGCCGTCGGCGCCGGCGACCTCACCACGGACGCCGTCCTGCAGGTCTTGCACGAAACGTACGACGACGAGCCGTTCGTCTTCGTGACGGAAGGCTCACCGTCCACCAAGGCCACGGCGGGGTCCAACACGGCCCACGTGAGCGCGCGCGTCGACCCCCGGACCGGATGGGTGGTGACCCTGTGCGCCCTCGACAACCTGGTGAAAGGCGCGTCCGGCCAGGCGATCCAGTGCGCCAACGCGGCGCTGGGTCTGGCGGAGACGGCCGGCTTGCCGATCGCGGGGACCTATCCGTGAGCATCACCGCCCCGAAGGGCTTCGTCGCCGCCGGCGGCCCCGCCGGCATCAAGGCCGCCTTTGTGCCCGACGTCGCGCTCGTCGCGACGGCGGACGGCCGCGCCGTGCCCGCGGCGGGTGTCTTCACGGCAAACCTGGCTGCGGCGGCACCGGTGCAGATCAGTCGGGACCATCTGGCCGCGACGGGAGGACGGGCGGCTGGGGTCATCCTGACCTCGGGCAACGCCAACGCCGCGACCGGGGCCGCGGGCCGCGACGCGGCATACCGGCTCTGTCTGGCGGTCGCGGGTGACATCGGCGCCACGGCCGAGGAGATCCTCGTCTGCCAGACCGGGCTCATCGGCATCCCGTTTCCCATTGACACGGTGTTGCCACAGATTGAGCCGATCGTCATGGCGCGCGGCGAGGACGAGCACTCTGCCGCCAGGGCGGCGCGGGCCATCATGACCACCGACACCGTGCCGAAGGAGGCCGTGGTCACCGCCGACGGCTTCACCGTCGGTGCCATGGCCAAGGGCGCCGCCATGCTCGCGCCGAATATGGCCACCATGCTGGCGGTCTGCACGACCGACGCGGCCGTCGACGCCGCGACGCTGCACAAGGCCCTCCAGGAAGCCGTGGCCGGGTCGTTCAACCGGATCACCGTCGACGGCGCGACCTCGACCAACGACACCGTGCTCGTCCTGGCCAGCGGGCTGGCCGCGAGCCCGTCACCGGATCTCCTCGCGGCGGCCCTGGGGGAGGCCTGCTGCTCGCTCGCCGAGCAGATGCTGGCGGACGCGGAAGGAGCGACCAAGGTGGTCCATGTGCACGTGCGCGGGGCGCCGAGCGACCAGGCCGCCCACATCGCGGCGCGCCAGGTGGCCGACTCCATGCTCGTGCAGTGTTCGCTCTTCGGCGAGGATCCCTACTGGGGCCGCGTGGTCTCGGAGCTGGGCTCGGCCGGCACGCCGTTCGACATCGACCGGGTGTCGGTCGCCTACGGGGACACGGTGGTGTGCGCCGCCGGGATGGCGGTTCCGTACGACGAGGTGGCGCTCGCCGCGCACATGGCCGGCCGGCACGTCGAGATCGATTGCGACCTCGGCCTCGGCTCCGGTGAGGGCGTGGTCCTCGGAACCGACCTCGGCTATGGCTACATCGACGAGAACAGGACGACATCGTGACCGCGTCCGAGACCGTTCCCGTACCGCCCAAGATCACGCGGGCTCAGAAGGCCGCCGCTGCCAAGACGGCCTCGGTGCTCGTCGAGGCGCTGCCCTACATCCGGCGCTTCTGGGGGAAGGTGGTCGTCGTCAAGTACGGCGGCAACGCCCTCCATGGTGCGGGCGCGGCTGGCGACGGCAGCGGCGAGGCGGGGGAAGCGGCCGATGCCGCCCTCGCCTCCTTCGCGGAGGACGTCGTGCTCATGCGTGCGGTCGGCATCTTGCCCGTCGTCGTGCACGGCGGTGGGCCGCAGATCGGCGAGCTCATGGCGCGGCTCGGCAAGGAGACCGAGTTCCGGAACGGATTGCGCGTGACGGACGCCGACACGCTCGACATCGCGCGAATGGTCCTGGTCGGAAAGGTAAACCGCGACATCGTGTCGGCGATCAACGTGCACGGGCCCCTCGCCGTGGGCATGTCGGGTGAGGACGCCAACCTGATCACCGCCGCTCCGACCCACGTCGACCTGGGGTTCGTGGGCAACGTCTCCGTGGTGGACCCGACCATGCTGCAGCGCCTGGTTGCCGAAGGACTGATTCCCGTCGTGGCGACGATCGGTGCGGACGCGTCCGGCCAGGCGTACAACATCAACGCGGATACGGTCGCAGGTGCGTTGGCCGAGGCGCTCCAGGCGGAGAAGTTGATCTTCCTCACGGACATCGAGGGGTTGCGGGTGGTGGCACACGACCCCACGACGGTCATCCATCAGGCGTCGCTCGACGTGATCGACGAGATCATCCGCAGCGGCGCCGCCGAGGGAGGCATGTTGCCGAAGATCGAGGCGTGCGCCCGGGCGGTCCGCTCCGGTGTCAGCCGGTCTCACATTCTCGACGGCCGGGTGCCGCACGCGCTGCTCCTCGAGCTGTTCACCGACTCCGGCGTCGGGACGATGGTGCTGCCGTGAGCGACGCGACCAGCACGGCTCCGGCGACGACGGCGTCAACCAGCCGCGAGACGCTCATGCGGACGTACGCCGAACCCCCCGTCACCTTCGTGCGCGGGGAGGGCACGAAGCTGTACGACGCCGCCGGTGCCGAGTACCTCGACTTCATCACCGGGCTGGCCGTGGTGTCGCTGGGCCACGCGCATCCCGCGGTGGCCGAGGCGGTCGCCGCGCAGGCACGGACCCTGAGTCACGTCTCGAACCTGTACGGGAACACCCTGGCGCCCGAGGTCGCACGCACCATCGACCGCCTGGTCAACGGCGGCACGGGCCAGGCGGGCGGGCAGGTCTTCTTCGCCAATTCCGGCGCCGAGGCCAACGAGTGTGCGCTGAAGCTGGCCCGCCGGTGGGCCGGCGACGGACGCCACGTGGTGATCAGCGCGGACAATTCGTTCCACGGCCGGACCCTGGCGACGCTGACGGCGACAGGTCAGCCCGAGAAGCATGCACCGTTCCTCCCACTGCCGGAGGGTTTCGTGCACGTGCCCTACGACGACGTGGCCGCGCTGGACAAGGCGTTGGACCCCGACACCGTCGCGGGCGTCCTGCTCGAGCCGCTCCAAGGGGAGGGCGGCGTGATCGTCCCGAGCTCGGACTACCTCAGCGCCGTGCGCGGCGCTGTGCACCGAGCGCAAGGCACTCCTCATGCTCGACGAGGTCCAGACGGGTCTCGGGCGTACCGGCCATTGGTTCGCCTTCCAGGCGCAGGGTCTCGAGCCCGACGTGGTGACCATGGCCAAGGCGTTGGGCAACGGCATGCCCGTCGGCGCGTGCTGGGCCCGGCCCGAGGTCGCCGCGGCGTTCGGCCCGGGGGACCACGGGTCCACCTTCGGGGGCCAGCCCCTCGCGCTGGCCGCGGCGAAGGCCACGCTGGCGGTCATGGAGGAGGAGGACGTGTGCCGGAGGGCCCGCGAGTCCGGCGCACGCCTCGCGGCAGGGTTGGCCGGGCTCCCCGGCGTGGTGTCGGTGCGCGGGGCGGGCCTGCTGCTGGCGGCGCAGCTGGAGGCACCCGTCGCCAAGGACGTCGCGACGCGGGCCCTGGCCCGCGGGCTGCTGGTCAACCCCGTCCGGCCCGACGCCGTCCGGGTGGCCCCGCCGCTGCTCGTAGGCGACGACGAGATCGACGCCGCGCTCCGTATCCTCGATGAGGTCATGGCCGAGCTCATCGAGGTCGACGGGGCGACGGCGACCGGAGCCGCCGGTGAGCCGGTGACGCCGGTGACGCCGGTGGGCCGGCGTAGGCAGGGGAAGACGGGATCGATGGCCAACCTCTTCGACGTCGATGATCTCAGCCCGCGGGCGTGGGACCGCGTGCTCGAGTTGGCCCTCCGGGCCTCGCCGCAACCCACGCTGGCGGCCCAGGGCGTGGCGCTCTTCTTCGAGAAGCCCTCGGCCCGTACGCGCAACTCGACCGAGATGGCGGTGGTCGACCTCGGCGGCCACCCCGTGTACATCCAGGGGAGCGAGGTCGGCCTCGACACGCGTGAGACGGCCGAGGACATCGCCCGGACGCTCGCCTGCTACCACCGTGTGCTCTGCGCGCGGGTGTTCGACCACGCCGTGTTCGTCCGCATGGCGGCGGCGCTGGAACGCAGCGGCTTCGACGTGCCCCTGGTCAATCTGCTGTCCGACGACGCCCACCCTTGTCAGGCGGTGGCCGACGTCCTGACCATGCGCGAAGCACTCGACGGCTCTCTCGCCGGTCGAGCAGTGGCCTACGTGGGGGATGCCAACAACGTGTCGCGCTCGTTGGCCAAGGCGGGGCTGCTCGAGGGGATGGAGGTCCGCATCGCTTCGCCGGCGGACTACGCCTTCTCCGTCGAGGAGCTCTCGGCGCTCCAAGCGTTCGCCGACGGCGCCGGGCGTGGCGGGACGGTGCAGCTCACGGACGACCCACGCCAGGCGGCCAAGGGCGCCGCCGCCCTCTACACCGATGTCTGGACGAGCATGGGGCAAGAAGACGAAGAGGCGGCCCGCCTCGCCGCCTTCGCGGGCTTCACAATCGACGACGACATGGTGGAGCTGGCCGCGCCGGACGCGGTGGTGCTGCACTGCCTTCCCGCACACCGCGGCGAGGAGATCGCCGAGTCCGTCCTCGAGGGTCCGCGGTCGGTGGTCTGGCGCCAGGCGGCCCACCGTCGCACCGCCATGCGGGGGATCCTGGCCTGGGCCGTCGAGGAGTCGACGGACCGCGGGTCGGCGAGCGGACCGGGTGGTTCCTCGTGAGCGGGCATCCCACGGGGACGGGCCGGCTGACCAAGAACCAGCGCCAGCACCGGATCACCAAGCTCCTCGAGTCGGCGCCGGTGACGAGCCAGGCCCAGCTGGTGGCGCTGCTGGCCGACGAGGGCATCGAGGCGACGCAGACCACGGTGTCGCGCGACCTCGAGGATCTGGGCGCCGTCAAGGTGCGGCTGCCCGGCGGCGAGACGGCGTATGCGCTGCCCGAGCTGCCCGTGCACCAGATCGCCCCGGAAGACCACCTGCGGCGCGTGCTCGGCGAGTGGGTCGTCGAGGTGGCGCACTCGGGGAACCTGGTCGTGTTGCGTACCCCGCCGGGATCGGCCCACGTGGTGGGCTCGGCGCTCGACCGCAGCGGGCTCGACGGAGTCGTCGGCACCGTCGCCGGCGACGACACGGTGCTCGTCGTCGGGGACGAGGAGGTCGGTGGCGCGGCCATGGCCGCACGCCTGCGCGACGTCGCCGGCATCGTCGAGGGGAAGCGGGTCGCGTGGAACGGAAAGGACGAGGACGGAGATGCCTGATCGGGTTGTACTGGCCTACAGCGGTGGCCTCGACACGTCGGTCGCGGTGCGCTGGCTGATCGAGAACGAAGGCGTCGAGGTGGTCGCGGTGGCCGTCAACGTCGGGCAGGCGGCGGACCGCGGCGGCGAGGACTGGGACGCCATCCGGGCCCGGGCGCTCGCCGCGGGCGCCGTCGAGGCCGTGGTCGTCGACGCCCGTCACGAAATGGCGGACCAGTTCTGCGTCCCGGCCATCCACGCCAACGCCCGCTACGAGGGCAAGTACCCCCTGGTGTCGGCGTTGTCGCGCCCGGTCATCGTGCGCCATCTCGTGGCGGAGGCACGCCGTCACGGGGCGCACGCCGTGGCCCACGGCTGCACGGGTAAGGGCAACGACCAGGTCCGCTTCGAGGTGGGCGTGCGCGCCCTCGCGCCGGACCTCGGCATCTTCGCCCCGGCCCGCGTCTGGGGCCTGAGCCGCGACGACTGCGTGGACCTGGCGGAGAAGTGGGAGATCCCAATCACCGTCACGAAGGAGAAGCCCTACTCCATCGACGACAACCTCTGGGGCAAGGCGATCGAGTGCGGCGCCATCGAAGACCCGTGGGCGCCGGCACCCGCCGACGTCTACACCCTCACCCGCGTGACGGAGACGGAGCCGGTCGAGGTCGTCGTCGGCTTCGAGTCAGGCGTACCGGTGAGTCTCGACGGCGCGTCCTTCGGCGTGTACGACCTCATCGCCCGCCTGGGTGCACTGGCGGGCAGTCGCGGCTTCGGGCGTCTCGACATGGTGGAGAACCGCCGGGTCGGGATCAAGAGCCGCGAAATCTACGAGTGCCCGGCGGCGCTCTCACTCATCGTGGCCCACGCCGACCTCGAGGACCTGACGCTCGAGCGCGACCTGCACCACGAGAAGGCGCGCCTCGAGCCGCGTTGGTCCGAGCTCGTATACGACGGGTTGTGGTACTCGCCGCTGCGGACCGCCCTGCAGGCGTTCATGACCGAGAGCCAGCGCCACGTGACGGGCGAGGTCCGGCTGCGCTTCGCGGCACCGGGCACCTGCATGGTGGTGGGCCGGCGCAGCCCCGTCGCCCTCTACGACCACGGGCTGGCGACCTACGACGCCTCGGACACCTTCCGCCACGCCGACGCAGAGGGCTTCGTGCGCCTCTGGGGCCTCGGCGTGGCAACCTGGTCCGCCCGGCAGGGTCCGGGCGCAGGAAGGGGCGGAGCATGACACTGTGGGAGGGCCGGATCTCGACGGGCATGGCGGACGCCGTGGCGGAGTTCACGGTGAGCCTCCCGTTCGACCGCGTGTTGGCCAAGGATGACCTCGCAGGGTCCCGGGCGCACGTCAAGGGCCTCGGGAAGGCCGGCATCCTCGGCGAGAGCGAGGTCTCGGCGCTCCTCGACGCGCTGGACCTCGTCGAGGAGGAGTTCGCGACGGACGTCTTCACCTTCGGACCGGGGGACGAGGACGTCCACACCGCCATCGAACGGCGCGTCACCGAGCTGATCGGAGACGTCGGCGCCAAGCTGCACACGGGGAGGAGCCGTAACGACCAGGTCGCCACGGCGCTCCGCCTCTGGAGCCGTCGTTCCCTGATCGGCGTGGCCGTGGAGATCATGGCGTTGCAGGACGTCCTGGCGCAGCGGGCGGCCGAGGCGGCCGACGTCTACCTGCCCGGCTACACCCACATGCAACGCGCGCAGCCGGTCCTGTTGGCCCATCACCTGCTGGCGCACGGGTGGGCCCTCGCCCGCGACGTCGACCGCCTGCTCACCACGGTCGACCGCCTCAACTGGTCGCCGCTCGGCGCGGGTGCGCTGGCCGGGTCGTCCCTGCCCTTGGATCCCGACTACGTGGCGGCCGAGCTCGGGTTCCACGGCCGCTTCGAGAACTCCCTCGATGCGGTGGCCGACCGCGATTTCGTGGCCGAGGCCCTGTTCGACCTCGCGCTGCTGGGCGTGCACCTCTCGCGCCTCGGGGAGGAGATCGTCTTGTGGTCCACCGAGGAGTTCGGGTTCTGCACGCTCGACGACGCCTACGCCACCGGCAGCTCGATGCTGCCGCAGAAGAAGAACCCCGATGTCGCCGAGTTGTCCCGTGCCAAATCGGGGCGCCTGATCGGGCACCTCACGTCGGTGCTGGTGATGCTGAAGGGCCTCCCGCTCGCGTACAACCGCGACCTGCAGGAGGACAAGGAGCCGCTTTTCGACGCGGTGGTGCAGGTCTCCCGTGCGCTCGTGGCGTTACGCGGTGTGTACGAGACCGCGACGTGGAACGAGGAGCACATGCAGACGGCGGCGGACGGCCCGGCTGCGTCAGCCATCGATCTGGCCGAGATGCTTGTCGAGCAGGGCATGCCCTTCCGGCAGGCCCACGGGCTGATCGGCGGGCTCGTGCGCGAGTCGCTCGAGCGCCATGTGCCGCTGGTCGAGCTGGTCGCAGCGCACCCCGACCTGGGCGAAGCCGCGGTTGAACTCCTGGAGCCGGGTGTGGCGGTGACACGCCGGCGAAGCCCCGGAGGCGCCGGTCCGGAGCCCGTCCGCGAGCAGTCGGAGCGCTTCGTCCGGCGCCGCGAGGTCGACCGCCAGCGGCTGGCCCAGTGGCGCCCGGCCGCCTCGTAGAGGACCGGCCAGGCCACCCCCGCGCCGAACCGCGCCCCACCCGTTCGAGGTCGCGGCCCCCCTGGGCTGGGGGGATAGACTGAGCACACATCTCGGGTCACTCCAGTGGCAGAACGGGCGTTTGCGTGGCGAATCCCAGCTGGGGGTAACCCGAAAGTGAACACGGGATAAAGATTTGCTCAAGGTGGTTGTATCGCCCGCTCACTTGCGCGCAGTCTGTACCCGAAGCCAAATCGGCGACCTGCACGGTTTCGACGGACTGCGCTGCGGACCGCCTCCCAGAGGGTGCGAGGGGGGGCTGGCGGGACCAGGCGTGCGTCGTGTGCACGTGGTCGATTCCACCGGACACCCTCACCACGTGGAGAAGCGCATATGCAGCGAATGAACGGCATCGACCCGATGTTCATCTACTCGGACACTCGGGAGACGCCAATGGAGATCGCCTACGCCTGCGTCTTCGATCCCGCCACGGCAGACGGGGGCTACAGCTTCGAACGGGTCACCCAGGTGCTCGAGACGCGGATGCCCAACCTCACGCCGTTCCGGCGGCGCCTCATGGCCGTCCCCATGGGGCTGGACCACCCCCGCTGGGTGGACGACCCCGACTTCGACCTGGCCAACCACCTGCACCGGGGCGCCCTTCCGGCGCCGGGGGAGCTCCAGCAGTTCACCCAGATGGTCGCCGAGGTGATGAGTCGTCCACTCCAGCCCGATCAGCCGCCGTGGGAGATGCACGTCATCGAGGGCCTCGCCAGCGGGAAGGTCGGCTTGATCGCGAAGGTGCACCACTCGGTCATCGACGGTGTGGCCGGCGCCGCACTGCTCGCGCAGCTGCTCGACCTGACGCCGGAGGGGAGTGCGGTCACCGGGCCCTGCCCACCCTGGCTGCCCCAGGGGCTGCCGTCGCAGAAGCAGCTGGTCACGGACGCCCTGCCGAGCGTCTTCACGAGCCCCGTACGGGTCGTGCGCGCCGCCCGAGAGGTCGGCCGGACCGCCGTGCGTATGGCGCGCCGGGCGCTCGACAACGCCACCGGACCGGTGTCGATCCCCCTGGGAGCGCCGCCCATCTTCGAGTCGCCGGTGCGGGCCCGGCGCGCTGTCTCCTTCGCCGTGCTCGACATGGCGGAGGTGCGGGCGCTGAAGTCTCGCTACGGGTCGACGATCAACGATGTCGTGCTCGCGGTGTGCTCCGGCGCCCTGCGGAGCTACCTGGCCGCGCACGACCAGGACGCCGACAGTCCGCTCGTGGCCGTCGTCCCCGTCTCGGTGCGCCCGGAGGACGCCGGAGGGGCCGGAAACCAGCTCTCGGCCATGTTCGTCTCCCTGTCCAACGACCGCCAGACGCCCCTCGAGCGGCTGCGCACCGTCACCGAGGCGAGCGCGTCCTGCAAGGGGCAGGAGCGAGCGGTGGGCTTCGGGCCCATGGCGACGCTCCTCTCGGACGCCGTGCCGCCCGCGCTGGCCAAGCCGATGATCCAGCTGGGGGTGCGCTCGGGCGTCCTGCGCAAGGTCCGCGCCGGCAACCTCATGATCTCCAACGTCCCCGGCCCCGACTTCCCGCTGTACTTCGCCGGCATGGAGCTGCGCGCCGTGTACCCGATCGGTCCCGTCGTGGACGGGCTGGTGCTCAACGTGACGGTGCAGAGCTACCTCGACTCGCTCTTCGTCGGGATCAACGCCTGCGCGACGGGAGTCTCGGACCTGCCCGCCCTGGCCCGGGCGATGGAAGCGGAGCTGGTGCTGTTGAGCAAGATGGCGGCCGGCACCACACGGCGCACCAGCCACCGCCCGCACCGGGCGGCCAGCCGCGCCGGGGCCGGCACCGCGCGCGGGCCTCGGTAGGGCCCCTCCCGCAGCCCACGAGCCCGAGCGGGGTGGGCTCCACCGCTGAGCCGGGCCCTGCGGGCGGGTGGCGTCGGCTCGCCCGGTGGGTCAGGGTGGCCCCGTGCAGCGAGAGGACCTCGAGCGCGGGCCCGTCGCGGTTGCACCGTGGCTCCTGAACAAGCTGCTCGTCCGCGGCGACCGGGCGGGGCGGATCGTGGAGGTGGAGGCGTACCACGGCGCCGATGACCCCGCCTCCCATGCGTACCGGGGGAGTACGCCCCGGACGGCCGTGATGTTCGGACCGCCCGGGTTCCTCTACGTGTACTTCACCTATGGCATGCATTGGTGCGCCAACGTCGTGTGCGGCCCGGACGGGGAGGCGGCGGCCGTCCTCGTCCGCGCTCTTGAGGCCACTTCGGGCATCGAGGCGATGCGGGCGGCCCGCCCGGCCGCCCGACGCGACCCCGACTTGTGCAACGGGCCGGCCAAGCTCTGTCAGGCGCTCGGGATCACCGGGAAGGACAGCGGTCTGGACCTCCTGGCCGCCGCGCCGGGGCCCGTGCGGCTGCTGGACGACGGGACCCCGCCCCCCCGACGTCCCGGCCGCGGGACGCGGATCGGCATCACGAGCGCCACGGAGAAGCGCTGGCGGTTCTGGGTACCCGGGAGTCCCTTCGTCTCACGAGCCTGAGCGCAGCCTGGGAATGGGCCTTTTCGATGCTCGACCAGGGATTTCTTCACTGACTCCCGTGTCACACTCGTGTCACAACTGTGCAACAACGACGGGGCAGAATGCTGCCACTCGCAGCCATGACAGCCGGGTGTGCGGTAGATCGAGGTGATCAGCGGACGGCGCACGCTCCCCGAGGTGACCTGAGGCGACAGGTCGGGGGGCGGAAAGCCCGTTGTTCTTCGGGCACCGGGTGACATGCGGAGGGCCGGGTGGCTCCCCGCATGTCACCGTGCGGTGCCCGTCATTGGCGAGAAGGGGAACCGGTCCGTTCGAGCGGGCATCCGCCAGCGGGGGCGGATGTCCCGCTACGATCGGTTGCCGGAAGGGCCGCTCCGGGGCACACGCCCGGCGGGAGGCGGCCCGCGCAAACGCGTTGACGCTCAAGCGGCGGTCTGCTAGGGTGACACACCCGTCGGAACGGCCTCCCCTGGCCCTCCGACAGCCGAAGGAGACTTTCCGGCGAAGCAATTCGTCCGGGACAGTCCTTTGGACACCCGGCACCAACACCGGCTGGATAGGTGTGTGCCCGGTCGCTCCTTGAAAACGGAATAGTGAGAGCCAAAAGCCAGTGCGGGCAATTCATCCGGACTCATACGGATGGGTTGTACGTCAATTAAGCATTACGCAGGACCCGGATCCTTCGGGTGAACGGACCTGTGGTTACCAAATAGTTCGAGTCAAACTTTGGTGACTCTCTGATTCTTGGCCGGATGAGCTCCCTTGTGGGGTTTGGCCGGCCGTGAGTCTCGATGGAGAGTTTGATCCTGGCTCAGGACGAACGCTGGCGGCGTGCCTAACACATGCAAGTCGAACGCGCTCCATTCGGTAGCAATACTGATGAAGAGCGAGTGGCGAACGGGTGAGTAGCACGTGAGCAACCTGCCCCGAAGACTGGGACAACACCGGGAAACCGGTGCTAATACCGGATATCCCTATCGGACCGCATGATCCGATAAGGAAATGGATTCCGCTTCGGGAGGGGCTCGCGGCCTATCAGCTAGTTGGTGGGGTAACGGCCCACCAAGGCATCGACGGGTAGCTGGTCTGAGAGGACGATCAGCCACACTGGGACTGAGACACGGCCCAGACTCCTACGGGAGGCAGCAGTGGGGAATCTTGCGCAATGGGCGAAAGCCTGACGCAGCAACGCCGCGTGGAGGACGAAGGCTTTCTGAGTTGTAAACTCCTTTCAGCAGGGACGATAGTGACGGTACCTGCAGAAGAAGCACCGGCCAACTACGTGCCAGCAGCCGCGGTGATACGTAGGGTGCAAGCGTTGTCCGGATTTATTGGGCGTAAAGAGCTCGTAGGCGGTTTGATAAGTCGGGTGTGAAACCTCCAGGCTCAACCTGGAGCCGCCACTCGATACTGTCATGACTAGAATTCGGTAGGGGACCACGGAATTCCTGGTGTAGCGGTGAAATGCGCAGATATCAGGAGGAACACCAGCAGCGAAGGCGGTGGTCTGGGCCGACATTGACGCTGAGGAGCGAAAGCGTGGGGAGCGAACAGGATTAGATACCCTGGTAGTCCACGCCGTAAACGTTGGGCACTAGGTGTGGGGACTATTCAACGGTTTCCGTGCCGCAGCTAACGCATTAAGTGCCCCGCCTGGGGAGTACGGCCGCAAGGCTAAAACTCAAAGGAATTGACGGGGGCCCGCACAAGCGGCGGAGCATGTGGCTTAATTCGAGGCAACGCGAAGAACCTTACCTGGGTTTGACATGTAGGGAAAAGCCGTAGAGATACGGTGTCCTTCGGGGCCTTACACAGGTGGTGCATGGCTGTCGTCAGCTCGTGTCGTGAGATGTTGGGTTAAGTCCCGCAACGAGCGCAACCCTTGTCCTATGTTGCCAGCGGGTAATGCCGGGGACTCGTAGGAGACTGCCGGGGTCAACTCGGAGGAAGGTGGGGACGACGTCAAGTCATCATGCCCCTTACGTCCAGGGCTGCACACATGCTACAATGGCTGGTACAACGGGCTGCTAATCCGCGAGGAGGAGCCAATCCCAAAAGCCAGTCTCAGTTCGGATTGGAGTCTGCAACTCGACTCCATGAAGTCGGAGTCGCTAGTAATCCCGGATCAGCAACGCCGGGGTGAATACGTTCCCGGGCCTTGTACACACCGCCCGTCACACCACGAAAGTCGGTAACACCCGAAGCCGGTGGCCCAACCTTTTAGGAGGGAGCCGTCGAAGGTGGGATCGGTGATTGGGGTGAAGTCGTAACAAGGTAGCCGTACCGGAAGGTGCGGCTGGATCACCTCCTTTCTAAGGAGTGCATGTTTCGAGCTATAGATGCCGATCACTACCCAGTTGAACACTGGTTATTCGGCCGCTCTCGTATCACCGGCAGATGATTGGCCGCCTTTGATCGCTTTGTCCGGCGCTGCTTTGCAGCGCAGGACGGTGGTCGAAGTCCCGCCCTTCACGGATCGGTCCCTGCGGGAACGTCCTGACTCTCGCTATTCCGTTTTGAGGGAGCGGCCCTTGTGGGTCGGTCCCGGTGACGTCGCCTTCCGACTCCTGTGCGTTCGTGTCGCGGGGCGGGCTTCTTGGTTTCGAGTCGAGCCCATGTGTGCTCCTCGAGCTCGGGTCATGCCTGCTCTTCGTGGTGTGGACGCCGGCTTTGGGTCGGGCAAGGCCGACCGCTCACCCCGTGCGTGCCCTGGTCGGGCCGTTGTTCCCGCCGTGCAGCGCAGCTTCCTGCTGTGCTGCTTTCGGTGCGGAGTCTCGACCTCGGCGTGTGCCGTTCAGCCCCTTGAGAATTCCAAAGCGAGCACGAGCATCTTTGTTCTCCAAGCTACAAAGAGCCAACGGTGAATGCCTTGGCGCCTAAAGCCGAAGAAGGACGTGGGCGACTGCGAAAAGCCACGGGAAGCTGTCTACCGAGCGTCGATCCGTGGATATCCGAATGGGGCAACCCAACACCTGTCATGAGGTGTTACACCCGCCTGAATGTATAGGGCGGGGCGAGGGAACCGGGTGAATTGAAACATCTAAGTAACCCGAGGAGAGGAAAACAACAGTGACTCCCCGAGTAGCGGCGAGCGAAAAGGGAAGAGCCTAAACCGTGCCGGTGTTAAAGCCTGGTGGCGTTGCCGGTATGGGGTTGTTGGGACTCGAGAGACGGGGCACCAGACCTGTCACGGAGTTACAAAACCAATGTCTAGTGGAATCAGTCAGGAAAGCTGAACCAGAGAGGGTAATGGTCCCGTACACGAAAAGCATTGGACTCCGCTTGAGCACCCGAGTAGCGCCGGATCCGGGAAAGCCGGCGTGAATCTGCGAGGACCATCTCGTAAGGCTAAGTACTCTTAGGCGACCGATAGCGAACTAGTACCGTGAGGGAAAGGTGAAAAGTACCCCGGGAGGGGAGTGAAATAGTACCTGAAACCGTTGGCTTACAAACAGTCAAAGCGTCGTTGCTCCACCGTTGCCGTGATCCCTTCGGGTGAGATCGGTGACACATGGTGGATGTCAGCCGTGATGGCGTGCCTTTTGAAGAATGAGCCAGCGAGTTACGGTGTGTGGCGAGGTTAACCAGTGATGGGTAGCCGAAGCGAAAGCGAGTCTGAATAGGGCGTTGAGTCGCATGCTGTAGACCCGAAGCCGAGTGAGCTTGCCATGGGCAGGCTGAAGCGAAGGTAAGACTTCGTGGAGGGCCGAACCCACCTAGGTTGAAAACTGGGGGGATGACCTGTGGCAAGGGGTGAAAGGCCAATCAAACTCGGTGATAGCTGGTTCTCCCCGAAATGCATTTAGGTGCAGCGTCGGGTGTTCAGCATCGGAGGTAGAGCACTGGATGGGCTAGGGGGCCTACAAGCTTACTGACCCCAACTAAACTCCGAATGCCGATGCTCTAGAACCCGGCAGTGAGACCACGAGGGATGAGCTTCGTTGGTCGAAAGGGAAACAGCCCAGATCGCCGGCTAAGGCCCCTAATTCTTGACTAAGTGGAAAACGATGTGGGAACGCAAAGACAGCCAGGAGGTTGGCTCAGAAGCAGCCACCCTTAAAAGAGTGCGTAATAGCTCACTGGTCGAGTGGTCCTGCGCGGATAATGTAACGGGGCTCAAGTCAAGAGCCGAAGCCGCGGATTTCCGTCAATAGACGGGAGTGGTAGGGGAGCGTCGATCTCGCAGAGAAGCGGTGGTGTGAACCGTCGTGGAGCGTGGTCGAGTGCGAATGCTGGTATGAGTAGCGAGAGAGGAGTGAGAAACTCCTCCGCCGTAAGCCCAAGGGTTCCTGGGGAAGGCTAATCCTCCCAGGGTAAGTCGGGAGCTAAGGCGAGGCCGAGAGGCGTAGTCGATGCACAACTGGTTGATATTCCAGTACTACCGTGTCCGCGCCCATTCCAAGCCAGGGGTACTAAGGGGATGACCTTCGGGTCGAACTGACCAACCCTGGGGCGGATAGCAAAGGAGCGACGCAGGAAGATAGGTGAGCCCAGGCGTTGGTTGTCCTGGGGTAAGCGTGTAGGGAGGGATCTAGGTAAATCCGGATCCCATCAATCCTGAGACGCGATGCCGAGCCGTTCCAGGCGAAGTCACTGATTCTATGCTGCCTAGAAAAACTTCTAGCGAGCTGACACGGTACCCGTACCCCAAACCAACACAGGTGGGCGGGTAGAGAATACCAAGGCGATCGGGAGAACTGTGGTTAAGGAACTCGGCAAAATTCCTCCGTAACTTCGGGAGAAGGAGGGCCTCGATAGGGTGACGGACTTCGCGTCCCGATGCCCAAGGAGGCCGCAGAGAATTGGGGAAAGCGACTGTTTACTAAAAACACAGGAGCGTGCGAAGTCGTAAGACGATGTATACGCTCTGACGCCTGCCCGGTGCCGGAAGGTTACGGGGAAGGGTTAGCCCTCGGGCGAAGCTCTGAACCTAAGCCCCGGTAAACGGCGGCCGTAAGCACAAGTTGCGGCTTCAGGGGAGTAATCCCTTGAAACAAACTCTGCTAAATGCTGGAAACTCCGAGTATCCGGCGGTACTCATCTCGTGTCACACCCGTTTGATTGGGTGTGAGCGTGGAAAGTGAAAATCCGTCCGGTGCGGACAATCAGCAGGAAAGACCCTGTTCCTCTAACTGGCTGGATCGGATCCCTACGACCTCGGCAACTGGGTCGCTGGATTCGTCGATGGCGAGGGAAGCTTCAACGTCCCCATCCGTCGATGAGCGTGAACCGGGGTGGCAGCTGCCATGCCGCGTGTTCCGCTATCGTATCAACGTCTCGCAGATCGATCGAAGAGGCTCCACGAGCTTCATCGATTCCGGTCTTCGGCGCGGGAAGGGTTCGCAAAGGGCCCGCGACGGTGTCTTCTATACTTCGAAGTCACCAGGACCGACCGATCTGAAGCATCGGGTTTTGCCGTTCTTCGATCGATATCCTCCGCGTCTCAAGCGGCAAGATTTCGCGGCTCTCTCCGCACGTTCACTCGATGCGGTCCTGTAAGGCGGCATCTTTCGCCAGCTGGGTATCGAGCAGCCTCGGTTGAGCGCTCCGATGAACCGGCATGGAATGCCGACGGCAAGGAGCGATGCCCGGAGATCATCTCGAGTTGAGGTACTTGCGGGATCCTCAGAGACTGTATGCAGGGCATCCCTCTTTGAAGCAGAGGGATGAAGATAGGTCCGACACCTCATGGCGACATGAGGAGCTAGGCAGAAATGACCCGGCCGCTCAGAGGTTAATGGCGAGCAAATCTGCGCCATCTTGAGTAGTAACAAATGTGCCTAAGGTAGAATTCCCATAGAGTGCAAATGGGTGCTGCCCCCCGTATCGGAGACGATGCGGTGAGTAGTCGGCTATATGCTGGAAACTCCGAGAATCCGACGGTACTCATCCATGTCAAAGCGCCTTATCGGTTTGCGACATGGATAGTGACAATCCGTTCGGTGCGGACAATCAGCAGGAAAGACTCTGGTACTTCGAGTGGATGGTCCACCCGAAGTCCTGAGAATCCTCAGAGACCAAACGCCGACCATCTCAGGTCTATAGGTAGTCCATGTGAGATGAAGATATGGTCCGGTCCCTACGGCGACGTAGGGAGATCGGCGGAAACGACCGATCCGCCAATACTCCAATACTTACTGAGTGATTTGGTCGTAACAGAACAAGCGAAATTCCTTGTCGGGTAAGTTCCGACCTGCACGAATGGCGTAACGACTTTCCTACTGTCTCAACCACAGACCCGGCGAAATTGAAGTACGAGTAAAGATGCTCGTTAGCTGCATCAGGACGGAAAGACCCCGTGGACCTTTACTACAGCTTGATGTTGAGTTTTGGTACTATTTGTGTAGGATAGGTGGGAGACTTTGAAGCATTGGCGCTAGCCAGTGTGGAGTCAACCTTGAAATACCACCCTTTTAGTGCCGGGACTCTAACCTCGGTCCGTGATCCGGATCAGGAACAGCGTCAGGTGGGTAGTTTGACTGGGGCGGTCGCCTTAACAAAATGGGGCGAATCATGGGAAACCATGTGAGATAAAACTCTCGGCGTATGCTGGGACATCCGAGTATCTGGCAGTACTCGTTCGTGTCACAACCACTTTTTACGGTTTGGCATGGGCAGTGACAATCTGACCAGTGCGGACAATCAGCAGGTTGGGCGGCTTTCTGCCGCCTACCCCAACGACCACAACGAGAGCCCCGTCGCATCGCGACGGGTGATGGGATGGTCTGAACTGCATGGCGACATGCAGATCGAGGCAGAAATGACCTCGAGACGGCAACTCCGTCCATGAACACGCTGGAACTGCGCAAGCAGAAGGCGCTGTTGGCGATGACAGAGCGGCAGAAGCAAATCCTGGTTGGAATGCTTCTGGGTGATGCTCACCTCGAACGACAGCGCGGCGGACGCACAGCAAGGCTCAAGATCGAGCATTCTCTGAGGCAGTCGGCCTACGTCGACTGGAAATATGCAGAATGGCGAGATTGGGTCCGCACCCCACCAAGGGCGAGAGCTCGGCGCAATCGACTCGGCACGGTCTCGACGAACATTGGGTTTACGACCCTTTCACACGTCGAATTGGAAGAGTTTCGAGTGCGTTTCTATCGGGACCACCGGAAGGTGGTGCCGGTAGATCTCGAACTCACGCCATTGAGCATGGCCGTGTGGTTCATGGACGATGGCTCACGAAAGTCGAGCCAGTGTCGCGGTCTGTACCTCAACACGCAAAGCTTCACCGCTGCGGAAGTTCAACTTCTGCAGACGGTGATACAGCGAGACGTTGGAGTTGAGACCACAGTGCGAAGGCAGCGTGATGGCTTGCAGATCTACGTGCCGGCGCCCTCCGCGTCGGCGATGGGAGCATTCATCACGGAAGAAATACTGCCGAGCATGAGATACAAGTTGTCGGGCTAACAGATTGCCTAAAATGTAACGGAGGCGCCCAAAGGTTCCCTCAGGCTGGTTGGCAATCAGCTGTCGAGTGCAATGGCAAAAGGGAGCTTGACTGCGAGACCTACAAGTCGAGCAGGTGCGAAAGCAGGGCATAGTGATCCAGCGGTTGCTTATGGAAGCGCCGTTGCTCAACGGATAAAAGGTACCCCGGGGATAACAGGCTCATCTTCCCCAAGAGTCCATATCGACGGGAAGGTTTGGCACCTCGATGTCGGCTCGTCGCATCCTGGGGCTGAAGCCGGTCCCAAGGGTTGGGCTGTTCGCCCATTAAAGCGGTACGCGAGCTGGGTTTAGAACGTAGAACACACTGCGTCCCCAGGAAGTAATTCCTGGGTGCTCACTGGCTCATATCGGTGAAACCCTGACAGAACACCGAACGTTCTTTGTGAGGGCAATACCGAGGGAAGGCCAACACAATGGATGTATCTACGTCGTCCTATGTTGCAGGATTCCTTGACGGGGATGGGAGCATTCACTTCCAACTCGTCAGGCAGAAGGAGTACCGGTTCGGGTTCTACATCCGAGCCAGCGTCTCATTCTCACAGTCCACATCGGCTCGGCACGGCCTGGAACGCATCCAGGCGCTGCTGGGAGGGAGTGGCTACATGCAGAGAACGAGGCACCGGCATGAGCGATCTCGTGATCACCAGCCGGCCCGTCCTCCTTCGACTACTCCGTGCGGTCGAGCTCCACGTCATCTTCAAAGAGGTGCACGTGCGGCGAGCACTCGAGATCCTTCCTCAGCTTGATCGAGTGAAGGATCCGGAGATCTTCCTGCATCTAGCACGACAAGTGGATGCATTTGCGACCCTAAACTATTCGAAGACGAAGCGGATTTCCGCCGCAGATGTCGAGCAACATCTGCGTAGCAAGGGCGTGTTGTGCCCCTGTAACGACTTCTTCGCCAGCAACAGCGAAGAGATGGCTTCTTCAGATCGATACCTCGATCCGCAGACCCCTGTGGAAGCCATAAGACGCCAGCCCCTCGAAAGAGGGTGAAGGTATAGTCTGTGCCCGCAGTAATGCGGGATCAACATGCGTGAGACAGTTCGGTCCCTATCCGATGCAGCCGTAGGAGATTTGAGAAAGGCTGTCCCTAGTACGAGAGGACCGGGACGGACGTAGCTCTCGTGTGCCAGTTGTCCTGCCAAGGGCACTGCTGGTTTGCGACCTACGGGTGGGATAAGCGCTGAAAGCATCTAAGTGCGAAGCCCGTTTCGAGATGAAATCTCCCACAGGGTTAACCTGGTAAGGCCCGTGGCTAGACGACCACGTTGATAGGCCGGAGGTGTAAGTGCAGTAATGCATTCAGCCGACCGGTACTAATCGGCCGAGGGCTTGGAGACTTTATTCGTGCTCGTGCTCGCTTTGGAACGCTCAGGGGCTGCATAACGCAGCCACGGGCGCGGCCCGCTCCCATCGAGGGACGCGGGGCCCGCCGAGCGCACGGTTTCCGGTGGCCATAGCGGCGGGGAAACACCCGTTCCCATTCCGAACACGGCAGTTAAGCCCGCCCGCGCCGATGGTACTTGGGGGGAGGCCCCCTGGGAGAGTAGGTCGCCGCCGGGATTTCTCACTGACGAGATCCCCTCAGAGCTTCGGCTCGAGGGGATCTCGTCGTTTCAGGGCTCGATCGAAGCAACGTGCGCGCCGGCGCGCTCCTCCTTACCCTCGGCGGCCTCGCATCGGCGTGGCGACGTCGCTCACGAGTGGTGTGGACGTCGCGTTCGTGATGAGCGACGAGATTCGTCGAGGCCAAACGGGCGCCCTTCTCGTCGTGCGCGAAGCGAGTCACGCCGCCCGAACGGACGCAAGGGCGCCACCTAGAATCCAAGGATGCCTCCGAGCTCTCCCCGGCCCAACCGTCGCGCCCAATCGGCGCGTCCGGCGCGGAGTGGGAGACCGGCGCGCCCGTCGGGCGGAGGTACGGGCGCGGGAGCGGTGCCGGTGCCGGTCGCGCCGGCGGTGGTGGTTCGAATCGCGGCGCTCGGCACAGGACGCCCGAGCGGTACCGGCCGCACCAGCACGAGCGGGACCGGTCGCGCTCCCGGCGCCGCCGGGACTGGGAGTCGTGCGAGTGGCGGGACCGGCCGCGGTCGCCCAGCTCCTCGGGTCAGCGGGGGAGGGGAACGCCGAAGTCGGCCGTCGTCGACGGGCGGAGCGGGAACGGCGGGCGCCAGCCGAACCGGCAGCCGAACCGGCAGCGGGGCTGGATCCGGTAGGTCGTCGAGCCGACCAGGCGACGCGACGCGCAGCGGACGGCCGACCTCGAGGACGGGCGCGGCCGACGCCGGCAAGCCGAGGAGCCCGCGCCGGGCCACAGATGACCGACGCAGCGGCCCACCGCCGCGACGGTCGGGCGCACCCACGAGGTCGTCGAGCCGAGCAGACGGGACGGGCGCACGGTCACCAGGACGCAGACCCGGCGGCCCACGACCGCGCGACACCCGGGACGACGAGCAACCACTGCCGTCGCGGACGAAATCGTGGGGCAACGTCGCCCGACGGGGCGCCCGCGAGGTGCAGCGGGAGCAGGCGGCGGCTTCCGCGCCCGCCGACGCCAGGAACCGCCCTGAACGCCGCACGTCAGGGCCACCGCCGTCCAACCAGACCCGGAACACCGGCTGGGTCCGGGACGACGGTGCGAGGGAGTGGGCGGACCTGCCACCGAGGCCGAGACCCGGGAAGAAGCGGAGCGCCGCTAAGACCGACAGAGTCGCCGCGAGAACCACCGCACCACCCGGGACGGCACGCGATGCCATCGCCGCCCTGTCGAGCCGCCACCAGCATCCGCTGCCGCCCGAGCTCGCCGCCGAGATCCGCAACGCGGCCGACACGGCCACGGCGTACCACCGGGAACGCCTGGTGGAACGGGCCGAGTCGGCCTACGGCGCCCTCGAGCGCGGGCGCGACCAAGATGCGCTCCGGGCCATCAAGCCAGTGGCCGAAGAGGTGCCCGGAGTCGCCGGCGTGCGAGAGCTGGCCGGGCTGGCCGCGTACCGCAGCGGCCGGTGGCGTGAGGCCGCGCGCCACCTCCAGGCGTTCGGTGCGCTGAGCGACTCGACCGAGCACCTCCCGGTGCTGATGGACTGCCAGCGCGCGCTGCACAAGCCCAAGAAGGTGGCCGACCTGTGGAGCCAGCTCCGCCAGAGCTCACCGGATCCTGACGTGCTGGCCGAGGGCCGCATCGTGGCGGCAGCCTCCCTGGCCGACTCGGGTGACCTCAGCGGCGCCATCGCCATGCTCGCCACCGCGGGTGCGGGCAAGGCGCTGCGCAACCCGTCGGACCGCCACATCCGGCAGTGGTACCTGCTGGCGGACCTCTACGAGCGGGCGGGCGACGTGCCACGGGCACGCGAGTACTTCGAGCGGGTACGCCGGGCCGATCCCGAGGCCTACGACGTGACCGAGCGTCTGCGCGGCCTGGGTCCCGAGCGCCGGCCCGGCTCGAGGGCGAAGCCGAGAGCCAAGCGGTAATCCCGGGCCTCATCCACCAGCCCCCAGCTCCGCAGCGCGCAACCCCTCGTCAGCCCGTCACCCGCATCAACCCGCCGGCGTGCTCGGCGTGGTCGTGGGTGCCGCGGGCGCGGCCGGCGTCGCGGCCGGTGGTGTCGTGGTCGCGGGCGCAGCGGGCGCCGTCGTCGTGGTCGCCGGCGGAGCGGGTGCCGTGGTCGTGGTCGTGGGCGGGGGAGCGGTGCCATAGTTCGGCCCGACGACCGTGACCAGCGTGCCCACCGGCGTGAGCGGCCAGACCAGGGCGGCGTCGGCGTAGGGCATCTCGACGCAGCCGTTGCTCTGCGGGGACCCGTAGGACGCGCGGATGAAGCCGTGCAGCGCGTCGCCCCCGTTGAAGTAGCTGGCGTAGGGGACGTTGGGGTCGTCGTAGGTGGAGCCGTCGGGGTTGGTGCCCTTCATCTCGGAGTAGCGCACGTGCTCGAAGACGGCGAAGGACCCGTCGGTGGTGTCGGCGCCCGGCGCGCCGGTGTTGACCGGGATGCCGACGTACTGCGCGGCGCCGTTGTTCCACAGCGTGAGGTTCTCGGGCAGCGCCTTGTTGACGAGGACGTAGACGTAGGGCGTCGCGTCGGTCTTGTCGTTGATGGTGTCGTTGATCAGGGCCGTCCAAACCGCCGGCCCGGCGATACCGTCGACCCCGATGTCGTTCTGGGTCTCGAACGCCTCGACCGCCGCCTTGGTGATCTCGTTCTCGCTGCCCTGCGTCCACTGCGAGGTCAGCTCGGTGGGCAGGTTCGGCCAGCGCCACGAGAACGCTCCCGGCTGGTCCTGGGCCAGGTCGGCCCGTGCCGGCGCCGGACCGGACGCCGCGAAGCCCAGTGGAAGGTAATTGAGTCCGGCCAGGAGCTGCTGCAGGCGCAGCATGTCGCCGTTGGCGACGTCGAAGGTGAGCGAGTGCGACGACGAGAGGACCGCGCCGTCGGTGCCCCGGACCCCGCCGTTGCCACCTGGGATGGTGACGACCTCGTGGGTGGATGGGATGAGCGGCGAGTCGAGCTGGTAGGTGAGCGTGGTCGGGGTGGTCTGGACCCACTTGCCGGCGATCTTCGGCGAGAGCGAGGGCTGGGCCGTGTGCAAGGAGATCGACTTCGAGAAGGTGACCGAGATGGTCGTGTTGGGCGCCACGTTCTCGGCACCTGCGGCGGGCGTGGTGGCGCGGAGATACAGCCCGGCCATCCCACGTCCGCTCCCCGGATGCGTGCCGCCCGAACCCGAAGCAGCAGTCGCGGTGGTCGCCGTCGTGGAACCGGAGTTGCTGGGCGACGGGCCGTTCGTGAAATACAGGACGGCCGCCACGATGATGATGGCGCCTGCCAATAGCACCCAGGGCCGCAGGCGCAACGGCCTACCCGCCCTGGACTCGAGAACGTTCATGAGCCCCTGCTCCCGACGTCGCCAACTCGACTCCGACGACTCCCAGCGTATGGGTCCGGGGTGTGCAACATGCGTCATGGGTGGCGGAAAATTGTCGGCGAATTCGCGGACGGGCCGTTCGCCCGGCCCCGACCCCGGACCCACGCCGAACTCACACGGGCGCACTCGGTGCATTCGGCAGAGTGTGGCGAGAACGTGACGAACGGAGGCGAAGAGCACGCCCGCAGCGCTCCGGGAGCCCTCGATGACCCTCCGGTAAGCTCACGCGCATGAGCAACACAACCGACATCCGCAGTCTTCTCGGTGACGACGCGGACGCCCTTCTCTCCCACGACGCGAAGGCGTTCCCCTCGGAGGGTCTCACCCTCCCGGGACCCGACTACCTCGATAGGGTCTTCACCAACAGCGACCGCACCCCCACCGTGCTGCGCAACCTCGGCACGATGTTCGACCACGGGCGTCTCGGTGGCACCGGCTACCTCTCGATCCTTCCGGTGGACCAGGGCATCGAGCACTCCGCCGCGGCCAGCTTCTCGAAGAACCCCGCCTACTTCGACCCGCTGAACATCGTCGAGCTGGCGTTGGCCGGCGAGTGCAGCGCGGTGGCCACGACGCTCGGCACGCTCGGTCTGGCCTCACGCAAGTACGTGCACCGCATCCCCTTCATCTGCAAGCTGAACCACAACGCGTTCCTGCACGTGCCCGACACCTACGACCAGATCATGTTCGGTTCCGTCCAGCAGGCCTTCGACCTCGGCGCCATGGGCGTGGGCGCCACCATCTACTTCGGGTCCGACGACATGGACCGCGAGCTGCAGCAGGTCTCGGCGATGTTCGCCGAGGCGCACCGGCTCGGCCTGTTCACGGTGCTCTGGTGCTACCTGCGCAACCCGGCCTTCAAGAAGGACGGCGTCAATTACGAGGTCTCGGCCGACCTCACCGGGCAGGCCAACCACATGGGCGTGACGATCGAGGCCGACATCATCAAGCAGAAGCAGCCCGAGAACAACGGCGGCTACACGGCGATCGGCTTCGGCCGCACGGACCCACTCGTCTACGACGAGCTCACGACGGACAACCCGATCGATCTCACCCGCTGGCAGGTCGTCAATTGCTACGCGGGCCGCATCGGCCTCATCAACTCTGGCGGCGAGTCCAAGGGCGACGACGACCTGCCCCAGGCCATCCGCACGGCCGTCATCAACAAGCGGGCCGGTGGCATGGGGCTCATCGTGGGCCGCAAGTCCTTCTCGCGCCCGATGGACGAGGGTGCCGCCCTCATCCGCTCCATTCAGGACGTCTATCTCGACCCCGAGGTCACCATCGCCTGACCCCCTGGCGGGGCCGGCCTCGCCGGCACCGGGGCGACACCTCCCGGAGGCCGAACCGGCGCGCGCCCACGACCAGGCATGAAGAGGGGCCCCGGGGGGCCGGGATTAGGATGAGCGAACGAGGAATTCGGACGGAGAGTGCCGCGCGCCGCACTGTCGGCGGCGCGCCAGGGCCCGCTGGAGTGAGACCGGGACGCTCGGTGTCCATGACATGAGATGAGGCAGCCCGTGGCATCGGGAACGCAACACGGAACGGAGCAGTTGGACCAGGTCATCGTGCGCTTCGCCGGGGACTCGGGCGACGGGATGCAACTCACGGGGGACCGGTTCACCACGAGCAGCGCCCTCCTGGGCAACGACTTGTCCACGTTCCCGGACTTCCCGGCGGAAATCCGGGCGCCGGCCGGCACCGTCAACGGGGTGTCCGCCTTCCAGGTCCACATCTCCGACCACGACATCCTCACCCCGGGCGACGCGCCCAACGTGCTGGTGGCCATGAACCCGGCCGCCCTGAAGGCCAACATCGATCTGATGGCCAAGGGGACGGTCCTCATCGTCAACAGTGACGCCTTCGAGGAGCGCGATCTGACCAAGGCGGGCTATCAGGCCAACCCCCTGACGGACGGGTCGCTCAGCGCGTACACCGTCTACGAGGTGCCGATGACCTCCATCACCCAGGAGGTGTGCAAGGAGGCCGGGGTCAAGCCGCGTGACGCCGAGCGTTCCAAGAACTTCTTCGCCTTGGGGCTCATCAGTTGGTTGTACACCCGGCCGGTCGAGCCGACGATCGAGTGGATCGCCGAGCGCTTCAGCGGCCGACCGCAGGTGGCCGACGCCAACACCCGGGCCTTCCGGGCCGGGTACGACTTCGGCGAGACGGCCGAGCTGTTCGAGTCGAACTACGAGGTCAAGCCGGCCACGTTCGAGAAGGGCGAATACGTCCAGGTCACCGGCAACCAGGCCCTGGCCTGGGGGCTGATCACCGCGGCCCGGCTGGCTGGGCTGACCATCTTCCTCGGCAGCTATCCGATCACGCCGGCCTCCGACATCCTCCACGAGCTGAGCCGGCGCAAGGAGTTCGGGGTCCGGACCTTCCAGGCCGAGGACGAGATCGCCGGCATCGGCGCCGCCCTCGGCGCCTCCTTCGGGGGCGGCCTCGGCGTGACGACGACCAGCGGGCCCGGCCTCGACCTCAAATCCGAGACGATCGGCCTGGCCATCAACCTCGAGTTGCCCCTCGTCGTCGTCGACGTCCAGCGTGGCGGACCCTCGACGGGATTGCCCACCAAGACCGAGCAGGCCGACCTCCTGCACGCCATGTACGGCCGTCACGGCGAGGCACCGGTGCCGATCGTGGCGCCGCAGACACCGAGCGACTGCTTCGCCGCGGCGATCGAGGCGACCCGGATCGCCGTGAAATACCGCACGCCGGTGATCCTGCTGTCGGACGGCTACCTGGCCAACGGCGCCGAGCCCTGGCGGCTGCCGGACCTCGACGCGCTCGAGCCGATCGACCCGGGTTTCGCGTCCGAACCGAACCACGTCGAAGACGACGGCACCGAGACGTTCTGGCCCTACGTCCGTGACGCCGACACGCTGGCCCGGCCCTGGGCGCCGCCCGGGCTCCCGGGTCTCGAGCACCGCATCGGCGGGCTCGAGAAGGCCGACGGGAGCGGCAACGTGTCCTACGAGGGCATCAACCACGAGCGCATGGTGCACCTCCGGCGCGACAAGATCGCCGGCATCGCGGCCGACATCCCCCCCGTCGAGGTGAACGACGAGTCGGGGGACGCCCAACTGCTCCTCGTCAGCTGGGGCTCCACGTATGCCGCCGTCGCCGCCGGGGTCAAGCGCATACGGGCCCGGGGCATGAAGGCGGCGCACGTCCACCTGCGCCACCTGAACCCCCTGCCGCCGAACCTCGGTGAGGTTCTGGACCGTTACACCCAGATCCTCGTGCCCGAGGTGAACCTGGGGCAGTTGAGCCGCATCCTGCGGGCCGAGTTCCTGGTGGACGCACAGACCATGTCCAAGATGCAGGGCGTTCCGTTCCGCGTCGGAGAGATCGAGGCGGCCATCACCGCGCTGCTCGGAGGCAAGTCATGAGTGAGTCGAACGGCTCCGCCAAAAGCAATGGCAGTTCCGCCGGTAACGGCGCCACGGCGACCGCCGTGCCCGTCACCACCCGCAAGGACTGGACCAGCGACCAGGAAGTCCGCTGGTGTCCCGGCTGCGGCGACTACTCCATTCTCGCCGCGGTCCAGATGCTGATGCCCGACCTGGGCGTACGACGGGAGAACACCGTCTTCCTCTCGGGTATCGGCTGTGCCGCCCGGTTCCCGTACTACATGAACACCTACGGGATGCACTCCATCCACGGCCGGGCGCCGGCCATCGCCACCGGCCTGGCCACGACACGACCCGACCTGGACGTGTGGGTCATCTCCGGCGACGGCGACGCGTTGTCCATCGGAGGGAACCACCTGATCCACGCCCTACGGCGCAACGTGCGCTTGAACATCCTGATGTTCAACAACCAGATCTACGGGCTGACCAAGGGGCAGTACTCGCCGACCTCCGAGGTGGCCAAGGTCACCAAGTCGACGCCGTTCGGCTCGGTCGACACGCCGTTCAACCCCGTCTCCCTCGCCCTCGGCGCGGAGGCGACGTTCGTCGCCCGCACGCACGACATGGACAGGGCCCACATGCAGGAGACGTTCCGCCGGGCCCACGAGCACAACGGCGCCGCTTTCGTCGAGGTGCTGCAGAACTGCAACGTCTTCAACGACGGCGCCTTCGAGAAGATCACGAGCCGCGACGCCCGGGCCAGCATGCTCATCCCGCTCCAGCACGGCCAGCCCATTGCGTTCGGTGCCGAGGGGGAGGAGCGCGGCGTGGTCCAGCGCCCCGACGGCAGCCTCGAGATCGTTGCGGTGGCCGACGTCGGGCAAGACGCGCTTCTCGTGCACGACGAGAAGCGCGACGACCCCGGCCTCGCCTTCGCGCTGTCCCGTCTGGCCCGCGGTCCTTACGAGCCGACGCCCATCGGCGTGTTTCGCGCCGTCGAGAGGCCCGAGTACGGGACACAGATGGCCGAGCAGATCACCGCCGCGCAGGACAAGCGCGGGCTCGGTGATCTTGCTTCGCTCCTCCGGTCGGGTTCGAGCTGGACGGTCGACTAGGCCGACGACGCGGACCGCGCCGCGAAGGGCGCGGCAAACGTCGTTCGTCCCAGCCTCACTCGAGCTCTTTCCAGTGCTCGCGCCCGAAGAGCCGACCCCAGCGCGCCGTCAGCGACGGGCCTTCGTCGCGGGCGGTGTCCGGGTGGAGGACCAGGGGCCCGTGGGGTTCTGGGAGCGCGTCGACCTGGTCGTCGGGAATCGAGGAACGGACCGCCGCCGTGGTGATGTCGACAACCTGGTCGCGGTCGACGAAGCGCACGCCGTGGTGATGCGTCTTGACCGCCAAGCCGTCGAACAGGTCCAGTTCCGGGACCTGGAGCACGTGTTCGACCGTGCCGAACTGGGTGCCCGACGAGCTGAGGACGGGCGTCCCGACCTCGAGCGCCATGTACGAGATGGGCCGGCCCTCATCCATGTGTCCTCCTGATCACTGATTAGCTCGTGGCCGGCTGGGCTTCGACCTCGCCGCGGATGCGTTCAAGCGTGGTGCGCATGCCATTGCGGTTCGTCTTGCCGCGGGCCCAGCCGAGCACGGCCCAGTAGAGGCGGAGCGAGCGGGTCGGCCGGAGCGTGAAGGACTCCGTGGCGTCGCACCCGTGGCCGGCGGCCTCGATGTCGTAGCGCCACACGTTCAGCGGTGTCTTCCCCGGAGCACCGACCCCGAAGGCGAACGTGTTCGGGGGATCGCACTCGGTGACCGTGCATGTGGTCCAGTAGATCGGCCCCTTGCCGTTGCGCTTCACGTGGCCACGGAACCGGGCGCCGACAGCGGGCCCGGTGGCCCCGTCGATCCACTCCGCCTCGAACGTCTCGGGGCTGTAGCTGCCGATGCGGGTCACGTCACTCACCAGGTCCCAGACCTTCTCGGGCGGAGCGGAGATGTGGACGGTGACCGAGTCGTGCATCGCAGGTTCCTCAGGGGAGGTCGAGGGACCGGAACACCATGCCGGTCCGGGGTTTGGGGCTGAAGAAGGTCGTCTTGGGTGGCATGCGCCGGCGCTCGTTCGCCCATTCGTCGATCTGCTTCACCGTCACGGGGCGGAGCAGGAACGCCGCCTGGCCTTCGCCTTCGGCCAGGGCCTCCATGGCCTCGGCGACGCTGTGACGGTGCATGACTTCGTGGGGCGGCAGCTCCTCGAGGATGGACGCGATCAGGCTCGAATCGAGGTCGTTGCCGGCGCGCTCCTGCACGTCGGCGTGGGGCAGGAGGAGATAGGCACGGCCAGCCGTCACCAGGGCCAGCGAGTTGGAGTCGGCCAGGGCACCGAGCGTCCGGTCGTCGGCCGCCCCGGCGCGCACGACGTCGAACCACCGACCCAGCGCGTCGACGAGATCGAAGTCCCCGGGCAGGCCGCTGATGGTGCGCTGGATGGCACCGACGGTGAGCTGGTCCTCCGCCAGCTCCACCACGAGGCTCATGACCAGGTCGTAGGTGCCCGGGAGGCCGCCGTTGGCCGCACGACACTCGGCCTGGTAGGCCCGGGCCGTCTCGTAGCGGTGGTGCCCGTCGGCCAGGACGACCGGGGCCGAAGCCATGGCTTCGCCGACGGCGGCCACGGTGTCGGCATCGCTGAGGACCCAAAGTTGGTGACGGACCCCGTCGTCGTCGTAGGCGTCGGCCACCGCTTCGTCGTCGGTCGGGTCGAAGGTGGCCGTGATGCCGACCGCCATCGAGAGGCCCCAGATGGGCGACAGGTTCGCCCGGGTCGCCCGGAGGAGGTCCAGGCGGTCGCTCTTGGGCTTGGGCAGGGTCTGCTCGTGCGGCAGGATGTCGCTGTCCGCACCGGGCTCCGACAACCCCAGTGCCCCGATCACGCCGGTCGTGGCGTGGCCCGCGGTGTCCGTCATCCGGTAGGGGTAGAGGCTGCGCTGGGGATCGGGGACGAGGATGCCCTCCTCCTGCCAGCGGGTGAACAGCTCCGTCGCCACGGCGTACCGGTCGCGCCGGCGGGAGAGATCGGCCTCCGGCAGCTCCACGAGCACGGCGTTGGCCGGGTTGCGCGAGGCGAGATGCACACGCTGGGTCGAGGAGATCACGTCGTAGGGCGGGGCGATGACCTGGGCGATGGGCGCACGCGTCGGCCGGTAGCGCAGCCCTTGGAACGGTTCGAATCGCGGCACTCTGCCCACTCTGGCACAACGCGGGCGGGGCCGTCGCGGGTCGCTCCCGTACACTCGCGACGTGGACAACGACGGGTTGGACCGCATCCTCACGGTGCCCAACGTCATCACGATGGTGCGCCTCGTGTGCATCCCGGTGTTCCTGTGGCTGCTCTTCGGGCTGCACCGACAGGTCGCGGCCTCGATCCTTCTTGCCGTGCTCGGCGCATCGGACTGGGTGGACGGGTACGTGGCGCGCCACTTCGGCCAGGTGTCGACCTTCGGCAAGATCCTCGACCCGCTGGCGGACCGTCTGCTGGTCGGGACCGCGGTCATCTCGATCATGGTCTACGGCGCGGTGCCACTGTGGTTCGGCCTCGCCACCTTGGCCCGTGAGGTGCTCGTGTCGGTCATGGTTGTCCTGCTCGCCGCGCTGGGCGCGGCGCGCATCGACGTGCTGTGGGCCGGCAAGGCGGGAACGTTCGGCCTGATGTTCGCCTACCCCGCGTTCCTCCTCGGCGACGGCAACGCGACGTGGCAGGAGCCCATCCGGGCCATTGCGTGGGTCACCGGACTGGTCGGCCTCGCCCTGGCCTGGTGGGCAGCCGGGAGTTACATCGCACCAGCCCGGCGCGCCCTGCGTCAGGGGCGTGCGGCGCGGAGGACCGCCGTATGAAGGCCGTGATCATGGCCGGCGGTGAGGGCACCCGCCTGCGCCCGCAGACGTCCAACTTGCCCAAACCGATGCTGCCGTTGGTGGGGCGGCCGATGATGGAGCACATCGTGGCCCTGCTGCGGCGGCACGGGATCACCGACATCGTCGTGACCGTCGCGTTCCTGCCCAACGTCATCCGTAGCTACTTCGGCGACGGTAGCGAGCTCGGCGTGCGTATGGCCTACGCGACCGAGGAGTCACCTCTGGGGACGGCTGGCTCGGTGCGCAACGCCCGCGAGCAGCTGACAGAGCGCTTCCTGGTCATCTCGGGTGACGTCCTCACCGACATCGACCTCACGTCGATCATCGCGTTCCACGACAAGAACCACGCCCTGGCCACCATCGCGCTGAGCGCCGTCGAGAACCCGCTCGAGTTCGGCATCGTCATCACCCACGAGGACGGCACCATCGAACGCTTCCTCGAGAAGCCCGGCTGGGGCCAGGTGTTCAGCGACACCATCAACACAGGCATCTACGTGCTCGAGCCGGAGATCTTCGACCGCATCCCGGAGGGCCGTTCGGTGGACTTCTCCGGCGAGGTGTTCCCGGCGGTGCTCGAGGCCGGTGAGCCGCTCTACGGGTATGTGGCCGACGGGTACTGGGAGGACGTCGGCACCACCGCGGCCTACCTCAAGGCCCACGAGGACATCCTCGACGGGAAGGTTGACGTGGACGTGTCGGGGTTCGAACTGCGTCCGGGTATCTGGGTGGGCCGCGGCTCGTCGATCGACCCCTCGGTGCGCATCGACTCGCCGGCGTTCATCGCGGAGAACTGCACGATCGACCGTGACGCCGTGCTCGGGGCCTACACCACGCTCGGGGCCAACGCGCAGGTGGCGGCGCGGGCGGAAATCCAGCGCTCGGTCATCGGGGAGAACTCCTACCTGGGGCCGGCCGTGAGGGTCGAGGGAGCAGTGCTGGGCCGGTCCTGCGACCTCCGTGTCGGAGCACGGGTCGAGCCTGGGGCCGTCGTCGGGGAAGGCTGCCTGGTCGGGGCGCATGCCGAGCTCCGGAGCGACGTCAAGGTCTATCCCTACAAGGTGGTCGAGCCGGCCGCACAGGTCAACGCCTCCATCGTGTGGGAGTCCGGGGGGGCCCGCACCCTGTTCGGCGCGGACGGGGTACAGGGCATCGCCAACGTCGATATCAGCCCGGAGCTCGCTGTCCGGCTCGCCAAGGCGTGGGCCTCGGGGTTCGAGAAGGGGACCTACATCACCGCCTCGCGTGATACGAGCCGTATCGCCCGGGTGCTGAAGCGTGCCCTGATGGTCGGGTGCAACTCGGTCGGGGTCAACGTCAACGACCTCGAGCTGGCAACGGTGCCCGTCACGCGCCACCACGTGCGCATGCGCGGCAATCGAGCCGGCCTGACCGTGCGCCTCAGTCCCGACGACCCGCAGTCCGTCGTGATCCGTTTCTTCGACCAGCGCGGCATCGACCTCTCCGAGGGTGACCAGCGTCGGGTCGAGCGGATGTACCACCGCGAGGAGTTCCGTAGGGTGACCGCGGGCGAGATCGGGGACATCGACTTCTCTCCGCGCACGATCGAGCTCTACACCGCCGACGTGGTCGAGGCATTCGGCTTGCGTCCGGACGCGGGACGCGAGGTCAAGTTGGTGCTCGACCTCTCCTATGGTGCCGCGAGTTCCGTCATGCCCAACCTGCTTTCGAAGGTCGGTGCGGACGTGCTCAGCATCAACCCCTACGCGCAGACGCCGGGCATGATCTCGGTGGACCGGACCGTCAGCGAGGCGCGCGTGGCGGACGCGGTACGCGGGTCGGGCGCCGACCTCGGCGCGGTGATCGACGCGGGCGGTGAGCGCCTCACGCTGATCGACGGAACCGGACGCGTGCTGAGCGACGACGAGGCGATGATGGTGTTCATCGAATTGTCCGCCGCGGCCGGGGAGGTGTCGCGCGTGGTCCTGCCGGTGACAGCGTCCGACCGCATGCTGCGTCGCTGCAAGGAGCGCGGCGTCGACGTCCTGCTTGCACCGTTGTCACCGTCCGGGCTACTCGAGGTCGCGGCGTCGGGCGGCGTGGCGTTCGCCTCGGACCGGCGCGGCGGCTACGTGTTCCCGTCGTTCCTCCCGGCCTTCGACGCGGCGGCGGCGTTGGCCCGACTCCTGTCCCTTCTCGGGCGGAGCACAACGTCCCTGGCTGGGATCGTCGACGCCGTGCCGGCCATGCCCATCGTGCACGTACAGGTGCCGTCGCCGCTCGAGCAGAAGGGCCTGATCATGCGGACGCTGATCGAGCAGCTCACCGAGGAAGGTGCAGAGCTGATCCTGGTCGACGGGATCAAGGTGGTCTCGGGCGAGGGTTGGGCGCTGGTCGTCCCCGACCCAGAAGACCCGGTGACGCACGTCTGGGCCGAGGGCGCCGATCTCCCTGCGTCGGAGGCTCTGGCCTCGGACTATGCCAAGCGGATCGAAGGGATGTTGGGCTAGCCGCGCCACCTGCGAGTCGGGCGGGCGGTCCGATATGGTCGCCCCCCATGAACATCCCCGAAGACTTGCGCTACTCGGCCGAGCACGAGTGGGTGCGCGCCGAGGGAACGCACGTGCGCATCGGCATCACCGACTACGCCCAGGATGCGCTGGGCGACATTGTCTTCGTCGACCTACCGGCCGTGGGGAGCGATGTCGAAGTCGGTGGACAGCTCGGCGAGGTGGAATCGACCAAGTCGGTGTCGGAGATCTACTCACCCGTCGCAGGCACCATCACCGCGGTGAACGACGCGTTAGCCGAAGGACCCGAACGGATCAACCACGATCCGTACGGCGAGGGGTGGATCTGCGAGCTTGAGCTCGCGGCCGGCGCGGACGTGTCGAGCCTGCTCGATGCCGCCGCCTACGGCGAGCTGACAGCGGAGTGAGCCGGACCTTTAGGCGTCAGATGGTGGCAGGAGAAGCGCGGCGTGGGGTGGGGTACCGTGGACGGCGTGTTCTGTCACAACTGCGGGCACCGGAATCCCGAGGGTGTCAACTTCTGCTCGTCGTGCGGCCATGCGCTGCTCGCCGACGGCGATGACGCCACCATCACGCTCCGCCCGACCGACGAGGCGGAGACCTCCGAGGACCCACCGGACGTCACTCTGGTGGAGGTGCCGCACGGCGCCGGCGTGCTCGTCGTCACCCGCGGGCCCAACATCGGGGCGCGCTACCTCCTGGGTGAGAAGGTGGTCCGTGCGGGGCGGCACCCCGAGAGTGACATCTTCTTGGACGACATCACGGTGTCGCGCCGCCACGTGGAGATCTCGCCCGTCGACGGCGGTTACTCCGTACGTGATGTGGGCTCGTTGAACGGCACGTACGTGAACCGGGAACGGATCGACGAGGTGCAATTGGCTCCCGGCGACGAAGTGCAGATCGGTAAGTTCAAGCTCGTCTACCTGGTGGCCGGCAACGAGTGACCAGCCGCACCTATCTTTCGATCGGCGACGTCCTCACGCTGCTCAGGGAGGAGTTCCCGGACGTCACGATCTCGAAGATCCGGTTCCTGGAGAGCCAGGGCCTGGTCAACCCGGAGCGATCGCCCTCGGGGTACCGGAAGTTCTTCGATCACGACGTCGAACGCCTGCGCTGGGTACTGCGCCAACAGCGAGAGCATTTCCTGCCCCTCAAGGTGATCCGTGACCGGTTGGCCGACGGGAATCTGGACGACCCCGGCACGGACCTCCCGAACGGCAAGCAGGCCCGCCATGCCCAGGCCAAGGCCGAAAGTGCCGAGATGGCCCCGGAGCCGTCACCGGCGCACGTCGGGGCCGCTGAACAGCCCACGAAGGCCGACGAGGAGGCGATGGCGCGCATCCTCGCCGATGCGTCACGCCGGGCCGCCCGCCTCCCGGAGGAGGTGCAGGCACGACGAGGGCTCCAGGTCGTCGGCGAGGCGGAGCAAGCGGTTCCCACGACGACGACGACGGCGGCTACACCGCCCCCGGATCTGGTGCAGCCCGCCCCTCGGACGACCACGGCCGGTGGCGATCGCCACGAGCGCGCGGCGGCTTCCGCCCGCTCCGGGTCGCGCGGGGATGGAGGCAACGGCACTTCCCTCCCGGGCCCCGCCGAACCACCGGCTGCAACGTCGGAGGCGTCGCGCTCGCGGGCGCGGAAGACGCCGGCCCATGCCCCGACCAGCGGCGGTGGCACGCCGGGCACGCCGACGCCCGGCACGGTGACGGGTGCCAGCCTCACGGCCGAGGAGCTGGCGGGCGCCAGCGGCCTCTCTCCCGAGGAGGTGGCCGGCCTCGAGTCATATGGCCTGCTCGAGTCCGTGACCGTGGCGGGCATCGTGACCTACGACGAGGATGCGCTCGCCCTGGCGAACCTGGCCGCGTCCTTCCGGGCTTTCGGGATCGAGCCACGCCACCTGCGCCTCTACCGCAACGCCGCCGATCGCGAGATGGGGCTCATCGAGCAGGTGGTCATCCCACTGCTCCGCCAGCGCAACCCCGAATCCCGCCAGCGGGCCATGGAGGCGGCCGACGAGCTGGCGGCGCTCGGCCAGTCCATGCGGGCCACGCTGCTGCGTTCGGCCCTGCGGAGGCACCTGGGGGGGTGACGCAAGCCCGGTATCGGGCGCTACATTTCAATCATGGTCCGTGTACTCCTCCGTGCCGTCAGGGTGGACCTGCAGTCGAACACGCCGGTGCTGCTCCTGCAGGAGACCGAGGGTGAAGGCCGTACGCTGCCGATCTTCATCGGGAGTCCCGAAGCAACCGCCATCGCCTACGCCCTCCAGGGTGTGACCATGCCGCGTCCCCTCACCCATGATCTCATGAAGGACATGCTCGGGGCCCTCGACATCAGCGTCGAACGGGTGATCATCACAGAGCTGCGCGCTTCGACCTATTTCGCCGAGCTGCATCTCGTGCGCGGCAACGAACGGACCGTCGTCTCGAGCCGTCCCTCCGACGCCGTGGCCGTGGCCGTCCGCACCGAAACCCCGCTCTTCGTCTCCGACGAGCTCATGGAGTCGGAGGGGATCATCCTGGCCCTCGACGCCGAGGATGAAGAGGAGGACACGCCGGACGAGTTGGTCGGGCAGTTCCGTCAGTTCCTCGACTCGGTGCGCCCGGAGGACTTCGAAGGGTGACATCCTCACGCTGGGCGCTCGCCGTTCTGGCGTGCGCCGCTCTGGTCCTCGCGGCCTGCAGCAGTTCGCCCACGCCCAAGAAGACGACCACCACCACCACCCAACAGCGCCACTCGACCACGACGAGCTCTTCGTCGACCACCACGTCGGCACCGAGTACCACGAGCACGACCGCTACCGCCTCGGCGGCGTGCAACCAAATCGCCGCCACGCCCGGCCAGGGGCAGGGAGCGGCCGGGACGATCACGGGGACGGTGACCATCACCAACACGGGGTCGACCCCGTGCACCGTCGACGGCTACCCGAAGCTGGCCCTCTTCTCGGGGAGCGGGGCGCCACTGACCGTCACTCTGGTCAACGGTCTCACCGTGACCATCTCGCCCCCGGCCAACGCGCCGCCGGCCACCGTCTCCGTGTCCCCGTCGGGAACGGCGCAGTTCGCGTACCAGTTCTCCGACGTGCCCGTGGGCGCAGAGACCAGCTGCCCGTCCTCCGAGACGGCCTCGGTGGTCATGCCGAGCGCGACCACGGCCTCGGCCAACTTCGCACTGGCCATCGACCCCTGCAACAACGGGACGGTGCGGGTCTCGCCGGTCTACAGCGGGTCGTAGCGGGTCCCGGGTGTCGGCCGTCGGCGCCGGCGGCAGCTATCTCGCCGGCGCGACGAGCACGCGACCGCTGACCGCCGCGTCGAGCATGCGGTCGAGGGCTGCGGTGAGACCGTCGAGCCCGATCTCCTCGTGCACCATCTCCTCACAGCGCTCGAGCGGGAAGGCGTCGGCCAGGTCCGCCCAGAGGGCTCGGCGCTCCACGATCGGGGTCATCACCGTGTCCACGCCGAGCAGGGCGACGCCGCGGATGATGAACGGGTACACGGTCGTGGACAAGGCGTTGCCACCGGTGAGGCCGCTCGCCGCCACCGCGCCGCCGTAACGCACGGTACGCAAGGCCTCGGCCAGCGCCATGCCGCCGACGCAGTCCACCACACCGCCCCAGAGCTGTGGGCCCAGGGTGCGTCCGTCGTCTTCGGTGAACTCGCGGCCGACGACGCGTGACGCGCCGAGCCCAATCAGGTACTCGTGCTCCGCGGTCTTGCCCGTCGACGCGACCACCTCGTACCCGAGGTTCGCCAGCAGGGCGACGGCGGCACTGCCGACACCACCCGATGCCCCGGTCACGAGGATCGGTCCGTCGTCGGATGTAGTGCCGTGCTGCGACAGGCTCCGCAGCGAGAGCAGCGCCGTGAAGCCGGCCAACCCGATGATGGCGGCGTTGCGGCAACTCAACGAGTCGGGGAGTGGCACCACCCAGTCGGCGGGCACGCGCGCGTAGGCCGCAAAGCCGCCGTGATGGGCCACCCCGAGGTCGTAGCCCTGGACCAGTACCCGTTGCCCGATGGTGAAGTCGGGGCTCGAGCTCTCCTCGACGACGCCGGCCAGCTCGACGCCCGGAATGAGCGGGAACGAGCGTGCGACGCGGTTGCCCGGACGCGTGACCATGGCGTCCTTGAAGTTGATGACCGACCACTCGACGCGTACCAGCACCTCGCCGGGCGGGAGGTCGTCCTCACCGAGCTCGACGACCGCGGGCCGGATGACCTCGCCCGACTTCGACAGGAGGTAGGCGGGGAAGCGCACCGGTTCACTGTAGAGGGCGGTACCAGACCCGCCCGGTGCGGAGGTCTCCACCGGGTACGTTCGCACCGTGGGCACGACAGCAGGTTATGGGCGATGGGACTCGCCGATCGCGGCGACCGACGTTGCCCGGGCAAAGGTGTCCCTTACCGAGCTGTGTTCGGACGGCGAGGCGCTCTACTGGCTCGAGTCGCGACCGGCCGAGGCCGGTCGCGTGGTCATGGTGCGAGCCGGCGCGGACGGTCCCGCCGACCATTCCCCGCCAGAGGTCAGCATCCGCAGCCGCGTCCACGAGTACGGGGGTGGGGCAGCCTGTCTCGTTCCGGGGCGGACGGCGGGCGCGTTCGCCTACGTCGATCAATCCGACCAGAGGATCTGGTTCTGCGACGGGCCCGGCGCACCCGCCACCGGCACCACCGTTTCGGCGACGCCCCGGCCGCTGACCGCTCTGGGGCCAACGGGCGACGTCCACAACCACGGCGGCCTGAGTGCCACCGCCGACGGCGCCTGGGTCCTGGCCGTCCGCGAAGTCCATCGGCCGGGGGCGGCACGGCCGCACCGCAGCGTCGTCGCGCTCTCGACCCGGGAGACGGCGCCCCGCGAATGCATGCTCCTCGAAGGACACGACTTCTACGGTCAACCTCGCATCGACCCTGCCTGTGCGCGGCTGGCCGTGGTGGCGTGGGACCACCCCGATATGTCGTGGGACGCGTCGGTCGTCCTCGTGGTCGCGCTGACGCCGCCTTCAGGTCCCCGTGACGACACCATCGGGACCGTGGGGGCGCCCTGGACGGTTGCCGGTGGGCCCGACGAGTCCGTCGGTCAGCCGCTGTGGGCGCGCGACGGCACATTGCGCTTCGTTTCGGATCGGGACGGCTGGTGGCAGCCCTACGCCCACCCGGGCCGGCCCGGCGAGGATGCCGACGCCCGCAAGCTGAGCGACCTCGAGGCGGAGTTTCACGGGCCGGACTGGGTGCTGGCGCAGTCGACCATGGCCGAGCTCGCCGACGGGACGGTCGTCGCCCGCGTGACGGCGGCGGCCCGTGACGCACTCGTTCGTCTCCGGCCGGGGACGCCCGGCTCGACCCCACCGGAGAGGCTCGAGCAGCCGTGCGTGTCCGTGTCCGCGCTATGCGCCCACCGCGACGGGTGGGCCGTCATCGGAACGACGCCCGAGGCGCCGTCCAACGTCTGGGTCTGTGTGCCTGGCGCCGCGGCCCGGCCACTGCGACCGCCGTCGCCCACCGCCCTCGCGCGCAGGGACGTGGCCCACGGCGCGCCCTTCTCCCTGCGCGGCCGTTCCGGCCGGCCCGTGCACGGGACGCTGTTCCGGCCGACCCTCGGCGGGACGCAGGGCCCTCCCGGCAGCGCCCCGCCACTCGTGACGTGGTGCCACGGGGGACCGACGTCGTCGTGCCAGCCCGGGCTCGACCTCACGCAGCAGTTCTTCACGACGCGTGGCTTCGCGCTGGCCTGCGTCGACTACGCCGGGAGCGCCGGGTACGGGCGCGCCTATCGCTGCGCTCTCTGGGGGAACTGGGGCGTGGCCGACGCCGAGGACTGCCTCGATGCGGCCCTCCACCTCGCCGCCCGAGGCGACGTCGACCCTCAGCGCATGGCAATTCGGGGGGGCAGCGCCGGCGGCATGACCGCCCTGAACGCGCTGGCCTCGGGCGAAGGGTTCGCCGCCTGTGCGTCGTGGTACGGCGTGACGGACCTGATGGGCCTGGTGGCCACCACCCACGACTTCGAGGCGCACTACACCGACCGGTTGATCGGCCCGTTGCCCCAGGAGCAGCGGCTGTACCAGGAGCGCTCTCCCCTGAGCCGGGCCGCCGCCATGGGCGGATCCGTGCTCCTCCTCCAGGGGACCGAAGACCCGATCGTGCCCCCGGCGCAGGCCGAGAGCATGCGGGCGGCCCTCGACGCCGTCGGGACCCCCTGCGACCTGCGATTCTTCGAAGGAGAGGGCCACGGCTTCCGCCGGGCGGACACCTTGACCGCATGTCTGGAGACCGAGCTTGCCTTCTACCGGGAGCAGCTCGGCCTTTAGGATCGGGAAAGGTACGTTGCCATTGTCCCGTGTGCGAGGCTTTCGAGACGCCCATGCCGACCGCTTCTTCGACGCCGATCCCGACATGGTCCAGCGGTGTGATGACCGCGTCCCGCGATGCCTTCGACCGGGTGAAGCGCATCTCTCCTGAGGCGGGGGATGCGCTCTTGTATCTGGCCAGTGCGGTGTTCGCGCTCATCACCATCTACACGTCGACCGACGCGCTGTACCAGGTCTGGGGCCGCATGGCATTGCTCCCGTTCGCCTTCGGCGCGCTGGCCTCGGGGATGCTCAGCTGGGCCGTGCGCCGCACGCGGAGGCGCCAGCCGGGTGGTGCCCTGACGAAGCCGCAGTACCACCGCGCCTGGGTGGCGCGCATCGTCGTCGCCGTCTGCGTATTTGCCGGTGCGCTGGCGATCCCCCTCGGTTTCGAGATCCTGTGGCGCTTCGACGGCGTCGCCGGGTCGCATCTGCAGCCGGAGGTCACCTCGGTCGAGGTCGGCGGCCAGGACCTGGTGCGCGGCCAGGATCCCTACCACCCGCTCGTCCGCCTGCACCATGCCGTGCGGTACCACGCACCTGGCGAGCCGGACTACGCCGGTTTTCTGCCGTACCTCCCGCTCATGGCGGTGGCGGGGATCCCGAGCGACATCTGGCCCAACAACGGTCTGAGTGACGCCCGCATCTTCTTCTGCCTCACCACGTTGGGGGTCTCCGCGGTCGCGCTCTACCTCTGCCGCGCCGACGGCCGCCGCAAGATCCGCGCCGTGCAGGCGCTGATCATCCTGCCGCTGGCCTCCCTGCCCCTGGCCACCGGCGGCGACGACATCCCCGTCGCCGCGTTCCTCCTCCTTGCCGTGGTGCTGGCCCAACGCCGACAACCCTTCGCGTCCGGGCTCGTGTTCGGCATCGCCTCGGCGATGAAGTTCACCGCCTGGCCGCTGGCCGCGTTGGCGCTGTTCGCGGCGCGTGGCAGAAACGGGCAACGGCGGCCGGTCTCGATGCTGGCCGGCATGCTCGTGGTGGCGGTCCCGACCATCTTCCCGTTCGCCCTGCGCGGCCCCTTCGCGCTGATCGACGATGTCGTGCTCTTCCCGCTCGGGCTCAGCGCCATCCCGTCGACGGCCGCCAGCGCCCTCCCGGGTCACGTACTCGTGAGCGAGTTCCCCTCGTTGAGCCGCGCCCTGCCGTTGTCGGTCGGCCTGGTGCTGGCGGTGCTGCTGGCCCGCCACCTCTACCGCCACACGCCGCAGACCGTGGCCGAGGTGTGCACGATCGCCGGGATTGTCATGGCCGCGCTCATCCTGCTGGCGCCCAACCCGCGGGTGGGCTACCTGCTCTACCCGATCAACTTCTTCGTCTGGGCCTACCTGTTGACCGAGCCGTCACGCCGGCCGGACGCCTCCTCCGACGGACTACTGGCCGCCGACGATGTCGGCGACAGACCGTCCGTCACCGCCGGCGCCGAATGACCGGCACCTACCGACTCGGCACCCACTGACCCGGCACCCACTGACCGGCACCTACTGACGGGCACCTACTGAGGGGCACCCACGAAGCGGCCGCTTCGGGCGACGAGGACTACGACGCCTCGTCGTCCTGCTGGAACAGGCGGACGGTGAAGGGCGTCTCTCCGGTCGGCGGCGCGTTCTTGCCGAACGTCGTCGGCGGGATGGTCGCGCCCATCTCCCAGTAGTACCCGTCGGTGCCGGCGAGCTTGCCGAGGACCTCGAGGGTGTTGGGCGCGTTGGCGGCGGGTCCCTGGTCGAAGACCTGCCAGCCCTGCTGCTTCATGACGGAGGCGAAGAAGGCGAGAAGGGCGGCCTGCGAGGCATCGGAGCGGAAGGTGACCTGGGCGTCGAACTGGCCGGAACCCGCGCTGGTGTTCTGGTGCGACACCCGGACCGACCCCACAGGGACGAAGACGGCGTTGAGGATGTTCGAGGGTGGCTCGCCCGAGGTGACGATCGGCGTGAGGAGGCCGCCCGCCGACTCGGCCTTCAGCGCGGACCCCGGCACGACGGCGGGCGTCGAGCTGTGGCGGACGGGCGCGGGCGACTGCGACGTCAGGATCCCGATGGTGACGAAGACGACCAGGATGAGCACGGCCAGGCCGAGGACGACCATGGCGGGCCGGATGGAGAAGCCGCCCGGAGTAGGCGGACGCCGGGGGGGCTTGCGTCCCGTCCCGCCCGGCTGCGTCGGGGCTCCCTCCTGCTGCCGTCCGCGGTCGGTCTCGTGCAGCGTCATGGCCCATCCAGCCTACGACCGCACCGACCATCCGAAATGGTCGAGCGGCCCGTGCCCGGCCCCCAGGTGCCAGGCGGCCCCGCCGGCCAGCGCGCGCGCCACGAACGCCTTGGCCTCGGCGATGGCGTCGGGAACCGGGCTCCCCCTGGCCAGGAGCGCGGCGATCGCCGCCGAGAGCGAGCAGCCGGTGCCGTGGTCGTTCCCGGTGGCTACCCGGGTGCCCACCAGCACCGCCGTGCCTTCGGGACCGGCCACCACGTCGTCGGCCGAGTCGGTGAGGTGGCCACCTTTGACCACGACGTACCGTGTCCCGGTGGCCCGAATCTGTTCGGCCACCGCCACCCGCGCCGCCACGGTCTGCAGCTTTTCGACGGTGGTGCCGCCGAGGATCGCCGCCTCGCGCAGGTTGGGCGTGGTGACCAGCGTGTGGGGGAGAAGCGCCTCGATATAGGCGGCGACGCCCTCGGGTTCCATCAGCGGGTGGCCCGTCGAGGACACGAGCACCGGGTCGACGACGAGTTGGGGCAGCAGACCCTCCTCGGCCAGCTGCGCCACCTCCTCGACGATCGGTCCCGTGGCGAGCATGCCCGTCTTCACGCTGCGCACCCCGAAGTCGTCGACCACGGTCTGGATCTGTTGGCGCACGAACGCGGGCTCGAGCGCCACCACGCCGCGCACCTCGGCCGTGTTCTGGGCCGTCACCGCCGTGAGTGCGCACGTGCCGTGCACGCGCAGCGCGGCGAAGGTCTTGAGGTCGGCCTGGGCGCCGGCGCCTCCCCCCGAGTCGGAACCCGCGATGGTGAGCGCGGTCGACGGGGTCTGGTCCGGCACCGAGCCACCATAGGCGGGCACCGGGGTATCTTCGTTCCGGTGACACGCAGCGACGACGACGACGCTGAGGTCCTCTGCATCGCCGGTGAGCGATTGCCGTCGCGCCTGCTCGTCGGCACCGGCGGCATGACGAGCCTCGATGCGCTGCGGGCCGCCCTCCAGGCCTCGGGCACCGCGCTGGCCACGGTCGCCGTTCGGCGCATCGAGACGACCGGGCGGGGCGCACTGCTCTCGCTCCTCGACGAGCTCGGGGTGCGGGTGCTGCCCAACACCGCCGGTTGCGCCACCGCATCCGAGGCCGTGCTGACGGCGAAGCTGGCCCGGGAGGCGTTCGGCACCGATTGGGTCAAGCTGGAAGTGGTCGGTGACGACCGCACGCTGCTGCCCGACGCCGTCGAGCTCCTGCGCGCGGCCGAGCAGCTCGCCGAGGACGGCTTCGTCGTCCTGCCGTACACCAACGACGACCCGGTGCTCGCGCTCCGGTTGCAGCAGGTGGGCTGTGCCGCGGTCATGCCGTTGGGCTCGCCCATCGGCAGCGGGCTGGGCATCCGCAACGCCCACAACATCGCCCTGCTGCGCCAGGCGGTCGAGGTCCCGGTGATCCTCGATGCGGGCATCGGCACCGCCTCCGACGCCGCCCTGGCCATGGAGCTCGGCTGCGACGGGGTGCTCGTCGCCACTTCGGTGAACCGGGCGCACGACCCGGCCGCCATGGCGCGTGCGATGCGCCTCGGGGTGAAGGCGGGGCTCGAGGCCCGCCGGGCCGGCCGGATCCCGCTGCGCTTCCACGCCGAACCGTCGAGCCCTTTGGAGGGCCGCCTCGACTTCGGCCACCCGGCTCCTTCCTGAGGGCGGACGTCTTCCCGCCTGGGGCTTCCCGCCTGGGGCTTCCCGCCTGGGGCTTCCCGCCTCGGCCCTCCCGCCTGGTCCCTCACGCCCAAAGACCGCCGCCGGGGGCGGTATTGACGTATTTCTGAGGGCAACCTAAAGTTAGGCCAGCCTAATATTGGGAAGGGAAAGTCCGTGTTCACGACGACGCGGCCGGTCACACTGCTGGCACCCCCGGTCCTCGCCGCACCCCTGGCCCTCGGGGCGTGCGGATCGAGTGGACCGGCCGGGGGGAGCGGCGGGGGAGCGGCGTTGGCCCAAGCACCGGCACCGCTCTGCGGCGCCGACAAGGCGGCGACCAGCACCATCGCGAAGACGGACAAGATGCTCGACGAGGCCTGCGCGGGGGTGGCGTCGTGACCCGCTGCCGCCCCCACACCCCGACGCGGACGCCTTCGCTGCTGCGCCGGACCCGCAACGGGATCTTGGCGGTGGCGCTCGGCGCCGGCGTGCTCGTGGCCGGCACCGCCGTCGCTGGTCCGTCGGCCGGCGCATCTGGCGCATCCCTCACGCTCTACAGCGGCCAACACGTGCAGACGACGCAGGCGCTGGTGAACGCCTTCGAGAAGAAGACGGGCATCACCGTGAACGTCCGCTTCGACGACGAGGACGTCATGGCCAATCAGTTGGTGACCGAGGGCACGCACTCTCCGGCCGACGTCTTCTTCACCGAGAACTCCCCGCCGCTGCAGTACCTGGCGTCCAAGCGCCTCCTGGTCCCGATCAAGAAGTCGACCCTGGCGCAGACGCCGTCGAGGTTCAACTCTCCCAACGGCCTGTGGGCCGGCGTCTCGGCGCGGGTGAGCGTCATCGTGTACAACCCCTCGCTTATCAAGGCCAGCCAGCTGCCCACGTCGGCCACGCAGCTGGCGGCGACGCGGTGGAAGGGCAAGATCGCGCTGGCCGGCGGCGAGACCGACTTCCAGCCCATCGTCACCTCGGTGGCCCGCACCTATGGCAATGCGGCCGCCCTCAAGTGGCTCGAGGCGCTGAAGAGCAACGCGGGGAGCCACCAATACCCCGACAACGAGACGGTTGTCGACGAGGTCAACCGGGGCCAAGTCGCGATGGGGGTCGTGAACCAGTACTACTGGTACCGCATGCGTGCAGAGATCGGCGCCGCCAACGTCCACTCGGCCATCGCCTACTTCGCGCCCCACGACGTCGGCTACGTGCTCGACGTGTCCGGCGCCGGCGTGCTGCGCTCCTCGCAGCACGTGGCGGAGGCGCAGCAGCTCGTGGCCTTCCTCACCTCGGCGCAGGGGCAGAAGATCATCGCCCGGAGTGACAGCTTCGAGTACCCGATCGCCTCGGGCGTGACCACGGCGCAGCCCGAGACCCCGTTCAACCAGCTCCAGCCGAACAGCATCACGATCGCCCAGCTGGGGACCGGGGCCGAGGCCATCAAGTTGCTGCAGGAAGCCCAGTTGCTGTGACCGCGGGGCCGCGGTGATCCGGGCGCGGTGAGATGAGCACCTCCGCCGCGCCGCCCCGCCAGCCGGGACGACGGGGCCCGCACCCGGACGGGCGGCACCACCATCGGCACGACCATGGTGGGCGACACGCAGACGGCCACCGCGGGCACCACGACGGCTGGCACCAGCGGCGCGACCGCTTCCGGCGCCATCTCCATCACCATCACCTGCGCGGCCACCAGAAGGCGGGCCCACCCGCGCTGCTCGCCCTTGGTTTCCTGGTGGCGTTGGCGGTGATCACCCCGCTGATCTTCCTGATCGTCCAGGCCGTCCAAACGGGGTGGGCCACCCTGCAGCCCCTGCTCTTCCGGAGCCTCACCGCCGAGCTCGTGCGCAACACCGTCAGCCTCACCGTGGTCGTCACCGTGCTCTGCGCCGCGCTCGGCACGGTCCTGGCCTGGTTCGTGGAGCGGACGGCGCTCCCGGGCCGGCGGCTGTGGGCGGTGCTGGTGGTCATCCCCCTGGGCGTCCCGGACTTCGTCGTCAGCTACGGGTGGCGCGCCCTCTTCCCCTCGTTCGGGGGCTTCTGGGCGGCCGTGCTCGTGATGACCCTCGCCGTCTACCCGCTCGTCTTCTTGCCGGTGGCGGCGAACCTGCGTAACGCCGACCCGGCCCAGGAGGAGGTGGCCCGCAGCCTCGGGTTGGGGCGCCTCCGCACGTTCTGGAGGGTGACGGTCGGGCAGGCCCGGCTGGCCATCCTCGGCGGCGCGGTGCTCGTCGGCCTCGTCTGCCTGGCCGAGTTCGGCGCCTTCGAGATCCTCGGCTTCCGCACCCTGACCACCGAGGCGTACACCGAGTTCACCGTCGGCTTCAACACCGCGGCCGGCTGTGCGCTCTCGGTCATCCTCGTCCTGCTCGGGGCGATCCTGCTGCTCGGCGAGGGGGCGGCGCGGGGCAAGGGCCGCGGCGCCCGGGTCGGCGCCGGTGCGTCCCGTATGGCGCGTCCCCGTCGGCTCGGCCGCTGGACCCTCCCCGTGCTCGGCGGTGTGGTGACCGTGGTCGTGCTCGCCCTGGGCGTGCCGATCGGCGCCATCGTCTATCTGCTCATCGAGGGCGGGACGTCGACCGTGCCGGCCGCTTCCATCTGGGGTGCCACCCTCACCACGTTCGGCTACGCGTCCGCGGCCGGCCTCGTGGCCACACTCGGGGCGCTGCCCATCGCACTGCTCTCGGTGCGCTACCCGAGCCGGCGTATCCGCTGGCTCGAGCGCACGTCCATGCTGATCCTGGCGGTGCCGGCGATCGTCATCGCCCTCAGCGCGACCTACGTCACCGAGCACTTCCTCCAGGGACGGTGGTACCAGACCTCGCCGCTCCTGATCATCGTCTACGCCGTCATGTTCTTCCCGATGGCGGTGGTCGCCGTCCGGGCGGCGGTGGCGCGCGCCCCGGTCGGACTCGAGGAGGTCGGGCAGTCACTCGGCGTCCCGCGCCGGTCGGTCTTCTGGCGCGTGACGCTGCCGCTGATCGGGCCGGGACTTGTCGCCGCCTTCTGCCTCGTCTTCCTCGAGACGGCGACCGAGCTCACGGCCACCCTGATCCTGATCCCGACCGGCGTGCAGACGCTGGCGACCGGCTTCTGGGCCCAGGAGTCGGCCTTCAGCTACGGGGCGGCGGCGCCCTACGCCGCGGTGATGGTCCTGATCGCCGCCGTGCCCAGCTACGTGCTGGGCCGGTGGTTCGACCGGCTCCCTGCCCGGACGGCGGCGGCCGGTGCGGCCGGGCCGCCCACCGTGATGACCGGAACTGCCCCCGAGGTGCTCCCAGCGGCCACAATTGGGCGATGAAGGAGCTCGCCATCCGCGGCGTGGGCAAGTCGTTCGCTGACCTCCGGGTCCTCGACGGCGTGGACCTCACCGTCCCGGCCGGCAGCTTCACCGGCATCCTCGGCTCGTCGGGCAGCGGCAAGACGACGCTGCTGCGCATCATCGCCGGCTTCGAGCGCCTCGACCGCGGCGAGGTCCAGCTCGGCGACGACGTGGTCGACGATGGCCACCACGTGTTCGTCCCCAGCGAGCACCGTGGCATCGGGTACGTGCCCCAGGAGGGCGCGCTGTTCCCGCACCTCTCCGTCGGTCGCAACGTCGCCTTCGGGCTGCGGCGCGGCCCCCACCGCCGCCAGCGCGTCCTCGAGCTGCTCGACATGGTCGGGCTCTCGGGACTGCACCGGCGCTATCCCCACCAGCTCTCGGGCGGCCAGCAACAGCGGGTGGCGCTGGCGCGCGCCCTGGCCACCGATCCCGAGATCGTCCTGCTCGACGAGCCGTTCTCCTCGCTCGACGCCAGCCTGCGCGCCAGCGTGCGCGGCGAGGTGCACGACGTGCTGCGCCGGGCCGGGACCACGTCCATCCTCGTCACCCACGACCAGGACGAGGCCCTTTCCATGGCGGACCAGGTGGCCGTGCTGCGCCACGGCGTCATCGCCCAGCTCGACACGCCGTCGGGCATCTACGGCCACCCGCTGGACCCGGCGCTGGCGCGCTTCCTCGGTGAGTCCAACGTCCTGCACGCGCCGGTGGGAGCCCGCCGGGACGACGGCAGCAAGGGGATGGCGGCGGACACCCCACTGGGATCCCTGGTCGTGGAGGGCTGGCCCGAGGCGTCGGACGCCGGCCCGGCCCACGTGATGATCCGTCCCGAGCAGCTGCTGATCGGCGAGGTGGGGTCGGCCCGGGTGACGGCCACGGTCGAGAGCTACCAGTACTTCGGCCACGACGCCGTGGTGCGGGTCCGGCCGGAAGCCGACCGGCTGCCCGAGCTGGTGGTGCGGGTGACCGGCGGTACGCCGCTCGTGGCCGGCGCCCGGGTCGGGCTGACGGTCCAGGGTCCCGTCGTGGCCTGGCCGATCGACGACCCGGCGCACGACCATGCCGTCCCCGATGCCGACGCCGACGTCGATGCCCACAGGCACGATCACGAACCGGGGGACGAGGGTGGGGGTGACGCCGCCCGCGAGGTCCCGCCGCACGCCGGGCACGGGGCCGCTCCGAAAACTTGAAACACGCCTCCGTAACTACAGCGCTGTCGTCCTCGCTGCAGTAGAGTTCCCGCCGGAGATCCAGTGCAGTGGAGTGCAGGGAGGTGGAGATGGTGGACGAGTCCGCGACCCATGTCGGGGGGTTCCACGGTCCGCAGGTGTGCGGCCTCGTGGGGATCTCGTACCGGCAACTTGACTACTGGGCCCGTACCGGTCTGCTGCAGCCGTCGGTGGCTGCGGCGAAGGGGAGCGGGTCCCGGCGCGTCTACTCGTATTCAGACGTGCTCGAGCTCAAGGTCATCAAGCAACTGCTCGACTCGGGTGTGTCGCTGCAGTCGGCGCGGCGGGCCGCGGAGTGCCTGCGCCAGGACCTCGGCTCCGACCTGGCGTCCGCCAACCTCGTGTTGACCGGGAGCAGCTCGGTGCTGGCCCGCTCCAACGGCGAGGTCGTCGACCTCCTGGCCGGCGGGCAGGGCGTCTTCAACATCGTGCCGCTGGCCGGCGTCGTCGAGCAGCTCGACGCGGACATCGTGCGGCTCGACACCGCAAAGGCGGCGCCGCCGAGCACGGAGCGTCCGACCCGTATCCAGGCCGCGCGGGCCGCCGGGGAGTGAGCACGACGGACCCCGCGCGCGTCGGGCGCACACGCCATCCGGCTTGTGCGCCCGCCTGCCGTACGAGGTTCGCCCACCCATCCGAACGCCTCTTCGCCGCACTGTTGGACCTCGCCGGTGAGCACTGGGAGTACGAGCCGGTCGAGTTCCCCCTCGAGTGGGACGCGCAGGGCGCGCCGGTGGCGGGCTTTCGCCCGGACTTCTACCTTCCGAAACGTGGCATCTTCATTGAATTGACGACGGCGGACCAGCGCCTCGTGACGCGCAAGAACCGCAAGGTGCGGCGCATGCGCGAGCTCTACCCCGAGGTACCGATCTGTGTCGTCTACCAGCGCGATTTCGTGGCGTTGCTCGAGTCGCACGGTCTCCTCTCCACCGCCGGAGCCGCGTAGTCTGGCGCGGTGAGCGTCGGGGACAGCGCCGAAGACAGGGACCTCAAGACCTCGCCGCTCCACGCGGCCCACGTCGCGCTCGGCGCCAAGATGGTGCCCTTCGGTGGCTGGCTGATGCCCCTGGCCTACCCCAGCGGCACGGTGGCCGAGCATCGGGCCTGCCGCTCCTCGGCGGTGGCCTTTGACGTCAGCCACCTCGGCACCGTGCGGGTCACCGGGCCGGACGCTTCTGCGCACCTGCAGCGCTCGTTCAGCAACGACCTGAGTCGGGTCCACCCCGGCCGGGCCCAGTACACGCACCTGCTCGATGAGGACGGCTTCGTCGTGGACGACATCATCGTGTGGTGGGTGGACGACGAGCGCTTCGACGTCATGCCCAACGCGTCGAACACGAGCGACGTCCTCGACGCCATCGGCGGGGCAGACGTGACGCAAGAGCGGGCGGTCATCGCGGTGCAGGGCCCCGAGGCGCGTCAGCGCCTGGCCGAGGTGGCGCCGACCGCTGCCGCGGTGCACCGGTTCAACGTCGAGCGCTTCGAGTGGGGCGGCGCGACCTGCTTGGTCGCCGGCACGGGCTACACCGGGGAGGAGGGTGTCGAGTGCGCGGTCCCGGCCGAAGTGGCGCTCGGCTTCTGGGACGCCGTGCTGGCCCAGGGCATTGCCCCGGCCGGGTTGGGCGCCCGGGACACCCTCCGCCTCGAGGCGGGCCTGCCCCTGCACGGCCACGAGCTCGGCCCCGGCATCACGCCGCTCCAGGCGGGGCTCGGCTGGGTCGTCGGCTGGGACAAGGGACCCTTCACGGGCCGGGCCGCCCTCGAGGAGGAGCGCGCCAACGGCGCGGCCCGCCGGCTGCGCGGGGTGGTGGCCGAGGGGCGTCAGCCCCTGCGCGACGGCGCCGAGCTCTGCCACGACGACGACCGGGTGGGCATCCTGACCAGCGGGAACTTCTCGCCCATGCGCGAGCGGGGGATCGGGTTGGGCTTCGTCGACGCCGACGCCCGGCTGCTCGACGGCGACCCACTGATCGTGCTCCAGCGCGGCCGGGAGCTCCCCGCCACCCTGGTGCGGCCACCCCTGTGGCCCGTGCGCGAGGAGAGCGAGTAGCCCTCTGCGCCGTCCCCCGTGGCTCCGCCGCCGTGGGCGGGCGCCGTATGATGGCGGGACAACCGAATACGCCGTTTGAACCGGAGCGCGAGAGTCCCCGCACCACGATGTCGAGGGGACGCCGGAGGAGCAACTCTCCCCGAGAAACTCTCAGGCCGACATACCGCTTCGGCGAGGCAACTCTGGAAAGCGGGCGCTCCGGCGACCGCACCGAAGGTGGAAGTCGCCCCCGGGCGGCGAGGCTCTCAGGTCCCACGACAGAGCGGGGAGGACATCCGACGATTCCTGCGTGACGCAGGTGAGGAGGCCCCCCGTGAGCGATCAGCGTTCCCGAGCCCGAGACGACAGTGACGACCTCGAGCCGTTCGAGGAGTTCGTGCGCCGTCACGTCGGGACCTCCGACGACGAGCGCGAGGCGATGCTGAAAGTGCTCGGGTACGACTCGCTCGACGCGCTGATCGATGCCGCCGTGCCCGCCAGCGTGCGCAGCCTCGAGGCGCTCGACCTCCCGCCCGCCGTGTCGGAGCAAACCGTGCGCGACGAGCTGCGGGCCTTTTCCGAGCGCAACGTGGTGGCCGAACCGATGCTCGGGCTCGGGTACTCGGGGACCATCACCCCGGCCGTGATCCGGCGCAACGTGCTCGAGAGCCCGGCCTGGTACACCGCGTACACCCCGTACCAGCCCGAGATCAGCCAAGGGCGCCTGGAAGCCCTGCTGAACTTCCAGACCATGGTGGCAGACCTCACGGGGCTCGACATCGCGAACGCGTCGCTGCTCGACGAGAGCACCGCGGTGGCCGAGGCGGTCACGCTCATGCGCCGGCGGGCGACCGTCGAGTCGCCGCGCGTCATCGTGGACGCCGACTGCCTGCCCCAGACCCTCGCCGTGCTCGAGACGCGACTGGTGCCCCTCGGGATGGAGCTGGAGGTGGCGGACCTCGACGCCGGGATGCCCGACGGGCCCTGCTTCGGTGTGGTGCAGCAGTACCCGGGATGCTCCGGCGCCATCCGCGACTTCGCCGCCGTCACGGCGGAGGCACACGCCCGCGGCGCCCTGGTGACGGTGGCCGCCGACCTGCTCGCGCTGGCGCTGCTCACGCCGCCCGGGGAGTGGGGGGCCGACGTGGTGGTCGGCTCGTCCCAGCGCTTCGGGGTGCCGCTCTGGTACGGGGGCCCGCACGCGGCCTTCATGGCCGTCAAGGCCGGCCTCGAACGGGAGCTGCCGGGCCGCCTGGTCGGCCTCTCGGTCGACGCCGAGGGCCGCCCCGCGTACCGCCTGGCACTGCAGACGCGCGAACAGCACATCCGTCGCGAGAAGGCCACGTCGAACATCTGCACCGCGCAGGTGCTGTTGGCCGTCGTCGCCTCGATGTACGCCGTGTACCACGGTGCCGAGGGCCTGCGCGGCATCGCCCGCCGGGTGCACGCACGCACGGTCGCGCTGGCGCGCGGGCTCGAGGGCGCGGGTTTCGTGCTGGCGCACCACGAGTTCTTCGACACGTTGGTCGTGCGGGCGCCGGAACGCGCGCCGACCATCGTGGCCGACGCGGCCGACCGGGGCGTGCTGCTGCGCCTGATCGACGACGATCACGTGGGCATCTCGTGCGGCGAGACCACGACGACGGCCCACGTGGCCGCCGTGCTCGCCGCCTTCGGCGCCCCGGTTCCCGAGGCCGGCGCCGGTGGTGGGGGAGCGGGGCCGGACATGGCGCTGCCCCGGGCGCTGCTGCGACGCGGGCCCATCCTGGTGCACCCCATCTTCTCCGAGCACCGATCCGAGACGGCCATGCTGCGCTATCTGCGCCGGCTCTCGGACCGCGACTTCGCACTGGACCGGGGCATGATCCCGCTCGGTTCGTGCACCATGAAGCTCAACGCCACCAGCGAGATGGAGCCGGTGAGCCTTCCCGGGTTCGCCGACGTGCACCCGTTCGCCCCGGCGGCGACGACACCGGGCTACCAGGCGCTGATCGAGGAGCTCGAGGGGTGGCTGGCCGATGTCACCGGCTACGCCAAGGTCTCGGTGCAGCCCAACGCCGGCAGCCAGGGGGAGCTGGCGGGGCTCCTGGCCATCCGGGCCTACCACCGGTCCCGCCGCGAGCCGCAGCGTGACGTGTGCCTCATCCCGTCGAGCGCCCACGGCACCAACGCCGCATCGGCCGTGATGGCGGGGATGCGCGTCGTCGTCGTCGGCGCGCTCGGCGACGGGACGGTCGACCTCGACGACCTGCGGGCCAAATGCGCCGAGCACCGCGCGCGTCTGGCCGCCATCATGGTGACCTACCCGTCGACCCACGGTGTGTACGAGCAGGACATCACCGAGCTCTGCGCGGTGGTGCACGAGCACGGCGGGCAGGTCTACATCGACGGCGCGAATCTCAACGCGCTGCTCGGCCTGGCCGAGCCGGGCGCGTTCGGCGGCGACGTCTCGCACCTCAACCTGCACAAGACGTTCTGCATCCCCCACGGTGGCGGCGGGCCGGGCGTCGGCCCCGTGGCGGTGGCCGAGCACCTGGTGCCGTACCTGCCGTCGCACCCCCTGCACCCCGACCCGGCACGGCGTACGGGCATCGGCCCTGTCAGCGCGGCGCCCTTCGGCAGCGCGGGCATCTTGGCCATCAGCTGGGCGTACATCCGCCTGCTGTCGGGCGCCGGTCTGGCGCACGCCACCAAGTCGGCGGTGCTGGCCGCCAACTACGTCGCGGCGCGGCTCGCCCCCTCCTACCCGATCCTCTACACGGGCCGGAACGGGCTGGTGGCCCACGAGTGCATCCTGGACCTGCGGTCCCTCACGAAGGCCACGGGGGTCACGGTCGACGACGTGGCGAAGCGGCTGATCGACTACGGGTTCCACGCGCCGACGGTGAGCTTCCCGGTGGCGGGCACCCTGATGGTGGAGCCGACCGAGAGCGAGGACCTGGGCGAGCTCGACCGCTTCTGTGACGCCATGACCGCCATCCGGGCCGAGATCGAGCGGGTGGGAGACGGTTCCTGGGCGCTCGAGGACAGCCCGCTGCGCCGCGCGCCGCACACGGCCGGCGCGCTGGTCGCGTCGTGGGAACGGCCCTACGACCGGGCGACGGCGGTGTTCCCGGCGGGGGAGACCGGGGCGAAATACTGGCCGCCGGTGGCCCGGATCGACCAGGCCTACGGGGACCGCAACCTGCTGTGCACCTGCCCGCCGCCGGAGGCCTTCGCCTCGTAAGCGGGCGAGCGCGTCAGAGCAGTCCGGCCAGGCCGATCCCAGCGGCCGCGGCGGCGAGGCACACGGCGAGGCTGCCCAGCGTGTAGGCGGCCGCCTCCCGCCGGTGGCCGGTGTGGACGAGGTGCACCGTCTCCCAGCTGGCCGTCGACCACGTGGTGTAGCCCCCGCAGAGCCCGACGCCGCCGACGGCCAGCACGTGGGGGCCGAGCCCGTGGTAGAGCGACAGGCCGGTCAGCACCCCGAGCACCAACGAGCCCGACGCGTTGACCACCATCGTGCCGACCGGGAGCGGATCAACGCGCCGCAGACCGACATGGTGGATGAGGAGGGCGCGGACGACGGCGCCGGCCCCCCCGGCGGCCGCGACGACCAGGGCGAGGCCGAGGGTGGGGGAGGAGCCGCTCACCGCGGCACCAGCCGCCGGCCGAGGTCGTGTCCGACCACGACGAGCGCCAGGCCGCCGACGACGGTCGCGGCCAGGTACGCCAGGCACGTGGCGACCTCGCCGCCCTTGGCCAGGAGCGTGGCGTCGACGGCCAGCGTCGAATAGGTCGTCCAACCGCCGAGGAAGCCGACCAGCAGGAGCGGTCGCACCGCGGGAGAACGGTCCGAGACGCGCTCGGTCAGCGGGACCAGGAATCCGACGGCGAAGGACCCGCTCAGGTTGACGATCAGGGTGACCCAGGGGAAGGCGCCCGGACCGCCGGCGTGGTGCGCCGCCAGCAGGTAGCGGGCGACGGTGCCCAGGGCGCCGCCGACGAAGACGGCGACCAGCGTGGCGACCGACAGCCCCAGCAGCGGCACGCCCGGTTCGTCGAGGAGGTCGTGCCGCCGCGCCGCGCCGCGTTGCTCGTCCTCCCGCGCCACGCGGTCGTGCTCGTCGGGTCGTTCGTGCAGCTGCTCGTCCATGGCCGGGCCCTCCTGTGCCGCCTACCAGGAGCCATCAGCCATGTCGTGCCGGCGGTTGCGGGGACGCGCCCCCCGGCGGGACCCATCGCCGGTCGGTACTGCTGCGGGAAAAGCGTACCCGGGGGTGCCGTGGGGGAGGGTTCAGTCCGCCCCTGCGGGATCGGTCACCCGCGCGCGCAATCGGAGAACGAGGGCCCGCATCGCGGGCGGGTCGACCCGCGGTGCGTCGGGCCACCGGCGCAGCGTGGCGCCCCGGTATTCGGCCGGAGTACCGGGGTACCGCGGGATCACGTGCACGTGGAGATGCGCCGGCGTCCGGGCCGTGTCCGCCCGACCGCCGAGGGCGAAGCAGGCGACGTGGGCCGCGCCCAGGTCGGTCCGGAGCACGGCGGCGAGTCGATTGACGAGCCAGCCGAGACGCGCCGCCTCGTCGTCGCGCAGGAGGCCCAGCCCCTCGACGTGGCGCCGCGGTTCGACGACGAGGTGCCCCTGGTAGGCGTTCTCGCCACCCATGGTGTGCACGTGGCCGGCGTAGACGAGGTCGTCCGCGTAGAGCACGCCGCCTTCTGCCCGATCGCCCCGGCGGTGCTTGGCGCACACGAAGCACTCTGCGTCAGGTGCACCTTCCATCTCAGATGCCCACCGTCGTGCTCCCTCGTGCTCCCGCTCAGTCGAGCCGCGGCCCCGGGGCACGCCGGAACTGGAAGGGCTCGCTCGGGCGCCCGGCCACGACGTACCAGCACTCGCCCGTGCCGTCGGCGCCGAGGATGCGCTCGAAGGCATCGACGACGTCGGCCACCTCGATGATGGGGAACCCCATATCGAGCAGGGTCTGCTCCGAGCCCTTGATGATGTTCGTGTAGGCGAACGACGGGCAGAGCGCGTGGATGCGGACGCCGTCGGCTGCGTAGGACTGGCCGAGCGAGCGGACGAGCCCGACCACCGCGTGCTTGTTGGCGGCGTAGATCGGATCGAACGGGGCGACGACCAGCCCCGCCATGGAGGCGGTGGCCACGATGGTCCCCCCGCCGCTGGCCTTGATGGCCTTGCGGGCAGCGGCGACGCCGTAGACCACCCCGTCGAGGTTGATCGCCATGGAGCGCCGGTAGGCCTCGGGGTCGAAGTCGTCACCCATGCCGCACCACGACGTGACGCCCGCGTTCAGGTGCGCGATGTGCAGCCCCCCGAACGCGTCGACCGCCGCCTGCACCGCCGCCGTGCTGGCGGCGGGATCGGCCACGTCGGTGCGTACGAAGCGCCCGCCCACTGCGTCGGCCACCTCCTGCCCCTGGGCGGTGTCGATGTCGGCCACCACGACGTGGGCGCCCCGGCCGGCCAAGTACCGTGCCACGCCCTCGCCGATGCCGTTGCTCGCGCCCGTGACCAGCGCGACCTTGCCCTCCACGTCCATGCCCAGGATCGTAGGGGACGGCGCCGGCGCTCAGCCGACGAGTGCAGCGGGCAGCGGTCGGGCGTGGACGACGCTCAGGTGCTGGATGGGGCGGGTCAGGGCGACGTAGAGGAGGCGGAGGCCGCGGGCGCCGTCCCCGGCGATGGCGGCGGGTTCGACGACCACGACCGCGTCGAACTCGAGCCCCTTGGCGGACGGCGCAGGGACGATGGTGATGGGACGGGTCATGGCGTCGCGCTCCAGCAGCCCGACGCCGCCGTCTTGCCGTGCCAGCCTGGCGATGGCCCCGACGAGGTCCTCGGGGGCGATGACCGCCACCAGCGCGTGGGAGCCGGCCAGCGCGCCCGCCTCGGCCAGGGCGGTCGAGAGCAGCTGCTCGGGCTCGACCTCGCGCACGACCGGGTCGGTGCGCCCGGCCCGGATGGACGACGTGGGCTCGATGCCCGGCGCGGCAGACGGCAGGAGCCGCGCCGCGAAGTCGAGCACGCGGCCGGGGGCGCGGTAGCCGAGGGTGAGCTCGTCGTGCTCGCCCGGAGCGCCGTCGGGGAGGTGGGCGCGCACCGCATCCCAGTCGGCGTAGGTCCAGGGTCCGGTGGCCTGGGCCAAGTCGCCGAGCACGGTCACCGAGCCCGTGGGCGCCCGCCGGGTCACCATGCGGAATTGCATCGGGGTGAGGTCCTGCGCCTCGTCGACGACGATGTGCCCGTAGCTGCGGGTCCGCCCGCCGGTCAGATACGCCGCCTCATCGAGCAGTGCGAGGTCGTCGATGCTCCAGGCCGCGGCCGAGACGCGGCTGTCGCGAGGGCGGAGGAGCCGTTGGCGCTCCTCTTCGCTGAACAGGTCCGAACCGTACTGGTCGAGTTGGGTGCGCGACGACAGGAGGTCACGCACGAGGGCGGCGGGGGAGACGGTCGGCCAGAGCGCGTCGAGGACCGTGGTGAAGCCCTCGGACGCAGTGAGCTCGCCCTCGAACCAGGCCTCGTCGGCACCGAGCCGGGCGGAGGCACGAAAGACGCGCCGGGCCTCGCTCACCAGGCGGGCGCGTAGGGCGGCCCGCCCGGCCTTGTAGGGGGCGGGCCGGGACACGATGGAGGCCACGAGGTCGTTGATACGGGCCGCGCTGAGCGTCCCTCGCGCGAAGCGGACGCGCAACGTCACGTCATCGGCGAGCGGCCGGCGCCGCCCCTCGAGGGCGCGACGCAATAGCTCGCTCATCCGAGGATCGCCCTTCAGCGCCCGCACCTCCATCGCCTCCACGACGCGGACCTTGGCCTTGGGGGCGATGTCGGCGATCGTCGTCTGCACGACGGCCTCTTCGCCGAGCGAGGGGAGGACCTGGGCGATGTAGCGGAGGAAGGCCCGGCTGGGGCCGAGCACGAGTACGCCCTCCCGACTGAGGCTCGGGTGGTTGTAGAGGAGGAAGGCGGCCCGGTGCAGGCCGACGGCGGTCTTGCCGGTGCCGGGACCGCCCTGCACGGTGAGGAGCCGGTCCAGCGGGGCCCGGATGATCTCGTCCTGCTCGGCCTGGATGGTGGCGACGATGTCGAGCATCTCGCCCGTGCGCGCCCGCTCCAGCTCGGCCAGGAGCGCGTCCCCGCCCCGCAGGCGGGTGGTCCCGGCGTCGCCCGTGCCCGCCCCGAAGAGGTCGTCGGCCACGGCCACGACGGCCCGGCGGTCCACCATGATCTGGCGGCGCCGGACCAACCCGAGGGAATCCTTGGCGCTGGCGCGGTAGAAGGGGACGGCGACGGGCGCCCGCCAGTCCACGACCACGGGGTCGGACCGCTCGTCCTCGACGTGGCGCCGGCCGATGTGCCACGTGGGACCGTCCTCCTCGTCGATGCGCCCGAACAGGAGCGGTCGCGGGCTGTCCGCCAGCTGGGAGACACGACGCGACAGGGCGGCGACGTAGTCGAGGTCGGGATTGCCTGCTCCGACCAGCTCGTCTCGCAGCTGCTCCGCCCGCCTCCGCATGGCGGCCAGCGCTTCGCGCGCGTGGTCGAGATAGGCCTGCTCGGCTTCGAGCTCGGGATCGGGGTGCGGGGTGGCCACGCTCACCTGGTCCGCGCTCCCGACAAATCACGCGTAAAAGCGTACGCGCAAAAAACCCCGGACATACCGGGGATACTACTTCAATATTGGAACCTCTACAAGGCTTCTACCTGGAAGTTCCCCTTCTCGTCCGTCCGGACTTTGAACCTTTAACCAAGGGGACTTATCGGCTGTCACTTTACAGATTACCGTCCGGAAAAGCAAGCCTCTTTGGCGCAGATCCGCCGGTCGGGCGGGGAGAGCCGTACCGCGAAGCGACGCTTCCCTCATTCGGAGTCTTCGGACCGGGCACCCAGACCCCGCAGCCAGGACTTGACGTTCTCGTGCCGTGTCCCCATGCCGCTGGCGGCGTCGAGTGGGGTCCCGTGGGCGTAGTCGGGGACCCAGTTCAGATCGGCCGTCCGGGTCGGCCCCCGCCGCAATCAAGGTGCGCACGATCGCGGGACCGGCGGGGAAGTAGCCGGGCCAGTCGGTGACGGCCTGCAGCGCGGTGCGCGTCCCGAACCCGCCGCCCAGCGGTCCCGAGACCAGCCGTTCCTGTATGAGCCGCCCCACCGTGGTGACATCACCCGAGTAGATCGCCGACACGAGTTCCTGTGCGCTGTCTGCCGCGGCCATTCTCGGTGACCTCCCGGTCCGGTGTGGACCTCCCACGCTAGAGGTGGGGCAGGCGCGTGGGGAGACGAGCCCACCCGTGGATCTGACAATGACTTAACATAATGAACATTATCGGCGTGCGGTCGGAAGTTCCGGCCCAGGTCAGAGCGCTGCGTCGATAGAATTGGCCCATGGCCCCAGCGCAATCGGTGGCGGACGCCTCGAAGGGCTCGGTGCGCGAGCAGCTGGCGACGGCGACGACGTTCCTGAAGGAGTTCGCCAGCGGGACGCCGAGGCAACGCGCCCACCGGCTGCCACGAGCCCCGTGGAGGGCGATACAGACAGCGGCGCTGCACGACCCGGACCCGTTCGCCCGGCGGAGTTTTCTGCACTTCTTGGACCACTACGCCAACGACCGTTCAATGCCAGAGTTCGCGGCGGCGCTGGGCGACCCGGTTGACTTCGTGCGGACCATGGCGTTGCACGGCCTGGCCTGCGAGTCCTGCAAGGCCGAGGGGCTGCGTCCGGCCGAGGTGGTGCCGGGCCTGATCGCGGTGTTCGAGGCGGACCCGAGCCCCGAGCTTCGCTCCAAGGCGCTGCCGCTCCTGATGCGCCTCGGGGGCCGAGACGGCCGGGCCTGGGCGGCGCTCGAGCGGGCCGCGGCAGGCGACGCGGATCCGGTGATCCGCCAGGCCGCCGGCGATGCGATCGCAGGCCGGTACGTCGCGCCCCGCAAGCGCTACGAGCGCCGCCAGCGGCAGCACGCGAGAACGGCCAGACGGGTCGGCAGTTCGCACTGAGGTCCCGGCCGGGGCAGCCAGGTCCGCGACGCCAGCGAAGGGGTGGCACCACTCCCCTCGCTTCCCGAATGTTCATGTGGTCGCCGGTCCCTTCACCCACCTCTCCGAGCGCCTTCGTCGACCACGCGCCGGACGTGACGCAGGAGGGACCGCTGCTCGGCGCGTGTCTGCACGCGCAGGCGGACGAAGTCCTCTTCGGGCACGAGCCGGACGTCGGCGTACAGGCCGGAGGGATCGTGATGGAAGTGCAGGAAGGCTTTCGAGCTCCGATAGAAACAGCCCGGGGTACGTTCGACCAGGCCGGGCTGGTCCCGCAGTGCGGACAGGAGCGGCTCGATGGGCACCAGGTCGTCGGGCGTGGCATGGCGCACGGGCCGACCCTAGGCACCGACCCTGGCGGGGCGTGCGGCAGGGGGATGGCCGCACGCCCCGGAGGGACACGACGGCGGGCCCGACCGGGTTCGGGAGAGGTCGAAGGGAGTACCGAACGCTCCCGCCGGAACCGCTGTCTGGACCACACAATGACCGGTCCTCGTTGGAGCACGGCCGGTCCCAGCTGTGTGGATTCATAGAATCCGTGCCCAGCCCAAAGAGCTCTGAACTGCCCCTTTAGGTTCGGTTTACACAAAACCCCAAGCGGGCTCACAGCTGGGTGTCGGCTCGTTGTGAACCTACTTGTCTGAACTTGCAGCATGGTGAAAGCGGGAACAGTCGACGCGCCGGAAAATCCAGTCGATCTCACCGAGGAGCTGCCGCTCGACGATGAGAATGTCCTCGCGTCCGAACCGCGCTCGGTGTGGCGCCGGTACCGCTGGCCCATCGTCGGGGTGGTGGTCGTGTTGGTCGCCGCGGCCGTGGGGCTCAGCCTCTGGCTGACGTCGGGCTCGTCCACGCCCACCGGGCTCTCCATCACCACGGTGACCGTTCCGGTGACGACGGGCACGATCCAGCAGACGGTCGCGAGCTCGGGCACCCTCGAGCCGGCGAGTCAGGCCACCCTCAACTTCCCCGTCTCTGGCACGGTGACCGCAGTCGACGTGAAGGCCGGGCAGACCGTCGCCGCCGGCCAGGTCCTTGCCACCATCGACACCACTGCGCTCTCGGAGGACGTGAGCGCGGCGCAGGCGCAGCTGACCGCGGCGAACGACCGGTTGGCGAGCGACGAGGCGTCCGGTGCCTCGACGAGCCAGATCGACAGCGACCAGGCCTCTGTGACCTCGGCCGAATCCTCGCTCTCGACAGCGCAGACCAATCTGAACGACGCGTCGCTGACGTCCACCATCGGGGGCACCGTCGCCTCGGTCGATCTGGTGGTCGGCCAGCAGGTCACGGGTACCGGCTCGGGCGGGGGCAACGGCGGGAACGGTTCCAGCGCAGCCGCCAGTTCGTCGTCCTCCACGGGGTCCACGGGCACGGGTTCGACCTCCAGCCAGATCGTGGTCATCGGCACCAACTCGTACATCGTCAACACCACGGTCGACGACACGGAGATCGGCCAGATCGCAGACGGGGACCAGGTGAACATCACGCCGACCGGTGCGACGACCCCGGTGTTCGGCACCGTCGGCTCCATCAGCCTGATCGGCAGCCAGACCTCGGACGTGACCACGTTTCCGGTCGTGATCGACGTCACCGGCAACCCGACCGGCCTCTACGCCGGGGCGAGCGCCGACGTCAGCATCATCGTGAAGCAGCTCAACAACGTGACCGAGGTGCCGACGAACGCGATCACCTACAGCTCGAGCGGCCAGGCCACCGTGACGCAGGTGGTCAACGGCTCGCACGTGGTGAAGGACGTGACGGTCGGCGCCGCGGAGAACGGTGAGACCCAGATCGTCAGCGGCGTGAGCGCCGGGGACAAGGTCCTCGAGCGCCAGATCACCTTCAAGGCGCCCGGTGGCGGGGCCGGTGGGCTCTTCGGGGCACGGGACAAGGGGCGGTGCGGGTGGCTTTCCCGGCGGCGGCTTCCGCCAATTTGGTGGCGGTGGCGCCGGTGGCTTCCCGGGTGGCGGGGGCGCGACATCGAACAGCGGGGGCGGCGGGTGAGAACTCCCCCGCTCGGCACTCCCCCGGTGGCGCCGCCCCGGGACACCGTGATCGAGCTCGAGCGGGTCACCAAGGTGTACCGGACCGGCTCCATCTCCGTCGCGGCGCTCCGGGGCATCAGCCTGTCGATCGCCCAGGGCGAGTACCTCGCCGTCATCGGGCCGTCGGGCTCGGGCAAGTCGACACTCATGCACATCCTGGGTTGCCTCGACATCCCGACGTCCGGTCGCTACCACCTCGCCGGGGATGACGTGAGCCACATGAGCGAGACCGCCTTGGCGGAGGTGCGCAACCGCCGCATCGGCTTCGTCTTCCAGCAGTTCAACCTGCTCCCGTCGATGACGGCGTGGCAGAACGTCGAGCTGCCGCTCGTCTACGCCGGCGTGCCACGCGGCGAGCGCAAGGAGCGCGCCATGGAGGCGCTGTCCCGGGTCGGCTTGGCCGGTCGGGTCAACCACCGCCCGGGCGAGCTCTCCGGCGGCCAGCAACAGCGCGTCGCCGTCGCCCGGGCGCTCGTGACCGAGCCGGACCTCATCCTCGCCGACGAACCCACCGGCAACCTCGACTCGGTGTCCGCCGCCGACGTCCTCCGTCTCATGGGCGAGTTGCACGAGGCGGGCCGCACGCTGTTGTTGATCACCCACGACGTCGAGGTCGCCTCGGCGGCCGGGCGTGTGGTCGGCATTCGTGACGGCCTGCTGACCGAGAACGACGACCGCTATCTGGAGAGCATCCGGTGAGCTGGCTCGAGACCATCCGTACCGGGGTCAACGGCGTGCGCAGCCACCGCCTGCGGTCGTTCCTCACCGTCCTCGGGATCCTCATCGGCATCGCGGGCGTCATCATCGCGGTCGGGTTGGGTGAGGGCGCTTCGAGCCAGGTCACTTCGGAGATCAACGCGCTCGGTTCGAACGTGCTCACCATCACCCCCGGGAGCACCACGTCGAGCACTGGGATCCGTGAGGCACTGGGCTCGGCGTCGACGCTGACCATGAACGACGTCGCCGCGCTCCAGTCCCCCGTCGACGCGCCCGATGTCAAGGCGGTCGCCCCCATCACCTCACAGAGCGAGGTTCTGACCGCCGGCAGCGAGACCGCCACGACGTCGGTCCAGGGGACGACGCCCACCTGGCTGAGCGTGCGGGGCCGCACGCTGGCCCAGGGCCGCTTCATCGACAACCAGGACGTCACGGACCACGGCGCGGTGGCCGTCCTCGGCGCCACGACAGCGTCGGAGCTCTTCAACCGCCTCGACCCGGTGGGTCAGACGGTCGACGTCAACGGCGTTCCCGTGACGGTGGTCGGGGTTCTCACCTCCACCGGCGCGTCGTCCTCCTCGTCGGGCACGACCGATCCCGACGACGTGATGATCATCCCCATCTCGACCGGAGCCGAGCGCATCTTCGGGGGGACGTCGCGCAACTCGGTCAGTACGATCGCCGTGCAGGCACGCTCCTCGGCGGACCTCACCGGGGCGTACCAGGAGGCGGACCACCTGCTCTTGCAGCTGCACGGGATCACCAACGCGACCGACGCCGACTTCACCATCACCTCGGAGCAGTCGCTCATCGCCGCCAATACCTCGGTGGACCACACGCTCACGATCCTCCTGGGGGGTATCGCGGCGATCTCGCTGATCGTCGGCGGGATCGGCGTCATGAACATCATGTTGGTCTCGGTCACCGAGCGCATCCGTGAGATCGGGCTGCGCAAGGCCCTGGGCGCCACGCCACGGGTGATCCGGCGTCAGTTCCTCGTCGAGGCGTCCGTGCTCGGGCTCGTGGGGGGCGTGCTCGGCGTGGTGGCCGGACTCCTCGGCGTGCTCTACCTGCCCGGTCTGATCGGCGACCCCATCTCGACGAGCCCGACCGCGGCGGTCGGCGCGCTGGCCATCGCGCTCGCCATCGGGGTGCTGTTCGGGGTCTACCCGGCCAGCCGGGCAGCGACCCTCGCCCCCATCGACGCCCTCCGAAACGAATAGCGCAACCCGGCCGAAGAAATCACGTACCAGAGCACGCAACCGAAAGAAGGACACACCGACATGCAGACACCGACCAGCCGAAGCACGACTCGCCGGCGCTGGACACGATTCTTGGGCGCCGGCGCCACCGCACTCGTGGCCGCCACGGCCCTCGCCTCGACCGCCGAAGCCGCGACTACGTCGAACGCGCCCGCCGGTGCCACCGGCAGCGTGGCCGCGCTCAACGCATCGAGCATGGAGGTACAGAACCCCACCAGCGGCCAGACCACGGTGAGCTGGACGTCGACCACGCAATTCTCCAAGACCGTCTCAGAGGCGGTGAGCTCGCTGTCGAGTGGTGACTGCGTCTCGGTGACCGGGACGCAGTCGAAGAAGTCCAAGACCAGCATCGCGGCGCGTTCGATCAGCGTCAGCACGCCGGCCGCGGGCGGTGCCTGCACCGGGCCCGGCGCCCGCGCGACGATCGGCAGCGCGGCCGGGGGTGCCGCGGGCGGCTTCCAGTTCCGCGGCGGCGGTGGCGGGTCGGGCTTCGGCAGAGCTGGCGGCACGCGTCCCAGCTTCCCCGGCGGCGGCTCTGGTGCGAGCAACTTCCGCAAGCAGCTCGCCTCACTCGCCTTCGCGTCGGGCAAGGTGACCGCGGTCAACGGCTCGACGGTGACGGTCTCCGGCATCAACGTGTCGCCGGGGAGCTTCCCCCGCCGCACGTCCAAATCGGGTTCGAACAGCTCGAAGTCCACCAAAACGCCGACACCGCCCAAGACGCAGACCCTCAAGATCACGACGTCGAGTTCGACGACCCTGAACGCGACCCAGTCGGCGGCGGCCAGCGACCTCGCCGTGGGTGACTGCGTGAGCGCGTTCGGCCCGGCGGCCAGCACCGGCGCCGTCACGGCGACTACCGTCCGCATCAGCATGCCTTCGGGCGGCAGTTGCACCGGCGGCTTGGGCCGCTTCGCTGGCGGCGGAGGCTTCGGGGGCGGCCCCGGCGGACCGGGCGGAACCGGCGGTAGCGGCGGTAGCGGTGCCTAAGGCTTCAGCCTCTGGCTGGGGCCGTGCCGGCCACCGGCGCGCCGTCCTCATCGGTGCCGTGGTCGTCGCGGTGATCGTGGGCGGCGGCATTTCCGCCTGGGCCGAGGTCAGCGGCGGCTCCACCGGCTACCGCACGGCCACAGTCACGCGGGCGACCATCGGGACGACGCTGCCCGTAGTCGGCAACGTCGACCCCGTCAGCGAGGCTGCCGCCTCTTTCCAGGTGGGCGGGCAAGTGGCCACCTTGACGGCCGCGCCCGGAGCAGCGGTGACCGCCGGCCAGACGCTGGGCACATTGGACACGACTGCCCTGAACGAGTCCGTGTCGTCGGCCCAATCGACGCTCAACGCGGCCGAGGCGAAGCTGGTCGAAGACGAAGAGAACCAGGCCAGCGAGGCAGCGGCAGCGGCAGCAACACCGAGCAAGAGCCAGAGCTCGCCTACGACGACCACGACACCACCACGCCGACGCAGAGCGCGACCGGTACGGGCGGCACAGATGCCACCGTCACACAGGACCAGACCACGCTCACCCAGGACGAGTCGACGCTCTCGACCGACCAGCAGAAGGAAGGCGCGGACCTGGCGCAGTCCCAGTCCGCTTGCAAGACCGCCAATACGAGCACCCCGGCTGGTCAGACTGCCTGCGAGGCCGCGCTCCAGACCGTCTCGACCGACGAACAACTGGTCTCCAAGGACCAGGCCACCGTGTCGAAGGACGAGACCGCACTCGGGCAGGCCCTCGGAGCCGAGTCCGGCGGTCGGGGTGACGGCACGGGCACGGGTCGGCGGTACGGGTACGGGCGGGGGCGACACCGGTAACTCCGGCACCTCGTCCACGCAGAGTGGCCATGCGCTGACCACCCCAAGCGACGCCACGGGCAACACGGGCGCCGCCGGCGGGAACAACGGCTCCGACACCGGCAGCGCCACCAACGGCACCAACGGCACCGGCCGGGTCGTCCAACACCGACACCCCCGAACAGATCGCGTCGGACCAGGCGGCGATCGACTCGGCGGAGGCCGATCTCACCAACGCGCAGCAGGCACTGCACGAAGCAACGTTGACCAGTCCGATCGACGGCACGATCGTGTCGATCGGGATCGCGGTGGGCGACACGGTGAGCGCCAACTCGAGCACGGAGATCATCACGATCATCGGGACCAACGCCTACGAGGTGCAGGCGACGCTGGACAGCTCCCAAATCCCCTCGGTCAAGGTCGGCCAGTCCGCCACGGTCGAGGTGGACGGCGTGAACGGCTCTCTTGCCGGCACCGTCTCGCAGGTGGGACCGGTGCAGTCGGGCGAGTCGGGCTACACCTACCCCGTCGTCGTGGCGTTGCCCGGCTCGACCTCCGGCCTCTTCACCGGGTCCACGGCCAACGTCACCATCGCCACCGGCACGGTCTCCAACGTCGTCGCCGTACCCACCTCGGCCGTGCAGACCCTCGACACGCGCGCCTACGTGCTGGAGCTCTCGAAGGGACAGCTCACCCGCAAGGTGGTCAAGGCCGGGATGGTTGGCGCGGTCTACACCCAGGTCCTGTCGGGGCTGACGCCCGGGCAGAGCGTCGTCCTGGCCGACTACGCCGAACCCGTGCCCTCGTCGAACACGAACTCGTTGGGCACCTTCGGCGGCCTCGGCGGCGGCGGTGGTGGTGGTGGTGGGTTCTTCGGGGGAGGCGGCGCCGGCACCTTCCGCATCCAGCGCAGCGTCGGCGGCGGGGCGGCGAGCAACGCCACCGCCGGCGGCTGATCTCGGGGCGGCGACGGCCCGGTCGTGGCGGCGAACGCGCCGTGCGGCCGGGTTCCGTCGCCCGTGGCCCCGTGTCCGCGGCGGCCAACGCGTCCTACCGGCCTTGAGCACTACGGTGGTCTCGTGCCTCCGATCCGCCTCGATCAGGTGAACCTGGTCGTCGCCGACGTGGATGCGAGCCGCACCTTCTACGCGCGCCTGGGCCTCGACTTCGGCGACGCGCGCGATCCGGAGTGGGACACCCGCCACGTCTCGGCACGCCAGGACGCGCACACCCCCATCGACGTCGACCTCGACAGCACCGCCTTCGCCGGGCAGTGGGACGAGGGCTGGCCCGGCGGCACCGGGGTCGTCCTCGGGTTCAAGGTGGACACGCGCGACGAGGTGGACCGCCTGGTGGACACCCTGGCGGCCGACGGGGTGGCGGTCCAGCAGGCGCCCTACGACGCCTTCTGGGGCGCCCGCTACGCCGTCGTGAGCGACCCGGACGGCAACGCGGTCGGGATCATGAGCCCGGTCGACGACGCCCACCGCGGCACCCCTCCTCCCCCACCGTGAGCGCAGTGGACGACGAGGTGGTCGAGGTGATGATCGAGATCCCGACCGGGAGCCGCAACAAGTACGAGTACGACCATGACACACACGTGATCCGGTTGGACCGCCGCCTGTTCACCGCCACCACCTACCCAGCGGACTACGGCTTCGTCCCCGAGACGCTGGCCGGCGACGGCGACCCGCTCGACGTCCTCGTGCTGGTGGCGGACCCCACCTTCCCGGGCTGCATGCTCCGCGTGCGCATCCTCGGCATGTTCTCGATGCGCGACGAGAAAGGGGTCGACGCCAAGCTCATCTGCGTGCTCGCGCACGATCCCCAGTGGGACGACGCCCGTGACATCGAGGACGTGCCCGAGCACCTGCGCAACGAGATCGCGCATTTCTTCAGCATCTACAAGGACCTCGAGCCCCAGAAGTCGGTCGAGGTGCAAGGATTCGCGGACCGCGTCGCCGCCCTGGCCGAGCTCGAGTCGTGCCGGGCCGCCTACCGCGCCGCCCAAACGTAGGAAAGAGGAGGAACCGTTCCATGCCCCACCCCCGCGAGGAGGTCAAAGAGACCATCGATCGCTACCACGAGCTGCGCCGACGCATCGACGACGGGCTCGAGCCCGACGCCTTCGGGGCGCTGGCCGATTTCTACACGCAGGACGCGGTCTACGTGGACGGGGCCTGGGGGCGTATCGAGGGACGGGAAGCCATCGCGCGATGGCTGGTCGACTCCATGCTCGGCATGGAGGACTGGAAATTCCCGATCGAGTTCACGGCCATCGAGGGCGACGACGTGGTCGTGAAGTGGACGCAGATCCTGCCGCGCACCAAGTCGGACGGCTCGCCCTACCGCCAGTCGGGCTACTCGCGCCTGGTCTACGCGGGGGATGGGAAGTTCTCCTTCGAGGAGGACACCTACAACATGGCGCACGTCCTCGAGGACATCGAGGCCAGCGGCTGGACGCCCCGCGACGGCACGATGAACGTCCCACCGGCCCACCCGGACCGGAACTTCGACATCCCGGGGGCGCCGCCTCTCTGGTAGCGCGGCGGTTAGGGCGTCCCGCCCGTCGAGCCGGTCCCGCCGGAGTTCCCGAACCCCGGGAAACCTCCCCCGCCGAACGGGTTGGTGGTGCCGCCGGACTGCTGTTGCTGTGCCTGGGACTGGTTCCCCAGCGTGGCCGAGGTGGTCCGCTTGCTGTCGCCGACGTAGTACGTGATGGACACCGTCTGACCGGCCTTGGCGTTCTGGACCACCTTCTGCAGGTCCTCCGAGGAGGTGATCGCCGTGCCGTTGATGTTGACGATGACGTCGCCCTGGACGAGACCGGCCTTGTCGGCCGGCGAGCTCGGCACGACGCTGAGGATCACGGCGCCCGAGGTGGGCGTGAATCCGTACTGCTGGCGCAGGGCGGGGGTCAGGGTCGTGATGTCGACGCCGAGGTAGCCGCCGCCGTTGCCCGTCTGGCCGCCCTTCTGGAGCTGCGGGAGGAGGGACTCCACCTGGGCGGTCGGGATGGCGAAGCCGATGTTCTGCGACGACGTCCCATCGCTCGAGGTTCCGGCCACTGCGGTGTTCATGCCGATGACCTGGCCCGACGTGTCGATCAGCGGTCCGCCTGAATTGCCGGGGTTGATGGCGGCGTCGGTCTGGATCATGTTCTGCAGCGTCTCTGTCTGCGTGCCTTCCCCTCCGGCGGTGACCGAGCGGCCCAGTGCGGAGACGATGCCCTGGGTCACGGTGGGCGTCCCGGCCGCCAGGCCGAGCGCGTTCCCGATGGCGACCACGGAGTCGCCGACGACGGCCTTCTGGGAGTTGCCGAAGGTGACCGTGGGAAGGTTGGACGCACTGTTGATCTTGAGCAGCGCCACGTCCTTGGTCGAGTCGTACCCGACCAGCGTCGTGGGGAGCGGCTTGGTCTGGCCGTATTCGGTGACCGTGATGGCGCCGGTGTTGCCGTTTTGGACGTACAGCTCGATCACGTGGTTGTTCGTGACGACCTCGCCGTCCGACGTGATGATCATCCCGGTCCCCTGGTCCTCGCTGCCCCCGGACTTCACGTCGATTGACACCACGGCCGGAATGACCTTGTCGACCAGCTGCGGGATGGTCACGTTGCCGCTGAGGACGGCGGCTCCCGGTGTCGCGTTGCCCTCCTGGATGACCGATGTCGAGCTGTTGCCGTTGCCGTTTTGGTCGGCGATCGCCGTGACGCCGGCGCCGATCGCGCCACCGATCAGGGCGGCCACCAGGGCGACGGGGAGCCAGGCGCGCAGCCTGCCTGGCGAGCCGCGCTTCGCGCCGGCCGCCGCGGACGCGGGGCCCGGGTAAGGCGCGTCCCCCGGCGGCGGGTACGTGAATGGCACGGCCGACGCGACCGGCGTGACCGGCGTGACCGGCCCAGGGTCAAACCCGGCGGGTGCTCCCCATGTGGGCGGGGGCGGCGGAGACGTCGGTGCCCCCGTAGCGGGCACAGCGCCCCCTCCCCCGGGCGTGCCGGTGGGCGGCGTCGCCGTGTCGCCGTTCCCGGGCCCGGGCGTCTCCGCGTCCGGCGCCGCGCCGGTGCCCGCGCCAGGGCCAGGGCCCTCGATGGGTGGGGCCGCTGGGTCCTGAGCAGGGGGCTCGGGCGCCGGTGGCTCGACCGGGCTCGGCTGGGTTTCAGACGCTTCCCCACCGGGAGACACGGAGGCATCGGGCTGGCCGGCGACCGCTTCGGGCCCGGGCTGCTCGGTGTCCTCACTCATGTGGATCCTCCTGTGGGGGCAAAAGGGGGCCGTGGGCACCGCAGCACGGTGGTGGTCGCCTCTCCGGCTGTTCCCGCGCTCCGTGTGGACGTCCGAGGGTCCATGTTACGGGATGCCGCTGTGGATCCTGCATCGGGCCACCGCCCCCGGGAGAGGTAGCGTGTCCGCCGCATGTCACGGCGCATTGACATCGAACTGACGAGCCGGACCGGCGACGGGAACTACACGTGGCGCGCCGCCGGTGCGCGCCAGCCCAAGGGCACCGTCGACGCGTCGCTCGTGCCCGCGGGAGAGAAGGTCGGGTCGGTGCTGCAGGCCGAGGTGGACGTGAGCCTCGAGGGCATCGAAGTTCTGACCCTCTCCGCGGCCAAGCCGGCGCGCTCACCGGAGCGCACGGAGGGGCGCATCGAGGTCAAGGGCACGCCGAGACGTGCGCCCGACGTGTCGGTCATCCTCGCTCCGGGTTCGGGGAAGCGCCGCCGCGACGACGACGGCGAACGCCGCGAGCGACGCGGCGGCAGGCGGCCCGAACGTGGCGACAGCGGTCCGGGCGGACGCGACGGACGAGACGGACGCGATGGACGCGACGAGCGCGGTGATCGCACTGATCGCGGCGAGCGCTCACGCGGCGGATCCGGCCAGCGTCGACCCGGCGGACGCCGTCCCGGCGAGGACGGCCGTCCCGCGCGGCGAGCGCGCGGCCACGCCGACCTCGACTGTGCACCGCAACGCCATGTTGGCCACGCTGCGGCCCGAGCAGATCCCGGTCGCGGAGCAATTGCTGCGTGGCGGGCTCCAGGCGGTGCGTCAGGCGATCGACGCGCAGAACAGCGCCGCCAAGGCGAGCGGCAAGCCGCCCGTTGCGTCCGACGCATTGCTGGCGATGGCCGACGAGCTGGCGCCGGTCGTGCGGCTGGCCGATTGGAAGGACCGCGCCTCGGTGGCGCAGAGCGCCGGCAAGGACTATCGCCTGCGCGAGCTCCGGGCCGTCGTGGCCGCCTCACGGACGGTCAACCTCGACGAGGAGGGCCGTGCGCTGGCCAAGGCGCTCCAGGAGTCCTTGGACCAGCGCTCCACCGCCCTGCGGGAGGAGTGGCTGGCGCGCATCACCAACGCGTTGAACGACGGCCGGGTCCAGCAGGCGGTCGAGGCCTCCATCCGACCCCCCGAGCCGGGGACACGCTGCCCGGCCGAGCTCGCCGTGCGGTTGGCCGCTACCGCCGGTGACGCCATGACGGCCGACTTGGCGCCCGAGGACTGGATGCGCCTTCTCGACGCCGTCGTGGCGTCGCCCGTACGCCGGACGGTCAAGCCGGCGGGGATCCCCGACGACGAGGTCGCCCGGCAGGCCGCCCGCCACGCCGCGGGCTCTGTCCCTGCGCTGGCCAAGCTGCTCGGCCTCCGTATCCCGCCCCCGCCCCGCGGCCGGTCCACACGGAGCGGCGCTTCAGTCCAACCGGCGGCTGAGCGTCAGCAGGCGGGCCGTGAAACCGGCCGCCTCGAGTCGTTGCTTGGTCGTGCGGTCACCCGGGAGGGCGAGGGCGTCCACCTCGGTGCACCCCTGCTCGCCACACCACTCCACCCCGGACTCCATCAGGGCGGCGCCGACGCCGACGCCGCGGGCACCAGTTTCGACGTAGCAGCACTCGATCCGGCCGCTCCCCCGTCCCCCCGCCGCCGATCCGCCGGCCGTGGCCGCCAGCAGGCCGACGACGACGCCGTCGTACTCCCCGACCAGGAGTTGCGCCCCGGGACCGGTCCAGCGCTCCAGCAGTGTCACCGGGGTGGCGTCGCCTATCAGCGCCGATCCCCCGCGCATGGACGCCGCGCTCACCAGGGCCTGGGAGAGCAGGCGCGTACAAGTCTGGCGGTCCGCTGCGACGGCCGGTCGTGCCAGCTCCACGGCCCTAGTCGTAGGACGGCCCGCTCTGCGCCTCGTCGAGGAGCTGGCCGGCTCGGTTCAAGATCGTGCGTCGGTTACGGGTCGACGCCTCGTAGCGCTGCACGGCACGCAGCTGGTCGGACCCGAGGCTCTCGAGCCTGCGCACCACCTGCGACGCGCTGAGGGTGTCGTAGTCGGCCAGCGCGTCGGCGACGATCGCCTCGGCGATGGGATCGGGCGCCGGCCGCGCCGGCGTCGCATCCCACTGGTCCTCGATGTCGTCGTCGTTCGCGGCGTCCTCGGCGCCGTTGCGCAACAGTTCTTCGAGCTGGTGGGTCAGGCGCCGCTGGCTCTTGGTGACGACGAAGCGACCGACGACTTTCGCGTTGGCGAGCTGTAGCTCGACCTTCCGGCGTCCCTTGGCGATCAGCTCCGGGAGGTCCTCCACCACGGTGACGGCCACTCCGACCGGAGCGAAGACGAAGACGTCGACGGTGCGACGGAGCGGGTTCGTATCGGACTCACCGTCGTCGACTGCGCCGTCGTCGACTGCGCCGTCGTCGACCGGGTCAGGTCGCTCGGACACGTTCCCGCTCAGACACAGTCCCGACAGAGCATGTTCTTCTTGTCGGCCAGCTGGCTGGGGTGTTTGACCAGGAAGCAGGAGCGACAGACGAACTCGTCGGGCTGCTTGGGCAGGACCCGCTCGTTGCCCTCGACCTTGTCCTCTTGGTCGGTGGCCTCCTCGTCCTCGGGCTCGTCCTCGACGACCAGGCGCTCCTTGAGGATGACGTCCAGGCTGGCCTCGACGTCCTCGTCGTCGGGCTCCTCTTCCTCCTCCTCGTCGTCGCCCTCGCCCGATCGCTCGACCACGGCCGCCGGGGAGGGCGTCAGGATCTCGTCGACGTCCTCCTCGTCTTCGTCGTCGTCCTCGACGTCGGCGACGACGTCGTCATCGTCGTCCTCGAGGTCCTCGAGCTCGTCCTCATCCTCGATGTCAGGCTCGAGCTCGTCCTCGTCGAGCACCTCCTCGTCCTCGACTTCGGGGGCCTCGGGCTCCGCCGCTTCGACTTTGGCTTTCTTCTTGGTCGCCATTGTGCCGCGGGAGCATAGACGGTTCGCGAGACCGCTCAATCGCCGCGAACGGGCCCCCCGTCAGGGTTTCAGGAGGAGGGTTCGGAGGGTCTGGGCAGGCGGGCCCTGGGGTCTTTGGCGCCATGTCGCTTGCCTGGGACACCCAGGCAAGCGACACGTTCTCTACTCGACCCCCAGGGCCAACCGCCGCCTCTCACAGCACATCCCCCCCTTACTGCGTCAGCGCTTTCCTCATCTGAGCATCCTTAGGGCGTCGGGGACTGCGCCGTACATTAGGCAAGTCGGGGGTGGGCCCGTCAAGGAGTCCGGAGGTGCCGCCACCAGGGAGAACGAAGGTACTTCCTGGTCAATGCGTTGCAGATTTTTCCGCCCGCCGGCGCTCCGCCCGGCGCTCGGATTCGAGGCGCTCCAGGTCGGTCGAACCGTGGTCGACGAAGGACATCGCGTCGGCCAGCGCACGGTGCCCCGCGACCTCGGCGATACAGCGGTGCATTTGCTGGGCCACCCTCCGGTAGGCCGGGTGGCCTTCCGCGCCTGAGCGCAACTCGATGAGGTGCATCGCCTCACGCGCGTTGAGTTGCATGACATAGCGGATGCGGTGTGCCAGGGCCACGGCGTACGACGCCTGCTCGGGGAAGTCCGGCAGGAGCGAGTGGTACAGGTCCTCCACGCGCGCGATCGCTTCGTCGTAGCGCTCCCCGAGACCGGCGTCGGCGACGATCCCCGGCATGTCGTAGCCGAGCGAGACGCCGAGCCGCTGCCACTCGATCGTCAGCATACGGTGGCGTTGCAGGTCGCGGAAGGCGCCGTAGTCGGTGACAAGCTCGAAGCGGTAGTCGGTGCGTTCGAAGGCGCGACCCGGTCGGTGTCGTCGGTTGCGTCGGTCGCCCACGTAGGCCTGCAGCAGCGCGACCCGGTCGTCGTGCGCGAGCCGGCGCACCCGTCGCGCTGCCTCACGCTCGGAGCAGTCGAGCTGGGTGAAACAGGCTGCGACCAGGACTTTCTCCTCGCCGTCGGGATCGAAGTCGAGCAGCGTCACCTCGTCACTGCCGTCGCCCGCGTCGCCTCTGCCTTCGCCCGTGTCCGCGCGCGGACGGCGTGCTGACGGGGACGAGGTCGGGCCACAACCGCGACAGGACCCGCGCTGTCTGTTCCCGGTTCGACGCCAGGTACGCAGACCACTCACCGCCGCGTGCGAGGACGTCCACACGCTGGAGGAACGACGGGATCACTTTGCGCAGCTCCGTCAGCATCATGTCGGCGTAGTGCCGGGTCTCGGGGAGCGGATGCGCGCGCATGCGCAGCAGCAGCTGCTCGTAGGACTGGCCTGTCGCGTAGATGCCGATGTTCGAGAGGCTGGCCGCCGGGAGCAGGCCTCGCAGCGCGTCGAGCGACTTGGCCCGGGTCGCCTGGCGGTAGACGAAGTCGCTGTCGCCGGCTTGTTGGGGGAACTGCTCGGCCACCCACGCCTGCATCTGCGGCAAGAGCGCGCCATAGGTGTCGAAGACGCGGTCCATCTCCCCCACGAACCACGCGCCGTGAGAGGAGTCGAGGATCTCCGGCGGGCGGAAGTAGCGGTACTGGCCGTTGTCGAGGCGTTGGTTGTACGCGATGTCAGCGCGTCGACTGCTCGAGGTAGGCCATGAGTCGACCCCACTCGAGCACCTTGGACAGCACGTTCGAGGCTTGTTCGCAGGCCAGGTGCACGCCCCCCAACTGCGCGACCGAATCGTCGCCGTACTCGACGAAGACCTTCTCGTAGAGCTGCTCCACGCGGGCCAGCCCGACAGTGGCGTCCACGGTCGCGTCACCCGAGACGTCGAGGTCGCCGACGAACTCGTCGAGGAAGAGCCGGCGCAGGCTCTTGGCCGAGCGTGAGTAGCGGGCGAAGAGGGCGCCCTTGACGACCTCGGGCAGGTTGACGAGGGCGAATACGGGCTGGTCCAGGTTGGTCACGTAGCGCCGAAGAATGGCCTGCTCGTCCGCGCTGAAGCGCTCTTCGGAGTACGGGAACATGCCCGGGTAACCATAGAACGAGGCTGACGCGGCGGTGCGGATAGCTCAGGAGCCGGGCAACCCCCCGGCGACGACGCCCCGCAGCAGGAGGTCGACGGCCTCCCGGGCCGCCGCGGCCACCTCGGTGTCGGTCGCCGTGTGCGACACCTGCTGGGCCAGGTCGGCCACCGACTTCATCGTCCGCACGAAGTCCCCCGGCGCGAGCTCTCCCACATCACGGGCCGCCACGCCGAGGGCGGTGGCGAAGGACGCCCCGCGTACCCACGAGGCGACTGCGGTGGCGAGGCCGGGGGCGGGCTGTCTGGTGCGCGGCACGAGGTGGGCCTCCTCGGTGGCCCGGATACGCTCCGCCATGGCCTGCACGGCCTCACAGCGCCCGGCCAGCTCGGCCATGCGGGTGCCACCCAGACGGTCCTGCAGGTGACCGCGGCGCTTTCCGGAGCGGTGGCCGTGCTGTACGTGATGGCCGGGGACGCGTCGGGCTCGACGCGGCTCGAAGACCACCGACGAGAGCACGCCCGCCAGCACGGCCGGCTCGGCCCCCTGCAGGACGTCACTGCCCAGGGCCTCGGAGATGAGCAGATCAGCCTCGTGATAGATACGCGACAGCCGGCGCCCGGCGGCCGTCAGGCTCCAGCCGTCGAGGTAGCCCATGTGCTCGAGGACCGCCACGCGATGGCCCAGTTGGCGCAGCACCAGGTCGGGTTTGCCGCGCTTGCCACTGAGCGAACGACCGCTGCAAGACCTCGCCGGCGGTCGCCTCGTCGAAGCGGGCGACCAGATTGACGGCCAGGTTGTACGTGGGCCGGAAGGCGGAACGGAGGTCGGGCGGCGGGGCCGACGCGACCCGGGCGGCCTCGGCGAAGGTGATCTCGCTCGACCAGGCCACGACGGCATGACCCTCCTCGTCGAGTCCGCGGCGCCCGGCGCGCCCGGTCAGCTGCAGGTACTCCCCCGAGGTCAAGGTGGCGCGGCCGGCGCTGCCGTACTTGGTGAACCGCTCGATCACGACCGAGCGAGCCGGCATGTTGATGCCGAGCGACAGCGTTTCCGTGGCGAACACCACCTTGAGCAACCCGGCGGCGAAGCACTCCTCGACGGTTTCGCGGAAGATCGGCACGAGCCCGGCGTGGTGCGCGGCAACGCCCCGCTCGAGGCCCTCGAGCCACTCGTCGTACCCGAGTACGCGCAGGTCCTCGTCCCCCAGGGTCTCGACCCGGCGCTCGGCCACGGCCCGGATGGCCGTGCGTTCCTGCCCGTCGGTCAGACGGACACCGTCGCGCAGGACCTGGCGCACGGCGTCGTCACAGGCGGCCCGACTGAAGATGAAGACGATGGCGGGCAGCATGTCCCGGCTGTCGAGCTCCTGGATCATCTCGGTGCGCAACGGCGGCCTGACCGGCAGCCGCGGGCCGCGGCCGCGTGGCTGCCAGTGGGCCGAGCGGCCCTGCAGCGCCCGGCGGACCGCCTGGTCGATGCGCAGACCCTCGTCGCCGGGCCGGCCGTTGTCCCCCAGCAGTGGGCAGAGCACCGTCTCGTCGTCCTCGCGCCGGTGGACGGCGAAGTGGTGCCGCAGGACGATCGGCCGCTCGCGCTCGACGATCACCGCCGTGTCGCCGCGCACCGAGTGCAGCCAGCCGCCGAGTTCGCCGGCGTTGTTCACGGTCGCCGAGAGGCAGACGAAGCGGATCTCGGGCGGCGACAGGACGAGGACCTCCTCCCAGACGCCGCCGCGATAGGGGTCCTGGATGAAGTGCACCTCGTCGAGGACGACCGTGTGCAGGCCCTCGAGCAGGTCGGAGCCGGCCAGCAGCATGTTGCGCAGCACCTCGGTGGTCATCACGACCACGGGCGCCCGGGGCCGCAGGGTCGTGTCACCGGTGAGCAACCCGACGTGGTCCTCGCCGTAGGACGCGACCAGCTCGCCGTACTTCTGGTTCGACAGCGCCTTGAGGGGCGTCGTGTAGAAGGCCTTGCCGCGGGCGCACAGCGCCCGGTGGACCGCGTAGGCCGCAACGAGCGTCTTGCCCGATCCGGTGGGCGCCGAGACAAGGACCGAGTGCCCGGCGTCGAGGGCACGGAACGCCTCGTGCTGGAAGTCGTCGAGGGCGAAGGGCAGGTCGGCTTCGAACTCTGGCGTCCCCGCCGCCTCGCGGACGGGCCACGGGTGTGCGGTCAACGCCCGAGCAGCTTCCCGATCCCGATCGAGATGAAGTAGAAGGCCACCAGGGGGACGGCGAGCGCGAACATCGAGAACGGGTCGGAGCTGGGGGTGAAGACGGCCGCGACCACCACGATGATGATCACCGCCCAGCGCCAACTCCGGAGCAGGCGCGCCGGCGTCACCACCCGGGCCAGTTCGAGCGACACCAGCACGACGGGGAACTCGAAGGTCAGACCGAAGATCGTCATCATCAAGAGGATCAGGCCCAGGTACGGGATCGGGTCGTAGATCGCCTGCAGGTTCGGCCCACCCACGGACTTCAGCCAACCCAAGGCGTGCGGCAGGGTGATGTACGCCGTGGCGGCCCCGAGGAGGAAGAGCACGAAGGCGCTCAGCACGAACGGGATGGCGTAGCGCCGCTCCGATGCCTTCAGCCCGGGAGTGACGAAGCGCCAGACCTGGAAGAGGATGATCGGAGAGGCGAGGACGAGGCCCCCGAACAGTGCGATCTTGATCCGGAGCGTGAGTCCGTCCAGCGGCGAGGTGACGAAGAGGTTGCACGTGCCGTTCGAGGCGATGATGAACGAGCTCCCCTTGCTGGTGTGGTGCGCCGTCGAGGCGTCGACCGAGCAGAGTGGGCGCAGGAGGAAGTGCAGGATCGGCTCGTAGGCGAACACTGCGATGGTGCCGGCGACGACGAAGGCGATCACGCAGATGATGAGCCGGCGTCGCAGCTCCCCCAGGTGCTCGCTCAGCGTCATGTTGTCCGGGGAGGGCCGGCTCTTGCGCTTGGGCGTGAAGGGGAGGGTGACCACGGGCGGGGTCGATCAGTTCAGGGTCGGGTCGCCGGGCACGACCACGTCGGGCGCCGGCGGTGGCCCGGGTGCCGGGCGCTCGAGGTGGACCGGCGCTGGCGCCGGCGCCGGCGGTGCGGGCACGGACCCGTCCGATACCGGGGACTCCGCGGTCGGCGCACCGTTGGGGTTGGCACCGTTCGTGTGGGCGGCGCCGTCGGCAACCGCGCCGTCGGCCGCAGCGCGCGGATGGGCCGACCCGTCCGGGGGACCCTGGGGTTGGAACGAACCGTCCGGCGCCTCGCCGCCCCCTGCGCCGTCCTCGTCCTCGTCCGAGGACATGTTCGACAGGTGGTTCAGCAGCGCCGACGGCGACCGGGCCAGCCGTGCGATCTCAGAGGTCGACGGCAGGTCCGGCATGGTGCTGCGCACCTCGGACTCCATGCGGTGGCGGAACTCGTTGAAAGAGCGCCAGGCCCCGCCGAGCTGGCGCGCCACCTGGGGCAGCTTGTCGGGCCCCAGGAGGATGATGGCGACCACGGCGATGACGAGCAACTTGCCTGGGTCGAGGTTGAACATGTGCCTTCACTCTACGGTGCCGCTACAGGGACTGGATGAGTCGCTCCACCCGCTCGTCATGTGACTTGAACGGGTCCTTCAACAGCACGGTGCGCTGGGCCTGGTCGTTCAGCTTCAGGTGTACCCAGTCCACCGTGAAGTCACGCCGCCGCTCCTTGGCCCGCTTCACGAAGGCGCCGCGCAGCCGGGCGCGTGTCGTCTGCGGGGGCTTCGTCATGGCTTCGCTGATGGCGTCGTCCGTGCACGTCCGGTCCATCTCGTCGCGCTGCTGCAACTTGTAGAAGAGCCCCCGTGTCCGGTCGACATCGTGGTACATCAGATCGATCATCGCCACCTTGGGGTGCGCCAGCGACACGTCGTGGCGGGCCCGCATGTGCTCCACCAGACGGTACTTGGCGACCCAGTCGCACTCGCGCCACAGGGAGGTGGGGTCTGCCTCCAACCCCTTGAGGCAGTGCTCCCACATGTCGAGTGCCCGGTCCTCCTCAGGGGACAGGCCGCGCCGGTCTCGGAACTTCAGCGCTCGCTCGAGGTACTCCATCTGGATGTCGAGTGCCCGCATCTCGCGCCCGTTGGCCAGGCGCACCCGGCGTTGGCAGGTGATGTCGTGGCTGATCTCGCGGATGGCCCGGATCGGGTTCTCGAGCGTGAGGTCGCGCAGTACGGTCGAGGAGTCCTCGAGCATGGCGAGAAGGATCGACGTCGTGCCGACCTTGAGGAAGGTGGCGTACTCACTCATGTTGGAGTCGCCCACGATGACGTGGAGCCGGCGGAAGCGCTCGGCGTCGGCGTGGGGCTCGTCCCTCGTGTTGATGATCGGCCGGCTGCGCGTGGTCGCGGACGAGACACCCTCCCAGATGTGTTCTGCACGCTGGCTGAGGCAGAACACCGCGCCGCGTGCAGTCTGGAGGACCTTGCCCGCACCGGCGTAGATCTGGCGCGAGACGAGGAACGGGATCAAGACCTCGGTGTAGCGGTTGAACTCGTCGTTGCGCTCAGTGAGGTAGTTCTCGTGACAGCCGTAGGAGTTGCCGACCGAGTCGGTGTTGTTCTTGAAGAGGTAGACCTCGCCCCGGATCCCCTCTTCGCGCAGGCGGGCCTGTGCCCCGGTGACGAGCTGGGCGAGGATCCACTCCCCCGCCTTGTCGTGCACGACGACGTCACTGATGCGGTCACACTCGGGCGTGGCGTACTCGGGATGGCTCCCGACGTCGAGATAGAGGCGCGCGCCGTTCTCGAGGAAGACGTTGGAGGAGCGCCCCCAGGAGACGACCCGCCGGAACAGGTAGCGGGCCACCTCGTCCGGGCTGAGGCGCCGCTGGCCGCGCAGGGTGAAGGTCACCCCGTACTCGTTCTCCACCCCGAAGATGCGGCGTTCCACGAAGCAAACCGTACCGCTGCCTATGCCAGCAGTTGTGCCAGCTCCGCTTCGTCGATCCGGCGGAAGGTGCGGCGTCCGTTTCCTCTGCTCAGGATGGCAACCTCGAGGTCACCGGCCGCCAGCGTCTTGTCGGGGCCGGCGAGTGCGGCGGTGGCCGCCTTGATGGCGGCGGCCAGGTCCCAATCCGCCTGCCAGGCTGCGGCGACACGCTCGGTGATCGTCTCGGCGTCGCCCCCGAGCACGGCGAAGCGGTCCTCGTCGGTGATCGTGCCCTCGTACGCGATGTGGTACAGCTGGTTGTCACCTTCCCGGAGCTCGGCCACCAGGATCTCGACCTCGAGCGGCTTCATCTCGTGGGTGAAGACGTTCCCGAGGTACTGGGCGTAGAGGTTCGCCAGGGAACGTGCGTCGACGTCCTCCCGGCTGAAGGCGTAGCCCTTCGTGTCGGCGTGGCGGACGCCGGCGACCCGCAGCTGGTCGTACTCGTTGTACTTCCCCACGCCGCCGAAGGCGATCCGGTCGTAGATTTCGCTGATCTTGTGCAGCGAGCGCGATGGGTTCTCGGCCACCATGGCGATGCCGACGTCGTACGTGGTGGCCACCAACGATCGTCCCCGGGCGATGCCCTTCTGGGCGTACTCGGCCCGGTCCTTCATGACCTGTTCGGGCGCCACGTAGAACGGCATGCTCATTGGGCACGCTCCGCCTGCTTGCGGATCACCAGCGCGCCGAAGCGCTCGGCCACCTCCTCTTCGGGCACCTCGCGGTAGCCCGTTGCGTCGACCAGGGCGATGATCGGGTAGATGCCGCGCACCGGGTCGGGGCCACCCGTGGCTGAGTCCTCGTCGGCGGCGTCGTAGAGCGACTGGATGGCGAGGTCGGTTGCCTCGTCGCGGCTCAGGCCCTCCCGCCAACCCAGCTTGACCGTGCTGCGCGCGTCGCGCCCGCCCGAACCGGTGGCCTGGAAGTCGGTGTCCTCGTAGTGGCCGCCGGTGACGTCGTAGTTGAAGATGCGGCCCGTCCCGCGCGCCGTGTCGTAGCCCGCGAACAGGGGCACCACGGCCAGTCCCTGCATGGCCAACGGGAGGTGCTGGCGGACCATCTGCGCCAGCTGGTTCGCCTTGCCTTCGAGCGAGAGGGTCGAGCCCTCGACCTTCTCGTAATGCTCGAGCTGCACCTGGAAGAGCCGGACCATCTCGATCGCCATGCCGGCCGTCCCCGCGATGGCCACCGCCGAGAAGCGGTCGGCCGGGAAGACCTTCTCCATGGCGTGGTGGGCGATGATGTTGCCCGCCGTGGCGCGGCGGTCGCCCGCCATGACGACGCCGTCGGCGTAGCGCAGCGCCACGACGGTGGTGCCGTGGGGTACCAGAACCGAACCCCCCGAGACCGTGGGCTCGGCGGCGCGCGCGGCCACGTCGGCCCGCTCCGCGGTCAGGCGCAATAGCCCGACGAAGTCCGGACCCGGATCACGTTCCGGGGGAAAGAGCGGGAGCGCCACCGGCGCCTACTGCCCACCCTTTTGCACGTAGTTGCGCACGAACTCCTCGGCGTTGTCCTCGAGGACCTCGTCGATCTCGTCGAGGAGGTCGTCCAGTTCAGCCTTGATCTTCTCGCCCCGTTCCGAGGTGGCCGGTGCGGCCTCTTCGACCTCGACCTCGGTCTCAGTGGACCGGGTCGTCGAGCCCCGCTTCTTCTGTTCTTGTTCTGCCATCGTTCTCAGTCCCCGTCCTGTGTATCTCGACCGTCTTCGCCTAGGAATTGAGCCGGTTCAGCAGGTCCGCCGGCCCGGTGCTCTGGGCCAGGAGCGCGCTGGTGTGCTCGGCTGTTCCCTTCAGGGGATCCATCATAGGGACGCGCCGCAACGGGTCTGCGCCAATGTCGAAGACCAGCGAGTCCCAATTGGCGGTGACCACGGCGTCTGGCCAGCGGGCCAGGCACTTGCCACGGAACCAGGCCCGGGTGCCCAGCGGTGGCTCGCTCACCGCGAGGGCGACGGCTGCGGGGTCGACCAGGGTGCGCAGACCGAGGCGCGTGAACACCGACCTGTCGGGTCGGAGGTCGTGGTACTGCAATGCCAGTGCCGCCACGCGCGGATCCCGCCACCCGCAGGCGTGGCGGTCCTGATAGGCCAGCAGGAGCTCGCGCTTGGCCACCCAGTCCAGCGTGTCGGCCAGGGTGGCGGGGTCCGCCTCGAGGCCCTCGAGGACGGCCTCCCAGTGCTCCAGCACGAGCGCACCCACCGTCCCGTCGTCGCCCAGTGCCTCGAGACCGTGTTCTTCGGCGTACTTGCGCGCCGATCCGAAGAGCTCCCACTGCAGTTCGAGCGCGGTTGCGGTCGAGCCGTCGGTGAGGGCGAGAGGGCGCGTGAGCGAGAGGTCGGCGGACACCTGGTGCAGTGCGCGCACGGGGTCGGACAGCGAGAGATCGCGCGTCGGCCCGGCGTCGTCCTCGACCATGGCGAGCACGATCGCCGTGGTCCCCACCTTCAAGAAGGTGGCGATCTCGGACAGGTTGGCGTCGCCCACGATCACGTGCAGGCGGCGGAAGCGCTTGGGATCGGCGTGGGGCTCGTCACGCGTGTTCACGATCGGGCGCTTCAGCGTCGTTTCGAGGCCGACGATCTCCTCGAAGAATTCCGCCCGCTGCGAGAGCTGGTACTCCACGGTCTCGGCGTCGAGTGCCGGCGTCTCCACCCCCACCTTGCCGGACCCGGTGAACAACGTGCGCGAGACGAAGTGCGGCACGACGCCGTCGATCACCTTGGCGAAGGGCACGGCCCGGTCCATCATGTAGTTCTCGTGGCAGCCGTAGGAGTTCCCCTTGCCGTCCGAGTTGTTCTTGTAGACGATCGGCGCCGGCTGGTCGGGCATGCGCAGCGCGGCGGCCACCATGGCGCGCCGCAGCACCTCCTCCCCCGCCTTGTCGAAGACCAGGCACTCGAGGGGGGTCAGGCACTCGGGGCTGGAGTACTCCGGATGGGCGTGGTCGACGTAGAAGCGGGCTCCGTTGGTCAGGACGGTGTTGGCCAGGTGGGTCTCCACCATCGGGGCCAGCGAGCCCTCCCGGGCGAAGCCGCGAGCGTCGTTGCCCGGCGTCTCGTCTTCGAAGTCCCACCCGATCTGCTGCTCCACGTCGGCCGCGTACACGTTGACGAGGACCGATGACGCGGCAATGGGGTTCTGCTCCGGACCGGGCGAGAGGATGCCGTACTCGGTCTCGACGCCGCAGACCTTGGTCGTGGCCACGAAACGACCCTAACCCTCTATGCCCGCCCCGCGGTACCTCTCAGAGGTACTGACCGGTGCCGACGCGCTCGATGGAACGGCCGCCATGGACCTCGCGGTCCTCGGAGAGCAGCGTGCGGACGTAGACGATCCGTTCCCCCTTCTTGCCCGAGATACGGGCCCAGTCGTCGGGGTTGGTCGTATTGGGGAGGTCCTCGTTCTCCTTGTACTCCTGGCGGATGGACTCGAGCATGTCCGCCGTGCGGATGCCGCCGGGCTCGCCGGCGATGATCCGCTTGATAGCCAGCTTCTTCGCCCGGCGCACGATGTTCTCGATCATCGCCCCGCTGGCGAAGTCGCGGTAATAGAGGATCTCCTTGTCCCCGTTCTGATAGGTGACTTCGAGGAAGCGATTGTCGTCGTCCTCCCGGTACATCTCGGTCACCGTCTGCTCGATCATGGCCTGCACCGCCTTGGCGGGGTCGCCGCCGCCCAGACGGCCGACCTCGGCGGGGTCGAGCGGGAGATCCGCGGTGAGGTAGCGACTGAAGATCTGTCCCGCCGCGTCCTCGTTGGGCCGCTCGATCTTGATCTTCACGTCGAGACGGCCCGGGCGCAGAATGGCCGGGTCGATCAGGTCCTCGCGGTTGGAGGCGCCGATCACGATGACGTCGCGCAGCGACTCCACCCCGTCGATCTCGGCCAGGAGCTGGGGCACGATCGTCGACTCCATGTCGGAGCTGATGCCGGTGCCACGCGTCCGGAAGAGGGACTCCATCTCGTCGAAGAAGACGATGACCGGCATGCCCTCGTCGGCCTTCTCGCGGGCCCGCTGGAAGACCTGGCGGATCTGGCGCTCGGTCTCGCCGACGTATTTGTTCAGCAGCTCGGGTCCCTTGATGTTGAGGAAGAAGCTGCGCACGTTGTCGTTGCCCGTCTTCAGCGCCACCTTCTTGGCCAGGGAGTTGGCCACGGCTTTGGCGATCAGGGTCTTGCCACACCCCGGAGGGCCGTAGAGCAGGATGCCCTTGGGCGCGGGAAGGGAGTATTCGACGAAGAGCTCGCGGTACATGTAGGGGAGCTCCACGGCGTCTGTGATGGCCTCGATCTGGACGTCGAGCCCGCCGACGTCCGCGTAGGTGATGTCGGGCACTTCCTCGAGGACGAGCTCTTCGCTCTCGAGCTTGGGCAGCTTTTCGATCAGGAGTTGGGTGCGGACGTCCATCAGCAGCGAGTCGCCGGCCCGCAGTTTGATCCGCTGCATGTCCTCGGACAGCTCGGCCACCCGCTCCTCGTCGGCCCGGGCGAAGACGACGCAGCGCCGCTTGTCCTCGAGCTGTTCCTTCAGCGTGACGACCTCGCCCGAGAACTCGGCGTCACGAACCAGAACGACGTTCAGGCTCTCGTTGAGCACGACCTCGTTGCCCTTGCGGATGGCGCCGGGGTCGATGTCTGGATGGAGGCTCACCCGCATCTTGCGCCCGCTGGAGAACACGTCCACGGTGCCGTCCTCGTTCACGCCGAGGAAGGTGCCGTAGGCGGCCGGCGGCTGGGTGAGCTTCTCGACCTCTTCGCGCAACGCAGCCAGTTGTTCCTTGGCCTGCTGCAGGGTGAAGGTCAGCTTCTCGTTCTGCGAGGTCGCCTGGGCCAGCTGACCCTTCGACTCGAGCAAGCGCTCCTCGAGCGCCTGGACGCGGCCGGGGCTCTCCTGCAACCGGCGCCGCAGCGCGTGGATCTCATCCTCGGCGTCGGCCAGCTCGGCACGCAGTGCCTCGAGCTGAGCAGCTTCCTCCGGAGTTGTGCTCACCATTGGTCACCCTAGCCCTCGGGTCGGCGGGTTTTGCCCGCAACGTGCGTGCACCGTGCATGCACCGGGAAGACGGGCCCGAACGGGTAGCATGGGAGCGACCGCTGTGCCGGATTGACGGTCCGCGGAGCGCCTCACTACGGTCCAGCTGGGACGTAGGGCGGTTGCGACAAGGGAGAGAATCGGACATGAAGGTCTGGATCGATCAGGATCTGTGCACGGGCGACGGCCTGTGCGAGGAGATCGCGCCAGCCGTGTTCACCCTCCTCGACGACGGCCTCGCCTACGTGAAGGAAGGCGACGACGTCAAGAAGGACCCGGGTGGCTCCGGCGGGATGGCGGCCGTCCCGGGCGACCTCGAGGACGCGGTCGTCGAGGCCTCCGAGGAGTGCCCCGGTGAGTGCATCTTCATCGAGCGCGACTGACCCGCAGGGCTGCCCCGGCGTCTAGGGCTCGAGCGCTCCCCCGAGCAACGCCCGTAGCTCCTCATCCCTGATCTCGGCGGCGGCGGCGGGGCTGATCCGGATCGTGCCCTTCCCGCTCGCCAGCGTCGGGTGACGCGCCACGAAACCGCCGTCCCGGTCGGACCGCCACCCGTAGACAGAGACGCCGTGCTTCCACACGCCCAGGTTGAGCCGGCGGCGGCCCACCCGATAGGCGGGCATCCCGTAGGACAGGACCACCTGGGCGTCGGGGTGCTCCGCCAGCACGAGCGTGTGCAACCGGTCGAAGAGAGGCCGGCGCGCCGGGTCGAGCGCCTCGATGTACGCCTGGACGTCGCGGTCGACCCTCACCCGTTCAGCCGCCGTGCCGTCGTGAGGAAGCCCGTGTGGCCGACCATGCGGTGGTCCGGTCGCACCGACCGCGCCTCGACGTGCCAGGTGCGCCGCATGATCTCCTGGGTCTCCGCCAGGCCGAAGCGTGCGTCATCGGCGTCCAGCGCCTGGCGCAGCAGCGCGGTCTGGTTGATCGTGGGCAGGTAGGCGAGCAGGATGCCGCCCGGGCGCAGGGCGGCCGCCGCCGCCTCGACCACCTTGTGCGGCTCGGGCATGTCCAGCAGGATGCGGTCGAGTTCGAGCTCGTCGATGCCCTCGGTGACGTCGCGGATCTCCACGCGGTAGGGGATGTCCGCGCCCAGGGTGCTCTTCACGTTGGCCTGGGCCCGCTCCGCGAAGTCCTCGCGCAGCTCGTAGCCGACGACCGATGCACCAGCACGCAGGACCGTCATCGACAGTGCGCCCGAGCCCACCCCTGCCTCGAGCACGCGTTGACCGGGGCCGATGTCGGCGGCGATCAGGATGGCCCCGAGGTCCTTCGGGTAGATGACCTGTGCCCCACGGGGCATCTTGAGGACGACGTCACTGAGCGTGGGGCGCAGCGCCAGGAACGTCCGCCCCGTCGAGCCGGTGACGGTGCACCCTTCGGTGGCACCGATGATGTCGTCGTGGGCCAGTATGCCGGCGTGGGTGTGGAAGGTCGCCCCGGCGACCAGGGTGAGCAGGTAGCGGCGGTCCTTGGGGTCGATGAGGAGCACGCGCTCCCCCGCCGCGAGCGGGCCCGGCACGGGCGTCAGGCGTCGGCGATGGGTGCGGGCGTGGGAGCCGCGTTGCGGTCGCGCACAGTGATGAGCACCTGCTCGCCCGGTGCCACGGTGACGGTCGAGACGGCGCCGGGCCGGTCGTTGAGGACCCGGCGCAGGAAGAAGGTGGCCCCGGCCAGCAGGAACCAGTACCAGTTTCCCGCCAGCCCACGGCGGACGCCCGCCCGTAGAAAGCGCCGCAGGAGCGCGTCCACGTCAGAGTCGCCTGATCTCGACCACTGCCGACTTGGCCCGACCGCGCCGGCGGCCCGCCAGGAAGGCCAGTGCGATCACGAGGATGCCGATGGCACCCGCCACGGCCAGCCCGCGTGGTGCCGCGGCGCGCGCCGTCGCCTCCCCCTCGCCGACGACCTGTGCGTACGCCGCCTGGAGGTCCTCCCGTGTGATCAATCGCCCGTTGCTCCCTGCCTTCGTCGTCGTGCCTGGCATCAGCTCGCTCCCTCCTGTCCGTCGTTCTCCGTGCCCTCGCGCCGGGCCACCACCTCGGGGAGCCGCTGCTTCCCGGGACCGGCGGTGATCCGCCACGCGGCGACGCCGATGACCGCGATGCCGAGGACGACCACCACTGCATAGGGCACCCACGACCAGTCGCCGGTCAGCGCCGAGCCCGTCTCGGTCTGGAGGAGGCGCAGGATCCCGAGGAGGATCAGCAGGATGCCACCTGCCATGAAGAACGAGCCCGCGATCCCCATGTAGAGAAAGCGCCCCAGGCCCCGCAGGGGTACGACGGTCTCCTGCTTGATGTAGTCGACCGTCAGCTGGAAGGCGTCGTCTCCGGCGTGGCGCAGGCCGTGGCTGCCGTTGTCTGACCGTGGTGCCATGTGGCGGATAATCCTGGTGCCTGGGCCGACGGTGTGCAAACACCGGGCCGGGGCGTGCCTCAGTCGCGGTCCCGAAGGATGTAGGTCGACGACGCCCGTGCAACGAGGTGTTCTTCGTCCTCACCTGGATTCCGGGCCAGGACGCTCGCCTCGACGAACGCCACCGTGCGGCCGCCCGAGACAACTTCCGCCACACAGGTCAGCTCGGAATTCGGCGTGACGGCGCCGAGGAAGCTCACCTTGATCTCCGCGTTGGCGCAGAAGACACGGCGTCCCTCGACGGACGTGACGGCCGCGGCACCCATGGTGGAGTCGGCGAAGGCGCCGATGAAGCCCCCTTGCATGATCCCGGCGGGGTTGGCGAAGCGCTCGTCGGCCCGCATGCGCCAGGTGCTGCGTCCGGGCGTGGACTTGTCGACGCAGGTCATGCCCAGTGTGAGATCGCTGTTGGGGGGTACCTGCATACGTGAGGCCATGGGCCGGAAGCGTATGCGAGCCTCTCGCGGCCGGCTGGAGGGGACGGTTAGGGTGACGCGTGTGACGGTGCAGACATCCCCCCCGGTCGTGCAGGACCCCCGGTTGGCCGAGCTCGGCATCAACGTCATCCGCGGCATCGCGATGGACGCGCCCGAGCAGGCGAACTCGGGGCACTCGGGGACGGCCATGGCGCTGGCACCACTGGCCCACGTGCTCTGGACGCGGATCATGCGTTACGACCCGCGCGACCCGCACTGGCCCGACCGGGACCGCTTCGTCCTGTCCTGCGGGCACGCCTGCATCCTGCAGTACGCCATGCTCCACCTGACCGGCTACGACCTGTCGCTCGAGGACCTGCGCCAGTTCCGCCAGTGGGGCAGCCGCACGCCGGGGCACCCTGAGTACGGGCTTACCCCCGGCCTCGAGGTGACGACGGGGCCGCTCGGCCAGGGGTTCGCCAATGCGGTCGGCCTGGCGCTCGCCGAGCGCTGGCTGCGCACGACCTTCGGCAGCGAGGTGTGTGACCACCGCACCTTCGTCATCGCCAGCGACGGCTGCATCATGGAAGGCATCTCGCACGAGGCGGGCTCCCTGGCCGGGCACCTCGGCTTGGGCCGATTGCTCGCCTTCTACGACGACAACCACATCACGATCGACGGGCCCACCGAATTGGCCTACGGCGACAACCCGGTCGAGCGTTTCGAGGTCGTACGGCTGGCGCGTCCGCTACCTGGGCGAGATGGCAAACGACGTCGACGGCCTGGAGGCCGCCATCCGCGAGGCACTCGAATATCCGGCTGACGGCCCCGACGCCAAACCGAACCTGCTCGTCTTGCGGAGCCACATCGGCTGGCCCTCACCCAAGCTGACCGACACGGCGGCGGCGCACGGGTCTCCCTTCGGCGAGGACGAGATCCACGTCACCAAGAAGCTCCTCGGGTTGCCGCCCGACCAGACCTTCTGGGTGCCCGACGAGGTGCGGGAGTTCTACGAGCAGGAGGTCACCCGCGGCGCGGCCGCGCGCGCCGTGTGGGAGGGGCAGTTCGCGGCCTGGGACGGCGACCGCACCGCCTGGGACGCCGCCCAGGCCGGGCGCGGAGTGCCCGGCTGGGAGGGCGACCTGCCGCACTTCGAGGCCGGCTCCGAGCTGGCGACGCGCCACGCCGTCAACCAGTGCATCGACGCCACCGCCGCCAAGTTGCCCGGGCTGGTGGCGGGCTCGGCGGACCTCACGGGCAACAACGGCGTGAAGATCAAGGGCGCCGAGGCCCTGGAGCCCAATACGCCCGGCGGGATCCAGGTCCACTACGGCATCCGCGAGCACGGCATGGGCGCGGTGCTCAACGGTCTGGCCCAGCACGGCGGCATCCTCCCGGTGGGCGGGACGTTCTTCGTGTTCTCGGACTACATGCGTCCGGCCGTGCGGCTCGCCGCGTTGACGGGCTGCCACGTCGTCTACTCATGGACCCACGACTCCATCGGCCTGGGTCAGGACGGCCCGACCCACCAACCGATCGAACACCTGGCCTCCCTGCGGGCCATGCCGGGCCTGAGCCTCATCCGCCCGGCGGACGCCAACGAGACCGCCCAGGCCTGGCGGCTGGCCGTCGAGGCCGACGGTCCCGTCGGACTCATCCTGACCCGCCAGGACGTCCCCGTGCTGGCCGAGACGGCCGAGCGGGCACCCGAGGGTGTCGGTCGGGGCGCCTACGTGCTCGCTGAGCCCGACGACGGCGATCCCGAGATCGTGCTCATCGGCTCCGGCAGCGAGGTCCAGCTCTGCCTGGCCGCGGCCACCACCTTGGGCGCCGATGGCGTCCGCGTCCGGGTCGTGTCCTTCCCGAGCTGGGACCGCTTCGAGCGGCAGCCCGAGGACTACCGCGCCTCGGTGGTGCCCGATGTCGTCCCGGTGCTCAGCGTCGAGGCCGGATCCACCTTCGGGTGGGACCGCTACGCCGATGACGCCATCGGCATCGACCACTTCGGCGCCTCGGCGCCGGGCGCGGTCGTGATGGAGAAGTTCGGGTTCACGGCGGAGCACGTGGTGGAGCGGGCCCGCACCCTCCTGGCCCAGAGCGGGAGCTGAGGCCGCCGCCCGCGGACCGCCGGCGGGGCACCGGCCATGACGATCGACGAAACGAACGAAGGGAGCTTTTCCCCGATGACCCGACTACAAGAGCTCTACGAGATCGCCGGTCAGAGCGCGTGGCTGGACAACCTGCGCCGCGACTGGATCAAGGACGGCCAGCTGGCCGAGCTGCTCGGGCTCGGCGTGCGCGGCATCACGTCGAATCCCACCATCCTCGCCAACGCCATCAGCGGCCAGGACACCTACGACGATCAGTTCCGCGCTCATGCGGGACCACACGGTCGAGGGCGCCTACTGGGAGATGGCCATCACCGACATCCTCGACGCGCTGCGGATGCTGCGCCCGCTCTACGACGAGAGCGACGGCGAGGACGGCTTCGTCTCCCTCGAGGTGTCGCCCGCGCAGGCCCACAGCACACAGGACACGGTGGCCTCAGCCCGCGGGCTGCACGACCGCATCGCCCAGCCCAACCTCTTGGTGAAGGTGCCGGCCACCCGCCAGGGTGTCCCGGCCATCGAGACGCTGATCGGCGAGGGTCGGAGCATCAACGTCACGTTGATTTTCGGCCTCGACCGTTATGACGAGGTGATGGAGGCCTACCTGCGCGGCCTGGAGGCCCTCGTCGCGGCGGGACGCGAGGCCGAGCTGCCCAGGGTGGCCAGCGTCGCCTCCTTCTTCGTCAGCCGCGTGGACACCGAGGTGGACCGGCGCCTCGAGACCCTGGCGGGCGGCGAGGGCGGTGACCCGGCCGTCCTCGCTTTACGGGGCACCGCCGCGGTGGCCCAGGCGCAGACGGCCTACCAACACTTCCACCGCACTTTCGCCGGCGACCGCTGGGAGGCGCTGCGGGCCAAGGGCGCTCGCGTGCAGCGGCCGCTCTGGGCCTCGACCTCGACGAAGAACCCGGGCTATTCGGACCTGCTCTACGTGGACAACCTCATCGGGCCTGCCACCGTCAACACGATGCCCGAGCCGACGCTGCGTGCCTTCGAGGACCACGGGATACTGAAGCGGACCGTCGATGCCGATCCCGACGAGGCAGCGGCCGTGCTGGCGCGGCTGGCCGACGCCGGCATCGACATGCTCGACGTCGAGCAGACGCTCGAGGACGAGGGCGTGCACTCGTTCGCCAAGTCCTTCGAGGAGCTGCTGCAGTCGCTCACCGACAAGGCCGCGACCTTCTGACCGTCGGCTTCCCGCAGCCGCCGCTCCCAACGATGCGCACCCCGGTCGACGATCTCCCCCGCGCTTTCTGCGACGCCGTGCAGGCGTCCTTCGCGGCGCGACCCGGCCCCCGCTTCGCGCTCGTCCTCTCGGGTGGTCCCACTGCCGAGGCGTGCTACGACATTCTGGCCACGACGGCCGGCATCAAATGGGGCCTCGTCGACGTCTACATCGGCGACGAACGCCTCGTGCCGCACGGGCACGAGGACGCCAATGTGCGCATGATCCGCGAGACGCTGCTCGAGCACATCGACCCCGTCGGTTCCTTCGCCCCCATGCCCACCGGCGGTACGCCGGCCGAGTGCGCGGCGGCGTATGCGCGCCTCATCTCGGATCTGGTGACGGGACCCGGGATCGACCTCATCCACCTGGGCATGGGGCCGGACGGACACACCGCCTCACTCTTCCCGGGTGCCGCCAGCCTCGACGCCGGGCCCGCCGAGCTGGTCGTGGCGACCGAGGACCCGTCCGGGCGCAACCCGCACCCCCGCCTCACGCTCACGCTCCCGGCCATCAACTCGGCCCGCCTCGCCGTCTTCACCGTGGCCGGCGCCGCCCAGGCGGCGGCGGTGGCCGAGCTGGTGCGCGGCGAGGACCTGCCGGCGGCCCGGGTGCACGCCCAGGAGACGGTGTGGCTGCTGGACGCCGCCGCGCGCGCTGACGCCACCTAGATTGGCCTCGATGCTCTCCGACGCCGACCTCCTCCGCACCCCACTCGCCGAACTGACCGAGCTGGCCCGCGTCGTGCGTGACGGCGCACACGGGCGCCGGGTCACCTTCTCGCCCAAGGTCTTCATTCCGCTGACGATGCTGTGCCGGGACCGCTGCGGCTACTGCACGTTCGCCAAGGCCCCGGCTCGCCTCGCCTCGCCCTACCTGACGCCCGATGAGGTCCTCGCGGTGGCCCGCGCCGGGCGCGCTGCGGGCTGCCACGAGGCGCTCTTCACCCTCGGCGAACGGCCCGAGCTGCGCTACCCGGTGGCGCGCGACTGGCTCGCCGCCCACGGCTACGCGTCCACGGTGGACTACCTCGCCGAGGCGTGCCGCCTCGTCCTGGAGGAGACCGGCCTCTTGCCCCACGCCAACGCCGGCGCCCTCTTCCCCGACGAGTTGGCCCGCCTGCGCCCGGTCTCGGCCAGCCAGGGGATGATGGTCGAGTCCCTCGCCGGGGACCTGGCGGCCCACCGGGGTGCACCGGACAAGGAGCCGGCCCGGCGTCTGGCCACGCTCGAGGCCGCGGGCGAGCTGGCCATCCCCTTCACCACCGGGATCCTGGTCGGCATCGGCGACGACCGGGCCGGTCAGCTGGCGGCGCTGCGCGCCGTCGCCGCCTCCCACGCGCGCCACGGGCACGTGCAGGAGGTCATCGTGCAGAACTTCTTGCCCAAGCCCGGCACGGCCATGGCCAAGGCGGCGCCCTGCCCGCCGGAGGACCTGTACTGGGCCATCGCCGCAGCGCGCCTCGTCCTCCAACCCGAGATCCACGTGCAGGCGCCGCCCAACCTCTCCGACGACTTCGCGCCGCTCCTCCATGCGGGGATCGACGACTGGGGCGGCGTCTCCCCCGTCACCGCAGACCACGTCAACCCCGAACGGGCCTGGCCGGCGCTCGACGTCCTGCGCGGCGCCACCGAGGCAGCCGGACACACCCTGGCGCCGCGCCTCACCGTCTACCCGACCTTCGCCCTCGACCCGGAACGTTGGCTCGACCCCGCCGTGCGTTTCCCGGTCCTGGACGCGTCCGACGCCGAGGGCCTGGCCCGCGACGCCGGGTGGTGTTCCGGCGGCGAGGAGCCGCCTCCGATGTTGCTCGACGCGTCCCCGGGCCCCACCCCCGTTTCCGCGTCTCCTTCGCCGATCCGCGGTGGCGGCGCGGTGGCCGAAGTCCTCGCCGGCGTCGCGCTCGGCCAGGACGTCGGGCGAGGCAGAGATCGTCACGCTCTTCTCCGCCCGCGGCCCGGAGGTGCGCGCCGTGGCCGAGGTCGCCGACGACCTGCGCCGCCGGGCGGTGGGCGACGGCGTCACCTACGTGCGCAACCGCAATATCAACTACACGAACGTCTGCACGTTCAAGTGCCGCTTCTGTGCCTTCTCCAAGGGACCCCTCTCGCTCAACCTGCGCGGCGCCCCCTACCTGCTCGAGCTCGATGAGATCACGCGCCGCGTCGCCGAGGGCGAGGCGGAGGGTGCCACCGAGGTCTGCCTCCAGGGCGGCATCCACCCGAACTTCGACGGTGACTACTACCTCCACGTGCTCGAGGCCGTCCGCGCCGCCTCGACCGACATCCACATCCACGGCTTCACCGCGCTCGAGGTGACCGAGGGCGCCCGCCGTTCGGAGGTGCCGCTGGCCGACTACCTGACGCGGCTCAAGGAGGCCGGCCTCAAGACCCTCCCCGGTACGGCGGCCGAGATCCTCGACGATGACGTGCGCGCCGTCCTGTGCCCCGACAAGATCACGACCGACGAGTGGCTCCACGCCCATCGCACCGCCCACTCGGTCGGCCTCCGCTCGAACATCACGATCATGTTCGGCTCGGTCGAGCAGCCGCACAGCTGGGCGCGGCACATCGTGCGCACCCGCACGCTCCAGCGCGAGACGGGCGGCTTCACCGAGTTCGTGCCGCTACCGTTCGTGCACATGGCCACCCCGATCTACCTCCAACGCAAGGCGCGGCGGGGACCAACTTTCCGCGAAGCCCTCTTGATGCACTCGGTGGCGCGTATCGCCTACGCGGGCGACATCGACAACATCCAGGTGAGTTGGGTGAAGATGGGGGCCGAAGGGGCGCGCCAGCTGCTGTGCGCGGGCGCCAACGACCTGGGCGGGACACTCATGGACGAGAACATCTCGCGCGCGGCGGGGGCACGCCACGGGCAGCGCATGGGGGTGGAGGACCTGGAGGCCATTGTGGCGCCGCTCGGGCGCCCGCTGATGCAGCGCTCCACGCTCTACGCGCCGGCGGAAGCCTCCACGGGCGCGTGACCGACCAGACGGAGGAAGCCGCGCAGCGGAGCGCGTTCGACGCCCTCTTCGAAGACCAGACGCTCTCTGTGGCCCAGGCGCGCGAGCTGAACTCGATGCTCGGCGTGTTGGGCGACATGGCCCGGGAAGGCACCGCCGTGGGTGATCTCAAGATCGCGAACGCAGCGCTCGGGGAGATGGCCGAGGCCTTCCGGGTGTTCCGTCCTTACCGGCACATCCGCAAGATCACGATGTTCGGGTCGGCGCGGACGCGGCCCGAAGACCCGGTGTACATCCTCGCTCGCAATCTGGCCGCCAAGCTGGCTGCGGCCGACTGGATGGTCGTGACCGGCGCCGGGCCCGGGATCATGGCTGCCGGTCTCGAGGGCGCGGGCCGCGAGCACGCCTTCGGGGTGAACATTCGCCTCCCCAACGAGGAGACGGCCAACCCGTTCATCGCGCAGGACCCGAAGCTGGTGGAGATGCGGTACTTCTTCACCCGCAAGCTGATGCTGATCAAGGAGTCGCACGCGTATGCCATCCTCCCGGGCGGCTTCGGCACCCAGGACGAGTCCTTCGAGCTGCTCACTCTGCTCCAGACGGGCAAGGCCGAGCCCGCGCCCGTGGTCATGGTCGAGACACCGGGCGGGACCTACTGGCACGCCTGGCTGCGCTTCGTCGAGGAGGAGGCCATCGGGGCGGGCTGGGTCTCCCCCGACGACCTCGCCCTGTTCAAGGTGACCAACACCATGGAGGAGGCCAGCGAGGAGGTCCTCGGCTTCTACCGGAACTATCACTCGCTCCGCTGGGTCGGCGACCTGTTGGTCCTCCGGGTGCTGGTGCAACCGAGCAAGGACGAGCTGGCCGACCTGAACCGACGGTTCGCCGACATCGTGGTCCGAGGCAGCATCCGTACGGCCGGGCCCTTCCCCCCGGAGCGCAACGACCACCCGGAACTGCCCCGGCTGGCTTTCCGCTTCGACCGTTTCCACTACGCGCGGCTGCGGCGGCTCATCGACGCGATCAACGAATGCACGGGGTGACGCTTCCGTCCGCCCGGGCTCCACAGATCCACCTCCTCCTGCTCCTCGCGCTTGCCATGACCGCCACCGGAGTGCCCCTGGCCCTCTCGCTCCCGAGCGCCCCGATAGCCGCCGCCGCCACGCCTTCTCCGCCACCATCCAACTCGGTGGTCCCGTTCGGGTCGACGCCCATCGGCGGAAACTCGGTCAGCAACCCGAACGCGCCCATCGTCGGAATGGCCGCCACCCCCGACGGCGGCGGCTACTGGCTGGTGGGGAGCGACGGCGGCATCTTCGCGTATGGCGACGCAGGTTTCTTCGGCTCCACGGGCTCGCTCCACCTGAACGCGCCGATCGTCGGCATCGCCGCCACCCCCGAAGGCAAGGGCTATTGGCTCGTCGCCCGGGACGGTGGGATCTTCAGCTACGGCGACGCGGGCTTCTTCGGGTCGGCCGGCTCGCTGGTCCTCAACGCCCCCGTCGTCGGCATGGCGGCCACCCGTGACGGCGGCGGGTACTGGCTCGTCGCCGCGGACGGTGGCATCTTCAGCTACGGCGACGCCGGCTTCGACGGCTCCACGGGCTCACTTCCGCTGAATGCACCCGTTGTCGGCATGGCCGCCACCCCGAACGGCGGCGGCTACTGGCTGGTGGCCGCGGACGGTGGCATCTTCAGTTACGGCGACGCCGGTTTCTTCGGCTCCACGGGCTCGCTGCACCTGGACGCGCCGATCGTGGGCATGGCCGCCAACCCCGACGGCGGCGGGTACTGGCTGGTCGCCCGGGATGGCGGCGTGTTCACCTACGGCACCGCCGTCTATGCCGGATCGTTGGGCGGCGAGACGCTGCCGGGGCCGGTGGCCGGGATGGTCGTCGCGCCGAGCGGCCAGGGCTATTGGCTCGTTGTGGGATCGGCGCCCCTGGCGGGCAGGGTGGTCGGGATCGACCCGGGCCACAACGGGCTGAACTACAGCGCCCCGGCCGTCGTGAACCAACCCGTGTTCAACGGCACCGGCGAGGAGCCCTGCGATACCACCGGCACGGCGACCGACGGCGGCTACACCGAAGCCCAGTTCAACTTCAACGTGGCCACCTTCCTCGAGGCCGACCTCCAGTCGGAGGGCGCCACCGTGGTCATGACCAGGACCGACAACGACGGGGTCGGGCCGTGCGTGACCACGCGCGCCGCCATCATCGACGACGCCCATGCCGACGTCGCCGTCGACATCCACGCGGACGGAGGTCCACCCGACGGCCGTGGCTTCACGGTGCTCGAGCCGGTGGCGGACGGCCCCAACGACGGCGTGATCGCGGGTTCGGACGCCTTCGCCGCCGTGCTCCGCGACGCCTTCGCGTCCGGTACGGCCATGCCGATCAGCGATTACGAGGGGACCGCCGGTCTGGACCCGCGGAACGACCTGGCCGGGCTGAACCTCACCACGGTGCCCAAGGTGCTCATCGAGTGCGGCAACATGCGCAACGACACCGACGCCACCCTCCTCGTGTCGCCCTCGTTCCAGCAGCAAGCGGCCGCGGCCATGGCACAGGCCATCACGGAGTACTTGACCGGCGAACCGGCGTAGGGCCGCCGGGGGCCGGGCTGGGCAGGTTCAGCCGAGCACGCCGCCCAGCGGCGCGCGGATGACGGTCGAATAGACGTGGCCCTGGGGTGAGGACTGGGAGGACACGAGGTCGATGGCGGGCACGCGGAACGCCGCCTCGAACGGGATGCCCGACATCTCGCCGAGGGCCGCCACGCCGAGCCGCCGCCCCTTGGACCGCGCCAGCGTGAGGTGGCCGTTGAAGGCGGGTTCGCCCGGTGTCGCCTCGGGCACGAACGGCTCCGTGGCCACGCGCACGGCCTCGGCCAGGCCGTCGAGACCGGTCGCGGGCAGCTGGAGGACGCGCACGCCGGTGAACCACGCCGTCCCGGGACCGAGCCGGCACTCGACGGGACCGGCGAATGACGCACCGCACGCCACGAGGGCGTCGCCCAAGGGGCCCACCGCGTCCTCGTCGACCTCACCCAGGAAGCGCAGCGTCACATGCCAGCGCGTCGGGCCGACGAAGCGCAGTCCCTTGGACTGGCCGAGCTCGAGCTCCAGGCCGCCCAGGCGGCGGCGTGTGTCGTCGTCGGGCCAGGCGGCCACGAAGAGGCGCACCGTGTGGCGGACCCGTCAGCCGGCGCCGTCGTCGAGCGGTTCTCGGCTCCGGCCGGACCCCTCGTGCAGGGCGGCGATGGACTTCTCCAGCGCCCGGCGGGCCTTGAGGAGGCGACGTTCGAGGGCGAGCGCCTCGCCCGTCTCCGCCGAGTCGGGGTCCCCGGAGGTGGCCAGGCGCAGCGCGTCCATCGCCATGTCCGTGAGTTCCTCGAGCATCCCCTCGAGCCGCTCGGCCAGGTCCACCATGGCCGGGTTCGGTTCACTCACTTCGGCAGCGGCGTGGTGTGCACCTCGTAGGCACCGTCGGCGTAGGCGGCCCGCATGACCTTCTTGTCGAACTTGCCCACGCTCGTCTTGGGCACCTCGCTGAGAAAGGTCCACTTGTCCGGGAGCCACCAGCGCGGCACCCGGTCGATCAGGTAGGCGACGAGGTCGGCCGGAGCCGGCGTGCGCCCAGGGTTGGGGACGACGGCGACGAGGGGGCGCTCGGACCACTTCGGATCAGGGATGGCGATGACCGCCGCCTCGAAGACGTCGGGATGGGACATCACGGCGTTCTCGAGCTCCACCGAGGAGATCCACTCGCCGCCCGACTTGATCACGTCCTTGGTCCGGTCCGAGATCGTCATGTAGCCCTGGCTGTCGAGGCAGCCCACGTCGCCGGTACGCAGCCAGCCGTCGTGGAACTTCCCGGGGTCCTCGTCCTTGTAGTACGAGCCCGTGACCCAGGGCCCGCGGATCTCGAACTCTCCGATGGACGTCCCGTCGTTCGGCAGGACCGTCCCGTCCTCGGCGACGACACGCACCTCGACGCCGCCGACGACGCGCCCGGCCTTGACCTTGTAGTACATGTCGTCGTGGCCACTGTGCTTGCGCGCCGGCGGCAACCCGAAGGCGGCGAGGGGGCTGGTCTCGGTCATGCCCCAACCCTGGATGATCGTGACCCCGAAGCGCGACTCGAACGCCTCGATCAGCGACTGGGGCACGGCGGCACCACCCGCCGTGATGGCACGCACCGACGAGAAGTCGATCGGCGTGTCCAGGGCCAGGAGGCCGTTCCAGATCGTCGGGACCCCGCAGGCCAGCGTGGGATGGTGCGTGTTGATCAGCGCGGCGAGCTGCTCGCCCATGAGGTACATCTGCGGCATGATCATGTCGGTGCCGGCCATCCAGGCGCCGTAGGGGGTGCCCCACGCGTTTGCGTGGAACATCGGGACGATGATCAGGATGCGGTCCGCTTCGGTCATCCCGACGGACCCCGCCGACTGTTCGGCCATCGTGTGCAGCCACGTGGAGCGGTGCGAGTACACCACGCCCTTGGGGCTTCCGGTGGTGCCGCTCGTGTAGCACATCGCAGCCGCAGAGCGTTCGTCGAGATCCGGCCACTCGAAGCCGGGGTCCTCGGCCGCCAGCAGCCGTTCGTAGGAGAGGGTCTCGCCCAGGGGCGACGTGTCACCTTCCCCGGCCACGATGATGGTCTCGACCGTCTTCAGGTCGTCCTTCACGGTGGCCAACAGCGGGATCAATGAGGCGTCGACGATGATGACGCGGTCCTCGGCGTGGTTGATGACGTAGGCCAGCTGCTCGGCCGGAAGGCGGATGTTGAGGGTGTGGAGCACCGCCCCCATGGACGGAACGGCGAGATAGGCCTCCAGATGACCCTGGTTGTTCCAGCAGAACGTCCCGACGCGGTCGCCCGGCTCGACACCGAGGCGCTGGAGCGCCGCCGCCAGCTTCTCGGCCCGCATCGCCACCTCCGTGAACGTGGCGGTGCGGTGACCTCCCTCCTCGACGGTGATGACCCGGCTGTCCCCGTGCACGTGCTGTCCGTGGAGGAGGATGTCACGGATGAGGAGCGGTGCGTCCTGCATGGTGCTTTGCATGGTCCAAGTATGACGGTCGCGCGCGATTCTGTGCCCGCGGCAGTCACAGTCCGAGCGTTCCGTGCCGTGGATCCCGTGGGCAACCACTCGCCCCACCGGATGGTCGAACAGCCGAGAAGGGTGTCGCCGCTGGCGGGCTGGTCATGGGTCTGGTCGCGGCGCTGGTGGGCACGGCCGTGGTCGTCTCCGCGCTCTCCGTGCCTGGCCTGGGCAGCGGGGCACCGGCGGCGTCCTCGGCCGCCACGGCGACTATTCCCCCAGCGATGCTGGCCCTCTATCAGGACGCGGCGGCGACCTGTCCGGGCCCGCCCTGGACGATCCTCGCCGCCATCGGCACCGTCGAGTCGGACAACGGCCAGTCGACGCTCCCCGAGTGCACGAGGGTGCCAACGCTGCGGGCGCGGAGGGGCCGATGCAGTTCGAGCCATCGACATTCTGATTCGGTCATATGACCGGCTGGCCGTTGACGCGCTCCTTCAGGCCACCGCGGTCCACGCGACCGTTGACATGCCGCTCGGAACGGGCTGCGGCTGCGAAGGGTCCGCTCGGACGAATCTTCGGGGCTACTTTCCGTTGTTGACAAAGCGCACACACTGCCCTTGATTTTTGAACTGGCTATAGCTCTGCCAGCCGCCGTGCATACATTGCTGTTTGGTGGTCGGCGTGGCGGCCATGGTGCCATTTTCGGCCAGGGTCTGAACCTCGAAGCCGCTCTGCCCACCACCGCTACCACCGACCGCCCAGCAGTCAGAACTGTTCACACAGCTCACTCCGGCGAACCCGCCTCCTGGGGCGGGAGTTGGGCTTGTGACGATGGACCAGGTTGATCCGTCCCACTGCTCAGTCAGCGTTTGAAAAGGTGGTTCAGTCCCGCTACCACCGACCGCCCAGCAGTCAGAACTGCTCACACAGCTCACTCCCACGAGCGAACTCGTTTGCGTCGAGGCCGGGCTCGCCGTGGTGACCACGGACCACGCCGTGCCGTTCCAGTGCTCGGCAAGAGGCGTATAGGACTCGTTGTCGGGCGTTTCAGATCCCACCGCCCAGCAGTCAGAGCTGTCGAAACAGCTGACGTGGGCGAGGTCGTTCCCACTCGCCGAGTTGGCTCCGTCCGGGGTGGAGACGATTGACCAAGCGGTGCCATTCCAGTGCTCGCCCAGGGTCCCGTAGATCGGGGCGCTATCTACCTGTCCCACCGCCCAGCAATCGGAGGCGCTGTTGCAGGCAACCGAATTGAGCTCGTTGTTCTGAGAAGGGCTGGTGTTCGGTGTGGCAACGATTGACCAGGCGCTACCATCCCAGTGCTCGGCGAAAGTCTGCGGAGCCGGGCCGTTGCCGCCATAGCCCACCGCCCAGCACTCGGTGCTACTGACACAGCTCACGCCGTATATCAGAGCTGAGCTGCTGGGAGTGGCGACGCTTGACCAGACAAGGCCGTTCCAGTGGTCAGCGAGCATGCCACCCGTGCCATTTCCCACTGCCCAGCAGTCAGAGCTGGTGACACAGCTCACGGCATTGAGGTCCAAGCCAGCGCTGGGTGTGCTGATGATGGACCAAGCGGAGCCGTCCCAGTGCTCGGCCAGCGCGTGCGCGTTGGCATTCGGCCCGCCTGGCCCCATGTTGCCCTGCCCCACCGCCCAGCAGTCCGAGTCGCTGATGCAAGTGACTGCATTGAGAACGTTGATCTCCGATGGACTCGTGTTGGGTGTCGTGACGATGGACCAGGTAAACGCGCTTGCGCCTGCGGCAGGGCCAGCGACCAAGGCACCGAGCCCCACGCCACTGACAAGAAGCGCCACAACGCCACCTACTTGGACAAACCGTCGGATGTGAGCCATGAGATCCCTCCCCCCACACGCTGAGGAATGTGGAATGCTGACCGGAGCCCCTCGAGCAGCCTATGCAGGGTTATTCCCGGCGTCGAGAGGTCAGTCCATTTATTCGGTCTGGTGGTCTGGCCCTCGTTTTCGACAGGCCTCCGAGCACCACTTCTTCTGCCTGCGACGGACCGCATATCGCTCTTTGGCCCTTGACCCCAGAACGCCGGTCTCCCGAAGCGGATTCCGTTCGAGGTAGCAACGCTCTGACAGTTGGCTCTTCGTGACTCGCGTATGACCAGCGTGCCGTCGCCGTGCGCGTGGCCATGCGGGGCCGACCGTTCCCCGGCGTGGCAGCGACGGTCGACGTCAGGGACGGAAGCATCCGATGAAGGGTGTACTTGCCGCCGGGCTCTCGGTGGGCCTCGCCGCAGCGCTGGTGGGAATGGCGGTGCTGGCGTCGGCCGTCTCCCTGCTCGGTGGTGGCAGCGCTGCGCCGGCGGCATCCTCGGCCGCCACGGCAAAGATCCCTCCGGCCATGCAGACGCTCTACCAGGAGGCGGCGGCTACGTGCCCCGGCTTGCCCTGGACCATCCTGGCCGCCATCGGCACTGTCGAATCGGACAACGGCCAGTCGGATCTGCCCGGCGTGCACAGCGGCGCCAATGCTGCCGGGGCAGAAGGCCTTATGCAGTTCGAGCCGGCCACATTTGCCGAATACGACCAGCCGGTCCCGTCCGGCGGCGCCGTACCACCCAGCCCCTACGACGCGGCCGACGCCGTCTACACCGCAGCCCGTCTTCTCTGTGCCAATGGGGGGTCGCGCGGCGCCAACCTCGCTGCTGCCGTGTACTCGTACAACCATTCCGCGACATACGTGGCGCAGGTCCTCGCGCTGGCGCAGTCCTACGCCGGGACAACAGCGGGGTCGACCGCGGGGACACCCGTCTCGGACGCGGGAGCCGTCGCGGTGGAGTGGGCGCTTTCCCAGATCGGCACGCCCTACGTCTGGGGCGGCGAGAGTTCCGGGATCGGCTTCGACTGTTCCGGGCTGGTGCAGGCGGCCTACAAGGTCGCTGGGGTGATCCTGCCGCGGGTGGCCCAGGATCAGTACGACGCCACTCCGAAGCTCGCACCCGGCGTCCCCATGGCCCCGGGAGACCTCGTCTTCTTCGGTGGCGGGCCTCACGCCATCGACCACGTCGGGCTCTTCGTTGGCGTCGTGGGCGGCGGCGACGTGATGGTTGACGCTCCTTACACGGGGGCCGACGTGCGCGCCGAGACCTTCCCCGCCACTCCGGGCGCGCCATTCGGGAGCCTCGTGTTCGTGGGTGCGACGCGCCCCTGAGAGCGCCCCGCTCTCAGGCCTGACCCCCGGAGCGGCGCTCTTCTCCGGTCTGGCATTCCGGGCGGTGACCACTCTCGTCGACGACAGCACCGCACTCGGCGCAGACGCGGTTGGCGAGGCAGGCGGGGTCTCCCCCGAGGTCGTCGGTCTCGTCGTCGACCCGGTCGCACTCGGGACACTCGAGTAATGACCCGATTCGTCCGGCCCGTCCCTCCACGCTGAGGACCCACGGACGCTCCTGCCAGGGTGGCCGATGGCGCACGTGCTGACGGTGGCCGCATTCGAGCAGCGCCGTCCAGTCCCCCACCGCATCCTGCTCGAAGCCCACGATCGCCCGCTGCACGTCCCTCAGTCCCGCTCGAACTCCGCCACTGGCCAGCTCATCGGCAGGCCACTCGGCGCGGCGCGTCGATGCGTCAGAACGCGCTCGGCGCGGTCGACGACGGGAAGGACGCCGAGTCCCTGCTGCGCCATCCGGTCGGCCACCGTGCGCAGGATCTCGTCGGGGTACGCGAGCGCCACGGGAGTAATCATGACCCTCCCGACCCGTCGATCGGAGTCGTCCTTCGCCTCGAGGAGCGCCGTGCACAGGAGCGAATACCGTCTGTGCACATCCGGGTAGAAGGCCGGCGCCGGTCTTCTAGTCGGTATGCGATCGCCACCAATGCGCCCATCCACGATGTGCATCGTTCTACGATGCTATCGTATTACGATGCGTTTGCGGGATGCCGATTACGAAGATCTGCTGACCCTCCGCACGGGGCTGCGGCGCTTCGAGCGATGGAGCGAGCAGCAGGCTGAGGCGGCCGGCCTCACGCCGGCGCAGCAGCAGCTCCTGCTCGCCATTCGGGGCCACCCCGACAAGCGAGGACCGACGATGGGCGAGGTGGCCGACTACCTGCTCTTGCGTCATCACAGCGCGGTCGGCCTCGTCGACCGCGCGGTGGCGTCCGGACTCGTGCAGAGGAGCCGCGACGCCGAGGACCATCGGGTCGTCCGCTTGCAGCTCACGCCGGTCGGGGTCAAGCGTCTCGAGGCCTTGTCCGCCCAGCACCTCGAGGAGTTACAGCGCCTGGCGCAGCGATTGCCGACCGCCTGGCGCGGCCTGCTGCCGCGTCAACCGTTGCACGGTATCGACAGCCGTCCCTAAGCGGGCATGGTCTCCCGCTGCGCACCGCGCAAGAACGTGATGGTGTCCGGGATCGCGGCGGCATCTTGCACCAAGAAGAGGTGGCCGCCGTCGTAGACGGTCAGCTGCGCTCCCGGGATCGCCCGGGCCAGGAACTCGCTGTTCGTCGCCGGCGCGATGCCGTCAAAGCGCCCCCCGGAGACAAAAGTGGGACAGGTGATGCCAGCCAGACGGTCCGCCGTGTCGTGCTCGGCGCGCGCTGCCAGCTGGTTCGCCAGGCCAACGCTTGCGCCGCCGCCGCCGTCCTCCCCCCGACCCCGGAGCATGCGATCGGCGATCAACTGCACCTGGTCCGGGTTCTCCGCACGCCATGCCGCGTCCCAGCGGGTGTCGAGCAGCTCCATTTGTTGCGCCGTGCGCTGCTCGGGGTCGAGCTGGAACAGGTTCTGGAGCGGGTACGACGCCCCTCCCGGACCGCCGGCGGAGGTGCAGGCCAGCGCGAGCCGACGCACCCTGCCAGGGTGTCGGATGGCGAATTCCTGCGCCACCATCCCGCCGAAGGAGACTCCGAAGACGAGGCAGTCCTCCCACCCGACGGCATCGAGGAGGGCCGCCGCGTCGTCGGCGAAGTCGGCCATGGCGTACGGCGCCGCGGGCACGCTCGACTGGCCGAGTCCGCGCTGGTCGTAGGCGAGGATCTCGAAGGCCTCGGCGAACGGCCCGTCGGTGAGCTTCGGCGTCTGGCGGAGGTCACCCCCGGTGCCCGAAATGGTCAGCAGGCGCTCCCCCGATCCGGTCACCTCGTAGTACAGCGATACGCCGTTTGCGTTGCAGTGCGGCACGAGGCGGCACTGTAGTGATTCGGAGCAGCCGTCGCGTCGGACGGCCCGGCGGTACCCGCGGGCACGTACCGTCCGGGCGGGTGTGCTCGTATGCGGCTGTATACGTGGGCTGCGGAAGACCTCCTCGTAACTCTCTACGCGGCCTCGGGAGGTTTTGTGCGCCGCTGTATATGCGGTCTCGGGCGCATGCCTCCCGGCGTATTCGGGACGGGAGGCCGACCATATAGACCCGGACCTGATTGCCCCGAGACGGCAGATACACCCGGAACTCGCACATCGCCTCGGCGGCGACGACCGTTCATGACAGGCCGGAGATTCGGTGGCGCCTCGACGCCCCGCGCGACGCTCAGCGCAAAGCGAGCTGCCCGGGCACGATCGGTGCCGGAAGGGACGTCGTCCCCATGAGCCAGCGGTCGACCGCGGCCGCGCACGAACGGCCCTCGGCGATGGCCCACACGATGAGGCTCTGCCCCCGCGTCTGGTCGCCACAGACGAAGACGCCGTCCACGTTGGTGGCCCAGTCCGCGTCCGCCTCCACGGTGCCCCGCGCTCCGACGGAGACGCCGAGCTCGTCCACCGCGTTGTGGCGCTCCGTCCCGACGAAGCCCATGGCGAGGAGCACCAGTTCGCACTCGAGCTCGAAGTCGGTGCCGGGCAGCGCCTCGAACGTCATCCGGCTGTCCTCGTTCCGAATCTCGACCGTGTGGCCCCGCAGGGCCCGGACAGCCCCGGAACCGTCGTCGACGAACTCCGTGGTGGTCACCGAGAAGAGCCGCCGTCCGCCCTCCTCATGCGCAGCGGAGGTGCGCAGGATCAGCGGCCAGAGCGGCCACGGGTTGTCCGCCAGGCGGTCGCTGGGAGGCTCGGCCATGATCTCGAGCTGGTGTACCGAGGCCGCACCCTGCCGGTGGGCCGTCCCGAGGCAGTCCGCCCCCGTGTCGCCACCGCCGATGATGATGACGCGCTTCCCCTTGGCGGTGATGGGAGAGGCCCCGAGCGCACCCTCTCGGACGAGGTTCGACGGCTTCAGGTACTCGAGGGCCAGGTGGACTCCCGACAACGCACGGCCGGGGACCGGGAGGTCACGCGGCAGGGTGGCTCCGCCGGCCAGCACCACCGCGTCGAACTCCGTGCGCACATCCTCGGCCGAGCGCACCCGCACGTCGGGCGCGCACGCCGTGCCGAGGCCGCGCGCTTCGCCAGGTTCGACAGCACCCTCCCCGACGGCGCCCGATGGGCTCGCGCCCACCGAGGTCGAGCAGACGAAGGTGACGCCCTCGGCCTCCATCTGGGCCAGGCGGCGGTCCAGGACCGCCTTCTCCATCTTGAACTCGGGGATCCCGTAGCGGAGGAGGCCGCCCGGTTTCTCGGCGCGTTCGAACACGGTCACCCCGTGCCCGGCCCGGGCCAGCTGCTGCGCGACCGCCAAACCGGCGGGACCCGAACCGACCACCGCCACCGACTTGCCCGTCCGCACCGTCGACGCGTGCGGGGTGACCCACCCCTCGGCCCAGGCCCGTTCGACGATCTCGTACTCGATCCGCTCGATCGTCACCGGATCCTCGTTGATCCCGAGCACGCACGCCGCCTCGCAGGGGGCCGGGCACAGCCGGCCGGTGAACTCGGGGAAGTTGTTCGTCGCGTGCAGGCGCTCGATCGCCTCGGAGAAGTCGTCCCGGTAGACCAGGTCGTTCCATTCGGGGATGAGGTTCCCGAGCGGGCAGCCGTCGTGGCAGAAGGGGATGCCGCAGTCCATGCAGCGTGCCCCCTGCTCCTTGACCGACTCCTCGGGGAAGGGTTCGTAGACCTCTCGCCAGTCTCGCAGCCGCACGGGGATGGGACGGCGCCGGGGTAGCTCGCGGCCGTACTCCATGAAGCCGGTCGCCTTACCCATGTGCGGCCTCCATGACCGCCTCGTCCACGGAGCGTCCCTGCGCCTCGGCCAGGCGCGTCGCCTCCAGGATGCGTCGGTAGTCACGCGGCATCACCTTGACGAACTCGAGGACCTCCTCGTCCCAGCGCTCGAGCAAACGGGCGGCGACGACCGATTCGGTCTCGACGGCGTGGCGCTCGACCAGCGTCGCGGACCCGGAAGGCGTCCGTCGGGTCGAGCGGCTCCACGTCGACCATCTCGAGGTTCACCCGCTGGCCGAAGGTTCGGCCCGGGTCCCACACGAAGGCGATCCCACCCGACATGCCGGCGGCGAAGTTGCGCCCGGTCGGGCCGATGACGACGACGAGGCCACCGGTCATGTACTCGCAGCCGTGGTCGCCGACGCCCTCGACGACGGCGGTGGCGCCGGAGTTGCGCACGCAGAAGCGCTCCCCCACCTGCCCACGGATGAAGACCTCCCCCGCGGTCGCGCCGTAGAGGATCACGTTGCCCGCGATGATCTGCTCTTCGGCGGCGAAGGGCGAGCCCAGCGGCGGGCGCACCACCAGCCGGCCGCCCGAGAGCCCCTTGCCGAAGTAGTCGTTGGCGTCGCCGTAGAGGCGCATGGTGACGCCCCGCGGGCACGAAAGCGCCGAAGCTCTGCCCGGCCGAACCGGTGAAGGTCAACGAGATGGTGTCGTCGGCCAGTCCCGCCGACCCGTAGCGCCGGCTGATCTCCGAGCCGAGCAACGTCCCCACCGTGCGGTCGACGTTGGTGATGGGGAGGTCGACGGACACCGGGGTCCCGTCGGCCAGGGCCGGCGCGCACTCGTCGAGGAAGGCGTGGTCGAGTGCCTTCTCCAGCCCATGGTCCTGCCCCCGCAGCTGGCGCCGGCCCATGGTGTCGGGCACGTCGGGCTGCGCCAGCACGGCGGACAGGTCCAGGCCGGCGGCCTTCCAGTGGGAGACCGCCGCGTCGGCGTCCAGCAGATCGGCGCGGCCGATGGCCTCGTCGAGGGAGTGCAGGCCGAGCGAGGCCAGGTGCTCGCGGACCTCCTCGGCGATGTATTGGAAGAAGGTCTCGACGAACTCGGGCTTGCCGTTGAACTTGGCCCGCAACGCCGGCGTCTGCGTCGCGATGCCGACGGGACAGGTGTCGAGGTGGCAGACCCGCATCATGATGCAGCCCGAGACCACCAGCGGTGCCGAGGCGAAGCCGTACTCTTCTGCGCCGAGCAGCGCGCCGATGACGACGTCGCGACCGGTCTTCAGCTGCCCGTCGACCTGCACCACGATGCGGTCGCGCAGGCCGTTCACGAGGAGGGTCTGCTGCGTCTCGGCCAAGCCGATCTCCCACGGGATGCCGGCGTGCTTCAGCGACGTCAAGGGCGCGGCGCCCGTGCCCCCGTCGTGGCCCGAGATCAGCACGACGTCGGAGTGCGCCTTGGCCACACCGGCCGCCACCGTGCCCACACCGACCTCGGCCACCAGCTTCACGTGCACGCGTGCCGCGGGGGTTGGAGGACTTGAGGTCGTGGATCAGCTGGGCGATGTCCTCGATGGAGTAGATGTCGTGGTGCGGGGGCGGCGAGATCAGCCCGACCCCCGGCGTGGAGCTCCGGGTCTTGGCGATCCAGGGCCAGATCTTGTTGCCGGGGAGCTGGCCCCCCTCGCCCGGCTTGGCCCCCTGGGCGATCTTGATCTGCAGGTCGTCGGCGTTGACCAGGTATTCGCCCGTGACGCCGAAGCGGCCCGACGCCACCTGCTTGATGGCGCTGCGCCGCAGGTCGCCGTTGGCGTCCGGGGTGAAGCGGTTGGCGTCCTCGCCACCCTCGCCCGTGTTGGAGCGCCCGCCGATCCGGTTCATGGCGATGGCCAGTGTCTCGTGCGCCTCGGCCGAGATGGAGCCGTAGGACATGGCCCCCGTCGAGAAGCGTCGCATGATGCTCGAGATCGGCTCGACCTCCGACAGGGGGATCGGCCCGCCCGCCGCCGGCTTCAGCCGCAACAGCCCGCGCAACGTCCCGAGCCGCTCGGACTGGTCGTCCACGGCGGCGGTGTACTCCTTGAAGATCTCGTAGCGCTTGGCCCGCGTGGCGTGCTGGAGCTTGAAGACCGTCTTGGGGTTGAAGAGGTGGAACTCGCCCTCGCGGCGCCACTGGTACTCGCCGCCGACCTCGAGCTCGCGGTGGGCCCGTTCGGTCGGCCGCGGCTCGTTGGCCTGGCGGTGCCGCGTGGCCACCTCGGCGGCCAGCACCGACAGGCCCACGCCCCCGATGCGCGACGAGGTGCCGCTGAAGTACTCGTCGATCGAGCGCGCCGTCGAGGCCGATCGCCTCGAAGACCTGCGCGCCGGTGTAGGACGCCACCGTCGAGATGCCCATCTTGGACATGACCTTGAGCACGCCCTTGCAGGCCGCCTTGATGTAGTTGTGGCGCGCCTGGCGGGGCGACACACCCTCGAGCAAGCCCTCGGAGATCATGTCGTCGATCGAGTCCAGCGCCAGGTACGGGTTGACGGCCGCCGCGCCGAAGCCGATCAGCAGCGCCATGTGGTGCACCTCGCGGGCGTCGCCCGTCTCGATCACCAGGCCCACCCTGGTCCGGGTCTTCTCCCGCACCAGGTGGTGGTGGATGGCCGCCGTCAGCAGCAGCGACGGGATGGGCGCCCAGTCCGCCGTGGCGTTGCGGTCCGAGAGCACGATCAGGTTCGCGCCGTCCGCGATGGCCGCCGACACCCGCCGGCGCACGTCCTCGATGGCGCGGCGCAGCGCCTCGCCCCCGGCGGCCGTCGGCGCGCCCGCCTCGCCCGCCTCGCGCACCTCGAAGAGGCCGTCGATGGCGAAGGCCTTGAAGCCCGGCGTCTCGCCGTGCTCGTTGACGTACATGAGCTTGGCCAGGTCGTCGCGGTCGATGACCGGCCGCGGCAACAGGATCTGCCGGCACGAGCCGCAGCGGGCGTCGAGCAGGTTGGCCTCGGGTCCGATGGTGGCGGCCAGCGAGGTGACGAGCTCCTCCCGGATGGCGTCGAGCGGCGGGTTGGTCACCTGCGCGAAGAGCTGGGTGAAGTAGTCGTAGAGCAGGCGCGAGCGCTCCGAGAGCACGGCGATCGAGGTGTCCGATCCCATCGACCCGAGCGGCTCCGCGCCCGTCCGGGCCATGGGGCTGACGATGACCCGCAGCTCCTCGTTGGTGTAGCCGAACAGGCGCTGCTGGCTCACGACGCGGCCGTGCTGGGGGGTGAGCATGGTCCGTTCGGGCAGGTCCTCCAGGCGGACCTGGTCGAGGGCCAGCCACTCGCCGTAGGGGTGCTCGGCCGCCAGCTCCGCCTTGATCTCCTCGTCCTCGACCAGGCGGCCCTTGGAGGTGTCCACGAGGAACATGCGGCCCGGTTGCAGGCGGCCCTTGCGCACGACGCGCTCGGGCGCCAGGTCGAGCACGCCCACCTCGCTCGCCAACACGACGAGCCCGTCGTCGGTGACCCAGTAGCGCGCCGGGCGCAGCCCGTTGCGGTCGAGCACCGCGCCGACCAGCGTCCCGTCGGTGAAGCAGACGGCGGCCGGGCCGTCCCACGGCTCCATGAGCGAGGCGTGGTAGCGGTAGAAGGAGCGCCGGTCACGATCCATCAGGGCGTGGTTCTCCCACGCCTCGGGGATCATCATCAGCACCGCGTGGGGCAGCGAGCGCCCGCCGAGATGCAGGAGCTCGAGCACCTCGTCGAAGCTGGCCGAGTCGCTCGCGCCGGGCGTGCAGATCGGGTACACCCGCGACAGGTCGCCGGGGATCAGGGGCGTCTGGAGCAGCGCCTCGCGCGCCCGCATCCAGTTGCGGTTGCCGGCCAGCGTGTTGATCTCGCCGTTGTGGCAGAGGTAGCGGTAGGGGTGCGCCAGCGGCCAGCTCGGGAACGTGTTGGTCGAGAACCGCGAGTGCACCAGCGCCAGGCCGGACTCGAACGTGGGGTCGCGCAGGTCGGGGAAGAACTGGCGCAGCTGTTCCGAGGTCAGCATGCCCTTGTAGACGAGCGTCCGCGCGGACAGCGACGGGAAGTACAGCCCGTCGACCGCGTGCTCGACGCGCTTGCGCAGGACGAAGGCGCGGCGCTCGAGCGCCATGGTGTCGAGGGCGGGTCCACCGGGCGCCGGCGCCACGAAGACCTGCTCGATCAGCGGCATCGCGCCGAGCGCCGTCTTGCCCAGGCCCTCGGGCTCGGTCGGCACCACCCGCCAGCCGAGCACCGTCAGGCCCTCCTCGGCCGCCATCTGCTCCACCACGCGTGCGGGCCTTGTGCGGCGTCGTCGGGGTCGGTCGGCAAGAAGGCGGGCCCGACCGCGTAGCCACCGGCGCTCGGGCAGGGTCGAAGCCGGCCGCCCGGCACGCGCCGGCCAGGAAGCGGTGCGGGACCTGGATCAGGATGCCGGCACCATCGCCCGTCTCGACCTCGGCGCCGGAGGCGCCGCGATGGGCCAGGCGCTCGAGGACGGTGAGGCCGCGGTCCACGATGTCGTGGTCGGGACGGCCGTGCAGATCGGCCACCATGCCGACACCGCAGGCGTCGTGCTCGTATGCCGGGTCGTAGAGGCCAGTGGCCATCGGCGTCCTTCCGGGTTGAAGAAGTAGATCGGCTACCGGGACGACGTTGGCCCGAAGATGGAGCAACCAGAATACACGACGGCCCTCCTAGGCTGGGCACATGCCCGCACCGTCGCACGTGCACGTCGTGGGGGGTGGGGTCATCGGGCTCGCGTCGGCGTGGGAACTGTCACGCAACGGACATCATGTGACATCGTCGCCGCCCGGCGCCGGGCACGACGGCGCCTCGTGGGTTGCGGCCGGGATGCTGGCGCCGGTCACCGAGGCGCGGTTCGGCGAGTCGGCCATGACCGCGCTGCTCCTCGAGGGCGCACGCCTGTGGCCGGCTTCGCCGCCGATCTCGAGGCCGCAGCGGGCCAGCACGATCGGCTACGACACGACGGGCACGGTGACGGTCGCCCTCGATGCGTCCGACCGCGCCGCGCTCGACGACCTCCTGGCCTACCAGCACACGCTCGGGCTCCCGGCGGAGCGCCGCAGCGCCACCGAGTGCCGCCGGCTCGTGCCCGGCGCTGAGCCCGGTCGCTGCGGGGCGGCATCGAGGTCCCGGGCGACCATCAGCGTCGACAACCGCGCCCTCCTCGTCGCGCTCGTCGAGGCCTGCCGGGCTGAACGGCGTCGACCTCATCGAGGGCACGGTGACGCCGCGTCGAGCCCGGGCCCGCGCTCGTCCTGGCGGACGGCCGCCGCATCGGTGCCGCCCACGTCGTCCTGGCGGCCGGCACCGGCCTGTCCAGCATCGGTGGGCTGGCCGACGCGGGCCTCCCCGTCGTGCGCCCCGTCAAGGGCCACATCCTCCGCCTGGGCCCGCCGCCCGGTGCCGCACCGGTGCACCCGCCCCTGCTCGGGCGCACGGTGCGCGGCCTCGTGCGCGGGCGCTCGGTCTATCTGGTGCCGCGGCGCGACGGCTCGGTCGTCGTGGGGGCGACGGTCGAGGAGCGCGGCGACGACACGGCCGTCCAGGCCGGCGCGGTGCACGACCTGCTGTGCGACGCCCGGGCGATCGTGCCCGGCATCGACGAGCTCACGCTGCTGGAGGCGGCCTGCGGGCTGCGGCCGGCCACGCCCGACAACACACCGCGGATCGGTTGGACGGGCCGCGAGGGCGTCGCTGGCGGCGACGGGCCACTACCGCAACGGCATCCTCCTGGCGCCGCTCACGGCAACGGCCGTCGCCACCCTCCTGGCGCGAGCGCCCCGTGGCGCCGTTCCTCGCGCGCCCTGGCCCCCGCATGACGCACGCTCGCCCTGCGCGTCAACGGCGAGGCGGTCGAGGTGTCGGCCGGGGCGACCATCGCCGACCTGGTGTCCCAGCTGACCGAGCAGGACGACCCCCAGGGCGTCGCCGTGGCCGTCGACCGCTGTGTGGTGCCGCGGTCGGAATGGGACGCCACGCCCGCCCGCGCCGGCTCCCTCGTCGAGGTGGTCAGCGCGGCCGCCGGCGGCTGACGGCACACGGCGCCACCGGGCGGGCCGGACCGCCGGGACGACCCGGAGCGTTGTGCTGCGCCGGCGAGCGGTGCCAGACTCCTCCGATGGCCTACGATCCCCCCGCGCTGGCCCGACCGCGTTCGTCCTGGCCGGGGGCGGCACCAAGGGATCGTTCGAGGTCGGGGTGCTGCAGTACCTCGTCGGCGTGGAGGGCATCGTGCCCGACGTCATCACCGCCACCTCGGCCGGCGCCATCGCCGCCACCGTGCTCTCGCAGGCCCGCGACCGTGACGAGTTCGCCGACCGCGTCGCCGAGCTCGAACGCGACGTCCTGGCGTGGACCCACACCGACCAGATCTTCGGCAAGCAGCCCTGGCTCGGCGCGCTCGACGGCACGCGGCTCGGCCGCGAGATCCACCAGGAGCTGACCGAGGGCACCCGCCCGCCCTTCCCCCTCACCCCGAGCACCATGCTGGCCGGGAGCGAGATCGTGCCGCCGAGCAACTCGGACCGGCGCGTCCGTCGCCAGGCCCGCAAGAGCCGACGCAAGCGGCAGCGCCACATCCTGCGCCTGCTCGCCGGCGCCGCGTTCCGCGTCCTGCCGCGGTGCGCCGGCAGCTGCGTACGAGCGGGAGTTCCGCGCTCAACCTCGACCCGCTGGCCGACGCGCTGCGCCACGGCAGCGAGGACGGCTTCCAGGCCATCGATCCCACCCTCATCGCGCGTCCGGGCCTGCGGCTGCGCCTGGCCGTCACGGCGTTGCGCGCCGGCGTCCTGCGCTTCGTCACCGAGGACGGCACCATCGTGGAGGCCGACGCCCGCACGCCGGTGGCCGGCGAGGCCGCCGGGCCGGTCGACCTCGTCGACGGGGCGATCGCCTCGGCCAGTGTGCCCATGGTGTTCCCGCCGCACCCGATGGCGGACGACGACTACGTCGACGGCGGCGTGATCGAGATCGTGCCGGTGCGGGCGGCCGCCGCGCTGGGCGCCCGCCGCATCCTCGCCGTGGTGGCGATGCCGCTGACGCTCCCCCGGGACGAGCGCGACTACGCCGATGCCCCGGCGGGCTACATCGGGCTGCGCTCCATGGGGATGATCGGCGTGGCGGAGCGGCAGCTCTCCAACATCGACGTGCACCTGCCCGAAGGCACGACGCTCACGACGATCGACCCGGTCGTCGACGTGGTGGGCCTCTTCGAGATCGAGCCCGGCCTCCTCCGCATCAACAAGGACTACGGCTGGCTGCGGGCGGCCGACCTCCTGGCCGAGGGCGACGCCGGCATGCTGGCCGACATCGCCGACGGCACCCACGCCATCGTCGAGGCCCGCCGCGTGGCCTGGCGGCTGGAGGAGGAGCTGTGGGCGGCGCGGTCCGGCGCCACCGCCGATGCCGGGACGCTCGCGCTGGTGCGCGAGCAGAAGGAGCGCATCCGGGACCTCGTCGACCGCCGCAAGCAGCTCGGCTTTGCGATCCCCGAGGGGTGCGCGGCGTGGTGGAGCGACTACGAGGTCCACACGGCGGAACGGCCGCCCTGGCTCCCTGGCTCGCCCTCCACCGGAGAGGCCCCGTCGCACCTAGACCGTCGGGCCCCCCAACCAGCCGCGCTTGCGGAAGAGCCAGACGAGGACCACGACGGTCACGAGATCGAGGCCGATGCCGAGCACGAAGAAGCTCCAGGTCGGCGCCAGCCACACCCGCACCAGGTAGCCGAAGTTCTGCCCGAAGAAGCCGGTGATGAAGCTCAGCGGCAGGAAGACGGTGGCGATGATCGTCAGCTGCTTCATCACCTGGTTGAGACGGTTGGAGACGGTGGAGAGGTGGGTGTCCATCACGCTCGAGAGCAGGTCGCGGTAGTTGTCGATGAGGTCGGCCAGCCGGATGAGGTGGTCGTAGAGGTCGCGGAAGTACCGCGTCGCCTCGTCGGTCATGCCCGGGATGTCGGTCACCCCCGCGGTGATGCTGGCCATCATGTCCCGCTGCGGCGCCACGAGCCGGCGCATCTCCATGAGGGAGCGCTTCATCTGGAACAGCTCGCCGAGCTGCGCCTCCGTCGGCGCCTGGAGGATCTGGTCCTCCAGCGAGTCGATGCGGTCGTCGAAGTCGGACAAGACGGGGAAGAAGCTGTCCACCAGCGAGTTCAACACCAGGTACACGATGACGATCTGGGGTGCGGCGATCTCGCGCACCTCCGGCCGGCGCACGAGCCGCTCGCGCACGTTGTCCAGGTCCGTGCAGTCGCCCCGGTGCAGCGTCACGACGTAGCGATCCGTCCAAAAACAGTGCACCTCGGCGAGACCCGTGTGCTCCGGGTCGGCGCCGCGGGCGACCAGGAAGACGAAACTGTCGTAATCGTCGATGCGCGGCCGCTGGTTGAAGCGCTCCGACGCCTGCACGGCCAGCGGGTGGAAGCCGAAGTTCGTGCGGAGGAACTCGGGCACCTCACCGTCCTGGGCCACGTCGTCGAGGTCGAGCCAGAAGAAGCCGGTGCCGGACAGTGCGGCGAGGACGTTGTCCTTGGTGGCCGGCACGTCGTGCCCTTCCTGGCGCAACGTCCCGATCAGCACGACCCCAGTCTCCCCGCGGTGGCTCCGGACGGGGTGGACCCGGGGTGGACCCGGCGTGGACCTGGCTGCCCGCTCAGCCGAAGCGCGCCGGCGCGAAGCCCACGGGGAGCGGCACCTCGTCGGTCGGAAGCGGGATCCCTGCCATCGTGTGGGCGAGGACCCGGGCCGAGTACGGCCCCTGCAAGAGCCCGTTGGGACCGTGGCCCGTCGCCACCCACGTGTTGACCCAGCCCGGGAGCGCGCCCACCAGCGCGCGGTCGTCGGCCGATGTCGGGCGCAGACCGACGCGGGTCTCGAGGTAGGTGGCGCTCTCCAGGCCCGGTGCCACCGAGAGGCACTCGCGGAAGAGCTCGTGCAGGCCGGCCGCCGTCACGGCGACGGAGTAGCCCGCACCGGTCTCGAAGGTGCCGCCACAGGCCACCCGTCCGCCGGGCCAGGGCACGAGATAGTGGGTCAGCAGCGGTTGCGCGATGGGCCAGCCGCCCGTCTCGGCGTCCACCCCCAGGTGCACGATCTGGCCCTTCGTCGGTCCCACCGGCAGCGTCCGCCCGAGCCACTCCCCCATGGCCGCCGTCCAGGCGCCCCCGGCTACCACGAGCGCGTCGCACTCGACGTTGCGGTGGCCCTCCACGGCGACGGCCTCGACCCGTCGAGTCCCACCCCCCCTGGTGCCCGCACTCGCCACCACGCCGTGCACGGCTCCGGCGACGATGGCGACGCCCCGCGCCGCGGCGCCCTCGCGCAGGGCCGCCGCCATGCCGCGGCCGTCGACCCGCGCCGAGCCGGGCGCGTGCAGCGCGCGGTGCACCGGCCCGAGCGGCGGGAACAGGAAGCTCGCCTCCTCCGGCGTGATCTCGGCCACGTCGCCGGGCGACCGGCGCAGCACCAGGTCCGCGAACGGACCGAACCAGGTGTCCTCCTGGCTGCGCAGGCCGAGGGCGAGGATCCCGCACGCCCCGTAGCGGGCGGCGTCGATGTCCACGCCCTCGACGGCCAGCCGGGCCAGCAGCGCCGGGTAGTGCAGTCCCGCCTGGCGCAGGAAGGGCCACAGGTCGGGATCGTCCTCGGCGCTCGTGGCGGGCGAGAGGATCCCGGCGCCGGCATCGGTGGCCCGGCCCGGCAGGGCGGCGTCGATGAGGGTGACGCTCGCCCCCAGGCCGGACAGCTCGTAGGCCAGCGCCAGGCCGACCAGTCCCGCGCCGACCACCGCGACGTCGCGTGGTGCCGGTGCTGCGTTCACGGCCCTGCAGTCCACCAGGCCGGGCGCCGTCGTGCCAGCGCCGCGCCACACTGAAGGCCGTGCCGCTGGTCCGGACCCCCGAGGAGCGCTTCGCCGACCTGCCGGGCTGCCCTTTCGCCCCGCACTACGCCACGCTGGCCGGCGGGGTGCGCATGCACTACCTCGACGAGGGGCCGCCCGGGCGCCGAGACCGTCCTGCTCCTGCACGGCCAGCCCACCTGGTCCTATCTCTACCGCACCGTCGTGGCGCGCCTCGCCGCCCACGGGCTGCGCGCCGTCGCCCCCGACCTGATCGGCTTCGGCCGCTCCGACAAGCCACTGGCCCGTGGCGCGCACTCGATGCGCGCCCACGTCGACTGGATGGGCCAGTTCGCCGACACGACCGGCTTGGCCGGCGTCACCCTCGTGGTCCAGGACTGGGGCGGCCCCTTCGGCCTCGCCCTCCTCGACACGCGACCTGGCCTCGTCCGCCGCGTCGTGGCGGCCAACACGGCCCTGCACACGGCGGACGCGTCGCTGGCCGGGCGACTGGCCTGGCCCTGCCACGCCTCCGCGGACGGGACCGTCACCGTGGCGCAGGCGCTCCTCGACTACCAGCGCCTCACCCAGGAGCTGACCCCCTTCGCGCCCAGCCTTTTCGTGCAGGGGGCCACCGCGTCGGACGTGCCGGACGCCGTCCTGGCGGCGTACGACGCCCCCTTCCCCGACGAGGCCTTCTGTGCCGGGCCGCGCCAGCTGCCGCTGCTGATGGGGCTGACACCGTCGACCGCGTGCGCCCGCCAGAACCACCGCACGCTCGATGCCCTGGCCCGCTTCGACGGGCCGTTCCTCACCGCGTTCTCCGACGGTGACCCCGCGACGGCGGGCTGGGCCGAGGTGCTCCGGGCGCACGCACGCGGCGCGGCGGGAGGCGACCACGTCACGGTGGCGGGCGCCGGCCACTTCCTCCAGGAAGACCGTGGCGCCGAGCTCGCCGACGTCGTGGCGGCGTTCGTGACGGAGACGCCCGCCTCCTGACTACGAGGCCGGTGTGGACCCCCCGGGCGCCTCGGACGAGGCGTCGGCGGGCGCCGCGGTGAGGGCGTCGGGCTCCGGCGCGCCGGTGCCCACCTGCGCCTTGAGCGCCGCCAACTCGTTGTCGACCTGCGCGTCCTTGCCCACTTGGTCGAGCTCCTTCTGGATGTCGTCCGTGCCGCCGCCGACGTCTTCGAGCACACCCGACTCGAGCAGCTCGTCGAGCGCACCGGAGCGGGCCTGCATGGTGGCGATCTTGTCCTGCGCCCGCTGCAGGGACTGCCCGGAGTCGTTGACCGACTTCGAGATGCCGGCGGTGCTCTCGTCGACCGTCGAGATGGCCTTGGCCGCGGTGTACTGGGCCTTGAGCGTCTCCTTCTGCGTGCGGAAGTCGTTGACCCGCTTCTGCAGGGCGTCGAGTGTCTTGGTGAGCTTCTGCTCCTCCTCGTCCAGCTGCTGGCGCTGGGGCTCCATCTGGTCGATCTGCTCCTGGGCCGCCGCCTTGCGGGACAGGGCTTCCTTGGCCAGGTCCTCCCGGTTGGCCTGCAGCGACTGCTTGGCCTGGTCCTGGAGGTGGTCGATGGTGTGCTGGAACTGCTCCTCTTGGAGCTCGAGGCGCTTCTTGGACGCGGCCAGGTCGACCAGGGCCCGGCGCACCTGGGTGATCTGCTCGAGCATCTTCTCGTAGGAGAGGTCGAGCATCTCGTCGGGCTTCTCGGCCGCGTCGAGCGCCTTGTTCGTCTTGGCCTGCACGATGTCGTGGGCCCGTTGGAAGATGCCCATGTCTGCCTCCCTGGGGTGGGTCTTTGACTCCACCATAGAGTCCGCCGCGCCGGTCTGCCCCCGCGGTGCCGTCGTTGTCCGGAGCCCGAGGCAACCATGATCGGTCCGTTGCGTTGCGTTGCCCGCCACGTCGCTAGCCTCCGGGGCGTCGCTGAAAGAGGCGACCTTGCCCGCGGTGCCGTCGCCGAGGGGTAGACCGTGTCCGCGTGTCCTCGACGGCAATCGTCCGGCCGATCGGGAGCGCCCCGAGGGCTCGGATCCGCTGCTCGGCATGCTCAGGGCCGCACCCGCGGCCGGGGCGAGAACTGTTGTGCCGCCATTGTGCGTCTTGGTTCGAACGGCCCTACATTCGGCGTGTGGCACGAGCGCACCATTTGCAGTGGAGAGCGCGGTGCACGGGGGGGATCCGTCGCCGCGCTCTCCGACTGTAACGACCGTCGCGCGGCCCGGGCCGTGCGCGTGCGGCGGCGCGCTCGGCCGCGCGCTCGGCCGCAAGGACCGTTGTGCAGTTCTTGACGAGCTTTGGGACGAACGGCCCTAGAGCGCGCACGATCGGTGCGTCAGCATTCCTACCCTGAGGGGCGCGGTGACCGGGGGGAGTGCTGGGGAGCACGGTCACCGCGCTCCCAGCGCGCGCGTCTCCCCTTGCCCGCGTCCACGCCATCACGCCGATGCTGGGCGCGCCGGCTGGATCTGCCACAATGCCGTCCGGGGGTGAGGATCCACCGAACTTCGACGTTTTCGCCAAGGCGTCGCGGCAGCGATCTCCCCTTGTCGGGCGAACTCGGCCCCGTCCCGCTCGCCTGCGGGGCGGGGCCGGCTCGCTCGAACCGGTGTCCTACGCGAGGTGACCCGGGGTCTGGTTGACCGTCTTGTACGCCTGCTCCCGCACCCGCGCGATCTCGGCCGCTCCACCGGGAGCGACCGAGTCGCCGGCGCGCGGTGGCAGGACGAAGTCCGTGTACATCACCCGGCGTTCGCGCTCGATGGGCGGGTAACTCATGTGCAGCGTGCACGAGCAGTGCACCGTCACGTCACCGGTCCGGGTCGGGAGCGCGACCTCCGGCAGACCCCAGGAACGGCGGACGAAAGCGGGCTGCACGAGCGCACGATGCGATCCCGCCACGACGGCGAGCTGGCCGGAGTGTTCGTCGGCACCGGTGACCGAGATCCCGACGGTGAGGCTGCAGCAGCGATAGGAGTGCCGGCCGAGGCTGCAGTCCTTGTGCCACGGCACGTCGGAGATCCCCTCGACGACGCCGATCGGCTTCACGAGGGCCTCAATGGCGTTCCCCTCGCTGCGGTGCCGATGGCCGTCGTCCGCCAGCCGTCCGATCCGGAGGAGGCGATCGTCGGTCAGCAACGACGCCGTGGTCGGGCTCTTCTCGTGGAAGTACTGGAGGCGCACAGGCCGGCGTGCGCCGTCGGCCGTCGTGGCCCACCACGAACGACCGTCGTCGGGCTGGTAGTCACCGAGGGTCCCGTCGATGTCGGCCGAGACCTGCTCCATCTCCTCGGTGCTGAACACATCCGTGAGGTGGAGGAATCCGGCCTCGGTCAGGAAGTGGAGCGCCTCTTCGGCGTCGTCGTCCGGTCCGAAGGCGCGGTGGAGGTCCAGCGGTGCCCCCGCACGGTCCCTGAAGTCCAGGGACCCCGCGGTGTGCACGGGCCGGTCGTCGAGCAGGGACCGCAGGACGACCCACCAGTCCAGGAGGTCGCGGAGCGTGCCGCGCGGCATGTCGAGTGTCCCGGCGGTCATGAACGTCATCGGGGTCCGCTGGTCGAAGACGATGTCGGTGACCTCGCCGGCGTCGAGGCGGACCGCGGCTTCCCCCGCCGATCCCGCCGTGACGTCCACCGTGTCGCCGGCGATCGACAGTGTCCAGGCGCCATCGGGAGTCTCGACGGTCAAGGGCGTGATCCCGAGCTCGAGCGCCCCGGGCACGGCCAGGTACGAGCGCTCCGAAGCCAACGTGGGCAGCTGGTTCTCGAAGAGGTCGACGATGTCGACGGCCACCACGTCGTCGTCGTAACGGGAACGCAGATCGAGGCTCACGCGCCACGCATGCTAGTGGCTGACCCTCCGGACCTCCGCCGCCGTGGGCCGCATCCTAAGGTTCGCCCATGACGACCCCGATGGCCGGCCGCGTCGCCATCGTGACCGGAGTCAGCCGACGGGCGGGCATCGGCTTTGCCATTGCGCGGAACCTGCTGGAATCGGGAATGACCGTGCTGATCCACTCGTGGACGGCACATGACGCCGAACAGCCATGGGGTCGTGATTCCGTGGGCATGACGGGCGTGATCGATGCGCTGCAACACCATGGGGGACGCCTGGCACACATCGAGGCCGATTTCGCCCTGCCCGAAGCTCCGGCTGCGGTCGTTGCCAGAGCGGTGCAGCTCTTTGGGCACGTCGACGTGCTCGTGGCCAACCACGCCACGAGCTCAGGGACGCAGACGCTCAGCGATGTCACGGCGGAGGAACTGGACCTCAGCTGGGCGGTCAATGCCCGGGCCAGCGTCTTGTTGACCCAGGCGTTCGCGGCCCAGCACGACGATCAACGAGGTGGCGGCCGGGTGGTCCTCTTCACGTCCGGACAACACCTCGCCCCGATGGCACAAGAGGTGCCCTACGCGATCAGCAAAGGGGCGATCCATCAGATGACGCTCACCCTGGCCGATGCCCTCGCGGACCGCGCCATCACCGTGAACGCCGTCAACCCCGGACCGACCGATACGGGATGGGCCAATCCGCCACTCTTCGGTCAGGTCCGTGATGCCCTTCCGGCAGGACGATGGGGTTCTCCGGAGGACGTCTCCCACCTGGTGTCCTGGCTCGTTTCCGACGACAGCGCGTGGATCACCGGGCAGGTCCTCAATTTCAGAAGGTGGGTTTCGACGCTGGAGGATGTGAGGACCACCACGAGCAGCCGATGAGATTCAGGTCGGTATCGGCCGAGCCCACATGACCCGCCACTGGCACCCGTCCTGCTCGAAGTCGTCCTTCCACTCGAACTCGACAGCGCTGCCGGGGATGAGCTCCCTGTAACCCTCGACGCCTCGGACACCCGAGAAGTGCACGAAACCGACACCGGGACGATCGGGAGTCGCAACTGCGCCCCAGCCCTCATCGCTGTGCCAAAAGGCGATCGTGCCGCTGTCCCACGAGCAAGGATCGTACGCCGCCTCCGTGTGGCAACGATCGGACAGCAGGAGGGGGTTTCCGGACGCCGACGCGCCTCTCGCCCCGCCACCGCGGCAAGGAGGATCGACAGTGTGTCTGGCTAGCCTGAGCAAGCCGGACAGAAGGGTTGGACTATGCCTGGACCGAACTGGGCCGAGCAGGTCACAGCGATCGCCACCGCCGTCGGTGCGCTTGGGCTGCTCGGCGCCCTCGGCGCGGCCGCGTTCGCCGGTCAACAGGTCAAAGAAGCGAGGAAGGCACGGGAATCTCAGGTTGCAGCAGACTTCTTCCGTCGCTGGAACGAAGATGCGCTTTTAGAGACGTGCCGCCTTGTCGCCAGCTTCGATACGAAGGAGGAGCTGCGCACGGCGTTTCTGGACTTCATTGCGTCGAATGCCGATGAGGCGTACATCCTGTACCGGGAACTCGACTATTTCGAGCAGCTGGCGGCGCTCGAACACGTCGGCGCCTTCGACTTCGAACTGATCAAGCTGCTCCTCGGACGGACGTTGATCGACCGCTGGGAGATGTGGAAGCCGTCCCTCGATGCCATGAGAGGAACGGGCGGATATCCCTTGTTCGAGGCGCTCGTGGCGAAGATGAAGATCGCCCTTGCCTCTGCCGGGGACCACGCTCGAACGGACGATTCGTCGCGGTCCGCCCCCGCGAATTGAGAGGTCGCATCGACACGGGGGGTTGCGTCGTGCGGTCACGCTATCCGGAGGGTGTCGAGAGTTGGTCCGTTTCCTCGGGTCGGGGTACCCCTCGGTCGCCTCTCGTCCGATCATGGAGGCCGTCTGGTCGCGTCGACCTCGGGGCCAACGCCCTCATGACCGAACCGACGCAGAGTGCCGGACGTTCGGTGCCGGGCTTCGGAATCGTGACGACTACCAGGGGGCAAGGTGCTTCGGTTCCGTGGCCACTGTTCTCGATCAGCTGGTCGCTCGACCACGGAGCCGGGAGGGTGTACTCCCAAGACCGGCTCTCTGTCAGCTCGCGCCCTCGGCTTGGTTCGAGGCGGTTCGAACCCATCGATCTCTCTTTGATCGCCACGCCATCACCGACCACCACGAGAGTCCCGACATCACGCTCACCATCGACAAGAAAGACCCGATGGAGAATACGGACCCTGCCGACCCGATACCCCCTACGGAGAGCACCGATCCGATCGACCCCACCGACAAAACCGAGTTGCGAGAACCGATGGACAGGACGGAGTCTCGGGACCACAGCGACCACCGAGAGCCGCGAGATCGACGTTTCTCCGAACCGTTCTCCATCCTTTCGATGCTAGGTCCAGAGTGTCTCCGTTCGCCGAACGGCGGCTTGGGCAGCCCGCACCGCAACCGCGGCCAGGACGATGCGGGCTGTTCTGCTCCACAGCGACTCAGAGAATCGCACGGTCGGCTCGTCGGCACGATCGCAACCGGCCTCTGCGCGAGCGAACCACTGCGGTCGATGGAGAGCAGTGTGCTGACGTGCATCGCTCGAGGTCGTGCTGCGATGGCGTGGTGCGGAGGCCGTCGTCGTACGCGAGCGCACGTGGAGAGTCACGTGCGGCGTCGGCGACGGCTTCCCTCTGGCGATCGGCCAGGATGCGCCCACGCACCTGAAGGACTGAGACCGGAAGGACTGCGCGGATGGTGCTGATGCCTTGCAGTCACGCGCGCACCGGGGAGCAAGCTCGCCGAGGTCGGATTCCTGCTCATCCTCCTCGCGGCAGGGGCCCCTTTCGTCTGCACCATGAGCAACCCGGTGGCGACCTGGCGCCGACTCCGCAACGGTAGTTTCTATAGATTCACGCAGCCTTGTCCGGGCGGCGCAGGGTCGGCAGGGTGAGGCCCTCGCTTCTGGCGCCGCGACGGTGGCGCGGTCAGTTCGCCAACGTCGGTGCGTAAGGTGCAAGCACACCTACGTCAGTCACGAGACAAGGGTGCAGCGGCCCCTCCTCCATCCAAAGAGGGGCCGCTTCGCATCGCGGCTCGGCGTACCCACGGTGCCCGTCGGCCGCATGTCCGAGCCCAACGACTTCCGTGCCGGCTGCATGCCCGAGCGCTCTCACAAGAGGCGGTCAACCCAATGGGGTCAATTGCATGGGGTCGGGCTGCCAGTCCTTCGTCGGGCCGCCGGGAATCGAACCCACCGACCTCTTGACCTCCAGCCGGACAGGGGGCGTTTTCGTATGTTCTCGTCGGTCCCGATTGTGTGCTCTCGGTGGACGGATGCGGCTCCCACGTTTGGGTGGGCTCTCACTCGCGCTTCGCAGGCCTCGTCACCAGGTCCCGAAGGTCTGAGACTGGGCACCTACGAGCGCCAGGAGCCGTCCCAGGCGACGCCAGGTATCAGAGCGGTCACCGTCCGGCTCAGTCGCGATTCGCTGGGCCGCAAGCGCCATCTCGGCGCACGTGTCGAGGATTCCAGCGACGAAACTGCCCAGCATCCGATCCGGACAGGGATTGGCCGCGAACCAGGTCGTCGCGTCCCTGGTGGCTGCCCGGAGTTCATCCGCAGCCGCGAGCATCGTCGTGCCGTTCACGCGCATGGACACCGAGAGGCGGCTGGCCGCCGTCGCGACGCGGTACATGTCCGGCGTGGCTCTGATGCACCACTGATTTTGAGTCTGATTTCTGTCCATGGGGCGATCGGTGAGTTGTTGTTCGAGCTTTTCGTCCCGGGTTCTCCGGTTATCCCCCGCCAGCGATTCTTGTGGCGCCAGGCACGATCGCATAGAGCCGTTTGGTCCGTAGTCAGCCAACGCTCAGACAATGATCCGGTTGCTTGCCCGTCCGGAGGACTGCTTCGCGCCAGTCGCCGCGCGCATGTATCACGCGCGTGCGTTCGGATCTGACCAAGGCGAGTGGGGGGGCCAGCACCCGAATCGCCCCTCGGGTGATTGGGCCCCTGCGACGAACGGGTAACATCTCACGCACACTTCCGAGTTCCGTTCACGACAGCGGCGGTCATGACGCGTGCAGCCCTCCGTCCGAGCTGGGGACGGGGCCGTTACGCGTCAATTGGTCAATTGAGCGTCGGCGCCGTGAGAGAAGGGCCGCTGCCTCACTCCCCCCGGCCTACCTGCAAACTTGGCCCCGATGCCCTCACCCGGCGGCCTACTTCCTGGCTTCACGGTCGAGCCCTGCCGGGGCGCCTTGTCTAGAGCCGCCAACCGCAGGCGACGCCGTGCCGCGAGGCGCCGCCGTGGACAGGTCGCTGGTTCTTCCAGAGGTGACCGCTGGTAGCGGGTGTGGGCCTGTCCCGACCACTTCGAGGTCCTGACGGGACTGCGCCCCCTCCGGGGATCACGGGCTACCCCTCAGACATTCCCCCGATCGCCCCCGGCAGTCGGCCGCCCTGGTTGTGGGAACGTTGTGCACTTTCGGGCCGGTCAGCTCTATTCCAAATCACCGACATCATGAGGCACGATACGGCATTCCACTTGAGGCGATCGGGCGGATCGGCGGGTCGAGTGGGCGGTTCAGTCCTTGTCGGGGGCTGAACCGCGCGGGCCGTCTGATCGACCCGCGGGACGCGAAATCCCCCCGTCGCGGTGATTCCGAGACGGTGACTGCCGGTGGCCAGACCCACGGGCGCAACTGCATGGCGCTGAGCTTCGTCCCGGGCCCCTCAAGAATCCGAGCCGTATCCCGGGGATCTACTCTCGCCCAATGGCCCCGGCCCTCCCCGGCGAGCCCTGCCCCGGCTTCATCGCCGACGTTGGGCGTTGCTGGCGGCGGATGGTCAACTCGCACCAGCTCCAAACCACGCATTCCACCGAGACACCACCGTGGACCGGCCGATGGCTCTCGCCGCGCGGCGATCGCTGGTTCAGAGTGTGGGCGTGCCCGGAGGACATCGAGTGGCTGACAGGATTACGGGAGTTTGACCGCCGACGCTGGCTGGACGAAGAGGAGGAGGAACATGGCCGATCAGGAAGACCGCGGGGACGGCCGCTCCGACGAGATCGACTTCAGCGACCCACGGGAGGTAGAAGCCTGGCTCGGGCAAGTCGATGCCAACCTCGACGACCCCGATAGGCAGGCACTCGCCGAGGAGATCAGTCGCCAGTTTCGCCGCGCACCGGTGGCCGCGCAGACGACCTCTGGATTCCAGAGCGAGCTCGAGAGGACGCAGGAAAGGCTGAGTTGGGTGCTCGAACAAATCGAGACCCAAGAGTCAGCCGAGGTGCGTTTGCAGCTCGGTCAGCTTCGAGAACAGATTCTCGAAGACATCGAAGGTCTCAGGCAGAGGATCATCGAGTTGCAGCTCGATGGTCCCGACTCTTGAGTGTTTCCTTCAACGCCCCTTCTTGGCCTCCCGGCGGCGCTAGCGTGTCGATCGTGGCTGATGACCATCCAAAGACCCTCAGCGACAAGGAACTGACTCGGGCCGCCGAGCTGATCGAGATCATGAAGGTGGCGAGGGACAACAGGGTCTGGCCTGAATACGCCGAGGCAGAGGCTGAGCTTCGATCGCTCTTGCCCCCGGCTACGAAGCCGCTCTCCTGACTTAACCGCCGTGCTCTTCGGTCTGGACGAGTCGAGCCTCGAGCACGACTCCTTGCCTCGCGATCCGGAGGCCGCTTTCGCTCGTTCACGGTCTGATCGTCTGGTCCAAATCTGGATGAAGGACTCGCGACGCCTTGAATGGGCGGCTCACGTATTCAGCCGAACCGGTAGAAAACCGGAGAGCATGTCGACGTTCGTCGCAAGCCGAGAGTTCAATTACGGGACAGAGCTCATTGCGTCGGGCAGGGCGTCCTCCTGGCCGGGCCCAGGTGATCATAAGCAGTGGAGCTTGGCGCGTAGTCGCACTGTTCCGGCGGGAAGAGGCGCGACCCGACCTGGCCGTCAAAACCTCCCCCACGGAGGCACACCTTTTGCCGTCCGCCCGTCATGCCGTGAAGTTAATCGGAGGGCCGATTGCCTCCGAAGGTAGACAGGCGATAGTGGTGGGCCAAGTTCGTGGGACGCGAATGAAGCGGTCCCGGTCAAGCGCGGTCAGAACGGCGCCTCGCCGACACCTCGGAGGTGCCCGCTCGCGTTGGTCAGCACGGCTTGACCGCGGCGCCCGTTGTTCACCAGTCGCAGTTCGAAGGTTCCGAGCGCTTGGAGGGCCCGCACGTCCTCGTCGCTGAGGCCATCGATGTCCCCGCTCCACGAGATCCGCCCCTCGGGAGGGATGGTGTCGCCCCGCCCGTCAAGCTCCCGGGTGAGCCGCGCGTGCACATCGAAACGCCTACCGCCGACCACGATCGTCGCGGCGCCGGTGTAGCTGGGCTCGCTCACGGCAGCCCCGGGCACGCGGCCGACGGCAGTCCTGTCCCCGGGCCGACGGGCAGTGCTCCGCAATTGACCCTTTGGGTTGTCGGTGGGTAGAGGATCGGGATGGTGGTCACACCGTCTGACTCGTTCTTCTTCAGTCGATCCTTGGCCATCTGAAGCTTGAACTCATCCCCCTTGAACTTAGTTGAACCGCAGCGGCAATGTTCGCTGTTCTTCGCGCAACTACATCTCGGCACCAATGAGAAGATCAATGACTGGATAGCGGGCTGTGTCCACGCAATGAAGGGCGGGACGTTCTCGGGTCTACACAATGGTTCGCGCGTAACCAGGATTACCTATCCCAAATGACGTGAACGGGGACCCAGGTGTCGGTCGCTCGACGTGCGCATACGCGATGCGGCGAGCATTGAGGCGGTGGCGCCGAGGCCCACACCAACACCCCGGGCCCACGTTTAGCCGTGTGTGGTGAGGGTGTCCCGTACGAACAACGGGGCACCCTCCCAGACGCCCAACTCGGCGCCAGTGCGGCTAGCGTCAAGGCTGAGGACAGCGACATTTAGGGGGTGGTTGTTGTGATTACAACAACATCGATCCGTCCGATGGAGCCGGTCCAAAGAGATGGGCCGTCGAGGTGGGGGAAGGCCCTCGGGTGGGTCGCACTCGCTGCCGTCGTGATCCTGGCACTGGTCGTCGCCGCCGCCGGGATAAACGTGGAATGGTTCGACGGGAGTCCTGGATATAGCGCGAGCGGCGGGGATTTCAACCTGAATATCGTGCCGGTGAAGCATCCGGTGCCTGACGCCGGGTTTTACTGCGCGGGCATCAGCTGGTTCTCTGCGGCCTTGCCGAATCCGCAATTGGTCGCGGCTGAAGTCAATGCTGCGCCCAACGCAGCAACGCATAGAGCAGCGTTGAAGTTCTACAATGACCTCGTCAACGGTCGCTCAACCACAAATGATCTCGCAACGGTGGGCACGACCTATGCATGCCCGAATGGAGGGTGACCCAGTGCGCCGGGGGTGGCGCAGCGTCGGAAGCCCGAGAACTACGTCTCTTCCGATGGATTCCTCCCTGTGTAGGCAAGGAGCTTCGCCTGAGGAGATGCGTTTGGACTGATCGCGACTTCCGGCTTGAAGACGCCCTGACGTTGCTCGTCGGTAAACCGGCCGTGAATCATGGCATACGCAGCCTCAGGCAGTCCTTCGGGCATCGTTTCGTCTTGTCCGGTTGATACAGCCAGGTCCCAGCCATGAAGCAACTGGTCGCTGAACGCGATGCCAAGGGCTGGCCCCGTGCGCTCGATGACGCCCGGCGCCCCAAACGTGCGGAGCGTTTCGGCACGCGCTCGATCGAAGTCAGCGGAAGGGTGTTTGCCCAGGAGATCCGGCGGCTGTTGGGAAAGAGTCACGTCATCGCCCCGGGCCGACCCGACGAAGTACCGCTGTGTTTCGAGCATGTGATTCATGAGCGTGCGGACCGTCCAGCCGTCACACGTCGTCGGGGCGTCAAGGTCTGATGCGGCGCCACGCACCTTGGTCCCCGCCCATTCGCTTGCATTCCCGTACAGATCCAGAAGGTCGAAGTCCATAGCGTTCCTCCTCTCGCTTCCCCACTATCCATACCCACTCATCCGCGGGGGCCAACGTCTCGCACCGGGCGTCCATCTCCTGGCGAGCCGAACGGCAAAAGCAGGAGCCGCCCATTGCCGCCACTGAAACCGGCTGACGCGGATGACATCAAACAGCGCCGCCCTGAGCACGGGTGGGACATGCCGAAAGCCCAGATATGGGGCCTCGCAAGAGGCCGACCGAGAAGGTCACGGGTGAGAACTACGAGCGCCCGGCTGGCCGGTGCCGGATGCGTAGTTCCGGCCCAAAGGACCGTCGACCGCGGTGAATGTTCTGGTCGGGCATGGCGATTGAAAGATCGTTGGTTAAGCAAGAGGGCCTGCGCCGGATCTCACGATGATCCCAGTACCTATCCCCAAGGATGGGTTATGGGCAACGGCTCATGCCCATAGCTCCCTACGCGCGTAGCCGGGTCCGTTCGCGCCGACTCGACCCGAGCGTGCAAGGCTCTGGGGCACGGAGACACACGCCCAGTCCGCGGCGCCCACCACGCGGCCACTCGACGACGACGACCTGGTGGTGATGGAGCGGCTGCGCCGACGCGGTGGCGAAGTCCGTGTGGACGACCTCGCCAACCCGAGGACCGTTCGACGCTTACATCGTGGAGCCGACGAACACCTTCGAGGAACGTCCGACGAACACCTTCGTGGTGGAGGTAAGACCCGTCGCCCTACCCCGTCGATGACCGCGCCCGACCGGCGAAACGATGCGCGCCTGGCCGAGCCTCCGAGGCCCGGTCAGCGATGGTGAGCACCAGCTAGCACCCGGCTCCGAGCTGCAGATAACCGGTGCTAGCCGCCCTGGTCAGAGCGTCGGCCCAAGGCCGGTTACTAAATGCCCTGGTCAGAGGCACTGTTCTGTCCGCTTGACTTCACGTCAAGCGCGGCTCGACCTGGCGCCGAGCGCGCCGCCCGCCAGCGCGAGGTCGGTCCGTGGGTAGCCCGGCGCGCGTGTGGAGTCGGCCGCCGTTCGTTCGCGGCTACAGGCAAGCCGTGACCCACTGGGTGTTCGCCTGCGATGCCAGCGACGAGGCTAAGGCGGTCGTCGGCGAGCTGCTCCCGACGTCGGACATCGAGCGCTGCCCGCTGGTGGCGCTGATCTTCGCCGAGACGTGGATCAGGTGGCGCAGGGCGGTCGCTGACATCGAGACGCGCGGCGAGATGCTCGGCGACGGCGCCGACGCCAAGCCGCACCCGCTGCTCCCGCACGAGTCGCGACTGCGTCGAGATCTGCTCGACCTGGCGGACCGCTTCGGCCTCGACCCCAAGGCGGAAGCCGGGCTGGCGCACGCGACCGAGCGGAAGCCGCGCGCCCTCAAACGCGATCGAAACGTAGACAGTTGTGCAGCTCGCAGACCTCCGCAGACGAGCCAGTCGGTCAGGCATCCTCTGGCACTTCTTGTGTGCCCAATAACCGCACCGCCGTCGTTGCCCTAGGCTGTATCTCGCTTCAGCCGAGCCTAAGGACCAATCAGGTTATGGCAGTTCGGATCGACTCTGGCGGAATCGTATCGGCAGCCGCGACACATGCTGATAGCTCGACGCGCAAGCGAGTCCCGTCCTGGTGGCCCGGCGCAGTCTGTTGCGGTCTCTACATCGTCTTAGCCATGGTGGACTACGGCCACTTCGGATCGCTGGGTCCAGGTCATTTGACCGGAAACGGCTTCATGGATTTTACCGAACAAGTCTGGTGGCTCGCGTGGGTGGCAGATGCTCTGCCGCGTGTGCACGGTATGTTCCTCGCCCAAGGGCAGAACTATCCCTTAGGTCAGAACTTTGGGGTGAACGGGTCGATGTTGGCCCTCGGCGTCGTCTTCATGCCGATTACGAAGTTGTTCGGCCCAGTGGTCACCTGGAACGTTCTCTTGCGCCTAGCTCTGGCAGCCTCGGCGACTTCAATGTGCTTGGTGCTTCGACGGTGGACCACCTGGTGGCCGGCCGCGTTCCTCGGAGGACTGCTCTATGGCTTCTCCGCCTACACTTCCCAACTCGGCTTATACCTGTTTCTCATCTTCGTGCCGTTGCCGCCGTTGATCTTCCTGTTCCTCCACGAAATCCTGGTACGTCAGCGCTGGCGGCCAGTGAGAACCGGGGTTCTGCTCGGCCTCGTATGTGTCCTTCAGTTCTTCATCTCAACCGAGGTCCTCGCTGCCACGTTGGTCATGGGCGCGATCGCAACTGCCCTGCTCATCTTCATTTATCGCCACGCCCCGGTCGAGCGATGGCGTTACGCGGCGACGGCCTTCACCTACTTCCTCGGTGTCGTTTGTCTGTTGCTCTTCTATCCCGTGTGGTTCACCTTCGCCGGCCCGCAGCACATCAACGGACCACCGGGGACAGTGTCGTTTTGGGCGGCTTGGTTTCCGATGGACTTGCTTTCGCCTATCGTTCCAGGCTCGCATCAATGGCTCGATCCGAGGACGCTCGCACCGGCAGTACAGCACCTCATAAATGGGGGACTGTTATACCTCGGTCTGCCGCTGATCGTTGTGGTGGTCTGTTTCACGTACTTCTTCCGCAAGCAGAGGGCGATCCTCTTCGCCGGGGCGATGGCGACGATTGCCCTTGTCCTCTCCTTCGGTCCTCGTCTCGGGATCGATGCTCACCGAACGCAGATAATCCTTCCCTCCGCTCTGTTCGAGCACCTTCCGGCTCTCGACGGCTTCCAGACGGGCCGATTTGCGCTTTTCACCGACCTGTTCGTGGCGGGGATGTTCGCCATCGGGATCGACGAGTTGTGGAAACGGCTGCGGCGATCTCGTCACCTAGCGCGGATCCTTCCACGGTGGAGCATGCTGGGCAGAACTGCGGTGGTGGGAGCTATCGCAGTGGCTGTGACCCTTCCGTTGGTCCCCAGCCAGACGGTGCAGGCGTCTCCGACCAATGTACCCACTTTCTTTACATCGACAGCCGTCGACGCCATTCCCCCCGGCAGCGTAGTCCTTGCCTATCCGTATCCCGGTCTGTATTCCACAACCCTTCTTTCCGCCGACGCCACCAGCATCATGCTCGATCAAGCAGTTGTCGGTATGCGCTTCAAACTCATCGGTGGTTTCGGGTGGTTCCCGTCACCAATAGGGCACGACGGCACTACCAATCCCGCTCTCCTACATCCGCAATCAGTTCAGACCTTTTTCGAGGTCGCGTACTGTTGCGGAACGTCAGCGCAACGTGCACTGCTGCTTAAGAGCAATCTCACCACTGACCTCAGGGAGTTTTTGCGCCAATACGACGTCCAGACGGTCATAGTCCTCGCGCCTTCGCCCACCGTCATCAGCCATGTCACTGCAGCGATCGGTCAGCCCGTGGAGTCAGGTGGTCTCACTGTCTGGTTCCACGTCAAGCAGCGACTCGCTCGGGTGTCGATCGTGCAGCCGCCGCCGCCGACCCAGCCCCCCGCGACCCACGTCTACGTGGTCCAGCCCGGTGACACGCTCTGGGCTCTCGCCGCCCGGTATTTGGGAAACCCCCTCCGCTATCAGGAGCTGTTCGCGCTGAACAGGGGCATCTCCCAGGCCGACGGGCACACCCTGGTCGACCCCGACCTGATCTATCCCGGAATGAAGTTGCTGTTTCCTGCCGACGCGACCGGCCTACCAGCAGCGTGACCTCGGCTCCAGTACCGCAGGCTACGAGCTCAGCAATCGGAGGAGGGGCCTCGTTCGCCACTGGTTATCGGACCAACTACGGCTGAATCGCCGGATGGAACACCTCGACAGTGCCCAACGGCAGCTACAGAATCGACGCCACTGTCGGTGACTCGGGAGGTCGATCGGTCAGGACCCGTCCGGTCGAGGTCCGTGTGGAGAACGTGAATCGTACTGGTTGACGCTCGCTTCGCTTGTAGTCTGCAGAATCGATGAGTGAGCACGGCATAATCCCGTGACACCCCCAGCACGCTCGAGTCGAGTACCGCCTTGTCTATCGACCATTCTCGCAACGGGGTCATCTCGACGGTTTCATGAGCGGGCCTATAGGCCGACGTGCTGATGCCAGCACCGGGGATTGATGGCCGTACCGCCATTCGCGTTACGTTCACGTTCCACAATGATGCACGCAGAGACGGGTACATCCACCGACGGCACCCGATCGAGCGTCTGAGGCTGATGCGCCCACGAGCGAGCCGTTCTTAACTGGCGCTCCTTCGGACGCGTCCCACCTGGTCGAATTGCCCTTTGAACAGCGTTCAGTGGGAAATACCTGGGGGTCAAAGAGGTCCCCGGGTTCAAATCCCGGCAGCCCGACTACAAAACACCAGACAAGAGGTGATATTTAGACTCGGCACGCTCACGCCGCGCCGTCGCCCCATGCGGTGGCGGTAGCCGAGTGTTGGCGCCCGCAGCCGGGTCGAGGGAATCGGCCATGAGCGGCGCCACGGCCTCACTCAGCGCCAACACCTCCGCCTGGTGGGCCTGCGCGAATTTTGGCAACACGTAGCGGGCCGTGCTCGGGTGGCGCCGGGCCTCGTCGTAGTCAGCCGCTGTCGAAAGCACGAGCTGGACGAAACCTCATGCTCGGCGGTCAGCCGCCCGTCATCGCACGAGGGGTGGTCGCCAGGGGATGCCGACGTTGGCGTTCGGCTGCAAGGTTCTGAAGCTCCAAGTGCAGTGCGAGGCGCTTATCCGTGTCACGGGTACGGTCGAGATCCGCTCGCAGAGCCTCGTACCGCTCCACTAGCGCTCTGTCGTTCAGGCCGGTGGTATCCATCGGTCCAACGCTACGCGGAGCAGGTTTCTGAGTCGCGGATGGCCGGCCGGCGAGTCGCTACGAGGTCGTAAACGTTCCCGATGCCCACGATTTTTGAATCTCCCCACCCTCGATCACTGAAATTCCCCACCCTGTCCCGGTGAGCTGAACCATCCACCCGCGGCGGTGGGCCCCCTTCGATGCTGACGAGCGACCAAGCAAGACAGCTCGAAGGGAGACCCGCTCCGCATGCTCACACATGGGGAAGACGTGGAAGCAGATGCACTCAGAAAGCGGGGCTGGACGATTTCGGCGATCGCCCGTCACCTGGGTCGGGACCGAAAGACGGTCCGGGCCTACATCAACGGGGAACGGATCCCCGGCGTGCGGGCTCGCTCGACCCCCGACACGCTCGAGCCGTTCAAGAACTACCTGGCAGCGCGGTTTGTCGACGACCCACACGTCTGGGCCTCGGCCCTCTATGACGAGGTCAAGAAGCTCGGCTATCCGCTGAGCTACCCAAGCTTCGTGCGCCAGGTCAGAGCGGCCGGGCTCCGTCCACATTGCGAGGCCTGCCACGGCGTCAAAGGACGCGACACCATCGAGATCGACCACCCGCCGGGCGAAGAGATCCAGTGGGACTGGTTCGAGCGCAGGAACGCGCCCTGGGGAGCGACGGCCTACGTGTTGTTGGGCACGCTGCCGCACTCGGGCAAGGTGCGCGGCGTGCTGGCCGAGAAGATGGATCAGGCCCACCTCATCGAGGCGATGGACGCAGTGCTGCGGCGACTCGGCGGGACGCCACGGGTGTGGCGGACCGACCGGCTGGCCACGGTGATCGTGCCGGGGACGAGGGAGGTCCAAGCGTCCTTCGTTCCGGTGGCCAAGCACTACAGCGCCGTCGTCGAGCCGTGTCCGCCCAGGCGCGGCAATCGAAAGGGAGCGGTCGAGTCCTCCGTGCGCTTCGTCTCGGGTCGCTGGTGGCGGACCATGGGAGCCACCAACCCTGAGGAGGCCCAGCGCTCCCTCGACGTCTTCTCCGCGAATATCGGTGACGAGCGCGAACGTCGCGGACCAAACGGCGAGCGCAGCACTGTTGGCGAGCTGGCCGACGCCGAGCCGCTCCTTGCTCTGCCCTCGGCCCCGTTCCCGGCCACGACCGAGGTCTCGCGCATCGTCGCCGACAACGCAACGGTGGCCTTCGGCGGCAACCGCTACTCGGTGCCGCCCGGACTCGCCGGAACAACGCTGCTCGTCCGGAACCGTTTGGGCACTGCGACCATCGAGGTGGTCGCACCGTCGGGAGCGGTGCTCGTCGCCCATCGCCTCGCCCCGGCGGGATCGGGTGCCCTGGTGCGCAGTGTCGAGCACAAAGAGGCCCTCGAGGCCGCCGTCCTGTCGGCCTTCACCACGGCGAGACCGTGCGACAAGAAGGCGAACCGGCCTCCGGGAAGAGAGGCGCTCGAAGAGGCAGCACGCCTCCTCGGGCCCATCGGGCGTGAGCCTGTTGTCGACCTGTCCGTCTATGACGAGGTCGCCCGGTGAGCGAGTCCTCTACTTATCAAGAGATCCGCAGCCATTTGGCCTACCTGCGTCTCGGTGCCGCCGCCGAAGCGCTGCCGGGCGAACTCGACCACGCTCGAGAGAACAAACTCGGCCACTCCGAGTTCTTGCACCGCTTATTAGAGGTCGAGGTGAAGGCCACCGAGATCCGACGGCGCGCCGGTCTCGAGCGCTTCGCCTGCCTGCCATCGCCTTGGACGCTCGACGACTTCGACTTTTCCGCCCAGCCCTCGGTCGATAAGAAGCTGATGAGCGAGCTCGGCACATTGCGATTCCTCGACGACGCCACCAACGTGCTCTTGATCGGGCCACCCGGTGTCGGCAAGACGATGCTGGCCGTCGGGCTCGCCCACGCCTCGATCAACGCCGGCTATCGGACCTACTACACGACGGCCGCCGATCTGGCCGCTCGTTGCCACCGCGCCGCCCTCGAGGGGAGGTGGGCCACCACCATGCGCTTCTTCGCCGGACCGCGGCTCTTGGTCATCGACGAGGTGGGCTACCTGCCGCTGCAGAGCGAAGCGGCCGCCGCCCTCTTCCAGGTCATCGCCCAGCGCTACCTCAAGAGCTCCATCGTCATGACCACCAATCTCGGCGTCGGATCGTGGGGGAAAATCTTCGACGACCCGATGGTGGCCGCCGCCATGCTCGATCGCCTGCTGCACCGCAGCGTCGTGTTCAACATCGACGGCGAGAGCTACCGAATGCGCTCGCATCGGGCCCGCACCGAAGGCATCCGAAAGGGGGTGACCAAGGTCAAGGAGTAAAATGAAGGAAAACTCACCGGTCCATCAACTGGGGAATTTCGTTGATCGCCCCTGGGGAGTTTCGGAAATCGGCGGCACCGAAAGTCATGGCCGATACCGCCCACGATCCGGAAGCGAGGATTGAGGTGGCCGCTGAGTGATCCACCACTTCGGTGAATGGATTGGTCAGCGTGTGGGTGGGTGCCCAGGCCAGGTCTGACTCCACTAATCCGGCTGACGTCCTTGCGGACTGTCCTTCGTACGATTCGTCGGCCTGGCCCGGTCACCCACTCGACACCCACCGGTCGGACGGAGTGACCTCATAGGAGCCTGCCTCACACCGGCCCGTCGCTGTCTAGTCCGTCGTCCCGCAGGTGTGGTGTCACCCCAACCCAAACCAACGAAGGGATGACAGTGACCACTTTGGCGGCTCCAAGTTGCTGCTGGGCTGGCCGAGCGATTTCGGACCCGTCGAGCTGGTTGGCGTGGAAGGGACCGGGTCCTCTGGAGCCGGGCTCACCTGTCATCTCCAGGCCGAGCGGGTCCGCGTGGTCGAAGTCGACCGTCCCAACCGCCAGCGTCGACGGCGCAAGGGAAAGTCCGACCCTCAAGACGCCATCTCCGCTGCCCACGCTGCGCAATCGGGCGAGGCCGCCGGTGAGGCCAAAACGAGGGACGGAAACGTCGAATCCATGCGTGTTTTACGTGTCGCTCCCATCAGGGCCGAGCTCCGAGGGCTCGACGTGTTCCACCTCCTCGAGCGGGCCTCGACTTATCGGCCCGGCGCCAAGCGCGACACCGTCTCGCTCACCAAGTTCAGCCTGCGGATGTTGGCCCGGCGGGCCATCACCCTCGAAGAGGAAATAACCGAGATCGACGCCATCCTCGAGCCCTTGGTCAAAGAGACCGCACCCGAGCTCGTCGGCACGCTCGGCATCGGCACCGACGCTGCTTCGGCGCTCCTCGTCGCCGCTGGCGACAACCCTCAGCGACTCCGCAACGAGGCGACGTTCGCGCACGTCTGTGGCGCCTCCCCGATCGACGCCAGCAGCGGTAAGCACGCACCGCTGAGTACATCGATCGACGGACCAAGGAGGGCCTGACCAAGAAGGAAGCGGTGCGATGCCTTAAGCGCTACGTCCCCCGAGGGGGTCATCGACGATTCGGGTGATCACGATGTGCCAGAGGGCAGAGTTGGCTTGACGGTCGCCGCTGTGGTTGAGTCGGTGTCCTCGGCACGCAAGGGACGGACCCAGGCACTCAACCAGATGCGCAGCCTGATCTCGACGGCGCCCGAGCCCACTTCAATGGTTGACGACGGCGAGCCAAAGGTTGAGTATGACCTTACAGAGGGCGTCGTCCTCGAGTAGGGGGTTGTGATGGTTCGACGGTTGCTCGCAAGCCTCTTTCTCGCGGCTTTCCCGGTTGTGGTGATTCCCATCGCAGTCACTTCGATGGGTGCTCGGGCCGGTGCAGCCCCTCCAGCCGCAGTCCAGCAGTGCAAAGACGGTGGCTGGCAGACGCTCACGGACGCATCGGGTCAGCTATTCAAGAACCAAGGCCAGTGCATCAGCTATTTCATCCATAATCCGGTGACTCTGGCCGACCTCGCCAGCTCGTCCGTCAGCGGGACGGTTATTTCGCAGGAGGGGCCTACCGGCTGCAGCGCCTTCCCGGTGACTTTCAACGCCGCGTATCCTGGGAGCAGCGCGGTCGGCACCGTGACGCTCCAGATGGTCGGCTGCATCGCTAATGGTGGCCCCAACTTCCCGATCGTCTTATTTTTCGGCGGGACCTTCACCATCACGACCGGCGTCGGCACGCTCATTGGCACCGTCGCGGGTCAAATCACCAACGTCATAGTGCCAGTGCCGCCGCCAGCTGATTTCAATATTGTGCCGGTGACGGCAACGTTCACACTCTCGGCGACATCTGGAACTGGCCTATTCACGGGAACGACGGGCACCCTGAAACTGACCTCAAATTCCAGGAACCCCCAGCGTTCGTCGGGACTATCACCCCTGCATAAGGCATCCACGAATCTCTGAGCCCCCGCCGGAAAATCCGCAACACCATGGTGGGCCTTTCGCTCGGTTCCAGGCCCGCCAGTTAAACGCACTCCAAGCTCTAATCTCCGGTCCCGACACGGAGTTAAGTTGCATTTACCCTGCTAGTCGGGCTGCCGGGATTTGAACCCGGGACCTCTTGACCCCCAGTCAAGCGCGCTAACCAAGCTGCGCCACAGCCCGCATGTATCTGTGACCTGCGTTTCTAGTTCTTCACCATCCCGCTATCGAGATGTCAAGGCCCATTTGCAAACGCTTTGCAAACACGGGCTCCAGACCGCTTACCATAGTGGCCCGGCCTGCTCTGCTCCGAGCCCAGGACGGTCGTCACCGGGCGCTCTGCTGGGCGAAGAGCAGGTCCACGGTTCTCTCCGCCGCATCACGATCGAGCGGATCAGAAGGCCCAGCGGCGAGGAAGGTCCGCCCATTTGGGCCGACTTGACAACGAACCCGTAGGATCCTCGGAAGCATGAACGGGTCCATCCAGCGAGCTCTCCGCAGGTTCACACAAGCGACCAGGCCTCTCGCCATGCGATCAGCCGGGACGGAACGGTCGGGCACCTCGGTCGTCCGTCACGTTGGACGCCGTTCCGGTCGGAGCTACGAGACCCCGGTTGTGGCAGTCGAACACGATGACAGCCTTCTGATCGCCCTCCCGTACGGCGAACGCACAGATTGGATGAAGAACGTCCTCGCCAGCGGGACGGCCACCGTAGTGACCCGCGGGCAGGCCTATGACGTCGATCGGCCCGATGTCATCCCGATGACCGACGCGACACGCTACTTCCGGCCGAAGGAACAGAAGCTGCACCGGCGCTTCGCCGTTCAAACCTGCTTTCGGGTCTATCGCGTCGCGACGTAGAGCCGACGAACGGCTCGAAGTACCGCCGGATTTGGAAGGTATGGATTCGGGACGCGAGATCCATCCGCAGTGCTCACAGATCCGGAGTAAAGAGGTACGACGCCCCAGGTCCCGCTAAGGATCCAGCTAGTGAGATGGCGAAGCTTGGAACAGCCTGAAGTCGCACTGAGTTTGTTGTTACAACCGAAAGCCAGTGCTGACATTCTGATCCATGCCGTATCCAAAGCCTCATACTCAATACCCCTCGCAGCGGTAGGAGCTTGGAAAGGAGCCTCAGCCTCCCACCGGGTGCACCAGCAGCGCACGGTCGCCTCGCCAGAGAAATGCCGCTGCTGGTCACAAGTCCGACCGGTGGGCGCTGCGTAACGAGTTCGGCCCGGGCAGGACACCTCAGGTGAATGAAAGGAGATTGTTATGAGCAAAACCAGGAACCCGAGCGGCGACGGGATGGCGGAACAGCAGGCGTCGGCACTCCTGGGCAGCGAGGTCCGTGAGGGCTACGACATCGGCGACGTGCGACTGCACTACGTCGAGGCCGGAGAGGGGCCGCTGGTCGTTCTGCTGCACGGCTTCCCGGAGTTCTGGTACGGCTGGCGGCTGCAGATCAAACCGCTCGCCGCGGCGGGATTCCGCGTCGTCGCGCCCGACATGCGCGGCTACAACTTGTCATCACGGCCGAAGGGCGTCAAGGCCTACGAGACCGACCAGCTGACCGCCGACATCCGAGGGCTCATTCAAGAATGCGGCGGCAAGTCCGCGCAACTGGTCGGTCACGACTGGGGCGGAAGCGTTGCGTGGGCAACCGCGATGAACTATCCCGAAGTCGTGGACCGGCTGGCTATCCTCAATGCGGCCCATCCCCGGAAGCTCTCGCAGGGACTGCACCACCCGAGCCAGCTCCGGAAGTCCTGGTATTTCTTCTTCTTCAATCTCCCTGATCTGCCCGAGTCCGTCGTGCGCGCCGACCACTGGCATTTCTTCCGGCATTTCTTGCACGACGCGCACCCGGCCTATACGCCCGAGGAGATCGATCGCTACATCGAGGCGTGGTCACAGCCCGGCGCGGCAACCGGGATGATCAACTACTACCGGTCCTCGGTGCGGACCTCGCCGAAGAAGGCTGCAGCGGCGCTTCGCCCGATCTCGGCGCCCACCCTGGTCATCTGGGGACAGGGCGATCAGTACCTCGGCCCAGAACTTGCCGAACCCGAACACGACGACGTGCCCAACCTCGACCGCGTCGAGCGCCTGCCCGACGCCTCGCACTGGGTCCACCACGACGAGGCTGCGCGCGTCACCCAACTGCTAACCGACTTTTTCGCCCCCGCCCTCGCAGCCTGACGGTGAAGAACGCGTGCGTGGTTTCAGATGGAGAGGATGGCACGCCCGTCCACTGGGATCATCGCTCTAGTGAGTGTCGCCAACGTGCCGTCTAGCCATCGTCGATAACCGTCCCGCTCCCGGCGGTCGGGCGCACTCTGGAATCCGCATGCCGGTGCTGCGGCGTTCGAACTTCAGCTTGCCTTTGTTCCCAGACGGACGCGCCGCCCTAACTGGGTGTGAATGGCAGACGCGCGCTGTCGCGCACGATCGGTCCGCTTTCGCTGCAACCTTTCGTGCAAATCCACCCGTCGCCGGGATTGTCTCCGGAGACGCCTGCGAGGTCAGACCTGGTCGCTCCTGACCGCCTGCGCCCTCCGTCGAGATGAACCCGACTTCGATTCAACGGGCTGGGTTCTCGGTCCCCGTCCAGCTCTATCAATCGCGTCTCAGCTCGGCCCTCCGGGCTGCATCAAGGCTCAAAGAAGCACGGTCCGGTCACGACCGTCCGGTAGTTGCTCCCGGCGGAACCACCAGCGCCGCGTGGGCAATCGATCCAATTGATCCTCCCGGAGCTGCGGCTCCAACCATGAGCAACGACCCTGCGAACCGAATGGGAACGTTCCTCAACTTCTGCCGGGAGACCCGGTGCTGCAGGAAGCGACTGCATACGGTCCCTCAGCCTTATTCGAGCTGAGCACCGCGCCATCTTGCGAAATGGTGCAGATGACGTAGGAAAGTCCGACGGACCCGTTCTGGACCCTGACGAAGAACGAGGTCTTGTGACCCGACGTGACGACCTTCCTCCTCCAGGGAAGCGGAGCGCCGGTTTCCTGAACCGTGCCGCTCCGTGCGTCCCCCCCCTCAATGGTCTGGTAGGTGATGCTGTTGGCACTCGAAGTGCCCGACCCGATGACGGAGTATGTCGTAACCCGCGTTTGTTTGGGCGCATGACGATCGACGGTGGTGCCGACACTTGCAACGACCGGGATGGACGCGCCGATGAGGATAACGATAACCACAAACGCCCAGAAGAGGGACTGTCGGTGAACGGGCTTCCTTGCGTGCGTCCCCGACGTACGCGAAGGAACAGGCCCGGGTGGCGACGTATTCGGCGAACGAGTTGCGCGTCCATTTGCGGCGCGGGCGTGTCGCGGAGGATGGGGAGCGGGCGACGGGCGAGCTGAGGTCGGAGCGGACAGTTCCCCTTCTGCGGCACGGGCGTGTCGCGGAGAGTGGGGAGCGGGGCACGGGCGAGTTGATGCCGGCGCGGACCGTCCCCCCTCGCCCGCCTTCGACGTGTCTTCCTCCGTAGAGATGTCGCTCATTCACCACCCCTCGAGACGAAAGTCGACGAATGGGTACAACCCCACCCCCCTTCTACTCCAAGTGGACGGGCCGGCCAAGGCCCTGGCGGAGGAATTCACCTGGGCCCCGCATACCTTCGAACGGACGATTTCAGGCAGTTCCCAAAACGAAAGACGACCCACCAACACAATCGCCGCCACGAGTGCCCCCTCCCCCGCGGTGACGTCGCCGCACAAGGTGCCATCCGTCTCGAATCGTCGCGGCGGCGATCACCGCGCGAGCGGCTTTTCTGGACCACCATTGCTCGCTCCCACCCCTCGACCGCACGCCGGCTTTGGGCTACGAGACACTCCGACCCACTCGTTCAGTGGGTCGGGTCCTTTACGGGCTGGTGCTTCACCAAAGAAAACTCGGCGACCACGGAGATGGTGGGACCGCGCCGATTCTCCCGCTGAGGTCTGCTGATTGAACGCAGGTTGACCCATGACAACTTTTGAACAAGACTTCCCGACACCAGCTAACCGGCAATGTCTCTACCAGGGGGAACGTCTCTACAGGGAGAGAGCCAACGAACGTGTCTAGGCGGCGGTTCAGTAAATCGGGCACCGATCTCTCGGAGGCTGTCGCCATGGGGGTTGCGATAGGCCCCTTCCCTGGAAGCACGCGTTGGGTTTGGCGGGACGGCTGTTCGGCACCGAGTCGCCCTTCGGCACCGACTCCGTTGTCGAGCGATGGGGGGGACCGGTCGCAGAGCGAACATCCGTGTCGAGGCTGAGCCTTCGCTCCGGGTGAGGAGATAGGCCACCGTGCACATCTCTGATCTTCTCCGATCAGTGACGTCCGTCCTCATGCCACTCGTCGGCATGGCCTGTCTGGCGCAAGGGTCCGCCCGCACTACGAAAATCTGCGCTCCAGAGACGGAGAACACGTAACCATGCCGGGATCGTACGGTCGGGTGCGCAATCGGACCGAGGGGAAGGTGGCCGGTTCCCGACGGTCTATGCGAAGGACTGGCGCCCGTCAGAGACGACGTGGCGAGGAGGACACGCGCACGGCCGAGATCGAATCAACCAGGCCGCCGTCGCGTCGCTATCTCGTCACCTCGTTCCTACCTGGCGAACCACAGCACAGTCGCAAGCGCACCAGATCACTGATCGTCGCCCGTCCTCGCCACAAGCACCCCCCCCGCCACAATGAACGATTGACGAGCCTCATTCCCTACGGCGTGTACCTCACCGCGCTCTACGCAGTTATCTGCTGTTTGTTGCTACTTGGCCCGTGGGAACCGTGGGGACGTCTGGCCGTCGTATGGCTCGTCGCCGCCGTGGCGCTGTGCAGTGCTGTCGTGATCGGAAGGGGTATGGCCTCTCCCTCTTGGAAGGACGTAGACGACTCGAGCCATACCGCCACCGTCGGCGGGAGTACCGTGACCAAGCCATTTGGCGCTCTCGCGCTGCAGTTGACGCCGCTTGCAGTACTGGCTGTTGTGTTTCCACTTGTCGGTGACCGTCTGCACGCGTTGACCGTGGGCGGGACGCCATTGAGTGAGGTGATGCTGGCGGGATCGGTCGCCGTCCCTCTGCTGGCCCAGATCGCGTGCGCACCTCTCTACAGTGTCCTCGGCGAAGAGGTCTACGAGAACGGGCCCGCCGCGCTGATGCCGAGCTTTCTCTCCCATTGGCCGTCCGTTTTCTTTCGCTCGATTACGCTCGTTGTGCTCCTGAGCGCACCCTTCGCGTTGACGGCGCATTGGTCGACCGGAGCCGTGCTCGCGTTCGGGCTGTTCATGCTTTGCAGCCTGGCAATGGTTCAGTGGTTCGTCGTTCCAATCATGGAGCGGCGTTATGGGCTCTGGGCTGTCGCCTGGTCGGCCTACGCCGCCGTGCTGTTGCTCACACCTCGTCTGTGCCTCATCGCACCCCTCGCCGCGTTGATTGTGGTTGCCGGCTGGATGTTGCGCCGACGGAGCTTCTTCCCCGTGCGTTCCACGCCGAACGTGTGGCGCGGTTTCGCCACAGGTTCGGTGCAGGGCACGCTCATTTGGCTCAATCCCCTGCTGCTGTTGCTGGTGTCCGGCCATGCTTTCCGACCGACCTTCGTCTTCCTGTCGCTGCTGCCGGCCATCATCCTTTTCAACGCGTACTTCACGATGATCGCTCCCGGATTGCAGTTCGGATTCGACTCGTTCCAGAACGCGTTGCACCGGGCCGGGGTCGACCGGCTGCGCATTCAGGCCGAACGTCTGCGGGGGCAGGTACGGGGCAAGTTCATGGTTCTGGGGGTCTCCGTGGTGGTGGCGACCTGGTTGACCGCGGTCATCGAGAGCTTGCGCCCCGCGCTGAACACGAGTCTTTACAACGCCATGGTCATCTGCTCGGTCGGGTTCTGCCTCGAGGCGATCTTCGTGTACACCCTCGTGCAGCTGAAACGTGAACGGTTAGCACTAGGTGTGAGCGCAGTCCACTGCGCGGTCTTCGCCGCCGCCATGATCATCTGGTCCCCGTCCGCCACCTTCTACGCAGTGAACGCTGCCGTCGAGGTCGTGCTTGTTGCCCTGTTCGCCCTCGAGTACGCGCGTGAGATCACCGAACCGCACTATGCGTTGTTCTGGGGCCACGCGGTCGCCTGGTAAGCGAAGCCGAACGCAAGGTGGCAACCCCGACCATCAACCGAAGAGGTGTGTTCTGAGGAAGAGCCTGAACCTGGAAGCGGCACAGGGATCGGCACTCGGCGTCTCCTCGTCCGGTCCCTGGTCCCCCGTCGACGTCGCCCTGGTTGCCGAATCGACCTACCCATACCTTCGTGGCGGGGTTTCTGCTGTGATGCACGACATCATCTCCTCCCACCCTGATCTGAGTTTCGGCATCATCCACATCACATGGGACAGCAAGGGATCGACCACCCGCGCCTACGAGGTCCCCGCCAACGTGCGCTGGGTTGCGCCCTTGTATCTGAGCATGCAGGAGCACCGCCAGGACTTCATGGTCAAGGGTTCGCGACGCCTCCGCATGCCGGCCAAACATCGCGAGCGGTTGGCCCTGCAGGTTGCTGCCGCTCTGGGTGCCGTCTGCGCCGATAATTTTCGTCCCTTTTGGGACCTCTACGACGCGCACATAAACCCCCGGACTTCGTCGACACCGCTGTGGCCCCTGCTCAGCGCGCGGGAGCTCATGCGACTGGTGGAGCGGGTATGTCCCCCCAGTACTTCGCTGGCCGAGCTCTTCTGGCTGCTCCGTGAGCTGACGTCACAGACCTTCGCGGTCGCCGGGGCCGATTACCCGAGAGCGGCCGTCTATCACGCCCATACCTCGGGATACGCAGCGTTGGCTGGCGCAGTTGCCGCCCATCAGAACCGGGCGCGGTTCCTCCTCACCGAGCACAACCTTTATGTTCGCGACACGATTAACGAACGGATCGGGCGCAGTATGGCCCTACCGGTGACCCGTTCGGACTGGGTGACCGCCGATGTGTCCGTTCAAGACCGCGCCTGGATGGCTTGGCTGACCGAAATGACGACAATCGCGTACCACGCTGCCGACGAGCTCACCTACCTGTACCCGGAGGCTCTTGACGAGGCGGCCCGTCTGGGCGCTCCCGTCTGGCGGGCGAGGGTGGTCCCGAACGGTATCAACCTCGACGTCTTTGATTCCGCCCGCCAGCGACAGCTGGAGCGCGACCGCCTACGGCTGCAACCGAACCATGTCTGGGAGCTCGCCTACGTGGCGCGAATTGTGCAAGTGAAGGGGCTCCACGATTTGCTCGACGCACTGTCCTTGGTGGTGCAGCGGGGATGGCGTTCCTTCAAGCTGCGCGTCATGGGGCATGCGGACGAGACACCAGAGTATCTCGACGCCTGCAAGCGGCGGGTGACCGCGCTCGGCATTGGCGACTACATCTCTTTTGTGGGGCCGCAAAACCTCAAAGAGGCGTTCGGCGACGTGGATTTGGTGGTGCTTCCGAGTCACAACGAGGGCCAGCCTCTGGTCGTTCTGGAGGCCATGACCGCTGGCCTGCCTACCGTCGGCACCCGGGTCGGTGCGATGGAGCAGTTGTTGCGCGATCCGCTTCGCCGCAGCGGGCGCGAAGTCGGGCCATGTGGGCTCGTCGTCCAACCGCACGCTCATCAGGAGATGGCTGACGCCATTCTGACCGTCGTGACTGACACCGATATGTACCGAACGTTCCGGGCCAATTCCTACGAGCGGGTGCATCACGCCTTCCAATTGCCGGACGCCATGCGGTCCTACGGACAGCTCTACGACGAGCTGCGTTCGAGACTTCCACCGGGACGACGCTCTCGTCGGTCGCGCAGCCCAATCCGAAAGGCGCTGTCGGCGCCCAGAGGGGCCGCTTGACATGCGCACGCCGCCTCAGCTCACGCCAGAGGCGGCCCGCATCCTCGGTCGGGTGGAGGCGGCGGCTGCTCAGAGCAGGGGCGGGACGCGCACCTTCGGAGCCTGGCTGCGCTACGGGAAGCAAGCGGTAGAGCCCGACGAGGTCGAGATCGCGGCTGAGCGGTACCGCTTGGCGGTGTTGCAGCCCTGGGAGCTCAGTGCGCTCCGTGCTTTGAAGGAGCGTCGCCCGGATATGGTCGTCCTCTGTTACAAGTGCCTCTCGTCCACGCGGAGTTTTGAGTCCGAGGGATCATTTCTCACCTCGGGAGTGTCATTCACTGAGGCCGCGCGCGAAGGCGAGTCGTGGTTCGCGCATCGCCGCGACACGGGCGATCGGATTGAATGGCAGGGGTACCGCGGGCACTGGCAGATGGCCGTGTGGAATCCTGACTATCAGAGAAGGTGGGTGGACAACGTCGTGCGCGAACTCACGGCCGAACCGTGGGACGGGGTCTTCGCCGACAACGACGTCTTCGGCGACTATTACGGGCTCTTTCCCTTGGCTGAGGTAGATGGCGTCTCTGAGCTACGCGAGGCGCTCGGCGTTCTCGTCCGCGACGCCGGAGAAGCCCTCAATGCGTCGGACCGCCTCCTCGTGCCCAACATCGCCGAGTCACGACGCGAGCACGGCCGATGGGCTCGCCATGCGCGATACGGGGGCGGGTTCGAGGAGCACTGGCTGGGATGGCAACCACACATCCACTTCGATCAGAAGACGTGCCTGCAGCAGGCGGCGGAGTTGCACGGTCCGGGTATCGGTGTCGTGCGGGTGAACGCCGCAGGCGACACGTTCGATCGGAGCTTCCGCTATGGCGTGGCGGCGTTCTGGGCGCTCGGCGCCGGACGGGGCTGGGCCTGCACTGCTACGGCGCCTGACGACTACGAGGGTTTGCCGTACCGGCCCGAACAGGCCTGGGATCTCGGAGAGCCCGTGGGTCGCCGGCGTCGGCGCCGAGGAGGTCTGGCACAACGATTCACCGCGGGATTTGCGGCGGTGAACATCGGCACGGCCGGCAGCATCACCTTCCGGGTTCCCGAGGACGGACTCGTCGACGCGGAGGGAAACCCGGCGCCGAAAAAGGTGCGGCTGCAACCGAAAGACGGGTGCGTCTTCGCCTCGCCCTCGCTCGTCGAACCGGCTCGACCTCCGGCGACCGACCGACCGCTGCTGGTCCTGGCCGGTGACCGGGACGACCACCCACCCGATTGGTTCGAGCTGTACGGGAACGCCCGGATCGACCAGGGCCAATTCCGGCTTCCTACCCGGGCTGGTTATGTCGATTCAGTGGTATCCCGGCCCTCGTTCCGCGCCTGCGGTCGCGGCGCGCGAACCCGCCTCGAGGTTGCGCCCAGCCAGCCGAGCGCAGAGACATTCCTGGAATTGCGGACGGTCGGCGGGGACTTCGTTGCCATCGGCAAGAGCGGCGACCAACTAATGCTCCGTCTCCAGTGGTCCGGGCAGAGGTCAGATCGCGTCGCCCGCTTCGATCCCCTCGAACACAGGTGGTGGAACCTCCGAGTGGGATTCGAGCACGTGCATTGGCAGACAAGCGGCGATGGCATTACGTGGCGCACAGAACGCATGCATACCGGTACCGATTTCCCCAGGGCCCGGGTCAAGATGGTCCTGGTTGGCGGACACTACGAATCCAACGACGCCGACGAAGAGGCCGTCTTCGGAGTGGTACGGGTGGTCTCGTGATCTGACGAACCGGACCTCATCCGAACTCCGTGCGATGTTGGACGCGGGGTGGTCCGGTGGACGGTTGGCCCCGATGGCTACTCCGGCGTAGTCGGTGTGGCCACGCCGAACTCGAACGCTCCCGTCGAGCGCTAGCGGGCCGATCAGGAAAGGAGCGAGACGGTCGCTCACGAGGCATGACCAATGAGCAGGGCCGTGGCCAGGGATTACCCGAGCTGAATGTGCTCAAGCGTACAGAGCGTTCTTCCGACATACTCCGGGTGGCAACGATTTCGCGTGAGACGGACCTCGACCGCCTGCACTTTCTCATCGAGACACAACGGTTGATCAACGCCGGCCCGACCGACGCCGAGCGGGTCATCGCCGTCGTGCTCGAGCGGGTGCAGCACATCACAGGGGCCGACGGCGCCGCGGTGGAGCTGGTCGAAGGCGATGCCATGGTCCACCGGGCCGTCAGCGGCACCGCCGAGAACTCGGACGGGGTGCGCATCGACCTCAAAGCGAGCCTGTCTGGTCTGTGCGTTCGGATGGGCATGCCACTCCTCTGCCGTGACACCGAAACCGACTCCCGTGTCGACCGCGAGGCGTGCCGTCTCGAAGGGGCGCGTTCGATGGCGGTTGCACCACTGATCCAGAGCGGCGAGGCCATCGGAGTGCTCGTGGTCCTGGCCAACGAGCCGGATCACTTCGGCAACGCCGACAGTGATCTCGTCGAGCTCATGGCCGGTCTCGTCGCCCCGCACCTCTCGACATCCTCGAAACTCGAAGACGAAGCCCACCGTGCTCTGCAAGACCCCGTGACCGGGCTGCCCAACCGCATGATCCTCATGGATCGCCTGCAGCAGGCTGTCTACGACGCGCGTCGCTACGGGCGTCCCTTCGGGCTGTTCGTCATCGAGCTCGACGGTCTCGCCGCAGTCAGCACCGCGCTCGGCCGCGACGCCACCGATGCGGTGGGCCGGGCCGTCGGACGGGGTTTGGACGCAACCGTACGCTCTGGCGACACGCTCGCCCGCATCGAGGGGGAGCAGTTCGTGATCCTGTGCATCAACGCAGATCGCGCCATCGTCGAGGAACGCATCCGCGGTCGTGTCGACACGGTGCTCAACTCTGTCAGCAACGAGATCGGCCTCGACGACTGTCGACTGTCGGCCAACCTGGGCGTCGTCTGGAGCTCGGGAAGCGACGCCAGCCCGGAAAGTCTGCTGACCGCAGCCAGTTCGGCCGCCTATCGGGCCGGTCGCCAGCGCAGCGGGCGCCCGGCTTCCGCCTGAACCACTCCCCTCCGACCGTTCCCGCTCCCCCTCATGTGGTCCAATGACCACATGACGATCGACCTCACCTCGGACTTTCGGCTCGACCCTCGCCTCCGGCGCATCCTCGAATTTGTGCCCTCGGTCCCGCTTGGGGACGTCTCGAGCCGCGAGGAACTGCTCGCGGAGGCGAACTCCCCTGAGGCCAGTGCGGCCCGTGAGGCCTTCCGTTCCATCCAGGACCTGTGCGACACCGAGGAGGTCGCCCCGTCCGCCGGGCTCGCCGTCACTACGGCGCAGTTCATTTCGGAGCCCGATGGCAACACCATCAACCTGCAGGTCATTCGCCCGGACACGGATGAGGCGTTGGCCTGCGTCTATTACATCCATGGTGGCGGCATGGCATCCATGTCGTGCTTCGACGGCATGTACCGAGGCTGGGGCAAGCACATCGCCGCCAACGGCGTCACGGTTGTCATGGTCGACTTCCGCAATTGCGTCGTGGCGTCCTCGGCACCCCAAGTCGCACCCTTTCCCGCCGGCCTCAACGACTGTGTCTCGGGTCTGCACTGGGTGGCCGGGCATGCCGGCGAACTCGGCGTCGACCCGACGCGGATCGTCGTGGCCGGCGAAAGTGGTGGGGGCAACCTCACCTTGGCCACGGGCCTCCGGCTCAAGCGCGACGGCGATCTCGGCCTCGTCAAGGGGCTCTACGCGCTGTGTCCCTACATCTCCGGCCAGTGGCCGACGTCGGACTGCCCCTCCTCGGTCGAGAACGAAGGGATCCTGCTCCGTCTCCACAACAACCGCGGCGCGATGGGCTACGGCATCGAAGCGTTCGAGGACCGGAATCCTCTGGCCTGGCCGTCCTTCGCCACGAAGGAAGACGTCCGCGGCTTCCCACCGACCGTGATCAACGTGAACGAGTGCGACCCGCTGCGCGACGAAGGCATCAACTTTTACCGCCTCCTCCTGGCCGCCGGCGTTCCGGCACGCTGCCGCCAAGTGATGGGCACCATGCACGGCACCGAGATCTTCACCATCGCCTGCCCAGACATCAGCCGCGACGCGGCCCGGGACATCGCCGCCTTCGTCCGCGAGGGCGTCCCGGCCTGACCCGATGGGGCGGACGTGGACGACTAATGTCCCCGCCCGTGACCAATCCGAAGTCTCGCCTGCGTCACCGCGCGCGTCCCCGCACGCTCCTCCTGAACGCGCTGGGCGCCCTCGGCGTGCTCGGCGTCGTCGTCGCCACGAGCGCCGCCACGTGCGCCCCCGCAGCAGCAGCCTCGTCGCACCCGTCGGCGAGCGTCGTCCGTGCCGCTCTCGCCCCGGGAAGGATCAACCACATCCTCCTCATCGAATTCGAGAACGAGGGCTACGACGCGACATTCGGTCCCGGTTCCCCCGCCACCTACCTCAACGGCACCCTCCGTCCCAAGGGTGAACTCCTGCAGAACTACTACGCCACTGGGCACAACAGCCTCGACAACTACATCGCCCAGGTCTCCGGCCAGGCACCCACGATGGACACCCAGGCCGACTGCGCCGACAACGGGTTCGCCTTCGCCAATGTGGTCCCGGGCACGCCCGATGCCGATCAGGCCGCCAACCCCGGACAGGTCGACGGCGAAGGCTGCGTCTACCCGGCCTCGGTGAAGACCATCGCTTCGCAGCTCGACGCCAAGTACCCCCCAACTCGAAGACCCACGTCGCCGCCTGGCGCGCCTACGAACAGGACATGGGCAATACACCGGCTCGTGACGGCGGCACCCCGGACCCGACGGGTGGCACCGACTGTGGGCACCCGGCCATCGGCGCCACAGATACCGCCGAGGTCGCAACGCCTACGGACCAGTACACCACCCGGCACAATCCCTTCGTCTGGTTCCACTCCGTCATCGACAACACGACTGAATGCGCCGCCAACGTCGTGCCGCTCGGGACGCTCGGCCCCACCGGTGTGCCGGCACCAACGGGGCACCTGGCCCGCGATCTCCGCAGCGCCAGCACGACGCCACGCTTCGGCTTCATCACACCCAACCTGTGCAACGACGGCCACGACGACGCCTGCGCCGGGCCCAACAGCACCAACGGTCATCAGGGCGGCCTCATCGGCGCAGACGAGTTTCTCAAGGCGTGGATGCCGCTCATCTTCTCGTCGCCCGCCTACAGGAGCCGCGCCATGCTGGTGGTCATCACGTTCGATGAGTCCGACGTCGGAGGCGCCGAGGCGGGCCTCGCGTGCTGCAACGAGCTCCCGGGGCCCAACACCCACGCGCCGGGCAACGCGGGCGCCACCACCGACGCTGCCGCGCCGGGGGGCGGCCAGATCGGCGCCCTGCTCCTCGACCCCCGCTACGTCACGGGGGGCTCGACCGACACGACGGGCTCGTACAACCACTACTCGGCCCTGCGCAGCTACGAGGATCTGCTCGGGCTCACGAACGGCGGGACCGACGGCCAGGGGCATCTCGGCTTCGCGGCACAAAAGGGTCTGGCACCCTTCGGGAGCGACGTGTTCCCGGCCAAGGCGGACCGCGGGTCGCACTAATAGCCCCACGCGGGGCGACACGGTCAGTCCAGGCGGCGCAGCCCGTGCCGATAGCGCTTGGCGTTGGCGATGTACACGTCCGCGGACGCGCCGATCATGGGGATGTCCGAACGCCCTTCGAGGATCTTCGCCGGGATGCCAAGCGCCAGCGCCCCCGGCGGCACGACCATGTGGTTCGGGACCACCGCGTTGGCCCCGACCGTCGCACCCCGGCTGATCACGGCCCAGTGCAGCACCACGCTGCACGAACCCGCCAAGGACTCGTCCTCGAGCGTGCAGCCCTCGAGGTGGGCCAGGTGGCCGATAACGCAACGGTCGCCGATGACCGTCGGGAATCCTGGGCCGGCGTGGATGACCGTTCCGTCCTGGATCGACGTGCCGGTCCCCACCGTGATCTTCCCGTAGTCACCGCGCAACACCGCCCGGGGCCAGATACTGGACTCGGCACCGATCGTCACGTCGCCGATCACCGTGGCGTCGGGATGCACGTAGGCGTCGGGGTGTACCCGTGGCGCGACGCCGTCGAGCTCGTACAGGGCCATTTCTCGGACGCTACACGTGCGCCACGATCCAGGTCACGCCCTGGTAGCCGCGGTAGCCGAGGTAGATCACGCTGGCCACGAGCATCAGCTTGAAGTACCACGGGATGGGTGGGCGTTCCTGTTCGGCCAGGATGGTTCCGCAGCGCGGGCACTCCCCCTCCTCACCGAGATCCTCGTCCTCGACGAGGGCGTCGCACTCCTCGCACCACGCCATCAGGTCCGTCCCGTCCTCACTTCCCACCGACGCGCACCCTGAGTTTCATCGGCGTTGCGCCGAGATCGAACTTCTCGCGCAGGCCGCGCTCGATGTAGCGGATGTAGGTCTGGGGCAGCCGAGCGTTGGCGAAGAGGGTGAAGGTCGGAGGATCGATGGCCCCTTGGACGACGTAACGGATCTTTGCCCGTGGTGCGGGCTGGCGGCCCTGCAGCTCCTGGATCGTCCGGTTCAACGCACCAGTGGGCACCCGCTGGTGGTAGGCCTCGACTGCATCGCGCAGTGCCGGGAGGATCCGGTGCACGCCCCTTCCCGACAGGGCAGAGATCTTGAGCACCGGCGCCGCGCCCAGGAACGCCAGGCGGTCGCCGACCCCGGCCAGCACGTCGTCCCGGTCGTCGACGGAGACCTGGTCCCACTTATTCAGGGCGACGATGGTCGGACAGCCGGACACGCCGATCCGCTCGGCCAACCGCTGGTCCTGGTGGGACGCGCCGACCGTTGCGTCGATGACCAGGATGGCGACGTCGGCCCGCTCGAGGGCCCGCAGGGCGCGCATGGTGGCGTGCTGCTCGGTTCCCCGATCGGTCTTGGACGGTCGTCGAAGCCCTGCGGTGTCGATGAAGCACACCGGGCCGTCCGGCGTCTCGACCACCGTGTCGATGGCGTCACGGGTGGTTCCGGGAAGGTCGTGGACGATCGAGCGCTCCTCCCCGAGAAGCTTGTTGAAGAGCGTCGACTTCCCGACGTTGGGCCGCCCGATGATCGCCACACGCGCGGCGTGCCGTGGCCGACCTCCCCGTCCGTCCTCGTCGCGTCCTCCACCTCGGGGAGCACAATGGGCAGGAGCCCCACTACCTCGTCGAGGAGGTCGCCGGTGCCCCGGCCGTGGAGCGAGCTGACCGGGAACGGGTCGCCGAGGCCGAGGGCGACGAACTCCCACGCCGCCGCCTCGCGGTTGGCGTCGTCCACCTTGTTGACGACGAGGCGCACCGGCGGACCCGCCCGGCGAATGATCTTGGCCGCCGCCAGGTCCTCCTCGGTGACGCCGGTCGTGACGTCCACCACCATCAAGACGACGTCCGCCTCGGCCAGTGCCGCGCTCGGCCTCCGCGCTCACCTTGCTCTCGAGCGAGTCGCCGCCGGCGAGCCACCCACCGGTGTCCATGACGGCGAACGGCACACCGGCCCACTCGGCGTCGAGCACCTTGCGGTCGCGGGTCACACCCTGCTCCTCCTCGACCACGGCGGCGCGGCTGCCGACGATGCGGTTGACCAACGACGACTTGCCCACGTTGGGACGACCGGCCACCACGACCATCGGCGTCATGACGCGCACACCGGGCGGAAAGAGGTGCCGTCGAGCGCCGTGCGCAGCGAGTCGCCCTCGGTCGGCACCACCTCGACCGGCCGGGGCAGATCCGCCAGGGTCAGGCCGTCGAGGAAGCGCCCCTCGTTCAGGCAGGCGTCGGGCAACAGGCAGCGGGACCCTTCGGGGATGTCGGCCAGCGCCCGCGCCACGTCCTCGCCGGTCAGCAGCCCTGCGACCCCGATGTTGCCCCCGAAGAAGTCGTTGGCCACCGTGTGCAGCGCGAGGTCCTCGCGCGCGTGCGAGGCCAGCAGGGGCGCCAGTACCCGGGCGCCGTAGGTGCCGGTGAGCACGACCACTGGCCGCTCGTCGGTGCCGGCCGGCGCCGTCACCAGGCGCGGGGCCCGGTACCCCTCGGCCGGCGCCGCGTCCACGGCGGCGAAGAACCCATGGCGCACGCCGCCCGGCCCCGTGCGCTCCGGGCGGCCGAACGACTCGGTGAAGGCGCGCGCCATGCCGATCCCGTTCTCGTGCTGGGGAAAACCCTCGTAGTGGCGCGCCGGCGGCAGGTCGCGCCCGGCCAGGAGGTAGTACTCGTCGGCGGCGAAGACCATGCGGTGCCCGAGCGCGGTGCGGAAGATGCGCTGCCACTCCTCGATCGTGTCGAGCACGAAGGCCGCCTCGGTGGGGGTGTGGGGGCGCATCTCGGGCTCCTTCGAGAAACGGCTGAGGCCGAGCGGCACGGCTCCCACGCTGGCGAGCTGAGGGTAGCGGTCGAGGATCCCGGCGAGGGTGTCCTCGAGGGCGGGTCCGTCGTTGACACCCGGACACACGACGATCTGGCCGTGCACCTCGATCCCGCCCTCCAGGAGCACCTGGAGCCACCGCAGGCTGGTCGCCCCCTTGGGGTTGCGCAGCATGTGCGCCCGCAACTCGGGATCGGTGCTGTGGATGGAGACGAACAAGGGCCCGAGCCGTTCGGTCAGGATGCGCTCGGCATCGAGCTCGGTGAACCGAGTGAGGGTCGTGAAATTGCCGTAGAGAAAGGACAGCCGGTAGTCGTCGTCCTTGAGGTACAGGCTCCGCCGCATGCCCTTGGGCAACTGGTAGATGAAGCAGAACGCGCAGTGGTTGTCGCAGGTCCGGATGCGGTCGAACACGGCGGAGGAGACCTCCACGCCGAGTGGCTCCCCCGCGGCCTTGCCGACACGCACGAGCCGCGGCAGGGGCGCGCCGCTGCGGCGTACGAGCACGCTGAGGTCACCCGCGTCGCTGAGGCGTTGAAAGTCGATGACGTCGCGCGGCTCGTGCCCATCGATGCTGAGGAGCTCGTCGCCCACGGCCAGGCCGGCCCGGGCTGCCGGCGACGCCGCGGTGACCGAAGTCACCGTGGGAGCTGACATGGCTCCAAGAGTACTGCCGGTAACCTGGACTTTGTGCCCGGAGTGGATCGAGTGATGCTCGCGGAGCCGAGGGGGTTCTGTGCCGGGGTCGAAAAAGCCATCAAGGCCCTGGCCTGGATGGTCCGGGTCTTCGAGCCGCCCGTGTACTGCTACCACGAGATCGTGCACAACCGCCATGTGGTGGAGCGCTTCCGTGAGCAGGGCGTGGTCTTCGTGGACGACGTCGCGGACGTGCCCCCGGGGGCGCCCCTCATGCTCAGCGCCCACGGCTCGGCGCCCGAGGTGGTCGACGCCGCCCGCGCCCGCGGCGGTGCCGTGGTCGACGCCGTCTGCCCGCTGGTGACCAAGGTCCACCACGAGCTGAAGGTGCGCAGCCGCAAGGGCTACACCGTGCTCTACGTCGGGCACGCCGGCCACGAGGAGGCGGTGGGCACGATGGCCGTCGCGCCGGGGTCGGTCAGGCTGCTCGAGCACGAGGGGGACCTCGACGCGCTGGAGGACGTCGTGGCCGAGGGCGCGCCGGTGGCGCTGCTGGCCCAGACCACGCTGAGTCACGACGAGTGGCGGGGCCTGATGGAGGCGGCCCGGCGCCGTTTCCCCGAGCTGTGGATGCCCAACCGCAGCGACCTCTGCTTCGCCACTACGAACCGCCAGGCCGCCCTCAAGGCGATCGCCGCCGAGTCAGACGCGGTGGTCGTCATCGGCTCGGCCAACTCCTCCAACACCGTCGCCCTCGAGAAGGTGGCGCGGGCCGGCGGCTGCCCGCGGGTGCTCCGGATCAACGAGGCAGACGAGCTCCCCGACGACCTCACGGGCACGGTGGGCGTGACCGCCGGCGCCTCGGCGCCCGAGGCGTTGGTGGACGCGGTGATCGCTCGCCTGGCCCCGGCGCACGGCGTGACCGAGGTCACGGTCACCACGGAGGACGAGTACTTCCCACCACCGCCCGAGCTGCGTGAGCTCCTGCGCGCCGTGGGGGCGACGCTGGGCCTCCTGGCCGGCCGCCCGGTACCGGAGCGACCCGACCCGGCGGCCGGGGACCGTTCCGTCTCCGCCGCCGCTGTCCTGGACCTGCTGGCCTCCTGAGGCGTGCGGCGCGATGATTGTGACATGACGTTCACCCGCATGGACGAGTCGACTGCCGAGCAGTGGCAGCACATCATCGTCGAATCGATCGAGAACCAGCCCCGCGTCGCCGACCGCGTGCTTGCCATGCTCGCTTCGCTCGAGGAGATCACCGACGGGTTCGAAGTGGACCAGCTCGTGCACTCGCTGCAGACGGCGACCCGGGCCGAGGAGGCGGGCGCCTCCGACGAGGTCGTCGTGGCCTCGCTGTGCCACGACATCGGCAAGGCCGTCTCGGTGATGAACCATCCGCACATCGCGGCGGAGATCCTGCGTCCGTACGTGAGCGACGACACGTACCACATGATCCGGGCCCACCAGGACTTCCAGGGCAAGCACTACTACGAGTACCTCGGCCAGGACCCCAACGCGCGGGACAAGTACGAGGGCGCGCCGTGGTACGGCCTGGCCGAGCAGTTTGCCGACGAGTGGGACCAGATCAGCTTCGACCCCGACTACCCCACGAAGCCGCTCTCGCACTTCGAGCCTCTGGTTCGCCAAGTCTTCGCGACGCCGCGGACGTTTTGAGCCCTCGCCTCGGCGCCACATCCGGCGCCGCCGTCCACACGGACCCTGAGCGGGCGCGGCGCGTCATCGCGGCGTCGCGCGAGGAGTTCGACGGGCGCTACCCGGATTTGAAGCTGGCGCCCGTCGTGGGGCTCATCTGTGCCTACGAGGAGCAGGACAACATCGGCGCGGTGTTGGCGGCCATGCCAATCGAGGCGTGCGGGCTCCCCGTCACCACCCTCGTCGTGGTCGACGGCGGGACCGACAAGACGGACCGGGTGTCGAAGGACGCCGGCGCCGTGACGTTCGTACTCACCGAGAACCTCGGCCATGGCTACGCGCTGCGGGTGGGCTACGCCCTGTGCATCGAGCTCGGGGCGCAGTACGTGGTCACCCTCGATGCCGACGGCCAGAACGACCCGGCCGAGATCGCGACCATGCTGCAGCCTCTCGTCGACGACGAGGCGGACTTCGTGGTGGCCTCCCGGGTGCTCGGCCGCGACACCACGAGCGACCGGTTCCGCAAGGTGGGCGTGCGGGTGTTCTCGTGGGCCATGAGCGCCATGGGCCACACCAAGCTCACCGACACGTCGAATGGCTACCGGGCGCTGCGGGTCTCCATGCTCGACGACGTGGCGTACCGCCTGGTCCAGCCCCAGTACCAGACGGCCGAGCTGCTCATCATCGCCATGCGGCGGGGCTGGCACGTCACCGAGCGGCCGACGCTCTGGCTGCCCCGGGCCTCCGGGACGACCAAGAAGGGCAAGAACTGGCTCTTCGGGTTCCGCTACGGGCGAGTCGTGCTCGAGACGTGGTGGAAGACACACAAGGACCGCCCCCACACCTGATCGGCACCGAGCGGCACCCGTCCCCCATCCGCACCGGCCGCTCAACTCGGTGCACCTCGTGGCCGACATCTCTTGTGTCGGCGCGCGGAGAAGAATGGGACCAGCCACATTCCAGCGTCTCGACTGAGAGGCATCGATGCACATGCGATTCCACCGTGGCAATCACACCGGAACGGAGCTCTGGAGCCCCGAGAAGCCCTCGGTACACGTCCTGAACGACGATGAAGACCTCCGAGCGGCCCTGCAACGAGCAGCCGAGTTCCACCAGCGGACTGCCGACGCGCTGTTGACCCGCTCCGCGCACTACCGGGCCCTCCTGGCCCAGGACCCCGTCGCGGCCGCCGAGCCCGGACCGGCAGCGGAATAAGTCGGTCCCGACGCGCCCGGGCGGCGACGGGGGCCCACCCCGCCGCGCCCTCAGTAGCGCCCGGTCCTCGCCCGCGCCTCGTCGTAGACGGCCTGCAACTGCGGCACCAACGCCTCGGTTGCTGCATGGACCGCCGAGCGGGACACTCGACCACCTCCGGTCCTCGGGGGCGCCGGGATGGGGGGGCCGATCACCACCTGGATGGTACGCGGCTTGGGGACAGAGCTGCCCTTGGGCATGGCGAGATCTGACCCCCCGATGCCCACCGGCACGATGGGCGCACCGGTGCGGGCGGACAGGAAGGCGGCGCCCTCCATCAGGTCCTCGACGACCGGTCCCTCGCGCCGCGTGCCCTCGGGGAAGAGTACGAGCACCGAGCCCTTGCGCAGTACCTCCTCGGCGCGCTGGAGCGCCTCGCGATCGGCCGACTCGCGGTGCACCGGGAAGGCGCCCACCGAGAGCAGCAGCTTGCCGAGCCACTTGCTCTCCCACATCTCGTCCTTGGTCATGAAGAAGAGCTTCCGGTCCGTGCAGAACGCCGCGAAGCCGAAGTCGGCGAAGGAGCGGTGCACGGGCGCCAGGATCACCGGACCGGTCTCGGGGACATGCTCGCGCCCGACCACCTTGGGGCGGAACCACGTCCAGAGCGCGGTGACGAAGATCGTGCGCTCGACCCGGTACAGCGGTGTGCGCCGGGGCTCGACTTCAAAGGCCTGGTGTCGGCCCGGCGCGACGGCGGAGCCGGCCGCTCCCTCCTTGGGCTCGCTCGGCTCCGGCGGGGGGCCCGATGCACTCACAGCCACGACAGCACCTCCTCGACCACATCCTGCACGGTGCGCCCGGTGGTATCGAGTCGGTGGGCATCCGCGGCCTCGCGTAGGGGGGACACGTCGCGCGTGGAATCAATGCGGTCCCGGCGCGCCACGGCCTCGGACGCCTCGTCGTGGCGCCGGCGCGCCCGCTCCTCGGGAGACGCGGTCAGGTAGACCTTGAGGTCGGCGTGCGGGAAGACCACTGACCCGATGTCGCGTCCCTCCACCACGCCCCCGCCGTGGGCGACCGCCCAATCCCGCTGGCGCTTGACCAGTTGGGTACGGACGTCGGCGTTGGCGGCCACCAGCGAAACCGTCCGGCCCACCTCGGGCGTGCGGATGGTGGTCGTGACGTCGCGACTGTCGATGATGACGCGCTTCCCCACCTCGATCGTCGCCGCCTCGGCCAACGCTGCCACGGCCGCGTGGTCGTCGGGCGCGATGCCGAGCTCGAGGGCGAGGGCGGCGACGGCGCGGTACATCGCACCCGTATCGAGGCGGTCGACGCCGAGGCGCGCCGCCACCGCGGTCGAGACGGTCGACTTGCCCGCACCCGCGGGACCGTCGATGGCGACCAGCAGCGCGTGTGGCGCCCGGTCGCCCTGGGTCAGGGCGCGTAGGTCCTCTGCAAAACAGCGATGGCTCGACTCGACAGCGCCGAACCCGGTGATGAGGCTGCGCTCCCCCGGACCTGCCGCCAGGGCGGCAACGGCGGCCGCCATGGCCATCCGGTGGTCACCCCCGCTGTCGAAGCGGGCGCCCCGTAGTGGGCCCCCGACACCGATGACGGCGAGCGTGTCGCCCTCGATCCGCGCCGCGGCACCGAAAGCCTCGACCATGGCGGCTATGGCGGCCAGTCGGTCGACCTCCTTGACCCGCAGCTCGCCGACTTCGGTGAAGACGGTGGTCCCATCGGCCACCGCGGCGGCCACGGCGAGGGCGGGGACCTCGTCGAGCGACGGGATCTCGGCGGCCCGCACCTGTGTGGCGCGCAGCGGGCCGGCTTCTGCCCGGATGGTCGTGGTTCCCGGCTCACCCGGCACCAGGGTCACGGCAGCGCCCATGCGCTGGAGCACGGACACGTAGCCCAGACGGGCTGGACCGCTGTAGACGCCGGCCACCTCCACGGCGCTGCCCGGCACGACACATCCCGCCACCGCGAAGAAGGCCGAGGCCGAGGGATCGCCGGGCACCGTGCGATCGACCGGCCGGAGCACCGAGGCACGCACGTGCACCACTCTCCCCTCGCCCCAGGGCTCGACCGTGATGTCCGCGCCGGCCTCGGCCAGCATCTCCTCTGTGTGCGTACGAGTCGTGACGGCTTCACGCACGGTCGTGATGCCGCTGGCCGACAGGCCCGCCAACAGGATGGCGGACTTCACCTGCGCGCTGGCCACCTTGGACGTCCAGTCGATGCCATGGAGCGCGCCGCCGTGCACGCGCAGGGGTGGCTGACATCGCTCGCCGTGGCCCTCGACTCGGGCACCCATCTGTCCGAGTGGCTCCGCGACGCGGTCCATCGGCCGCGACGAGAGCGAGGCGTCGCCCGCCAGCTCGGTCTCCCAGGAGAAGCCCGCCACCAGGCCGGCCAGCAGGCGCATGGAGGTGCCCGAGTTGCCGCAGTCGAGCGGGCCGCCCGGCTGGTGCAGGCGGGCGCGCCCGCCGTGGACGGCCACGCTCCCGTCGGCGCGCCGCTCCACCGCTGCCCCCATCGCTGCCACGGCGGCCAGCGAGGCCGCCACATCGGCGCCGTCGGAGAGCCCGCGGATCTCCGAGGTTCCCTCGGCCAACGCGCCCAAGAGCACCGACCGGTGCGAGATCGACTTCTCGCCCGGGGTACGAACCGTGCCCCGGCACGGCATACCGCCGTCCACGACGAGAATGCGCGGCGCCGTCACGAGAGGTGCTCGACCACACAGCGGTACCCGCTGGCCTCCACCGCCGCGGCGAGAGCTTCGGCGTCGGCGCCGTCGACCACCAGGATCAGGACGCCGCGCGGGCCCTCGGTCGAGTGCGCAATCTCGATGTCGTAAATACCGATGCCGGCGTCGCCCGCCAGCGCGGTGATCTCGGCGAGGACGCCGGCGCGGTCGAACACGGGGATGCGCATCTCGGCCAAATGGTCGGGTCGGGCAATGCGGGCCGGGAGGTTCCGCCGCGCTGCGCTGGCCTCCTGCAGGGCGTCGAGGAGCGCGGGGCGGTCCTGCGCGGCGACTCGGTCGCGCATGGCCTGGAGGTCGCTCACCGAGCGCGTCGAGGCTCTCGACGATCGGCTGGGCGTTCTCGGCGCAGATATCGGGCCAGATGCCCGGGTGACCCGCCGCCACTCGAGTCATGTCGCGAAAGCCACCGGCGGCCAGCCGCAGCAGCGTGCCATCCTGCGTGGCGCCGGCGCTGGCTGCATTCATCAGTGTCGCGGCGACCAGGTGCGGGACGTGGCTCACCACGGCGACCAGGCGGTCGTGGTCCGCGGCGGACAGCACGAGGACGTCCGCCCCGAGGCTCATGACGACACCCTTGAGCCGGTCGAAGGCAGCCAGGTCGGTTGCGGCGGTCGGGGTGAGCACCCACACCGCTCCCTCGAAGAGGTCGGGGTCCGCACCGTGCAGGCCGACCTGCTCGGACCCTGCCATGGGGTGCCCGCCGATGAAGCGGGCGTGGTCGGCTTTCGCAACGATGGCGGTCTTCACCCCGCACACATCGGTCACCACGGCGTCGTTTCGCCGCGACGAGTCGGCCAGGAGGCGTCCGACCTCGCCCGCGACGGCGGATGCGGGCACGGCCACGAAGACCACTTCGGCCTCGGGGTCGTCCCCGGTCGCGTCGACCACCCCGCCGTCCAGCGCCTCGCGCAACCGGTTCTCGTCCGCGTCGACCCCCGACACGTGCCAGCCCCGCCGGCGCAGCCCCAGGGCGATCGACCCGCCGATCAGCCCGGTCCCGACCACGAGCGCTCGGCGGCGCGGGGCGCCCTCAGCCGGGGAGGTCATCGCGGAGCCCTTGGGCCCCGTGCAGGTAGACGTGGCGGATCTCGTCCCGGGACCGGGTCGTGTGGACGTGGAGGAGCACCCGGATGCACCTGGGCATGGCGCCCGGGACGGCGATCTCGGCGGCACAGAGCAGCGGCACGGCGCCGAACCCGATCTCGCGGATGGCCGTGGCCGGGAAAATGCTGGTCACGTCCGCCGTTGCGGTGAACAGGACACTGACGATGTCTTCCTCGGCCAACTCGTTGCGCGCCATGATCTCGCGCATCAGCTCCTGCGAGCGCGCGGTGACCTGGGCCACGGTGTCCTCGTCGACCGTCGTCGCCCCGCGCAGCCCCCTGACCGTGAGAGCGGGTGCCATGGCGGCTCACTCTACCGGCAACGCTTCGGGAGACCGTGCCTGGTCTCACTCCCCGATCACGAGTTCGGACACCTCTCTCCGACCTGAATATGCCGCGACAGCGGGGCCTCGTTTCGCCCGTATAGGCGTCCTTGGGCGGCTCTCGACGTGACCCTGTAGGCCGACTCCGGGTATTGGTCCGCCGCTGTATACGCGCACCATCGAGCCGCACATGCACCGGGAGGGAACGTCCACGAACCGGCATATACATCCGGAACGAAATGGGAAGCGTGAACGGGTTCGGTCAACCGTTCTCTGTGGGACCCGCGCGGTCCAGGTCGGTGCGCGGGCCGACCGCGGCGGCCAGGGCTCGGACCTCGGCGGCCTCGAGGTACCGCCAGCGCCCGGGGGGCAGGTTCGTGTCGCGCACCGGGCCGATGCGCGTGCGCACGAGTCGCTGCACCGGGTGGCCGACCGCCTGGCACATGCGACGCACCTGGCGGTTGCGGCCCTCGTGGATCACCAGGCGCAGCACGCTCGGCGCCAGCACACCTACCTCGGCCGGCCCGGTGAGCCCGTCCTCGAGCTCCACGCCCTGCCGCAGCGCGCGCAGAGCAGCGGGGGCGGGAGTGCCCCCGGCCACCTCGGCCACGTACTCCTTGGCGACCCCATGGGAGGGATGGGTGAGCAGTTGGGAGAGCGCGCCGTCGTTGGTGAGGATCAAGAGTCCCTCGGTATGCCGGTCCAGACGGCCCACCGCGAAGACCCGGGGCTCGGCCGGTACCAGCGTCATGACCGTGGGTCGACCTTGCGGGTCGTCCGCCGTGGTGATCACGCCGTCGGGCTTGTTCAGCAGGTAGTAGACGAGGTCGGGCGCCACCGGCACCAGCACCCCGTCGACCTCGACGCGTGCCGTCGCCGGGTCGATGCGGCGACCCAGCGCTGCCACTGCACCGTCGACGGTGACGCGGCCCGCTGCGATGAGGTCCTCACAGGCCCGTCGCGAGCCGATGCCCGCTCGGGCGAGCACCTTCTGCAGGCGCTCGCCGTCCGGCTCTTCAGACGTCGTCGGACGCCGCCTCGATGCCGAAGCCGAGCGCGGACTGGAGGTCCCGCTCGAAGTCGCCCGCCACCTCGGGACCCGGAAGGAAGTCCTCGACGGCCGGCAGCTGGTCGAGCGAGTCCAGCCCGAGGCGCTCGAGGAAGAGGTCGGTCGTGGCGAAGAGCGCCGGCTGCCCCGGGCCGTCGGCGTGTCCGACCACGGCGATGTAGCCCCGCTGCTCGAGCAGGCGCGTCACGCCATCGACGTTGACCCCGCGTAGCGCAGAGATCTGGCCGCGCGACACGGGCTGACGGTAGGCGATGATCGCCAACGTCTCGAGAGCGGCGGTCGACAGCCGGTGGGACACCTCGCGGTTCGCAAAGCGCTCCACGTACGGCGCCAGGTCGGGGCGGGTCTGCAGACGCACCCCGCCGGCGATACGAGCGAGCATGAAGCCCCGGCCCTCGCGGTCGTAGGACTGTGCCACGCTGTCGAGCGCCTCCTCGACTGCCTCGACGGACTCCTCGACGACCTCGGCCAGTAGCCGCGGGGGCAACGGCTCCACGGCCACCAGCAAAATGGCCTCGATCGTCCGTCCCAGCTCGGCGCTCTCCACCGGGCTCACCTCACCCTTCGTAGTCGTCGATCTCGTAGCCGCCGAGCTCGGCCAGTCCGCGCCCGCTGCCGACCCCCGCCAGGGTGTCGCTGGTCAGCCAGTCGATGCGCAGGTCGCCAAACGTCGTCCCCTGCCCGAGGGTCACCCGTCCCATCTTGCACAGCTCGAGCAGGGCCAGGAAGCGGACGATCACCTCGATGCGCGTCCGGCAGCCGGAGACCAGCGACCGGAAGGAGCGTGGCCCGCTCCCGCTCGGGGACGGCGATGAGGTCGGCCACGGCCTCGGAGACCGAAACGGTGTCCACGGTGACGTGCGAGAGGTCCACCCGCGGCACGGGGCGCTCGGCCGACCCGCGCAGGTAGGCCTGGGCCAGGTCGGCTGGCGTGACGCCGGCCAGCAGGTCGGGGGCGTGCACGACGAGGTCGTCATCGAGCCCGACCTCGCGGGGGACGCACCGTGAGGCCTGCTCGGCCAGGCCGACGAAGACGTCCGCCGCGGCGGCATAGGCCCGGCATTCGAGCAACCGCGACAACAAGAGGTCGCGCTCCTCCCAGCCGACGAGATCCTCGTCCTCCTCCACGACGTCTGCGCCCGGCAACAGCTTCTGGGACTTCAGCTCGATGAGGATCGAGGCCACGAGGAGGAACTCGGACAACTGGTTGAAATCGATGTGGTCGCGCTGCTCCGCCAGGACGCTCACGAAGCTGTCGACGACGGGCAGGAGGGGGACGTCGAGCACGTCGACCTCGTGGGAGGACACCAGATGGAGCAACAGGTCGATCGGACCCTCGAAGACGGGCGTGGAGACTGCGTAGGCCACCAGCCGACGTTACCGAACCCTCGGCCACCGCCCGCGCACCCCGGCCGGCCTGCCCAGGGAGGTCCCGGGTGCGCCCTACCATGGCGCCTCATGAACAGGGTCCTCTCCGGCATCGCGCCCTCGGGCAACTTCACTCTGGGGAACTACCTCGGGGCCCTCCGCCACTGGGTGTCGTTCCAGGACGGGCACGACGCCTTCTACTGCGTCGTCGACCTGCACGCGCTCACCACCGACATCGACCCGGTCGAGCTGCGCGCCAACACACTCGACGCAGCGCTGAACCTCCTCGCCATCGGCCTGGACCCCGACCGCTGCACGCTGTTCGTCCAGAGCCACGTCCCCGAGCACACCCGGCTCACCTGGCTGCTCGAGTGCACCGCCACGGTCGGCGAGCTCCGGCGCATGACCCAGTTCAAGGACAAGGGCAAGAGCCAGGAAGCCGTCCGGGCCGGCCTGTTCACCTACCCCTGCCTCATGGCGGCCGACATCCTCCTCTACGACGCCGACGCCGTCCCGGTCGGCGAAGACCAGCGTCAGCACCTCGAGCTGACCCGCGAGGTGGCGGTGCGCTTCAACAACCGCTACGGCGAGACCTTCGTCGTCCCCGAGGCCGCCATCCCCGGCACGGGGGCGCGGGTGATGGATCTCCAGCACCCCGAGCGCAAGATGTCCAAGTCGGTCGATTCCCCGCTGGGCACCATCGGCCTGCTCGACTCCGACGAGGACATCACACGCAAGATACGCCGGGCCGTCACCGACACCGACGGTGAGATGCGGTACGACCGGGCGGCCAAGCCCGGCCTGGCCAACCTGCTCGATCTTCTGGCTGCGGCGAGCGGGCGCACCCCGCAGGAGGTGGCGCAGGGCTACACGCGGTACGGCGACCTCAAGAACGACGTGGCGGCGGCACTCTCGGACCTGTTGCGCCCGGTGCGCGAGCGCAGGACCGCGCTCGATGGTGACCTGACCTACGTCGACGCCGTGCTGGCACGCGGCGCAGCGCACGCCCACGAGCTTGCCGCCGCCACGTACGCACGGGCGTCCGACGCCATGGGACTCCTCCCCGCGGGCAGCCGGGCCGCTACAGCACGCTGACGCCGAGCACGCCCGCCCACCAGCTGTAGAGGTGGTCGTAGAGGTAGGTGAGCGGGCCGTGCGGGTACAAGAAGAAGTTCAGCAGCACCAAGCCCAGCAGCAGCGGCATCGTGTACTGGCGGTAGCGCAGATAGGTCGGCCACCAGCGCGTCGGCAGGAGACGCTCGAAGAGGACGGAGCCGTCGAGGGGCGGCACCGGGATCATGTTGAAGGCGCAGAGACCGACGTTGACCAGGCTGCCGAAGAACACCACTTGGGCCAGGATCGAGTTCGTCCCGCCGGGCGGGATGCCGGGGCGCACGAAGTGCACGAAGACGAGGCCGAGCAGCACGGCCAGCACGGCGTTGGTGGCGGGCCCGGCCAGCGCCACCAGCACGCCCTGGTTGCGCGGGCTGCGCAGGCGCGCCACGTCGACGGGGACCGGCTTGGCCCACCCGATGACGCCGACCGAGCTCAGCGACAGCAACGCGGGCACGATGAGGGTGCCCACCGGGTCGACGTGCGCCACCGGGTTGAGCGTGAGCCGCCCGGCCCGCGCGGCGGTGTCGTCGCCGAAGGCCTTGGCCACCCAGCCGTGCGACACCTCGTGCAGGATGATCGACGGCACGATGACGCAGAAGATGATGATCTCCTGCTCCTTGATGTTGTGGTGGACGACCAGCGCGATGAAGATGACGACACCCGCGGCGACCCACAGGGCGCGCTTGGTTCGTTGGTCCAACGGGCGCCTCCCTGAGGAGGCGCCGGGAGGCCGCACTTAGTGCTTGGCGGCGTCGACGATGCAGAGGCGGGCCGCGGGCTTGGCCTCGAGTCGGGCCGCCCCGATCGGCTTCCCGCAGACCTCGCAGTTGCCGTAGGTGCCTTCCTCCAGCCGCTTGATCGCGGCCTCGACCTCGTCGAGGGCCTCACGGAGTTCGGCCGCCAGTCGCTCGGCCTCGCCCCGTTCCGCCGTGACCTGGCTGGAGTCGGCGAAGTTCGAGTCGTAGTTGAGGCCACTCCCCTGGTCCGCGTAGCCCAGCTCCTTCAGCTGGGCCTGCAGCCCGGCCTGCTCCTCGCGCAGGAGGGCGGCAAAGTCGATGTCGGCGGTCTCCGCCGTGGGGGCCTCGTTCGGCATGGGCTCATGCTACGCGGTCCCTCCCCCCCGTGGTTCCCGCCCGCGGGTGGGCTCCCTCGTACGCCCGCCGCAGGTGCTCGGGCGACACCTTCGTGTAGCGCTGGGTGGTGGCGACCGAGGCGTGGCCGAGGAGCTCCTGGACGACCCGGACGTCGGCGCCCCTGCTCAGCATGTGCGTGGCGCAGGAGTGCCGCAGCACGTGGGGGCTCACCTTGGCCTCCAGGCCGACCCGCGCCGCGTACTTCTTGACGACCCCGAACACCCCGACGCGGGTTAGCCTCGCCCCACGGGCGTTCAGGAACACGGCCTCCGCGTCGCTGCGGCGCGCCCACTTCTTCGGCACGACCAGCGCGCGGCCCTGGCCCGAGAGCCAGTCGGCCAGCGCGGCGCGCGCCAGACCGCCCAGCGGAACGACGCGCTCCTTGTCGCCCTTGCCGAGCACACGCACCAGGGGCAGGCCGTCGGCCTCGATCGCGCCGCTCACGTCCCCCAGGTTGAGCCCGACCACCTCGCTGACGCGGGCGCCGGTTCCGTAGAGGACCTCGAACAGGGCACGGTCGCGCAGGATCCTCGGCCCCGTGCCGACCACGGCCCCGAGCAGACGCTCGGTCTCCTCCTCGCTGAGCGCCTTGGGGAGCAGGTCGGTGACCGACGTGGAGGGCAGGTCGAGCGTCGGGTCGTCGGCGCGCAGCCCCTCCTCGACCAGGAAGCGGTGGAAGCCGCGGATGCACGACTGCGCTCGGGCCACCGACGCCGCGTTGTGCGTCGCCCGCAGGGCGGCCAGGTGTCCCGCCAGCTCCGCGCCGGTCGCGGCGTCGATGTCGTGGCCGCCGGCGGTCGCCACCGCCTCCTCGTAGGTGGTCAGGTCGCGCCGGTAGGCGGCGAGGGTGCGCGGGGAGCGGCCCCGCTCTACCTCGAGCCAGGACAAGAACTCCTCGGCGGGCCGGGGCAGGTCGGCGGTCACGGCAGGCGGCCCGTCAACGCCAGGCGCTCGCGCGCCAGGAAGAGGCCCAGCACCGTGGACTCGTCCTTGAGCGTCCCGTCGGCCACCAGGTCGTCGACGTCGCCCAGCTGGATCGTTTCGACCGTCATGTAGCCCTCCTCGACGCCGTCGGGCCGCGCCTGTGTGGTGCTGAGCCCGGTGGCGAGGAAGATCGTCGTGAGCTGGTCGCTCACGCCCGGGCTGTTCCAGGTGCCGATGAGCGGCTCCCAGTGCGCCGCCTCGAGTCCCGCCTCCTCCGCCAGCTCGCGCCGCGCCGTGTGCTCGAGCGTCTCGTCGACCTTGTCGCGCGTGCCGGCGGGGATCTCGAGCACCATGGCGTCCACGGCCGCCCGGTACTGGCGCACCAGCGTCACCGTGCCGTCGTCGTGCACCGGGACGACGGTGACCGCACCGGGATGCCGCATCACCACCCGCTCGAACGGCCTGTCGTCGGGATCGAGGAGCTCCAGGCGCTCCACCCGGAAGAGCCAGACCCGCAGGAGCTCCTCCTGCGCGACGCGGCGGAAGCCCGGCACCGGCGGCTCGGCCTAGGTGACGGCGTCGAGGTCGAGCAGGTGCGGCTCGCGGCCCTCGGCCCGCTCCAGCGCGGCGCCCACCAGGTTGCGAAAGAGCGGGTGGGCCCGGTCGGGCCGGCTCTTGAACTCGGGGTGGGCCTGGGTCGCCACCCAGTAGGGGTGATCCTCCAACTCGACGAACTCGACCAGTCGCCCGTCGGGCGAGCTGCCCGAGCAGACCAGGCCGACCGCCTCGAGCCTGGTCTTGTATTTGTTGTTGAACTCGAAGCGGTGCCGGTGGCGTTCGGTCACCCCGAGGGTGCCGTACGCCTCGGCGACCTTGGAGCCGGGGAGGAGCACGGCCTGGTAGGAGCCGAGGCGCATGGTGCCGCCCTTGTGGGTCACCTCGGCCTGGTCCGGCATCAGGTCGATCACCATGTGCGGGGAGAGGCTGTCGAACTCGCGCGAATTGGCCCGCTCCAACCCGGCCCAGTCGCGCGCCACCGAGATCACCATCACGTGCAGGCCGAGGCACAGGCCGAGGCAGGGGATGCCGTGGTCACGCGCGTACCCGGCCGCGGCCACCATCCCTTCGATGCCGCGCTCGCCGAAGCCGCCCGGGATGACGATGGCGTCGAGGCCGCGCAGACGGTCGGTGGCCAGCAGCCCCGGCACCAGCTCGGCGTCGATCCAGTCCAGCTCGATCTCGGCGCCGTGGTGGAAGCCGGCGTGGCGCAGCGCCTCGACCACCGACATGTACGCGTCGGGCATGTTGACGTACTTGCCGACGATCCCGACCTTGACCCGGCGCGCCAGCGACTCGATGCGACCGACGAGCGTCTCCCACTCGGAGATGTCGACCTCGTGCGTGCCTTCGTCGAGGCCGAGCGTGCGGCAGACGTAGGCGTCGAGCCCCTGCTCGTGCAGGACGAGTGGGATCTCGTAGATGCTGCGTGCGTCGACGGCGGAGACGACGGCGTCGATGGGGACGTCGCACTGCAGGGAGATCTTGCGCTTCAGCGCATCGGAGATGGGCTTGTCGCTGCGGCACACGATCACGTCGGGCTGGATACCCCGGCTGCGCAGTTCGGTCACCGAGTGCTGGGTCGGCTTGGTCTTCTGCTCGCCCGAGACGAGGTAGGGCACCAGCGTGAGGTGGACGTAGCACACGTTGTCCCGTCCGATGTCCCGGCGGAACTGGCGGATGGCCTCGACGAAGGGGACGATCTCGATGTCGCCGACCGTCCCGCCGATCTCGACGATGACGATGTCGACGTCCTCGTCGGCCAGGCGCCGGATGCGGTCCTTGATCTCGTCGGTGACGTGCGGGATGACCTGGACGGTCCGCCCCAGGAAGTCACCGCGTCGCTCCTTGTCGATGACCGAGCGGTAGATCCCGCCCGTCGTCGTGTTGGAGCGCTTGGAGAGGCTCTCGTCGATGAAGCGCTCGTAGTGGCCGAGGTCGAGGTCCGTCTCGCCCCCGTCCTCGGTGACGAAGACCTCGCCGTGCTCCCCCGGGTTCATCGTGCCGGGATCGACGTTGATGTAGGGGTCCAGCTTGCACATGGTGACGCGCAGGCCACGACACTTGAGCAGCCGGCCGAGCGAAGAGGCGGTGAGACCCTTCCCGAGCGAGCTCGAGACACCACCGGTGACGAAGATGAACTTGCTCACGCCGCCTTCGGGACGCCGAGCATCGCGTCGGGTGATCGGTGCACCGGCCCACGATAATCGAACGCGGGCCGACTCGTGGCGGACCTACCTTCCCGGCGTTGCGCCCAGCAGCTCGCGGGCATGGGCTCGGGCGGCGTCGCTCCCGGGGTGTCCCGACAGCATGCGTGACAGTTCGGTGACACGCGCCTCGCCCTCCACATCGATTGCGGTCGTGACCGTGCGCCCACCCGCTGCCCCTTTCTCCACGCTGATCTGCGCGTCGGCCTGCGAGGCGACCTGGGCCAGGTGGGTGACCACGAGGACCTGGCGCTGGCGCGCCACCTCGTGCAGCGCCTCGCCCAGGGCCAGCGCGGCCGCGCCGCCGACGCCGGCGTCCACCTCGTCGAAGACCATCGTCTGGGGGCCGCCCAGGCCGATCAGCCGGATGGCCAACATGGCCCGGGCCAACTCGCCGCCCGACGCGGCGCGGGCTAACGGCTGCACCGGCTCGCCCACGTTGGCCCCGAGCAGGAGCTCGACCGGCTCGCCCGTCCCCCCGGGGGCCAGGCGCACCTCGATGCGGGCGCCCGCCATGGCCAGGGCCCCCAGCCGCTCGCCCACCTGCGCACCGAACGCCCCCGCCGCCCGCTCGCGCCCGCGGCGTACCGCGGCCTCCGCCTCGGCCAGCTCGGCGGTGCGCGTGGCACGCTCGGCCTGGAGGCGGGCCGCCGCACCATCGGCGTCCTCGAGCACCGCCAGCCGCGCCGCGCCCTCGACGCCGTAGGCCATGACCGCGGCAAGGTCCTCCCCGTACTTGCGGCGCAGGTCCCCCAGCAGGCGCCGGCGCTCCTGTACCTCGGCCAGCCGGGCCGGGTCGTCCTCCCACCCCTCGACCTCGTCGCGCAGCGAGCGCGCCACGTCGGAGAGGTCCACGCCCGCCGTGGCGAGCCGCTCGCGGTAGGCGTCGAAGATCCCCCGACCAGTGAGCGCCGCGGTGGCCCGCGCCAGCAGGTCGAGCACGCCGCCCTCCCCCGCCGCCGGATCGAGCGCCTCGGCCGCACCGAGCGCGGCCTCACGGGAGGCCCCCGCGTCGGCCAGCCGGTCCTCCACCGCACGCAGCGCGGCTTCCTCGTCGGCGTCGTCGAGGTGCGCCGCCACGATCTCGGCGACCTGGTAGCGCAGGACGTCCGCCTCCCGGGCACGCTGCTGCGCGTCGCCCCCGAGCCCGGTGAGCGCGTCGTCGAGCGAGCGCAGCTGGCTGCGCAGGGCACGCACGCGGCTGAGGTCAGTTCCGGCGAAGGCGTCGAGCACGTCGCGCTGCGCGGCGGGGGTGACCAGCGCGCGGTGCTCGTGCTGGCCGTGGACCTCGACCAGGTCCGCCGCCGCCTCGCCCAGCGCGCCCACCGACGCCATGCGCCCGTCGACCCAGGCGCGTGTGCGCCCCTCGGCCGGTACCGCGCGGGCCAGGATGATCTCGCCCGCCTCCTCGGCGTCGGCCCCACCGAGGGCGAAGCGCGCCTCGACGAGTGCCTCCGCGGCGCCCGCCCGCACCATGCCGGGATTGGCCCGGCCCCCGAGGACGAGCTGGAGCGCCTCGACCACCAGGGTCTTGCCGGCGCCCGTCTCGCCGGTCAGCGCGGTCATGCCCGGGCCGAACGTCAGGGTGAGGTCCTCGATCACCCCGAGGTCCTGGACCCGTAGCTCGGTCAGCACGGTGCTCGCACCGGTTCCCCTCAGAACTCCCGGTCCGCCAGCAGACGGAAGCGCAGGATGCCGCCGAAGGTCTGCGGCGCGTGGCGCACGACGCGGACCGGCCGGGCCGCCACCTTGCAGGTCACCGTGGCGCCCGGCTCCAGCCGCCCGATTTCCGCCCCGTCGATGACCAGTACGCCGGCGCGGTCCGGCGCGACCTCGACGCGCACCTCCTGCGTGTCGGTGAGGACGAGGCTGCGGTCGAGCGAGAAGTGCGGCGCGACGGGCGTGAGCACCAGGGCGCGCAGCGTGGGCGCCAGGATCGGTCCGCCGGCGGAGAGGTTGTAGGCGGTCGAGCCGGTCGGCGTGGCGATGATGAGCCCGTCGGCCGAGTAGGTGAGCGCCGGTTCCCCGTCCACCGCGGTGGCCAGTCGGACGGTGTGGCCGAAGTCGATCTTCTCGATCACCACCTCGTTGAGGGCGAGCAGGGACAAGACGTCATCGTCCACGGAACGGTCCGCGATCACCACCTGGAGAGCGGAGCGCGCCTCGACGAGCGCCTTACCGTCGAACACCGCCGTCAGCGCCTCGCGCACCTGGTCGGGCAACAGGTCGGGCAGGTAGCCCAGGCGGCCGAAGTTCACGCCGAGCACCGGCACGTCCGCCTCCGCGGCCAGGCGCACCACGCGCAGGAAGGTCCCGTCGCCGCCCATGCTGACCGCCACGGTCGTGCCGGACAGGTCCACCGCACCGAGATCGGTCTCGGTCCCCGACTCGGTCACCCGGTCGGGGCCGCTGAAGCGCAAGATGCGTGCCTTGTCCCCGCGCTCGGTCAGCCAGGTCGCGGTGTCGGTCGCCAAGGCCAGCGCGTCGGGCCGGTCCGGGTGGACGAGGAAAGTGACGGTCGCCATGGTCGGCGTCGGCCCTGCAGGCTCAGACGGCCGGGTCGTCCGGCGGACGGGCGTTGCCCGCCTCCGATACGGCGGCGGCGAACAGGGCGGCGGCCTCACCCGACTCCACCGACTCCACCGACTCACCCGACGGATCCGACGTGGCGTGCACGCCCGCCGCGTCCTTGCGCGCGTGAACGAGGAACTCGACGTTGCCGGCGGCGCCGGTCAGGGGGGAGGCCATCGCCCCCATGATGCCGGTTTCGGCGTCGGCGAGCGCGGACGCCACGCCCTCCAGCGCGCCCAGCCACAGGGCCGGGTCTCGCACCACGCCCTTGCCCCGCGAGACCGCGGCGCGTCCCGCCTCGAATTGCGGCTTGACCAGGAGGATCAGGTCGGCCTCCGGTGCGGCCACGGGCCCCGTCAGCGCGGGGACGACGCTGCGCAACGAGATGAACGAGAGGTCCGCCACGACCAGCGGGCACGGCGCGAAGGCGGGGTCGGCGGCGCGCAGCACCTCGAGGGACAGCGTGCGCGCGTTGGTGTGCTCGAGCACCGTGACCCGTCCGTCGGCGCGCACGGCGGGGTGCAGCTGCCCGTGGCCCACGTCGACGGCGTACACGTGGGCGGCGCCGCGCTGGAGGAGGCAGTCGGTGAAGCCGCCGGTTGACGCACCCGCATCGAGCGCGCGCCGTCCCGCGACGGGCACGGCGAAGCGGTCGAGTGCGGCCGCGAGTTTCAGGCCACCGCGACTGACGAAGGGCGAGGGGGGCCCGAGGAGGACGACCGGCTCGTCGGGCGCCACGAGGCGCGCCGCCTTCTCGGCGGGCGCACCGGCGACGAGGACGCTGCCCGCGGCGATGGCTGCCTGCGCCTCCGCTCTGGTGGGGACGAGGCCACGGCGCACGAGCTCGCTGTCGAGCCGGCGGCGGGCCCCGGCGGTCAGCTGGCGGCCTTCTTGGGCGGCTTCATGTCCGCGTTCTTGTCGGCCTTCTTGTCGGCTTTCTTGTCCGCCTTCTTGCCCGCCTTGTCCGACGTGCGGACGTGTGGGCGCCCGACTTCTTGCCCGATGCCTTCGGGGACGAACCCTTGCCGCCGCGGGCCGGGGTGACCTTGGTGGCCGCGGCCCGGGCCCGGGTGGCGGCCGTGCCGCGTCTGGGACCACACGCCCTGGGCCGTCCGCTCGGCCTGGGTGCGGACACCCTTGGCCGTCTTGTCGGCCTGGGTGCGCACACCCTTGGCCGTCTTGCCCGCCTGGCTGCGCACGTCCTTGGCGGCCCGGCCGGCGTGCTTGGTGACCTTGCCCGCCTGCGTGGTGACGTCGCGGGTGGTCCTGCGGCCGGCATCCGCCGATTTCTTCAGGATCTCGGCCACCTGGCTGGCGAGGTGCTCGAGGGACTGCGCGGTCGAGTTTCTCGAGTTGCGCCGCCACTTCGTGGCGCACCAGGTCCAGCACCTGCTCGCTGGACCTCCGGCTCCGGTCGGTCAAGTTGTCCACCCACTCCTGTGCCTGGCTGCGCTGGATGTCTCCCGCGTTCACCAATTCTCGCACGATCTCCTCGGCCCGGCCACGGCTGACCTGCCCGAGGACCGTGCCCGCATCGAGGTACTTGCGTATGCGCTCATTACTTGCCATTGCACAAGAGTATACGAAGTGCTAGCTACGAGCAAGCACTTGCTCAGGCGCCGTCGAGGACCTCCCGCACGAGCGTGACCAGGTCTTTTGCCGTGGCCGCCGCCTCGGTTCCCGCCGGGATCCCGTCCGGCGGGGTCACCCCGGAGAGCACCAGCGCGAAGGGGATGCCGAGCTGGGCGGCCAGCGCGCCGTCGGTGGCGGGACGGTCCCCGACCATCACCCGCAGCTCGCCCGGGGCGACCCGCGCCGCGAGGGCGTCGGCCGTCGGCCGGTGCGGCTTGCCGGCCACCTCGGGCACCGCCTCGGCCGCGGTGGCGACGGCGGCCAGGATGGCACCGGCTCCGGGGACCAGGCCGTCGGGGGTGGGGAAGGTGGCGTCCGCGTTGGTGCCGACGAAGCGCGCACCCGCCCGCACCGCGGTCGCAGCGACACGCACGGTGTCGTAGGTGAACGTGCGCGTGAGACCGACCACGACGGCGTCGGCCGGCCCCTCGGGCACCACGGTGACGCCCCGGGCGGCCAGCGCCTCCACGATGCCGTCGTCGCCCAGGACGACGGCGGACGAGCCCGGGGCGAGCAGGCCGGCGGCCACGTCGGCGGAACGCAGGAGGTCGGCGTCCGGGGCGGTGATGCCACAGTGGGCGAGCTGGCGTCGCAACTGGGCCCGGGTGGGCGCCGAGTTGTTGGTGGCGAAGAGCACCCGCACGCCGGCGCCGCGCAGCCGCGCCACGGCCTCGTCGGCGCCGGGGATCGGGCGCCCGGCGAGCCAGATCACCCCGTCGAGATCGAGGACCCACGTCCCCCGGGGCGACGGCGGCCACATGGGGGCCGAGGCTAACCGCCGTCCCGACACTCGGCGCCCGGTCATCACGTCCGACGACCGGCGGATCTGCGGCTCGCCGGTTGGCGGCTCGGCGGGCCGGGGCTAGGAGTCGGCCCAGGGTGGGCGGAAGGCCAGCGACGCGCGCGATGTCGCGCTGGGTCACCAGACCCACGACACGGTCGCGCTCCACCACGGGCAGGCGGGCACGCCGATGGGCGCACATGAGGGCCACGGCGTCCTCGACGGGGACGTCCACGTCGAGGGCGAGCACGTCACCGGGCTCGGCCAGTTCGGCCAGCCGGACCTGGCGCGGGTCGCGGCCCTTGGCCACCACCTTGGCCACGATGTCGCGGCTGCTGACGGTGCCGGCCAGGCTGCCGTCGGCCAGGCAGAGCGGGACGGCGTCGTCGGCGTGGGCGGCGAGGTAGTACGCCGCGTCGGCCGCCGTCTCGGTCGTGCGCAACACCTCGATGTCAGCACGCATGACATCCCGGACGGTCCGCACCAGACCTCCTCCCGTGGCCCCACGCACCGTGCGGCCACCCGTCTACCCTCGCGCCCTTCGCGCCACCGGGCAATGGTGGCCGGGTCCCAACCCGTGGACCAGCCGGCCGGCACCGGGTGGCACGAGGGCGGGCCGGCGCTTGCCCGCCAGGGGTGGCGAACGTATGTTCGTCTCCCGATGGAGCGCCGCTACGAGCTGGAGTCGTTGCGACGCTCACTGGCCATGCTGCGACCCGGCGCACCGGCGCTCGACCGGGAGGCGGCGATGCGGCTCGTGCGCGAGCTGCAGGACCTCGAGCGCCAGCTGCGGACCCTGCGCGAGGGGCTCCAGCAGCTCCTGGCGGACGAGTGAGATCAGCCGAAGGCGATGAGGTTGGTGGGGTCGGCCAGGATCTCGCCGACCCCACCGAGGAAGCGGGACGCCTCCTGCCCGTCGACCAGACGGTGGTCGAAGGCGAGGCTGAGCGTGACCACCTCGCGCAACGCGACCGCGTCCTCGTACTCCCACGGTCGCCGCTGCACGGCGCCGACGGCGAGGATGGCCGCCTCGCCCGGGTTGAGCAGCGGTACCCCGGCGTCGACGCCGAACACGCCGACGTTCGTGATGGTGAACGTGCCGCCCTGGAGCTCGGCGGGCACGCAGCGGCCCGCGCGCGCCCGCGCCGTCAGCTCCCCCAGCGCCGCGGTGAGCTCGCGGAACGTCAGCTCCTGCGCGCCCTTGATGTTCGGCACCACGAGACCCAGGACGCCCGCCACGGCGATGCCGAGGTGCACGTCGTGCTTGGTGACGATCTCGGCGGTGGCATCGTCCCACGACGAGTTCAGCGCGGCGTTGTCGCGCAACGCGAGGACGACCGCCCGCGCCACGACCGCGAGCGGCGTGACGCGGAGACCCTCGAAGTGCCGGTTGCGGCGCAAGCGCTCGACGAGTTGCACCGTCGGCGTGACGTCGACGGTGAGGAAGACACAGGCCTGGGGGGCCGTCGTCGCGCTGCGGACCATGGCCTCGGCCATGAACCGGCGGACCCCGCGGGCGGGCGCACGCGTCTCGCGCCCCAGCGGCCCGGTCACGCCCGCGACGGTGGGGGTCCCAGCGAGGTGCGCAGCCAGGTCCTCCCGGGTGATGATCCCGTCCGGTCCGTGACCCGCCACGTCGGCCAGGTCGACACCGTGCTGCCGGGCCATGAACCGCACGGGCGGCGGCGCCAGGGGACGCCCGCCGCCGGCGGCGGGCGTGGCGGGGGGCGTCCGGTCACGGTGGTCCCGGGCCCGGTGGCGGCGCCGGCTCGGGGGCGCCTCGGAGGGCCCGTAGCCGACCAGCAACGGGACCCGCTCCCCCGCCGTGGCGTCCTCGGCCTCGCCTCCCGTGTCGATGGCGATGAGCGGCGCCCCCACCTCGACGGTCTCGCCGGTGGCGGCCCGGAGCTCCACCACCGTCCCGGCAAAGGGGCTGGGCAGCTCGACCACCGCCTTCTCGGTCTGGACCTCGGCCAGCACCTGGTTGAGCGTGACGACGTCGCCCGGGGCAACGTGCCAGGCAACCACCTCGGCGTCGGTCAGCCCCTCCCCCAGGTCGGGCAGCAGGAACTCGCGGACACTCACCCCTGCAGGCACCGGTCGACCTCGTGGAGGATCCGGTCGGCATCGGGCAGGTAGTGCCGCTCCACCCGCGAAGGCGGGTAGGGCGTGGCGAAGCCACCCACCCGGCGCACGGGCGACTCGAGATGGTAGAAGCAGTGCTCCGCCACGCGGGCGGCGATCTCGGCGCCGAGCCCGCAGAAGACGGGCGCCTCGTGGGCGACGACCAAGCGGCCCGTCTTGCGCACCGACGCCTCCACCGTCGCGAAGTCGACCGGAGAGAGCGAGCGGAGGTCGACCACCTCGATGGAGGTGCCCTCCTCGGTGCCGATACGCGCCGCCTCGCACGCCGTGCCCACCATCGGGCCGTAGGCGACGATCGTCAGGTCGGTCCCCTCGGCCACCACGCGGGCCTGGTGCAGCGGCAGGGCCGACGGCGACGATCCCTCGTCCACTTCGCCCTTCTCCCAGTAGCGTCGCTTCGGCTCGAAGAACACCACGGGGTCGTCGGACGCGATGGCCTGCTGGATCATCCGGTGCCCGTCGTCGGCGTTGCTCGGAGTCACGACGCGCAGCCCGGCCGTGTGGGCGAAATAGGCCTCCGGCGACTCCGAGTGGTGCTCGACCGCGCCCACGCCGCCGCCGTAGGGGACGCGAATCGTGACCGGCATGGCGACGCGGCCCTCGGTGCGGTAGCGCAGCTTGGCCACCTGGTTCACGATCTGGTCGAAGGCCGGGTAGATGAAGCCGTCGAACTGGATCTCGCACACCGGCCGGTACCCGCGCATGGCCAGCCCGACGGCCGTCCCGATGACGCCGGACTCGGCCAGCGGTGTGTCGATGACCCGGCGGTCGCCGAAGTCGTCCTGCAGCCCCTCGGTCACCCGGAAGACGCCGCCGAGCTTGCCGATGTCCTCCCCCATCAACACGACCTTGGGGTCGCGCGCCATCGCCTGGCGCAATCCCGCGTTGAGCGCCCTGCCCAGCGACATGGTGGCCATCAGGCCTCCTCGTCGAAGCCGGCGAGATACTCGGCGTAGGCCGACCGCTCCTCCTCGAGCAGCGGGTGCGGCTCGGCGTAGACGTGGGCGAAGACCGCGTCCGGCCCGGGGTCGGGCATGGCGAGGCAGCCGCGGCGCAGCCGCGCCGCCGCCTCGGCCACCTTCGCTTCGACGACCTCGTCGAAACCCTCGTCGGCCAGGCCCTCGGCGTGGAGCATGGCCCGCAACCGGGCCAGGGGATCCTTGGCGCGCCACCCCTCCTCCTCGGTCCGGGAGCGGTACCGGGTGGGATCGTCGGACGTGGTGTGCGGGCCCATGCGGTAGGTGACGGCCTCGATGAGCGACGGTCCCTGTCCGGCGTAGGCGCGGGCCAGGGCCAGCCGGGTGGCGGCCAGGACGGCCAGTACGTCGTTGCCGTCCACCTGGATGCCGGGGATGCCGTAGCCCTGCCCGCGCTGGGCGATGGAGGCGTGTGACTGCACGCCCACGGGCTCGGAGATGGCCCACTGGTTGTTCTGGCAGAAGAACACGACCGGGACCCTGTAGCTGGCCGCGAAGCACAGCGCCTCCGCGACATCGCCCTCGCTCGAGGCGCCGTCGCCGAAGTAGGCCAGGGTGGCGGTCGAGCCGCCGTCGAGCACGACGCCCAACGCGTAGCCGGTGGCGTGGAGCGCCTGCGACCCCACGACGATGGCCGGCGTGGCCATCCCGAACTCGGCGGGGTCCCACCCGGACAGCCCCGTGCCGCGCCAGAGGCGGAGCATCGCGACCGGGTCGATCCCACGGCAGTAGGCCACGCCGTGCTCCCGGTAGCTCGACACCACGAAGTCGTCGGCCCGCAGCGCGCGGGCGGAGCCCACCTGCGCGGCCTCCTGGCCCTGCAGCGGCGCCCACAGGGCCAGCTCCCCCTGGCGCTGCAGCGCCATGGCCTCCGCATCGAGGCCGCGCACCACGGCCATGTCGGCGTAGAGATCGCGCAGCTGCGGCGCGTCGACGTCTCGCACCAGGTCCCAGTAGGGGCACCCGAGCGTCCGTTGGCCGTCGACGGAGATCAGTTGGACGAGGCCGTCGAAGTCCAGCGACTCGGAGATCCTCGTGTCCGGGAACCGTACCTGCGCAGTCGCCATGCGGCCTCCTCCCCGACAGCGCTCGACACAGGAATCACACCACGATTCCGCACTCCAGAGCAGGAAAACGACAGAGCTCAGCCCTCGCAGACGGGCTTGGTGCGTGATCGTGCGAACTCACGCACGAGACCTGCAGGAGGCTTTCGGCGCCGGGCCCGAGGCCCGGCCCGCGCACGAAGCCTCAGGAGGCCTTGCGACGGGCGGCCGGCTTGGCCCGGGCGGCGGGCTTGGTGGCCTTGCCCGCCTTCTTGGCCGCCGCGCCGCGCCGGGCCGGGGCCTTCTTGGCGACCGTGCGCTTGGTGCCCTTGGTCCCCGAGCCCGAGCCCGAGCCCGCTGCAGCGGCGATGCTGGCGTTGAGTGCGTCCATCAGGTCGACGACCTTCGCCGGGGCCTCCGGCACGTCCTGGATCACGATCTCGTGGCCGGTGCGCTTCTCCTCGATCAGCGCCTCCACCTTCTCGCGGTGGGTGTCGTGGTAGCGCGCCGGGTCCCAGTCGCTCTCCATCGACTCGATGAGGAGCTGGGCCATGGAGCGCTCGCGCGCGCTGACCTCCGAGGTGTCGGGCAGGTCGAGCTCCCGGTCCGGCACGCGCACCTCGTCGGAGAAGTACATGGTGTGCAGCGCCAGGGCGTCGGCGTCGGGCCGGACGGCAACGAGATACTCCTTGTTGCGCATGACGAGGGTGGCGATCCCGATCTTCCCGGCGTCGCCCATGGCCTGGCGCAGGAGCGCGTAGGCCTTGTCCGCCCCCTCCCCTTCGGGAGCCAGGTAGTAGCTCGAGCGGAAGTAGACGGGGTCGATGTCGCTCTGTTCGACGAAGTCCGAGATCTCGATCTGGCGCGACCGCTTGGGCTCGGCCGATTCGAGCTCCTCCTCGGTCAGGATCACGTACTCGCCGCCCCCGAGGTCGAAGCCGCGGACGATGTCGTCCTGTGCGACCTCCTCGCCCGTCCGCTCGTTGACCTTCTTGTAGCGGATGCGGTCCGACGTCCCCTCCTCGAACTGGTTGAAGTGGATGCTCTTGTCCGACGTCGCCGGGTAGAGGCCGACGGGGATGTTCACCAGTCCGAAACTGAGGGCGCCCTTCCAGATCGTGCGTGCCACGTGCAACAAATTACCAGCCCAGGACCGGTCCACCACCTTGTTACAGGCTTTCGCCACACTGAGGCCATGGTCATGAGCGTCCGCACCGGCTTCGGCCCTGCCCTACTGGGCGGGCTGGCCGAGCTGGGCCCCGTGCAGCCGTTCACCGCTGACCTCACGCTTGAGCTGGGGATATCAGTCTGGCTGCGCCAGAGCGGGACGTCCCTGGTCCAGGCCCGGAGCGGGCTCCTCGAGTTGCGCCGGGTGATCCTGCAGGTCTGCGGGCTGGACCCGGCGACCGAGCCGGTTCCCCTGGTCGGGCTCTCCCCCCGGCTCGATGTCATCAACCTCGTCGCCTATGTCGGTGACCTCCTCCGCCGGGCAGCCGGCGGCACGGACAACGGGGTCCACATCGTGGTGGAACGCGTCGTGGCGGCGTTGCCCGAGCGCGCCGACGAGGCGCTCGGAGCCTGAGCTTCAGAAACCGAAGCCGGCGATGATGTCGCCGTCGAGGGCCTTGCCCGTCATGCTTCCAAGCCAGGGCGCGTTTCCGTAGGAAAAGACGTCTCCCCTCGTCGAGGCCACCCAGTAGCCGTTGCCGTCGGCGGTGGGGAAGATGGCGTTGGCCGGATTGAACGAGTTGACGTAGCCGGTCGGGGCCCCGAAGTTGACGGCGTCGCCGAAGTTCGCCACGACTCCGTTCGCGTACAGCAGCCAATAGCCCGATCCGTCCGGCGCGGCCACGGCGTTGACCACGGGCACCGATTGCGGCCCAGGGGCGCCGTAGAACGGCGCGTCGCCAAAGGAGTACACGCCACCGGCGCTGGTGACGAGCCAATACCCGTTCCCGGTCCGGTCGGGCATGACGGCGACCGCGGTCCCGGCGCACCCGCCTATGCCGGGGCAAGACCCCTCGAACTTGGCGTCGCCGAAGGCAAAGACCCCACCATCGGAGGCGACCATGAAGTACCCGCGTCGGTTGGTGGAGGGCACCATGCCGACGATCGGCGCGTCGAGGCTGTTGGGCAGCCCCGATCCGGCCGGGTGCAGCCCGACGCCGGGGATGGAGCCGTAGAAGGTCGGCGTCGCCGAAACTGAAGATGCCGCCGTCCGACGCCACGAGCCAGTACCCCCCACGGGTGATCGTGGGTGTGATCCCGACCACCGGGCGCTGCAGTGGGATCCCGCCCATCGAACCGTGGAAAGCGGCGGCACCGAAGGAGAAGATTCCGCCGTCGGATCCCACCAGCCAGTATCCCCGGGGCGCCGGACCGACCTGGAACGTCTGCGGTCTGCCGGTCGCGCCCTGGTAGTCCGCGCCGGGTTCGACCCCGGCGGTGACGGTGCAGGCACCCGTGGTCAAGAACAGGACGGTCAGACCGTCGGACTGGACACCGCAGACACTGGGTGTATTCGAGACGACGGAGGTCGGGCCATCGCCGTTCGTGGCCACATCGGCCGTGAAACCGGCGAACTCGACCGCTGCCGTGGGAATGTTGGTGACGGTCGGTGTGGAGGGCGCGGCGCGGGCGACGGTGAAGGACTGCGCGCCGCCGGTCGCGGCAAGGTAGTTCGCACCGGTCGCAACCTGTGCCGTCAGGGAGCACGTGCCCGCGCCCACGTAGCTGACGGTCAGGCCGCCCGAGACGGTGCAGACGCCGCTCGAGTTGGAGGTGACGAACCTGACGCCGTCGCCGGTCGTCACGCTCACCGTGGCCACGAAGCCGCCACCGAAGGTGCCGCCCGTGGGCAGGTTGCTGATGGTCGGCGAAGTCGACGGCGCCCTGGCCACGGTGGCTGTCGTGTCCGAGCCCGAACTGCCGCTGTAGCTCCCGTCGCCGTCGTAGGTGGCGGTCGCCGAGTAGGTGCCGGCGCTGGCGCCGGTGACGGTGCAGGTTGCCTTACTGCTGTTGAGGGTCGAGTTGGGGCAGGTGAGTGGGATTGGTATGCCGATCGTGCTCAGTCCGCTGACGGACCAGGTGACGGTTCCCGTCGGCGCCCCGACCGCACCGGCAACGGTCGCGGTGAACATGAAGGTGCCCCCCGTCACTTTGCCCGAGGAGTTGTCGCTCACCGTGGTCGTCGAGGGTGCTGTGCCCACGCTGGCAGTCATGTCCGAGCCCGAACCGCCGCTGTAGGTATCGTCACCGCTGTAGGTGGCAGTGCCCGAGTAGGTGCCGGCACGGGCGTCGCTCACGGCGCAGGTTCCCTTGCCCAGGCCGTTGAGGGTCGCTGGTGAGCAGTTGACCGTGCTCGGTCCACTGACCGACCAGTCGACGGTACCCGACGGCGTCCCGGCCGACCCGGAGACGGACGCAGTGAAGGTAAAGCTGCCCCCCGCCACGACCCCTGCGGCGTCGTCGCTCACCTTGGTCGTCGAGGTTGCCGCGGCGACCATGGCGGTCGTGTCCATACCCGAACCGCCGCTGTAGTTGCCTCCTAGCGGCGGGACGTAGGTGGCGGTGGCCGAGTAGGTGCCGGCGCTGGCGACGGTGACGGCGCAGGTTCCGTCGCCGCTCACGTCGAGCATCGACGGGGAGCAGGTGACCGTGCTCGGTCCGCTGACCAACCAGTCGACGGTGCCCGTCGGCGTCCCGTCCAACCCCGAGACGTTCGCGGTAAAGGTGAAGCTGCCCCCCGCCATCGCCCCCGCGGCGTCGTCGCTCACCGTGGTCGTCGAGGGTGCCGTGGCGACTATGGCGGTCGTGTCCATACCCGAACTGCCGTTGTAGGTGCCGTCACCGTCGTAGGTGGCGGTGGCCGTGTAGGTGCCGGCATTGGCGTCAGTGACCGCGCAGGTTCCGTTGCCGTTCACGTCGAGCATCGACGGGGAGCAGGTCACCGTGCTCGGTCCACTGACCGACCAGTCGACGGTGCCCGTCGGCGTCCCGTCCAACCCCGAGACGTTCGCGGTAAGAGTGAAGCTGCCCCCCGCCATCACCCCCGGCGGCGTCGTCGCTCACCGTGGTCGCCGAGGTGGTAATCCCCGCGGCACCAGCAGGACCGCCAAATGCAGTTGGACCGAGCGACAGCGTGCAGGCGACGGCAGCCGCCAGAGGGATGAGCCTGTTTCGCATCTTCATCCGGCGCCTCCCTTTGAACGACCGAGGACAACCACCGTGCTGCGGGCGCGAGCACTACGAATTCGAGCCGTGCTTCGCTCCATTGCGCCCTTCGCTCTACCGCCGTCCCGGATTCCCCGAGCGAATCCGAAGCCAAACCGTAACCTAGCCTCACGCCGGAGGCCCAGGTCATTCGCCTCCATTTCTGCTCTTGGCATCGTTCGCGGAGGGGCCAGTAGCGGCACATCGCCCAAATGCCGCGCGGGTGCCCCTCGGGCGCGAACCGCAGCGGTCATCATGAGAGCCATGGCGAGCCGGAGGCGGAGGACGTTGCAGGTGGTTGTGGGTGGGGTGGCTCTCGTCGTCGTCCTGGCGGTGGCCGCGCCCTTCGTCTACATCCACTTCATCGAGGGACCTACCCCGGCCAAGCTCGAGCTCCCGTCGTCCAAGACGACATCGACGACCGCACGACCCGGAGTGCAGACGAGCGCGGCATCGGCGGTCTCCGGCACGTGGAACGTCGGGCCCGGGTCGATCGCCGGGTACCGGGTCCAGGAAGTTCTCGTCGGCCAGAACGCGACGGCGGTCGGCCGGACCACCAAGGTCTGGGGATCGCTCTCCATTGACGGAGCAACGGTCACGGCCGGTACCTTCAACGTGGACATGGCCAGCGTCGTCAGCGACCAGAGCCAACGGAATGCGCGCTTCGACGGTCCGATCATGAACGTCACCCGATTCCCGACGGCGACGCTGAAGCTCACGTCGCCGATCAGCCTCGGAGCGGTGCCGGCCGTGAATACCATCGGGCACTACCAGGCCACGGGAACACTCGCCATGCACGGCGTCACCAAGTCGGTGACGTTCACGGTCTCAGCCGAGCGCCTCGCGGACCAGATCGACGTCCTGGCCGACATCGCGATCCCCTTCGCCCAATGGGACGTCGCGAACCCGAGCATCGGGGGCTTCGTCTCGACGGCCAACAACGGCACCCTGGAGGTCCTGCTCCACCTGACTCAGGGCGCCGGCAATCCGGCATCGACGTCGTCCGGTTCGGGCGGGAGCGTCGGCGGCGGAGGACCGGTCACGATCCCCAGCACCACCGTCCCTCCTCTGACCGTGCCCTCGGGCTGACGCCAGACCGCATCGCCTGAGCGAACCTGGCCCGGCGGTACTATGCCTGCGTGCCGTCGAATGGCACGGCGGTGCGCCGGGACGCGTCGGACCGCCGCGTCGGCCCGAGCGGACAGGTGTCCGTGCGGGACCGGGGCCATTTCCGGGTATGAGCACCGAAGGCTCCATCCTGTTGCGTCCTCCTACACCATGACGACCGTCGACCATCCTCTTTCCTCTCGTCCCCACCGCCTGGCGGATCCGCGCTCGGGGCTGTCGCGCCTCACGGGCTGGGGGCCGGCCCTCCTCTCCTTCGCCGCTGCGCTGACGTACGGGTTCTACATCGCGCTCCGGACGTATGAGGTCGACCTCGGTGTGTATCTCCGCCTCGGAGGTCGCTACGTCTTCACGTCACACCTCTACTCGATCGGCTTGCCCAACACGAGCCTTCTCTTCACCTATCCCCCGTTCGCCGCGCTGCTCTTTGCCCCGTGGCAGCGCATGTTCTCCACGGTCGATGCGGTCCAGACGGTGTGGACCCTCGGCAACCTCGTGGCGCTCATCGGACTCCTCGTCCTGTCGGTCCGGCTCGTGAAGCCTGACCTCTCCCGGCAGGCGTCGTGGCGCCTCGCGCTCGCGTTGAGCCTTCCCGCGCTACTCCTCAACCCGGTCCTCGTGACCGTCGGCTTCGGGCAGGTCAACCTCGTTGTCGTCCTGCTGGTCATGTGGGATCTGCTGACCGATCGTCGCATCGGGCGCTGGCAGACGCCGCTCGGCGTCGCCACGGGCCTGGCGGCGGCGGTGAAGCTGACGCCTCTCCTCTTCGTCCCCTATCTCCTCCTCACCCGCCGGTTCCGCGGCGCGCTCGAATTGCATGGTCACATTCGTGGGCTGCGAGCTCTTGACGTACCTCGTCTCACCCGCTTCGTCAGCGGTCTACTGGACGAAGGCGCTGTTCCACCCGGGCCGCGCGGGCGACCTCTCCGTGGTCACCAACCAGAACCTCCGCGCCGCACTCGAGCGGATCAACCACGCAGCGGTTCCAAATGCCGTCATGCTGCCGCTGCTGCTCGCGGTCACCGCAGGCGGCCTGTGGCTCGCCATGGTGGCACACCGACGGTGCTCCCCGATGCTGGGTGTCCTGGTCTGTGCCGGCACGTGCCTGCTCGTCTCACCGATCTCGTGGGCGCATCACATGGTCTGGGTCGTGCCGGCCCTGCTCTGGCTCGGCCTCGCCCCGGACCGTCCTCGCTGGGGACGGATCATGGCTGCAGGCGCTGCGGTGCTCTTCTGGTGCGCGCCCATCTGGTGGGTGCCGTACAAGAACACGTCGGACCTGCATCTGAACCCGTGGCAGCTCCTCGCAGGGAATTCCTTCTTCCTGGCGATGGCGGCCTTCCTCGTCGGAGCGTCCGTTCTCGTATGGCGCACAGGGAGACGTTCCCGTCGTCCTGCAGCGCTCGACACCGTCTAACGCGTCACTCAGACGGTGTCGGAGGCCCCTTCATTCACCAACTGTTCGAGGAGCGCTGTCTGACCCGTCCTTCGGAGGATCGTTCTCGCTAGCTCCACTCGAAAAACCTGCGGCGCTTTGCCTTCGCGGCAGCGGGAGAAGGGGCCTCACGGAGCGCCTCCGCCCGATTGGCCTTCAGCCAGCCGGTGAGCGCCGCCGTGTCACCGAAGAGGATCTCGCGGTCCGTCTCCATTTCGTAGAGGTGGATCGTCCCGTCGTCGACCGTCACCGAGAACTCGACTCTGCCGCCGTCGACGAAGGCCCACAGGGGTGGGGCGCCGGGGGTCGTACTGGGCTCGAGGCGCCAACCGGGCCGGCCCTCGAAGAATTCGACGAACTCCTGCAGTACCCGGTCCCTGTGACCGCCCATGTGCCGCTCCCGATCTCCCGCGTCGTGCCCTTGCTCGAGCCAGGTTACGTAGTGCAGCGCCGTCCACGGCGCGCCTGGCAGACTTTTTCGACCGTAGAGCGCAATTCGCCGACTTCGGGTAGAGCATCATCGCGAATTCGACGGTCGGGGTCGATCGCCTCCGCCTGCTCCTCGGTGGTGCCGGGTCCCAACTCCCTGCGGTGGACCGGGGCCGCTGGGTCGAGAGCCGCAACGAGCACCTGGACCGCACCGACAGCCACCTCGTCGGCGATGGCTCAGAGCTGACGTGGCCGGGGGAGCCCTGCTGTGCGCTCAGCTCGGTGGGGTCCAGTCTTTGGCCAGCACCCGTCGGACCATCGGCGCAAAGGTCTCGAGCGGCTCGTTCGGATAGTCCGGATCGAAGGACACCTCGTCGTACAGGCTCGTGAAGTTCACCGTCCGGTCGTAGAAGGGACTGGAGACAAAGCGGTCGCGCTCGTTGGGGTCGAGCCCCAGGTGCTGCCCGAAGAAGTACACCTGGAACACCTGGTGGTGCGCCAGCATCCAATAGTTCTCGGTCGAGATGTAGGGCCGGAGGATGGCGGCCCGCAACTTCTCCGTGGTTGAACGGGCCCAGCGACTCGCCAACATCATGGAGGAGGGCACAGACCACGTACTCCTCGTCGCGTCCGTCTTGCAGCGCACGCGTCGCCGTCTGCAGGCTGTGGGCGCGGCGGTCGATGGGGTAGAAGTTGTCGGCACCGAGCTCGGCCACCATGCCGAGCAGAAGGTCCGGCAGCGCCGCGACAGCCGTCGTCGTGGACCCTGGCAAGCAACGCAAAATCGGCGTCGTTTCCCTCGTCCATCCTGCGGAATTGCATCCGATCGTGCTCGTCCGCCACGGCCCTCCCCCGCTTGTCCCCTCGGCGGCGGGGCAAAGGCCCCGCATGCCGCCACGGTCTGCGTCTCGACTTTAACGGTGCGGGCCTCGGTGAAAAAGGGCTCTCCCTCGACTCCGGGCCGAAACACGGCCGTGTCGCCGGTGCATCGGACTCAAGTCGGTCATCTCTCCTTCGGCAGCGTGGCCGATGCAGTGCCAAGACCTTCGTCGGTCATAGCGCGACGTCGAAGTGCCCCATGGCCGCACAGAGCGCTGAGGATGACCTTCTCCTCTCCCATCTCCCTGACCCCAATCGCTCACCTCGCCCTGGCCTACTGGGTCACCGGACGAGGGAGGGCAGAGACGCAACCGGTGACCGCCACGCGCTCGATGGTCGACCCGAGCACGTGCACCCTCTACGAGCTCTACGACGCGCAGTACAGCCCCGAGCGGATCCACCGCGGGTTCGGGCGCCATCTGGAACCTTCGTTCGAACGCGCTTGCGGCCGGCCGGCTGGACGTCGGCGGATGCAGCGGGTCTGCCCGATCCTGCCCGGGCTCGTCCGTTACGACGAGGTGGAGTCGGGCAGCATCACGCACGCCATCCGCATGACGGCAGAGACGACGGACACGAGCTATCTCTGGCCGGCACGACACGAGGCCGGGGCTCGTTCCGACCCGAACCTGCCACCAAGGGGCGCACGCTTCCGTCTCAAGGCGAGCTTTGACATCAGCGGCTTCTCGCCGCAGGCCCGGGTGGTGCTCCGAGCCATGCAGCAGTACGGACTCATCCTCGCCGACAACGGGAGCAACTGGTACTTCGGGGGGACCGCCGACCCGTCGTGGCCGCAATCGCTCGTCGACGAGCTGAAGCAGGTCCCGGCCGAGCGCTTCGAGGCCGTGGACGAGTCATCGCTCATGGTGAACCCTGATCAGGTCAGGCGGGAAATCCCCGGACCGGTCACCGGCATCGCCGCCGCCGCCCTCGGGATCGGGCTACTGGCTCTCGGACGCCGAGGGCGCAGTCTCCGCTCACGACGTGCCGAGCTACGGCTCCATGGCGAGTACGCCGCTCAACGCGCCGATCAACCACATCGTCTCGACCCCTGACGGGGGCGGGTACTGGCTCGTCGGCAGCGACGGTGGCGTCTTCTCCTTCGGCGATGCCGGGCTTCTACGGCTCGATGGGGGGAAACCCCTCAACGCACCGGTGGTGAACCTCGCGCCGACGCCCGACGGGCGGCGGCTATTGGCTCGTCGCCAACGACGGTGGCGTCTTCGCGTTCGGCGACGCCGCCTTCTTCGGCTCGATGGGCGGTAGGCACGTGAACGCGCCCGTCGTGGGCCTCGCGGCTGACGGACAGACAGGCGGCTATTGGCTGGTCGCATCAGACGGCGGGATCTTCGCCTTCGGCGCGCCTTTCTACGGGTCGACTGGCAACATCCACCTGCAGCAGCCGGTCAACGGCATGGCTTCGTCGCGCGGCGGCAGCGGCTACTGGCTGGTGGCGTCCGACGGCGGGATCTTCGCCTTCGGCACCGCTCCGTTCTGGGGGAGCACCGGCGGCATCCGCCTCAACGCTCCAGTCGTTGGGATGGCGCAGGACGACGCCACCGGCGGCTACTGGATGGTGGCATCCGACGGAGGCGTGTTCTCCTTCGACGCACCCTTCTTCGGTGCGGACTGAGAAGCGCCAGTCGGAATCCTCGGCCGACTCCTCACGGGGGGCGCTGGCCGCAGCGCAACATCTCCGTCAGCAGCTCGGGTCCACCGAGTCCCGTAATCCGCGACTCTCCGGACGACCGCTTGCCCCGACCTCAGTGGCGGGCACGGCCACCGCGGCGGCATCGAGCAGCACGTCGAACGGGGCCATGTCGATGTCCGGCTCCTCCGGCTCCATGCCGGGCATGTCGATGTCACCGAGGTCAGGCTCGCACAACACCGCCAAATCGCATTCCATGAACATGTCGGCCATGGCCGGCCTGAACGTGACCGACTCCAAATGGAAGTACACCGGGCCCGCACTCCCGGCCGCTGAGGTCAACGCGCTGACCGTCTCCAGCGAGGAACAGGACAAGGGCCATGCGATGCAAACACCCAACTGCACTGCGCAACCCTCTTCGCAGCAGATTCTGGGCGCCACCCAGTACGTGCAGGCCACCTCGGCTGCCGTGTCGAAATACAAGGACCTCAGTACCGCAATCGCCGATGGCTACGTTCCCATCACCAGCACCAGTTACCCGGTCGTGCACTACCTGAATATCCGGTACATGAACCGGCAGGACATCATGAACCCGAACACGGTGGACTCTCTCGTTTACGCGACGACTCCCTATGGTCCGGTGCTCGTGGCGGCCATGTACCTGATGCCGGGCTCTGGCGACGGGCCGATGCCCTACGGCTGTCTGGTGCAGTGGCATGCGCACACCAACCTGTGCACTAGCGACACCACCGGCCAGATCGACGGCCTGCAGCCCTGCGATCTCAGTTCGCATCCCGACCCGACCACGCCGTTCATGACCCACGTGTGGCAGGTTCCGGTCGCCGGTGGACCCTTGGCCATCGACCCCTCTGACCTCCAGGTCGTCGAGGCGGCCATCATGGCGCAACAGCAAGGCCTGGCTCCCGCGACCACTGGGACGCCGCCGAGCGCCTCCACGGTGGCGAACAACTCGTAGGAAGGACGGATTGCTGCTTCGTTCATATTGACGGGAGGCGGCCGCGGGGCGACGAAGCCGGCGTCGACTGCGGCAAGGAGCGGGCGCGTGCTTCCAGTAGTTGCCATCGTGGCGGTGTCTGCGCGACCACACACCTCTCTCCTGGTCGCTCGTGCTGTGCCGCCGATGGCGATGTGATCGCCGTCGCAACGATCCGGGCGACAAATGCGATGATCCCCTCGTATCCGGCCGCCCCGGGGATCTCTCGTGGGTCAGCTGTCGTAGAACCCCAATGGATGGAGCCCGACGAGCGTCCTCTCCCGCCCCGTGCGGGCGCGAGCCACTGCTTCCGCAGTGAGCTGGTTCGCCACGGAAGTCGGGCGGATTCGCTGCGCAAGATCGCGACGCCCGTAGTGGCACTGGATAAACATCCGTCCGGAATCACCGAATTCAGACGGCAACCGTCTGTGCCATATGTCCGAGACGAAGAGGGCAACGTCTCCTGCCTCCGCCAGGACCGGTACGGCGCCGTGGCCTTCCCATTGGAGTTCGTCGTCGGCAGCCCTCTCCACGGGAGGTGCTTGTCCCGACGTGTGGCTTCTCGGGATCACCCCTGTCGGGCCAGCTGCTCTCGGGCAATCCCGGAGGTAGATGTGAGCCGCAATCGCAAAAACGGGGTACGGAATCCTCGGATCCCAAGGAACATTCGGGTCACGGGGGATGTGGGGTCCGCTGTCGATGTGCCAGAACCGACCGAGATGTTTGTTGTCACCAGCTTCTTGTCGCCAGGCCGTGTTGGCAATGACATGGCAGTCCTCTCCGAGAAGGCGCTCAACGACCTCGAGGATGCGAGAGTTTCCAACGGCCCGCTGGACGAGGCCGCTCCGATTGAGCATCTCGTGTCGAAACGCCGCGGATTCCTCGGGCGGATCTCCTCGCTCGTCTGGGGGATATTCCTCGTAGACCCGCTCGACATCGGCGCGGAGAGCCGCGAGCTCCTCTCCGGCGAAGACGCCATTCAGAACGACGTATCCATCAGACTCGAGGCTCTCCACCGCAGGAAGTGGTGTGTCAGAGCGGAGCGAGAGATATCCGGAAGACCGTGTGAGCATGCACCGATTCTGCCGCCAAAGGCGGCGGGCGCATCGCCGCCCGGCCGCCGGGCCGCACCAGGGCGCATACCAGCACCTCGGGGCGGCGAAATTCGGAGCAGGCACGCAGGAGGCCTACAGGGGCCTCACATGAACGACGGGCACTCTGGCTACCTGAGTAAGAGGACGCCACCATGAGTCATGACACACCAACAAGTAGCGGCAGCGAAGATCTCCCCCCTGGTCCCGAGTCGGGTCCGACGTCAGGGCTGATGGAAGCCCACGGTTCAGGGGGCGCCCCCGCTGCGCCGCCTCGCCCCCCAACATCTTCGCCCGGCTGGCCAGCCTCGGCGACGATGGCCGAGCAGACAGGCCGGCCGCGGGTGGCGCGATCGCGGTCGAACAGGAGACGGGTTTTGATCGCAGCCGCTGCGCTGATGGGTTCGCTGACAGGACTGTTCGTCGGTCTCGGCACGTCGTCCCCCGCATCGGCGTCGCAATCCGCGGCCGGCAGCGCCTCCGGTGGCGTTCCCCGGTCCGGTGGGGGTTCCAATGCCCGGTCCGGGCCTGCTTCGGGAGGAGCATCGGGTGGGGTCGGGAACGTGGCCAAGTCGAGCTTCACATTGACGACGTCAGCGGGGCAGGACGTGAAGGTCGACGAAGAGCCGTCCACGAAATACACCAAGGGCACCAGCTCGACCTCGCCCAGTGCCCTCAAGTCGGGCGAACGCGTGCTCGTGCTCGGGACGACCGATGGCACGACGATTACGGCCTCGCAAGTCATGGTGGAGTCGAAGAGCGGCGGTGCATCTACGGCCTCGGCCGCGGATGTGATCCCCTTCGAGCGAGGTGCGCCAACCACGTCCAAGAGTGTCGGTCAGATCCCGACGGACTGGAGCGAGGGACAGGGGACGATCGTCAGCGGAACCCCTGCGAACAAGGCGACCGAAGCTGCGCTGGCCGCATATCCCGGAGGAATCGTCGACCGGGTCGTGAAGCTGAGCAACGGCGAGTACAACGTCCACTACATCGGCGTCAACTGGCCGCATCACGTCTTCGTCAACCAGGACTTCAAGGTCGTCGGCGCCGCGTAACCGCCGAGACAGACCGAACAGCAGCGACTCGCCTCCGCGCCCGGAACCTCTGGGCGCGGCCCGGACACCGAACTGAAGCTGAGGACGGATCCGCGTTGTGTCGAAGCGCCGACCCCAATGGGCATACACAGGGGCACCCAGCCGACTGCTATCTACCGGTGCGCTCGCGGTGCGTGCACCCTGGCCAGCAACAGGGCCGACGCTGGCCTTCTTCCAGCTCCTCCTGGGTTCGGCGAATCCGGCGATCGCGGGTGATCTGCTGCTTGGCATCCTCGACCCAGCAGATGAACTCGTTGCGGGCCAGAGGCGTGATGTGCTTCCAAGCATCGAGTGCCGTGGGATTGGCGATCAGCGCCTTACGCAGGTCTCCCGGAAGCGTGTGCACCACGCCACTGGGCACTCGCGAGCTATTCACAGGGCCACGGTAGCGAGTTGTAGCGCTACGGCCCGCTTCGCCGGGATCGCCCGCGTCTGCCACAATGGGAATCGGCACGTCAGGGTTTCGCCAAGGCCCGCCGCAAGCGTGCCCAGCCAACGAGACGACCCCGGCCCGCGCAATCGGGCCGGGGTCGCTTCGTTCTTTCGGCAGTGTTCCCTTTCGGGTTGAGGGTGCCGGTTCGCGTTCTCGTCACTCTCCAGACACGAAACGGCTGCTGAGAGTCGGAACTTGCAATGAACTCGTAACGCCGACCGCAGCTCAGCCACAGAACAGACCCGTAGGCTTGTCTCCAGCGCGAACCGGCCGGCGCCATCCTCTCCCCGAGATCCCCCCAGGAGACGGCGCCGGCCGGAATCGCGTCCGGCACGATAGCCACCGCCAACGGCGCCGCGGTTGTTCTCCCGCACCGCCGCTCGTTGAAGTTCGGATGCCGACAGCACATACGAGGCGCGAGCAGCGCGTCTGGCTACACACAGTTGTACGACGACCACGTAACACCGACTCGGGGAAGGTACGACGATGCCGTTCCGGACAAGGAAATGGTTCTCGCCGAAGGGCGATCGGTCGTTGTGGGCCTGCCGGAACTTCGACGGTGTTACGCGAGTTCGCCCGGCGACCTAGGGAATGACTGCTTGCTCACTCAGCGCCACGACCGGGCGTTACCGGCCGTTGGGGCCAACTTGCCGCGTTCACCGGGTTCGCGCCCCTTTCATGCGCCTCCCACGCTTCGTGGAGCTTGTTGACGGCCATCCTCGTATCCTCGCCTTCTTCTCCAGCGAGCCAGCCACAGGAGCACAGACCGACAACGCCGACACGGCCCACGACGCTGGTGACGTGAGACGACACTTGTACGAGCCGGTGTTCGTCAGTCACCCAGCGCCCTCCCCAGTCTTTGGCTGAGGGGTTTCTATTCCGGTTGCACCCCGGGGTCAAGGAGCCGTCGGAGCCAAATGGCCCGAAGGCGGCGCCGTCGCGGTCGAGGGCCGCTCTCGCCTCGGCCACACCGGAAAACCGCCACGCCGGGGTTACGCCAAGGCCCCACGGAAACGTGCCCGCCAGGCAGGACGACCCCGGCCCGCGCCATCGGGTCGGGGTCACCACGTCCGACGAATGGCAGCCCTCCAGCTCTCGGATTTGGGAACCCGGATCCGGAGGGATTCGCCCTCATCCTCAGGTGTCCCGCGGAGTCGCTTCGTGCCTTCGTGGTCTGTTCGCCAGACAGGATCAATAGGGCCCCTGCTTCGTCGTGGGGATGGCCATTAGTCCGTATGCCCACACGCGCTACGGGGTGGGAGATTCAGGGCCTCAACGTCGCTGACTACGACGAACGAGTTGCGCAGAAGTTCGTCGGCGACCTCCGGGAGGAAGAACCACTCCGAATGGGGGAATCAACGACCAGCACGACAAGCGGTGCATCCTCCGCCAGAAGGCGAGGCTGATGGCCTCGACCCGAAGTGCCAAATCCTTCTGATCCCACAAGGACGTAGACCAAGAGGAGCCATCCGTAGGCCGACTCGGGGATGCCCTAGCTCGCCGCCGGCGGTTCCCCAGTGGCAACCGCCGGTTCAGGGTCGGTCTGTCCCGACCACCTGGACGTTCTGACAGGGATGCGGGCGTTCGGCCGGCGGGGTTGACCGTCTGATCGCGGGACAGGACACTGCATTACATGACCGATCAGATCGCGACCTGTTCAAGGGATGGGTGCGGGCGCGCGTTGACCCGGGTACACGATGCCACAGGCATCGACGCCGAGGGCAGGGTGGGCCCATTGTGGACGTGCAAGGTCCATCGGACAGAACTCTGGATGCTGGATGGTGCCGGCCTGGTAGTTCCGCTGGAGTGGTGGCCAGACTGACCTTCGATGACCTGTCGGGGGCTGAGGCGTTGGGACGGCGCTGTTGAATGAGATCAGGGCGTTACCGGTCGTAGGGGCCAACTTGCCGCGTTCACCGGGTTCGCGCCCCTTTCATGCGCCTCCCACGCTTCGTGGAGCTTGTTGACGGCCATCCTCGTATCCTCGCCTTCTTCTCCAGCGAGCCAGCCACAGGAGCACAGACCGACAACGCCGACACGGCCCACGACGCTGGTGACGTGAGACGACACTTGTACGAGCCGGTGTTCGTCAGTCACCCAGCGCCCTCCCCAGTCTTTGGCTGAGGGGTTTCTATTCCGGTTGCACCCCGGGGTCAAGGAGCCGATCGGAGCCAAATGGCCCGAAGGCGGCGCCGTCGCGGTCGAGGGCCGGTCTCGCCTCGGCCACACCGGAAAACCGCCACGCCGGGGTTACGCCAAGGCCCCACGGAAACGTGCCCGCCAGGCAGGACGACCCCGGACCATCGTTCCACGTCCGTTGTTTGGCGTGCGACCCACCCCAGGTGCCTCGCGCCTCGGGTAACTCGGCTGCCTCGGGGAGACACTCCTTATGGAGCTCGCAGCTCTCGCAAAGGCCCATGCCCGGTCCGACAGACTGCCCTCGGCACGGGAAGAAGTGGTCGGTCGCCATCCCCGGCGGGCGGCCCGCGCGCGCCACGCCGGCCAGTATGTGACCTCGCCTTTCACCGGGGTCTGAGGCGGATCGTGTTTCCCGCACCACAGTCACCGCCCAGGTTGACCCGACACGCGTCCCAGTGGCGGGGTCCGTTCGCGTATGCAAGTCTGACGACGGCACGCCAGCTTGCCTCCAGTTTGCCTGGCGTGCTGCACCCAAGCGAGACGACCCCGGCCCGCGCAATCGGGTCGGGGTCGTCTCGTATAACGAATGCCGGGCCTCCAGCTTTCGGATTGGGAACCGGATCCGGAGGGACTCGGCCTCACCTGCAGAGGCCCGCTGGGTCGCTTCGCCCTTTCCTGGCCTGTTCCCCGAACACCAGATGAGGAAGATCCCTGCTTCGGCGGGGGGCCGGTGTCGTCGTCAGCGTGGCCGTCACCACCACTATCCCCTAGGGACACTCGTACGGATACCGCGAATCGCCGGGAGTGGGCAGCCTTTTCGGCCCCGTGTGAGGTGGCACGCGGTGGCTGCACGGATTCGGGTCACTCAAACATGAGGTCCGCCAACGGTTGGTATGCCGGACAGATTGATCCTGCGGATATACAGGCTCCGACTGTTGGACCCACCCACGGCGCTCGCGGTCCATGCGTCGAAGGCGATCCAAAAGTTGCCGCCGGTGTCGGGGAAGACGGACTCGCCTCCGGGACCGCTCACGCCGCGTCCACTCGCCAGGATGGCATTGGGCGATGCGTCGACACAAGGCCCAAGCGGTCCGGCGCAAGTAGCCACGCCCACCGCGTAGTTGCCGCTGGACCAGTCGTTACCGGAGTAAAAGAGCAGGTAACGACCGCCTGCAGCGACCATGTCCGGGGCTTCGACGTTGCCGCCCTCCCAGGGCTGGTCTGGCACCAAGATGGTCGTTGGGCTCGACCCTGCGGCGAAGGTCGCGCCGGAGGAGTCGAGTTGCTGGGCCCAGATCTTCGCTGAGCCGGTGCCACCCGATTTCCACAACAGGTACGGCGAGCCGTTGCTGTCGACGAAGGCGTCGGGGTCGATGGCGCCCCCGAGGGAGGGCTGGCACTCGAGAGGTGCCGTTGAGGAATCCACAAAGGGTCCCAGGGGGGAATTTGAGGTAGCCACCGAGATGCACTCGAATGGACTGCCGGTCGGGTCAACCGCGTAGTACATGTCGTACTTCCCGCCGACGAAGGCCACGGACGGCGACCACGTGTAGTCGGCCGTGGCCCACGAGGGCAACTTGGGTAAGGCGCTACCGACCGCGTTCCAGTGTGTGAGGTCGGTCGACTCGATGATCTGGATGTTGCCCGATACCGAATTGGTGGCGTAGGCATAGTGGGTCGACCCGACCAAGATCACGTCGGGATCGGCGAAGTCGAAGGGGTAGGCCAGCCCGGAGGAGACACCGCCCTCCAGCTCGGTGCACGCCGCCGACACCGTGGAAATGTCCTGGGTGGCCTGAGCGTTGTTGTTGGCCCGAATAGCGCTCACGGCATTCTGGATGCCCCCGAGGCACGTCTCGAGGGTGTTGACGTCAACCCCTGCGAGGTACGCATCCACCTTCGCGTTGTTGAGCGAGAGGTTGGTCGACCAGAGTCGGTCCAACGTCACCTGAATGAAGGCTGCGAGTTCGTCTCGCTTTGTCGTCGTCGCCGCCTTGTCAGCCAGCGTGACCGCAACTTGGTGGCGCAATGCGACGAGGTCGGCGTCCGAAGCCCTGAGGGCCGCCTCTTCATGGTGCGTCCGGGAGTGCGCGTCGACGTCAGTCCATATGCCGACGGACAAAAGGGCGGCGCACAACACGACCGTGGCTGCGGACACACCGAGCCGGCGCCGGCGTGACGAAGGTTCAACCACCCGACGCCGCAGCACAGCTCGACTCGACTGAGTTCAGCTCCGCGACGGCACTCAACTTGTTGTTGATCGCCAGCGCGTTGAGGGCTTGCTGCACGCCACCAAGGCAGGTATGGAGCGCTCCGATGCGAGAGCGCTGCTGTGACACGTCGGCCTGAGTGGTGGCCAGCGCCGTAGACGCCGCTTTGAGCTGTGCCTGGTCCTGGCTCCACGAAGCGGAGTCGCTCCCTACCTGCGCTGTGAGGAGGGCGACGTCGTGACGCAGCTCAGCTAGGTCGCGCGACACCTCCGCGGTCCGGTGGCGCGTGCTACGGATGGCGACGCTGGCACGGTCAAAGTGCTCGTGCTGGACGACCAGATCGTCGAGCAGATAACCCAGAATCGAGGCGAATAACACCCCCGCCACAATGGCCATGCTCAGCCATACCCACCTGGCCGGTCGTGATCTCGCGAATTGCCGTTCGGATGGAAGGGCCTCTCGCTCCGTATCGAGGAGGGTCGTCACCTCACGGGCCGAGGACGTGTTGGCGCGCACGACATGTTGCAATCGACACTCGAGGGCTCACGACGGTACGTCCAGAGGCGTACCGATGACCAAGAGGTGACGTACGGGGCTGCGCTGGGTCGGGTATTCCGGCCTTGACGCCCCCTCCCCATGGATGGAGTTTACAACTCCGATTGCCAACGACGGGGGAATCCCCGCAGTTGCTACCGTCCGACGCTTTCATAGAGAGCGTGACAAGCGCCCAGGAAGAGGGTCGCTACTGTCGCCGCCCGAAGTCGGACGCGCTGAAGCTTCTCGAGTTGGTCAGTCTGCCGGCGGTCGCCGTCGCCATTTGATGACGAGACATCCCAGGCAGCCGCAAGCCGTGCGCGAGCTGCCGGTAGATGACGTCGGTCATGGGCAGGTCGGGGCCGGCGCGGTCCGCTAGCCACTGACTCACAGCGAGCTCCGCCGGTGACCAAAACCGTCCACTATCGCCAGTTCGCGCGATCGCTGGGTACGACCAGACAGCCTTGGCAGCCGTTTGTGGCCGTCTAGGTGTTCACGTCACCTCTGACTCGACCCGACGGGAGCAGGACAGTCTTGCAACAGATCGATCGGTGGGGGACTTCGCCAAACCCCGACTGGAGCCTGTCTCCCTTACCACGCTCCTGAGCGGCGTTCGGGGGCACACCCGGGACGCGGGTGAGGCCGAGGTCGGCGAGCAAAACGCTGACCTTAGAGTGCCTACGCTCCGGTGGTGGCTCGCCAACACAACATGCCGTTTCGCATTCAGGATGGAGCCTCGTCGCTTCGAAGGTGGACCACTCGACTGCTTGGTGCGCTCGTTGTTGTTGGTGCCGTTGGGTGGATGCCAACCGGTCAGGTGAAGGCAGCAGAGGTGGCTTCGACGATGCGAGCGTCCAAGCCCGAAGTCGTTGACGGCGTGCCGTTGACTCCCATCACGGCATCGCAGCGAAGACAGTGTCAGAAGTTCGCTTCGTTTCTCCGAAGAGCGGTGCCTTGCCCCAGCGTCCTACCGGTTCCTCTTCCAGTCCCGGCGTCCTCCTCTGTCAATTCCTGTCTTGGGGTCGTGGGTGAGGATGCTTGTGGGCCGGCGGTAATCCAACTATCTCGATCTACTCTGGTATTGAATCAGTCTAACTTTGAGGTCCCACCTGGTTATGTTGGCGTGACCTTTCAGCAGTACAACGGGTCGGTCGTTCCAATGCCGTCAATCACCGGCGGCCCTCTCGGGCACTTCGTATTCATCACGGGCACGGACTTGCCTTTCTATCTGAGGCACGAGCGAGGGAAGCGCGTTCCTCCTGTTCCTGCGTATTGCTCGCCGACGAAGTTGGCCAAAGCGATTCGGATACGCGGAGCGGTCGCCAAGCTGTACCAATGCTCTGCTTCATCCGGTGCCCAAGAGGGTCTCGAGCTGTACATGGGACACGACCTGCTGGTGTGGACCGACGCTGGAATCACTTGTGAGGTGAGCTTCCACGGCCACAGCCAAGTGAACGTGGACTTGGACATTGCTGTTGCGGATTCCGCGAGGCTCGTGGCAGCAAAGAGATGACGAGCGTCGTGCCCTCGACCGGTGGGGATACTTCGGTTGGGGCGTCGTCCCGGACCTTCCAGGCGTCTTACCAGGCCTCCAACGTTCGGCTATCGACGCTGACGACCGCAGCGAGATTTCGCCTGCGGCTGCGCGCCGCCTCAGTGTTCGACCGGGGGTCCATAGCCACCCGCTGAGCCGTGCGCGCGACCTCTCGGCAGTTGTTCAACATCCTTGCGATCTGCAGCCCAAGCCCCGAGTCAGGGCACGGGTTCGCTCCCAACCAAGCCGTGGCAACCCTGGTGGCTGCCGACAGCTCGTCGGCCGCCGCGAGCACCGTGACGTCGTTGAGGCGCAGAGACACCGACAACCGGCGCTCGGCGGCAGCAACGAAGCCAAGGACCTCGCTTCCTCGTGTGCGCCACTCTGCAGTCGTCCCTGTGTTCATGCCAACGAGTTCCCGTCCTCCCTACGATTGTTGCGGCACGCTCGACTGTCCCATAGAGCCGTTTGGCCTCCTCGAACACAACACTTGCCCAACACGGAATCGTGAGGCCGGCCACCCACCAAACGAAGGCCTCGCACGACGCGATCACCGAACGGGTGCGGGGTGACGCGACCTGGCCGCGCCCAACTGGGCTTGCACCCGTCTGGGTGGCGGGGCTGGTTCGCGCTTGGCAGACTGACGGCCGGCACGCCGGGGTTTCGCCAAGGCCCGACGGTTACGTGCCCAGCCGACGAGACGACCCCGGCCCGGCTAATCGGGCCGGGGTCGCTTCGTTTTTGTCGGCATCCCCTGTTTTCCAGTTGAGCGTTTGTTGTTTCGCCTGCAGCATCGGTGGGTAGTGGATCGTCGGGTTCGCCTCGACTCCCGTCCACGAATCCAACGGAAGACGGCCCCCGGGTTTCTTTGGCGCACCCGGGGGCTGCTTCGCGTATCGGAAAGGACACAACTGATACATGACCGCTGAGAAGGCGGCCTGTTCGACGGAGGCAGCCTGCGAGCGAGGGTTGACCGTCGTCCACAACGCGACAGGGGACGCAGGGTGGGCCCACAAGGTCGAGGGACCGAACTCTGGATGCGGGACCATGCCGGCCTGGTTGTTCCACTGGACTGGTTGCCGGACTAAGGGTGTCATCCCGGCGGCGGCCGCGGAGTGGAGGCAACGACGGCACGACCCACTTTTGCGTTGCCGACGCTCGCCGACGCCAGCCAGTAGGAAGCGTTGCCAGGTTGGACTCGCACAGCGCCGAATCCTTAGTCACCAACTCGGATCCGACCGGTCGTCGTCGGTTCGGTTCGCGACGAGAAGACCACGGTCCCTTCGTGACGTCGGTGGGGGTCCGGCTGCCGAAACGCCCCGAGCCACTCTGACTGCACGTCACGTTGGACTGGCTTAGGAGACCGTTGGGCGCCGGATCTAGGGGCTGGCTGATATTGCCGCCTGGCGTGCGTCCACTGAGACCGAGGCTAGGACTGAGGCGGCCACCGCAACGCCAGGGGACCTCGTCGGCCATTGGCCCTTCGTCCCGTCGCCCTCGCTCTCACTCGCTTCGCGGCCGCTAGAGCCGCGCCCGGCACACAGGCGTAGACCCCGCCGATCGCAGTCGAACTCGTCTCTCGCTGCCTAGATAAGCGACTGCCAGATGCTCAAGAAGATTGTTCGTACAAATCCAGCCAGCTTGTCTCATTTGCGGATCTTCTTCTTCGCGGCTGACGCGCGGTCGTGCGCTTGCTTTGACCGTCGTACGGCCACCGCTTCGGCCGACTTGAGTCGCTTTAATTCGTCCTCAGCTACGGCAACGGCTCGCCTTGCTTTCGCAACCTCACCGTCGGCACGTTCTCGGTCACGGTATGCAGTCTCCAGATCCCGCTGCGCAGCGACCTGGTCAGCTCTTGGCCTGGATCTTCGAGCCGATGTGGAGCCTTTGGCACGTGCAAGCGGCCGCATTTGCGGCTGATCGGCGAATCCCAGTCCCGAATAGTTCAATCCACGACTCAAACGGCCCGCACGAAGGCTCTCGGCGGCGTGCGGATCCGCAAACGCGGCCTCAAGGGTCGCCTCAAGCTCTTGTACTGCAGCCGCTGACGCCGGCTGGCCCATTCGAGAGGAGTTTGATCTCGCGTCTCGCACCAGCTTGGAGACGGCGTCGGCCTTCTCCTTCGAGACCCTTCGAATCTGCTCACCTTCGAGCTTGTGCTTGGGCTTTCGTAGGTCGACGCCCAAGTCGATCAGACGCTCGATATCTCTTGACTGTGCGCGTACGAGAAGGTTCGCCAGCCATGCTCCCACCGAGGGCTTGTGCAGCTTCTTCAGTGAGGACGCCAGTTCCGTATGGCCCGCTTTGCGAGCCTCAGACACTTTGGCGTCCCGAGCTGCTGTGAACTGACTTGGGGCCAGCCCGTAGAGCTCTCGAGCTGCGCTCTCAATATCCATACGTCCATTTTGTAGGGAACAGGTTCTCGAATCGAGAGGCTCCGAGCCGCTCACCACACGACCTCCGAACAAACTTCAAATCGCACCAAGTGACCCCGGCGCCACTAGGCGGAGCCTATCGGGCGAGTTCTTTTCGAGCGTTTCGAGCCAGGTCCGACGACTCTGAGTTCGAATGCGTCCAGCCGTGCGCGGACGCCTCCTGGCCGGACTCGACTTGCTGTGGTGTGCTCGTCGCAGGACCAAATCGGTACGCGCCCGCTTCGGGCGGGACGCGTCGAGCAAAGACCCTCGAAATGAAACCGCTTCGTCAAGCACCGCGCAGCCGGTGTTTAGACAGGCGCCTTACCCGGGTCGGCACCTGCGGCGTCCGCCCTGTCGGAGGGATCTGGTCTGCGAAGAACGGACCACGAAGCCGCGAACGACCCGCGGGACACCTGAGGGGGTGGGGCCAAATTCCATCAGGATCACGCTTCCCCAATACGAAAGCTTGGGGGCCGCCGTTCGTTCAACGAGACGACCCCGGCCCGATTAGCCGGGCCGGGGTCGTCTCGCTTGGCGGTACGGCACGCCGGAAGGGAAGTTGGGGAAGAAGTCGGCGTGCCGCATGTCAGTCTGGCAGACGCGAAACAGCTCCGCCACAGAAGAGCCCCTGCGTCGGCGGGACTGGTTCGGCTCGGGGTCATGGCCGTTACCCCTGTCCCTTCGGGCTCAGTCCAGTTCAAAAATCTCTTACCAAACCAGAGAAAGAGGCGTAGGGTTTGTGAGCGGTCTCCGTCCTCGGACGACGAGCGGAAGGGTCTGTCGCCACCGCACTCAGGCCTCCACTCCGTTCCGACCCGGACCACGAGTTGTTTGTGGCCAAGGAGGACGAGCGTGGACCGAACAGAGAAGGGGTGGCAAGCATGCTCCTACGCAAGCTGATTTTGCTCTCAGGGCTTGTGCTCACTGTCGTCGTCTTGAGCCCAACCGCCGCGATGGGGGCGCCAAAGGGAACCGACCGCCCACTAACAGGGACACTCACAACGACAACGACGATCAGTTTGATCACCGGTGCGGCGAGCAATGTGAGCTCCGGCAATCTCTCACATTTGGGAGCGGTCACCGGGAGCAGCGACGAACAGTTCGTCCTCTTGCCTGCGAACGGTTTCAGCTGGACGGGGACAGGGACCATTGTCGCGTCGAACGGCGACAAGCTGTTCACGACCATCTCGGGTGTAGGGATCTTCGGACCCCCGCTGCAGTCGACGCGGGTCGACACGATTATCGGCGGAACGGGTCGGTTCGCGGACGCGAGCGGCACCTTCACATACACGAGCGTTAGCGGATCTCAGTCAATCGTCGGATCGGTCGAGACGACTATCAACGACGCCACCATCAAGGGAACCATCAGCTACTGAGCGAGACCGAGTCTTCCGAAAGTGAAAGCGTGATGTCCTCGCCACGTGCAACCCTCGAAGTACCTCTGGATTTGAAGCATGTGGTTCAAGAGGGTTCGAACGTTCCACGGTTCGCGTGTCGTTGGAGCATCGAGCTGAGCGACCGCACCGTGGACCTTCGTCCCCGTCCACGCGCTCGCACGTTCATACAGGTCCAACAGGTCGAAGTCCATGAACCATCTCCTCACCGTCTTCCCATGTAAATGCCACTGATGCTGATCGGTTCATCCATGACTAAGGGATTAGCGCTACCCCTTCGGTTGCGCGGGAACACCATCGCCGTCAGGGTCGCCAGCGGCTCAGCGGACTCCCGAGTCTGGCGATCCCTGACGGGATTGCTGCCGGGGGTGTCGTCGACCTTTCGCTTGGCCTCATCGAACGCCGTGGCGGCCCCCGTTGCGCTCACGCAAAGGTCTCTCGCCTCGTCGTGCACCGCCGTTTGCTCGTGCACAACTGTCCCCTCGTGGACGGCCGTTTCCCTCCCGGGGTGTCCACCGGACGCAGATTCGGAGCGCCGATGTGCGCTCCTCTTGACCGTCCGAGCTCTGTTCACCTCCAAAGCTGCGGGTCGTCGGCCGGACAGGCTTCCCGGCGGTGATCGGGCAACTTGCGACCTCTTCAACAACGGCTACACTCCGCTGCCCGGGATCGGCGGGGAATGCGTCGAGGCGCGCAGTTCAAGAACGAAGAAGTACAACAGGAAGACAACACAGGGAGGGCTCCGAGAGACATGCGGCGTGGATTAGCAGTGTGCGTGGTCGCGGCGACCGTGGGAGGAACCGTCGTGGTGGGCCTGGGCGGTGCAGGTGCCTCGGGAGGACCGACGCCTGGGACGATCAACGTCTTCGCCGGGACGTCGACGTTGGGAGACTCGGGAAACGGTGGGCCCGCCGTCGCGGCGGAGCTCAATCACCCGGAGGACGTCGTCACCGATGCCTCGGGCAACGCCTACATCGCCGACAACGGCAACTGCGAGGTGCGCAAGGTCACGCCGGCCGGAGTCATCTCCCTCTTTGCCGGGCTCGCAGTGCCTACCTGCGGGTTCACCGGCAACGGTGGACCCGCCACATCGGCCGAGATCGGTACGGTGACAGGCGTTGCGGTCGACGCGTCCGGCAACGTGTACATCGCCGAATCGAGCAACCATGTGGTCCGCAAGATCTCGCCGTCGGGCATCATCAGCGCGTTCGCCGGGTCGGGCACGAGCGGTTACACGGGCGACCACGGACCGGCAACGAGCGCTGAGCTCGAGGCGCCGTGGGGGGTCCGAGTCGACCGGTCGGGCGACGTGTTCGTCTCGGACGTCGACGCCTCGGTCGTGCGTGAGGTGAACACCAACGGGACGATCACCACCGTGGCCGGGACCGGGACCCTGGGCTACACGGGCGACCACGGACCGGCAACGAGCGCCGAGCTCGAGCATCCGGAGGGCCTCTTCGTGGATGCCTCCGACAACCTCTTCATCGCCGACGCCGGTGCCGACGTCGTCCGCGAGGTGAACGCAGCCGGCACCATCACCACCGTGGCCGGGAACGGCATCTCAGGCACCTCAGGTGACGGCGGGCCGGCCACATCCGCGGAGCTCGAGCAGCCCACCGGCGTGGTCGAGGACATCCAGGGCGATCTCTTCATCGCCGACTACGCTGGTCAGTCGGTGCGCGAGGTCAGCGCCGCCACGGGCAAGATTTCGACCTACGCCGGGACCTCGGGAACCGCCGGGACCGGGAACCAAGGCAACGGCGGCCCGGCCTCGGCGGCGCTTCTGGGCGGACCGTCCCAGGTGTGGCTCGACCAGAGCGGCAATCTCTACATCAACGAGTACGACACCTTCCAGATCCGCAAGGTCACCCTGACCTCGCCAACCGGACAGGGTTACTGGCTGGTGGCCTCCGACGGCGGGATCTTCAACTACGGCGACGCGGCCTTCCAGGGCTCGGCCGGGAGCATCCACCTGAACCAGCCGGTGGTGGGCATGGCGGCCACCCCCGATGGCAAGGGCTACTGGCTGGTGGCGACGGACGGCGGCATCTTCAGCTACGGCGACGCCCAGTTCTACGGCTCGACGGGGAGCATCCACCTCAACAAGCCCATCGTGGGCATGGCGGCCACCCCCGACGGCAAGGGATACTGGCTGGTGGCCTCCGACGGAGGGATCTTCAGCTACGGCGACGCGGCCTTCCAGGGCTCGGCCGGGAGCATTCACCTGAACCAGCCGGTGGTGGGCATGGCTTCCACCCCCGATGGCAAGGGCTACTGGCTGGTGGCGACGGACGGCGGCATCTTCAGCTACGGCGACGCCCAGTTCTACGGCTCGACGGGGAGCATCCACCTCAACAAGCCCATCGTGGGCATGGCGGCCACCCCCGACGGCAAGGGATACTGGCTGGTGGCCTCCGACGGCGGGATCTTCAGCTACGGCGACGCGGCCTTCCAGGGCTCGGCCGGGAGCATTCACCTGAACAAGCCGGTGGTGGGCATGGCTTCCACCCCCGACGGCGGCGGCTACTGGCTGGTGGCGACGGACGGCGGCATCTTCAGCTACGGCGACGCCACGTTCTTCGGCTCGACGGGGAGCATCGTCCTGAACAAGCCGGTGGTGGGCATGGCTCCCGGGCTCTGATCCAGGCCCGAACCACCCGTCATCCCAATCCGGGCCGGGAGGCTGGGCCTAACTTCCCATATTCCTTGGCGATCAGAACCAGGGTGCCAACACGACCTCTAGCGCGGGCGGCCGACGCTGGCGGATGGTGTACAGCCACCAGCTGCAGGCCACGCACTGCCTCGAGGCGCCGGTATGGACACGCCAATGCTTCTCGCCTGGAGGGGCGATGGCTGGTTCCGGGTGCGGGCCTGCCCTGAGCATCTGGACGGCCTTACGGGGCTGCAGGAGTTCCGCCGGTGGCAGGGGCTCTCGTTCGACCCTCCCGGGGGGCCACCCGAAAGAGCGACTACAGCCCTCAGGACTCCAGTCCTGGGGGCTGTAGTCGTGTCCGGACCTCGAGGAGCCTTGGCGGGGTCGGTTCGCGTCTTGGCCCAACTCAACTCGAACCACCAGATCGGGTGGTTTCGAGGGCAGCGCCGAATGGGTAGGTTGCCCCTGCGGGCGGTGCGACCGGCGCCCGAATCCCAGGGGCGTCGTGGCCATCTCCACCTCCTTAGTGGCCACTTCGCGTCGGTCGCTCACTCGATATGAGCCAACAAGTCTGACGCGGCGCGGAAGCGTCCGAGCGAGCGGCCCCGCTTTCGGGCGGGGTTGCATCGCGTATGCAACAATGTGGACTGGCACGCCGGGGGTATCGCCAAGTGTCCCCTTCAGCGTGCCTATTGGACCGGCCACCCGCCGAGGTTCCGCCTTTCCCCGGCAGCGTCGCCAGCCAGCGAGACGACCCCGGCCCGGCGTATCGGACCGGGGTCGCTTCGTCTTTTCGGCAGGATCGGCCCTCCAGTTGAGCGTCCGTTGTTTCGGTGCAGTCCCCATGGGTGGTGAGGGTGGGTTTCGACCCCGCACCCACCTGGGGCCGAACCCTTTGGCGAACGACCCCCGGGGTTGGCGTACCCGGGCGCTGTTTCGCGTAAAGATCCTCTGAATGAAACCGTTTCGTCACGCTCTCCAAGGCTGGCGTTCAGACGGGCGCTCTACGGTGATTCTCACGCGATGATCGGCTGGCGCTCCTCCGTACCCCCCACGGAAGTAGCAGCGCCGGTCGCATCGTGTCCCCAGCTTCGGGAAACGGATCGGAACGGAGCGAGCAGCCCCGTCCTAGTGGCGGGGCTGCTTCGCGTTTGGCAGACTGCGGAGGGCACGGCACGGCGAATTCCCAGCCTTCATCTTCCGGCGTGCCGTACCGGACGCGAGACGGCCCCGGCCCGCGCAATCGGGTCGGGGTCGTTTCGTCTAACGACAGCAGCCCTCCAGCTTTCCGATTAGAAATCCCGATCACCTCGAGGGTCTGATGGGTCTCTGGGAGTTCGGACAGCGCTTTCTGGGGTGAAGACCTGACGATGGCTGCCTACCCAGGCTCCTCATCGTCGAAGTACTCGACGCGTCTGACCTCGCCCACGTCAATCAGCGAAGGGTTTGCCCAGCCGCCGAAAGGCGGACCGTACGACCATACGTATACGAGTCCGCCTGTGTCGATGATCCCAGAGACCTCGGTCCCCGTCTCCGATCCGAGCTGGTTGTAGTCGGCATTCTTGTTGTAACCGCCGGGCGGGCCGGTTCGCCGCTCGTATTCCTTCCGCGGCTTGCCAACGGTCACTTCGAATCGCGAACTGTCGTGCTCGTACTCCATGGAGTAGACACGCCTGCTTGTGGCCGGCGCCGAGCTTGCCTCGAGCCATGCCCGCCATTGGACCTCTGCCGCCTCCGGGTCGTCCTTCAGGTACGGGATGAAGAACCTCATGCCGGGAACATTAGGGGTCTATCTCGCGCCCCGCCGCCTTCACCGACCTCACGACAGCAGCTTCCATCTCAGCTACCCTCACCGCGATTTGCCGGGCTGGCCCAAGGCGTCCATCCGAAGGCGGGACCGCGTGTGCATGGCTGGTCCGCGATATCACCCTCAGCTCGTCGCCCCTTGGGTGATCCTGAGTGAGCTGAGCCTTGAGAATGCGGAACTCGTCCTCCGACAGGACGCCGGACTGGCCAAGCTGGGCAAGCTTGGCGAAAGCGTCCGTGGGGGCTTCTTCGTGCGAGAGTCGAACACCATGTAGCGAGCCTTCACGGCATCGATCCCCTTTCGTTCTGCGAGGCTCAGTTGCGTGCGTACATCCTGTTCGGTGGTGGCCGGACGCAGTTCGCCCTCCACGATGACCCGAGGCTGGCTCCAGATCAGGGCCTGGAACCTTGAGACGTCACCAACCAGGTACTTCTTCGCCACCGGGAAGTACATCATTCCCGTGTAGCCATCGAACGAATAGCCCCGCGCATCGTCCCATCCGGGATCGCCCACGTTCAGGCAAAGGATGCCGGTCTCCCGGACCAGCACCATCAGTTCGTCGGACCCGAGTGCCGTCGGTTCCGCGTCGCCCACAGCGGAAGAGTAGGCCCGCCGGCGGGTCGAGCCAGGCTCCTTCTGTCCATCCACCCCACCGCAGCGTAAGCAGCCGTAATGAGTGGTGCAGCGTCACATGGGGGCAGCCACTACCGCGGGGACAGAGCGCGCAAGCGTGGAACAATCCCGGCATGGACGAGCCGCCGGAGCTGCAATACAACGCACACTGGAGGATGGCTGTTTGGGCCCTCCGAGTGGGATACGGCGGGCTGGCCGTCGTCATCGCGGGCCTCATCATGATGTCGTTGGAGTCCAGGCCGTGGGTCCTTGCCATCGGGGCGATCATCTGGCTCGCCTCCGCCGCCATCACGTTGGCGGGGTTCTTCCGGGCCCGGCACGAGCTTCCCGAGCCGCGGCCTGGGTTCTGGTCGATGCGGTTCATGCTCATCCACGACACGGTCCACGCCCGGTCGCCCTGACGGCTCCTCCCCTCATGGCTCTCCCTTGATCGGTGCCGCCTCGGGTTCACCGAGGTCGCCCCGAAGGCCTTGGGTCTAGGTCGATGATCGGGACCATCCCCAAACGCCCGATGTGCGTGCCCTGCGACTGTGGGTCGTCTAGGGGTCCTCGCTCAGTGAACGATGCGATGGACTTCGGTGATCGTCACTTCAGGCTCGCCGATCTTGGACGGATCGAGGCCTTTTGCCGTAACAACCTTCCCCATGGCCGGCACAAGCGTTGATTGGACAAACTGCTGATAGGCCTCGACCGAGTCCCACAGGTCGACGCCGTGAGAACGGCCGTCCTTCTCGAAGTGCACATGCACGATCCCACCGGGTGGGAGTTCGGCGTCGACCCCCATTTCGTCGTTGACTGAGTAACTCGTTGGTCACCCCGACCGGAAAGACATTCTCAATCAGAACCGCCATGACCGATACTCCCTTTTCGTAGTTCGGTGCATCATGAGAGAAGGTCGACTCAAGGCCGGGCGAGTTCAAGACGCTCGATACGAGCCAATAGGCAACCTGTCCACGCACGGCTCAGGGTTGATCCGAGACCTCGGTTTCGATCTCGCCAATGACTTCCCGGAGGTTCCCGATTGCGAGGTTCAGATCTGCCTCTGACGAACCGAGGCTGGAGAATCGCGCGTAGAGACCGGTGAGGTCCGCCCATTGGACCATCCGCTTCTCGTTGAGTGCCCAGATGCCTCGGTAGGCCAGGCGAGCGTGGGCGCCCTGAAGGGCAGCTTTCGCCAATGCCCCTGCGCAGCTAATCGGGTTGGAGGAGAGTGCCCAATAGTTGGCGTAGTCAAGCTCTCGGTTCGCCCGTTCCAACCAGAAAGGCGGAGCTGTCCTTCTGAGCGCATCGGGGTAGAGCGGTCGTGGGAGGTCGCCCCACAAGGTCTGGCTCGTGGCCAACTCCCCCGGCAACATGTAGGTCGGAATACCGGCAAGGTGGAACCCGAGGATGTGCACCTCGAACCGTCCCTCGTTCGCCTCATGCGTCCAATGCTCGACGACATCGAGGTTGCGAAAGTGGATGTCGAAGTGTCGTCCGTCGAGGTCGAAGACGGCTCCTCCGTACATGACCTGGCCCCACTCGAAAGGGCGGAACACCCAACCCGGCCAGCCCAGCTCCTCGAGCGGTCGAGGGTCAATCTCACCCCTGTAGTAGACGGCGAAATCCCAGTCACTCTCCGGTCTGAAGTCCCCACGAGCCCGTGAGCCGCCGAGGTTGACCGCGTGGGCGTTAGGGAGCAGCTTGCACGCGCCGACGACCGTCTCGAGGAACTCGTCACCAGTCATCGGCACATCGTGTCAGGCGAGGCTCATGAGCGGCCCGGTTCGCCGCGGTGAGACACTCCAGCACCTCGGGCACGGGTACCGTCGTGACCAATCCCCGGGGGACAGGACATATTCATCAGCTGAGTTGCTCGGCCAGCGCAACGATGATGCCCTCGGGGCCGCGGACGTAGCAGAGCCGATAGATGTCCGCGTACTGTTCCAGCTCGCCGACGAGCTCGGCGCCATGAGCCTGCAGACGGGCAAGGACCTCCTCGATATCGTCGACGGCGAACATGATGCGGCGTATGCCGAGCGTGTTCGCCGGTGCGTTCTGTCCGGCGCTGAATGCCGTCGGCGTATGGAACTTCGTGAGCTCAAGCCGGCCGTGGCCGTCCGGCGTCCGTACCATAGCGATGTCGGCTCGGACATCGTCGAGTCCAACGACTCGGTTCACCCAATGCCCCTCGACTACGGTCTCGCCTTCCAGCTCCAGACCTAGTTCAAGGAAGAAGGCAACAGCAGCCTCAAGATCGTCCACAACTATGCCGACGTTGTCCATCCGTTGGATCGTCATAGGCCTCAACGTAGTCATCAGAAACTGCAGACGGCCTCAACTTCAGGACACGTGAGTCCGAACAGAGTGCCCGAGTCCGCCGGAACCGAGGCGAGGTCGGATGCCCGGTAGCAGCAATCATGAGCGGTCAGTGCGGGCTATCTTCGTTCGAGCGCCCGTTCGGAGGCATCGCCATGGCCAAACTCATCTACGTGGCAAACACGTCACTCGACGGTTACACCGAGGACCGGGACGGTGGCATCGATTGGGGTACTCCTGATGAGGAGTACTTCAGCTTCATTAACGATCTCGAGCGTTCGGTCGGCACTTATCTCTACGGGCGCCGGATGTATGAGGCGATGATCTTCTGGGAGACTGCACCCAACGCAGACCAGCCGCCCTGGATCGTGGACTTCGCCAACATTTGGCGAGCAGCGGACAAGATCGTTTTCTCGAAGACCCTGGCCTCGGTCACAAGCGGTAGGACCACCCTTGAGCGGGAGTTCAACGCCGAGGCAATTCGGCAGACGAAAGCTGGCGAAAGCCGTGATCTCACGGTGGGCGGAGCTGATCTCGCTGCCCAAGCGTTTGAGGCGGGCTTGGTGGACGAGTGCCACTTGTTCTTCTGGCCAATCGTGCTAGGAGGCGGTAAACACGCCCTTCCCAGGCACCGGCGGCTCGACCTTCATCTGCTCAATGAGCGGCGCTCCCGCAGCGGAATCGCTCACCTTCACTACCGCATCACCCAGTGAGGAGCTTCCGTCTTGGATCATCCGCAATGAGCCGACCCGGCGTGGTCTCAGCGGGATAAGTGGGGTGTACCCAACGTGGGGCTGGTGTCAGGTCAATTGGTCGAGAAATGATTGTGCCGCAGGCGTGGAGGAGAGCTCTACGACGGTTAGCCGGCCACGAAACCGCTCAATAGATTGATTCAATCGTGGCCGACTATCACTTGGATATCGCCAGACCCACTGGAGGAACTTGAGATCGAAACGCTCAGGGCAACCCTTGGCTTGAATCTCTCGGCCACGACGTAGCAGGCTCCTTTTCAAGGCACGCCATGTGCATCGCCACTTCGGTAAGGTCAGGACGATCACGGTATCGGCTCTGGAAAGCCGGACATCGAGAGTGCCTCCGTAGTTGCCATCGGCGATCCAGCTCTCTCCCGCTAATAGGCCAACCTGAACCTCCGCCCACTCTTCCCTCGGCGTAGGCACCCAGTTGGGCATCCAAAAGTGTGTCGCCAACGGCTGAATACTGACCCCTTATCGTCGGCCGAAATTGACCCCCCTCCCCGGTGATCCACCACTGAATGTGCTGGATCACGGACCCTGGCGGCATCGCCGTGCGGGGAGGAAGGACATGATCAACGTGGACGGCTGGGCTGAGATCCGTCGCCTGTTTTTCGCCGAGCATCTGGGGATCAAGGCGATCGCCCGGCAGCTGGGCGTGGCTCGCAACACCGTCCGAACCGCCGTGCGGGACTCGGACCCCCCGAACTACCAGCGCAAGCCCAAGGGCTCCCTGGTCGACGCCGTCGAGCCCGACATCTGCGCTCTGCTCAAGGAGACGCCGACCATGCCCGCGACGGTGATCGCCGAGCGCATCGGCTGGGAGCACGGCATCACCATCTTCCGCGACCGGGTGGCCGAGCTGCGCCCGCTGTTCCGACCACCCGACCCGTGCCAGCGGACCTTCTACACCCCTGGCGAGCTGGTCCAGTTCGACCTTTGGCAGCCCGAAACCCCCATCCCGGTCGGCTTCGACCTGGCCGAGAAGCTCTGGGTGGTCACCGCGGTGAGCGGCTACTCGCGCTTCATGGCGAGCTGGATGGTGCCGACGCGTGCCGCCCACGACGTGCTGGCCGGCATGCTCGAGTGCTTGGTCCAAATCGGAGGGGTCCCGCGCACCGCGGTGTGGGACGGCGAGGGCTGCATCGGACAGTGGCGCCGGGGCAAGCAGTGCTACACCGAGGACTTCCAGCGCTTCAGAGGGACCCTCGGCATGGGGGCGAGGCTTTGTAAGCCCAGTGACCCCGAAGCCAAAGGGATGAACGAACGGGCGAATGGCTATTACGAGACGTCCTTCCTCCCGGGCCGGCACTTCGACGACGTCGCCCACTTCAACGTGCAGCTGACCACCTGGCTGAAGAGGGCCAACCGTCGGGTGCACGCAACCACCCGGTTGGTGCCCGCCGAGCAGATCTCTGAGGACAGAGGTGCCATGGGGGCGTTCCCGCCGGTGTTGCCCGACCCGTCGTGGCGTTTCTCCACCCGGCTGCCCCGGGACCACTACGTGCGGGTCGACACCAACGACTACTCGGTCAACCCGCGCTTTGTGGGCCGCCGAATTGAGGTCAGCGTCACCTTGGACGCCGTCGTCGCTACCTGCGATGGGGTCGAGGTGGCCCGGCACCGCCGCTGTTTGGCCAAGCACCGCACACTCCTCGACGCGACGCACGCCATGACGCTGCGCCTCATGCGCGTCGAGCAGGCGGCCGCCGAGGTCTTCGCCGATGTCGTCGAAGAACGGGACCTCTCCGACTACGACCGCGCTCTCGGAGTGGCGTGATGGCGACCAAGACCAAGGCCACCAGCGATCTGCTCTATCTGTGTCGGGCTCTCAAGGTGCCCTCACTCGCCAAGTCGATCGAGCGCCTAGCCGAACGAGCGCGTTCTGAGAGCTGGACGCATGAGGAATACCTCGCCGCCTGCCTCGAGCGCGAGGTGGCAGCCCGCCAGTCCAACGGCGGCGAGATCCGCATCCGCGCCGCGCGCTTCCCAGCTCGCAAGACCCTCGAGGAGTTCGACTTCGACCACCAGCGGAGCCTCAAACGCGACGTCATCGCCCATCTGGGCGCCCTCGACTTCGTCGAGGGCAAGGAGAACGTCGTCTTCTTGGGCCCACCGGGGACGGGCAAGACCCACCTGGCCATCGGGCTGTCCATCCGGGCCTGCCAGGCCGGCCACCGCGTCCTCTTCGCCACCGCCGCCGAATGGGTGGACCGCCTGGCCGAGGCGCACAACGCCGGATTCCTGCACCAAGAGCTCACCCGGTTGGGCCGCTACCCGCTCATCGTGATCGACGAGGTCGGCTACATCCCCTTCGAGGCCGAGGCGGCCAACCTGTTCTTCCAGCTGGTGTCGTCGCGCTATGAGCGGGCCAGCGTGATCGTCACCTCCAACAAGCCCTTCGGGCGCTGGGGCGAGACCTTCGGCGACGCCACAGTCGCCGCCGCCATGATCGACCGCCTCGTGCACCACGCCGAAGTGGTCTCCATGAAGGGCGACAGCTACCGCCTGAAGGACAGAGATCTCGGGAGGACGCCTACAGACGACGATCAATGACCGTGGACCCGGCCGGGGGGGTCAATTTTCAACCGGTGGCAGGGGGTCAATTTTGGGCCGGTGTTGACAAAGTGCTGGTCCAGATGGATGACTGGGATCCCTGTTCTGCGACCCAGTTCTTCAGCGAACGTGGACTTCCCGACCCCTCCCGACCCGACTATCGCCACCCGTTTCACCCCATAAGTGTCGTTGAATCGGGTGAGTTCTCGACGCCGGGTTGGTGGGACTGCCACCAGCCCGCCTTAACCTTGCGTTTGGATACGGATTGCATCATGGCAGTCGTAGAGCGAGCAGCATCGATCTTTCTGGTCCGTGACCTCGGGGCTTCACCCAACTACCGACGACTCGGATTCACACACTGCGCGGATACCAAGGAGGCGGATACGGCTATGCAAATCGAGATGGCGTCGAGATCCATCTAGGCGTTGTGCCCCGACTCGGGAAGCGCGAAGCACTCGGCCTACCTGTGGGTGGATGATTCGGAGGCACTCGCTCATGAGTGGCTCACCGTCGGAGCTGAGGTATATATGCCTGAGGACACCGAGTGGGGTCAGCACGAATACGCCGCGGTTGATCCCGATGGCAACATTCTCCGGTTTGGGTCCGACCGACTGACTGGGGCCCAAGAACTTCGGACGGGGACAGCGACTGAAGGGTCGCCCGGCGTCGAAATGACGCTCACCCATCATTCTTCTCGCAAACCTAGATTCAGAAACATCCTCGAAAGGAGCGATGTCAAGGAAGGAGCTGAGCGCGAACCTTGCGCCTGGTGAAGAGGAGATAGAACCCGCCCACGAAGAACCCCAATCCGATCAACCAAGTGATAGCTATGGCGACAATCCATGCCGCCTTGTTTGAGCCAACGGCAGAGAAAGCGACGGACGGACGGACCGCCGCATCAATCACAGCCCACACGGGCACCACAAAGGTGCAAAACGAAACAATCAGCACGATGAGCAGATCGGGTCCGAATACGTCTGCAAGCACTACGGTCACACCTCCTCAGCCGCTAGCTAATGGGCAGATATTAGGTCTGTGATTACTTGGCGAAGGGCGCAGGAGGTACGTCAGACTTTCACCGTGGTCAAGGGTCGGTTTGCGGCCTTTCGCGGGTATTCGGGGACGCACCTGCCGGCGTTGTGCCCGACGCCACCTGAACGGTCTGAAGGGCCTGCGAGGGTTCAGCCGGCGCCGACGGTAGCTTCGCACTCGACCCTCACTCAGGGGCGGGCCACCCAAAGAACGGACGCCCCTTAGGACTCCCGTCCTGGAGGGCGTCGTCGTCTTCAAGGGCAGCATGGGCCGCCCCGCTCGGGAACCCCGGAACGCCGGAACCCCCACATCGGACCGCTTCGCTCGCTAGGTGAATTCCATACTTTCAGCTGTGATTCTCCTGATAGCGGCGTCGCGTTGACGCGAACCGGCCCCGCCCCCCGATCGCGTGGGCAGGGCCGGTTCTGACGGAGGACATTGAGGGGGGTGTCCGCCGCTTCTTGGATATCGGCACCTCACTGATGAGAGTTGAGCGTCCGTTGTGAGGAGTCGAATGGCCCTACGCCGATGCTGACGCTCCTATGTCAGCCTGTGTCACCGGGGCGCTGACACCACGTAAGCCCATAACCCGTCGCCCGCCGGGCACAGGTTGAAATGGGCGACGCCGTCGCCTTCGCCCATTTCTCGACCGCGGCGCGCGACCAAAACCCGGTGCCAAGGCGACGTCAGGCATCTGACAAGACTCGAGCGAGCTGGCGCGCGAACTCGGCGCCCCCAAGGGGCGCCGAGTTGATGCCATCCTCCCTGGCGGGTTGGGCATCTTCGCGATTCGGCAACTACCCGGTCCGGGTTTCGCGAAATCCTGGTTGTCTGGGACCTGTCCCGACCATCTCACTGGTTTGAGGCAGTGCGGGAGTTCGGCCGGCGGCTTTTCTTTACCGTTCCCAGGTCGGATTCGCCAGCTCCCGGCGAAAGACCAGGTGTTGCACGGAGCGATCGGAGCGTCGACCAACGAGTTCCACCTCGGTCACGAGTTCCCAGCCCTCTCCGCCCTGATCGTTGAGGTACTGAGCGAATGCGTCCATCTCGGGACCCAGCTCCTCCACCTTGTACTCCCATTGAGCAGCCATCGACCGAGACCGTAGCCACGCTATGGGCGTGGTGTAATCACCCGATCGGGTGATTTTCAGGGCCGTGCCCAACATCAAGGTTGCGCTTCCGGGGGCGGCGGGTAGGTGAGGCGTACCGAGAGCGTTCAAGAAAGGACACCAATGAATAAGAGCAAGGACACTGGTCCCGAGGCCGGTGCGAAGGGAATCGTCGAGGATGTGAAAGGCAAGGTCAAGGAGGCGGCAGGGGCAGTCGCCGGCAAAGACGAATTACGCCACGAGGGAAGAGCACAGCAGGACAAAGCGGCAGCTGAGCGCGATGTTGCCGCAAAAGAAGCCGAAGCCGAAAAGGCTCGCGCCGAAGCTGCGGCCCATGAAGCTGAGCAGCGCGCCCATCAAGAGTGACTCACAGCGGATGTATGGCTGATTTCGGGCTGCGTGCGCCTCAGCGAATCGATCCCGATGGCCCGGCGAAGCGTTGAGCTGTCAGTGCATCCGTTGCGGCGCCGCGTCGGCGGAGTCGCTTCGCGTCATAACGCAGGGCTTTTCCACAAGGACAATCCACATGTAATAAGCGAAACCATCCCCGATGAGTTTAGTTCAAGGCGTCATGGGTACACCGATTGCACTCAGACAAGGGAGGGTCGATGATCGGAGCTGGGGGGCTGGTAATCAGCGTCATCGTGTTCGCAGTTGGAGCCATTCTGGATTGGGCGGTGACAGAGCCGTACCAACATGGTTTCAACGTGAACAAGGTGGGCTGGATATTGATGATTGTCGGCATCGTTGGTGCCGTGTTGTCGATCATCGTCATGGTGGTGGCAAACACCCGACGTTCCCACACCATTGTTGACGACGAGCAGGGAAATGTCGTGCGTCGGGTCGATTCGACGTACTAGTCGGGCCAACACAGTCCTCGGATCATCCGAGGTTCTTTTACCTACATTTGGAGGTTATTTCAATGGTGCTGGTACTCGCTTTGCTTCTCGTCTTGATCCTTTTTGGCGCAGGATTCGCTGTGCATCTTTTGTGGATTGCGGCAGCCATTTTCCTGGTTTTATGGCTTGTCGGAGTCGCCATTGGTCGGGGTGAGGGTGCAGGCAGTCACCGCTTTTATCGGTGGTAGTGCCTTTGCACTGATGCAGGCGGTAGAAAGTGCTAAGGAATCGGCCCCCCTCGGGGGGCCGATTCGCGCCGGTGATCGTACGCACTCACCCGATCGAGCGATTTGAGGGCCGCGTCGAATTCTCAGATGAGCGTGGTCGACAGCGGCGGAAGATCAATCTGGCGTGGTCCTGTTGCCTGCTCATGTCCCCCGATGATGTCGACTCGATAGCTCCAGGGGCACTAGTCGAGGCAACGGGGAGCTGGCCGAAGCTAGTCGTTACCCGTGCGGGCTCGTCTCGAGCACCGAGGGGAACTGTCGACTCGTTATTGCCAAGACAGTGACGTTCCAGAGCCTCAGGATGCCCCGTCTTGGGTTCAACCGCGAGAAAGTCCTGAGATCTTGACGATGGAAGAGCCTCTCAGGAGCGACGAGTTGGCGAAGCTGGGCCTGTATGACCCAACGTCTCCGGGTGCGACTGACCAGCTCCCTTTGCGGAGGGATGCGTTCGATTTTGGTGCAGCCCTCGAAGAGGTGTCCGTGCGGCTGCGGTTCACCACAGCTATGAGTCGTTGATGCTTGACCTCGCGATGCGAAATGCCGGGCGGTGAAAAAAGAGCCATAAGCAGCAAACGCGGGGGGTGTTCTCGGGCCGGACTGCCGAATCGCCGAACTCCGCTAACCGGTCATGCCCCTCATCATCGTCTCGGTCGAGCTGGGTCGTTCGTAGTTGCGACGGCCGATGTCGGCGAGCGCGGCTGCGATGTCCAGGTGGGGTACAGCCTGTGGCTGGCGGCAGTACACGTAAGAGGTGGCACAGTAGTCGTCCACACGCTCGGCGATGCCGAAGCCAGCGATGCCTGGGCGGGGCTGGTAGCTCCAACCCGAGCCCGCAGGCGGGTTGGACGTGAGGTAGGCATGCATATCGTCCTCTTGACCGGCGAGGAAGAATGCCATGCCGATCTGCTGGATAGTGACCTGCAGGTCCGACGAGAACATGATCGGGTCGGGCAGGTGCCAACGGTAGAAGCCGACGAAGTCGCATTTTGCGAGTGGTTCGGTCGTGTCATTGGGTCCGATGACTATTGGAGCACCAGCCAGCGGTGCCGCGTGCGGGCCCATGCCCCACGCCGTTCCGACGTAGTCTTCAAGTCCCGTGCCGCAAATGGTGGGGAACTCATCGTCGCCGTCCCGGTACACCTTCACCTCGCCCTCGCCGTACCACCAGCCCGGGTCGATCACACGCACGCCGAGATTGCAACCGAGGAAGCGCCCCGGCCCGTCGAGGCCCTCGGCGATCACGAAATCGCGCCGTTGGGCTGTGGGGTTCTCGCGCCGGAAGGCCACATGCAGGTAGCTCGCGTCGTTGCCATGAGGGGGTTCAAGTGTGTAGTCGATCTGGTAGTACAAGACGGTCGGGATGGCAGCCGAGTTGGTCAGCTCGACGCGGAGATGATCAGTGAATGGCATGGGGATGTAGGCGTTGAAACCTCGCCCCTCATGCACGGTGGTGAGTGCTGATACGTAGGGAACGGGCCGTCCATGGGGTAGCCCGAAGAAGTCCAAGCAGGGCACCGACACGCTTGGCTCGGTCCTCCCGTCATAGAACGCCTCCAGCCACACAGCCCGCATCACCTCAGGAGGCGCAGGTGGAAAAGTCATCCAGATATGGCGGACGGTGCCCGGCCCGTCCAGGTCGGCCAATACAACCGTCTCACCGGGGTCGATAGCCTGGATAGGCGCGCCCTTGCGGCCCGCGTGGGCTTGGCCACCTCGGCCACGGCCGCCCGTGGGGTTCTCGAACGTGGCTGACCGGCTGTCCAGCGACGTATCAATCAGGCTGGGGTCCAAGGTGAACACGGGGACTCCTCACTCGTCGAGCGCATCTTCGCCCACGACTGTAGAAGAACCTCTGCCAACGTCGAGAGGCTACGTGCGGGACTGTGGCCCGCTCATAAAGAGGCGCGATGCAGGTGGCTTTGTGTAATCAGGTGGACCGGCCGCAACGTGCCGATGTCGAGGCCGGTCTCGGCGCACGTTGGGCATCACAGACCGCCGAGTCTGTGTCGTTATTGGACGCTGCCGAAGGAGCGTAAGAGGTCGCTACTCGTGCCTCTTACGACGGAGGCACTCCAGTAGAGGCAAGACTGTCGAACAGTGGAAAGACCCGAAACCCCAATACGTCGCCGTCGGTGACACCGACGTCGCCTACCAGGTCATAGGCGACGGACCCATCGACCTCCTCTTCTTCTGGTCGTTGGGCTTCCACCTCGAACTCGTCTGGGAGGCGCCCTCGCCGCCCAACTGCTCAAACGGCTTGCTTCGATCAGCCGCCTGATCGTCTTCGACCGTCGCGGGACCGGGGCGTCGGACGGCTTTCCCCGGGGGGCCTTCCCCACATGGGAGGAGTGGACCGAGGACCTGCTGGCCGTCCTCGACGCGGTCGGATCAACGAGGGTGTACCACCTGCTGGAGCGGGCGTCGGCCTATAGACCCCGAGCAAAGCGCGACGTCATCTCGCTGACCAAGTTCACTCTTCGGATGCTGGCCCGCCGGGCCATCACCCTCGAAGAAGGGATCTCCGAGGTCGACGCCATCCTCGAACCCTTGGTCAAAGAGACCGCGCCTGAACTGGTTTCGACTCTGGGTATCGGGACCGACGCCGCGTCGGCCCTCCTCGTCACAGCCGGCGACAATCCCGAACGACTGCGCAGCGAGGCCGCCTTCGCCCATCTCTGCGGTGCATCACCGCTCGATGCCAGCAGCGGCAAGAACCAACGACACCGGCTCAATCGCAGCGGTGATCGTCAGGCGAACTCTGCCCTGTGGCACATAGTGATCACCCGCATGATCTATGACCCACGAACCACCGAGTACATCGATCGACGAAGGACCGAGGGCCTGACCAAGAAGGAGGCAGTGCGATGCCTCAAGCGCTACGTTGCCCGCGAGGTCTACGGACTCCTGCCTCGCGAAAAATTAGGACTTGACAGCCCATAGGAGCATCGTACGAGGCACTCCGTCGACGACGCCTAAGCCACGGCGATGCAAGAGGACGCCGCTCAAGGCTGGGAGCGAATTCGACGACGCGGAGAGGATGGAAGACGAGAATCAGGCTGCCAGTCTCGCCACTGACCGACTCGACGAAAGCCTTGAGACTTTCCGGGCGCTTTGCTTCGAGCACGTGGGGATATGCAGGGCTATCCAAAGCCCTGAGATGCGGGGGCGCGCGTTGGCGAAGACTGAGACGGCATTCGTGGACTGCTTGGCGGCCCTCTGGAAACAATCGGCCTCAGGCCCAGGGTCGGCCGCGAAGCAGCCCCCAGCCAAAGCCAAGGGCTGCTCGCTGCGATCCGCCTCACCGAAGTAACGCTCGGACTGGAGTCGAATCACGGGTCTAATAGCGCAACTCTGATCGGGTACTCAAGATCCCCCGTCCTATCCCGGCGGTGGGGGCACGTCCATGACTGCACGGAACCCGTGCGAACCTCTTCACGAAGACCGGCCGCCGGGTCATCCGCGGACAGCGAAAAACCCTCTGGGCCTCGACAATCGGAGCTCTACGCCTGGGTATTGCCGCCGCCGGAGTCCTTTGTCGCGGTGCGGTCCGACGGCGACACGGTGTCGGGAAGTCAGTACCTCGACGCCGGCGCTTCAGCCGGGGTGACGAGTGTCAAGTACGAACTGACCGGAGGAAGCCTGAATCACACGGTCATCGCCAATGCCAGCGCGACCAACTTGGGATGGCTGGCGGCCTGGAACTCCACAACCGTGCCCAACGGCAGCTACACCCTGCAAAGTATCGCCTCCTACGGGGGCGAAGTGACCGGCGCCAGTGCTGGCATCACCATCACCGTGTCGAACTGAGCGCCTGAAGTCTGGGGTGTCCCCTATCGGCACCAGTCGTTAGTGCCGCTCTATTCCCTCAGTACATACCCCTCCGTCTATACCCCCTCCAGGTAATTGTCACTATTGGGTAATTGTCACTATTGGTCGGGAGGACCAGAAAATTTGCACGTTGTTCAAGCAATCGTCACGTTGGGCTAACGGAGACGCGCCAGAGTCTTGGCGATGGTTCGGCTAGCGGCAATTGGCGTTCTTGCAGGCATCCTGACTGCGGGTGGGAGCGTCTGGGCATCCCCTCCGTCGGGAGCCGCCCAGTCGTGGTTGTCAGACGACCAGTCGACGCTGATCACACCACCTACCTCCATCATTCCGGACGATTGCTCAGTCGACGTTGGTGATGCTGCATCGTCTGAGGGCTTGTTGTCTGACTGGCTCGACAGCCTCCCAAAAGGCAGTCCTTCCAACCCGGTCGTGGTGAGGTTCCAGCAAAACGGTTGTTACCTGGTCAACGGGGGCATCTTTCTGCGCAACTTCCGTGACTACACCTTCGACGGCAACGGCGCCACCTTCAAACAGGTCACTGCTCCCACGACCTATCCCGTGCTCTACGACTCTGATCAACCGGTCCCGGACTATTGCGGGAATACCAACTTGTTCGGCGTGGCAGGCGCGTCGACCCCCACGCCGCCAATCGTCTGGTGGTTCGTCGGGGGTTGCGATATCACGGTCGAGAACATGACGATCCAAGGCCCTTACAGTGGTTCGGCTGGAGGTGGAAGTGCTGAACAAGATTCGGGAATTCAGATCAGCGGTGTCCAGAGAGCCATGATCACCAACATGAAGATCGAGAACGTGGACGGCGACTTCGTCACCGTCTCGGGCTTGTGGGAAAACGGGGCCACCACTTTTGCCGATGAGCCCTCTACTGACGTCTCGATTACGGGCAACTCTTTCGATGGCGCGGGTCGGCAGGGTGTGACATTGGGCTACGTCGACCGCGTGCTCGTCAGCCGCAATACAATTAGCAACGTCCCCCTGACCGTGTTCGACGTCGAGACGGACTGGTCGAATAGCGGCTACTCGGACAACATCGACATCACCGGGAACACGGTGTCACGCCAGACATACGCGTATCTAGTGGCCGCGTTAACGGGCTCGACGATAGATAGCTTCGCGTTTACGCACAACACAATGACAGATGGCGCCCAGATAAAAGTTACGTTCGACCCAGAAAGTCTGAACAACGCCACTATTTCCGACAACGTTGCGACGGGCGTCGACGGAGATAGCGACTATACGATGCCGGCGATCTTTTTCGAGGATCTCATTGACGGGACTAACGCGGGTCCCGAGTCCAACATCTTGGTTGCCGGCAACACCATCCCTTCGTCGCCATGGAACCACCATGACCCAGTACCCGGCGCCGCCACGGTCTGGTCCGGCACCCAAGTCAGCAACCTGCAGGTTCGTGACAACTCCATGCATCTCACGTACGCCCCCGGCGTGCCAACCACCTACAACCGGGTCTTGCCACTGCAAGGCACCATTCTCGGGAGTCAGGGCACCCACGGAAATGGGGCCTGTGGAAACTCTCAAGGGAGCGAGGGGACGATCTACTACGCCACGGCATGTCAAGGTGCCTACACATCGCCCATGCGGCCACAGGCGGCCGCGACTCCCGCGAACTGAAAGCCCAGACTGGTCATCCCGGTCCAGGTGGAAGGGAGACAGGCCTGACCGGGGTGGAAGGTTCTGGGGTGTTTCCCCGTCGGCACCGTCCCGCCAACATCGACATCGTGCCTTTCCCGAGGGTTGCCCCTGCGGCGCCTGTCGTCGATCCGCGCAGGAACGACCTTTTCCAGAGCTGACCCACGCGTGCGCTCTTCGATTCTTGACACATCGGGTCCTTTGATGTGGCGCGCCCCGAAACCCGTTCATCGTGATGCATTCGCGACGCGGGTGGCCGATAGCCCCCGTGCCGGGCCAGCTCGGCCCCGGGACTGTTTCGGCTTATCCGTTCCGCTCCCGTCGCGAAAAGTTCATGCCGTAGTCGCTTCTAGGTCACCAGACGATGGCTAGGTTTCGGCGATCCGACCGGGCTCGGTACCCGCTGAACTCCGTTCCCGTGAAGTTGATGATCAACCTCGCGTAGGCGCTCCCGCAAGGTCCCGCTCGACACGATTCGATGAAATCTATGTTCATGCCCAAACGACGTCTTTCTCGATCTATATAGCTGATACCGGTGAGCAATCGTCGTTCCAGCCCAGCGTCTCCGAGCGGATCGCCCCAGGCGAGCCAATCGTCGTGCCACAAGTATTCGCCAGCACGCAACCTTGCTGCGATTGCGTCTAACGCATCGCTCCATTCTGGAACGAGCGTCTCCGTCCAGCCTTGCGCTCGCTCCTCACTTGACATTGGCACTTGTAAGAACTGTCGCATCGCCTCGCTCGCTTGCAGCGTCAGCTCGGCGTCACGGACCTCTGCGATTTCGCTGTCTCCGACGAGTGAGTCCAATTCCCACCATGCCTTCTTCGGGGTCCCACGCCTCAGCACGTTCCCAACCAACCCAGTGGCCAGGTCGAACGTGGCCACCATCCTTCAGCTCGCGAAGGATTCCTTCGTAGGATTCGGAAATGGCCTTGATCCCTCCGCCTTGGCCTCGTCCATGCTTCTTGATGATGGCAATGGACTCTTCGATGGCCTCAAGCATGTGATCCCATCGAGCCCCGCTAGTGACGTGTTCGTCAAGGGTGCCTGAGCCCATGTTGCGAGAGTATCCCCGCTGCAAGGAATGAGTGGCAGCTGCCGGGTGTCCCAGTCATGCCGGACTGTCACACCTTCCCGGGCATTAGGCCCGATGACCTAGACACGAGCCGAGAGATCCTACACGGGAGCGTCGCCACTTAGCTGCGCGAAGATCTCCGCGATCTCGAATTCAATCTCGACCAATCTCTCGAGATGACTGCCAGCGGAGCCGAGAAGTGAGCCACCATCTTCGTCCACGGAAGCCTGCTGCGCGTCTTTCCGAACCTTTCCAATTACTTGATCCAGACCTTCCAAGGCCAAGCTGGCAGGAAGCTGTCGTACGTTCATTGCCTCTTCGAGTTCGCGACGCTGTTCAGCTACCTCCACCCCAACCTCTGCGGCGAGGCGGTCGAGTTCCCCGAATAAAGTCGTGATCTGGAGACTCAAATCCTTCCTCGTTTCAGATTGCGCGCTCTCGGCGTTCTGGTGCACATATTCCAGATTTCTTAGCGCGCGCTCGTAGGACGCCTTGTACCTATGCATGGCCACTTGACCTGCGTCCTCAGCGAATGGGAGAACCGATATCGTCGCGGCAGCCAGCGCAACCTTCCCTACGATAGAGGTGTGCTTCGCGCCAACCGGACCGCATGCCTCAGCCTCCCCGATGAGAGTCCGAGCGACGTTCTCAATGCGATCGGAAGACTGCCGCAGCGGTGTTCTGTTGGCGTGTCTGGCGAAGCTCATGTCGAGTGCGACCTCATCTAGCACCATGCAGATCTCTCTGAGGGCTCCGGCTGCTTCCTGCGCCGCACGCTGCATATTTTCGACGGCTTGTTTCTTGTTGATGAGGTGAAGACTAGCTCTTCATCCAATTTTCGCCGCCGTGCCCATCTCCATCCCGCCGACTCATAGGCCTCTCGGCCGGCAACACGCTCACTGGGCACCGCCGACCCGGACCAACAATTCGGCCCTGATTCGGAGTTGGTAAGCGCTGCTCAGTGGTTGGGGAATCGCCACTGAGCGCCGGGCGGTCCCAGCCCGGCAACGGTAATTCGACCGGCGACCTACAAGCAGAACCATTTGGGTCTGCTTGACATGGTCCTACTGGGTGCCTTCACGATCAAAGCGGACGGTCCTCGCATCGTTGCCGTAAACGGTCAGGATGAGGCGAGGACGGTCCAGCACTTCAATGCAGCGAGCGCCGTTGTTTTGCTGGAGATGGAGGCGGAGATCGAAGTCGTCGGGTGTCGAAGTTGGTGCATCAGCCACGACTTGGCCCTGCCTCCTTGAAGTGATCTGCCCCCCGTCCTGATGCGATGAAGGGGCGAGGCCTCCGCCCCTTGTGAGATCCGAGCATGCTCGGTCTTGCACAAGAAAACCTCGATAGAGGAGGCACCTATGGGACAGTACGTCGGAATCGACCTGCATCGTCGCGGCACCACCATCGTCCGGATGGCAGAGGACGGCGAGGTGCTCGGCACCGAGCGCATCGTGAGCCAGCCCTTCGAGCTCGCCCAGGCCATGGCCGCTGCCGGGCCCGAGCCCGAAGTGGTCCTCGAATCCACCTACGGCTGGTACTGGGCGGCCGAGGTTCTCCAGGAACTGGGCGCCGACGTGCACCTCGCCTATGCGCTCGGCAACAACTGGGGCAACCGCCGAACCGAAGCATTGTCTAACCCATCCTCCGACCGAATACGCCCGTGCTGTGCTGAAGAACAGGAATCGCTGATAACACCCTGAGTTGATTCTGAGATTCGCATGAATGGCGACTCCGTTGATTTGCAAGGTGTGCAGCTTCGGAGGAATGGCATGGCGGCGTTGTGATGCCCAACCAGTTCAGACGTAGGGCGAACGGTCATAGGTCGTCGTATCCTTGCCACGTGAGTGGCGGGTTTCTTGAAAGGGGGCCGCCATGGCCGACATCGAAGCCGGAGCTATCGACACACTCCGCACGGACTTCACAGGTGTGGTCAGTCAGGCGGGAGAGTCCGCCTACGACGACGCAGTGAACATCTGGAATGCGGCCATCATGCGCCGGCCGATGGTGGTGGCCAGTTGTGCCAGCAGCAGTGATGTCGCCGCCGCCCTCGCCTTCGCGCAACAACAGGGACTCGCGGTGTCCGTTCGCGGTGGTGGACACAATTATGCCGGCTTTGCTCTTTGTGACGACGGCGTGATGATCGATCTCACCCCGATGAAATCGGTCAGCGTCGATGCCACCGCCCGGAGAGCCAGATGCGGAGGCGGTGTTACCTGGGGCGCGCTCGACGCAGCAACCCAGGCTCATGGCCTGGCAGTGCCAGGCGGGTTCATCAGCCTCACCGGGGTCGCTGGCTTGACTCTGGGCGGTGGTTTCGGCTGGCTCAGCCGGCTGGCCGGCCTTTCGTCAGACAACCTGGTGGGAGCTGAGGTCGTCACTGCCGACGGGAGGGTCCTCCATGCATCGGACTCCGACAACCCCGATCTGTTCTGGGCCCTCCGGGGCGGCGGCGGCAACTTCGGGGTCGTTACCGAGTTCGAGTTCGCTCTTCATCGCGTAGGACCAATGTTGCAACTGGGCCTATTCATGTTCAATCCTGAGCAAGGAGGGGACCTCTTCCGCTTCGCCCGTGACTTCGTGGAGACACTCCCAGACGACTGCGGTGTGTTCATGGCCGGGTTAAGTGCACCCCCAGAGCCATTCGTGCCAGCTGAGCTGCACTTCACTCCCGCCTTTGCCCTAGCCGTGGTCGGCCTGGGCGACGAGCAGGAGCACGCCCGGCTCGTCGAGCCGATCAAGCAGGCCCTTGACCCGATCGTCGAGCTGATCACACCCATCCCCTACGTGGGACTACAGCAGATGTTCGACGCATCGGCTCCGTGGGGCATGCACAACTACGAGAAGGCGGTCTATCTTGCCGAGCTGTCGGACGGCGCCATTGAAGCCATTCTGGTGCATCAGGCGAATAAAACGTCTCCGTTATCGTTCGTGCCGATCTTCCCGTTGGGTGGTGCCTACCGACAGGCCGACAACAACGCCACTGCTTTCGGGGGCAGCCGGGACACTCGTTATGTCGTCAATATCTCCGCGACCGCAATGACCCCCGATGACTACGAGTCCGAGCGGGATTGGTCGCGCGCGTACTGGTCAGCATTGGTCGAGCACGCGTCCGGTGTCGGGAGTTATGTAAATTTCATGACCGAGTACGACGAAGACCGTGTCAGGAGTGCTTACGGTCCTAAATATCATCGGCTCCAGCAGATTAAGTCCGCCTACGACCCTGGCAATGTCTTCCATCTGAACGCCAACATCCCACCCGTTTAAACCAGCAAACACCAATCAGGGTGCCCCCGCACAGTCCCGGGACGGTGGGCAGTCCGTCACTGTTTGGCAAGGGCCGCTAACCGAATGTTTGGCTGGATAGGATTTCGACATGCTGCTGAGCTTCCAGATGCTGCCCGAGCAGCCGGCAAGCGAGCTTCTCGATTCGATCCAGATCGCCGACGAGCTTGGCTATTACGCGTGTTACAGCGCCGACGAGATCTATCACAAGGACGCCTGGCTGCTGCTCGCTGCCGCGGCCCGGACGACGAGGAATGTGAGGCTCGGCCCATGCGTGTCGCCGATCTTGATGCGTGACCCGACCTACATTGCCCAGCTCGCGGCGACCCTCGACGAACTGAGCGACGGTCGCACGGAAATCGTCTTTGGAATCGGCAACATCGCCATGCTCGAGCAGTACGGCGTGAAATGGCGCGGGACCCGGACGATCACCCGACTTCGCGAGGCCCATCACGTCATGCGGACGATGCTGGACGAGGGCTCGATCGACTTCGACGGTGACTTCTACTCGTACTCGGGCGTCAGCACCATGGCCCGACCGGTGCAAGAGCACCTGCCGCTGAAGATCGGCGCGATGGGTGGACCGAGGTCGATGGAGCTGGCCGGAGAGATCGCCGATGGCCTCCTGACCGCGTGCGCTTATTCGCCTGAGGCTTTGGGGTACGTGGTGGAGTGCTTCTCCGCCGGTGCTCGGGGCGCCGACAGGACGACCGTCGGTCTCGACCTGGGAGATTCGCTGCTCGGGGCGATCGCGACCGACGGGAATGTAGCGAAGGAAGCGGCAAGGATCCTCGCGGCCTTCTACATACCCTCGATGCCGCCTGCTCTACTCGAGCGCCACGGGATCGCATCCGCGGAGGTCGCGCTGGTGAACGATGCCTTTGCCGCCGGCGACGTAAAGCGAGCGCTCGCCGCCACCCCCGACTCGATCGCAGACCGTCTGATCGTCGCCGGCACTCCGGAGGACTGGGCCGAGTGGCTCACGGGCACCTACGCGGCCGCTGGCATGACCCATGCCCTTGTGTCGTTCGCCGACCCGTTCACCCTGCGCAGCTGGGCGGACGTCGAGGTCGCGGGCCTGCCCAGCCTGCGTGAGCAGGTGCGGCTCTTCGGGGAGGAAGTCTTGCCCGAACTAAGTGATGGCATGAAGGAGCGGGGCCTCCGCTCCCCGTGACGGTTCCGGTCTCGTTGACGAGACTGGTTGCTGTCACACAAACCCCTCACGAAAAGGGAGGCCCCGATGGCACAAGAGTACGTCGGCATCGACCTGCACCGCAGGCGTTCAGTCATCTACCGGATGGACGAACAAGGCGACAAGATCGACAGCGTCCGGGTGGAAAATGAGCCCATGCGCTTTGCCAAGGAGGTGAGCGCAGCACCGATCGGCAGCGACGTGATCCTCGAGGCCACTTATGGCTGGTACTGGGCGGCCGACCTCCTCAAGGAGATGGGCTATCGCGTCCACCTGGCCAACCCGCACGGCAACGACTGGGGCCATCGCCGGGTGAAGAACGACGAGCGCGACGCCCGAGACCTGGCCGACCTCTTGCGCCTCGGGCGCCTGGCCGAGGCCTGGATCGCTCCGCCCAAGGTCCGCGAGCTCCGCGAGATGGTGCGCTTCCGGCTCAAGCTCTCCAACCTGCGGACCGGGCTCAAGGCCCAGGCGCATGCGGTGCTGGCCAAGAACGGGATCTTGCCGTGCCGCAATGACATGTGGGGCACGGGCGGCGCCGCCCAGTTCGACTCGCTCGAGCTGCCCGATGCTTACACCAATCGGCTCGGGGTCCTCCGTGACCTCGTCGACATCTTCGAGCGAGAGATCACCTTCCTCGACCGCGACATCTACCTGGCCCTGCGCGACGACGCCGGCTACAACGCGGTGCAGGCCATCTACGGGGTCGGCCACGTCTTCGCCGCGGTATTCGTGGCCGAGATCGGCGACGTCACCCGCTTCGACTCGCCTCGGGCCCTGCGCTCATGGGCTGGGCTGACCCCCAAACACCGTGAGTCAGACACCCACGTCCATCGGGGTCGGATCACCAAACAGGGCTCCGTCTGGTGCGCTGGGCGGCCATCGAGGCGGTGGCCCGCTACCACGGTGGGGCCCCGCTCAGAGACCGCTTCGAGGCCATCGCCGAGCGCCGTGGTCGCAACCGCGCCAACGTGGCCATCGCCCGCAAAGTTCTCACGCTCGTCTACTACGGCCTGCGAGACGGCGAGATCCGCTGCCTCGCAGAGCTGGTCGAGGCGGCGTGACGCTCGGACCCGGCCGGGCAGCGTGCTCGCTAGCAGGCATGGTTCCCACTCCTCGGAGTGGCGTAGCCGTCTAAGTGATTGAGCCCGCCCGGTCGAGGCCGAAGACCACCATGCCGAAGTTCCTCGGCGAAGACATGCCTCGGCAGCCGAGCCTGCCGCGTTCGCCTTCTCGCCAGGCGAGACCGTTGGTGGCCACATCCGGTGCCCCGGTGCCGGCAACGACAACCTGAATAATTCTGCGTCGCTCGGCGCCAACCTCAAGGTCGTTCGTCCTCGCTTCGCTGCGGGCGCTCCACCTTGACCCCGGCGTCTCGCTCACGCGGCGCTCGCGCATAGGTCGTCGGGCCGAAGTTCAGCCCGAATCTTTGGCAAAAAGGCGTCGTTGGCTATTGACACGGCCCGCTCCTTCAGACATGCCTGAACGGGGCGGGCACTCCCGGCGAACTGGGACACTCAGCCCGAATAGGGGCGAGGCAGTTAGGGGCGAGCGCTGATGGCGCCAGCGATTCCCGGAGCGGCCCTGATCGACGCCCTCAGCGGTAGGGAGTCAAGTCGGCTCGGGGGTAGCGCGCCTGGGTATCGGCCAAGGTCTGCTCGTCCCAGTACGGATCGCCGGGTGCGGGGAACCCAAAGACCGAGCGCTCTCGGGGCGTCGCCCGCTCGATCAGCTCGCACCAGTCGGGGCCGAGTGCATTGGCGGGCCAAGCGACTCTGCCGGTCCAGCGTGGCGCCCACACGTCGTAGTGAGCGGACACGGTGAATCGGGCTGAGCGCTCGCCAGTCACGCGCGACCCACGATGCAGTACGTCGGGCCGGTAGGAGAACAGGGTCCCCGCCGGCCCGGTCACCGAAATCTCCTCCTCAGCGAAGGTCCCGGCCGGAAGGTAGGTCCAGGCATAGTTACTGCCCCCATCGACGAGGGAGCTCGGCCAGTAGGGAACGCTCTCCCCAACGGACAGCGGGACCACCCTTGTGGGTCCATCCTCCTCGGCGACGTCCGAAAGAAGGATCAAGCTCTGCATCTGGGTGGGTAGGTCGGACTTCTTGGGGACGACCAGGGTGTGGTTGCCGAAGTCGCGGTGGTGGCTCTGGTCGTAGTCCACGGCCCCGGCGTACTTGGCCCACAGCTCGGCTTCGTAGAGACGGAGGTCGTCCGAGCCCAAGAAGCGCTCCGCCAGGTCGAGGAGGTCGGGATGAAAGGTCAGGCGGTTCAGATTCCCAGGATCGCCACGGTCCCCCGATGATGCCGGCGAACTGGCTCGTTGCCAAAAAGGCGTGCGCCGCCGGGTCGGCGAAGTACTCCTCGGGCCGGGGGAAGTGCAGCCATAGGGCCTCCTGGGCCGCAGCCAGTTCGTCGGCGTCGAGGAAGCCCTCGAACACGAGGTAGCCCCGCTCCCGCAGGTCCAACAAGCATTGATCCGGCACCCTCATTGATGGCAGACGATATCTGCGCGTCGCTGCGCCTCCCAAAGTCGAACAGATACGGCAATCAGCGCTTAGTTCCTTTTGTTCGGCCTCTACCAACGTGCCACCGGGCCGGCGTTATACATGTGATCCGTAGGTCCTGGGCTGTGTCCTATGGAAGCACACTCACTGGGCGTCGGCGACTCCTTCGATGAGGCCCTCGAAGAGGTCGGTGCGGTCGCTCTGACCGCGCTCGCCGGCGTGCTTTCGCTGGCGTTTCAAGATGGTGAGGAACTGCGGACCCGTCTCGAAGAATCCGCAGCGTTCACAGACGCTCTCGAAGGCACAGTCGAGCAGAGCGGGTCTCGTGCAGTGACCGTTGGCGAGCAGACGACGGTGATCGTTGACCGGCGGTGCGCTCGTTCCGGCAGCCCGACGAGAAGGCCCGGCGCCGGAGAGTCCGTAGTACTGGGCCTCGACCGCTTCGGTCACCTTGAAGTACGCGTCGGCGACCGTCTCGTCGGAGATGCGGGCGTAGGTCAGCGTCATGTCCATGGAGCGATGCCCGAGCAAGGCGGCGATGGCCTCGAGGCTCATGCCTGCGTTGATGGACTGGGTGGCGAGGGTGTGGCGCAACTGGTGGGGATGGACATGGCCGACCTCGGCCCGCTTGGCGACCGTCGCCACGTAGCGATGCACCGTGCGCCGATCGAAGGGCCGGCCGTCGTCACGTTCGAGGAGGTGCCCCGAGCGCGAGCGACCGCGCACGGCCCGGTACTCGTCGATGAGGTCGACCAACATCGGCAGCAGCGGCACGTAGCGGTCGTTGTGCAGTTTGCCGATCGGGATGCGGAGGCTGTGACCCTCCCCCTTGCGGATCATGGCGTCGTCTTCGAGCCCTGAGAGCTCACCGACGCGCATGCCGGTGCGGGCCAACAGCTCGACCATGAGGCGACGGCGCAGGTTGGGATCGACCGCCAGGGCAGCCATGAACTTGGCCGCCGTCGGGTCGTCCAAGAACCTGGGCAGCGGCTCGTCGAGAGCCGGGAAGTCGCTCATGTAGACGAACAGACGAGCCGGGGCGTCGTCGTAGTCCCACTCCATGATGCGCTCGAAGAAGGTGCGCACCGTGCTGAGCCGGTGCCGGATGGTCATGGTCGCCAAGGGCTTGCCGGTCCGGCCCCGACGTGCCACCAGCCAGGACTTGAAGTCCTCGATGTGCGGACGCCCGATGCGTGCCACCGACGTGCAGCTTGGATCGAACTCGCTCACCCGGTGGGCGAAGAAGCGCAGCGTCAGCTCGGCCGCCGCCACGGTGCCCGGCCGGGCCGAGACCTCGAGTTGGTCCAGGTAGGAGGCCATAGTGGCCACCATGACCGGGGCCCGGGCCGCGATCTCGGCCCACGTCACCTCAGGTGTCCCGCCGACTCGCCGTGGCTCGGGACGGAGCTCTCGGGCGGGCGCGCTCACTGAGCCACCCCGACGAGAGCCTGGGCCTCGATGACTTCTGAGGCCCGTCGGTACTCGTCGGCCAGCCACTCCATGTCCAGGTGCAGATAGATCCGCGTCGAGCTGATGGAGCGGTGTCCGGCCTGGGCCTGGATGGCCTCGATGGCCATGCCGGCTTCGCGCAGACGGGTGAAGCAAGTGTGGCGCAGCTCGTGGCAGGTGCCGTGGCTCAGTTCAGCGCGCAGCCGGGCGGACCGGATGATCTGCTGCAGACCCGGCATCGAGAGCGGCTGGCCGCGCCGTGCCCCTTTGAGCGCGACGAAGAGCGCGTCGCTCGTCGTCTCGGGACGTTCGTGGTCCATGTAGCGAGCCACGGTGGAGAAGAAGGTCGGCGACAGCGGCACCAGGCGCTCGTGGCCGCCCTTGCCTTCTTTGATCAGCACCCGCCACTCGCCCAATCGCAGGTCCGAGAGACGTAACCCGAGGACCTCGCAGCGCCGCAGGCCGCCGAGCACCATGGCCTGGGTCATGGCACGGTCGCGCTCGGTGTGCAGCGCTCCCATGAGTGCGTCGATCTCGTCGACCTCGAGGATCCGGGGCAGCCGGCGCACCCCGCGCACCAACGGCAGGCCCCGACCGCCCCGCGACCGGCTCTGACGAGTGGCGATGCCACGGGGCACCGGGTTGGCCGACACGTCGACGTCATCGCGGGTGATCAGGTAGCCATAGAAGCTCGAGACCGCCGCCAGTCGGCGTTTGATGGTCGCCGCCGATAGACCCGCTGATCCGTCCGCGATGCGCACCACGTTCTCGGCCCCGGGCTTGGGACGGCGCTGCGCGGTGACGAAGAACATCACGTCCTTGGGCCGCACCTCGAGCGGGTCCTTCTTCACCACGCTGAAGAACACACTCAGGTCGTGGGCGTAGGCCCGGACCGTGTTCGGACGGGCCCGGCCGACGACGAACTCCAAGAACTCGTCGATCAGCTGGTGGCCGATCCGATAGACGTGTTCACCGTCGGGACGGACGTGACACTCGAACGTCGGACTCCACTTCACCGCACACCTCCTGGTCGGGTTTGCACCCGTGGAGGTTCCCCCGGATGCCTATCCCAGGAGGTGGATCACATGTATAACCGGCGAACTGGGGCACCCTTCAGGTAGGAGCGCCGGACGCCTGGCTATCCAAAACCGCCCCAATGGGTCGCGACAATGAGCAGGACTCCGGCTGCGGCGAGACAGCCTCCTGCGACGAAAATTCGGAACTTGTGCCACTTGACGGCACCAAGAGCGGCTATCTCTGACGCCACTAGCCACACACCGGCGATGAGGATCAGCAGGAACCCAACTTCCGCGAGCTTGATACCCGTTGCATGCGAGATCGCGACGATCATTGGCTATGCCCTTCCTTGTCGGTTAATCGCACTTCAACCCTTGCACACAGGTCCACCCTTCGACCAAGGGGGGCGGCGCTGTGAGATAGCGGCGAGTCAACGAGCGAGCGCACCAGACCGGCGAAGTGGGACACCCTTCAAACGTCGCTGGGTGACGACCTTCGCTCGGTCCAGGTGGATCTTTGGCCGAATCCCTTCGGAAAGGATTGCTTAGCTTAGCTACTCACCAACGAGGCCGTCGATCGATTCGCGCAATATGTCGGCGTGCCCAGCGTGACGAGCCGTCTCTTCGATGAGGTGCAGTAGCACCCACCGCAATGAAAAATGCGCACCATCTCGCAAGGCGATCGCGGACATTTGGTCGAGGGCTTTCGCTCCCGACACGACTTGGCGGCTGCGTTCGCAGGCTTCACGGTACCGGCCCTGCAACTCAGCAGGATTCAGCGATGTGGACGTGCGGAACTCCCAGTTCGGATCATCATCCCAATCGACTGATGCCCACGGCTCCCGCTCTGGCAGCCCAGCGAATCGAAACTCCATCCAATCCTCCTCCACGAGCGACAGGTGGTAGAGGAGGCCACCCAACGTGAGGCTGGACGGAGGGTGGGCTTGTCGGAGCTGCGCTTGAGTGAGTCCGCTTGTCTTCGACAGAACAGTCTCACGTTGGTAGTCGAGATACTCCACCAGCATGCTGAGTTCTGAGCCTTCGGGATCCGGGTCCTTTCGCACCGAACCAGTGTGGCACTGACGAACGGCCTACGACGGCCTTCCCTTCCACGAAGACGGGAAGAGCATCCAAATCTGCAGACTTCCGAATACGGGCTGCCGGAAGGGATCCTCAACGGCGCTACTCGTCCTGAGTGTCTCACTGTCCCGGCGTTCGGGGAGAGCTTTCCTGTCGGCCGGGGGCGAGGATGGGCATCGACCGACCAGGGAGAGGCCGGGCGACCGTATGCACTCCGGGGTGACCGACCTATGGCTCCAGGCTCAACATCAAGGCAAGAACAATGGGTGATCGTCGTGCGGCGCTCCTTCGGAATATCAGACGTCGTGGCTGACAACGACGCCAGAGAAACTCTCATCAGGTTCTTTGAAGGTGAGCTCCAAGTCACTGGGTGGCAAAGCGCTCCTCGAGCGGTTGCGCAGCCTCTGGTGGACTCCCTGCTGTTGTTGGATGTCATTGGGGATCTCAACGACTCAACTTTCACCACTCGAGACCGGGCCAATCACGTTGTCGCAAATGGGATTGCAGTGGTCGATCCAGAGCACCTCGTCTTAGATACAAGGTTTGGCTATCCCCCTGAGATCGTTGCTGCCGTCCAGCAAATGCTGGCGCGGGTGGAGAAATACCTCGGCCAGCAATCCGACGAGGACTAAGTCGACACCGCAAGGCCTCCAAATCAGGTTTGGCGAGAAGCCGTTTAGCGTCTCGAGGCCAGCTTGGACTCGTTCGAGTTCATGTCACCTACCCGGCGTTCTGAGGCAGTCCCGACCTCCCAGATGGTCAGGGAAAGGGGACCGTCGCCTCAATGGTTGACGACTGCGAGCCAAAGGTTGAGTATGACCCTACAGAGGGGCATCCTGGGGTAGGGGGTTGTCATGGTTCGACGGTTGCTCGCCAGCGTCTTTCTCGCGGCCTTCCCGGTTGTGGTGATTCCGATCGCAGTCACTTCGATTGGTGCTCGGGCCGGTGCAGCCCCTCCAGCCGCGGTCCAGCAGTGCAAGGATAGTGGCTGGCGGACGCTTACTGACGCATCGGGGCAGCCTTTTAAGAACCAAGGCCAGTGCATCAGCTATTTCATCCATAACCCGGTCAGCCTCGCCGACTTGGGTGGTCCGTTCTCCGGCACCACGTCGTTCATGTTGGAAACGGCGAGTTGCCCCTTGGCAGAGCAGTCCTTCGACGCCACATATCCAGGAAGCTCCGCCGTGGGATCGGTGACGCTCCACCTGGTCGGATGCGCCAACCCCGCGACGGAGGCACCCCCGGGGATCGAGCAGTCACAGTTCACCTACACCGGGACCTTTACTATCGCGACGACCGTTGGCACTCTTGCTGGCGATGCGAATGGACCGGTCTACGCCGTGTTCCCAACGCCCGTCGACTTCGAGCTGACGCTTACTGTTCTGTCAGGAACTGGCGCCTTCGCAGGGACGACAGGCACGATCCATGCGAGCATTCAGTGGTGCGGCTGTGGAGCGCCTGGGGCCTCAATTCCGGTGACCGGATCGGTCACGGTCCCGTAAGCGAGGACGATCTAGTGGATGGGTTGGCGCCGTCCGCCTAGCCACGTTTCCGCCTCGCGATTCGATATTTCCTGAGGCCGAAAACAGCTTGTCCGCTCCCTTCGATCGGGTATCCCCGATGTGCCGGAGTGGGGCAGTCAGGGCGGCGGGTGCGCTCCCTGTAACACAGCACCCGCAAACTGCAGGGATCGTAGAAGACATCTTCAATCCTCCGCCGAGTCCGCCGATGGAGGACCCGTCAAGCGCCCCGGTCAACGACCCACGTCTCTTTGGCTTAGTGACCAGCTCTGGCCTGTAATCCTCCGCCCTATCGCGGTCTGGTGTTCAGGCGAGCACGTGTTCGAGGTTCTCCATCGCGGATCCGATGTTGGCAGCGAGCGAGGTGAACGCCTCTTGCACCTTAGGGTCGTCAAGGTGCTCAGCTGCTTCGCGTGCCGGGTTGAGCCGACAGTGTTCGGTCCATGCCGAAAGCTCGGGTTCAGCAGAGCGCGCGACAACACCTGCAATGCCGGCGCGCGAGATAGGTAGGAGAGAAGATGTCTCGCCAGTGAAGGCGACTGGGGGGCACAACTCGTTCTTGCGAGTCTCGTCTTGGCCCGATGCCTCAACGGCCGCGATGGTAGCTGCACTCCAGGGGGCAACGCCGATCGTGACGTACTGAGGGGTGATTCGATCGGACTCAAAGACGGGACGCGGGGGCACTGGTGGCAGACCCTCAGCAGTGCAATCGACGTAGACCTGTTGTGCATCCGTGGAGAGAGAAGTTTCGTCGAACACCATGTGTTTGGTTCCAATGCGTCGGACACGGCCGAGCCGAACGACGTTCTCGATGCTGCGAAGTTCGTCCAGCTCCAGCAGGCTAAGCGTGGCGCCACGGAACACCCCCGGCTCCACGTTCGGGTCGATCCTGGTCATTACCCCGTCAGCCTCAAGCCGGTGGACAAATTCGGTTGCGTCACCGCAAGCCGCGGCACTTTCCACCCAGACGCGCTTGAAGCTGCATGTACGACGCGACCAGTTCGAGAGGCTGCATGAAGGCGCGGTTTAAGAACCACCCGTCGCGCGGCCGGATCCAACGGATGTCGTCTGGGTCGACGCCCGCATCGAGGAGCCAGCTGCATGTATCCATCGCGGTCTTGCCCGCGCCGATGACCGTGAACCCCGTTGCCCGCTCGTCGAGGTCGACAAGCGCGTTCGGCGGGATCACATGCACGCCCGGGTCGATCTCGTACATCGGCGTATGCCGCGAGGGTATCGATGACTCGACATAGGTGGCATCGACGAACTTGCGGCGCACCGTCACGGTCGTACCGGCACCAGTCAGCCGGGATACGAAGTGATGGCCGCCCGCATCGCTGCCGCGATAATCAGACATCGGGAAGAAACGCACGCGTCCCGAGGCAAGGAGGTGTTCTTGGAGCACACGGTTGTAGTAGTCACAGATCTCCGCGGCCGTGGACCGCTCGTAGAAGCCGGCGTTTGGACCGGAATCGTCGACGCGATCATTGCCAAGCACACGCGAGTTGACTCCGTAGTACGCCGATGGTTGGTGGAGACGTACGAACGGATAGGCATCGAGCCAATGACCACCTGGACGATGCCGCCGGTCAACCATGACCACATCGACGTCCGACTCGGCGACCAACGTGTCGACAAACGCCATCCCAGTGGCACCGGCACCCACAACGAGGTAGTCGGTCTCGACCAGGCGCACCCGTCCTCCCTTCGTCAGGGCGTATTTAAGCTTGTCCGGTTGCTGCGTGACGCGCAATAGGCTGACGAGCCACCAACGTGGTAGCGGACGATCCAGGTCACACGGCGTATCGGATTGAACCCGTGCGCCACGTGCCGATACCGAGCGGGTGCGAAGCGTGCCCCACAACGCCGGGTAGGGGTGGTGCGGTCTAGATGTTCTGTCCAGCCACGTTGTTAACGCGGCTGAAGGGTGGGCCGCCGACAGCCGTGTGGTGCCGATGATGGTTGTATATGTGGAGCATGGTCGAGGGCTCGAACCCGAGCAGCCTCTGATCGGTAGGGCCGGGCGTAGGCCCATTCGTTGAGGAGCGTGCGGTTGTAGCGCTCGACTTTCCGTTGGTCTGGGGCCGATAGGGACGGATGAAGGTGTGGGCGATGGCCTCTTTGGCCAGTTCGGCGGCGAAGTCCTTGGCCCGATAGCAGCTCCCGTTATGGTCAGCACCCGCTCGATCGCGATCCCATAGCTCGCGAAGAACGCCTTGGCCCGGCGCCAGAAGGCCAAGTTGGTCACGGACTTCTCGTCATCGTGGACCTCTGAGTACGCCAAGCGGCTGTAGGCATCGATGGCCGAGTGGATGAAGGCATAGCCCATGCGGTCGCGCCCGCCGTGGTGCTGCTTGGAGCGGCCGTGGACCCGCCAGCCGCCGCCCTTGGGGATCTTGGCCTGCTTTTACATCGAGGTGGACGAGCTCGCCGGGCCGGGTGGTCTCGATCCGGCGTACGGTGCGCCCCGAGCGGCGCTCGAGGTCAGAGAGCCTCGAGACCCCGTGGCGGACCCAAATCACATGCAGCGTCGACGCGGGCACGCCGGCCGGTCGGACAGGCGGGCCGACCCCTTTGGCAGCGCCGACGCAGGGCCACGACGGGCGCTCGACGCGGCCGAGGTCTTGGTCGGGGTGCGCCGGGGACGGCTCGAGCGGTGCTCGAGCGCGAGAGACGCGCCCGCCTGGTAGCGCTGCCACCACTTGTGCGCCGTCTGGCGGGAGATCCGCATGGACTCAGCAGCCGAGCAATTGTGAAGCCGGCTTCGATCAGACGGCACAGGCGAAGTCGACCTTCAGGGGTGAGCGGAGCGTTACGGTGCACGGTGAGCCTCCTTGGCAAGCGTGGTGTGTAGACAGCTCCACACTGCCTTGGGGGCTCACCTCATCTGGGGATCTCCGCGTCAACAAGGTCCGTGGGCAGAACATCTAGACCGCAGTATTGGGCTAGTCGAGCAGTGCAGACAGCTTCTTCGGCGCAATGACCCGGTAGCTCTCGGTCACGAGTTCCCGGATCACCTCCCAGTCCACGGTGTCGAGGGTCATCCACCATCAGGGGCAGAGCCCCAGAAAGGATGTCCAAAATGGAGACCATGGAGAGGAAGAAGCCGCGTCGGCGTCGCTCGTTCACTCCGGAGTTCAAGGCTGAGATCGTCGAGCTGCGCCGGCGCGGCGATCGCAGCATCGAGCCAGGTGGCCAGGGACTTCGATCTGACCGAGTCCAACGTGCGCACCTGGGTGAAACAAGACGAGATCGACGAGGGTGAGCGCCAGGGCCTCACCACCGAGGAGAAGGAGGAGCTCACCCGGTTGCGCAGGGAGAACCGCTCCTTCAAAGAGGACGTCGATATCCTGAAGCGTGCGACAGTTTTCTTCGCCAAGGAGACCCGATGAAGCTGGACCCCTTCATCGAGGCGGAGAAGACCGCAGGTCAGAGTGTCCAAAGGACATGTGGTCTGTTCGAGGTCTCCAGTCCGCCTACTACGAGCGCCGCAACGGCGTCCCCTCGCTGCCGTGACGGTCACCGACGCCGAGCTGCACGAGCAGATCACGCGCCATCCACGCTGAATCGAATGGCACCTATGGCGCCCCGCGGATCCACAAGGAGCTCCTCGATCGCCGTGGCGTGCGGGAAGCGCAAGGTGACCAGGCATGCGTCAGGCCGGCCTCGATAGCCGGTGCAAGAGGCGCTGGCGCAAGACCACGGTCGCCGACCCCGACGCCGAGTTGGCCCGCGATCTCATCCAGCGCGACTTCGGGCCGTGTGAGGAGATCGGACCGGCGCTATGTCGGCGATATCACCTACATCTCGACGTGGGAGGGCTGGGCCTACCTGGCCACGGTCATCGACCTGGCCAGCCGCCGGGTCGTCGGCTGGGCCCTCGCCGATCACATGCGCACCGAGCTGGTCGAAGACGCCCTCACCAGGCGTTCGATCAACCGGGCACCGAGAGGCGGTGTCATTTTTCATTCGGACAGCGGGCTGTCAATATACGAGCGGAGACTTCGCCGAGCTGGCCCGGGCCAACGGCGTCGTGCTCTCGGTCGGACGCAAGGGCGAGTGCTGGGACAACGCGGTGGCCGAGAGCGTTCTTCGCCACGATCAAGCGCGAGCTCATCGACACCGGTCGTGGCCGACGACGACCGGACTCCGACGCGCCGTCTTCGAATACATCGAGGGCTGGTACAACACCCGCCGGCTGCACTCGACGCTCGGCTACCTCAGTCCGGCTCAATACGAAGCTGTCCACCACAACGCCGACCGTCAGGCGGCATAATCAACACAAGCAACCTGTCCGTCGAACCGGATCAAGTCCATCCCAGTCCGTGTCGTGGGTCAGCCATACCCCGAGCCGATCACGCCGGTGTCGTCGAGGGCGACCTTGAGTGGACAGATAGCTCCGTGCCTTTGGGGAAGTACTGACGCAAGAGGCCGTTGGTGTTCTCGTTGGAGCCCCGCTGCCATGGGCTCTTCGGATCACAGAAGTAGATCTGCACATCGGTGTCGACGGTAAGTCTGAGGTGTTCGGCCATCTCCTTGCCTTGATCCCAGGTGATCGAGCGGCGTAGCTCGGTCGGCAGCGTGGTGATGCGTTTGGCCAGTGCTTTGCGAACGGCCGGAGCGCTGTGGCCCTCTGGGAGTCGGACCAACATCACGTAGCGGGTGGAGCGCTCGACCAGGGTGCCGATAGCTCGCTGGCCCTTGCCCAAGATGAGGTCGCCTTCCCAGTGACCGGGCACGGCTCGGTCCTCGACCTCGGCGGGGCGCTCGGAGATCATGACCATGTCGTTGATGATCCCCTTACCCGTCGGCTGGCGCGCCCCTTTGGGGCTGCGTATGGCCCGGCCCTGGCGCAGACTTCGAAAGAGCTCGTGACGCAGCGCTCCTCGGCCCTGGACGAACAGCGACATGTAGATGGTCTCGTGGCTCACGCGCATCTCCGGGTCGTCGGGGAACGCCCCCGGCAACCAGTCTGCGATCTGCTGGGGCGACCAGCGCTTTTTCAGCTTGGCCTCGACCACTCGACGCAGCCGGGAGCAGGCCGCCAGCTTGGCGGGCTTGGGGCGTCGGGCGCCCAGCCGAGCCAAGGTGTGGGCCTCGCAGGCCCGATACGACGAGGCGTCCGCCGTTGGCCCTGATCTCCCTCGAGACCGTCGACGAAGCGCGACCGAGTCGGAGGGCGATGTGACGAGCGGACTCCTCACCGGCGATGCCGCGTGAGATCTCCTCGCGCTCGACCAAGGACAACCGGGCATCGGACCATTCGGTCGGCACGAGAGGCCGCACACCCCCAGTCTTGGCGATCAGGTCCCGGACAGCGCCTTGGGAACGGCCGACCGCCCTGGCGATGGGCCGCATGTACTCGCCGGATTCATATCGATCCCAGACCTCGGCTTGCTCAGCCGCTGAGAACCGCACGTACATCTCGCACCTCCTGATCGGTGACAGCCTCCGATGTCAGCCGAGGTGGTGCGTGGATCCCTTGAAACCGCCGGCAGTTGCGGATGGTCGGCCATATCGAGAGTTCGTACAGCTCCCAGCCCCATCGACCTGGATCAGACGTCGAGGTCGAGCCGCATGGCCACCTGGCCCTTGGGCGACAGTCCTCTTGCCAAGTCGTGCTCCCCTCTGGCCAGCATCTCGGGTCCCAACTCCGCATCATCCAGCACTCGAAAGCCGAGGTGTTCGTAGAGCGGACCGTTCCATGGCACCTCATAGAAGGTCGCCAGGGTTACTGCTGGTCGTCCCGTCGAGCGCGCCCAGTCCTTGACCTGCTCGATGAGTGCTTTCCCCAGCCGCTGTCCCTGGTAGTCGGGATGGACGCAGACGTGGAAGATGTGGGCGGCGGCGTCGAGGACACCTACGAGTATGTAGCCCACGACCTCGTCGTCGACCACAGTTACCCACGAGCGTCCTGCCCGCACGTACTCGACCAGCAACTCGATGGAGTCCGGGGGGTTGGCAGCAACCTGGTCATAGCCGATGGCGACAAACTGGCCTTGGGTGGCCAACTCGATGTGCTGGAGACGCAGTGCGTCCTCGGGGTGAGCCGGACGGATGGTGAACCGGCTGTCGGGCACCGGTTCATGGTGGCAGGTCAGAGCGACCGGGATGTGCCGATGCCCGGGCGCTCTTGGGGTATCCCTGATCGCCGGGACCGGGTGCGACTCACCGGCCCAAGTGCCCATCGAAGAGCCCCTCTCGAGCTTGAGTCGAGTAAGGCCGGGAACTGTTGGCGGACACTGGACGAGAGTGCTAGATGACGGAACATGACTGCGTTCGGTTTGGTACTTGGTGGCGGTGGTCCCGTTGGAACGGCGTGGTACGCCGGTTTGGCCAACGGGTTAGCCGATGAGGGGCTCGATATCGGGGTCGCTGACGTGATCATCGGTACATCGGCGGGAGCCTCGGCTGGTGCATGGTTGGCCTCCGAGAGGTCTGGGGAGTTCGTCGATGCAATGAAACGATTGGCTGCTGGTCCAGAGGCTCTGGCCATCGACACCGATCTGATCGGTCAGGTGTGCGCCCTGAGGGAAAGCGCAGAAGCCCCGCTCGAGCCACCCGACACCCAACGCATTGGCGAACTCGCCAGGCTGGTCCCCCCGGTAGGAGTCCGCGTTCACGCAAACTACCTGCCCGGATCGGACTGGCCCGAACGGTTCCATGCCCTCGTGGTGAACGTCCAGACCGGAGAGCTTCGGGTGCTCGGACGTACTGACGGACTCCCGCTCGAGCTTGGCGTCGCCGCATCGTGCGCCGCAGCAGGTCTCTCGCCTCCAGTTGCTCTGCCGGACGGCCTCTACATGGATGGAGGTGCGCGATCGGCCACCAATGCCGATGCTCTCATCGGGCACCGAGTCACGAAAGCCATCGTTGCCTCGCCAGTGTCATCGGAAGTGCCGTTGATTGGTCCAGCCGTCGGAAGGGTTCTAGCGGAGGAGTGCCGCCGGCTCTCGGAGGCAGGAATCAGATTCGAGACGGTATTGCCCACTGACGTTGAAAAGATGGCCTTCGGCCATGACCTGTTGAACTACTCGAAGATGGGATCGGCCATCGAAGCCGGAAGGACCAGAGCAAGGTCAGAGATAGCCCGCCTTCGTGAACTCGTGCTGGATTAGCGACGTCGGATGAGTCGCTCAGTTCCGCGATCGCGGCAGAGACCGCCCCAAACGCGGCTCGGTGGGACGGTTCGGCAATTTTAGCGATCCATCTTTGGCAAATGTCGAACGTCAGGCTCGCGATCGTCCTCGACCCGAATGTTCAGGCCAGCAAAGATCCCCTTCGCCAACGGGAGAACTTGAGTGCCGTCAATTACGACGTCTCGGAGATACTCGCTGCCCTTGATTTCTGAGAGGACCGACCCGTGAAAGCGGGCCCCCGGCAGCTTCACCTGCGAAACATCGGCTTCGCTCAAGTCGCAGTCGAAAAAACATGTGGTCTTCAAGTGCGCCGAATAGAACTCACCTCGCTCGAGGTTTACATGATCGAAGATGACCCGGTCGCCTTCGATCATTCGGAAGTTCGCTCCGTCAAGCCTCACTTCGGAGAAGGTGACATCTTGCATCAGGGCTCTAGGGAGGAGCGCACCCGACATACGACAACCGGTGAATGTCACGCGGGTAAAGGAGGCCCCTTCCATATCTGCGCCCGAGAGTCGCTTCCTTCCACGACGACGTCTATGAGGCGAAGGCCGTTGAGATCCGCCGCCGTGAACGACGAATGGACAATATGCGAGTCCTCCACTTGCAAATCCTCAAGGTCGCCACCCAAGAAGTCTCCCTCGATGGTCATGCGATCGATCTCGGAGCCAGCGGTGAGGCGGAGACCTGGCTCCGAGGCTAGGTAGGCAGGGAGCCGAGGAGGGACGGGGCGATCCGTTTCGGGGCGACTCATTCACTTGAGGATACGAGCAGCAACAAGAGCCCCCGTACGGCGGTTAGGGACATCACAGGCGGGCGGGAGCCTCGTGCCGATCCTCGAGGACCACCTCGCCGACCACGTTGGACCCGAGCTTGATGCACTCCTGCTCACCAGCCCCGAAGGCCATCCGCTTCGGAGGACGAAGTTCCGCCCCCCTGGGCGGCCGCGTGCTCGGCAGCGAAGGTGACCGGGTTGCACTTCCACGACCTGCGCGGCTCCGGCGCGACGTGGGCGGCCGTTGCAGGCGCCACGCTCCCCGAGTTGATGCACCGACTGGGGCCGCCGGACGCACACCGCGGCACTGCGCTACCAGCACGCCACGGCCGAGCGTCACCGCGGGGTCGCCGACCGCCTCGGCGCGCTGCTCAACGTCACCACCGACGAGGGTGCCGATGTGGTCGAAATGGTGATTCCTGGTTGTGACAGCGTGTCATAACCTCGCTGCCGTTGCCCCGCGTTGCCTAGCGAGATTTAACCAGCCCCTCAATACGGGACAGACATCGCCGCCACCAGGCGAAATCCACAGGATTACTGGTCAGCCGTTGTACGTGACGACACAGAGTGACACGCAAAGACGCCAGTTCCCGTGTCGCTATCGCACGTTATTGCACGGCCTATGGCGTGGTCGTCTCTACGCCACCACTCTTCGCATCTGCCGGCGCTCCGCGTCCGTAGCTCCGCCCCACAGCCCTTGGAGTTCCGGATCCGCCAGCGCGACCTCAAGGCACTCCTCGCGCACCGGACAGACGGCGCAGACCTCCCGGAGCCTGCCGTAGTCGGCCTTCGCCCCACGGACGAACAGAGCGGCGCCCTGGCCGCGACAGAGGGCATCGGTATGCCATGAGGGTCGGCCGAGCAGCAGGTCGGGCGTGGGCAATTGTTCGCCCCGTCCGGGCGATATCAACCAGGCAATGATGGCGTCGGACATAGCTTCTCGCTCTGTACGTGTTGGCTGTAACGGAGCGGTCTCCCCACGAGACCCGTGAGCCCGATGCCGAAGCCCGGCGACCCGTGCCCCGGCTTCGTCGCCGAGCCGAGCCGAGCCGATGTTGGCAGATGGTCTACCGCCGGCAGATGCAAGCCACCCACTGCACCGAGGTGCCGTCCTACACCGGGCGGTGGTTCAGTCCTCGAGGCGACCGATGGTTCCGGGTGTGGGCGTGTCCTGGCCACCTCGAGGGGCTGACGGGGCTGCGCGAGTTCGGCCGCCGGCGCTAGTGAGGGTGTGGCTTACAGACCCAGCCGCCGCAGGAAACGGCGGTGATGCGGTTGGTCGTCCGGTAGACCCGACGCCGTGCGACCCGCTTCTCGTAGGCCACGGGCCCCTTCTCGGCCGCCTCGACGTTCCCGACATCACGGGCGGCGCGGTCGAGCTGGCTGCGGAGTGATTGCGGTGGACCATCACGAAGACCTTACGACGCCAGTAGTGCACATACGGGATCTGCGCAGCAGCGGACCTGTGAACTCCCTGCCTATCGCGCTGATCGCGTCAATCCACCCGCGACACGGCCGTAGGCGTCCCGCTACGCGAAGGCGATTGGATGCCGCGCAGGTCGGGTATAGCACTCAGTCTGACGAAGCAAAGGAGGAACGTATGGTTGATATCTGGACCTATCGCATTGACGTGTTTCCCATTGATCAGTCCACCCCAAGGCCAGACATTGCGGGCTTTGACGTAGTGACAAGCGATGGTCACAAGATCGGCAAGGTCGATGAAGCCACCAACGAAGTAGATGGTTCCTGCATCGTCGTCGACACGGGATTTTGGATCTTCGGCAAGAAGCGCATGATTCCCGCCGGAACCATTGAATCGATCGACGTGGACAACCACGCAGTAACGGTCGCCGTGAACAAAGATCAGGTCAAGGAAGCTCCGGATTACGACCAAGGGCGCCAGGGGGACCGCGCGTATCGTGGCGAGGTCGGCAACTACTACGAGAAGCACCAGACGCAGCCGGGAGACCGTGCCACAGGGGTGCGTCGGTAAATCCTTGAGACGGATGTCCCGGGTTGGGGTTCCCGACATTTAGGGGTAGTTCGTCGTATGCAAGCGAGGTCGGGTCTGGTCGAAGCTAAGTAGCCAAGGCTGCGTGTGGTCGCGGATCGCTGATTCCACGGGCTTATGAACCCTTCCACCTAGGGGGCTCAATTGAGCGGGGGGCTTCCCCTTTCTTGGTTCATCTCGAGGGCCTGACGGGGCTCAGGGAGTTCGGCCGGCGGCGGCGCTTGCCTCGCTCCTGCGCCCCCCACCCAGGGGGTCAATAGCGACTTCGCCCTCAGGTTTCGGCCTGGGGGCGTTGTCGTTATTTCAGGCTGCGGGGAGCCTCGGGGAGTGCCGCGGGGTGGCGCTGACGCGAATCGGCCCTGCCGTCGCCATGGGCAGGGCCGATTCGTTGTGGGAACGGCGAGAGTGGGTTTACGCCGCTGTTGTATGTATCGGCAGCTCCGTTGTGAAGTTGAGCGTCCGTTGTGACGCGGGGAGCCGAATGGCTCTACGTCGATGTTGCGCGCCAATGTCAGCCTGTGTCCCCGGGGCGGTGACGCTACGTAAGCCCGTCGCTCGTCGCCGCCCCGGCTCAGGTTGATCCGAGACGCCCCGTCGCCCTGGCCCACTTCGGTGGGAGACCAACTCCCCACGCCCGGCGGCGGCGGTGGCGCGGCCCTCGACCCTCCCTCAGGAGGGCCAATCCAAAGAGAGACCTCGCCCTCAGGACTAACCCACGCAGCCCGCGATTGACCCCACAGGCTCGCATTGGTCAGGGCTGTTGCCGCTCACCGTGGTCTTTGCGAGAGCGACGGTCCCCAGGTCGTTGAAGATGCCTCCACCGTGCGCAGCTTTGTTGGCCGTGACCTGACTGTGATTCATGGTGAGGGCGCCGCCCGGCAGGGTCATGGGGCCGATCGAGAGCCCGTTGGCGATCCCCCCTCCATTGCCGCCGGCAGTGTTGTTGCTCACCTGGCTGTTGTTGATGGTGAGGACACCGCTGATCGCAGCCCCACTGAGGCCGCTGGCGTTCACGTTCACGATGCCACCCCCCGAGGCGAAGGCCCCGATTCCTTGCGCAGTGTTGCCAACGACTTGCGACTTGTTCAGGGTCATCGTGCCGTGGTTGACGATTCCCGCGCCGCTCGTCGCGCTCGCGATGTTGTCATTCACCTCGGTGCTGTTGAGCGTTGCTGTGCATCCGTTCGCCAATCCACCGGCACCGAAAGGTGGAGCGCCCGATCCCGCCGCAGCGGTGGCCGTGTTGCCGTTCACTTGGCTTTGATTGAGTTGCACGACAGCCGAACACGGGGGCGGGTTCGCTCCGCCGGCGCCGTTGCCGCTCGAAATACCCCCGCCGTTCAGCGACGTGTTGTCGTTCACCGTGCTGCTGTTGGCGACAACCGTGCCGAGCAGGTTCTGGATGCCACCGCCACCGGCGTTGGGGGCAAAGTTCTGGTTGACGGCGGTGTTGTTGAGGGTGAGGAAGCTGCTCGTTCCTGTGAAGTTGAAGTAGTCGCCGTTGGCGATCCCGCCGCCGACGAAGCCCTGTGCACCGTTGCCGCTGACGACGCTGCTGTTAAGGACGGCCGTCCCGAGGATGTTCACGATCCCGCCGCCGCCTATTCCGTTTTGCTCCGGGCTAAGGGTTTGCAGGTTGTCGGTGACCGAGCTGTTGTTCAGTGTCAGTTTCGCTACCCCGTTGGATGGATCCATCGTGGCGCTCGCAATACCGCCTCCAGCGATACCGGCATGGTTGTTGGTCACCTGGGAATGGTTCAACACAACCGTGCCGTCAACGTTGGCAATGCCGCCACCGAAGTCTCCGGCGTTCCCATCTGTGAAAGTGACATTCTGCGCCGAGAGGCTCCCGCCGGGGCCGTCCACTTCGAGATCGCGGACTGTGCTCGTACCGTTGATGGTCGCGCCGTTGCCGTTCAAGGCGATCGGAGTGGTGACGACAGGCAGGCCGTTCTCCCCGTTGTTGGGCAGCGTGGTCAGAGAGTAGACGCACCCTGACGTCAGGTTGACCGTACCGCCGCCTGCGGCATTGGCCGCGTTTATGGCCGCCACCAATGCGGGCTGGCTGCACGGGACGGAGGCGCTCTTTGGCGCCGCTCCCGCCACGGCCGGCCCGGCCACCACCAATCCAACGACGCCAGCGCCAACAGACAGCGCAACCTTTGCCAGAGCTGCGAGTTTCATCTTGTCCCCTTAGTTCGCCAAATCGCCAAATCGCCAAATCCCCGACACCGAAGCTAGGCGTGTTCCTGGAATGGGTCAAGGGGAGGGATTCCTCTCGGTTGGCCCAGAGGGCCATCCGCTGCAACGGACCAAGTTCCGGCCCCGTTGGGCGAACGCGTGCGCCAGGGCCGGCGTAACCTGGCTGCACTTCCACGACCTGCGCGGGTCGGGTGCGACGTGGCACGCGGAAGCTGGCGGCACGCTCCGCGAGACGATGGATCTCCTCGGGCACAGGTCGCGCACCGCGGCCCTGCGCTATCAGCACGCCGCCGAGGAGCAGCAGCGAGAAGTCGAACGACATCTTGGCGTCTCCCTGATGGAGGCGATGGATGAGGTCCCGCCGGACGCCGACATCGTTGAAATCGCGCCTCGTTGAATCTCGCTATTCAACGTAGGTTCAACGGACCGGACCCCGGCACTTCCGAACCGCGGTAAGGAAGTTCATTTCTGCAGGTCACGGTGCGTGTCGGAGGGGGGACTTGAACCCCCACGCCCTTGCGGGCACCAGCCCCTCAAGCTGGCGCGTCTGCCTATTCCGCCACTCCGACGAGTTGCAACTGGAATGCAGCGTCCGGAAATCGTAGCGCGTGGCCATCCGCTCCCCTCCGTCCCCGTGGAAGTGAACTGGCCCCCCCTCGATGAAGCGCGCTCCCCTACTGACCCGGCAGCGATGGCGTCGTGTTGTTGGTCGACTCCGGCTGGCGCACCGCCCACAACTGGGCGAACCAGAGGAGACTGGTGCTGCGCGGCATCGGCATCACGCCGCCGATGGACCGGCTCCAGGCCAGCGCCGCCGGCTCCGCGAAGAGGGGCAGCGAGACCATCTGGTCCCAGAGCATGGTGTCGGCCTGGGTGTAGTAACCGGCCGCCGTGGTCAGGTTCAGTTGCTGGGAAGCCGTCTGCACCAACTGGTCGAAGGGGTTGTTCTGGAAGTTCGTCCAGTCCTCGCTCCCGTTCTTCCCTGGCGGCCCGAGCAGCATCGTGTACCACGACAGCGTCTGACTCATGTACGGGGTGAACGTCACCGGGAGGAGCGCCAGGTCGACGAAGCCGTTCGCCAGCACCTGGCCCGTCTTCGTCGCACCGTCCACCGCGTAGAGCGTCGTGTCCAGTCCCGCCGCCTGGAGCTCGGACCGGATGACCGGTGCCGCCCCCGCCGCCCACGGGTCGCTGGCGTCGTAGGCCACGTGCAGCTGGAAAGGCGCCCCGAAGGCCGAGTGGTAGTACGGCGTGTCTCCCGAGCGGCTCAGCCCCGACGCTTGGATGAAGGCCGCCGCCTGGTCCGGCACCGGCGTCACCGGGAAACTCACGCTCCCCACCGCGGCGATCTTGGTCGTCGAGGTGGAGGACGTCGGCATCGGGATCGTCGTCGTCGGGGTGGACGCCGGCGGTGGTTTGTAGTTCTGCTGCCCCTGCACGTAGACGTGGCTGTCCGCCACCGCGATGCCTGGCACCGCCCAGCTCACCTGCTGGTTGACCAGGTCCTGGCGGTTGATCGACAGCGCGATGGCCACGCGCATGTCGGGCGAGAGGTCGGCGTCGAGCGAGCTCGCCATGTCGAGCTGCAGGAGCGTCGCCGACGTGTCCACGTCGCTCTGCGCCCCCGGCAGGCCAGTCATCTGGGTGAGGAAGCCTTGTGTCACCGTCGTCGGCTGGGCCACCTGGACGTAGTTCGACGTCATCCACTGGGCCAGCTGCTCTGTCGACGACGCGATGTGCACGGTGATGGAGCGGGCGTTGGCCGGAGTGCCCCACCACTTGGGGTTCTGCACCAGCGTGATGGTCTGGCCCGAGACCGACCCGATCTTGAACGGGCCGCCCGAGAGGTCGATGGCCGGGTTCACCGTCGCGCAGGACGGGTTCCACCCGACCTTCTCCATCACGTGGGCCGGCACGAGGTTGTCGAAGAGGGACTGCCAGTCGGCGTAGGTCTTCTTGAACTTCACCGTCACGGTGTGGGCGGCGTTGGACCCGGTGACCGAGGCGATGTCCCGGTAGCCGGCGATGCTCGTCACGTCGGGCGAGGACACGACGGCCTCACCCCGCTGCAGCTGCCACGCGTAGATGAAGTCCGCCGCCGTGATCGGGACCCCGTCGGACCACACCGCCTTGGGGTTCAGCGTATAGACGATGGTCTCTGGTTTGAGGTTCACCAGCTCCGACGAGGCGAAGTTCAAGTTCGCCGTCAGCGCCCCGGCGTTGTTCACCACGTACGGGCTCGGCAGGACGGCGCCGAGGACGGTCAGGGTGCCCGGCGTGTCACCAGCCGGCGTATTGGGGTTGCAGCCCGTCACGCTCTGGGTCATGCCGAAGGAGATGGCGCCGTTGGCGACACCGACGTAGGTGACCGTGGTGCCGCCACCGCCCCCGTTCCCACAGGCCGAGGCGATGAGGGAGAGCGCCCCCAGGGTTCCAACCAGCCATCGCCACCGGGGGCGTCGGCCCCGGCCCGTCACTGCAGCCGGAGATCCAGCGTGATGGTCGCGAAGGCGAAGACGATGGCGACGGTGACCGTGATGCGGTCCAGGTTCCGCTCGACGACCGTCGAGCCCTGGGCGGCCGCCCCGACGCTGCCCCCGAACATGTCCGACAGCCCGCCGCCCTTCCCGCTGTGCATGAGGATCAGGAAGATGAGCCCGAGCGCGGCCAGCACCTCGATGACGATGTACACCCAGGTGAGAGAGGAAATGGTTGCCAGCAACGGAGAAGCCTCCAACTCGCCGTTTCGCCTGATTCGGCCTAGGAACGGTAGCAGGCGGCGGTGGCCCGGAGGATGTCGGTGAAGGCCGCCGCCTCCAGGCTGGCCCCGCCCACCAGCAGGCCGTCCACGTCGGGCTCGGCCATGAAATCGGCAGCGTTCTCGGCGTTGACCGACCCCCCGTACTGGATCCGCACGGCTCCCGCCGCCTCGTCCCCACCCACCTTGGCCACCAGGGACCGGATGAACACGGAGGCGTCCTCGGCGTCCACCGTCGTTGCCGGCGTCCCGGTCCCGATGGCCCAGATCGGTTCGTAGGCCACCACCAGACCGCCCACCACCTCGGCCGGCAAGCCCGAGAGCGCCGCCATCACCTGCTCCTCCAGGACGCTCTCGGTCTGCGAGCGCCCGCGTTGCTCTGCGGTCTCCCCCACGCACAGGATCGGGGTCATGCCGTTGCGCAGCACGGCGCGCAGGGTGGCGGCCACCGTGGCGTCGTCCATCGCGAAGAGCGTGCGCCGCTCCGAGTGGCCCACGATGACGTAGGACGTCGCGAGCCGGGCCAGGAAGCGCGGGCTCACCTCGCCCGTACGCGCGCCGGCGTCCTCGTCCGAGCAGTGCTGGGCACCGAGCGCGACGGGGATGTGCTCCTTCTCCACCAGCGTCTGCACGGTACGCAGGTCGGTGAAGGGCGGGTGGACCGACACGTCGACGCGGGCGACGTCCTCGGGCTTGAGCCGCAGGCCGAGGTCGCGCACGGTGTGCAGTGCCTCGATGTGGTCGTGGTGCATCTTCCAGTTCCCGCTCACCAGCGGGCGGCGCGTGCTCACCCCCGCGGCGCGTTGGGAGCCCGGCGCAGCGCGTCGATGCCCGGCAGGTGTCCCGCCCGCTCGATGTAGGAGAGCGACGCGCCACCGCCCGTCGAGAGGAAGTCCACCTGATCGCACAGCCCCAGCTCCTCGAGCGCGCTGGCGCTGTCGCCGCCGCCGACCACCGAGAAGCCCGGGCAGTGGGCCACGGCCTCGGCCACGATGCGGGTGCCGGCCGAGAAGCGCCGGTCCTCGAAGGCGCCGAGTGGTCCGTTCCACAGGACCGTCCCCGCCCCGCCGACCACCTCGGCGAAGGCGGCCGCCGACTCGGGCCCGATGTCGAGGCCGGTCCAGCCGTCGGGCAGGTCGCCCTCGATCACCTTGACGCTCCCGCGGGGTCCCTGCACTTCCCCTGGCGGCCCGAAGGTGCCGCCGGGCTCCAGGGCGCGCGTGTCCGTCGGCAGCACGATGTGCACCCCCGACGCGAGCAGGGCACGGCAGTCCTCGAGGTGCTCCGCGTCGAACAGTGAGCTGCCGACGTGCTGACCCCGGGCGGCCATGAACGTGTAGGCCATGCCGCCGCCCACGACGAGGGTGTCGACCTTGGGCGCCAGCGCCCGCAGCACGCCCAACTTGTCGGCCACCTTGGCGCCGCCTACCACCGCCACGAACGGGCGCGCCGGGCGCTCGAGGATGCCGCCCAGCACCTCGATCTCCGTGGCGAAGCGCAGCCCCGCCGCGCTCGGGAGGAACTGCGGCGGCCCCACGATGGAGGCGTGGGCGCGGTGTGCCGCGCCGAAGGCCTCGTCGACGTAGGCGTCGCAGCCCGCAATGAGCCGCTGGACGAAGGCGGGGTCGTTCGCCTTCTCGCCCGGGTCGAAGCGCAGGTTCTCGGTCAACTCGACCCCGGGGCAGAGCGCCTGGAGGCGCTCACGCACGGGGTCCATCTCCCAGCGCGGGTCCCGTGTGCCCCCCGGCCGTCCGAGGTGAGAGGCCGCCACGACCTCGGCCCCTTCGTCCTGCAGCCGCCGCAGCGTCGGCACGGCCGCCCGAATACGGAAGTCGTCGGCCACGGTGGCCTTGCCCCGCACGCCGATGTGCAGCGGCACGTTGAAGTCGACTCGTACCAGCACGCGCTTCCCGTCGACCTCGGGGAGGTCCCCGAGGAGGGGGATGCCGCGCAACGGGTCCACCGGGCTCAGCCGCCTACCAGGACGGTCAGATCGACGAGCCGGTTCGCGTAGCCCCACTCGTTGTCGTACCAGCCGAATGTCTTCACCAGGCCGAGCTCGTCGGTGATCGGCATCACGATGGTCATCCCGCTGTCGAAGGTGCACGACGCCGGGGATCCCACGATGTCACTGGACACGATCGGGTCCTCGGTGTACTCGAGCACGCGGTCGAGCGGGGGCTTGGCTGCGGCCTCGGCGAAGGCGCCGTTGACCTCCGCCACCGACGGGTTCCCCTTCACCACGGCCGTGAAGTCGGTGATCGAACCGGCCGGGACCGGCACCCGCAACGAGGTACCGTCGAGCCGACCCTTCATCGTCTCGAGCACCAGGCTCGTGGCCCGCGCCGCCCCGGTCGAGGTCGGCACGATGTTGACGGCCGCGGCCCGCGCCCGGCGCATGTCCTTGTGCGTCAGGTCGAGCAGGTTCTGGTCGTTGGTGTAGGCGTGCACCGTCGTCATCAGGCCGCTGACGATGTCGAAGGCGTCGTCGACCACCTTGACCATCGGCACGAAGCAATTCGTCGTGCACGACGCGTTCGAGATGACGACGTCCCGCTCGGGATCGAACTCCTCGTCGTTGACGCCGATCACGAAGGTGGCGTCGGCGTCGCCCGATGGGCCCGAGATGATGACCCGCTTGACCGACCCGCCCAGATGCGCGGCGGCCTCGGGCCGGCTGGTGAAGCGCCCGGTCGACTCGATGACGAGATCGGCCCCCAGGTCGGCCCAAGGCAGGAGCGCGGGCTCGCGCTCGGCCAGGACGCGGATGTGGCGCTCCCCCACCAACAGATCACTGCCCTCGACGTCGACCGGCACGGGGAGCCGCCCGTTCGTCGAGTCGTAGCGCAGCAGGTTGGCCAACATGTCGGCTGAGGTCAGGTCGTTCACCGCCACGACGTCGATGTCGGCGCCGGTCGCCAGGACGGCCCGCATGAAGTTGCGGCCGATGCGTCCAAAGCCGTTGATGCCGACCCGCACCGTCATGTCGTTCCTTCCTCTCCAGAGGCCCAGGGCGACCTATGCCAGCAGACCCGACAGCGCCTGCGCCAGTTTGGCCGGGCTGTGGACCAGGCTGTTCACACCCGTCAGGGGAACGTCGTGCACCGTGACATCCGTCGAGCCGATGCCCATGCCACCGATGGTGTCACACAGCACGACGTCCACCGTGACATTGTGCCTGGCCAGGGCCCTGACATGGGCCGCCACGTCATATCCTTCCGTCTCGCGGACCTCCTCGCGCAGGTTGCAGACGTAGACCACCTGGGCCGTGGAGGAGGCCACCGCCTCGGCAATGCCATGCACCGCCACGGCGGCCAACACGCTGGTGAACAGGGATCCGGGACCGATCACGACCTGGTCCGCCTCGGCGATGCGCTCGAGGGCCACCGGCGGAGGCGCCGCATCGGCGGGCACCAGCGACACGCTGCGGATGTCGCTCGTGGCCTTCACCGCCACCTGCCCCGCGACCGTGCCCTGCGCCGCCTCGGCCTTGAGCACGACCGGCTCGGTGGTGGCCGGCAGCACGGCGCCCCGTGCCCCGAGCAGCCGGGCCGCCTCGTCGATCCCGGCCAGCAGGTCGCCGGTGGCGTCGACCAGCCCGGCCAGGATGAGGTTGCCCAGCGAGTGCCCGGCCAGCTCGCCCTCTTCGTAGCGGCGGCCGAAGGCGGTGGCCAGCGCGGAATCCTCCTCCGCCAGGGAAACCAGGCATTTGCGGAGGTCGCCCAGCGCCACGACGTTGAGCAGCTCGCGCAGGCGTCCGCTGCTGCCGCCGTCGTCGGCGACCGAGACGATGCCCGTCAAGAGGCCGGCATAGCGGCGGGCCGCCTTCAGCGTCACCGCCGTCCCGTGCCCGCCACCGATGGCGACCACCGCTGGGCGCGCCCTCACCGGTCGATATCCCGGTGGAAGACCGAGACGCCCGCGCCGTGTGCGCCCAGACGCGCCGCCAACGCTTCGGCCAGCGCCACCGACCGGTGACGCCCACCCGTGCAACCCATGGCGACCGTCAGGTACGACTTCCCCTCGCGCACGAAGGCGGGCAGGATGCTCGTCAGCAGATCGTCCACCTTCTCGAGGAAGGCCACCGACTCGGGCTGGCCGAGCACGTACTCGCGGACGGGTTCGTCCAGCCCGCTGTAGGGCCGGAGCTCCTCGACCCAGAACGGGTTGGGGAGGAAGCGGCAGTCGAAGACGAGGTCGACGTCGAGTGGGATCCCGTGCTTGTAGCCGAACGAGATCACCGAGGTCTGCATGTGCGTCGTCTCGTCGTCGCCGAAGACCTCCAAGATGCGTGAGCGCAGTTGATTCGAGTTGAGCTCGCCCGTGTCGACCAGGAGATCCGCCCGCTCGCGTACCGGCTCGAGCAGCCTGCGCTCGTCGGCGATCGACTCCTCCACGCCCCGCGCCGCCAGGGGGTGCCGGCGGCGGGTGCCTTCGTAGCGGCGCACGAGCACGTCGTCGGGCGCGTCGAGGAAGACGACGCGCACGCGCTTGCGCGTGGCGCGCAGCTCGTCGAGCACGTCGGGCAGGTCGTCGAAGTACTCGGGACCCGTGTTGCTGCCGCCGCGACCGATGACCAGCGCGACCCGTTCGATGCCGGAGCCGGGCCGGTCCACCATCTCGGCCATCTTCATGATGAGGCCCGCCGGCAGGTTGTCGATCACGAACCACCCCATGTCCTCCAGGGCGGCGGCCGCGGTGGAACGCCCCGCGCCCGACATCCCGGTGACCACGACGAACTCGCTCATCGGCCCCCAGCCTTCCGCACGCCGTCGTAGACGGCGAGACCGACGGCGTCGGGCAGCCACGACAGGGCCTGCAGTTGCGCGAGCGTCGCCGCCCGGACCGCGTTGACCCCTCCCAGCTCTTTGACCAGGCGCGCCTTGCGCGTCGGGCCCAGGCCGGGGATGTCGTCGAGCACGCTGCGCGTCATGCGCTTGCCTCGCCGTTCCCGGTGGAACGTGATGGCGAAGCGATGGGCCTCGTCCCGGAGGCGCTGGAGCAGATAGAGGGCGTCGGAGCCCCGGCGCAGGCGGACCGGGTCGGGCGACCCCGGCCGGAACACCTCTTCGAACTGCTTGGCCAGCGCGGCGAGCTCGATCTCCTCGCCGAGGCCGAGGGCGCCCACCACGCGCTCCGCCACGTGGAGCTGGCCCTTGCCCCCGTCGACGAGGATGAGATTGGGTCGGTAGGCGAAGCGCCGCGGGCGGCCCCCCTCGCGCGGCGCCCGCTCCTCCCGCAAGGCGGTGAGGCGGCGCGTCAGCACTTCCTCCATGGCTGCATAGTCGTCATTGCCAGGCACCGACTTGACCTTGAATCGCCGGTAGTCGGCCCGCTTGGCCAGCCCGTCCTCGAACACGACCATCGAGCCCACGTAGTCGGTGCCCTGCAGGTGGCTCATGTCGTAGCACTCGATGCGCAGCGGGGCCTCACGCAGCGACAGCGCACCCTGCAGCTCGGTGAGCGCCTTGGACCGCGCATTGTGGTCCGCCGCCCGCCGCAGCCGGTGGCGGGCCAGGTCCTCGCCGGCCGAGCGCGTCACCGTCTCCTGGAGGGCCCGCTTGGCCCCGCGCAGGGGCACGGCGATGTCGACCGGTCCGCCGCGCACGCCGCGCAGCCAGCTTTGCAGCAGCTCACGATCGGCCGGCACCTCGGGGACGAGCACGCGCCGCGGCACCTCGGCTCCGTCCGCGCCGTAGACCTGGGAGACAACGAGCGCCGTGAATTCGGCAGCCGAGAGGTCCTCGACCTTCTCCGCCACGAAGCCGCGGTGTCCGACCACGCGGCCGCGCCGCACCCGGAAGATCTGCACCGACGCCTCGAGCGGGTCCTCCGCCAGGCCGACCACGTCGAAGTCCTCGGCGCGGTCCGAGACCATCTGCTGCGTCTCGGCGGCCTTGTGGACCGCGGCGATACGATCGCGCAGCCGGGCGGCCCGCTCGAACTGCAGCTCCTCCGACGCCGTCAACATCTCCGCCTCCAGCCGGGCCAGGACGGGCTCCGTGTCGCCCGAGAGGAATCCCATGAGGTCGTTGACGTAGTCGTCGTAGGCCGCGTGGTCGACGGCTCCGACGCAGGGTCCCGAGCAGCGGTCGATGTCGTAGAGGAGACAGGGGCGGCCGAGGCGCTCGTGGCGGGCGAACTTGGTGTCCGAGCACGTCCGCACGGGGAAGCTCCGCACCAGCAGGTCGAGCGTGGACCGGATGGCACCTGCATTGCCGTACGGACCGAAGTAGCGCACACCCTTGCGCTTGCGCCCACGCACGACGGCCGGCCGCGGCCACTCCTCGTTGAGCGTGACGGCGAGCCAGGGATAGCTCTTGTCGTCCTTGAGGCGCACGTTGTAGCGCGGCAGGTGTGCCTGAATCAGCGAGTGCTCCAGGATCAGGGCGTCGACCTCGCTGTCGACCACGATCCATTCCACGTGGTCGGCCTGGGCGACCATCTGCGCCGTGCGCGGCATGAGCTTGGCCGAGTCCTGCCAGTAATTGGGCAGGCGGTGCCGCAACGACTTGGCCTTCCCGACGTAGAGCACGCGGCCCTCGGCATCCACGAACTGGTAGGAACCCGGGGCGTCAGGGATGGAGCCGGTCGGCGGCCGATACTGCACGACGCCCACTCTCGCGCAGCCGCTGGTGGGCGGCGTTACACTGGGCTGTGCCGGCCTGGAATCCGGCAGACACCCTCGCATCGAGGCCGACACACCCGCGGATGGGCGACCAGGCTGTCCCCGCCGGCCAGATCGATGCACTCCCTCAAAGGGGGCAGACGACATGCTCAGGCTTCAAGCGCCGCTTCCCGAGCGGTACACGGCCGCGACCGACGGCGAGCTGGCCGAGATGATCGGCGCCGCCAAGGCTGCGCTCGGTTCCCGGGTCTTCGTCCTCGGTCATCACTACCAGCGTGACGACGTCATGCGCTGGGCGGACGCCCGGGGTGACTCCTTCGGCCTCTCCCGGCTGGCCGCCAACCAGACCCAGGCCGAATTCGTCGTCTTCTGTGGCGTGCACTTCATGGCCGAGTCGGCCGACGTGCTGACCGGCGCCCACCAGCAGGTGATGCTTCCCGACCTCAACGCCGGCTGCTCCATGGCGGACATGGCCGACATCGATCAGGTCGAGGAGGCCTGGGACGACCTGGCGCAGGTGATCGACGTCGACGCGCTGATCCCGGTGACCTACATGAACTCCGCGGCTGCGCTCAAGGCCTTCGTGGGCCGCCACGGCGGAGCGGTCTGCACGTCGTCCAACGCGCGGGGCGTGCTCACCTGGGCCCTGGACCGGGGCGAGCGGGTGCTCTTCTTCCCGGACCAGCACCTCGGGCGTAACACGGGCTTCGAGCTCGGCTACGGCGCCGACGACATGCGCGTGTGGAACCCCCGCCAGGCGCTCGGCGGGCTGAGCGACCGCGAGGTGAAGGAGACCACCCTGCTCCTGTGGAAGGGGCACTGCTCGGTCCACCAGCGTTTCCGCCCCGAGCACGTCGAGGCCTTCCGGGCCGCGTACCCCGACGGGATCGTGATGGTGCATCCCGAATGCGCGCACGAGGTGGTGGAGCTGGGCGACATCACCGGCTCGACCGACGCCATCATCCGGGCGGTGGACGCCGCGCCGTCGGGGTCGGTCATCGGCGTGGCCACCGAGATCCATTTGGTGAAGAGGTTGGACGACGAGTCGCCGGACAAGACGGTCGTGTGCCTCGACCCGCTGGTGTGCCCGTGCTCCACGATGTCGCGCATCGACCCCCCGCACCTGGCCTGGATCCTCGAAGGTCTGGTCGAGGGCGAGGTGCGCAACCGCATCGTCGTCGACGCCGACACCGCCGAGTGGGCCAAGGTGGCGCTCGAACGCATGCTTGCCATTACCTGACCGCGCCACGGACGGCGCGCACTGGCCACGAGGCACGTCGCTCCTGCGGCGCGGCGGTAGGGTCGGGCCGTCCCGTGTCATCGATGCCCAGGAGGCCGACCGGTGAGCGACTACCCCGCATCCCTCGTCGAGGCCAACCACGTCGAACCCGTGCCGCGCCGGATCCGCGCCTTCCTGGGCGGACGAGCGGTCGTCGACACGACCCGGGCCCGCTACGTCTGGGAATGGCCGTCGTACCCGCAGTACTACATCCCGCTCGCCGACGTCGACGCGGGCGCGCTGGTCGACGAGGGGACGACCGAGGCGACCCCGCGGGGTGACGTCCGGCATCACGGCCTGCGTGTCGGCGACACCGACCGCCCCCATGCCGCGTTCGTGCTGGGTGCCGCCAAGGTGGAGGGCCTCGACGACACCGTCCGCTTCGCCTGGTCGGCTCTCGACGCCTGGTTCGAGGAGGACGAGCAGGTCTTTGTCCACCCGCGCAACCCCTACACCCGCGTCGACGCGCTCCGCTCGACCCGCCGGGTGCGCGTCGAATCGAAGGGGGTCGTGCTGGCCGAGTCGACCTCGCCGGTACTCGTCTTCGAAACCGGCCTGCCGACCCGGTACTACGTGAACCGGACGGACGCCGACTTCACCGTCCTGGTCCCGTCCGACACCGTCACCGCCTGCCCCTACAAGGGGACGACGAGCGGCTACTGGTCGGCCCTGGTCGAGGGCCGGCCCCACCCGGACGTCGCCTGGGCCTACGACTTCCCCACGCGCGACCTGCTCCCCATCGCCGGCCTCGTGGCCTTCTTCAACGAGAAGGTCGACATCTTCCTCGACGGGGTCGAGCTCCCCCGGCCGCGCACCCACTTCTCCTGAGAAGGACGGTCCGCGGCTACTTGGCCCTGGCCAACACCGGCTTCAGCACCTCGCCGGTGTAGCTGCCGGCCGTCTTGGCCACCTGCTCGGGCGTGCCCTCGGCGATGACCCTGCCGCCCTTGTCGCCGCCCTCGGGGCCGAGGTCGATGATCCAGTCGGCCGTTTTGACGACGTCGAGGTTGTGCTCGATGACGACCACCGTGTTCCCCTGGTCCACCAGCCGGCCCAGCACCTCGAGCAGCTTGCGCGTGTCGTCGAAATGGAGGCCCGTCGTGGGCTCGTCGAGGATGTAGAACGTGTGCCCGGTCGGCCGCCGGCTCAGCTCGCTGGCCAGCTTCACCCGCTGCGCCTCGCCCCCCGAGAGCGTGGGCGCCGGCTGGCCCAGGCGGACGTAGCCGAGCCCGACGTCGACCAGCGTCTGCATATGGCGGGCGATCGGGGGCTGGCGTTCGAAGAAGACCAGCGCCTCCTCGCACGACATGTCGAGGACGTCGGCGATCGTCTTGCCGCGGAAGGTGATCTCGAGGGTGTCGCGGTTGTAGCGCGCCCCGTGGCAGATCTCACAGGGGACGTAGACGTCCGGCAGGAAGTGCATCTCGATCTTGATGGTCCCGTCCCCCGCGCACGCCTCGCAGCGCCCGCCGCGCACGTTGAAGGAGAAGCGGCCCGGCTGGTAGCCCCGCACCTTGGCCTCGGCCGTCTGGGCGAACAGCTTGCGGATGTGGTCGAAGACGCCCGTGTAGGTCGCCGGGTTCGAGCGCGGCGTGCGGCCGATGGGCGCCTGGTCCACGTCGACCACCTTGTCGAGGAACTGCATCCCCTCCACCTTGCGGTGCCGCCCGGGCAGCGCCTTGGCCCGGTGCAGGTGCTGGGCCAGCGAGCGCAGCAGGATGTCGTTGACGAGCGTGGACTTGCCCGAACCCGAGACCCCCGTGACGGCGATGAGGCACCCGAGCGGGAAGGAGACGTCGATGTCGCGCAGGTTGTGCTCCTTCGCCCCGCGCACGGTGACGACGTCGCCGGTGCCGGGCCGGCGCCGCGCCGGCACCGGGATCGATTTCTTGCCCGAGAGGTACTGGCCCGTGATGGAGGCCTTGTTCGACACCAGGCCGCCGCGCCCGGTGACCGGGCCGGCGTGCACGATGTTGCCGCCGTGCTCCCCCGCACCCGGCCCGATGTCGACCACGTAGTCGGCCACGCGGATGGTCTCCTCGTCGTGCTCGACCACGATCACGGTGTTGCCGAGGTTGCGCAGGCGCTCCAGCGTGGCGATGAGGCGCTGGTTGTCACGCTGGTGCAGACCGATGGACGGCTCGTCGAGCACGTAGAGCACGCCGACCAGCCCACTGCCGATCTGGCTGGCCAGGCGGATGCGCTGCGCCTCGCCACCCGAGAGCGTGCCGGCGGAACGGGCGAGGGAGAGGTAGTCGAGGCCCACGTCGAGGAGGAACTGCATGCGCTCGCGCACCTCTTTGAAGACGCGGTCGGCGATCATGTGCTCGCGCTCGGTCAGCTCGAGGTCGGCCATGGCCGTGACGGCCGCGCCGATGGAGAGGCTGCACAGCTCGTAGATGTTGCGCCCGCCGACGGTCACGGCCAGCGACTCGGGCTTGAGGCGCGCCCCGCCGCACGCGGGGCAGTCGACCTCGCGCATGTACCCCTCGATCTGCTCGCGCGACCAGTCCGACTCGGCCTCGCCGTGGCGGCGCTGCAACCACGGGATGATCCCTTCGTAATGGGCGTCGTAGGAGCGGGTGCGGTTGAAGCGGTTCTTGTAGGTCACCCGGATCGTGCGGTTGCCCGTCCCGTAGAGGACGAGCTTCTTGTCTTTGGTCTTGAGCGACTTCCACGGCGCGTCGAAGGAGAAACCCCCGAACTCGGCCACCCCGGCCTGGAGCCCGGTGAAGTACTCGCTGCGCGCCCCCGCCCAGGGCGCCAGCGCGCCCTCGGCCAGCGACAGCGTGTCGTCGGGCACCACCAGTTCGGGGTCCACCTCGAACTTGGTGCCCAGGCCGAGGCAGACCGGGCAGGCGCCGTAGGGTGAGTTGAAGGAGAAGTTGCGCGGGGCGGGCTCTTCGAAGCTGATCCCGCAGTGCGTGCAGGCCAGGTGCTGGGAGAAGGTGATGGCCTCGTCGTTCTCGTCGTCCCCCGACCCGTTCATGACGAGGACCTCGGCCGTGCCCCCGGTGAGCTCGAGCGCCGTCTCGATCGACTCGGTCAGCCGCTGGCGCACGTTGTTCCGCCGGATCAGGCGGTCGACCACGACCTCGATGGTGTGCGTCTCGTAGCGGGCCAGGGCGACGTCGGACCGCTCGGAAAGCTCGACGGGCACGCCATCGACGCGTACCCGGGCGAAGCCCTGCTTGGCCAGGTCGTCGAGCAGGGTGCTGTACTCCCCCTTGCGCCCGCGCACCACGGGGGCCAGCACCTGGAATCGGGTGCCCTCGGGCAGCTCGAGGACCCGGTCGACGATCTGCTGGGGGGTCTGGCGAGCCACGGGCCGCCCGCAGGTGGGGCAGTGGGGATGGCCGATGCGGGCGTAGAGGAGGCGCAGGTAGTCGTAGACCTCGGTGATGGTCCCGACGGTCGACCGGGGGTTGCGCGAGGCCGACTTCTGGTCGATGGAGATGGCCGGCGACAAGCCCTCGATGAAGTCCACGTCGGGCTTGTCCATCTGGCCCAGGAATTGGCGGGCGTAGGCCGAGAGCGACTCGACATAGCGGCGCTGGCCCTCGGCGTAGATGGTGTCGAAGGCGAGCGAGGACTTCCCCGACCCCGACAGGCCGGTGAAGACGATGAGGCGGTCCCGCGGGAGGTCCAGCGAGACGTCGCGCAAATTGTGTTCGCGAGCCCCGCGAACGACCAAACGGTCGGCCATCCGGGCAGGATACCGGCGCGGTGTATCACCCCGGTCCGGCGGCCGCGTCGGTGCAGGCCGGACCGGGGTGGCGGCCTCAGGCCGCCATGGCCACCACCGGCTTGTTGAGGACCAGGCTGCCGGCCGAGCCGTAGAAGGGGGCGTCGCCGTAGTTGAAGATGCCCCCGTCGGAGGCGACCAGCCAGTAGCCGAGGCCGCTCGGCGAGGCGGCCATGCCGACGACGGGCTTGTTCAACACGATGCTCCCGGTCGAGCCGTAGAACTGGGCGTCGCCGTAGGAGAAGATCCCCCCGTCGCTCGCCACCAGCCAGTAGCCGAGACCGTCGGGGCTCGAGGCCATGCCGACGACGGGTTTGTTCAACACGATGCTCCCCGTCGAGCCGTAGAACTGGGCGTCGCCGTAGGAGAAGATCCCCCCGTCGCTCGCCACCAGCCAGTAGCCCTGGCCGTCGGGCGTGGCCGCCATGCCCACGATCGGCTTGTTGAGGGGCTGCCCGCCGCGTGAGCCGTAGAAGGTGGCGTCGCCGTAGCCGAAGATGCCCCCGTCGGAGGCGACGAGCCAGTAGCCGAGGCCGTCGGATGTGGCCGCCATGCCCACGATGGGCTTGTTGAGGGGCTGGCCGCCGCGCGAACCGAAGAACCCGGCGTCGCCGTAGTCGAAGATGCCCCCGTCGCTCGCCACCATCCAGTAGCCCTGGCCGTCGGCCGTCGCCGCCATGCCGACCACGGGCTGGTTGAGGTGCAGCGAGCCGGCCGAGCCCTCGAACTGGGCGTTGCCGTAGGTGAAGACGCCCCCGTCGCTCGCGCCCAGCCAGTAGCCCTGGACGCCGGTGTAGGTGTCGAGGAAGCCCTGGGTGTGGCCGTTGGTGTCCGTGTAGTAGCCGCCCAGCGTGCACGACGCCGGTGAGGAGCAGGCCACCGTCTTGGCGATCGAGGACACCGACGCGGCGGCGTTGTCGTTCGCCGGCACCGGTGCCTTCATCACGCTCCAGGACCCGCCGCGGAGCGTCTGGACGTAGCCGGTCGCGGAGCTCTGCGTGCTGGCATAGAACCCGTCGGCCAGGCAGAAGCTCGGGTTCGGGCAGTCGACGGTCTCGAGGTTGCCCTCTTGCCCCGTCCCCGAGGCCGCGTCGGACGGCTGGGCCGCTTGCGTCGCCGTCCAGGCGCCGGCGCTGTCGGTCTCGATGAGGCCCCAGAAGCGGGAATTCGTGTCGCGATAGCCACCGACAGCGACGCAGGACGTGGGCGATCCGCAGGAAAGGCCGGTGAGTATCGAGTTCTCTGCCGCCCCCGTCCCGGCATCGCCCGGCGCCGGAGCCTTGGTCGCCGTCCAGGTGCCCCCGCTCAGGGTCTCGATGACGGCCGGGAAACCGGCGGCGTCCGCGTACTGCCCGACGGCGACGCAGGAGCCCGGGGACGGGCACGCCACACGGTAGAGCTCCGAGAACGAACTCGCGGTGGCGTCGGCTGGCAGGGGGGCGCCCATCGCCGTCCAGGTCCCGCCGGACAGCGTGACGAGGAGCCCGGCCGTGCTCGTGCTCGTCGAGTCGTAGAAGCCGACGGCGACGCACGACGTCGGGGACGAACAGGCGACATGCCCGAGGAACTGGGTGGGTGAGGCCGGATTGGCATCCGGTGCGGCGGGTGCCGCCTGCGCAGACCACGTGGTGCCGGCGAGCGTGTCGATCAGGCCCACGCCGTGGCCGGCCGCGTTGGCGTACTCGCCGACGGCCACGCACGACGTCGCCGACGTGCAGGTGACCGACAGCAGGCTCGACGGTCCGCTCGTTCCGGCATCCGGGGGCAGGGGGGCCGCCTGGGCCGTCCAGGTGCCGTTCTCATCGGTCTCGAGCAACGCGTCCCGGTGGGCCAGGTTGTCTTGGTACTGACCCACGGCCACACAGGACGCCGCGGTCGGACACGACACGGCCTGACATGGCTGGGCGATGCCGCACGATGGCGATCCGAGCCACAGACCTTGGTCGGCTCCGGATCCTGCGTTCGAGGGCTGCGGCGCCTGGGTCACGGTCCACGACGTGCCGTTCTGCGTCTCGATCAGGCCCCAGGGATGCCCGGCCGTGTCGTCGTACCAGCCGACCGTGACGCACCCGTTGGCGACGGGGCACACCGACGACGCCGTGTACACGTCCGGGTTGGTGGAACCGGTGCCTGCGTCGGCGGGGAGGGGGGCCTCGGTGGACGTCCAACCCTGCGCCGGCTGCACGGCCCCGGCGGGAGCCGGCCCTCCCAGCAACAGGCCAAGCCCGCTCAGGAGCGTGACGGCCGCGACCAGTGGGAGGAGCAAGCCTCCCAGGCTCGTACGGGCCCACCGGGAGTGTGAACGGGCGGTGCGCAGGCGCATGGGGATCCTCCGATCGACGCGAGGGACGCGAGGGTGCGAAGGGGATGACGATCGGGCGGGCGTCCGGTTACACCCCGTGGCCGCCCTGGCCGCGGCCGGCCGTCAGGCGAAGGTCACGTCCTCTTCGCCCCAGTACGCGTCCACAGCCGAGATGAGCCCGTCCTCGGTGACGGTGAAGACCTCGACGCCCCGGATGTGCATCGTGGCGCCGCCCTCCAGCGTCAGCGTGATGTGGAACCGGATGGCCGCCTTGTCGGCCACCGGGTGGACCTCCTCCACCTCGAAGGTCATCGCCTCGCAGCCGTCGAAGGACTGCTGGATGAACGCCCGGATCTCCTCGCGGCCGGTGTGGACCCCGGACGGATAGGGGTCGACCTGGACGGCATCCGGGGTGAAGAGCGCGGCGTACTGGTCGGCGTCCCGGGAGCTGGCGGCCTCGGCATAACGGGCCATGGCCTCGCGGAGCTGGGTGGCGGTCGGCATGGCGTTGACGCGACGTCAGCCGGGGATGGAGGCGCGGAGCTCGGCGATCTCGTCGCGCAGCAGGGCCGCCTCCTCGTAACGGAGATCGGCCGCTGCCGCCCTCATCTCGGACTCGAGCTGCGTCATCAGCTCCATGGCCTCGGCCGGCGTCGAGGCGTCGCCCTCGCTCAGCAGTTCGGCGGGCCGACGGGTGCCGCGCACCGCCGCGTTCTTCCGCACCTCGGCGCGGCTCCGGCCCGCCTTGGCGACACCGCCGCTCGACCCGCGCAGGCGCTCGAGGATGTCGGTGACCGACTTGCGGATCGTCTGGGGGTCGATCCCGTGCTCGCGGTTGTAGGCGATCTGCCGCTCGCGCCGGCGCTGGGTCACCGAGACGGCCTCCCGCATGGAGTCGGTCACCGTGTCCGCGTAGAGCACCACCATGCCGTCGACGTTGCGGGCCGCCCGGCCCATCGTCTGGATGAGCGAGGACGACGAGCGCAGGAAGCCCTCCTTGTCGGCGTCGAGGATGGCGACCAGCGCCACCTCGGGGAGGTCGAGGCCCTCGCGGAGGAGGTTGATCCCCACCAGGACGTCGACGGTGCCGAGGCGCAGCCCGCGCAGGATCTCGATCCGCGTGATCGTGTCGATGTCCGAGTGCAGGTACTGGACCCGGACCCCGGCATCGGCCAGGTAGTCGGTCAGGTCCTCGGCCATCTTCTTCGTCAGCGTCGTCACCAGCACCCGGCCGCCGGCGGCGACGGTCCGCGCGATCCGGGCCTGGAGGTCGTCGACCTGACCCTTGGTCGGCATGATCGTGACCTCCGGGTCGACCAGGCCGGTGGGGCGGATCACCTGCTCGACCACCTGGGCCGAGTGCTCCAGTTCGAAGGGGCCCGGCGTGGCCGACACGAAGACGCCCTGGGGTACCCGCTCGACGAACTCGTCGAAACGCAGCGGCCGGTTGTCCTTGGCCGACGGCAACCGAAAGCCGTGCTCCACCAGCACGTCCTTGCGGGACCGGTCGCCGGCGTACTGCCCGTGCAGCTGCGGCACGGCGACATGGCTCTCGTCGATCACGCACAGGTAGTCCTTGGGGAAGAAGTCGAGCAGCGTGTACGGGGTCTCCCCGGGCGCCCGGCCGTCGAGGTGCCGGCTGTAGTTCTCCACGCCCGAGCACACGCCGGTCTCCGCCAGCATCTCGAGGTCGTGCTCGGTGCGCACGCGCAGGCGCTGCGCCTCGAGCAGCTTGCCCTCCTTCTCGAACTCCGCCAAACGTTCGCGCAGTTCCACCTCGATCGTCCCGACGGCGCGCTGGATGATGTCGTCGCCGGTGACGTAATGGGTGGCGGCGTACACCGCCACGTCCTCCATCTCCTCCCCCATCTCGCCGGTGAGCACGTCGAAGGGCACGATGCGCTCGACGGTGTCGCCGAACATCTCCACCCGCAGCGCGGCCTCCTCGTAGGCCGGGTGGATCTCGACGGTGTCGCCCCGCGCCCGGAAGGTGCCGCGCACGAGGTTCACGTCGTTGCGGGCGTACTGGAGGTCGACCAGCCGGCGCAGGATGTCCCGCTGGTCCAGCTGCTCCCCCACGGCCAAGCCGAGGATGCGGTCGCGGTACTCGTCGGGCGAGCCCAGGCCGTAGATGCAGGACACCGACGCCACCACGATGACGTCCCTGCGCATGAGGAGCGAGGACGTGGTGGCGTGCCGGAGGCGGTCGATCTCGTCGTTGATCGACGAGTCCTTCTCGATGTAGGTGTCGGTCGTCGGGAGGTAGGCCTCGGGCTGGTAGTAGTCGTAGTACGAGACGAAGAACTCGACCCGGTTCTTCGGGAAGAGCTCGCGCAGCTCGGAGGAGAGCTGCGCCGCCAGCGACTTGTTGGGCTCGATGATCAGGGTCGGCCGCTGGACCTGTTCGATCATCCAGGCGATGGTGGCCGTCTTCCCCGAGCCGGTGATCCCCTGCAGCGTCTGGTACGGATCGCCCCGTCTGACCCCCTCGGCCAGCGCGGCGATGGCCTGCGGCTGGTCACCCGACGGCTGAAACGGGGAGACGACCTCGAACTCGGGCATGGCCCTCCGAGGCTACCCGGGGGGTGTGACGGGTCAGGCGTGCGCCCGACGCTGGGCGGCTTGCGCCAGCAGCCAGTCCCACAGCAGCGTCCACCGCGCGCTCGAGGGCGGCCCGGTCACCGGAGTTGTCGAGGACGTAGTCCGCCTCTCTGCGCCGCTCCTCCCGCGACACCTGGGCGCGCATGCGGGCCTCGGCGTCGGCCCGGTCGAAGCCACGCTGGGTCAGGAGCCGCTCGAGCGCGACGTCGACCGGGGCGTCCACGACGACCACCTCGTGCAGCTTGACGGTGTCGCGATGCACCGCGGTGAGCAACGGGATGGCCAGGATCACGATGGCGTCGGTGTCGGCCAGCGCGTCCCGCGCCCCGATCATCGCCAGCCCGATGGCCGGATGGGTGATGGTGTTGAGGTCCAGCCGGGCCTGCTCGTCGGCGAAGGCGACCGCCGCCAGCGCCTTGCGGTCGATGGTCCCGTCGGCGGCGAGGATCTCCGCACCGAAGCGGTCGACGAGCGGCTGGTACGCCGGTCCACCGGGGGCCACGACGTCGCGGGCCACCTGGTCGGCGTCGATGAGGACGGCGCCCTTGGCGACGAGCAGGTCGGCCACGGCGGACTTGCCCGACCCGATGCCGCCGGTCAGGCCCACCGCCAGCATCAGCCGCTCCGCCCCCGCCGCGGCGCACGGGCGACGGCGAAGAGCACCAGCGTCGTGTCGTCCGGCTCGCCGGTCACGAACCAGTCGTCGGCCGAGATGCCGGTCACCCCGCCCGTGTCCTCCCGGGCGATCAGCTTGTAGGCGAGCGGGAGCAACCGCGTGTACGCCCAGACGTACCAGTCGTAGGGGATGCGGTGGCGCAGGTCGAACACGTCGAGGCGGAGCAGCTTGTTCGCCTTGAGGCGTCGAGCGTCGAAGTCGGCCTTCACGTGCGGCGCCGCGTCCACGCCACCCAGCCACACGTCGTCGAAGTGCCGGTCGAGCATCTGGCGCAGGTCGGCACGGTCGAAGAGGTGTAGGTGGAACGGGTTCTCGAAGTCCGCCGGTTTGTTCGGCGTGAGCACGCAGGCCACGCCGTCGTCGCGGAGCACCCGGGCGAGCTCCGCCACGTGGGGCTCGGGGTCGGTGAAGTGCTCGATGAGGTGCGACGAGCACACTCCGTCGAAGCTGGCCGGAAGCAGTCCCAGCTCCAGCGCGTTGGTGCGGGCCACCCGCAGACCCTCGGGCCCGTAGCGGGAGGCCGCGGTGCCCACCGCATCGGCGGAGTAGTCGACCCCGACCACCTGGCGGTCCGCCGCCAGGAACCGGGCGGACTCGAAGCCCTGGCCGCAGCCGACGTCGAGGACGCGCCCGCCACCGATCCGATCGAGGACGGCGCGGTAGCCCGCCTCGTGCAGGGCGAGGAGGGAGTCGGGCGTCACCCCCTGCTGGGGGCGCTCGCCCGTCAGGCGTGACTTCGTGCTCGTCGCCACCGCGCTCCCTTCGCGTGACACGCCGGGGTGGCGCTGCCTGCGTACACTACCCGGCGGGTGAAAATAGTGCGTTTGACCTGGTAGTTCCTGGTGGAGGAACGAAGTTGCCGGGAACGGGTGACGCGATTTCCGATTTCTGCGAAGTCGGCGTCGAAATCATGGTCCCTCAGATGAGATAGAGGACGTCCCCCTTGAGGCGCAAGGTCCCTCGGTCACCCTCCTCCAGCGCCGGCGCGGCCCAGACCGAGAGGAGTTTGCTGCTGCCTTTCACCCGTTCGGATCGTGATTCGTATAGGCGATGCACTGGCCTTGGTTTTTGAAAGGCTGCCCCGATGCGTCCGTGAGCGTCCGCCAGCCACCGTCCTTGCACTGCTGCTTTGCGGTCGGAACGGTTGCGGGACTTGTCCCTATGGCGTAAGCCGAATCAGAGACTGGTTCCGTGCTCAACACTGCGGGAGCGCTCCCAGGGGGGAACGAGACCACGACTGGTGTTGCGCTCCCGGTCGTGGTGCCGTTGCCGAGCTGGCCTGAACTGTTGTCCCCCCAGGCATAGAGGTGACCGTCCGAGCCGATGGCGTAACCGTCAGAGCGTCCCCCCCCGATGGCCGTCGGGGTGACCCTCGAAGGGAGGGAGACCTGTACCGGAGTGGTGCTGCACGCTGCGGTGTTGCAGGTCTCAGGACCGATGCTCATGCCGATGCCGAGCTCACCTGAGCTGTTGTCCCCCCAGGCGTAGAGGTGACCATCCGAGCCGATGGTGTAGCCGGTCGCCCCTCCCCCTGCGACAGCTTTCGGGGTCACGCCTGCGGGGAGCGAAATCTGCACCGGAGTCGTGCTGCATGGGACGGATTCGACGCAGGCATCTGGGCCAGTGCTCGTGCCGTCACCGACCTGACCCTCGCCGTTGAAGCCCCAGGCATAGAGGTGACCATCTGAGCCGATCGCATAGCCGGTTTCAGTACCGGAGGCGATTGCCGTCGGAGTCACTCCAGTCGGGAGCGATACGACGACCGGCGTGTCACTGCTTGTCGTGTTGCCGTCTCCGAGTTCGCCGAATTGGTTGTTCCCCCAGGCGTAGAGCTTCCCGTCGGAGCCGATGGCATAGCCGTCGACGGCACCTCCGGCGATGGCGGTCGCAGTCACCCCGGCGGGAAGCGCAACGACGACCGGGAGGTCACTCTCACCAGGAGGGAAAAAACCGTTACCGAGTTGACCCTGGGTATCGTCCCCCCAGGCGTAGAGGTTTCCATCAGAACCGATCGCATAGCCCCCGACGCCACCCGCCGCCACCGCCTTCGGAGCAACCGCGGATGGCAACGAGACCGTTACCGGTACGTCGGTGTCGGTACCCGTCGTTCCGTTGCCGAGCGCCCCCAGCCCTCCGTTACCCCAGGCATAGAGGTGTCCGTCGGAGCCGATGGCATAGCCATTGCTCTCGCCCCCGCTGACGCCCTCCGCCGTCACCCCCGCGGGCAGGGAGACTTGGACAATGGAGGTCGTCGAGCCAAAGAATCCGGCGCCAAGCTGGCCGCTGTCATTGGATCCCCAGGCGTAGATCGGGCCTGAGCCAACAGCCGCAAGAGCGGGGTCGGCGCCAGTCAGAAGCTCTAGCGGAGCCACCACCGCACAACACAAGGCCATTGCGCCGAGTGCCCTGCAGAGCGCCGAAAACGCAACACAAGAGACCGCTTTCTGGAGACCGACCATGGCCCACCCCCAAGTTCTCGAAGCCGTCCCGATGGTAGCTCGCTCGTTGGCACGACGTCGCGGCTGAGATGGCACCTGGCGTGGCACCCGAAGTCTGACGCGCCTCCTGACCGCGTGCGTGATTGCGTCTCGCCCGTTGCAAATCCCTGATCCGGCCGCCGGTAGACGCCGGAGCATTTCGACCTCAGTCAGTGCACGTCGCAGATGCTCGACGGGCATCTGTCCCCGACCTCGGTACGAGCGAAGGGTTGCGCTCCCAAGTTTCCACACGTTTGCTCCGCGTGGCGTGAGCTTGGGCGAACCGCGGAGCCGGCACGCTGCGCGAAGTGCGGTTCAGCGGCCAACGTGCCGAACCACAATCTGTAGGGCCCGCGCGATTATGGGTACAGCTGTTGCCAAGCGCGCGGCGTAGAGACCACCAAGGGATTCGAGGGGTCTTTGGTGTCTTCTCGATACACATCGCCAGAGTGAGAGTTCCGAATCCAACCTGCGTTCTGGCTTCGTCGTGGACGCACACGAGCTCACTCACGGCCGCCCCAGGAACGCGGTTCGGAACGTTGGTCGCTCGGGGCAGGGTGCCAGGGTGCATGACCCAAAATCGATCTACCCTGCGGCCTGCATCCCATCGTCTGGTGATGGGATGCAGACCCGAAACAGCCCCATAACCCCAGGTCAGCCCCCTATCACCTACACTACCCGGCGACCTTTTGGTCCCCCCTTCATGACCACCTCCCCCACCGACACCACCCCCCGGGCCCGGCACGCCGCCAAGCGGCCGGCGCGGTGGGGAGGCGGCCGCTGGTGGTGGATCGGCTCGGCCACACTGCTGGCCGGCTTCGCCTACGCCCCGTTCCTGGCGGTGCGGCCCGGGGTGGTCACCCCCGACACCAAGACCTACCTCTACCTCGATCCGCTCCGCTTCCTGAGCCAGGTGGCGTTCATGTGGAACCCGACCGTGGGCCTCGGCACGGTGACCCACGAGTACATCGGCTACCTCCTCCCGATGGGACCGTTCTTCGCGGTCTTCCACCTCCTCGGCGTCCCGGTGTGGGTGGCCCAGCGCCTGTGGCTCGGCTCGATCCTCTTCGCCGCCGGGCTCGGGGTCCTCTATCTCTCGCGCATCCTCGGGCTGCGCGGGCCCGGCCCCGGCGCGGCGGCCCTGGCCTACATGCTGTCGCCCTACTTCCTCCAGTACGCCGGGCGTATCTCGGTCATCCTGCTGCCCTGGGCGGGACTGCCCTTCATGCTCGGACTGACCATCGTCGCCCTGCGCCGGGGTGGCTGGCGCGAGCCGGCGCTGTTCGCGGTCGTGGTCGCGCTGGTGAGCGGCATCAACGCCAGCTCCATCATCTACGTGGGCGTGGGTCCCGTCCTCTGGATCCTCTACGCGGTCGTGATCCTGCGCGAGTCCACCTGGCGGCACGCGCTGGGCACCGTGCTGCGCATCGGTGTCCTGACCCTCGGCGCGTCCTTGTGGTGGATCGCCGGCCTCGAGGTTGAGGCGGCCTACGGCGTCAACGTCCTCAAGTTCACCGAGACCGTCCCCTCCACGTCGGCCACCTCCAACCCAGCCGACATCATCCGGGGACTGGGCTACTGGTACTTCTACGGGACCGACCACCTCGGCGCCTGGACCAACGCGGCCATCCGCTTCACCCAGAACATCAGCCAGCTCGCCACCTCCTACGCGTTGCCGGTCGTGGCCGTGGTGGCGGCCGCCTTCGTGCGCTGGCGCGAGCGCGCCTTCTTCTTGATCCTCCTCTTCGTCGGCCTGGTGCTCTCGGTCGGGCCCTTCCCCTACGACGACCCCACGCGCGTCGGGGGCTGGCTGAAGGCGTTCATGACCGACACCACCGCGGGGCTGGCGCTGCGCTCGACCGACCGGGCGACACCACTCGTGCTGCTGGCACTGTGCATGTTGCTGGGCAGCGGCCTGACCGCGCTGTGGCACCGCTTCTCCATCGCCGGGGTGGCGACGGCGGTCGTCGTGGCCGGCCTGGTGGTGGCCAACATGCCCGCGGTCCTCTACGGCGACTTCATCGCCAACAACTTCACCCAGCCGGCTGCGCTCCCCTCCTACGAGCAGGCGGCCATCGACCACCTCAACGCGACCCATCCCGGCACCCGGGTCTTCGCCATCCCCGGCAACGACTTCGCGGCCTACCGGTGGGGCGACACCGTCGACACTCCCCAGCCGGCGCTGCTGGATCGCGACTTCGTCACCCGCGAGCAGCAGATCATGGGCTCCATCGCCACCGCCGACACGCTCTACGCGGTCGACGGGCCGATCCAGGACAGCACGGGCAACATGAACGCGCTCGCCCCGATGGCGCGGCTCATGGGCGCCGGCGATCTCATGGTGGAGTACGACCAGCAGTACGAGCGCTACGGCGTGCCCCAGCCACAGCTGCTGGCGCTCCAGCTCCAGCAGACCCCACTCGGGCTCAGCGACCCCGTCGACTTCGGCGCGCCGCGACCCAACGTCTCCGTCGTCTCGACGCTGAACGAGCAGGACCTCTCGGTGCCCGGCACGCTCGGCTGGACCTCCCCCATCGTCACCTACACGGTGCCCAACCCGCGGCCCCTGGTGCGCGGTGAGTCCGACACCGGCGCCGTCGTGATGGAGGGCGACGCCACCGGCCTCAACAACCTGGCGGGACTCGGGCTGCTCAACACCGACAGCGCGATCTACTACGCCGGCACGCTGGCCGCGCAACCGACGCGGCTCCAGAGCCTGGCCACGCAGGGGGCCCAGCTGGTCCTGACCGACACCAACCGCAAGCAGGCCTTCCGTTGGGACACCCTCACCGCGAACGCGGGCGACACCGAGACACCCGGCGAGAACCCCGCCAAGACGGACCTCAGTGACAGCCCGATCGAGCTCTTCCCCGGCACCACCATCACCTCGAAGTCCTCCGCCAGCTATGTCGGTGCGGTGAACGTGTCGGCCAGCAGCTACGGCAACTCGGTGTCCTACACGCCCGAGGATCAGGCCTACAGCGCCATCGACGGCAACCTCGACACCGCCTGGATCACGGGGACCTTCGTCCCCAACCCGTCGGGCGACTGGTGGCAGGCCCAGTTCACCAGCCCGGTCACCACCGACCACATCACGCTGGTGCAGCCACAGCGGGGCGACCGCTCACGCTGGGTCTCGGCCGTCACCCTGACCTTCGACGGCAAGGACCCCATCCGCTACGACCTCACCGCCGCGTCCCACCTCCCGGCGGGGCAGACCCTGACCTTCCCCGCCCGCAGCTTCCACACGCTGCGCGTCACGCTCGACGGGACGACCGACGACAGCGCGCCGCCGCTCTCCGCCGCCGCGGTGGGCTTCGCCGAGGTGCAGATCCCGGGCCAGCAGGTGCGCCAGGTCATCCAGATGCCCACGCAGATGCTCTCCAGCCTGGGGTCCACCTCGGCGGCCAACCGCCTGACCGTGGTCATGACGCGCCAACGCACGTCGCAGTTCCCCCCGCGCAGCGACCCCGAGACGACCATCTCGCGCCAGTTCACGCTCCCGACGGCGCGGACGTTCACCCTGTCGGGCAGCGCCTCCCTCTCCGCACTCATCCCCGACGACGAGATCGACCGCCTCGTGGGGCGCACGCCGACGGCGTCCACCGGCGTGCGCGACGCCTACTCGTCGGGCCGGCTCCCCGGTGGGCTGCGGTCCACCGCGTCGGCGACGGTCGACGGCAACCCGGCCACGGCCTGGCAGCCCGGACTCGGCACCAAGTCGCAGATCGGCACGACGCTCACCTACGACCTGACGAAGCCGCAGGTACTCGACCACCTGAACATGCAGGTGGTCGCGGACGGCCGCCATTCCGTGCCGACCGCCATGACCATCACCTCGGGGTCCCAGGTCCGCCAGGTGGCGCTCCCGCCGATCGCCGACGGCAACGTGCCCGGGGCGGTGAGCACCGTGCCGGTCTCCTTCCCGGCTCTGACCGGCTCGCACTTCGTCGTCACCTTCACCGCCGTCCGGCCCGAGTACGCGGCCAATTACTACTCCGCCGGCCCGCTCGCCCTGCCGCTCGGCATCGCCGAGATCGGGATCCCCGGGGTCACCGCGGCGCCGACCCCGGCGACGCTGCCGGGCACCTGCGTCGCCAACCTGCTCAGCATCGACGGCCGGCCGATCAGCGTCGCCGTCGTGGGCTCGACCGAGGAGGCCTTGGCCGGCGGCGAGGTGCAGATCATCCCCTGCGGTCCCGACGCCAAGGGGATCGCGCTGGCCGCGGGGCCGCACGTGGTGGAGAGCTCCGTCGGGCACAACCCGCCCTGCGCGAGCGCCCCGGCCACGTGCACCGGATGGAACCTCGACCAGCTCGTCCTCGACTCGGCGGCGGGCGGCGGGGCCGGCCCCAGCGCGTTCCCGACCTCGGCGGGCACACCCCAGCTCCCGGCGACCCAGCCCGGCCCGGCCCCGGCGGTCGCCACGACGGCGTCCCACATCGACGGCCACCGCGCCGACGTCGTGCGGGCGACGCAGCCCTTCGAGCTCGTTCTGGGCGAGAGCGTCAACAAGGGGTGGCAGGCGGTGGCCGAGCCCGCGCCGGGCGCCCCGCCGGGCGCGCACGCCGTCGACCTGGGCCGGCCCCAGCTCGTCGACGGCTTCGCCAACGGCTGGCCGGTGACGGCGGCGGACCTGCACCAGCTCGGCGGGTCCGGTTTCACCGTCGCGCTCACCTGGACGCCCCAGCGCGAGGTCTGGGCGGCCCTGGCCGTGTCGGCGGCCACCCTGCTGCTCTGCCTCGTCGTGGGGTTCCTGCCCGTGCGCGCCCGCCGCTGGCTGCGCGCCCGGCTCCCGCGCCGACGTGCGCGGGCCGGCCGGGCCCGACGCACCGGAGCGGCCGGGCTCCCCCTTCGACGTCCCGAAGCTGGCGATGCTGTACACGCCCCCGCCCAAGGACGAGCGCCAGCGGGGCTGGCTGCGCTTCCCGCGTGCGCTCCTCATCGGCGCCGTCACCGGCGGCGTCGCCGCCCTCGTGGTGCAGCCGAAGGCGGCCCTGGCGGTCGGCGCGGTCGTGGTGCTCGGCCTGCTGGTGCCGTGGGCGGCGCACGGTCGCGGGCGTGGGCGCGATCGCCTGCATCGTCGCCGGGAGCATCAACGTCGTGCAGGGCCAGAACGTGCACCACTACCTGCCGGGGGCCAACTGGGACGCGTCCTTCGTCAACGCGGGCAACCTGATCTGGCTCGGGGTCGTCCTGCTCCTGGCGGACGCCGTGATCTCGAGCCTCGGCCTGCGCGTCAGGAAACCGCTGCGCCGCCGCGCCACGCGCGCCGAGACTCGCCCGCCCGTGACCCCGATCGACGCCACCCCCGAGCCGGCGCCCGTGGAGTCCTAGCCCCGCGGGAGGCCGCCGGGTCAGGGCGTGCGCCCGGCCTCGTCCGCCAGTGCCTCCAACGCACGGCGGGCGGTGGCGTCCCACGTGAACCAGCGGGCACACGCCAGCGCGCCCTTCGAGAGCCGGCTGCGCAGCACCTCGTCGCCCAGCACCCGCCCGAGCGCGGCGCGCAGGTCGGCGGCGTCGTCGACGAGGAGCCCCGACTCGCCGTCGAGCACGGCGTCGGCGTGGCCGGCGATGGCGGTCGCCACGGCAGGCGTGCCACAGGCAGCCGCCTCGGTGAGGGTCATGCCCCAGCCCTCGCGCTGCGAGCTGCTCGCCACCGCCCAGGCCCGCCGGTACCACGACACCAGCTCCTCGTCCGTCACGCGGCCGGGCAGCTCGAGCCAGTCCGTCGCCCCCAGGCGCGCCCGCAGGGCCTCCAGCGCCGGGCGTTCGTACCCCTCGCCGATGATGACGGCGCGCAGGTCGCGATGGTCGGCCTTGACCGCGGCCAGCGCCTGCATCAGCACGTCGAACCGCTTCACCGGGACGAGCCGTCCCACCGCCACCACGAGCGGCACCGGGGAGCGCTGCTCCCCCGGCCGGTAACGGGTGTCGACACCGGGCGGCGCCACGGTCACCCGCTCGGGGGGCAGGCCGAGCATGTCGACGATCTCCGCGCGCGACGACTCGGACAGGGTCACGACGCGGCTGGACCGGTAGAACCGGGGCGCCACCCGACGCTCCATGGTGTCGCCCAGGCGGGCCAGGGTGGGTGGCAGCACCATGCCCCACATCTCGGCGTGGACATGGTGCAGGAAGACCACCCGCGGCCCCCGGTACCAGAGCGGCGACAGGAAGGGCATGCCGTTCCAGATCTCCACGAGCGCGTCGCCGGGACGGTGCCCCATACGGATGCCCTCCCACGCCGCGCCCGGAAAGACGGCGTAACGGCCGGAGCGGCGCAGGACCCGGTAGCCGTTGCGGCTCAGGGCGGCCGGCGCGCCGGCCACGGCCGAGGTGCGGAACGTCACGTCGAGCCCGGCCGAGGCCCACTGCGAGGCGACCATGTGCGCGTGCAGCTCGGAGCCGCCGGCCTCGGGGTCGTCGAGGTCGCGCCAGGCCACGAAGTGGATCCTCCGGATCCCGGCGTCGGCGGCGATGGCGGCCATCCCGCCGGGATCGGCGGCCGGCGCGTGCCCCGGGGTGCGGCGCTCGTCGGCCGCGGCGATCCCGCGCCCCGGATCGTCACCCATCCGGGTCAGGTTAGCCCTGCAGGCTCCCGGGAAAGCCGGACCCTGTGCACCACGGCGAACCCCACCACGATCACCATGAGCACGGCGGCCTGCACGGCCAGGTCGACGAACGCGGTGGCCCGCGGTGCACCGTGCACGCTGAGCACGGCCAGCGTCAGGGCCAGGGCGCCGACCACCAGCACGCCGGCCACCCACCGCCGCCCCACCGCCAGCAGGTACATCGTCAGCACGACCGAGACGCTCAGCAGGATCATGGCCAGTACGAGCGGGGCGAGCGCGTCGGCGGCGGAGGTGTACGCATGGTGGAACACGAATTGGAGGAGCGCCTCCGGAGCCGCCAGGGCGATGCCGAGCAGGAGCACGGAGGGCACACCGAGCAGCAGGAGCACCACGGCCAGTTGCCGCAGCGCGTGGCCGCCCTGGCGCCAGCGGATGGCCGCCTCGGGCAACAGGTAGCCGCCGAGGACGATGGCGCCGAAGACGATCGCCTTGCTCGTCACGGACACCGCGGCGTAGGCGCCGCTGTGCGTCGGGTTGTCGCGCCCGACGACGAGCACGTCGACGTTCTGGAGCAGCGCCACCATCGAGAGCGAGATGGAGGCCACCACCAGGTCGAGCACCACGGCGCGGCGCTCGGCGCCGCCGGACTGGAGCACCCGGTCGGGCCGGACCGCGGCGACCCAGCTCCCGGCTGCCCAGTGCAACCGTCCCTCACCGCCCGACCAGGCGCGCACGGCGGCCCAGCGCGCGTGCGCCGCCGCCACGACCTCGCCGACGAGGATGCCCACGGCGGCGCCCGACGGCCCGAAGCCCGCCAGGACGAGGACGAGCACGAACACCAGGCGCACCCCCATCTCCACGAGCAGGTTCACCGCCAGGGGCCGGTAGGCGCGGTGCGCCTGCAGGAGCCCGCGGTCGAGGGAGAGGAGCACGAAGAAGGCGGCGGCGGTGAGGATGGCCGCGATGCCGATGCCGCTCTGCTGGTTGAGCACCACGGCCACCCCGTGGCGGCTGGCGAAGACGAGGATCGCCCACGCCAGCACCAGCAGGCTGCCCTGCCGGTGCACCCGCCCGGCCCAACGGCGGACCAGGTGGCCGGTGCCGTCGTCGTGCCACAGGGTCACCCGGCGCACGACGGCGACGACGACGGCCGAGCCCGGCATGGAGAGGATCAGGTACAGGCCGGTCAGCTGGTTGAGGACGCCGTAACTGTGCGGCGTGAGCGCGCGGGCCAGCGCGACGGTGAGGATGACGCTGGCCCCGTTGGCCAGCACACCGGCGGCGGCCAGCGGCCCGGCCTGGAGCAGGCCGGCCCGCATCGACTGGACGCCGGGCGTCGCCTCCGAGTCGAGGATGAGATCCGCGCCGAGGTTGGGGCCGACTGCGTTGGGCGCGAGCGCCATGGCTGCCGGGACCGACTCGACGACGAGCTCCGCCGCGGGCGCGTCCGCGGTGCCGGGCTCGCTCACACGTTGGCCCTTGCCGCGGCCTCGCTCTCCATGCCAATACGGTCGATGGTGGGCAGGATCTGGCGTTGCAACAGCTCGCCGCCCGCCGGGCTGACGTGGATGCCGTCCGACGAGCGGACGTCGACCCCGTCCAGGGTGGCGTGATACCCGCCCGGGCTGAGCATCCGGTTGAGGTCGATCACGCTGACGACTCCCGGATCGGCCTGCGCCACCCGCCGGACGAGGGCGTTGTAGGCCTGCACCCGCGCCGGGGTGTTCTCCGACCAGGGCAGCCCGTCGGGCTGGCGGTCACTGGGATCGACGTAGGGCATGGTGAACAGCACCACTTTGGCACCAAACGAGTGCAGGATGGCGATTGCCGACTGGAGGTCGGCGGTCAGGTGGGCGTCCCAGGCCGGCTCGCCGACGTGGACCCATTGCCCGTCGAGGAGGTGGTCCGTCACCTCCCAGCGGCCGAGCCCCAGCGCCACCACCTGCGGACGCGCCGACGCCACCACGAAGGGCCAGAGCCCACGCCAGTCGTCGCAGCCCGGCGTCGCCGGCCCCGGCGTGCCCTCGGTCAGCACCTCGAGCTGCGGGTCGAGGTCGCAACCCAGCGTGGCCTGGTCCACCACCGTGACGCCGTACTGCGTCCGGGACTGCACGGACAGTCCCGTGCCCAGGGTCATGGCGATCGAGTCGCCGACGATCAGCAGCCGCACGGGACGCGATCCGTAGGCGCCGGCCCGCTCCAACGCGGCGCGCTCGGACGTCGACAGCCCGGGCGGGAGCCGCACGGCGACCCGCGCCCCCCCGGCGCCGTCGGCGCGCGTCATGCCCGCTGCGCCGGCCGGCCCACCCGCCGCACAGACGCCCAGGCAGGCCGCGAGGACAGAGGCCGCTCCCAGCAGGCCCCGCACCACAGATCCCGTCACGTCGCCACCGTCCTCCCCGCCGACCGGACCGCCGTCGTCCGACCAGCGGGTCACCACCGCCCGGGACCGCCCTGGGCGCGGCCCCTCCAACCACTCCGGATCGACCGGTCGCGGCCGAACCTTGAGTATCAGATGTACCCCGGAAGGCCGATTCCCAAGCCGCCCCGGCGCTACCCGGCCGTGGCGGCGGCCGAGGCGACGCAGGTGGTGACGCTCCCGGTGGCCACCACGTCGTAGGGCCGGCCGGCGGCCCGGTTGGCGCAGGTCTCGAGGGCCCCCGGGCGCACGTGCAACGGCGGCTTCGTCTCGCGGCGGAGGTCGTCCCAGACCCAGGCCCCCGCCTGCACGGTCGGCACCCGCCCGAGGGCCGCCGTCATGAAGGCCGCCGCGTAGGCCGGGTCCCGCCCCCGCTCGCGCACCGGCGCGCCGGGCAGGGTGGCGACGACCACCGTGGTGACCTGCCACACGGCGAGCGCGTGCCGGACGGCCGCGTACTGGGCCGGGGTGCCCGCCGGGTCCTCCTCCCCCGCGCCGAGGCCGAGCATCGTGAGCACACGGAAGCCCGGGGCAGCCGAGCCGACGCGGGAGACCACACCCAGCGGGCCCCCGCCCCCGGCCTGGCTGTACGTCATGCGGTTCACCGCCTGCCAGGCCATGGCGGACTGGACGCCGGAGAACGGCGCGGGATACGACAGCAGCACCTTCCCCGGCGGGAGTCCCGGGGCCACCTGCGCGTACCAGCGGGGCAGGACGACCGCCTGCATGGTGAAGGGCAGGCGCCCGGCGAAGATGACCGCCATCGGGACGAGGGCGACCGCGCTCACGGCCAGCGCGCCCAGCGCGCCCCGCCAGTCGGGCGCGGCGCGGTGCACCCGCTCCACGATGACGGCCAGGACCGCCGCGGCCGCCAGGTAGCCAATGGCCATGAAGCGCTGTTCGATCACGTTCTCGACCACGGGAATGCGGCTGAAGATCCACGCCGGCTCCCATTGGCCGTGGCGCTCACCCAACGAGCAGGCGACGCACACGGCGAAGACGAAGGAAAAGAACCACAGCCGTCGGTCCCGCCAGAACACCACCAGGCCGCCGACCATGACGGCCAGGAAGCTCCAGCCGATGTACGCGGCAGAGGCCAGTGGGGCTCCCGTGTACCCACTGAGGGGCAGGAAGGAATGGAGCGGGGACGGGTACTGGGTCGTGACGAAACTCGAGGGGATGAAGCCCCCGATCACCCCGACGTTGGGCCAGACCAGACCGGAGAGGTGGGCCGGCCCCTCGAGCGCGAACCAGACCGGCCAGGCCAGGAGCGCCCCCCCCAGGCCCACGCCGACCGCGAGTGCCTCCACCGCGTGCGGGGCGCGCCGCCGCAACCCGGCCCGGTCGGTGAGCAGGGCGGCGCCCACCAGGGCGACGACGCAGACGACGATCACGACCGCCGCGATGGCCAGCAGTTCGGAGGAGAGGAAGAACTGCCCGAACACCAGGAGCGCCAGCAGCGCCCCGGCAGCGATCGGGTTGTGGCGCTGGCGGATCAGGATCTCGTCGAGGACGGCCAGAATGAGTGGCAACAGCATGATGGCGGCGGTCATCAGGTGGGCGAACTCGAGACCCGAGAGCACGAAGGGTGAGAAGCCGTAGAGCAACCCGCCGACGAACGCGGCGGGGGTCCAGGGCGCCCAGCGCCGGATGACGACGAACGCGGTGAACGCGGTGATCGCCGGCGTCAGCGTCGAGGCGACGTTGAGCGAGGCGACCGGGCCCCAGATCCAGGTGACGGGGACGAGCGGGAGACTGAGTCCGGTGACCGACGTCTGTGCCAGCAGGTTGATGCCGGTCGGGTGGAACAGTGCGGTGGAGTAGAACGGATTCTGGCCGTGGGCCAGCGCCGTCGCCGGCCACTGGAAGAACCAGAGGAACAGGGCCGGGTCACCGCAGCCGCACAGCGTGTGGGTGGTGGCACCGTCGGCCCAGGCGTGGATCCACAGCGCGAAGCCGACGGCGAGGTAGACCAGCCCGACGGCGACCAGCGCCATCCAGGGCCGCCACCACCATCCGTGCGCCCGCACGGGCGCGTGCTTAGCCAGCGTCGAGCGCGCCGGCCGAGGCGGCCGTCCGCCGCGGCAGCACGGGAGCGTCCCGCCCGGTCGAGCCCGTCTCGTGGTACTCCTCCTCGACGTTGACCGTCCACACGTCGTGGTCGGCGCCGAAGATGTTCTCGACCGTCAGCAGAGCCGTGTACATCGAGTGATCCTGGTTGTTGTACTTGTGCATCCCGTTGCGCCCCACGGGGTGGACGTTGGGGGCCTCCGTGTCCAGCCACTTGCGGATGGTCTCCACGTTGGCCTTGTAGCTGAAGTCGTAGTACGGGTACGCCTTGGGTACGCGCACCACGTAGCCGCGCTCGACGTCGCCGTCGGCCGCCAGGCCCAGCGAGATGAGCTCCTTCGTGCCCAGCGCGATGAGCTCCTCGTCGGGCGTGTTCCACATGGCGTCGCCCTCGAACACGAAGTACTCGAGGCCGAGGCAGGTGCGGCCGTCCTTCACGAGATATGGCGACCACGAGCCGTAATTCTGGATGCGACCGACCTCCACGTCGGTGGCGTGGATGTAGATCCAGTTGTCGGGGAAGCTGCGCGCCTCGGGCACGACCAGCGCCACGGTGAGGTAGTCCCGGTAGTGCAGGTCATCGGCCGCTGCCACCACCTCGGACGGCGGGGCCGGCGTGATCGTGTGCACCAGCTCGCGCATCGGCATGGTCGAGATCACGTGTGACGCGGGCACCGTGTGCTCGCGCCCGCCCTGGGTGTACGTCACACTCACCGCGCGACCGCCTTCGACGTTGATGCGGGTCAGCCGCGCCCGCATCTCCAACGTGCCGCCGGCGGCCCGCACCTTGTCCGCGCAGATCTCCCACATCATGCCCGGGCCGTACTTGGGGTACTGGAATTCCTCGATGAGTGTCGTGATCTCCGTCTGGTTGCGCTTGGGCAGGATGGCGTTCATGACCGCCTTGCGCAGGTCGAGGTTCTTCACGCGCTGCGCGGCCCAGTCAGCGGGCATGTCCGAGACCGGGACGCCCCACACCTTCTCGGTGTAGGTCTTGAAGAACATGCGGTAGAGGCGCCAACCGAAGCGCTTCACCAGCCAGTTCTCGTAATTCGATTCGTCCGTGGGCGGGTGGATGCGGGCCCACAGGTAGGAGAAGCCGCAGAGGAGCGCCTCCCACAGCCCGAGGTTGCGCAGCGCGTTCATGGCCTTGAGGGGATAGTCGTAGAACTTCCCCCGGTAGAAGATGCGGCTCATGCGGGGACGGAGCATGAAGTCCCCCTCGGGCAGGATCTCGTGCCAGAGCTCCTCCACCTCTTCGACCTTGGTGAAGAAACGGTGGCCGCCGAGGTCGAAGCGCCAGCCGTCCCGCTCGACGGTGCGGCTGATGCCGCCCACGACGTCGTCGGCCTCCAGCACGACCGGGTGCTGCCCCCGTTTCGTGAGCAGGTAGGCCGCTGTGAGGCCACCGGGCCCGGCGCCGGCGATGACGACGGGTGGGTCCTCGGATACGGCCATCGAGGAGGGCAGGTTAGTGGACCCCCCGTGCCTGTCCGGGGAGGGTGGGCCCGCTCAGGGCACGGAGATGTTGAGGAAGGCGAGCAGCGCGTAGGCCGCCAGTCCCGCCGACAGCAGGGCCAGGACGACCCGCTCGAGCTGCGTCTCGGTGAGGAGGAGGGCGGCCGCGATGGAGAGCGGGAAGGCGCTCAGGGCGTAGCGCTCGAACGAGTCGAGGTTGGAGCCGGCGACGGCCGTGATCAGCACCGCGGCCGCGAACAGGGTGTAGGGGGCGGGCAGGCGGCGCCAGCAGACGAGCAGCATGGCCACGGCCAGCAGGACCCACGGGACGTGCAGGGCCGTACCGACGTGGTGGTGCAGCACCCCGCGGGCGTCGTCGTAGAGCCTGGTGAACGGGTCGGAGAGGCCCCCGTGGTGCGAGCTCTGGAGCTGGACCCGCACGGGAGCCCACCAGTCGCCGACGGTGTGCTTCGACCAGGCGAGGAACGCGGCCACCCCGACGAAGGGGGCGACGACGGCGCCGATCCCGGCCACCCGCTCGGACCGGCCGAGCCGCGGCCACCACCGCACCACCTCGGCCGCCACGGCGAGGAAGAGGAGGACGCCGATGGGCCGCGTGAGGGCGGCGGCGAACGCGAGGGCGCCGGCGACGACCAGGCGGGGCCGGGCGGCCTCGGCCCCGGGGGGCGGGCGCAGCGCCAGGAAGCAGCCGACGGCGAAGACGAGGAGGACCGACTCCGCGTAGCCCATGACGAGGACGAAGGCGGCCGGCAGCAGGCTGAGGATCCACACGGCCCGGCGGGCGACGGCGCCCGAGCCGGTCTCGCGTCGGACCAGGAGGTAGAGCATGGCCGTGGCAGCCAGGGCGGCCGCGTTGGCCAGGAGGACGAGGGCGGGGCCGTCACCGAGCCCCGGCAGCCAGGCCAGCGCGTGGGTCAGGGCCGGGACCGCCGGGAAGAAGCGCAGGGAGTCCCGGCCGAGAGGCCCGTAGCCGGTACGGGCGATCGTCTCGTACCACCCGGCGTCCCAGCCCAGCAGCCCGGCGTGGACGCGCGCCGCCACGCCGGGGGTGGAGGGGTGCGTGCGGTCGACGACGAAGTGCGCCAGCCCGAGCGTCCCGAGGACCACGACCCGGGCCACCGCCCAGGGCAGCAGGGCCTCCCGCAACGACTCGGGCAGCCTGGCCCAGGTGTGGCGGACCGCCTCCACGCTCAGGGCCCCGAGGGGGCGTACTCGGTCAGGTTCATGGGCTCGTAGAAGAGCGCGGGATGGTTGGTCACGACGTTGCGGCCACCACCGCCGTTCTTGGTCGCCGCGTTGATGAGGTCCGCCGCGATCGTCTCGCACTTCACGCCGTAGGTCTGGTACATGGGCTGCCACACGAGCCAGATGTGATGCGCCGTGCCGGCACGTTGCAACACGACGCCGGAGAACGCGTTGGGGTCGGCTGCGTGCACGGTGTCCGCGTAGTCCACCCAGTCGACGATCTGGGGGCCGGTACGCCGGGGGAACGTGATCATGTCGTACTGCGATGGATTTCGGATCTGGCGGTAGACCGACGGCCCGAGTTGATCGGGGCAGAAGGCGATCACGTCACCGGGCTTGGCCTGCGCGTTGATGGCGGCCGCCACCGCGTTGGCCTGGGTGCGCTGGGTCGTCACGTTCTGGGCGGACGAGATCAGGCCCGCCACGACGGCCAGCCCCACCACGATCACCCGCGCCTTCGGGTTGAGCAGCGTGGTCGTCCCGAGCGCGACCAGGAGCAGGAAGGGCAGGAAGACGACGGCGGCGTAACGAGACGAGAAGGCGCTGGCGGTGATGATGCCGCCGGCGATGGCGGCGAAGAGCGTCCCCAGCACGACGAAGCCGACGCCGCGCGCCCGCGGCCGGGTCCGCAGGTCGAGCTCGATGATGCGGCCGCTCAGCCCGACGCCGAACACGGCGAGCGCCAGCATGGCGAAGTAGATCACGGCAAGCAGGCGCCCCTGGTTCGTCGCCGTCTGCAACGTGGACCCCTGGTTGTCGGTGAACCCGGTGAGAGCGTTGATGACGGCGGAGAAGTTCGGCGGGGCGGCCCAGGGCGTGCCGGTGTGCTTGGTCTGGTAGAAGAACGTCGGCAGCCAGGGCACGAAGAGCAGGCACCCGACGCCCAGCGCGATCAGCGCGGCCCACGGCGCGTCCTCGGGATGGCCGCGCCGCCGCGTGCGCACGATCGACGCGATCAGCCAGATGGCCACCATGGCGACGAGGTACAGCGACCAGTACTGCGCGTAGAGGAGGGCCGCTGCCACGACGGCCACCGCGACGAGGTTGCCCGGCTTCGGCGCGGTGACCGCCCGTTGCAGCGCGAGGAAGCCACAGCCGGTCAACAGGATGACCAACGCGTACATGCGAGATTCGGTGGCGTAGTACACCGCGAAGGGCGCGCTGGCCAGCAGGACGAGCATCGTCCAGCCCACGGTGCGGCCACCGAAGCGCCTCCCGCAGAGCCAGCCGACCGGGAGCGTCAGCACGGCGAAGAGCCCCGAGAGGGAGCGGACGGCGTCGTTCGACTGCCCGAAGAGGGCGATCCAGAAGTGCAGCAGGTAGTAGTAGAGAGGAGGCGCACCGTCGTGTTTGAGGGCGTTCGGGATCTCGTGCAACGGGAGGCGGGCGATATCGACCGTGAGCGCCTCGTCGAGCCAGAGCCCCGAACGAGTCCAGAAGCGCAGGAGAAGGCCTGCCGCGACGACCAGCCCCACCCCCACCCCGACGACGGTGCGCGAGCGACCGCTGAGAGTGGGAACCTCCTCGGGCATGGGCCGCATGGTAGGACAACGGGGTCGCGGTCTAGGATCATCCGCCGCCGGGGGAGGGCGTCCGAAGACCGAAGGGAACCGAGACAGAGCGAAGGGGGGAAGAAGGCGACGTGGGCCGTTACATCCTGAAGCGAGTGGTCCTACTCATCATCATCATCATCTTCGTCTCCATCGCGACCTTCTTCCTGGTCCACCTGCTCCCGGGCAACCCGGCCACCACGATCCTGGGGCCCAACTCCACGCCGCAGAACGTCGCCACCGTCAACCGCCAACTCGGCCTGAACAAGCCGCTGTGGCAGCAGTACTTCATCTGGATGGGGCACGTGTTCCAGGGCAACCTCGGCCAGTCCTTCACGACGCACCAGCAGACGACGACGATCATCGCCCAGTCGTTCCCGATCGACCTCGAGCTGATCATCTTCTCGCAGATCTTGGCCTTCGCCGTGGCGTTCCCGATGGCGATGCACGCGGCGCGGCGTCCCAACCGGCTCTTCGACCAGGCGTCCAACAGCACGACGTTCGCCTTTCTGGCCCTGCCGCCCTTCGTGATCGCGCCCGTGCTGGTGCTGATCTTCGCCGTGCACTGGCACGTGTTCCCCGGGCCGGCCTCCTACGTGCCGCTGACCCAGGACTTCTGGTCCAACGTGCATACGATGCTGCTGCCGTCGATCGTGCTGGCCCTGGGCGGCATCGTGGTGTACTTCCGGCTCCTGCGGAACGACCTCATCTCCACGTTGCAGGAGGACTTCATCACCATGGCCCGCTCCAAGGGCCTGACGGACCGCCGCATCATGTGGCGCCACGCACTGCGCCCGTCGTCCATTTCCCTGCTGGCGTCGGCCGGCGTGACGATCGGCAGCCTCATCGCGGGCACCTTCATCGTCGAGCTGCTGTTGCAGATGCCCGGGCTCGGGTATCAGTTGATCTCGAGCGTCAATCAGGACGACTACACGGTGGTCCAGGGCATCACGTTGTTCGTGGCCGTGGCTATCGTGCTGATCAACTTCATCTTCGACTTCCTGTTCACCATCGTCGACCCGAGGATTGCCCGTGAGTAGCGTCATCACCGACGACCTGACCGAGATCAAGCAGGAGATCGCGCTCGAGGAGGCAGCCGACCCGACGCGGAAGAAGCTCGGCGTGTTCTTCTGGGTCTGCGCCGCCTTCATCGTCATCCTCGCCCTGCTGGCGACCTTTGCGAGCCTGCTGCCCCTGCCCAACCCGAACCTGGGCAACTACGACAGCGTGCAGAACGGCGGCCCGAGCTGGAGCCACCTGCTCGGCACCGACGATCTGTACCGGGACATCCTGAGCCGCCTCATCTACGGCGCCCGGGTCTCCTTCGTGGTGGGCTTCGGCGGCGCGCTCATCGGCCTCGTCCTGGGCGGCATCCCGGCCATGATCTCCGCCTACCGGCGGGGCCGGGTCGACACCGTCCTGAACACCGGCTCCTACGTCTTCCTGGCCTTCCCCGCCATCGTGGCCGTGATCGCCATCGTGTCCTTCTGGGGTCACTCGATCTTCAAGATCACCCTCATCATCGGGATCTTCGCCGCGCCCCTCATCTTCCGGATCGTGCGGGCGTCCACGCTGTCGTACGCCACGCGTGATTTCGTGCTGGCGGCCAAGGCCCTCGGCGCCAGCGACACGCGCATCCTGACCCGCGAGATCCTGCCGAACATCATGCCGACCGTCGTCTCCTTCGGGCTGATCGCGGTGGCGACCATCATCGTCCTGGAAGGCTCGCTCGCCTTCCTCGGCCTGTCGGTGCAGCCCCCGACGCCGAGTTGGGGGAACATGCTCAACGAGGGGTCGAGCCTCCTCACCGGCGCCAAGGGCCAGACCAACCCGTGGCTGGTCATCTTCCCGGCCACGGCGATGTTCCTCCTCCTGTTCAGCCTCAACGTCGTGGCCGACAAACTCCGGTCCTACTTCGACGTGACCGAGATCAAGTTGTGAGCGGACGCCGGCTGCTCGACGTCGAGGACCTCCACGTCTCGTTCGCCACGAGCCGCGGCACTCTGCAGGCCGTGCAGGGCGTCTCGCTGACTCTCGACCAGGGCAAGACGCTCGGCATCGTGGGCGAGTCGGGCTCCGGCAAGACCGTGCTGTCGCGGGCGATCATGGGCCTGCTCCCGCGGTCGTCCACGATCCAGACGGGGTCGGTGCGCTACGACGGGACCGAGATCCTGAACGCGCCGAACGACCAGTTGCGCAAGTTGTGGAGCACACACATCGCGATGGTCTTCCAGGACCCGATGACCTCGCTCAACCCGGTGCAGCGCATCGGCAACCAGATCACCGAGCCGCTCAAGATCCACCTGAACCTCTCCAAGGGCGAGGCGAAGGAGACGGCGCTGTCGCTTTTGATGCAAGTGGGGATCCCCTCCCCGGTCGAGCGCTACGAGGCCTACCCCTTCCAGCTGTCCGGCGGCATGCGCCAGCGCGTGATGATCGCCATCGCGCTGGCCTGCGCGCCCCGCCTCCTACTGGCCGACGAGCCGACGACCGGCCTGGACGTCACGGTGCAGGCGCAGATCCTCGACCTGCTGGGCCAGCTGCAGCGTGACCGGGACATGGCCATGGTCCTGGTGACCCACGACCTGGGTGTGGTGGCGACACGCACGGACGAGATCATCGTCATGTACGCCGGGAACGTCGTCGAGCGGGCGCCAACCAACGTCCTCTTCAAGAGCATGGCCATGCCGTACACCGAGGCACTTCTCAAGTCGATGCCCCGCATCGCCAACCCCAGCCACACGCGGCTCATCGCCATCGAGGGCCGTCCGCCCGACCTGCTCCATCCCCCGGCCGGATGCCCCTTCTCGGCGCGCTGCCCCTACGCGCAGGAGAAGTGCTTCGTGGACAAGCCGCCGCTGGTGGAGGCGTCACCGGGGCACAGCTACGCCTGCTGGTACCCCCTCACGGCCGCCGACCCGGTGCGCCCACCCGAACCATCCGAAACGGTGACCGCGTGACCGACACCGCGGTCGAGCCGCCGGCGTCGGGCACGACAGACCCGCTCCTCTCGGTCGAGGACCTGCACGTGTCCTTCCACCGGGGCAGCCAGACGGTGCAAGCGGTCGCCGGCATCACGTTCACCATGCGCCAGGGCGAGACACTCGGCCTCGTCGGCGAGTCCGGGTGCGGCAAGTCCACGACGGGGCGCGCCATCATCCAGGTGGAGAAGGCGACCTCGGGCCGGATCCGCTTCGGCGACATCGAGCTCACGGCGCTGAGCCGGGGCGACCTGCGGACGCTGCGCACCCAGGTGCAGATGATCTTCCAGGACCCGATCTCCTCGCTGAACCCGCGCCGTCGAGTCATCGACATCGTGGCCGAGCCCATGGTCATCTGGAAGATCGGCTCGAAGGAGGAGCGGCGCGAGCGGGCCAACGCGATGCTCGACCAGGTCGGCATCGACCCCTACCTCAACGGCAGCCGCCGGCCACGGGAGTTCTCGGGTGGGCAGTGCCAGCGGATCAGCATCGCCCGCGCCCTGATGCTCCAGCCCAAGCTCCTCGTGTGTGACGAGATCGTCTCGGCGCTCGACATGTCGATCCAGGCGCAGATCCTCAACCTCCTCGAGGACCTGAAGCGCGAGTACGACCTGACGATCCTGTTCATCGCGCACGACCTGGCGGTGGTCAAGAACGTGAGCGACCGGGTGGCGGTGATGTACCTGGGGCGCCTCTGCGAGATCGCGCCGTCCGACCTCCTCTACGAGGCGCCGGCCCATCACTACACGGCCGCCCTGCTGGCCTCGGCGGTCGAGCCCGACCCCGAGGTGACCCGCACGCACATCCCCCTCACGGGCGAGCCGCCCAGTCCGATCAACCCGCCATCCGGCTGCCGCTTCCGCACGCGCTGCCCCCGGGCGGAGGCCCGCTGCGCCGAGGAGGTCCCCGAGCTGCGCGAGCTCGCGCCGGGCCACCTGGTCTCCTGCCACTTCCCGATCGGGAGTTGACCACCGCCGCATCGGGTCGGCCCCTGGTCGCCTGCACGGCGCCGCCGCAGTTCCCCGACCTCCACGACGACTGGCCGCTGCAACGCGCCGCCATGGAGGACCTCGGGCTCGAGGCCCGGCCGGTCGTCTGGAGCGACCCGGCGGTCGACTGGACCGCCTTCGACCTGGTCGTGGCGAACGGTGCCTGGGACAACATCCACCGCCAGCCCGAGTTCCTGGCCTGGGTCGACCGGGTCGGCGTCGAGCTGGGCGTGCCGATGGTCAACAACCCGGCCACGCTGCGTTGGAGCTTCGACAAGCACTACCTGCGCGTGCTCGAGGCGGCCGGCGTCCCGATCGTGCCGACGCGGTTCGTCGAGCCGGGCGACGCCCACCCGGTCGAGCTGCCCGACCACGAGATCGTGCTCAAACCCGCCGTCTCGGGCGGTGGGTTCCGCACGGCGCGCTACACGCCGGAGGAACACGACGAGGCCGGGCGGCATCTCGCCGCACTCGTGGCATCGGGCGCGACGGCGATGATCCAGCCGTACCAACACGCTGTCGACGCAGAGGGCGAGACCGGGCTCGTCTTCATCGGCGGCGCGTGCAGCCATGCCATCCACAAGGAGCCGATGATCCGGCGGGGTGCCGGCCCGCGGGACAGCCTCATCGACAACCAGGTGGTGACGGGCACCACGGCGACGGCGGAGCAGGTCGCGACGGCGGGGGCGGCCCTGGCGGCGGCCGAGGCCTTGCTCGGCCCCTCGACCTACGCCCGGGTCGACATGGTGCACGACGCCGAGGGCCGTCCACAGCTCCTCGAGCTGGAGCTGCTCGATCCGGTGCTCTTCCTCACGACGGCCCCGGCGTCAGCGGAGCGCTTCGCCCGCGTGCTCGCCGACGCGCTCCACGGCGGCTGACGCCATGGTGCGGCGCGGACGCGCGCACACCAGCGTCACTCCCCCGACAGTGCTTCTTCGTCTGCTTCTGCTTCCTCCAGAGTGCTCTGGGCGATGGTTTCGTCCGCGGTGAGGTCCGCCGCGGCCTGCTCCGCCACCGTGAGCTCGGCCGCGGGGTCGGCCTCGAGCCGGTCGTCGGGGATGGGTGCGCCACTGCGCACCGAGCGCCCGTAGCTCCCGGCGGCCAAGCGGGCCTCCGCACGGTCGATCGCAGCCAGCCGCGCTCGGAGACCTTCGCTGACGGCGTCGTCGCCCTCCACGTCCGTCAGGGGCTCGGCCGGGTCCGCGATGTCCCCGGTCTCGGCCACGACGGTGTCGTGTTCCTCGTCGCGTGCGGTGGTCAGGTCGCGGAGCAACCCCTCGACCCGGTCGCGCTCCGCCCGCAACAGCTCACCTGCCCGTGTGTCGTCCATGTGCTCTCCCGTCGCTCGGGCGCAGCATACGGGTCCCGCCGGTCGCCCTACTCCGCGGCGCCTTCCGTCGCGGCCCCGGCCGCCGGCGCCTCGGCGGCGACGGTCTCGCCCGCCCCGCCCTCCACCGGCTCGGCGCTGTCGCCGGCCGGGGCGGCGTCACCAACCCCCACAGTGTCGGCACCGTCCTCGGGCAGGTGCACCGGCGTACCTACCTCGCTGGCGAAGTCGGCCCACGCCGCCTGCGCCTCGGTCTCGGGGGTGAACTCGCCCTCGGCGTAGTCGAAGCCGATGTAGTTGCCCTCTTCGTCGTAGGCGTGCTCGCCGAAGGCCTCGCGGTACTCCTCGGAGACCTCGCCACCCTCGGCCGCCTGCTTGATCGACAGGCTGATGCGCCGGCGCTGCAGGTCGATGTCGATGATCTTGACCCACAGCTCCTCGCCGGGCGTGACGACCTGCTCGGGCAGGTCCACGTGGTGCGCGGCCATCTCCGAGATGTGCACCAGACCCTCGATCCCGTCGCCCACCTGCACGAAGGCGCCGAAGGGCACCAGCTTGGTGATGCGGCCGTAGACGAGCTGGCCGACCGAGTGGCTGTCGGCGAACTCCTGCCAGGGGTCGGACTGGGTGGCCTTCAACGAGAGGGAGATGCGCTCCTTGTCCAGGTCGACGTCGAGCACCTCGACCTCGATCTCGTCGCCCACCGAGACCACGGACGACGGGTGGTCGACGTGCTTCCACGACAGCTCGGAGACGTGCACGAGGCCGTCCATGCCGCCGAGGTCGACGAAGGCACCGAAGTTGACCACCGAGGAGACGATGCCCTTGCGGCGCTCCCCCGGCTTGAGGTTCTGCAGGAAGTCGCCCCGCTGCTCCTTCTGGGCCTCCTCGAGCCACGCCCGCCGCGAGAGCACGACGTTGTTGCGGTTGCGGTCGAGCTCGATGATCTTCGCCTCGATCACCCTGCCCACGTACGGCTGCAGCTCGCGCACCCGCCGCAGCTCGACGAGGGACGCCGGCAGGAAGCCGCGCAGCCCGATGTCGACGATCAGGCCGCCCTTCACGACCTCGATGACCGGGCCCGAGACCATCTCGCCGTTGTTCTTCTTCTCCTCGATCGTGGTCCAGGCCCGCTCGTACTGCGCACGCTTCTTGGACAGGACGAGCCGCCCCTCCTTGTCCTCCTTCTGGAGCACGAGCGCCTCGACGTGGTCCCCGAGCGAGACGATCTCCTCGGGGTCGACGTCGTTGCGGATGGAGAGCTCGCGGGCGGGGATGACGCCCTCGGACTTGAAGCCGATGTCGAGCAGGACCTCGTCACGGTCGATCTTGACGACCGTGCCCTCGATCACGTCGCCGTCGTCGAACTCGATGATGGAGTCCCCCATCGCCTGCTCGAGGTCGGCGTCCCCGAGGTCGTCGTCGACGATGGCGCGGGGGGTGTAGTTCCCCTCGGCATCGAAGGTGCCCATCTGCTCGGGGGAGAGGAGGGAGGTGCGTGCGTCGTCAGCCATGGTGATGCTCCTTGCTGGGTTGCGACCTGCAACCACAGGACCGCGCCGGGGCCGGTCTCGTCGGATATGGACTGCGCCGCCGCCGGGCCGGCGGGCAAGATCTTTCACGATACCAGCTGCTCAGGCGGGCTCTTCCGCGTCGCGGCTTCGCCCACCCCTGCGCTTCAACCCTTGGCCGCCGCCCAGCTCGGTCCGGTTGCCATCGAGATGGTGAGGGGGACCCGGAGGTCCGCCGCCCCGGTGAGTGCGGACTCGGTGAGGCGGCGCACGTCCTCCTCCTCCCCCGCTGCGACCTCCACGATCACCTCGTCGTGCACCTGGAGCACGAGGCGGCTGGCCAGATGCGCGGCCTCGAGATCGCGATCGAGCCGGACCAGCGCGAGCTTGAAGATGTCCGCCGCCAGGCCCTGGATGCCCGCGTTCATGGCCTGGCGCTCGGCCGCCTGGCGGATCCGGTAGTTGGCGGCGTGCAGGTCCGGCAGCGGCCGGACCCGTCCGAACATCGTGCGCGTGGCGCCGCGGATCTTGGCCTCGGCCACCGTGGTGTCCATGTAGTGCTTCACGAGCGGGAAGGCGCCGAAGTAGCTCTCCATGATGGCGGCCGCCTCCTCGACGGGGACGCCGAGCCGTTGGCTCAGCCCGTAGGCCTCCATCCCGTAGGCGAGCCCGTACGACACCATCTTGGAGAACTCGCGCTGGGTGTGCGTGACCTCCTCGGGCGGGATGCCGTACACGGCGGCGGCCACCGTCCGGTGCACGTCGGCCCCGCTCGTCAAGGCGTCGATCAGCCCCGGGTCCTCCGACAGGTGGGCGATGCAGCGCAACTCGACCTGGTCGTAGTCGGCCACGAGGAAGGACGAACCCGCCGCCGGGACAAAGGCGCGCCGGAACTGCTTGCCGAGCTCGGTCCGCACCGGGATGTTGTGCAGGTTGGGCCGGTCCGACGAGATGCGCCCGGTACGGGCCACCGTCTGCCCGAACGAGGCGTGGATCCGGCCGTCGGCCTGCACCTCGGCCAGGAGGCTCTCCCCGTAGGTCGAGCGCAGCTTCTCCACCTCGCGGTAGTCGAGCAGCGCGGCGACGATGGGATGGGCGTCGCGCAGGCTCTCGAGGGTCTGCGCGTCCGTGGAGAAGCCGGTCTTGGTCTTCTTACCCGGCGTGAGGCCGAGCTCGTCGTAGAGCACCGCACGCAGCTGCGGCGTCGAGTTCACGTTGAACTCGTGGCCGGCGTGCCGGTGCACCTCGCCCTGGAGGGTCGCCACCGACTCCTTCAGCGAGTCGGCGATGGCCTGCAGCTCGACGCGGTCGATGCCGATTCCGGCCACCTCCATCTTGGCCAGGACGCGGACGAGCGGCGTCTCGATGTCGTCGTGCAGCATGGCCATGTCCTCGCTGCGCAGTCGCTGCCGGAAGCTGGCCGCCATGCCGGCCACGTCGGCCGCCTCACCGGCCGCCTCCCGCGCCAGCTCCGCCGCCGTCTCGCCGGGCTCGAGGATCTCGAGGCTGAGCTGCCCGCTCTGCTCGCGCAGCTGCTGGAGCTCGTACTCCCCGGTGGAGGCGTCGAGGAGGTACGCCGCCACCGCGGTGTCCATCTCGAGACCGGTGAGGTCGATGCCGAGCGGCAGGAGCGAGCGCATGGCCTCTTTGACGTCGTGGCCCAGCACCCGGCGGCCGAGCACGGCGTTGAGCTTCTTCACCACCGACGACGCCGTCAGCAGGTCCGCGGGCACCATGACCCCGAATCCGGCCTCGTCCCCCTCGGTGGCGAGCAGCAACAGGCCGACTAGTTCGCCGCGGCCCGGTATGCCGTCCCAACGCGCCGCCACGGCCACGCTGCCGGCGCCCAGCTCGTTGAGCTGATTCGTGACCTCCGCCGCGCTCGCCGGGAGCGCGACCTCGCGCAGCTCGAAGGCGGGCGGGGTCGCCTCGGGCGGAGCCGGGTGGGCGGCCGCGGCGTCCGCGATCACGCCCTCGGCCGACCGGGAGGACGGCGGTCCGGCGGCTGCGCTCCCAGGCGCCGCGTCGCCCAGCGCGCCCGCATCGAGGAGCTCGACCAGGCGCTGCCACACCGTCTTCATCTCGTACCGCTCGAATGTGGACTCCGCCGTGCCCCGGTCCCACCCGCCCAGTTCGAGCTCGTCCGGGTCGACCTCGAGCGGCACGTCGAGCACGAGCGGGATCACGCGCGCGTTCGAGCGGGCCAGCGCCTCGCTGGAGGCCAGGTTCTCGCGCAACTTGGGCGTCTGCTCGTCGAGGTGGGCGAAGATCCCGTCGAGGTCCCCGTACTTGGTCAGCAGCTTGGCCGCGGTCTTCTCCCCCACACCCGGGACGCCGGGGAGGTTGTCGGAGGGGTCACCGCGTAGCGCGGCCAGCAACACGTACAGCGACGGGGCCACGCCGGTGCGCTCCATGATGCCGGCCTCGTCGTAGAGCGCGTAATCGCTGACGCCCCGCTTGTTGTAGAGCACGCGGATGTACGGGTCCCGCACCAGCTGGAAGCTGTCGCGGTCACCGGTGACGATGAGGACCTCGCGGTCGCGCGCCGCCGCTTCGGTGGCCAACGTGGCGATGACGTCGTCGGCCTCGAACCCCGGCGCCTCGATGACCGGGATGGCCAGCGCCCCCATGACCTCGCGGATGATGTCGAACTGTGGCGGGAGCAGCCACGGTGTCTGTGCCCGCCCCGCCTTGTAGTCCTCGAGCATCTCGTCGCGAAACGTGTCGCCCGGGGCGTCGAAGGCCACCGCCACGGCCGACGGGTGCTGCTCGCGGATGAGGTACACGAGCATGGAGGTGAAACCGTGCACGGCGTTGGTGACCACGCCCGTGGAGGTGGCGAGGGTGTCGGGCAGCGCGAAATAGGCCCGAAAGGCGAGTGACATGCCGTCGAGCAGCAGCAGCGGTCCCTGTCGCTCCTGCCCTGTCGCCATCACCGCGACACTACGGGGTCAGTGTGCCGTCCACGACCTGCTGTGCCACGTCGCGCATCCGCGCCCGGGTCTGCATGGCGGTCCGCTGGATGAAGCTGAAGGCATCCGTCTCGGGCATGTCGTCCCGGTCCATCAAGATCTGCTTGGCCTCGTCGACCAGCCGGCGCGTGGCGATCTTGTCCTCGGCACCGTCGGCGGACTGCTCGGCCTCGATGGCCCAGTCCTGCCGGGCCTTGGCCAGCACGTCGGCGATGGCGGGCAGCAGCTCGCGGGGCTGGAACGGCTTGATCAGGTAGGCCGAGACACCGGAGTCCCGTGCCTCCTCGATCAGGTCCCGCTGGCTGAATGCGGTCAGGAGCAGGACGGCCACCTGGTGACGGGACGTGATCTCCCGGGCGGCGCGCAGACCATCCATCCCGGGCATCTTGACGTCCAGGATGGCCAGGTCGGGTCGGTGTGACTCGACCAGTTGGACCGCCTCGTCGCCGCGGCCCGTCTCCCCCACCACCTCGTAGCCGGCGGTGAGCAGGATCTCCTTGAGGTCGAGCCGGACGATGGCCTCGTCCTCGGCGATGACGACGCGCGCCAGCGGTGCTCCCTGGGCGTCTGCCACGGCGCGCGCTCCTGGCGTGCCCTGGTCTGGCGTCATTGCTTTCCCGTCGCCACCGCTGCGAGAAGTTCGTCCTGTCGGCGTTCGAGGTCGGCGACCGTTTTGCGCAGAGCGTCCCGGGCACGCGTCATGGCGTCTGCCTGGCGCGCCGCATCGTTGTGCTCCTGGGTCGCCAGCGGGGTTTCCGACACGAGGGCGCGCACGCGCGCCTCGTCAGCCGACTCCTGGACCACCGCAAGTTGCTCGTTCAGCACGGCAAGTTCCTCCCGCGCCCGCACGAGCCGGGCGTGGACGTCTCTGATGCGTCGTTCCAGCAGGACGCGATGCATGGAGCGTCAAGTGTACGCGGCAGGGAACCAGCGACGCTGCGTGTCGAAGCCGGCCAGAACCGTCGCGTCGGGTGCGTTCCCGACGCCGGGGAGTTCCCGGACCCGGACCCAGCCGTCGACCACGTGCGGGTACCCGCACGGGTCGACCTCGAGGTAGTCGGATGGTGCGTTCAGGTCGCTGACCAGGCCGGTTGCGTCCTCGCTGAGCCGAGCGGCCAGGGCCAGGTTGGCGGAGCGGGCCAGGCCCGCCTCGAAGAACCCCCCGACGAAGACCGGCACGCCCGCCGCGGCGCAGGCGGCATGGGCGACCCGCGTGGCCCGCACGCCGCCCAGCCGCGCCGGCTTCAGGCAGGCCATGGCGCACGACCCGTTGCGGAGCGCGTCGGTGACCCGCCGCGGCGTCGAGAGTGACTCGTCGAGGCAGATCGGCACGGGCAGCACGCGGGCGAGCTGCGCGTGGGCGACCAGATCGGCGGCCGGCAGCGGCTGCTCGACACAGAGCACGTCGAAGTCCGACAACCGGCTCAGCGCGGCGACATGGTCCTCCGTGAGCCGAAAGGCGCCGTTGGCGTCGACCTGGAGCGTCAGGTCTGCATGTGCCTCCCGGATGGCGCGGACGGGCTCGAGCTCCCAGCCGGGTGCGATCTTCACCCGGAGACGGGCGGCGCCGGCGCGCACGGCGGTCGCCGCGGCGCGCCGTAACGTGTCCACGTCGCGCCCGGCGGGGATGCCGACGACCGCCCCGACGGGCAGCGCCTCGAATCCTTCTCCGGTGCCGAGCGCGGCGGCCATGGACTGGCCGGCCGCCCGCAGCTCGGCGTCCCACACCGCCATCTCGAAGGCGGCCGCCAGCATGCGGTCGACCGGAGAGCTCCCGAAGAGCTGCGGCGCCTCCGCGCCGGTCGGGAGCGCACCACCCCTGGCCGCGCTGGCACCGACGAGGCGCGCCACCCCGCGCTCGGCGGCGGCGTGTTCGACCTCGTGCAGGGGCGGGTCCACGGCGGTGCCCTCTGCCAGCGCGGCGCACTCGCCCCACCCTTCTCCTTCGTCAGCGACGACGCGGACGAACAGGAGCGGCCGCATCCGGTGCACGCCCGCCGCGGTGCCGATGTCCTCGCGGAAGGGCACCTCGACCCGGACCAGCTCTATCCCTTCGAGCCTCAACGCGCGGGCGCTCCCACCGCCGCAACCGTAGAGGCAGCTTGTACGCTCTGGCGTTCTCGCCCGGATGGCGGAATGGCAGACGCGGCGGCCTCAAAAGCCGCTGTCCGAAAGGGCGTGCGGGTTCGAATCCCGCTCCGGGCACGCCGTTGTCCCAGCTCAGAAGCAAGGAACGACTCTGCATTCGACCTAGAGGTCAGAAGTAGGTCACAAGTGGTCACATGCTTCGGGGCGGAGTCGCTGGGAAACCGGGCCGCCGCCCAGACGCGTCGTCGTACCGGAGAACAAATCAATCAGGTGGTGAGGCTCACGGGTTATGGGTCAGATACGAAATGCACTGGCCTTGGTTGCGAAACGGCTGCTCTTGCACGTTGGACAGGTTCTGCCACCCGCCGTGTTGACACAGACCGACGCTCAAGGGCACGTGGGCCGAACTCTCTTGAAGAACCGCGACCACCACTCCGTCTATACCGTTGCCATGCCCCACCGCCTCACAGGTGCTGGCGCTGCCACAAGCGACTCCCGCAAGGGAGGTGGTCCCCGCCACAACCAGGTGGGTGCCCGGGATGCCGTTGGTGATGGGCACCAGTACGCCCCCCGAATTGTTCGTGCCCACCGCCAAGCAGGTGGTGGCGGTGGGGCAGGCCACGCTGCCAAGGTCCTCGATCCCCGAGACCACCTGGGGGGTGCCCGGGATGCCGTTGGTGATGGGCACCACCACCCCCTCAGACCCCTGGCCAATCTCGTTGTACCCCACCGCAAAGCAGGTCGTGGCGCTGGGGCAGGCGACGCCAGAAAGGAAAGAGGTCCCCGCCACAACCTGGGCGGTGCCAGGGGTGCCGTTGGTGATGGGCACCACCACCACCTGGCCCAAAGCGTTGTACCCCACCGCCTCACAGGTCGTGGCGCTGGGACAGGCCATGCCAGAAAGGACAGATGTCCCCGAGACCACCTGGGGGGTGCCCGAGATGCCGTTAGTAATGGGCACGACCACCCCCTGGACCATCCCCGTGGGGGGGAACGCCATTTGGTAGTACCCCACCGCCAAGCAGCTAGTGGCGCTGGGACAGGCGACGCTGTAAAGGTACGTGGTCCCGGCCACCTCCTGAGGGGTGCCCGAGATGCCGTTGACGATGGGCACCACTCCGCCCGACGGAAAGTCCCCTCCCACCGCAAAGCAGGTGGTGGCGCTGGGACAGGCCACGCTGGGAAGGCCCTGGGTCCCCCCGGCAATTTGGGGGGTGCCCGGAATGCCGTTGGTGATGGGCACGACCACCCCTGGCTTGTCCAGGCCCGAACCCAAATAGTTCGTGCCCACCGCCTCGCAGGTGGTGGCGGTGGGACAGGCGACGCCCCCAAGTAATAAGTACAAGTTCCCCGGCACCACCTGGACGGTGCTGGCCGACGCAGGAGCGGCCACAGCCAACATCCCGGTTACAACGAGCAGCAATGCCGCAGCCGACACTGAGAGATATTGCCAACTGCGTAGACGGTTCCTCATCGGGCACCCCTATCTCGGGCTTGGCGGACAGCCTGCACGATGGATACCCCTCACCGGCACTGCATTCATGACCTCTGCTCGGTCGCCGACACCAATACCAACACGCGACAGCCCAGTAAACAGACCCTGTCTGCTGGGGTCTACACCAAGGACCTCTGTCGGGTCTAGTGGCCGAAGGTCCCAACTGCTCAGGGCGGCCGGTCGTGCAGCCAATGCAGGTTCGGGTGTGCCCGTTCGCCGTGCGAGGAGCCATGACTCGGCGGCTACGAGAGTGGGCTACGGGCGATAACGAATCCCTGGAAGGTGGCTTCGTTTTCCAGTTCTGGCGCCCTGAGAACCGTGGCGTAGATCTCGAAACCGGAGTCCTCCAGACAAGCTGCAATCTCCTGGACACTGTGTCTGTAGCTGGTGAGCGGCAGGTGTGTGCCTTGCGCATCCGACCGGTGTATCGGCTCACCCTCCGCCTGAAAAGCCAGGAGTAAGTAACCCCCCGGTATCAAGACTCTCTTCAGTTCGCCGAATGCCTCGGCGAGCCGTTCTAGAGGTGTGTAGATGATCGAGTACCAGCACACAACACCGGCGAGCACTCCCGATTCGATGGGAAGTGCATCGAGCTGACCCTCTTCGAACTTGATGTGCGGATGTGCGGTCCTAGCGACGGCGAGCATCGCCTGGGACACGTCCACGCCGACGACATCGAAGTCGTGTTCCGCCATGAAAGCCGCCACTCGGCCTGGCCCGCACCCAACATCGGCGACGTGAACGATGGTTTGTCTCTTGATCAGCTCGATGAAGGTCACGAGCAGCGCCCGGTCGATCGGGCCTTCCGTCGCTGAGCTGATCTCGGTGCCTACGAACTGGACATACCTCGGCGCTGCCTTGTCGTAGACCGCTCGGGCGGTCGCTACATGGTCCTCACCGGACATGCTCCGAGGCTACGTGTCCGACCTCCGATGTCACGGCTGGGGGACCGTTGCCCTGCCCCAGTACATTGATGATGTCGCTGAGTCAGGTCGGCGAGAGTGGCGAGTCTCACGTCAGGAGGAGCCTGAGACGCCGTGACGGCCTGTTGTACCGCCAGAGCGATCAGGTCCTCAACGGCTGCGACGGTCTCTGACGCTGTCAACTCCCGAAGGCTTCGGCTCCGGGACCAGCAGTCGGGTTGCTGACTCGATCCTAGAGCGCCTTGAATCGAGCCAGAAGCTCGGTGGTGAGACAGGGTTTCTCCCAAACGTGCTGCACCGATTCGACCCATGCGGCCTGCAGCCTGGTATGTGGGGGCCCTCGGACACTGCAACTGACCGAACGGCGGCGAGTAGGTGATCGGCGGCGTAATCCAGACTCACGTCCGGCATCGTTTGCACAACGGATTGGTCATGGATAGCCCCGTAGGCCGGATATGCGAGTGTCCAGTCGAGGGATGTTGGCTCATCCGCCGGTTGGTGGCTCCTAACTCTGGTTTGATATTGGTCTCGCCGACGGCGGGCTCGTTGAATGGCGGGCTCAGGACTTCGTCGGGCCGGTTCCGGTCTCGCCGGTGTTGCCGCTGTTCCCGGCTCGGGTGACGTTCTGGCTGCTGCCGCTGTTGCCAGAGTTCCCTGACCCCACCCTTCCACCGCCGGAGCTGGTGCAGTGGACTACCCCGTTCGTCCCGTCGGGAGTCGTGGTCGGCGTGCAGGAACCGGGGGCGGGAGGCGTTGGCGGCCCCTTGGTCGATGAGACCAGAGTTTCGGACGTCGTACCGGACGCATTCGTTACCTGCGACGAGGTTGCCGCGGCGTCGCTGGGCCACCAGGCGAGGAGCCACCCGTCGGCCACGGTGGCCGCTACGTCCTGCCCGTTATCGAGCACGAGAGTGACTCCTGTCACCCCTGAGGCGACTCGCCCGTCGACGAGTGTGTACGGGCCGTCAGCCGTGGAGAGGTGCGATTGCACGACGTTTTGGAGATCGCCAGAGGTGGTACCGGCGACCGTCACCGTCGACAGGCCCTGCGAGGGGCTGCCAGAGCCAGAGCCGGAGCCGCTGACCTTGAGCACGCCGTTCGAGGTGTCGCCGTCCGAGCTCACCTGAGTCACTTGCGTGAAGGAGGAGCTGGTGAAGCAGCCCATGTAGCCGCTGTCGTTCTGGTAAAGCGCCACCGTGAACGGGCCACGCACGTCGGTGAGCAGGGGCTGCCAGGGCCCAGAGCCGAGCTCGCCGCCGGCAGGCTGGTCAGAGGAGAGCGCGCCCAGGCAGCTCTGGTCGGCCTGCGACGACGGTGAGGACGAGGCCGCTGTCGGCGCAGCGCTCCAGCCCGCGTAAGCGGGAGCGGCCCCACCGAGAGCGACCACCAGGGCGGTTCCCGCCGCGGCGGCACCCACAGCAGTGGCGCCGAGTGCCGCAGGCGCGGCGCGGCGATGCAGGCGTGGGTGGTAATCGACGGAGCGCAGCTTCTCCGACGCGTTCGTCGGCAGCGCGGCCGCGCGAGCTCTGAGGGCCGAGATCAGCTCCTCTTGCAACGTCGTCTTCATCTGGTGGTGCTCCCTTCAGTCGCTTGCGTCGTGTCTTGTGCGATTGCGTCCACGTCCGGCGGGGCGTGTGAGAGCGCGGGCGTTCGGAGGTCGGTTGGCCGCGACGAAACGCTTGCACCGCTTTCCTGTGTGCCGTCCTTTGTGATGTCGGATGCCGCCCCCGTGCCTTCGACTTCCCGACGGAGGCGCCCGAGGGCTCGCGACGTGGTGCTCTTCACGGTCCCCACCGAACAACCCATCACATCAGCGACCTCCGCTTCGCTCAGGTCGTCGAAGTACCGCAGTACGAGGGCGGCGCGTTGCCGCGGTGGCAGCTCTCTCAGTACTCCCAGCAGGTCGCTACTCGTCTCGACGCGTCCAAGGATGCGCTCGGCGGCATCGTCGTGGCACGCCTCGAGGAGCCCGGTCGCTTCGGGTCCGAGCTCTGAGCGCCGCTGGCTCCGCCGCTTCCCTTCGTCTAACGCAAGGTGGATGAGCACCGTGCGCGCGGTACGCAACGGGCCGCTCCATCTTCCTGACCCGGGGCCATCGGCGGGCGACCTTGAACAGACACTCCTGAACCAGGTCTTCCGCCTCTGCGAAGTCCCAGGTGATCAGGTAGGCCGACCGCAGCAGCGGCTCAGCCATCTCGGCGACGAAGCGGTCGAAGTCAATCCGTGGCTGGCTCTGATGCCCACGTCCGTCCATTACCTACTTCAACCCTGCTGTGTGTTCGAAAGGTTGCCTCCTATTTCGGCAAAACCGGAGAAGAGTTCGGCACCGACGTGCCGTGGCGTTCGCCGAGAGGGGATCGGTGGCGGGCGGTGTGGGGCCTGTCCAGGCCACCTTGACGGACTGACCTGCGACTTCAGGGAATCCGGTCGGCGACACTTGACGCTAAAGCATGCCCCGTAACGCCGGGACGGGTGCCACCGTGCGGCACGTTGGTGATAAGGGTGAAGGTCCCTATGGGACGGCAGGCTCGCAGAAGCCCTGGGGTCTAGGAGGGCGCCTCTGGGGGCGGCTCGTGCACGGCGGCCTCCCAGACCTTGCCTGATAGGCGCACGGCCACCACTCGGGAGACGGCGATGCCCACGGCCATGGAGGTGGCCCAGGTGAGGGCGGCGCCCCAGGTAACTCGCCGGTCCGCCGGTCCACTAGGAGGGGGCTCGTGACGCACCAGGCGCCAGGCCATGGTGAGCAGGCGCTGGGTCACGAAGGCACCCACGGCCACCGAGGCGGCGTTCACCACCTTCCAGCCCAGATTCTTCTGCTCGGGGCTGGCGTTGACGGGCTTGTGAGGCCTCCAGGTGTGGTGGTAGCGAGCCTCCATCTGGCTCCAATGATGCCCCCTCTACCCCCGGGGTTTCAACTGGCCCCGCCATGGCTGGATGGCCGTATGCGCTCTCAAGTGATCTGAGATTGCGTCGCCGCTTCCCGCCCGCCATGGGCGGCCAGTCCGTAGAAACAAGGATGCCGACGAAGATGTACGTGATCGACCACACGGGATAGAAGGGCATCCACCAGATCGCACTGATCGCCATGATTGCCCCGGCGAAGATCCCAATCCATCGGCTGAACTGTGACCGTGCCATGACGCCCAATGCGCAGAGGATGAACACGATCGCCACGATGAGGTACACCCAGCCGTAGGTCTTCAGGCCGTGGCCGAAGATTGCATCCTCGAAGTTCTGAGGGAGCACGCCGTGATAGCGGAACGCCCAGATGGCGTCGGAGCGCGCCCAATGGTGAGCACAGGTGGTGCTGACCGACATCACGCCGAAACCACGAAGTGCGTGTGAGCGAGGTCGAGCTGGCCGGAGTCGAGGGAACGGTCGCGTGGCAGGCCGTTTCGAGCTCTGACCGCCGCTTGGACGCTTCGGTGGGGTTATTGCATCGACGCAGCACGAGGGACGTTCAAAAGTGTCCAACCGTCCCGGCGCTAGTCGATGGTGGGTTCATGGCACATGGCGCTGGCGAGGTCGGCCAGCTCAACGAGCGCGTCAATCACCTCGGTGACGATCCCGTCCCCCCGGGGCACGAGCTGATCACCGAAGTCACCGATCCCACGTAAGGCCGGCGGCAACTCGATCTGGACGCCATGCGACGAGGGGAGGTTCACCGGGTTGTTGGGATGGAATCCCAGCCGGACCCGCTCGTCGGCCACGTGATAGCCCGTGAATCGGTCGTGGAAGAGTCGGCGTGCGGCATCCAAGAGTTCCGTATTTCGCCCACCCACGATGATCCCTCGAAGCGGGCCGGATTGCGTCCGAAGAAGCGCAGGGCCGTACGGCTCGATGACGACACCTCCAACGGGATCGAGCCGCAGATCAAAGGCGTCACGTCCGAACCCATGGACCGAAATAGCGATCTCCACATGCTGCAAGAAGGCTCTTAAGCGATCCGAGTGATCGGGATTGTGGCGCCGCGACGTGAGATGGGCCCGCAGTCCGCTTGGCTGGATAATGGCGTAGTACGAGGCACCGGATCGCTCGGCAGCCCGGCTGGCGATCTCGTGTGTGCCCCGGTCCTGTGATCCGCCGTGGAGGGCCATGAAACCAACGGCCGACCGCAGCGTGCAGATCTCCTGGACCCCCGGCCAGGAGAGGAGTTCAACCAGATCCATGTCTCAGACTTACATGCGGCGAGCCAGTCCCAATTGTGCCCCAGGGTGGCACCGCAGCCCGGCGTCAACTCCAGTTCTTGCTCGCGGCTGACTTGGGCTCAGAAGATCGCAAGAACAGCGATCAATGCCAGGCACCCAGCCAAGACGCAACTCGTCAGCACCGTCTTGCGCCAAAGCGTGCCCGAGACTTGGCCCAGGGCTTCTGTCGTCGAGCAGACCTCTGCCAGATCCATCTATGCAATATCGTCCGTAACGGCCAACGCCTTGAACCCATTCCCGGCCTCGCCGGACATCGCGAAAGCGACAGGACCTGTACGAGCCGAGTGGTGTGCGGGCGAGACTGTTGCCGATCTGCAACCCTGAGCCGCGTCGGGTGCACTTACTATTCAGGCTCAAATCGCCACCTGACGGAGGGCAAACCGGCGAACAGGGATACTCCTGACGCCGCCCCGCCGACGGATCAGGGAGGTTCTGCAGGGCCCCGCGAAGAACGAGAGAACGATGCGGCTCGTCTTGGGCTGCCCATCGACTCGCACGTCGAGCGGAACGCAGCCCCGTTTTCGACCATCGGTGAACCGGAAGCTCTGAGGAAAGAAACCCGGCTTGTGCAGACAAGCCCGGTATGTCACCGACACGCTCCCTTGGCGCGGCGACCATGGGTTCTGTTGCACCACGTAGGACCGCGCGCCACGGGCGATTGTCATGCTCACCGTGGCTCCCGGATCGATAACCGGAGGGAGCTTGTACCCGGTGAGTTGCGCCTCTCGGCCCGAGTTGGGCGGATTCATGGTCGCCAGCCCGCGCGCCTTCGGGAAATACCCAGCGCCGAATCCGATGTCCTGTGGCCCGACGGGGGGCAGAGTGCCGCCGGTGAACTGCGTCGCTTCCTCGTAACAGGTGAGGATCTGGGGGTGCGTCGGAGTACCGACAACAGTGAAAGAACCGCGGGCATCTGAGACGCCGCAGGGGCCGCAGGCGAGAACGAGAAGTGTCACGGCAACCCCGCCAAGCCACCACCGGTGTCCGCGAAGCCTCGCACCCACACGACCATGATGGCCTGTCCACGATGCAACGTGGTCTGCCCCCACGGTGCCGTGGGGTGACACACCGTCCCGGCGAACCCCGGGAGGGGAAGAAGTGTTCAGCTCGCCCTCATTGATTCATCGAATGGTCGCTGCGCAATGCCCGTCACCCGGCGAGCAAGATCGATTACCGGAAGTACCCGATCGGCCTCTTCGGCCAGGCTCTTGAGTGCCGGATCGTCGTTCGCGGCCGACTCGATCTGCGCCCATTCGAAGATTCTGCGTTCGCGCTCGAGCCACTCGGATCGCTCCTCGACGAGAACGGTATCGAGTCCAACCTCTTCGAATAGCCCTCCCAGGTCGGCGAGCCGGTCGGGCTCTTCCCAAGTAGTGAACGCCGCTCTCGCTCCAGGCTTGAGCACTCGTCGCACCGCCGCCAGCGTGGCCTGATTGGTGGTTCTGGCTGAGCCGGAAGCCCGACCACACAACGCCGAGGAGAGTCCGGTGGGCGAAGGACCCATTCACCCTGGGTGGACCGCTGGGTCTCGACGCAGCAGACAAAGGGATGCTTAGCTCCTTTCACCGGCGGACTGTCGATGGGGCAGACGTTGAGCACGCGAAACGGGCCAATCCGATGCTCACCCCAATGAAGCCTGGGTCAGGCCGACTTCCCCCAGGTGACCCCCAGACAGTCTGCTGACCTTTCACCAACATGACCAACAAGCCACCTTTACGCGACATTCGGGTGAACCCTGGCGCACGAACCACCCGGGGACGCCGGGGACCCTGTAGAACCACTTTTGGACTCTCCAGGAAGTCACAGCCCTGCCCCATGACGTCTCACGTCAAGCCTCTCCGGATCTTTCGTTGCGTCGTCCCCACGCTCGTCGCCGCCTTCGCTCTGGCGCCGGCTGCGATCGTGTGGGATTCGTCGCCGGCTGCGTCTTCGCCCACGTCCGACTCCCTCACGAACGTGTTCACGGTCACACTGCGGGGCTCGACGACACCCACGTTACGGGCGGTCGTAACCGGCGAGCCGTCCGGCGCAGCCTCACCGACCGGAACAGTGTCCTTCTTCATCAACGGCTCTGGCCCGGTCCAGTGCGACGACCTCGCCACGAACACCATCGCGATGTCGGGTGGCGTCGCCACCTGCAAGATCACCTCAGCCCTGGTGGGGTCGGGCTCGCCGGAGACTGCCCAAGCGATGTACTCGGGTGACGGCAGTTTTTCCGCCAGTGACGGCTCCGTCACTTCGAGCGACGGCAGCTTCACACCGGGCTCGTCCACAGACCCCGGAACAGGTACGCCCCAACCCCAGCCCGAGCCCGCCCCGCCGTCCGGTGACACGGCCGGATTCGGCCAGCCGATCATGGCGACGCCACCGGGCTACTCCTCGTCGAACCTTCTCATGGACGACACCTTCTCCAGCCTCGACCCCAACACCTGGAGCGACATCATGGGTGGCCCTTGCCCCAGCGTCGGTGCGTGGGGCGGCTATGGGACAGAGCCGGTCATTGCTTCCGGTGGCGGGGTAACCCTCACCAACGACAACGGCGTGTCGGTGCTGAACACCTGTAATCCCAAGACTGGGCAGAACCTCTTCACGTTCCCGTCGGCTGGGTTCTACCTGCAGGTCAACTTTGAGGTCACCGATACCTCCAATGGATTCTGGCCTGCCATTTGGTTCCCCGCTGCGCCGGGCGCTCCGAGTACGCATGACCATGAGATCGACCTCTACGAGGGTGGCTTCCTGTCGTCCCACCCGATCAATGACACCCTGGAAGGGAACTACGGAGGCGCCACCAACGCCACTTACGGTGACCCCGATGGCTTTGACCAGTGGTTCGCTGACGCTCCAGACACCACGCAGAACTTCACGACGTTGGGCATGGAGTTCGTCCCTGGCCAGCACGTCAACTTCTACGTCGGCCAGGGTGCGAACCGCCAACTCGTTCTCTCGGACACCAATACCGCCAATATCGGGTCCTTCTCCGACTACAACCTGGTCATGACCCCACAGGGCGCTCCGTGCTCGGGCTCGGGAAACAATGGCTGGCACACCTGTGGCAACGGCAGGGGCAGCATGAAAATCGCTGAGGTCCAGGTCTACAGCCTCGCATCGTGAGAGAACGGAGGTAACTCTCAATGTCGAACACTGATTGCCTCGTCGCGGCCACCGAACGCAAAACGCTGGGGAATCCTCTTGCGGAAGAGTTCTCCATGTTGCGCACCCGTCGACAACTTCGATTCCGAACCGTCCGACATCGCTCACCTCATCGACATCGAGCTGCACGCGACAAACGGTCTCGCTGTAGCGGCGGCTCAAGTCGGCAGGGCGGGTCTCCCGAGTCAAAGACTGACCAGAGCGATCCGGCCACGCCGCCATCGGCTATGTCCGACACCCTTCCCGTTGTCACTACCCCGGCTGGAGGCGGGTTGCGCGTGAAGCCCCCCGACGTACACACCGACCCCTTGAAGATCAAGGTGCGGTACGAGTACTGGGGCTGGCTGTCGGTGTCGCTGTACTGCTGTACTGCCAAGAGACAAGCGGTTGACGCGCCGGACGTCGGCGAGAACTCCTACTTCGGCAGCAAGCTGATGTTCCAACAACCAGAGTCGGCCCCGGGCGGCGCCATCGACGGCACCTGCGAAACCATCTTCCAGCTCGAGGTGGCCACGCAGCAGGACTCGGGCCGGCACACGTGACCAAAGCCAATACTCCGACCTCGTCGATGCAGGTCGCCGAGGTGCAGGCGTCCTGGTAGTTCGAGTTGGAGTCGTCGCAGTGTTTCTTCAAAGCGTCGCCCGCCTCGGCTCGGGTGATGGCGGACTCCAGGGACTCACCCGGATCGCGTAGGCGGGGGTGCGAGTCCCACTCCGCGCACCCCGGTACCCCGTTGTCCGTGTGTTGCGTCCTGGGGCAAGGCCCCCGGGTGTGATCAGGTCCGATATCCTCCGGCCCGGCGGCGCCGTTCGGCCGCCTGACGTGCCGTTATCCGGGCCGGGAGCGCCCCGTCTCGCTCGGGTCCGCCAAATCTCCCCGAGAGGCTCAACGGGCCCTGCAGGAGCGCCGATACCTCACATAGGTGCATTCGGGGCGAAACGTGACAATCTTGACCCCGCTCCGGCTCCGCACGCAGGGGTAGGCCGAGACCGGTCCAGCGGCCGGAGCCACCCAACCTGTCGACGCCCATGACCCGCACCGTCCCCCGCCTCCGTCCCGCTCTCGCCGCCGTGACGATCGTCCTCTTGGCCGTCGTCTACGTACCGACCGGTGCTCCGGCCGTGGCGGTGCCGGCGTCGGGCGGCACGGCGCTTCCGGCAGGATGGGAGCTCTGCGTCATCCAGGGCTTGCAGGCGCCGGTGACGGGGGCGAACGTGGCGGACCTCGACCAGTGGCAGGCCGCCGAGGGCGGATCCACCAACAACAGCGCGGCGTACAACCCGTTCAACACGATGCGGACGACCGACGCCACGGGAGCCGCGCTCCCGGCCACCCTCACGTCCAACGGCTTTCCTGCGTTCACCACTTGGCTGGCGGGCTGCGCCGCCACGGTGGCCACGCTGCTCCAGCCCAACATGTCGTCCATCACCGCCTCGCTCCGGGCCGGGGACGTGTCCCCGCCGGGCGCCTTCCTCGCCGCGGTCGACCAGAGCCAGTGGTGCGCGCCCTCCGACGGCACGCCCTGCTACCTGGACACCATCTTGCGAAGCTCCGGCGGCCTCGCCACCAGCGCGCTCCTCGCGTCCTCCGCACTCGACGTCTTCGGAAACGTACAGTCCGACGTGCGTTCCTACCAGCTGGCAACGGCGGCCGTTGCGGCGGATCAGGGCGTGCTCGCCGCCAAGACCCAAGCGCTTCAGGCCGCGGTGTCGTCCGTGTCGGCCGCCGAGAGCGTCTATGCCGTCGCCGGACGGACGCTCCAGAAATTCGCGATCGACGAGTACGTGTCGAGCGGGCTCTACGTCAGCACGTCGTACACGAACGTCACCGGCCGGCCCAACCCGTTCGGCCCGCAGAACGCCGATGGCGTCGTCGCCCAGGAGTACAAGAGCGTGGCCACGTCCGATCTCGTCGGGCGCTACCAGGCGGCCGCATCGGCCGTCTCCACCGCGCGCGCCGAGCGCAGTGACGCGGCCAAGGCAATGTCGAAGGCCGCGCTGATCCTCGCTGCGGACGAGAAGGCGGAGAACCGATCCGTCGTCGAGCTCGTCGGCGACCTGGCCACCATGCAACGGGCGGGCGCGTGCACTGCCGTCGCGTTGACCGTTTCCACGACCGCGCCGGGCCCACCCGTGCCGATCACGCCGCTGAACACACCGGCACCGCCGACGCCCACCACCACCGTCCCGACGACCACTCCCACCACTGCGCCGGCTCCGACGCCCGCTCCAACGACGACCACCACCAGCTCGACGACGACGACCACCACCACGCTTCCCGTCGTGGGCTCGGCGTCGCGTCCCACGCCGCCGACCACAACCACGACGACCACGGTGTCTCCGACCACGCTGCCGCCCACCACCACCGTCCCGACCACGACCACCACCACGACCACCACACTTCCCCCGGCGGTGCCGACGGCGCCCAGCGGGAGCGTGGAAACCCCCAACCCGGCCGGCCTGGGCCAGTTGACGGGGTGCATCGCCTCCCTCGCACCCCCGGCGACGTAGGAACGCGACCCGCCGCCCCCGATCAGGGAGCGGGGGTGGGCATCCCCCACACGCGGACCCAGTCGATCGACATGGTGGCGGGTAAACGCGTCGTGCCGGGAATGAACGCGTTGGTCCCGATCCCCACCCGCGGAGTGCCCGTCCGCGCTCCGGGGGGTGCGGAGTCACACCGCGCCTCGCACCGGGTTTCCGACCGGTAACCAGCGGCGACCTCCGTACGAGCCGTCGCCTTCGCACCCGGGGTGCCATCGGGCGTCGCCCAGGCCCCGGCTGCCACCCCGGGCATGCCACACTGTGGACTCCTCTGCCCGCCGTCGATGGGAGTCGTCGAGCACGTGTTGGTTTTCACCTTTCCCGGACAGGGTTCACAACGTGCCGGCATGGGGGAACCGTGGGTGGATCACCCGTCCTGGGAAGTGGTCGAGGAGGCGTCGGCGGCGGCCGACCGCGATCTGTCCCACCTTCTGCTGCGTGCGCCCATCGAGGAGCTGACCCAGACCCAGAACGCGCAGCTGGCGACGACGGTGCTCAGCCTGGTCGTCCTGGACGCGGTGGAGCGCATTGGGCTCACCCCGGCCGCCTGCGCCGGCCACAGCCTGGGCGAGTACACGGCCCTGATGGCAAGCGGAGCCCTCACCTTCGAAGACGGGATAAACCTGGTCGTGGCACGCGGGGACGCCATGGCCCACGCCGGAGAGGAGGCACCCGGGACGATGGCCGCGCTGCTGGGCATCGCCGACGACGACGCCGAAGCGGCGTGCATGCGAGCCGAGGGCGATGTCTGGGTGGCCAACTACAACGCGCCGGGACAGGTCGTGATCGCGGGCACCCCCGAAGCGGTGACGGTTGCCGGTGACCTGGCCAAGGGTCTCGGCGCCAAGCGCGTGCTGCCCATCCAGGTTTCCGGCGCGTTCCACACGCCCCTCATGCAGGGCGCGCGCGCCGATCTGCGCAAGGCACTGGCAGAGGTCACCTTTCTGACGCCCGAGGTCCGCGTCGTGGCCAATGTGGATGCGCACGTGCACGACGATCCGGCCGAATGGCCGGGCCTGCTCTCGGCGCAGCTCTGCAGCCCGGTGCGCTGGCGCCAGACGCTCGAGACTTTCGCCGGACTGGGGCTGACGTCCCTGGTCGAGTTAGGCCCGGGTGGCGTGCTGAGTGGGCTGGCCAAGCGCAGCCTGCCCGAGATCCAGTCCCTGGCCGTCTCCAAACCCGAGGACCTCGACACGCTGATGGACCAGATCGGCGCCGCCGGCACGTGGCGGGCCGAGCCGGCGCTGCACCAGGGCGAGCACCTCTACATGTCGGAACGGGTCGTCGTCAGCCCCTCAAGCGGCATCTTCAGCCCCGAGTCCTCGCTGCTCGCACCCGGCACTGGACTCTTGCCGGGGACGGCGGACGATCCTGAACAATCCTCGCCCGTCCAAGTCGGCGAGCTGGTCGGCCGCGTCGGGGTCTCCGAGGTCCGCACTCCGTTCGCCGGACAGGTCATCCGCTGGTTGGCCGCTGACGGCGAGCGGGTACAGGAAGGCCAGCCCTTGGTCTGGCTCCGGGTGCCCGATACGCGCTCGATGGCCGTCGTCCTCGTCACTGGCGGGACCCGCGGCATCGGCGCGGCCTGTGTGGAGTGGTTCCTGGCCAACGGCGACCAGGTCGCGACCACGTACCGCACCGCCGAGCCGCCTCCCGCGCCGTGTGGCGCGGATCCACACGCCTTCCTCGCCGTCCGGTGCGACATTCGCAACGGCGAGGAGGTCGACGCGGCATTCACGGCTGTCGAGGACCACTGGAGCCCGGTCGAGGTCCTCGTGTCGAACGCGGGGATCACGATGGACTCGCTGCTGCTACGGATGAGCGAACAGGCATTCCTCGACGTGATCGACGCCAACTTGACCGGCTCGTTCCGCGTCGCCAAGCGCGCCGTCGCCAAGATGTTGCGCCTCCACGCCGGACGCCTCATCTTCGTGTCGTCGGTCGGCGCCTTCGTCGGCCTCCCAGGACAGGCCAACTACGCGGCCTCGAAAGCAGGCGTGGTGGGCATGGCACGCGCCATCGCCCGCGAGGTCGGCAGCCGCCAGATCACGGTCAACGTGGTCGCCCCAGGCTTGATCGACACCGATATGACGGCCGCCCTCGGCGACGACCGCGTCGCCCTGATGACCGGCCAGATCCCCCTTGGCCGGGCCGGGTCCGTCGGAGAGGTGGCTGCCGTCGTGGGCTTCCTGGCCTCCGACGCCGCTGCCTACGTCACCGGGGCTGTGGTCCCGGTCGACGGCGGACTGGGCATGGGGCTGTAGCGTTCTACGAACCGACAGAAAAGGAGCAGCGAGTGGACAGCGACGCAGCGTTCGAGAAGTTTCGCGAGTGCGCCGTGGAGGTACTGCAGGTGCCCGCCGACAAGATCACCAAGGAGGCCAAGTTCGCCGACGATCTCGACGCGGACAGCCTCGATCTGGTCGAACTGGTGATGGCACTCGAGGAGGCCTTCGACATCACGGTCGAGGAGACCGAGCTCGAGGACATCAGCACCGTCGGTCAGGCGTTCGATCTGATCTCCTCCAAGCTCTGATGCAGATCGGCATCGGCCCCGACGGTCCTCTCCGGGGGCGGCGGGTCGCCGTCACCGGTCTGGGGGCGGTGACGTGCTGCGGGGTGGGCGTCGACGCCCTGTGGGACGGGCTGCTCCAGCCCTCCGTGGTCGGTGGGGCCGTCCGCGGCTACGAGCCCAAGGACTGGTTCGGTCCCAAGGAGGTGCGCCAACTCGACCGCTTCGCGCAGCTCTCGATGGTGTCCGCCGACATGGCGGTCGCGGCGGCAGGCGAACTCGCGGTGGACCCGGCCAAGGCGGGTGTCGTGTTCGCGACCGGCGTTGGCGGGTTCGAGACGCTCGCCGACCAGGTCGGGGTCTACAACGCGAAGGGTGCCGACCGCGTCTCCCCCCGCCTGGTGCCGATGATGATGGCCAATGCCGGGGCGGCCGGCATCTCCATGCGGCTCGGCTGGCGCGGACCCTCCGAAGTCATCTGCACCGCGTGTGCGGCCGGGACCCACGCGATCGCGGCCGCGGCCCGGCTCATCGCGACGGGCCGGTGCGAGGTGGCCATCGGCGGTGGCTCCGAGGCGAGCCTGCACCCGGTTGCGCTTGCGGCGTTCTCGAATATGACGGCTCTCTCGAGCTCGGGCCACTCGCGTCCGTTCGACGCTCGGCGCGACGGCTTCGTGATGACCGAGGGCGCCGCGGCGCTCGTCCTCGAGGAATGGGAGCGCGCCGTCGCCCGCGGGGCCACGATCTACGCCGAGGTGGCCGGCGCCGCCAGCACGGCCGACGCCTACCACATCACGGCGCCGTCCCCAGACGGCGCGGGGGCGGTCGCTTGCATGGAGCTTGCGCTGGCCGACGCCGAGGTCACCCCGTCGGAGGTGGGGCACATCAACGCCCACGGAACCTCGACACCCCTCAACGACCTGGCCGAGGCACGCGCCATAACGAAGGTCTTCGGCGAGCCAGGGCCGCTCGTCACCTCGACGAAGGGCGTGACCGGCCACGGGCTCGCGGCGGCGGGCGCCATCGAGGCGGTGGCCGGTGTGCTGACCATCCACCACGCGACGATTCCCCCGACGGCCGGCTACGAAGTGCCCGATCCCGAGGTGACGATCCAGGTCGTGCACGGCGAGCCTCGGCCGTGGGAGCCGACCGCCCTGCTCTCCAATTCGTTCGGCTTCGGCGGCCACAACGGCTGCCTGGTCCTGCTGCCACCCGGCTGAGCCCAGCCGATAAGGTCGCCCGTCCGCCGCCGCACGGTGGCGCTGCGTGAGGTGGCTGGATGGGAAGGCTCCACGATTGGGGAGCGGCGGCGCGCCGCTCCCCCGTGTTCTGGGTTGCCGCGGCGATCGTCGTGGTCGCCCTGGTCGCGGGCGGCGTCGTGCTGGCCACCTCGAGCACTGCGCCGCCACCGCCCTCGCCGAGCGCGTCGACCCGGGCCGTCGCCCTCGGGGACTCAGTCCCGTACGGCCACGGCCTGGCCAATCCCTACCTGACGCCGCAGATGGGACTGCCGCCCCGGGCCGTCTCGGAGGGACCCTCGTCTCTCGCCTTCCCGAGCCTGGTGGCCCGGAACCTCCGGTTGACCATGACGGTTCGTCACACCAACTGTGATCTGGTCGGTGACCAGCTCGCCGTCAGCGGGGCCGTCGCCGATTCCGCCGACAACACGACGCGGGACGGGCAATGCCCCGTGCCGCCCCAGCAGGCGCGCAACCTGGACGACGAGCTGGCTGCGGCACACCTGGCCGCACGCCCGGCGCGTCTCGTTCTGCTCCAGGACGGCGCCGACGACATCGACTTCAGCGCCTGCCTCGTCTACGAGCTGGCCCGCTTCCTCGGGACGGGTGTGGGCCTCGGCACCCCGTGCCTGGGAGCCAACGGGACACCGACGGCGCGGTTGGCCTCCCATCTCGCCAACGTGCGCACGAGCCTCGCCCACGCCATCGAGGCGGTCGCACCCCACACCGCCCGGCTCGCGGTGCTCGACTACTACCAGCCCATCCCCGCTCCCTCGGTGTTCGCGCCGGACACGGCCACGTCCGGTGTGCACACCGACCTCGTCTGCACCGGGCTCAAGGCCAACGCGGCCAACACCTATGCGGCCGCGCAGCTGGTGCTGGGTGACCTCAACCGGGCCATCACCGGCGCAGTGGCCGACGCCCGCCGCGCACCACGTCCGGAACGTGACACTGGTGGACCTCTCGTCGGTCATGGACGGCCACGGGCTGTGCACCGCCGATCCGTGGGTGTACTCCGGCGAGCCGCTCCCCGACACCACGCTGGCGGCCGACGCCGAGCACGTCCTCGCGGCAAAGGTCTGCAACGAGACGCGCGTGCTGCACGGCGCCATGTCGTGCGCGTCACTGGTTGGCGCCGCGACACAGGCGGAGCGGAACCTCGAAGGGTACGTGTGGCGCGCTGCCCACCCGATGGCAGCCGGCCAGCGCGCCATCGCCGCTGTCGTGACCGACCGGTTACGCGGCCGCGACTGAACGCGAGGGCCGCGTCAGCCAACGTTTGCGGTCTCTCCGAATGGCTGATGGGGATACGTCGAGAATGCCCCAGTTCACCGCACCGGTGACGCCGTACGGCGCCGCCTTAGCCGAGATCCAGCACACTTATGCGCGAGTCCACCATGGAGCACATTTGCGCGGCGGCCTCTTTGACGCCTGGAGCTGAAGGACTCGGAAGTGCAGCTCCCCGACTCAGCGCCGCCGCATACTCCATCTCGATCGCGTTCCACTCATCTTTGAAGCGCCGGGTCCAGCCCTCTGAGGTCTCACCGAGCGCCGAGAGCAGACCCTTGAGGCCAGCGAGCGTCCTTTCAAGCGAGAGCTCGCCCGAACCGAAGTTCCGAAGAAGCTTGCCCATCCTTCGGAGCTGTCGCAGCTCACGCTCGGTGGACTCGTCCATATCGGCTAGTTCAGCAGATCAGTCGGAGGGTGCCCCCAACCGGGACGCCTGCCACTCTGGTCGGGCCCTAGACCGGACGCCGAGCCTGTTGCACGTTGCACGTGACTCAGGCCAAGGTCAGGACATCGGATGGTGAGGAAGCGAGGATCATGATGCCCGATACTCAGATAGCCGGACCAGTCAAGGCCCATCTGCACACTCGTGAGGCGATCAGCCTGCACGGGTTGCGGGATCAGATCAAGAGAGTCGACGGAATCAACGCCAAGGTCGCCGTCTTCTTGACCAACATCGTGGGATCGATGTGGTGTGCGTATGCGTTTGCAGCCCTCGCGCTGTTCGGATTGCCCGCTGCACTGAAACCGGGCGGCGAGGGAATCATCCCCTGGATTGCCCAGACCTTCCTCCAGCTTGTCCTACTGTCCGTCATTATGGTTGGGCAGAACGTGCAAGCCGAGGCGAGCGATGCGCGATCACAGCACACGTACGACGATGCGGTTCAGATTCTCGATCGACTCGACATACACACCCAAGGTGGGATCAAGGATCTGGCCGACAAGATCGATCAGTTGGCAGCAAAGGTCGCGACGTAGTGCGATCGCATGCGAGACGACACTTCGGCATCGCCCTGCCCCGGGACGCCGGAACGCCTGGACGCTCAGCGCCGAAGGCCAGAGCACGCGTCTAAGACGCAAAGGTAAGGGCCGCTGTCCGGATGTGTTGAGCGCCCGATGCGGGTACCCCGGATGTCGCGACGAGGACACATTGATTCGTGCATGCAACACTCGGCTGTCGAGTCAGAGAGGCCGTGGCGGCCTCGTCGGCAACGGTGAAGCTCCTCGTTCCTGATCCGTATTCGATAACGACGAACGGTTGCGCGGCGAGTTGCGCTCCACAACCATCTGCTGGCACCTCCTCCAGGGAGCCGCATTCCGAAAGAAAGGCTTTGCCAGGCGGGAAGCCCGACACGCTCACTTGAACGACCTCGCCATTGTGCAAGTTGACGCTTGGTGCCACTTTGAGGACCAAGCGAGAGGCGGTCGAGGTCGAGGTGGTCGATGAACCCGTTAAGTTCGGGCCAGAGCTGCAAGCGCTGAGTACCAGAGCCCCGACGAATACCGCCCCAATCAAGCATGATCGCGAGACCACGGCGTCATGGTAGATCGACGCGCAGGGTACCCAGTCCGCCGGCCCTGGGCGCGGACTGAGGCCATCGACAATGATGGTGCCTCACGATGTTGTCGAAAGGGCGCACCGATGACTGATCAGACAGAGGAGTCCAAGGCGCTCCTTCGCCGCATCACCAATGCGATCTGGAATAACGGACGTCTAGACCTCATCGAGGAGCTGATCGGTAACGACCTCATTGATCACATAGATAACTCAGGCATAGAAGGCACCGGCCCCGAGCGCTATCGAGCCTCGGTGAGCGCACTGCGTACTGCGTTTCCTGACTATCGGGAGGAAGTTATTTGGCTGGTCGCTGAGGGCGACCGAGCCGTCTCATTCGTACGCGCCAGTGGAACGCACGAAGGGCCGCTACGTGGAGTTGCACCAACAGGTCGGAAGGTCGAGTTCAATGCGATGGGCGCACTTCGTTTCGCCTCTGGGCAAGCAGTCGAGCGGTGGGGCTTTGGCGATTCGCTCGGTATGATGCAACAACTTGGCCTCACCTGAGCCGAGTCATGGGCCATCCTCAATCGCCGGGATGGGACACCTCGGCATTTCGGTGACACTCACCGAGTCGGTGATCCTCGAATCGACGGACAACCAATGATGTTCTGGGCTCGCCACCTCTGTCCCCATGGGCCGGAACGGAGTGAGACCGTATGCAGATCGGGATGCGCAATCGCCAAGGCAGTGCCATCAGCGCTCGGTTCATTGCTATCGAGCTGTTCTAGGCGGGTTTTTCGGCGACAACGCTAAGAACGCGATGAGTCGGGAATGCGGCAGCAACGTCGTGCGGCTGGCCAGCACCGGTACCGTAGAAGAACAGCACCCAGTCGGCACCGGCCGACATGCTCCCTGCCTGTACCTTCACAGCGCGGCCGTCTGGCGTAGCTCCGGACTCAAGGTTGACGTTGTACGTGGGCATCTCAAGTACCTCGCTTCATGGGCGGCCACCTAGGTCAGCGTATGTGCGGCGCGCTGCGGGCAGGTTCGGCGCGGTTGCGTGCCGGGCTCGGTCGAGGCGTGCCCTCGCAGAACGTCGTACACGTTGGTTGACACGGCACTAGTCGATCGCCCGTCGCAGCGAGGCGACGAAGGCACCGGCGCCTTCGGGCCCCTCCGCCTCGAGGAGGCGCCGCACCAGCGCAGAACCCACGACGACCCCGTCGGCCACGGCGCAGACCTCGGCCGCCTGCTCCGCGGTCGACACCCCGACGCCGACGCATACCGGCATGTCGGTACAGCGCCGGATCCGCTCGACCACCGCGGCGGCGGCACCGCCGAGGCGCACCCGCTCCCCCGTCACCCCCATGCGGGCGACCGCATAGACGAACCCGCGGGAGCGCTCGCTGATCGCGCGCGACCCGCTCCGGGGGGCTGGACGGGGCCACCAGGAGGACGGTGGCGATGCCCGCGGCGTCGGCCTCGACGGCCCACGGGCCGATCTCCTCGATGGGAAGGTCGGGCAGGATCGCCCCGCTCACGCCCGACGCCGCCAGCGACCGTGCCATCCGCCTGTGCCCGGCGCGGAACACGAGGTTGTAGTACGTCATCACGGCCACCGGCACACCGACCTCGGCGCGGGCGATGCCGTCGAGCACAGCCTCGGGGACGGTGCCGCGCCCCAGAGCCTGCAGCGCCGCCTCCTGGATCACCGGCCCATCCATCATCGGGTCGGAGAACGGGATGCCCACCTCGACCGCGTCCGCCCCCGCTGCGACCACGGCTGCCAGGGTCTGCACCCAGTCGTCGGTCATGCCCCCCATCAGGTAGGGGATCAGGAGTTTCCGTCCGCGTTCCCGGCTTTGCCGGAGCTCCTTCTCGAGGTCAGCCATCGCTGCGCCGGAAGATCTCGCGCACCTGCGCCACGTCCTTATCACCCCGACCCGACAGCGTCACCAAGACCGTGGAGCCTGTCGGCAGTGCGTCCGTCCCGGCGTTGCGGGCGACCCATGCCACGGCATGGGCCGACTCCAGTGCAGGGATGATGCCCTCGGTGTGGCTCAGCAGGCGGAAGGCATCGAGCACTTCGGCGTCGTTCGCCGTCGAGTACTCGGCCCGCCCGATGGCCGCCAGGTGCGCGTGCTCGGGTCCGAGTCCCGGGTAGTCCAGCCCGGCCGAGATGGAGACGGCCTCCTCGATCTGTCCGGCCTCGTCCTGGAGCAGTCGCGAGTGCATGCCGTGCAGGACACCCGGGATCCCGTTCGTGATGGCGGCTCCGCCGGCCGCCTCCACGCCGACGAGACGGGCCGCCGTGTCGACGAACCCGGCAAAGGTCCCCGCGGCGTTGGACCCGCCCCCGATGCAGGCGGCGACGACGTCGGGATCGGCGCCCTCGAGGAGGGCGCGGCACTGCGCGCGCGCCTCCTCCCCGACCACGCGCTGAAACTGGCGCACCATGTAGGGGAACGGGTGTGGCCCCATGACCGACCCCAGGCAGTAGTGCGTGGTGTCGACGGTGGCCACCCACTCGCGCATGGCCTCGTTTACGGCGTCCTTCAGCGTGCGGCTGCCCGATGTGACCGATCGCACCTCTGCACCGAGCAGCTCCATCCGGAACACGTTGAGCTCCTGGCGCTTCGTGTCGACCTCGCCCATGAAGACGGTGCACTCGAGGCCGAAAAAGCGCGGCAGCCGTGGCAGCGGCGACGCCGTGCTGGCCCGCTCCGGTCTCGGCGATCATGCGCCCCTTGCCCATGCGCCTGGTCAGAAGCGCCTGCCCCACCACGTTGTTGAGCTTGTGCGAGCCCGTGTGGGCCAGATCCTCCCGCTTGAGCAACACCCGCACGCCGAGCTGCTCCGACAGGCGTGCGCACTCGGTCACCGGTGTCGGCCGGCCGCCGTAGTCGCGGAGCAGCCCGTCGAGTTCGGCCCGGAAGGCCGGGTCCGCCCAGGCTTCGTCGAACCACTTCTCGAGCTCGAGGCACGCCGGCATCAACGACTCGGGCACGAACCGTCCGCCGAACGCTCCGAACCGTCCGTCCGGACCGGGTTGGGCCATCAGGCTCTCGTCGTCGCTCACCCGTCCCTCCAGTCGTAGGGCTCCTCGGCGACGAGGTCCGCCGGCGCGTCCCGGGCCACCGCCTCGGCGTTGGCGGCGCGTGCGTTCCCGATGAAGGCGCGCAGCAACAACGGGTCCTTGCGTCCCGGTGCGGCTTCGACGCCACTCGAGACGTCGACGCCATGGGGGCGGAGGTGCGCCACCGCGTCGGCGACGTTGTCGGGTCGCAGCCCGCCCGAGACGATGAGGCGATGAGGATCCGCCACCCCCTCGGCCAGCCGCCAGTCGAAGACCTTTCCGGTGCCCGGGTTGTCGCCGTCGACCAGGAGGTAGTCGGCCCCGAACTCCTCGAAGCGCCCGATGGCCCGCTCGCCGGCGCGGAACGCCTTGATCACGGTGGGCACCCTGGCGCGGACCCACTGTGTCTCCTCGACGGTCTCGTGGCCGTGCAGCTGCACCGCGCCGAGCCCGGCCACGCGCGCCGCCTCCACGATGCGCTGGGGAGCCTCGTCACGAAAGACACCCACCGTCAGCACGTGCTCGGGAAGCCGCTTGGCGATGTCGCCCGCCAGGTGGACCGAGACCTGTCGCGGTGAAGGGGCGAAGATGAAGCCGATCGCCGAGGCGCCGAGGCTCACCGACAACAGCGCATCCGCCTCCGAGGTGATGCCGCAGATCTTGACGAAAAGGTCCTTCGTCATCGCGGCCCGACGGGATGACCCACCAGCTCCCGCAACTGGGACACCCGATCCCCCGCCCGGACCAGGGTCTCCCCCACCAAGATCGCGTCGTAGCCCGCATCGGCCAGGCGGCGGGCGTCGGCCGCGTCCCGAATGCCCGACTCGGCGACTGCCACGACCCCGCCCGGGATGTGCGAGGCCAGCGCGCACGGCGGCGTGGTCGACCGTGAATGTGCGGAGGTCGCGTTGGTTCACCCCGATGAGCCGCGCCCCCGCCCGAACGGCGCGGTCGAGCTCGTCCCGGTCGTGCACCTCGATGAGCGCGGCCAGTCCGAGCTCGTCTGACAGGGACAGGCAGCGACCGAGCTCGCTGTCGTCCAGCGCGGCGGCGATCAGGAGCACGGCGTCGGCTCCCATCCGGCGCGCATCGGCCACGTCCGCCTCTTGGACGGTGAAATCCTTGCGCAGGACCGGGAGGCCCGAAGCCTGCCGGGCCACCACCAGGTCGGCCGGCGAGCCGCCGAAAAAATCCGCGTCCGTCAGGACGGAGAGGCACGCCGCACCTCCGGCCACGTACTCCTTGGCCATCAGCTCGGGTTGGAGCGCGACGTCGAGATCGCCCTTGGACGGGGAGCGGCGCTTGATCTCGGCGATGCAACCCAGCCCGGCGGAGCGCAGGGCGCCGGCAAAATCACGGGGAGGCGGCCCCGACTTCGCCTGTTCCACCAGGTCGTCGAGGGGGCGGGCATCGGCCGCAGCGCGGGCCCGATGCGAGGCAAGGATGTCCGCCAGGTAGCTGGGCATGACGCCTCAGCGTAGTGGCGCCCCCTTTCGCCGCAGGTCCACCGCACCCTCAGGGGCACGCGCGACAGGATCGACGGGTCCGCGGAAAGGCAGAGGAGGACGCGCCATGACGCCGAGGAGGCGACGCAGCGAGACAGCCGTCGGTGGTCGCCTGACCCGCTACAAGCAGGCCCGTCAGGTGGGTGACGAGGTCCTCGGGGACGCGCAGTGGCAGGAACGCCGCTGCGTCAGTCGCGAATGCGCTCGAGGATCTTGGTCCGCCGCTGGCGCGCCTCGCGTGACAGGTCGAAGCTCGGGATGACCTCGGGCACACGCGACGGTGTGGCGGCAGCGTCACGCAGCATGTCGGCCAGGCCGGAGTAGATGACCTCGATCGTGAAGTCGTCGATCTCGATCGACGCCGTCTCGCTGCCGTCGTCCGCGACGTGGATGACCTTGACCACTAGTCGACCTCGACCCGTGTCGGCGTGTGCTCGCCCTTGCGCTCCACGACGACGCACTCGCCGTCCCGGAAGATCCAACCCATCTCGCGCCACGGGGCGAGCTCGGGCAGCGCGTCAGGCGCGGCCGCCGCGGTCTGGGTCCTGTCGTGGCTTCCGGTCATGCCCAGAGCGTGCGCCTCCGTTGTCTCAGGTGCGGTGACTTCCGGTTGCAGTTGCGGTGCGTGCCAGCGGCCGCCTCCCACTCGGCATCTTCCCTGGCCAGAGGGCCGCGTGGCCTCCCGCCTCGAGCTCAGCGGGCGAAGACGTGCCAGCCGACCCACATCCAGCCCAACACGAGCAACACGCGCAGGATAGGCCCCGTCGCCAGCCGCTGGACGACCGCGGAGGGCCGGGCCACGGGAGCGCCCGGCACGTGGGACCACGCCCACAGCCCCAGCGTGGCTGCGCCCAGCGCGGCCCACACGGCATACTCCCAGGCCGAGCTCATGCCGCGTCCGTCTCCGCCGGTGTCGTGCCGAGGTAGACGATGCACGCGCCGAGACAGAGCCAGCCGAAGAAGACCAGGGCCTTCAGCAGCCAGTAGCGATCCACTGCGTCGACCATCGAGCTCAGTGTGGGGTGGGCGGCGCGGCTGCCGGGGACGAGGTACTCGACCAGCTCGAAGGCGACGATCGCGGCGACCAGCGCCGCCGGGGCGAGGAACGGATGGCGGCCGCCCGAGGAGGGCCGGGTGGGCCGCGGGTGGGCCGGCCAGCGGACGACGACGAGGACGGCCATGACGACGATCGGCACCGCTGTGACGAGGTTTGCCGCCCCGCTGAAGGGCGTCGTGGCCGCCGCCGCCAGCGCGTAGCCGGCACCCCCCAGGGCCAGCGCGACTCGCCAACGTTCGCCTGACATCACGGCCTCCGGCACCGGTCCTGTCAGCCCGTCGCCGCCCCGACCAGGGGCAGCAACTCGGCCCGGGCCGGGCGTGAGCCGCCCACGCCGTCCCCCGAGCGGAGGCGGATCGGCCCCGGCGCGGCCACGGTGCGGTGGAGGTAGCCGAGCCCCACCCATGACCCCACCTCGGCGCTCCAGGCCGCAGAGGTGATCGTCCCGCTCACCTTGTCGTCGGCCGCACCGTCACCGGGCGGTGCCTCGCCGCCGTGCAGTGTCATCCCCGGCACGAGCGGCGCCGACTCGGGGCCGCCCGCCGGCGCCACCAGTCCGACGAGGCGGCGGGCCACGTTCGATCCTCGGGAGTCGATGCGCGCCACCAGCTCCTGCCCCGTGAAACAGCCCTTGTCGAAGTCGACGGCGCGCGCCACGAGGCCGGCCTCGGCGGCGATGGTCTTGTCGGTCAGCTCGCTCCCCATCACCGGGATCCCCGAGGCGATGCGGCACGCCTCCACCGCGTCGGCGTTGCACGCCACCACGCCCTGCGGGAGGTCGACCCCGTCCACACCCAACACCACATCCTCGGGACCCAGCAGGTCGATCCCGTTCCACCCGTTCCAGTTGAAGGGCAGCGCGAGCACGCCGCGTTCGGCGAGCACCGTGAGGAGTCCCGCCGCGGCCTCGCCCACGGCGGCGCCGCGCAGCGCAAGACACCGCCAGGCCAGGGGCTCCAGCTCGACCTGCATACGCAGGAGGAAGCGTCGTAACCGCGCCGCCACCGCGTCGCCGAAGCCTCCGTCGACGTCGAGCACGAAGCCCTGCGCGTCGGTCCGGGTCACCCGGAGGAGCGCCGTAAGCTTCCCGTCCGGCTCCAGGAGCAGGGCATCGGCCGTCCCACCCACGGCGAGCGCGACGACGTCCTGGCTGAGTTGGCCCTGCAGGTACGCCTCGGCGTCCGGTCCCCGGACGGCCACCACGTCCCTCGGCCTCCGGAAGGCCCCCGCACCGCGCCGCAGCGCCGCCGTCTCGGCTTCGAGCGCGGTCATCGGGACTGCCGCGCCGCTCGCATGCGGCGCGCCGCGGTGACGGCGACCAGGAGCGCTCCGGCCTTGTGCGCGCATTCCTCGTCCTCGCTCTGCGGATCGCTGTCCGCCACGATGCCCGCGCCCGCCTGGACGCTCGCCCGGCCGTCCGGTGTCACCACCATCGTGCGGATGGCGATAGCCGTGTCGAGATTGCCAGAGAAGTCGATGTAGCCGACGACCCCGCCGTACACTCCCCGCTTGCTCGGCTCCAGCTCGTCGATGATCTCCATGGCTCGCACCTTCGGCGCGCCCGAGAGCGTCCCCGCCGGCAGGGTGGCCCGGAGGACGTCGATCGGGCCCTTGTCCTCGGCCAGCTCGCCGGACACCTGGGACGTGATGTGCATGATGTGGCTGTAGCGCTCGATCGTCATCAGCTCGTCCACCTTCTCGGTGCCGAAGCGCACGACCCGGCCGACGTCGTTGCGGGCAAGGTCCACCAGCATGATGTGTTCCGCCAACTCCTTCGGGTCCTCCGCGAGCTCGCCCTCGAGGAGGCGGTCATGCTGCTCGGTCTCGCCGCGTGGCCGGGACCCGGCGATGGGGCGGGAGATCACGATGCCGTCGCGCAGGCGCACCATCGGCTCGGGGGAGGCGCCCACCACGGTGACCTCGGGGAAGCGCAGGAAGTAGAGGTACGGACTCGGGTTGAGCAGCCGCAACGACCGGTAGACGTCGAACGGGTCGGCGCCGAGCGTCAGGTCGAACCGTTGTGACAGCACGACCTGGAAGACGTCGCCGGCCCGGATGTACTCCTTGGCGGCTGCGATGGCCGCCTTGTAGTCGTCCGAGGTCATCGTGCGCGTCGCGTCCGCCTTCTCGAGCCCGGGTGGCGGGGCCGCCACCAGCTCGCCCGTCCCCGGCCGCGCGCAGTCGACCGCCAGCGCGGCCAGCCGCGTGCAGGCCGCCTGGTAGGCGGCGGTCACCGCCTCCGCGTCCACCACACCGTCGGGCGCCTCGGGCACCATGACGTTCTCGACCAGGACGATGCGCTGGCGCCAGTGGTCGAAGGCGCAGAACTGGCCGATGACGACGAGCGCCGCATCGGGATGGCCGAGGTCGTCGCGCGGTGGGTCCGGCAGCCGCTCGACCTCGCGCACGACGTCGTAGCCGAGGTACCCCACCAGCCCCCCGTGCAGCGGTGGCAGGCCGGGCAGCACCGGCGACCGGAAGCGCGCCACGAGCGCCTCGACCGCGGCGAGGATCCCGTCCGCCGAGCGCGCCAGACCGAGGCGTCCCGTCGTCTCGACGGTCCGGCCGCGCGCCGTCAACGTGGCCAGCGGGCGGCGCCCGACGAACGAGTAGCGACCCCAGCGCTCCCCGCCCTCCACCGATTCGAAGAGGAACCCCTCGCCCTCCCCGACGACGTTCGCGAAGCAGGCGACGGGCGTGAGCGTGTCAGCGACCACCTCGCACCACACCGGGACGATGGCGTGCTCCTTGGCCAGGGCGGCGAACTCGGCGGGATCCGGAGCGAAGTCGAGCGCTCCCTGGCCCGGCGCCGCTCGGTGTCACGGGACCGGCACCCCCGGGCCCGTGCCGAGGGTGCGGTGGAAGCACGTGCGTTCCCCGGTGTGGCAGGCACCGCGCCCGTGCTGGTCCACCAGGACGACGAGCGCGTCCCCGTCACAGTCCAGCCGCACCTCGCGCACGTACTGGCGGTCGCCCGACGTCTCACCCTTCTGCCAGTACTCCTGCCGGCTCCGGCTGTAGAACCACGAGCGGCCAGTCGCGAGCGTCCGGCGGAGCGCCTCAGCGTCCATGTAGGCCATCGTCAGGACGGTGCCGTCGGTGACGTCCTGGACGATGGCCGGTAGGAGACCGTTGGGATCCTTCGCGAAGTCGACCCTGCCGAGCACTTCGTCGTCGACCGCCAGCGGCACCCCGTCGGGGACGGGCGCGCTCAAAGGTAGAGCCCCGTGCCGCTGTCGTTGCGTTTTGAGGCGATGGCGTGGATGTCGCGCTCGCGCAGGATCACGTACTCCTCGCCATGCACCTCGACCTCGAAGCGATCCTCGGGGTTGAACAGGACCGTGTCACCGATCTTCACCGTCCGGACGTGGGGCCCGACCGCCACCGCCTCCGCCCAGGTCAGGCGCCGGGCGATCTGGGCCGTGGCCGGGATCAGGATGCCGGCGCGGGAGCGCCGCTCGCCGTCCATGGGCGAGATCTGCACCATCACCCGGTCGAAGAGCACCGAGATCGGCTGCTTGTCCTCGCCCGCGCGTTCCTGAGGGGTCTTGACCTTGCTGGTCCCGTTCTTCGTGGTCGACGTGGGCACCATGGCACGGTACCGCACGGGGACGCCGGTCCAGGCCGGGGTCCTGGGTGTTTGTCGCCTCAGCGCGGCCGGACCGAGACGCCGCGCTCGGCCATGTAGGCCTTGGCCTCCCCGATCGTGAACTCGCGGCGGTGGAAGATCGAGGCCGCCAGCACCGCGTCGGCACCCCCGTCGAGCGCACCGTCCACCAGGTCCTGCAGGCGGCCCACGCCGCCCGACGCCACCACGGGGATGTCCACGGCGGCCACGACGGCCCGGGTCAGGCCCAGGTCGAAGCCATCCCGCGTCCCGTCACGGTCCATCGACGTGAGGAGGATCTCCCCCGCCCCGTGGGCCGCGCACGTCGCCGCCCACGCCACCGCGTCCCGGCCGGTGGGGGTGCGGCCACCGTGCGTGTACACCTCCCACCCGCTGCCCGTGCCGCGCCGGCGGGCGTCGATGGCCACGACCGCGCACTGCCCACCGAATTCGTCGGCGATGTCGCGCACGAGTCCCGGGCGCTCGACGGCTGCCGTGTTCACCGCGACCTTGTCGGCGCCGGCGCGCAGAAGGCGCCGTGCGTCGTCGGCGACGCGGACCCCGCCCCCGACGGTGAGCGGGATGAACACCTGCTCCGCCGTCCGCGCCACCACGTCGACCATCGTGTCGCGGCCGTCCGAGGACGCCGTGATGTCGAGGAACGTGACTTCGTCCGCTCCCTCCGCGTCGTAGCGGGCAGCGAGCTCCACCGGGTCCCCCTCGTCTGTGAGGTCGACGAACCGCACGCCTTTGACGACGCGGCCGTCGGTGACGTCGAGGCAGGGGATCAGCCGGACGTTGCGCATGCCGCCAGCGCCTCCTCCACGCTGAAGCGGCGCTCGAGGAGCGCCTTCCCGACGATCGCACCGCCCAGCCGGCGCCCTTCCGCCTGCAGGTGGGCCAGCCGGTACAGGTCCTGGGTGGACCCGACGCCGCCCGACGCCACGAGCGGCAGGGCGGTCCGGAACAGCAGGGCCGCCAGCCCGTCGACGTTGGGGCCCTCGAGCGTGCCGTCCCGCGCCACCTCCGTGACGACGACGGCCCCCAACGGCTCGTCGGCCCAGAGCTCCAGGAGCTCGGTCACGGAACGGCCCGACCCGGTCAGCCAGCCCTGCGCCTGGGCCTCGGCGGTCCCGTCCTCCCCGACCCGGTAGTCCAGTCCCACGGCGACGCGGCCCGGCCAGCGGCGCGCGCTGCGGCCGGCCAGGGCGGGTTCCTCCAGCGCGGCGGTGCCCAGCACCACGCGCGCCACGCCCGACGCCAGCAACTCCTCGGCGTCGTCCTCGGACCGGACGCCCCCACCGAACTGCACCTCGACCGCTCCGGCCTGCGCGAGGCGCACGATCTCCCCCAGCGCGGCGCGCTCGTGCGGCACACCGGTGCGGGCGGCCTCGAGGTCGACGACGTGGATCCAGCGCGCGCCGCCCTCGATGTAGCGGGCCGCCAGCGCTGTTGGGTCCCCGTAGTTCTGCTCGCGCGCGAAGTCGCCCTGCGTCAGGCGGACGGCGGCGCCGCGACGGAGGTCGATGGCGGGCAGGAGGTCCATCACGCCGCCGCCAGCGCCACGAAGTTGGCCAGCAGAGCCAGCCCGGTCACACCCGATTTCTCCGGGTGGAACTGCGCGCCCCACAGCGAGTCCCGTGCCACCAGCGACGCCACTGGCCCGCCGTAGTCGCACACCGCCACCGTCTCGTCCCCGATGGGCGGGGCGAAGGAGTGCACGAAATAGACCCAGGGGCGCTCGCCGAGGCCGCGCAGCGGAGCGGGCTCCCCGCCGCCGCGCAGCTGCAGGGTGTTCCATTGCATCTGCGGGTGCTTGACCCCCTCGGGCAGCCGGCCGACGGTGCCGGGCAAGACGCCCAGTCCGGGCTCGCCCGGGCTCTCGACCGAACCCTCGTAGAGGAGCTGGAAGCCGACGCAGACCCCGAAGAAGGGCACCCCCGCCTCCAGTGCGGCCCGGGCAGGTTCCTCGAGGTGGCTCGCGCGCAGGGCGCGCGCGCACGCGCCGAACGCGCCGACGCCGGGCAGGACGACGGCGTCCGCCGCCTCGACCGCCGCGGCGTCCTGCACCAGGCGCGCGTCCGCACCGACGTGCTGCAGGGCCTTCTCGGCCGACCGTAGGTTCCCGATGCCGTAGTCGAGGACGGCGATGCGCGGTCCGAGCGTCACAGGGAGCCCTTGGTGGAGGGGACGCCACCTCCCTCGATGCGCACCGCGTCGCGCAGGCAGCGGGCCACACCCTTGAAACTGGCTTCCACGATGTGATGCGTGTTCTTTCCCTCGAGCATCCGGATGTGCAGCGTGAGGTTGGCAGCCGTCGCGAAGGCCCGCCAGAACTCCTCGGCCAGCTGCGGGTTGAAGGGCGGCGTGCCCAGGCCGGGTGTGTCGGGGGCGAACTCGATCCCGTAGGCCAGGTACGGGCGGCCCGAGAGGTCGAGCGCCACTTCGACGAGCGCCTCGTCGAGGGGCAGGAGCAGGGACGCGAAGCGGCGCACGCCGGCCTTGTCGCCGAGCGCCTGGTCGAGGCAGCCCCCGAGGACGATGCCCACGTCCTCGACCGTGTGGTGTGCGTCGATGTGCAGATCGCCCGCCGCCTGCACCGAGAGGTCGAAGGAGGCGTGACGACCCAGCTGCTCCACCATGTGGTCGAAGAAGGGCAACCCCGTCGAGACGTCGGTGCGGCCCGTGCCGTCCACGTCGAGCGAGATGGCGATGGTCGTCTCCTTGGTGACGCGGTCCTTGCTGGCGGCGCGGGCGGTGGTCACAGGCTCTCCTTCAGGGCGTGCAGGAAGCGGTCGTTCTCCTCGGCGGTCCCGATGGTGACGCGGAGACAGCCCCGCAGGCCGTTCCAGCTGGCGCAGTTACGGATCAACACGGATTGGGCCAGGAGCGCGCGCCACACGTCGTCGGCGTCGCGGTCGCGCGGTCGGAACAGGATGAAGTTTGCGTCGGACGGCCAGGTGTCCACCGGCAGGTCGGCCAGCGCGGCGGCGACGCGGCCCCGCTCCTCGGCGATGCGCGCCACCCGGGACTCCATCTCGGCGACGTGGCGCAACGCCAGCAGCCCGGCCGCCTGCGTCTGGGCCGACAGGTGGTACGGGAGCACCACGGCCTCGCACGCGCCCACGACGGCTGGATCGGCCACCAGGTAGCCGAGGCGCGCCCCGGCCATGGCCCAGGTCTTGGAGAAGGTCCGGGTGACGACGAGGCCGCGTCCGGTCAGGACCACGTAACTCCAGCGCCGACCACGGTGCGAACTGCCCGTAGGCCTCGTCGACGATGAGCAGACCGGGCGCCGCCGCGCCGACGGCGGCCACCGTCTCGGGCGGCTCGGCGCGGCCGGTCGGGTTGTTGGGCGAGCATAGGAACACGATGTCGGGTTGCCGGCGCTCCAGCAGGGAGCGGGCGTCCTCGCGGTCGATCTGGAAGTCGTCGTCGCGCGACCCCTCGACCACCTCGGTGCCGGTGATGCGGGCGATGTGGGCGTGCAGCGCGTACGTGGGCTCGAAGACGAGGGCGGTACGCCCCGGACCGCCGAACGCCAGTAGGAGGCACTGCAGCACCTCGTTCGACCCGTTCGCGCAGAAGACCTCGTCTGCGCCGACGCCGTGCAGGCCGGCCACCGCCTGGCGCAGCTCCGTGGCCGGTCGGTCGGGGTAGCGGTGGAACGACACCTCCTCGAGCGCGGCGAGCAGCTCCTCGCGCCAGGCGTCGGGCGGACCGAAGGGCGACTCGTTGGTGTTGAGCCGCACCTCGGCCTCGACCTGGGGCGAGTGATAGCCCTCCGTCAGCTGGAGATCGGGGCGGACCGGTGGGACCGTGCTCACGCGTCACCCGCCGCGTCGAGCGCGTCGAGGCGCCACCGTACCGAGTCCGGCGTGGGCCGGCAGGCCCTCCGTCTCGGCCAGGGTCACCACGGCCGGCCCGAGCGCGCGCGCAGCGCGGCGGGCGTGACGCGGACCGCGTGCAGGTGCTTCCGGAAGTCGTCCGCCCGCAGGGCCGAGGCGAAGCGGGCCGTGCGGTTCGTCGGCAACACGTGGTTGGGGCCGGCGATGTAGTCACCCATGCTGGCCGGGGACCAGTCGCCGACGAAGACCGCTCCGGCGTTCTGCACGCCGTCGAGCATCGCCATGCCCGGCCTCCTCGGGCACCAGCAGCTCGAGGTGCTCGGGCGCGATCGCGTCGGCGACGGCGAGCGCGGCCTCGGGCCCGTCGACCAGGCAGGCCAGACCGGACGCTCCCGAGCGTCGACTCCAGGTCGGCCCGGCGGCTCGAGGCCTCGACGATGCGTCCGACCTCGGCGACGATGCGCTCGAGCAGCGCGGGGTCCCAGGTCACCAGCCAGGCCAGGCCGTCGGGTCCGTGCTCGGCCTGGACCACCAGGTCGACGGCGGCGAACGCGGGGTTGGCCTCCGGTCCGGCGACCACGACGATCTCGGAGGGTCCGGCGAAGGCGGAGGCCACGCCGACGACGCCCGACACCTGGCGCTTCGCCTCCGCGACGTAGGCGTTGCCGGGCCCGGCGATGACGTCGACGGCGTGGGATCGAGTCGGTGCCGTAGGCCAGGGCGCCGATGGCCTGGGCGCCGCCCACCCGGTAGACCTCGTCGACGCCGGCGACCAGCGCCGCGCACAGCGTGGCGTCGTCCACCGTGCCGTCGGCCGCCGGGGGCACGCAGAGCGCGAGGCTCCCGACGCCCGCCACGCGTGCGGGCGCGGCGCACATGAGGACGGTCGAGGGATAGCGGGCGCGCCCGCCCGGCGCGTAGAGGCCGGCCCGCGCCACCGGGCGCGTCAGGTGGCGGACCGTGATCCCCCCGTCGCTGTGGTCGCCCGGCGCCGTGCCCTCGTCGGCGTGGTAGGCGACGATCCGGCCGAAGGCCGTCTCCAGCGCCCCGCGGACGGCGGGGTCGACGCGGTCCGCCGCCTCCGTGATCGTCGCCGCGGGGACCCGCAGGCCGTCGGATGACGTCGACCCCGTCGAACGCCGCCGTGCAGCGGACCAGCGCGGCGTCGCCGTCGGCCCGGACCTCGGCCAGGATGCCCGCCACCGCGTCGTGGACGTCGGCGCCGGGCGCGGCAGGGCGCGGCAGGACAGCGTCGAACGGCGGCGGCAGTGCCGCGGAGGTCCAGGACACGGAGGGGCATGAGGCCACAAGGCTACCGGCGGCCTGCCCGGCCTCCTGCCCGGCGCGGTGCTCGGCGAGGGTCGCGAGCGCCGCGGTGAAGTCGCTGACGACGGGCAGGAGGCCGATCTCGTCGCGCCCGAAGACCATGTCGACGACCTCCGTGCCGACCGGGCCCGCATCGGCCATCATCGGGGCATGTCCACCGCCGCCGAGATCTCCTCGCTCTCCTCCTCGCTGACCGAGCTGCACCAGCGCGTGACCGACCTGGCCGAGAGCGCGCTGGCGAGCGGCGACGAGGACACGGCGCACGAGCTCATCGCCGTGGAACGGGCGCTCGGTGGGGCGTTGCGCCGGCTGCGGCGCTTCTCGCAGGCGACCGGGCGGGTGAGCCGCGGCCGCGCCTCCTTCACACGGCGTAGAGCACGAGCTCGTGCCCGAGCAGCGACGCCGCGGTGCGCAGCACGGTCTGGCGCTGCGCGACGACGGCGCAATTGCGGCGCTCGGCCAGCTCGACCACCGCCACCACGCTCAGGTCGGACGTGTCGCAGCGCGCCGCGATCTCGCCCGAGCGCCGCGCCGCCTCACCCGTGAACGGCTCCACCTCGGTGCCGGCCAGCAGCTCCCCGATGCGGTCGCTGCGCGCCTCGCTGCGGTACCCCTCGGCCACCGCGACGGCCGGGATCACCGGCACGATCCCGTTCGACAGCGCGGCGCGATGCAGCGCCCACATCATGCGGTCGCCGCGGGCCGCCGCGTGCAGGGCGCCGAGCCCGTAGGCCAGGCCCTCGCGCCGCGTGGTGCTCACCGCCGCCTGACGCGCGAGGCCACGCCCGAGACCCCGGAGCGCAGGCGGGCCAGGAGCGCCTCGCCGGCCGCCAACTCCTCGGCGCTCGAGCGACCCGGTCTCACCCTCCCAGGCCGCCACGCCTCGGAGGCCCTGGCGCACGCGGAGCTGCTTCTCCGCCGCCGACGACAGCCACGCGCTGAAGGAGACGCCGTCTTGTCGGGCCGCCTCTTCGACCGCTCGCCGCCACCTCGTCGTCGAGCGAGACGGAGCGCTTGGTCACCATGCTCCCGAGGGTAGCACCTGAAGTAATACCAGAGCGACCGCGACCCCACCCCACCAGGGCTGGAAACACCAATGCCGGCCCGAAGGCCGGCATTGGGCGAGTCGGCCAGGAGGCGGATCCCAGCATCGACTCTTTGGAACCAGGTGGCGGGAACCGGTTCCGGCACCAACTGTAGTGCGTGGTGTTCCTGATTTCACCAAGGGAAACAGGAATTGCCTAAAAAGGGGTCCAAAGGCACGTCACACGCCGTTTACCGTAGCGGACGGACAGAAATCGGCCAAGGGGCATGCGCCGCAATGCGGTTTTCGGGCCACGCAAGTCTCGCGGCCGTGGAGGATCATCCGGAGGCTGAACGCGCCCCGTTCTGCGGCCGGGATCAGCGCGTTCAACACGTGTTCCACCTTGACCGCGTCGCGCTGTTCCGCCGGCGTCAACTCGTCCAGCAAACCCAGCCGCTGGGTCACGCGCAGCACGTGCGTGTCCACCGGAAGACCGGGCAGGCCGAACGCGACGCTGCGCACGACGTTGCCCGTCTTGCGCCCGACCCCGGGGAGCGTCACCAGGTCGGCGAGGTCGGAGGGGACCGTGCCGTCGAAGCGCTCGGCCACGGCGGCGGCCATGCCGATGAGGCTCTTGGCCTTGGAGCGGAAGAACCCCGTCGAGTGGATGATCTCCTCGACGTCCTCGGGGTTCGCCGCCGCCAGCGCCGCCGGATCCGGGTAGGCCGCGAACAGCGTGGGCGTGACCATGTTCACCCGGGCGTCGGTGCGACTGGGCCGAGAGGATCGTGGCCTCGAGGAGCTGGAACGGTCCCGTGTGGTCGAGCGCGCACAGCTCCTTCGCCGTCCCCGGATAGCGCTCGGCGAGCCGTTCCATCGTCAGCCGCGCCCGGCCCTTGGCTGTCCGAGGCTTCGCCACCGGTTCACGGTACCGGGTTACGTTGGCCCGAGTGCAGCCCGTGGAAATGACCGTCGCCGACCTGGCCGTCCTGGACGAGCCTGCGCGCGGCGAGCTCGCGCGCCTCTTGGCGCGCGCCGCCGCGGCCGACGGCGCCCCGCCCCTGCCCGAGCCGCAGCTGCCGCGCGGTCAGCGATCCCGCGGGCGCTGTGGACGGTGCGGCTCGTCGTGGCCCGCCGCGCCGGCACCGTGGTGGGCATCGCCCTCCTCTCCCGGGCGATGGACGGCTCCACCGTGCTCCACTACGTCGTCGACCCCGACGCCGGGGCGAGGACGGCGACTTCTTCGCCGGCGCGCTCGATCCGCCGCGCCGTGGCCGAGGCGCCACCGGGTGCGCCGCTGCACCTCTGGGCCATGCAGGCCGGGCCGGCGGACGACGAGCTGGCGCACGACAACGGCTTCTCCCCCGAGCGCGACCTGCTCCAGATGCGCGTGACCCTTGCCGCTTCCCCGACGATGTGCTGGCCGCCACCCGCCCGCTGGCCACCCGGCCCTTCGTGCCCGGACACGACGAGGCGGCGTGGCTCGAGACGAACAACCGCGCCTTCGCCGGCCACCCCGAACAGGGCGGCTGGACGCTCGAACAGCTCCGCGACCGCCTGGCTGCGGACTGGGTCGAGCTCGACGGCTTCCTGGTGGCCGACGACCCGACGGCGGGGGCCTCATCGGGTCGTGCTGGACCAAGATCCACCGTGACCACGAGCCGGTGCTCGGCGAGATCTACGTGATCGCGGTCGACCCGCGCCACCACGGGCAGGGCTGGGGGCGCTCCCTCACGGTGGCCGGCCTGGAGTCGATCGCCGCGCCGCGGCGTCACGGTGGGCATGCTCTACACCGACGCCACCAACGAGGCCGCCGTCGCGCTCTACCGCTCGCTCGGCTTCACCGTCGACCACATCGACCGCTCCTACCGGCGCGACCCGCCGGGCGAGCCTGACCGGCCTGACGCCGGCGCGTCAGCTCACGCCGGTGCCGATCGCCTTGCCGACGCCGAAGGTCACCGCGGCCGCGACCGCGGTCACCGCGAGCTGGCGGAGCGCGGAGACGACGACGGGACGCTCCGTGAAGCGGGCCAGGACCACGCCGACGACCAGCGAGGCCACCGCGCCGAGGACCACCGAGAGGACGATCGGCCACCGTCCCCGAGGTGAAGAGCCAGGGAGCCAGCGGGATGAACGCGCCGAGGGCGAACGTGACGAACGACGCGGCCGCGGCCTGCCACGGCGAACCGAGGGACTGCGACCGAGATCCCCAGCTCCTCACGGGCATGCGTCTCGAGTGCAAGGTCGGGATCCTGATGGACCTCGTTGACCATCTCGGTGGCCACGGTGGGGTCGATCCCCCGCCGCACGTACATGCCCCGGAGCTCGGCCGCCTCGCCCTCGGGGCTCCGGTGCAACGAGCGGCGCTCCACCTCGAGCTCGCGCTCCATCAGCTCGCGCTGCGCCGTCATGGAGAGGTACTCGCCGGCCGCCATGGAGAAGGAGCCGGCGACCAGGCCCGCCACGCCGGCCAGGCGCACGATCGAGCCGCCCGGGTTGGCCCCCGCGATCCCGAGCACCAGGGAGACGTTGGTCACCAGACCGTCGCTGATGCCGAAGACGGCCGCCCGGGCCCCGCCACCCCGCACGTCCCGGTGATGGTGCACAGGGAGGGAATCGTGCTCGTGCGCGGAGCTCACCGCGCGTCAGCGTAGTGAGGTGCCCTCACGCGGGTAGCGTCCCTCAGCGGAATGCAAGCCTGACCAGCGAGGAGCACCCCCATGACCACCATCGTCGACGGCGTCGACGCCTTCCACGAGCTCGTCGGCAAGGAGCTCGGCCACTCCGAGTGGCAGACGATCACCCAGGAGCGGGTGAACCTCTTCGCCGACGCGACCGACGACCACCAGTGGATCCACGTCGACCCCGAGCGGGCCAAGGACGGCCCCTTCGGCGTCGCCATCGCCCACGGGTACCTCACGCTCTCCCTCGCCCCCGTCCTGCTCAACCAGGTGATCCGGGTCGACAACATGAAATTCGGGGTGAACTACGGCTGCAACAAGGTCCGCTTCCCCTCGCCCGTGCCGGTCGGCTCCGACCTGCGCATGGGCGTGACCGTGGCCGGCGGTCGAGGAGACCGACGGCGGCGTGCAGGTGACCTACGACCTCGTCATGGAGGTCAAGGACGCCCCGAAGCCGGCGTGCGTCGCCCAAGTGGTCTACCGCTACTACCGCTGACACCGGTGACGGCGCGCCGCCGCGCCACGGAGACGCCGCTGCCGGCCGGCGAGGAGAAGACGGCGCGGGTCCGGGCCATGTTCGACACCATCGCGCCGCGCTACGACCTCATGAACCGCCTGATGACCTTCGGGCTGGACCGGGGGTGGCGGCACGGCACGGTCGGACGCGCTCGGCCTGCCCGCGGGCGCCCGGGTCCTCGACCTGGCCTGCGGGACGGGCGACCTCTCCCGCCTCGGGCTGCGCCGCGGCTACCGGGTGGTCGGCGCCGACCTGAGCGCAGGGATGCTCGCGGCCAACGGGACGCCCTGCCCGCTCGTCGAGGCCGACGGCAGCCGGCTCCCCTTCGCCCGCGGGGCCTTCGACGGCCTCGTCTGCGGCTATGCGCTGCGCAATTTCACCGACCTGGCGGCGACGCTGGGCGAGTGCGCGCGGGTGCTCCGGCCCGGCGGGCGCCTCGCCGTGCTCGAGGTCGACGCCCCCTCCTCGCGGCTGTGGCGGGCCGGCTACGACGTGTGGTTCACCAAGGCCGTGCCGGCGCTGGGCGCCGCGCTCTCCGACAGGGAGGCCTACCGCTACCTCCCGCGCTCGGTGGCCTACCTGCCCCCGGCCCCCGTCCTGCGCCGCCTGCTGCTCGACGCCGGCTTCTCCGCCGTGGGGATCCGCCCCCTCGCCGGCGGCCTCAGCCAGCTGATCGTCGCCACCCGCTCCGGCGCGCCGTGACCGAGGCCCTCCACGCGCGGACCGTGCCGCTCGAGTACGGCCCCGACGCGCTGCAGTTCGACGGCAGCCCGACCGTGCTGTTCGACCGCCCCGGGCTGACCCTGGTCGGCTGGGGGACGGCGCAGCTGGTCGAGGCGGCCGAGGCCGCGGACGCGCTGGCCGCCATCCCCTGCGACGACCCCGTGGGCTGCCTCGGGCTCGGGCGTCGTCGCGCTCGGTGCGCTGCCCTTCGACCGGCGCCATGGCCGGGCTGCTCGTCATCCCCCGCTTCACCATGGGGATCGCGCGCGACGCCGACGGCGATGGCCCGCCGTTGGGCCACCGCGGTCGGGCCGGCGGACACGCCGTTGCCCGACCACCGACGAGCTCTTCGACGCCGTCATCTGGCAGTACGGGAGCGACGCCCGACGGCGGCGCGGACCCGCGGCGTCGCCGGCCTGACCAGCGCCATGGACTCCGCGGGCTACGCGCGACATGGTGGCCGCCGCGGTCGCCGTCATGCAGCGCCCGGCGCCAGCGCTGCGCAAGGTGGTCCTGTCGCCGCCCGGTCGGCCCTGGCGCTCGACGGCCCCCTGCACCTCTCCGCCGTGCTGCGCCGCCTGCGCGCCGGCGAGCCCAACTGCACCATCTTCTCCATGCCCGTGCCCGACGGCATCTTCTTCGGCGCCAGCCCCGAGCTCCTGGTGGCCCGCCACGGCGACCGGGTGGCCTGCCATCCCCTGGCGGGGACCGTCGCCGCGCGGCGACACGGCGCGCTCCGACGCCGACGCCCAGCGCGACCTGGCCCGGTCGGCCAAGAACCGCGCGGAGCACCGCTACGTCGTCGACGAGATCGCCGCCACCCTGGCGCCCTACTGCGACGCACTCGACGTGCCCGACGAGCCCTCCCTCGTCGCCTTCCGCTCGGTGGCCCACCTCGGCACGCGCATCGACGGGCGGCTGGTCCAGCCGCACCGGCGTGCTCGAGCTCCTGGCGCCGCCTGCACCCCACGCCGGCGGTGGGTGGCACGCCCCGTGCCGACGCGCTCGCCTTCATCGCGCAACACGAGGCCGGACGACGCGGGGCTACTGGGCGGGCCCCGTCGGGTGGGTCGGCGCCGACGGCGACGGGGAGTGGATGATCGGCATCCGCAGCGCGCGGCTGCACGACGAGGGGGGTGCCGGTGACGCTGCGCGCTGGCGCCGGCATCGTCGCCGGGTCGGAGCCCGCGGCCGAGGCCGCGGAGACGAACGTCAAGCTGGCCACGGTGCTCGAGGCCGTCGTGCCCGGGGCCTCAGTGCAGCTGCGGTGAGCCGACCGGCGTCGGCTCGCCGGCGGCCGCCGCCGACATGCGTGGCGGCCAGCGGGATCTTGACCAGCAGGGTCGCCCCGGTCTCGGGCGTCGACAGCACCTCCGCGCTGCCGTGCAGGGCCTCGGCGATGGCGCGCACGATGGCCAGGCCCAGCCCGGTCCCCGACGCCGAACGCGACGGGTCGCCCTGGTAGAAGCGGTCGAAGACGCGCGCCCGCTGGTCGGGCGGGATGCCCGGTCCGTTGTCGGACACCTTGATGAAGCCCATCCGCTGGTCCACGCCGGTCGACACGTTCACCTCGGTGCCGGCCGGCGTGTGCGCCAGCGCGTTGCGCACGAGGTTGTGGGCCACCTGGGCCAGCCGCTCGCCGTCGCCCAGCACGACCACGGACGGCCCGGGCTCGAGCGTGAGGTGGTGGCCGTGCTCGACGGCGTTGGAGTCGCCGACCGCGTCGGCGCAGATGCGCTGCAGGTCGACCGGCTCGGCGCGCAGCGGACGGCCCCGGTCGAGCTCGGCCAGCAGCAGCAGGTCCTCGACGAGGCCGCCCATCCGGGTCGCCTCCTCCTCGATCCGCTTCAGCGCCTTGCGCCGCCCGGCCTCGTCGGAGAAGCCGCCCCTGCCGAGCAGCTCGGCGTAGCCCCGGATGGACGTGAGGGGCGTGCGCAGCTCGTGCGAGGCGTCGGCCACGAACTGGCGCAGCCGCTCCTCGGAGGCCGACTTCTCCGCGAAGGCCTCCTCGATCTGGGTCAGCATCTCGTTCAGCGCGGACCCGAGGCGGCCGACCTCGGTGCCCGGCCGGCCCTCGTCGACGCGTCGGGTCAGGTCGCCCGAGGCGATGGCGTCGGCCGTCGCCGGCCATCTGGCGCAGCGGCCGCAGGCCCCGGCGGACGACCACGAGCACCAGGACGCCCATGGCCAGCAGCACGGCGAGGCTGGCGACGAACTCGACCCTGCGCAGCGAGTTGAGCGTGTCGTTGGTCGGGTTGAGCGAGATCGAGGTGACCAGCGTCCCCTGCGGCACGGTCACGGCGACGGTCCGGTACTGGCCGTCGGGGTCTCCCGATGCTGCCGAGCACGACGGCGCTCGGGTCGGGACGGAAGGTGCCGGCGTAGCGCCCGACACGGACGCGGCTGTAGATGTCGGGCACCTGCTGCACCGGGATGTCCTTGGTCAGGATCGGCGCGGGGTCGGGCTGGGTCGGCGATCCCGAAGGCCGGCGCAGGATCACCTTTCCCTCGCGGTCGAGCAGCGTGAGGTAGACGTCGGAGGAGACGCGTCGCGACAGGTCGGCTCTGGGAGACCGGCAGGTGGCGCTCGGCGGCGAACGTGAGGTAGTTGAAGCCGAGCGCTTCGTTCTGGGCCAGCGTGTTGTCGGCCTGGCCGTAGAGGAAGGAGCGGACCGAGGCGTAGATCACCACGTCGGCGACCAGCGAGGCCGACCACGAGCAGCAACGCCACGACGGCGACGAGCCGCTTCTGGAGGCTCATCCTTCCCTGGGCAGTCGCAGGGTGTAGCCGACGCGGCGGATCGTGTGGATCAGCGCCGGGTCTCGGTCGTCGATCTTCTTGCGCAGGTAGCTGATGTAGGTCTCGACGATGTTGGGGTCGCCGTGGAAGTCGAAGCCCCACACGTTGTCGAGCAGCTCCGACTTGGAGATGACCCGCCGCGCGTTCTCGAGCAGGTAGCGCAGGAGGTTGAACTCGGTCGCCGTCAGGTCGATGGGCTGGTCGTCCCGCCACACCTCGTGGGTGTCGACGTTCATGGTGAGGTCGGCGAACTGCAGGATCGACGTGTCGGCCGCCGCCATCTCGCCGGCCCGCCGCAGGATGGCGCCGACCCGCGCCATCAGCTCCTCGATGCTGAAGGGCTTCGTCACGTAGTCGTCGCCCATGCTGAGGCCCTCGACCTTGTCCTGGGTCGTGTCGCGGGCCGTCAGGAAGACGATCGGCATCTGCTCGCCCTGGTTGCGCAGCCGGCGGCAGACCTCGTTGCCGTCGAAGTCGGGCAGCATCACGTCGAGCATCACCAGGTTGGGGCGGAAGGTGCGCACCTGCTCGAGCGCCTCGGCTCCGGTCGAGGCCACACCGACCTGGTAGCCCTCGAAGGACAGGGCGGCCGAGAGCAGCTCGGCGATGTTCGGCTCGTCGTCGACGACGAGGATGCGGGCCGGAGGCGTGTCGACCGTCATGTCACTGCGCCACGCGCGATGGACTCGCCCGCTGCCGGCGCTGCCGACCCGTCCCGCCGGTGGATCCGTCACCCGGCAGCGCCGCTCGCCGTCGCCGCCGCGCCGACGCGCGCGACGCAGGCCCCGGGCCAGCCGGCCGAGCGCCCACCAGGTGACCAGGCCGAACGCCTCGACCACGATGACGAGGACATCTTCGACTCGCCGGCCGCGCGGTCGACGAAGCTGATCGGCACCTCGGTGATGCCGCCGCCGTGCTGCTTGGCCCGGTAGGTCATCTCGATCTGGAACCCGTAGCCCTCGGCCCGGATCCGCTCGAGGTCGAGCTGGCGCAGGATGCGGGCCGAGTAGCAGCGGTAGCCGGCCGTCGAGTCGGCCACGCCGAGCCCCAGCATCGGTCGGCGTAGATGTTGCCGCCCTGCGACAGGAGGTGGCGGTGCCACGCCCAGTTGGGGATGGACCCGCCCTCGACGTAGCGCGAGCCGATCGACGACGTCGAAGCCGTCGCCCACGGGGGCGACCAGCGTCGGCAGCGCGGCCGGGTCGTGGGAGAAGTCGGCGTCGATCTCGACGAAGGCGTCGTAGCCGCGCTCGAGCCCCCAGGCGAAGCCGGCCCGGTACGCGCTGCCCAGACCCGGACTTCGCGTTGCGCGCCAGGAGGTGCACGTCGGGCAGCTCGGCGGCGGCGGCCTTCACGAGGTCGGCCGTGCCGTCGGGGCTGCCGTCGTCGACGACCAGCACACCCGCCTCGGGGCAGGCACTCGTGGATGCGCTGCAGCATCCGCTCGATGTTCTCCGACTCGTTGTAGGTCGGGATGACCACCAGGGGCCGCATGGCAGGCAGTCTAGGAGGTGATGCCGCGCCGGCTTCGGCGCCCGCGGCGCGGCGGGCGGCCGGGTCCCGCCCTGGCCTGGGCGTTCCGCGCCTCCGATCCGCCCCCGATGCGGCCCCTAGAAGTCCAGCGGCTCCGGCCTCGGCTCCACCTCGACCCGAGCCCGGCTCGAGCCAGTGCCGTCGGGGCCCCGGCGCAGCTCCCGCACGATCACCTGGAGCGCGCCGCCGATCGGGATGCCGATGAGCGCGCCGACGAAGGTGCCGAGGCCGCCGGCCACCTTCCCGCCCAGGGTGGCGCCCACCAGGACGGCGATCAGCACCCAGAAGGGGTTGAGCTGGACGGTCTTGCTCATGATGACCGGGTTGAGCACGTGGTTCTCGATCTGCTGGTACACCAGGAACACGACCAGCATGACGATCCCGGCCGGCACCGAGTGGATGGCGGCGATGACGACGACCGGCAATCCGGCCAGCAGGCCGCCGACGAGGGGCAGCAGGTCGACCAGGGCCACGAAGACCCCGAGCAGCAGGGCGAACGGCACCCCGAGGATGGCCAGGGTCACCCCGGAGATGATGCCGGCGATGACAGAGGTCAGGCCGTTCCCGAGCATGTAGCCGGTGACCGAGCGGATGGACTCGTCGACCACGCGGTTCAGGCGCTCCGCCGTGTGGGGACGCAGAACAGGCCGAGGAAGCCGCGCCACATGCGCGGCGCCTCGAGCATGGTGAAGAAGGTGAGGACGGCGATGGTGAGGATCGACGACGATGGTCGAGACCGCCGCCGCGCCGACCGAGAAGGCGGTGGCGGGCTTGAGCACCTTGGTGAGCTGCGAGGTGAGCTTGGACGACCCCTCCGAGAGGTACTTCTGCAGGTGCAGGCGGTAGACCAGTCGGCCCAGCGGCCCGTGACCCTTCTTGGCCTCGGCCACCAGGTGCGGCACCTGCTTGCCGAAGTGGATGGCGGCGGTGACCAGCGGCTCGGTGAAGAGGTACACCAGGCCCGCCGAGCGCGATCGCTCCCAGCAGGAACACGAGGACGGTCGCGCCGCCGTGGGACATGCCGTGTCGGTGCAGGAACCGCGTGGCCGGCGTCAGGAGCAGCGTGAAGAAGAAGGCGATGATCACGTACACGACGATCGTGCGCAGGACCCAGAGCCCGAGGATGAGCGCCGCGTTCAGGTCCAGCAGCAGGATGATGGTGACGACCGAGACCACGATCGTCCCCAACGGGATGCCACGCCGGTCCGCGCTGCCCGTGAGCCGGGACCGCCAGGTGTTCGTGAGCCTCAGCGGCCATGGCCCAAGCTTGGCAGCTCCGACCTCCGAAGAGGCGGTTCTTGCGGCCTCCGACGTGCAAGCATGAGTCCGATGGACGAGCGCGCCGGGGGACCGGAACACCACCTCGGCGGAAAACCCCGCCGGGCAACTGCCGGCGGCACCGCCGCAGGACCGCGGAGCAACCCCCGGCACCCCGAGCGGGTAGCGCCGGCAGTGGCTGCCGTTCCTGCCGCGCAACGTGAAGATCACGCTCGGCGTCCTGCTGCTGTTCTTCATCGGCGAGTACGTCCTCCTGCCCGAGCTCGCGAGCGCGCGCCGGGAGTTCCACCAACTGAGCCACCTCAACTTCCTCTGGCTGATCCTCGGGGCGCTGCTCGAGGTCGCCGCGCTGGTGGCCTACGCGGAGTTGACGCACACCGTGCTCTCCCCCGGCGCGCCGGACCGCTGGCGCATCTTCCGCATCAACATGTGGGCGCTGGCCATCAGCCACACGCTGCCGGGCGGCACGGTGCCCGGCACGGCGGCCAGCTACCGGCTGCTGACCGAGTCCGACGTCTCGGGGAGCACCGCCGCCTTCGGGCTGGCGACCCAGGGCATCGGCTCGGCCGTGGTGCTCAACATCATCTTCTGGCTCGCGCTGCTCATCTCCATCCCCCTGCAGGGCTACAACCCGCTCTACGGCTTCGCCGCCATCCTCGGCGTGCTGCTGCTCGCCATCTTCGCCGGCGTCGTGTTCTTCCTCACCCGGGGCGAGCGGCAGGCCGCGCGTCCTGGTCAACAAGGTGGCCGACCGCCTCCCCTTCGTGCGGGCCGAGACGGTGACCGCGCTGGTGCAGAAGGTGGCGGACCGAATGAAGATCCTGTTCACGAGCTCGGAACATCTCCTGGTCAAGGCCGGCATCTGGGCCGCCGCCAACTGGCTGCTCGACTGCGCCTCCCTCTACGTCTTCTGCCTGGCCTTCGGTGCCCGCGTCTCCCCCATCGACGTGCTGGTCGCCTACGGACTGGCCAACATCCTCGCCGTCATCCCGCTCACGCCGAGCGGCCTCGGCGTGGTCGAGCTGACCATCGTGGCCGTGCTCAAGGGCTTCGGCGTGCCGGGCGGCGTCGCCGCGGCCGGCGTCCTCAGCTGGCGCCTCGTGAACTTCTGGCTGCCGATCCCCTTCGGCGGCGCGAGCTACCTGTCGCTGCGCTTCGGGCGCACGCCGCGCGCGTCGGCGGGGGCCAGGGCCGCCACGCCCTGACGGCGCGGTGACGCCCTCGGGACGTCCCTCGGTGGCCGCGCGCTGGGAGGCGATCCAGCGGAGCCGTCTGGCGCCGCACGCGGCCCGTCGACGCCCGGCGGCGACGTCGAGGCGGAGGCGCGCCTCTACCGCGACGTCGGCGGCACCGTCGTGCGCGGCCGTCGGCCACCCCGCCGGCCTCGCGCTCCGCACCCGAGTCGTCGACGCGCAGGTGGCCCAGGCCTTCGGCCGTGGCGTCGAACAGGTCGTCCTCGTCGGCGCCGGCTACGACGGGCGTGCGCTGCGCTTCGGCGGCGGCCCCACGCGCTGGTTCGAGGTCGACCGGCCCGCCCTGCTGGCCGACAAGGACGAGCGGCTGCGTTCCCTGGGCATCGGAGCCGCCAACCGGCGTGCCGTCGGGGCGGACCTCGAGCTGCGACGGGACTCGGGGACGTACTCGAGGCGGCCGGCCATCGGGCCGACCGCCCCTCGCTCTTCGTGTGCGAGTGGGTGCTCGCCGCGCTGACCCTGGCCGCGGCGGCTTCGCTGTGCGAGACCCTCCGCGCCCGCGCCGCGGCCGGCAGCACGCTGGTGACCGGCTTCCCGGTCGCCCCCGAGCCCGCCGCCCCCGCGCGCGCCCTGCGCGAGGCGACCGGCCTCTTCCTCCGTGCGACGGGCGAGCCCGGCGCAACGAGTTCCGGCCCGGCGACCCCGAGAAGCTCTTGGTCGTCACCGGCTGGCGTACCGTCCACACCGAGGCGACGGCGGCAGCGCCGGCTCGACCGCGGCGCCCACCTGCTCGTCTGACGGTCTCCGAGCGCCGGGACGACCCGCCGGCGCTGAGCGTCAGGTTCCGGCGCCCGAGGGCGCCATGCTCCGGCGCCGGGCGCGGACCGGCCCTCGGCCATCGAGCGCAAGCACCCGGAACCCCGCGCCCGCCACCACGGCGACGAAGAGCAGCACGTCGCAGTCCGACAGCGGGATGAGCCAGCCCCGTCCGGCGAAGGTGACGGCGGGGCCGTGGGGCACCCACCAGTAGGGGGCGGCCCACAGGAGCAGCGCCACGGCGGCGGCGTACCACTCGCCGTAGCGGGGCCGGTCCGGCGCGAGGGCCAGCCACGCCACGAGGAGGACGACCCAGATGAAATGGTGCGACCACGACACCGGGCTGGCGAGGGACTCGGTGGCCTCGACGACGAGGAGCCCGAGGACCGGGGACGAGCGACGGTAGGCCCCGGCGGCGACGGCAAGCCCGATGCCGCGCCGGTGACCACCACGACGACGAAGGTCGTGGGCGTGCTGACGGCATGGCCCACCATCCGCTCGAACGCGCCGAGGATGCCCTGGTTGCCGATCCACGAGAGCATGCCGGCGCGCTGGGGGTCGCGGATGTCATGCGTCCAGTAGGACCACGACGTCGATGCGTTGACCGCCGCGGCCAGGAGCGCGGCGCCGCCGAACGAGGCGAGGGCGCGCCCGCCGGCGCGTCCCTGCCGGGTCAGGAAGAGGTACGGGATGAGGATGACCGGCGTCACCTTCACGGCCGCCGCCAGCCCGACCAGGACGCCCCGGGGCAGCGGCAGGTCGAGCGTCATGTCCGCCACGACCAGGAGAGCGAGGATGATGTTGACCTGCCCGAGCAGGAAGGTCTGGCGTACCGGGTCGAACAGCGTGATCGGCAGGACGAGCGCCAGCGCCCACCACAGGACGGTCCGCCGGTCGAGTGCGGCACAGACTGCCCGCAGGCTGACGGCGACGAGGCCGAAGAGGGCGGCCAGGTTCACCCAGGAGAACGCGACCTCGCACACGCGCGCCGGGAGATGCGCGAAGGGGGCGAAGAGCAGAGCGGAGAAGGGCGGATAGGTGAAGCCCAGGTGGTCGGTCGGGTAGGTGACGGTGAAGAGGTCGTTCGACTGCGCGTGCGCCCCGCCGAGCAGGTAGGTGCCGAGGTCGAGCTGCGCGTGGGCCAGAGCGAGGACCGTCGCCCCCACGCACGGCGAGCGCACCCGAGAGCGCCGGCCACGCCCAACTGTGCGCCGGACGCGATCGCGCGCATGCGCAGAGGCCAAGCGCGTCGCCCGTCATGCCGGGTGAGCGTACCGGCGCGCGCCCGCCAGGGTGCAGCTTTGCGCCCCGATCCTGCCCGGACGCGATCCGGACCCGGCTACGACGATCCTCTGGCCTCGTCACCCTCTCCGACGCGGAGGTCCGTGTCGAGCCGGCGGCGGGCCCGCTCCCGGGCCAGCTCCTTCAGTCGCTCCTGCGAGCTCACGCCGTGCCGGTTGGGCACGCGGCGCCACCGCCGATCCGAGCCGAGCTCCCAGGCGTTGGTCTCGTCGGCGAAGACGAGGTCGAGGATCTCGAAGAGCCGCGCCTGCAACTCGGGGTCGTGCACCGGCACCACGACCTCGACCCGGCGGTCCAGGTTGCGGCCCATCAGGTCCGCCGAGCCGATGTAGATCTTCAGCGGCAGGCCGGGTCCGGCCGCCGGATCGGCGGGGGAACCGCCGAAGCGGTAGATCCGCGAATGCTCGAGGAAGGCGCCGACGATGGAGCGGACGCGGATGTGCTCGGACAGCTCGGGGATGCCGGGGCGCAGGCGGCACAGGCCGCGCACCGCCAGATCGATCTCCACGCCGGCGCCCGAGGCGCGGTAGAGCGCGTCGATCATGGCGGCGTCGGTCAGGCCGTTGAGCTTCAGCACGATGCGGCCCGACGGGCCGGCGTCCGCCTGCTCCTCGATCATGGCCATGATCCGCTTGCGCACCGTGACGGGCGACACGAGGATCTGGCGGTAGTCGGCGTGCTTGGAGAAGCCGGTGAGGTAGTTGAAGAGCTCGCCGACATCCGCGCCGATCTCCGCATCCGAGGTGAGCAGACCGAGATCCTCGTAGATGCGCGCCGTCTTGGAGTTGTAGTTGCCCGTGCCGACGTGGCAGTAGGGACGGACGCCGTCCTCCTCGCGGCGCAGCACCAATGCCGTCTTCGAGTGCGTCTTCAGCCCGACGATGCCGTAGACGACGTGGACGCCCACCTCTTCGAGCGCACGGGCCCAGCCGATGTTCGCCTCCTCGTCGAAGCGCGCCTTGAGCTCGACGATGGCGGCGACCTGCTTGCCGTTCTCGGCCGCCCGGATCAGCGACTGCACGATGGGGCTGTCGATGCCCGTCCGGTACAGCGTCTGTTTGATCCCGAGCACCGCCGGGTCCTCGGCGGCCTGGCCGACGAAGGCCTCCACCGAAGTGGCGAAGGAGTCGTAGGGGTGGTGCACGAGCACGTCGCGCTCGCGCAGCATGGCGAAGAGCTCGGCCGGGTCGTGCGCCACCTGGGCCAGGCGCGGCGGCGTCATGGGCGTCCACATCTCGCCGTGCAGATCCGGCCGGTCGAGGGCGTAGACGCCCCACAGGCCGCTCAGGTCGAGGGGGGCGGCGACGCGGAACACCCCGTCCGCTCCCACCTCGAGCTCGGTGGCGAGGAGGTCGACGAGGTCCTGGCTCATGTCGGCCTCGACCTCGAGCCGGAGCGCCTTGCCGAACCGGCGGCGGCGCAGCTCCATCTCGATGGCGACGAGCAGGTCGTCGGCCTCGTCCTCCTCGAGCGCCAGGTCGGCGTTGCGGGTGACCCGGAAGGCGTAGTGGTGCCCGATGGTCATGCCCGGGAACAGCGAGTCCAGATGGGCCGAGATGACCTGTTCGAGCGGCACGAAGCGCTCGCCGTCGGGCATGACCACGAAGCGCGGCAGCGTCGGGGGCACCTTGACCCGCGCGATGCGCTCCTCCCCCGACACCGGGTCCTGCACCTCCACCACCAGGTTGAGGGAGAGGTTGGAGATGTAGGGGAACGGGTGCCCGGGGTCGACGGCCAGGGGCGTGAGGACCGGGAAGATCTGGCGTTGGAAGACCTCGACGAGGTGCTCGCGGTCGTCGTCGTCGAGCGAGGACCAGTCCGAGAGGCGGATGCCGGCCTCCGCCAGGGCGGGCACGATCAGGTCCAGGAAGATGTGGTCCTCGCGCCGCACGAGCTCCTCGACGCGACCGCGGATCATGGTCAGCTGCTCGCCCGGGCGCAGCCCGTCGACGCTGCGTGTGCGCACGCCGGCGGCGACCTGGTCCTCGAGCGCGGCCACCCGGATTTGGTAGAACTCGTCGAGGAGCTCGGAGAAGATGGCGAGGAACTTCGCCCGCTCCATCAGCGGCTGCCCGTCGTCCTCGGCCAGGTCGAGGAGTCGGGCCCCGAAGTCGAGGCGGGACTGCTCGCGGTTGGTGAAGCGCTGGTAGCCGAACGCTTCGATCTGCTGGTAGGTCGGGGGGGCCGCGTGCTCGACGGTCGCCAGGCCGGCGGAGGCGGGTGCCGCCTCAGCCTCCGTCCCCTTCTCCACCTGCACTTCTGGCCCCGGCCCGGCACCAGGAACGGGCTGCGCCGGGGGTTGGTGTTGAGGCTGTGTCTGGGTCATGGGCGGAGGTGGGCGAGCGTCCCGAACGGGCGGGGATGCCGCCCTGATCCTACCCCTCACCACTACGATTCGCCCCGGTGTCGCCCCCAGCCCGCCGGAGCATGCTCCCCCGCTACGTCTTCGGTCCGAAGCCCAAGCGGCGGACGGAGTTGGGACTGTTGGTCTTCGGCTCGCTGCTGATCGTCGCGCTCTACGTCATCGCCGTCCTGGGCCAGAAGTCGAAGATCCCCGACAACATCGGGCCGTTCCTCGGGATCATCCTCGGTCTCGTGCTCGTCGCCCACATGGCCAACCGCTGGCTGGTCCCCAACGCCAACGCGGTGATCCTGCCGCTGGCGGCGCTGCTCAACGGGATCGGCTACGTCATCATCGCCCGCTGGAACCCGCCGTACGCACGCCAACAGGCGGGCTGGATCGCGCTCGGTGTGGTCCTCTACGTGCTCACGCTCCTGGTCGTCCGCTACTCCCGTGACCTCGAGCGCTATCGCTATCTCCTGCTGCTGCTGGCGGGCATCCTGCTCGTGGTGCCGCTGTTCTTCTCACCCATCGGCGGGGCCAGGCTGTGGGTGCACGTGGGCAGCCTCTCGTTCCAGCCGATCGAGTTCTCCAAGATCCTCCTGTGCATCTTCTTCGCGTCGTACTTCGCGGAGAACAAGGAGATGCTGACGATCCCGACGGCGCAGATCGGCAACCGGCTCTTCCTCGATCCCCGGCCCCTCCTGCCCATCCTGGTGGCCTGGGGGGCCGCCATGGCCATCATCGGACTCGAGGACGACATCGGCTTCGCCGCCCTCCTCTTCGTCCTCTTCATCGGGCTGCTCTGGGTCGCCACCGGCCGGGTGGGCTACCTGATGCTCGGCCTGGTCCTCTTCGGGATCGGCGCCTTCATCGCGGCCCACTACTTCGGCCAGGTCAACATGCGGGTCGAGCAGTGGCTGAATCCGTGGCCCGCCCCCGGTGCCGGGGACAGCCAGCTGGCGCAGGCCCAGTTCTCCCTGGGGACGGGCGGCGTCGGTGGCACCGGCCTCGGCTTCGACCACCTCGCCGGGCAGATCGGCGAGCTCACGAGTGACTTCGTGTTCGCGGCCATCGGGACGGAGATGGGGCTGGTCGGCTGCGCCGCGGTCGTCATGGCCTTCATCCTGCTGGCCGGGGCCGGCTTCCGGGTGGCCCAGACGGCCCGCTCGGACTTCTCGCGCCTCATGGCCACCGGCCTCACGCTGATCATCGGCTTCCAGGCCTTCTTCATCATGGCCGGCGTGGTGCGTCTGCTGCCCTTCACCGGGATCACCCTGCCGTTCGTCGCGTACGGAGGGTCGTCGTTGCTCGCCAACTACATCCTCATCGCGCTGATGCTGCGCATCTCGGACGAGGGCGCCCAGGCCCAGGCGGAGATGGTCGCTGCCGGCGACGCGGCGGCACCGGGCGAGCGCCCGATGGTCCCCGCCCGCTGACCCGGCCATGCGGCCGGTTCGCCCTCAGCCGGCGCCCGAGCCTCCGGCCACCTCGTAGGACCACAATTCGGAGGACACCGAGACCGGGCCGCCGTGCGGCGAGGGCCGGTCGGCCCCGGCGTGGCCGTGTGCGAAGGCAGGCGAGGACACCCACTGCTGGAACGACGCCTCGTCGCGCCAGCGGGTGACCACGAGCCACTGCCGCCGCTCGTCGGTCGGCCGCAGGAGCTCGAAGCCCTCGAACCCGTCCTGGTCGTCCACGGCGTGCGCCCGCGCCGCGAAGCGGCGGGCCAGCTCGTCTCCGGCGTCCTCGGGCACGGTGATGGCGTTGATCTTGATCACGGTCGGTCTTTCACCAGCAGCTGTCATGGGGACCTCAGCAGGGTTGGGGATCTCGCACTGATCTTCTCAGGTCCCCCCCTGCTCCGGCTCGACAGCCCGCCTGCCCGGGAGCAACGAAATGGATCGCGTCGGGGTCTTGGCATCGCGTGGCAGCCGAGAGTCCCATCAGAGGTCGGCGCTCCGGGGCAGGCTCGGGGACGCATCTTGGCGTTCGGGCCCGGCGGCGCGACAGCATGAGGCCCAAGACGACGTGGAGGCGTAGCGATGGACACGGTCGTGCTCGGTCGGACCGGCCTGGAGGTGAGCGTGGCTGGCCTGGGCTGTGGCGGCCACAGCCGCCTGGGCCAGGCCACGGGAGCCACCGAGGAGGAGTCCGTACGCCTGGTCCAACGAGCGCTGGAGCTGGGCGTCACCTACGTCGACACGGCCCGGGCCTACGGGACCGAGGAGATAGTGGGGCGGGGGCTCGCGGGGCACCGCGACCGGGTGGTCGTATCGACCAAGGCCCATCCCCAGGGCGGCGGCGGACCGCTCACCGCGCGGGCACTGCGAGATTCCGTCCAGCTCTCACTCCGGCGGCTGCGGACCGACCGGGTCGACGTTTTTCACCTGCACGGCGTCGATGTTGGCCTCTACGAGCACTGCGTGGACGAGTTGGTTCCCGAGCTGGAGCGCCTACACGCCGAGGGGGCCCTGCGGTTCCTGGCCGTATCCGAGCGCTTCGGTGCCGACCCCGGACACACCATGCTGCAGCGAGCCCTCCTCGACGACTGCTGGGACGTGGTCATGGTCGGATTCAACCTGCTCAACCCGAGCGCACGGGACCGGGTGCTCCCCCTCACGCAGGAGAAGAACATCGGCGTCGAGGTGATGTTCGCCGTGCGACGGACCCTCAGCCAGCCCGACGAGTTGCGTCGAGTGGCCGGCCAACTCGTCGAAGAAGGCCACATCCCCGAAGGTGCGATCGACCTCGACGACCCGCTCGGGTTCCTTCTTCGTGCAGGCCGCAACGGGTCGGTGGTGGAGTCGGCCTATCGGTTCGCCCGCCACGAGCCCGGCTGTCACGTCGTCCTCACCGGCACCGGCAACCCCGCCCACCTCGAGGACAACATCTCCTCGATCGACTCGCAGCCGCTCACGACGGAAGAGGTCGAAGGCCTTCGACGGCTCTTCGGACATCTCGACCACCTGTCGGGAAACTGAAGCTCGACCAGTTGCCGGGTCCTTGGGATGGGGTTCAGAGGCTTTGGGTGAGACCGCCATCGATCAAGTAGTCGGCACCAGTGATGTTGGCGCTCCGATCGCTGGCGAGAAAGACGATGAGGTCGGCTACTTCTTGTGGCGTGGTGAACCTGCGGGTGGCCGTGTCGCGTACCGCGTTTTCTTGGTAGTCGGTCGGGTTTCCTCCCAGGGTGCTCGACAACGTCGAAGCGACCCCTTCGTTCCCGAGCCAGAGATCTGTCGCGACGGGACCGGGACTTACGGTGTTGACTCGTATCCCGTGTGGCCCGACTTCTTTTGAGAGTGCCTTGGAGAAGTTCACGAGTGCGGCCTTTGCAGCGCTGTAGTCGATGACGAGCGGGTCGGGTAGCGAGGCGTTTACCGAGGCGGTGTTCACTATCGAACCCCGCCCGGCTTCGATCATGGCGGGCAGCGCCGTGCGGGCGGTCCGAACGGCAGCCATGAGTGTGAGGTTGAGTGAATTGGCCCATTGTTCGTCGGTCACGGATCCCGATCCGCCGGTCCGGGGTGTGACTGCGCCGGCGTTGTTGATGAGGATGTCGAGAGGTCCCCCATCGAGGGCGGTCTGGATGAGCTGGCTCGGGCCGGTCGGAGACGCCAGATCCACTTGCACATCCGATGCTTTTCCCGAAGCGACCAGCTGCTGCAGTTCCTCGGAGGTTTCGCGCGATCCCGCGACCACGTAGACGCCCTCGGCTGCGAGCGTCCGTGCCACTGTCAACCCGATTCCTTTGCTCGCGCCGGTTACGACGGCTCGCTTCCCAGCCAGCCCGAGATCCATGGTGATGCTCCCTTCAGCGATCGGCTCGCTCAGCGTCCATTGTTGCCGAGCCTTTCGAGAACCGCAGCAATGTCTTTTTTAGGCGCTGTCGATTGTCAGCGAATGGCCTCATCCGACGAACTGCTCGAATTCGGTCACGGTTGTGCGGTCTCGGCGCAGCGAGGCAGCCTTCGCCCATCTCTGCGGCGGCCCACCCCTCGATGCCAGCAGCAAGGACTGATCGGACCTACGGCGTCAGCTTCACCGAATCCGTGGAGCGACATCGATCGGCCCTGGTCGCACGGCTCAATCTGCCGGACGGACTGAGGGTGCAGCACTGCCGTTACACGTATGCGCAACTCGAAGCGGTCTGTGTCCGGCTGAGGAACGAGGACTGGGATCTGGGTGAGGTCGATGAGAAAGGCCGGCCTGCCATCAGCGGTTTGGTCCTGACCAACACAAGGGAAGAGTGCGGGTCCAGAGCGGTCGACCCGACATCTCGGCACCGTTGGTGGACAAGTACGGGTCCCGAATAGCCATCGAAGGGGGCGACTGGGAGAGCGTCGCCTTCGCGTGAGCACCACCTTCCCGATTGGCGTTCTGGGCTACCCGAAGGCTGTCGCGACGCCTGTCATTGTTATCGGGCGGTCTCCAGCCATACTTGCTCGGTCCGCGGGGCGATGTATCAGCACATATCGTGTGGTCTGTTGGCCCGCCAGGTCTGGATTCGCTTACTGGCCATCATGAGGACCCGCGTCTGATCCCACTTGGACGGCATAGGCAGAAACGGGCTCCGCCTTGCCCTTGAGAATGAGGGATCGCGGCGTGGCGTCTGGCACTTGAGCCGCAGCACGCTCGTAGACCGCTGCCGACATGAGGATTTGTCCGGGCGATGCAGACGCTTCCAGGCGGGCAGCCGTGTTGACCACGTCGCCAATGGCTGTGAAGTCCTTCACCTCCCCTGCACCGACGTTGCCGACTCGAGCCATCCCGTATGTGAGGCCAACACCGACGGGAAGCGCGTCCTGATCAGGGGTCGCCTGTCCGATGAGGAGCAGGAACTCTCGGGCTGCATCCACCATCACTTCGCACGTGCGCTCCCGAAGAGACCGAAACGCCGGAATGAACAGAGCCATGACCTCGTCGCCCACGAGCTTGTCGATCAGCCCATCACCCTTGGTCAGAACCGTTGACGCTGTGGCATAGAACTGATTCAGGGCTCGTTCGACGACCTCGGGCGTCTGGTCCTCACACCAGGAGGTGTAGCCACGAATATCGGCGAAGAGGACACCGACTTCCATGTCCTGCCCCCCGATTGGAGCTGCCTCGAAGCACGATCGACAATGATTGGGATTCTTACGAGAGGGTTTCACGCCTAAGACGCGACCTAAGCCGCCGAATGGTAGGAGGCAGACCTTGCAGCGGGGCGACGACGGCAACCGTCGATTCAGCCAGCGCACCTTTGACATCATCCCTGTCTCACAGTAGAAGTCGAAGAGGAAGCTGTCGTCACGCTCTCGGTGTCGGCGGTCGAACGCAGGAACAGCGTGGTTGTAGACCACACGGATGAGGAGGACGAGGAGGGCCAGGGTCAGGACAACGACGATGCCAGCCACAAGAAGGGCCATATACCCATCATGTTCGATGTCCGTCCTGTAATGCCGGAGGCGGACGCCCCGGCTGGCACCTCAACCGTCCTGGTATCGCGCATCGGGCCAACTTTTTGCCGGCACCAGCGCGAGAGTCCCGGCCAGGTCTTAGGGGTGAGAGAGGATAGGCCTGGGTCTGGGCTCCTCGTCGCCCACCGTCCCGATGGCGCACGGGACACCGCTTCCTCGGTGGTTATCGGGGTCGAACGAATCCGGCAAGCATCTTGCCGATCTCGATGCCTGCAGTGCCGGAAGTGATCACTGGATCGCCAGCAGCGAAGGCGCGGAGCTCCTCCTCGTCATCGGCTTCGACCACGCCGAGACCCCACGACCCACCGGTGTCCAGCACCGGGCCAAAGATCACCATACGACCGGAGTCGATCAGCGGCTGCCAGTAGGCAGCGTGGCGAGCCATGATCTCGCGCTCGTCGTCGGTCATGTCGAGGGCAAACGTGGCACGCGGAGCCTTGAGCCTGAATACGAAGGTGCTCACATGCCGGATTCTATGGAATGCCGGTGGTCGGCAGCGGATATCGGCCGAATCCCTCTGAGGACAGAGTCCGGGAGGACTGGACCATGAAAACGAGCAGCCCAAACGGCCGATGAGTTTGATGCACAGTCTGACCCGGGTAGTTCTCGGGAACGGATCGGATCACCGAGTCACAGCTCTCGTCTCGTCAGTCGCGATTTCGGGTGGCAGGCGGCTCGGGGCTCCGATCGGGAAACCTAATGGACGATATTTCTCACCCCAGGGAGACCACGTGACGAGCACGCCACGGTCACAAGATGACGTTCTCGGCGACTCCGAGGTACCGCTGGCAGTCGGAACGCCGGCTTGTGTGTGGAACCACTACCTTCGCCGCTGGACGGGCGTTTTTGCCCTTGCAGAGGTGGTTGCCAGCGGCAACCGCTTGCGTCGTCTCTCTGACGACCGCGTTTGTAACCATGTCTTCAGCACCGACGAGGTGGTGATCGAGGAGCGACCCATGATCCAGGAGCCGGCCCGGAGAACGTCTCGCCGCTGGTGATCTACCCACAGGGGGGGAGGTCGTGCTTCAGGCCGTCCAGTCGACCAGCACGTCCGGGGCCGGGCTTTCGGGTGGAGTGCCCAGGTCGACGCCAGTCAGGTCTATGACTTGGCCACGAAACCAGATGGAGAACTCATCGCCGGCAGTGGCGAGATCGGTGAACGCCTTCTCGATGTCCGGAGCATCGAACCACACCAACATGAAGCTCCCCATAGGGGTCTCCTGCAGGGCCCAAGTCTCCCGGGTTACTCCCGACATCGCCTGCAGTGCCTCGAACCCTTTCCGGCGCTCCCCCATACATGCGGCAGCGAAGTCCCTGCCGCCTTGTTCTTTGCCGGGGAGAATCGGGAACGCGCCATTGAACACTGCCATAGGGCTCTTCCTCCTTGTTCGTCCGCCGTAGCACGGCGACCGCACCAGCAGACTAGATCCCCGAGAACGTGCCGGGCCTATGGGGCGGGGGCGGACGACGGTTCCGCTCCTGCCCATTTCCAGGAATTCCGGACGCGGCATACGGCCCAGTGTTTCTGATGGGTCAGAGGTCGAGATTGGTGTTGCATCTGGTATCGGACGCTCTTCCCGCGCTACCCAGGTTGCTTTGAGGTGCTTCAGCTAACAATGCAATGCAGGAATTGGATACCGCTGTCTAGAGGGGTCGGAACGTCGAAAGGAGACCGCCATGGCGTTCGTTCAGATCATTGAGTGCCGAACGACAAGGTTCGACCAGATCCAGCAGCTCGAAGATGAGTGGCGAGCAGCGACTGAGGGAAAACGCACTCTTCGACGCTCCATCGTCGCCCGAGACCGTACTGACCCAGAGCGACACCTGATCCTCGCGTTCTTCGACTCTTTCGAGACCGCCATGGAGAACTCTAATCTGCCGGAGACATCTGAATTCAGCGAGAAGCAGGCGGCTCTCCTCGACGGGCCGATGACGTTTCAGGACCTTGACGTGATCGAGGACCGCTCATAGGAGCGAAACGCATCCCATGGCTCGTCGTCATTTCAATCGCAGTCCAACGACACTCGGCAAGTCCGGTGTTGGGAATCAAAATGGAGGAGTGCGACATGGCAGACATTGCCCAGCTGCATCGAAGAGCCCTCGACGAGACCCATTCCGTCGTCGCCCGTATTGATCGTGCCCAGTGGGCTGACGCAACCCCCTGTGACGGTTGGGACGTCGAAGCCCTCCTGAATCACCTGGTGTCGGGCAACCTGTGGGCGGCCGAGCTGGGCTCGGGCCACACGATTGAGGAGGTCGGTGATCGCCTCGACGGTGATGTGCTCGGGAACGACGCATTGGCGGCATACGACGCTTCGGCCAATGCGGCAGCGGCGATCTTCGAGGCACCCGGGGCGCTCGATGCGCCCTGCGCCGTCTCCTATGGACCTGTCCCCGGCTCGGTGTACGCCGGCCACCGTTTCATTGATGTCCTGATTCACGGATGGGACCTGGCAACCGCCACGGAACAGGATGCCACCCTCGATCCCGAATTGGTTGAGGCCGCCTACAAGCTCCTCCAGGATCAGGCCGACATGGTGCGAGCCAGTGGGATGTTCGGCGAGGACATTCTCGTGCCAGCCGGTGCAGGACCGCAGACGCAACTCCTCGCGTTCATCGGTCGCAATGGCTGAGGGACATCGAGGGCAACCCGCGCTGGCCCAGCGGCCACCTTCGGGCGTTGTGGGAGGGTCTTCTGATCGCAGAATTTCTCATGACACAGTTCAGTCGGTCGTCACGACAAGAGGTCCGAGGTGTCGCTCTGGTGGCGAAGCAAGCATGGGCACGACGTACTCCATCCAGCGCGAACCAACCTCGGTCGCGAAGTTGTCGAGTGCCTCGGCGTCGTCACCCAGGATGACGAGAATCAAATGATCCGGTGTCACCTGAACGATGTGGAGACCACGGATTCCCTCCATGATCCGCGCTTGCGGCACCAATTCCCGCTCTGCGCGAGCCAAGAGTTCGGGATCGGGTGCCTCTCGGAGATGAAGGTGGGTGATGACAGCTGCGTGCATGTGAGTGATGCTACGGCCCGAAGCGACCGCCCTGCCCCGCCCCGGATGCGTGCCCCGGGCCGGCACCGAGTGGGGCACCACGTGAAACCCGCGGATCGCAAGACTACGTTGAGGAGCAGCGCTCGCAGAGGAGGTTCCCATGGCTGATTTCCCCGGCGTCACACACGTGGCCCTCACCGTCACGGACCTGACTCGGAGTCGGCCGTGGTATCAAGAGCTTTTCGATGCTGCACCCGTGATCGACGAGGACACGGGACCGTTCCACCACGTCGTGTGGCTTCTCGGCAGCCAGACCCTGGTCGGCCTACACCAGTTCGCGGATCCTCACGGATCAGAGCCCTTCGACGAACGGCGCCCGGGACTGGACCACCTCGCGTTCGCCTGCGCGAACCGGGCGGAGCTTGAACAGTGGGAGTCCAAGCTCAACGCGCTCGGCATCGAGAATGGCGGCGTGGTCGACGCTTCCTATGGTTCAGGCTTGTCCTTTCGTGATCCGGACAACATTGCTTTGGAGTTCTTCGCTCCCCCTGGATAACAGAATGCGCTGAACCGTCGCTGGGGCCGCCAGTAGTTGGGCTCCGACCGAACGGCTGTCCTTCCAACCCGGCAGCGTCGTTTTGAGAGAGGTCCGGCGGCGGATCAGGGCGCAATTTCGAGTCGCTCAATGTGATCCTCGGAGAGGATGAAACGAAAATGAACCTCGGCGGTACCGCCAGGAAAGTTGCCATCAAGGCGGCCTGAGACGAGATAGGTCTCGCCACCCGTCGCCTCGATTCCAGAGAGGGTGACCCTGTATTCGTACTGCGAGGCCGGACCCAGTTGCCACGCTCGAATGTCAGCTGACCCGTGCCAGGTACTGCCATCGTCGATGACTGTCGCATCCTTCGTAAACAGTGCGAGGATTGCTTCGACGTCGCGTCGGGAGTCACTCTCGAAGTAGCGCTCGATGGTGGGCGGAATATCCATTGTTCAACTCGCAATCGCTTGGGGACACCATCCCGGGCAGCGCATTCCCGGCGCTACGGGGCGGCCCTCGATGATGCCATTCGCATGTGACAGAACGATCGGATGGGCCGCCACCAAGGTCGGCTGACTTCTCGCGGGGTGGCCTCCACGACCGGCGTGTTGGGGACACCCCAAGCTTTGCTGGGAATGACATCTTCTCAGCAGATTCAGTCCCCTACGACGAACAACTGCCATTTGCCCGGCAGTCCCTTGAGTTCGTGAACGCCCCGATCCAGGAAATGCAGATCTGACCCGACGACGAGATCGACGACCGTCCGGGAAACCAGTACTTCGCCGGACTGAGCCTTGGCTTCGACGCGCTGAGCCAAATGCACGGCGATGCCGGCCACATCGTCACCGCGCCGCTCGATCTCGCCCGTGTGCAAGCCCACGCGAACGTCGATGCCGACCTGACGAAGGACATTGCGGATTGCAACCCCGCACTGCACGGCGCGTGCAGGCCCGTCGAAGATGGCGAGCACGCCATCCCCCGTTCGTTTGATCAAGCGCCCACCGAATCGCGTGAGTTGCCGATCAATTGCAGCGTCGTGTTGTTCGAGCCGGGCCGTCCAAGCCCGATCACCAAGTGCAGTCGCCTGCTCGGTGGAACCGACGATGTCGGAGAACAGGACCGTGGCGAGGAGACGATCACTTGGCGCAATCTGTCGCGTACCGGTCAGGAACTCCTCGATCTCGCCGGCAACGTCCGCACTGCTGGCCCACGGGACGTGGTCCGCCGTGTCGAGCTCAACGTAATGGGCGCCATCGATGTGGTCGGCAAGATAGCGCCCGTTGTCGACGCGGCAGAACTGGTCGTCACGAGCGTGGAGCACGAGGGTCGACACACGCAAGCCGTCGAGGATGGGTCGGACGTCGGTCTCCGCGGCTCGCCACACACCTCGCGCCATCGCCGGGCTCGCACCCCGATGGCCCGCTCGGCGCCACCATGCGGCAAAGTCCGCATCCGAGACCATGCTCGGAGCCATGAGCGGTAGGTCGTCCCCGGTGCCCGACCCTGGTTCGATCAGAGACTCCCTGAAGCGCTCCAAGACGGCAGCGGGTATACCAAATGGGTAGTCGTCGTTGCGCGTCAGGCAGGCGTAACCGTTCACCAGGACGAGCGCGTGCACCCGCTCTGGATGTGTCGCGGCCAGCAGTATCGCGGCCAGTCCGCCGAAGTGGACGCCCAGGACGGCTGCACGCTCTATTGCCTGGTCGTCGAGTACGGCGAGCGCGTCACTCGCCCACTGTTCCACCGTAGGGGGATCGGAGGAGCTCAAGGGGTCCGAAAGGCCGATACCCCTGAGGTCGAATCGGATCAGTCGGGAGAACGAGGCCAGCTTGTCCACATAGGCCTGCCAGCGTGGCTGCTCGGCCGCGGCGTCGACCGAGAAGTTCGTACCGTTGGTCAGCTCGATGAGACTGAGAGGCCCCGTTCCTTCGACCTGGTATCCGATGTGGAGTCCGTCGGCCGTTGTGGCGTAGCGAGTCTCTGGCACTTGGTCCACGTGGCCATTTGAGCAGGGCTCACGGCGAGGTGCACCTCATGGTGCCGAACCACCTGCTTCCCAGCGGACTGGGGCACTGCGGCGCGACACCCCTGCCGCCTCGGCGCCGTGCTACCCCTCGGCGCCTTCCGAAAAGACCCACATCGGATACCCCTGTCGAAGTAAGCCGAGATGCATGGTCCACTCACGCTCGATGAGCACCTCGATGTTGCTGAGGATCACGCTGCTGCCTGTGTCTGTGAAGCCCCACGAGAACCCAACGAGAGGCACGACGCGCCGAGCCTTCAACTGGGCGACCTCGTCAAGGGGAGTGGCGGCCAGGAAGCTGTGTGCCACCCACTCGAGGGGTTCTCTGACCGGACGCGACGGAGCGTCGAAGAGGGTCGGCCGCTGCCCGTACCAGCAGTACGGCGAAGGTGCGTCGCCGAAGAGCCCGAACGGGTCCAACTCGAAGCGCAGACCGTCGGATTCGTTGTCTGTGGAGCGAACGACCTGCACCCATCCGAACATTGCGCGGTAGCCGCGGGCAGGATAGTCAACGGTTGCCGTGCAGACGGGAAAGCCTTCCGCGACCGACCACCAGCATCCGTAGAACTCAGGATCGTTGTTCGGAATGCATTCGACGTGGACCGTTCCGGCCTCCCCACGCCAGACAAACCCAGCGTCTTGGGTCTTGGCACCGGCACTCATCGCGACATTCTCCTCGAACTCGCTTCGAGGCGCTCGATGCGGTGTCGCCCAGCCACTCATCCTCGAAGATGACGCAGGGCGACTCGCGCTCGAAGGCCCGGACCGTGCCCCCCGCTCGTACCGACTGTTCCACCCTCTCGGCGAAGGGAACGCACTCCGCTACGGTCAGTCTGGAACGCGCCGATCGTGGATCCGACGCCTCGATCACGAGGAGAGGAGCACCGAGAAATGACCGTGACGCTTGTCACCGGAGCCAACAAGGGTCTCGGCTACGAGACCGCCCGACAGTTGATCGGGCGGGGGCATACCGTGTACCTCGGCGCACGCCACGCCGAGCGTGGAGAGGTCGCGGCATCTGCGCTCGGCGGTCTGTTCGTGCAGCTCGACGTCACTGACGACTCGTCCGTCGAGACCGCACTAGGTGCCATCGCCGACCGCGAGGGCCATCTGGACGTCCTCGTGAACAACGCCGGCATCAGTACTACTGCCGACGTCACCGGCCCGATCGCACTGAAGGTATTCGATACCAACGCCATCGGTCTGATCCGTGTCACTCAGGCCGCACTCCCGCTGCTGGAGCAGTCCGAGAATCCGCTGGTGGTCAACGTCTCGAGCGCCCTCGGCTCGTTCTGGGCCGTGACGAATCCAGAGCGGCGTCAGTTTCACTTCCCGAGCATCATCTATGGCTCCAGTAAGGCCGCCGTCTCGATGCTCACGGTGCAGTACGCAAAGACATTTCCAGGAATCAAGTTCAATGCAGTCGAGCCCGGCTTCACTGCGACCGACCTCACTCCATTCAGTGGGGCTGGGCAGCCCGTTGAGAGGGGCGCAGAGGTGATCGTGCGCATGGCCACAATCGGCCAGGACGGCCCTACCGGCACCTTCCAGGAGGGTGAGGGCGAACTCGCCTGGTGACGCTGACGGCAGTTGGACCTTCCGGTTCGGGGATGCCCGGACCTCGGCACTTCCCCAGATCATCGCCAGTCGACTACGGCGATCTCGACCGGTGCGGGGATCCCCTTGAGCTCCGTCGATCTACGGCCAGCGATCCGCACGTGTGGTCCGATCAGATCAGCGACAGCAGCGCTCACGAGTATCTCCCCGGCCCCGGCGAGCGCAGAGATACGGGCAGCTACTACGACGTCCTGGCCAGAAAAATCATCTTCCACGGCGATCGCAGAACCGACATGGAGACCGATGCGAACCGGAGGTGAGAATGCGTCGCGGCGCCGCTGTTCGTGGAGCGCTCGCTGGATGGTGATAGCACTGTCGACGGCGAGCGCCGTCTCGTCGAAGGCGACGAAGAAGCCATCGCCGGTTCCTTTCACGATCCGCCCTTGGTGCTCTGTGACGATCGTGCGTACCGTCCGGTCGTGCCATCGACGAACGCCGTCCCACGCCTCGTCTCCTATCGCGCTCAGCAGCGATGTCGAATTCACGATGTCGGTAAACATAAACGTACGTACTGCGTACGCGGGAGCGTCGTCACCGAGCCTGCGGGCCGCATCGCGTGCGTCGAACATCGCGCCCAGATCCTCGAACGTCGTCCTCGCCGCCGCCAGCTCCAGTTTCGCCGATTCTACGTCGCCAAGTTCGGTGAGCACGCTCGCGAGGTGCATCCGAGCTTGCGCGGTCTCGTATGGGTTCCGGACTCGCTGCCAGGTACGGACGCTGAGCTGGAGCTGGCGGGCTGCTTCGGTGAAATTGCCGCGCTTCCGCTCCACCAAGCCGACTACCGAAGCGTTGGCAGCTGCGGCTGTGCTCGACCCCAAGGAGTAGGCCGTTTTCGCCAGACGGGCTGCCGCCACCTCGACGACCTCATCGTCACTTGCCGAAATGGCGATCTCGACTTGTGCTGGCAAGAGGCGCACCAGTGTCGACGGTTCATCGGCCGACCATTCGACGGCCCGTCCGATCAGTTCCACGGCCCCGTCGAGGTCTCCAGAGCGCAGACGTAACAATGCCATGCCCGGTTGCGGGGTCCAGCCCTTTTCGTACGCCTCGCTGAACTCCTGCTCTGCTAGCGCGACCTCTCCCTTACATCGGTGGAGTTCTCCTAACTCGGTCAGTGCCATACCCTCGTGGAGGACCTCGACGCCAGCGACCTCGGACCGAGCCAGCCGCGCTTGCCTATGGGCCTCGGGCCAATGACCGTGGTGTCGAAGAATGGTCGACCTGTGAACCCGGCAGCAACCGGGGAAACAGACGAGCTGCTGCCCGGCTCGTTCCGCGCTGTCGAGCCATTCGGCGGCGCGCTGGAAATCAGCTGCGTCAATACACGACACCACCATCTCGCAAAAGATCTCCGCGCTTGCGAGCGGTCCCAGTTCCCCCGCAACAACGCTGGCGAGCGCTTCATCCATGAGCGCCATCCCCGCCGCCACGTCTCCGGTCAGCGTGCGCAGATAGCCTTGCAGGCTGAGTCCCATCGCAACCATGTCGCGATCGCCGACACGTCGAGCGATCGCCTCAACCTCCCGGGCCTTATCCAGCGCTTGATCGTGTGCCTTCAGGCGGCCGATGAGCTGACCATCGATCCAAGCGAGCAGTGCATGGGCTGCGCTCTCGGGAAGGTCGGCGAGCAGGCGCTGTGCTCGGCCGAGCCAGCCTGACGCCACCGAGGTATCACCGCGGCCGAAATGCAGGAGGGAAGCCACGAGCGCGGCCGCTCCAGCTTTGTCGGTTCGTCCTGTGCTCTCGTACGCTGTGTACGCACGCTGACGAGCATCGATCGCCTCCGAGACATGACTTGACCAGAAGGCCACTTCGGAGAGTGCCTCGAGGTCTTCGGGCGACAATGTCTGCGCCTTGTCGACTGCGCAGAAGCCTTCGAATGCCTTTTGCCATGCATGGTCAGCCGCCGCCGCATGAGCAGACCGCAAGACCGTGTCTGAGTCCACGGTCCGAAGCCTACGGGCCACAAGCAGTCGGAGGGAAGCGTCCTCGCACTCCGAGCTGTTGAACCCAATTGCTTGGTTGACGATGCTCGATCTTTCGGGCTACTGACGACGGTCTCGCTGTCTTGAATTCGAAATCGCGTCCGACTTAGGCTCGCCCGCTGACTCAAGTAGCGGGGTCGTGAACGATGCGAGGTGCGAAGGTGGGCCGTCCGTGGCTGTTCGTTGCCATGTCGGTTGCGTTCTGTGTTCTGGCCATCTCGACCCCCAGCGGCGCGTCGGCCCACGCACAGAGCGAAGCCTCGGCCCACTCGCAAAGCGGAACAGTGGCTCCCGGTTCGCAGTACGTCGCCCTGGGCAGTTCCTATGCCGCCGGTTACGGCATTCAGCCACAGGTGCCCGGAGCGGGCAGTTGCGGGCGTTCGGAGCTGGACTACCCACACCTGGTCGCGGCGAAGATGCATTTGGAGCTCGACGACGTGAGCTGTGGCGGGGCTGTCACCGCGAACGCCCTCGACACGTCGCAGGGCTCGGCCCCACCACAAATCGATGCGGTCACCGCAAAGACCCGTCTGGTCACGATGACAATCGGCGGCAACGACGTGAACTACGTCGGCACGGCCATCGAATGTGGACAACCCAACTCGACCTGTGTGGCCACGGCAAATCCGGCCGAAACGGACGCCGCGTTTCAGGCCCTTCCTCACTCACTGACCGACCTGATCCAGGCGGTGCGGGCGAAGGCCCCGTCGGCCATCGTCGTGCTCGTCACCTACGTGCGGCTCGTTCCACCGACTGCGTGCTCCGCGTTGCATTACAGCCCGGCAGCCACACGTCTGGTGGCGTCCATAGGAGCCCGCTTACAGGGAGTCTTTGTCACCGTCGCCAACGACGAGCACGTTCGACTGGTGGACCCCTATGCCGTCGGAGCGGCGCATGGACCCTGTGCCGAGGGGGCGAACAAATGGGTCGCCGGCTTGGTCGCGACGAACGGTTTTGCCTATCACCCGACCGTTGCCGGGCATCAGGAGATGGCCCATTTGCTTGAACACGAACTTGGCTCTTGACGACATGGCCGTCACCATGTGCGCAGATCTCGGGCCGCGGCGCCGGTCGCGCTACGCCAAGTCGTCCGGTTCAGGACGTGGCCGCGCCGGTGCGGCCGGTCCGGCCGGTGCGGCGGGCTCCTCGATCGGCGCCACGTCGGCGCTCGTCTCGAGCAGGCGCTCGTCCACCAGGATGGGCGCGGGCACCGGCATGCGCAACGCCAGCACGATGCCGTCGGAGGGGCGGCAGTCGATCCGCTCCCGGCCGGCCGGCGTCATCAGGTCGAGCTCGGCGAGCAGGTTCCCGTCGTCGCGCCCGACCAGGCGCACGGCGATGACGTCGATGCGGGCCCGTTGGAGCACCTGGATGAACAGCTCGTGGGTCATCGGCCGGCGACCCGCCAGGCGGCGCAGCGCCTGGGCCAGCGCGGTGCCCTCGGGCAAGCCGACCGGGAAGACGAGCTCGCGCATCGGCGGCTCCGACTCCACCAGGGTGACGGCTGGATACTGCGAGGGCAGGTCGAGCACCACCTCGTCCACGTCCATCACCCGGAACGACGCCGCCTGGGGCCCTGTCTCCGGCGCCACCTCGGGCTGGACGTCGGTCATCGTGCTCTCCGGCGTGCCCCCACGCTGAGGGCCAGGCCGACCGCGCCGAAGAAGACCAGGACCGCGGTGCCGCCGTAGCTGACGAACGGGAGCGGGATACCGGTGATGGGCATGATGCCCATGGTCATGCCCGCGTTCTGGAAGACGCTGAAGGCGATGAAGGCGAAGAGCCCGGCGCAGACGAGGCGCCCGAAGATGTCCCGGGCCACCACTGCCGCGTGCAGGACGCGCCAGGCGATCACGCCCAGGAGCGCCAGGACGCCGACCGAGCCGACGAAGCCGAGCTGCTCGGCGACGGCGGTGAAGATGAAGTCGGTCTGCTGCTCGGGCACGTAGCCGAGGTTGGTCTGGGTCCCGTGGCCGATCCCCGAGCCGAACAGGCCTCCCGATCCGATGGCGTTCTTGGCCTGCTGCGTGTTGTAGATGGCCGAGCGGACGTAGGGATTGCTGCTGTGGGTGTCGGGGTCGAGGAAGGTGGTCAGACGGGCGATCTGGTAGTGGTGCAGCAGCCCACCCTCGACGGCGACGAAGGCGAGGAGTACCGCACCGACCAGCAGCATGACGAGGATCCGGATCGGGAGCCCCGCCACGGCCAGCATGACCAGGAGCACGATCACCATGATGATGGCGGTGCCGAGGTCGGGCTGGAGGAGCACCAGCACGATCGGGATGCCGGCCATGATGAGCAGCCGGAACACGTCGCGCCAGGCCAGGCCCTCCTCGTCGCGGCGCGCGCAATAGGTGGCCATGGCGAGGATGAGCGCGAGCACGGCGAACTCGGAGGGTTGGAGCTGCAGCGGTCCGACGCTGAACCACCGCGCCGCACCCTGCGCGCTGCTCCCGACCACGAAGACGCCCAGGAGCGCGAGCACGATCAGCCAGTACAGGAGGTTGGCCACCGATTCGAGCCGTCGGTAGTCGATGAGGGCGACCACGACCATGGTGATGATCCCGAGGACGACGAAGAGACCCTGCTTCTTCAGGAAGGTCTTGGGGTCGTCGCCCTCGGCCAGCAGCGTGCCCCGCGTCGCCGTATAGACCATGACCACACCGACGGCCGAGACCAGCAACGTGGCGATGACCAGGATGTAGTCGAACGGGGGCACACGGCGCCGGGCGGCAACGTGTGTTCGGGCGAGTGTGGTCATAACGCGGATTCGGGGACAGAATACCGGCCGTGACCTCTCCCCCCTGGCGCCGCCCCATGCCCTGGTGGGCGCCGTGGGCACGCTGGCGACGACGAGCGCGAACCAGGTCGACCAGGGTGGGGGCTGGCTCTACCACCTGCTCGTCAAGACCGGCGTCAGCCCCGACACCGCATCCACGGTGACCGACCTGATCATCCGTCCCCTCAGCATCGTCTTCGTGGTGGTGGTGGCGCTGATCGTGGCGCGCCTGGGCGCCAAGGTGATCCGCCGCTTCCTCGAGCGCCTGGCCAATCAGGCGGCGACGCGCTCGGGCTCCCAACGCGCCGGCGCCCGCGTCCACACGATGACGGGGTTGGTGGCGAACATCTGGCGCTTCTTCGTCTTCGTCGTGGCGGGTGCCATCGTCCTCGGCCTGCTCGGCATCAACCTCACACCGCTCCTGGCCAGCGCCACCATCATCGGTGCGACGCTCGGGTTCGGCGCCCAGCAGATCGTCCGCGACTACTTCTCGGGTGTCCTCATGACGATGGAGGACCAGTACAACGTCGGTGACTCCGTCACGATCGGCGCCGTGACCGGAGTCGTCGAGGAGGTGACGATGCGCCTGACCCGGTTCCGCGGCGTCGACGGCACGATCTACATCATCCCGAACGGCGACATCCGGCTGATCGGCAACTTGTCGCGTGGCTGGGCGCGCGCCGTCGTCGACCTGACGCTCCCCGGTGCGACCGCGGCCGACCTCGAGTCGGTACGCGGGATCATCGAGGAGGCGGCGCACAGTGTGGCGCGCCGACCCGAGTTCGCCGCCCACACGACCGAGCCACCGACCATCGTCGGCCTCCTGGGCGCGGACGCGGCGACGATCACCCTGCGCGTCATGCTGCTCACCGTCCCCTCGCAGCGCGACGCGTTGACCCGCGCCCTGCGCGAGGAGGCGATCACGGCGTTGGCCAAGGCCGGGCTCTGGCCCGCCGACGTCAGCCCCCCGGCGGCCCCGGCCACTTGAACGCTCACGCCGCCGGCGGGGCTCGCCGCCTCTGCGGCCGCCCACATGGCCTCGACCGGGGGCTCGGCCCCTGTCCACAGGGCGAGCTGCGCGGCGGCCTGGTGCACCAGCATGCCGAGGCCGTCCAGGACGTTCGCCCCGGTCGCGGCCGCCTCGGCCAGCCACGGCGTGGGCCGTGGCGCATAGACCAGGTCCGCCGCCACCTGGCCCGCGTGCAGCAGGGACGGGGGCACGACCCACTCGGCCGCCGCACCGGGCGTGCCGGCCATCCCCACCGGCGTGGCGTTCACCACCAGATGGGCCGCGCCGACGGCCTCGGCCAGCGGCCCGGGCACCAGCGCCACGGCCCGTCCCCGCGCACCCGCGAGGCCGGCGGCCTCCGTGGCGCGGGCGGCCGTCCGGTTGACGACGGCCACCTCGGCCGCACCCGACTGCGCCAGGGCGAGCACCACCGCCCGGGCCGCGCCACCGGCGCCGGCGACCAGGCAGCGTCGACCCGCCGGGTCGAAGTCGGCGCCCCGGGCCAGTGCGGCCACGAAGCCCGCGCCGTCGGTGTTCGTCCCGTAGAGCGTGTCGTCGCGGCGGACGATGCAGTTCACGGCGTCGAGCCGTCGGGCGTCCTCGCTGCACTCCTCGAGCAGTGCCGCCACCGCCGCCTTGTGCGGCATCGTGACCGACAGGCCGGCCACGCCGTACTGCCGCATGGCCTGCGAGCGCGGCGGCCGCCTCTCCCGCCGGGACCTCGAACGCGAAGGAGCGCCAGCGGTCACCGAGTCCCAGTGCGGCGAAGGCGGTGTCGTGCAGGAGGGGCGAGAGGGAGTGGGCGACCGGGCTGCCGATGACGCCGACGATCGCCACGTCGGGACCGACGGCCTGCCGCGCTTCCTCCATCGTCACGGACGACGGCGTGGCTCCGTTCGCGGCCACGCGCGACTCAGGGGAGCCCACGCGACTTGGCCAGCTGCTCGTTGGCCAGCTGCTGCGCGTAGGTGTCGGAGAAGGCCATGACGCCGTTCTTCTTGACCAGGACGAAGTACAGCCACGCGCCCGCCGGGGGGTGCAACGCGGCCGTCAGCGCGTCCTTGGAGGGCATGGAGATGGGCGTCGGCGGCAGCCCCTTGTTCAGGTAGGTGTTGTAGGGCGATTGGATCTGCAGGTCCTTGGCGGTCACCGGCCCGCCGTCCTGGCCGATGGCGTACAGGACGGTCGAGTCCATCTGCAGCGGCAGGTCCTGCGCCAGCCGGTTGTAGATCACCCGGGCCACGTCGGGCATGTTGACCGGGATGTACCCCTCCTTCTCGACGACCGAGGCGGCGTCGATCACCTGGTACGGGGTCAGGCCGAGCGCCTGCGCGGACGCCACGCTCAGACCAGCGGCGGACGCGTCGTGGTCGAAGCGCTGCACCATGGCCTGCACGATCGCCTGGTCGCTCTCCCCGGGCAGGATCAGGTACACGCCGGTGCCGAGCATCCCCTCGAGATCGTTCGAGCCCGGTGGCGAGAAGGCCGAGTGGACGGCGCCGCTCGCCGCCGCCTTGGCGAACCCTCCCGGGGCGTGACCGGGCAGGCTGTCCACCTCCGCCGCCACTTCGGACACCGTGAAGCCGTTGCGCACGTCCACGGGGAAGATGTTCGGCCCCGCGGCCAGCGCCGTGCGCACCTCGCCGAAGGTGAGGTTCTCGTGCAGCGCGTAACTGCCCGGGAGCACGGTCGGCGTCCCGTGGATCACGTCGGAGATCTGGAAGGCGAGCGAGCTCCCGATCACGCCGTGCTGGCGCAGCGTGTCGATGACGGCGGTGGTCGACTCCCCTTGGTGGACGGTGACAACCACCTCGGGCCCCGCGGGCCCGAGGGCGTGCGACTCCAGCTCGTACCAGAGGAAGAGGGCAAGCACGAGCACGGCCAGCCCGCCGGCGATCCCGGCCACGACCCGCCGGCGCCGGCGGACGCGGGCGACCCGGGCGGCCCGCTTCTCGGCGCGCGTCCCCTCCTCTCCCGCCTCCTCGTCCGGCTCGGGAGTCGACGCGTCGGGACGGGGCCACGGGACCTCGTCGTCGCCGTCGCCGGGCCCGCTCACACCTGGTCCAGCCAGGCCTGGAGCAGCACCATCGCCGCGGCGCTGTCCACGACCTTGCGGGCCGCCTTCCCCGTCCGGCCCGCCGCCCGCAGCGAGCGCTCCGCCTCCACCGTCGTAAAGCGCTCGTCCGCGGTCTCGACGACCACGCCGAGCGGCTCGAGCAGGACGCGCAGCGCCGTGGCCTCCTCGAGCGCGGCGCGCGCCGCCGGGCCGATGTCACCCGAGAGGCTCAGCGGCAGGCCGACCACCACCGTGGACGCCTCGACCTCGCGCACCGCCTCGACCACGGCGACCCGGTCACGCGCCGGGTCCCCGGTGCGCTCGATCGTGCCCCACGGGCTGGCCAGGGTGCGCCCGCGGTCGCTGAACGCGACCCCGATCCGCTTGCCGCCCAGGTCGAGCGCCGCGACGCGGCCGCGCCCGGTCTCCTCTCCGCTCACGCCGACAGGAGCCGCTGCGCCTCGGCCAACGCCGCCTCGATCTGCGAGGGATCCTTGCCGCCGGCCAGCGCCACCTCGGGCGACCCGCCGCCCCCGCCGCCGACGATCGCGCCGAGCGTGCGCACCAGTTGGGTGGCGTCGGGATCGCCCCCCGTCGCCGCTGCGATGGCGACCTTGCTCCCGTCGGGCGAGCCGCCGAGCACGACCGCGCGCACGCCGTCGTGGCGCAGGACGGCCTGGGCCAGCTGCTGCAACGCCTTGGGGTCCACGTTGTCCCGGCGGGCGACCACGACGCCGCCGTCGGGCGCCGCCGACGCCGCCAGCGTCTTGGCTTCCGCGTCGCTGGACTGCTGGCGCAGCCGGGCCAGCTCCGTCTCGGCCTCGCGCTGTCGCTCCATCACCCGGGCGATGGCCGCCAGGACCTCGTCCGGCTCGGTCCGCAACAGCTCGGCCGCGGCCTGGACGAGTCGCTCCCGCTCCTTCGCCCGGTCCAAGGAGGCGTGGCCGGTGAGCGCGAAGAGCCGCCGCGTGTTGGAGCCGATGGAGCCCTCCGAGATCAGCGTGATCGGCCCGATCTGCCCGAGTGAGTCCACGTGGGTGCCGCCGCAGAACTCGAGCGACGACGGTCCGGCCTCCACCACCCGCACGGAGGAGCCGTACTTGTCGCCGAAGAACGCGATGGCGCCCATCTCTTCGGCCTGCTCGCGCGAGGTCTCGGTCGTCCCCACGGCGACGTCGGTGAGCACGGCGTCGTTCGCCCGGTCGAACACCTCCTCGAGCTCCTCGGGCGTGGGTCGCTCGTGGTGGGAGAAATCGAAGCGCAGGTAGTCGGGCGACACGAGCGAGCCCTGCTGGCGCACGTGCTCGCCCAGGACGGACCGCAGGGCAGCGTGCAGCAGGTGGGTGGCGGTGTGGTTGCGCCGGATGGCCTCGCGGCGGTCCCCGTCGATGGTGGCCAGCGCGTCCTGGCCGTCCCGCAGCTCGCCGTCGATCCGCGCCCGGTGCGCGATGAGACCCGGGAGGGCGTAGACCGTGTCGTAGACCTCGGCGATGCCGGACTCCGTCACGATGGTGCCGGTGTCACCGACCTGGCCACCGCCCTCGGCGTAGAAGGGCGTGCGGTCGAGGAAGACCTCGTAGACCGTGCCGTCCTCGTCGTCGGCACCCTCGAGGACCCCCACGACCTGGGCGGGCACCTCGTAGTGGCCCGCGTCCCGCCCGACGAACGGTGTGGGACCCACGGCGTCGAGCAGCGAGCGGTAGGCCGCCTCGTCCCCGGCGCGCGTCGACTTCGTCGCGGCGCGGGCGCGCGCGCGCTGTGCGGCCATGGCGGCGTCGAAGCCCGCTCGGTCGACCGCCACCCCGGCGTCGCGTGCCAGCTCCTCGGTGAGCTCGACCGGGAACCCGTGGGTGTCGTGCAGGGTGAAGGCCACCTCGCCGGGGAGCACCTTGTCCCCGGTGGCGAACGCCTCTTCCAGACGGACGAGCCCCGCCCGCAGCGTCCGGTCGAATCCCGCCTCCTCGCGCGCCACGACGTTGACGATGAGGTCCTGTTGCGCCACCAGCGACGGCCAGGCCTCGCCGAGCACGTCGGTGGCCGCCCGCACCAGCGTCGGCCCGATCGGCTTCTCGACCCCGAGACGTCGGGCCGCCATCACGGCGCGGCGCACGACGCGCCGCAGCACGTAGCCCCGGCCCTCGTTGGCCGGCAGCACGCCGTCGGCCACCAGCATGGAGAAGGCGCGCCCGTGGTCCGCCAGGACGCGCAGGGCCACGTCGGTCCTGGGGTCGGCCCCGTAGGCCGTGCCGACCACGGAGGATGCCGCCTCGATGATGGGCAGGAAGAGGTCCGTGTCGAAGATGGAGTCCTTGCCCTGCAACACGGGCAGGATGCGCTCGAACCCGGCCCCCGTGTCGATGTTCTTGCGCGGCAGGTCGGAGAGCCGCCCCGCCTCGTCCCGGTTGAACTGCATGAAGACGAGGTTCCACATCTCGACGAAGCGGTCGCTCCCGCCGTGCTTGGGTCCGCCGTCGTGGCCGTACTGGGGTCCCTTGTCGAGGAAGATCTCCGAGTCGGGCCCGCACGGACCGGTGTCGCCCATGGCCCAGAAGTTGTCCTCGTCGCCCATGCGCTGGATGCGCGCGGGCGGGACACCGACCTTGTCGATCCAGATCTGCTCCGCCTCGTCGTCGCTCTCGTGCACCGTGACCCAGAGGCGGTCGCCGTCGAGACCGAAGACCTCGGTGAGGAGCTCCCACGCCAGGGGGATGGCGTCCGCCTTGAAGTAGTCCCCGAAGCTGAAATTGCCCAGCATCTCGAAGAAGGTGCAGTGGTAGGTGTCGGTGCCGATGATGTCGATGTCGGGGGTGCGGAAGCACTTCTGGATGGAGGTGGCGCGCGGCCACGGCGGCGTCTCCTCGCCCAGGAAGTACGGCTTGAACGGCACCATGCCCGCGATCGTGAAGAGGACGGTCGGGTCGTGCGGGATGAGACTGGCTGAAGGGACGACGGCGTGGCCGCGATCGGCGAAAAAGCGCGTGAAGGCCGCCCGCAGTCCGTTGGCGTCCATCGCTCCAGCTTACCGGGGGCAAAATCCACTTCGGGGCTCGCCCACGGTCGGCCCACCAGGGCCGGCGGCGTGTCTAGGCCGACGACATGCCGACGATGGGCTTGTTGAGGCGCAGGCTTCCCGTCGACCCGAAGAACGGCGCGTCGCCGTAGGTGAAGATGCCCCCGTCGGCCGCGACGAGCCAGTAGCCGGCCCCGTCCGGCGTGCCCGCCACGCCCACCACCGGCTGGTTCAGGCGGAGACCGCCGGCCGAGCCGAAGAACCCGGCGTCGCCGTAGTCGAAGATGCCGCCGTCGGAGGCGACGAGCCAGTAGCCGCCGCCGTCGGGCGTGGCCGCCATGCCCACCATCGGCTTGTTCAGCACGAGCGAGCCGGTCGAGCCGCGGAACGGCGCGTCGCCGTACGAGAAGATCCCGCCGTCTGAGGCGACGAGCCAGTACCCGTGACCGTCGGGCGTCGGCGCCATGCCCACGATCGGCTGGTTGAGGCGCATGCTCCCCGCCGAGCCGAAGAAGCCGGCGTCGCCGAAGCTGAAGATGCCGCCGTCGGAGGCGACGAGCCAGTAGCCGCCCCCGCCGGGCGTGCCCGCCATCCCCACGATCGGCTTGTTGAGGTGCTGCCCGCCCATGGAGCCGAAGAAGCCGGCGTCGCCGAAGCTGAAGATGCCGCCGTCCGCGGCGACGAGCCAGTAGCCGTTGGTGCTCGGCGTGTCCGCCATGCCCACCACCGGCGCGTTCAGGGTGAGGCTGCCCGTGCTGCCCCAGAACCCGGCGTCGCCGAAGTCGAAGACCCCGCCGTCGGAGGCCACGAAGCGGTAGCCCGTCCCGCAGTTGAGGTCGCCGTCGTAGCCGTAGTGGTCCGCCGGGGAGGCGGCCGAGATGCCCTGGGGGTTGGCCACCGTCACGTCGACGCACCGGGGCCCCGGTGCGTTGGGCGGGATCACCGTGATGCTCGTCTCGGACTGCGCCAGGATGCGGCCCGTCCCGGCGGCGCCGAAGGTGACCGACGTGGCGTTGGCGAACCCGCCGCCGAAGACGGTGATGGCCCCGCCCCCGCTGCTGGGCCCGGTATTGGGGCTCACCGCCGCCACCGAGGGACAGCCGTCGCCGCCCTGCAGGGCGACGACCAGGTTCTGGTCCACCGGGGTGCCCAGCCCGCTGGCTTCGTCGAACCCCGCGCCGGCGCCGTACAGCCCGCCGTGCGAGTCCGTGAAGTCGTTGTTGCCCGTCGTGATGTCGGTGAAGTTCGCGCCGCCGGCCGCGGCGTAGAGCGCCGGGCCGGCCTGTCCGAGCCGGGCGAAGCAGCCCTGGTTGGTGTCGGCGAAGAGGCCCGCGTTGGTGGGGGCGGCGACGCTCGTGCCGCCGAAGCCGGTCCAGTTCCCGTTGAAGTAGGCCACCACACCACCTTCCACCGGGTTGCCGGGATAGGCGATGTCGGGCACGGCGCGCGGTCGACGTCTCCGGATCGGCCGCGTCCTGGTACGACGGCTTGGGCCACACGACCGAGGCGCCCCCGCCGCCCGCGCCCGCATCGGTGGCGGGTGCGCTCGCCGCGCAGCTCGAGGTCAGCTGTCCCTCGCAGTCGTTCCAGACCACCTGGGAGGCGGCCGACCGCGCCACTCAGCGTCGTCCCGCCGGCGCTGACCACGGTCGGCTGTGACCCGGGGTCGTCGACGGCCAGGGACTTGTCCGGGGGGTTGCCCGGGTTCGGAAAGCAATCCTCGGACCCGGCGTCACCCGAGGCCGCGATCATCGTCTGCCCCTGCAGGGCCATGCGCGAGAAGATCTGGTTCTCCGCGCCGAGATAGGTGGGATCGCTCGACTGGATGAATTGTTCGCAGTTGCCCCAGCTCGTCGTCACCACCTGGGCCGCGTCGTCGCTGACGATCCGGTTGAAGAGGTCGAGGGACTGGGCGTCGTTGTTGTTGGGCGCCTCGTAGACGACGAGCGACGACGAGGGCGCGTTGTACGAGGCGAGCTCGACGTCGAGCGCCGCCTCCCCGAAGCCGGCGGGCGGGCCCGGCGGGCCGCCGTCGATCAGGACGTTGCGGATCGGCGTGGAAGGCCGTAGCAGGACTCGAAGGCGTTGTAGTCACTGGCCTGGTACTGCTCGAATTCCACCACGGCGACGGTCTGCCCGACGCCGGTGCGCCCCTGCGCGAACAGTTGGTCGAGGCCGAAGATCGACGACAGTTCCGTCGACGTGTACGTGCCCGGGTGGAAGGTCGTGTAGCCGGTCGCCCCGCCGCACGCCTGCGGCGTCGCCGCGTTGGCCACGGCGTGGCCCTGGTTCGCCGGTGGCGCGACGACTCCTCCGCTGGACGGCGCCGTCGCGTGCCGACGTGGACGAGCATCGAGCGCTGGCGGAACAGGCCGTCGAGGCCCGTCACGCCGGTGACCAGGCCCGCGAGGTCGGCGGGAACCTGCGGCGTCGCCGTGTTGACCAGCGCCCGCGGCGCGTTCGGCGTCTGCACCGCCTCGATCGGCGTCCCGAACGCGGCCGACACCGTGGCGGCCGTGCCGTGGACGGGGAGGAGGGTGCTGCCGGGCAGCGGTGCCCCCACCGTCAGCCCCTCGTTGCGCAACGTCGAGGACACCTGCGCCACCTCGGCCGCACTCGGACCGTAGGCGGCCGCGTACTGGGCCGGGGTCAGGTAGTGGCGGTACTGCGGCGAGCCCGGGGTGGACACGGCGGCGACCGCCGGCGCCAGGCCGGCCGGGTCCTGTCCCGCCAGCGTCACCTCGAGGTCGAGGACCTGTCCGGCCGGCGCCGCGCCGAGGCGCGCCGCGTTCGCCGGCAGCTTCGGCGCGCCCTGCGGCAGGTCGACGCGGCCCGGTGGCGCCGGCGCCGCCGTCGCCACGCCGGTCCCGACGGTGACCGTGCCCAGCACGACGAGCGCGGCCGCCAGCGTCGAGACCCGTCGATACCGCATCACGAATCAGCCTCCCTGCTCCGGCTCGTCCCGCCCGTGCCCTCCGCACCGTGGGGCGTCGGCTCGTAGTACACGTGACCCTCGAGTGCGTCAGGACGATACTGCTGGCGCACCACGCCGGAGGGGTCGTCATGGGGGTAGACGTACCCCTCGCCGTGCCCGATGGTGGCCGCGCCCTTGTAATGGGCGTCCCGCAGGTGCGCGGGGACTTCCTGGCTCACGCTGGCGCGGACGTCGGCCTGCGCACGACCGAGGGCCACCACCACGGCGTTCGACTTCGGGGCCCGGGCCAGGTAGATCACCGCCTCGGCCAGGTTCAGGGCCGCCTCGGGCAACCCCACGTACTCCACGGCCCGGGCCGCCGCCTCGGCCACGAGCAGGGCCTGGGGATCGGCCAGCCCGATGTCCTCGCTGGCCAGGATCACCATGCGGCGGGCCAGGAAGCGCGGGTCCTCCCCCGCCTCGATCATGCGGGCCATCCAGTAGAGCCCGGCGTCGGGATCCGAGCCGCGGACACTCTTGATGAGCGCGCTGATCTGGTCGTAGTGCTCGTCGGCGCCCTGGTGGAAGAGGCGCCCGTCGCGCGCCCGCGCCATGTCCTCCATGGTCAGGACGACGGGCTCCCCGTCGAGGCGGGCGCGGGCCAGTGCCACCGCCACCTCGATCGTGGTCAACGCCGCGCGCGCGTCGCCTTCGGACGCGGCCACGAGGGCATCGATGGCGTCCGCCTCGGCGTCGGCCTCCTCCGCGGCCAGGCCGCGCCGGATCACGGCGCGCAGGTCCTCCGGCGACAGCGGGTGCAGCCGCCACAGCGACGCCCGGCTCAGCAGGGGCGGGTTCACCTCGAAGAAGGGGTTCTCCGTCGTGGCCCCGATGAAGACGACGAGCCCGTCCTCGACGGCGGGGAGCAGCACGTCCTGTTGGGACTTGGAGAAACGGTGCACCTCGTCGATGAAGAGGATGGTGCCCTGGCCCTGCTCGCCCAGCCGGCGCTCGGCGTCGGCCAGCGCCTGGCGGACGTCCTTCACCCCGGCCCCCGTCGCGCTCAGCGTCGTGAAGTGCTTCGCGCTCGCCTCGGCCAGCAGGCGCGCCAGCGTCGTCTTGCCGGTGCCGGCGGGGCCCCACAGGATCGCCGAGCCCACCCGGTCCGTCTCGGCCAGGGTGCGCAGGGGTGCCCCGGGCGCCACGAGATGCGCCTGACCCACCACCTCGTCCAACGTGCGCGGGCGGATCCGGGCGGCCAGCGGTGCCTGGCGCGTGAGGCGGCGGTCGGCCGCGTCGGCGAAGAGGCTCACGAACCGGTCATGGCATGGCTCAGGTCGGCGGCGGGGTCGGGTCCACGACGCGGATGCCGAGCTCGGCCAGGCTCGCCGCCGGCAGTGGCATCGGCGCGCCCGTCAGCGGGTCGGCTCCGGACTGGGTCTTGGGGTAGGCGATGACCTCGCGGATGTTCTCCTCGCCGGCCAGGATGGCGGCCAGCCGGTCGAGGCCGATGGCGAATCCCGCGTGCGGTGGCGCGCCGTACCGGAACGCGCCGAGCAGGAAGCCGAAGCGCGCCTGGGCCTCCGCCGGCTCGATGCCCAGGGCGGCGAACACCTGCTCCTGGATCTCCCGGCGATGGATACGCACGCTGCCCGACCCGAGCTCCCAGCCGTTGAGCACGAGGTCGTAGGCCTGCGAGCGCACCGTGAACGGGTCCGTCGCGAGCAACGCCATGTCCTCGGGGTACGGCATCGTGAAGGGGTGGTGCGCCGGATGCGGTGTGCCGTCGGCGCCCGGCTCGAACATCGGGAAGTCGACGACCCAGACGTAGCGGTGCGGTCCCTCGCTCACCGGCGGTCCGCCGATGGACGTGCGCAGCGTCCCGAGCACCGTGCATGCCGTCGTGTACGTGTCCGAGACGACGAGGACGAGGTCACCGGGTTCCGCCTTCGTCCGCTCCAGCAGACGGACCGCTTCTTCCTCCGACAGGTGGCGCGCCAAGGGTCCCTCCAGCCCCGGACCCGGGCCCGGTCCACCGCTCTCGACGACCCGGAACCAGGCCAGGCCGGCCGCCCCCGCACGCTTCGCCTGCTCGGTCAGCTCGTCGAGCTTCGAGCGCGGCAGGGCGGCGCCGTCCTGCACCACGATCGCCTTGGTCGTGGGCGACGAGAACGCCTTGACCTCGGTCCCCGCGAAGACCGGCGTCAGGTCGGCGAGCTCCATGCCGAAGCGGAGGTCCGGCTTGTCGGTGCCGAAGCGATCGAGCGCGTCGGCCCAGGTCATGCGCTCGATCGGGAGGGGCCGTTCGCCCGTCGCCGCCTCGGCCGCGTCGAGGACGGCCTCGGAGACGAAGCCCATCACGTCGTCCTGGCTGGCGAAGGAGCACTCCATGTCGAGCTGCATGAACTCGAACTGGCGGTCGGCCCGCAGGTCCTCGTCGCGCAGGCAACGGGCGATCTGGTAGTAGCGGTCGAAGCCACCGACCATGAGGAGCTGCTTGGCCAGTTGGGGGCTCTGCGGCAGCGCGTAGAACGTGCCGTGGTGCAGCCGGGAGGGGACGGAGAACTCGCGTGAGCCCTCCGGCGTGGGCGCCCACAGCAACGGCGTCTCGATCTCGGCGAAGCCCTGCCGGTCCATGGCCGCCCGTAAGGCGGCGTTGACGCGCGCCCGCAGGCGCAGGTTGCGCTGCATGCGCGGCCGGCGCAGATCGATGTAGCGGTAGCGCAGGCGCACCGGTTCGTCGACCTCGGCCCGGTCGTCCACCTGGAAGGGCGGCGGCTCCGCCTCGTTGAGCACCTCGACCGTGCAGTCGCCGATCTCCACCTCGCCGGTCCCGATGCCGGGGTTCACCGTGCCCTCGGGTCGCGCGCGCACGGTGCCGGTCACGGCGACGACCCACTCCGAGCGCACGTCGACCGAGCCGTCGACGACGCACTGCACGAGGCCCGAGTGGTCGCGCAGGTCGACGAACGCCAGGTGCTCGCCGTGCTCGCGCCGGTGCGCCACCCAGCCACAGAGCCGGACGGTGGTCCCGACGTCGGCCGCGCGCAGGACACCGCACAGGTGCGTCCGCATGGCGGTGGGGCGGTTCTCGCTCTCGCCGGGGAGGGTGGAGGGCTCGTTGGTCATGGCGTGTCGGTGTCGTCCTTGTCCTCGTCGTCCGTCTCGTCGACGTGCAGATGCAGGTGCGGGTGGAGATGACGGTCGACGTCGTTGTCCGCCCCCTCGGCGAAGGCGGCGTTGGCGAGATAGCTCTTGAGCTCGTCCACGATGTCCGCCCGCGGCACCGTGCGCTGCTCCTCGTCACTGCGCAGCGGCCGCAGACCGATGGTGCCCTCGGCCAGCTCCTGCGGTCCCACCACCAGCGCGACCAGCGCCCCCGAGCGGTCGGCCGACTTGATCTGTGACTTCATCGAACGCCCGTCGAAGGCCCGGTCCGCCCGCAAGCCGGCGCGGCGCAGCTCTGCGGTCAGGGCGACCGCCGTCTCCCCGCCGGCGGTGTCGATGACGTAGGCGTGCAGCGGGTGCGCGGCCACCGCGTCCGCCGTGGTGAAGACGCCCTCGGCGTCGCAGGCCAGCAGGACCCGCTCGATGCCGATGCCGAACCCGATGCCCGGCGTGGGCTCGCCGCCGAGGAGCTGGACCAGCCCGTCGTAACGCCCACCGCCACCGACGCCGTTCTGCGCCGCGTCGAGGGCGTCGGCGGCGAACTCGAAGGTCGTGCGCGTGTAGTAGTCGAAACCCCGGACCAGTCGGAAGTCGATCGCGTAGGCCACGCCGAGCGCGTCGAGGCCGGCCCGCACGCGGGCGAAGTGCGCGGCGCACGGGCCGCAGAGGTGGTCCACGAAGCGGGGGGCGTCCTCGGTGGCCGCTCGGCACTCCTCGGTCTTGCAGTCGAGGACGCGCAAGGGGTTCTCGAGGTGGCGCGCCCGGTGCGCCGGGCAGAGCTGGTCGGCCCGCTCGGCCAGGAAGGCGGCGAGCAGCGCGACGTAGCCGGGCTTGCAGACGCCGTCTCCCATGGAGTTGAGCTTGAGCGTGACGGCGCGCAGCCCGAGGCCGGCGAAGAAGTCGTGGGCGAGGGACACCACCTCGACGTCGAGGTCGGCGTCGGCCGGGCCCAGCGCCTCGACGCCCAGCTGCGAGTGCTGGCGGTAGCGGCCGTGCTGGGGGTTCTCGTGGCGGAACGAGGGGGCCACGTACCACGCCTTCCACGGCGGCACCGGGTGGTGTTGGACGTAGGCGCGTGCGATGGGCGCCGTGCCCTCGGGCCGGAGCGCCATCAGCTGGCCGTCGCGGTCTTCGAAGACGTACATCTCCTTGCCGACCACCTCGCTCCCCTCGCCGATGCCGCGCAGGAAGACCCCGGCGTGCTCGAGGACGGGGGTGATAGTCAGGCCGTAGCCGGCCGCCTCGACCAGCGCGGCGAAGCGGGCGACGATCTCCTCCCAGCGGCGCGACTCGGGCCAGAGCACGTCGTGCATGCCCTTGGGGGTCCGCGGCGGCGCGGCCGATCCCGCGGTCACGGGTGGGTCCTCACGGCGGGCGGTCAGGCTTTCTTGCCGGGAAGCTGACGATACGCGTCGAAGACTCCGTCGAGATGCTTCAGGGCGCTGATCAGTGAGTGCAGATGCGTCGGGTCGGCCAGCTCGACGTCGAAGGCCATGCGGCTGACCCGGTCCGGGGCCGTGGCCGTGCGGGCGGCGACGATGTTGAGGTGGTGCTCGGAAACGACCCGGGACACGTCGGCCAACAGCCGGGACCGGTCGAAGGCCTGCACCTCGATGGTGGCCACGAAGACGCCGTCGTTGCCCCGGTCCCACTCGACGTCGATCAGGCGCTCCTGGGAGCGATCGGCCAGCGCGGTCGCATTGGCGCAGTCGGCCCGGTGTACCGACACCCCTCGGCCCTGGGTCACGAAGCCCACGATCTGGTCCCCCGGCACGGGCGTGCAGCAGCGGGCGAGGTGGATCATGACGTCGTCGAGGCCCTCGACGTAGACGCCGGTGCCGGTGTGCCGTCCCTGGCGCGGGCGGCTCGTGGTCGGGAGCGCCGTGGTTGGCAGCTGCTCGTCGGCGTCGCCGCCGCCGCGCAGCGCCTTGGTCAGCCGCTGGACGATCGACTGCGCCGAGACCTGGTTCTCGCCGATGCTGGCGTAGAGGGCATCGAGGTCGGCCAGGTTCATCGTCTCGGCCACCTGCTGGAGCGCCGACGAGCCCAGCAGCTTGTGCAGGGGCAGGCCGTCGCGCCGGAGCGCGCGGGCCAGCTCCTCGCGGCCGTTCTCGATGGCGTCCTCGCGGCGCTCGCGCGAGAACCACTGGCGGATCTTGTTGCGCGCCCGGGTCGAGGCGACGATCTGCAGCCAGTCGCGTGACGGGCCCGGAGTCGCCGACTTCGACGTGATGATCTCGACGGTGTCGGCCGAGCTCAACGGCGTCTCCAGCGGCACGAGCCGGCCGTTGACCCGCGCGCCGATGCAGCGGTGGCCCACCTCGGTGTGGATGGCGTAGGCGAAGTCGACCGGCGTGGAGCGGGCCGGCAGCGAGATGACCTTGCCCTTGGGCGTGAAGACGTAGACCTCGTCCTGCTCGAGGTCGAGCTTCAGGGCCTCGAGGAACTCGATGGGGTCGTCGGTCTGGCGGTCCACGTCCGCGATGCGCTGGAGCCAGGCCATCTCCGAGGAGTGGTCCTCCTTGGACTTGTAGCCCCAGTGCGCCGCGATGCCGTACTCCGCCGCGGTGGTGCATCTCCGACGTGCGGATCTGCACCTCGACCGGCTTGCCCTCGAGCCCGATGACCGTCGTGTGCAACGACTGGTACATGTTGAACTTCGGCGTGTTGATGTAGTCCTTGAACCGCCCGTGGACCGGGGCCCAGATGGCGTGGATGGCCCCGAGCGCGGCCCAGCAGTCCTTCTCGGACTCGACGACGACGCGGATGGCGACGAGGTCGTTGATGTCGTCGAACTCCTTGCCCCGCACGACCATCTTCTCGTAGATGGACCACAGGTGCTTGGGCCGGCCCGTCACGTCGGCGACGATGCCCATCTCCTCGAGACGCTGCCGCACGTGGACGAGGACGTTCTCGAGATACTCCTCGCGCTGGGGCGCCCGGGCCGCCACCATCTGCTCGATCTCCGCGTAGCGCTTGGGGTGCAGCGTGGCGAAGGCGAGGTCCTCCAGCTGCCAGCGCACCTGCTGGACGCCGAGCCGGTGGGCCAACGGGGCGTAGACGTCGAAGGTCTCCTGTGCGGTGCGGCGCTGCTTCCATTCCGGCATGACGGCGAGCGTGCGCATGTTGTGCAGGCGGTCGGCCAGCTTGATCAGCAACACCCGCCAGTCGTCCGCCATGGCGACGAGCATCTTGCGGATGGTGGCCGCCTGCTGCGCCTCCTTGGAGTTGAACTGCAGGCGGTCGAGCTTGGTGACGCCGTCGACCACCCGGGCGACGCCGTCGCCGAACGTCTCCCTGATCCCCTCGAGGGTGAGGCCCGTGTCCTCCACGGCGTCGTGCAGGAGCGCGGCGGCCACCGTCTGCTCGTCCAACCCGAGTTCGGCGACGATCGTCGCCACGGCCACCGGGTGGGTGATGTAGGGCTCGCCGGAACGCCGGAACTGCCCCTCGTGGGCTTTCTGCGCCATGCGTCCCGCCTCGACGATCATCGCCGTGTCGTCCTCGGGCCGGTGGGTGGCGAACTCCGCCAGCAGCGGGGCCAACAGGTCGCGCAGGACCCGCTCTTGTGCCTGCTCGGGCTCGATGTCGAGCGACCGAGCGTCCGTGTCAGCGGGCGTCACCCGGGCCAGGGCCACCATCCATCCAGGGTACCCGCCTGGGGAAACACCTCATCGCCATGCCCCGGCCGCCGTGGGGCGGGCCACCCGCTCAGCGCCGGCGTTTGCCCTTGTTCTTGCGCGGCCGCGGCCCCTGGCCCGTCGGCAGGGACTGCGCCTGCCCGTTGCCGGCCGCCTGCGGCGGGGAATCGCTGGGCGCGGCGTCGCCCCCGGGGCGGTCCATGACGGCCGTCCCGCCACCGCTCGCCGACCCCGGCCGGATGATCCCGGTGCGCTTGGACGTCCCGCCCGACCGCTGCGACGTGGGGGCACCCCCGGACCGGCTCACCTGCCCGGAAGCCGCCACGCTCATCTGCGTGCTCATCGTCGCCGCGTCGACCGCCGAGTACCACCCACCGGTGTCGCCGCGCTTGGCCAGCCGGCTGGCGATGGCCACCCAGCGGTCCTCGCGCTCCTTCATCATGCAGAGGACCGGGGAGGCGATGAAGATCGACGAGTACGCCCCGGACAACAGGCCGACGAAGAGCGCCAGTCCGTAGGACTGCAACGTGGTCGCCCCCAGGATCTGCGCGCCGATGACCAGCACGGCCAGGACGGGGAGGATGGCGACGGCCGACGTGTTGATGGACCGGGCCAGGGTCTGGTTCATGGAGAGGTTGATGAGTTGCGGGTAGGTCATGCGCCCGCTGCTGCCGATCCCCCGCGTGTTGTCGCGCACACGGTCGAACACCACGACGGTGTCGTAGAGGGAGTAGCCCAGGATGGTCAGGATGGCCACCACCGTGTCCGGCGTGACCTGGAAGTTGAAGATCGAGTAGATGCCGACCGCCACCAGGACGTCGTGGATCATGGCGATGAAGGCGGCGAGCGCCATCTTCGGTTCGAAACGGAAGCTGATGTAGATGGCCACCACGACGAAGAAGATGATCAGCGCCTCGATGGCCTTGTTGGTGATGGAGGAGCCCCAGGTCGGACCGACGGTGGTGATGCTGATCTTGTCGGCCGTGGTCTTGGGGACGGCGTTGGCCGGGGTCGTCGTGCTCGTGGTCGAGGACGCCGTCGAGCCGGCCGCCGCACTGGTGGCGGTCGCCGGCTTCGTCGTGGTCGTGGTCGTGGCCCGCGTGGTCGTCGTCGTGGCGGTCGACTTGGGGGCGTGCGCCGCCGTGACCTCGAGCAGGGCCTTCTGGACGTTCTTGCTGACCGCGTCCTGCTGGGTCGGCGACAGCCGGTTGATGTCCGACTGGATCGTGAGCGTCTGCTTGCTCCCCGAGCCCAGGAGCTGCACCGTCGGGTCGACGAGCCCGGTCCCGTTCATGGCGTCCGCCGCCTGGGTCTGCGTGACCCCGGGTGCGGCGATCGTCCACTCGGTCCCGCCCTTGAACTCGATGCCGAGGTTCAGCCCGCCGCGCAGGATGATCGAGACGATGCCCAGGAGGATGATGAGGGCCGAGAGACTGAACCAGATCCGCCGCTTGCCGACGAAGTCGAACCGGGTTTCGCCGCGGTAGAGACGGGCGATGGGGCCGTGACCCCGCCGCGGCCGGGCCAGGAGCGAGCGGGCGGCGTCGTCCAGGCTGACGAGCTCGTCTTCGTCGAGGTCGGCGGTGTCGACGTCCTCCTCGAAGTCCTCGACCTCCTCCTCGCTGACGTCGTCGAGGGCACTGCCGTCCTCGTCGTCCCGCTTCCGGTCGTCGCTCACGAGCCACCCCCGGCGACGACGCCCACTCCGGCCGGCACGCCGTCCTTCGCCTGGGGACCGGCGCCCAGTCCGGTCGCGATGCTGAAGGCACCCGAGCCCTGCAGGCGCTGGCTCTGGCCGAGCAGGATGACCAGCGGCCGCGTGTAGAACCAGGTGAACGCCATGTCCATGATGGTGGACAGCCCGAGGAAGAACGCGAAGCCCTTCACGTTGCCCACCGCGACCAGGTACAGGACGATGGCCGCGAGGAGCGACACGAAGTCGGCCGCCCAGACCGTGCGCCAGGCGCTCTTGAAGCCGCGGTCGACCGACGTGCGGACGGAACGGCCCGATCTCGTTTCGTCCTTGAGGCGTTCGAAGTAGACGATGTACGAGTCCACCGTGATGCCGATGGAGACGATCAGGCCCGTGATGCCCGCCAGGTCGAAGCTCGGTGCGGCCGACGTGTGGCCGAGAGCGGAGATGATGGCCCACAGCGCCATGGCCGTGAGCACGAGGCCGGAGATGACCACCAGGCCGAGCGCGCGGTAGTAGAGGAGCACGTAGAGCAGGACGAGGATGAGGCCGGCGATCCCGGCACCCAACCCGGCCACCAGCGCGGAGTGCCCGAGGGTGGCCGAAACCGTCTCAGAGGTCGCCGCCTTGAGCACCACGGGCAGCGCGCCGAAGTTCATGGCCTGCGCCAGGTTCTGCGCATCCGCCTGGGTCAGGCTCCCCGAGATCTCGCCCCTGCCGTCGAAGGAGGTGAAGGTCGGTTGGGTCGGTTGGATGATGGGTGCGGAGTACACCTCGCCGTCGAGCTCGATGCCCAGCGGCAGGTGGAAGTTCTCCTGGGCCACCTTGTCCCACAGTGTCGAGCCGGGACCGGTCAGGGTGTAGTCGACCACCCACTGCCCGGTCTGGTCCTGCGTGGCCTGGGCGCTCGCGATCGAGCGCCCCGTCATCTGGGCCGGTCCGAGCACGCAGCGGAGCTGGGCGTTGTTGTCGCATGACTGCCCGATGCCCGGCAGCAACACGGTGCTGGTGGCGTACCCGGGCTTGTCGACGCTGGTCGAGGGGTACGCCTCGTACTGCTGATCGGGCGGCACCGAGTTGGACGTGAAGCCGGAGGACGAATTGGAGTCCGGCTGGACCTGCAGACTCGACGTGGAGATCTGTGACGACGAGGTGCACGGGGGAATCGTCTCGATGCCGGGGGGCAGGACCTTGGTCTTGGAGTTCTTGGGTACCGCCTGGGGATAGGCCCAACACTCGACCGGACGGAAGTACATGCGCGCCGTCTGGCCGATCTGGTTGAGCACCTGCTGGGCGTCGGTCACGCCCGGGATGGAGACCGAGATCTGGTTCTTGCCGGTGGTCTGCACCTGCGCGCCGGACACACCGAGACCATTGACGCGGAGGTTCAGGATGTTGACGGTCTCGTCGAGGTCGGCCTGGCTCACGTGCTGGCCCTCGGCGGTGTAGACGACGGCGACGCCGCCCGCAAGGTCCAGGCCCAGTCTGGGCGACCACTTGGCGACGAAGACGGCGGCGAACGAACCCAAGGTGATCGCCACCACGACGATCACGCTGACGAAGAGGTTCCGGCGTTGGCGCCTCTGGGCCCGTCCCCCGGCCTTCGGGCTCACGCCTCTTCTGCCTCCCCACCGTGCTCGCCGCCGCTGGCCGCACCGTCGCCGCCCACGTCGTCGATGTCACTCTGGGCGCCGGCGCCGTTCGTGCTCGGCTTCACGTCGTCGACCGGCTCGTCGTCGACGCGCACGTCCTCGATCCGGTCGATCTTGCGCGCGATGGCCTGGCGGACGAACACGATTCTCGTGGGCTGCGGTCCGTCCAGATTGCCGTCGTCGCCGAGCGCCCCGGTCAGCAAGGTGTAGCGGTCACCATGGATCTCCAGCACCGTGCCGATGACGCCGCCCACCGTCTGCACCTCGTCCCCGACGTCGATGTCCGAGCCCTGCGACTTGCGCGCCGCCTGTGCCTTGCGTTGCTGGGGACGGATGAAGAAGAAGTAGCCGAGGGCCCCGATGGCGAGGAGCGGCAACAGGGTCAGCAGCGGGCTGGAGCTCGATTTGGAAGAGGTGGCCGCCACCACGAGGTGGATCAGCGCGGGGGTTGGTGTCATGGGGATCCTTGGACCGGAATCGGTTGCGAAGAGCCACCCTACTGCGTCGATTCACGGTCTCCCGGGCACCGCGCGGCCCGGACCGCCCGGTCGGCGACGACCGACCCGCCTCTGCGCCAGCGCGCCGACTCGCCTCCCGGCGGGAGTAACGGTCCGGCCCCGGGCGTCTGACGGCAGGTCACCGTGCGCAACCGGACCGCAACCCAAAACGGCCTCGGTTGCGACAGCGGCTGTGCAGAGTGGCGCCATCAGTACAGCAGCCTCACGGTGATGGTCGTTCGAGGGGGGGCGACCAGGTGGGAGTCCGAAGGAGGGGAACGGATTCTCGCTGGGGGAACACCGTGAGGAAGGTGCAGCGAAGAGGTGCGCCGGCCCGCTGAGGCCGTCGGTCGGAGTGATCCGGGGGGAACCGACGACCCGGGCCGGCGCACCTTTCGCTCCCTGACGTCCTTACCCGGCGACGTCCGCCACGCCTGACTCGAGAGCTGCCAGGCCCCCCAATTTGGGCATCCCGCCGCGAATTGGGCGCTTGAACAGGAGATTTCCTGGGGCTTCGGGAACCCTTATTCACTCCGATTGACCGTTTGCCCAGTACAGTTGCAGCCTGATGCGTGACGGGCAGATCTCCGTGCTGGTCATCGAGGATGAGGCCGACATCCGCCAGCTGCTACGGACGATGCTCGAACGCGAGCGTTACACCGTGTCGGAAGCCATGGAGGGCAGGGACGGGGTGCGCCAATTCCACAACAGCCACCCCGACATCGTCATCCTCGACGTCGGGCTCCCCGACCTGGACGGCTGGCAGGTCCTCGAGCGCATCCGGGACATGAGCGACGTCCCGGTCCTGATGCTGACGGCGCTGGGCACCGAGCGGGACAAGGTGCGGGGCCTCAATGCGGGCGCCGACGACTACCTGACCAAGCCGTTCAGCCGGAGCGAGCTGGTCGCCCGCTTGACCGCCATCAGCCGCCGCCAGGTCTCCCGGAGCGACCCGGTCACCGCCTTCGACGACGGCACCCTGCACGTCGACTTCGCCCACCAGGAGGTCACGATCGACGCCAAGGCCGTCGTCTTGACCCCGACGGAGTACCGCCTGCTGGCGACCTTGGCCCGCCACCAGGGGCAGGTGCTCTCGCCCGACCAGTTGATCGAGCTGGCCTGGGACGACCCCAGCGGGCTGGCCACCTCCCGGGTGAAATACGCCGTGCTCCGCCTCCGGCGGAAACTGGGCTGGGACGACGACAGCTCGCCGATCGAGACGGTCCGGGGCTTCGGCTATCGCTACCGCAGTCGGAGCCGGTGAGCCAGCCGACCCAGACCCGACCCGACCCCCAGGGGCGTCGCGACGCGCCGGTGCCCGGAACCGCCCTGCCCATCGGCTTCTCGGGCTCCATGCGGGTGCGCCTGCCCGTGTTCGCTCTCGTCGCCATCGGCACCGTGCTGATCGCGGTCATCCCGTCCCCGCACGACGCCCGACGCGAGATCTCGGTGGCCGGCGTCATCTTCTTCGTCCTGGTCGCGGCGGCCTTCCTCGTGCCCTGGGAGAAGCTGCCCGACTGGGCGTGGCTGATCGTCCCCATCGGCTATATCGCAGTCATCGCCATCATCCGCGACGCCCAGGGCGGCTCGGGTAGTGGGCTCGTCGTGGTCTACCTCTTGCCCATCGTGTGGCTCTCGCTGTACGGGCGGCGCCTGCACCTGCTCGTCGGGCTCTTCTGCCTGGACCTGGCGCTGCTGATCCCGGTCGTCATCGTCGGCGCGCCCAAGTACCCCCCCATCGAATGGCGCCAGGTGGCCGTGATGGCCACCGTGACCACGCTCGTGGCCTCCACCGTCTACACGATGGTCTCGCGCGACCGCGCCTTCCTGAGCGACCTGGCCCAGCAGTCCCGCATCGCCCGCCGCAACGCGCGTGAGGCGGACTACGCCCGGGACCGCCTCGAGACCCTGCTGCGGGCCGCCACGGGCAGCGCCATCATGGGCGTCGACCCCGCCGGCACCGTCAGCTTCTTCTCCGCCGGCGCGGAGCAGATGCTGGGCTACCGGGCGGCCGAGGTCGTCGGAACCCGCTCCATCGCCGACTTCATCGACCCGGCCCAGATCGACGAGCGACGCCAGACCATCGACGCCATGCGCACCGCGCTCGAGCCGATCGACCCCGAGGCCGCGGCCGAGGTTCCCTGGACCGCCACCCGCAAGGACGGGCAGCAGCGGCGGTGCGTCGTGCGCGTCCGCGCCCTGCCGGTCCCGGCGCCCGAGGCGGGGCCCGAGGACACGTGGAGCGACGAGGGGACCGACGGCATCGAGAACGTGGCGGCCACCGCGCGCGAGGGGCGAGCCTCCCCCGACGAGTTCGCCACGGCCAACGGGGGCTACGTCGTGGTGGCCATCGACGTGACCGAGCGCGAGGAGCTGGCCGCCGACCGCGAGCGGCTCTTCGCCATCCAGAAAGAGGTCACCCAGTCCCTCATCGAGCAGAACAACCGCCTGCGCGAGCTGACCCAGATGAAGGACGACGTCGTGGCGACGGTGTCGCACGAGCTGCGGACCCCGATCACCTCCATCCGCGGCTTCCTCGAGCTGCTGCTCGACGCGTCCAGCGATCTCACCGACAGCCAGATGCGCATGCTGCAGACCATCGAGCGCAACACCGAGCAGCTCCGAGCGCGTGGCCGAGGACCTCCTGGCCGACCCGGGCGCCGGGCCGCGGCCTGCGGGTCGCCTTCACCGAGCTGGACCTGAACCGCCTGGCCGGGGAGGCGGTGCACGCCATGCAGACGTCGGCGACCGTGGCGGGCATCGTCCTGACGATCGACCCCGGCGAGCGGGTCCCGATCTTCGGTGACCCCACCCGCCTGCACCAGCTCCTCGGCAACCTCCTCTCCAACGCGATCAAGTTCTCCCCGCGCGGAGGGCGCGTCCACGTCATGGTCGACAGCGTCGACTCCTACGCCCGGGTGCAGGTGCTCGACGAGGGACCCGGCATCCCCGAGGGCGAACGCGATCAGCTCTTCGAGCGCTTCTACCGGCTCGCCTCGTCCACCGAGATGGGCGTGCCGGGCACGGGGCTGGGCCTGGCCATCGCCAAGTCCGTCGCCGAGGCGCACGAGGGCTTCGTCGACATCGTCGATACCCCGGGCTGGTCGACGACGTTCCGGGTCTTCCTCCCGCTGCGGACCACGGTCACCTCCACGCAGCCCGCCACCGCGTCGCGGCCCGGCACTTTCTGATCGCCCCCGCGCAGGACTCAGGCGGCCAGGAAGCCGCCGGACTGGTGCGCCCACAGCCGGCCGTAGACGCCGGCCCTGCCGGCAGAGAGCAGCTCGGCGTGCGAGCCCTGCTCGACCACCCGACCGCGATCCATGACGACGATACGGTCGAGCCGGGCGATCGTGGCCAAACGGTGGGCGACCACGAGCGCGGTCGTGCCCTGCATCAAGCGCCACAACGCCTCCTGCACGAGCGACTCCGACTCGGAGTCGAGCGCCGAGGTGGCCTCGTCCAGGACGAGCACCTTGGCGCCCTTGGCCATGGCCTGCGCGATGGCCACCCGCTGCCGTTGCCCGCCCGAGAGCTTGAGCCCGCGCTCGCCCACGACGGTGTGGTACCCGTCGGGGAGACGCTCGACGAACTCGTCCACGTACGCGGCGCGGCCGACGGCGCGCACCACGCCCATGTCCACGCCGCCCTCGAGCTCGAGGCCGTAACAGATGTTCTCCGCAATGGTGCGGTGGAGCATCTGCGGGTCCTGCGGAACGTACGCGATGTGCCCGCGCAACGAGTGCTGGGTCACGTGCGCGATGTCCTGCCCGTCGACGGCGATGATGCCGTCGTCGCGGTCGGCGAAACGCAGCAGCAGCTTCGTGAGCGTCGTCTTGCCGGACCCCGAGGGTCCGACCAGCCCGATGTGCTCCCCCGCGGCGATCCGCAGGTCCAGCCCCTCGAACAACGGTGCCCCGGCCCGGTAGGCGAAGTGCAGGTTGCGGAACTCGACGAGCCCGTGCGGCACCAGCAGGTCCGGGGCGCCCGGGACGTCGACGATGTCGGGTTGCGTGGCGGCGATGCCGGCGAACTTGGCGCAACGACCGATGGCACGCGACATGAGCCGGATGAACTCGAAGGACTCCTCCAGACTGGTGCCGACGAAGGTGGCGTAGAACAGGATCAGGTACACCACTCCGGCCGCGGCCACATGGTGCAACGCCAACAGGAGACCGACGGCGACCGCCGCCCAGTTGAAGAAGGCCATGGCGAACTCCATCTGCAGCCGGGTCGTGGTGAAGACGCGCCGGGCCCGCAGGTCGGCGCGCAGCGAGTCGCCGACCAGGGCGTCCACGTGGACCCTTTCACGCACCTCGGCGGCCTGGGAACGGACGGTCGTGAGGTTGGCGATGGTGTCCGCGATGACGCCCGTGGCGCGTGAGTGCGCGTCGGAGAATTCCTTCTCGGCCGCGACGACCCGGCCCATGCGGCGATGGAGGACAGCGGCGAACACGGTGACGAGCCCGGCCATGACGAGCGCAACGGGCCAGGCCACGATGCCCAGCACCACGATGGCACCGAGGGTGGTCACCGAGATGCGGAGGATGCCCCAGACCATGGCGTCGATGAGGTCGACGAAGGCCCACGTCGAGGTCTCCAGCGTGGCGATGACCTCACCCGAGGGCCGGTCGGTGTGCCAGGCGTGGCTGAGTCCGATGAGATGGTCGTAGCCGTTGGTGATGGCGCGTCCGAAGGAACGGAGCGTCGCGCCCCAGTTGAGCCAGCCGCCGATCCGGCCGAAGACGACGGCCGACGCGAGCACGAAGGCGTAGGCGACGACGAGCGGGCCGAAGTCCTGCCAGGCTCCGCCATGCGCACCCGTGCCTGCGATGCGCTCGAGCAGGGCGGCGAAGATCAGCGGCGCCGCGACGGCATTGGCCAACGTGCCCAGCACGATGGCCGCGCAACTGCCCGCGAACGCGGCGCGGTCGGGACGCATCTGGGCCCAGCAATAGGCCAGCGTCTCCTTGTTGGTTGCATTCGGGAAGAGGGTGCGTTCACCCATGGATCGTCTCCAGCTGGGAGGCCGAGGTCCGGACGGAACCCGGCGGCTCGAGGAAGTGGGAAGAAGCAGCGCGCCCGAGTGGGCACGCACAGTGCGTGGTGGGCGCTCGTGGCGGCGCCCCGCGCGTTGGTGACGGGCGATCAGCCCCCGGAAGGCGCGCCCGGCGTCAGTGGCCGGTGGGAACGAGATCGGGCCCGGTCATCCGGAGCCCTCCTCCCGCGGCACCCAAGGCGAAGGTGAGCGGCAGGATGGCGCGCACGATCACGTCGTCATGCAACGTGTTTCCTGCCATCGGTCACCTCGTTTCCTTGTTCGGTGCTGGCGAGAACAGTAGCCCACGGGCGCCCGGACACGCCGCAAAATGGTGGATTACCGCGTCCGCACGGGCGGACGAGGAGGTCGCTCAGAAGAGTGGCGTCGAGTTCATTGCGTCGGGCGCCGTCCCGGGCGCGTCGTGTCCGAGATGGGTCCAGGCGCGCTGCGTCGCCACCCGACCCCGCGCCGTGCGCTGGATCAGACCGCTCTGCAGCAGGAACGGCTCGTAGGCATCCTCGATCGTGTCCGGCTCCTCGCCCACGCACTGTGCGAGCGTGGTGAGCCCGACCGGCTGCCCTCCGAACTGGGTGCACAACGTGGTCAAGATGGCCCGGTCGACCTTGTCGAGGCCCAGGACGTCCACCCCGAAGAGGTCCAGCCCTTCGCTGGCCGTGGCGCCGTCGATGAAGCCGTCGCCCCGCACCTCGGCGAAGTCTCGGACGCGCCGGAGGAGCCGGTTGGCCACACGGGGCGTGCCCCGGGAGCGCTCCGAGATCCGGATGGCGCCGTCGGTGTCGATCCGCACCTTGAGGATCCGGGCCGAGCGCTCGACGATGGCGCGCAGGTCGGCCGGCGCGTAGAGGTCGAGGCGCCCGACGAAGCCGAAGCGGTCCCGCAGCGGTCCCGAGACCAAGCCCGGTCCGCGTGGTGGCCCCGATCAGGGTGAAGTGTGGGAGCTCGAGGCGGATGGACCGGGCCGTCGGGCCCTTGCCGATCAGGATGTCCAACCGCCCGTCCTCCATGGCCGAATAGAGCATCTCCTCGACCGAGTGGTGCAGGCGGTGGATCTCGTCGATGAAGAGCACGTCCCCGTCCTGGAGGTCGGTCAGCAGCGCGGCCAGGTCACCCGCCCGCGTCAGGACCGGTCCGGCCGTGATGCGCAGCGCGGTCGCCATCTCGACGGCAACGATGCCGGCCAGCGAGGTCTTGCCGAGACCCGGGGGGCCCGCGAAGAGGATGTGGTCGACGGGTTGGCGGCGCTGGCGCGCCGCCTGGAGGACGATGCCGAGGTGCTCGACCAACTCGGGCTGCCCGACGAACTCGGCCAGCGTGCGCGGACGGAGGCCGACTTCCTCGATCTCCTCGTCGTGCCCCGACGCCACCGGGTCGACGACCCGCGACGGGTACGTCGGGGCCGCCCTCGTCGCCGTCGACGGCCAGGACCTCGCGGCGGGCGCGGGGGCTCACCGGCTGGCCAGCTCCCGCAGGGCCAGCCGCAGCATCTCTTCCACGCCGACATCGTCGCGTAGGCCGTCGAGCGCACCGCGGATCTCGTCGGGGGCGTAGCCGAGCTCACTCGAGCGCGGCGCGCGCCTCGGCCCGCGACGTGCGGGTCGTCCGTCCGGACGCCGTCGCCGCCACGCACCGGCGCGCCCACCGAATCCAGCGAGAGATCGGGCAGGTCGAGCCGGCTCTTGAGCTCGATCAGCAACCGGGCTGCCGTCTTGCGGCCGACGCCCGGCACGGTGCACAGGGTCTCGATGTCGTCCTCCAGCACCGCCGTGGAAAGCGCGGCGGGCGACAGCATGGCCATGATGGCCAGCGCCAGCGCGGGGCCGACGCCGTGCGAGCCCAGCAGGACCTCGAAGCAGCGCCGCTCGTCGTCGTGCACGAACCCGTAGAGGACGATGGCGTCCTCCCGCACGTGGGTGTGGACATAGAGCGTCGCCTCCGCGCCGGAGGCGGGGCCACCCGCACCGAGGGCGACGGCGGTCGCCGGGGTCACCGAGACCCGGTAGCCGACGCCGGCCACGTCGACGATCACCTCGCACTCGCCCGTCCGCAGCACGACCGTGCCTCGCAGCAGTCCGATCATCTTCGGCTCCTCATCTCGCTTCTCCCTCGCCAACCAGCGCCGCGTCGACGGCACGCCGGAGGGGCACCGTCGTCAGGTGGCACACGGCCAGCGCCAGCGCGTCGGCGACGTCGGGTGGCCCGTCGATCGCACGCAGCCCGAGCACGTGGGCCACCATGCGCTGCACCTGCTCCTTGGTGGCCGCTCCGTAGCCCACCAGTCCCTGCTTCACCTCGTTGGACGTGTACTGGGCCACCTCGCAGCCGGCGGCGGCGGCGGCGACCAGCGCCAGCCCGCTCGCCTGCCCGACGGACATGGCGGTCCGCGGCATTGACCTGGAAGAAGACCCGCTCGACCGCGACCGCCTGGGGCCGGAGCTCGGTCAGCAGGCTGGAGAGCTCGGTGTGCAGGATCAGGAGGCGCTCGGCCAGGGGCTCGTCCGGGTCGGTCTCGAGCACGCCGGCGGCGTGGGCGTGCAGCTTCCCGTCGCGCTCGCCCCGGGCCACCAGGCCGTAGCCGCAGCGCGAAAGGCCGGGGTCGATGCCCAATACGAACATGCGTTCGTAGGTTAGTGGGGGGACCCGCGCCGAACGCGGATCTCGGGCCGTCAGCCCTCGAAGGCGGCGAGCACCTCGTCGGGGATGTCGGCGTTGGAGTGGACGGCCTGGACGTCGTCGTGGTCGTCGATCGCCTCGAGAAGGCGCAGGACCTTCTTGGCCTCGCCGTCGTCGGGGACGGGCACGAGCGTCGTCGGCTCGAGCGAAAGGTCGACCGACTCGGGCGTGACGCCCGCGTCGTCGAGCGCCTGGCGCACGGACTCGAGGTCGGCCGGGGCGGTGGTGACGACCCACGCGCTGCCGTTGCTCGTCATGTCCTCGGCACCGCCCTCCATGGCGATCTCCATGACCTTGTCCTCGTCCTGATCGAGCGGGACGGTCACGATGCCCTTGCGCTCGAACTGCCAGGACACGGCGCCGGGTTCGGCCATGTTGCCGCCGTTGCGGCTGAAGACGTTGCGCATCTCGGCACCGGTCCGGTTGCGATTGTCGCTGAGCGTCTCGACGATGATGGCCACGCCGCCGGGGCCGTACCCCTCGTAATTGATGGCCTCGTAGCGCACGCCTTCGAGGTCGCCACTGCCGCGCTTGACCGCCTTCTCGATCGTGTCGAGCGGCACCGAGGCGCCACGCGCCTTCTGGAACGCCGTGCGCAGCGTGGCGTTCGCCTCGACGTCCCCGCCCCCGTCGCGGGCTGCGACCTCGATGGCGCGGATGGCCTTGGCGAAGACCTTGGCCCGGGCCTTGTCCTGGGCGCCCTTGCGGTATTTGGTCGTCGCCCACTTCGAGTGACCCGACATCGCGCTTCTTTCTCCTGTATCCATGCCGATGGTGTTCCCCGACCGGCACGGGCCTCCTGTCCGCGGCTCTCGATTGTACCGACCCTGGTCGGAGCCGGGTCAGGGCCGGGACGGCGTCACGGAGTGGCGCGAGACCGTCCGGCCGGCCCATCTGACGGCCGGCTCAGCGGGGGGGCCGGGTCACCGCCTGGAGCACCGACTCGACGTCGGCCGCCACCTGCTCGTAGCCGGCCGCCTGCGCCCCCGTCTGCATGGTGGCCATCAGCAGCGAGATCACGATCACGACCAGGCCGCTGGCGGTCTGGGCCGGATCGATGTCCCGGCGCACCTGCCCGGCCATCTGCTGGTCGCGGACCAGGTCGGTCACCGTCTTGCGCAGCTCCTGGAGCGCGGGGATGTGCAGGAGCCGCATGGTGAACTCCGGCTCGAGGCCCTTCAGATGCGCCCGGCCAGCGGGTGCGCCTCCATGTGGGCCACGAGGCCGCGCATCAAGAGACGGCCCCATTCGTCGGGCTCCTCCCCCACCGCGACGAGCGACACCGCGTCGTCGATCAGGCCGGCCACGTCCTCGTCCACCGCGGCGACGAAGAGTGCCTCCTTGTTGGCGAAGTACGGGTAGGACGCCGTCGTCGAGAGCCCCGCGTCGCGGCAGACGTCGGCCACCGAGGTGCCCCGGTACCCCTCGCGGGCGAAGCGCACCACTGCGGCGGCGAGGAGCGCACCGCGGGTGCGGTCGCCCTTGGTGGGCGCCGGCACGGACGGCGGCACGACGTCAGACCGGGGCAACGTCGTTCCCGTGGCGGTCGACGCCGCAGGCGACCTGCCAGCCCTTGGGGATGCGACCGTCCCGGAAGACACCCGCTTCCACCAGCGGGGTGAGGAGGGGGCGCAGGGCGCGGTGGCGCAGCGCGGTACGGCCGACCGAGCGGTTGACGGCGCGCCAGGTGGCCCAGGCGGGCAGCCCGACGGTGGCGTAGACGCCCGGGTGGACGATGGTGTCGAACATCGCCTTGGCGATGCGGGAGCCGAGGTGGCGCACCAGGAAGCGCTCGATCGGCCCGGCGGCCGCCCACTGCTCGGGGAAGATCATGCGGGCGAAGGCGAGGTGTCGCGCCTCCTCCTGGCGGTGGTACTTCGAGACGGCCCGGATCATCGGGTCGGTGTCGGCGTGCTCGCTCGCCAGCTTCTGCAGGAGGTCGGGTACCTCCTCGCCGCTCAGCACGAGCAGGCAGAAGAGCGACGGCATCGACATGAGAATCGGCAGCACGACCTGCTGGGCCAGGCGCGCCACCGGGCCGTCGAAGGGGTTCTTCGCCTTGGGCTGCACCTGTTCGAGCAGCCGGACGAAGAGGCGCGAGTGACGGGTCTCCTCCCCCATCTCGTGCAGCAGATAGGTGACGCGCGGGTCGGTCAGGTCGGCGCGGCCGAGGATCTCGATGCTGAACCCCGCCATGAGGACCGACTCGAAGCGGACGCCCGTGTCGACGATGGACGCGAACTCCTCGCGGGCCAGGGTGCGCTTCTGCTCGTCGGTGAGCGTGCCGAAGAGCTCGGGGACCTCGGACAGCGAGACGAGCTCGTCGGGGAGCACCTGGCCGTCGCCGACCCGGCCGGGGACATCGAGGTCGGGCTCCACGATGCGGGCGAGGGACGCCGTCGACAGGCGCTCGATGCGCTGGTCGACCGGCCGGGGGGTGATCTCGGTGGTGGTGTCCATGCTCGGTGCCATACCCACTTCTTCAGGATCTAAGCAATTACTCTGATTTCCATATTAAATGGCCACCCCCGTTCCCCCATCCACGTCTCCGGACGGGCACATACGCTCGCAAGCCATGGCCAAGATCCTGGGTTCCCGGTCCCGCACGAGACGCCTGCTGCTCGCCGGCGGGGTGGCGGTGGCCGCCGGCGCGGCGGCCGGCGCCGTCTACCGCCGCCTGGCCATGGCGAGCGCCGGCGGGCCCGACCCGTCCGACCCTCGGCTCGCCCTGGGGTGGGGCGAGGGCGCCAGCCGGCCCGACCACCGCGTCGTCCACACGGCGGACGGCGCGGCGCTGGCGGTGTGGGATCTCGCCGGCGCCGGTCCGGACGCGCCGGTCGTCGTGCTCCCCCACTGCTGGGGCTGCAGCCACGAGATCTGGCTCCCGGTGGCCCGGCGTCTGCGCGAGGAGGGGCACCGGGTCGTGCTCTACGACCAGCGCGGCCACGGGCTCAGCACGCGGGGCACCGCGCCGTTGGCGGTGGACACCCTGGCGGACGACCTGACCGCCGTCCTCGAGGCCACCGACGCCCGCGACGCCGTGCTGGCCGGGCACTCCATGGGCGGCATGACGATCATGGCGCTGGCCACCTACCGCCCCGACGTCCTCGGGGAGCGAGCCAAGGCGGCCGTGCTGGTCGCCACGTCGGCGACCGCGGCGGCGCGCGGTCGCTCGGCCCGCGGCGCCCAGCTGGCCGGGGGTCTCGTCGGGTCGTCACTCGTCTCCGGGGCCATGCGCAGCCGCAACGGCCACGTGCTCGTGCGCGGCGTGTTCGGAGTCGATCCGGTCCGCGCGCACATGGACCTGACCCGCCAGCTCTTCGCCGACTGCCACGGCACGGTGCGCGGGCGACTTCCTCGTGTCGATGGCCGCGATGAACCTGCTGACCGGGATCGCGACGATCGACCTCCCGACGACGGTGATGGTGGGGAGCCGCGACACGCTGACCGTGCCGGCCAAGGCGGACGAGATGGTGTCGACGATCCCCGGGGCGCGGCTCGTCACCCTGCCGGATCGGGGCCACATGCTCCCGCTCGAGGACCCCGACGCGGTGAGCGACGAGATCATGCGCGCCGTCAAGGGCTGACGTCCTCGCCCCGTCAGGGGAAGACGACGGTCTTGTTGCCGTTGAGGAGGATCCGGTCCTCGAGGTGCCAGCGCAGGCCCCGGGCGAGCACGGTGCGCTCGACGTCGCGGCCGACGCGCCGCAGTTCGTCCGGTGAGTCGCCGTGGTCGATGCGGCGCGTGTCCTGCTCGATGATGGGGCCCTCGTCGAGCGCCGCCGTCACGTAGTGACACGTGGCGCCGATCAGCTTGACGCCCCGATCGAAGGCCTGGTGGTAGGGGCGGGCACCGGCGAACGACGGCAGGAACGAGTGGTGGATGTTGATGATCTGGCCCTCGCGCCCGGCGCAGAAGGAAGCCGGGAGGATCTGCATGTAGCGGGCCAGGACGACGACTTCGGCGCGCTCGTGCTCGAGGATGCGCGCCATGTCGGCGAAGGCCGCGTGCTTGGCGCCGGGCTCGGGCGCCACCGGCACCCAGACGAAGCGGACGCCGTGCCACTCGACGAGCTCGCGCAGGTCGTCGTGGTTCGCGATGACGCAGGCGATGTCGCACACGAGCTCGCCGGCCCGCCAGCGGTACAGGAGGTCGGCGAGGCAGTGGTCCTCCTTGCTGGCGAACAGCACGACGCGCTTCGGCACGTCGGTGTCGTGCAGATGCCACCGCATGTCGAACTCCGCCGCCACGGGCCCGAAGGCGTGGGCGAGCTCGACCGGGCCGAACCCCTCCGGGAGCGAGTCGGCGACGATCTCGATGCGCAGGAAGAAGCGCCCCGAGTCCAGGTCGCCGTGCTGGGCCGCCTCCAGGACCGAGCCGCCGCGTGCCGGCGATGAGGCCGGTGACCGCGGCCACGATGCCCACGCGGTCGGGGCAGGTGACGGTCAGGACGTAGCGGCGCACCACGCGTTCTTAGCCGAAGAGCCCTCTGGTGGGGGCGCCGTCGCACATCTCCGCGAAGAGCCGGTGCACGCGGCGGTCCGGGGTCAGCTCGGGATGGAAGGCCGACGCCAGCACCGGTCCCTGGCGCACCAGCACCGGCACGTCGTCGAGGCGGGCCAGCACCTCGACCTCCTCGCCGACGGCCACCACGAGCGGTGCCCGGATGAAGACGGTCGGCAGCGCCGGGCCCTCGCCCGAACCCAGCACGAGGTCGGCCTCGAACGACTGCACCTGGCGCCCGTACCCGTTGCGGCGGACGACGGCGTCGAGCACGCCGAAGGTGCGCTGATCGGGGCGCCCGTCGAGCACCTGGCGCGCCACGAGGACCAGCCCGGCGCACGTGCCGAGCACCGGCAGGGTGCCGGCGTCGAGGCGCGCCGCCAACGGCGTCGAAGAGGCCGGTCGACTCGAGCAGCATGGAGAGCGTGGTCGACTCGCCGCCCGGCAGGATCAGCCCGGCCACGCCCTCGAGGTCGCTCGGGACGCTTGACCAGACGGTGGGCCGCGCCCCACGTCGCGGAGCGCGGCGAGATGCTCACGCACGTCGCCCTGGAGATCGAGGACACCGATCACGGGCGCCGGCGTCGGGTCCCGCTACCACCCCCGGTCGGCGAGGTGCTCGCCGTACTGCGAGGCGTCGAGCCCGCGCATCGCCTCGCCCAGGCCGCGCGAGACCTTGGCCACGTGGTCGGGGTCCTCGAAGTGCGCCGTGGCCTCGACGATGGCCGACGCCATCCGGGCGGGGTCGGACGACTTGAAGATCCCGGACCCGACGAACACGGCCTCGGCCCCGAGCTGCATGACCAGCGCGGCGTCGGCGGGCGTGGCGATGCCGCCGGCACAGAACAACGGCACCGGCAGGCGTCCCGTGTCGTGGATCTCCTGCACGAGGCCGACCGGGGCGGCCAGCTCCTTGGCCCAGCCGTAGAGCTCGGCCGGGTCGGCCTGGGTGATGGCGCGGATGGTCGCCGAGGATCGAGCGCAGGTGGCGCACCGCCTCGACGATGTTGCCGGTGCCGGCCTCGCCCTTGGAGCGGATCATGGCCGCGCCCTCCGAGATCCGGCGCAGCGCCTCGCCGAGGTTGGTCGCCCCGCACACGAAGGGCACCACGAAGGGCCACTTGTCGATGTGGTACGCCTCGTCGGCCGGCGTCAGCACCTCGGACTCGTCGATGAAGTCGACGCCCAGCGACTGGAGCACCTGCGCCTCGGCGAAGTGCCCGATGCGGGCCTTGGCCATCACCGGGATGGTCACCGCCTCGATGATCCCCTCGATCAGCACCGGGTCGCTCATGCGCGCCACGCCGCCGTCACGGCGGATGTCCGACGGCACCCGCTCGAGCGCCATGACCGAGACGGCGCCGGCGTCCTCGGCGATCTTGGCCTGTTCGGCGTTGACGACGTCCATGATGACGCCGCCCCGCAGCATGTCCGCCAGCCCCCGCTTCACGGTGAAGGTCCCGGTGGTCATAGGTCCAGTCTACGAGGCGGGGACAGCGCCCCTTTTCACCACTCGCGCAGCGCGGCGACCCGCACCGACGTGGCATCGAGGTCGCCCGGCGCCACGGCGTCGTCCCGGTGCCCCACCGAAGGGTCGATCCAGACCCAGCGGGTGGAGCCGAAACGGGACGGCGCGGCGAAGAGGGACCCCTCGGCCGGCGGAGGCGCCTCGATCATCATGGTCGAGCGCCTCGAGCAGCCCGCGGGGGTAGCGGACCGCCGATGCGCCGACGACGTCGGCCCGGTACTCGCGGCTCTCCCCCACGCAGCGCCGCAGCGTGCTTCTCGCCCCCGAAGAGCGTGCCGAGGGTGATGCCCGACGCACGAGACGCCGTTGTCGCCGCGCTTCACGTGCGCCAGCTCGTGCGCGATGACCCCCTCGAGCTCGAATCGGATCGAGCGGCCGGAGCAGCCCGAGTCGTCACGACGAGGTCGGACCGCCGGGCGTCGCGGCCGAGCGCGCAGGCGTTGGGGACGTCGTCGTCGACCACGTGAGGCTGGGCATGGCCAGCCCGAAGGTGGCGCAGAGGCCCTCGGTGACGTTGGCGAGGCGCGGGTCGTCGTCGCTCGTCGATGGGCACGGCCCCGATCCGGCTCATCGCCATCGACGGGGGCGAGCGCGCCACAGGCCGTACATGAAGCCGGCGCCCGCCACGACGAAGGCGACGATGCCGGCGATCAGCGACACCGACACCCACAGGAGCAGGCCCAGGAGGACGGCGGGGATGGCGGCCGTCCAGGCGCACAGACGGATGGCGCGCCGGCGGTTCGCGGCCACCTCGGCGGGGAAGACCTCGGGCGCGCCCAGGCTCGGCGGCACGTCGAGTGGTGCCGGGCGGTGGCGGCGCCAGCGTGACCGCCGCAGGCGCCTGCCGCCGCCGCTGGCCGGACCGCCGCGATCCCGCGACCGGTTCCCACCACCCTGTCCGCCGCCCCTGCCACGGCCCTGGGACTGGGACTGGGCGCGTTGACCGCCGCCGCTCCGGCCCTGGCTCTTCTTCTGGGCGGTGGCGCTCCCGCCGCCGCGGTTGCCGCCGGAGCCGGAGCCCTGTCCGGACCGGTTGCGGCTGCGATTCCTGCTCCGATTGCGGTTGCGGTCGCCGCCACCACCGCCACTACCGCCACCGCCGCCACCGCTGCCACCACCACCGCCGGAGCCTCGGGGCGCCGTTCCGGAACTGTCGTTCTGCTCGGCCATGAAGAGGTCAGCCTACGGCACGGCCCGGTACCGCTCGATGGCCTGGGCGTACAGGTCCACGTAGCGCTCGGCCAGGGTGTCCATCGACCAGGCGCGGACGTGCTCGAGCGCCGCCTTGCGCGCCTCGGGCGACGACTGGCCACAGCCCTCCACGGCGTCGGCCAGCGCCGGCGCCCAGCGCGCGCGGCCAGCGCGCCGACGTCGCCCGGCGGGACCAGGGTGGCGTGCCCGCCGGCCGCGGCCCGGTAGCCGTCGATGTCCGAGGCGACCACCGCACATTCCGCCGCCAAGCCCTCGAGCACGACCATGCCGAAGGACTCGCCCTGCAGCGAGGGTGCGCACAGGAGGTCGGCCCCGGCCAGACCGCGCCGCCGCCGCCCGGTCGTCGAGCGCACCGAGCCAGTGCACGCGGTAGGACTCGGGGTGCCGCCGCCGCTGCATCTCGCCGCTCGGACCGTCGCCCACCACCCACAGCACGGCCGGCCGCTCGACGCGGGCGAACGCATCGAGCAAGACGTTGAGACCCTTGCGCTCCTCCAGGCGCCCGATGAACACGACGGCCGGACGGCCCTCCGCGTCACGCACCGGCTCGGCCGACTCGAAGCGCTGCAGGTCCACGCCGTTGAAGAGCACCTCGAACCTGCCGCCGCCCGAGCGCTCCCCCGTCTCGCGGGCGGCCTCCGAGACGGCGACCCGGATCTGCATGCGCCGCCCCACGAGCTCGGCCAACGGCTTCAGCACCGGCACCCAGCGGCTGACCCCGGCGCGGTGGTAGGTCCCGACCATGGGCAGCGGTGCCGTGAGCACCAGCCCGTAGGCCGCCACGGGAGCCAGCGGCTCGTGCACGTGCAGCACGTCGAAGCCGCCCCGGCGCGCGTGGCGCTCCACTCGCGCCGCCGCGGTGGGCCACAACGCCACCGGTGCCACCGAGCCGTTCGAACGCAGTGCGGTGGGGCGTCCGATGACGATGTGCTCGCCCACCCCTTCCGGCATGTCCTCGCCCGGATCGGCCGGGCACAGCACGGTCACGTCGTGCCCGAGGGCGCGCAGCGCACGCGACAGGCCGACCACCTGGCCCTGCACGCCGCCGTGGCGGGTGAGCGCGTAGGGGGACAGCATGGCGATCCTCATCGTGCGGATCGCTGGGCCAGTTGGGCTGGTACAGGTGCCACTGCTCGGGACGGCAGCGGATGTCGTCCTCGAAGGTGGTGGCCAGATCCTGGGTCACCCGCGCGACGTCCTCGCGCAGCGTGCCCCGCCGGGTGGTGTCGATCGGCGCGTGGACCACGCCGGAGTGCCACGCCCCCGGGCCCGAGTAGACGACGACGGGCACGAGCGGCGCGCCGGTGCGCAACGACAACGTGGCCGCACCACCGGGCAGCGTGGTCCGCTCGCCGAAGAACTCGACCTCGACCCCGTTGCCCACGAGGTCACGGTCGCTCACCAGGCCGGCCAGGTGGTTCTCCTTGAGCGCCCGCAGCATGCCCGCGCTCGAGCCTGCGCCGAGCGGCACCGCGGTCAGGCCCATGGCGGCCCGCTTGGACATGAACCATTCGAAGAGTTGCGGCGGCTCGATCTGCTCGACCACGGCGGACATCGGCATCCCCTCGAGGGCGAGCCAGCGGCCGCCCCACTCCCAGCTGCCCACGTGCGGGAGCGCCACGACCGCGCCGCGTCCTGCGGCCAGGGCGGCGTGCAGGTGCTCGACCCCCTCTTCCAGCCGCCACTTGGCGCGGACCTGGGCCTCGTCGAGATACGGCAGGCGGGAGCCGTCCGCCCAGTAGCGCGCGTACGAACTGAACGACCGCCGGCTCCAGCGTCGCACCAGCGCCGGGTCGGGCTCGACCCCCTCGCTGGCCAGGACGCGCCGCATGTGGCGTTCGTTCATCGCCAGCGCCGGCCCGCGCGCCATGACGCGCGACACGGCGTCGGCCGCGCCGTAGGCCACCGCCTCAGGGACGTGTCCCATGGCGAAGGCGAGGCCGCGGTAGGTGAGGGAGCGCGCCGTGTCGCGCCAGCTGTCCGATGCGGTCACGCCGTCAGGGGGTCAGGAGGGCGACCCGGACCCGGGAGCGGCGGGCGGCATGCGCCGGCGGCGCCCGTTGGCACCCGCCGTGTGCTGCCCGCGTGCGGCGCGACGGCGTTCGCGCATGGTCCGACCCGAACGGCTGCTCAGCGCCTCCTGGCGGCGGCCGCGCCAGCGGCCGACCGGTGCGCCGGCGGTGCGGCGCGTGGCGTCGCGGCGCGGCCGGCCCGAGGACGCCCGCGTCTCGCGCCAGCTGCGCCAGCGCGAGTCGACCCGCCCCTCCCGCCAGGCCTCGATGCGCCGGCGGATGACCTCGTCGCGACCCGACGCCGCATTCCAGACCTTGACGAAGCGGGCGACGGCGGTGATGGAGACAAGCACGAAGAGGATCCAGAGGACGGGCACGAAGATGGCCGCGCTCAGGAAGGCGACGCCGAGGAGGACCATGCGCTCGGCCCGTTCCATCAGGCCGCCCTTGGCCGAGAGGCCGAGCGACTCCGCCTTGGCCCGCTCGTAGGAGATCAGGGCGGTGACGGCCAGGATGCCCATGGGCAGCAGCGCGAGATGGCCCTTCCCCTGGTCGAGCAGGTACCAGGAGCAGCCCAGCATGAGCACCGCGTCGGCGACGCGGTCGGTCACCGAGTCGAAGAAGGCGCCCCGGACCGACGCGGTGCCGGCGGCCTTGGCGACAGGGCCGTCGAGCAGGTCGTGCATGCCCGTCACGATCAAGCCGAGGATGGCCCAGTGGAGGTGACCGGTCGCCACCAAGAGCGCCGTGGCCGTGGCCGAGACCAGACCGGTCGCCGTCAGCACGTCGGCGGTGATGCCGTGGCGGTGGAGCACCTCGCCGGCCGGACTGGTGGTCCGGTCCACGGCGGTTCGCCAGCGACCGTCGAACATGCCTCTCCTCGTGGTGCGCGGCCCGGGGTCCGGGCGGCGTGCTGCCAGCGAGTTTACCATCCGATCCCGCGAATCCCGAGGTCCGGCGGCCGCGTCCGTCCCGGCCGGGGGGCCAATAACCTGGTCAACGCCCCAGGTCACGACGGTATCGCCCATCCCGGACCCACGTCGGCCCGTATCCACCGTGACACCCCGGCACCACGAGCGACAGAGGACGGCCATGAAGATCCTTCGAACCACCGCGGGGCGTGTCGCCCTTCTCCCGCTGGCCGCGCTGGCCGTCACCGGCGGCGTGCTCGGCGCCACCGCCGCGCCCGCCGGTGCCAAGACGACCAAGACGACCACCGTGAAGGCGATCGAGACCGACTTCCACATCGCCCTCTCCAAGAAGACGTTCTCCCCGGGCAAGTACACCTTCGTGGCCATCAACAAGGGGCAGACGACGCACGCCCTCATGATCACGGGCAACGGGCTGAAGATGGCCATGACGCCGCACATCTCGACGGGGCAGCAGGCGAAGCTGACGGTGACCTTCAAGAAGGGGGCCTACGACATCTATTGCCCGATCCCGGGACACAAGGCACTGGGCATGAACGTCAACATCAAGGTCGCGGCCGCGGTCGCGGCGACGACCACGTCCACGAGCGGCGGCTGACCGAACGGCGGCGGACGAGGGCGACCGAGCCGATAGCCTCGCCAGCCGAGATGCGCGCGGGTGCGGATCCCCCGCGGCGGGTGACGTGAGGTGATGGTGCCGCAGTCGGAGGCCGAGCCGAACAGCGCGGGGCGGCCGCGGCCCGACGTCACCGTCCTCCCGGATCCCACGCTCGACGTTTCCATCGTCGTCCCCTACTACAACCCCGGTGAGCGGCTGCGCGCCACCGTGGCGCACATGGTGCGGGTGCTCGACGCGTCGAAGATGACCTTCGAGATCATCACGGTGTCCGACGGTTCGACCGACGGCAGCCCCTTCACGCTCGACGGCTTCCCCGAGAGCGTCGTGCGGCGGCTGTCCTTCGCCACCAACGTGGGCAAGGGGCACGCGCTGCGGGCCGGTCTGGGCATGGGGCGGGGGCGCTACCTCGGCTTCATCGACGCCGACGGCGACATCTCCCCGGAGTTCCTCGCGCCCTTCGTCTCCATCATGCAGTCGGTCGAGCCCGACATCATCATCGGCTCCAAGCGCCACCCCGACTCCTCGGTGCACTACCCGCCGCTGCGCCGGCTCTACTCGTGGGCCTACCAGCGCCTGATCCGCCTCCTGTTCCACCTGAACGTGAAGGACACCCAGGTCGGCATCAAGCTGGTCGACCGCCGGGTGATCGCGGACGTCCTGCCGCTCCTGCGCGAGAGCCGCTTCGCCCTCGACCTCGAGCTGCTGGTGCTGGCGCGCCGGCTCGGCTACACCCGGATCGTCGAGGCGCCCGTGCGCATCGACGAGCGCTTCGGCAGCACGATCTCGCTCAAGGCCGTGTGGCTGCTCCTCGTCGACACCCTCGCCCTCTTCGTCCGCTACACCGTCCGGCACGAGTACGACGCCGCACTGGCGGCACGGAGGGAAAACCCCGCAGGTCAGGGCCCCGGCCGTTCCTAGCGGCGGGCTCCCCGCCCCCGTGCGCCCGAGCAGCCCCGCACGGGCGGTCGTACACTCGACGTCCTCGGAGCCCGTCAGGACGGAGGACCAGGTGCCACACGACCCGACCGCCATTCGCAACGTTGCCCTCGTCGGGCATCACGGTGCGGGCAAGACCACCCTGGCCGAGGCCCTGCTGGCCGCCACCGGCTCGATCGCCCGGCGGGGGTCGGTCGAGAAGGGCTCGACCGTCATGGACTTCGAGCCCGAGGAGGTGGCCCGCCAGCTCTCCATCTCGACGAGCCTGGCCCCGTTCACCGTCAACGGGGTGAAGGTCAACCTGCTGGACACGCCGGGGTACGCCGACTTCGCCGGCGAGATGATCACCGCGCTGGCCAACGTCGACCTCGCCGTGGTGGTCGTGAGCGCGACCGACGGCGTGCAGGCCCAGACCGAGGACGCCTGGCGCGCCGCCGCCCGCCTCGGGGTGCCCCGGGTGATCGTCATCAACAAGTTGGACCGCGAGCGCTCGGACTTCGATCGCACGCTGGCCGAGATCCGCGCCGCCTTCGGCGCCGGCGTCGCCCCCGTCGAGCTCCCCATCGGGCACGAGACCGACTTCCTCGGCGTCATCGACCTGCTCGACGACACGGCGACGCACTACGACGTGCCGGCGGCGGGGGCCGCGGTGGACGGGACGGTGCCGCCCTTCGGGCACGAGGGCCCCATCCCCGACGACCTGGTCGACGAGGAGCACACCGTGCACGAACAGCTGGTCGAGGGCATCGTGGTCGGCGACGACGACCTGATGGAGCGCTACCTCAACGGCGAGACGCTCGACTACGCCGAGCTCGAGAAGAGCCTGGCCGGTGGCGTCGCGTCGGCGTCGGTCTTCCCGGTGCTGTGCTGCTCGGCCACGAGCGGCGTCGGCGTGGACCGGCTGGCCCGGCTGATCGAGGAGCTGTGCCCGACGCCGGCGGCCCGGCCGCCGCTGCTGGCCACCGCAGGGACCGAGACCGTCGAGATCCCGGCCGACCCGGGCGGCCAGACGGTGCTCACCGTGACGAAGACCTCCAACGACGGCCACACGGGGAAGATGTCCCTCTGCAAGGTGGTGTCGGGCACGCTGCAGCCCGACGCGGTGCTGGTGAACTCGCGCAGCAAGGAGGAGGAGCGGCTGCACGCGCTCCAGAGCATCGCCGGGCACGCCACCGCGCCGGCGACCAGCGTCGCCGCGGGCGACTTCGTCGCCGTGCCCAGGCTGAACGGGACCAGGACGGGCGACACGCTGGCGCCCAAGGGCCAGCCGATCGTGGTGCCGCCACCCGATCTGCCGGCACCCGCGCTCGCGGTGGCGGTCAAGCCGGCGACGCGGGCCGACGACGACAAGCTGATGTCCGCCCTCCAGCGACTCTGCGACGAGGACCCGTCCCTGACCGTGACGAGGGACGACGAGACGCACCAGACCATCCTCGGGGTGAGCGGCGAGGTGCATCTCGCCGTGACGCTCGAACGGCTGGAACGCAAGTGCAACGTGCACGTCGAGCGCGAGGAGCTGCGCATCCCCTACCGCGAGACCATCACCAAGGCGGCGGCGGCCGAGGGCAAGCACAAGAAGCAGTCGGGCGGGCACGGCCAGTTCGGCGTGGCCCACCTGCGTCTCGAGCCGCTCCCCCGCGGCGAGGGCATCGCCTTCCGCGACGAGGTGGTGGGCGGGGCGATCCCCCGCCAGTACATCCCGGCCGTCGAGAAGGGGGTGCACGAGACCTTCGCCCAGGGCGGCGTCCACGGTTACCCGGTCGTCGACGTGGCGGTGACGGTCGACGACGGCAAGGCCCACTCGGTCGACTCCAACGAGGTGAGCTTCAAGATGGCCGCCGCGCTCGCCGTGCGGGCCGCCATGGCCGAGGCGGGACCGATCGTGCTCGAGCCCGTCTCGAAGCTCTCGGTCACCATCCCCTCCGAGTGCCAGGGCGACGTCATGGGCGACCTGCACTCGCGCCGGGCGCGCATCATCGGGACGGACCCGGCCGAGGACGGCTACCAGACGGTGACCGCGACGGCGCCGACGGCCGAGCTGACGCGCTACGCGGTCGACCTGCGGGCGCTGACGGGCGGGCGGGGGTCCTTCACCGTGGCGTACGACCACTACGACCCGGTGCCCGACCACCTCGTGGCCTCGATCCCGAAGATGGAGGGCTGACCGCCCCTCAGAAGTCGTGCTGGAAGCGCACGGGGAGCTTGGTCAGGATCAGCGTGCCCAGCAGGTCGTCGCCCGGGATCGTCACGACGGCCACCGCCAGGGTGCCCGCGGCGCGTCCGAGCGGCTTGGCCACCGACGAACTGCTGAAGTGCCCGGTGTACGCGGCGAGGCAGACGCTGCGTCCCTTCGGCACGTGGTCGACCAGGCGCCCGTAGAGCCGCGGGGCGAAGCCGCGCAGGCCGCTGAGCGAGTACTTGCGCACGCCGGCGAGATGCTCGTGGGCTCCCACCGCCTTGGCCGCCGTCGGGAGGGCCAGGTAGCACGACTCGTCGGTGGTGCCCAGGTCGGTCCGGGCCGACGAGCAGGCCGTCAGGAGCGACGCCGCCATCACGAGACCGACCAGGACGGCGCCGAGCCGCCGTCTCATCGGGCGACCTCCTCGGCCTCGTAGGCGACCGGTCCGGCCTCGACGCCGCTGGCCAGGGCCTGGCGGGACCAGCGGCCCTGGCGCACCTGCAAGGCGAGCTGGCCGATGAACAGCCAGCCGACGACGAGGATGAACCAGAAGCTGATCAGGCGGTAGAGCAGGACGGCGTCCACCGTGCTCGTCTCGGCGCCGCCGAACGCGACGAGCGCGACCGTGATGCTGCCCTCGACCACACCGAGGCCGCCGGGCGTGATGGGGAGCGTGGCCGCCAGCTGGCCGGCGCCGTAGGCGAGCAGGAGCCCCTTCCACGGGATGGGCGCATGGATGGCCAGGAACATCATGGCGAAGCACGCGCAGTCGAGCAGCCAGTTGACGGTGCCCCACCCGACGATGCGGCCGACCTGCGCCCAGCGCAGGCGCACCGCCGTCGTCCAGGCCATGATCGCCGCGATCTGCTCGGCCCGGTCGCCCCGCGGCCGCCCGGTCAACGCGACCGAGGCACGCAGCGCGCCCGACACCACGAAATGCAGTGGCCGCTCGTACACGAAGAGCGACCCCAGGGCGAGGGCGAACACGAAGATCCCGATGAGCACGGGCACCAGGTCGAGCGACGCGCCCTCGTTGGTGGCGAGCCCGAGGCCGATGACGGCGACCAGCGACAGGCTCACCATGGAGGCGATGAGCGTGCCGGCCAGCGCCCACACCGCCAGCGTGTTGTCCGCCCCGAAGCGCCGGAACCAGCGGAACCCGTACACCGTGGCGACCGCGTTGCCCACCGGCAGCGAGTTGGTCAGCGCCTGCGACGCGAAGGTCAACTTGACCAGGGGCGTCCACGGCGGGATGAGGTGCCCCGCCTTGAACAGCTCGTACTGCATGGCGGCGAAGCAGAAGTAGGACGCGATCTCGGCGGCGAACGCCGGCGGCACCCACCACCAGTTCAGGGTCTTGAAGACGTCGGCAAAACCCGAGAGCTCGGAGCCCTTGGACGAGAGCACCCACAGCGCCAGCACGACGAGGCCGAAGCCGACGGCGACGCGGATGACCGGCCAGGCCCGGCGCAGGAAGCGCCGGCGGGGCGTCTGCGCCGGCGCCGAGAAGGCGGCGCCCGCCGGTGCGACCTCGGCTGCCTCGCCCGCGTCCGCCCGCGTGCCCACCGCGCCGCTCCCGCCCCCGTCGCGACCCTGGGACGACGGGCTAGCCGGGCCAGGCGTCGGCGAGCCTCTTCCAGGACAGCTGCAGCGTCTCGGGCAGGACGCGCGTCTCGGCCACCGCGGTCATGAAGTTGGTGTCACCGGACCACCGCGGCAACACGTGCAGGTGGACGTGCGAGGGCAGCCCGGCCCCGGCGGCGCGGCCGAGGTTGGCGCCCATGTTCAGCCCGTCCGGCTCGTAGGCCGCCTCGATGGTGGCCACCGCGCGCTGCGTCGCCGACCACAACTCGGCGGACTCCGGCCTCGGTGAGCCCGGCCAGGGAGCTGACGTGGCGGAGCGGGAGCACCAGCACGTGCCCGCTGGCGTACGGGTAGGCGTTCATGACCACGAAGGTCAGCTCGCCCCGCCACACCACCAGGTTCTCCTCCGACGGCGGGCCGCTGGCGGCCAGCCGGCAGAAGACGCACTCCTCCTCGGTATGGGTCAGGCTGCCGGCGCGCTCGCGCGCCGTCGCCTCCACGATGTACGGGCGGCGCCACCCCGCCCAGAGGTGCTCGAGGCTCACGACGCCCTCATGCCGGCGCGCGGTCCTCGGGCAGCCCCTTGCGCTCGACCTCGGCCGTGACCTCGGACACCAGGGTCGGCACCGGCACGCCGAACTCGGGCTTCCCGTCCCAGCCCCGCCGGTTCACCCCGACCGAGCCGGCGGCCACGTCCTTGTCGCCCACGACGAGCACGTAGGGGATCTTGGCCAGCTTGGCCCGGCGGATGAGTCCGCCCATCTTCTCGCCGCTGGCGTCGACCGTCGCCCGGAGGCCGGCCTCCTCGCAGGCGTCCGCGACCGACTCCGCGTACGCGAGATGCGCGTCGGCGACGGGGATGACGCGCACCTGCTCGGGGCACAACCACGTCGGCAACGCACCGGCGTAGTGCTCGATCAGCACGGCCATGAAGCGCTCGACCGATCCGAAGAGGGCCCGATGGATCATGATCGGCCGGTGGCGCGCGTTGTCGGCGCCGACGTACTCGAGTCCGAAGCGCAAGGGCAGCTGGAAGTCGAGCTGGACCGTCGACAGCTGCCAGGTCCGGCCGATGGCGTCCTTGGCCTGCACCGAGATCTTGGGCCCGTAGAAGGCGCCGCCGCCCTCGTCCATGACGACCTCGAGCCCCATCTCGAGCGCGGTGTTGCCCAGCGCCTCGGTCGCCACCTCCCACTCCTCGTCGGAGCCGACGGCCTTGCCGGCGGGCTTGGTCGAGAGCTCGAGGTAGAAGTCGGCGAGCCCATAGTCCCGCAACAGGTCGAGCACGAAGGTCAGCGTGCGGACGAGCTCGGCATCCATCTGCTCTCGGGTGCAGAAGATGTGCGCGTCGTCCTGGGTCATGCCGCGCACCCGGGTCAGCCCCTGGAGCACGCCCGACAGCTCGTAGCGGTAGACCGACCCGAACTCGAAGAGCCGCATCGGCAGCTCGCGGTAGGAACGCTGGCGGCTCCGGTACACGAGGATGTGGAACGGGCAGTTCATCGGCTTGAGGTAGTACTGCGTGCCCCCGTCGAGCTCCATCGGCGGGAACATCTCCTCGGCGAACCAGTCGAGGTGCCCCGACTCTTCGAAGAGCGCGCTCTTGGTGATGTGGGGCGAGTTGACGAAGTCGTAGCCGGACTCGACGTGACGCTGGCGCGAGTGCTCCTCCATGAGGCGGCGGATCGTGCCGCCCTTCGGGTGGAAGATGGCCAGCCCGGAGCCGATCTCCTCGGGGAAGCTGTAGAGGTCGAGCTCGGCGCCGAGCTTGCGGTGGTCCCGCCGCTCCGCCTCCTCCAACTGGTGCAGGTAGGCGGCCAGCGCCTTCTCCGACTCCCAGGCCGTGCCGTAGATCCGCTGGAGCTGCGCGCGCTTCTCGTCGCCCCGCCAGTACGCGCCGGCGACGCGCATCAGCTTGAAGTGGCCGAGCCGGCCGGTCGAGGGCACGTGCGGCCCGCGGCACAGGTCGATGAACGCGTCGGAGTTGCGGTACGTGGTGACCACCGGGCCGCCGGCGTCGACCTCGTCGGCCCCGGACTCGACGGCCTCGATGATCTCCTCCTTGAAGGGCTGGTCGGCGAAGATCTCCAACCCCTCCTCGGGGGTGTGCTCGTGCCGGACGAAGGGCTGGTCCTCCTTGATGATCTCCCGCATCTCGGCGTCGATGCGCTCCAGGTCGTCCTCGCTGAAGTGGGCGCCGTCGGGCAGCTCGAAGTCGTAGTAGAAGCCGTTCTCGATGACCGGGCCGATGGCGTACTTGGCGCCCGGCCAGAGTCGGCGGACGGCCTGGGCCATGACGTGGGCGGTCGAGTGCCGAAGGATCTCCCGGCCGGCGTCGCTGTCCGCGGTCACGATGGACACCTTCGCCCCGTCGGGCAGCGGGGTCACGAGATCCACCTCCCGGCCGTCCACCGTGGCGACGACGGCCGCCTTGGCCAGCCGGGAGCCGATCGCCTGGGCGAGCTCGGCCGCCGTCGTGCCCTCGGCCAGCTCCCGGGTCGAGCCGTCGGGAAGACCAACCGAGATGACGCCTGGCATCGTGCACCCTTTCCTGCTCAGCCGGCGGATCGCTCCTGGTCCGGACGCTGGTGCACCAGGGTACCGGAACCACCCGGCGCCGACGGCCCTCGACGGGTCACCCGCTGCCCGAGCGCCGTGCACCGCGGCGTGGCTTTGCACGTGAACGACGCGGCACAGGTCTGCGTGACGAGGGACGACTTCTCGCCCAGTGGCGGCGCCGCCGTGGCATTCCCGATCGTCACGTTCGTGCGGCGGAGGACGCCCAGCGCCTGACGCCGAGCGGGACCATGTGGGATGTTGGGGCATGGCCGACGTGCTGTTCGTCTGCACGGGCAACCTCTGCCGGTCGCCGTCGGCCGCACTGCTGTTACGCCAGCGGCTGCTTGACGCGGGGACGGCCGGGGTCACGGTGCACTCGGCGGGCACGGTGGGGGCCGATGTCCGTCCGCCGCGTCCCCTGGTTCAGGAGGGCTACAGCTTCGGCATTGACCTGGCCGCGCACGTGCCCCGCACGGTCGACCCCGACATGATCGAAGCGGCGGATCTCGTCGTGGGCCTGACTCGTGCGCATGTGCGCGAGACCGTGGTCGCTGTGCCGCCCTCGTTCCCAAGGACGTTCACGCTGCGGGAGATCGTCCGTCGAGGGCTCCATGCGGGGCCCCGTGGCGCGGCCGAAGACCTCGGAGCCTGGCTCACCCGGCTCCATGACGGGAGGCTCCGGGTCGATCTGATGGGTGAGTCGCCGGACGACGACGTCATGGACCCGATGGGTGGGACACGGGACGACTACCGCCGGATGCTCACCGACGTGGCGGCGCTCACCCAGACCCTGCGCACCCTGGCTTGGCCGACCGCAACACCGCCTGCCCCCGCGTAGCGAGGCGCCGCCAACCGATCAGACGACTCCTGCGGTGCGGCGCGCTGCGCCGATGGGAGACGGTCACGAAGAGGAAGAGAAAGCGTCATTTCTTGGATTTCGGTGGCAAGACCATCACGTCGGTCGTGGCCGTGTTCTGGGCGCCCGTCGAATTCTTGCCACTGGCCACGAACGTGTTGACCGCGTTGAAGGAGGTCGAGACCGCGGGACCTCCGTTGAGAGAAATAGTGGGCTTGGAGGTCGTGTCGAAGTCCTCGACGAAGTCCCCCTTCTTTGGGGCGGTCGCCGTCCCGTAGGGATGACCGTTCAGCGTGATCGTGATCGTCGCGTTCGGGGCGAACTCGCAGGTCACCTTGACGGTGTCCGACTTGCCCGCGGGGATCGCATCGGCGAACGAGCAGGAGGTGGGGATGGGCGGTGGGGGGTACCCCCCACCCGGCTGTTTGCAGCCATTGTTCCACCAGGCCTGACCCTCAGCGGTCCAGTTCAGGCCCGGGTACGTGAAGTGCGGGATGTTCGGGAAAGGAGCGACCCCGGAGTGCTGCTGTTGATCGGAGGGATGATGTCTCCCCACTTGATGTGCTGCGCCTTCAAGGTCGGGTTCCAAATCGGACCCGTCTTGTTCTCGTCTCCGCCGAGGGAGTTGACATTGGGACTGATCCGCACATAGGGATTGGTGTTGCTGTTTGTCGCGTGACAAAGAGGCACGTTGTCCCCAGGTGCGCTGTAACGCGACTTGGGCTCCCGCCTCGGGAGCGGCCAAAGTCGCGCCCCCGGCGACGACCAAGGTTCCGGCGACCAGCGTTCCCAGTGCGACCGCCGTTCGAAAGAGCTGTCTCACCCGCACGCACCTCTCAGCCATAGAAAAGCTGTCGCCAACGGCTCAACAGTACAGCCCCGCCTGGATGAGGTGAATACCCAAACTGCTTCCGGGACTGGCTTGAAACACAACGTTTCATCAACGGTCACTGTTCCGAGCTCTCCACCGGCGCGATGCCCACCGCTTGCGTGGTAAAAGACGAGGTCACAGGCCTGGTGCGGATCGTTCGGGTGGCCCTGCTCTGGGTTGCGCCCCTGCCCGAGCCGGAGGGCCAATGCGCAAAAACTTCGAGCGGCGGCAGCGTCGAGCACCTGAACTCAGGCCACATACAGCGAAACCTGGTCTCTCAGCGTGCTGGCGAATCGTTCTTCGGAGAACCGGGAGGCATGGTCCCGGATGTCGTCGCCGTCCAACGGATTCTCGCTGAGCTTGTCGATGGCGTCCGATATGGACCGGACGTCGAGGTCCTCGAAGAAGTACCCCGACGTGCCCTCCGAGACCGTCTCCAGGTACCCCCCTTTCTTCAGCGCGATCGTCGGCGTTCCGAAGCTCGCGGCCTCCAGCGGCGTGAGCCCGTAGTCCTCGAAGGCGGGGGCGATCAACGCGCGAGAGTGTCCGTAGAGCCAGCGGAGCTCGCGATCATTGACGTTGCCGAGAAGGTCGATGTTGGGCGTCGCCGTTTGCCGCAAGGTTTTCTCGAGTGGTCCGGTCCCAACGACGACGAGTTGGAGGTCGGGGCGCTCCGCGAACACACCGAAAATCCGATCGAGGTTCTTGTACGGGAGGAGGCGTGAGACTACGAGGAAGAACCCGTCCTTTGCCAAGGTGGGCGGCCGCTCCCACGGGCCATCGACCGCGCAGAGCGGAGGAGGAGGGATGACGAGCGGCTCTATCCCGTACAGCGCCGAGATCTCGTCGGAGACCGCTGACGAGTGTCGTGTAGTACTCGACTGGCGCTGGCCGCCGCCCTGCGATCCCATCGCCGAAGAATCGGCGTGACGGCACGAAGGGAATTTCGGGACACGAACGAGGCGTGGATCCCGTCCAGTGAGGACGGAACGAGCCGCCTCCCACTCCGGTCGCCCTGGCTCTTGCGAAAGTAATCGGCTCTCTTGTAGAGCCAGCGGGCCGGGCAGTAGCAGTAGACGAGCTTCGTCCCCGTGGTGTGGATCCCGTGCGCCCAACCACTCGAGCTGCAGAGCACTATCTTCTCGTCGATCTCGATCTTGGAGAAGGCATGAGCCAGGAGAGGCAGCGCGAGCCGATGCTGCCGCCGCAAGAACCTGGGAGCGATTCAAGTAGGACGTCCGTATCTCAGCGTCCCGAAATTCCGGAAACGTGAGATCGGGCTCGTACAGGGAGGTGTAGATGGGTGCCGCCGGGAACGCGCGGTGCATCGCCAGCACCACCCTCTCGGCTCCGCCCCTCTGGGTCAGGTAGTCGTGCACGATCGCGACGGCGCCCGGTTGATCGATGGCACTGTTGCCGACCTCGACCGCTACAGCACTCTGTGTCACTCGCCCAACCGCCTCATGTGACTTGGTCTTTCCGAATCAATTAATGCCGCAATGGTCCAATAGACCCTGCGGGCAGTCGCCAATGGTTCAGACTAGAAGCTCACCGAAATTCCTGTTTCTCAGGGATCACAACGGAACGCCAATTACCGCTGAGGAATGAGAACTCCGGTTCCTTAGCTTGGTGCGTGGAAGCGTCCTAAGCAAGTGAATTTCTGGTGAAAGCGGTGGAAGGGGCCGCATACCGACTCTCAAACGAGTACGTGGGGAAGAAGCGATATCCAGTGGCGAGCCACTCCCCCGGCTCGGGCCGCGCCGCCGGTGCGCTTCTCCGTTGGCTGATCACAGCTCTGGAGACCGGCTCGAGCGTCCGGCCCGAACGGGCCGATCTCAGCCACGCCGAGTCCGCAGCGCGGGACCAGGTTCCGCCAGATCAGGGGTCGAACCTGTGCATCGGTCCACGCCCGAGGTGACGGAGGCTCGTTGTCGTCTTCCCGTACACTCTTCGGACCATGCCCTCGAGCCTGCTCTGCATTGTCGCCTGGGGTGCCGATTCAGTGAGGCGCCGCGTGCCGGGCGAGGCGCCTGAGAAAAGAGCCCATAGCTAGGCCGTGCCCGCTTACAGACATCGCCAGCAGCACCGGTTCCACACGGTGCGCTTTGGGCCGCGGCACTTCTACCGGCACCACATCGCACGGGAGACGCACCCGCATCAATCGAGGAAGGCGATCGCCGCACGACGCAGGAGGCGGTTGCTCCTGCTCGGTGGTTTTGTGATCTTCGTCGTGGTCATCGGGCTCTTGGGGTTGTCGGCCTACCGTTCGGCGTCACGCGCCAAGACCTCTCTGGAAGCGGCGCGGACCGTCATATCCAACGATCTGTCGAACAAACAGGTGTTCCTCTCCCCGGCAGGACGGGCCAAGCTGGCTTCCGATATCAAAACGGTGGAAGCCGATGCCGACAACGCCTCGGCGATCCTCCAGGGATCCCCCGGAATGCGGGTGTTCCGGTATGTCCCGTACGTCAATGATCAACCAAATGGCATTGTGAACCTGGTTGACGACGTGCGCACCACTGCCGTCACCGGGTCCCTCCTCCTCCAACGCGTCAACACATTGGTCGCCCAGAGCAATGGCACCACCGTGTCACTCAGCGCACTGCAGTCACTGCAGCGTTCGGTGGCCGATGCGACGACAACCATGTCCTCGATGAATCGCTCCGCCGGCGGTCTCATCGGTCCCATCGGCACGGCTCGGCGAGACTTCGACCAGCAGATAGAGAAGATCACGAACGATCTGCGCCGGGGAGATCAAACACTCTCCTACGCCCTCCCCTTCTTGGGGGCAGACGGAGCTCGCACCTACTTGATCGCCGGTGAGAACAACGCGGAAATGCGCGACCAGGGTGACGTCCTGTCGCTGGCCCTCATGCATGCGCAGGAAGGGGCCTTCGATGTGGACACCGTGGGATCGGTGGATGACATCGAGCCTTCACAGGCGGTCAAGGTCACGATGCCGGCGGGCACCGACGCGGTCTTCGGTGGATACCAGCCCACTTCGCTCTGGCAGTCGGTCAACGCCACCGCGGATTTTCCGTTGAGCGGGTCGATCATGCAGGCGATGTTCGCTCAAGTCGAGAAGGTGCACGTCGACGGCGTCATCGCGCTCGACGTCCCGGCGCTCGCGAGCCTGCTCACCTTGACGGGCCCCGTTTCAGTTCCTGGCATCGCAGGATCCCATATCGGCCCAGAACGTCGCCACGGTGATCTTGCACGATCAGTACTCGGCGTACCCACCGGGGTCGGCACAGGCGCAAAGGCAGGAGAACATCGCGGCGGTGGCCGCAGCCACCGTCAAGCAGATGAAATCCGAGCACATCGATCTGGCTGCCCTCGGAAATGCCCTCGCGAACGACGTCGAGGGCAGGCATCTCATGGTCTGGGACGAGGCCCCGCGTAACGAGTCCATCCTCACGGCCATCGGGGCGTCGGGTTCCCTCGACTCCACCGCACCCACCCGCACGTTCCACCTGGCGGTCGAGAACTCGACGGCAACCAAACTCGACTACTACGTCCAGCCAAGCGTGAACGTCCAGGTCCAGGTGACGAGCAACGGCGATGCGCTGATCAACACGGCCGTGACGGTGGACAACACCACGCCCATCGGGTCTCGCGCATCGAACTATCAGACAGGTCCGGACAGGATCAACTCCTTCTTTCCCGGCCAGTACGTGGGGCGGGTCGTGTTGTGGGCTCCGCGGGGATCGATCACCCCCCAGAGCACTCCGGAATCCGGTCTCAGGGTGAGCCAGACCCAGACAAACGTCTTGCCGCAACAGTCTCAAACGATCTCGTTCGCCACGATCATCCGCCATGCGGTCGTGAACGGCCATCTCATGCTCCGATTCGTCCCACAGCCCCGGTTGAACCCCATGGGCTTCCAGCTCAAGCTCTCCGCGCCGGGCTGGCACGTGACCGAGGCGCCGACCGTCAGCCCGGACCTCGCGACGACCACCGAGTACACCTGGAGCCTCACCAACTGAATTCCGCGGGCTGTGTCGGATTTGGGAGCGGCCTGCCGCACTCAATAATCTCAGCATCGGACCTCGCCACGACCGAAAGCGATCAGGAGACTGTGGAACCTCCGACAGAGGGTGACGGCGATACGGAGTTAGGCCGCGTGGTATCTCCCGAGGAGGTCGCGAGGGAGTTTCTTCGCGGGGAGGAGGCGTCCCCGAGGGTGGAGGCGTCGCTCCACCACAGTCAAAGAAAGAAAACCGCCGCCGCGTCAGGATCCCAGCCCGCGTCGCCACGGTCGCCGGTGTAGCGGGCATGGTGGCGGTGCTCGTCTTGCTTGCGTACCTCGCGCTTCTCCCCAGCCACCCACCGTCTCCAGCGCGATCAAACAGTGTGAGGCAATCTCACGCGCACAGACAGCCCAGTGACCAAATCGGCGTCCGTAGCCGCCACGACCACCACCACTGTCCCGTTGCCGCCGCCAGCGTCGGTGACAGTTGCCGTGCTCAACGCCTACGGATCAGGCCAGCTCGCCCCCGAGACTGCCTTACGTCTGATCTCCGCTGGATTCGCCATCAAGGGCACAGGCAATGCGCCGAGCCTGATTGCAGGCGACAACCCCTCCGAGATCTTCTATGGTCCGAGCGGACGGCAAGCGGCCGAGACCTTGGCGCAATGGCTCATCGGCCCCGTAAAGGAGGTCTCCAGCGCCAACCTCTCCGGCAACAACCTGGAGCTCTGGATCGCCAATCCGCTGCTCGGAGTGAAGACGACGACCACGACGACAACTCTCAGCCCTGCGAGCTCGCCTCCCCCAGCCCCTTAGCCGAAGGATCCCCACTTCGTTGCGATTGCCGAAGCACCGCCTCGACCTCGGCGAAGATGGTCGGCCACGCAAACGGTTGCGCGGCCGCCGCCGCTCCCGCGCCCCATTGTTCCCGTATGGCGGGGCTTGATCCTTCAACGAGGTAGGCGGCCAGCTCGTCCACGTCGGTCGGATCCGTCAAGAGCCGGCCGCTCCCACCGCTTTCCACTGCTGACGAAGCTCCCGCGAGCCTCGAGGTGATGACCGGCAGCCCGCTGGCCAGCGCCTCGACGATGACGATACCGAACGGTTCGTACAGCGTCGGGAGGACGAAGAGATCGGCGGCCGCGTAGTACGGGAAGACCTCCCTGGTCGATCCGTGCCAGTGAATTCTTCCCTGTCAGTCCAAGCTTGTCGATCCTGCTCTCGTAGTCTCCGGGCGAGACCCGTCCCACCACGTCCACACGCGCCTCTGGCACATCAGCCTCTGCGAGCGCTTCGATCAGGGTCCCGAATCCCTTGCGGTGCAACTCGTTGGCGACAAAGAGAATGGACATCTCGTCCGGAGCTCATGCCGAGGCGCGCTCTGGAGGCGTCGCGCTGCGCATCGCGTCGCTCGGTGTTGAAGATGGCGGGGTCGAAGCCATTGGGCATGACCCGGCACCGGTCAGCGGCGACGCCGTAGTGCGTCCCCAGATCCGATATTTCTTGAGCCGAGGTGCACAGGATTGCCCGAGGGCGTGCACTGAAGTACCGGCGCTCCATGGCGAGGATCAGCCGGTGACGCGGCAAGAGATGGCGGGACCACGCCGGTGCCTGCCACCCGGACACGGTCGGTCCCGGGCTGCGGTCCAGGTACGCACGATGGACGCTCTGCACCCAGAAGACGTCCCCCGGCGGACACTGGGCACCGAGCGTGAGGGTGACGTCGGGCTCAAAAGCGTCGAGGGCGTTTTGCGCAGCGCGACGGAACGCAACCGGGGAAGGAATGATCCTCGTCGATCGGACAGCGAGGAACCGTGCCGCGTTGGCGTCGGACTCTTCCATGGCGAGCCCCACGAAGGCCGCGTCATGGCGCGAACCCAGAAAATCGGAGAGATCCCAGGCGACGCGCTCCACGCCCGCACGTCGGTTGGCACGCGGGAAGACGACGGCGACGCGCACGCAGTTAGTCGGCGTCGAGCGCCGGCATCAGGAGGTCCTCGGATTCTCCGGTCGCCGTGCGACCCATGACCGCGGCCTGAGCCATCCCCATGCCCACGATGAGCCACGGCAGCGACGAATTCCCCGCCGTCCAAAAGATGTCCACCATGCCGTGCGCGAGTCGGTCCGCGACACACGCCAGACCGGCCACCGCAAGCGGATTTCGGTAGCGCAGCAGGACGGACACCGCACCCACGTTGAAAATGATGAACCCCGCGGCGAGCACGATGCCGCCTTCGGCAAGGGCCTCAACGACGGCGTTGGTTGGCGCCACGAGCCAGCGGTTCATCTCCTGATATGCGGGATCCGTGTAGTAGTAGATACCGACACCGACCACCGGTGACGTTCGCCACAAGCGCAATGGTCGCACTCTCCGTCTTGTTGCGACTGCCACCGAATTCGTGTTCTGCGTCGCCTGCTTGTTTGCGACCTGGCCCGAGACCAAGTAGCTCGCATAGGTCAGGAACCCGACTGCCAGGACGGCGGCAATGATGAAGCTGCGCTTTCGATAGTCAGAGTGCGTTCGAAAGAACCACACGAAGATGCCGACGACCAGGCCCACCATTGCGGCACGAGAATGGGAGCCCGACCAGACCGCCACCCATCGCCGCCATGGCGGCGTACCGGCACCGTCGGCTGCAGTTCGAGTTCTCCTGGGGCGGCGAGCAGCACGAGCATGGAAAGCCCAAGCATGGAACCGACATAGTTCTTGTTCAAACCGAGCGGCTGCGCTGCAGTCGGCTCGAAAGCCGTGAGCGGCTCCGAAAATGAAATAGATCGACGCCCACGCACGGCGGCCACACCCACGAGGAGGCGCAGAGCAAGCCGCGATCTTCCCTTCGAGATAAATCCACGCCCCGACGCCCAACGCGCCAACGACCAGCAGGGTTCGGTGTAAAGCCTCGATGACGCTACGGCCGGACGGATGGATGAGGACAATGGCGACCATGGCGACCAAGTACACGGCGAACCACCTGCGGATACTTGTGACCCCACGAGGCGTGCCGAGCCTGGCCAAAGCCGGGAAGCTGAGGAACGTGGCGATCAGCAAAACCACGTCCGGAAGGGCAATGCCGTGTCCGATGGACAGTCGGCTCACATTGAACGCCGCAGGCGCCACCAGGACCGCAATTGAGATCGGTGACCTTGCGATCAAAGCGAGCACAACGCCGAGGCCGATGAAGGCGGCGGCAAGCTTGGGTTCTCGGACGGCCAGATAGCCGGAAGTCAGGCCGAAGAGGGCGCACAGCAGCGGCGCAGCGGGTATGCGGGTCCAGAGACTCCTGAAATGGGTGAGCATCGTGAGTGAACTTTCAGCAGGCCGGCCAGCCGAGAACTGCAAATTACTCTATAGTTGGGACCGTGATGGCACGGCTGGACGTCGACGCGCAATTTTGTCTCGCTTTGGCTTCTGACGTGCACCTCCTTTGGTCGTCTTCGTTCGATTTCTTGATGCAGAATATTGGGCGACGTCACCGCTCTCAACGATCACGAAAACGCCCGGTCCGCGCTCCTCAACATTGCTCCCCGGCAGTAAATGACCAACGGAACACCACCAAGTTCGTCCGAGCCTGTGGATCGTACGGACGGCTCGCTCCCGTGGCCCCCCATGGTCGTCATCGTCGCATACGGGAGCGAGGATCAGCTGGAAGCGTGCCTCCATACGCTCGGACCGGACTTGCCTGTCGTCGTCGTCGACAACGGCGGTTCCGACCGGGCGCAACGCATCTGCGAATCGGTCGGAGCGACGTATGTGCGACCTCCCACCAATATCGGCTTCGCCGCGGCGGTGAATGTGGCGTTGCGCGGGCACCGCGGTCGCAGGTAGCGACGTATTGCTGCTCAACCCGGACGCACGTCTGCCGGTCAAGGACCTGGAGACGATGCGCGACGAACTCCACCGCTCGAGTGATCTGGCCGCCGTCGGTCCGCGGCTGATCGATCCCGCCGGGAAGGCTCAGAAGGAGCTTTGGCCGATTCCCTCGCCCTGGTTGGCATTGTCCGGAGTGATCGGCGCCGCTGATCGTCTCAGCCGTCGCCGGTTTGTGAGCGGCGCCGTGCTGCTACTGCGAGGCGCTGCGATCGACTCGGTCGGGACCCTGGACGAGCGGTTCTTCCTCTATGCCGAGGAGACGGACTGGCAGCTCCGCGCCCTCAAGGCCGGCTGGCGCGTCGGTCTGGCTTCGGACGCGACCGCCGTGCATCTGAGTGGCGGCACGAGCGCAGATCCCGTCCGCCGTGAGCTCCTCTTCGATGCCTCCGCCGAACGGTTCGCGCGCAAGTGGTACGGAACCTTCGGGTGGCAACTGTTCCGTGCGGCGTCCATATTGGCAGCTTTGCGTCGGCTGGTCATGGCCCGAGACATGGAAGCGAGGATGACCCAACGCAGGGCCATCACCCACTACTGGCGAGGTCCGGTCCGGTGTGCGCAGAATCTCGAGGGGATGAATTGAGGATCGCCCACGTGGTGCGCTCCGACTCATTCGCAGGCGTGGAGAGATACGTCTGCATGGTGGCGCCACGCCTGGCCGCTCGGGGATGCGAAGTCACGGTTGTCGGTGGCGACCCGGCGCAGATGAGCCGGGTTTCCGGACGTGGTCCGGTGGCGACCTGCATCGACGACATGGCAGGTGGCAGCAGAGCTCAAGCGGCTGGGCCGGCTCGACGTCGTTCACGCTCACATGACCGCCGCGGAGGTGGCGGCCGTGATCACCAAGCCGCTTCACCATGCTCGCCTTGTGACCACCCTCCACTTCGCGTCGCCACGCGGCTCAGGGAGCACCAGGGTGCTCCTGATGCCTCTCGGGTGGTTGATGGACGAGCAAATTGCCATCAGTCGAGTTCGTAGCCACGGCGGTCCATTCAAACCGTGTCCTGTTGAACGGGGTCGAAGTCAGCCGATCCGGGGCCGTCGACGCGGGATCGCCTGGTCTTGGTGATGCAGCGTCTGGAGGAGGAGAAGCACACGGACGTCGCCCTCCGCGCCTGGTCGGCCTCCAAGCTGCGCAAGAGCGGCTGGCGGCTCGTGATCGCGGGTCGCGGGTCGAAGCTTGAGCGAGCTCCGTCGGCTGTCCACCGACCTCGGCCTGTCCGAGTCTGTCGAGTGGCTGGGATTCGTCGACGATCCGACACAGTTGCTCGCGCGTGCGGGCGTCTTGCTTGCTCCCGCACCGAACGAGCCGTTTGGCCTCACCGTGGTCGAGGCGATGGCCCGGGCGACTCCCGTCATCGCCGCCGACGGCGGAGCGCATCGGGAGACGGTCGGGGTGGAGGGTTGGCTCTTTCCTCCCGGCAACGTGCGCGGCATGCGCTCGTCTCCTCGACGACATCGAGAATCGTGATCTTGCTACTTATGGAGACCAACTTCGGTCACGCCAACTCAGGCTGTTTGATATCGAAACGCACACCGACGAGTTGCTCCAGATTTACCTTGACTTGATGCGGTAAGCACATACAACACGCGTGAGCCAGAATGCAAGCCCCTACGGTTTCAACGACCGAGCAAGTCAATGTGCGGTCGGGCTGGCCGAATAAGCGGGTCTCCTTGTCTGCGTCGCTGACTGCAGTGCCCCTAAGCGGAACGTGCGCAGGCGATTGCCGCTCTCAGTAGGCAGACGCTGTACGAAGCATTGGGCGGAGCGGGCCACGGCGAAGTACATGTCCACTTCGTGCCCCCGATCGACGAGTGCGTTGGTCGAGTCAGGTGTGCCTGGTGGCCAGAGCCGATCTTGCTCCCGCTGGGCAGAAACTAACGCCACCATCGCAATCCTCACTGCACCGTGGCCTCCGCGAACACCTCCAAGTATTGGCCAGCGATCATTTCCCAATCGAAACTTTCGGCTCGGGTACGAGCGTTCATGGACATACGGGTCCGCAGTTCGGGATCCGAGCCGAGGCGTCGAAGCGCTTCGGATAAGCCTTCTTCGTCTCGCATTTCGACAAGCAGTCCGTGGACTCCGTCTTCCACAAGTTCCTCTACACCGCCCGACCTTGTGGCAACGACTGGTAGGCCCGACGCGAGAGCCTCCACACACGCCAAGGGGAGTCCTTCGTCAGTAATCGACGGTAGGACGAAAAACTCAGCGCCGGCATGGAGTTCGGCCAGTGCTTTGTGATCCAGGCGTCCCAGAAGGTGGACTTGCTCATCCAAATTCAGGTCGGTGACGAGTTTTTCCAACCGTTGGCGGTCTGGACCGTCCCCGGCGATAAGGAGATCGAGCCCTGTGAGCCCGCTAAGGTCGAACGAGCGGACGAGAATATCAAAACCCTTCTGCGGGGCGAGACGGCCTGCGGCCGAGATGTACGGACGGGGGTTTATACGTGCTGCCGCACTCGAAAATTCAGCCACGTCCGCTCCATTGCTAATCACCTTTAGATCTGAGGGTCTCATTCCGATTTGGGTCATCAAATCGTTCGCTGTCTTGTGAGAGACGGCAGTTACCACCACGGCTCTCTCGCAGAGTCGACGGAGATAGGTGTTGGCAAAGCGCGAGCGCTGATAGAGCCCGGAGCGTCCATGGTGATCTCTCCCTGCGTGGTTATGACAAGAGGCAAGCCCATGCCTTTGGACACACGCAGCGCGTATAAGCCATTCGGGCCGACGCATTGCACGTGCAAGAGGCTGACTTTCTCAGCGGCCATGAGGCGCTCGATTTTCCTAGTAACAGCCCTGGTGGTGCCAAAGTAGCTCAGCCAAGCCCTGAGTCCGGAGTCTGGGCGTCCGAAGCGGAAATCGAAATACACGGACATCGTCAATTAATTCACTCTCGGGTAGAGTCGCGGGGCCACCGATTCGTTACGACAATCGTCGGATGGCCGCGCTCGTTGAACCGACGGGCAAGCTGGGCAACAAGCTCCTCGACGCCGCCAAGGTGAGGATGAAACGAAGACGCAAAGATGGCGACGCGAAACAGCTCGGATCGATGCTGTGATGATTGCGGCATCCAGGAACGGCTAGGTACGTCAGGGGGTGCGGACAATACGACTCCCTTTGGAGGTCCGGACACCAAAAGATCTAGTATCCAAGCGATGTAGGGGTATCTCAGCGGTGACGTTCGTCCACGCCTTTGGAAAATGACACCCCGACGGGTGCCGGGGAAAAGTCTTGTTCACTGCCTTCGTCGACAGCCTAGGCCGCCTCCCCTGAGGGCGCCGCCGGCAGTGGCTTCCCGACGGACACGACCGGATCGCCCAAGCCAATGTTGGGGCTCTAGGACGCTGGCTGGTCAAGATCAGGGCGGCGAACTATCACCATCGACAGACCCGCACGAGGCCTTTGGTGTGCTCTGGCCATGCGAGCCGATGTGCACCTACAGGACTTGACATTCAGGCCGAGGTGCACGCCGAGAGGTAGAGATGCGAGAGCTGATATCGGCGGCCTTGCTGTTTTCGTAGCTGCCCCGGTGGAGGGGCTCACCGAGCCCGGAGATGCGTCGCTGTGCCGCACCGGCAGAAATCTGGCCGCAGGATCGACCATGGAGTTCATGCAGGAAGCACCCACAACTTGAAGGGACTCGACGAGCCGTGGCAACTATTTGGCGTTTAAGGAATCTCCTTCGACGTTTGTTGTGGGGAGGTTGTGCGGTCCAGGGTCCGAACGGCTCTATGGAGCATCGGACGCTCTCGCAAGAATCTGTTTCATCATGGACCCAGGAGGAGCCGCACAGCGTTGGCTCATACGGGAAACGGACGTCCAGCGACGGGTGACTGGCGCGGAGAGCTGGTTCTCAGCGTGGATGAGTGAATGATGTCACCATGTTGGCGGCGCGGGACAGCATCCACGGGGCCCACGACGACGTCTGGGTGGTCAACGTCGAGAGGGAGCATCCCAACGGGCGGCGTCGGACAGAGCCTCGACCACCGGACCGGGGGTACCGTCGCGACACACCTGTCCTGGCCCGACTAGCCGACCGGCGACACCCGACCTAGCTGGGCACCGCAGCCCCGAGACGCCTGTCCGCTCTGGAGACTGACGTGTCTTCTGCCAACGGCTTAGCGGCCACTCTGGCCACTGAACCCACCGAGAGCACCCGTGTCGCCCTCTCGCACCTGACCGTCAGCGGCGTCGGCCGTGACGTGGCGGCGATCATTCTCATCTGGGTGGCCGTCGTGGCCATAGGTTTCGCTCTGCGGCGGTTACTCCTTGGCGGGGAGCTCTCCGATCCACTGGCCGATGGCACCGTGGCCATTGGCCTCGGGATAACCGGCTACGGCTCGGTGGTACTCCTCATCGGGTCAGCCCCCCTCCTCCGGACCGGTCCGTTGGTCGGCGTGACCGTGGCTGCCGCGTTTCTTTTCCTATGGGCGGGCCACGACGCGGTGGTGACCGCCCGCGGGCTCCTCCGAGGCGCCGGCGGCGCGTTCCGGCGGGAGTGGGTCGTCATCCTTCCCGCAGTCCTCTTCCTGGCCGCGGCGCTGCTCGCCGGCTTTCGTCCACCGGAGGCGTCGGACGAGATCGCATACCACTGGCCGGCTCCGGTTCTGTGGGCCAGCGTCGGGCACTGGGTAGTCAGCCCGTACCGATTCACCAATAGCTTCGATCTCGCGGAGATCCTGTACACGCCTGCCGCCGTGTTCCGCTCCTCGACCGCGGCCCACTGGACGGATACCGGCACTCTTGTACTCCTGGCCCTCGGAGCCGCCGCCCTGGCCCGTCGGTTCGGTGGCCTAGCCATGTTGACCTGTGCAGCTGTGATCGCAATTCCCGCGGCAGCAGGCGAAAGTTGGTTGGCCTACGACGATGTCTTCGCCGCCTCGTTGATCGTGGCCGCATGCGTTGCCGTCACCGCTCCGTCTGTAGGAAAGCACGCCAACACCCGGGCCTACTGGACCGGCGGCATCCTGATCGGTGGGGCCATCTCGGTCAAGCCCATCATGGTCCTCCTCGTGCCTCTGCCGTTGATGCTTGCCATGCAGACCGAGCGCCGACGGTCCAACCGGTGGTCGATTGCCGGACAGGTCGGTGTCTTCGCGCCCGTGGCCGTACCCGGTGTCGTGGCCTCCGTAGGTTGGTTCGCCTACTCGCGGTCGGTGACCGGCCGGTGGTTCCAGAGCACCGGGCTGGTGGTAGCCCGATTCGGCCACGACACCACCAGCGGCTTGGCGACCATCAGAATCCCCACCTTCGTGGAGGCCGTCATCATGCCCTTCCTGCCGATAGCCACCGGCGTGATCGGCCAACGGGAGCCCTATGGCGGCCGGAGCGGACTGGTGCTCGTGGTGTTTATCCCCGTCATGGTGATTACCGCGGTGTGCATGGACGCGGACGACCGTCTGGAGTTCGGAAGAATCGCCCTTCCGGTGCTGGCGTCGTATTTGATCGCCGGCATTCTGATCGTGCGGACTCGCTTTCTGCTGGTGGATTACGCCGCCGCGACTGCGGCCGCCACCTGCGCGCTCGTGTGGTGGCAGCACCGTTCGCCTCCCCGTTGGGGCACGATGCTCCACTGGACCTTCCGCGTGCTGATCGTGTTAGGACTGCTGGACTCGGTCCGCCACGCCCTCCCCTAGTCTAAGATTCCAAGTTCCCATCTCAACTGGGCGTTCGAAGGCGTCAAAGCGCCATCCGCGAGACATGGCCGCCCTGACCGGGCCCGCACGGGCCGGTGTACTCTCCCCCGTGCGTGAAGGCGAGAAAGTCGGAAATGATCGACCCCCTGCACTCAGCAGGCCCGTTTACCCACGAGATCGTAGCGTCCCTCTTAGACCCGCCCGGCGAAAACATCGTCGTCGACCTGGGTGCCGGTCCGGGCAACTTCACGGCCCATTTGGAGCAGTCCGGCTACAACGTCATTGCCGTAGACATTGACGAAGACGACTACCGAGAAGCTCGGCATTCGTCCGCACCGTTCCTTATCGGCAATCTGGACGAGTCCCTGCCGGAACTGCCGGGTCCCTTGGGCGGAGTCGTCGCAATCGAGATCATCGAGCATCTTGAGAGTCCCCTCGGGTTCATACGAGCCATCGCTGACGCTCTGGTGGATGGCGGGTGGTTGATCCTAACGACCCCGAACGTGTTGAGCATCTCATCCCGGCTGGAGTTCCTAGTTCGAGGGAACGATTTCCAGTTCAGTGATGTGGACTATCGGACGAATGGGCACATTAGCCCAGTCAGCGTGAAGCAACTTGAACGCATCGGCGAGCGTGTCGGCCTCATGATGGAGGCGATCACCTACAACGTTGGTCGAATCCCGTTTCCTCACCTCCGTCAGCGGGTTCTGCTTAAGAGCGATTGGGCACGTTCACAGCTGCTCGGTGAGTCTTTGATCGTCAAGCTCCGAAAGCGTCAGGACTCCGCCAAACCGTTCACTCGGGGATAGCCGAGCTTGTCGACACGGTTCTGTCCCAGGGCAGCCGCCGACCGATGCGAGCCCACGGTCTTGGTTTAGCGCATAAAGAGACGATAAACGCTCGAACAGTGGGTCTTTGCTGACCTCGCGCGAGCCACGGTAGAACCGGACGAACCCTGCTCATAGCGAACGATCAATCAATCGACCGTGGACTGGTCCGGCCCAGGCGGAGCGTAGGACCCAGCTCTCCGCGTCTACCGAACTGCGACGCGGCAAGGAAGCGGTTACTGTCTGTGGAGTCTGTCCGCCAGCCGCTTCAATCTAGGTCTCGACCGTGATGGCGACCTCGTCGGGTGTCTCGCGCACCTCGAGCACCCGGAGCCGTCGAGCCCCAGCAGTGCTTCGGCCAGGCCAGTAGCGTCCATTCTCAGAGGTCTCCTTCGTTCCTGTCGTCGAACAACAGCAACCATTACGGGACCTCTGGCCGCGTCTGGCGGATACCCGCAGACGGACTGTTTCCTAGAGTCAGACGCGAAGAACCGGATATTCCGACGACGGTGCTTCCGCCACATGTCAGAGTCGTTAAATTGGCAGATACTCGCTGAAGCCATTTCGTTCCAACTCACGGTTAATGCCGCACAGTTCGGTCGGAGACGCCGACGTTGTCTCCTCTTACCCTTAGGGAGATAGTCCAGTGGACGAGTGCTGCTCACCGAGCCAACCTCGCTGACGCTCTTCACCTGGGTCGGCTACGGTCATCTCGATGAGCAGTCTGTCGCTGCCACCAAAGCGCCTCCGCGAGCGCGTGGGATGCCTACCGCCTGGAATGGACCAGGTTGAAGCGTACATCGAGCTCGGCCGGGTGTGCCGTCGAACGCTCTCGGATTTGCTGGCCGATGACTGGTCTTGGGACGGGAAGTCGGTCCTAGACTTCGGCTGCGGCGCAGGCCGGACGCTCCGGCACTTCGTTGATGTGCCGAACGCGGAGTTCTGGGGCGCCGATATCGACGCTGCGAGTATTGACTGGGCCAAGCAAAACCTTAGCCCGATGCGGTTCGTCCTCAACACTGAGATACCGCCCTCGCCGCTCTCCGCCTCGGCGTTCGATCTCGTGTATGCAATCTCGGTGTTCAGCCATCTGAGCGACCATTGGGCCAGTTGGCTACTGGACATCCACCGCGTGCTGAAGCCAGGTGGTCTGCTCATTGCGACCTTCATGGGCGAGGGGATGATCGAGCGCATCGCGGGCGAACCTTGGGATGACAACAAGATCGGGATGGCGTGCTATGTGCCCGGAACCGGGTGGGACGGCGGGGGTCCGATGGTGCTCCTGTCTCCATGGTGGATCGAAGAGCACTGGGGGCGCTTGTTTCACATTGACCGGGTGCTGCCGCTAGCGGATTCGGCGGAGGTCATCCGATCTTTGGTGTGCACGATCACGGCGTGGTGATCGCCCACAAAGACGGCCGCGCCGTTGTCAGAGAGGAGGAGTTGAATCGCCGCGGCGATGATCCCCGCGAGTGCTCTGCGCTGGAGCATGAGGTCAGGCACCTGCACGTTGATTGCGCTACCCTTCGTGACCGCCTGAGCGCGGGGAGATCGGCGGCCGTGAAGCCCTACGTTGGGTGCGTGTGGGTGTTGCTTCATTGGCCAGGGCGAGTCCGCGGGCTTCCCGGCGGCGCCTAGGGCGGTGACCGAGGGAAAACTTATACGCAGCAAACTGTCCATCGTGATCTCCCTATGACCTGCGCCACGAAAGCATCCATAGCACTAACGTCTAAGTCACCCCGACACCCTCGAGCAACACCCCCTCGAGGGGCCCACGACCCTCAGGGCGCGATTGGACGGTCACGAAGGTCTACTCCACAATGGGATTCAATAAACCGAATCAGATTTTGGAGTGAGCTTCGCAGCGCATTAGCGTAGTTGTGCAGCAAAATGGTTTACCACACCAACCACAGAGGGCGGCAACACAAAGACTGGGCGAATCGCACACATGAGTCGTGAACACCGGGTTCTACTCAACCGTCGACGAAAGACAGGACCCGCCGTCACGGTCATTGTCGTCTCCTTCAATCAAGATGCCCACTTGGCGGAGACCTTAGACAGCGTCGCTGCCCAGGACTTTCCTGACTTTCAAACCACTGTCGTTGATGGCCCCTCCGACGATGGTTTCGTTCAGGTTGCCCTCGAGCGGGCAAATGAGCTCCCGTTCGGTTGTCCCAAGGACGGACCGTCGTGGATACTGCTTCCATGAAGATCCGAGTCGCCGGTCCAGAACTCACCGATCCGTTTGTGCTCGATCGCGGCCACGAACTACTGGCAGAGCGCCATTTCTTGGAGAGCAGTGGCTCCGTAACCGAGAAGCTCGCTGCTTTTCCACGATTTGCCGATCGGTCTAGTCTGTCACGCTTCATCGTGAGATATGAGCTGATGAAGAGAAGTTTGGGTGTGCAGGGCTCGATCGTTGAGTGCGGCATTCATAACGGTGGAGGTTTGTTTACCTTCGCTCAGCTTTCGAGTTTACTCGAGCCTCTAAACCACCGGCGACGAGTAATAGGCTTCGATACGTTCGCCGGATTTCCGTCCATTTCGGAGGCCGATGACGGTTCAGCCCTCGCAAAGGTTGGAGCCCTGGCTGGAGCGACTGAAAGCGAGTTACTCGAGGCGATCAAGCTATATGATCGAGGCCGTCCACTCTCTGAGATTCCTAAGGTTCACCTGGTCGGCGGGGACTTTATGCAGACCGGCCCCGAGTTTCTCGGCGCAAATCCTCACTTGATTGTGTCACTCTTGTACCTGGATTTCGATCTGAGGGAGCCAACAGGTCTGGCCTTGGAGCTGTTCCTACCGCGAATGCCCGCAGGGGCAGTTGTCGCATTCGACGAAGTCCATTCGTCGGAATGGCCAGGAGAAACGGAAGCTTTGCTCAAATCACTCAATCTGCGCAAACTCCGTTTAGAGCGTCTGCCGATGTCGTCGATTAGTTGGGCGATTCTGAGTGGTGATGAGTAGGGCTTGAGATCTGGAGATCAGACTTGCCTTGTACCGGCCGTGGAGCACGTTTCAAAGACGCGCTTGATTTCAAAAGGGACGTGTCGAGCCTCTTCGACGAAGGTGTGATTTCCCCGTGTCTTAGCTATCGCAAGTCGATGAGTCGCGCCCGCTCAATGCCCATCGACCCGGCCGTCCCGTCTCTCCTTACAGTGTAGGGTCACGAGGTCCGCTCTGACCAGTTCGACTCGACTCGTAATCATTGAGGTGCCATGCCCAGGATCTACATCGGTGGGGCAGGAGGTGCACCCTCCAATAACGTCATTCGGTCGCTACGCGAATCGGGCCTCGATTATATCATTGGCGCCTCTTCCAATGCTATAGATTTGCTGTTGGCGGACGTGGATGAACGTCATGTGGTGCCTCGTGCCGATAACGAGCTTTACGGTGACCGCCTTTTGTCTCTGCTTGCCACGACACACCCAGAGTTACTTCACGTTCAAAACGACGCCGAAGTGCTTGCCGTGTCTCGCCTCCGCGAGAAGATACACGCGCTGGGCGTGCGAACCTTCCTACCATCAGCGGCTGCGGTAGAAGTCTTTGTCGATAAATGGCAGTCCTATCTACGGTGGCACGAGGCGGGCCTACCGCTGCCTCGTACTTATCTGATCCGCGATCAGGAGGATCTACGCAGATCCTTTGCGGAACTCGGAGGTCAAGTTTGGCTGCGGTCCACAACCGGCGGTGGCGGCAGGGGCGCCTTACCCACGAACGATCCCGTCTTCGCGGAGCGGTGGATTGATCGTATGGCCGGCTGGGGCACGTTCACGGCCGCGGAACAGTTGACCAGCCACTCCGTCACCTGGATCTCCCTTTGGGCCAACGGTTCCCTTGTCGCGGGCCAGACACGCCGACGTCTTGCGTGGGGTTTTGCGGACCGCACATTGTCAGGGGTAACTGGCGTGACGGCCGTCGGTGAAACCATGTCCTCGACAAAAATTGCGAGCTTAGGGCAGCAGGCGATAAATGCCGTTGAGGTCAACCCTCAAGGGATTTATGGCGTAGACATGACCTATGGATTCGACGGAGATGCCAAGCTTACCGAGGTGAATGTCGGTCGCTTCTTCACTACCGTTTACTTCTTCACCAGAGCGGGGTTCAACTTTCCTCGTCTCTACGTCGATCTTGCCCTCGACCGCGTAGAGCCGCCGCCTCGGCCAATCTTGGATCCGCTCGAACCGGGACTACTGTGGCTTCGGGGAATGGACTCGTCTCCCGTCTTAACTCGCCACGAGCAGCTCAGGGCCTTAGTCGAAGGGCTCGAATGACACGTGTCGTGGTCCTCTCTGGAACGGGAGGATTCCTTGGCTCGCGTCTGCTAACGCGGCTGCTTCGTCGGGGTGACGTTTCGGTAGTGCCAGTTATGCATACTGATCGGCCCCGACCGCCGACTCCGCCCTCGGTAGTTCTCACAGACTCAGACGCTTGGCGCAAGTCAGGTATTGACCGAGTCCACACTGTAGTCCACATGGGTGGCTACATCGCGCGTTCTCACATCATGGCAGAAGATGTGGCCGCCAACATTTCCGGAAACATCCAATTCACGCAACTACTCCTGGACAGCCTTCCCACACCTCCTGAAAGACTTGTGTATGTCAGCACCCTAGATGTTTACGCGCCAAGCCCTCCGGGCCAGCTTTTGACCGAGATCTCCTCCATCAGGCCATCGACTGTGTATGGTGCATCCAAGTTCTTTTGTGAGCAGCTAACGGCCTGCTATCAGCGCTGCCACGGCGGTAGCGCGATCTCCGTGCGGCTAACACACCTGTACGGGCCGGGAGATACTAGCGAGGCGAAGCTAATCCCAGCGGCGGTCCGAGCAGTGCAGCGCGGACGGCTGCCGAAGGTCCTCGGAAATCCACGTTCGACAGCGAGACTTCCTTCATATAGATGATGCCGTCACCTTGCTGGAGCGTGTTCTGGACGCCAAGTTTGACGGCATGGAGACAGTCAACCTTGCATCGGGGGCATCGCACGCTGTAGTAGACGTGCTTGACACGATCGCGCAACTGAGGTTTGGGCCTTCGACTCGCGGACCTGAAAACGTCGGATACTGAAGCAGAACCTAGCTTCATAGCCTTCGATACGAGTCATATGCAGGAGCTTCTGGGGGAACTTGTGGCGATCCCGATCGAGCGGGGACTCGCTGAACTAGTTAGCAGGACATGAGCGAATGGGGGCGTAGTCACTGGGTGGCTACGCCATCGAGCAACTCGAGCTCGACCGCGGTAGTCGCCCACCGCTATCAAGCAATGTGCCCATTCCTTAGGGGACCGTTAGGGCTTGAGCTCGGCCCCGCCTACAGGGTTCTACGGCACCTTTGACCGGTTGATCGTGGTCGATGCGACCAAGTCGCTTTTCGACGTCGTAGCCGACGATGAGCGACTTACGAAGATCACGAGCCTTTCCAGGAATGTACCCTCATAATCGCTACGACACGATCGCCATGGATCATGCTCTTGTTCTTGAGCATTTTTCCAATCCAGCTGAACTACTCAAGCGCGTCCCATGAGTCGACGACCGATAACACTAACGTAGTTGTTGGAGTTCCTAATGCGAATTGCATTCGTCGGCCTGCTGCGGGTGAGAATGGGCATTCTTGAGTCACCATACGCTCTCAACGAACCTGACCAAATGCTTGGACATCGACGGGTCTTCCTAGAGCCTTTGTCGAATGCACAGTTCGAGACAACTTGGACCTACAACACGTTGGACGCCTTTGCCCGCCTTGGTCACGATCTTCCGCACCTGGCGGCTGAGATTTTGGTGGTATTGCAGCGTGACTAAGGTAACTGTGCTGGTCGACCTCGACGGAACCCTGTTGGATATTCGTGAACGCCACTTTCGAGCGCATGAGATCGCGGCGTACCGTGCTCAAGTCGATGAGCTTCCAAGATCGATCTATTGGCGTCGCAAACGCGCAGCGTGGCCGACGCCTCGGCTCCTCGGCGTCGACCAGACAACCGCCCTGATATATGACAACGCCTTTCGGAAAGTTATTGAGCATCCGCGCCTGCTGGCTTTGGACGTACCCATTCCGGGCAGCCGGGCGTGGTTAGCTTCTATTCTCCACACTGGCGGCTCCTCCATTATTGTAACGTCTCGCCAGCGGCAACGCGCAGCCGAGGAGCAGGTCCGGCGACTCTCCTTTACCTGCGAACGCTTGATAGTCACGCCGCACGACAAGGCATCTGCAGTAAACCGACTCAGCTCTGAGATCGCAGCATGGGTCGGCGATACGGAGGCGGACATTTCCGCTGCCAAGTCGGTCGGCGTGCAGGATGTAGCGGTCTTATCAGGTCTGCGGAATAAACAAGTCCTCACACTTGCGGGTGCTTCGGCAATCTTTGGGCGCGTCGCGGACATCCCAACAGATTTCCTGTTCAGCGATGGAATTCGAACGCCGCTCTATTAGTTGGGAGGTCGTGCCCGATCTTTACTAGCTGGCAGGTCTCTGGCAGGGGATCACCGCCTCTCTTCAACAACGTTGGGGACACCGTCAATCTTCGGGATCGTCGACACCCTCGGACTTCTCGTGGCGGGTGGTCGTTGGCGCGGCGAGCATCTCGGATCACCTCGGTGGAATCACCGTCACCGACCGTGCCCGCGACCGCTCCGGGCACTTCGCAAGCTCTGGTGCGACGCTGGCTTCAAGTGCATTCATCTAACACTGCCGGAAATGACCACGTCGGAGTCGAACGGTGAATCGCATCCACTCAGGCCGCTTCGAGACACTCGGGAAGCGCTCGATCGTCGAACGCTTCTGGACCTGCCTCATGAGCAGCCGACGGCGCCAGGTCGACTATGAGCGCGATCCGGGTCGCGACGGACCGCTTCATATGGGGCTCACAGCCGCTATCTCTTCCGCGGGCTCACCCAACCGGCGATCGCGTGATCGCGGCTGGGGAAGCACTCGCGCCAGTCACTTAGGTCATTCCTATCTGTATGAGCGCAGTAACCGTGAGCTCAACTTGCTCATGCGTCATGTGGGGGCCGATCGGCAAACTCAGTACGTCGTTTGAAAGCTGATCGGCAATCGGGAGTGGTGTGCTCAGCCAATCGGCGTAAGCTTGTTGTCGGTGGGGCGGTATCGGGTAGTGAACCAGGGTTTGTATCCCACGTTGCGCGAGATCGGTCTGCAGGCGGTCCCGATCTGGGTGGCGGATCACGAACAGGTGCCATGACGACACCATGTCGCTAGCCACTTGGGGCGCCATGACCGTGTTGAGTGAGCCAATCGCTGTCAGATAGCACGCGGCAATCGCAGATCGACGCTGGTTCCACTCATCGAGGTAGCGAAGCTTGACTCGCAGGATGGCCGCTTGAAGTTCGTCCAGGCGGCTATTGACCCCCCGGACTTCGTTCACGTATTTGATCCGCGACCCGTAGTTCCGCAGGACGCGGAACGCGTTCGGCGACGTCGGCCGAGTTCGTGGTTACAGCACCTCCGTCGCTGAATGCACCGAGGTTCTTCCCGGGATAGAAGCTCCAGCAAACAGCATCCCCCGTACCGCCGATCCGCTGACCCTTGTACCGAGAGCCATGAGCCTGGGCAGCGTCTTCGACGACCCGGCAACTATGGCGACCGGCAAGGTCAACGATGGCATCCATGTCGGCGGGCTGCCCATAGAGGTGCACCGGCAAGATTGCTCTCGTGCGCTCGGTGATCAAAGGCTCGATCGACTTTGATTCAATGTTGTGCGTGATCGGATTCGGTTCGGCAGCGATGGGCGTGGCCCCAACCGCAGATACGGCCAGCCAGGTCGCCACATACGTGTTCGACGGAACGATCACCTCGTCTCCCTGGCCGATGTCCAACGCTCGGAGGGCCAGGGTGAGGGCGTCCAGACCGCTCCCGACGCTGGCACAATGCCTAGCTCCGACGTACTGCGCGTACTCACTTTCGAACGCCTCGCTCTCGACTCCGAGCAAGTACCAGCCACTCGCCATTACCCGCCGAATGGACTCGTCGATCTCCTCCTGCAACTCACGGTAGGAGGCACCGATATCAAGGAATGGGACCCTGTTGGTCCGCTCAGTCATCATAGACGATACGACGAAACTCATCGTAATCTCGGATGTAGTCATCGGCGTCATAGATCTCTGAAGCGAGAGCGAGGAGCACGCCATCTGCGGAGAAGCGGTACTGGGTAGTCCACACCAGCGGCGGCAGATGAAGAGTGACATCGGGCCGATCGAGCACGAACTCGCCGCGCTCCGTCCCATCGTCCATCGCGACAGTGCATTCGCCACGCGCGCAGATCAGAAGCTGGTGAAGGGATCGGTGGGCGTGTTCTCCTCGAACCTCTTGGCCTTTCACATCGAAAACAAAGAAGCACCGCTTTGGGGCGAAGGGGAGGTGGGTCGGTATTTCTGCGAATGTTAGCGAACCGCGAAGGTCTTGTACGAGTGGCAGACGATCGAGTGTGCTTTGCCCGATCGAGAACGGGAAGGCGTCGTCGTCAAGCGTCGCGGCCCTCACCCGCCGCGTCGTCGTGAAAGCAGGCGATGCTTCGTAGCCGACAATCCGAGCTGGACTCCCCACGACAGTGGCAAACGGGGGCACATCGCGAGTGACCACTGCTCCGGCCCCAACGACAGCCTTGGGGCCGACGGTCACTCCCCTCAGTATCGTGGCGTTGGAGCCGATCGACGCGCCATCCCGAATGATTGTTCTCGGCCGTGGATGCTGAGCCGGCGAGCGAGAGAAGTCAGCATCGACAAAAGCAGCGTTCGGCCCAATAGTGACGTTGTCCTCAACAAGGGCATCGGCATGAATGAACACCCCTGCGCCGATCCTGACGTCCTGCCCCAACTGAACTCCGTGTTCGATGACGACATGGTCAGCCAAGGACGAACCTTGTCCAATATGGCAACGTGCGCCTAGATGGCAGTACGGTCCAACTCTCGACACACCATCGATCTGCACTGCAGCATCAACTATTGCGGTTGGATGAACGCTGAGTATGTGATTCGGATCCTCGCGCTCGCGCTGCACCTGTTGCCCTCCTTCGGCTGCACGACGTATTCGTCTGGCGTGACAGGATAGTAATCCTCAGCATGCCGCTGAACATTTACTTGATGAGAAGACTGGTGGACGCGTTCGAGCAAGGACTCCACAACGCTGTCAGCAGTGATCGGCGACTCTGCTGAAATCGGTCAGCGTGACAATCGGAGCGTTTAGCGTCGTGCATCCTGGTGTGCGCTTAAGCGATAACTCCTTCGTAGGTTCCAATTGTGCACTTGGCGAATATACAGCGGCGTTCTACGACGGCACCGCGGAAGGTGAAATAATCTGTGCTCTGGGAGGTAGCTCGGTCATACGAAATTATGCGGTGATCTACGAAGGTGTCGCAGTGGGTACGGGCTTCGAACCGGCCACCGGGAAACCATCCCGCGAAGGCTCAGTCATCGTAAGGACGTCCAGATCGGGACCATGGCGGATCTGCAAGGCGACCTGACGATCGGTTCGCACGCTCGCCTGCATAGCAAAGTCCATGTGGCCAGTCTGAGCACGGTAGAAGAAATCGTTTGGCTCTCTCCGTTCGTGGTGCTGACCAATGATCCGCATCCCCATCCGACACCAGTACCTCGGGTCAATCATCCGCCGGTCCGGTCGTGGCGACGAACAGCACCGTCGTCCCAGGGGTAGAAGTGGGAGAGCATTCGTTGGTCGGAGCGATGAGCCTCGTAACTCGAGATGTCGAACGCGAGACGGGGGTTGTTGGTGTCCCGCCAAACCTGTCGGATCGATTCATGATGTGCGGCGCAGGCGCGGGGCTTTGGAGCATGTGTCTTCTTGGCCAGTGCACTCTCCTCGTGACTGCCCTGATGGGGTTCTCCCCCGCACTCGGCGGCGATTGCCCAAAAGACTAGCGAACAAACAACCTCTTGATCATATTGGTCATGGTATCAGTCAGAGGCCCGACTCGCGCTTCACCAATGAGACCGCTTTTGGGCAGGTAACGCCGAATGCGAATGAGTTGCACTGCCGCAAAACGGGCCACTCCGAGGCCGGCTTTGCTCGCCCCCTCGGAGTTCAACGTTTCGGCGAGGGCGAAAGTTCCATGCGCTAATGACTCAACCCCCACAACCTGCTGATCGACAACTGTTTCGGTGTGCATTGCAGATCGTAACCTTTGCAGGTCCTCCTTCCCTACGGTCCCCACCGGTCTCAATCCATCGAGTGCCGAATAGATCGCCCCGAGCTGTGGTTTCCACGCCGCGGGCGAGTGTGCGTCCCTCACCTGCCTCGATAACTGCGCCCCCACCTTTGTGCGAAATTCCTCGTCAACTATCAGGTTCCGAAGCAACTTCTGATATTCCTCTAACGTAGCCGCGACTAGCAATGCCCCGTCCTCTGTCGCAACATCATCCGTAAACGTCACCGATTCCTCTGTTCGTCCAGACACATACGCCAAGGCGGGTGTTCCCAGCGATGCACTCTCCAAGAGGGACGTAAGCGAGCCGACGGGCATCGAGTCGAGGTAAACGTCTGCCGCGTGTCGGTAGAGAAATGGGGCAGTAACGCGGCCGACGGCGCGCAGTCTACCTTCCGTAATTCTGGCGAACTCGGCCCAGCGACCGACAGGTTCAGGTCCGACTGCCAGCAATTCAACATGCGCACATTCCTCGACGACGGGGCCTACCAGGTCAAGAAAATCGGGGCGCGTACGTGAATTGTACTTATAATCGCCCGCAATGGTAAGTAACAAGACGTTGTCGGGATCGATCGAGAGTTCCTGCTTCGCCTCGGCAGTAGTCAGACGCCGCTGGGACAGCCTCAAGGGAAGAGGCGCAACAATGAGCCGCTCACTCTCAATTCCTCGCCGCCTTTGTGCCAACATCCGGCCCGACTCGCGAATGCAGATCACTAGATCCGCAATGTTTGTTCCGAGCCAGAATGCGTGGTCGGCGTGGTTGACGAATGCAACGGGGGGCCGCTCCCGCAAGCTGTCTAAGGCGATACCAGGAACGGCATCGTTCGGATGGACATGAAGCACTACAAGATCAGCGTCCATCGCCAATGCCGCCAGGTTCCTGGCTTTGCCCAAGAGGCTATTCGATCCGTCTTCCAGCGAGATGACAGCTCCACCTGAGCGCTGGACCGCTAAACGCAGGTCTAGCGAAAATGGACCCTTCTGATTTGTCGAAACAACGCTGTGCATTCTGGTTGGGTCTTGTTCAATCCAACGCGCAGCAAGACGCGTGTGACCTCCTATATCGTAGGCCACAGTAAATACGTGCAGGACGAACCGAGGAGGGAGATGGACACGAAGGCGAGTGCCCGGGCTCGAAGGGCTTCCCATCGTATGCGCGCTAACGGTAGCGATGATTGCCTCTAGCTCAGGTGAAGCAAAATAACCCGGATGGTGTTGCGAGGCGAAGCACGCGGCGAGCTCAACTGCATTGGCCGCAGCCTCGAAGTTCTGTCTCGCGAGCCTCCGCTGGGCAACCCTTATTAAGCGAGACATCGACTTTTGGTGCGACAGGATTAGCCCGTCGGATGTTGGGGAAAGCTCACCCTTCCCGAGCCCAAGTCCTGAGTCTTTCTTCTTATTAGAATCGCGGAAACTCATGGCGTACGACGCCTATGAGTCCAAAGATCTACCCCTAGCACTTGAAATCCAGGTCTTTTCATAGGCCCGTGCACGAAGGCTCTAGACTAGTGCTGCAGCCACGATACACCGATGAGATTCCGGCGATTCGGGGCGGTATCGACCAGCAGAGCTCCTGGACAAGGAGCATTGCGGTGTCTGACGTTATCCGGCCCTTCCCGAGGAAGGAACCACGTTCTGTGAGTCGGGTATCGCGCGGTCTGGACCGGATCGGGGTGACCGTCGACGACCCGCGTCTGATGGCCTGGCCCGTACGCGATCAAAATTGGGGCGGTTCTGTCGCCGCAGGCGCGACAAGATTGAACGAACGTGTCATCAACCTGTACGGAGGGCGGAGCCACGCTGGAAGGCTGAACTCGACCAGTTCCGAGTCCCGCTTCGACAGTCGCCACGTTGGCGCGCGCACCAGTCCGATCACGACAACGATAACGCCCACCAAGGGCGCCAAGACGACAGCCACTCCAATCGGAAAGGCGCTTACCTGACCGAGGGCAACTGCCACGCCTGCTGCTCCAAACCCCAGGATCAAAGGGGAGCAGGCGCGAGCGACAGAACTTCCTTCGATACCCAGCCGCCTAACCGCAACATTGAACACCAGCAGTACGCTCAGCAGTTGTGCGGACGCATTTGCAGCAACGGCACCCCACAGCCCGATAAGCGGCACAAGCCCAATCGCCAGTGCGGCATCCACGACAACGCATACGAGGTTGATACGTAACATCGAGCCCGCATTTCGAGTCGCGAACACGAGCATTGACAGTGGCAGCGAGACCGATCCCAGGCAACTCACCATCCCCAGCACCAGGAACGGTGATCGTGCCTGCTCGAAGTGCGGGCCAAACAGCAGCGGCATGCCGACGTACATACAGGGAATGGCGGTCGCCATGGTGAAAGATGCGAGCACAGAAGCCACGCGGAGTGCGCGGCTTGCCGCCTCGGTCACACGTTCCGGTGCGTGAGAGAGGAGGCGCGTGACAGTCGGCAAGAGCGGTCCCATCACACTGTCCATCGGAACAGAGATTTGACCGGCCAAGCCCGTGGCCAAGGCGAAGTTACCGGCAGCTTCTGTCAGATGATGCCACTCGAGAACGAATATCTCGCTGCGCCCGAATACGAGCATTCCCACGAGTCCAGCGCCACATGCGCTCAAGCCGTAGCGAATGAAGTGTGCCGGCAATCGCCTTAGGATCAGCGGGTGGAGGAACGCCCTCTTGTCCCGCCCGGGAAGGAGCAAGAAGCCGAGGACCGGCACGACAACATCCGCCATTACGATGGCGGCGTAAGTCTCGTTTGCTGAGCGCGTTGTCACGGCAACGACAATTGTCGTCGCCTGAAGCGCAAGATTCCCGAGCATGGATATCTTGGCAACCGACGCGTTCTGCGCCGTTGCCGTGAGGATGACCACACTGGTTTGGAGGGCACCGCTGGCCAACATTGCACAAACCGCGATGCCCAAGACCCAAGGACTGGAATCTCGCAGCAAGAAGAAGACGACTGCAGCCACCGCCGGTCCCTGAAGGAATGCGTGGTAGCCGACGCAGTTGCGGATCAGATGCAGCCTCTTAGGCCCGAGGTCGTCCAGGCGCATCTCTGCCATCCACTGAACCGTCGATTGGCTGATCCCGAGGTTCGTAACCGTCGCCACAACGCCGACAAGAGCTGCATACGTGGCGAGCTTGCCGTATCCTGCGGGACCGAGAGCACGAGCAACCACAAGGTTCACGGCGAACGCAACCGGAATGCTCGTGAGCCCTGCCACGAGTGTCCACAGCGAGCCTCGGATCATGTCCCCAGACGGACCCTGAGCCCTGAGGGCAGCCAATTCCGACGCCCCCTCTTCGCTGCTATTAGGCGCGTTGAACTCGTCCGCCGAAGCCACCAGAAGAGCATATGGCTCTGATGGAGCGACAGCGCTCCACCGGCTGTCGGCATGCGACCTTCAGAACGATTCAAGGACGCACTGGTCCGTATGCGGGGAACGCGCAATCGGCGCCACGCCGACGGGTGTCCGCAGTTTGTTGAAGTGAGGCGGTGGTCCGCCGCCTGAGACCTACCAGCTGATAGGGATCGGGCACGACCACGCGGGCACAAGAACATGGCCAAGCTGCTGCCGCCCAGCGCCGCGATGTCACGCCGAGCGTTGGCACACCAAATGAGTATGGTCAGGCATCAGCCTGAATGGTCTCTAGCCAATGCTGAATTTCAACTGCAAACTGGCAACGTCGCACGAGGCCAGCCGAGCAAGCTCTCCCGGCACACGCCAGCTGTTCGCAATCTTCTATTCGGCGGCACCTGGCGACGTCACTTCATCTCGTGAAGCATCGAGAGCAATGCGCCGAGCCAGTCGCTCGATGGCGCGCGGCGCTCTACCCTTTTGACCCACGACCCAGGCGACCGCGCCCAGGAGACGAACCGCAAGCTCCGAACTCCGGCCGGACCGAGCAAGCCTCGGTGCTGGCCGAATGATCCATTGAAGCATGAACCACGCAATGAAGCGCTTGAAATACCTGGTCTCGAAGCGCAATCCATTCCGAACGAAATAGAAGCTACCCAGCACCGAGGCGGGGCCTTCCCTGAAACTGCTGGATACTCGATGCCGGATCGTGCAGGAGATGTCCACGTACAACTCGATGCCGGCTTGTCGGCACCGCATGGACCAGTCACTGTCTTCAAATATCAAGTAATAGCTGGGATCGAACAGGCCGACGCGTTCCCAAGTAGCCCTCGGTGCAAAAATACAACAACCACTTAGGCACTCCGATCGTCGCAACGGCCCATCTATTGCTGTGAACTCTCCCTTCTGGAGATGTCGCGGCCATCCACGATCGACCACTCCCCCAGCGAACCACGCTTCGCTCGGACAGTCGAAGTGGCGAATCTCTGGGCTGATGGCCCAGCTCCGGAGCGCAGATGAATCCTTCAGAATCGCCTCAAACGTCTCCGGCTCGACGGCCGTGTCGTTGTTCAACACGGCAGCGAACGAGAATCCTTGGTCCAGCGCTCGTCTAAGGCCGATGTTGTTTCCTTCGGCGTAGCCCAGATTACTGCCGGCCTGCAACACCTCGTCAGCAAGACCTGACTCTTCGATTCTGAGCAGGCTGTCGTCGCTCGAGCCGTTGTCAACGACAATCACGTGGGGGGTGGCTGTGGAGGCACGCAACGATTGCAGACACGCGAGCGTGTCGTTGGCACCGTTCCAGTTGAGCACGATTACGGCTATGTCCGGAAGGCTACGACTCATACGAATCGCTTCGCGTAACCTAACTTGTACGCCAATGTTGGGGAACGCCGCCGCACGAATCGCGCCGGCACACCCGCAACCAAAGTAAACGGCTCGACATCCTTTGTCACAACCGATCCCGCCCCGACGACGCCTCCTCCTCCAACGGTGACTCCGGGAAGAATTATTACGTGGCTGCCAATGTAGGAATATTCCTTGATCTCCACCGGCGCACCTACTTCAGCAAAATCGGGCGCGTCTATGTCGTGCTCGCGGGTGTAGATAGTGACGTGAGATCCCAAGTTGACGTTCGAACCGATTGTCAAACCTGATCGACCATCCAGGAACGCGCTATCTCCTATGACCGTATTCTCGCCTATAGACACGCTCTCAGGAGCGTAGAACTCCGCTCGCCAATGAATGCTGCTCGATCGAGGGAGAGAAAGGCCAGCACGCCGGTAGAAGTAATTGCGGAAGGCATGCGAAGGAACTCGCCCGATGTCCGCGAGTAGACGGAGCCTCGCATCACCCCACACCGCGCGGCGCCATCGGACGAGACCGACCAAGGGTCCTGGAGCGTGCCGTCGTGCCACGTCTCGGATCTCAGACATCTATCTCCGAAGGCTCTTTGAGATCCCGAGCCGCGGCCAGAGCAGCGGGTACAGCGGATGGATTCTGCGAATCACTCGCCATGTATTGGGAGCGGGCAGCCGTCTCGGGTAGTAGGACCACCAAACCTTGCTACCCCTCAATGTGACTCCAGTAGTCATCTTTGATCGAATGTCATGGTCAGGATTCTCCCGGGCGTTCATCCGGACCGCGAAGAACCAGAGCGCGCCAGCACCAGACTCCGATAGATCGCCTCGTATCTCGCACACACCGAATGGATGTCGTAATGACGCGCCGCTGACAATCCGCTCGCTGCTGAGATGAGCCCGCTCCTCCGGCGAAGATAGGAGGTCAAGAAGGGCTTCTCCCAGGTGATCCTCATCGACGATCACACCGAGTTGACCATTCGAAGTCACCTCCATGGCTCCGGGATTCTCCGTCGCCACGACCGGACAGCCCGAAGCCATGGCCTCGATGTAGGGGATACCGAATCCCTCGTACGTGCTTGGCAGGCAGAAGACCCAGGCTCGACCGTACAGATCGGAGAGTTCGTCATCCGAAATGCGCCCAGTGGACTTGACCCCGGGTCGCGGTGGAGCGTCTTCGCAGACCATCCACAGCTCACAGTCTGGGAGGACTGGTAGAACCTCCCGCTCGAAGGCATCGGCGAGGAGACGTCCCCGCTTTCGGCGTCCGTACGTTCCCACGAACAGAATCGACGGAAAAGTCGGTTCGCTCCCGTGGCCGGAAGCGGTCGAGATCGATGCCGTTGGGTATCACCGTCTTGACCCACGGCATACCGAGGCGCGAGTTCTTTGACATCGGCCACCGTCTGATCGGCCACCACGCTGGCCAGCATCTCGCTGAGCCCGAGCAAAACCATGCGAAGACGCTCGCGTAGCGCCGTGAATCGCCAGTGCCTCTCTGAGGCAGCTTCCATGCAGCGTGCGGACATGGCCATTGACGCGGCGGCGCCATAGCCAGTAGTCGTCGCCGTGCGCATGCAGGATGTCGAACGGCGACCAGTCGACCTTGCGCGAGTGGAGCGCGAACTTGAACGTCCGATTCGATCCGCGCGAGCGGGAGCGTCTCGGTCCGGTAGAGGGATCCCTCCGATGCCTCGCAGGGGCTGAAGACCGTGACATCGTGTCCGCGCTCCGTCATGGCATTGGCAAAGGCGTGTACCTGGTAGCCCACCCCGATCTTGCTGCCGCTCGGCAGGTAGTAGGAGATCATGGCGATGCGCAGAGGTGCGCCGGAACCATCTTCACAGGACCTCGTCCGTGATAACCCGCAGGAAGCTGTGGCCGTGCTCTAGATCGGGCTCGAGATAGTTGCCCTCGGCCCACTCGTTCCACGATTTGACGAACAGGAACCGGGTTTCGGATGGCCGATCTGCGAGCGACTGTACGGAGCGCCGTGGCTCGTAGTCTGCGGGCCCAGTTGGCAGCTGGTCACTCATGACACACAGCTCACGACGCCGTCGCATCCCCCGAGGAGCGCAGCGGCAAACTCGCGAGCACGATCGTCCCAATCGGGCACGTTGCGTCGGAAGGTATCGTTTCGCTCGGCGGCTTCGCGCACGACATCGGGGAAATCGTCTTTGCTCACATAGAGGCCCGGTGCACTCAACTCTTGAAAGCCGCTGGTCGGCGTGGCCACCACCGGCCGAGGGGTGGCAAGGTACTCGTAAGCCTTGATGGCATCGAGGCTCAATGTGAACTCAGTGACCACATGCGGGCAAATCAGCACGTCAAAAGCGAGGAGCCAGGACGGCACCTCCTGTGCGGGCACGCTGCCGTGCAGGGTAATCCTCGGGTGGGACGTCAGGCGCGACCGCGCACCCTCGGTCAAACAGTCGGGACCCACCAGATGCACCCGACCGCTGGGGACGGCCGCAACCGTCCTCAGTACCAAGTCGATGTCCAGTCTCGACTCATGAAGTGTGCCCACGTAACCAATATGTGGACCATCCGCTCCAAGATCTCGAGGATGTGTTCTGTGGATGGCAGGCGCTGTCGACGGCATTTCGGACGATCGACGCGTCGATCCCGTAGCGTGACTTCCATCTGCGCCGTAGCTCCTCGCTGCACACGATCGTGCGTGCCCGAACGGCGAGCAAGTCTTCGGCTGCAATCAGGCGACGCACTTCCCGGGGGTGAAGTTCGCGGATCGCCAATCGTCGGTCACATCATAGACGGCGCGGCCATGCCGTGACAGCCAAGCACCGGTCGTCGGGTCATTGATCCACAGAGTATCGCAGTGCCGGGTGACCTTCAGTTTCAGGGAAGTGGCAACGACCCTCATTCCCCCGAGGCGCTTGGGGATCCTGCGACGCGGTGTAACCACCGTCACTCCCGGAACGGGTGAATACTCGGCGGCGTCGGACCCACCGCGCCGGGTTGACGAACGTAACGTGATCCGCCAATCCCAGGGCGGGAAGCCGGGATGCCAAGTGCTGGTTGCGCCGCCAGACTTCGTCCCATGGCTCGAGGCTGATGAGCACCACGTTGCCGAGTCTGGTTCGAGTGTCAGTGGCTGGCATCAAGCGGAGTCGTGCGTTTCACAGATCGGGTTCGTCGTTCATTACCCGTCTCCGTTTTGGCAGAGACCCACCGATTGTGACGATATGGTGAACCACGGGTCTCCCGGTGAGACTGAGCGTGCAGGCAAACGGGCGGACGGACAAGCCGGTATGGTACCCGAGGCCGTGCACGCGACAGGGCAGCTGACGCCGGTGTTCGGCGGCCGTGTCGTGGCCCAATAGGCTCTCGCCGTGTCACTGGGAGGTGCAGCTCAGAGCCGTATGCGCGTGCTGCGCATTTTCCATGCCGGGCGCAATCCGGCGCACCGGGCCCGGGACCGGGCGCTTCTCGCGGCCGGGGTCGACGTCATCTACGTGGTCCCCCGGAGCTGGCCCGAAGCCGGAAGTGAAGGCGCTCTGTCGGCGGAGAGCTTTCCGATCATCGAGATCGACGTGCGGTCCCCCGGCGACGTGAACCGCCACTCCTACGTCGACGTCGGTGCGGTGTCGCGGTTGGCGGTCGACTTCCAGGTCGACCTGGTCGACCTCTTCGAGGAGCCCTTCAGCCGGGCCGCCGGCCAGTTGCTGCCCCGCCTGCCCGCCGAGCTCCCGGTTGTCATGTACTCGGCGCAGAACCTGGACAAGCGCTGGCCCCCTCCGTATCGGGACTACGAGCGCAGATCCTTTCAGCGAGTGCAGGGCTTCTACCCCTGTTCGCGTCAGGCGGCGGCCGTGTTGCGCGGCAAGGGCTTCGGGGGGCTCGTCGAACCGCTGCCACTCGGCTATGACGACGACGCAGTACTCCTGCGGCGAGCAGTCGTTGGCCGACGGGAGATTGCGGTTGGCCCTCGTCGGCCGGATGGTGCGCGAGAAGGGCGTGTGCGATGCCGTCAGGGTCCTGGCGGCCCTGCACGCGGGGAAGGGCATGGACGTCGAACTGGTCCTGGCCGGCTCCGGACCGGAGCTGACGGTCGCGATGAGCGCTGGCGAAGGAGCTCGGCGTGGACGACAGGGTGGAGCATCGTCCATGGCTGGCGACTCCAGAGTTGGCGCAGCTCTACCGGGAGACGCATGTGGTGCTGGCACCGAGCCGGTCCACGGCGACGTGGGCCGAGCAGTTCGGCCGCATGATCGTCGAAGGCCAAGCCAGCGGATGTGTCATCGTCGGTTACGACTCCGGTTCCATTCCAGAGGTCGGAGGGGACGCGGCGTTGCTGGTTCGGGAAGGAGACGTCGACTCCCTCGCCGAGGCTGCCGCGCTCGTCCTGAGCGATCCGGAGGAGTTCCAAGCCCGGAGGCGATCGGGCCTGGCTCTCGCCCGCGAGAGGACGTGGACCCGGGTCGCCCGCAAGCAGGCCGAGTTGTACCGGGCGGCTCTGGAGGAGGGTCGCACGCCGTTGCTCGCGGGGTCGCCCCGGGCGCGGCGCCAGTCGGCGGTGGCGGAATTCGGTCGACCGGCGGAGGCCCTGGGCCAGAGCAGGCCGTTCGCCCTCCCCTACCTCCGCCGCCCGAGCGCGACGAGCAGGATGCTGGGCCGGACCATGGACATGCTGGCCGAGGTCCGCACGAAGATCGGGCGAGCGGGGTGACGGCCACTCTCAGTGCGCGATGACCGCCTCATAGACGGCGATCAGAGATCGCGCGGTGTTCTCCGGTGAATAGTGCTCCGCCCTCGCGAGGCCTCCCGAGACGAGCGTCTGACGCAGGGAGGCGTCGTCACGGATCTCTCCGCATGGCAGCAGCCAGCGCGGCGACGTCACCGGGTGCGGTCAGTATCCCGTCGACGTTGTGGGTGATGATCTCGGCCGGGCCGCCGGCATCCGCCGCGATCACCGGCACTCCGGCGGCCATGCCCTCGACGCACCACCTGGCCGAAGGGCTCGGGGATGAGCGAGCAGTGCACAAGCAGGTGGATCTGCGCAAGCTCGGCCCAGATGTCCTCCCGGAAGCCGCGGAACACGACGCGGTCGCTGATCCCGAGTCGCCGCGCCTGGGCGTGGAGAGTGTCGGCGTAGCCGTCCTCGCCGAACATGGCCGCACCGACGATCCAGGCCTCGCTCTCATCGTCGGGGAAGGCGCGTGCGAAGGCCTCCAGGAAGACGTCCTGCCCTTTCCAAGGGGCGAGGCGCCCGAGCGATCCCGACCCGGAACGGACCTTCCTCGGTCGAGGCCAGAGGCGCGGCTCTTCGAATCGGGTCGTAGACGACGGTGTTGGTGACGACGACGCCCCGACGAGGGTCTGGCAGCGTCCCCAGCGTGGCCTGCGAGTTCGCGATGACAGCGTCGGGAAGGACGCGCGACGCCAGCCGCACCATGCGCACTGCTGCCGTCGGGCAGGTAGTCCGGAGCGATCCGATCCCGAATGTGCCAGATGACCGGGATACCGGCGAGCCTGCCGGCCACGCCGCCGTAGAGAGCCGCCTTGAGCGAATTGGTGTGGACGACGTCGGGCTGCAACTCACGGAGACGCCGGCGCAGCATCCAGACGTAGCGGAGCGATGCGCCGCACAGCGCTCTGAACCCGAGCGTGCCCGGCCGGACGCTGTCCTTCCTGACCTCGCGGGCCGCCGCGGGCATCGGGAGCACCTCGACCGAGACGCCGGCCTCGCGCAGGCGGTCGACGAGGGGACCGTGCTCCCCGAGGATCACGTGCGGGTCCACCCGGCTTCCCAGGGCAGCCAGCGCGCGCACCAGCGCGATCTCGCCACCGGACAATCGGGCCACGTGGTCGAGGTAGACGACCCGGTAGGTCATCCCGAGAGGATGGACAGCAGCAGAGCGGCCGTCTCGTCGGCGTCCCCACGCGTGCCCTCGAGGGCACGGGCATCGAGCGTGGCGCCTTCCAGCGCCGAAAGGACCGCACGTGGCCTGGAGCGGGCGGCGACGGTGTTGTCGAGAAGACGAAGGAGGGCCGGTCCACGAGCGAGGGGTTCTGTCTGCCAGCCAGCCCCGGGGTCGAAGCGCAGGACGGCGATCAGCTTGATTTTGGCCGGACCCCGACCGGTCCTGCCACCGAGCTCCTCGACGGGTACCCGCCCGGCTGGGGCACCCAAGTAGGGCCTGACGGCGGGCTTCCTCGCGGTAGGGACGGACCAGACCCTGATTGTCCAAGACGGCGTACTCGTCGGAGTAGTAGTCCGCTCCGGCACGCACCAAGGCGGCGGTGAGGCTGGACTTGCCGCTCATGGAGCGGCCCGGGAGCACGATGGCCTGCCCGTCCACCGCGACACATCCGGCATGGACGAACACCCACTTGCGGGCAAACTCGGCGACCCACAGCTCCAGGTCGGAGAGGACGGACTCGGTTGCCTCGACGATGCTCTCCCGGAAGGAGAGCACCTCGTCCTCCACGACGGCGGCCCACCCGGTGCCGGAGTGCCTTCGCACCGCCCAGCGCCGCTCCGCCGGGGTCGTCCCGGACCGGTATGTGGGCGGGAGCCACTGTCTTGCTGCCGCCAGCGCGGGGGCAGGACCATCCAGTGCGACGGTGCGGCCGTAGGCACGCAGGAGCAGGCGCGTGGATTTCGCGTCCGCTTGGAGCTGGCGTTTTCAGGTTGTTACGAGACGCATTAAATGTGCGTTGGATTGCTCAAGGAGGCTGTTGGGCTGCGATAGCGTGCGTGGGTATCGAGTCAACTGTAGCTCCGCTAGCGGCCGCGGCATCATCACGGCGGTTACCTGGACAACAGCACACCGGGTAGCTACACCTGTCCATTCCGGGCGGAACGGTGATGAGCGACGTGGTCCTCAACGGCGGGGGTGGCGGTGGACGGAGTGGAACCAACACTGGTACCGGCGGATCGGGCGGGAACGCTTGGACAGTATCCGCTACCTCGCTTACAGTCCCCGGGTCCGGACCCAGACAGTCAATATTGTCGTTGGCGACGGGGGGCAGACAAATGGCACGGGCGGAAGTGGTTGGTTGAGCAGTAAAAAGGCATGAGCGGAGGGTCGGGGGCGGCGTCGAGTCCAACCGGTGGCGGCGGCGGCGGCGCGAGGTCTCCCGGGGTAGCAGGATCGGTGACGTTCACCATCCCGCCTGGATTCACCCCGTCTGGTTCGGGCTGGACGCACAACTGATTGGGCTGACTCTGTGGATTTCTCCGCGTTGGTGCACGGGCGACCCGTTCGTGGTGTGAGCGCTAGTCCCTATGGGCGTGGGACGTGTCGCCAGCGGTGTCCCGGATCTCGGAGCAGGGGGAGTGCGCCCTCCAGTGCCAAGGTCGGGGCGAGTTGGGCCAGGCTGCCCAACGTTGAACGTCTCGTAGATCGGAACAGAAGGCCGCCCCGTCCAACTTGTCGGAAGGTTGCTTCCCAGGTCGCATCGTTGAAACCGCTGCCATAAAGTCGCGCCACGTGGCGCGAGTGAGGGGTGGCCCGGGGAGTTCACAGGCCAGGGATCTCTTGGTGCGATCGAGAAGTATCCGCACCGGCAGGGAAGTCTGGGTTTCCATGCAGCGGTGACGGGTAATCTCCCAATCGAAAAACGGGCTGCCGACGAGGAGGGCTAGGTCGACGAGCCAGCCGAGCCTGTACGCGCCGTCTGAAACAGGCGTGAGTAGCAACAGCGATCAGCTGGTCGCAGTCATCGAGCGTCGCACAGTTGAGACCGGCGATCTCGGTGGTTTTCGCTCGGGTGAGCATGGTCGCCGTGTCAAGAGCGAAAGAGCTGAGTACGCTCGGTTCGCGAATCACATTCCAGTGAAGGTCGATGCTTCCATATCCGTCCAGGTGGTATTGGCGCTCTGCGCAACCCGCGAGCGAGGGTTGGGTGATGTCGGACAGACCGGCGCCTTTTAGGGCCGCTCGCCGCGTCAAGGTGGTGTCGATGGACGAGGAGATCGACATCGGTATAGATCCGATCATCGGGGGCGGAGAGACAGCACCATGCGAGTGACGGGCCCTTGAAAACAGCGTACGGCAGGTCAGCGGCAGCAAGGGCCGTCGCGGCCGTGTGAAGAAGGTGTTGTAGCCGCAGTCCACGGGCTACCAAGGGGAGGTAGTTGGCGCGGGCGTGGTCGCGTAGCCGAGGTGGGCAGGGAGAGGTTGCGGTGGCTTTGAACAACAACGGGAGGATCGCGTGGTAGTCGGCGGCCTTGACGACTTCCAAGGCCATATCGGGCTCGTCGAGGCGGTCGTCGTCAAGCTCGTTAACGGTGACATCTTCGCCCAGAGTCCTCGCTCACAGCGCGAACAACGGAGGTGACGCATTCGGGGTCTCTCATCGCTCCGTCTGTGCTCGTGGCCGGCGGTGACAGCCGTTGCCGGGTGGCAGCGCCTTGGGTTCTTCGGCGTCGTACGAGGCGATCGAAATAAGGGAGGCCTGGTGGAACAGCTTGCCAGTCCTCATCAGGTGGAAGCGTACGACCTCCGTCGAGCCGTGGAACAGACTGGTTGATCGCACGACGGTCAGCAAGCGTGCCGCCTGAGTCGGCACGCTCGTGCGCGGCGGTAAAGGTGGCGGTTGGCATGTCCCTACATGCTGACACTGCTCTCAATGAGTGGGTGGGTGGCGAGTCTCTCCCTACCGAGGGAGCTTCTCGTGTGAGCGTCCGTCTGTCCGCGTGCGAGTCAAGAGTCCGCGCAGGTGTCCTCTTCGCCTCACAATGGGCTGGTGCCATGAGCGGCATCTCCTTCGCTCGGCCGGCGTGGATTCGACGGGACTTCGGCAACCAGCTCCACAACTTTAGGGGCTGATGAAATCACACCTATGTGATTTAGCGACCAGTCATAATCGGCGGTCTTCATTGGAAGGGCCAACGCACGCACTGGTGGAAGACACGGTCAGCCTGGAGGTGTCTCCGCTGCGACCCGACAACGTCGACCGACTGCTTCCGTCTTAGGCGCGAAAGCGGAGGAGAGAAGGCATTATCGCGGCTCTGAAACGGAGGGTTCAGCAAGGCGAGGGGAAATGCTCCTTCCGGATTCAGAAAGACGACGGACCTTGTAATTGTCAGACCTCAGTTATTTGCCTGCTGATTAATCCGTGCCCAATTTCACCTCCTTCGACTCGCGTCGAGGACTCCGCTGACGCAAAGATGGCACGCCTACGGGCCGATGACCGTCGCGCCCTTCCGTTCATATGGGCGCCTGCGGGTGCATTCAGCACCCCCGAGGCGGCTGTAAGCTCGGGCCGGGAGGCGAATGCCGGTCTGGCGCGCCCTGCGGAGACAACCCCGGGATGGCCCTGTGGAACTGATTGACTACATCCACATCCTACGACGGCGCTGGATTCTCATCGCCCTCGTAATGATCGCCTGTGTGGGTGGCGCCGTAGCGGCGACAAGTTGACGACTCCCGAGCTACCAGGCCACCTCGCGGCTCATCGTCAACGGCTCTTCGGCCGTCAGCGGCGCCGACGAAATGGTGACCGACGAGCTGGCCGCCGAGCGTGCGACGGCGTTCGCGCAGATCATCCCCACCGGACCGGCGGTCCAAGCGGCGCTGAAGGAGGCCGAGGCCAAAGCCGGCCCCTTCGCATCCTCGGGGTATCCGTCCGTCAGCGCCTCGGCCGACGGCACCGATCCCTTCATCACCGTCGACGTCACCGACACCGACCCGCGTCGGGCCCAAGCGGTCGCGAACGCAATTGCGGTTGTGCTCCCGAGCGTCCTCACGGCAGCTGCAGCAGCCCACGACGACGCCCCACGAGATCGACATGCTCCAAGCCGCAAGCCTCCCGACAAAGCCGTCCTCTCCCAAGCCGAAGGAGAACCTGATCATCGGGCTCGCGCTCGGTCTCGTGCTCGGTGTCGCGGCGGCGTTCGTGGTGGAGACGCTCGACCGGCGCCTCAAGGACTCCGCTGATGTCGAGGCGGCATCCGGGCTGACGGCGCTCGGCGTCGTGCCCTTCGAGATGCCCGGGGAACCGATACCGGCCAAGACACACCCCAGATCGGTACGCGCCGAGGCGTACCGACAAGTACGGACGAACCTCGCGTTCGTCTGCGGAAAAGGGCCCGCCGAAGTCCATCATCATCACCAGTTCGGCCTCCTCGGAAGGCAAGACCTCGCTGGCGGTGAACCTCGCCATCACGAGCGCCCGCACCGGACAGCGTGTGGTGCTGGTCGATGCGGACTTGCGCCGCCCCATGGTCCACACGTTTCTCGACACGCCTGCAGCACAAGGGCCTGGTCGACGTCCTGGCCGGCACCATCGAGCTGTCGGACGCCCTGCAGTCCAGCGAGGCCGGCCCGATGGACGTGCTGGTTGCGGGTCCCGTGCCGACCAATCCAAGCGAGCTCCTGGGCTCGGAGACGATGCTCAAGACGATCCGGCAGCTCGAGAGCAGCTATGACTTCGTCATCATCGACACCCCGCCCGTGCTCCCCGTGACCGACGCGCTGCTGATCGGTGTGCACGTGAACGCGGTCGTCGTCGTGGCGCGCCTGGGCCAGACCACCCGGGACCGGATCCGCCGCACGACGGCCGCCCTGACCCACGTCAATGCGAATATGGCCGGCGTCGTACCGAACGGCGCCATCGAGCGCGAGGACAGCGCCTACTACTACGCCTACCGCTACCGCTCGAGGCGACAGCCGCTCGACATCCCCTACGCGGCTCCGGACCCCGTGGTCGCGCCGCACCCGAACGAACCTTCGACCGGCCGTTATGGCCAATGGGAAGGCCCACGAGCCCTCGTCGGAACCGGACGAGACCCTCGTCGAGAGTGCAGCCTCCGAACCACGCGGCAAGCACTTCCGCGGGCGGGTCCTCTCGGAGGCGGATAACCCCGCGCCGCCGCCTCAGGTCTGACGTTCCCGCGGTCGGCAGAGGCGTCTCGCGACTGTCAACCGGGGCACCCGCTACAGGTCGATGCCCAGCAACCGCGCCCCGTCGGCCACCGGCCGGCCGGCCGACGCCTCCTCGTCGAGGGCCCGCAGCGCGCCGGGCGTGTCGAGGTCGTCGTCGAGCGCGGCCCGCACCGCCGCCAGCCCCGCCGAGCCGTCGCCCTCGGGCGCGCTGGACCACAGCGCCAGCCGCGCTGCCGCGGCCGGCATGTCCTCGCCGGTCTGCCAGTCCCAGTCCTCCCGGTAGTGGTGGGCCAGCAGGGCCAGCCGGACCGCACGCGGGTCCCACTCCTTGCACAGGTCCCCCACGAAGACGAGGTTGCCCAGCGACTTCGACATCTTCGTGCCTTCGAAGCCCACCAGGCCCACGTGGAACCACAGCCGCACGAAGGGTTGGTGGGTCACCGACTCGGACTGGGCCGTCTCGCACTCGTGGTGCGGGAACACGAGATCGCGCCCTCCCCCGTGGATGTCGATCGTCTCGCCGAGCTCCCGCAGCACCAGGGCCGAGCACTCGATGTGCCAGCCCGGCCGGCCCGGCCCCCAGCGCGACTCCCAGGCCGGCTCGTCGGGTAGCGACGGCTGCCACAGCACGAAGTCGAGCGGGTCCCGCTTGTTGGGATCGTCCGGCCGGCCGCCCTGCTCCGCGGCGAGCTCCAGCATCCGGGCCCGCCCGAAGCCGCTGAGGCGCCCGAACTCGGGGAAGCTGGCCACGCTGAAGTACACCGAGCCGCCGGACTCGTAGGCGTGGCCGCTCTCGAGCGCGGCGCCGATCAGCGAGAGGATCTCCGGGATCGCCGAGGTGGCCCGCGGCTCGGAGTACACCGGCAGCAGGTTCAACAGGCCCATCTCGGCCTCGAAGCGCGCCATCTCTTCGGCCGCCAGGTCCAGGTAGTGCACGCCGAGCTCGCGGGCCTTGCGCAAGATGTCGTCGTCGACATCGGTGACGTTGCGCACCAGCTTCGTCTCGTGGCCGGCATCCCGCAGGCGCCGCTGGAGGATGTCGAAGTACAGGTAGACGGCCGCATGGCCCAGGTGCGCCGCGTCGTAGGGCGTGATGCCGCACGAGTACATCGTCACGAGGGGCCCCGGCTCGAACGCCACCACCTCCTTCCGTGCCGTGTCGTACAGCCGCACCGCTAGATTCCGGCCAGCCGGAGCGTCGTGTGCGCCTTGTGCCGGATGTTCAGGGTGACGCACACGGCCGTGAAGGCCTCGATGGCGGCCGCCTGGTTCAGGCTCCCGGCGTCGAGCGGCCGCAGCCCCCGCATCCGCTCGACCATCCCGACGGTGGCCGCAGTGGCCTCTGGATGGTCCGAGCACACGAGCACGTCTGCCTCCAACCCCGATTCGAGGTCTTCCATTTCCGCCGCGGGGAGGTGGTGGAAGCCGGCGGCCACCAGGCTGTCCGGAACGGCGGCCTGGATGGCGGCCGCCACCGAGCCCCGGGGAAGCATCAGCGCCAGCATCTCGCGCCCCTCCTTGACCAGCGCGTTCGCCATGGAGACCACCACCTTGCCGGCGAGCGGCTCCCGCAGCGCCCGGACGGTCGCGTCGGCGCTGTGCCAAGGGGTGGCCAGCACGACGAGCTCCGCTGCCGCCGCAGCGGCGTTGTCCGCCCCCTCGAGCGGCAGGTCCAGCCCCGGCCAGCGCGCCGCCACGTCGCCGGCCACCTTGGCCGCCCGCTCCGCCTCGCGCGAGCCGATCGTCACCCGGACGCCGGCCTCGGCCAAGCGGACCGCCACCCCGCGCCCGGCGGGGCCCGTTCCTCCGAGAATTCCCACGTGCACGCCCATACATTCGCATAACCTCGCTGGCGCAGTGGGACTCCTCGACGGCAAGCGGCTCCTCATCACCGGCGTCCTGACCGACGCGTCGCTGGCCTTCGCCGTGGCCCGCCTGGCCCAGGAGGAGGGGGCCGAAATCGTCCTCTCCGGTGCCGGCCGGGCCCTCTCCCTGACCCAGCGGACGGCCCGCAAGCTGCCCCGCGAGCCCGAGGTGCTCGAGATCGACGTGACCTCACCCGAGCAGCTGGCTGCCGCCGGTGCGGCGCTGGCGGCCCGCTGGGACCGCCTCGACGGGCTCCTCCACGCCATCGGCTTCGCACCCCCCGACTGCCTCGGCAGCGGCATGTTCGCCGCCGGCTGGGACGACGTCTCGGTGGCCCTCAACATCTCCGCCTACTCCCTCAAGGCGCTGGTCGACGCCTTCCTGCCCCTCCTGTCCGCCGCCGGGCGGGACGGCGGCGCCTCCGTCGTCGGCCTGGACTTCGACGCCACGGTGGCCTGGCCGGTCTACGACTGGATGGGGGTGGCGAAGGCGGCGCTCGAGTCCCTGTCGCGCTACCTGGCCAAGGAGCTGGGCCCTGGCGGCATCCGGGTCAACCTCGTGGCGGCGGGTCCGGTCCGGACCATGGCGGCGAAGTCGATACCGGGTTTCAGCGCCTTCGAGGACACCTGGGCCGACCGGGCCCCGCTCGGCTGGGACGTGCACGACTCGTCCGCCGTCGCCAAGGCCTGCGTGGCGCTCTTCAGCGATCTCTTCCCGATGACGACCGGCGAGATCGTCCACGTCGACGGCGGGGTCCACGCCGTCGGCGGCTCCGCGTGACGGCCGGTTTAACAGACCGTTAAACCTCCGCCGCGGCCGTGACGGCGGCATTTTGTTGTGGGAAAGTTGTGCGGGCCAAGGGTCCGAAAGACTCTATGGAGAAGCGGACGCTTCGGCCAGAATTAGGGCCCTCGGCGCGGTCCGGCACACCGGCGCCTTATCTGGGATGGCGACCCGATCATGATGAACAACGAACTGCAACCCTCCAGCAGGAACTTCGTCACGTCCGACAGTCCGTCCACCCTGCGCTGTTCCCTGAGCATGGGAATCGTCGGATGAGTAGGCTCCGGGGCGTACAGCCGGGGGTGGCGAGGAGCAGGCGGTGAGCATCTCCGATCCCAGGGTCAAGTCCGGCACACGGACGGACAAGGCGGGCAATCGGACGCCCGTCAGCCCGGTCGCCGGGGAGCCGAACCTCGCGACGTCGCTCCCACTGCCGGACGATAGCGACGGCATCCGCGCTGCCTCCCCCTATCGCACCGTCAACGATCGGGATCTCACACTGATGCAGGTCTCCTGTGACTTCGTTTGCGCCTGCATCGCCGTCCCCCTCTCCTTGCTCCTCCTCTCGAGGCTCTCCTCGGTGCGGGTGAACGCGCCGGGGCGGCTGCTGGCGAACATGCAGGTCGACTCGCTGTTCCCCGTCGCGGTCGTCATCGCCCTCGCCTTGGGCGGCGTCTACCGCGTCGCGCACCGTCGCCTGCAACCCAGCGCGTTCCTCGAGTTGCGCGAGCTCTCCTTCGGCGTCGGCTGCGGTTGCGTCATCGCCCTGGCGGTCGGCTCGTTCCTGCACGGCGCCTTCGGAACGGCCGAGCCCTACGCCACGCAGCTCGTCATGGCGGTCATCGTCGCCATCGGCGTCATCACCGTGGGACGCGTCGTCCTGCGCTTCTTCCTGCGCACCCTGACCACGACGCGGGTACTCGTCGTCGGTTCGGGCGCGACGGCCGATCGCATCATGCTGAGCGTCCGGCAGGAGCCCGCCATGACCCTGGTCGGACGGGCCGTCGACGGTGACACGGTGGACGCCGGTGCGATCGGGAGGCTGACCGACCTCCCGGAGCTCTGCCGGCAGCTCGGGGTGCATCGCATCCTGGTCGCGGCCAGCGACCGGTTCTCGGCCGAGTCACTCGATATCTACCGCCGGCTCCAGGACTCCGTGCACATCGCGATGGTGCCGCGCTACTACGAGTTGATCAGCTGGCGGTCGCGCCTCACGGACCTCTCCGGCACGCCCTTCCTCGAGATCGCCCAGCCCCACCTGAGCGCGTGGGACAGGTGCATGAAGCGGGCGTTCGACCTGTGCATCAGCTCGGCCGTGCTCGTGGCGATGTCGCCGCTGCTCCTGGTCGTGGCCATCGGGGTCAAGGTGAGCTCGCCCGGACCCGTGTTCTTCCGCCAGGTCCGCCTCGGCCGCTCCGCGGAGCCGTTCACGATCACCAAGTTCCGCTCCATGACCACCGGTACCGAGGCCGCACCGGCCGGAGAGGCGGCACTCGAGACGGACGATCACGACCGGCCACTGCACGAGCTGCGCAAGAAGAAGCACGAGACGGGCCGGGTCACCCGCTTCGGGGAGTTCCTGCGCCGGACCGGCATCGACGAGATCCCCCAATTCATCAACGTCTTCAAGGGCGACATGTCCATCGTGGGTCCACGTCCCTTCGTCCCCAGCGAGTCCAGCGTGGATGGTTGGGCGGGACGCCGCTTCGAGGTGCGACCGGGCATCACGGGCCTGTGGCAGGTCTCGGGGCGCAACGAGCTGACCCGCAACGACCTCGTGCAGCTCGACTACCTCTATGTCGCGTCCTGGTCGCTCTGGTGGGACCTCAAGATCATGTTCGAGACCCCCATGACGATGGTCCGGGGTACCGGCGCCTACTGAGCCGGCTCGCTCTCGCCCGGGACACCTCCACCACGGGACTGCGCAAGGGTCCGGCGCAGCATCCGTTTCCCTTCCGGACGAGGTCGGGCGGCGGCGCGAAGCGGCCACTTCCGGTCTCGGACAAGGGAGGAGTTCGATCATGCGGCAACGTCGGGTCCGGGCAGCGATGGTCGGGGTGGCGGCAGCCGCGACGCTGGCGTGGTCGGTGCTGGCCGGATGTGCCGCGGCGTCCGCGGCGGCCAGGCTCCACTCGGGCAGCCTCCACGCGCAGCTGGTCAGCCACGTCACACCCGGCGCCAGCAGCGCCTCGTCCGGGCTCCAGACCGGCCCGGACATCATGGGCGGCGTCGTGGGCGCCCTGGCGGTCCTGGCGCTGGCCTTCCTCGTCGTGTCGTACATCTGGCGCAGGGTCACCCCCGCCTGACCTCCCCCTGCTTCTGGCAGGCGGAATGCGAGGGCTCACCGCGTCGCACCCTGCGTCGACGCGAGGGACTTCCGCAGGCGCGGCACGCGGATTCGTGCGGCCCGGATCTCCATCCGCCGCTGCTCTTCGGGAGGAGGCGACAGGCCCCCGTAGGAGCTGGCCTCGACCGACTGGGCCAGCGTTCGCCATTCCGCCGATCCCGCGCCGGTGAGGTCGTCGAGGGCCGAAGCAAACTCACCCAGCGTCTCCGCTTGGCTGCGCGGGCGTCCGGCTCGCCTGCCGGCGCGTTCGGCGCTCGCGGCCACGCGAGCCGCCCAGGTCGCCGGTCGTGGCCGGCGGCGGACGATGACCGCGACGGCGAGGCTCGCGCCAAGAGCGCCGAGGAGGACAACGAGGACGGCAGCGAGGGGGACGTGGCGGATCGGCGACCAGAGATCCGACAATGCGGTGGCCCCGGGCGAGGGATTGGCCAGCGGCACCACCGCGGTCGGGTCGAAGCTCTGCCAGCCGAATCCCGGGAACCAGACCTGGACCCAGGCATGGGCATCGTCGGCGTGGATCTCATACAGGTCGGTGATCGGGTTGTAGGAGCCCGGGACGAACCCGACGGCCTCGCGGGCGGGTATCCCGAGCGATCGCAACATCACCGTCAACGACGTGGAGATCTGTTCGCAGAAACCGACCCGGTTGCCGAAGAGGAATTCGTCGACCGTGTCGGCACCGGCCGGGAGCGGGGGGATGTCGGTCGAGTAGCGGGTGTGCGCTCCGATCCACGAGATGAGCGCCTGCACCTTGTCGTAGGTCGTACTGTCGTGTGCCGTGACGGATCGCGCCAGCGCGAGAACGCGGGCGTACTGGTGGGGAAGCTGCAGAGAGGCTCGGGCTGTCTGCGGCGGGAGCGTCCCGGTCGTGGCGCTCCGCAGCTGCGAGGCGCTCGCTGTGTCGACCTGCGACTCCACGGTGTAGATCGATCCGGCCCCCAAGCCGATCGGTGACACGACCGTGCCGTTGTCGTTGTAGAAAACCCTCGAGGCCGGGAACCACAGTTCGTCGGCGCTCTCGGCATGAAGGACGACGTCTGCGGACGGGGCGGTGACATAAAAGGTCTGCAGATCCGCCTGCCCTGCCCCGGTGTCCCCGACAGACACGGGCAAGATGAAGGGGGAGCTCTGGTTGAGCGTCGTCGTCGCGGTCTCAGATTGGGACCAGCTCTGGCCATCCCAGGTATCGAAGGTCTCGGCCACCCAATAGGAGGGCCGCTGGGCCCGGACCAGCATCACCACGGCATTGCCGAGTTGCCCGCGCAGGGCCGTATCGAGGTTGCCGGCGAAGCCGAGGTAGCCGCCCACCCGCGTCGGACCCGACGGTGTGCCGGGTTGGGAGAGCGTGGCCGGTGTCCCCGCATCACCGGCGAACGCACCCGGGACACCGACATCGCCTCCGATCCCGGCTCGCGAAAGGAAGTTCACCCGGGCCGAGACCATGGGTGCGGGCAGCACCAAGAAGGCGGCGGCCGCTGCGGTCGTGACGGCCGCCAGCGTGGCGCCGATCCCGACCCAGGACATCCGTCCGCCTCCGCTGGCCGACGTCCACATTTCGGTGAGGCTCCACAGGCCGAAACACGCCCAGGCGATGACATAGAGGCCGAAGTGCAGGTCGATCGCCTGGGATCCCTCGACAGCCATGAGCCCCGCTGATGCAGCAAGAGAAAACAGCAGGTCGCGCCGGGCGGGCACGTGAAAGGAGTGGACGACGAGCACCGACACGAGAAGCAGCGTCAGGGGGTTCTCGACCGACAAGAGTCCGACGTTCGTGCTGTTCAAGGAATGGAAGAACCAGGCGAACGCGCCGAGTGCGCCGGCGGCGACGAGCACCTTCACCCACCCGGGCGGCGCGGCCCGCGTCCGGTACGAGAAGACCGTGCCCAACGTGATCAGTCCAGCGGCGACGAGGGCGGTCCCCGCCGACACCTCGTGCATCGACGCGCAGCCCGCGACCGCGACGAGGACCGTGCCCAGACAGGCAACACGGAGTCGGATCGAGTCCTCGGGAGCACCAGGCTTGTTGGCCCGCCGGATCGCCTCGACCAGCCTCATCGGCTGACAGCGACCCCCGGTGGAGCGGAGGGCACATCACCGGGGCTGGCGATCGCGCCAGCCAGGCGACGTCCAGCCGAACGGCGATCAGCCACCAGGCCTGAGACGGGTCCCCGCCGCTCGACCGTGTCAAGGAGCACGGGCGCACCCAACTCGAGGAGGTGCACCACCGTGCCGAGCGCATGCTCGGCCACCCGCTCGGACTCGTCGGGATCGACGGGGAGCACGACGGTCACCGACACGGCGCCCGAGGACGGTCGTTCGAGCTCTCGCACCATCAGCTGGCCCACGTGGGCGGTGGCGGGCCAGTGGACGAGTCGCCGGTTGTCGCCGGGGCTGTAGCGGACGACGCCGCGGAATTGGCCGGTGTCGACTCGCAGTCGATTCAGGCGCTTTCCGGCGTCGTCGCTGGGCGAATCCCGGATGGGCACCGGGCGGCCGCAGCGAGGGGCGATGTGCAGGGCGACGGGGAGTCGGAGGTCGACCCGGCGGCGCCACCACTGCAAGGCGAAGGGAGCGGCAGAGGCGATGTCCACTGTCAGCGTCTCGTACACGCCGCGCCGAACCGGCACAATGCTGATCGTGTCGGTCTCCGGACGTCGTCGCGCTGTTGGACCGAGAAAAACCTCGAGCTCCTGGGGTTCGGACATCCGGACTCGCAATCGGGTCGACGCCTGGACCCGAAGGACCAGGGGCACGCCTGCTGTCCCGTCGGGTGGAGATGCCACGAGCGTTAGCCGGGCGCGCTGGAGCACCACGAACGGTCCAACGAGTCCGATCACCAGCACGCCGAACACGAGGTCACCGAGGAATTGCACCCAGCCCGCTCCCCCGTTGTGGGCCACCAGCCACCAGATGGCGAGGATGGTGATGGTGGCCCCAATCGGTGCCAACGGGCGGGTCGGACGCGCCCAGCGTCTCACGGTCTCGGTGTGGGCGTTGTTTCGAGAAGATCCTGCACCAGACGGGCGGCCAGTCCGACGTTCTCGTCGCCGCCGTCGATGAGGATGCGATGCGCGAGACACGCAACGGCAACCGCCTTGACGTCATCGGGCACGACGTATGTACGGGACGAAAGAACGGCCCGAGCCTGGGCGGCCCGAATCAGCCAAATGGCGGCGCGGGGACTCGCGCCCAGGGCCACTCCTGGCGCGACCCGGCTCGCCCGGCACAGTGCAACCGCGTACTCGGCGATGGCGGGCGACACGGGAACCAGCTCGGTCGCGCGTTGGGCCCGCAACCATCCCTCCGGACCGCAGACGGGCCGCAGGTCGGCCAGCGCGTACTTTCCTCCGGAGTGGAGGGCCAGCTGGATCTCGTGTGCGGCGTCGGGATAGCCGATCGGTGTCGCGAAGGCGAAGCGATCCAGTTGGCTCTCCACGAGTGGGAACGTGCCGCGTTGCGACCGCGGATTCTGGGTGGCGATCACCATGTGCGGGATAGGCAGAGGCCAGGAAGTCCCGTCCACGCTGACTTGTTGCTCCTCCATCGTCTCGAGTAGGGCCGACTGCGTGCGGGGCGGCGTGCGGTTCAGCTCGTCGACGAGCACCACGTGGGCGAAAACCGGACCGGGCCGGAACTCCCATGCGCTCGTGTCGGGAGAGAAGACCGAGACGCCGGTGACGTCCGACGGGAGGAGATCGGGATGGCCTTGCACTCGGGACAGCTCGGCACCCAACGAGAGGGCAAGGGCCCGTGCCAGCACCGTCTTCCCCACTCCCGGCACGTCCTCAATGAGGAGGTGCCCGCCTGCGAGCACAGCCAGGACGGCCGCGCTGAGGGCGTCACCCGCCCCTAACAGGACCTGCCCCAGGTTGTGCTCGAGCGCGCGGGCCAGCGTGATGGCCGCCTGCAGGTCTCGAGGTGGATCGGCGGGCCCGTCGCCGTCCCCGTCCCGAGAGAGCGCCTCCTCGTCCACGGCACTCGAGGCGGCGTGCCGTGCCGGCGCACCCGAACGCTGTCGGGCACCGGCAGGTTCCATTTGGGCAATCGTATCGGGCCGCTCGCCGGTGTTCGGGTAGCCGTAGTCGTGCGAGGTGCTGGTCGAGGTTCAGCGCCTGCAACCTGACCCCAAGGCGATTACCAGGCTGAGCGTTCTGAGCCATGGGCTTCAACGAATCTGCGGATCTCCATGAACACACGGGCGGGCTCTTCAATGAAGACCTCTTGGCCGACGTCGTCCAGAGCGATGACCGTTACATCGGCCAGGTGTGATTCAAGCATCCGAGCGCCGACCACCATCATGGCGTCAAGAGATCCGTACATCACAAGGGCGGGACAACGGATCTGGTGGAGTTGTTGTCGCAAGTCCGTGGACACGATGGCCCTTTGGAGCGTGGTGGCGCTGTCGTTCGCAACCGGCAGCCACGGATGAGCCTCGGCCACCATCTGCTGGCGTTTTGGTCGAGCTTCTTGAGTCACGGCAGTAGGGGCGTACATCGCCGCCGTCCTGTTCGTGCTCGGTCCTGCCAGCTCCAAGCTCCCAGGAACCACAGCGCGCGGACCGCCACGCGCGCGGTTCTGCGGGGGCCAAGTGCCCTGATCATCGGAACTGCGTTGCTGGCCGGAGACATGCACGGCGTAACCCCGCCCAGGATCAGACTCTTCGCCGACGCGTGCCGGAGCGCGAACTCCATGGCCACCAGGCCACCCATCGAATGCGCTAGAACCGGCACGGATCCCAGGTTCAGGTGCCGACGTAACTCTTCGAGGTCATCGGCAAGCCGGGCGAAGGTGTAGGTGTCCTTGGGGGCTGTGGAGGACTGTCCGCTGCCGCGGTAGTCATGAAAGACGAGAGTGAAATACGGGCTCAGACCGGCGAGATCGCAGATGAGGGTGTCGCACACGTTGCTTGGCCCTCCGTGGCACAACAGGAGGGGCGGTCCTGTCCCGATAACCTCGAAGCGGATCTGTACCCCGTCTGTGGTCAGAAATCTCGGCACCAGCCTCTGATTCCAGCAGAACGAGATCGCATCTGATGTCGGGTTGTGTTGCCCCTCGCTCGGGATGCCGCATGCCTGGCGATATGCGGCGATCCGTAGACCCCGGATTGCTGACCCTCCTCTTGTCGTAATGCCTACGATCAGTGAAGTGACAGCCAGTCCCAAGGGCGACAACTTTCCGGTCCACGTCACCCGCGGGCACGAGGCCGAGGCGAGGGAGGCTCAACTTCGTAAACCACCCAGCCGGCTCGGCACGTGGATCCTGCGGCATCTTGGCTACAAGGGAGAGATTGCACAACACGCACCGCAGCCGAAAACCCGATCTTCGCACGAGCGCTCCGTCCGGCGGCCGCCAGAGAACGAGACCGCCTCCACGGACTCGCCATCCCCTAAGCCTCGATCCACCGATTGCTGACGGCCATTGCGGTTGAAGTTCTGTGTTCTCAAGGAATGACGGCGTGACGGTCACGTCGGCGTGCAGAACCACCGGCTCTTGTCCGGGTCGAATGTCAGCGCATGAACACCGTCTGCGGCTGCGCCGGTCCGCGGTGGTGTCCTTAGGTGAGGAGTGGCAGGGCCCGGATCTGGTCGAGGGCCCTGGTGAAGATGACCGCCCAGGGCCATCGCTCAGGAAGCCGCAAGACGGTGGTGCCGCTGCGATTGACTAGGCGACCGGGGAGGGCAAGGACCCGGGTGCGCACGCTGCGCGCCACGGTGAGCTGATCGTCGGGATGGATGCCCCCGAGACGGGCACTCCAGCGGATGAGATCGTGGGCCGACACCGCGCAGGCGAGCCAGGCCGCGTTGGCGAAGAATCGACCAGAAGGGCAGTGCTCGAGACCTGCACCTTCTTTGAGGTCACGGATGGCCAGCTCGATGCCGGCATGAGCCCGGTGGAAGTCGTCCGCGGCCACCGTGCCGAGCGCCACGTCGGTAACGAAGGCGTGGTGGCGCCAGTCGGGCCATAGGGCCAGCTGCTTCGGATCGCTCAGTCGGCTGCGGCGCACCACGAGGCGGAGCTCGCGTCCGTTGCCACGCTTCTTCCCAGTCACAAGCGTCGTCTCGGCCACCTGGGCCACGCCGCCGTCGGGATAGGTGATGGAGTGCCAGGCTGACTCGTCGATCGCCTCGATATGGGTTCTCACCTCGGCGTTGATGCGCAGCGTGATCGAGTAAGCCACACCGTGGTGGGTCAAGATGTCGAGGAGGGCAAAGGAGAAGAACCCCGAGTCGCTCCGCAGCGTCAGGGGCCCCTCTGCCCCGGCCCGGCGCACCCGGGCGATCAGCTCCTCAACGAAGCGCTTGGTGCCACGCTGGGAGGACCCCTTGCGCAGCCGGGCGTGGAGTACTTCGCCGCTGTCGGCCCGCGTGGCGATGAGCGGGTGATACCCGAAGAGGCGGGTGTAGCCATAGGCCGCCCCACCCTTGTGGTGTCCATGGACCTCGCAGATTGTCGAGTCGAGGTCCATGGTCACGGGCGAATCTCCGGGACCCGCTCCGAGCACCCAGGCTCGACGGGTCGCCTCAGCGATAACCGCGTCGAGTTGGCGGATGTGTCCAAAGGTGAAGGCGCGCAAGAAGGTGCCGAGCGTGGATGGTGCCATCACCCGAAACGGCAGGACACGCTGCGTCGCTCCGAGCGCGCAGTCGATCAGCATGGTCGATGTGGGACCCACCGGCCAAGATGGCCGCGACCAGCGTCAGCACCTTGCGCCCCGGACACGCGCCACCGACGCGGTCGCCGAGGCGCACTATCTGGTTCACCAGCGCCTCGAGGCCGAGTCGAACCATCAATGTCGCCGGCACGATCAGCCCGGCATCGGCGACCAGAGACGGCTCGTCGAAGGTCACCCCGATCCGGTCAATCCCACGCGATACTGGACTCACTGAAAGTGCCTCCTTGGTGCTGGGGAACTGCGACGTCGAACACCGCAATTCTCCCAGCGCAGGAGGCACTTTCCGCGGATACGCGGACTACGTTCCGCTTACTTCATCGGTGGATCGAGGCTAAGTGGGTGACACCCTGTCCCGGCGACGTGAACTCACCCCTGCTGTTTTACGTGTCCTGAAACGCCGGGGTGTGGCAGACAGCCACGAGCAAGCCTTCCGGGCTCATTAGACGAGCGGTGATCTGACCCCAAGGCTCCGTCCGAGCACCGTGGATGAGGCGATAGCCCTTCATAGTGAGTTCAGCTCCAGCAGCGGCCACGTCGGCGACCTCAAACTCGATACTTGCCTGGGGGGCGGGGATCTCCGCGGGCCATTCGGTGCTTCCAAAACACGCGTTCGCCGCCTCAGAAAGAGGCCACAGTCCGAAGTGCTTCGTCCCTTCGAGTTCGTGGGTGAACACGTAGTCACCTTCTTGGCCCTCAAACCCCAGGCCCAAGGCTTCCGCATAGAAGGATCGAGAGACCTCAGCGTCTCGCACGATCGGAGCAATGCTCGTTAAAAACTGGACGTCCATCAGGCTGCACCTCCGCGGTTACTCGCTGTCAGCTCTTCCCTCCTATCCATACCCCTCTCGGTGCGACACTTCCTCCGGGCTGCGAACTCGGCCAGGTCTGCGCTCGAGTGGAAGCTCCTGGTGCTGGAAGGGTGGGTCGCCTGAGTCATCATGGATCACCTCGACGAAGAGGACTACCGAAGCGAATCACGTTACCGTCAGGATCACTGACGAGACCTTCTCGCTTGCCGTAGTCCTCGTCGCGTGGGCCGACGACGTCGATTCCGGCTTGCCTCCACTCCTCGGCGACCCGGTCGGCGTCTTGACAGTGGATGTAGAGAACTCCGTGACCAGCTGCTTCATCCTCCGTTGTTTGGGCAATGTGAATCGTAAGGTCTCTGTCTCGGTGTGCGAACGCGTAGGTGTCGTCGTGGAACGACACATCGAATCCCGCACGGCTGAACCAAGCAACGGAGCAGGACACATCAGTGACCTTGAAGACCGGCTCACAACCGGTCACCAGCCAAGCACCCGATATGAGCTGCAGCTGGCCGTTGCGCTGTCCATTGAGCCCGTCTAGGCAGTTATGGCAGATCGGTAGGTCGGGATGTGAGCGCAGCCTGACCCACCAATCGACCGACATCGAGCAGCACGCGCATTCCACAGCCATGAGCGAAAGCGTAGGCGGATTCCTGGCTTCCCCTATTGGTCTTTCCAAAGCTGCTGCTGCTGCTCTCCAGCACCGCCATAGGAGGCGAGCTTATGCTTCATGCAGTTTGCGGGGTGCTGTGTTACAGAGAGCGCACCCGCCGCCCGGACTGCCCACTCCGAATCCGCCAACTGGCGCAGGCGCTGTCTTGGGGTTGGTGACAGGTTGACCCGAAGTCAGTGGGCTACCAGTGCTGTCGATTCTCGGGTCTTTATGGTGCGTGGATACGGGAGGAGACAAACCAGTCGGCGCGACGGTCGATCCGGTACACCCATCACTCCAACCATCAGAGCCGTTTGAAAAGATGTCGGAGTGGCGACGACCCAGGAGATCTCCGGCCCGTCTATCGCGCTAGAAACCCAGGTTCGTGCGGGCGCCGACGCCCGGACTCCGGCCTTGGCCATGCTCGGCGTAATGATCCTCTTCGTCGCCATCGCATCGCTCGTCGCCCTGAGGACTCCGTCGTGGGATGCAGTCGACGAGCCCGGTCACGTGGAGAACGTCGAGACCCTTGCCAGCGGCCACTGGTACGGCTTCCAGGCGAGCTGTAGGCCGACTGCTCAGGAATCCTTTCTCCTGGCCTGTTCGGGCGATGAAGCACACCAAGCCCCTCTCTACTACCTGCTCATCGCGGGGTGGCAGGACGCCATCGGACTGTCACCCCGCGTCCTGCCCGAGAACTGGCAAGTGCTGAACAGTCCGGCCGAGGTAGCCAAGGATCGCTGGTTCCTGTTCTGGCTCCGGATCCCCAACATAGCTCTCGGCGCAGCCACAGTCGCCGTCACCTTCCTCAGCGCTCGAACGATCGCTCAGGATCGCTGGACGCCCGTCATCGCTGCTACAGCAGTGGCCTTCTTCCCGCAATTTGTCTTCCACACGGCCTTCGTGAATAACGACAATCTCGTGACTCTGCTTGGGGCCATACTCACCTTTACCGCCCTGCAGTTCACCCGGACCAGAACGACATCATGGATGGTCGCAACTGGTGCCACCTACGGACTCTTGATCACAACGAAGCTCTCGGTCATTCCGATCGGCTTGATTCTGCCGGTGTTGGCCGTCCTTGTTCCGACCTGCCGCCGCCAAGTCGTCGTCTTCGCCTATGGGACACTCTCAGCCCTCGCGGCTAGCGTCTGGTATCTCGCGCAGAACTGGGCAAGGTACGGAGATCCATTAGCGCTCCGTGCCTCGACGACCTATCTCTCGCACGTCGGCGGATTGGGGACTCGTCCAGGCGTGCGATATGTCGTTACCGACCCACTTCGGCTCGCGTTCGTGACAGTCCCAAGGAAGGTGGTGACGACCTTCTGGTACCAGTCCGGATGGGGTGACCACACATGGTCGACTCAGGAGGGCATCGTGATCGCGTGTGTGGTCGCGGCAATTCTCCTACTTGGCCTCCGAAGACGGTCCGTTCCGCGCCGCATCCTGGCGGTTCTGGGCGCCATCACGATCCTGTCGTTCTCCTGCGTGTGGCTGGCGGCCTTTCAGACAGCATCGTTCTCAGCCCGCTATGGCCTGGTCGGCGTCAGCGCAATGGGAGTCCTTATGGCCCTTGCCCTTCAACGGTGGTCGACCATGGTCCGATGGCTGCTGCCAGCTGCCGAACTGGCCGGGTTGATCATCGCCCTGTATCGCGACGTAATCAGAGCGTCCTGGTAAATCGGCCTGCCAAAATCCAGACCGGACCAGAGGTGCAGGGGGCCCCGTGACCGGCGACGCTCCTATCAGTTGTCAAGGCCTTTTGTGCGAACAGCGGACAGAACAGTGATGAGTCACTCGGGCGAGGACATGCTCTTATCAGGTCACACGTTCACAGAGCATTGACCCGGACCGTGGGCCGGCGAGTCGCCGGAAAGTCAGCCACCCGCCGCCACATGAACGTCGAGGTGGGTGTCGACACACCACCGGTCACCGAGCACGCAGCTTCTACGATGGTCATGGTCATCCCTTCTCTCTTTGGTGTGAGGGATGGCACGACCGTTCCGGATCGGAGCGACGGGCGGTCCAGGTTGTTCGTAGCAACCGGACCAATCACCCCAACTCGAAGACGGGACGTGCCGCTGTCAATGTGCGAGACGGACAGAACCCGCCGGCACTCACGAAGCTATTAAGGGCCAGTGACTCAGTGGTGGACCCTGCCGAGCATTGTCACTGTTCGGTGACGCTTAGGCGTGGAGTTCAGTCGTGTTGCGGGCGAATGCAATGTACGTGGTCGGAGGCGATGCGATCGTTACCCGAAGGGGACAGTCACCGGACCGGGCATCGGTCGGTAGACGGCAAAGAAGTCACGGTCATCGGGGACAAGGTAGCGATCGGATGACTGATTCGGGTTGGGCCCAACCATCGTCGGGTTGAGACCGGGGGGGTTGTAGGTGTTGAGCGTGTGCCATTCCGGGTTGATGTCGAACTCCATCGCCCGCAGTGCTCCGACGTGCTGAAGGATCTCCGCAATGCTGACCACTGTCTGATCGTCAGCGGCGACGTAGATGAGGTTGCCCCGAGCGTCGATGCCAACGCCGGTGCGCCAGACGCGAGTGACTCCGCCGAGCGTGTATCCCCACTGCGGGCTGTTCGGATCGGTGTCCAACGTGGGATTCAGTTGGCTATTCCAGACGATCGGAGCCAGGCTCTGCCGGGCCCACGCGACGCCGGGGCCGGGGTTCGGGCCGCCACTCCAATTCACGATGTCCACGCGACCATCCGCATAGCCAATGAGTGTCGCGTTGCCGTCCTTTAGGGGCTCGTTCGTTTGGCCGTTGTCCGCAGACCCGTTGTCGCCATCGACGTAGGTAAACCCGCCATTGAAGGTCGCAAGCAAACGAGAGCGCTGGCTGTAGGGGACCATCGCCGGTCCGCGTACGGCCGCGTTCGGCGGCTCATAGCGGCCCGGGTAATACCCGAGCTCTGTCCGTGAGTGGTCGAACCAGGCGACGTACGCCACGATCTGTGGGTAGTTCGGGTCAGGACGATACGTCGTGACCAGTATGGGGGCACCACCATCGACCGAAGGTCCGGTCGACTGCCAGACCCCTTCGCCGGGAAGCGGGTTGGAGAAGACCGGGGTGATCGCCGGCGGCCATGCAGTCGTCGCAGTCGTCGCTGTCGTCGCTGGGGTCGTGGGGCGTCTTACCCCCACCTTCGGCAGGCTCTTCAACTGCGGCCCACCCTTTTTGGGTGCTTGGCTGCTGTAGTAGACCTGTTCGACATGGTCGGCGACCCAGTTGCCGATGCCGAAGGGGACGTTGTACCGCACCCATTCAACGCTGTTCACGCTCCATGAGAGGCTCGTGGGCCGCAGCACCCAGACCGTATACGAAACGGTCGCCCACAACAGCACGACGACGAGCGGTGCCACGATGAATGCGCGTACGAGTCTGCCCCGGCGAGTGAGCCTCCGCCTCCGCCTCCGCCTCCGTGCCGGGTCGCGAACTTGCTCTGGGACTTCCGGATCCTGAGAAGGTGTCACTAAATCGGGTGAGGCACCGGAAACGGAGGTATGGTCAGCAAACTGGCTGCTGGGCGCCACTCCTTAAACCTATCGATCGACTGGCGAAGCACCTAGAGCCATTCCTACGCCTATGGGATGATTCGGGTGCCGGACGGCCACCCTTTCGGCGGGGTCGCGAAGCCTCGACACGGCTGCCGCGGATGGATTAAGAGCCAACTCCAGGTCACTCGAGCATGAAGGACAAGTTGAAGTCCTCAGAGTCAACGGGTAATTGGAGATCTACCGAATGTGACTCCCTGCCGGCAGCGAACGGGGCTTGGACTTCGGAAGCGCCGTGGATCTTTATGCATGGTCGCCGGCCACCGGCTTCAGCATGTTTCTTAGACTCACCTCCAAGTCGGAGTGGGAGAAGGCGAAGCCGTTCGATTCCAGGACTGTGGGCTGCACCCGGGCGCTGGTAAATAGGAGGGCGTCGGCGAGCTCGGACCCCAGCACGAACCTCGGGCCGAATCTGGGCACAGCTAACAGGGCCGGTCGAGACAGCGCCGCGCCGAGGATCCGGGTGAACTCGCGGTTGGTGACGGGATTCGGCGCCGTCAAGTTCACCGGCCCGCGTATGTCATTCTCCAGCAGCCACGCAATAGCCCGTATCTCGTCGTCGAGAGTGATCCAACTCCACCACTGGGCTCCGGATCCGAACCTTCCGCCCAGGCCGAGCTTGAACAGCGGCAGCAGCTTTGGGAGTGCGCCGCCCTCCTTGCTCAAGACAAGGCCGGTGCGAGCGCAGACCACCCTGACACCGGCCTCTGCCGCGGGGGCAGTTTCGGCCTCCCAGCGGACGCAAAGCGATGCGAGGAAATCGTCCCCCGGTGGGCTCGCCTCGGTGAGGATCTCGTCGTTTCGGTCACCGTAAAACCCGATGGCCGATGCGCTCACCAGCACCCGAGGCCGGCGATCCAGGCCAGCCAAGGCATCCGCGAGCAGCGCAGTGGAGCGGGTACGGCTCTCGACGAGAACCAGCTTGCGGGACTCGGTCCAGCGGCGATCGCCAACACCTGCGCCGGCCAGGTGGACCACCGCGTCAGCACCCTCGAGACCATGGGCGTCGATCGTGCCTGCCTCTGGGTCCCAAGCAATCGCGACCTCGCCCGGTCGAACCGGGCGGCGCACGACCCTGACGACGTGGTGACCGGAGTTGACGAGATGGGAACACAGCGCTTGGCCGATCGGACCGCTCGATCCCGTGACCACGACCTGCATAGTCGTCGAAGCATAGGTGCCGCCCCTTGCCACGACCTACCTATCCTGCTCCCCGCGTTCGGGGACAGTCGAGCAGCGATGACGATACGTAGATTGTCTCTGTCGCAACGTCAGAGCTGGTCAGTACACTCCTAACCAGAGGGCGCCGAACCGGAAGAAGGTTCGGTGAGAGACTGGCGAGGTTGTCGTGGCGGGCTCGGGGTCGCGCTGGTGGTACTTGCACTGCCGAAGTTGACCACCCGATTGGCGGCTATCGAACGCCCAAAATACCGGTCCAATCCTGTCGCGCTATCCGGACCCGAGGGATTGCCCCCTACGGTGTCATGGATCTCTTTTGACGGGACGCCTATTGGGTCCGGCTCTCAGCTGCCCAGGGCTGGACACGTTCGATTCGGGTGACCCAAAGCGATGTGGACGAAGCGAGGGATTAAGAGACTCGGGCTGATGACACCGGTCATCTGCATCCCAAAATCAGAACAGCAGCATCGCTGACAGGTCTCACAGAACCGGCCATTCTGGAGCGGTCCGATCCGTCGATAGGAGCCCGACTGAGCCAGACTTCAGGCATGCGCAGGCATGACCGCATCAGACCAAGCGAGGTGGGACTCAATGCCTCGAGTGTCGAGAGTCCATACGAAAGCCGCTACCGGCTTGTCAGATGGATCGGTACAACACACGACGCTCACCCGACCCTCGGGCCTGCCATATTCACGGTCGCATCGCTCTACTTCTTGATCCAGATCATCGTGGCTTGGGTCTTTATCCCTAGTTACAGCCTGGTCTCGAACTCGATCAGCGATCTGGGCGAAACCAGTTGTGGCGGCTACGGCGCTCCGGCCACCTGCTCTCCTCGCTGGTGGCTGATGGACTACGTCGGTTTCCTCGTTCTTGGCCTTGTGATGGTGGTCGGATCAGCTCTGCTCTACCACGAATTCACCGAGAGACCCCCACGGGAGCGGCGCGCTGCGATGTTCGGTTTCGGTTTGATTGCATTGGGAGGCCTCGGTTCGATTCTCGTGGGATTTTTCCCGGAGAACGAGAACGGGACGATGCACATCATCGGCGCATTTCTCGCGATCGCGATTGGCAACATTGCGATCCTCGTGCTTGGAGCCGTGCTTACACTGCCGGAGTCCATACGCCGCTCTATGCTGATGTTCAGTAGTTTGGCGTTGGCCGCACTGTTGTGTTTCGCTTCGCACAGATCCTTTGGGATTGGTCGTGGGACCATGGAGCGAATCGCGGCGTATCCGGTGACGATTTGGTTGATCACCTTCGGTCTGTACATCTGGCGGTTTAATCCAAAGAGATCTCATGACTACACCTAGCACGGAGCGCAAGTCGGAGCGGACGGCCCTGTTCGCACCGACCCTGTCCGCCTCCCGCCCCCGAGGGTTCGGGGGCATCTTTCTTCATGGTTATGGACAGTCGGTCTTAGTTTCACTACTCGCCGTGTGTGTCTGGCGAGTTTGAGCGAACGTCTCGTTGTTCGTCCTCAACATCAAGCATGAACTCGCGTGGTGCCTCCTCCAACATCATCAGAGACTCATTTGCGCCAGGGGAGGCGCGAATGAGTTCGTCCAGCTTGCGTTGGGTGGCTGCCTGCTCTCGACCCTGAGTGTGCTGGATGGCGAAGACCATGATGAGAGTCACGGACGACACGGACAGCTCGAACGCCGCTACCCAATTCTTTGGAAAGTCAAGAATCGCAATTGCAACGACGAGCGAAATAACAGCGACGGTGGCAGCAAGTGCGACCGCCGGAAGGACGGTGTAATGCTCGATCTTGTACAGGACGCGGCTCCATACCGGGAGCTGCGACGTCCTGTGACTGATCCGGCGCCGTTGCGGGTCCTCCTGCTCGCCATTCTCGAGGCGACTCTCCACTCGCCAAGACTACAAAGATCGGGCATCGTCGAGATTCGTTTGACTGTCGATCGTCCCCAAGACGCTCGGAGCATTCTCTGTATAGAGCGGTTGTCCGTTTTCAGGCGACTAATAGGACCTAAGCCGGTGTAATGGGACAACAGTTACAGACCGTCTCTGCGCTCATCGATGATCTGACAAAGAGGTTCGGAGCAGTCACGCAGGCGGGCTACAGGGGGTTCACATGAACGGCTGGCACTCTGGATACCCGAGTTTGAGGAGTGCCGTCATGAGTGATTACGAAACTGCATCGCCACACCCATCAGCGTCTTCATCCGGTTGGCCAATCTCAGCGACCACGGGCGAGCAAGGAAGCCGGCCGAGGATTCGACGACCACTCTCGAGAATGAGGGGGGTTTGGTCGCTGCTGCTTCGCTGACGGGTTCGGTGACGGGACTGTTCGTCGGCCTCGGCACGTCGTCCCCCGCATCGGCAGCGCAATCCGTGGCTGGCAGCACCTCCGGTACAGCGGGTCAAGAGGTAACGGTTGACGAGCTCTCCTCGACGAAGTACGAGAAGGCGCCGAACTCGATCTCGAAGAGCGCCATCACTAAGGGCGAACGCGTTCTCGTACTGGGGACCGTCAGTTCAACGACCATCAACGGCACGGCAACGATTGATCGGCGACCGAAGCCGGGGTCGGGCGCCGCCACTTTCCGCACCGCTGGCGCCACGCCGACGTGACGAGGTGGCTTGCCGGGTTCAGCGACCTTGTGAGGCTGTCATCGTTGTCGGCCCACTCTGACGGAAATCTGGGCTGCCGGGATCATGGAATCGGTTCTCCGGCCGTATAGCCGGTTGTGCGAATCTCGTGAAAAGCTAAGGAGCCCAAACCGAAGCGAGGTCGCTATGGACAAGATCCGGCTTCACCGAGACCAGATAGCCCTCGTCGCTGCAGTTGTCCTGCCGCTGTGCGTGGCGGCCATTCTCGTCCCGTTTCGTGCGAGCTTCGCCAACACGGCCTCTGCGCTGATCCTCGTGGCCGTGATCGTGGCGGTCGCCTCACTGGGCAACCGGGTCTCAGGGTTCGTGGCCACGGTCTCTGCCACCGTATGGTTCGACTACTTCCTCACCCGCCCGTACGAGAAGCTCGCCATCACCCATCGACCGGACATCGAGACCGCGGTGAGCCTCTTCGTTGTCGGGATCATCGTGACCGAACTGGCGGCCCGCAATCGTCATCACCACGAGACAGCAACCGAGGAAGCTGACTTTGTCACCCTGATCCACGACGTCTCTGAACTCGCCACATCGGGTGCGCCATCTCGTGAGGTGGTTGCACGTGTGCGGAACGAGCTCGTGACCCTGCTGCACCTCAGAGCGTGTCGTTACGAGTCCGGCGCGGCCGACGAACCCGTGCTGCAGCTCGAACACGATGGGAGGGTCTTCCTCGGGGGTCGGGTTTGGGCTGTCGATCGAGTGGGCCTGCCCGGCCCAGAGATCGAGTTAGTGGTGCAAGGCCAAGGCAGGGTGCTGGGTCGCTTCGTCATGACGCCGACGCCCGGGTACGAGGTCTCCTACGAGCGACGCGTGGTGGCCGTCGCGATCGCCGATCAGGTCGGCGCCTCGTTGCGACCTCTGTTCGGTTCCCGCGTGTAAGGCGTCACCTGAAGACACACGCCCGAGCAGGACTCGTGCGCTCTAGGTTGTGGCCAGGAGCACGGCCACGAAGAGCGCGTAGGCCGCGATGATCAACCCGCCTGAGGTACGCCCCAGTCCGTGGCCCAAATAGGAGAGCACCAACGTCAGGGCCGTGAGCCCCACGTACCAGCCAGCGACGAGGAGGCCCGACCCCGACGGCGCGGCCAAGCCGACGATCGTGGCGGGGATCAAGAGACCGGCCGTCACGTTGAGCGAGTTGGAGTTGAGCGCGGTGCTCAGCGTCGCCGCGCCACGACCTCGCCGGGCCAGGTAGATGGCGGATACCGCGTTGGGGAGGCTGGTCACGGCGGCCAGCACGAGGCCGCCGACGACGATCTCTGGAACGGCAAAGTGCGCGCCGAGCGAGGAGGCCCCGCGCTCCATGGCGACGCTGGCCGCGACGACAACGACCAAGGCTGCACCGGCCATGAGCGCGTCGCCCTTCGTGCCTCGACGAGGGTGGATGGCTTCTTCGAGTTCGCTCTCCTCTTCGACGATGGCGGCGCTCAGCCACGCCGTCCGCCTCGTCGCGAGGCCGAGGCGTCCAAGGATCCTTCGGTGCGCGCCGAGGAGGACGATATAGGGGATCAAGATGGCGAGGACCACGGCCAGGCCCGCTCCCGCAGAGAGCTGGCCACCCACACTGAACAGACAGGTCACCGCGACGAGCATGGCCACTGTGCCGCCGAGGACCACGACCTTTCGGTGCAGGCTGATACGACCGGCAACGACCGCTCCGAGACCGAGCAGCGCCGCCAGGTTGAACACGTTCGAGCCGAGGACGACTCCAGCGCCAATCGTTGCTTGGTGGTGCGCCAACGCGGTGATGGAGGCAGTGACCTCGGGTGCATCGGCCGCGAGAGCTGCCACCATGCCGAGTAGGGCTTCGGAGAGCCCCAGGCGCTCACCGACCCTTTCGAGGCGCGAAACAAGCACCCAACTGGTGGCCAGGCTCACAGCAGCCCCGACGACAAAGGTAAAGGTGGAGAGTCCTACGCTCACCGCTCAATCCCGCCCTGACGTGGCGTCGCGTGGGCAAGGGTGTCACGGCGAAAGGCTGTTGGGTGGATCCAGGTGACATTCACGTCCAGCTCCTGACGGCGTGAATTTCTAATGTGCCGACCAGGCTTCCCGGCTCTCCGACCTCCAGCGTACCGTTCGTCCCGGTGCGACTACGGACCCTCCGTAGAGCGGTTTTGCAGAACACTCGACGCAAAGGAGATCATTAGCTACTACAATCATTAGCATATGATCATGGAGGGACTCTCCCCCAGAATCGACGGTGAGGCAATCGTCGACGCCGTACTGAGCGCCAGTCGGGTGCTGGTTGCCGTGGCAGCTCGCTCCCTCGGGGACGTCGCCGAAGAGGTGACACTCACCCAGTACCGCACGCTCGTTGTCCTTGCGTCCCGTGGTCCAAAGAGCCTCGCCGAACTGGCCGAAGCCGTGGACGTGACGCCTCCGACCGCCACGCGCATGTGCGATCGCCTGATCAAGAAGGGCTTGATCGTGCGTCGCCATGACCGGGGCGATCGACGCTTGATTCGCCTCACATTGGCAAAGAAGGGGCGGGAGCTCGTGGACGCGGTAACGCAGAGGAGACGCACGGAGATCGCTCACCTCTTGGAAGCAGTCCCAAAGGATCAACAAGCGGGACTGGTCGACTCGCTGCAACGCCTTACCGCCGCCGCGGGCGAAGTTCCCGAGCAGGACTGGTCGACTGGATGGGATCTCTAGATGGGCGATCGACTCCCGTGACGATCATTGCTCGTACCTCGTGGCGGGCCGCCACGACCAGATCCTCGCGTTGGCTCGGGAACGCGTCCTACCTCCAGAAGTGGCTGATCCTCGGTGTGCTCATCGGGACGATGGCAGGAGTCGGCGCCATCGTGTTCTACGAGGCGCTGCTGGCCTGTACGCACTTCTTCCTTGGCACGCTCGCTGGCTACCACGTACCAACCCCGGTCAGCGAGGGTGGTCAGCGGGCCTCGGCGTCGTTCACCCGACCGTGGGCATTGCCCTTGGTGGTCGGCTTCGGTGCGCTGCTCGGGGGGATCCTCGTGTTCCGGTTCGCACCGGAGGCCGAGGGTCACGGTACCGATGCCGCCATCTCGGCTGTCCATCACAACCCCCGGGGCATCCGCTTCCGAGCCGTGATCGTCAAGATCGTGGCATCAGCTCTGACCATCGGCGCCGGCGGATCGGGAGGCCGAGAGGGACCGACCGGCCAGATCAGCGCCGGGTTCGCCTCTTTCCTTGCCCGGGAGTTGGACCTCAGTCCGGCCGACGCCCGCATCGCTGTTGTCACCGGCATTGGATCAGGCATCGGCGCCATCTTCGGAGCACCTCTCGGAGGAGCGGTGTTGGCTACCGAGATCCTCTACCGGGACGACTTCGATGCAGAGGCTCTGCTCCCGAGCTTCGTCGCCTCGCTCGTCGGCTACGTCATCTTCGGCACCGTGGTGGGTTTCACGCCGCTGTTCGGCTTCGTGGGCAGTTACCACTTCACCGATCCGACTCATCTGGTCTGGTTTGCCCTGATCGGCGTGCTGGGAGGTCTCATCGGGCTCCTCTACGCCAAGGGCTTCTACGGGATCTCGGACTTGTTCGAGCGCCTGACGCTCCCCGGTTGGATCAAGCCGGCCATCGGCGGGGTCATTGTGGGACTCATTGCCCTGGCTATCCCCGAAGTGCTCGGCACCGGATACGGATGGATCCAAGCGGGCCTGGGCCACCAGCTTCTGACGCTGCCACTCTGGATCGTCCTCGTGCTGCCGTTCGCCAGGATCCTCGCCACCGGGCTTTCGATCGGTTCGGGCGGGTCGGGGGGAATCTTCGGGCCGGGAATGGTCATCGGCGCGTTCATCGGGGCCTCGGTCTGGCGGCTCCTCGAGCCGGTGGTCCCCTCTATGGGCCACAACCCTGCTCCCTACGTGATCGTCGGGATGATGTGCTGCTTCGGCGGCATCTCCCGTGCGCCGTTGGCCGTCATGTTGATGGTGGCCGAGATGACCGGAAGCCTCTCGATCCTGGGCCCCGCCATGCTCGCCGTCGGTCTGGCATGGTTCATCGTGCGCCGCAGCGATGACACGATCTACCGCAGCCAACTCAGGACCAGGGCCGATGCCCCGGCGCAGCGGCTCTTGCTCGGCATGCCGGTCCTGGCCAACGTGTCGGTCCGACGGGCCATGGCATCTCCCCGCCTGGTGATCACCGGTGGAACCTCGGTCGAGATGGCTCACGATCAGCTCGATCACTGCGGGCTCAGCGGAGCACCCGTCGTGGACAGCAAGGGTCGGTTCGAAGGAACGATCTCCCTGGCCCGTCTGGAGGCGAGCGAAGGCGCGCGCGAGCACCGCCTGGAGTCATTTGTGGATGTGACAGCACCGACGGTGTCCGAATCGGCTCACCTCGATGTTGCAGTTGATGCGATCACCACGTCCACCCAACACTGGGTACCGGTGCTCGATTCGGAGCGGTACGTAGTCGGGACCGTCGCCACCTCCGACGTGGTCAGGGGATACCGCCTCGGTCTTTTGGCCAGCCTCCAGGAGATGAATGCTGACGGCGATGCGGCAGGTTCCGCCCGAGTGCTCATTCGCGCCGGGTCGCCGCTCGCCGGGAAATCCCTCTCCAAGGCAGACCTGCCCGTCAGCATCATCGTCACGACCATCCAGAGAAATCACGATCTCGTGGTACCCACTGGGAGCACGAAACTCGAAGCCGGTGATGAGCTTGTACTGATCGGTCGTTCCAGCGACATCGACACCATCCGGGCCGTCGCATCAGGGGTCGACGGGCTGCATGACGATTCCGGGCGTCCCGACACGAACAATGCTGCGCAGAAAGAACCAACAACCAGAGAGACGAGACGTTGATGTCCGATGCGAAGAAGGCAAAATTGGACGTGATCGATGACGTCTTGGAGTCGGACGAGACCGTCACAGTCGAAGTCCTCGCCCTGCTCTTCGATCCCGGCGGCGATCTGAAGAAGCGGGAGGCTGAGGGATGGCTGGTCCTCACCAATCGGCGGCTAATTTTCGGTACGGCCGCGCACGGCATCCTGATCGACCTGCCGATGGAGGAGATAAGGGTTCCCATCACCGTCACGGACAAGTTCATGAGTACCCGTCTTCTGGTCAAGCCTGACAATGGACCCGAGCACACCGTTGTACTCAACAGAAGCAGCGCACGTGAAATAGCTCGTACCCTCAACGAGGCGGCTGCGAAATGACGGCGGGCAATAGGCATGCCGAGTGCGTCATGTAAGTGTCACGAGTGCTGCGGAACGCATCGCCCGGTGCCAGGGCGGGAAATCCACTACCTGCGCTGGTTCTTCGCTTGCACCGCCTGTTAGATCCAGCCAGCGTTTCGCACCTATTGGCCAATCCCAACGTCCTCCCCCCGCCGGCCCACGGCTCCCCGACCCCGCGCCACCCCCCTCCCCGTCCCGGTGGCGCCGGCCTCCGGCCTGCCTCTGCCTCGTTAGCCCGGGCCCACTCTGCGGCGTCCGCTTGTGCCCGTGCGGCGGTGCGGCTAAGTGAGTGCTTGGCAAACTTGACCGCCTGACCTTCCTATATTGCGATGATGCCTAGGAATCCTGAGGCCGAAGCCGCGAGGCGCATATGGGCCTCTACTGCCCGGGAGTACCTAGTGGCCGTTACTGAGGCGGTTGACCACCTCCGAGAGCTGTTCCAGACGGAACTAGAGAAACCGCTCGAGACGGACGAAGCAGTTGCTTCACAGGTTGTCACTTCTTGTAGCAACCTCGGCGGGTGGCTCAGCAGCTCGCACCCACCGAGGGGCTTTGCAAAAGCGGGAGGCGAGTTAGGCGCGGCAGCCGGTGTCTACCGGAACGCCGCGGTCGCCTTTCGGAGCCTGGCTGATGCAGACACGGAGCAGCGACAAGTTCGGTCAGATGCCTGTGCCACGCTATTGGAGCAGGGTGACCATCACGTCGAGACATTCGTCGGAGCCGTGGCAAAGAAGCTTGGCGACGCGGTGCCGTAGGAAGGTTGAATAGACAAGCACCGGGGGCGGCCCCGAAATGCTTGGCCGCCTGTCCCCGTTGTGCATGCCGCGGGGTGCCAGCCCCTTCCCTTGCCGTACGGGTGCAGCCCTGTCCTTGCGAGGTTGGGTCTACGTCGACCATGGGTAGATATTTCCGATGGCAGTACATCTCAACCGGGCGGGCGAGGACTGGAGGCCAGGCAATGGCTGCACGCAGCAACCAGATGACAAGCTTCACCTACCCGATCTACATCCAGGCCACGCCGGAGCGGGTCTGGCAGGGCCTCACCGACCCCGCCCTCATGAAGCGCTATTGGCGGCACCAAAGGGCTGGTGAGAAGACCTTTCAATCGGACTGGAGGAAGGGCTCCACCTACGACATGGCGCACGAGGAGGTCGGGCTTGTCGTGAGCGACCCCGAACAGGTGATCCTCGAGTCCGATCCCTTCTGCAGGCTGGCCTACACCTGGCACACGATTACGCCCGAGTGGGCCGCCGAGGTCGGGATGGACGAAGCCACCGCTGACGCCTGGCGGGCTGAGCCCCGCTCCAAGGTGGCCTTCGATATTGAGGACGTCGGGCACGGGGTCGTAAAGCTCACGGTTGTCCACGACGGGTTCGAGCCTGATAGCGATGTTCTCCAAGCCATCTCTGAGGGCTGGCCTGCCGTTCTTTCCAGTCTCAAGACCCTCCTTGAGACTGATTCGACGCTGCGGACCTCATAGGGGTACGCCGCCAGAGCGAGAGGTACTTGGTCACAGACGGTCGGGATGGCTAATCGCCCTCAAAGCCAAAGCGACAACGAGGACGAGAGGAGCCCAATGGCTGAGACATCGGAAGAGTACAACGCCAAAGTGATCGGTGAATTCCGGACCAACAGCGGACGAGTCGGCGGCATGTGGGAGGAAACGCCACTTCTGTTGCTCCATCACACCGGCGGGATGTCCGGTGTGAGCCGCGTCAACCCAGTCGCGTACCTGCCCGCCGATGGGCACTACTTCATCTGGGCCGCGAACGGAGGAGCGCCGAAGCATCCAGCCTGGTATCACAACCTCAAGGAGCACCCGGTCGCGAGGATCGAGGTCAGTAGCGAGACGATGGACGTTGTAGCGGAGGAGGCCACCGGCGACGAGCGCGACCGCCTCTTCGCGAGAGCAGCCGAGCGCTATCCGCAGCTCGCAGACATCGCGCGGAAGACCGAGCGCATTATCCCCGTGATGGTCCTCACGCCTAGACCGAGCTCCTAGGGTTTCGGGCCGCGGCCCACAGTCGGTGTTTCGCTGTATCTGTCCGGACCGAGGGTGCCCGAGTGTCCCGCTGTCCCGATGCGATCACTGTTTGGGGGCATCCTTTAGTGTCAGATTGAACGTACCCCGCACTGACACCGACGCAGATCCGGACCGACCGGATCAGCGACAGCCTGCTCCATGGAGCGAGAAGATACGCTCCGGCAGCGGTCTACTCGGTACTGATCTTCTCGAGCCTCTCCAGGCTGGCCGTCATGGACTCAAGCACCGAATTGGTCCCGTTGATCCACGCCCCCCCATCACGTAGGAGGTCCTCCGGCAAGGGGCCGTAGTCAAAGACCTCGGTGACGACGGTGGCGTCGTCACTGTCTGGACTGAGGATGTAGCCCCAGCGGTAGCCCGCAGGAAGGCCGACCTTGGATGGATCATCACCTTCAGCCCGAGAAGGGTCTCCGGGAGCCGGTTCCCAAAATATCCGCCGATCTGGCTCGAACTCCACCACAAAGTTGAGCATGAGGTAGTCGTCTCCGAGCCGATGCATCTTCATGGTGAAGGTGTCCCCCACATCGGAGATGGGACGGTCGAGGACGGCTCCCCGGAGCATGTCGGATCCGTCGAAATCCATGTGACGTTGCGGATTCGCCAGGATTTTGAAGATGAGGGCCGCCGGTGCTTCGATCCTGCGTGACAATTCGACCCGCTTGGTTTCCTCTGTCATGGTTCAGTCCTCTCTGGTACTTTGCGCCTGCCCTACCGAGGGCGGTCCTGCGCCATTAGGTGCTCGCTCCGCCCGGGATGTTCTGTCCTACTAACCAGCTGATGGAGCTCAGTGCATCTGAGAGTGTCCAATTGGGATTGCCTTGGTGGTCGAGGTTCTGCAGACCGCCTTGGTTGAGCAGACTCGCCAGCTTCTCGTCCAGGTGTCCGTGGAGATTGGGCGGATTCGAATCGCTGAAGCGCTCGTGGCCAGCGGGATCGATCAGGAAATACCCATCGGTGTGGTCGACGTCATAGGTGAGCGGCTTGCCGGTGAACCAGTCGATCTTCGCGGGCTGCTCCTCGGGGACGATCTGCACCGAGACGCCGAGGTTCTTCCACAGCGCATCCAGGTTGGCCGGCGTCCCTGTCAAGAGCGGCCAATCCGCCCCGAACTCCTTCGAGTAGGCGGCGAGCCGGGCCGGGGTGTCACGTCCGGGGTCAACGGTGATCTCCATGAAGACCACCTTCTTGCCGAGCCCGGCCGCGTCGACGTCGCGCTGCAGTGCGATGAACGCGCCCGTGACCAAAGGGCACTCGTCCTGGCACAGACTCAGAAAGGGCGCCATGACGACGTATTTCCCACGATACGCGGCAAGCGAGGTCGCAGCGCCCGAAGACGAGATGAGCGGTATGTCGGGGATCGGGCGGTCCTGGACGATGCCCTGGCTGGCGGGAGGTGGCGCTGGTTCGCCGGAGCCTCCACACGCCGCCACCAGTGTCGGGATGCACAGCAGTGCCGTGAAGAAAGCCGGTGACCTCGGGATGACGTGGCTGCCCGCGGATGCCCTCGCCCGCAGACCACGCCTCAACGACGCATCACCGTCCCCCACGAGCTGGAGGGTGGCCGAGGCGTCGAGCTCGCGGTCGATGCGCACCGCCCTACGCTCATCCATGTGCATCCAGCGCAGTGCCACGGGGATCATGGGCCACAGCATCAACGTGTCGCCCACCACCCACATGATGTCGCCGCCGACGTGGAGATCCGTGACATAGGACGGGCCCCACGTTCGGTGCGTAGCGAAGTAGGCGGGGAAGATCTCGCGCACGCCTCGCCGGCCAGTGAGAGCCCCGTGAAGGTGTCGATCGGGATGGCGAGGAAGAGGTAGAAGAACTGCAGGGCCGGGTGCAGGCGGTAGCAGTTGGGGTCCGAACCGAAGATCTGGCGCCAGAACAGATAACCGACGACGAGGAAGGCTAGGTGCTCGGCGTTGTGCACGCTCTCGTGGGTGAGCGTGTAGTTGTACCAAACCGTCAGGTGGCTGACCGGGATCACGACGGCGTAGAGCACGAAGGCGACCAGCGGGTTGCCCAGGAACTTGGCCACCTTCGAACGCAGCATCTCGGTCACCGCGATATGGGCCGTGCCGGTGGTCGAACGCCAAGCCAGGTCCAATGGAGAGGCGATGGCGTAGAGGGGGGCAGCCACCATGATCAGCAGCAGGTGCTGGACCATGTGGTCCCAAAAGAGCTCCCCGTCGTAGACCCCGACGAAGCTGAAGATCGCCACCCCCGTCGTGCACAGCGCGCCGAGGAATGCCATCGTCTTTCCGACGGACCACGGGTGACGGGGATGCAGAGCGTTGTTGCGCCGGACCCCCCACAGGTAGAGACCAGCGCGACCAGGATCATCGCCACCGGGACGAAGTCGAACTGCGTGGAGGTGAACTCGGAGCCCCGCAAGGGCGGGAGCGGGGCGTCATAGAGGGCAGCAATCACGACGATCGAATGTACTACTACACTGTGTAGTAGACAATGTCGCTGTGGGCCGTGGTTTCGCGAGACTCTCGTCATGAGGCGACGTCGATGAACCCGCTCGGTGATCTGGAGCGCAAAGTGATGGACATCCTCTGGGACACGGCAGAGGCCCCACTCACGGGTCGCGAAGTGGCCGACCAGCTCTCCGATCGGGCTTACACGACTGTCCTGACGATCCTCGACCGCCTTCGGCGGAAGGGCCTGGTCCGCCGAACGGCCGCCGGGCGGCCGCACCGCTTCGCGGCGGCGGATACACGTGAGAGTTACATGGCCGAGCTCATGATCGACGCCATGGGCGACTCGGCGGACCGAGGGGCCGTGCTGGTCCGCTTCGCCGAGTCGGTCTCCTCCGATGAGGCCCAGGTGCTCCGACGTGCTCTGGACGATGTCACGGGCGACAAAGGGAACCACGGATGAGTCTCTTCGTCACCGCCGCGGCACTCTTGGTGCTGGCCGTCGTACTGCTCGGCCCCGACGAGCCCGCGACTGGCACGGGCGTCGTGGGTGACCCGAGCCCCCGATCGGCGGTCGTGCTCTGGCAATCCATCGGTCTGAGCGCCATCGCGTCAGGAATCGGGGCGGGTCTTGCAGTGGCCGTCTACCGGTACCACGCAGGGCTCGCGCCAGGCGTGCGCGAACTCGTCGAGGGCCTCTTTGGTGGACATCCCCTCCAGGGCCTCGGCCTGCCCGATGCCCTGGGTCTCACCCTGGCCGCAGATCTGCTGATCGTTCTCTTCGTGGTCTTTGGCTCCCTGATGGTTCGTACCATCAGATCGCGCGCCCGGCACCGCCGGCTCTTGAATCTTCTGGCTCGGGAGTCAACCCAGTACCCGGGCACTGATCTCATCGAGGACACTCGACCCGTGGCCTACTGTCTCCCGGGACGCCGCCCCAGAATCGTGATGAGCGAGGGTACCCTGCAGCTGCTCAGCTCTCGCCAGACCCGGGCAGTCATCGAACACGAACGAGGGCACGCCCACGAACACCACGGACTGGTCATGCTGCCGATGGTGGGACTCAGAAGACTCTTTGCCTGGGTCCCTTACGCGCGGCTCGCGCCACTGGAGATTGCCTCGCTTCTCGAGATGTCCGCTGACGACTACTCCGCCAGACGCAGCGACCCCGTTCACTTGGCGGCAGCGCTCGTCCTCATGGCGACGTCAGGACGTGTTCCGAGTTGCGCGTTCGGCGCCGCCGGCAACGCCATTCCGAGACGGGTCGACCGCCTCCTCCTGAAGTCCCGAAACTCGAAGAGAACCGCGGTTTCCACCGGCCTCGTTGCCGGCGCCATCGTCTCGGCTCCGCTGGCAGTGATGCTCCTGGTCTGAGGGCTCAGAAAAGTGCACGGCTCGTCATGTCTCCGCGAACGAAATCGGGTTTCTGCAATCGTCGGGCAGCCCTTGAGGATCGGTAGCGTCCAGATCACCCGGCCGAAGGCGCTGGTCAAGGTCCTGAGTCCCGCAGAGCGGCTCGGGCCAGACCGGCGGGTGGCATTGGCTGCTGAACTGGGGGGCGCCATCCCTCCCTGGATCGCTTCTCGGGCCGCAAATCCCCCGAGCGACGGCTGCACGTCGCACCCCGACAGGAGCCTTAGCCTGGGTTCGTGGCACCGAAGTGGCGCTGGGTATTGGTGGCCCTTGCGGCCCTTGCCGTGAGCGGCCTCGTGCCGGGGTCGATGTTCTCGCAGCCAGGGCTACAGCCCGACAGCGGCGCCATCATCACGGCACTACCGGCACCCTCGGGAAGCGAGTGTGATGCCGTGGCCTGCAACCGAGGCACACCGTCGTCATCGGTGCCGCTCCCGGGCATCGCTCTGGTCGGCACGATCGCCGCCGGAAGCGTCGTCCTCGTGGCGCTTTGCCTGCAGCGTCGCCGCCACCGCGTCGCCACCGCGCTACCCACCGGCTCGCCGTCTCCGCTGTTGCGACCGCCCCAGCTGGACCTTTCGGCTTAACCGCCGGCTGCCAAACGCCGACAATCCTCAGAGGCGCGCCGCACTGCAGGCGCCACTATCCCACTCGCAGCGCGTGGTCATCCCTACGTGCTCGCCCCCCACTCGGAGAGAAGAGTTGTCATGTCGAACAACCGTCCACGATCATCATCGCAGAAGGGCACTCGCCCTACTGCAACCGCATCCAAGAAATCCGCCTCGAGCCAGCGCTTCGCCGAACGCCAAGCCACCAAGCAGCGGGCCGCCCAGGAGGCGCGGCGAGCCGCGCAATCGCCGGTCGGGGATTGTCGTCATCGCGCTGGTGGTCGTCATCGTCGCTGTGCTTGTGATCGTGAAGGTCGCCGGTGGCGGGGGCTCAGGCGCCGTCGTCGACATACCGTCGCCGCCTGCGGGCACCCCGATCCCGGCCGCCACGCTGGCCAAGCTCCAGTCGGTGCCGGTCTCGACGCTCACCGCTGCGTCGACCGGCGGCATCCTCACGACTCCGCAATCGATCAACGACCCGGCCTTGACCGCAGACGACAAGGCCGACCTTCTCTACATCGGCGCCGAGTTCTGTCCCCACTGCGCCGCCGAACGGTGGCCGATGTACATCGCCCTTGCCAAGTTCGGCACGTTCAGCCCCCAGCCGGGCCGCATCCACTCCGCCAACGAAGACGGTGACGTCCCCACCCTCACCTTCTACGGCACGACGTACTCGAGCCCGTACCTCACGTTCACGCCAGTGGAGATCACTACCAACAAGCCCAAGGGCAACGGGTATGCGCCCCTGCAAACACCGACGCAGGCACAGCTCACCCTGTGGCAGGACAGCAACGGCGGTGAATTCCCGTTCGTGGATTTGGGCGGGAAGGTGGTGCTCCCCTCGGCGCAGTACTCGTTCGGCCCGCTGCAGAATCTGCCCTTCGAAGAGGTGGCCTCTGACGTGGGCGACAACTCGACGGTGATAGGCGCCGACATCGACGCCAGCGCCGCCCAGCTGATCAGGACGATCTGCAGCTCTCTCAGCCACGACCAGCCCTCCGACGTCTGCACGGCGGTACACGGTGGATGAGGAGGTACCCCGGTGGCCCGGGATCGTCGGGACCGTCGCCAGCCTGGTCGGACTCGGCGTAGCGGGCTACCTCACGTACGAGCACTACACGTCGTCGAGCAGCCTGGCCTGCTCGGATAACGGGGTCGTCAACTGCCTAAAGGTCACCACCAGCTCGTACTCGGCCGTGCTCGGGGTGCCGGTGGCCGTCCTCGGCCTGGTGTTCTTCGCCGTCATGCTGGTGCTGCAGCTCCCGCCCCTGTGGCGGCGCCACGAACCGGCCATCCGGATCGGCCGGCTCGCCTGGGCGGTGGTCGGGCTCGGCACGGTCCTGTACCTCCTCTACGCCGAGCTCTTCGCCATCGACGCCATCTGCCTGTGGTGTACCTCGGTCCACGTGCTCTCTCTGGTGCTCTTCGGGACGACCGTCTACGCCACGTCCGCCTACCCGGCGCCAGCGATGGCGAAGGCGTGACGCCGCCGGACCCGGACCTACTACGTGGCGTGGAAGTACGATGCGTCCGAGGGATTGTGGAAGGGGAAGGCGAGGCGAATGACGCGGCTGGACCAGCTCGAGCGCCGGGTGATTGACATCTTGTGGGACGCGTCGCCCCATGTCGGGTCGCGAAGTGGCCGACCGGCTACCTGACTGCGCCTATCCGACCGTCTTGACGATCCTGGGCGACTCCGCCGCAAGAAGCTCGTCCAGCGCACGAACGACGGCAAGGTCCATGTGTTCCGGGCGGTGGCGAACCGTGAGTCTTACACGGCGTCTCTGATGCTCGAACCGCTCGGCAGCGCGCACGATCGCAACGCGGTGCTGCTGCCGAAGCAAATACCTTGCTTACCAATGGCCTCAACGGGCTCACCGACACATCCACATGGCGATCCCGGGCTGCGCGTCGGAGCCGACGTTCTCCCCTAGTTCGGTTCGAGGTTCGAGTCCCTATGCGCCCACCACGCTTCTGGGAGAAGGCAAGGGGACCCCACGCGAACGGCCACGCTTCTGGGCCGTTTCCGGCGCCTGGGCCCATCTCTCCCCACCTGGATCTGGTAGGTGCCGGACGGTTCTCGCGGCCCTGTAACCCACCGTTTCATCCCGCACCGCTGGCGCCGCTCTTTCGCGCCCAGCGGCGTTGACATCCACGTCGTCCAGCGTCTCACGGGCCATTCCAACATCACCACCACGACCGGCCACCTCCGCCTGTGCGGCGCCGTGGACACAATGGCGCTCCCTCCCCGCCGAGTGCGCTATCCCCCCTCCGCATCTCGGGGTAGGCGTCGTGGAGGAGTTGCACCGCTGCCGACTCGGCAGCGCTCAGTCCGCAGTGCTCTTCGTAGCTGTCCAACCGTTGATTTGACCAGATGGGTCGCCCTCCTCGCTCAGGATCTGCGGCCTCGGCCCGGCCGCCGGGACGGTTCAGGCGGATCAGGGCGGCTGCCAACCATGTGCACGCCGCATGTGACACCGGCTCGATGACAACATGTGACGCCGGCGAGTCGAAGGAGCTGTCGAGAGCGACGGTACGCCTGGCCAGCTGGCACGCTCAAACCGGGACGTGCCCATTGGATGCGGTCTGACCTGGGCGGATACCCCGCCTTGTCGACGGGGACGGGTATCGTGTGCCCCACCATGTCGTCGGGGCTCGTGGAGTAGCTCGGTGCACGCACTCGGCCCGCTGATCGTGTTGTGCGCCCTGTTCGGTTTGGCGATGGGGTCGTTCCTCAACGTCGTGATCTACAGCACGAAGCTCGAAGCGGGTGATGAGCTGGTACTGATCGGTCGTTCCACCGACATCGACACCATCCGGCCCGCTGCATCAGGGGTCGACGACCCGCGTCACGATTCTGGGCGTCCCCACACGAAGAAGGTTGTGCAGAAAAGAACCAACAACCAGTCGGACGAGGCGTAGATGTCCGATGCGAACAAGGCAGCGGCGGTCTGAAGAAGACGGAGGCTGAGGAATCGCTGGTCCTCACAATCGGCGGCTCGTTATCGGCACGGCGTTGCACGCATGCGGATCGACCTGTGCCACCTGACGCCCGTCCATTAGTTGCCCGCTACCCACTCGATCGCGACCCGCGCTCGGTGGGCGGAAAGATCTTCACCTCACCGGGTGTCATCCAGCCGAACATCTGAGTCAGATGGGTTATCCAATCGATGTCGGTCACCAGGGCGATGCGCTTCCAGCCTCGCAGGTGGGGAATGCCGATCTTCAGGTCCTGCCAGAGAGCACCGCCGGACATCCCTTCGAACTCAGGGATCACGATGACAGCCCGAAACTCCCCAGTTTTCGCCGCTCTTTCGAACGCAGGCAGTACGACGTCACGAAAGTCCTCTGCTCGCACCTTCCCCGTGACCTCAAACCCGATGACGCCTGGGGGTAGCTCGCGTAGTTCCTTGATCATGACCGTGCTCCTTTGCGCTGATCGAGCCAGCTGAGAAGGACAGTCTGCATCTGCTCACCGAGCCTATTTCCGGAGGTCGAAGACAATCCGTCCCTCGATCTCGCCCTGCTCCACCTGGGAAATCGAGTCGTTGACCTGGTTAAGGTGCCGCGTCTCTCGCACGATCTCGGTCCGGCCGTCGGCGTGCAGCTCGAAGGTCTCCTTGAGGTCGACGCGGGTCCCCACCAGCGAGCCGACGATCTTGATGCCGCGAAGGACGGTCTCGAAGATGGGCAGACGCATCGTGTTGTCGGCCGGCAGGCCGACGCCCACCAGAGTCCCGTTGGGGCGGAGACTGGCGAAGGCTTGCTCGTAGGCCCTCGGCGACGCCGCCAGCACAATGGCGACGTCAGCCCCACCCAACGCCGCTATCTCAGCCGTCGGATCCTGGCGGGACGAATTCACCAGGTAGGACGCACCGAGCTTCTTGGCCACCTCGAGCTTTGCGTCGATGAGGTCTACGGCCACCACGCTCGCCCCAGCGATAAGGGCGTACTGCACGGCGAGGTGGCTCAGACCACCGATCCCGAAGACGGCCACGAGATCTGAGGATCGGGCGCCCGAGACCTTGACGGCCTTGTAAGTCGTCACGCCTGCACAGGTGAGGGGTGCCGCCTCGAGGGGATCCACCGAGTCGGGGACCCGCCCGACAAAGGACGAGTCGGCGACGACGTATTCGGCGAATCCACCATTCACCGTGTAGCCGGTGTAGCGAGCACTGGGGCACAACGTCTCCCAACCCGACGCGCAGAGCTCGCAGGCCCCGCAGGCCCCGCAGGCCCAGCCGAGCCACGGCACGGCGACGCGGTCACCTTCGGTGAGTCCCTTGACGCCTCGCCCGAGACGCTCTACGACACCGACCCCTTCGTGCCCCGGAATGAAGGGCGGCTGGGGCTTGACCGGCCAGTCACCGTGGGCGGTGTGGATGTCCGTGTGACACAAACCTGAGGTCTCCACCTTCACCAGGACCTCACCGTGACCCGGCTTGGGCGTCGGAACGTCCTGGATCTCAAGGGGCCGTTGGAAACTGGTGACGACTGCGGCTTTCATGGCTTCCTCCTCCGAATGCCTCATCTTTTGGGAGCCATTGGAACTCGCTGGGGAGGCCGGCCTCCACGGAGGATGGTCATGTCGCAACGGGATCAGTCTCCCAATCGGGCGGGTACGGGTCGATGTCATGGTGGCTCCATGACGGTGATGACCGCCAGCACCATTCCGGCGAGCGAAGATGCTCGATATGCGAGCCCTGACTTCAGTGTGCGGTCGATTGCTTCGACCGATGCAGCGGCGCTCGTCCGATTCCACGCACACCTGAGCCGCCGGTCGATCCAGTTGCGGTACTTCTTCCCGCACCTCGAGCTTCAGCCCGCTGAGGTCGCACACCTTACCTGCGTCGATGGCTTCGATCGAGTGGCCTATGTGGTCGAACACGACGGTGAGATCGTCGCCGTGGGCCGTTATGACCGGCTCGCGGATCACTGCTCTGCGGAAGTCGCCTTGGTCGTCGCCGACGAGTCCCAGCACCACGGGTTGGGCACCATGCTCCTCGAACGCCTGGTCGACACGGCCAGGCGGCCCGGCATCGGCGAATTCAAAGCCAGCGTTCTCGCTGAGAATTCCACAATGCTCGCTGTCTTCCACGGATCGGGATATCCCATGACCCAGATCCGTACGTACGACGTACACGGCGGCCGAGGCCAAGGCGCAGACGGTCTTCCAGGGCACCACGCTCCGCGGCTTGCTTCTCGAGGCCTACGGCTTCAGCCTGATTGCCGCCATTGCCCTGTGGTGTGCGATCGCAGCCTTCTGCCTCGCCGGCGTCATGGCAGTGCTGGTCGGCCTCGGCTTCGCCCACGCCCGGCGGACGGGCGAGACCGAGGAGCTTCCCCGGCTCACACCCCGCAGGGGACACTCGTCACGGCATAGTTCCAGCGAACCCTCTCCAGTGAGGAGGCAACGGCGGCCCGCTCAGCGGGCCGCCGTTGCGCGTCCGTGCCTCAATCAGCGCGGATGTACCCGAGCCGCGACGAAACAGACTCCGGACCGCCTCGCCGCTCAAGAGCCCGCCCTGTACGGCCAGACCCAATCGGCCACCTCGGGGTGATCGTCGCCGTGTGTGCGCGTCCACGCCTTTGCTTCGTTGCGACTGTCGATCATGACCTGCCGAGTGCTGGCCGCCTTCGCTGCGAGACCAGGAACTCGATCGATCACATCGGTTACGAGGTGGTAGCGATCAAGGTTGTTCATCATCACCATGTCGAATGGTGTGGTCGTGGTGCCCTCTTCCTTGTAGCCCCGGACATGAAAGTTTCCGTGGTTGTCACGCCGGTAGGTCAAACGATGAATCGTTGCCGGGTAGCCATGCCATGCGAAAATCACTGGACGATCGGCGGTGAAGAGAGCATTAAATTCGGCGTCGGGAAGACCGTGCGGGTGGATCGAGTCAGGGAGGAGGCGCATCATGTCGACGACGTTCACAAAACGCACCTTGATCTCCGGTAGGTGCTGCCGGATGAGGTCCGCGGCGGCAAGCGCCTCCAATGTCGGTACGTCACCGGCGCATGCGAGGACAACATCGGGTTCCTCGTCCTCTGCCTCAGTGGACGCCCAGTCCCACACGCCGATACCGCGGGTGCAGTGTGCGACCGCCTGGTCGGTGTTGAGGTAGTCCAAGGCTGGCTGCTTGCCCGAGACTATGACATTGACGTACTGGCGGCTCCGTAGACAGTGATCGGCGACAGAAAGAAGGCAGTTTGCGTCCGGGGGGAGGTAGACGCGTACGACATCGGGTTTCTTGTTCAGCACGACACTCAGAAATCCCGGGTCTTGATGCGTCAGGCCATTGTTGTCTTGGCGCCAAACATGCGAGCTGAGCAAGTAATTCAGCGAGGCCACGGGCCGTCTCCACGGAATCTTCGACGCCGTCTCCAGCCACTTGGCATGCTGGTTGAACATGGAATCGACGATGTGAATGAACGCCTCGTAGCAGGTGAAGAGACCGTGGCGCCCGGTTAAGAGATAGCCCTCGAGCAGACCCTCGCAGAGGTGCTCGGAGAGCACCTCTATCACCCGTCCGTCTTGACTCAGGTGATCGTCGCCCGGCTCGGTCTCGGCCATCCACTTTCGATCGGTGACCTCGAAGACACTGCTCAATCGGTTCGAGACCACTTCGTCTGGTCCGAACAATATGAAGTTTCTGGGGTTGGCGGTGATGACGTCGCGCAGCCATGAGCCAAGAACTCGCGTTGCCTCGCTTTGGGTTGTCCCTGGCTGCTCGACGTCGACGGCATAGTTGCGGAAGTCTGGCAATTCCAGGTCGGCCACCAGGAGACCTCCATTGGCGACGGGATTATCGCTCATCCGTCGCTCGCCTTTTGGCGGCAAGGCAATGAGCTCTTCGATCGGACTTCCGTCGTTGTTGAATAGCTCTTCGGGTCGGTACGACTTCATCCAGTTCTCCACGGCTGCCCGGTGCACAGCGTCGGTGCGCGCGGACGGAATAGGAACCTGGTGTGCTCGGAACGTGCCCTCAACTTGCTTGCCGTCAACCACCGGCGGTCCGGTCCAGCCTTTTGGAGAGCGCAGCACGATCATCGGCCATCTCGGGAGCCGCCCCTCACCGGTCCTCTCCGTTGCGTGAATGTGATCAATGTCATCAAGGCAGCTGTCGAGCACACTCGCGAACGACTGATGTGCTTCGGCCGGATTAGTGGTGAGGTCGATGGTCACATCACGGGGGTCGTAACCGTAGCCACGGAGGAGCTGGTACAGATCCTCCTCCGGGATACGAGCGAGGATGGTCGGATTCGCGATCTTGTAGCCGTTGAGGTGCAGTATCGGAAGGACCGTGCCATCACGGTCCGGATTGATGAACTTGTTCACGTGCCAACTCGCCGCGAGCGCTCCAGTCTCGGCTTCGCCGTCACCGACCACGCAAAAGACCGTGAGATCGGGGTGGTCGAGGGCCGCCCCGTAGGCGTGGAGCAGTGAATATCCGAGTTCGCCTCCCTCGTGAAACGAGCCCGGTGTATTCGGCGCGACGTGTGAGGGCACTCCACCTGGGAAGGAGAACTGCCGGAACAAGCGCTGCATGCCCATTTCGTCTTGACGGATCGAGGGATAGCGCTCGGTGTAGCTGCCCTCGAGCCAGGCGCACGCATTGGGTCCTGGTCCACCGTGGCCAGGTCCCATCACGTAGCAGGCATTCAGATCACGCCGACGAATCGCACGATTTGCGTGCGCGTACACAAGATTCAAACCGGGGGTTGTGCCCCAATGCCCGAGCAGTCTCGGCTTGACGTCCTCAGCCACCAGTGGTCGCCGAAGAAGGGGGTTGTCCATCAGGTAGATCTGGCCCACCGAGAGGTAATTGGCGGCTCTCCACCATGCGTCGAGCAGGCGGAGCTCCTCGGAATCCAATGGCCCCTCGGCGTCGCTTAGGTAATATCCGGTCGGAGCGACCGTCGGACCATGGCCGCTCGAATCGTCGTCGGGAGACGTGTCCACGGAGGTCGTGGCAGGAACGTTCATGCGAGCTCCTTTGGTGCGGTGGACGACGCCGCGAAGCCTAAGCGTTCAAGAGACGCTAGAACCGTGAAGTGCGAATACTCGTGGTGAACGCTGGATCGACCAGTCTCAAGCTTCGTGTCGTTGAACGTGACGATCGTGTGACCGAGACGGTCGACCTCAACCCACCGGGCGAATCGCTGGAAGATGGTCTGCGTGAATTCTCGGCATCTGTTGGACCGCTCGACGCCACTGGCCACCGAGTAGTCCACGGGGGGACTCGTTTCACTCGTCCCGTCGTGATCGATGCTTCGATCCGAGCTCAGCTCGACGAGCTGAACGATCTGGCACCACTGCACAACCCCCCGTCACTCGCCGCAATCGATGCGATGAGTCACCTCTCGCCAAATCTGCCGGCGGTCGCTTGCTTCGACACGGCGTTCCACACCTCACTTCAACCCGCCGCTTGGCGCTACGCGCTCCCGACAGCGTGGGTCGAAAGGTGGCGCCTGCGCCGCTTTGGCTTCCACGGGCTCAGCTGCGAATGGTCCGCGAATCGTGCTCCCGCGCTGTTGGCACGTCCCGTAGGTTCCCTGAGACTTGTGATTTGCCACTTGGGTGGCGGTGCCTCCGTGACCGCCACTGCAGGGGGCCGCTCGGTGGACACCACGATGGGTTTCACACCGACCGAGGGACTCGTGATGGCGACGCGTCCTGGGGATGTAGATCCGGGAGCCATCGTGTGGCTTGCCACTCATGGCGTCGCACCCCACGAACTCGCCGATGCCCTCGAGCGGCGTAGCGGCCTACTCGCCCTCTCCGGAGGCTCTAGCGGTGATATGCGGGAGCTGCTACAGCATCGGGCCCATGGAGACGCGGCAGCAACTCTGGCGCTGGACGTCTATGTTCATCGCCTTCGGGCGAAGATAGCTGCAATGACCGCCGCGACTGACGGGACGGACGCCGTGGTTTTTACTGCGGGCGTTGGCGAGAATGCGACCGAAATACGGTCCGATGCGTGCGAGCACCTCGAATGGATCGGTGTTTCTCTCGACGCCGATGCCAATCGGGCGGTAGGTCCCGACGACGTCGACATCAGCCGAGTCGGTGCGAAGGTAAGGACGCTTGTCGTACATGCACGTGAGGAGCTTGTCGTCGCAGCCGGTTGTCGTGCGGCTTTGAGCTGACAGAACTGAAGCGGCTCGATCTCAATCGCCGCCCCCCCCCGGTCCACGGCCACCCGTTCCAGAACGGTATGTCCGGACGGGAACCCGCGTTGTTGACCACCGACAAAAACGGCAAGGATAGGGTCGACCACCAATGACCGCGTCGCCTGCGCGACGGCCCCAGACGAAAGAGGTGATGGAAATGCCGAAGGTCTCCAGCGACAGCGCGCCGCAACGGCAGGATTCTGGCCCGGTGGCGGATCTGCGCGATGAGCTCGACGGCTACACCGTGAGCTTCACGTCGCTCCTCGAAGACATCGACGCGACGCCACTGATGCGGGGACTTCCGGACGACCGCTGCCAGTGCCCGCATTGGGGCTACGTCTTCAAGGGGAAGATGACAGCACGGTACGCCGACCATGACGAGGTTTTCGAAGTCGGAGACGCCTTCTATACGCCGCCCGGCCACGTCCCGGTAGCGAACGAGCCCGGCACCGAGTTCTTGTGGTTCAGCCCCAGCGAAGAGCTGCGCACTGCCGAGGGGGCCATGATCAAGAACATGCAGTCGATGCAGGACGGCGCAACGCAGTAGGCGACACACTCTGGCCGCCTCGCCACGTCGACATCCACACCGTCCAGACAAGGCGTGCCCCGCCGATTGCGCTACTCCCCCACCGCTTCTCGGGCTACGCGTCGAGGAGGAGTTCGACCGCGGCCGACTCGGGCAGCGTCCGGCCGCCTGGTCGGCTCAGGCGGATCAGGGCGGCTGCCAACCCAAGTGCACGTACCTCCTACGCCAATCACGACGCGAGCCTCCGACCGACAGACCCTGTTGTCCGCGTCTTTCGTAGTCGGCAGAACTAACCTCGCAGCCTGTCAGGGGCGAGCCAGCGTCGGACCACCCATGGCCCGGAATCCCCTGACCGAGAAGGCCATATAGGGCGTTGGGAATCGAACCTGAAGGCGTCGCCGAGGAGCCCGCTCGATCTGGCCGGCGACGGGCGCGTCTTCCCGTCGGTTCCTCGCTGGACCTCGGCCTTCTGTTCGTACGGGCCCTCGGTCCGTCCTGAACCCTCGGATCGTCGCGTCGGCATAGGCAGCTCGTTGGGGCTACCGTTGGAGCGGGTCGTTACTGGCGTCTGGGTGGAGTACCACCGGGGACCGACCAGCCGGCAGCCTGCCGGACATAGCCGTGCGCCTGGGCGAAGACTCGATGTCGTCCGAAGGAGCGCGTGGTGCCAGAACCAGTCGTAGCGAGTGCCTATCGATCGGCGTTGGAGGTGATCTCTGCCGTCGAACCAGATGTGGCAGCGGCCATCGTCGGTGAGCTGGAGTCCCAACGGCGTCAACTGAAGCTCGTCGCTTCAGAGAACTACGCCTCACCGGCCGTGCTGCTGGCCATGGGCAACTGGCTGTCGGACAAGTATGCCGAGGGCACTCCGGGCCATCGCTTCTATGCCGGATGCGAGATGGTTGACCGGATCGAGACATTGGCTACGGACCACGCCAAAGCACTGTTCGGCGCCGATCACGCCTATGTCCAACCTCATTCGGGGATTGACGCCAACCTGGTCGCTTACTGGGCCATCCTTGCCCACCGAGTCGAGCAGCCATTCCTCAATGAGGCTGGGGCGGCTCACGTGAACGACCTTGACTCCGTGAGCTGGGATCAACTGCGCGACGAACTGCACTCCCAGCGCATGATGGGCATGGCTCTCGACGCCGGGGGGCACCTCACCCATGGGTTCCGACCCAATATTTCCGGGAAGCTCTTTGACCAGGCTAGCTACGGGGTCGATTCCGCTTCCGGACTCCTCGACTACGGCGCCATAGCGGCCCAGGTGAGAGAGTTCCGTCCGCTGGTGCTCGTGGCGGGGTACTCGGCCTACCCCCGGAACCCCAATTTTGCCATCTTGGCTGAGATCGCCCACGACGTCGGGGCTACTTTCATGGTCGACATGGCCCACTTCGCTGGGCTGGTGGCCGGGAAAGTGCTGGTCGGTGACCTCGATCCGGTGCCCCACGCCGATGTCGTGACCTCCACCACCCACAAGTCACTGCGCGGACCTCGAGGTGGACTGGTGCTCTGCACCGAGGAATACGCACCCTACGTAGACAAAGGATGCCCGATGGTCCTCGGTGGCCCGCTGCCCCACATGATGGCCGCCAAGGCCGTTGCATTGTCTGAAGCTCGCCAGCCGTCGTTCGCTGCCTATGCCGTCCACATCGTAGAGAATGCACGCGCTCTGGCGGAAGGTCTGATGCGGCGGGGTGCACGGCTCATCACTGGTGGAACTGACAACCACCTTGTGCTCTTGGACGTGGCTTCCAGCTTCGGAATCACCGGCCGTCAAGCTGAGGCTGCCCTGCTTGACGCAGGGGTAGTCACCAATCGCAACTCATTGCCAGGTGACGCCAACGGCGCCTGGTACACCTCGGGAATTCGACTTGGCACACCGGCGCTGACCACGCTGGGATTTAGGCCAGACGAGATCGACGAAGTCGCCGACGTCATAGTCACTGCCCTGAGAGCCACGACACCGGCGACATCCACAGCCAAAGCGAAGTACGAGATCGATCCCCACATCGCCCAAGGCTGCGAAGACCGGTGTTTCAGATTGCTCGACCGCCACCGCCTCTATGCGGACATCGAGCTGTAAAAGACTTGCTCGGAGAGTACGGGCAATGCAGTGAGTTCTCGAATCAAGAAGGCGTTACTGCACTATTAGATTCAACCCGGACAGAGGATCTCTCCGAACAGCGAGCAGCACATCGCCCGGGGTGTCCCCGAACACCGGGACCCGGCACACTCGGATCGTCCCGACCGCTTCGGACCGGCCATAATTGATCATGGCTAAGAAGTGTGACGGCAGCCGAGGGCACAGTGTCCGGACCTCAACCGACGGTGCCCCCTTGCTGGTGGGCATTGTCATAGTCATGATGCTCTGCCTCCTCGGGGCAACTCAGATGGTCGGGAACGAGGTGGCCGCCGCCAGCCCCTCGACCGCCTCGACGGTGTGGCTGTGCCGTCCGGGACTTTCAGACAATCCGTGCACGAGCAATCTCACGACGACGGTCGTTCGGGCGAACGGCACGACGTACGTCCAACGTGCCCGTCCGGCAAAAAACCCACCCATCGACTGCTTCTACGTGTACCCGACGGTCAGCACCCAGCCAACGGCCAATGCCAACCTCCACATCGATCCTCAAGAGCGAGCGGTCGCTATCGCTCAGGCCTCCCGCTTTTCCCAGGTCTGCCGGGTCTATGCCCCGATGTACCCCCAACTGACCCTCTCTGCGATCAGCAAGGGGATTCGCCCCCAATCGGCCGCCCTCGCGTACATCGGCGTGCTCTCTGCCTGGAACGACTACCTCGCCCATTACAACAAGGGCCGAGGCGTCGTCTTGATCGGGCACTCCCAGGGCGCATCACTCCTTATCGCACTCATCAAACGCGAGGTCGATCAGAACCCCTCAGAACGTCACCTGCTCGTGTCGGCGCTCTTGATGGGCGGCAATGTGACCGTGCCGACCGATCAGGGCGTAGGCGGAGACTTCGCCCATATACCGGCATGTGAGACCAACGTCCAGACGGGCTGCGTCGTGGCCTACTCGACGTTCAGTTCGCCACCGCCCGCCAACAGCCTCTTCGGTCGAGTCGGTACCAGCATCAGCGCGTTGTCCGGTCTCTCGCCGACCTCCGCCGCCGGGTTGGAGGTTCTCTGCACCAATCCCGCCGCGCTGACCGGAGGAACCGATCCACTAACCCCCTACTTTCCGACCAAGCCGTTCCCCGGTTCGAAGTTTGAATATGGAGCCACCTCGAAGCACACCGTTCGGACTGCCTGGGTGTCCTATCCGAACCTCTACCGCGCGCAGTGCGAGAGCTCGGGCGGTGCCACCTGGTTGCAGGCCACGGACATCGCCGGTCCCAAGGACACTCGACCGGTTGTGCAGCCGGTGCTCGGACCCAGATGGGGACTGCACCTCGATGACGTCAATCTTGCCCTCGGGAATCTGGTCCAGATCGTCCGAGAAGAATCGATTGCCTACGCCCATTAGTTCGTGCCAATGCGTCTGACTTGGTCCAGGACGTGGGTGGTTGAAGAGAAGCCACAGTGATTAGTAGGCGGGCGCAAGCATTACTTCGTCCCGAAATCCGTCGGCGACCTGGGTGCCTCCATACGCCGGGCCTGGGCGCTATTTCGGGCGACCTCTGTGGGCTCGCCACCCGAGCGTCTCGCAGGCGGCCGAGGAATTGAAGTCTCCAGGTCCACAAAGGGTCAGCCGGTGATGACCGCCGACGTCCGCCGCGAGTGCCGCGAGGGTGGCCTCCGCAACGTCCTCGACATGGACGAAGGCACTCAGTTCGGGGTGTTTGTGAGGGAGGCGAGGGTGTCGTCATTGACGATCATCACAGGTCGGAGCACGATCGTTGGGATCCCAGTCCGGGCGGTCCAGGCTGCGCACATCTCTTCGGCCAAACGCTTAGAGAGCGCATACGGCCGCGCCGCTCGAAGGGGGTGATTGTCATCGACCGGCAAGTAGTCGGGAAGCCCCTCACCCTCGGCGAAGCCAGCCCAGAAGCTCCACATCGCCAGTAGTTGTGCAACTTCTTGCGCCTACTGAACTGGCGTTCCAACAGTACGAATCGGCCCGCGAACGGACCCTGAAATACCTAGAAACGCCCCGCAACAAGGCTGCTGGTCACTACATGGCAGCCATTGGCCATTGGGAGGCATTTCTCCGGCAGACGTGGCACGCCTTCCTTTCCCTGTCTTACATGAGCAACCTTGCGGGGCAGGGGTTTTTTGAGCAGGGCGACGGCTCCGTGGAGGAACGTCTGTGTTTCTTCTACAACCGCATCAAACACGCCGAAAAGACAATCAACGGCGACTTCTACCCCGCGGACGCCACGATCTGCATGTGGCTATACAACGAGGGTCTCGAGGTCATCGGCGAGGCAGGGTCGATGGGCATTTGACGTTCGACCAGATGTTCCAGCTACTAGAGGACCTCGCTGTATGGGCCAATCTGATGGAAGATCCCGCCACGTTTCGACAGAACGTCGCCGCATGATGGCCGCAGCGGGGAGCCGACCAACTCCGTAGCTTTGAACGGCCGTTCTCAGGGTGTCACGGGCCCGTCAAGCCATTCTTGTGCTCGGTGCCCCATTCGCGAACGTCGCCTACTGGTCGTACGAGGGTCGGGCGCGTCGGGGGCCCTCGCCCAGCATTTCAGAGCTCAAACTGCGCGCCCTCGGCGAGCGCTTCTCGCGTCTCGGCGACGAGCCCGCGGACGATCGCGCCTGCAGATTCGACGTGTCGGATGAGGCCTGCGCTCTGACCGCCGACAACGAGAAGTGCTTCTTTGTCGCCGGCCGCGACCGCCTCGTTGAGCTCGGCGAGCACAGGTGCCGGGTCGACCTCGACCTCGTTTGCTCGCGCCTCCCAGCGCCCGACGAACTCGGTGCGCAAGAGACGTAAGCGTGTTCGGTATCCGAGTGTCCCGGGGTTGGGGTTCATCGCGTTGATGAACCCAGCTTGGACCCAGTCTTCGGACGGATAGGTGACCAAGGCCTTCTTCCACCGTTCTCCGACGGGTGACTCGGCGGAGGCGAGAAAACGACTGCCGAGGTTGACGCCGGCTGCACCGAGGGTCACGGCGGCGGCGATGCCTCTCCCGTCGGCAATGCCACCCGCAGCGACGACCGGGACCGGACTTACCGCGTCGACGACCTGAGGAACCAGGCTCAGGGTGCTCACGGTGCCGCCGTACCCGCCGGCTTCACCGCCTTGGGCGACGACGATGTCGACACCGTGTTCGACGGCGAGTTGCGCCTGGCGAACGGTCGTGATCTGTTGCATGACGAGGCCGCCAGCATCGTGGACACGGCCGACGAGTTCGACGCCCGCGTCATCGAGCGCGAACGAAACGACGGCAGGAGCACGCTCAAGCGTCGCCGCGAATGCATCTGCGTTGAGATCCGGGACGACGTGATTCACTGCGAAGGGGCGTTCCGTCAAATCACGGAGCTCATCGAGCTCGCGCTGGAGCTGGTCGGTTGGACGGTTCCACGCGCCGAGACTGCCGAGCGCGCCTGCTTCGGAGACCGCTGCAGCCAACACGGGCGACGTGAAGATACTCATCCCTGCCTGGATGATCGGAACTTCAATTTCGACCAGGTCACACAATGGCGAACGCACCGGCCACCTTCCAAATCGCGACGGTCGTTGCCGCCGATCTCCGAGCTCACCGCGGCCGGCCCGCGATGCGTCAGCAGTATCTCACTATGCGCGCTGATAATCCCGCTCACCGGGTAGCCCAGTTCGCCGGGATAATGGGACACTCGACCCGTTCGAGCCACTCCAAGCCGAGCGGTATCAGAAAGATCCCGGTCTCGGCGGCGATGCTAGACATGTACGAGGTGGGGTATTTCGAGACCTCCGACAATGTCCGTCTCCGGTACTACGTCCGGGGTAATGGGCCCCCAGTTCTCACCTGCCAGGGCAGCCCCGCCAACATCTCAGATACCTTGGCCGACGCCCTCGCTCCATTTGACGACGCCTACACGCTTGTGTACCACGACTATCGGGGAAGTGGACGCTCAGCAATCGCTCCGACCACTACGTACATCTATGAACGGATTGCCGACGACCTCGAATAGCTCCGGGTCCACCTCGGCTATGACATCCACGTCGTCCAGCGTCTCATGGGCCATTCCAACAGCACGACAAAGACCGGTTACCTCCACCTGTGCGACGCCGATCTCTCCGACACCGTGGACAAGGCGGTCCCCGCCGAGTGAGCTACTCCCACCACTTCTCGGCTACGCGTCAAGGAGGAGTCCGACCACTGGCTACTCAGGCAGCGCCAAGTCCACGGTGCTCGTGTAGGCCGTTGAGTTGACCAGAGGAGGTCGCCCTCCTCGCTAAGGATCTGCGCGGCGCCGGCCCGGCCGCCGTGACCACTCGGGCGGATCAGGGCGGCTGCCCTCCATGTGCACGCCGCAAGTGACGAGGGCGAGTCCAAGAGCTGTCGGGACCCGAGGGCGACGGTACGCCTGGCCACGTCGCACGCTCGACCGGGCCGTGCCCTTTCGATGCGATCCGCTGACCTGGGCGGATACCCCGCCTTGTCGACGGGGACGGGTATCGTGTGCCCCACCATGTCGTCGGGGCTCGTGGAGTAGCTCGGTGCACCCACTCGCCCCGCTGATCGTGTTGTGCGCCCTGTTCGGTTTGGCGGTGGGGTCGTTCCTCAACGTCGTGATCTACAGGGTGCCCCGCCACGAATCGATCGTCTCGCCGCCGTCGGCCTGCCCGAGCTGCGGCACGCCGATTGGCCCCCGGGACAACATCCCGGTGGTGTCGTGGGTCCTCCTCCGAGGCCGCTGCCGGCACTGCCAGGCGTCGATCTCGTGGCAGTACCCGGCGGTGGAACTGGCCACCGCGGCGCTGTTCGCCGGGACCGCGGCGCGCTTCGGCTATGCGTGGGAGCTTCCGGCGTATCTCGTCCTTTTCGCCGGGCTCTTCGCCCTTTCCTGGATCGATGTAGAGCAGCTCTTGCTGCCGAAGGCGATCGTGTGGCCCCTGCTGGTCCTGGTGGCTGGGCTGTTGTTGCTGGCGTCAGCTGCCACCGGGGACTGGCACGCACTTTGGGTGGCTGGCGTGTGCGCCGCGGGATGGTTCATGGTGTTCTTCGCTCTGAATTTCGCCAGCCCGCGACTCCTCGGATTCGGCGACGTTCGGCTGGCGCCCGTCCTCGGGCTCGGGACTCGGGTGGCTCGGGGTGCGCTACGTGATCCTGGGTTTCTTTGCCGCCAACCTGATCGGCGCGGTGATCGGCATCGCACTCATCGCCGCCAAGCAGATCCAGCGCCAGCAGCAGGTCCCCTATGGGGTCTTTCTGGCCCTGGGTACGGCGGTCGCAGTGTTTGCCGGTCCCGAGCTCTTGCGGCCATTCGCGGGGTATCAGCTCTGAGAACTAGCGAGAGCATGATGAAGAAATATTGACTTGGGAGAACTCCGACGGAGCCACCGACCTGATGCGATGAAGGGGCGGGGCCTCCGCCCCTTGTGAGATCCGAGCATGCTCGGTCTTGCAAAAAGACAACCTCGAAAGAGGAGGAGGCCCCTATGGGACAGTACGTCGGAATCGACCTGCATCGTCGCAGCACGACCATCGTCCAGATGGCAGAAGACGGCGAGGTGCTCGGCACCGAGCGCTTCGTCAGCTAGCCCTTCGAACTCGCCCAGGCCATGGCCGCCGCCGGGCCCGAGCCTGAGGTGGTGCTCGAATCCACCTATGGCTGGTACTGGGCAGCGGATGTCCTCCAAGATCTCGGCGCTCACGTGCACCTCGCCCACGCGCTCGGCAACAACTGGGGGAACCGACGCGTCAAGAACGACGTGCGCGACGCCCAGGACCTGGCCGCCATGTTGGCCCTCGGGCGTCTGGCCGAGGGCTGGATCGCACCGCCAGAGGTCCGCGAACTGCGCGAGCTGGTGCGTTATCGCTATTCGCTCATCCGGCACCGGACCAGTGCCAAGGCCCAGATCCACGGGGTGATGGCGAAGAACGGGATCCTGCCCGTCGTCGGCGAGCTGTGGGGACCGACCGGTCAGGCCCAGCTCGACCGTCTCGAGCTCCCCGAGGCCTACGCCCTGCGCCTCGACTCGTTGCGCAACCTGCTCGACGTGTACGACGCGGCCGATCGCCGAGCTCGACGCGCACATCCACGCCGAACTCAAGGCCGACCCCGGCTATCAGGCCGTGATGACCCTGCCCGGGGTGGGCAAGGTCATCGCCGCCATCTTCGTGGCCGAGATCGGCGACGTCGCCCGCTTCGACTCGGCCAAGAAGCTCTGCTAGCTGGGCCGGCCTCACCCCCAAGCACCGCGAGTCCGACGAGGTCGTGCACCGCGGGGCGATCACCAAACAAGGCTCACCGCTGGTGCGCTGGGCGGCCATCGAGGCCGTGGGCAACTACCGGGCCAAGGGCAACGAGAAGCTCCGCGCCGACTACAAGCGCATCGCCGAGCAGGCCGGCAAGTACAAGGCCCGCGTCGCCGTCGCCCGCAAGCTCTTGACCCTCGTCTTCTACGCATTGCGCGACGGGGAGGTCCGATGCCTCGAGACCCGCCGCTTGAGTCTCGGCCACGGACCGACGCGTGCTCGACGATCGCCGTGGCCCACCGACACCGGTGTGGCCGTTGTTTCTGATTGAGCCCGTCGGGACGTGGCCGAACCCCATCATGTGCGGAGATCGACGAATGAATGGCTGGCTGCCCACGGGAGCGTGACAGAACCCAGAGCAGTGATGGGAACTCGCAGCACCACATAGGCGTCCTCGACACAGGATGCGCCACTCGCCGCCGGCGTCAACGCCAAGCCTTCGGCGGGCATCGCCCGACGTTGACCCCGGCGTCTCGCTGGCGCGCGCTCTCGTGCAGGACGCCGATGGGTCAATCAGGAACGATCGACAAAAAAAGGCTCTTGATCCGGCTCCGCCCCTTCATGTACGGCGGTAGGAGGCAGAAACCGGTCGCCCTAACGGCAGAGCCAGGCTCGGCCCGTGCTCTCACTCGACCGCGCCACCAAAGAGTTCAACGTCGGCCACTCTGTAGCTACGAGGAGTCCGATCAGCGTCCTGGCGGTCGTAACCCAATCGACGGTACTCAGAAGCGTCAAGGCCGTTCCACCGAAGGGCAGTTCGCTACTCCACCTCCTACGCCGATCGCGACGCGAGCCACCGACCGACGGACTCTCTGTCCGCATCTTTCGTAGTCGGCGCAACTAACCTCGCAGCCTGTCAAGGGCGAGCCAGCGTCGCGACGACCACCCATGGCCCAGAATCCCCCGACCGAGAAGGCCAGATGGCGTTGGGAATCGAAGCTGAAGGCGGCGCCGAGGAGCCCGCTCGATCTGACCGGCGACGAGCGCGCCTGCCCGTCGGTTCCTCGCTGGACCTCGGCCTTCTGTTCGTACCGGCCCCTCGGTCTGCCCTGAGTCCCCGGATCGTCGCGTCGGCATACGGCGCGGCATTCGTCGTTCTGACGGGGGTATCGATGCTCCGCCAGTCCGGCGCCTCGCCCACCAACACAGTCTGGTCCGACGACGGGATCTTCTACACCCAGGCCCTGGCGCACTCGTTCTTCTCGAACCTGTTCACGCCGTACAACGGCTACCTGCAGCTCTTCCCGCGCCTGTCCTTCGGGATCGTGGCGGCCCTGCCCCCCGCCGACATGGCGGCGGCGGTTGCGATCATGGGAGCGGCGACGCTGGCCCTCCTCGCGCTCGTCGTGTTCCACGCCTCCCGCGGAGTCATCCCATCCGTTGTGGGTCGAAGCCTGTTGGTCGGTGCGATGGTCCTCCTGCCGCTGGCGACTGGAGAGATGCTCAACAACATCGTCAACGTCCCGTGGTGGCTGTTTTTCACCGCGTTCTGGGCTCTGCTCTGGCGTCCCAGAACGGTGGCGGGCAGCGTCGCGGCAGCCGTGATTTGCTTCGTCGCCACGGGTTCGGAGCCACTGGTTGCGCTGTTCATCCCCCTCGCGCTGGCCAGGCTTGATGCCCTGGGCTGGCGGGAGGGCGCAGCCCCGCTCGGGCTGGGACTGGGGCTGGCATACCAGCTGGTCGGCGTCGTCCGATTCGGCCACACCCAGCCGTTCGTCGGCGCGTCGACGCATGGGATCCCCCAGATCGTAGGCACCCGGCTGGGCCTGGGATGGCTCACGGGGAACCGCATCACCGATCATTTCGTGAACTCGACCAGCTGGGTGTGGCCCGTGCTCGGCGCGGTGGTGCTATGCGGTGTCCTCGCGGTGGCGATCGCGCTCCGTCAGCGTCGGGTCTTGGTCTTCGTTGCCACCTCGTTGGTGTTCGCGGTGCTCACATTGGCCGTGCCGGTGTGGTCCAGGGGCGCCGGCGCCTTGATGCTCACGTCGAACGCGGCCTACGCGGGGCGCTATGTGGCGACCCCGATCCTGCTCGTCTGGGGTGCCGTCATCGTCGAAGCGATGGGCTCTCCGACCTCGACCCGTTTCGCGGCGCGGAACATCGCGATCGTCGCGTGCTGTGCGTGTCTGATCCCGGTCTGGGCGATCGACTTCCGCACGCCCAATCGCCGTTCCGACGGGCCGTTGTGGAGCAACCAGGTGGCCCGCCGCGCCTGGCGTGCACGACGACCTCGGCGCGTGAGGAGCAGCTCGACATCAGTCCAGCGGGTTCGTCCGTAGTGCCCTGCTCGGACCTGGTCCACCGTCCTCGGCAAGCGTCCCGTTAGTGGCGCCCGTCCTCGGCCTGGGGCTCGGCTGGCTCGGGGTGCGCTACGTGGTCCTGGGTTTCTTTGCCGCCAACCTGATCGGCGCGGTGATCGGCATCGCGCTCATCGCCGCCAAGCCGATCAGCGACAGAAGCAGATCCCCTATGGCGTCTTCTCGCGATGGGCACGGCGGTGGCGGTGTTTGCCGGTCCCGAGCTCTTGCGGCCATTCGCGGGCTATCAGCTCTGAGAATGAGCGAGGACGGCATGGCCCCTTACGGCTGCGAGGCCGTCGTTAAGGTGTTCACTGGAGCTGAGCGTCTCTCGGACCGGGCAGCTGCGATGAGGGGCGCCGTGGCCAGCCAGATGCCACCGGCCACAAGAAGGATCTGCCACAGCCAAAGGGGAAAGAGGTCGCGCGACGGAATGGTCCTCCACGGCGGCCATTGCGCAAAGGATACGACCACCAGAATGAAGGGCAGCACCAGATACCACCGGATCCGCCTCTGCGTTGCGTCGATCACGATCAGGGCCAACAGGATCACGGCGAGCACCAGTGGAGCTGCCCCGTCAACCCGTGGCCCCCACGATGGGGAGTCGAAGTAGTTTCCCCCCCGCAGGAGGGGAAACTCACGGTGACGAGCGCGATCCATACCAGGAGCTCCCAACGCAGGCGCCCACGGATCACGTCGAGAAGGATCAGCGACACGGCCAGGGCCATGAAGTAGTACCCGAACAGATTCTGCTCGAAGACCAGCCGGAGACTCAGGGACGTCGCTATCAGGGATACCAATGGCACGGGATCAAAGACGGTGGGCCCGAGCCGACGCAGGGCGTACCAGGCCAGCACCATCGACACCCCAATCGGTGCAAAGCGTGACAGAGCCACAAGCAACGCTCCGTGAGTGTGGAGCTCCCAGAGCACCGTGCCCCCGTACGAGCGAAAGTTGCCTGATCCAATGAAAATCGCGTTCCACGCCCGACCCGACGTCGTTGCGACAAATGACAGGTCAATGATCGCGGCCGAACAGATAGCGGAGAGCAGCATCCTCACCCGCGCGCTTCCTGGAACGATCACCAGTAGCGGCGCGAGAATGAGCAGGGCAAATTGCTGCGACGTGACGGCAAGTCCCAACAACACTCCAGCCCACCACCACGATTCCCGCCTGACGCACGCCAGACCACCGAGACCGAGCCCCATTGCGAGGAGGTCCTGGGGATGGAGCTCGAACAGCATGGGCATCCAGACGATCGGTGTGGCCGAAATCAGTATCAGCGCGAACAGCTCCCCGGTTGTCCGACCGCGGCCACAACTCCGCAGCAGCGCGACGGCTCCCCCGAGGAGCGCCACCCAACTCGCGTAGGCGAGCCCGAGAGTCGGCACCTGGGCCAGTGAGTCCTCCGCCCACCGATACATGCCGAGATATGCACCCGAACAATGCGGTCCAAGCGCAGTCTGTGAAGGAAAAGGGACCGTATGCCCGATCCCAGTCAGCGCGGCGAGCCCACCGGACACGAGGGGCCACAACGGCGCGACGTAGGGCCCGGGCTGATAGTTGGGAAGGAGGTGCAGTGTTGTGGCGGGAGGATACGCGCAAGCCAGGTTCCCGTGCGCAATCGACCAGGTCGAGTAAATCCATTCGCTGGAGTCATAGACGGTAGGCCCACCGAGCAGGGCGATCATCCCGACGAAAATCGTCGTGGCAGCAAACCAACCCAGGAACAACCAGGTTCCCGGCAGCGGTCGATCAAGCCAAGAGCTGCTCGCGTGCACCTCGGCAGCGGAGCCTTCGGGAAGAGTGACTGGGGAGAGCATCATGACGAAATCCGAGAATCAAGCGCCTTCGATTGAAGCGACGTGACCAACACCAACGACCCACGTAGACACGAGCCTCAAGACGGCAGCTCGCATCATGTGTTACCGGACGATGTCCATTCGGAGACCCGATTCGTCCCACTCCGGATCCTCGGGAATGCGAGTGCCGGCTCGCGCAAAGATTCGTCGAGCGGTCCACAAGAAAGCCGCGACATCGAGCATGTGCGAGTAGGGCACCCGGGGCAAACTGGCATCGAAGACTCGCTCGCCACCAGGGATCTTCTGGGCGAGAAGTGCACGCCGCTCCTCTTGCCCTCGCTCTGAGCGCTTGGACCAACGAAGGGGCGTGTCGTCGTTCAATTGGAAGAAGGACAATTCTGACGTGACTTCGTACACGTTTCGCTGGCGGTACGGGGCCATCTCCTGAGCAACCTCACGGTAGCGAGGTAGGAGTTTCCGCGTGACGGCATTGAGTCCCTCCGCGGAATACTCTCCGTCTTCCTCGACCTGGGCGCGGATGGGGGGGCTTTGAATGGCCGAGCCGCGTCGTCCCAGCAGCGCACGAGCCTCACGGTCGCACGTTCGACCACCGGGTCGAGCCTCCTCGAGATAGCCGATAGGAGCGTTGAGTGCAATGACCGCGAACGTCGGCCGGTAGTCAAGGACGTCGACAAAGGTCTCAATGACGTACGGCTCCTCTGGGGCGAACGTCGTCCCGTGCAGCTTTGCTGACGCAACCAACCAGCCGGTGGCGCAAGGCTTCACGCCCGCGACAAGACTGTATGGAAGATCGGGCCCCCTCCGGGAGGGCGTGGCCGTGGTCAAGCCGAGCTGGCAGCCGCAACCGGCCGCGTTTGCGCAGAGGCCTCACTTGCCATTTGAGTCAACTTCTTGAGTGACCGGTCCAACTCCTTCGGATGGACGGACACCTCAAGAGCATCCTCGTACGAAATAGAGCCGGCTTCGATGAGACCTGCGAGATTCACCTCGAGGGTTTGCATGCCTTCGCCCAGGTTCGTCGTCATGATATTCAGGAGCTGGTTGGACTTCCCTTCGCGGATCAGATTTCGAACCGGATGATTGGCGATCAGAACCTCGAACGCCGCGACTCGTCCACCACCGATCCTGGGCACCAGGCGCTGCGCAATGATCGCTCCGAGAGACGCCGAGAGCTGAACTCGGATCTGGTCTTGTCTCCAGTCCGGGAAGACATCGATAATCCTGTCGACCGCCTGCGCCGCATCGTTGGTGTGCAGCGTCGCGAACACGAGGTGGCCGGTCTCGGCCATCGTCAATGCAATCTGAATGGACTCCGTGTCGCGCATCTCGCCAAGGAGCATGACGTCCGGGTCTTCGCGCAGGGCCGAACGCAATGCCCGGTCGAAGGACGGACTATCGAGCCCGACTTCCCGCTGGGTCACCGCTGACGCCTTGTGCCGGTGCAGGTACTCGATCGGGTCCTCGATGGTCAGAATGTGGAGCGACCGGGTTTCATTGATCTTGTCGATGATGGAGGCGAGCGTCGTCGACTTTCCCGACCCGGTTGGCCCAGTCACCAGCACGAGTCCGCGCGGCAGTGTCGCCAGCCAATTCGCAACGGGCGGCAATCCAAGGTCACCAAACGACGGGATGTCGGTGGGGATCATTCGAAGAGCCAGCGCGGTCTGTCCCTTTTGCGTGAAGGCGCTGGCCCTCAGTCGGGCTTTGTCCTGCCACGAAAACGAGAAGTCAACGTCCAGATTCTCCTCGAAGATACGCACCTGTGACGGGTCCAGCAGCGAGCGGACCAGTGCATCGACGTCCTCACCGCTCATCTCGCCGGCCCCATCAATGGGGCGCAACTTCCCGTCGACTCGTAGCCGCGGGGCGGAGCCACCCGTCAGCAAGAGGTCGGAACCTCCCGCTTCCCAGAGCATCTGCAACCACGGGGAAATGCTTTCCGTACTTACTGTCTTCATCGAGCCTCATCCCTCCCTCAGGCGAAAACTGAAGTGCCCGACCCTCGGGCCGGGCACTTCAGTTTCACACGTGTATTGCCAGTATTGCCGTTGCCGGCAACCGATCTACGTGACGGCGTTGCAGGGGTTGGTCGTGCTGTCGTAGTTAGTGCCCGCTGCGGCACCAACGCCAACATCCACCTGACCAGGAGTCGCGTCCAGCGTAATGTTGTAGTGAGTGCTGTTCGGCCACTGACGCAGGTACGGACCACCATTGGCGGCGCCGGTCAGCTGCCCCGAAGTCGTCGGGAAGGTGTTCGTCGGGTTGTTCGGGTTCGCCTTGTACGCCTCCACCGCGACCTCGACGCTCTTGGCGTCGGAGTTGCAGGCAGCCTTGGCGCTGTTTCCGGTCACGCCACCAAGGGCGAAGATGACCGTCGCAGCGAGAATACCCAGGACAACGATAACGATAAGGAGTTCGATGAGGGTGAAGCCCTTTTCAATGAGGCTTCCCTCTTCCCACTCCCGGCTCTTACGGTATTGCTTTAACACGGCTGTTAACCGCCTTTCATTAATGGGGGATCCCTTCGCGGGATCACGTTTCGCCAATTTCGCCAATGTCTAAGAACCCTGTTTTGCACATAGCTCATAGAACAAGGGTGCTTAAGGGTACCCTGATTCTCGATCGAAATTGCAACAAGCTTTGTGTGGCTGTTGCGGCCCTGACCAGGGGATTTGGCCCGCAACCTGATTTTGCGTTTCCGCAACCTGATTTTGTGTTTTGTCCGCACGTTGATAGCGAGTTTTGGCCGCAGACTTGTGCTCGCTTTGGACCTCGCCTCGGTCGCCGGCGCTGACCGACCTGTGCGAGCGCCTATTTGTAGGTCCAGCTATTTATGGTCATTGTCGTGCCGCAGGAGGAGGACGTCTGTGGGGTACAGGGGGTGGACTGCGAGAACTGGTTCGTGCTGGAGTAATCGTCGAATGTCACCACGACGGTCAGGTAGGGATTCGCCTGCGAGCACGCATTGGCACTCCGAGCCGCGTCCGAGCACGCCGTCAGCGTCACCACTCGGGTATTCGCCTGGGTCGGGTTGAACGTCGTGAGACTGCACCAGACGTCAATGGTCACGTTGTTGCTCGGATTCGGATTCGGGATCGGGATGGACGAATAGGGGTTGTTCGCAGCATTTAGTGGAGTCATAGCGAACCGCCTGCATCTGCACCTGCATGGCACTGCCGGCCGCATAGTTGACGGTGCGGTTGTTCTGGAACTGCGCGACGTTCTTGATGTCGTTGCCACCCCACCCGAGCAGCGCAGTGATGATCGCGCCCGCCGCCACCAGGAAGACCAGCGCCAGGATGAGGACGGCACCGCGTTCGTCGTGCCTACTCGCTTTCCACGGGCTGCTCGCTTTTCCTGCAGTGGTGCCCGGCCGGGGTCGACCAGGGCCAGTTCCAGCTTTCGAGGCCTAGCCATTCGACGAAGCTTCCGTTTGCGGAACTGGCGCAGTTCCACCGTCCGGATTGGTGACGGTGAAAGACTCCTAGACTTACCGTTGCCACCGCTTCCCTTGACCGTCACCTGTTATCTGTGATGAAGAGAGGTACGTGTAGGAGAGCACGGCTGGCAGATCGCCATTCCCTGTAACAGTCAAGCCGTTGACGAATCCCGTACCCGTCAAGGTGAAGGTCGTCGTTCCATTGTGACCCGGGTTCACCTGGTTGGACGTGGTCGGGGAAGGTGATCGTCGGCGTTGACAGGGAACTGACGACCAGTGTGAAGCTCTGCGTTGCCGTTCCGGCGATGTTGGTCGCCGTGAAGGTGATGCTGTAGGAGAAGGGGACGACCGGAGTTCGTCCCCGACAGCGTGCCGGTGTTGTTGCCGTTGTCGTGGAAGGTCACTCCGGGCGGCAACGCGGAGGACGTGAGTGCCGGTGCGGGTGCGCCGGTCGTCTGGACCGTGAAGGTGAACGCCGTGTGGTAGGGCTCGGTGACGCTGTTCGCACTGGTGAACGTTGGAATCGACGCGGCGGTCACGACGAGCGTGAAGGTCTGCGATGTCGTTCCAAAGGCGTTGGTCGCGGTGAACGTGATGGTGTAGCTACCGGACGCCACGCTGTTGAGGCCCGTAAGGGTGCCGCTTCCGCCGCCGTTGTCGACGAACGTCACGCCGGCCGGCAACCCCGATGCCGAGAGCGCGAGCGGCGCGGTACCGGTCGCCGTCACGGCAAAGGTAAACCCGGACCCCGGAGGCACGGTATCGCTCGAGGCGCTGGTGATCACGGGGGCCGAACCGACGACCAGCGTAAAGTTTTGCGTCGCTGTGCCAACGCTGTTGGTCGCGGTGAACGTGATGTGGTAGGTGCCGACCGCCACGGAATTCGTGCCGGCCAAGATGCCGTTCCCGCCGCCGTTGTCCGACGAATGTCACGCCTGCCGGCAAGGCCGACGCCGACAGCGCGAGTGTCGGGGCACCGGTCGCCGTCACAGCGAAGTTGAACTGCACCCCGAATACCTCGTTGACGGCGTTCGCGTTGGTGAAAGCCGGCGCCGGCTGCGAAGCCGCTGACGGATAGGCCGGATCAGAGACAGCGAACTGGAGGCTCTCCGTTGCGCCGTGCCCGGTCACTTGGGCCGTGATCAGCTGGGGCTGGGGTGGGATTGCACCGGCGGTACACGACGGTACCCACGAGCTGGTCGGGGCATTCCAATACTGCACCGCACTCGAAGTTTGGGGAATATCCGCCGTGTAGCCGTTCTGCGAAAGGGTCAGGGACGAATACGTGCTCGCGGTGGCACAGGCCGTGAACTGCGGAGTCGTCGTCGGCGGCTGTGGCTGCAAGGAAAGCTGGTAGGTCGCCGTCTCGACAAAGGATTTGAGGACCGTATCGATGTTGGCCAGGCTCCGGTGCTCGTGCGGATGCGGAGAGCGAGGTACTGAAGCCGCTGAGGAGGGCGACCGCCGTCAGGCCGATCACGGCCATCGCGATGAGGAGTTCCACCAAGGTATCGCCCGCCTCGGATCGATGATCTCTCCCTGATGCTCGTCTGCGCAACCACCCCGCAGACTGCGCTCGTTCTTCCGGGTTCGACAAGGAAGGCAGCTTCATCGCTATCCCGTGATCTGGATCGTCGCGCTGCCGGACGGCGAGGACAACGTGTAGGCAATCAAGAAGAAGGCGGAGAAGGGTACGTTCCCGCTGAACTGGACGCACGCGACGGCACCGCAGCTGGGGCTCGAGTCGTAGACGCCGCCGAATCCGGTGATGGAGCTGGAATTGGCGATCGTGAGTGGGCTGCTGCTCGCATCCCAGAGAGCGATCCCGTCATAGAGGCTGGACCCGGCAATCGGATTCGAGGAATTCCCAGAGAAGTTGGCCGCGTCCAGCCTCGACGTAGAACAACACTCCTTGATCGTTGTTCGCAGAAATCGTCGAACCGTTGCCGATCGACAGCGCATTGGCCGGAGGAGTGCTCGAGTCTCCGAAGATGTACGTCGCCGGCCCGAACGTCACGTTGGTGGCTCCACTCGTGGTGAGCCCTCCCCGGAACCAATACGTGACCTGGCTGACGGGGGACCCACCCTCGAAGGTGACCTGCTGGCTGTTGTGGATCGTCACGGGCTGGTTGAAGACGATGACGTTCGGGTTCGGTGCCGTCGAGGGGTCAAAGGTAATGACGGCGGTGTTGTCGCTCAGCGCACTGGGTGATGACGCGTAGAGGCCAGTACTGCACGTGTACGGACCGACACCCGAACATGATCCCGCCCCCAGCCCACTGGTCGAGGGGTTGCTCGGCGGAGCGAGCGACACGAAGGGGTTCGTAATCCCTCCGGGCGCAGGCATTTCCGGGGTTGGATAGACCGTAACTCCGCCGCCGTGGCTCACCGAGTTCAGGCCGGGATTGGCGGTATTGAGCGTGGCCTTCAATTGGGCGCTCCCGGTCATCGATATCGACCCTGCACAAGGGGATGCCACGCCCATCGCTCCATTCCAGTTCGGGGCGGAACCGACTTCAATTGTGGTGGTTCCCCCGATGGTCAGGTCTGGCGGGCTATTCGCGGGACACGTTCCGCTGGTGCCGAGAAGTTCGAAGGGCAGCAGGGGATTCACCGGCGCATTCGGCCCCGAACTCGGTGCGGCCACCAAACGGGGCACCGCCGACAAGCTGTAGGCGTAGTTCGTCGGCGGCTCGGATATCGAGAGGTTGACGGACGTAACACCCAGTGCTGCGACCCACCCGCTGGCGGCCGCTGTCTGCACGGAAGCTGGTTGAATCGTCACCTGCTTGGCCACTCGGGACGTTGTGTGAGATCGCCGTCGAGGTCTTCAAGTTCCCCGCTTGGCACACGTTTCGGAACAGGGTGTCGGTCGACCCTGGTCGCTTGCGGGACATCCACGTAGGAGATCACATTCGTGATCTGGGCCGCCGCCGGCACGTTGTCGGGACTCAGGCTGAACACCAGCGTCCCGGTCGTCCCACACTTCGTGGTGGGACTCGAGAATGTGGTGATCCATTGCGCGCCCTGGACATCCCCGACGAAGTTGGCTGAGACAACTTGCGCGTCACCGGAAGCGGTCAAGCTGTTGGAGACCGTCGTCTGGTTCTTGAAGACCCCGAGCAGCGACGACGGAGATGGCCCCGACAATGAGCGGCATGATGGTGACCACCACGAGCAGTTCGATTAGTGTGAACCCCCCCTCTCGATCTCTGCGAGATCGTCCACGGGGTACTCCGATCAACTTCGTGATCGAAGCTCCCCCGCGTCTCCTACGGGGCATCACGATTCACCTCACGTCACATGCACCTGGTTGTAGATCCCATACATCGCCGAAACGAGAGCGACCGCGACAAAGCCGACGATGAGGCCCATGAAGATGATCACCGCGGGCTCGAACAAGCTCGTAAAGCGCTTGACCCGGATGTCAACTTCACGGTTGTAGTACGACGCGGCCAGATCAAGCTGCTGGTCCAGCGTGCCCGTCTCCTCACCGACCCGGAACATCTGGCGCGCCGCGCCAGGAAAGAGACCCGTACGGGCGACCGGCACCGAGAGGCCCTGACCCTCCATCATTTCCTCGCGGACCTGATCGAGTGCATTCCGATACACCGCGTTGTTGGACGCGATGGACGTCACCGCCATTGCCTCGGGCAGTGCCACCCCGGCATGAATCATGGACGAAAGGATTCGGCAGATTCGCTCCATGATGACGGCCTCTACCATGTCGCCCATCACCGGCAGCTTCAGGACGATCGAGTCGAGCCATGCCCTCCCCTTGTGCCATCTCCGCAACACGATGTAGGCGACGACGAGCAAGAGCATCCCGCCGACTATCGCGAACCAATACGTCGAGACGAAGTTCGAGACCGCGAGCAACATCCTCGTCGGCAGCGGAAGCGTGGCGTGGAACGACTGGAAGAATGTCTTGAAGCGTGGCAGCACGAATGTCGCCAAGATGATGACGGTCACGACGGCCATGACGAACACGACGGCCGGATAGATCAGCGCACTCGTGATCTTGCCCCGAGCATCGATGTCGCGCTCGATGTAATCAGCCAACTGCTCCAGGACCACATCGAGTGTCCCGGTCAGTTCGGCGGACCCGAGTATTCCGAGGTAGTAATCCGGAAAGGCTTCCGGGTGAGCACCAGCTGCCGAAGCGAAGGTGTCACCGGACTGCAAGCGCTCGATCATGTCGAGGAGCGCGGCCTTCAAGAGTTTGTCGGTCGTCTCCTCCGAGATGACCTCCAGGGCCTCCATGATCGGGATCCCGGCCTTCACGAAGACACCAAGCTGACGCGAGAAGTGCATGATGTCCTTGCGGGGCACCCGCTTCTTCGTGATCTCGAACTTGAGGACACTCCGCTTCTGCGACACCTGGACTGACTGGTACCCGCGGTCGAGCAGAGCCAGATGCGCGGCGCCCCGCGACGGAGCCTCCTCGGTGCCGGAGATCGTGTCCCCTGCGTCGTTTAGCGCCTTGTAACGGAATTTCTCCATCGTTGACCGCCTTGCGAAGCGGATCGCCACCGCCTCATAGAAGCCTACAGAGCATAGATGCTACGAATCACTTCGGAAATAGTCGTGACATCTTGAGCCACTAGGCTGATCGCCTCTTCCCGAAGCGTGCGCATGCCTTGCTTCATGGCCAGGCGACGCAGCTCGTCTTGCGTGGCCCATCCTACTATCAGGCGCTTTATCTCCGGAGTCATCTGGAGGAGCTCGTAGACGCCGATGCGGTCCTGGTAGCCCGTGCCTCCACAGAAGTTACACCCAATTCCGTGACAAAAATCCTGCTTGGGCGGCCCGGTGCTCTCCTCGTAGAAGGCCAGTTCCTCCTGAGTCGGCGTATAGCTGGTCTTGCAGGAGGGACAGATCCGGCGCACCAGGCGCTGGCCGACGATGGCGAGCACTGAGGAGGCGATGAGGAACGACTCGATCCCCATATCGAGGAACCGGTGGAGCGCGGAGACGGAGTCCGTGGCGTGCAACGAGGAGAGCACGAAGTGGCCGGTCAGGGCGGACTGGACCGCGATGCGAGCCGTCTCGACGTCCCGGATCTCGCCGACGAGGATGACGTCGGGGTCCTGGCGCAGGATCGACTTCAGTCCGGTGGCGAACGTCAGGCCGGCCTGCTCGTTCGTCTGGATCTGGTTGATCGACGGAAAGATGAATTCAACCGGGTCCTCGATGGTCATGACGTTGCGCGAAGGGTCACTGACCTCGGTCAGCGTGGCGTAGAGCGTGGTCGTCTTCCCGCTCCCGGTCGGGCCGGCACAGAGCACCATGCCGAAGGGCGCACGCGTCATCCTGGAATAGGTCTCGTGGGTGTCGTCGGGCATGCCGAGCTCGTTGAGCCGCAGGACGGAGCGGGTCTTGTCGAGGAGCCGCATCACGCACTTCTCGCCCCAGATGGTGGATGCCGTCGCCACTCGAACGTCGGTGCTCACCCCGTCGATGTCCGTCGTGAGCTGGCCGTCCTGCGGGCGCCGCCGTTCGACGATGTTCATGCCCGCCATGATCTTGATCCGGCTGACCAATCCGAGCCCCATGGCGGCGGGGAGCATCAGGATCTCCTTGAGGGCACCATCGATCCGGAATCGCACGCGCACCACATCCTGCGAGGGCTCGATGTGCACATCCGAGGCGCGGTCACGCTTGGCCTGGGTGAGAATGCGGTTGACCACCTGCACGACCGGGGCGTTGTCGTCGACCACCTCGGCCACGACGGTCTCGGCTTCGCGCTTGCGCGTCTCCTCGACCTCCTCGAAGGCCTGGACCAAACGGTCGACGCCACCGATCGCCCGGTAGCTGCTGTCGATAGCCCATCGCACGTCGGTCGCCGGAGCGAGGACGAAACGGACCGGGCGCTCGATGACCTGCGAGAGCAGTGCCCGCAGCTCCTCGCTGGGACGATCGGCCACCGCCACCAAGAGGTCCTGCCCCTCGAGCCGCAATGGCATGATCATGAAACGTCGGGCGACGTCCTCAGGGACCAGGGCGGTCGCCTCGGCTATCGGGTTGTCCCGCCGCAGGTCGACCACCGTGAGGCCGAAGAGTTCACCCAGGACGTCAACCAGGTCACGCTCCCCGAGCACGCCCATCCCCACCAGCACGTCCCCGAGCTTTTGGCCCGACTGCTCCTGGTGGATCCTTGCCTGCTCGATCTGGGAGTCGTTGGCGAGGCCGCGCTGGATGAGCAGATCGGCCAATCCCGCCTCGTTCGCCGCGTCGACGCGTACGCCGGATCCGTTGGTCCCCTCGGTCGCAAGGCCGCCGTCGAGCGCAACGCCGTTGCCGAAGCCGTGCTCCAGCTCTTCAGTGTCCTTGTCCTTGCGTCCGAGTTTCACGTGCGCTCCACGTCTGTCTTGTCTGTCCTTGCGTCCCATAACCACGTGCGCTCCACGACTGAGAGAATTGGTGGTCGCCACCACCTGCGCACATCCTACGCTTGGGTTTATCGGCAGTTGTTTGCCCAAACCTTGACGAGTTTCCGGAAAGCCGGCTGTGGGGTCCCCACGCGCCGGATCCAAGGGTGTCTGGGGCGTCGCTCGCGCAAAAGACCAGGTCAAATGCGGGAGGCGGGACAGGCCGATCGGAGAGCCCGCCCGTGGCCGGCCTTCGACCGCCTCCGTAGTCCAGGGTCGTGACGGGACACGCAGGCCCAGGTCGGAGACGGCAACGCTCGACATTAGGTTGCTGACATGAGCATGCGAGGACACGGCACGGGCGGCCGCGGCGGCGGTTGGAGTGGCATGCGCTCCATGCGCCAGGACCGGGCGGTCCTCCAGCACCGGGTCAAGAAGGGCACGGCGCGGCGCATGCTCACCTTCGCGGTCCCCTACCGCAAGATCCTGGCCATCTTCATCCCCGTCGTCATCGTCGATGCGGCGGTCGGCGCGGTCACCCCCCTCATCCTGCGCGCCATCATCAACAACGGCATCCTCAAACACGACGCCGACCTGGTCATCTGGCTGTCCGTCCTGGTGGCCGTCCTGGCCATCGTGGATGCCGGCCTCGTCCTCACCGAGCGCCGCATCTCCGCCTACATCGGCGAGAGCCTCATCTACGACATGCGCTCCAAGGTGTTCCGCCACATCCAGCGCATGCCCCTCGCCTTCTTCACCCGGACCCAGACCGGCGCCCTGGTCAGCCGGCTCAACAACGACGTGATCGGCGCCCAACAGGCCTTCACCGACCTGCTCTCCAACGTCGTCGGCAACTTCGTCACCGTGGTCATCGTCCTGGCTGCCATGTTCTTCCTCAGCTGGAAGATCACCCTGGCCGCCCTCGTCCTGGTGCCGCTGTTCCTCATCCCGGCCCGCTTCGTCGGCCAACGCATCGGCTCGCTGACCAAGGAGGGCTACAACCTCAACAGCGAGATGAACATGGTCATGCAGGAGCGGTTCCAGGTGGGCGGCGCCATGCTGGTCAAGCTGCTGGGGCGCCCCGAGGCCGAGGCCACCACGTTCGAGGCGAAGGCGGGGCGGGTGCGCGACATCGGCATCTCCCAGGCCACCTACTCGCGCGTGTTCTTCGTCTCGCTCACGTTGACGGGGGCCCTCGCCACCGCCCTCGTCTACGGGTTCGGCGGCGTGGCCACGGTCGATGGTGCGATGTCGCTCGGCACCCTGGTCGCCCTGACCGCCTATCTGACGCGCCTGTACGGGCCGCTGACCCAGCTCTCGAACGTCAACCTCGACGTGATGACCGCCCTCGTCTCCTTCGAGCGCCTCTTCGAGGTCCTCGACATCGTCCCCATGATCCAAGAGGATCCCGACGCCGTGGCCATCAGGCGGGGCAACGCCTCCATTGAGTTCGACGACGTCAGCTTCACCTACCCGAGCGCCGACGAGGTCTCACTGGCCTCGCTCGAATCGGTGGCGGTGCTCGAATCGGGCCTACGCAGCGAGGTGTTGCACCACGTCTCGTTCCGCGTCGAACCGGGGACGATGGTCGCGTTGGTCGGGCCCTCGGGCGCGGGGAAGACCACCATCTCCAACCTGGTGCCGCGCCTCTACGACGTGACGGGCGGCTCGGTGAAGCTCAGCGGCATCGACGTGCGCCACGCCACCATGGCCTCCGTCCGGGACGTGGTGGGTGTCGTGACCCAGGACCCCCACCTCTTCCACGACACGTTGCGGGCCAACCTCATGTACGCCCGTCCCGAGGCAACCGAGGCCGAGGTCCTCGACGCCCTCGACCAGGCGCAGATCGGGCACCTCGTCGCCGACCTGCCCGATGGCCTCGACACCGTGATCGGTGAGCGGGGGTACCGGCTCTCGGGCGGGGAGAAGCAGCGCGTGGCCCTGGCCCGGCTCATGCTCAAGGCCCCTGACGTCGTGGTGCTCGACGAGGCGACGGCGCACCTCGACTCCGAGTCCGAGGCCGCCGTACAGCGGGCCCTCCGTGAGACGCTGTCGGGGCGCACCTCGCTGGTGATCGCCCACCGGCTGTCGACGGTGCGCGAGGCGGACGAGCTCTTGGTGATCGACGGTGGCCGGATCGTGGAGCGAGGGACCCACGCCAGTCTGCTGGCGGACAACGGCCTCTACGCCGAGCTGTATCGGACTCAATTTGCCGATCAGGAGGACGAGACGGCGGGGAGCGCCGAGGCGGCCGGCGCCGGCATCTGACCGTCAATCGGGCGGGCGCAGCGTCTCGGCCGCGGGCGACGTACCTCGTCTTCTGATCGAGTCCGACGACGCGCGATACACCAGCCATGGGCGGTCGTTGCACTAGCGTGCACTCGTGGGAATGGCTGTGCCGACGGCCGGCGTGTGGACGACCGAATGGTGTCCGCGACCCTGAGCGATCTCGCTCGACGGTTGTCGTCCTGGCTCTCCCGACCGCTGTCGGCGCCGTGGTGCCTCGTCGGCTGGTGCGCGGCGACGGTGCTCTTCGTGGGCGTGGTCAGGTTGCTCGGTGGCCCAGCGGCGAACGACAGCTATGAGAGCGTCTTCTCCACCTGGGCGATTCAGCACGGCCAGTTCGCCTGCGCGTTCCCGACGGGCTACAGGACGACGGCGCCGCTCTACCCGCTGGTTTCCGGCGGGATCGCGTCCGTCGAGCGCATCGGGCACGCGGTGCCGTTCCCGCCGCGCGCGCCGCGCTAGGCCCGCACTGCGGCCGTGCGTTCCTCACCATCAACACGTGGTCCCTCCACGCCGGGACGCAACCCGACACGATCGAGATCGCGTACCTGGGCTGGGTCGTGCTCCTGGCGGGGTTGGTGGCCGTGCTGCGGGCCAGCGGAAGAGGTCGTTGTGGCTGGGAGCCGGCCACCCTCCTGTTTGTGGCGTGCCTCCCGCCGGTGTGGCTGTGCGTGGAGAACACTCTCCACCCCGAGGACCTCATGGCCATGGGTTTCGCGCTGGCCGCCGTCTCCTGCGCGGCGACGTTCCTCGTGGGCTTGGGCGGGCATCCTGGTCGCCCTGGCCGTCCTCTCGCAACAGTTCGCCTTGTTGGTCGCGGCCCCACTCTTGGTCCTCGCGCCTTCCGTCCGCCGGCTGTCCTACGCCGGCGCCGCGGCTATCACCGTCGTGGTCGTCGTCCTGCCGCTTTCGGTAATGAGCTCGGGCGGCGACGTCGCGCACGCGCTCCTCTTCGGTACCGGCGACACCGGCGGCGTCGGCGGCACGCTCCTCTGGGAGCTCGACCTCCACGGCACCCCGTTGGACCTCGTGTCGCGGGTCCTGCCCGTTGTGCTGTCCATGCTGCTGGCCTGGTGGGCCGTCCGGCGTCTGGGCCCGGCGTCGCTCGAGCCCGTCGCACTGCTCGCCCTGGTGACCGTTTCGCTCGGGCTCCGGCTCGTCTTCGAGCAGCAGCTCTTCGGGTACTACTTCATGGCGCTCAGCGTCGGGCTCGTCCTCCTCGACGTCGCCGGTGGGCACGTCCGTGCCTCACTCATCGCCTGGTTGGCCACCGTGTCCATGGTGTACGTGCTCGAGAACAACGCGCTGACCCTGCTGCGCGAGCCCGTCGAGCGGGCGCTCACCGACCTGGTCCCCCTCTCGGTACTCGCCCTGGCCGTACTCCTCCTCGTCCGGGACGCTCGTCGACGTGCGTACACCTGGAAGTTGGCCTGCTGGTTGGGGATGGTGGTCGCCGCATTGGTGGTGTGGGACGAGACCGATTTCCTCGGTCAACCGCCGAGCTGGTTGTGGCAGGTCGCCTTGGTGCCGCTGGGCATCGGCCTGGCCTGCGTCCCGCTCCTGGACGCGATGCGGACGAGGTCTGTCCCGTTCCGAGGGGAAGGGCATCGCGAGCGACCCGCCGCAACGGCCCGGCGGATTGAGACTGTCGCATGATCCGGCCGTCCTCTGGAGGTCAGCGTGGTCGATGAAGAGGTCGGGCACCCGCCGTCACCCGGGTCGGACAGGCCCCCGGGGTGGTACCCGGTGCAGGGCAAGGTCAACCAGGAGGCCTACTGGGACGGCGCGGAATGGACGGGTCGACGCGTGTGGAGCGGTACCGCGTGGGTCGAGGTGCCGGCCGGCGCGGGGGGCCCCACGTCTGCGCCTGGCTCGCACCACCCGCGCCGCTGGATGATCCTCGCCGCCGGCGTCGCCGCCGGCGCCGTGCTGGCCGTCGTCCTCGCTCTGGCGACGACAGGTTCGACGCATCGGTCCAACTCGACCTCGCCGAGTACGGGCCAACCGGCCGCGGCCTCCTCGACCACGACCTCGGTCCCCCCGCTGGCGCAGGTCCCCCCGCAGGCGGCGCTCGCGGCCTGTAACGCCGACGCCCAGAGCCTGGAGGCCGCGCTGACGGCCTACCAAGCGCAGCAGGGCGCGTTCCCCACACCGCCGGCGCCCTGGAGTGCGGCCACCTACCGGTCGAACTTCTCGCCCCTGACCTCGACATCGGGCGGTGGCCCGTACCTCAGGGAACCTCCTGCAGCGACGTCCTACGTGATCGAGTACGACGCATCTGGTCACGTGTGGATCGCGCCTCCCGGGAGCTACCAGGACGCGTACGACCCGGGGCAGGGTTTCGACGGGAACCCCGACGTCTGTGATGCGGCCGTCGGCTAGACATCGGTAACGTGGCCCACAAAAAGTAGAATCTGTTCTCGTTGCCGGACCGTGCCGCCCGGTACCTAATTCGGAGGTCTCCCCCGTGCACAACGAGCTCTGCGAAAGCCTCGGGATCGAGTTCCCCATCTTCGCCTTCACCCACTGCCGCGACGTGGCGGCCGCCGTGTCGAACACCGGTGGCATGGGCGTCCTGGGCGCCGTCGGCTTCAGCGCGGACGAGCTCGAGGTGGAGCTGACCTGGCTCGACGAGCACGTGGGTGACAACCCGTACGGCGTCGACATCGTCATCCCCGGCAAGTACGAGGGCATGGACGAGATCGACCCGGTCAAGCTCGAGGCCGAGCTGCGGGCGATGATCCCCGAGGAGCACCGCACCTTCGCCAAGAAGATCCTGGCCGACCACGGCGTGCCCGAGATCGAGGGCGGCCCCCGGCGCGAGCTGCTCGGCTGGACGGCGGCCACGGCGGCGCCCCTCGTCGAGGTCATCCTGCGCCACCCCAAGGTCAAGCTGGTGGCCAACGCGCTCGGCACGCCCCCCGACGACGTGATCGCCCAGGTGCACGACCACGGGATGCTCATGGCCGCGCTGGCCGGCTCGGTCAAGCACGCCCTGCACCACAAGGCGGCCGGCGTCGACATCGTCATCTGCCAGGGCTCCGAGGGCGGGGGCCACACCGGCGACGTGGGCTCGATCGTGCTGTGGCCCGAGGTGATCGACGCGGTGGCACCGCTGCCGGTGCTGGCCGCGGGCGGGGTGGGCTCGGGGCGCCAGATGGCCGCCGCCATGGTCATGGGCGCATCCGGGGTGTGGACCGGTTCGCTGTGGCTGACCGTCGAGGAGGCCAACGTGCCGCCCAAGCAGATGGAGTCGTACCTCCAGGCGACGTCGCGCGACACGGTGCGCTCGCGCTCGTTCACCGGCAAGCCCTGCCGCCTGCTCAAGAACGACTGGACCGACGCCTGGGAGGCGCCGGACAACCCCAAGCCGCTCGGCATGCCGCTGCAGATGATGGTGGCCATCGACTGCGTGTCGCGGGGCCACGCCTATCCCGAGGAGGCCCGCGACGTGAACTTCAACCCGTGCGGCCAGATCATCGGCCGGGCGACCCAGGTGCGGCGCACGAAGGACGTGGTGCTCGGGATGGTCGAGGAGTACATCGACGCGGTCGAGCGGCTGCAGCTGGTGAACGAGGGCGGACGGCCTGACCGGACACGCCGTACAGGACGGAACGGCAATCGCGGCCGCTGCGTCCCCCGACCTAAGGTCGAGCCGTATGGAACTGCACGAGGCCCTGTACACCACCCGCGCCATGCGACGGGTCAAGAAGGACCCGATCCCGCTCGACGTCCAGTCCCGCATCCTCGATGCCGCCGTGCACGCCCCGTCCGGCGGCAACCAGCAGAACTGGCGTTTCCTGCTGCTCGACGACCCGGAGAAGAAGGCCGCCCTCGCCCCCCTCTACCAGCACGCCATGGGCGAGCTGTGGAAGACCATCTACAAGGCCCAACTCGATGCGGCGCACGCCGATCCCGACGCACCCGAGTCCGTCCAGGTCCTGAAGGTCCAGCGCTCGGCGCAGTGGCTGGCCGACCACTTCGAGGACGTCCCGCTCTACCTGTTCCCCTTCAGCCAGTACGACCCGACGGGCGGCTCCATCTACCCGGCCGTGTGGAGCGCCATGCTCGCGGCGCGGGCCGAGGGCGTCGGCAGCTGCCTCACCGCCCTCCTCCAGTTCTTCCACCCCAACGAGACCTTCGAGATCCTCGGTGTCCCCACCGACGAGGGCTGGATCCTCTCGGGCACCGTCAGCTTCGGCTACCCCACCGGCACGTGGGGCGTCGGCACCCGCCGCCCGGTGCACCACGTGGCCCACCGCAACACCTGGGGCGACCCCATCGGCTTCGAGGTGCACGAGCCCCTGTGGCCGCGCTGATGGCGGCGGTCACCGCGTCCTTCGCCGGCACCGTGCTGCGCGTCGACGTCGGACCCGGCGACCACGTCCCCGCCGGCGCCGTCCTCCTCGTGCTCGAGTCGATGAAGATGGAGCACGTCATCGAGGCGCCCGGTGCCGGGAGGGTGGAGTCCGTCGCCGTGGCCCCCGGCGCGGCCGTCCAGGACGGCGACGTCCTCCTGACCATGGCGCGCGACCACGCGGGCGCCCCCGACCCCGCTCCTCCTCCGACTCCTGCAGCGGCCAGCGACGTCGTGCGTCCCGAGCTGGCCGAACTGCGGGCACGGGTGACGGCCACGCTCGATGCGGGCCGGCCCGCGGCCACCGAGCGCCGGCACGCGTCGGGCCGGCGCACGGCGCGCGAGAACGTCGAGGACCTCTGCGACCCCGGGAGCTTCGAGGAGTACGGCGGCCTGGTCATCGCCGCCCAACGGGCGCGCCGCAGCACGGAGGACCTGGTGGCCAACACGCCGGCCGACGGCCTCGTCGCCGGGATCGGGCGGGTCAACGGTGACCGCTGCGCCGTGTTGTCGTACGACTATTCCGTCCTCGCCGGCACCCAGGGCCAGATGAACCACAAGAAGAAGGACCGCCTCTTCGGCCTCGTGGAACGGCTGCGTCTTCCCGTCGTGCTCTTCGCCGAGGGCGGCGGCGGCCGGCCCGGCGACACCGACACCGCCACGGTCACCGGCCTCGACACCGAGGCCTTCGCCCTCTTCGGGGCGTTGAGCGGCCGGGTGCCGCTGGTCGGCGTCGTCTCCGGGCGCTGCTTCGCCGGCAACGCCGCGCTCCTGGGATGCTGCCACGTCATCATCGCCACGCCCGACGCCACCATCGGCATGGGTGGGCCCGCCATGATCGAGGGCGGCGGCCTCGGGGTCTTCGCCCCCGACGACGTCGGCCCGGTCTCGGTGCAGGTGCCGAACGGGGTGGTCGATGTCCTCTGCGCCGACGAGAAGGAAGCCGTCGAGGCGGCCCGCCAGTACCTGTCGTACTTCCAGGGCGACGTTCCCGGGTGGACGGCGCCGGACCAGGCGCGGCTGCGCGACGTCGTGCCGCCGGACCGCCGGCGCGTCTACGACGTGCGCCGGGCCATCGAGCTGCTGGCCGACGAGGGGACGGTGCTCGAGCTGCGGCCGTCGTTCGCCCCGGGCATGGTCACGGCGCTGGCCCGAGTGGAGGGGCGGCCGATCGGCGTCGTGGCCAACAACCCGCGGCACCTGGCCGGGGCCATCGATGCCGGGTGTGCGGACAAGGCGGCCCGCTTCCTCCAGTTGTGCGAGGCCTTCGGGCTCCCGCTGCTCTTCCTGTGCGACACGCCCGGGTTCATGGTCGGGCCCAAGGCGGAGGAGACGGCGCTCGTCCGCCACGTCAGCCGCATGTTCGTCGTCGGCGCGTCGCTGACCGTGCCCTTCGCCACCGTCGTGCTGCGCAAGGGCTACGGCCTGGGCGCGCAGGCCATGGCGGGCGGGAGCTTTCACCAGCCCCTCTTCACCGTGGCCTGGCCCACGGGCGAGCTCGGCGGCATGGGGCTCGAGGGCGCGGTGCGTCTCGGCTTCCGGCGCGAGCTCGACCGCATCGACGACCCCGCTGAGCGGGAGGCCGCGTTCGCCGCCATGGTGTTCCGGGCCTACGAGCACGGCAAGGCGCTCAACGTGGCGGCGCACTTCGAGATCGACGACGTGATCGACCCGGCGGACACCCGGGCCCGCTTCGTGCACGCCCTCGATGCGGCCGGCCCCGTCGCGCACTGGTCCACCGTCCCGCCCCGACGGCCCTTCGTCGACACGTGGTGACGCGGTGACGGGTGACGTCGGCGGACGAAGGAGGGACGACATGACGGCAGACGCAGACGCAGATCGGCTGGCGGAGACCATCGCCGCCATGACCCTCGACGAGAAGGTGTCGCTGACCGCCGGCGCCAACCTCTGGTACCTGCCACCCGTCGAGCGCCTGGGCGTCCCCGCGCTCAAGGTGTCCGACGGCCCGTCGGGCGTGCGGGGCGACAGCCTGACCGGCCGCCGCTCGCTGTCGCTGCCGTGCGGCATGGCCGTCGGCTCGACGTGGAACCCCGACCTGATCGGCCGCCTCGGCGGGGTCCTGGCCGCCGAGGCCCACTCCAAGAACGTCCACGTCCTCCTCGGCCCGACGGTCTGCATCGTGCGCACGCCACTCGCCGGCCGCACCTTCGAGTCCTTCTCCGAGGACCCGCTCCTCACCGCCCGCCTGACCGTCGCCTACGTGCGCGGCGTGCAGGACGGCGGGGTCGCCTGCTGCATCAAGCACTTCGCCTGCAACGACCAGGAGCACGAGCGGATGACCATCAGCGCCGAGGTCGACGAGCGTGCCCTCCGGGAGATCCACCTCGTCGCCTTCGAACACGCGGTACAGGAGGCCGGCGTCTGGTCCGTGATGACCGCCTACAACAAGGTCAACGGGACCTACTGCTGCGAGCAGCCCGAGCTCATCGGCTCGATCCTGCGCGACGAGTGGGGCTTCGACGGGCTGGTCGTGTCGGACTGGTTCGGCACGCACTCGACGGTGCCGGCCGCCCTCGCCGGTCTCGACCTCGAGATGCCCGGCCCCTCCGCCTGGTTCGGCCCGACCCTCGCCGACGCCGTCCGCGACGGGGTCGTCGACGAGTCGGTCGTGGACGGGCAGGTCGGGCACGTCCTGCGGCTGATGGCGCGCGTCGGGATCCTCGGGCGCTCGACGTCGCCGGACGAGCTGGAGGAGGACGACCCCGGCCGGCGGGCCGTGGCCCGCCAGGTGGCCGCCGAGGGGACCGTGCTCCTGGTCAACGACGGGCTGCTGCCGCTCGACCCCGGTGCCGTCTCGAGGCTGGCCGTCATCGGGCCGAACGCGCACCAGCTGGCCGTGGGTGGCGGCAGCTCCGAGGTGACACCCCACCGGCGTCGCAGCATGGCCGACGCGCTGGCCGAACGGCTGCCCCGCGAGGCGGTCGTCACGTCGGAGGTCGGGTGCCGTATCGAGCGCGGGCTGCCCCCCATCGACATGCGCCTCCTGGGCGCGGGGTTCATGGTCGAGTACTTCGACAGCGCCGAACAACCGACGGATTCGTCCGCGCCGGTCGAGGCGGGACTGGCCCACGCGGCCCGGATCATGTGGCTCGGTCCGCCGCGACCCGGCCTGGTGACGGGCGCCTGCGCGGTACGCATCCGCGGCAGCTTCACGCCCGACGTGGCCGGTGCGTGGCGGCTCGGTCTGGAGAGCGCGGGGCGTTCCGTGCTGCACCTCGATGGCGACATCGTCATCGACAACTCGAACCCGGCTCGTGGTCCCGGCTTCTACGGTGCGGGGAGCGAACCGGTCGAGGTGACGGTCGACCTGGCGGCCGGCCACACCTACGAGCTCGCCGTCGACGTCTGGCCCCGGTCGACCTCCTCCCCCATCCTCGGCGCGCGCATCGGCGCGTCGCCGCCCGACACCGGCGACGAGTTCGAACGGGCCGTCGAGGCCGCCGCTGCGGCCGACGCCGCCGTCGTGGTTGTCGGGTCCAACGGCGAGTGGGAGTCGGAGGGGCACGACCGGCCGGACCTGTCCCTGCCGGGGCGCCAGCGCGAGCTCGTCGAGGCCGTCCTCGACGCCAACCCCCGCACGATCGTGGTGGTCAACGCCGGCTCACCGGTCGAGATGCCGTGGGCGGAGCGTGCCGCCGCCGTCCTCATGGCCTGGTACCCGGGCGAAGAGGGCGCCGACGCGCTGGCCGACATCATCACGGGCGCCGCCGAGCCCACCGGACGTCTGCCGGTGACCTTCCCCGCCCGGGTGGAGGACGGTCCGGCCGGGCTCGGCCTGGAGGGCGACCGCTACCCGGGGGTGGAAGGCCGGGTCGTCTACGGGGAGGGCGTCCTCGTCGGCTACCGCTTCTACGAGACGGCACGCCTCGCTCCCCTGTTCCCCTTCGGGCACGGTCTCTCCTACGGCGACATCGTCTTCGGGGACATCGAGGCGGACGGTGAGCACGTCACGGTGCAACTGGTCAACGTGGGTGCGCGCCCGGCCACCGAGGTCGTCCAGGTCTACGTCCGCTCCATCGAGGCGCGGGTGCGCCGTCCCGACCGCGAGCTGGCCGGGTTCGCCAAGGTGCGCGTCGATGCCGACGCGCAGGAGACCGTGCGCATCGAGCTGGGCGCCCCGGCCTTCCGCTATTGGGACGTGGACACCCACCGGTGGCGCTCCGACCCCGGCCGTTACGAGCTGCTCGTGGGGGCCTCGTCGCGCGACATCCGGGCGAACCTCGTCGTCAGCTGGGGCGGTGAGCCGGCGGCGTGACCGGCGGCGACCCGTCCGGTCCGGGGACCAGGACGCGGGAGGTCACGCGCCCGTGGACGCTGACCTGGGACCGGCTGCTCGTCGAGCCGCGACGCCCCCAGGTCATCCGCGAGCACCCCAACGCCCACTGGTTCGCGGTCGCCGCCGTCTGCGTCGGGGCGTTCATGGGCCAGCTCGACGCGTCCATCGTCACGGTCGCGCTGCCGACGCTCCAACGGACCTTCGACGCGTCCGTGGGCGCGGTGACCTGGGTCGGCCTCTCGTATCTGCTGGTCCTCGTCGCGACCGTGACGGCCGTCGGACGGTTCGCCGACATGTGGGGTCGCAAGCTGCTCTACGTCTACGGCTTCGTCATCTTCACCCTCGCTTCCGTCCTGTGCGGGCTGGCGCCGGGGCTGGGCGCGCTGTGCGGCTTCCGCGCGCTCCAAGCGGTGGGGGCCGCCATGCTGCAGGCCAACAGCCTGGCCATCATCGTGTTGGTGGTGCCCGGCCGCGCGCTCGGCCGCGCCATCGGGCTCCAGGGCGCGGCGCAGGCCCTCGGGCTCGCCCTGGGCCCGTCCGTCGGTGGGCTCCTCCTCGCTGCGGGTGGGTGGCGTCTCATCTTCTTCGTCAATGTTCCCTTCGGGGTGTTCGGGGCCGTCGCGGCGATCCTGCTGGTGCCCCGGAGCCGCAACCTCCTGGCGCGGGTCCGCTTCGACTGGACGGGCCTCGGCATCTTCTTTCCCGCCGTGGCCGCGCTCCTCTCGGCCATCACCTTCGGCACGGGGCAGGGTTGGGGTTCGGCGGTGATCCTCGGCCTCTTCGCGGCTTCCGCGGCTGCTGGGTCTGCTGTTCGTCTGGCACGAACGCCGCGACCGGGACCCCATGCTCGACCTGGGGCTGTTCCGCAACACCCAGTTCTCCACGGGAATCGTGAGCGGTGTCGGCTCGTATCTCGTGATGTTCGGCGTCCTCCTGTTGGTCCCCTTCTATCTCGAACGGGGTCAGGGATTCGGATACGCCCGGTCGGGCCTCGAGCTCATGGCGATGCCGCTCGCCTTCGGTGTCGTGGCGCCGCTGGCCGGGAGGTTCGCCGACCGGGTGGGTGCGCGTCCCCTGACGGTGACCGGCATGGCCATCGTGGCGGTGGCCCTGACGCTCCTCGGCGTCCTCGTCCCCTCCACCGCCGGTTTCCTGGTCCTGCTGGCCGCCGTTGGCGTCGGCATGGGCCTGTTCACATCGCCGAACAACGCCTCGATCATGGGTGCCGCGCCCGGACAGCAGGCCGGCATGGCGTCGGGCGTCCTGAACATGACCCGCGGGGTGGGCACGGCACTGGGTCTCGCATTAACCGGCACGATCTTCGTGGTGGCCGGCGGCGATTCCGGTGGCGCCGCCGGCGCACAGCACGCCTTCCGCACCACGGCCTACGTGCTGGCCGCCATCGCCGCCGCCGCTGGCGTCGTGTCGGCGCTGCGGGCGAACGGGACGCTGGCCGACGCCACCTTGTCGAGCGTGGAATAGGTCGCGCACCGGGGACGGACGGCGCCGACCGTTCCTTTCGTGATGACGTCTCCCTCGGCCACGCCCGACACCGCCGCTCCGTCTCCGTGTCCGCCTCCGCCTCGTCGCTGGCGCAGATGACCAACGAGTCGCTGATGGGGCTGGTGGCGGCCAAGTTCCGGGAGCGTGCCGCACTGGAGGGAGCGATCAGTGAGCTGCTCGGGGAGCTCGGCCGGCGGGAGGCCTTCCGGGACGAGGGCGCGACGTCCCTCGAGGCCTGGATCGTCGAGCGCTTCCGCACCGCCGTCTCGACGGCGCGGGCATTCGCCCACGTGTCCGAACGGCTGTGGGACCTGCCGCAGCTCTCCGCCGGGCTGCAGGACGGGGAGATCTCCTTCGACCAGGTCCGGGCGGTGGTCGACGTGGCGGGACCGGAGACCGACGCGGAGTTCCGAGCCCGTGCCGACGAGTGCTCGGTGCGCCAGCTGACGGAGCTGGCCCGGTCGAGCGCCGGCCGTCGAGCCGATGTCACGGCACAGGCGGAGAAGGACTACGAGGGGCGTGCAGTGCGGTTCAACGACACCTTCCGCACCGTCACCGCCCAACTCCCGGCAGAGGCCTACACAGAGGTGCGGAGATCCCTCGAGACGAAGGCCCGCCAGCTTCCCTCGGACGGTGAGACGCCCTGGGACCAGCGCCTCTGCGACGCCTTCCTCCTCACGATCCGCTCGCAGGACGGGCGGGCCCGGACGGGCGGCGCGCCGTACTTCGTGGTGGCCCACGTCCCGCTCGAGACGCTGCGCGACGACTCCACGGGTCTCGTTGGCGAGCTGGAGCGGGGCGGACTCGTGAGCGCCGACACGGTGCGCCAGATGGCCTGCGACGCCACCATCGCCCTCGCGGTGGACGACGACGTCGGCCGCACGATGTACGAGGGCCGGGCCACCCGCGCCCCGACCGACGCGCAGCGCCGTGAGGTGATGCGCCGGGATCGGCACTGCCGGTTCCCCGGCTGCACCAACGCAACCTTCGCCGATGTGCACCACATCGCGCCCTGGATCCCCGACGGCCGAACCGACATCGACAACCTCGCGCTCCTGTGCGTGCACCATCATCACCGCGTGCACAGCCGGCAGTGGACCATGTCGGGTGACGCCAACGCCGAACTGACGTTCCTCGGCCCGACGGGGCGGGTGATGACGTCGCGGCCGTCGCCGCTGTGGACTGCCGTGACGGGTCCGGACGCCAGGAAGGCGGCTCTCAGCGAGTGAGCGGCGCCGCCCCCGAGCTCATCTGGTCGAAGATCCACTTGTAGGTGTACCGCAGCCCGTCCTCGAGGGTGATGGACGGGGCCTACCCGAGGCGCTCGGTGATCAGTGCCTTGTCGCTGTTGCGTCCCCGGACGCCCGGGGGCGCCGTCAGGTTGTAGTGGCGGGCCCGATCGACAGGGCCTCGAACACGCGGCACCTGTTTCGAGCGCCACGCAGCTGCTGCACCTGCTCGGCGGTGCCTACCAGGTGCGACGCCATCCCGGCGCGGCCTCGTCGATCGCGGAGCCGATGACCCTGGTCTCAGCCTTCGCGGAACCGTCGGGAGCCTACGCTCCCCCCGACGGCCCCTGACCTCTGCCGGGTCGGCCGCCGAACGGGCTCCCGTACCATGGGCCGGTGCCCGCCGCGCCCGACCGACCTCCCGAGCGCGACACGATCTCCTTGGAGGAGATCGAGGACGCCGTCGTCGACGGGGACAGCCCCGTCCCCGCCCGGAGGGGCACCGCTCGGGCGGCCCTCCGGCACCGGACCTTCCGCATCGTCTTCCTGGGCGCCTTCGCCTCGAACATCGGCACCTGGATGCAGAACGTCGTCCTGGGCGCCTACGCCTACGACCTGACGCACTCCAGCACGTTCGTCGGCGTGATCATCTTCGCCCAGCTCGGGCCCACACTGGTCCTCCCCATGGTGGGCGGCCTGCTGGCGGACAAGGTCGACCGCAAGCGTTTCCTGATCCTGCTGTCGCTCGAGCAACTGGTCTTCTCGCTCGGCGTAGCGCTGGTCGTGCTCTCGCCGCATCCTTCCCACGTGCTGCTCGTCCTGATGGTGCTGCTGGTCGGCTGCGGGAGCGCCATGTTCGGGCCCACCTACTCCGCCGTCCTACCCGGACTGGTGGGCAAAGAGGACCTGCCGGGCGCGATCTCGCTCAACTCGGCCCAGATGAACGCCTCCCGCGTCATCGGGCCGGTCATCGGTGGGGTCCTCTTCTCGGCCATCGGGCCGGCCTGGGTCTTCGTCGGCAACGCGGCGACCTACCTCTTCGTGGTGGCCGCGCTCATGATGGTGACGCTGCCGACCGTCCCCCAGATGACGAAGCACGCCAGCCGCTGGCGCGAGCTGACGGCGGGCATCACCGTGGCCCGCCACGACAAGGTGATCGGGCGCTGCCTGGTCACGGTGTTCGTCTTCTCCCTACTCGCCCTCGCCTTCATCGGCCAGATGCCGGTCGTGGCGGCCCACAACCTCGGGATCAACCTTTCCAAGTCGGCGGACTACGGGATCCTCTACGCGTGCTTCGGGGCCGGCGCACTGGCCGGTGCCATCTCCATCGGGACGGTGTTCGCACAGACCTCCAAACCCTTGCTCGTGCGTGTCTGCCTCGTGGGCTACGCCGTCTCCCTGTGCGCCTTCGCACTGCAACGCTCCCCCGTGCCGGCCTACGTCAACGTCGCCGTGACCGGTGCCTTCTACTTCGCGTTCATCACCGCGCTGAACACGACCCTGCAGGCGCGGCTGCACGAGAACGTGCGGGGACGGGTCATGGCGCTCTGGATGATGGGTTTCGGTGGCACCGTCGGCATCGGCAACCTGCTCATCGGGCCGATCGTGGCGGCCGTCGGGATCACCGACGTGCTGCTCTTCGGGTCGGTCGTGGCGCTCGGCCTGGCTTGGTACGCCGACGTGCGCACCCCGCCCGAGGTTCAGGTCGTGCTGGGCGCCGAGCTGGCCCAATAGGCCTCGCGCAGGACCTTCTTGTAGAGCTTCCCGTTCTCGCCCCGCGGCAGCACGTCGGTGAAGTCCACCGAGCGCGGGCACTTGTAGTGCGACAGGTGGGCGCGGCAGAAGGCCAGGATCTCGGCCTCGAGCTCGGGGCCGGGGACGGCACCGGGGGCGGGCTGAACGACGGCCTTGACCTCTTCACCCATTTCGGCCTCGGGGATGCCGAAGACGGCGACGTCGGTCACGGCGGGGTGCAGCACCAGCACGTCCTCGATCTCTTGCGGGTAGATGTTGACGCCGCCGGACACGATCATGAACAGCTTGCGGTCGGTCAGGTACAGGTATCCCTCGTCGTCGAGGTGCCCGACGTCCCACAGCGTCGCCCAGCCCTTGTCGTTGAACGTCTGCTGCGTCTTTTCCGGGTCGTGGTTGTACTCGAAGGTGGCGTTCCGGGTGCCGCTACCGAAGTACACGACACCGTCCTGACCGATCGGGACCTCGGCGCCGTCGTCGTCACAGACGTGCACCTCGCCCCAGATGGCCCGTCCGACCGAGCCGGGGTGGGCGAGGGCCTCCTCGGAGCTGATCCAGGTCATGCCCAGCCCCTCGGTGCCCGAGTAGTACTCGTGGAGGATGGGGCCCCACCACTCGATCATCCGGCGCTTCACCTCGGGTGCGCAGGGCGCCGCCGCGTGGACGACAGAGCGGAGAGAGGAGACGTCGTAGCGCGCCCGGACCTCGTCGGGCAGCTTCAGCATGCGCACGAACATCGTGGGCACGAACTGGGCGTGGGTGACCCGGTACCGCTCGATGAGCGCCAGGCACTCCTCGGGGTCGAAGTGCTCCATCAGCACCACCGTCCCGCCCATGCGCTGCACCGTCATCGACCACACCAGCGGCGCCGAGTGGTAGAGCGGGGCCGGACTGAGATAGATGCTGCCCTCGACGAACCCCATGATGCGGTCGAGCATCGGCACCAGCGTGGCGCTGGTGCCGAACGGATCTCCGGTCAGCGGGCGGCGGATCCCCTTGGGATGGCCCGTGGTGCCGGACGAGTAGAGCATGGGGAAGCCCTCGAGCTCCTCGGCCAGCGGCTCGCCGGGGAAGCCGGCGACGAACTCGTCATACGAGGTGTGGCCGGCCGGGACGGTCTCTCCAAGGCACAGACGGAGGTCGACGGCGGGCGTCAGGGGGACCATCTCCGCCGCCAACGGGGCCAGGGCGGCCGACGTGATGAGCGTGTGCGCCCCGCAGTCGTTGACGATGTAGCCAGCCTCCTCGGCCGTGAGGTGCCAGTTGGCGAGCGTGTAGTACACGCCGCTGCGCTGGAGCCCGAATACGACCTCGTGCGTGCGGCCGTCGTTCGGCAGAAGCACCGCCACGTGGTCGCCGGGCCGCAGGCCGTGCGCGTACAGCGCCTGGGCCAACCGGCACGAGCGATCCTCCAACTCGGCGAACGTGACGACGTGTCCGGCCGAGGTGATGAGCGCCGGACGCCGGCCTTCGTCGGCGGCGACGTAGGTCGCGGGGCGAAGATTGGTCGGGCGGGTGTCGTCAGGGCTCATCGCCCTCTTCTAGCTCACGCGGCGGCCTTCCCGGGTAGAACGGTGAACCGCGTCGCCCCCGGGTACCTCCGCACCGAGATGAGCCACGGCCTCGACGAGGACCAGCTCGGCCAGATCACCCGGCGCACGCCGCTGGGGCGCCTGGGCGACCCCGAGGACGTGGCCCGGGCCGTGCTTTTCCTGGCCGACCCCGCCAACCGCTTCGTCACCGGCCAGGAGGTCCTCGTCGTCGACGGTGGCCTCACGACCTGATCAGCCCCGCTTGGGCGACCAACTCCAGCGCCGCAGCCCGAGGGCGATGCCGGCCGCACCCCAGATCAGCATCACGCCCAGGTCGCGCCAGGGCCAGACGGGCGTGCCCCGCTGCCCGGTGAACGTCGACACCAGCGCGTTGATGAGGTGGCGGATCGGGAAGTAGTCGGCGAAGGTGGCCAGGCCCGATCCGGGCGCGATCGGGAACCACAGGCCCGACAGCGCGACGAGGATGAAGAAGGTCAGGCTCACGATCGGGCCGGCGGCGTCCTGGTTCGGCACCAGCGTGCTCACGCCGACGCCCATGGCGCTGTAGCAGACCATCGCCACGAGCAGCGTGACGATGAACGGCGCCCAGTGGGCCGGGACGCTCACGCCGTAGCCGAGCCAGCCCACCACCAGGAGCAGCACCACGCCCAGGGCGGCCACGATCATGGCGTTGATGATCACGGCGTCCATGAGCATCCACGTCGGCAGCGGGCTCAACCGCAGCCGCTTCAGCAGGCCGGTCTCGCGACGGTTGACCAAGGTGATGGCGAGGATGGTGAAGCAGGAGGCCATGACGCCGTACCCGCAGAACCCGGCGACGTAGTAGTCGATGAGCTTGATACCGCCGTAGGACCGCACGGTGCTCGTCCCCGCCGTGGCGCCGAGGAGGATCAGGAAGACCACGGAGAAGGCGATCGTCATCAGCGCGCCGATGGGGTTGAGCCAGAACGACAGCTGCTCGAAGCCGACCTGGCGCACCACCAGGCCAGCGTCGCTCCAGCCGCGGAAGCTGCCCCGCTCGGGCGTCGGCGCCGGCGCCGCAGCCGCAGCCGCAGCCGCCACGCCGGACTCGGAGACGGTGCTCATTGGTCTCCTCCCGACCTCGTCAAGCCGAGGTAGACGTCCTCGAGCGAGACGCGCAACACGGACAGACCCTGCAGCGGGAAACCCCCCGCCAGCGCCCACCCGGTCAGGTCGTGCAGCACGCGCAGCTCGTCCTCGGTGTGGATCTCCACCAGGCCGTCGCCCGCCGGCACGACGGCCGCGTCCATCTCCCCGGACCCGGACCCGGCCACGGGGACGGGCAGCTGGTCGGGCGACACGCCGTCGGGCAGGCGGAAACGGATGGTGACGGCACCGAGGTCACGGCCGCCGATGGACGACGGCGTCCCGCTGGCCACGATCTCCTGACCGAACAGCACGGCCGCCTGGTCGGCCAGCGCCTCGACCTCGTCCATGTAATGGGTCGTGAGCAGCACGGTGGTGCCTCCCGCCGCCAACCGGCGGATGAGGTCCCAGGTCTCACGCCGTCCCGACGGGTCGAGTCCCGTCGTCGGCTCGTCGAGGAACAACAGCTCGGGGTTCCCGACGATCCCGAGCCCGACGTCGAGGCGCCGTTGCTGGCCGCCGGACAGTCGCTTCACGCGGTCGTCCGCCTTCTCGGCCAGCCCGATCAGCTCCATCACCTCGTCGACCGGCCGCGGGTTGGGGTAGTAGCCGGCGTTGCGCGTCAGCACCTGGCGGACGGAGTAGTAGGGCTCGATGGCGAGCTCCTGCAGGATGACGCCGATCCGGGTGCGCAGCCAGCGCTGCGTGGCGCGGTCGGCCGGGTCGACCCCCAGCGTCTCGACGCGCCCGCCGCTGCGATGCCGGAACCCTTCGAGGATCTCGAGGGTCGTCGTCTTGCCGGCGCCGTTCGGCCCGAGCAGCGCGAACACCTCGCCCTGCTGCACCTCGAAGCTGACGTCGCGCACCGCCACCGTCTCCCCGTAGGACTTGGCGAGATGCTCGACGGTCACCGCGGGCATGGCGACCCCGTATTCCCCGAGCGGTGGCCCCCGAAACGCCGCAACTGGTCGGACGGCCCCCTCGGCATGCGACCGACGCTACTGGGGGCCGGACCCGGCTACGCCGAGGCGGCGGCCCCCGCCGTGACCGCGTCGGCGGCCAACACCTTGTCGAGCAGGTCGCGCAGCGTCCGCAGCTCGGCGTTCGACAGCGCGGCGAAGGCGGCGGGCGGGACGGACAGCGTGGCGTCGATCTCGGCCGCCAGCTTCCGGCCGCGCTCGCTCAGCACGATGATCTTGACCCGCCGGTCGTCAGGCGACGGCTCCCGGCGGGCCAGGCCCCGGGCGTCGAGGTCGTCGACGAGTGCCGTGATGTACGAGGGGTCGACGCCGATGCCCCGGGCCATCTCGCCCATGGAGACGCCGTCCGCCTTGCCGAGGCGCGTCACGATCTTGATGACGCCGGGCGACAGCTTCGTGCGCTCGCCCAGGGCGGCCATCCGCTCCACGTGCTCGCCCTCGAAGACGACACGCCGCAGGCGCTCGAAGGCCTCCTCGGCCATTCCCATGCGTCGATTGTCCCACCGTCGTAACTCTTTGACAACCTCATACATTTGAGTATTATGAACTAATCCCCATGGCACAGGCCGCCCCGTTCACCCTCACGCCCGAGCTGCGCCGGACCTCCACCGCCGTTGTCCTGGGCTCGATCATGTCGATTCTCGACACCACGATCGTGGCGGTGGCCCTGGCCACCCTGGGCCGGGACTTCCACGTCTCGGTCACCACGATCCAGTGGGTCGCCACCGGGTACCTCCTGGCCCTCGCCCTCGTGACGCCCGTCTCCGGATGGGCGGTCGACCGCTACGGCGCCAAGCGTCTCTGGATGACCTCGACCGCCCTCTTCGTCGTCGGCTCCAGCCTCTGCGGCCTGGCCTGGTCGGCCAACTCGCTCATCTTCTTCCGGGTGCTCCAGGGCATCGGCGGGGGCATGCTGCTCCCCGTCGGGCAGTCGATCCTCGCCCGCGCCGCCGGGCCACAGCGCATGGGCCGCGTCATGAGCATCATCGGGGTGCCGATGGTCCTCGGACCGATCATGGGGCCGGTCATCGGCGGGCTCATCGTCTCCAACTACAGCTGGCGCTGGATCTTCTACATCAACGTCCCGATCGGCATCGTGACGCTGGTCCTCTCGAACCGTTGGCTGCCGAAGTTCGACACCGACGAACGCTTCCCCACCGCGTTCGACACCATCGGCTTCTGCCTCTTGTCACCCGGCCTCGCCGCCCTGCTCTACTCCCTCTCCGAGGTCGGGACCACCGGTTCCTTCACGAGCCCGTCGGTGCTCGTCAGCGCCGTGCTCGGGGTGCTCCTGATGGTGGGGTTCGTCCTCCACGCGCTCCGCGTGAAGAACCCCCTGCTCGACCTGCACCCCTTCCGGCACAGGAACTTCGCCATCGCCAACGTCTGCATCTTCGTCATCGGCGCCACGCTGTTCGGCTCCATGTTCCTGCTGCCCATCTACTACCAGGTCGCCCACGGCCAGGAGGCCTGGGTGGCGGGACTCCTCATGGCGCCCCAGGGCATCGGTGCGGCCTGCATCATGCGCTGGGCGGGGAGCGTCACCGACCGCCTCGGGCCCCGCCGCGTCGTGCCGTTCGGCATCCTCCTCATGGCGGCGGCGACCGTCCCGTTCGCGTTCGTCACCGCCAACACCAGCCTCGGGCTCCTGGCGGTGACCCTCTTCGTGCGCGGCCTCGGGCTCGGCCTCTCGATGATGCCGGTGACCGCCGCGGCCTACTTCGACCTCAGCCACGCCGAGATCCCGAAGGCCTCGACCATCATGAACATCGTGCGCCTCGTCGGCGGGTCCGTGGCGACGGCGCTCTTCGCCGTTGTGCTCGAGCGGCAGATCGTGGCCAACCTCGGCCCCGCCGCCTCGAAGTTCGGCGGGAGCGCGGGCGTGGTCGGCGCCACGGCGAAGCTGCCCCCGGCCGTGGCGGACCCGGTGGCCGCGGCCTTCGCTCACACATTCTGGTGGTCCGTCGGCGCCATCCTGATCGCTTTCGTCCCGACGCTCTTCCTGCCCAACCACGGGGCGGCGCGCCCGGACGACGAGGCCGCCACCGACTCCCCCGTCGCCGGGGCCCTGCTCGAGTAGCCGGCGATGTCGGATCCCCTCACCGCCGCCCTGGCCGATCGCCTGGCCCGCGCCGGTTTCGTGGCGGCCCCCGACGAGGCCGCCGAGCTCGTCGCCGCGGCCGGTGGCGACCCCGTCCGCCTCGAGGCATTGACCGATCGCCGCCTGCGCGGCGAACCGCTCGCCTGGATCACCGGCCAAGCCGCCTTCGGCGAGGTCACCGTCGACGTCCACCCCGGCGTCTACGTCCCCCGCTGGCAGAGTCTCGAGCTGGCGCGCCGGGCGGCCGCCCGGCTGCCCGACTGTGGCACCGCCGTCGACCTGTGCACCGGGTCGGGGGCGATCGCCGTTGCGCTCCGGGCCCGGCGCCCGCGGGCGCGCATCGTCGCCACCGACACCGATCCCCGCGCCCTCGCCTGCGCCCGGGCCAACGGGGTCGAGGCCTACGGCGGCGACCTGTTCGCCGCGCTCTCGCCCGCCCTGCGGCACGCCGCCGACGTGGTCGTGGCCGTGGTCCCCTACGTCCCGTCCACCGAGCTCGGGCACCTGCCGCGCCACACCCTCGAGTTCGAGGAAACGGCGCACTACGACGGCGGGCCGGACGGCACCGAGGTCTTGACACGCCTCCTGACCGGCGCCCCCGACTACCTGCGGCCGGGCGGGACGGTGCTGCTCGAGCTCGGGGGCACCCAGGCCGGGCTCATCCGGCCGGTCATGGAGCAGGCGGGGTACGCCGGTATCGAGACGTGGTGTGACGAGGACGGCGACCCGCGCGGCGTCGAGGCCCGGCTCGGCCCCTAGGTGCGGGCGAACACCAGGGCGACGGGCGAGCGGTCGACCATGTGCCAGCGTGGGTCGTGCGAGAGGAACACCGACAGCGCCGCGTCCGGCGCCCAGACGACGTACGTCACGTGCGCGGCCGACAGGATGGGGTCCGGGTTGGTCGTGACGTCGTTGACGGCGAAGAATTGGGTGAGCACCGTGCCCTCGAAGAGGTCGGTGCGCCCGTCGACGAAGGTGGCCCGGTGCCGGGCGATCGAGTAGTCGCCCCAGGCGTACTCCGTGAAGATGCGGCCGGGGTGACCGCGGAGAGAGTCGAACGCCTGCACGGGCAGCGTCGATGACACGCTGCCGGCCGGCACCGAGGGCGCGCCGAGGATGAAGATGGCCAGCACCGCGAAGCCCCCTCCGGCCCACAGCCGTGCCGTCGTGCCCCAGGGCCGGCGGGCCGGCAGGACGGCGGCCAGGCCCACGGCGACCAGCATCAGGTAGATGACGAGGCGCTGCGTGCGCAGGGCCTCCACGAACAGGGCGGCCGCCAGCGTGCCTTCCAACACCGGGGCCCGGCGCCCGCGGATGCACGCGACGAGCAGCCCGAGCGGGACGAGGTACACCACGAGCGCCATGAGCGAGTGGAAGTCGGGCGAGTTCCACTCACTGATGTACTGCCCGATCTGCCCGTTGCGCGAGACGTCGACGTCGTAGGCCATCAGCCCCGGCCCGTACGGCGTGACGCACGCGGCGAGCAGGCTGCCGAGCAGCGCCAGCCCCAGCGCACCGGTGTGCGACGACTGGGCCACGCCGCCGATCCGCCCGACGACGCGGGCCGGCGCCAGGGACCAGCCCAGCTCGATCCCGAGCACCACGAGTCCGATCAGGACCGACCCGTGTGTGTTCACCCAGACGAGGCACAGGGGTGGGAGGCAGAGCAGCCAGCGCGGGTTCCCCCGCGCCTTCGTCAGCACAAGCAGCTCGAGGGGGAACCACACCAGCGAGAAGTCGAGGCCCCGGTCCTCGACGACCGTGCCGGCGATGCCGAACGCCAGCAACAGGACGATGGCCGCCACCCGGCCGCCCGCGCGCACCGAGCGCCCGCGCGTAGGCCGCGGACGCGACGAGGGACGCGCCGCCCAGGACGACGGCGTAGAGCGGGTAGGCCGCGTTCCCGAAGGCACGGAACATCCCCGCCAGCACCACCTCCGATCCCCATTCGTCGGTCACCCAGCGGCGGTGTGCCTCCGTGTAGGAGAACGGGTCCAGGCCGATGATGCGGTGGTGGTCGAGCATCCACTGCCCGGCGGCCAGCGACCAGAAGGCGTCGTTGGAGACCGCGTGGTCCAGCGCGACGGCAGCGACGAAGCCGATGGCGAGCGCGAGGCCGGCCAGTTCGATCGCCCGCGGCGACAGGCGGCGCCGCGGTACGGCAGGGGCGGCGCCGGCCGTCGGCACATCGTGTCGCTCGACGGCCCGGACGCTCGCCTGCACTGCTCCCCCTTCATGCCGATCCCCCACCGGCACCCCTGCGGGCACGGTACAACGCGCGCCGTCAGACCCGCGTCGCAGGACGGTTGCGATCTCGGTGCGTTCACGAGGTCAGCAGCTGGGCTGAAGCACGAGGGCCTTGGCGAGGGCGGGCAACTCGTAGACGATGCCCCGCACCCAAGCCCAGAAGTCCGGCGGCGTCACGCCCACCTCCAGCACCTGCCCCGAATAGCAGCGACCGATGCGCAGCCGCGCCCGGGTGGCCTGTGTCGTCGGCATGACGATGATGCGGTGCCAGTCGTACCGCGTGGCGAGGCGCGCGATCGCACGCGCCGTCCTCTCCCGGGACCTATCTATCAGCGGTCCCAGGGCCCTATCAGCGGTCCGGGGGCAGCCCGAGGATGCGCTCGACGATCTGGTTCCGCCCCGCCCCCGCCAGGGAGCCGTGGGCCGTGCGCACGCCAGGGACCGTGGCCCCCAGTGCCCAGCTCCTGGTGCTCGTCGGCGATGGCGCTCGGCATGCGGTGCCCCCTGCCGCGGTATCCGGGTCGGACGTCGGCGGCCAGCCCGCCACGGCCGCACGAGGCTACTGACACGGGTGCGGCTGCTCCGAGGGGCGGTACGATGGCCGCCGTGCGTTAGAGCCCGAAGTGCCGGCAGCCGCGGTTCGCCACGGCAACAGCTGCAAACGTCCCCGTCACTCGTCACCACCCTCGGAGCTCTCCATGCCCCCCTTTCCTGCTGTGCCGCCGGCCACCCTCGCCGCGCGGCACCTCCGCCACGAACGTAGCGGCCGTCTCGTGCTCGACGACGTGTCGTTGACCGTCGGACCCGAGACGTGCCTCGGTGTCGTCGGCCCGAACGGGATCGGCAAGTCCACCCTGCTCCAACTCCTGGCCGGCCTGCTCGAGCCGGTCTCCGGGTCCGTCCGGATCGACCCGCCCGCGGCGACCGTCGGCTACCTGAGCCAGGAGCACACGGCGTCGGGGGACGAAACGGTGCGCGACGCGCTCCTGCGCCGAACCGGTGTTGCCGCGGCCGAGGAGGCGCTGGCGACAGCGGCGGCCGGTCTCGCCGCGGTCGAGACCGGGGCCGACGACCGCTACGTCTCGGCCTTGGCCCGCTACGAGTCGGCCTCGGCCGGTGATTTCGAGGCCCGGCTCGTCACCACCCTCGAGCAGGTCGGGCTTCCGGCCGACGTGGGTGGCCAGCGGGTCGCCACACTCTCGGGCGGGCAGGAGGCCCGGGTCGCACTGGCCGCCGTGCTGCTCTCTCGCTTCGACATCACGTTGCTCGACGAGCCGACGAACGACCTCGACTTCGACGGCCTCGACCGCCTCGAGGACATGGTCGACCGACGTCGCGGCGGGATGGTGATCGTCTCGCACGACCGGGCCTTCCTCGACCGCACCGTGACCGACGTGCTCGAGCTCGATGAGCACACCCGGACCGGGCGCACCTACGGCGGCGGCTGGGAGGCCTACCAGTCCGAGCGCGCGGCCGAACGGGACCACGCCGCCGAGGCCCATGCCGTCTACGAGACCCGGCGCGCCGATCTCCGCCGGCGGGCCCAGCGGGAGCGGCAATGGGCGACGAGCGGCGTGTCCCGCGAGAAGAAGCAGCCGCGCGACAACGACAAGGCCCAACGGGACTTCCGCATCAACCGAACCGAGCGGCTGGCCTCCCGGGCGCGCCGGACCGAGCGCGCCCTCGAGTCACTCGAGGTCGTCGAGAAGCCCTGGGAGGGGTGGGAGCTGCGCTTCGACATCCGCCAGGCGGCGCGGTCGGGCGACGTCGTCGTGCGCCTGGAGGACGCGGTGGTCGAACGTGGCGCCTTCATCCTCGGTCCCTTGACCCTCGACGTCGGCTGGGCCGAACGCGTTGCGCTCGTCGGGCCGAACGGGTCCGGCAAGACCACGCTCGTCGACGCGCTGCTCGGACGCCTGCCGCTGGCCCGGGGGACGCGCCGCATGGGACCCAGCGTCGTCGTCGGGGAGCTCGCCCAGGACCGCCGGCTCCTGCAGGACGCCGTTCCCCTCGCCAGCTCCTTCGCCGCCGCCGCCGGCCTCCCCCCCGGGCCTGCCCACGCCCAATTGGCCAAGTTCGGGCTGGGCGCGGACGCGGTCCTCCGGCCCGCCTCGTCGCTGTCCCCCGGCGAGCGCACCCGGGCCGAGCTCGCTGCGTTCGCCGCGCTCGGCGTCAACTTCTTGGTGCTCGACGAACCCACCAATCATCTCGACCTGCCCGCCATCGAACAGCTCGAGTCTGCGCTCGCCGACTACGGCGGCACGCTGCTGCTCGTGTCGCACGACCGCCGGCTGCTCGAGGCGGTGGAGGTCACGCGCCAGGTCGTGCTCCCTGCCCGTGACGAGGCCGACCGCGGCCTGCGGGACGGACCGTAACGGGAGGCGACCACCAGGGTCGCCCGCGGGCGCCGGGTCTCGTGGCGGCGTCCGACAGGGGGCGGATCCAGGAGGACACATGGGTGGTGCTCGGGATTCGGCCTCCGCAACATGGAGACCCGCGCCGCCTCTCTGGGCGGCTCGTGCCAGATCAGTCACTGCGATCCCCGTGGGACGCGGGTCGAGTGGCGCGTCCCACTCGGCGTCACCCCCCTCGACCGCTGATCGGATCCGCACCGCGATCGCAACCGCGCTGCGCCGCCTCGTCACCCTGGACGCGCCACGCTGTGGGCAAAGGATCACGTCGGGGGGAGAAACGATGAAGAACAGCCTCGAGTCTGCGGAGCGGATGCTCACGGACCTGATCGACTCGACCAATCGCTCGCATGCCGAGACCACGTGGTCCTACGAGCTCACCAGCGACGTCGACAACATCGACGTGGTCTCGGGTCCGGGTACCCGCACCCTGCGCGTCCATCCCTGCTGGCTCCGCTACGTCGTCGGGCAGGGCGAGTTCCGGTCGTGCGTGGCCGACGAGATCGAGGCCTGGTACCTGCTCGAGCGCCTCACCGGGCCGGTGCCGACCGGCGCCTGAGCGGACGCCGACGCCGACGCCGACCCTGCCGTCAGCCCAGACGCTCGCCCAGCCCCGTCCGGGCCGCCCATACGCCGCACATCCCGTGCACCCCTCCACCCGGGGGTGTCGAGGCCGAGCAGAGATACACCCCGTCCAGTGGCGTCCGGTAGGGGTTCCACCGCGCCACGGGCCGAAAGGCCGTCTGCCGGAGCGTGGCGGCGCCCCCGTTGATGTCACCGCCCAACAGGTTCGGGCTGATGGCCTCGGCCGCCGACGCCGTCCGCACCGCCCGCGCCAGGATCCGGTCGCGGAACCCCGGGGCGAAGCGCTCGATCTGCGCCTCCATCCGCTCGTGCATGTCCACGTCGGACCCGTTGGGGACGTGGCAGTACGCCCAGAGCGTCTGGCGTCCCGCCGGCGCCCGCGTCGGGTCGACGACGCTCGCCTGGGCCACGAGCACGAAGGGCCGGTCCGCGTGGCGGCCGCGCCGCACGGCCGCCTCGGCCTGTGCCACCTCGTCGAACGTCCCGCCCACGTGGACCGTCACCGTGCGCCGGCACGCCTCGGCCGTCCACGGCATCGGACCGTCGAGCGCCCAGTCCACCTTGCAGGTCCCCGGCCCCGGCCGGAAGCGCACCCACGGCCGGGCGGCCCGCGGCGAAAGCCGGTTCCCGGCCAGGGCGACGAACTGGCGCGGCGAGACGTCGAGCAGCACCACCCGCGCCGGCGGCAGCTCCGTCAGTGAGGTGACCCAGTGGCCGGTGTGCACCACGCCGCCCAGCCGGCGCAGCTCGGCCGCCAGCCCGGTGGTGATGGCCGCGCTGCCCCCCTCCACTACCGGCCACCCGGTCCCGTGGCCCAGCGCCGTCAGCAGGAGCGCGAAGGCCGCGGTGAGCGGGGCGGTGAGCGGCTGCATCCCATGCGCCGCCGCGCCGCCGATGAGTGCCCGCGCCGCGTCGGTCGTGAAGCAACGGGTGGCATGGCGCGCCGAGGGGGTACCCACCAGCGCGAACCGGGCCAGGGCCAGCGGGTCGCACGGCACGCGACGCATCGGCCCGAGCACGTAGGGGACGATGCGGTCGAGCCATTCGACCAGCGGCCCCACGAGCGCGCGGTACGCGGCGGCATCCCCACCCAGGTGCGAGGCGGTCTCGTCCAGGTCGCGGTAGAGGGCGGCGGCGCGCCCGCCGCCCAGCGGGTGGGCGAACGCCAATTCGGGCTGACGCAGCACGACGCCGAGCGCCGGCAGGTCGAGCGAGCGGAAGAAGGGTGAGGCGACCAGGGACGGGTGCACCGAGGAGCACACGTCGTGGCGGTAACCCTCGAGCGTCAGCGCCTCGGTGCGCGTCCCTCCACCGATCGTGGGCGCCCCCTCGTAGACCTCCACGTCGCGTCCGGCCCGGGCCAGGGTGAGCGCGGCGGCCAGCCCGTTCGGCCCGGACCCCACCACCACCGCGTCCGGGCGCCGCACGGGCCGACGTTACCGACCGGCGCCAGCGACCGCCGGTCCGCTGGACGCGGCCGGGCCGCGGTCAATAGGTTGCGGCTCGCCGGAAGAAGTCTCGAGACCCGGCAAAGGGGGCCAGATGGCCGAGGTGCAGGGAACCTGTGCAGCACGCTTCGAAGGCGTGCGCCGGACGCTGTCCGACCAACTCGATACGGGAGCCGACGTCGGCGCCTCCGTCGCCGTCTTCCTCCACGGCGAGCCCGTCGTCGACATCTGGGGTGGCTGGTCGGACCCCGAGAAGACGAAACCATGGGAGCGTGACACCATCACCAACGTCTGGTCGACCACCAAGACCATGACGTTCCTCGTCGCACTGATGCTGCACGATCGCGGCCAGCTCGACTTCCACGTCCCCGTCGCCACCTACTGGCCCGAGTTCGCCGCCAACGGCAAGGACCACATCGAGGTGCGCCACGTCATGGGCCATACCGCCGGGCTGAGCGGTTGGGACGAGCCGCTCGTGGCCGAGGACCTGGCCGACTGGGAGAAGTGCACCTCGGCCCTGGCCGCCCAGGCGCCGTGGTGGGAGCCGGGCACGGCGTCGGGCTACCACGCCGTCACCCAGGGCTACCTCATCGGCGAGATCGTCCGGCGCATCACCGGCGAGTCCATCGGGACCTTCTTCGCGCGCGAGGTGGCCAAGCCGCTCGAGGCCGACTTCTTCATCGGCCTCCCCGCCTCCGAGGACCACCGCGTGTCCAACGTCATCCCGCCCCCGCCGATCGACGTGGCCGCCATGGAGGGTCAGGTGTCCGAGCTCATGATCAGGACGTTCATGAACCCGCCCATCGACGCCACCATGGCGCATCACGAATGGTGGCGGCGCGCCGAGATCCCCGCCGCCAACGGCCAGGGCAATGCCCGCTCGGTGGCCGCCATCCAGTCGATCGTCGCCGGCCGGGGTCAAGCCCGCGGTGTGCGCCTGCTCTCGGCCGAGGGGACCGACCCGATCTTCGAGGTGCAGGCCGACGGCCTCGACAAGGTGCTCGGCGTGCAGCAGCGCATCGGCATGGGCTACGGCCTGAGCAACCCGCCCGAGATGCCGCTCGGCCCGCGTGCCTGTTACTGGGGCGGCTACGGCGGCTCGGTCATCATCAACGACCAGGACGCGGCGCTCTCCGTCTGCTACGTCATGAACCGAATGGAGTCCGGTGTGGTCGGCGACCTGCGCGGCACCAACATCGTCGCCGCCACCGTCGAGGGGCTGGCCTCCTAGGGCACCACCGCCTCGGCTTCGATCTCCACCTTCCAGGCGGGGTCCAACAATCCCGCCACGACGACCATGGTCGCGGCGGGGCGCACGTGGCCCAGGAGCTCCCCGTGCACCGCGCCGACCGCGTCGCCGTGCTCCGCCGACGTCACGTACATCCGGGTCCGCACGACGTCGTCCAGGCCGGCGCCCGCCTGGCGCAGCGCCGCCTCGATGATCTCGAAGCACCGTCGCGCCTGCGCTCCCGCGCCCTCGGGGGTGACGCCGCCGGAGACGACCGGCCCGGTGCCCGAGACGAGCACCCGGTCGCCGACCCGCAGCGCCCGGCTGAACCCGATGGTCGGCTCGAAGGGCGAGTCCGAGGGAATCCGTCGACGATCGGCCATGGCGTGCATCCTCGCGCCCGGGGCCGCCGCCCTCGGACCCGCCGGTACCATGGACCGCCATCAGGCGTCGTTCGGGTCTCCATCGGGCTGTGCGCACCGTCGCGGTCGTCGCCCTCTCGGGGGGCGCCGTCGTCGTGGCCGTGGCGGGCTGGGAGCTGTCCCAGTCCGCGTCGGTCGCCGCCCCGCCGGCGGCCACGCATCCGCCGTCACCGTCACGCATCGTCGCCCGGCCCGCGCCCGCGAACGGGGCGGCCACACCTCCGCCGGGGACCACGCTCGTCGCCTCGACCGACGGGGCCATCCCCGGGTACCCGTCGCCGGGAGCGCCGACGAACATGACGGTCCCCGCCGCCTTCTTCGGCTATCCCTCGGTGCTGCCGGTCATCGCCACGCAACCCGGCTGGCTCGAGGTGCGGCTGGCCCAGCGTCCCAACGGCTCGACGACCTGGGTGCAGCAGAGCGACGTGACACTGAGCGACACGCCCTACGAGATCGTGGTCAACCTCAGCACCGAGCACCTGCTCGTGTACCAGGACGGGGTCGCCATCATGGACTTCCCGGCGGGCATCGGCGCGCCGGACGACCCCACCCCGCCGGGTCAGTACTTCGTCTTCGCCACCGTGCCGCCGCCCGACGCCTCGTACGGGCCGTTCGTGCTGGCGACCTCCGACCACTCGGACACCATCACCGACTGGGAGAACTCGGGTGACGCCATCATCGGCATCCACGGGCCGATCACGTCGTACGACGACTCCCTGATCGGGAACACCGGGGCCGCGTTTTCACACGGGTGCATCCGGCTCCACGACGCCGACCTGGCCCAGCTCTCCATGATCCCGCCGGGCACGCCGGTCGTCATCGCCGCCTGAGCCCGTCACATCGCCGGGCTCCGGCGGGTCGGAGTGGCATGGCACGGAAAGGAGAGCGGCAAATGGATCTGCTGGCGCGTCGCTTCGAGGAACACCGGTCCCACCTGCGGGCGGTCGCCTACCGGATGCTGGGCTCGCTCAGCGAGGCCGACGATGCCGTCCAGGAGGCCTGGCTGCGCTTCAGCCGGGCCGACACGACCGACGTCGAGAACCTCGGTGCGTGGCTGACCACGGTGGTGGCGCGGGTGTCACTCAATATCCTGCGCGCCCGCCGGGCGCGCCGGGAGGAGCCGATGATGCCGGACCCCATCGTCGACCACCCCGGCGCCACCGACCCCGAGCACGAGGCGCTCCTCGTCGACTCGGTCGGCCTCGCCCTGCTCGTCGTCCTGGACACGCTCACGCCCGCCGAGCGGCTGGCCTTCGTACTGCACGACATCTTCGCCGTGCCCTTCGACGAGATCGCGCCCATCGTCGACCGCTCCCCCGAGGCGGCCCGCCAGCTGGCCAGCCGCGCCCGCCGGCGGGTACGGGGCGAGCGCACCGCGCCCGACGCCGATCTCGACCGCCAACGCGAGGTGGTCGACGCCTTCCTCGCCGCCGCCCGGGACGGTGACTTCGAGGCGCTGGTGGCCGTCCTCGACCCGGACGTCGTCGTCCGCGCCGACCAGGGGGCGCTGCCGGCCGGCGCGTTGCGCGAGATCCGTGGTGCCGCCGCGGTCGCCCGCGCCGCCGTGGGCTACGCCTCGCTCGGCATGCTCACCCAACCCGCGCTCATCAACGGCGTGGCCGGTCTGGTCAGCACCCGCGACGGGCAGCCCATCTCGGTCGGCGCCTTCACCGTGCGGAGCGGCCAGGTCGTCGCCCTCGACATCCTGGCCGACCCGGCGCGCCTACGCGCGCTCGACCTCACCGTGTTCGGCGACTGAACGGCGTCAGGCGAGCTCGTAGTCGGCCAGGTCCGGCTCGAGGGTGCGCGACCAGTAGGTGTGGAGGTCGAAGGGCCAGTTCTGCGTGACGCGCCCGTGGGCGTTGCGGTACCAGGTCGGGACGTCGGCCACGCCCCACACCATCGTGGCGTTCCCTTGCTCCATCTCGCGCCCGTAGCGCTCGTGGACGTCGCGGCGGCACGCCATCGTGCGGTGGCCGGATCGCAGCAGGCGCCCGATGGCCTCGACGGCGTAGCGCACCTGGCATTCCACCATGATCAGAATGCTCCCGTTGATGACGAGGTTGGTGTTCGGCCCGTAGAGCATGAAGAAGTTGGGGAAGCCGGGCACGGTGATCCCCAGGTAGGCGCGGGCGTCGCCGCCCCACTCCTCGTTGAGCTCCACCCCGCCGACTCCGAAGACCTCCATCGGGGCCACGAAGTCCGACGCGGTGAAACCGGTCCCGTAGATCAGCACGTCGGCCGGGTGCTCGGCGCCATCGACGGTGCGGACGCCGTCGGGCGTGATGCGTTCGATGGGGACGGTCACCAGGTCCACGTCGCGCCGTTCCAGGGCGGCGGCCCACCGGCCGTCGTCGCGCAGCGCGCGCTTCGCGAACGGCGGGAAGTGGGGCACCATCTTCTCGAACAGCTCGTCGTCCTCCACCTGGGCCCGCAGGACGTCGAGCAACATCGAGCGGACGAAGTCGTTGCTCTCGCTCACCGCCTCCGTATGGACGTCCCACTCCGGATCGACCCGGGCGGCCACCAGGAGACCTTCGTGCATGATCCAGAACTGCCAGAGCCGGTCCCAGCGCCCGTAGTCGGGCAGGAACGCCAGCAGGTCGTGGAACTCGGGCGGGAAGGGGTCGCCGTAGTTGTCGGTCGGCAGCAGCCACGGCGGGGTGCGCTGGTACACGTCGAGATGGGCCACCTCGCCGGCGATGCAGGGCACGAACTGCGCCGCGCTGGCCCCCGTCCCGATCACCGCCACGCGCCGGCCGGCCAGGTCCACCGATTCGTCCCAGTCGGCCGAGTGGAAGGTCGAGCCGGCGAAGTCGTCGCGGCCGGGGATGGCCGGGAACGACGGTCGGTTCAGCTGGCCCACCGCGCAGACGACGCCGTGGAAGGCCTCGGTGGCCACCGTGCCGTCGCCCGACCGGAGGGTGAGCCGCCACTCGCCCGCCTCCTCGTCGAAGCGGGCCTCGGTCACCTCGCACGAGAAGCGGATGTACTCCCCCAAACCGAGCTCCTTCGCCATCCCCTGCAGGTAGGCCAGAAGGTCGGGCTGCGCCGAGAAGCGGGACATCCAGTCGTTGCTCTGCGCGAACGAGAAGCTGTAGAGCTGGTTGGGGACGTCGACCCGGCAGCCGGGATAGACGTTCTCGAGCCAGGTGCCGCCGACGTCCGCGTTCTTCTCGAACACCGTGACCGAGATGCCGGCCTGGCGTAACCGGTGCGCGGCCGCCAATCCCGACGCGCCCGCCCCGACGACGGCGCAGCGGAAGGCGCCGCTCCGACGTCCCGCAGGTGCCACGACGGCAGGCGGGGGTCGGTGCCCGGGGGTGCCAGCTCCTCGGTCAGGAACGCCTCCCAGTGCGCCGTCGCCGCGGCCCCACCCACCAGGAAGCCGAAGGCCTGGCGCAGCTCGTCCGGCGTCAGCGTGCGGTCGGGACTGTCATGCGCCAGCAACGCCGCCGCCGCCAGCCGCCGCGCCGCTTCCTCCTGCTCGGCCGTGAGACCGCGCCCGGGCACGAGCATCTGCTCCTGGTCGGGTGCGAACTCGGGGCGCAGCAGTGACAGGTCCCCCGTGCGGTGCGCCACTGCGCACAACAGCGGGTGCACGTCGGCCACGGCGAAGGCGGCTGCGACGCGCGCCGGGTCGAGCGGGGCCGCGTTGCCCGCCCCGGTGTCCGTGTCGGTGCCACCCCCGCCCATGGCGTGCAGCCTACGGAGGCGTGCGGCGATCGGCGGTCAGCCCCGCCCCATGTGCTTGGCCAGCTCGCTCATCTGGCTGTTCACCTCGACCGTACGGGGCAGCTTGTCCATGGCCAGCGCCAGCGTCTCGGCGGTCCAGCGGTCGTCGGTGTCCACCGAGTCGGCGATCGACCACCCGGCGTAGATCCCGACCGTTCCTCCGTACACGCTGAAGACCTGGCCGTTGAAGGGGCAGGTCTCCGAAGCCAGTACAGCCACGAGGGGCGAGACGTTCTCGGGATCGAACACCTGGTTCTGCATCGGCTCGCCCATCCCGGGCGTTTGCAGGGTCAGGCGGGTGCGCGCCACCGGAGCGATGCAGTTGGCCCGCACGCCGTAGCGCTGCAGCTCCATCGCGTTGACCACCGTCATGGCGGCGATGCCGGCCTTGGCCGCCGAGTAGTTGGTCTGGCCGATGTTGCCGTGCAGCCCGGCGCCCGAGCTCGTGTTCACGATGGCCCGGTCGATGATCGTCCCGGCCTTGGCCTGCTCGCGCCAGTAGTCGGCGGCATGCCGCGTCACGTTGAACGTGCCCTTCAGGTGGACGGCGATGACGGCGTCGAACTCCTCCTCGCTCATCGACACGAGCATGCGGTCCCGCAGGATGCCCGCGTTGTTCACGACGACGTGGAGGTCACCGAAGCTCGAGACGGCCTGGTTCACCATCGCGTTGGCACCGGCGAACGAACTGACACTGTCGGTGTTGGCGACCGCCAGTCCCCCCGCCGCCGTGATCTCATCGACCACCGATTGGGCGGCAGACACGTCGGTGCCCGATCCGTCGACCGCCCCGCCCAGGTCGTTGACGACGACCTTCGCCCCGAGCGACGCGAACAAGAGGGCGTGCTCACGCCCGATGCCCCGTCCGCCCCCGGTGATGATCGCCACCCTGTCCTGCAACATGGTCCTGCCGTCCTCTCGCACTCGTCAGGGACCCGCCGCCGGTGGGAGGTGGTCCGGGCGAGACGATTGCAATGGCACTCCGGCGTGTCAAACCGTCAACCCTCTCACTTGGTGATACGGGGCGAAATGGCCGTGACCTGCCATAACGCTCGTCCGATGGTGAGGCCGTGGAGTTGACATCTGAACGCACGCGACGACGTCTCGGTCGGGCCACGCGGGGCCAATTGACTGTACGGTTGCGCCCGACTCTCTCTGCGGCCCGCCGAACGGCGATAGGTACGCCGAGGAATTTGGTCCACCTGTGCGATAGGGGGGTGAATTCTGTATGTCGCAACACGTGACGGAGTCGGAGTCTTCTCCTGGCACTCAGTCCACATGCGTATCCGGAAATCCGTCCGTCGGCGCAAGCTGGTGAGATTGCAAATATCCTCGGGGAGTCTGGAGCAGTCGTTCAGGCTGGGCAGGTCTGGGGCGCGTCGAAGACCTACGCTTGACCCGCACATCTGGAAGCCGTGCACTACGCGTGAACTCAAGCAGAGATCCGAGCGCTCATTGCCTTTGGGGCACAAACGGCATTTAAGGCTAGCCTTCTCAGAAGCGGGCACTGTCGACTCTTTGTTCTCCTAGTGGACGATTGGGAGGAAATCGAACGCGATGCTGAACATCCGAGGGAGACGGCTCTCGTTGACCATGCTGATCGGTCTCGCGATTCTTCTTGTGCAGGTCGGCGCCGTGGCATTTGTGCACATTTCGGGCACCAATGAGCGCTATCTCGCATGGGCACCTAACGATTACGCCGTCGTGTACAGCATCTCGACGTCGGTTCACGGTCATCCTTTGACTCCCGAGCAGGTCGCGGACCGCTACGGCGTTGCTGCGCACGGCCTCTGGGAGTATCCCCCGCAGCAGTTGATCGACATTTTGAACCGGTATGAAAGCAGCTATGCGGCCGGACAAGACGCTGTAATAACCCTTCGCTACAGCCTGGACGGCCACCCGACGAAGACATGGCGTCGGACATAACGCGCACCGCTTCCTCGTCACCGGACGGGGAGGCGGACACCCCGAAAAAGGGAGGCATCCGAGCCCCGTGGAATCCCTTCGCCATCCATGGGACTCCGATGCAACCGAGTCTTCTCTTGATGTCGAAGTTTGTGGTCCTGTGCTTCATCCTCGAGCAGCAATTCAGCGCTCTCCCTTTCCACCTCGTACCCTTCGTCGATTTCCTGCGCCACGTCGGCACGCCGTCGCAGTTTCACCATGGCCTGCAGGTAGTATTCGGACTCGCGGCGATAAGCTTGTTTTTCAACCGTTGGGTGCGTGCGGCCTCAATCGTTGCGGGCGGGGTGGTCCTGCTCGGGATCGCCTCGTCGATACCGTTTTACGAGAACAACCGTCTGTACACCGGCCTCATTCTTGTTCTCGCCGGCTTGAATGGTCCGGAAGATGAGCCATGGCTGCTGCGATTTCAAGTCGTGCTCCTGTATTTCGCTGCGGCCCTCAACAAGGTGCTGCTCGTGGATTGGCGAGCCGGCTACTACATGGATGCGTGGCTGCGTTATCCGGGTTTCGACGGCCACGCCGTGTGGGCCCAGCTCGCAGGACACTTCCCTCCCCGTGTGCTCGCCACCTTCCTGAGCTGGGCAGCGATCGTGACCGAGTTCGCGCTCGCGGTGGGGTTCGCCGTCAAAAAGTTGTGGCCGCTCGCCATCTGGTTCGGAATCGCTTACCACACGACTCTTACGCTCTCCCTGAACCGCACGTTCGGTATGTTCTGGTTCGCGGCCCCCGCTTCGTACCTTGCCTTCGTGCGGTGGCCGGACCACCCCGCGACCGTCCGGTTCGCCCCCGGCAACATTTGCTGGCGCCTGTTGCGGCGGATCGACTTTGAGGGTGCATTCGATTGGCAGCCAACTCGTCAAGGCCGTTTGGCGTTGACGACCGCCCGCGGTACCTACCGGAGTTGGCGCGCCGTTGGCCGTATTCTGCTTCGCAACCCGGTGACCTACTTTGCATTTGCCGTCGTCGCCGCCCAGCCGAGGGTTATGCCAAGAATCTCGGCGAGCTTCGTAATGCTTGTCCTCTTCGCAGTGGCCGTCGACGCTGTCCTCGAGGCCCTGCAGCGACGAACGGACACATCGCGGACCCCAGCGGTTTCCGCCGCCTAACCGCGCACCCCCCCTGAACTGAGACCCAAGGCGGAAGGGGTCTACGCGAGGCTGTCGTATGCACGGTGGGGCGGAAGGAAAAGTCCATGCTGACCACTCAGAACGTTGACACCGCCGTCTTGGTGGCCAGGCAGCGAGCAAGGAGTCCCATCCTTGACCTCTCCGAGCTTCGGCTGTTCGAGCGGTCGGTCAGGGGGACTCTTTCAATTGCGGAGGCCTCCGGGGCCGCGCAGATGGACCAGGGCGGACCTCGCGGCGTTGAACCCACACATCCCGTGCACCCCTCCCCCCGGCGGCGTCGACGCCGAACACAAGTACACGCCTCGGAGCGGTGTTCGGTACGTGTTCCAGCTGACGTTCGGTCGAAACAGCGTTTGACGCAGCGTGGCCAGACCTCCGTCTACGTCACCACCGACGCAATTGGGATTGTGACGCTCGACCTCTACCGCGGTCCTGGTGGCTCTTGCGAGTACCAGGTCGCGAAACCCCGGGGCGAATCGCTCGATCTGGGACTCGATGCGCTCGGTCATGTCGACCGGCGACCCCGAGGGCACATGACAGTAGGCCCACAGCGTGCAGCGTCCCGCCGGTGCGCGTGTTGGGTCGATGACGCCCGGCTGGACCACGATGCAATAGGGACGCTGGGGGTGCAGGCCCGCAGCGACCTCCGACTCGGCGCGGGATATCTCCTCGAATGTGCCGCCCAGGTGGACGGTTCCGGCTTCCCTGCAAGCAGCAGCTTCCCACGGGACTGGGCCATCGAGCGCCCAGTCGACCTTGCACACACCAGATCCGTACTGAAAGCGCTCAAGGGATCGCCTGTAATGTGCCGGCAAACGGTCGGCTGCGAGATCGAGCAGCTGGCGTGGTGAGACATCGAGCATCACCAGCTTGCTCTGGGGGAGCTCGCCCAGGCTACGCACCCACTGCCCGGTTAACACTTCCCCGCCGAGCGATTCGAGCTCACTCACGAGCGCGTCGGTCACCCGAGAGCTTCCTCGTTGCACGACTGGCCACCCTGACGAATGTGCCATCATTGTGAACAAGAGGGCGTAGGAGCCCGTTAACGGCTTGTTCAGTGGAACGATCGCATGCCCGGCTGCTCCAGCGAGAAGGCCACGGACCTCTTCGGTGTGGAATTTTCCGGCGAGAAGTCGCGCCGATGGAACGCCTCTTAGGGCAAAGCGCAGCATCGCCAGCGGATGAGCGGGTAGTGACCTGAGAGGCGCGAGGATGGTGGGGATGATCTGTGGCAAGTCTCGCACGAGTGGTGCGAAGATCCGGCGGTACTCGAGAGCGTCTTTGCCAAGACCTGCTGCGGTCTCGTCGACAGAACCCACCACAGCTCCAGCGCGCCCTCCGTCGAGAGGATGGGCGAACGCCACCTTCGGCGTGCAGAGCTTCACGCCCTGAGCCTCGAGGTCGATGCCGCGGAAAAAGGGGGACTCCACGAGAAGGGGGTGGACCGCCGAACAGACGTCGTGGAGGTAGCCAGGAAGCGTGAGCTCCTCCGATCGGCATCCGCCACCCGGGGTGTCGCTTCCCTCGTAGACATCGACTGCAAGACCTGCCCGGGCCAGGGTCACAGCCGCGGCAAGACCGTTCGGGCCCGATCCGACGACGACGGCGTCTGGTGACCTCATCAGGGTTCACCGTAATGGGCGTGGGACGGTGGAACACTCTGGGACTTTCGGTGCCAGTCGGGGGGAGACGCTGATGGCTGAGGGGGTAAGCCTGTGGTACGGGGATACGGTCAAAAGATAATTGCGAATTGCACGCCGAAGGTGGGCCCGGCGGCGACACGGTACCTGCTCGTCAAAATCTATTCAGGCTGGGTCCTCTTCCTGATGGCTCTGGTCATGTTCGCCGTGGTACTCGTGACCAGAGGCCTTCACACACATGCCGCTCGCTCATGACTCTCGTCATCGCTCTGGGCGTCGTGGTCGTAAGTACGTTCGAGCCGCCGGCGCATACTTCGGCATTGCGCGCCGTGTCGCCAAGAGAATGTATTTCAACAACAGCCCCCTCTGAACGCTGGACACGACAGCACGATTGGTTGTCGCGGAATAGGTGTCGCCGATCAGGATTCTGAGCGAAGAGGTGCTCCAGTTCGCATTGGAGCACGAGTGCCACCTTGCGACGCAGCACCTCTGGGGCACCCCCGGGCATCCCGCGGCACTACGGAGCACCGACGGCGGTATGTTCGACCTTCTGGTGACCCATGAGCCGGTTCTGGGCAGCCGCTCTCATCTGCACACTCTTCGAACCGGCGCACCGCACCGCGCGGCGGACCGGGACCCGGGGCTACGCGGTGGCCTCGAGCAGGCGCAGCTGCAGGTAGCGCCGTTCGGCGTCGGTCCCGGCCAGGTCATGCGCCTCGCGATAGGCCGTGGCGGCCTCAGCGCGGCGGCCGAGGCGCCGCAGCATGTCGCCGCGCGCCGCCGGAAGGAGGTGGTATCCGGGCAGCCCGTCGGGGGCGATCCGCTCGATGAGGGCCAGCCCCGCCTCGGGCCCCTCGCTCATGGACACGGCCACGGCGCGGTTCAGCGCGATCACGGCCGAGGGCGTCATGTCGAACAGGCGGTCATACAGCGCGGCGATCTCGGCCCAGTCCGTCTCACCCACGTCCCCCACATGGGAGGCAGCGATGGCCGCCTGGACCTGGAAGGGCCCCGGCCGGCTCAGCCGGAGCGCGGCACCGAGCCGCTCGTGCCCCTCGGCGATCGTAGCGGCGTCGAACAGCGAGCGGTCCTGTTCCGCCAGGACCACTAGGTTCCCGTCGCCGTCCACCCGGGCCGCGCTGCGGGCGTCGTGGAAGAGCATAAGGGCGAGCAACCCGAGCGCCTCGGGCTCGTCCGGCATCAGGGTGCACAGGACCCGACTCAGTCGGATGGCCTCCGCGGTCAGGCTGCGACGGACCAGATCGGCGCCAGAGCTCGCAGAGTACCCCTCGTTGAAGAGGAGGTAGAGCACGGCCAAGACGGCGGACGTCCGTTCCACCAGTTGGAACGCCGGCGGCACCACGAAGGGAATTCCCGCATTGCGGATCTTGCGCTTGGCCCGGACGAGCCGCTGGGCCATGGTGGCCTCGGGCACGAGGAAGGCGCGGGCGATCTCCGTGGTGGTCATGCCGGCCAGCGTGCGCAACGTCAGCGCCACCTGGGCCTCGAATGACAATGCCGGGTGGCAGCAGGTGTACATCAACCGGAGCCGGTCGTCCGGCACGTCTTCGTCCGGGGCCCGCTCCTCCTCCCCTGTGTCGTCCCCCGTGGCCATGACGGCGACCTCCCGCGTCTTCGATGCGCCCAAGCGGGCGCGCCGTACCCGGTCGACGGCGCGGTTGCGCGCCACCGTCGTCAGCCACGCGCCGGGGCGGCGCGGGATGCCGTCGCGGGGCCAGCGCTCCAGCGCCATCGCGAAGGCATCCTGCCGCGCACTCCTCGGCCAAGTCCCAGTCACCGGTCAGCCGGACCAGGGTCGCGACGACCCGGCCCCACTCGGCGTGGAACGCCTCCGCGACGGCGGCCTCGATGTCGGGGGTCACATCTCCCAGATCGGCCTCACTTCGATGCTACCGACGCGGGCGCCGGGTATCTTTGCAGCCACCTCAATCGCCTCGTCGAGGTCTTTGCAGTCGACGAGGTAGTAGCCGCCGAGTTGCTCCTTGGTCTCGGCGAACGGGCCATCGGTCGTGAGCACCTCACCGTTGCGCACGCGTACCGTGGTGGCGTCGGTGGTGAAGTGCAGTCGCTCGCCGCCCTGCAGCACACCGCGTTCGGCCATCGTCTTCCCGAACTCGGCATAGTCCTTCATGATGGCCGCGCCCTGCTCGGCGGTGGCCGCTTGGACCTGGCTCTCGTCTTCGGCAATCAGCAACAGGTATCGCATCAGTCCTCCTGGTTGGGGTTGGTTTCGCTCCTACGACGATCGGGGACCGCCCGGATCGACACCCCGGCCCCGAAATCTTGACCACCTTCGCCGTCCTACGCTCCCCTGCCATGGCGACCCCCAAGGACCCGGGCCTCTTGGAGCTCGAGGTGGGCGCGATCGCGGCCGGTGGGGGCTGCGTGGCCAGGGCCCCCGACGGGAAGGTGGTGTTCGTCCGGCACAGCCTCCCCGGCGAGCGGGTCCGGGCCCGGGTGACGGCCGACACCACCTCCTACCTGCGGGCCGACGCCGTCGAGATCCTGACCCGCTCCCCCGACCGCGTGGAGCCCCCGTGCCCGCACGCCGGGCCCGGCCGCTGCGGCGGCTGTGACTTCCAGCACGTGGACGTCGCGGCGCAGCGACACCTGAAGGCCTTCAGAAATTTCGGAGCAACTGGAGCGCCTGGCCGGACTGGAGCGGGGGGTCGAGGTGGAGCCGGTTCCCGGTGACGCCGCCGGGCTGGGCTGGCGCTGTCGGGTCCGTGTCGCGGTGGACGGCCGCGGCGCCGTGGGTTTCCGCCGCCACCGCTCCCATCGGCTCGAGTACGTCGCCGAGTGCCCCATTGCCAGCCCCGCCGTCGCCGCCACTGGCGCCCTCACGCTCCTTTGGCCCGGCGCCGCCGAGCTCGAGGTGGTGACGGGGACCGACCCGGACGAGGCGGTCGTCTCGGTGACCCCGCGTCGGAAGACGTCGACCCGCCTGCCCGCCATCGGCACCGGCCTCGTCGTCGGAGGCAAGGTCCGACGGGAGCCCGCCGCCGTGCACGCCTCGGTCGGCGGCCACACCTACCGAATCTCGCCCGGCGTCTTCTGGCAGGTGCACACGGGGGCCGCCGCCACGCTGCTCTCCGCCGTCCTGGCCATAGCCGGCGACTGCCGAGGGGCGTCGGTGGTGGACCTCTACGCCGGCGCCGGCCTGTTCTCCGTCCGTCTCGCCGAGGCGGTGGGCCCTTCGGGATCCGTCCTCGCCGTGGAGCGGGACGGGCGCGCCTGCGCCGACGCCCGGCACAACGGCGCCACCTTCCGCAATCTGCGCGTCCTGGAGGGCGCCGTGACGCCCATGCTCGTGGAGACCGGCCTGGGTCGGCCCGACATCGTGGTGCTGGACCCGGCCCGCGAGGGCGCGGGAACCGACGTCATGCGCGCCCTGTCGCCGCACGCCTCGACTGTGCGCACGGTGATCTACGTGTCGTGCGACCCGGCCTCGTTCGGGCGCGACATCCGCGTCCTCCTCGACGAGGGGTGGCGTCTCACCGTGCTGCGCGCCTTCGACATCTTCCCCATGACCGAACATGTGGAACTGGTGGCGGCCGTCGAACCACCTTCCCGGCCGTCTTGCTGAGCGGGCACGGCGCCTGCCGCAGATCGGCGTCTCGTCAGGCGTGCCCCCCGAGTTCGTGCTCGATGTGTCCGGCCGACTCGAACTGCAGTGTCGAGTGGGCCACGTCGAAATGCCCGGACAGACATTCCTGCAGGTAGTCGAGGACGCGCCCGGCCTCCCCCGTGTTGAGGCACTCGTCCGTGACCACGACGTGGGCCGTGAGGATGGGGAGGGACGAGGTGAGGGTCCAGGCGTGGAGGTCGTGGACCGACTGCACCTCGGGGAGCTCCAGCAGGTGCCGTTGTACCTCGTCGAGGTCGATGTCCTCCGGCGTCGCCTCGAGCAGGATGCGCAGCGCCGGCCGCAGCAGCTGGACCGCCGCCTTGAGCATGAGCAGGACGACCACGAGCGACGCAACGGCGTCGGCCCGATCGAATCCCCACAGCACGATCACGATGCCGGCGATCAGCGTGCCCGCGAAGCCGTAGAGGTCGGTCAGGATGTGGCGATAGGCCCCTTCGACGTTGAGCGAGCGCCGGTTGGCCCGCGCCATCGTCAGGGTGGCGACGAGGTTGACCGCGACACCCACGCCGGCCACCACGATGAGCACGACCCCGTCGACGGTCGAAGGGTGCAACAGGCGGACCACGGCGTCCCACGTCACGAGCGCCGACACGATGAGGAGGGCGATGGCATTGGTCGCCGCGGCCAAGATCTCGGCCCGCTTCATCCCGTAGGTGTGCGATCGCGTCTCGGGCCGCGCCGCGAGACGGATGGCGAGGAGCGACCCGGCGATGGCGCCGACGTCGACCAGCATGTGCCCGGCATCGGCGAGGAGCACCACGGAGTTCGACACCACCGCAGCACCGACCTCGAACACCATGAAGGCGACAAGGAGGACCAGCGACAAGCGCAGGGCGCGCCGGTCGGTGTCGGACGAGGGGTGGCGGTGGCCGTGCTCAGGCATCGGTCGCCACGTGGTCCGCGTGCGTCAGCACCTCCTCGACCAGCCGGCGGACGTGGGCGTCGTCGACCACGTAGAAGATCCGGGTCCCCTCCCGTCGGCTGCGTACCAGCCGGGCCAGGCGGAGCTTGGCCAGATGCTGGGAGACGGCAGCGGGCTGCGCCCCCACCAGCTCGGCCAGCTCGTTGACCGAGTGCTCGCCCTCCAGCAGGGCCCAGATGACGCGCAGGCGCGTCTCGTCGCCCAGCAACTTCAGCATGCCGACGGCCGAGCTGAACTCCTCCCGGGCGGGACTCTCAACTATCTGCGTAGGCACGCAGGTAGGCTAGCAGCCGGGCCGCTCGCTCGGGGCTCCGTCGGAAACGGCGGGCCGGAAATTCGCCGGCCGGGAGGCGGTGACCGCGCTCAGCCCTGCTGGGTGAAGCTGGACGCCGGCGGCATCTGCACCGTGCACGGCTGCTGCACCGAGCCGGGGGGCAGGGCCGCCTGCATGACCTTGTTCACGATCGGGCCGGCGATGCCGGCGCCGTCCGAGCTGATGTTCTGCTGCGGGACGACGACCGCGACGGCGATCTGCGGGTTGTTCGCCGGGGCGAACCCGATCATCCAGTCGTGGTTGATGCTCTGCCCCGGGGTCGTCTGCGCCGTCCCCGTCTTCACCGCGGCGCACAAATACGCCGGGAACCCGACGCCCTTCGCCGTGCCGCTCGGGGACGTGATGACGCTCTCCATCAGCGAGGTGATCGCCTGCGCGGCCGCGGGCGAGGTGGACCGGGGCATCCCTGTTGGCGTGTAGGTCTTGACGAGCGACCCGTCCGAGGCGTGGATGGAGGACATGAGGTGGGGGTTCATCACCACGCCCCCGTTGGCGATCCCGGCGGCCACCATGGCGTTCTGCAGCGCGGTGTCCGCGACCGTGTCCTGGCCGATCGCCGTGTAGGCCTGCAGGGCCTGCGCGTTGGGCGCGATCGTCTTCAGCGTCGACGCGATCACGCCGCCAACGGGCTGCTGGCCGACGGCTGGCAGGTCGATGGGGGGCACCGCGTTGAAGCCGAACAACTGGGCCTGCTGACGCAGCGTGGCCACGCCCTCCTGGATTCCGAGCTCGCCGTAGCCCGGGTCGCACGAGAAGGGAAGCATCTGGACCATCGTGCCGCCGCACGGCCCGCTCTCGTCGCACATGGGCACGTTCGAGTCCGAGAAGGACAAGCACTTCGCCGTCGGAAAGTTGAATCCCGCCAGGGAAGGCTTGAGGCTGTAGGCCGCGGCGGACGTCACCACCTTCATGGTCGACCCCGGCTGGAACGACTCCGACGTGGCGATCGGGGCGAGCGGTTTGTAGCCCTCGCGGTCGGGAGCCGTGTAGCTCAGGTACGCCAGCTGCTCGGCCTGGAGCGACGTGGAGGCCAACGTGTTCGGGTCGTACGTCGGGTTCGACACCATGGCGAGCACCGCGCCGGTCTTGGGATTCAGGACGACCACCGCGCCGTCGTCGTGCCCCGGCGTCTGGGTCAGCGCCTGCCACGCTTCGTTCTGCAGCTTCGGATCGATGGTCAGCGTGACGTTGTCGGTCGTCGTGGGTTGTTTCTGCCGGAACAGCAGCTGGCTCAGGGTCTGGGGCGCCGCCTGGTGCGCGGAGAGGTAGGAGTCGTATTCGTTCTCGATGTCCGTCGAGCCGTAGTAGCTCGCGGAGTCGTAACCCGTCACGTCGGCGTAGAGCGATCCCTGGGGGTACTCGCGTACGTAGTCGTAGCGGTAGTCGGCTTTGCTCACACTCGCCGGCGTCGGCACGGACTGGGCCAGCACGGTGCCGTCCGACGCGAAGATCTCGCCCCGGGCGTTGTTGTCGCTCAGGGCCACGACACGCGGGTTGTTCGGCGAGTCCTGCAGCTGCTTGCCTTTGACCAGCTGGATGTTCACCAGTTGCGCGACGACGAGTCCCAGGCAGGCCACCATGATGAGGCCCAGCCATCGGATACGCCGCCCCATCAGCGCGCCAGCCGGTTCGCGAAGGACCGGATCACGCGAGCATGGTAGGCGTCGGGCCGCCGGAAAAGGCGTCATCCCAGGTCCCGGGGAGCTTCACCCCGGATGCAACGGGACACGCGGCGTGGTGCCCGTACACCCGCCGCGGGCCGCCACGCGGCGGCGAGTGACGCACGACCGAGAGCCGCACCGTGCGGTGTGGCGCCTACCCAGGTTCAAGAAGTGGTCCCGGGATGCCGATGGACTGCCTGTGGGGCGTTCGTGAGGAGGATTACGTGAGGCGACGCGCGCCGAGGTTCTGGCTGCCGGCATCGATGGCTGCGGCCGCCGCGCTGGCCGCGACCACGACTCTCTCGGCGGCCCCCGTGGCACGGGCCGACGAAGTGCCCCATGGCGGAGGCTTCGTCGCCAACGAGCTCTGGAGCCAGGGGCTGAACGACGCCAGCGGTCCGATCGCGCTGTCCTCGCCCAACGTGGCCAACCTGGACGGCTCGCCGGCCGTCGTCGTCGGCGACCGTGCCGGCCACGTCTACGCCTTCCACATCAACGGCGGGACGCCCGTCGGCGGCTGGCCCTACAACGCGGGGGCACCGGTGGACGCGTCGCCGTCCGTCGCGCCCGATCGACGCCAACGGCACCGATACGGTCTACGTCGGGAGCGGCGATGCCGTCTCGCCGAACTCCGGTGGCTATCAGGCCATCGGCCCCAATGGGGGCGACCAGTGGTTCGTCCAGGAGACCAACCCCGGGACCGACCCCACGCCGCATTCGGGCGTCGCCGCCTCCCTGACCGTGGGCAACTACGCCGGCGGTTACGGCGTGGAGGCTGGGTCTCTCGGCCAGAACACGTACACGTTGGGGGCGGGGAACGGCGGGGTGCTCGGTGGCTTCCCCTGGTTCCAGGGTGACTCGGTCTTCTCCACCGCCGCGGTGGCCGACCTCTACTCGGACGGGAACAGCGAGATCATCAGCGGTGGCGACTCGAGCGCCGGCATCGCCTACGGGCAGACGTACGCCAACGGCGGCCACATCCGGATCCTCTCGAGTGCGGGCAACGCCGGGACCGGGAACCCCGCCGGCGGCCTGGTCTGCCAGTACGACACGAACCAGAACATCGACCGGTCGTCGCCGGCGGTCGGGCAGTTCCTCGCCGGTGGTGGCGTCGGGATCGCCATCGGCGACGGGAGCTACTACGGCGGCGCCTCCGACACCAACAAGGTCTTCGCCATCAACACGAGCTGCGGGCTGGCATGGAGCGCCTCGCTCAACGGCGTCACGGCAGATTCCCCGGCACTGGCCGACGTCCAGGGCAACGGCCAACTCGACGTCGTCGAGGGGACGATGTCCAACACCATCTACGTGCTGAACGGGACCAACGGCGGCGTCCTATGGGCTGCCCCGACGAGCGGGCAGGTCATCGGCTCGCCGGTCACCGCCGACCTCACCGGTGGCGGCTATCAGGACGTCATCGTCCCCACCACGGACGGGATCGACATCTTCGACGGCCAGGCGGGAGTCCGGGTCGCCACACTCGGCACCAACTACGCGTACCAGAGCTCCCCGCTCGTGACCGACGACCCCGACGGCCACATCGGCATCACCGGCGCAGGGTCCGCAGTCATCGGCGGCAACCTGGTCGGCGTCGTCAGCCACTGGGAGATCGACGGGACGAACGGTTCGGGCGCCAGCGTCTACGAGCATGGTGCATGGCCGCAGTTCCACCACGACCCGCAGCTGACGGGGGACGCGGGAACACCGGCGCCGACCATCGAGGTGCCGTGCAACGCGCCGGCGGGAGGTCCCAACGGCTATCTCCTTTCTGCCTCCGACGGCGGCGTGTTCGACTACGGCAACATCCCCTTCTGTGGCTCGACCGGGAGCATCCACCTCAACAAGCCGGTGGTGGCCACTGCGCTGACGCATGACGGCGGCGGGTACTGGGAGGTGGCCTCCGACGGCGGCATCTTCGCCTTCGGCAACGCCGGCTTCTACGGCTCCATGGGCGGCAAGCCGCTCAACGCGCCGATCGTCGGCATGGCGGCGACACCCGACGGCGGCGGGTACTGGCTCGTGGCCTCCGACGGCGGCATCTTTAGCTTCGGCGACGCCGGGTTCTTCGGCAGCGCCGGCGGCATCCCCCTCAACCGCCCGATCGTCGGGATGGCGGCGACACCCGGCGGGGGCGGGTACTGGCTCGTGGCCTCCGACGGCGGCATCTTCAGCTACGGAAACGCGACGTTCTCCGGCTCCATGGGCGGGCATCCGCTGAACGCGCCGATCGTCGGGATGGCGGCCGACGCCCGGACCGGTGGGTACTGGGAGGTGGCGACGGACGGCGGCATCTTCTCGTTCAACGCTCCCTTCTACGGCTCGACCGGCTCGATGCACCTGAACGCACCCATCGTCGGGATGGAGGCCAACCACGACGGTTCGGGCTACCGCTTCGTCGCCTCCGACGGCGGCATCTTCAGCTACAACGCGCCGTTCTACGGCTCCATGGGCGGCAAGCCGCTCAACAAGCCGGTCGTCGGTATGGCCGGGACCTGACCCTTCACGCGGTCCCGCGGCGCCGCGACGGCGTCCCGGTACGTCGCCGCCGCCCGGAAGGTGGGCAGCTGCCCGGGAGCGGTAGCGTGACGCCGTCCCAACGGCTCGGTGATCGGGGAAGCGCGTGACGGGAACTGACGGCGGTACCGAAGCGCTCGTCGGGCGACAGCGCGACGGGCACGTGCTGGTCATTTCGATGCAACGGGCGGCCAAGCGCAACGCCGTCAACCGCGCGCTGGCCGACGCGCTCGACGATGCCCTCAACGAGCTGGACGACGACGACCAGCTCTGGGTAGGGATCCTCACGGGCACCCCGGAGGTGTTCAGCGCCGGCAGCGACCTGACCGCGGGCGGCGACTACGTCACGGACCGTGGCGGCGAGTACGGCCTGATCAGGCGGCGGCGCCGCAAACCCCTGATCGCCGCCGTGGAGGGCCCGGCCCTCGGAGGCGGCCTCGAGATCGTCCTGGCCTGTGACCTCGTCGTGGCGGCGCGCAACGCACGCTTCGGACTGCCGGAGGTCTCCATCGGGGTGATCCCGACCTGCGCGGGGCTCTTCCGTGCGCCGCGTGCACTCCCGCTCAACCTGGCGCGACAACTCATCCTGACCGGCCGGCCCATCGACGCGCCGCGGGGCTATGACGCCGGGTTCGTGAACGTCCTCGCCGAGCCCGGCGGCGCGCTCGAGGAGGCTCGGCGGCTCGCCGAAGAGATCTGCGCGAATGCCCCCGTCTCGGTGCAGGCGTCCCTCGCCGCCGTGAACGACATCGTTGCCGCGGGCGACGCGCTGGGGTGGGAGCAGACGCAAGAGGCGCTGCGCACCGCGGCGGCGTCCGGGGACGCCCGCGAGGGAGTGGCCGCCTTCCTGGAGAAGCGTCCGCCGGTCTGGTCCGGCCACTGACGTCGGCCGGGCGCGCCCGTGGTGCCCGTCAGCGAGTGGGATGCCCGCTCGGCGGGTCGGCCCCCGGCGGCTGCCCGTAGGCCGTGACCGAGAGGAAACGGACGGGCAAGCGGCTGAGGCGAACGGGTCCGTGGGCCACCTCGCCGTCGAACTGCAGCGAATCGCCGGGCGCCAACTCGTAGGTGGCGCCGGCGTAGCCGTAGTCCATCTCCCCCTCGAGCATGTAGAGGAATTCGGTCCCGGCATGCTGGTAGAGCGGGAACACCTCGCTCTCGCTCGTCAGCGTCACCAACATCGGCTCCATCCGTTTGGCCGGACCGCGCATCGAGCCCAGTAGCTGGTAGCGGTGCCCGCTCCGGGTCCCCGGCCGGCCCAACTCCGGCCCCCCGCCGGCCCTGGTGAAGAGCGCATCGCGCTCCTCGTCGAGCCCCTGGAAGAGGGAGGTCACCGGGACCTCGAGCGCATTCGCCAGGCGCGCGATGGTGGCCAGGCTCGGCGAGACCTGCGCGTTCTCGATTTTCGAGATCATCGCCCGCGAGAGGCCGACGCGCTTCGCCAGTTCGGCCGACGACAGGCCGATCTCGCGGGCCCGGCTGCGGACCCGCCACCCGATGACGGCTTCCAGGTGTGCCGACACGTGTGCCGGCACGGCCGGCGGAACCTCGTGCCCGTCGCCAGACCCGCGGCCACGCCCGGGACCGGGACCCGGCGCCGGCGTTTCCACGCCGTCGCGGGGGGTCACGCGGCGCTGTGGACGCTGTCGCCCTGGGTGTGCCCGGCGACTTCCGCCTCGTCGCTCCAGTGCGTGGGCGTCTCCGCGCGGGCGGTGGGTCGCGGCTCCGCAGCCGAGGTCACCTCGATGCGGCGCCGCGCCGCGGCGGCCACCAGCGGGGCGCGCACCGAGAGGACGCCGTTCTCGGCGCGCGCCGTGAGACCATCGAGGTCCCAGCGCTCACCCAGCGACAGGCGCTGCTGGAAGCTGCCGTGTTGACGGCCCGCCTCGATCACCTCGACGCCGGCCCCCCGGGTCAGGCCCCGTCGGAAGCTCACGACGATCGAACGTCCCTCGACAGCAACGCCGATCTCGCACGGATCGACACCGGGAACGTCGAACTCGATCACCAGGTCACCGCCAGCCCGGTACACGTCGTAGGCCAGCGGGCCGGCCGCACCCGCCACCGGCGCGGCCGCGAGCTGCTCGAGCTCTTCCTCCTTGCGGGGACGAAGCGTGCGCAGTGGGTCCACTACGTGGGTCATCGTGACTGCCTCCCTCCAGATCGTTCGTTGTTTACCGACACTATACCCAATTAACTCTTGATTAACAGCCCCGAACGTCCTATGTCGGGGGTGGCCGTCGGGGGTGAGGGCGAGACGCGACCTGGAAGACAACCTGGTCGCCGGTCCGTGACGAACTAGAACTGTCGACATGCCGGGGGCGGAGACGACGAAGGAACAGGAAGCTCGTCTTCCCGTCCACGAGTTGACCCGATCGCCGGCGCGCACGGACACGACGCTGGCCGCGAGCCTCCCGGAGAGCCTCCGCTACCGCGTCAAGCGGGTCCTGCTCGGCCCGCCCCTGGTGAGCGACCAGCTCCATGGCCAGCGGCTCGGGAAGCCAACTGCCCTCGCCGTCCTCTCTTCGGACGTCATGTCGTCCTCGGCCTACGCCAGCGAGGAGATGCTGCGGATCCTGGTCCCCATCGCGGGCCTCGCCGCCTTCTCCATCGTCACGCCGATGACGGCGGCCATTCTGGCCGTGCTCGCCGTGGTGACCATTTGTTACCGCGACGTCGTCCGCTCCTATCCAAAGGCCGGGGGCTCTTACGTCGTGAGTCGGGACAACTTCGGCCCGAACATCGCCCAGATCGCCGGCGCCGCCCTGCTGATCAGCTACACGATCACGGTCGCAGTGTCGGTGGCCGCGGGAGCCGACGCCATCATCTCGGCCGCTCCCGAAGTGGGCGGCTACGCGGTCCCCCTGTCGATCGCCTTCGTGGTGATCCTTGCCTTCGGCAACCTCCGCGGGATCCGAGAAGCCGGCCGGGTCTTCGCCGTGCCGACCTACTTCTTCATCGCCAACATGGCGCTGCTCATCCTCTTCGGTCTGGGCCGGGAAGCCGCCGGTGATCTCCCCAAGGCCGGCCCGAGCCACGGGATGCTTCCCCTCGGGCATGCCAGCGGCGGGCTCATCCTCGGTGTCTCCGCGTTCTTCCTGCTGCGGGCCTTCGCCAACGGCAGTTCCGCGATGACCGGGACCGAAGCCATCTCCAACGGCGTGAGCGTCTTCCGCCAGCCCCAGGCCACCAATGCCCGCACCACGCTGGTGCTCATGAGCACGATCCTCGGGGCGATGTTCCTCGGGGTCTCCGTGCTCGCCGCCCTGACCCACTCGGTTCCCTTCGTCACCGGGACACCTACTGTCGTCTCCGAGATCGGCAAGCTCGTCTACGGCTCGAGTCCCGCTGGAAACGTCCTCTTCTATGCCTTGCAGGCCGCCACCGCGCTCATCCTCATCCTGGCGGCGAACACCAGCTTCACCGGGTTCCCGTTCCTGGTGAGCTTCGTGGCGGAGGACTCCTTCCTCCCCCGCAAGCTCACGGTTCGCGGGCATCGCTTGGTGTTCTCCAACGGGATCCTGCTCCTCGCCGGAGCCTCCATCGTCCTCCTGCTCGCCACCGGCGCCAAGGTGGCCGCGTTGATCCCGATGTACGCCATCGGCGTGTTCACGGGGTTCACCATGGCGGGGGCCGGCATGGTCACACACCATTGGCGACACCGAGACCAACACTGGCGCAAAGGCGTGGCCGTCAACGCCGTCGCCGCGGTGGTGTGCGCGGTCGTCGTCGTGGTCTTCGCCATCGCCGAGTTCACCCAGGGCGCGTGGGTCGTCGTCGTGGTCATGCCGCTCATCGTCTTCGCGTTGGTGCGCACGAACCGCGAGTACCGAGAGGAGGACGCCGTCCTGGAGGAGGGCGCCGCGGTCGCCGCCTGCGAGGCGAAGGTGCTGCGGCGGCACGTGGTGGTGATCCTGGTGGACAAGATCGACCTCGCGACGGCTCGGGCCATCCAGTACGCCCGCACGCTGACGCCCGACGACCTGCACGCCGTGCATTTCAACATCGACGACAAGCGCGCCGAGCTCCTGATCTCCCGGTGGCAGCAATTGGGCCTGGCCCGCCTGCCCCTCGATGTCATCGACTGCCCGGACCGCCGTCTCGGACGGGCGGCGTTGGAGCTCGCGGCCGAGCTGACCGACGGCGAGACGGAGGTCAGCATGCTCCTGCCGCGCCGTTCCTACGGCAAGGCGTGGCGCCGCGTCCTCCACGACCAGACGGCGGACCACATCGTCGACATCGTGAGCCAGCTTCCGCACGTCAACGCGACGATCATCCCCTTCCACGTCGCCCCGGGGCTCACCGATCAACCCCTGGACGTCGAGACGATGCTCCTGGAAACCCCGTCAATCCCGGAGCCAGACGAGCGGCCAGCCGAGATCGGACGCCAAGGACGGCGGCGGCCGGACGCACAGCCGATCTCGGCACTGCAGTGGCGGTCACGGGCCAAGGTCGCCGGTCGGGTCAAGACCGTGCGGGTCCAGCCCCTGTCGGACGTCCCCACGCTCGAGTGCGTGCTCGTCGACGGCAGCGGAGAGGCGATCACGCTCGTCTTCCTCGGCCGGCGATCCATCAGCGGGCTCCAAAGCGGCTCGATGCTCACTGCCGAAGGGATGGTCGGGAAGCACCGTGGCAAGCTGGCGATGATCAATCCCGCCTTCGAGCTCCTGTCCCCGGCCGGATCGGGAGCGGAGCAGTGACGTGACGCAGTCGTCCGCCCACCGGAGAGCTCGGGTCATCGAGCGGACCCGGCCCTACTGGATCTGGGCCGCCGCCGTGGTCGTGCCGATCGCCGTTGCCCTGCTCTTGGTGCCCAGTCGAGGGCACCTCGGACCGGCCGACGACGCACTGGTCTTGGTCGTGGTCACCGTGGCCATCGCCTCGTGCGGGAACCGTGGTGCGGCCGCCCTCGCCGCACTCGTCGCCGCCGCGTCCTTCGACTTCTTGTTGACCCGCCCCTACGGGTCGTTCCGGATCAGCCGGCAGGGGGACATCACGACCGAGTTCCTTTTCGTCGCGGTCGGGCTCCTCGTCGGAGAACTCGCCGCACGCGGTCGCCGCCACCAACGGGCGGCGGTTCGCGGGCAGCTGGAGATCTCCCGGCTCCACGACCTCGGGCAGCGCATCGCGGACGGCGAGGAACCGGAGTTCGTCCTGATCGCAGTCGCCAACGAGCTACGCGAGCTTCTCAGCCTGCAGGACTGTCGCTTCGTCCGCGAGCAGCCCTCGGGCAAGGGCGCGTGGATCGACAACGACGGGACCGTGCGGCTCAATCCGCTCCGTTGGCCCACCGCCACCGCGGGTCTGCCGACGAAACAGGTGGAGCTCCCGGTCCGTGGGGGCGGCAAGGATACTGGGGACCTTCCTCCTGACGCCGACACCCGTGGCGCCGATCAGCCAGGAGCAATGCCTCGTGGCCGTCGCCCTCGTGGACCAGCTCGGCGCCGCCCTGGCCCACGAGACAAGCTGACCAAGAGACCCGACCGCCCTCCAACGCCGACCACCGATCGGAGCGGTTGACGGTTGCGGCACGTCCCGAGTTCATCCTTGGCATGATCGTCAGGTGGTCACGCTGTCCACCGAAGAATTCGAGGACCTTGTCGCGAAAGCTCTCGACGACATCCCAGCGGAATTACGGTCCGCCATGGACAACGTGGCGGTCTTGGTCGATGACGTCAGTCCACCTGGGCCGCTGTTTGGACTCTACCAAGGGGTTCCGCTGATCAATCGAGGTCGATATTCGGCATCGATGCCTGACCGGATCACCATCTTCAAGGAGACGATCTGTCATGCATCCGCGACCACACAAGAGGTTGAGCGACAGGTCCGCCAAACGGTCATCCACGAGGTCGGTCACCATTTCGGTATCAGCGACGCTCGATTGAGAGAGTTGGGCTGGTAGGTGATCGATGGCGCCGCGGAGAATCTGGGTCGAAACGGTCTTCTGCGTCAGGTCCAGATGACCTCCGCGTGCGCTGCAGCGGCGCGGACGGCCGATCCCTCGATCGTGATGCTCGTCTCGACGAGCCCGGCCGCCGGAAGCCCAATGAAGATCTCCATCGGCCCGTCGGGCGGTAGTGGAAAGACCCACACGCCCATCCGCCAGCCTTGCTGCACTCCCCCGCCACCACCGACAAAGCCAACGATCGGATCCGTGGGGACGCCGTCCGCATCCTTGGCGACGTCTCCGCGGTTTTGCATCTTGCGGCCGGCCGCTCTTCCATCGGAGAACCGCACGCCGACCCTGGGAAACCGTTACGGTCCCATCTGCCGCATCATCCCCACGTTCTCCTCCGCCCGACGGGGATCGAAGTGCACCGCCATCTGGATGACGAACCCGTTGGGGTACACGTTCAGGTAGTCGACCGTGACGACCGCATTGTCGCTGCGGTGGACCACTTCGTTGACGGCGAGCACCGCCGGGATGATTCCCTCGGACGGCCTGTCCCACAGGGGCGGGGCCCAGACCCGCTGTTGGGGAGCGGGTTCGGGGGGAAGCGGCTCGAAGAACGCCACGCCAAAAGGTATCGGCTCTCGCCCAGCGGACTCGAAGAGCAGGTTGCCCGCTTACCCGTTTTTCCGTTCTCGGGCGCCGGGGCGGCGGGCGCCGCCGTGGTGATGTGGAGGACGCCCTCTTCTTCGAACCCGGCGGAGCTGCGATACCGACTGACCACTCTGATCGGCAAGGTCAGGACAGGTCCAAAACGGTCATCACGCTCACGTCGATCCCCCCGTCTCCTGCGGACTCAGTACCCCCCCGGGGGGGTCCTGGGCTATGAGGACGCCTCGCGACCAGTACTACCTGGAGGCGGGTCGGTGCCCGGAACGCCGCCGTCAACAATGTGCTCGGTCCATTCAGACCCCGACCAGTACCGCTTCTCGTGTCGGCCGGAGGGGTCGGTCAACCAACCGGGGGCGATACCGGTGAACGTGACATTGCCGGAGGACGCATCGACGGCATCAGATCCATGATTTGCCGATGTGGCGTCGCTGAACGAACTCGTCGGGGCCGAGAGCCCATGGCGACCCCGGCGACGTCGCTGAGAGGAGAGCGCCCGCATCGCGAACAGCGCGAAAAAGATCACCAGGGCGATCGAGGAACCATGACCGTAGTACGTGAGCCGAGCTTAGCCTCGGTCTACGGCCACCCGGCCGCGCCCACTTGCCTCCGTTTCCCTGACCGCGCCGGCCGTCATGTCCCCGGAGAGGCGAGCTGACGGCATGGCCCGGCCGTGAGCCGGACTGGCATCACCAGCGGGACGATTGGGAGATCCTCGAGGCGAGGGCATGACGACCTCCCTGAAGAGCCTGAAGAGAAGGCCTCGGCAAAGGGCCCCGACGCGCTGGCGGGGCTGGATCGATCGACGACTCGATCGATGTGAGAGGCTCAACGAGAGGATCGAGGCACTGCCCCGAAGAGGAGCGGCCGGCCAGACTGCGCTGGACAGGTGAGAGCCGGTTGATAGTCCAGCTGGCGGACCGGACCCGCCTTCGGGCGCCGACCCCCGTGTGTGGCCGGATCGAGCGCCCGGCGCGCCGCCCTTGACATGTTCGGGGCTCAACGCCTCACGGCGAGAGTGGGGACCCCGCTCCGTCTCCCTCCGACGGGGGTTGCCTCGCGTCTGCCAAAATGGCGACGGCACGCCGGGGTTTTTGCCAACGCCCAACGGACACGTTCCGATACCGCGAGACGGCCCGGCCCGCGTAATCGGACCGGGGTCGCTTCGCTTCTCCAGCAGGTTGTGCTTTCGGGATGCGCGCTGCGCGCCGTGCGTGCCCGAGATGATCGACTGGCTCCGCTTCGGCGAGGTCGCTGCGCGTTTCGGGTTCGGCTCCCCGGCCTCGACACGGCCCGCAAACTGTCGAACCCGAAGTCCTTGGACTACTTGACGAATGCCGCGGCCACATGCCCGATCTTTCCGACGAGAATCATCTGCCGCGTTGACAACGAGGGGGCTGCGTCCGAATCGCCACCGAGGTCTACGCGCAGAGCAAGGACATCCGCGTACCGGTTCCTCAATCCAAAGGCTGGAGGTTGCCGTTCCTTATACGGGACGGCCCCGGCCCGATTGCGCGGGCCGGGGTCGCCTCGTCTCTCTGGGGAGTTCCGGCGGCAAGCGCCGGGAGGTTGTGAATCCGTTGTTTCGGCGTCCCCCCTGGGTATTGTGACCGCCGGTTCGGCTCGAGCATCGATCGGTCGGGCGAACGGCCCCCGGGGGGTTTCAATTGGCGCACCCGGGGGCTGTTTCGCGTCCGCGGCGAAAACGCGGGCGAGGCGGAAACGCGGGCGCGGACCAGCCCTCACACGGAGGGCCGGTCCACCCACTGTGAGAGCTGCCGAGCGTTGGCGAGCGCTCTGACGTCCGGAGCGAAGGGAAAAGAATGCCCCGGCCGTGGCTGGCTCTCAGTGGCGGTAAAAATTGTGGCAGAGCGAAGAGTCAAAGGAGCGGATAGAGACGAAAGTCACTTTTACAGGTGCGCTTCCTGGTTCTTTACATCGAGTTTCGTACCTGGCGTCGGATGCGCTGCGGCGCTGAAGGCGCTTCTAGCTCTCCGAGCCCATCGCCTCCCTCGACAGCAGCAACCACACCGCCCGGACTTCGATCATCACGTGCTCGAAGTGATCTCGGGCGGCATTCAGCCTGGAAACAGTGATGTCCAGGAGCTCGCCGGACTTCGGCCGCCGTACGACAAGATTCCGATACACCGGGTAAGCGGGGAACACGTCCTGTCGTAACTGATTGGCACCGGTCAAGAGTGGCACCAGCTTCTCCAGTGCGCTTCGCGCTCGGGGCTCCGCTGCTCGGGTCCCCGTTCAGCCTTGTCTCAATGGTCCTCACCACGACGCCGAAGGGCTCGGAATCGTACGCCGCGATATTTCCGTCATCCAACATCGCCGCCATCCAAATGGTCAACCACTCCATTGCCTGGAAGGTGTAAACGGCACGCCCCAGCGCGAGGTAGTGCTCGTGACTCAGCGGGTACTCGGGTGCAGTATCCGCTGTTGGATCGTAACGAGGGACCTCGTCTGAGACACCCATGGACTCTTGGGCCTTTCCGAATCGAACCGTGCCAGCGCCCCCGCTCCGCCCACACATCGACACGATTGCCCGCATTCTTGAGCTACGGGGCAGACCTCGGGCCAGTGACTTGCCGCGTAAGCCGTGGCCGATAGATCCGGGAACGACGTCTCGGAATGGCCCCCCTAATCCCACAGAAGAGACAACGTTCGCCGTCGTATCCATGCGACCTTTAAGGACGAGATTTGGCCGACCGATACAGGGCCGAGGCCCCTTCTTGGCGGCCTGGGTAGTCCGACTACCTGCGAGGGCCCCGGCTAACCGCCGGGGCTGTCTCGCGCACGCTCGAACTCGGCGGCACCAAAGTCAAAGTGTGCTCGTGGGCAGATGGTTGTGTCCGAACTGGCGGTCCACTTGGACGTCAATCGTCGGCTTGCGCACGCGGCGAGCACCAACCCACACCTGAGCGTTGCTGATGCCTCACGGGCTCGACCAGAGGTGGAACGCGACGTCCGGAAGTGGATGGCGGAGATGGGCGGGACGTCAATTGCGGTGGTATCAGCTATCGCCGGTGATAGGACAGCCTCAATGATCACGGCGGGCGATTGGCCTGGGTACGGCAGCCATCCATCAGGGAAGACCGAAGGCATACAGCTTCCCGTCACCCGAACCGACGTAAACCATGCCGTTCGCGATCGCTGGGGACGAGTCCACGCCTGCCCCCGTACCTCCCGTCCATAGAGGACTGCAGAATGGCGGCGCGCCAGAGCACTGGACGTTACCGGACGCATCGAAGGCGTAGAGGTTGCCATCACCCGAACCGACAAAGACCACCCCGTTGGCAACCCCGGGCGACGAGGTCACGCTGGCCGAGGTCGTGATCGCCGTCCACTGCAGTGCCCCTGTCGCTGCGTTGAAAGCGTAAAAGTGTGGTGCATTCCCACAATTCGGTTGTGGTGGGTCCTGCCCCTCGAGGTTGCACTCGTCACCCGTGTAAACAATTCCGCCGGTCACCGCCGGAGACGAGACGATGCCGATATTGCTGTTGACGCCTTTGGTCCACAGCGGCCCGCACACCTTGGGTGTCCCAGAGCAGTTCGTCTTCCCAGCTGCGTCGAAGGCATAGAGGCTCGACAAGAAGTCGCCGACATAGACGACGCCGTTCGCGAGCGCCGGGGAGGAGGACACAGAGCCTGTGGCATAGGTCCACAATGGACTGCATGTCTTCGGTGTACCCGAGCAGTCTGTGCTCCCCGTCGCGTCAAACGCGTAGAGGTTGCCACCTTGCGAGCCCACATAGACGACCTCGTTTGAGACGGCCGGGGATGAGTAGATTCTACCGTCCGTGAGTGCGGTCCACAGCGGAGCGCACGTCTTCGGTGTACCCGAACAGTTCATGTTCCCCGCCGCATCGAAGGCGTACAGCTTCGCGTCCTGGGAACCGATATAGACGATCCCGTTCGCGATCATCGGGGACGAGTAGATGCTGCCCCCAGTGGAGGCCGTCCACAGCGGAGCGCACGTCTTCGGTGTACCCGAGCAGTTCGTGCTCCCCGCCGCATCGAAGGCGTAGAGCTTCCCGTCCTCGGAACCGATGTAGGCGACTCCGTTGACCACGGCCGGTGAGGACACTATGAGACCCCCAGTGGAGCCCGTCCACAGCGGAGCGCACGTCTTCGGTGTACCCGAGCAATTGGTGTTCCCCGCCGCATCGAAGGCGTAGAGCTTCCCGTCCTCGGAACCGATGTAGGCGACTCCGTTGACGACGGCAGGCGACGACATCGAAATGTTGCCACCCGTAGCCGCAGTGAAGCGCAGGACAAGGCTGGAGACGTTCGAAGTGGAAATCGCGTTCTCGGTATTGTTGTCCCCCGTGTGGTCAGGTCCATAGCGGAACTGAGACCAGTTGCAACCCGCGAACACCAACGCGAAGACAGCTGCGAGCACAATGAAGATGGATCGTTGGGCAGTCATCGTGTTCGATTCAACTGGCCACTCAAATATCTGATCATGACGAACCTCCATGAGTTGATGCTGCACCGACAACTCAACATGGGTCACGCCGTGTAACTCGTGCTGCGTTCCGTCCTCGCGCCGAGGGTACTCCGTCGTCTTCGGATGTCAAGTGTCTGACGTCGGCTTTTGGCAGTTCATTCGTATACCAACAAGCTTGATCAGGAGTCGGTATCCCCGCACGCATCGGGAAGGTGGGGCGGTTCGGCCTCATAGACCAATGCCCTGTCCGTGCGACGCCACGCTTGACTCAGCGGAGGAGACTGGAAACCACGTTGACGACGAGGGCGAGGATCACCGCGCCGAACAAGTACGAGAGGAGGGCTTGAGAGAGGGCAACCCGCCGAATCCCTTTCGTCGTGAGATTCGTGTCAGATACCTGGAACGTCATGCCAACGGTCAAGGCCAGGTAGGCAAAGTCCAGATAGGTGGGCGGATCACTTTCGTTGAAGTCGATCCCACCCACTGGCCGGGAGTAGTAGGACCGGGCATATCGCAGCGTGAAGACGGTCTGGACCAATCCCCACGACAAAGCCACACTCAAAATCCCCAGAGCGATCAAGTAGGCCTTCGTGGCTCCAGTGGCACTTGCGGCCCGGATCAGGGCCTCGCCGACGGCAGCGAGCAGAGCAACGCCCGCAGATAACACGATGAGTCCGGTCAGCCTGGCACCGGGATCCTCCCTGTTGGCGTGGGTCTTGCACTCTTCGGCATCCAGGTCCCAAACGGACCACCAGGTCCACGTAATGAGGAACAGTGAGCCGACATCCCAGCCGATGAGCATCGCTGCCTGCCAGAAGGTCCAGAAGGACACGACGGCTCCGGCAACGATTCCGAGTGACGCTGCGACTATGACGCGAACGCTGGAACGAGGATCTCGCCACCGCCGAACTGGATCGGCTCGGGGGCTCATCACGAAAGCCTAGGCCGTGCGGCTGGATCATCACCGACCGCCTTCGCACCAAGCCAGTCGGCGGTGGGCTATCCCACTTCGTCGGACTGGGGTGCGACCGTGCGGCACATATGGCTAGGCCCGCACCGTCACTTTGACGCCACGACCGTGCCGATGATCAGGCTGTAGAGGGGTTGCCATGCCATGGTGCGAAACCCGGCGGCCTTCAAGAGGGTCTCGGCTCGATACTTTGTCCGCGCACGGCCCCGGCGAGCGACAAGCAAGGTGGGAACGAGCAACGGAGAGAACAGGTCGGTGAGGACCAAGTGACCGCTCGATGCGAGGACCCGAGCACACTCGCCGAGTCCTGCACTCTGGTCCTCCCAGTGGTCGAAGGAAGTAGAACTGACTACCAAGTCGAATGACTCGTCCGGATATGGCAGCTTCTCCGCAACTCCCTCGGAAAAACTGAGTCGGGGGTCGTTCGCCATCGATTTCGCGGTGGCGATCATCCCAGCAGCGGCATCGATTCCGAGCAGCCTGTCCGCTTCCGGTAATCGGGCGGCGAGGAGCCGCAAGAGGAGTCCGGTTCCGCAGCCGACATCCAGCACGCGCCGCGGAGCGTGGCTGGAGGTGAGCGCGAGATCAGCTGTACGGGCCGCAATGTCCTGATGCATCCGACCGCGCCACCCATCTTCATAGGTACCGGCCCGATCATGAAACGTCTGAACATCGCGATCGTGAGGCACTTTTCGATTATGCCAGCCGTCCGATAATCCCTTTCTGCCCACCTATCTTCGTGCCGGTTCGGGGTGCGACCGTGCGGCACAACGGGGAAAGGGGCCTTGCGGCGGCTTGCAATCCGGTTAGCCACCGTACCTTTGAGGTCGGTCAGTCTCTCGACCTCATCTAGCCCGACCCCCGGAGAAGACCGAAGCTGAGGGAGTTTCCATCGGACCCCTTCGCGAATGTCCTGTGCAGGCTTACGCTTTCGGCAGTGCCCATATAAGATCGCAAGAACATCCCGGACTCGGTTGGCCGAGGCACCCTGGACGCCGAGTTGGCGGCTTGGTTGCCTACCGGGCCGACGCTGGGTGCCGACGTCTCAATCGCGGAAGGCCGCCGCGACCACATGCAACTCGGTGTGGGGCCATGGCCGCCGATCAAAGCCGTCAAAACCCTCGTCCTGCCAGGCCCCCATGGATCGATCGCCGTACGGCGTCACCGACCGCACAATGCGACCAGCTCTCCCAGCGGGGCCTTGGTCTACATCCATGGCGGTGGATTCACCTACGGGACTCTCGACGAGTTCGAGGTTCCGATGCGATTGATCGCCGAGCGCGCCGGAATCGTCACGTAGATCATCGAGTACCAACTTGCGCCCGAAGCGAAGTACCCCACCCAGATCGAAGAAATCGAGTACGTCGTCCATTGGCTGTTCGACCAGGCCGTCGAACAGGGCATCGACCCGGCGAAGATCGGCGTCGGCGGTGATTCCGCCGGGGGGAACATGACGTGTGTGATCGCCTTGAAGCTGCGCGATGAGAACGGACCGCGACTCGCCCTCCAGGTCCCGTTGTTCCCAGAGGCGGCGTTTCCCGCCGACACCGTCGCCGCAAGCGAAAAACCGGTCAGGGCTCTAGCTGGAGTCCAACGGAATCTTCGAAATGGTCCGCAACCTCGTGAAGAACACCGACGACGTCCGCCACCCCTACATCACACCCTTGAACGCGGAGTCGCACACCGATCTCCCGCCCGCCATCTTGGTCACCAACGGGTTCGATCCATTGCGTGATGTCGGTCACGCCTACGCCCAGAAACTCGCCGCCGCAGGCAACGACTTGACCTACATGCACAACCCGAACCTCACTCACGGCTTCCCTCAGTTCACACGCTCGTCCGCTGCCTGCCATCAAGCCACTATCGAGCTTGCCGACCTGATCAAAGGCAAAATCGGATAGAAGGCGCTGCCGAGAGTGCTCCGGTACGCTGCCGGTTAGGTGGATCACCCGTTCATCCGGCCTCAGTGATGCGAGAATCGGTTCATGGAGGCGTACGACGGATTTGAGCCGACACCTGACCTTCAGATCTCCGTCAACAGGGACCTCCAGCGGATCTTGGAATACGGGGAGCAACATCCGAGCGAATACGGGGGGAGATGGCTGGAGGACAGACACAACTATGGCGTCTCATTTACCGGGTCCGTGGATTACCACAAGGCGGTGCTCGCGGGCGCACTTGAGCTTCCTGAGCGATTACGAGTGCAACAGTGCTCGAACTCGTGCAGACAGCTGACCGAGACCCAGATGGCAATCGTGGAAGAAGAGATGAAGAGGTCTCCCAACGCGGTGACTCTTGTCGCTCCGGACCAGAGGCACAACGTGCTTCGGGTGGGGGTACTTCCGGGCCATCGGGATGTTGAACAGCGCCTGCGTGAACGTTACGGGTCCATCATTTCCATCGAGAAGGGTGACGTCGCTCAGGCGTTCTGAGACGCAGGTGCCCCTGCCGGTACTGGGAGGCCGACCACCGCTCTTAGGGTCTGCTCAGTTCGGTTCCTCAGGGGACGTCAGATCCTCTCGCATGTGTTGGTAAAGACCCCCCATGGTTTCGCTTACAGCGTTCAGTGCTTTTGTTGCTTCCTCGCGAGCCCTGGCCCGGGTCAGGACCCCTTCTTGGGGACGGTCGGACTGAGCAATCCGAAGTGCATTGGTAGCGGCATCAAGAGCTATTTCGGCCATCACAAATCGCTCCCAATCGTCAATGGTTCGCTGAGTTCCGAAGAGGATCATCCTTGCCCAAGCCTTCCCGGCCTTGCCAGCCTTCAAAACTCGAGTATTGCTACCTTCGATCGGGGGATTGCCTCTGAGTGCTTCTCGCGCGTCAACGATCGCGTGCGACGCGTCGCTCTGTATCGCGTTGACCATTCCCCGATACACCCGCTCTCGAGCTGCTCTGACCGAGCGAATCCGATCGAGATCGATCTCATGACGCCGATTTCTGTCAGCTTCGGCCTCAAGGCTTTCGCGCTCGAGATTTGGCGAGGGCCGAGGAATGCAAATTGCTGAGTGCCAACACGCCGCTCGTAATTGCACCGCCGGCCAGCACGCCATACAAAGCAAAGGCCGCCGACGATTCCCACCAAGGCACTTCCCGTTGCCTCCTCCCTCGCTAGTCCTGGTGCGCTCGAATCATCGACGGGGTCCCGTGGGGCCGGTGTAGGCATGGGCCGGCGCAGTCCGCATCCTGTGCCGCCTGGCCATGCGACGGGGTCCCGTGGGGCCGGTGTGGGCATGGGCCGGCGTAGTCCGCATCCCGTGCCGCCTGGCCAGACCCGTGACGAGTAGGCCGCCCATGACGAGCATGGCGCCGGCGAACCCTTCGAGGGCCAGATGTGGTGCTCCTGTGAAGGCCAGCGCACTTGCCGCCGTCGAGAACCCGGCGCCGGGATTGGACAACTGGCTCGCACCCACGCCGACGGCCGCCGCAGTCGTGGAACCCGCTGTAACTGCCGAGACTGTCATGAATATCTCCTTCGTCGCCAAGGCGCGTGCCGCTACCGACACGTCGTACGGGAGCGCGCACGTTCGCTACGTGCGATCCGCCAACAACCGCCTTGCTGGCTGTCGCCAACTCCAATGAGTAAGACGGGCTGTCGTTGCTCCCAATCTCACGCGCTGGTGAACTCGAATGTAAGGGAGTGACCAACGTGGCGGCTACCGCCGAAAGTAACGATTCAGCCCGAGAGTGGCGAAAAGTGACCTTCGGTTCTACTGGGAGACTGCCGCTGTGTCGGCGCGCCGGCGCGTGTCACAACGAACGAACAACGGCAATCGATCCAATTGCTGAGCCCACTGGCAAGACAGCAAGCTGCTGAACTCGATGGGCGAGGACGTCGCTTCGTTCGGTGCCGGTCGGCACGGATTCGTTGTTGTCGGAACGTTGCGCCGAGCCCAGTCCCGATCGGCTCTACCGCGTCGGTCGCAGCTCCAAGCCGATAGCACCGAGGGCGATGACCACGAACACCATCGCGACGACGAGCGCGCTATGCAGCCTGTCGCCATACCCATGCCACCACGCCGAGCGAGCTGTCGCCGATTTGGACGACACCTTTGCGGCGGCGGAGAAAGGGTAACGACCTCATCCGTGGCGCCGGTCGGTTCGATCTCATCAACCCCCAACTCCATCGGGCGAAATGTTTGGCATTCCCTCCTCTCAGATCTCGATCCCGGACAGAAGACGCAGGGCGAGGGGGGTGTCCCACACGTGCCTCCTTCGCAGGGTGGCACCCCGTCCCGCCCTACCGGGCATCCCAAGAGAAACTGCTGCCAGCCTACGGAGCACCCTTGTGAGATCTCGTTCCATAGGATCAGCAATGCGAAGACCTCGAGAATCCAGATTCGAGTGAAGCGATGACCGAAGGAGCACCTTCTTGAAGTCAGGTCGGTCGGCCGAGCTCCTGCTCTTGCTGAGATCGCACTTCGACGACCCGGAAGCGACGTTTTCGTCACGGCCAAAGCGACTCAGTGGCGGAATGTTCTCTGAGGTATACGGATTTGGTTTGAGTACCTTGGGTTGCGATCGGCCAATGGTCTTGCGTCTCTATGCCGCTGACACCGATCCCATTCAACCACGGCTGGAACAAGCAGTTCAGGATGGTCTCGCTGATGCACACTTTCCCGCACCTCGTGTGATTATCGCTGGCTGCGACTCGGATCAATTCGGCGGAATGTTCGTGGTTATGGAGCGCCTTCCCGGTCGAGGATTTCTGCGTGGCGTTCGTTGGGATCAGTTCGTTGCAGACTTTCCCAACGTATGGCTACGTTGGCCAGGAGTCCTTCTGGAAGTCGCAGAACGACTTCACCAGGTCGATCCGGCGCCCGTACTTGCGGCAGCAGCGAAGGGCGGTATGGAGGCGTCGCAACTGAGGGTCCACAGACACATCGAATTTGTGGCCGCCAACCTCGAAGCATTCGGTGATCGGCGCACGGATGAAGCCCTGGCTTGGATGAGGGAGAACGAGCCAGTCCACGTTGATGCACCGTCGATCATCCATGGCGACTTGTGGCCCGCCAATGTCTTGATGCAACGGGGCCATCTGAGTGGACTTGTTGACTGGAACATGGCGGGGATTGGTGATCCAGCGCTCGATCTGGGCTTTGCGTGCGCTGGTCTCGCTTTGATGCCCGCGCCGCTCCCTCCGCCATCACCGATTCGCCAGGGGATCCATGCGGCAGGCACGAACCTTGCACAGCGAATCAGAGAGCAGTATCTCCAACGAGTCGAAGTACCTGCCGCACGCGTCGAATTCTATGAGGCACTGCGCTGCCTTGTTGAACTCTCAACGGTCCTGTCGTACCGTCACCGCTCTAACAGCGAGGACGCTGGAAGTCGAAGACCACCATGGGACAAGGGAGTCAACGCCCTCGTTGGACACTTCATGAAAATCACAGGTGTGCCCATAGTCATCGAATGAATCATCTGTTTGCGGAGTCCGTTATCAGGCTTTTATGGGTAGGAAATCGCCATTCGCACAGTTGGTGACCGCCGTACAACGACCGAGCCCTGTGAAATGGCATCTGGAGATGTAAGTGCACTCAGAGCAGCACACCATCCGATTTCTGCCTGTCGCCCGGTCCCGATTCTCCCGATGGGTTCGGGAACATCACTTGTCCCGTGCCACTTTGGGGAAGCGGCTGGCCATCAGGTTTCGACGTGGGCGGCCAGGAATCGACGGATCTCGTCTGTCAGCTCGTCGTCCTCAGGGGCACCGAAGAACCCACCATGAGGCATAGCCTCGAATACGTGCAGTTGGGCATCGACCCCGCCTGCACGAAGCTTCCGGTGCATCCGCACGGTGTTGGACAAAAACAGGTCTCGGGTTCCAGCTTGCAGAAAGGTCGGCGGGAACGGGGAGGTGAGGTCACCGAACAGTCGGGATAGATAGGGCTCTCGCAGATCATGATCACCGGCATACAGGGCGATGGAGTCAGCCAAGCTCTGTGTCAACACGTTGTCGATTCCAAGATTTGTGTGGAATGAATCGCCGGACTCGGTCAGGTCGACTTCGGGCGTGAGGAGGATGAGGGCCGCTGGGAGGGGCAGCCCCTCGTCGCGCGCACGCAACATCGACGCAGCGGCCAGGTTGCCACCTGCCGAACCCCCGCCTACCACGATCTGTTCGGGTCCCCGAACATCAAGCAGACCTCGGTAGATGGCGAGGACGTCATCAAGCGCAGCGGGATAGGGATGATCGGGGGGCATCCGATAATCGACCGACCACGTCTGCATCTGCACCTGGGCCGCCACCCTCCGTGCCATCACTTCGCACGCCCTGCCGCCGCCCATCAGCAGCGAACCGCCGTGGATGTCCAAGTAGATCGGTTGGGTGTCGCCGCTCTCGTCCACACCCTCTGGGGTGACCACGAATACGGGTACTCCACCGACCGATCTGGATTGAAGCGAGGAGCGGAGGTGTTCGACCTGTGGGCCCATGACGGCGACGAGCAACTCGTCAGTTTCTTTTATCAGCGCTCGCCATCCGGCGATGCCACTCCATTGCTCCCCTCGTAAGGTGGTTCACTCCTCCGCCACGCCACTGGGGAGGGAATCGAATAGACGGCGACGAGCCGTCACGCCGCACGGTCGTCGGGGGTGGCCAAGGAAACCGCGACGCTGCGAGTTGCTAGGCGCCGAGCTGCCCCTCCGTCCGGCGAAGGGGGGCCACCTCGTAGTGAGTCCACCCGGACTTGAGTAGTCAATCGAGCCAGTACTGCCATCGCCGCGGGTTCGTCCGCACCAGTTGGTATTCCTCGAGGTCCTCGAGCGCCGGTCTGAGGTCGTTGCGTACGCGGGCCTCTAGAACAATGGATAGGCGATGGTCCAACTCATCTTTCGACAACTGGCCTTTTGCAAACGCTCGCTGAAGAAGCCCTGCCGCGAGTTCTTTGCCTCGGTCGCCGACGCGGAGACGACTTCTCACAGATAACGGTTTCGCCGGCTCGGGTTCGATGTCTCCCACCGCAAGCGAGCATAGATTCTGGATCTGCAAGGTCGAATCGTCGTCCCCTCTAAGCGACCACAACCGGGCAGCGAGGGCACCTAGAAGTCTAGATTTGAGACGTGTCCGTAAGCTTGCGACCGCTCACCAACGAAGAGGTCTCGGAGTACATCGAACGGCAAGTCGAGCAATACGTCGAGGAGAGGGTCAGATCAGGAGAGCGGCCAGATACTGCTAGACGGATTGCCAGCGAGCAATCGAGAGCGCTGTTTCCCGAGGGAGTACAAGCAGACGGCCAACTCCTATTCCGCGTCCTCGATGACGAGGGTGCGGCCGTGGGCATGCTTTGGATCGGGCCCCCACAGCCTGCCGACCAACCGGGAGCGTTTTGGGTTTGGGACGTGAGGATTGAAGAGGCCCATCGCGGACTGGGATATGGCAGAGCCGCCATGGAACTCGCGGAGGCCGAAGCTCTCTCCAGGGGAGCTTCAGAAGTTGGACTGAACGTATTCGGGCACAACCAGGTGGCACGACATCTCTACGAATCTATGGGCTACACAGCCACGTCAATCCGCATGAAGAAGGACCTTTGAGTGGGCTTCGCTGTCCCTGGCCCAGTGATACGCGATACCCCGGGGATGAGGCGACTCATGTCAAGAATTCGTGCATGGCGAGGTCATCGACGCGGCTCGTACTGATTTGCGGGCTTCCAGCGTCAGGCAAGTCGACACTCGCTCGTCAGCTCGCACCCAAAATCCCCGCCATCAGGTTGGACAAGGACGGGTGGGCAACTCAACTGGGCGCCGATGTATGGGATGAAGAGTTCCGAGTGCGTCTCGAACATCAGTTGTGGGTTCTTTCTCGGGATCTCCTCGCCCAAGGTCAGAGTGTAATTTTGGAGTGGGGTCACTGGGCGCGAGTTGAACGAGACGAGAAACGACTCGGGGCGCGAGCCCTGGGGGTAGGAGTCGAACTGCATTACCTCAATGTGCCCCTGGAGGAGTTAATTGAGCGGGCTGAATGTCGAAACGCGTCAGGCGAGTGGACAGCCTCGCCTATGACCCGGGCTCACTTTGAAAAATGGGCAACGATTTTTCAGCCTCCCGACGAGGAGGAGATCCTGTTGTTCGACACGCCGATTGTCGAAGATTGATCTCGTCGAACTTGTCTCCGCTGCCGAAGCAGCATCATCGAGGTGCCGAGCTGTCCACAGTGCCGGCGTACTGGGCGACGGCGGACAGTATTTCCCAAATGTGCGTGGCGCGCCCGGCCGGGACCCTTCGAACTGCCTGACACCGATCGCCCCCGTCGTCTGGCAGCAGGCGAACTGGAGCATCCAGTCGGACCTCGAAGTGCACTTCGAGCCGGCGGACTGAACTCACCCCGTTGCCAAAGCGGCCGCGACGAGTGAAGCCCCGGGGCGGACCACGGAAGCAGGGGGCGCTCATAGTTTCCGAATACCTCCGTGCCAACGTCATTTGGACAGGGATGGTGTCATGACGGAGGCGTTGACGCTTCCCGATGACGAAAGGCCCCACCATGGACTGCGATCGGACAGGGGGACGGAAGGACGTTGCCGTGCAAGGGCGCTTACTCGGCCTAGCCCTGGTGCTGGTGGCGGCCCTTTACTGCGCATGCGCACCAACCCACTCAAACCAGGTGAGCGCGTCCGCCAACGCGACCCGGGGGCCGCAACACACCGTCGTTCATGTCGCGGCCGTCACATATGGTCTCGATGTCAACCCGGCCAACCCGACCATCGGTCTTGCGCGAGTACCCCAGGTCCTCCAGTTAGTTCAGCGCGCTGGTGCGTCGACCGTACGTACCGGCGGTAACTGGGCCACAGAGGAGCCGTCTCCGGGGCACTACCAGTTCTCCGAGCTCGACCAACTCTTTTCTTTGGCCAAGGCTGACGGTCTGACCGTCCTCTTCGAGTTGGGGAAGGAGCCAACGTGGGACGCACTCGGAGGGAACCCCAACGCACCGCCAGCAGACTGCGATGCTCCATCTGCGAGCTGCGCCTCGGTGAGGCAATACGTGACGGCGCTGGTGGAGCACGCGGCTCCCGAGGGTCTCCGCTACCTCATTGTGCGCAACGAACCTCAGGACTTCGACATGAACTGGGTTGGTGGAGATGCGGCATCGTATGCACACTTTCAGAGTGTCGTTTATCAAGCGGCGCACGCCGCAGATCCCGTCATGAAGGTGCTCAATGGCGGCACTGAGGCCGTCACACCCTCTCTCGTTCAGAACCTCGCGCCGCAGGCCGCCCTCGACGCGAAGGCCATCGCCTTCGCCGCTGCTCTGTACTCCGATCCCTCTTGGTGCAACTCGCTCGACATCCTCGACCTCCACGTCGGCGACTTGGGTCCGGTGTGGTCGCCCCAAATCGTTGACGCGTCGGAGCGAGCCATCCAGGCATGCAATGGAGGGAGGCACATACCCGTATGGGTGACCGAAGTCGGCTACCCATCGACACCAGTCCTCCAAGCATCGCCTGTGTACACCAAAGAACTGGCAGATAGATACCAAGGAGGTGAGGCAGGCCAGGCACGCTTTTTGACCGATACGTTCAGAGCACTTGCACACGACGACAACGTGGTCGGCATCAACTGGACATTCACCGTTGATCCAAACTTGATCGAGACACCGCCTCCTGGAACGAACGAGAAGACGGTCTTCGATGACGGATTCGGAGACGGCCTCGTGTACTCGAGTTATGTGACCAAGGCCTCGTATCAAGCGTTTCAGCTGATCGCAGCAGAGGGTGATCGTCCAGCGAGATCGAGAGGGTGAACCAGGAATAGGCGAAGCGCTAACCACGAACGTGTGAATGACCGCCACCAGTCCGATGGCCATGCCTCACTGAGGATGCCTCCGAGGTTACTTTTCGCCATGTCCCAAAATGCATTGCGAGTGATTCTGTTCGTGGCTGGCCTGATTATCGTCCTCTCTCCGATTGGCTTGGGCGCAGTCGAGGCCGGTTCCGCCACGACTAAGCGGTCCGAGACGACGCACTGCGTTGACACGGTGTCAAGCCACTCGGCCGTAACAAGATCAGCGATTTCGGCTTGTGATCGATCATCCTTAAAAGTCACCCATCCGTGCCCGAAGGGATCCGCCATCTTCGTTGTGAGGAAAGGAACGACGTACGCGCTTCGCTCGGGAGCCAAGCCCACACGTTTGCCGAAGCATGCCAGCCTGACCCTGCTCAACAAGGCATGTGGCCTTTCGACGCCATCTCAGAGCGTGACACCGACCACTGCGGTAGAAGCCCTTCCGGCGCCCGCTCCAGCAACCCAACCGCCGACAACGACGAATCAGCCACCACCTCCCCCTGCGAGCACGGCACCCCCTCCACCGCCGACAACTGCGGCTGCCACACCCACTGGCTGCTCGCCACTTTCAGATGAGGGCACCTGCTATGAGTCGGGTGAGTATTGCCGTGACTCGGACCACGGCGCGAGCGGCGTCGCTGGCGACGGCAAGGCGATCACATGCGAGGACAACGACGGATGGCGATGGGAGCCGACGTGACCTATATCTGTGGGCCTCTGTCCCTATGCCGGCGTATGGGGCGACTCCGGGACACCGTGGTCGATGAACATATGGGACACCTGTGTCTATGGAGGCGGGACAACTCCAGGATGTCGTGAGGTCGTTCAAATGCGCAAACGGTCATGCAACCTCGCCAACGGTACGGCTTGGTATGTCGATCTGGTAGACGACATCGTGGGGATGGTTCCAGCGCTGAAATGCTTCTGGTTCTTCTTGTAGTAAATGGCGAAGAAGCATCCGCCCGATCATTTCGTGCGACACAATGAGCGGCGTCTTTACCTTGCTCTGTGAGATTTTGCTCAGTGCAATGCCAGCACGCCGGTCAAGGTCGGAGTAGCTCTCTCCGCCCGAAAACCTCCATTCATATTTTTGCATCGAGCGGCGCTCAAATTCTCCCGGGAATCTCTGGTCAATTTCGGACGCGGTAAGCCCCGACATCTGACCATGATCGGTTTCGGCGAGTTCTTCGATGATTGTGACCGGTAGGTCAAGTTCGCCTCCGCAAACCTCTGCTGTCTCAATTGCCCGACCAAGCGGGCTACTGAAAAGACCGAAAATTGGGAGTATTGCCAATTTCGTTGCCACGCGTCTCGCCTGATCACGTCCCGCAGCAGTTAAGGGCGAATCAAGCCGACCTTGACGGCGACCGAGCAGGTTCCATTCCGTCTGGCCGTGTCTCGCTAGGTAGACGATTTCAAAGTCCTTCTCGGCCACCTAACAGTTCTATCTCGTCGCTGAGCATCCCTACTGAAAGATGCTCCGTCCCGGCGGACTGGGTCACCCGCTTGGGACCCCGATGGTCCCCACCGGCATCTCCCCTCAGACCGTTCTAATCGGCGAGAATGTGGTCATGGCCGAGGCGTTCGCCACCCGGTTCGCAGCAGTGCGGTCTCGATTCGGACCGCTGGTCTGGGGTCTAGATCCTGCTGGCTCGCTGTTGGATGCCTGGGGACTCGGGGATACTCCAGAGGGACTGGACCGTTTTGCCGACATCGTGCTCGAGGCTGCCACCGGAACGGTGGGTCTGGTGAAGCTCCAAGCGGCCTGAACGTGCCGCTTTCAATGTGCCGCCGGAAGGTCTCGGTCGACGACGTCTTGCAACGTCACGAGACTCCAAATCAGACCGGACCCGCCAGCACTCCCGAAGCTATTCAGGACCAGCAATCAAGCGGTGGATCCTCGGAGAAGTATCAATGTTCGGGGAAAGTCCCAGCTACGAGACGGCTAGGGAAAGAGGAGCGTCACTTCAATGGTTGACGACTAAGAACCAAAGGTCGAGTATGACCCTAAAGAGGGTTCTCTCGCACTAGGGGGGTTGTCATGTTTCGACGCTTGCTCGCCAGCGTTTTTCTCGCGGCTTTCCCGGTTGTGGTAGTTCCGATCGCAGTCACTTCGATGGGTACTCGGGCCGGTGCAGCTCCGCCAACCGCAGTCCAGCAATGCAAAGATGGTGGCTGGCAGACGCTCACTGACGCATCGGGGCAGCCCTTTAGGAACCAAGGCCAGTGCGTCAGCTATTTCATCCATAACCCGATCAGCCTCGCCGATCTGACTGGCTCGTTCTCGGGCACGCAGTCGTTCACGTTTGGGACTGGTGGTTGCTCCTTCGTAGAACAGGTCTTCGACGCCACGTACCCAGGGAGCGCCGCCGTGGGATCAGTGACCCTTCACCTCGACGGATGCATTGTCCTCGGCGTTTTTCCCCAGATCTCCTACACCGGAGCATTTGCTATCAGCACGAGCGTTGGCACGCTGAGTGGCAATGCAGCTGGACCCATCAACAACATCCTCGGGCCGCCGCCCGCGGACTTTGAGTTGACGCTAACCGTTCTCTCAGGAACCGGCGCCTTCGCCGGGACGACGGGCACAATCAACGTGAGGATTCAGGTGCCCGGTGGAACTCCGGTGACTGGGTCAGTCACGGTGCCGTAGGCGAGCCTCTATCGGGCTTGTCCGCCCTTCAATCGGGTAACCCCGTTGTGCCTGCGGTATGGGGAAGGGGTAGTGCGTCTCCGTTTGCAGCGCTGAAGCCCCGCCCCGCGCCGCGGTGCCTCCTCGTTTCCCGGTGGCGCCTGCCGCCCGGGTCCTGCGGCGCCCGTCCCGCTCGGTGCGGGCGTTCTGGGCCGCCCGGGGCGCCGGGCCCCTCTCTCCCGGACCACAAAAGTGGACCTTATGGGACGGCTTTCAAGCCCTCCAGAGACGCTCGAATGTCTGGATGAACAGGGAGAACGTGATACTCCCCCACCCAGAAGGACGACCTCGAAGGGCACGAAGCGGTCCTCCAACCCGCCCGAAGCGGGCGACCTGGAAGAAAAGGGACAGCTTTCAAACCCAGTCCAGCGGCGGCTCTCTCCGGGTGTCGTCGATGAACTTACGCACCTCTACGAGGAGGGGGCGTCGATCGATGCGCTCGGACGGCGCTACGGCGTCCACCGGACCACGATCATCGCTCACCTCGATCAGCGAGGCGTGACCCGACGCCACGTCGCCCGGAAAATGACCGACCCCCTAGTCGCCCAAGCCTCCCAACGCTACGCCGAGGGGCTGTCGGTCGCCGATGTGGCTTCGGAGTTCGCCGTCCACCCAGGAACGCTCGCCCGGGAGTTCCGGCGGGCCGCGACTCCCATCCGAGAGCGGCGAGGTTGGAATCGCTGAGCTCCCCCTGAACCAATGACTTTTGACCGAGCATGCTCGTAAGATCTCGTGTCATCCGACCTCTCGAATCACGACTTCGTCACGGGCCATGCCGTCAGCAGCATGCGGGCCGTGCCATCGTTGCGGTGATTAGTGATTGCTGGCCCCGCGACGTTGGAGTGAGGGCATGGATTCCGATCCTGGGCGGTACTCGGAAATAGCGGTATGAGCTGCTCGCGAAAGCAAGCATTTGACGAATTGCTTGCCGGAATGTGGCTCACTGATCCGGCAGCAATGTACGGGGCAGGGGGAAGGTGCATTCACCAACGCGGCGTCTCACCCTCTACGCAGTAGTCACTGCTCCCGACACCTGGGATGAGTCACCCTGGTGGTGAAGACCCATAGCTTCCAGTCGACTGGCTCGGCACTATTCGGAACGCCAGCGCCGATAGAGCTCGGTGAGGTCCTGTCTTGCTTCGGGCGTCAGGTCCTCAGACTCGATCTCGCCGGCCAGCCGAATGGTTATCTTGATCTGCTCGAGGTATGCGGCACAGTTGGGGCACACTTTCAGATGAGCCTCGAATCGCCGTCGATCCCTACGGGAAAGAGCCCCTTCGAGATAGTCGGTGACGAGTTCGACGGCCTGTTGACACACGATGTCTCTTCGTTTCAGCGACAGCACGGTCAGCTCTTCTCAATCTCGGCGGCGAGGAACTCTCGCAAGCGTGCGCGTCCCCGATGCAGCAAGATCCGCTGGTTGCCGAGGCTGGCTCCAAGCACGGCGCACGCTTCGTCGTTGGAAAGGCCTTCGACGTCGCGCAACAGAACGACCTGGCGCTGACGTGCAGGTCACTGGACTGAGTGAACGGACTCGCGACCCAGGGTCGGCTAGTCGGCGGGCGTCCCCAAAGTGCTGTGACGAGGACACTCCAAGCCGGCGGTATGGGGACCCAATGCCCGCCCGATACCGGCGCAGGTTCCGCACGGTCCACTTTGACACACAAAGAGGGCTGTAACGCCTCGATTCCGATCGATCGGGCCTCACGGCTCGCTCCCCAAAATGGTGTCTCGTCACCGGCAGGTGACATAAGCCCAGGTCTCGCCTAGTCTTTTCGCCTAGTTGGGGGACAGGGGAGTTCTGTGGCTGCGGCAGAGAACATCACGATCCTTTTCACAGACCTCGTCGGCTCAACCGAGTTGGCCTCCGAGCTGGCACCTGAGGCGGCCGATGAGTTGCGCCGTGCCCATTTCGCAGTCCTGCGTCGAGTGATCGCATCGTGCAGTGGTACCGAGGTGAAGAATCTCGGCGATGGGCTTATGGTCGTCCTTCCCACCGCTTCGGCCGGGCTCTCTTGCTCCGTGCAGATGCAGCAGGACGTCGACCTCGCCAACCGGAATGCCGAGCAGCATCTGGGGCTGCGGGTCGGTCTCAGCTGCGGGGAGTCGACGAGGGAGGGGGACGACTACTTCGGAGACCCTGTGATCGAGGCGGCGCGGCTGTGCGCACGCGCGGAAGGTGGCCAGATCCTCGCATCGGAGCTCGTGCGTGCCATGGCCGGGAGACGAGCGCCGTATCCGTTCCGTCCGCTCGGTCCGATCGAGCTCAAGGGTCTGTCCGAGCCGCTGGAGACCTTCGTGGTCGAATGGACGCCGCTCGAGGAGGTCAAAGAGTCTCAGCCGGTGGTGCCACTGCCTGCGCGTCTCTGCCACAAGCCGGGCGTAGGTGTTATCGGACGCTTGACCGAAGCCGAATTGCTGATCGACGCGTTCAAGCGCGTCTTGGCCGGCGAGGGCCGTGAGGTCGTCTTGATCTCCGGTGAGGCCGGCGAGGGCAAGACCACGTTAGCCGCCCATGTGGCGCGAAAGGTGTTCGAAAACGGGGCGTGCGTGCTGCTGGGTCGCTGCGATGAGGACCTTGGCGTCTCCTACGGACCGTTTGTCGAGGCGCTCACCCACTACGTCACCCACACGCCCGAAGAAGCTCTGTACTCTCATGTTCAATCGCACGGCGCCGAGCTCGCCAAGCTCGTTCCCGCACTGGCGGATCGCGTCGGTAAGCTGCCGGAGCCTCAGAGCTCGGACCCCGATACGGAACGCTACCTCCTCTTCGGTGCAGTGGTCCAGCTCCTTGCCCACGCCTCAGCGTTCCATCCGATCGTTCTTGTGATCGACGACATGCAGTGGGTGGACAGACCGAGCCTCCAACTGCTGCGCCAACTCGTCACGAGCTCCGAGTCGATGCGGCTTCTGGTTATCGGTGCCTATCGCGGCTCGGAGCTCTCCGCATCACATCCACTGACCGACACCCTCGCGCAACTCAGACGCGAGTCGGGAGTGAGCCGTATCGAACTCAATGGCCTCGATGACATCGGCGTGATCGACTTCATGGAGGCTGCCGCAGGTCAGGTGCTCGACGAGCCTGGTGTGCGCCTTGCACACGTGTTGCGCCGAGAGACCGACGGCAACCCCTTCTTCGTGGCCGAGGTTCTCAGGCACCTTTCTGAGACCGGAGCCATTTACCAGGGTTCCGACGGACGGTGGAGCGTCAGTTCCGACCTGGTCGAGAAGGCCCTTCCCGACAGCGTGCGGGAGGTGATCTCCTCGCGGGTGTCCAGACTCGGAGACGACGCCAGGCGGGTCCTCTCCTTGGCCGCTGTGATCGGCCGGGATTTCGACCTCGAGCTTCTGAGCCGGGTGAGCGAGCGCCCTGAGCTCGAGCTCCTCGACGTCCTCGAGGCGTGCGCGGCTTCGGCCTTGATTCGCGAGGTCGCGGACGCAGCGGGCCATTACAGCTTCTCGCAGGCTCTGATCCAGCACACCCTCTATCAGGAAATGGGGGCCACCCGCAGGGCGGTGATCCATCGCCAGGTCGCCCAGGCGATTGAGGCCATTTGTGGTGACGATCCGGGAGAGCGGGTCGGGGAGCTCGCGCACCACTGGTTCAACGCGAGCCAACCGGTCGACGCGCCGAAGGCGATTTCCTATGCCCGGCGGGCCGCAGATGCCGCTCTCCTTGCCCTCGCTCCCGACGACGCCGTGCGCTACTACTCCCAGGCGCTAACGCTCTGCAGGCACCTCAAGAACGCCGACCCGGTCCTCGTGATAGACGTTCTTCTTGGGCTCGGTACCGCCCAGCGCCAGGCCGGAATGGCCGAGTTCCGGGAGACGCTCCTCGACGCTTCACGGCGCGCCCGCGACCTCGGGGCGACCGACCAGCTGGTGAAGGCCGCCCTTGCCAACAACCGGGGCCTCTTCGGCGCGATCGGGATCATCGACACGGACAGGATCGAGGTGCTCGAGGCGGCTCTTGAGCGTACGGACGATTCCGACAGCTCTGAACGCGCCCTTCTCTTGGCCACACTCTGCAGCGAGTCGTGCTTCGGTCCCTGCGAAAAGCGTCTCTCGCTTGCGCAAGAAGCGAAGTCGATGGCCAGACGCATCGGTAACAAAGCAACGCTCATTCAGGTGCTAAATCTGGTCGACCCGCCACAGGAGGTCCCGGACCTCCATGCCGAGCGTGCACGCGACAGCGCCGAGGCTCTCGAGCTCGCTTACGAACTCGGCGATCCACTCCATCTTCACTGGGCCGCCCACTTCCGGCACATGAACGTCACCCAGGGCGCCGACTTTGAGCAAGCGGATGCATGTCTGTTAACGATCCGCGAGCTGAGCGACCGCCTCGGTCAACCAATGATTACCTGGGCCACGACCTACCACGAGGCAGGTCATGCCCTGTTCGCAGGCGACCACCAGAGAGCCGAGGACCTCGCCGCCGCGCGCCCTGGCGATCGGCACTGACTCGGGACAACCCGACGCGTTCGCCTTCTACGGGGCCCAGGTGATGCTGACCCACGCCCAGCAGGGCCGCCTTGGCGAGCTTCGTGAGCTCATCGCAGAGGTCGCGCAGAATCACCCTGGTGTACCCACCTATCGTGCGGTGCTCGCCCATGCGCACCTCCAGGCAGAGGAGGTGGACGAGGCACTCCGCCTGCTCGAGGCGGCAGCCGCCGAGGACTTCGCCTCGTTGCCGATGGACATCGCCTGGTTTGATGGCATATGCAACTACGCCGATGTGGCGATCGAGCTGCGCGCAAAGGGCGCTGCAGAGACGCTTTGCAGGTTGCTCGAGCCCTACAGCGACCAGGTGCCATTTGAGGGCCTCGTCCCCCAACCTCCGGTCGCGTTCTACCTGGGAGCACTAGCGTCGGTGCTCGGTCGCTACGAGGACTCCGAGGCGTACTTCACAAAGGCGACCGAGCTCAACACTCGGGGAAGGATGAAGTTTTGCGAGGCTTGTACGCAGCTTGCCTGGGGCCGGATGATCGCTAGGCGGGGGGGAGGCGGGGACACGGACCGTGCGCGAGAGACTCTGGCACAGGCACGGGAGACCGGTGCCTCCAGCGGCTACGCCCTGGTGGAGCGTCGAGCCGCCGCCGAGCTGTCAAAACTGAGCTGACAGTCGGCGACCGATATGTAAAACACCTTCGGGCACTCTTTCAAACCCTCGTCTGACCTGAAGCGACGTTGTGGTTTCCACAACATCGGTGGGCGCTGCGGGACTCGAACCCACGACCTCAGCCGTGTGAAAGCAACTTAAGGGCAGTCTCGACCAGCGACTATGCAGCGAAACGGCGGTCTAACCTGCCACTTCCCGTCACCACCTTGTCAGCGCCTCAGCAACAATCTGCAATGGCTCGTGTCTCTTTCGCGTCTAGAAGTGGGGACGGTGTGGGGACCGAATTTGAACCTGCGACCTTCGGATTGTATTTCATTGACCGACTATCTGCGGGGTCATTCGGGCGTCCACTGGATCCAAGCCCTTTGAGCTCAAGGGCGTCCGGGTCTCGTGGCCCAAGAGTCTCGCGGTGGCCATCTCCGAATCAGTCCGCTCGGGCTCGACGAAGTCATGGAGGTGGCGAGAACTCTGGCTGCCGTACTGCATAGCAACGCACCTTAAGCGACTCAGAGCGCAGCCGAGATCGTGCGGTCTGGGATAAAGATCGCGCCCCCATCGATCGGGACCGAAAGACGCGCGCGACTTCGTCAGAGGACAACCAGCGCTGCTTTTGGGCTCCGCTCAACGCCCTGGTGACGATGAGCAGCCACCAGCCGTCGCCGCCGCGGTCCGCAACGGCGGCCTCCCGCTCCGCGCACGTCAGACGAGCTGCCGTCCAAGAGGTGCCCGAGAGCCCCTTGACCTCGATGCGGGCCGAGATCGTCTTGCCAGTGGCGTCAACGCTGCGCGCCCACAGGTCTGAGCCGATGCCGCGTTTGTGCTCGGTCGAGACGACCGAAAACCGGGCACGATGGAGTTCCCCAAGTGCAACGTCGACCGCAGCCTTCTCGACTGATGTTCGATGTGCCGACCCTCGGGCGCCTTGGGTCGCTCACGGGATCAGTCAACTTCCTGTACCAAGACGGTCAAACCTCTGTGGTCTTCACTTTCGATGGAACAGTGCAGGGTCTGATCGCGACACTCACGCCCACGCAAGTACCACAAGACGGGGCTGCCTCCCAACCAATGGGCACGGTACCGACCGCCATCTCTGCGAGCCTCGATGCGAACGCGATCACCCTAGGGGAGTGCCCCAGTTATCTCCACTTCGTCCAATCGCTGGCTCAATGTACGTTTCGCCTTTTCACCACAAGGCGTTCAATGATCTGTGTTCTTCTTCTTCCCTTCCGGTCGCCCAGATCGCCGGGACAGCAGCACGACGCTGAGACAGGATGACTGACCGGGAAGGCTCCAAATAAACGGCCCGGTTGGAACTACTCGACGGCGCTCGTCCACTCGATCAGCGGTGGTCGCACCGCCGCACAAGTCGGGTTCCCCTTGGGGTCGGTGAGGCCCAACCGGCCTACGAGCGCGCCCGACTTCTGAGCTGTCGCCAATACATCAACGGGGATGCCGTCGAACATGATCTTGGCCCGCCTGAACATCTCGAAGCTCCCTGGCTCCTCGACGACGCCCCACGACAGATAGATGAAACGGCCACCGGGCGGTCCCGAGATATACGGCCCCGTGAAGTCGGCAACGTTGGAGGATACGGGAGTCGCTTCCAACTCCCAGGTGACGGACTGTACGCCCGCGCTCACCTGTCCCATCAGCTCACCCGGCTTGTTCTTGCGTTGAACGCCCACCTCGATCCCGTGGTGGCCCTCGGGATGCTCGGGGGATGAACCACGGGATCGCCCAGGGAGGTCGTGGGCTTCGATGCGAATCAGCACGTCACCAGTATGCGTCGTGGTGAGGTAGGCCGCTGGTTCGGTGTAGTCCGTGCAGCGGATGGGCTCAGTCCCGCCAGTTTCCCGTTGGGTGCATGGATTCCATCTCGCCTGGGCGTCAACCTCCCCAGCGGCCCCCTATCAAACCGTGCGTGCGGTTCTCCCGCACACGGCTTTCCGACACCGTGCATCGTCAGGCATGCGCAGGCCCCCATCTCCGGACACGGCCAGTGAGTCGATAGACACCGAGTTCGGTCAACCAGCCGTAGTTGAACCGGCTGGCTCGAAGACGGCCTCGGGTGGCGTACTTGACACTGGCCAGCTTGGACATCCGAAAGTGCACGTAGCTGTCGATGGCGGCGAACTTGCGGTTCGAGTTTCCGTATCCGAAGTACGCCCCCCAGCCCCGGAGGACGGGGTTGAGGTCAGCGGCAACGTTGTGCAGCTCTCGGCCGGCGAAGCGACGGTCGGTGTGATCACGAACCTTGGCCCGGATTGAGGCCATGGCCCGTGGCGACGGCCACTTCGACAGATAGCGGCGATCTCCGAACTTCGACGGGGTCTTCCGATGAGTGAAGCCCAAGAAGTCGAAGCCGTCGGTGCCATCACCGATGTAGACGATGCGGGTCTTGTCGGGGTGCAGGCGCAGCCCGAGTCCGACCAGCACGGCTTCGATTCGGCGCTGAGCCTCTTCGGCCCGGCTCCGGCTGGTGGTGAGCACGACGAGATCGTCGGCATAGCGGACCAGCGTCCCCAGGGCAGCCGCCTTCGCCCATGCGACGTCGATGACGTGCAGGGCGAGGTTGGCCAGCAACGGGGAGATGGGTGAACCCTGCGGTGTCCCTGACTCGGTGTCAGAGACCAACCCGCCCTCGAACACCCCGGCTCTAAGCCAACTCCCCAGCAGCTTCAACATCTGCCGGTCGAGAACCCGGCGCTCGACCTGAGCCATAAGGGCCGCATGGTCGATCTCGTCGAAGCACGCCTTGATGTCGGCGTCGAGCACCCAGTTCGCTCCCCGATTCGCCGTCACCCGGATCTCTTCGAGCGCCTGGTGGGCGGAGCGCTTGGGCCGGAACCCGTAGCTCTGCGGGGAGAAATCGGCCTCGAAGATCGGCTCGAGGACGATCTTGGCCGCCGTCATGACCACCCGGTCGGCCACCGTGGGGATCCCGAGCGGCCGGGTCTGGCCCGGCTTGCCCGGTTTCGGGATGTGGACCCGCCGCAGTGGCTTCGGGCGATACGTCTTTGCCTGAAGCTGAGCAGCAAGTCCGTCGAGGAACACCGTGACCCCGTCGGTGCCACCGTCGGTGATCGACGCAATCGTCACGTCGTCAACTCCGGGAGCACCCTGGTTCTTCGCCACCTCGACCCAGGCCCGCCACAAGACGTCGCTGCGGGCGACCTTGTCGTAGAGGGCGTGGAAGCGTCTGGTGGGATTCTGCTTGGCACTGCGATAGAGCACACGTTGAAGGGCTCGGACCGGGTCCACGCCTTCGGCGTGGCTGACGGATCTAGCCGAAGATTCGGCACTCATCAGGGTTCCTCCACAACTTCGCAATGCACCGGTGAAGCAGGGGCCCTTCGCTCGGACCGGGTTGTGTTGTCCCGGCCGTCAGCACTACTACGGCCCCCTCCGACTTCCTCTCGGCTCCCTGGCATTTCCCGTGACCGGTTATAGACAGGGCTGCTTCCCGGACCGCAGATCCGGGCCGAGGAGGATCTCTCCAGTTCCAAGGACACCCTTCTGACCATTCCACGCCCCCTGCGCCGGGAGGTTCATAGGCACCCGCTCCAAGATCTCTGGTGCCGTCCATGGCTTTCGCCCACTGGGGATGGGCTCGGCTCCTCCTCGTCCGTGCAGACACGGACCGGCGTAACGACGCTGCAGGCTTCACTTGATGTTGCGGACTGGTCAGTTGCTCGGCCCCGCTCCGCACCCGGCCTCTCGACCACGCACGGGGGCTTCACTACCGGGGACCTTGGCGTCTCCCCGGACCGGACTCTCACCGGCTGGCTGCCCTCAGCTTGTCGGTTGGTTACGTCATCACAACATGAACCTCCTTGTTGTCATGGCGCCCAGCCTTCTGGACGCACCCCCATTTCGCCGGGACTGGGTGCTACCGGGCGGCACGTCGGGGGAGTGCATCATCCACCGACCGTTTCTGAGACATAAGGTCAGTCGGATTGGGATCGGGAAAGGACGCGAGATGGCCAAAGACGGTCGGCTGGTGGCGGTCATCTTGCAGGTCTCTGACCTGGACCGTTCGGAGGCGCTCTATCGAGATGGATTCGGCCTAGACCTCCATCCCGGCGACAATCAGGTTGAGGACCGCTGGATTGGCGGACGGCACGCAGAAATCTCCTGGATGGAGGGTGCCTACCTTCACTTTGCCCTCTATCCGGCAAAGGGAAAGCCGACCACTGGTGCACAGATCGCAATGTCTGTCGTCGACATCGATAGTGCTCATGCGGCAGCGGTGCGTGCAGGCGCTCACGTCCTTCACGAACCACGCACGGAACCTTGGGGTCGTAGCGGACGATATGAAGACTTCGACGGCAACGTGATTGAGTTGACTCAACACACGTCGTCGTCGGCCAACGGATAGCCGTCTCCGTACGCCGGGCACGAGCCGCGGTCTAGGCGTGTCAGTCGGACATCCGGGTCATTGCAGCGAACTCTGACCAGGCGCGCTGGATCATCGCTTCTTGGGGTAGGGCTTCCAGCGCGGAGATGGCGGGGCCAGCGATCCGCTTGTAGTCGTGATCGTCAAGGCGTCGTAGCGCGGACCAGGCCCGGTTGCGGATGGAGTCGAGCTCGTAACCGGGGTGGCTCGGCCAGGCCCGCTCGACTCGGATGACCTCTCCCACAAAGCCGTGGGCCTCCGCTCGCTCAACGATCTCCGCGCCCGAAGGCCACGGGGAAGGACTCCTGTGCCGTGGGTGTGCAGGCGGTCGGTCAGCTCCGCAAGGATTCGCCCGATTGGGTTGTCACGATCGTGGACCTGCATGTCACTCACAATCAGCCTCCCGCCAGTCTGGATCACCCGCGCCGCCTCCCTCAGAAGCGCGTCGGGATCGGCCACGTCGTGGATCACCCACACGGCAACCGCGTAACGAACTCCAGCCGTGCGCACCGGCAATCGTTGGGCGTCGCCGCGGACCACAGACGAACCAAGGCGGCCCGCCGCCCTGGCCAGCATCGGCGCTGAAAGGTCGACCCCGATCGCCGTCCTTCCCCTGCTGCGCAATCCGAGAGACACCACACCTGTGCCAACTCCGATCTCAAGAAGGGTGCCGGGTTCTCGGGGCAGCAGACGGTCGATGTCCGCCACGTATTCGTCGCCCCGGGCCTCGCCGCCCCGAGTCTCGTCGTAGATCGGCGCAATCTCGTCGAAACGGCTGGCTTGGGTCACAATCGTCAGTCTTGCGCCCGGCGACGCCCGACGACACCCGCAAAGCCCACCGCAAAGTCATCCCTTATCACTCAGGGTGTCCCCGTTCGCCGGGAGTGGGCCTAGAGCAGGACCGTAAGATCGGTTGACGATGGTCGCTCGAATAGGGCATACGAAGGTCTTGCTCTCGTGTGTAGTCGTTGCCCTGGTCCTGGCTGCGTGTGTGTCCAGCCGCACGGCACTGCCACAGGCCATGAGAAGGGCCGCAGTCACCACCTCGTCAACGTCGACGACCACCACGCTCCCGCCAACCAGCACCACAACAGGACCATCGGTCTCCACGCCGATTCCTGATGCCTGCCCTCCGGGATGCAGCTTGCCATCGGATTATGACGCCATTACCTGGCTGGCATCCGCTTCCACCTCGGTGACGATCGTCACCGCCTATTCCAACCCTCAGCCAACCACTGACGCTCCGACCCTCTGCCAGGTCGACCAGACGTTAGAGATCACTGGATCACCGTGGCAGCCGATTCCAGAAGGTCCATTCTCCTTTCCTGCGATGAGGCCGGGCCAGCAGTATTTGGTGTTCTCCTCCACCTGGCGTGGTGGCCTGTGCGTCTCGACCTTGTACTCGTTCGACCCGAATCTCAGACCGGCACGTTGCTTGCGGCGGGACGCCAGGCGATACCGCTTCCGGGCCGAGACCTGCCAGTGCCCAAGACCTTGACGTTGGCTCAGGTCAAGCAGCGGATGTACCCAACGGGTCCCTTCGTACAGTCCACCGCTACCTCAGAGTCAATGTGTCCCGAGTGATCCAAGGATGATCACGACAGCCCGCTTCAAGTGACGGGTGACTGCCCCGTTCGCTTAATACACGTGTGATCCTGAGCCCATCCCTGGGGAATTCGGCCAGGACTGGGAAGGTGCAGGAATGACAACCTTCCCTAGCCTTGTCCGCACCGAGTCGCCCACTGGTGAGGACCGATATCTCCTCGGTCATCCGCTCGTCGACCGCTATCTCGAGTTCGTGGCCGGGCGGCTGCGGCCCAACAGCCTGCGGGCGATCGCCTTCGATCTGAAGACGTTCTTCAGCGTGATCGTCAAGGAGCCGGTCGAGGTGGTTTCGGCCGACGTGTTCGAATTCTTGGCCCATCAGCGTGGCGATCGCCGGGTGATCCGGATGAGCGACGGTGAATCGGGACTTTCCGCTCGGACCATCGCCCGACGGCTGTCCTCGGTGTCGGGCTTCTACTCCTATCTGATCGCTCGAGATGACACTGCGTTGCGGTCGAATCCGGTTCCTCGTGGGCTCTCGACCCGACGCCGTGGTGGACGCTCGACGGTCGGTGCCACTCGTGCGCGTCCCGCGGACATTGCCAAAGATCCTCGCGCCCGAAGAGGTCGATGCCTTGTCGGGGCGCTGCGGACACATCGGGACCGGGCCATGGTCTTCGCCATGGTGCTCGGAGGTCTCCGGCGCTGTGAGGTGCTCGGCCTGCGACTCGCTGACATCTCGGTGGCCGAGCGGACCCTGTTCATCGCCCAAGGCAAGGGTGGCCACCAACGCATCACCCCGATCTCCAATGCCTTCTTCGCCGCACTCGGTGACTATCTGCGTGACGAACGACCGCGCACTGTCCGACCGATCGGGTCTTCGTTGCCCTCTAAGGGCCAAGCCGAGGACAGGGTCTGAGCATCGACGGCATCGATGTGATCATGCGGGCGGCCCGAGACCGAGCCGGACTCGAACGGGCCACCTGCCACCAGCTTCGCCATACCTGTCTGACTCGCCTCAGAGAAGCCGGCATGGCGCTCGAGGCGGTCCAGGCCCAAGCCGGCCACATCTCGATCGAATCGACCCGTGTCTACCTGCATCTGACCAACGACTGGCTGGCCGACGAGTACCGCCATGCCGCCGAACTCATCGACGCCGGACACGCCGCCGAGCTGCTGAGCCTTGAGGAGATCAACGCATGAGCGCCGTCCGAGCAACCCTCCAAGCCTGGGCGCCCGAGAGCGAATCCGAACACGAATGGGTGCTGCTCAGCGCGGCGATCCCCCCAGCTCGCAGGCACGATGGGGCGTTATCTGACCCAGCTCGGCACCTTCTTGGCCCCGCGCAGCGTGGAAGGGGCCGACAACACGTTGCGCCAGTTGGCCCGCTGGCTGATCGCCGAAACCGACGTCACCATTGTGGCCGGCATCACCCGCACTCACATCGAGGACTACAAGGTGTTCTTGGCCAGCCACGCTGGCAACACAGGAGCGAACCTGGCTAAGAACACCCAACGTCAGCGGCTACGCATGATCCGCATCTTCTTCGAGCGGCTCATCGAGTGGGACTGGGACGATGCCCCACGGCGCAACCCCATCTTCCACGGTGATATCCCGCCTCGGACCGAACCGCTCCCGAAGTTCCTCAATGACCAGGATGCCGCCAAGTTGATGAAGGCGGCACGGGCGCACCGTCTCCCTCGTTATCGCCTGGTCATCGAGATGCTGGCCCGCACCGGCATGCGGGCCAGTGAGTTGTGCATGCTCGACGCCGATGCCGTCACCCTCATCGGCGATGCCTATGGCTGCGCATCCCCGTGGGCAAGCTGCGCAATGACCGCTTCATCCCACTGCACCCAGACCTCGTCGTACTCTTGGCCGCCTGGACGGCGA
>CAVWNQ010000005.1:0-421231 GCA_963756625.1 uncultured Acidimicrobiaceae bacterium
AACTCCGGTAGCAGGCGTCGGCCGCGGTAGCAGGCGTCGGCCGAAGGCGCTCAGCCTGCCGCGCCTGCCGCCGCAACCGATCGGTCCGTCGTTCCAGGCGCCCCTTGCCCCTCAATGTGGGATTCCACGAGGTGGGCCGCCAGGTGGCCCACGGCGACATCGCCCGTATGGATGCGCTCGGTGCACAAGTCGAGACCTCCGCGACACCGCCGTTGAGGCAGGTGATCCGCAATTCGGCGGCGCTCCTGCGCAAGGAGTCGACATCGTCGAGTAGCTGCGCGATCCGATCGTGCTGCCGTCGAATCGCTTCCTCGATAGCGGACAAGTCTTGGCAGGTGAAGTCCATTGCTCCTCCGGTGTGCGCGACCACCAATCAGTCTGTGGCGGGAACGGGCGGTCCACACCCCGCGTCCACATGAAAACGGCCAGGGGACCGGCCACGGCTTGAACTCCACGCGGCCGCGGGGTGTCGGTGAGCCGCTGCTGGCACACGATGAGGAGGTTACGGAGTCGCCACATCTCGGATTGCGCATGTCGCGACGAGTGCGACGTCGAACGGTGACTCAGACTCAAAGGAGCGACTATGCCGCGAGCAGTCGGAATCGACCTTGGAACCACCAATTCGGTGATTGCCGCCGTCGAAGGCGGCCAACCGACGGTGATTCCCAATACAGAGGGCACGCGCACCACCCCATCGGTCGTGGGGTTCACCGAACAGGGTGAGAGGCTGGTGGGCCAGCTGGCCCGCCGGCAGGCGATCCTCAATCCCAAAGGGACGATCTACTCCGCCAAGCGTTTTATCGGGCGTCGTTACAGTGAAGTTCAGAACGAGATCAACACAGTCACCTTCGACGTTGTCGAGGGCCCCGACGGGTCGGCTCGATTCGACGTCCGTGGCACTCTTTACGCTCCCGAGGAGATCTCGGCGCTCGTGCTGCGCAAGTTGGTTGAGGATGCCTCCAAGTCCCTTGGCGAGAAGGTAACCGAGGCGGTCATCACCGTTCCCGCCTATTTCAATGACGCGCAGCGCCAGGCCACCAAGGACGCCGGCAAGATCGTGGGGATCGAGGTCCTGCGCATCATAAACGAGCCGACCGCGGCTGCGTTGGCGTACGGGCTCGACCGACAGGGCGATGAGACCGTGCTTGTCTTCGATCTGGGCGGAGGGACCTTCGACGTAAGCATCCTCGACGTCGGTGACGGTGTCGTAGAGGTGCGCTCCACGTCAGGGGACACCCATCTCGGTGGTGACGATTTCGACCGCCGGATCGTCGATCACCTCGCCGACGAGTTCCAGAAGGACAACGGCATCGACCTGCGGAATGACCCTCAGGCACTGCAACGCCTTTTCGAGGCAGCAGAGAAGGCAAAGGTCGAGCTTTCCGCGGTGACGCAGACCACAATCAACCTTCCCTTCATCACGGCCGACGCAAATGGTCCCAAGCACCTCAACACCACGCTGATGCGCTCGACCTTTGACTCATTGATCGACGACCTCATCGACCGCTGCAAGGGACCGGTGGAGCAGGCGATGGCCGACGCCCGTCTCACGGCCGCAGACATCGACGAGGTAATCCTCGTCGGCGGCTCCACCCGCGTGCCGGCGGTCCAGGCCCTTGTTCGGCGCTTGACCGGTGGGCGCGAACCCAACATGACGGTCAACCCCGACGAGGTCGTCGCACTGGGAGCGGCGCTGCAAGCAGCGGTGATCAAGGGCGAGGTCAAAGATGTCCTGCTCCTGGACGTGACACCCTTGTCGCTGGGCGTCGAGACCCTCGGCGGCGTCATGACCAAGGTGATCGAACGCAACACAACAATCCCCGCTCGGCGGACCGAGACCTTCAGTACGGCTGAAGACAACCAGTCCGCAGTCGACGTCGTCGTCCTCCAAGGCGAGCGGGAGCGCGCCGCCGACAACAGGACGCTTGGGCGGTTCCGCCTCGAGAACATCCGCCCAGCCCCGCGAGGTGAGGCCCAGGTCGAGGTGACCTTCGACATTGATGCGAACGGGATCCTGAACGTGTCCGCCAAGGACAAGGACACGGGCGCCGAGCAGCGGATCACGATCAGCGAGAGCTCCAATCTCGACAAGTCCGAAATTGAGCGCATGGTGAGCGATGCCGAGCGCAACCGACAGGAGGATGCGAATCTCCGCCAACTCGTCGACGCTCGCAACGAGCTCGATGCCACGGTCCATCTCGTGGAGCGCCGGCTCAGCGAGCTCGGTGCCGGTGCACCCGTGCACGAGAAGGCGCGCGCTGAAATGCTGATGACCGACGCACAGCAGGCGCTCAAGGAGGAGGCCCCGCTGGACCGCATCAGGTCGCTCACATCAGAGCTTCAGAGCGCCTACCAGGGGTTGACGGCACAGGCGCCTCCCGGTCCCGGGGCCGGGTCAGACACCCCGTCAGGACGGGGGGATGACGACGTGATCGACGCAGAGTTCACCCCGAGCTGAGGTGGTCGTGTCCGTCCCGCCCTCGACCTCGGACCGCGCTGCTCGCCCCTTGTCCCAACCCGCCGAAGGGGCAACCCCCCCTCACGACTCTTCAACGGGGAAGCAGGAAGGAGGGCACCCTCGCGACGATGAGACGGCGAAAGAGGCGGGAGGCTCTGTCCCCGAGGAGCAACCATCCCTGCTGCGGCGCGCCGGCGAGCAGGAGCTCCAGGACCAACTCATCCGCGTCTCGGCCGACTTCGACAACCTGCGCAAGAGGCTGGGCCGCGAGACCGAGTCGGCGCGGGCCAGGGAGCGTGAGACCGTTGTCACGGACTTTCTGCCTGTTCTCGACAACCTGGAACGAGCTCTGGACCATGCCGACGCCGATCCCTCCCTGATCCGTGAGGGCGTCCAGGCGGTCCGCGACCAAGCGGTCCAAGTCCTGGCCAAGCTTGGATTTGCGCGCTCCGACCCGCTGGGCGAGCAGTTCGACCCAGCCCGCCACGAGGCGGTCGCCAGCGTCAACGATCCGGACGCCGAGCCGGGGACCATCGTCCATGTGGTCCATCCCGGTTATGGGGACGACGAGCACCAGCTGCGGCCCGCTGCGGTGGTGGTGGCGACCAAGGGGCGCTAGGTGGCAGCGGACCAGGATTACTACTCGATTCTGGGTGTTTCGAGGTCCGCCAGTACGGAGGAGATACAACGGGCCTATCGCAAGCTGGCGCGCACCTATCACCCCGACGTGAACAAGGATCCGGCCGCCGAGGAGCGGTTCAAGGAGATCTCCGAGGCCTACGACGTGCTGTCCGACCCCGAGACGCGGGCCAAGTATGACCGATTCGGAGCGACATTCCGTCATGTGCCTGACGGGGTGGACGCGGAGGCTTGGGCCCGGGCGCAACAGGGTCCGCGCAGGGGGTCGTCGGCGGACTACTCCTCGTGGTCGGTCTCGGGCGACTTCGACGAAATCGACCTGGGAGATCTCTTCGGCGGCATGTTCGGTCGCCGGCGGCCGACTCCGACCCGCGGCGCCGATCAGGAGTCCACGATCGAGATCTCCCTCGACGACGCGTTCAAGGGAACAAAGAAGCGCATCACGCTGTCCGGCGACCGCACCTATGACGTCACGATCCCGGCTGGTGTCACTGACGGACAGCGCATTCGGTTGGCCGGACAGGGCGGCCAGGGCGGCACCGGCCAGGCCGGGGATCTGTACCTCGCAGTTCGCATCGCTCCCCATGCGCGCTATCGGCTCGAAGGGCGCGACATTTACGTCGACCTCCTCGTGACGCCCTGGGAGGCGGCGCTCGGGGCCAAGGTCCCGGTCGAGGGTCCCGGAGGCGACGCCAAGCTCACCGTGCCCCCGGGGACGTCGTCGGGCCGCAAGTTGCGGCTCCGCGGCCGTGGCCTGCCGAACCCACGGGGTACGGCGGGCAACCTCTATGCAGAGGTCAAGATCATGGTGCCGCGCCATCCGGACGAGCGCGAAAGGGCGCTGTTCGAGGAACTCGCCCGTGAGTCGCACTTCGACCCGCGGAGGCACCGGTGACCACCGTCCTCGCTCGCCCGCTCCGCCTCGACCTCGAGTACTTCTCGCGGGCAGTCGGCCTGCATCCCGATCTCGTCGTGCGTCTCGTGCGGCTGGGGCTGCTCGACGCGGACGTGCGCGTCGACAACCGACTGCAATTCGCTCCGGCTCAAATGGCACGCGCCTTTCGCATCCAGAGGTTGCGCGCTGGGCTGCCCCTGAATTACGCCGCTTTGGGCCTCGTCATGGATCTCCTTGACCGAATCGACCAATTGGAGGCGGCGCTCCGCCACCGACCTCCCGCACCGAGAGGGGACTGACTGCATGGACCCGAACCGCCTCACCCAGAAGTCACAGGAAGCCCTGACCGAGGCCCAGACGCTGGCCCAGCGGCTCGGCCACACCGAGGTGGACGGCGAGCACTTGCTGGTGGCGCTATTGAACCAGCAGAGCGGACTGGTGCCCAGGCTGATCGAGCGCGCCGGCGCGTCCCCCGACGACGTGCTACGTGAGATCGAGGCCGAGTTGTCCCGGCGGCCGAAGGCCACCGGTCCTGGTACCGCACCGGGGCAGGTCTTCGTGACGCAGCGACTCTCGCAACTGCTCGACGCCGCCGATGCAGAAGCGAGACGCCTGAAGGACGAGTACGTCTCTGTCGAGCACTTGGCGCTGGCGCTCATCGAAGAGGGCTCGAAGAGCGCGGCGGGTCGGGCGATGCAGAAGGCCCGCGTGTCACGTGACGCCTTTCTCAGTGCGCTGACCACTGTCAGGGGCAACCAACGAGTCACCTCGGCCACCCCCGAGGGTTCCTACGAGGCGTTAGAGAAGTACGGACAGGACCTCGTTGCCGACGCCCGCACGGGGCGCCTCGATCCCGTTATCGGGCGGGACAGCGAGATCCGCCGCGTCATCCAGATCCTGTCGAGGAAGACCAAGAACAACCCGGTCCTGATCGGCGATCCCGGGGTGGGCAAGACGGCCATCGTCGAGGGCCTGGCCCAACGCATCGTGCGCGGCGACGTCCCTGAGGGCCTCCAGGACAGGACGATCTTCGCTCTCGACATGGGCTCGCTCGTGGCCGGCGCAAAGTACCGCGGTGAGTTCGAGGAGCGCCTTCAGGCGGTCCTGAGCGAGATCAAGAGTGCCGAAGGGCGCATCATCCTCTTCATCGACGAGCTCCACACCGTGGTCGGCGCAGGCGCGGCCGAGGGTGCCATGGATGCCGGCAACATGCTGAAGCCGATGCTTGCCCGCGGAGAGCTCCACCTCATCGGAGCGACCACCCTCGACGAGTACCGCAAGCGCATCGAAAAAGACGCCGCACTCGAACGGCGCTTTCAAGTTGTCCTCGTCGACGAGCCCACCGTCGAGGACACCATCTCCATCCTGCGCGGCCTGAAAGAGCGTTTCGAGGTGTTCCACGGAGTAAACATCCAGGACAATGCTCTGGTGGCCGCCGCCACCTTGAGCTACCGCTACATCACCGATCGATTCCTGCCCGACAAGGCCATCGACCTTGTCGACGAGGCATGCGCGATGTTGCGGACCGAGATCGACTCGCTGCCGGCCGAGCTCGACGAGGCCAGCCGCAGGGCCATGAGACTGGAGATCGAGGAGGCGGCCCTTTCCAAGGAAGAGGATCCTGTGAGTCGGCATCGTCTGGAGGAACTCCGCCGCGAGTTGGCCGACGTCCGGGCAGAGGTGGACGCTATGCGTGCTCGCTGGGAGAGCGAGCGCCAGGCCATCCAACGGGTGCGGACCTTTCGCGAAGAGCTTGAACGAGTGCGTCTCGAGGCCGAGGCGGCCGAGCGGGCGTACGACCTCAACCGGGCGGCGGAGTTGCGCCACGGTGCCGTCCCCGAGCTGGAGCGGCGTCTCCGCGCCGAGGAGGAGCAGCTGGCGGCGAAGCGTGGCGATCGCCCCTTGCTCCACGAAGTGCTGAGCGAGGAGCAGATTGCCGAGATCGTGGCCCGATGGACCGGCATCCCCGTCAACCGATTGCTCGAGGGCGAGCGGGAGAAGCTCCTCCACCTAGACGAGGTGCTCCACGAGCGGGTAGTCGGTCAGGACGAGGCGGTCCAGCTGGTCGCCGATGCGGTCATGCGCGCCCGCTCCGGTATCAAGGACCCTCGCCGTCCCATCGGTTCGTTCATCTTCCTGGGTCCCACTGGAGTCGGCAAGACGGAGCTCTCCCGGGCCCTGGCCGACGCGCTCTTCGATTCCGAGGAGAACATGGTTCGCCTTGACATGAGTGAGTACCAGGAACGGCACACCGTCAGCCGGCTCGTGGGAGCACCTCCCGGCTACGTCGGCTACGACGAGGGCGGGCAGCTGACCGAGGCTGTCCGCCGCAAGCCGTATTCGGTCGTGCTCTTCGATGAGATCGAGAAGGCGCACCCCGATGTGTTCAACACGTTGCTGCAGCTTCTCGACGACGGACGCCTGACGGACGCGCAAGGTCGGACGGTAAACTTCCGCAACACCATCGTCATCATGACCTCGAACATCGGCTCGCTGTACCTGCTCGACGGTGTCACCGACCATGGAGAGATCAAGCCCGAGGCACGCGATCATGTCTTCGACGAGCTCTCACAGCAGTTCCGCCCGGAGTTCTTGAACCGCGTCGACGACATCGTGCTGTTCAAGCCCCTGACGCCGTCCGAGATCGAGCGTATCGTCGAACTCCTCCTCGAAGACGTCCGGTCCCGGTTGGCCGACCGTCGGGTATCGCTCGACATTGACGAAGAAGCGCGACGTCACATCGCTCGGAAGGGCTTCGACCCTGTCTACGGCGCTCGCCCTCTGCGCCGTTTCATCGCCCACGACGTCGAAACTCGCATCGCGCGGGCCCTGCTGGCCGGCGAAGTGCGCGACGGGTCGACCGTCTCCGTCAGAGTCGAGGATGGCGAGCTCGTGGTGTCGGCAATAAGTCCGAGCGATCAGGAGGAAAATCAACAACACACAACAGGAGGTTCCCAGTGATTGACGAGACGTTCGTGGTGGGCCAGGCCGTCGACACCATCCTTTTGATTCTGTCTGTTCTTCATTGAGATCGGGCTCATGATCATGGTGTTCTTCGACATCTTCCGCAGCAACTACCTGAAAGGGTGGGCCAAGGCCCACTGGGTGCTCTTTGTCCTCATCCTTCCCCTCATCGGGATCCTGGCCTACCTGATCGTGCGGGGCGACAAGATGCAATCCCATGCCATCGAGGCGGCCCGCAAGCAGGAACAGGCCTTCCGGCACAACGTGCAGTCCGTCGCTCGACGCCCCACCGACGAGCTGGCCGAGCTCGCCGACCTCAAGGAGCGCGGGCTCCTCACTCAAGCGGAGTTCGAGCGAATGAATCGAGTCATCGTCGACGGCGTCTCCATGGCGGCATGATGGCGGTTCGCTGGCGCAGGAGGTTTCGGGACAGGGAGGTCCGAACGTGGCCGTAATGGGAGTTGCCAAGTTTGAGCGGTTCTTCCGCAGCGCGGCCGGCGTCACTGTCGACAAGGACGACCTGAAGCGCTACAGCGACTTCGTCAACTCGAAGGTCCACGATCTTCTCCTGATGGGCGAAGCCACGGCCAAGGCCAATCTGCGCGACATCGTCGAGCCATGGGACCTCCCGGTGACCAAAGGGTTGCAGGAGACGCTCCACGTGTTCGAGAAGATGGACGAGGAGATAGAGCTGGCACCGATTCTCGAGCAACTTTCCGCCCTGCCACCGCTCGACCTGGCAATCAGTGCAGAGACAGAGGCTAGGTTGCCGGTGATCGCAGGCGGCCTCAGTGTGGCGTTGGCCCGGACGTTCAAGGTCATCGACCCTGCGCTTCGGACGCCTCATGCCCTCCACTGGGACAGGACCTTCGAGATGTTCAATCTGCTGCTGTAGGGATCGGCGCGCTCCAATCTCTGAGTGCGGATGGTCTGGGATACTGGGCGCGAGATTCGCGGACGGCGCTCAACGGGAAGTGGTTGCGATGACAAGCGGACCAAAGCCGTCTGTGGTCGCTAGGGTCCTGCGCCAAAGCCGGTATCCCCTCATAGCCTTCGTCCTCGATGACCTGATCATTCTTGGGGCGAACGAGGCTGCTTGCGATCTTCTCGGCTGGGGCGCCAATTCCAATCAGAACGACCACTCCGCACCTCTATGCCAGATCATGCAGAGCTTCTCCCAATCGGGTTACCGTTCGACCATTCGGGCGGCGGCGACGCCGGTCAGGAAGCGTATTAAGACTCCCGAGCTCCGCATGAGTGCGATGCAGAGGCCTCTGTTCACCAGGGAGTGTCTTTCAGCACATCATTTGCTTGGTGACTTCCACCGGTGGAACAGAGCAAGAAATTCGTCCTGCACCTCGGGACTTAGGTCCTCGGGAGTGAGGCTCCCGGTCAGTCTGATGATGGTTCGCATCTGGTCGATGTACTCCGTGCAATGCGTGCAGTGCCGCAGGTGGGCTTCGAACCGATGGCGATCGCGCGCTGAGAGAGCGTCTTCGAGGTAGTCCGTGACAAGCTCGACGACCTGCTGGCACACGAGGGGAGGGCGGCGACGAAACACGGGACTAGAATTTTACCGAATTCGGTCTCGAGGGCTTGGCGCATTCGGCTTCGACCTCGATGCAACAGAACCCGCTGATTCGCTTCGGTGATCTGCAAGATGTCACAAACTTCGGTGCTGTGCATCCCCTCAAGGTCACGGAGTGCCACCACGCTTCGTTGCTGAACCGGCAGTTCATCGAGCGCGGACCAGATGGACGCCGACAGCTCTCCGGCCTGAAGCCGGTCGTCAAGGTCGTCGCTCCAGTGCTCAGGCGGCAATGACCACTGGCCATCCTGATCGAACCGAGAGGGGTCCACACTGCACTCCTGGACGCCGATCGGAACGTGACGATGTTCACGTACCCCGGCGGATCGGGCGCGATTGATGAGGATCGTATACAACCACGTCTGGAAGGACGATCGCTCCTCGAACCCATCCATACTCCGCAGGACCGCCAACCAGGTGTCTTGTACCACCTCTTGGGCCACTGCGTAGCTCGGTACGAACGAGCGTGCGACACGCATCATTGCATCGTGGTGCCGTCCGACCACATCGATGAAGGTTTGTTCGTCACCGGCCCGGAGCCGCTCGAGATCGGACGCTCCGGTCGGTGAGGTGTTCAGCATGGTCAATGTCCTTTTGATGCCGCCAGAGTCTTGGGGGAGGCCGGGTCTTCGAGCAGTCGTGCCGCCGCCGTCTTTGCCGATCGGAGGGGCTTGGGCCTCCAATCGAGCTGCGCGCTGATCATCGTCCCGTCGTAAAGAAGGACGAGCTGATCGACAAGCTCTTTTCGTCGTGAGCTGGAGGGCAGCGGGGTGAGCACGTCGGCGAACAGCTGACGGACCTGAGCCCGGTGGTTTTGGATGACCTCAGCCACCGGACCGTCCTTCCCGGGGTACTCGGCGGCGGCGTTGATGAACGGACATCCCCGGAACCCAGGCATTGACACGGAACGGCTCAAGGTGTCGAAGATCTTGGCTACCCGGGCAGCGGGAGAACCGGGTCTTACGAGAATGGGTTCCGCAAAATGGCGACGCCAATGGTCGGACCGCTCCTGCAAATACTCCGCCACCAGTTCCTCCTTCGAACGGAAATGCTGGTAGAGCGTGGCTTTGGCTACGCCGGAGTCCAACACGACACGATCTACGCCGACCGCGTGGATGCCCTCTGCGTAGAACAGCGTCGAGGCTGTCTCAATGATGCGAGCTCGGGCGCTTGTCCGCTCATTCACCTGGCTTTGCATGGACGCAGGTTAACAGACCTGTCTGTACGGAATCCCTAAATTTTTACGAGTCGAGTCGGGCCGCAGAAGCGTCAGAATACCCAGGTCATAGCGGGGTGCCGAGCCCTTTCCATCATTTTAGAACGAACAGACCGATCTGTTTTCCTGTAACGCTTTCAGCCGTACGGAGACAGTACATGTGTTGGGTAGCTCGTACCCCTCAAAAACCCATGGAGGTTCAGAACAGAATGCGAAAGCACTTGAAGAAGGCGGCGCGGCTTGCGCTCGGCGTCGGAACACTCAGTGGCATCGGTCTGCTGGGCGCTGGCGCGGCCAGTGCCGCACCTGACGCCAACTTCGGCCTCGGACACTTTTCTCCGGTAATCGGGCACGTCTACCTCGACGACAACACGGCGGGCGCGAACACCATTAGCGGCTTTGATCGCCACTTGGATGGATCCCTCACACCGCTTGCGGGTTCACCGTTCAATGCGGGTGGGGCGGGGACAGGCGCCGGGCTGGCTTCCCAAGGAGCGATCCAGGTCAGCCCCGACGGCCGCTTCCTGCTTGCGGTGGATGCGGGTAGTAACCAGGTGTCGGTTTTGAGAATCGGGTTTACCGGTGCTTTGCAGCTCAGCCAAGTGATCTCCTCCGATGGCCCCACGCCGGTGAGCATCGCGGTGCATAACAACCTCGTCTACGTCGCCAATGCCGGCGCGGTGGGCCCGAACTACACCGGGTTCACCTTGAACTTCTTCGGGCAGCTCCAGCCGTTGGCCAATTCGACCGTGTCGCTTCCTAATGGCTCCCAGCCCACCGACGTGCTCTTCAACGGGCCCGGCACCAGCCTGGTCGGTACCCGCGCGGGCACAATTACCACCAGCGCGGGCACGGAAAACGACTCTGTCATCGACAGCTTCACCGTCGGCAGGAACGGGCTTCTGAGCGAGGCGCCCGGCGCGCCCTTCACGGCGCAGGGGCTCGGACCCTTCGGGAGCGAGTTCCGCCCGACGAATCCCCAGCAGCTATTCGTCTCCAACGCCCACAATGTGGGGGCTGGCACGGGAACAGTCTCCGCCTTCAACGTCGCCTTCAACGGGTCGCTGACGTCGATTGGGTCTAGTCCGTTCGCGGACAACCAGACGGCGCCGTGTTGGATCGAGATCACCCACGACGGGCGGTTCCTGTTCACGGTCAACACCGGATCGGGAGAGATCTCCCGTTACTCCATTGCGTACAACGGGTCTTTGACGCTTCTTGGCAGCACGCCGGTCAGCAACACCGGGGGCGTGGGTGCCGTTGACGCCCGCCTGAGTAACGACGGCCGGACGCTCTACGTGGACGAGAGCCGAGTCGGCGCCGTGGGTGCCTTCGCCGTGAACGGAGGAAACCTCACTGAGCTTCCGAGTTCGCCCGTTTCGCTCCCTGCCGGCGCCACCCCGGCCGGCATCGTCACCACCGGTTTCTAGTCATCAGCTTTCCTTTACGCGAGGGCCGGGAGCATGACGCTCCCGGCCCTCGCGTTCAACCGACGAGATCCCAAGGAGTTCTCCTGAGTACATCGACGATTGCCCAGCAGGTCGCCGACATGAGAGCAAAAGTGGCGGCGCAACCGCCAAACGAGGTCTTGGACATCTTCGAGCGCGAACAATCGACGCTCGCCACCTTCGGACAGCCGGATGGGGTCCTCCCTGTCGGGTCGACGCTGCCCGACGTGGAGCTGATCGGCCCAGACGGCGTGCCGACCACCCTCGGCGAGGCGGCGGGCGGCCGTCCCGCCGTTGTGGTGTTCTACCGCGGCGCCTGGTGCCCTTACTGCAATATCACGCTGAGCAACTACCAGACCCTTCTGCTTCCGGCGCTCTCCGACCGGGCGGTCCGACTTATCGCCGTGAGCCCGCAGGGACCTGACGGATCACTGACCATGCAGCAGAAGCACGATCTGGCCTTCGCCGTGCTCTCGGACCCTGGGAACGTCCTCGCCCGGCGATCGGGATCGTCACGGCGCCCTCGCAAGAGGTACGCGCGGCGCAACTCAGATTGGGACTGGACCTGACTCAGATCAACGCGGACGCCACGACCGCACTCCCTTGGCCCACCACTGCCATCCTCGACGCTGGTCGGACTCTGCGATGGATCGACGTCCATCCGGATTACTCCACCCGCACCGAGGCGGACGACATCATCACAGCGCTCGACGCAGTGAGCTTGTGAAGACAATCCATCTCTCCAACGACGAAAGAGAGGCTTCCATGACCGTTCGTTTCGGACTGCTCGCACTGCTCGAAGCGCAACCTGGCAAAGGTGACGACTTGCGTTCCTTCCTCGAGGAGGGCCGGAGCATTGCCGCCGCGGAGATCGGCACTGTGACCTGGTATGCGTTCAAGATCACCGATACCAGTTACGGCATCTTTGATACGTTCGAGACCGAAGAGGCACGACAGGCCCACCTAGACGGCGAGATCCCGGCGGCGCTCGGTCGCGTCGCTGCGGATCTGCTCGCCGGCACTCCCGACATCCGGATGGTCGAGGTCATCGCACTGACATAACCCTGTCAATCCCGGACCTTTTGGGCGGCTATCGACAGCGACTATGGCCGTCGGAGAAGTGGGACGTCTTGTGAGCCTGTGGGTGCCAAGAACCTCATCCGGATCTTCTGATCTGGGGCTTTCTCCTGCAGGGAGATGACGGCGAGAATGGTCCGTGGCCCTCTCGTTCTTGTATCTCGCCCTCCTCCGGACCGTGCAGATCCTCCGCCTCCGACGATCCGACGACTCCGACCAGGCCATCGAAGTCGTCGTGCTCCGCCACGAGGTGGCCGTCCTCCGGCGCCAAGTGGCCCGACCCGCTCTGCGACCTTCGGATCGAGCGCTCCTTGCGGGCCTCAGCCGCCTGATCCCTCGATCGAAGTGCACTCGTTTCTTCGTCCAGCCCGACACGCTGCTCCGTTGGCATCGCGAGCTATCCGTCGCAGGTGGACCTACCCGAAGCCTGCAGGGCGCCCGAAGATCCCCATAGGAACTGTGCAGGTGGTCCTTCGCTTGGCCAGGAGAACCCGACGTGGGGCTATCGGAGGCTCCAAGGGGAGCTTTCCGTCTTGGGCCTCAATTTTGCAGCGTCGAGTGTCTGGAACCTCCTCCAGCGCCACGGCCTCGATCCGTCTCCAGACAGAGCCGGACCGACCTGGAGTGAGTTCTTGAGAGCCCAGGCTGCGACGATGCTCGGCTGCGACTTCTTCGGCGCCGACACCGTTCTGCTGCGAAGGCTCTACGTCCTGTTCTTGATCGAACTCGACAACCGAAGGGGTCTTCGTGACTGGAGTGACTGCGCATCCAACCGGCGCCCGGGTCGTCCAGCAGGCCAGGGACTTGGCCTATGAACTCGCCCAGCGCGCACGCCCGGTCAAGTTCTTGATCCGGGATCGCGACACCAAGTTCACCGCCAGCTTCGACGAGGAGTTCCGCTCCGAGGGCACTCGGATCCTCGGTGCGCCGGTCCGCTCACCTCGAGCCAACGCCTTCGCCGAGCGCTTCGTCGGGACCGTCCGGTGTGAATGTCTGGACCGGATGCTGATCTTCAGGCGTCGACAACTCGAAACCGTTGTCCATGAGTACGTCGAGCACTACAACGGTTACCGGCCGCATCGATCACTCAGCCGGTTACCTCCTCAGCCGAAGGGCGTGGCCCCCGCAGTATTGAAGAACGTCGACCTTTGACAACTCAAACGGATCGATCGCCTCGGCGGAGTGACCCATGAGCACCGCCTGGGTCGGCGGGAACCAGATTTCCATAACCGGTGGTCGTGAGGGTCGTGAACGAGAAGAAGAGATCCTGGGGAAAGGACCCATCGCCCTGTGACCCGAGAAATGGAGTCGGGTCGTTGGCACCGGTTGACCGGTAAAGGAAGGCAAAGAACATCCCAATCAATGCGTAGGTGGCGAGAGCGCCGAGCACCGTCTCCAGGTCGATGGTAGAGCGGCGCAGCAGATGCCGTGCGATGCAGAAGGGCGCGACGAGGTAGACAAGACAACTCACGGCTGGGAGAACAGTTTCGTGGTGCCTTCGTGTAACACGAGTCCGAGTACGGCCGCGGCGAGAGCAACGACGAGGGCCGCTTCGGCGACCAGGCGCACCGATCTCGGCGCCCGCGAGGTCCCAAGGATGACCCAGACCGTGGCGATCTGGACCACTAGGACCAGCGACCTGCCCATCCCTCCGCCAGCGTCACGGACAGCACATAGGCGATCAGGATGAGGAGAAGCACATTGCGTAGCTGTCGGGCTTCAAAACGGACTTGAAGAGCTTTCTGGGCCTCGACGTTCCTGTGTCTCCGTCCATGGGATCTGGCATCGAACCATCCTCGCGCTGGACCGGTATTCCGATGCGAACTGCTCATCAAGCACAGTTGAGACTCGGTGTCCATACGATCCAAGCGACCGCGTTCGGTCCCTCGGGCACGTTCCGAGTTACGACCCGGTGCATGCACGGCAATGCAAGCGGGGATACGCTCGACTTTGCCCAGTAAAAATCAAAATCGCGACCGGCGAGTCCTTCGACCTGAATTTCTTGGGCCACGGACTCAACGTGGCGCAGCAATCCATCACGAAAGAGGGAGTTTCGATGTTCGCCTACACCTGGCCCCTGCTGAGCCTGTTCTGGACGTTCCTGATGTTCGCGGGAGTCTTTCTGATGGTCTTTTTCATCATCTGGTGCTTCATCGATAACTTCCGCCGGCGTGACCACCATGGTTTGGCCAAGGCGACGTGGACGCTCGTCATCCTCTTGATCCCGGTTCTCGGAGCGCTGATCTACATCATTGCCCGGCCGGCGGACGCAACGCTGGCGACCTGACTCCTTCCTGCTGCAGCTTCAGGCCATCGGCGCTACCGAGCGTGATCAGGCAATCAATCCTTTGTCGAAGATGGCCTCTTCGTAGGAACGGCTAATGGTTCTTAACCTCATCCTCATCGGATTGGCGATCACCTTCGAACCAATCCCTCTCACCGCCTTCATCCTCGTCCTCGCGTCGAAGAACGGGACGAGAAAGGGAGCGGGCTTCATCTTCGGGTGGCTGCTCTCGCTTGCCGTGGTCGTTGCCGTCACGATCCTGGCAACGGGCAACAATCCTCCGAAGTCGAACACGGCACCGTCACTGGCCTCCCTTGCGGTAAAGATCGCCATCGGCGTCGTTCTGGTGGTCATCGCGGCCCGCAAATGGCGAAAGCTCGGAATCCCCAAGCCGCCGAAGAAGACTCCGAAATGGCAGACCGGCATCGACGCCATGTCGCCGTGGTACGCGATGGGTCTTGCCCCCTTGACGCAGCCCTGGGGTCTGGTGGCAGCAGGTGTGGCAACCATCGTAGGAGCGAAGCTCGCGTCGTGGCAGAGTTACGTGGCGATCATCGGCTTCTGCCTCATCGCGACGGGTGCTTACATCGTGATGGAGCTTTATGTCGCGTTCCGACCGGACGAAGGTCAGGCACTCCTCACCCGACTCCGCAACTGGATGGACACCCATACGGATCAGGTGATCGTCATCGTGTCGTTGGCCCTCGGGCTCTGGCTTGTCGGCAATAGTGCCTACCTGCTGATCACATGAGACGGCGGGCGCGGTGGGATGAGGAGTCTGGAACGAGACCGACACGATCGCTCGCTCTTTTCGAACTCACTGACAGAACTCCGACAAGCCAGCGAACTTGTCATAGGGGCGTCCGTGGTTGTCCGCGGAGCAGTCTCAACAGGTGACACTGTGTTCAGCGGTTACATCATTGCGTCACGATGCAGCGGGCTCTGATTCTCTCCTCCTCTTCTGCGGTGCCGGGCGATCGTGGGGCAGTTCCTTGGTGAAGCCGAGTGAGATCAGAGCGAGCAGTCCTGCGGCGAGGAGCCCGGCCTTGAGAGAGAGAAGCTGGGCCGCCTCGTAGTCCTCCACCAATGCCGATGCCGATGCGTCATCAAGCCCTGCCTCCGTGGCTGCATGGTGGACCGAGTCGGCCGAAACGAAGTTTGTGTTGGTGCCCGAGGCCACGCTTACCTGGGCCGCCACCTCCGAGCTGATCCTGGGGTCCTTCTCGACATTGGAGATGAAGGTGCTGGCCAAACCCATGAGCACGATTGCCCCGATGAGGGCGAGGCCCAGCGACGAACCGAGCTGCTGACCCGTGTACTGGAGCCCTCCCGCCTCGCTGCGTCCAGACTCCTCGACCGATGACTGGACGACATTGCCCAGTTGGGACACCATCAATCCCATTCCGACCCCGAGCACGGCCATGCCGAGGGCGAACCCGGCGCTCGAGAGGGTGGGCTGAATCGTGGCCAGCAGGATGAGCGTTCCGGCGAGTGTGACGACCAAGCCAGCCCGCACGATCGTGCGCACCGGAAACCGGGTGGACAGCCGTGAGCCGATCGCCGAGGTCACGAACATCGTGATTGAAACGGGCAGCATCTTGATCCCGGTCTCGAGAGCGGTCAGGCCGAGGACGAGTTGGAGGTAAAGCGGTATGACAAAGAAGACACCCATGAGGATCAGGTTCTGGCTGAAGAGCCCGATGAGTCCGGCCCGCACGGTGGGAATTCGAACCAGGGAGAGGTGGACGAGCGGGTCTCGGCGTCGCTCCTCACGATTGCGCTGCCAGGCGACGAAGCCCCAGATGAGCGCCGCGCCGGTGGCCATGACATAGAGCGTGGGGGAGAAGCCGAAGATCGTGAAGGGAGCGTTTTTGGGCTTGAGCCAGCCCCAGCTGCTCGATTTGAGGACTCCGAAGACGAAGAGCCCGAGGCCGGCGGCCGAGAGCACCGAGCCCACGTAGTCGAGCTTGGGGGCGGGGCCCGGGCGCAGCGCATCGCCGACCTTCGGGGTCATGATCAAGATGAAGGTAACGAGCACCACCTCGCCGACGAAGACGATGCGCCAGGTAACGTTCGTCGTCGCCCACCCGCCGAGAATGGGGCCAATGGCAATTCCCGCTCCGGCGACGCCGCCGATGACGGCGTAGGCAATTTTGCGCCGCGGACCCTCGAAGTTGCCGGCGATCAGAGCGGCAAGCGCTGGAAGGACGAGCGCCGCACCGATCCCCTCAAGAACCGACCACCCGATCGCGAGGGCCACGACCGACTGCGAAAGTGCAGTCAGGGCCGAACCGCACGCATAGATGATCAGTCCGATGACGAAGGCCCGGCGCCGGCCGATAATGTCGCCGATCTTTGCCCCCGTCATGATGAGCATGGCCATCACCAGGCAGTAGAGGGTGATTATGGCCTGAATCGTCGTCACCGTCGTGTTGAAATCCTTGACCAGCGCGCTGATTGAAACGTTCATCACCGATTGGTCGAGCACCATCACGAACTGTGCGGTGCCCAGTGCCACCAGGGCCAGCCAGCCTTTCTTTGCTGGTGTGGCCGCAGCGGTCTGGGACATTGCCGCGTCGGTCATTCCTCATCCTTTCTCCAAATCCAGCGCCCTCGAAGGCTGCTCCCTGTGTCAAAACGGCCGAGGGCTCAAAGGCGACACGCTCCCACCATGGTCAACACACCGCAAAAGTGGCTCAGTCGACATTTGAAGCCAGACCACGCGCGGGCTGGAGGCTCGGCGCAGCATGTGAGGCATGGAGGCATATCGGGCGTGACCTTCGGGCACCCAACCCCGAAGGCTCGTTGGTCGTCATCGCCACCGACATGAACGGATGACGCGACCCTCAATCAGTCGGATTGGCGGAGAGCGCAGAATCCCAGGTGCTGTGCCAGTGCCCGATGAGAGATTCTCCGACACCTCCCACCAGCGAACGGGCCCCTCCGTTGTATCCACGTTGGCAGGCTTCGGTGGCAACGTAGTCCTCGCGGTCGAGGATGCTGAGGTTCACCTCCATGACCTCTTCGCAGCTCGCACGGGCGTCAGCGTCCATGGGACCCGGGCTGCCCTCGATCATGTGTACGGTGCTCTCGCCAGGGTGGGCGCCCGGTGAGACCCGATGCATGGATCCGCCCTGCATGTGGTCGATCAGCACCGTGGCGGGGTAGATGCAGGTGACCATGATCGTGTCGAGCCGCTCGGGCCAGTCCGCCTCGGGCACGTCGGCGAGCTTCTCGAGGCCCTTGAAAGGCACGCACATCCGACTGTGTGGTCCGAACGTGTCGACTGCGCAATGGTCTGACAGGAACGGGAGCAGACTCTCGCGGTGGAGGGATGGAACGTGATAGGCCTCGTTGTTGAGGTCGATCATCAATTTCCAGTTGGCCGCCTTGCGCAGTAACCGTTCCGAACCGCTCCGGTAGCGGTCGTAGCCAAGCCATGCATAGTTGTCGCCTAGCGGATCGAGGAAACCGTCCACGTCGACATCAGGCAGGAGGCCCACCACGACCAGCCCGGCCTGAACGGCCACCGGAAGCCGCAGAAGCCCGAGCGTGTCGATGTCGAGCGCTGGGAAGCGATCGCGGTTGGGGATGCCGACCAGGTTGCCCTGCAGGTCGTAGTTCCACCCGTGATATGGGCACGTAAGGCGCCGGCGGTTGTCGATGCCATCGCAGAGCGTCATGCCCCGATGCGAGCACGCATTGAGGAACGCAGACAACTCCCCATCTTGATGACGGGTGACTACCACCGGCACTCCGGCAACGTCACGAGCGACGATGTCCCCGGGTTCAGAGACGTCGCCCGCCCACGCGATCACCTGGGGCGTCCGCCGAAAGAGCACCTCCCGCTCTCGGTCGAAGCGTACGGGATCGGTGAAGACCGAACCCTCACCGACGAACGTCGAATCCCCGAGGTCCGTCGTATCGGCAACGATGTTGGCGATCATGCGGCGTCCGATGTCGATCATCTGCCTCGACGCCGAGGTCGGCGGGGTGGTGCCCACCTGCATCGGGGCGGTCACCGCGGGCCCCGGACCAATCGCCCGGGTCGGGCTCCGGTGTCCACGCCGTCGTCGAAGGTCACGACGCCGGACTTGATGGTCGCTGCATACCCCTTCGCTCGTTGCACCAGCCGTGACCCGCCTGCGGGCAGGTCGGACACCACGATCGGCGGCTCGAGCTGGAGCGCGTCGTAGTCGATGATATTGACGTCAGCGAGCATCCCGGCCTCAAGGGTGCCGCGGTCATGGAGGCCGTAGAGCCGGGCCGTGTCGCGGGTCTGCTTGCGGACCGCCCACTCCAGCGGGAGCAGCTGGCCCCGCTGGCGATCACGGGTCCAGTGGGTGAGCATGAAGGTGGGGATCGATGCGTCACAGATGACGCCGCAATGCGCCCCTCCGTCGCCGAGGCCGTTGGCTGAGCGGGGATGCAAGAGCATCTCGCGCGCCGGTTCGAGGCTCCCGTCGGCATAGTTGAGGATCGGCAGGTACAACAACCCGGTTCCGTCGTCGGCCAAAAGAGCGTCGTAGGCGACCTCGAGTGGCGTCCGGCCGGCCGCCGCGGCCAGCGCCGACAGAGAGCGTTCCGGGCCCGGCTCGTATTGGGGTGGGTCCCCGAGGACAAACGTGTGGTCGCAGGCTGCGGCGATCCGGATCGCCGATTCCTCGTCGGGCTGCCACTCGAGGATGGCGCGCCGCACCTCAGCAGTTCGAAGCGCGCTGATGAGCGCGGCGGGCGTCAGCCGTTGCGCCTTGAGCTCTTGGTAGGCCGGAACGACGTCGAAGATGCAATAGGTGGTGAAGTGCCCCGACAACAGGCCGGTCGCTCGCCCCGCGACCTGCGGCCATAGGTCGGCTCCCTCGTCCACCGCCGCGGTCGTCATGTCCATCAGTTCTCGCCACAGGTCGGGCTCGGCATCGACCTGGACGAGAGCGAAGGTGACGGGCCGCTTGATCTTGGCGGACAGCCGACGCATCCAATCCACCTCCTTCGCCGGGCTGAGGACGTCCTCTCCGGCGACGCCGGCCGGGGCGAGCTCGAAGACACCGGCTCCCAGGTCGCCGAGTGCCTCGCCAATGCCGAACAGCTCGTCCTCGGCTGCGTAGGTGCCCGGCACCGGTTCGCCGTCGATGGCTCGGTGGGCGATGGTCCGCGAGGTCGAGAACCCGAGCGCTCCGGCGCTGATCGCCTCTCGAACGATCTCACGCATGGCATCGATGTCTGCAGGAGTCGCCGGCTCGTTCCTGGCCCCCCGATCACCCATGACGTATGTCCGCACTGCCCCGTGGGCGATCTGGGCACCGACGTCGATAGTCCACTTGCGTCGGCCGAGGGCGTCGAGATACTCGGGGAACGACTCCCACTGCCAATCGATCCCCTCGGCAGAGCGCGGTACCGGGGATGTCCTCCACGCCCTCCATCAGTCCGATGAGCCAATCCCGCCGTGTGGGCCGCACCGGCGCGAAGCCAACGCCGCAGTTGCCCATGACCACAGTGGTGACACCGTGCAACGCAGATGGTGCAAGCAGATCGTCCCAGGTGGCCTGACCGTCGTAGTGGGTGTGGATGTCGACCCATCCCGGCGTCACCAAGAGTCCGGTCGCATCGAAGACCGGGCTCCCGGTGTCCGGGAGATCGGACCCCACGGCAACGATGCGGTCGCCCTCGATTGCGACGTCTCCTCGCACGGGCGGCGCCCCGGTCCCGTCGACGATCGTCCCGTTTCGGATCAACAGATCGGACATGCACCGCTCCTTGGTCAACCCCGTTCGATGACGGAGAGTAAGACAGATTCACTTTTTGTCTCACCTAAGCTAACATCTTGCTCGTGGCAGTGACAACACCCGAGGTCGACCTCCGCGAGCGCCTCGTGGCGGCGACGGCGGAGCTGATCGACGAAGAGGGGCCCTTGGCCGTCCGGGTGGAAAAGATCGCCCGCCGCGCCGGTTGCTCACGGGCCACCGTGTACCGCTATGTCGCCGACAAGGATGAGCTCGTCCGCGAGGTGCTCGTCTCGCGCTCGGCCGAGATCGCCGAGCGTTTAGAAGCAGACATCGACGAAAACGGCGACCCGGCTGACTGGATCGTCAACGGACTTCTCGCTCACGCCGAAGCGATACGCGCCGAACCGTGGTTCCAGGCCCTCGATAGGCAAGGAGCGACCGCCGCCATCGCCCGAGTAGGTGGCGGGCCGCAAGCCGTCGCCGGCCTGGCAACCCCGATCGTCGCCCGATTCTTGAACCGTATCGCCGAACGCGGCGCGCTGCGCCCAGACATCACCATTGCGGAAGCGACCGAATGGCTCGTCGATGTCCACGTCACCTTGCTCAGCCCTCTCTTTGCCGACCGCTCTCCCGATCAACGCGCTCGGGCGCTGCACAAATTCGTGGCATATCCACTACTAATCCACCCTCCACCCCCCAGACCTTAAATGCGCGTAGTTGCATCATGTCAGGGCCCGATCACAATCGGCGGAGACGGCGAACTCCTGTCGGCGATTGCCTCAAGACCTGGGACGCCGCACTTTCTGCCCGTCCAACCAATTGATCGACAATCGAGTGTGGCTCTGCGCATTGCGACAAGCCGATTGGAGCTATGTGACCTCGATACGATTTGACCGCCATACCGGAAGCTCCGGTTCCTCGTCCGCGACCGGGACACCAAGTTCACCGCCAACTTTGACCAGGTCTTCGCCTCGATCGGCGCCGAGACGATCCTCACGCCCATTCGCTCCCCACGCGCGAACGCGTTCGCCGAGCGATGGGTTCGCACCGTACGACAAGACTGCCTCGACCACCTGCTCGTGCTCTCACGAGGACACCCGGAGACGACCCTCGGCGACTACGTCGACCACTACAACTGCGCCAGGCCCCACCGTGGCCTACAGCTCATACCGCCCCGACCACCTGCCGCCTCTCACGCCACCGGCGCGATCCGCCGACGCGACATCCTCGGTGGGCTCATCCACGAGTACGAACTCGCCGCCTGATCGTTCGACCCACCTGTCGCCTCCGCTGCGACAGCAGCAACCTCCACCACGCGCCAGTGCCTCCGTGGCACAGCATGTTCCGTTCGAGGACGCAACCTCGCGACTGTCGTCTGAGCGCGATTCGTTCATCCCTCTTATGCCGCGAGATCCGGCCGCCGAGACGGGCGCGTGAATACTTGAACCCTTCACGCCATTACACGCGAGCCGGGTAGAAGGCCTGGCTGCCCTGGCCAAATCCGAGCCAACGTAGAAGCGAGCGACCGTTCGTCCGATCGCGTCTGTGCCAGTCGCTACACTTCCGTCAACCATTGAGAGCGGTCGAGGGACGTGCCCCCATGACGCCGCCGCAACCTACCGAGAGGCAAGGTGCGAACGGCACGCAATGGAGGAGCAAGTGTCGAGTCTCGAGGGTGCCCCAACTCCTATTTTGAAGAGGTCCCAGCTCATCAAGAGCACCGGGGACTGGTCGACGATCGAGACGGTGGCGATGGCCGTTTCGCTGGCGACGGAGTTCCAGAGCCAGGTCTATGTGGAACGACTGGGGGACCGCTACCGCTGGAGCCTCATTCACCGAGGCGGCCCGTACCCGCTGCTGCGGATCACGGCCAAGTACCTCCAGGTCGATTACAACTCGATCATCGTCGGATGCAGGGAGGTGGGCGATGGCTGGTCGGGGCTCAACGGCAACGAGACAGAACCGTTGGAGCCCGACGCCTGGGCCATCGTGTCTTTTGATGGACCAACCACGGCGGCCGATGTCAGCGCACTCATTCGGCAACAATTCGATCTCTGATCCTGAATGCCTGCGACATCTACCTAGCTCTGTGGCTCTGGCACCTACCCGATTGGCGATGGGGGTAGGGTCGCGTTTAAGCAAAAGTGGCGGTCGGGGTGCCGTACGTTTTGCTTCCATCTGGCGTGACGAGACCACCGGCTCCCCTTGCCTCTCCGCCTTCCTTTTGTATGTCGAAACTCTCTAATGTCTTGTTCGTCTCCTGACGTCCCTCCTGTTCGAAGGGTGGGGCGCACGTCGACGGCACGGTATGACATGAATCTTTCACCCGATTTGGTCCTTCAGCTCGCCCCTGGGATCCGGACTCGACGCGACCATGCGGGACACGTGATAGTCGACTCGCCAGTGGGCACGATTATCGACATCGGCCCTAGAGGCTTCGCCGTCTTGGCTCTGTTTTCGGAGTCAATTCGACTTGGCGATGCCATTGACCGGCTAGAGCGCGAGGACGCCCACTCGACGGACTTCGCGCCGATTCTGAGCGTCCTCAACATGCTGATCGAGGAAAGCGCCTTGGTCACGCCGGACGGCGAGCGAGCCCCGACGAGCGGATGGGCTGATCCTGTGGAACACGCTCGTATGCTCCACGACGAACGCAGGACCGGTGACTACCTGGCCGCCCTGGCAGAAGCTGTTCGTCCTGATGATGTGGTGCTCGATATAGGCACAGGGAGCGGCGTGCTTGCGCTGGCGGCTGCCCGAGGCGGTGCTCGCTGCGTCTACGCGATCGAAGCCAGCGACATCGCAGAGGTTGCTCAGAGGGTGTTCGAAGTCAACGGGGTCGGGGACCAAGTCACACTCCTCCCAGGCTGGTCGCGTGTGACTGAGTTGCCTGAGCTAGCGGATCTTCTCGTCGCCGAGGTGATCGGCAATGAGCCGCTCGAAGAGGAGATCCTCGAGACTTTGCTCGATGCTCGCCGTCGATTGCTAAGGCCGGGAGCCCGCATGATCCCGCACGCGCTGACGCTATTGGCGCGACCCGTCTTGGTGCCGGAACCTGAGGTCAGACAGCGCGCCTTCGGCATGTCGGCGGTGACGCGATGGCAGGCGCTCTACGACGTTGACTTCACGCCCTTGCTGGAAGCAGCGATTCCTGGCCCTACCCACACGATCACCGAGGGCGAGGTGGTCGCGACCTGGCCGCCCGTCGGTCCGCCCGTAGAGCTGTGCACGCTGGATCTCACCACCTTCGAAGAGCCCTCGGTGCACGCGTCGACCGACCTTGTCGTTGAGCCGCCCGGCCAGGTGAACGGGATCGCCCTCACTTTCCGCGCCGAGTTGTTCGAGGGCATCTCGCATACCCTCGATCCGTGGAGGTGGCCAGCGTCGAGCTGGGCGACCTCGGTATGGGTCATAGCCGATCCGATTGAAGTCAGCCCCGAATCCGTCCTGCGGGTTGACTATCACCGGCGGGTTCCCGGAGTTGCCGACGGGCTCACTTGCGAGCTCCTGGACCGACGGGAAGGAAGGTCGAACAGTCCTCCGGAGACCGGCTCGTGACCGACCGGGGATTGCGACCTCGCTACAACTCCTTGCAATACCAACGCGTGGTCGTCCCAATCGGACAGTCTTGGAGTAAGCCGACGGTTTGATAGCCCAGACGGTCGTAGAAGTCGCCGATCAAGACGTCATAAGTCAAGCCCATGACGAGCCGGCACCCTCGGAGGCGCGCTTCGTGCTCCACCTCCGCCATCAACGCGCGTCCGATGCCAGCGTTCCTGAATGTCTCGTCAACCCACACGACATGAAGCTGACAGCCCCCGCCCCACATGGCGCCTGACGCTCCGGCGACGAGCTCTCCATCCTTGTGTATAAGGACTGCGAACTCCTTCTCGTGGCCGACGCCGGCGGCCTCGACGGCGGCCTGCGCCATGTGGTCCTCCAGAAACGCAAGATCTCGTGGGTCCGGCTCGTCATCGAACTCGACACAGTACGAGTCGTCCACGGCTCCTCCGGCTGGCATGCCGTCTAGGTCGCGAGCATCTGCTCGAGAAGGCTGGAATCGTCGAAATAGGCGCGCACTGCCTTGATCTTGGCCTGTTTGAAGTCGGCAACGGCCGCCGCGCCGAGCAGAAGCTTGTGGTGATTGGGCTCGATCACCAACGCCTCTTCGATGACGAAGGGCCCGGAGAAAATCCCCGCAACGCGGAATTCGGCGAGTCCGCGGCTCCCGAACACGTCCAACGTATCAAACTGGATGTCGACATCGGAGAAGGCCGATTCGCGAAACGAGAGATTCTTCTGAAGGTCCGAGAGGTCTACGGCCAGCATGTTCGGCGTCCACACGGTCACGTCATCAGTGACCAACTGACCCAGGTTCGCGATGTTGTCGTCAGTGGGTGAGATAAAAATCTCGATGGCGCGCCGAAAGGTGGTGGCGCGAGGGTGCTCGACCATGAATGCTCCTCTGGATTGGGACGGCGCTAGGCGCCGAGGACCTTCTGCTTGGCGGCGGCGAATTCATCGTCTGAGAGGGCGCCCGACTCGTGCAAGGACGCAAGGCGCTCCAGTTCGCCGGCGGCATCGTCGGCGCTCGGTGCCGGCGGCGGGGGAGCGGGGGGCGGCGGCTCGCCGTAGGCCGCCTCGTCCTGATAGGCCTCGTCTTGGGGGGCGCGGTTTCTCCCAGCTGCGTAGGCCATGCCCCCCGCGACCATCATGGTTCGGCGACGAGTCCTTCGACGCACCATTCCCATGCGTATTTACCTCCTACCCTTTCGTTGCATTTGTTCGTCAGCGCTCGCGACGATCTTCCCTTCGGTCCTGGCGGTCATCCCTTCGGTCTTCGCGTCGGTCCTGCCGACGGTTCACCCCGTGGGCGACGACGGCCGCGGTGCCCACGACTGCCGCCGTGCGGGCAACGGGAGCGCCGATGACGCCTCTGCGAGCGGCGCGGGCTGGTCGAAGTGGCATCTCAACCTCCTTGGGTTACCTCGTCCGCCTCCAATGCGGCGAGGATGGCTTGGATTGGTATCCGTCCGTTGGCGATGAGCTGACCGCCCGAGCGGCGAGCGGCAGAAGCAAACGGTGCGGCCCAGGAATTCTCCCAAACGAGCACACCCGCCACAGTCCCCGGTTTCATCGCCGCCGCGAGGTGCACGATGTCCTCCGCCGCCAGCAAGTCGGCCAGCTGAGTCTCGGCCCGGCGGAGTTCGTCGAGCTTGTCAAGGTCCTCGATCTCCATGCCCTCGATCTGTCCGTTCTCGTCCTTGGCCACGATCAAGAGGTCCAAGAGGCGGACGGTTCCGGCGTCGACCAGCTTGGCCAGTTCGGCCGCCATCTCCCCGGTGAAGTGGGACTGGCCGGGTGGGAACTCGACCACCAGGTAATCGACTGGCCCCAGTTCGTCCAACTCGTTGTCAGCCATGGCTGTCTCCGTTTCTCACTCTACGATTCGGACGGGACGGGGTAGAAGAGATTCACCAGGTCCATTCGGATCGTTCTCCGGCTCGCGCTTGTCCGTTGGCTCACGGTCCACTCGTTGTCCTGACTCGCGCTGTGCACCAACACTCGGAATGACTCTCTCAGTATGCGGTTCCCGTGTTGTTGGGTCATCACCCCGCAAGGGGTGATTCGGAGGGCGAACCCGAGCCAGCGACACACAGCCCGCAGGCTTGTCGCCCCGATGTCGCACGGTGAGTCGGGTGGCCCGAAGCGCAGGCGGCCCTGAGCCCGGTCGCCGACCTAGTGGGGCTCATCGGGGCGCTCGGCGGGATCAGGTCGGTCATGACGAGACTCCATGGCGGCTCGCACGGTGGGTACCACTCCGGTAGGCCCCAACGCGGTGGCAACCCCAGATGCGTCCATAACGTCACGCACTTGGCCTTGGGCGCGGGCGACCACGAGCCGGACCTTGAGCTGGGCGAGCCGTTCGAGGAGCTGCAGAAGAACCGACGATGCCGTCGTATCGAGGAAGGTGATGGCCCCGGCGTCCAGTACAACGGTGTCGACCGGCTCCGGCGCCGCTCGGACGAGCTCCAAGATGTCGTCGCGAAGCCGACGGCTGTTGGCGAAGAACAACGGCGCGTCAAACCGGTACACGAGGACTCCCGGAATTGTGACGACCCCGTCAGAGCGTTCGATGTCTCGAAACGAGTCATCGTCGGGGACGTACCCGAGCACCGCCCGATGCGGCAGGGTCGCGTGGTAGACGAGAGCCACCAGTGAGATCCCTACGGCGATGAGCAGCCCCTCAAGGACACCAAGGGCCAACACGCCAACGAGTGCAATGAGCCCCATGACGAAGTCTTCGCGTCGAATCCGCCAGGCCCGTCGCAAGCCGGAAATGTCGAAGAGCCCGCTGACGGCGACGATCACAACCGCTCCGAGAGTCGCCGCGGGCAGGTTCTTGAAGAGTGGAGTCAAGAAGAGCAGTGTGAGTCCGACAAAGACAGCGGCCACGACCCCGCTGAGTTGTGTTCGTGCACCGGCGTCGCTCGCGGAGGCCGTCCGCGAAAAGCTGCCATCGACCGGAAACCCCTGAAAGAGCCCGGCCCCCAAATTGGCCACGCCAATTGCAACAAGCTCTCGGTTCGGGTCAACCACATAACCAAGTCGGTCAGCCATGGCCTTGGCAACGGCGATCGATTCGACATAACACACCAGCGCAACCCCCAACGAGCTGAACGCCAGGCTGCCGAGGTCGTGGAGTCCGACCTTGGGGACCGTCAACGAGGACAGGCCACTCGGGACCGTGCCGGTCACGGCGACGCCGTGGGCGGAAAGGTCGAACAAGCTGGCGGCTGCGGTGGCCAGTGCAACGACAATGAGCGCCGCAGGCCAGCGCGGGGCGAACCGACGCAAGAGCACCATGGACCCGATCGACAATGCGGCAACGAGCACCGTCAGTCCCTGGATCTTGCCAAGGTTGGCGATCGCGTGGGCAATGAGCTGGAAGAACGTGTTCCCACTCACGCGGTAGCCCAGGATTTTTCCCAACTGGCTGGCCATGATCACCAGAGCCGCCCCAGTGACGTAACCCGAAAGGACCGGTTGCGACAAGAAATTCACCACGAACCCGCCGCGAAGGAGGCCTCCGAGGATGCAGATGCCGCCAACGAGCAACGCAAGCGTCGCAGCCAGGGCGAGCGCGAGGCCCGCGCTCCCGTGGCTCAGCGGCTCAATTACTGGTCGCCGTCAAGACGGCAACGGTCGCTGTCGGGCCGAGAGCCAGCTGACGCGAGGACCCGAACAGTGCGTAGGCCAGGATCGGTACGAAGCTCGCGTACAGTCCGTTGACCGCAGGGAGACCAGCCAGCTCGGCGTATGCCATGCCCTGGGGAACCAAGAGTGCAGCCACAGTGATCCCAGCGGCCAGATCTCGGAACATGAGGCGAGAAGGGCCGCCGCGCAACTGCTCAATGATCGGGAACGCGGTGTTGAGATTGTGCCTCATCGCCGAACCTTTTCGCCCAGACAGATGGGACGGAGACCAAAGCCAATCGTGTCCCCGTCTGGCCGCGTCCCCCTCCGTCGTTCGTTGCCGTTCCTCCCGGCGATAAGTCGCCCAGAACGGCCAAGCTCGAGAGGCGGCCTCACCGATCGCACCATCGAGAACTAGCCGCGGGATGATGCAGGCCGCATCTGGCTCTCTGTGTCAGCCAAGTCGGCCCCGTTCGCATCGACCACATCGCGGAGCAGCCCAAACGTCCCAAGGTTGACGTCGGGTCCGCGAACTCACCTCGTAGGCCGTCGGGGTCCATGAGGAACAGGTTGGATCATTCCTCGTCATCTTTTGCCGCCCGCACGGCGACCAGTTCGAGTCCGAGAGCTCGGATGCGTTCGATGACCCCGTGCAGCGCGGCCTGGTCCGGGACGGTGGCCCGCAAGGTGGTCAACCCTTCCTTGGTCGAGACCTCGAGATCATCGAAGGCCGCCGACACGGCCCGGCCGGCCTCGCCCCTGAAGGTGATCACGTAGGTCGTTGGTTCCATTTCCCCTGGACATTGTGATCTGTGCTGCCCCACACGTCGTCACCCTCACCCGGGTGATTCGGGGCTCGGTTTGGTACGCTTTTGTAGGTGATCGGCACTAAACCGGCCGTGACGAAGTTCATCCGACCCCCCTTGCCGCACACCCTGATCCGAAGGCCGGACCTACTAAGGCCGCGTGGATGCGGCCATGCAGTTTCCCTGCACGTTGGTGGCCGGCAGCCCAGGCGGGGGGAAAACCGTGCTGCTGTCGTCCTGGGTCGCAGAGCGGCCCGAAACTCGGTGCGCTTGGCTCTCGTGCGATCGCTGGGATCGTGACGAGTTCCGGTTCTGGATGTCCGTTGCAACTGCGTTCGACACTGTCGAGCCAGGAGGCGCCTCCGATGCGCTCGACCTCCTCGTCGAGGGTCCCGACGACATCGGAGACGTCGTGGCCTCGCTAGTCAACGAGATGGCTCTGTGGTCCGGCCCCACGTGGCTCATCGTCGATGACCTGCACGTCGTCGCTCCCTCCGCTCTTGGCGGACTCGCTACCTTTGTCGAGCGGCTCCCGCCGACTGCGCATATCGTGATCGGTACCCGCGTCGATCCCCTAATGCCGGTCCAGCGTTGGCGGACCGGGGGGCGACTGGCCGAGATCAGGGACGCTGATCTCCGCCTGGAAGAGGACCAGGTCAGCTCCTTCATGCACCAGTACGGCCTCGATCTTTCTCGCAGCGACGTGCATACCTTGACCACAAGGACCGAGGGATGGCTGGCCGGAGTCCAGTTGGCGGCGCTGTCACTTCAACACGACCCCGACGACCCATCCTCGTTCATCGGACGCCTTGCCGGAACCGAGCGTGTGGTAGCCGATTTCCTCATCGAAGAGGTGCTTGATCAGCAATCCGCAGAAATGGTGGAGTTCTTGGAAGCGACCTCGGTTGTCGATGAGTTCGACGTCGAGTTGGCAAACGCTCTCCTCGGTGACGAGCACGGCGCACACCTCCTGCGACAAGCGATGAACTCGGGACTCTTTGTCGTGGCTGTTGGACGGGATCCGCCCCAGTATCGCTACCACCAGCTCTTTCGAGAGCTTCTACATGCCCAAATCGCATCTGAGGATCCAGCTCGAGCGAAGGCACTGCACTTGCGGGCTGGAGTGTGGTACGAGAAGACAGAGTCCTACGCAGCAGCGGTGGACCAGTTCGTCCAGGCCGGTGACCTCGAACGAGCCTTCGGGATCTTGCACGACCACCTGGCACACGAATGGTTCCCCGGCCGAAGTGCAAATGTGGACACCTGGATGGGGAGGCTCTCTCACGAGGACATCAGGGCACACCGTGCTCGGATGGTCGATTACGCCCTGGCGCTCGGGCTGGCCGGGAAGGTCGAGGAGGAAGGTTGGTGGCTCGCGCAGGCATCGAGCGCCGCCGGCGAGCCGGACAGCGATTTCGAGATCAGATTGGCTGGCGTCGACGCGCAGTGGCACGGCATGCGCGGCGAACCGGATCCAATTCTTGCCTTCGAGCGGGATGTCTTCTCTCGCCTGACTCCCGGCACAGACTTCGTCCTCGACCAGTTCCCGATCCTCGCGTCGCGGGCTCATCGCTACAAAGAGGACCCAGACTCGTGTATCGCCTCGTGCGATCTCGCTCTCGGCCATGCCGACCCGGTCACAGGCGCGGTGCTCCTCGGGATCAGGTCTGGTGCCCTCTTCGAGCTCGGCCAGCTAGGACAGGCGCGAGCGACCGCGAGCGCTGCAGTCGAAGCCGCAAGTGCGCGTGGCGTCGAACATCACGTTGGCCTCTTTGACGCCGTCCTGACGCTCGGCGCGCTCAGCCTAGAGGCGGGCCAACTGAGCGAGGCAGAGCGATTGATCGAGGAAGCACTTCGGCGTACTGAGAGGATCCGACCTCCGTTCGAACTGCTCGCTCTCATCGAGAGGGCCCGTCTGTTTCGTGCCCGGTGCGAATTGGTTGAGGGTCTCACCATCCTCGATCGGGCCAGAACGGTGCTCCCGACTGGATCCCGGTCCCCTTTGATCCAGCGAGCCGATGTTCTGGAAGCCAGGCTCCGTATCGACCTCGGCGAACCAGCGCGAGCGGCCGAACTCGCTCGGACGCTCCCACGCTCGCCCGCGCGTTGTCTCCTCGAGGCTCGATCGCTGTTGGCGCTGGGACAAGCCGATCGAGCGGACGCCACCATGAACCGACTTGATACCAGTGCCCTTGGTGTACCGCGTACGATCGAGCTGACCGCCCTCCGAGCCGATGTCCGGCGACACCTCGGGCTGCGCTACGAGGACGATCTGCGGCGACTCGTCGAGCTCGGGCGTCCGCAGGGCTTCGTCCTCTCGGTGTTGGACGTCTCATCTGGCCTTCGTGACGATTTGGTTGCCCACCTGAGGCACTCGCCCAGCGACGACTACGCAGACACCCTCGTAACCGTGGCGGACCGCATGGCGGCCCATGGCGCGGTCCTCCCGCCGTCGGGAGACAGCGAACTGAGTGCTCGTGAGCAGGGGGTGCTTCGCTACCTCCAGACACGTCTGAGCACCCGAGAGATCGCGGGCGAGCTTTTCATCTCGATGAACACGCTCAAATCCCATCTCAAAAGCGTTTACCGCAAACTGGACGCGTCGTCCCGGTCCGATGCCGTGGCCCGCGCCAGGGCGGCTGGTCTCCTCTGAGCCGTCGGAGCGGCACGTTGGCGGAGGCAATCACCCCCTATTGGGTGATGACTCGGTAAGGCGAGAACTGCATACTCATCATCGATCTCACCCACGAAGATAAGGGAGAATCGGTGGTATCTCGTCCGGGGCAGGCTGCAACTCTGCGCCTAGAGCCGCTTCCGACGTGACCGAGTCCGCTGCCCAGCGGCCCTCGAGTCCCCGCGCGCCACGCACCAGACGGATCGTTGCGTGGGTGCTGGTCCTTCTCGCGTCGCTGCTCATCCCCGTCTCGGTGATCTCGGTCTGGGCCATCCGGACGGTGACCAATACCGACCAGTACGTGGCCACCATGGCGCCGCTGGCTCGGAACCAGGTCATCGTGGAGCATCTGGCGCAGAAGGCGACCAACGAGCTCTTCTCGACGCACACCGTGCAGAACAAGGTGACGGCTGCGCTGCCGCCGAAGGCCAAGCCCATCGTCACCCCGATCGTGGCCGAGGTCCATGGCTACGTGTACGGCCTCGCCCTCAAGGTGTTCGAGAGCCCTAAGTTCGGACAGCTCTGGGACACCTTGAACCGACACACCCACGACGCAGTGGTGGACGTCCTCACGGGCAAACAGACGCCACTGACCGAGAAGCTCGAGAAGGGCGGCGGGATCGTCGTCAACGTGACTCCCGCGCTCAACAACGTCATCAACGAGGCAAACGCCAAGGGCGTCACCTTGTTCAACCCGCTCAAGCCGATCCTGACCCAGGGCAACAAGTTGGGCATCACGGTCGTCTCCAAGGCGCAGGTCTCGGAGTTCTCCGGGTTCTTCAACCTCATCGTCACGCTCAAGTGGGTCATCCCAGTTGTCGCCCTGGTCTTGGCGATCCTCGGCATCGTCATCGCGGTCGACCACCGCAAGACATTGCTGCGCATGGCTATCGGCGTGGCGCTGGTCACGCTGCTGCTGCTGGCCGGCCTATCTCTGGGGCGCATCACATTCATCAACCAGGCGGGGCACACATTTAACCGCCAAGTTGCAGGGGCAGTCTGGGACACCATGCTCCGCTTCCTCAAGACCGATCTGCGCTGGACGCTGCTCGTGGCGGCATTGGCTTCCCTGGGCGCCTGGCTGGCCGGACCGAGCCGCTACGCCGTGTGGGTCCGTTCGACATGTGGCAAGGGGGGCCGCTGGGTTGCCCTGCAGGCACGCGTGCTGACATCGGGCACCGGCCAAGACGGCGCCGGGTCGGATCGTGCCCGCCGCGCCGGCGCATGGATCCTCCGGCACCTCAACGGACTGCGCATCTTCGGCCTCGCCATTGCGGCCCTCTTCCTCGTCTTCAGCGGCAACCTGACGGGATGGAGCCTCCTTCGTCATCGTGACCGTGCTCGCCCTATACCTCGGATTGGTCCAGCTCGCCGCCGCCTGGGCCCGCAGAATCCCGCAGCCACTCACAGGCTCGGCCACTTCCTGAGAACGATGGCGTGCGTTCGGCGACGCTTCAAGGTTGGAGCGGTTGATGATCGTCCGATCCTTCCATTTCGCTTCCGAGCCGCTCGATGAATCACCCTTCACGGGGTGATGACTCACCAGCAAGGCGACCACATACTGAGATCTGCTCGATCACAGTTCGGTCACTAGGGAGGATGAATGCTGGCGTATACGTATCCGCTCCTGAACCTGTTCTGGACAATGCTCTTGTTCTTCGGGTTCGTGGTCTGGATTTGGCTCCTCATCGTGGTCTTCGGAGACATTTTCCGCAGCCACGACATGGGGGGCTTCGCAAAGGCGCTGTGGGTGTTGCTCGTGATCTTCTTGCCTCTGATTGGCGTTCTCATTTACCTGATCGCCCGTGGTGGAAAAATGCAGGAAAGGGCAGCCCAGAATGCGCGGCAACAACAGCAGGAATTTGACACATATGTCCAGGAGGTGGCGGGCTCGGAAGCCAACCCGGCGGACCAGCTGACGAAGTTGGCCCAACTCCGCGATGAGGGGGTCATTACCGAGCAGGAGTTCCAGGCCCAAAAGGCCAAAGTGATGGCCTGAGAGCGTAACCCGACGCGAGCCCCCAACGAGCTGTCGTATCAAGCTCTGTCGGTGTCCGCTGGTGTGCAGAGGACGGAGACGGAACGACTGGGTCGATTGCGTGATCACTGCGGCTAACGGCGAACGCGAGGACAATCAGGAATGAATAGACCTTCAAGTGAAAAGTCTCGGCCGCTGAGCCGGGAACAGCACGTTAGTCAGGGAAAGGCGGCTCGCAAGCGCTCCCCCCGGGAACGCCAAGGGGATTGGAGCGCCAGCTCGCGCACGTCCGACCCATTGAGCCTTCTGGTTGGCCAAGAGGCCACTCGCGTACCAGAGCTCGTACCGATCCGACACGGCCGCATGGCTGCTTCGGCCTTCGCCTTTTACCGAGGAGCCGCCCTACCCATGGCGGCGGACTTGTCCACCGCTCCGAACACAGGGCTCAATGTCCAACTCTGTGGCGACGCTCATTTGGCGAACTTCGGCGGCTTTGCGTCGCCCGAGCGTGATCTGGTCTTCGACATCAACGACTTCGACGAGACCGCTGTCGGCCCATTCGAATGGGATGTGAAGAGGCTCGCCACCAGCTTGGAGGTCGCCGGACGCGAGCTGGGGTATCCCAACCGACGCTTGCGAGACATTGTCCTTCGGGCCGTTCGCACCTATCGGCAGACGATCCGGGAGTTCGCTCGTAGCACCAAGCTCGACACCTGGTACGCACGCCTCGATGTGCCGGCCATTTTGGAGATGTGGGGTTCGAAGGCCGGGACGAACGCGGTCAAGAATTTCAGCGCGCCGCCGTAAAGGCCGAATCGAAGGACCGACTGAAAGCAAGGGACAAGCTGACGACCATCAGCAATGGCATGCCCCGGTTCTTGAGCGATCCTCCGCTGCTCGTTCCGGTGGAGGACGTTTACAGCGAACCAGACCAGGCGGTCCAGGTCGAGCGAGCGATCGAAGGCGCTCTGGGCTCTTATCGGGCAACGCTGTCTCCGGATCGCCGGCATCTGTTGAGCCAGTACCGCTACGTCGCCCTGGCCCGCAAAGTGGTCGGTGTCGGCAGCGTCGGCACCCGGTGCTGGGTAGCCCTCTTTGTCGGAGAGGACGCGGACGATGTTCTCTTCCTCCAAGTGAAAGAGGCTGAGGCATCGGTGCTCGAGCGGTTCACTTCCAAGAGCACCGTGTCGAACCATGGGCAACGGGTCGTCGAGGGTCAGCGACTGATGCAGGCCTCGAGCGACATCTTCGTAGGCTGGCAACGACTCGACCTGCCGGACGGGGGGCATCGGGACTTCTATGTTCGCCAGCTGTGGGACTGGAAGGCCTCCGCCTCTTTCGAATCGATGAACCCCGAGATCTTGGAGATCTATGCCAGCATCTGCGCCTGGACACTGGCCCGGGCCCATGCGCGATCCGGTAGCGCCACGGCTATCGGTGCCTATCTCGGCTCGAGTGACGTCTTCGACGACGCCCTGGCCGGGTTCGCCCGGTCCTATGCGAAGCAGAACGAGCGTGATCATCAGACTCTGCTGGACGCAATCGCATCGGGCACTCTGGCCGCTGAAGGCGGGATCTGAGTGAGTGCGCCCGACCCCCTGGTGGAGCGAGGGTGGTCGAAACAGAGATCGCCCGTTACCGCGACGGGAGCGGATCTCGACTGATGGCAGATCACACCTCGGCAGAGAGCTCTTCACCGCCTGAGCCTGACTCCTTGTTGCGCAGCAAGGACTACCGGATGCTCCTCGTGCTCGCAGCAGTGATCGGCGTGTTGGTGTCGCTAGCGTCGTGGGGCTATCTCGAGCTGATCCACTACCTCCAGCAATGGCTCTACAAAGACCTTCCAAGCGGGCTGAGTCTCTCACCCGTGCCAACATGGTGGCCGTTGCCCGTACTGGCCGTTGCGTCGGTGCCGATCGCCTTCGCCTTGGCACGCATGCCCGGAGGCGGCGGCCACAAACCCGCCGAAGGACTCAAGGCCGGACCTCCCACCCAGCCCAACGAACTTCCCGGCGTTCTGCTCGCCTCGCTCGCGTCCATCGGGTTCGGGATGGTCCTCGGTCCCGAGGCTCCGTTGATCGCGATTGCCGGGGGCCTTGGGATCTTCGCGGTGCGATCAGCAAGGAAAGACGCTCCGGATCAGGTACTCGCCTTGATTGCCGGCGCCGCAAGCTTCGCCGCCATGTCCTCCCTGTTCGGCTCCCCCATCGTCGGGGCCGTAATCATCATCGAGGCCGCTGGATTGGGGGGAGCGACCCTTCCCGTCATCCTGTTACCGGGCCTGTTGGCGGCTGGCATCGGCTCCCTCGTGTTCATCGGCATGGGCTCGTTGACCGGTCTGAGCTCGAGCGCCTACGCCATCGCCCCCCTTTCGCTACCCAAATATCACGCCCCGACTCTCTCGGCGTTCGCATGGACGATTGTGCTCGCCGCCGTCATGGCAGTGGGCATCTTCGCCATTGCGCGGATCGGGTTGGTGGTCAACGCGGCGACATCAGGTCGACCCTTCGTCGTTGTCCCTCTTGCCGCCCTCACCGTCGGAGTGTTGGCGATTGCTTTCGGGCACTTCAGCGGCAAGCCGGAGGACCTGGTCCTCTTCTCGGGCCAGGACACGATGGGTGCGGTGGTCAACCAGGCCGCCAGCTTTTCCCAGGGCGCCTTTACGCTGTTTCTGATCTTCAAAGGCCTCGCGTACGCTGTTTCACTGGGAAGCGCCCGGGGCGGGCCCACGTTTCCGGCCATGTTCCTCGGCATCGTTGCCGGACTGCTGTGCGCCCACCTGCCGGGATTCTCCGAAAGGCCTGCAGTGGCTGCTCTGATGGGCGCGGGAACGGTCGCAATTCTCCGACTTCCCCTGGCCTCGATCATCATCGCCATGGTCGTCTCTCAGGCGGGAGCCTCCACGACCCCGCTCATCATCGTGGCCGTCGTCGTCGCCTATCTGGTGGTTCTTGCCTTGTCGGCCTTGGGCACCTCGGCACGGCCAAAGCCTCTCCTTACTGACGCTCCGAGCGATGACGCTCACCGTGCGTCCCCCAGAGTCTCGACTGACGAACTCCAGTCATGATCGGGTCATCGCAACGATCCATCCGTTCCCGACCCCGCTGGTCGGCTCATGCTCCAGAAACCCACCGGTGACTCCTCTCGACCAGAACCGGCTCATTCCGGCTTCCGACGCTCAGATCTGTCCTTGAATTCGACAGCTATGGCGGCGTGTTGATCCTCATCTTCATCACCTATGTGCTCACGATCAATCTCACGACGTCCTGGGGGCCATCGGTCGTCATCGTTGTGCAGGTCGCCACCGTCTCGATCATCCTCCGGATCTCGCGAGCGCCTCACCCGATCCGAGTCGTTGCCGCCATCAGTCTCCTCCTCGCCATTGTGGCGGCCATCTTGGGCCTGTTTCTCCATCACGACACCGCCTCCCGATTCGTGCCCGCGGTCAGCAGCCTGCTCTATCTGATCGCGCCCATCTCGGTGATACGTCACCTCGTGCGGAGAACGGTCATCGATCTGGAGACCGTCTTGGGAGCGGTTGCCGCCTATCTCCTGATCGGGATGTTTTTCGCGTTCGTGTATCGTGCCGCCGCCGCCAACGAAGGAACGGCCTTTTTCGGCGCCCAGGGTGACGGAACGTTCGCCCAGGACCTCTTTTTCTCCTTCACGACGCTCACGACGACGGGTTATGGAAACCTCGTCCCGGCAAAGAATCCGGGCCAGGGTTTTGCTCTGGCGGAAATGCTGATTGGCCAACTCTTCTTGGTCACGGCTGTGGCCGGGATCATCAACTTGTACCAACCCGCGAAGAAGCGTCTCCGTGATGTCGAGGGGTCGGACTCGGTTGGTCCTGAGGAGCCTCCGGATAATGATGACTTGTGAGGAAAGCATGACGCTGATGTCCATCGATCAACGCGCCATGTCTGTCGCCAGGCTCGCTCGACCAATCGCAGGCTTGGCCCGAAGAGTATGACTCCAACCGACGAATCCGACGCGTGGTTTGACCACATCTGGCTTCCAAAGAGGGTCCGGCGCGGCATGAGGTCGCTTGACGACACCTACACGGGGTCCTCGGCGGAGCATCTGTGGAGTCGACTCAACGCCCTGGACTTCATCAACAAGGGAATGCTCTTTGCTGCGGTACTCCTGTTGTGCTTTTTCCCCTTCATCATCGTGGCGAACGCGCTGGCCGGGCAGTCGGCAGTCACAGGCCTGGTGAGACACCTTGGATTGAATCAAGAGGCAGCCAGAGACGTCAGCGCCCTCTTCACCTCGTCCTCAGCGACTTCGAATGCCGTCACTGGTACCGCCTACCTATTCTTCCTTCTCGGCGGGATCGCGGCGGGGTCAGCGGTGCAAGATCTCTACGAGCGATCCTTCGAATTGGACGCCGGAGGTCTCAAAGACATCTTCCGTCGGTTCGTGTGGCTCGCAGTGACAGTGGGTTGGGTCTCCTTGGTGGCAGTGGCCGGGCCATGGTTGCACAGTGCGGTCGGCCTATGGCTGGTTGCCATTTTGGGATTCTTCGGCCTGACTCTCTATTGGTGGGGGACGATGTGGTTCCTGCTCTCCGCGCGGGTGTCGTGGCGTGCCCTTTTGCCGTCCGCTGTGGCGACTGCGCTCTTCTGGGTGGGAATGGAGGTCGTGTTCTCGTTTATCTTCTCGGGAACGGTCATTTCGGACGACAAGAAGTACGGCCCGATCGGGGTCGTATTCGCGCTCATGTCCTGGCTGATCGCCATCGGTGTCGTGATCATTCTGGGAGCCGTGGTCGGACTTGTCTGGCGAGAACGAGATCTATCCTTCTCCAAGGCCTTCCGCTGGCTCCGGCGATCGTCGGACCGAAAGAAGGAGGCGCATGTGGGTTCCATCGAGGAGGCTGGAGCGACCGAGAAGCATCCGTGACCATTTCCTCATCGGTTGGTTCCACACGAACGGGATCCGAACGCATGTTGTCGGGCCGATACCGCCGAGGAGATCCGGGGTATTCGCCGCTCCACTTGGCCGGTGACATCGTCGAGCTCGTAGAGGCGCTGGGAAAGGTTGCTGCATCTCCGTAGGCCACAACTGGGGTCGGTTCACCTGGGACATCAACGCTCGGGTTCAGCTTGATGTCGGTACGGGGCGTGGCGCTCTCTGCCGCCGAATGACAGGCCGAAATTACCTGGGTTGCGACAAGATCACCCCAACCAGGGTGATGACGGGTGATCCTCCTATAGCGATACTCGAACCTGGGACCCAGACCGTCTGGTCTCAACGGAGGAGAGCATGATTGCCTACACCTACCCACTCCTGAGTCTCTTCTGGACGATGCTCATTTTCGCCGGCGTCTTCCTGATGGTCTTCTTCATCATCTGGTGCTTCATCGACAACTTCCGCCGTCACGATCATCACGGTTTGGCGAAAGCCGGTTGGGCCATTCTGATTCTCTTCTTGCCAATCTTGGGGGCCCTGATCTACATCATCGCCCGTCCCGCGGACAGTCAATGATTGCATCATCGTGTCGCTCGGCCTTGCGGTGCGGTTCGGGAGAAAGCTGTTCGGCTTGTTCGTGACGATGCGATCTGACCCATGAATGATGGCGCAAGGAACCTGCCGTGGTCGTGCCGGTGTACGTGGTCGGCGGTCAAGGACTCGTGGGCTACGAGAGATAGACAGAATGAGGTGGCCGGACGACATGGAAGGTGCGGACGTCGTGCCCTGCGGGCCTGCATCCCATATACGAAGCGCGTCGTGGTCATCCAAGCATCGCTACGTGCTTGCCTTCGTCCTCACCGGGGCTGTTGCACTGACGCTGAGCGCATGTGGTGGTTCGGGGTCGACAAACCCGTCGGCAAGCAGGCCCAGTACGACGACCCCGTCGCCGTCAACCCCGACCAGCAAACCCTCCGTCGCGCTGCCGTCGACGACAACCCACACCACCGAGGCACCCGCGACGACGACTCCGCCCACACGACGACACCGCCCACGACGACACCTACGACCGAGGCACCAACGACGGCCCCGCCCACGACCACCCCCGAGGCACCGACGACGACGGTCCCGCCCACGACGACCTCGAGCGCAGAATCGACCTCGAGCACGATTGCGGCCGCATCACCGTCAGCCACCTCGACGTCATCGACACCGTGGGGCTGGATCGTCGTCGGCATCCTTCTCGCTGCCGGCCTGATCGTTGCCCTGGTCCTGCTACTTCTTGCACGGTCTCGCCGAGCAGCTCTGGCGACATGGAGACGGGACGCCGGACCGGCATTGCAGCAGGCGATGATGGCCCGAGACCTCTTGACGGGGGATGGGAAAGCCGTTGAGCCGGAGCGACGTGAGGCCGTGAGGACTCAGGTTGAAAGCGCCGCGCAAGCACTGGACGGCCTCGTAACGAGTGCCCCCGATGACGCATCTCGACGTGCTGCGTCCTCGTCGGCCGCCGCCCTGCGTGGCTTGATGTTCGCCGACGAGGCCGATCGATTGCTGCGTTCACGTGAGAAGTCACCCACGGGCGACGAACTAGCTCAAGCTGACGACGCACAGCGTGTTGGAGTCCGAGAGCTCGATGCGGCCCTCGACGAGCTGACCAAGCAGGTCGAACGGGAAGAGGATGCGGCGTCGACGCAAGGCGGGCCTCGATGATTACGCGCCCATTAGCGGCAACTCAGCCAGCCACCCTGCGAACGCCCGGAGTCTCTCAAAGCGTCGATAACAATCCTGGTTCGACAGGGAAGACCACCGAGTTCGAGCATGCTGCGAGCACCAATGACAACGGGTTTTCCGGACAAGCACGTCGCCCTCGGTGGGTGCTCATCGCTTCAGGCTTGGGCACAGCGATCATCGTCCGCCATTGGCTCATGCCGAGGCGTGGCCCGACCCCGACTTGGTCGTCACTACCGCTACTTCCGGGCGATTGCCCCATAGACAGAGGAGAGTAACCATGAGCGATGTCAACCGGAGCCATCTCCCGATCCGCCGGCCAGCCTTCTCGGGGACCGTAGGTAAGACACTGGACGGATCGCAACCGGACTGGAATCTGATCGGTCACCCCGTACCACCCGCCGGCGCTCCCAACGTATTGCTGGTCCTGATCGATGACGCCGGATTCGGGAATCCGAGCACGTTCGGTGGTCCGATTCAGACGCCCAATCTGACCCGCGTGGCAGGCAACGGCCTGCGCTACAACCGTTTCCATGTCACGGCTCTGTGCTCTCCGACCCGCGCGTCGTTACTAACTGGACGGAACAATCACGCAGTGGGCTTCGGCTCCATCGGAGAATTCGCCGGGGGCTTCCCCGGGTACTCGGCCATCCTGCCGCGAGACAGCGCGCCATTCCCGCGCATCCTGCGGGACAACGGCTACAGCACTGCCATTTTCGGGAAGTGGCACCTCACACCCGACGGCCAGCAGGGTGCTGCCGGTCCGTTCGACCGTTGGCCAAACGGCTGGGGCTTCGACTATTTCTACGGAATCCTGGGTGGAGGCTCGAGCCAGTGGGATCCCTGCTTGGCCGAGAACCAGAAGATCATCGGCACGCCTGAGAGTTACTACGACAAGGACGACCCGTACTACTTTCCCGATGCCATGGCGGATCGGACCATCGAATGGCTCCACGCCGTCCGTGCCCAGGACGCCCACAAGCCGTTTTTCGTCTATTACTCCACGGGCTGTAGCCATGCCCCTCATCACGTATCGAATGCGTGGGCCGACAAGTACAAGGGCATGTTCGATCAGGGCTGGGACAGGCTGCGCGAGGAGACGTTCGCCCGCCAGAAAGAGCTCGGGGTGATCCCGGCTGGCGCCGAGCTCACCCCTCGCGACAAGGTGTTCCCGGCCTGGGACGACGTCCCCGAGAATTTGAAGGCCTTCTACGCACGCCAGATGGAGGTCTACTCCGGGTACTCGGAGAACGCGGATTACAACGTCGGGCGCGTCATCGACGCCATCGAGGAGCTCGGTGAGCTCGACGACACCCTCATCGTATGGATCTGGGGCGACAACGGGGCCAGCATGGAAGGGACGATCACCGGTTCCTTCAACGAGCTCACGACGCAAAACGGGATCCCGCTGACTCAGGAGATGCAGCTCCAGCTCTCCGAGCAGTACGGTGGGTTGGATCAATGGGGTGGTGCCATCATGGATCCGCACTATTCGGCAGCGTGGGCGTGGGCCGGGGCCACACCCTTTCAGTGGGGCAAGCAGGTCGGTTCGCACCTTGGCGGGACTCGCAATCCAATGGTCGTGCAGTGGCCGGGCCGCATCAAGGACGCCGGTGCCCTCCGCACACCATTCACTCACGTCATCGACGTGGCTCCCACCATTCTCGACGTTGCCGGCATACCCGAGCCCGCAACAGTGGATGGCATCGAACAAGAACCGATGCACGGCTCGTCCTTCAGCGCGTCGTTCAGCGACGAAGGAGCGGCCGAACACCGCACACAGCAATATTTCGAGACGGTGGGCAACCGCGCCATGTACAAGGACGGCTGGTGGCTGGCCATGAAGACCGAACGGATCCCCTGGGAGATGACGCCCGACGCCCTTGCTCCGTATGCGCCGGGCGTCTGGGACCCAGATGCCGGTCCGGCGGAGCTCTACTACCTACCGGACGACTTTTCCCAGGCAAAAGACCTTGCCGTCAATCATCCCGAGAAGGTACAGGAGCTCAAGGATCTGTTCTGGCAGGAAGCCGAACGTTACAAGGTGTTGCCGCTGCTGGCGGCGCTGTCGGCCTTCTTTGGCCTAGTGCCTCCCATTGCGGAAGACACGACCTTCGAGTTCCGCGGTGACGTACAGAACGTTCTTTCCGGCATGATCCCGAGGATCTACAACCGCTCGTACACCATTACTGCGGAGCTGGTCATCCCGGAGGAGGGCGCTGAAGGTGTCATCGTCGCTGAGGCGGATCACCTCGGCGGATTCACCCTTTATGTCAAGGACGGAAGGCTTACCCACACATATTCGATGATGGCTGTGTTCGTCTACACGCAGGTCGCCGAAGAAGACCTCCCTACCGGCGACGTCACGGTGCGCATGCAGTTCTTGGCCGACGCGGCGAAGCCGGCGACAGGTGGGGACGTGACGCTCTACGCCAATGACCGGCAGATCGGCAAGGGGAGAATGGACTATTCCGTGCCCATCCGCTTCTCCGGATATGCGGGCATGGACATCGGGCGAGACAACGGAGGCGTCGTTGACAGGGTGTACGAGGACCTGAAGCCCTTCCCGTTCACGGGGACGATCAAGAAAGTGGTGTTCGACCTCACACCGCACGTCACTGAGCAGGACGAGCTTCACGTTCACACGGCGCATCAGCACGGCCAGGCGGCCCACGCGTTGTCGGAGTGATTGCAGGCAGCACGACGCCTGACCGGTCGCTCACCCGACGAGCTGTACGACGCCGTCGATGACGAGGACCAGTCCGAGCACCGCCGAGGGGTAGAACGTCAGGGGCTCCTTGTGCCGCACAAGCCAATGTTGCGCGCCAGTGAGCAAATCAGTCGCTCGCTGTCCCCACAGGATGTAGAAGAGGGCCGCGGCCCAAACGAGAACGGTGGAAACCCCGACATAGAGCAGCGCCAGTGCGACGATATCTGCGTCACCTACGCCGGACTCGGTGATCATCGCTGTCACGGCGATCGTAATGGTGAGTCTCTTTGGACCCCCGACACCCAACCCAGCTCCCACCGCCAACGCCGACAGGGGTCGCAAGCTCGCGAGGCGAGCACGAAGCGCAACGGTCCGAGGATTGGGTCTCCGGACGCGACTGGGCTTGGTCCGGGGATGGCGCACCCACGCCGCCGTCAGCAGAAGAGCGGCGCCAAACGCGATGACGAGGACGGCGATCAACGTTGGATGGTTCTTACTGTTGCCGACTGTAGCGATTCCCAGGGTGAGGGCGAGGAGGAAGAACACCGCTTGCCCAGTGACGAATCCGATGGCGAAGGCCGCGCCCTTGATCCGCCCCCGGACGCCGGTGACAACGGCAAGTATCGAAGCAAGGGCGAGAGGGCTGCTTGCCGCCACGACGGCAAAGAGCAGTGTCCGCAGCGCGAGATGGTCCAGGGGCGCCGCGGACACCAGGGTTCAGGTCCTGGGAGGATCCGCGCATGGCGACACTGATCGGCGGCCCTGGACCCAACCCGGAGGTTCGCAGGTCAGTGGAGACGGAGTCATCGGGCCAAACTACGCCCAGCCCACTGGATTTCCCGAACGTCCACCGCCCGCTTAGTGGCGAGTCGACTTGTTCGCCGAGAACGTTGACCGATTGAGAAGTCGCGCGCCGAGCTCAGATCGCGGTAAAGCGTCACAGCGTGTCCGTGCCGAAAACCTCATCCGACGGCGTCACGCAGCCAGTTTGTATTCGTGGATGAGACCACCAAGCCGGTCCGATCTTCGCAGCTGATCTTCATCGGGAGGCGATGACGGAGGCTTCGCTGGCGACATCGTGAGCGGTGATCTCTGCTCGAGCAAGCGGTGGGGCCGATGGCTGTTGTAGTGATCGATGTACTCGGCGAGCACCCACTCGAGCTGATGCGGACCGAGGATCAGCGTCCGGTCGAGACACTCCCGACGGACGGTGCCCACGAAGCGCTCTGCAAATGCGTTGGCACGTGGGGTTCGGACCGGCGTGCGGATGACACGTGCGGATGACCCGAATGCACTCAGAACGGAAGACCTCGTCGAAGCCGGCCGTGAACTTGGTGTCTCGGTCCCGCACCAGGAACCGGACTTGGCGAGCCCGCTCGGCGATCACCATGGTTAGGTTGCGGACCTGCTGCGCCACCCACGCCCCGGTTGGACTCGCCGTCACGCCGGTCAGATGAACTCGTCGGGTATGGATCTCGATGAAGAAGAGCACGTGGAGGCGCCGCAGCAGCACCGTGTCGACGGTGAAGAAGTCGCAGGCCAGCATCGTCGAGGCTTGGCTTCTGAGGAACGCGGTCCACGTAGGGCCGGTCCGACTCCGGGAGGGTTCGATGCCACGGCGGCGAAGGATGGCCCAGACGCTCGACGGGGCCAGCGCGATGCCCATCGCGGCCAGCTCACCGTGGATCCTCCGATATTCCCAGGTCGGGTTCTCCCAGGCCAAGCGGAGGACGATCCCGACGGTGCCGGCCGGAACTCTCCGGCGTCCTGAGCGGTGCGGATATGTCCAGCGAACAACCGCCCCCGGCGCCGGTGACGAGGAGTCGGCTCAGTCCGGCGAGCAGCGCCCGGTCGGACGGTCGCAGCGCCGGGCGGGCCACCTGGCGTCGAAGCACCCCCACCTCGTGACGGAGCATGACGACCTCGATCGCCAGTTCTTGGCGGTCACGCCGCAGGAGCCGGAGTAACTGGAGGATCCGGACGAACGCCAGGTAGGTGAAGGACGGCGCCATGGCCCAGCTTCGTCGCGAGCGTCACCTTGACGAAAGTCCAGGTGGGGGTAACGGATGACGTTTTCGACGCCCACAGGTCGCGCCCGACGAGAATCGAAAAAAGCATCTCGACGCGAAACCGCCGGCCCTTTGGCCGGCGGTTTCGTCATTCATGGGATGGCGGACGAGTAGTGAACTCGTCGCCACCTCCAACGGGACACTTTCATGAACACTCGGCGTGCTCATTCATGAACATGCCATCGTGGGGTGTTCATGAAACTTCCTGACCTGGGCGACCGTACGGCAGGTTGAGGGAGCTCCACAGGTTAAGCGGGGGAGTCTCCACACGGTCCTGGCGGGGGGGGGGGGGGGTAGCGAGCTCCTGCAACCCCTATGACACAATTAGTCATACTCCGACGAGATGACCCGCCGACCCGGACTGTCCACTTTTGTCCACCAAAGTCCGTCATCGGGCTCGTCGTCGAAGGGGTCCCAGTCCATGCTGCGGTGCAGCACCTGGTGAGGGTGGCGCAGCATCTCAATATCGGTGGCGTTGGTCCCGTTGCCGGATCTAATCGGTTCGAGCAGCAGGTACTCCCGAGGCTCGGGGTAGCGGAGCAAGTCCACCGGGGGATTTCCTCCGTCACACCACTCGTCGAGTCGCCGGCGAAACTCCAACGCCAGGGGGTCGCGGTCCAGCAGCCACGCCAACAGAACCGCACGGGCCCACATCGAAAAGTAAGGGGGGTTATATGGTTCGCGAGCGGGGAAGCGCCGTCCCTCCGTCGTCTCAATCCAGGGGTGAGGTTCGATCCCCAACCAATCGAGCTCGAACCCGGGCTCCTCGTCTGCGCGGAAGCGGAGGATTTCTGCGGCCATACCAAATCGTTGGATGTCTGACCGAAGCCGAGGGATGTCCGGGAAGTCACGTCTTTTCTTGGCCTCCTGGAAGAGCCGGATCTCAAGGTCCCGTGCGCAGATGTCATAGACCTGTTTCATGTGAGCGAGCGTGGCTGTGCCATCCTTCATCGCCTCGATGAGTTGCGCATCGGAGAGGGGCTCGGGTGCGTAGATTCTCGAGCGGGCGAGGCTACGCTCCAACCTGTCGAGACGACGGCGGTCGCCGGCCCTCATCGCTGACCCCCAGAGCCGCCCTCACCAAGGAGTGCCTCACGGGCAACGGACTCGTCCTCGAGGCGCTGTTCGATGGCCTCGAAGCGCAGCTCGGTCTCGTGGTCGTCGAGCACTCGGTTGTAGCGGTGGCCGTGGGTTAGGACCAGGTTGGCCGCTTGGAGCGACACTTTCTCGTCATCTGACGCCAGGGCGTCGACCAGCACATTGAGAGCCATGTCTCCCGCCGTGAGGAGCTGGTTACTCAGGTGGCCGAACCGATTCCGGCGCCGCTTGGAGACCACCGAGGAGAAGGCCGGGTCGGCCATCCGTCGCTGGACGGTCTTGGGCGAGACTCCGACTGTCTCGGCGGTCCTCCGATGTGTCCATCCTTCGCCGAGCAGGTCAGCAATGAGCTCATCTTGGTCCGACATTTCTTTATCTTGACTGGCCATAAAAGGCTCCTTCCTAGGGGATGGTCGAGGACATCTCTTCCTCATCCCTTCGGAGCACTGGAGGTCGGCTGGACAGGGGTCAGCGTGACGGCGTAGGCGACGACCAACGCAGCTGCGCCGAGATACAGAACGAAGACCAGATCGCGGCGCCCCCCTCGGGTGCCACTGGCCGCACTTCCTTCGCCGTCAGAAGTCTGCACCACCACGGGGAAATCGGCGTTTTAGCGCCCACGCTTGACAAAAATGGTGCGCGGTTCGTGTTGCAGCTCGGTAGCCGGTGAACCCGACGAAGCCCCAAGTAAGCAGGGAGCGGTGCTTCGGAATCGGTCGATTTCAGGAGCCGTGGAGGCTAGGGAGATCATCTGCCGAGCACTCCCAGAGTTCCGAATGGGCCAGGTGGAGCCGCCAGACAGAAATGCACCATGTTGCCTTGCTGTCCCTGAGCGTGCGTGCTGTCGCCGCGCCGATGGCGTCGACCAGAGCACCCGGCCCTGCCTACTGTTCTGCGGCCTGAGTTGGCGGCGGCACGCGGCTGGTGCGTCCACGTCCCACAGATCCCCACCTCGAGCGCTGTGAGCCACTTCTTGGGCGACCTTGACACCGCGTCGGCCCTCGGTGCCACGGGGTCTGCGCCAGTCGCTACACTTCAATCAACCATTTAGAGCGGTCGAGGGACGTGCCCCCATGACGCCGCCGCAACCTGCCGAAAGGCAAGGTGCGAACGGCACGCAATGGAGGAGCAAGTGTCGAGTCTCGAGGATGCGCCAACTCCAATCTTGAAGAGGTCCCAACTCATCAAGAGCACGGGGGAGTGGTCCACGATCGAAACGGTGGCGCTGGCCGTTTCGGTGGCCACGGAGTTCCAGACCATGGTCTACGTCGAACGACCGGGCGACCGCTACCGGTGGAGTCTCATTCACCGAGGTGGTCCGTACCCGCTGCTGCGGATCACCGCTAAGTACCTCCAAGTCGACTATCAGTCCATCATTGTCGGATGTAGGGAAGTGGGGGATGGTTGGTCGGGTCTCAAGGGCCACGAGACAGAGTCGTTGGAACCTGAGGCGTGGGCCGTCCTGTCTTTTGAGAGTCCAACCACGGCAGCTGACGTCGGTGCTCACATCAGCCAAGAGCTCGATGCCTGACCCTGAACGACGCGGCATCGTCTCGGCCGGACATCTCAGCGAATAAGGGCCCTGTCTCGACAAGGCCATCGTTGCCCGCATGTCCGACAGGGGTTGAAGAAAATCCGCTGATGCGGTGACGGCCGACCGCTCGGTGCTGGTTACCGAGATCCGATACTAGAATTGGAGATAGAGCGTGCTCTGCTGCGCTTGCTCAATGAGTGTTCAGTTGGTCTCCAAGGCAACTTTGGCCGTGCTTGGCCTGGCGGCTACGTCGCTGAATGCGCCGACGCCGAACTGCCACTTGTGACATCCCGTACGTATGATCGAACATGTGTGCGTGATCCGTCCAGCTAAGCCCGCCACTAGACCTTCGCGTGTTTGGCCATCAGGTCCCAGATGCGGGGGCTGGCTTCTACCGCTGCCCGTGCATAAACGACTGCATACCGGTTGATCCAGATTCCTAGCTCCCGGGGCACGTCGAATGAGAGCGCGACGCGAGGGTCGCGTCCGATGTTTCTGAGTTTGATGTTGTCCCGCATGTAGTTGCTCACCAGATCGTCACCGTCGAGCTCGATCCAAATGACGGTCACCTGGGCGCTCCCGTCGGGATTGATGGTGCTCAGGTGGGTCATTGGTCCAGACGCGATCAGCTCGCGAAGTTCCGGCGGCACATCGTTTCTTAAGACGACGTGACGCGTTACCCGTTACTCGGTTCTACACCAAGCGGTCGCCGGCAGGCTCAACCGCTCAGGTGAACCGTCCAACCCGCGCTCGCCAAAGTTGGATCAGGGGCATCCGATCACGCGCGGCGAAACGTCACTCGACGGTAACGGGCAGGCGTTCCCAGCCCCTGGTGTCGATGCCCTTGGTAAGTACCGCATTCTCGTGATCAACGGCCCACTCGGGAATCTTCGGCAAGATCGTCTCGAGGGCGATGCGACCTTCTATCTTGGCAAGATTAGCTCCGAGGCAAAAGTGGGGACCGAAGCTGAAGGTGAAGATCTGTGATGGTTCGCGATGGATGTCGAACTGCTCGGAGTTCTCCCACTTGCGCTCGTCTCTGTTGGCCGCAGGGGGCACCAGTACCAGAATGCTCTCGGCCGGAATTGTTTGACCGTGAAATTCCGTGTCTTTCGTAGTCCACCGGCAGAAGTGGTACGAAGGTGGTTCGTAACGCAACACCTCTTCGAAAGCCCGGGCGATCATCGCCGGATTGTCAGCAAGCTCCCGTCGCTGATCGGGGTGATCACTGAGTAGACTGCCGGCCCACGAGATAGCAGTCGCAGTGGTATCGCTGCCGGCTGAGGTGATCAGCGTGAGGTAGGTGACGATCTCATCGCGGCGCAACGTACGCGTCGCCCCCGTTTCATCCTCGAACTCAAAGTGCATCAGGGTGGTCATCACGTCATCTGAGGGGTTCTTCTCACGCCAATCGAGATAGTCGTTGAACCAGGCGGCTGACTCGAGGATGCCATTCATGAGCTGCTGCTCAGGATCTGCGGAACCCTCATGCAGGTTTTTCTGAAATACCGCGAGGAGATCGGCCTGATCCTTCTTCGGTACCCCAACCAACATCCCGATCACCTGGACCGGAAGCTGCAACGAGAAGTCACGCATGAAGTCGAATTGCTCGCGACCAACGAGCCCGTCCACGATCTCCTCGCACAAGGAGCGAATCTGGTCCTCCAGGCGTGCAACTGCACGTGGGGTAAAGAGCCGCGAAACGATGGCACGGTGCATCGTGTGTTGGGGTGGGTCCTCATTGATGAAGAGGCCTGGAGGCATCTCAATGTTCTGACTGATGATGTTGTACACCATCCCCTTGCCCGAGATGTAGGTGTCTCGGTCTGTTAAGACGCTAGCCAGATCATCGTGCCTGCTCAGGGCGTAGAAGTTGTACTTCTCGTTGTAATAGAGCGGTGCGTCGTTCCGCAGCCGGCGGAACGTCTCATGCGGGTCGGCATAAATGTTCCTGTCGTACATGTCGTAGTAGACATCCGTCTCAGTCACTGGCATCAGTCCACCTCCGAGTACGTTTCGAACGCGAATGAGGGTACACCTCCGCGATGGGCCCAACAGAGTTCTACAACCTCTGAGAGAGCTGACCCATACTCTGGCTTTTGGCGGTAATGACCAGTAGCGGTCCAAGCAAAGCCGTCTATCTAGCAATATCCTCAGTTGGACGAGTGGCCAGACACTGGATTGACTGTCAGGACCCGTGGCCAACCGCACTCCTGAAATCAAGCCAAGCAACCAGGCGAGGGCGGTGGAAGTCAGCGACTAGAGCACACGCACGCCCCGTCGAATGCCGCCGAGTTGACAGCGTCATCCCTACCTTGAGCGCCACGAACTCCATGCGGTGACGGATGAGTCCCTAAGGCTGCTCTTGCTTCGAGAATCAACGCGCCGCTGGGTTCCACGTGTCCGCGGATGATCAACGACATCCGGTACTACTGTCAGGCAGAACTTGGATATCGGATTACGAGTGTTCGGCGAAGAGCGGCAAAATCGGAGAGGTGATCAGCAGACCATGGCGGTCCGCACCCAACCACTGTCCCCTTTCCCGACGGGAGATCTATGGACCTGGATCTGACCCGCGATCAAGAGACTTTCCGGGAGATGGTAGGAGACTTCTTCGAGAGGGAATCTCCCATAACCGTCGTCCGAGCCTCCGAGCCGCTGGGATTCGACCTCCACCTTTGGCGACAAGTAGCCGCAATGGGACTCTGCGCGATCACGGTTCCCGAGATTTTCGGCGGCGGCGGTGCCGGATGGATGGACCTCGCGCTCGTCGTTGAGCTCGCTGGCCGGTCACTGTCCCCGGTACCGCTCATCGAGACCGCCATCGCCAACATCGTTCTGGCTTCGTTGTGCCCCGGCACCGACAATGTCCTTACCGGAGCTGTCTGTGGAGACTTGCTGGCAACCGTCGCCCTCAACCCGGCAATGGATCACTTGGTGACGATGGTGCCGGCGGGCGCGGTCGCTGACGTGATAGTGGCACTCGATGGCGACGAACTTGTGGCAGTACGCGATCCCGATTTCGGGCCAACCCAGCCGAGGGGACAACTATCAAATCTTGGCTCTATGCCCATCGCGAACCGACGGCTCGACAGCGGCGAGCGCATGGTCCTGGCACGTGGCGAGCGTGCCGTCGTTACTCATCGTAAAGCACTTCGGTACTGGGAGCTGCTGACTGGCACGGCCCTGGTAGGCCTTGCCAGTCGCGCTCTCGAACTCGGACTGGACTACGTCCAGCAGCGAGAGGCATTCGGTGTGCCTGTCGCCAACTTCCAAACTGTTCAGCACCGCCTCGCGGATAACGCTACGGCTCTGGACGGTGCTCGGTTGCTGGCATACGAGGCGGCATGGATGCAAGACGTCGAGGCACCGACTGCCGAGGAATTCTCGTCAATGGCCGCCCTCTTTGGCGCTGACGTCGCATTCAAGACCGCTGCGGACAGCCTGCAGTTCCACGGTGGCTACGGCTACACCTTGGAGTACGACATTCAACTTTACTTTCGGCGAGCGAAGGCGTGGCCGCTGCTCGCCGGCGACCCTCGGCTGCGTTACGCCGAGCTGGCGCATCGCATGTACGACGTTGGGCGAGTCTGAGATGGACTTTGTCGCAACGGACGATTTGGCTGTATACCGCGAAAGAGCACTGGCGTGGGTCCAGGCGAACGTCGATCCAAGTTGGGCTGAGGAAGAGCTGCGTACCGGGACGCACGACACGATGGAATTGCAGCGCCGCCTGGCTCGTGACGGGATACTCGGAGCCGGCTGGCCACATGAGTACGGAGGAACCGACGTCGACCCTGGGTATGCGCGCGCCGTGTACCGTGCCGTCTTCCAAGCGGGCCACCTGATGGTCTCTTGGATGACGACAACCATGATTATCAGCACGATCCTTCAGCTCGGATCAGAGGATCAGAAGCGCAGGTTTATCACTGGAGCTTTGCGTGGCGAAGTGATGATTGCACTCGGCTACAGCGAACCAGACTCGGGCTCCGATATCGCTGCGGCTAAGACCGTGGCTACAAGAGATGGAGACGAGTGGGTTATCAGCGGTCAGAAGATGTTCACAAGCGGCGCCGAGCTCTGTAGTCACATTGTTCTCTTGACGCGCACGAACCTCGACGTGCCGAAGCACAAGGGACTCACGATGTTCTTGGTGCCCACCATTAACGCTGGACTCGAGATTCAGCCAATCCACACTCTCGGTGGCCAACGGACCAACGCGACCTCCTATACGAACGTCAGGGTCCCGGACACGGTGCGCCTTGGAGGAGTAGATGATGGATGGCGAGTGATCCGCACCGCACTGGTCTACGAGCGCGGTGCAGGGCTCCCACGCAACCTCGAGCTCACTGTCGGGCCGAACCTCGCACGTTGGGCGCGCCAGGCGCGCAGACCGGATGGCACAAGGGTGTTCGATGACACAGCAGTCGCAGAACGTATCGGACGCATGGCGGTTGAGGCTGAGGTAGCCAGAGTGCTGGCGCTCCGCATGAGTTGGAAGGTCTCGAAGGGTGAGTTGCCGGGCGTCGAAGGCTCGATGCACAAGCTTTACTCAAGCGAGTGTGCACAGCGCCACGACCGAGACGCCCTCGACATTCTCGGTTCCAGCGGCGTGCTGGCAGCCGGCGCGCCCGATGCGCCCGCCGGCGGCCGGTTCGAGGCCATGTTCCGCGCTGACGTAGTCGGTACCATCTATGGTGGAGCCAGCGAGATCCAACGGGAGATCGTCGCTGAGAGTCTTGGGCTTCCACGCAATCGACCGCGATGAGTTGAGAGTTGGCGAACCCGGCTCAGTGGGCGCCAGCGATGAGCCATTCGACGGCCCCTGGCGACGCTCTAAGAACTCGGTGACTGCTGCGAACTCGGGTCCACCGTCGAAGACCTGAGGCGGCCGAATCGAGCGTATTCCAGCAGAACTCATGAACGGCGCGCACGGGTCAGAGGATGTTGATGGGAAGAGAGTCCCAGCCCCGGTTGTCGGCGTGGTAGATGAAAGAGGCCTCGCTCAGATCGGCGTCGAAGTCGGGAAAGCGCTCGAGTAGTTCCTCGAGCACGATACGGCCCTCGAGGCGCGCCAGGGCTTGGCCGAGGCAGTAGTGAGTACCGAAGCCGAACGCCAAGTGGTGTTCCATAGTGCGACCGACATCGAACGTGTCGGGATCCTCGAACACGTGTGGATCCCGGTTGGCGGCGGGGGTCAAGGTCACCATAAAACTGCCCTCGGGAACGGTTTGGTCGTACATCTCCACGTCACGGCCGACGTAACGGCAGTTCTGCAAGGTGTTGCCCTCGTAGCGCAGCACCTCGTCGACGGCGTTGGCAATCAGCGAAGGGTCGCCGACGAGGCGGCGACGCTGGTCCGGGTGCTCAGCCAGGAGCTTGGTGGCCCACCCGATGAGGACCCGGGTGGTTTCGTTGCCGGCACCGTCGATGATGTTCACGTACGCGAGCAGCTCCTCGCGGCTTAGCCGCGTCATCTCGCCATTCTCGTTCTCGAATTCGGCATTGAGGAGTTGGGTCATGATGTCGTCGCGGGGATCCTCGATCCTCGAGTCGATGAATTCCGCGAACATGCTTCCGCTCAGCGACTGGTCGAGAGTGAGCTCAGCGTTGTCCCGCGCGCCGAGGATGTGATCGCGTATGCGGATTTGCTCGTCGGCGGGGATACCGAGCAACATCCCGATGACCCGCATGGGGACGACCGAGGCGACTTCGGCAACGACGTCGAACCTTTCGGATCCCACCAGCGGATCCATCAGGTCGACGCACAGCGAGCGAATCTCAGACTCGAGCGTGCTCACCCGCCGGTTGGTGAACATTCGCGAGAGCAGCGCCCGGTGAACCGTGTGCGAGGGTGGGTCCTCGAAGATCAGAGTACCGGGAAACTCCATGCCCGAGCGAAGGATGTCGAGGGTGACGCCCCGATACGACGGAAACGTCTCCCGGTTGAGCAGGACCTCCTTGACGTCGTCGAAGCGGCTTACCGCCCAGAAGTCCTGCTCCTCGCGGTGGTACAACGGCGCCTCTTCTCGCATCCGCCTGAAGAGCGGGTGCGGGTTCATGATCGTGTCGCGGTCATCTGGGTCATAGACCAGTGCATCGGTCGTGCTCGTGGTGGCCTCCTCCGGTCGACTCATGACACCCGCCTTCGGCGATGTCCGCAACCTATACCGACGGGAAACACAAGGGACAGACTGCCGATGTGACCGACACCCGTTTGGGGCCATCCTTCCGCTGTCTTGCTTCCCCCAAATCCGCTGTGATGTCTGAACCCGATGCTGGACATCTGAGTGAGGCTCATAGCCCGAAGATCGCAAGTGTGAATGCTCCGCCCGCCACCAAGTACCCGCGCTCGCACGCACTGTGGAGCCATAGGAGGCTGACCAGGAGTCGGTCAGCACCTAAGGTTTGTGGCGCAGCCGAGCCTGAAACGGGGGGCAAAATGTCGTACGAGAGCCAAGCGGAGCCGATCAAGCTCGGCTACCTGTTCGATTTCCTTCTGCCCGATGGCTACCCCCAGGAAAAGCGGCTCGATTTGACCCGCCCGTTCGAGCTGGTCTTTCGCCAGGCGCATGAAACTTGTGTCCTTGACCGATCGGTCGAGATCGTCTTCCGGGAGGTAGAGGGACTTCCGAAGGGGTCAGCCAAAGCGGTCATCGACGCCTATGGCGAATTGGTTGACGAAGGTTGTCTCGCTGTCTTTGGGCCGGCAATCACGGATAACGCCGTACCGACCCGCGAGGCCATCGAGTCTCGGTTCCACGTACCGGCCATCACGATTACTGGCACCGAGGATTGGCTCGGCGAGTGGACCTTCTGCCTACCCCAAGGCTCGATGACCGATGAACCCATCTTCTGGGCTCAGCTTCTCGCAAAGGGCGGGCATGCCACGGTTGGCTGTCTGATCGAGCAGTCCCTCATTGGTGACTCATACATCCGCAACTTCCGCAAGGCGTGCGCTGCGCAGAGTATCCGGATCGTTGGGGAGGAATGGATCGCTCAGACTGCACAGGACGTGACCAGCGCCGTACAGAAGCTGCATGAGGCCAAACCCGACGCACTGGTCCACTGTGGTTTCGGCTTCGGGGTCCTCGGTGTGAACCCGGTCCTCGATGCGATCGGCTGGGACCCGCCTCGATTCATGGGCACCGCCTTTCAGAACGCCTGGATCAATGAGTTGATCTGGAAGTCCATGCTCAACTGGACCGGTGTCGACCAATACGATCCTGCCAACCCAGTCGGCCAACGGTTTCTTGATGAGTTCGAGGCGACCTATGGCCGTCGCCCCGAGTACTGCGTGCCGGTCGTCAACCGAGACCTAGCGACTGTCCTGACGCATGCGTTCGCGGACGCGCACCCACTCACGCCGCGGGGAGTGAAAGAAGCCTTGGAGCGAGTGAAGATGATCCCGGCAGCAAGTGGGGCTCCTGGGACATATCTGTCATTCGGCAAATGGACCCGTCGCGGATGGATGGGTGCTGGGTATCTGGTGGCTCGGCGCCTCGATCCTGATGGCATCTCGGCCCACGTTGTGGATCGCTTTGGTCAGGTGTGACGTCCGACCATGTTGACAAGCCGATGCGTTTCGCAGTTCTGCCGCGACAACATGCTTGGATGAGGACCTGAGAGGCGGACTAACGGTGCGATCGAGTTCACGGAGAACCTGCCGCCGATGAGGAAGGTTGCCTGGGTGACCGGGGCCAGCCGCGGCATGGGCAGGAACACGGCCATCGAACTTGCACGTGCCGGGTTCGACATCGCCCTAACCGCTCGTGATCAGTGTCTGCTCGACGAGGCCGCTTCCGAGATCGAGGAGGCCGGGGGGACGACCTTCTCGTCCGCCGCCGACTTGACCGATCGGCGGTCAGTCGTGCAGTTCGCCGAGGCGGCCGCCGAGCGATTCGGGCGCTGCGACCTCGTGTGCAACATAGGCATCTACCAAGGCCCGGGCGGTCGGCGCCTCTTCTTGGACACTCCGGCTGAAGAGCTCTCCATCTCTTTCGAAGCCGATGTGGTTGCGCCTGCGGTCCTCTGTCAGATCGCCATCTCGCTCATGCTGGAGCGTGGCGGAGGAACAATCATCAACATGAGCTCTTCCTCGGTGGTCATGAATCCGCCAGGAACCGTCGAAGAAAGCGGCTGGAGCTTCGCCTATGTGGGTGCGAAGGCCGCCCTGGACCGCCTCGCGAGCATCATCAACGTCGAGCTCGGGGCAGCCGGCATCAGAGCCTTCACCGCCGAGCCCGGCTTCGTCGCGTACGGCGAGCGACTTCGCGACATGCTTGAGAAATATCCCGGGATGCCGGTGTCGCCCCCCGAGGCTATCGGCCCCGCCATTGTGTGGCTTGTCGAATCACCAGACGCGACACGGTTGCTCACAAAGCGAGTGAGCCTTCCCGGCCTCACCCACAAGCTGCACCTCCTTGAAGGCTGCCAGGGGCCGGGAAGCGTATATCCCTGAGCCGCCGGGAACGTCACACGCACTTACTGTTCACTGGGGTCGGCGACACGTCTGTATCGTCACCCTGACGTACTGGTTCCGGGAATCTCCTTCCCGCAGACATCGTTCTTCTGTATGAGTGAGAACCCGGTCTTCTCTGCCTTGAAGAGCCAGACACACTGGGGGGAGAGCTTCCCGAAGACCGTCGAGTAGTTGATGGTGATCGGGAGAATCCCGTTGCCGTTGTAGGCCTTGATGCTGCGCAGCGCGGTGATCACAGACGCTCGGGTGGGGTTCGAGCCCGCACCGGCGATGCCTTTGATGAGCAGATCGGCTCCGAGCCAGCCCTCGTAGTCGCCGAAGGCGGGGAAGAGGTCGCTCTTGGCGTAGCCGGTGTACTTCTCCAAGGCGCTCTGCATCTGCTCGGTGCCGACGTCAGGGATCGTGAAGGGGTGAAAGAGGCTCATGAAGTAGTCGCCCTGCACTTCTGACCAGGCCGGGGAGCCGATCAGGCTGTGCTGTAGTCCGACGGGGAACACCGCAGCCTTGAGCTTGATACCCGCTTGTTTGTAGGCGGTGGCGAGCGCGTAGTTCGACGAGGCCTCCAAGTTCGGGAAGAGCGCATTGACGTGGTTCTGCTTGGCGATCAGCGCCGCGCTCGTAAAGGCCACGCTGCCCAGGGGAACGGAGGCATCCTGGACGGGCACCGAGATGCCGACGTCTTTCATCGAGATGGTGTCGAATTGCACAGCCCGCGCCGAGTCCGGCGAGATGCCATAGCCGTAGGTGGCCGCGATCGTTCCACCTAGCTCCTTGACCACCTGGCCTTGCAATGTGCTGGCGGGGTAATTGGGATCGACGCTGCCGAAGTCAGAGGAGAACATGTTCGTAAAGGGCTGCTCACCCCACTCGGGACCGTCGGTGTTAGTGCCGGTGACGGGAACGCCTGCCTCTTGGGGGTATTTATCGGCCAGGAAGAACAGGGCGGAGTTCGAAACGATGCCGATCGCACCCTTGGCAATCGCCTCTTGTACCGCTGTGTCGACCGTGGTGGGACTGGTCTGATCGTCGAGGACGAGCGGGACGAGCTTGTGTCCATTGATCCCTCCCATGGAGTTCTCCAGATCGAGTCTGGCCTCGAAGCCCTGGACCCCACCGACGTCCTGCGTTGCGGCTTCGCCAGTCTCGGAGAGGACCAACGCCACGGTTAGCGGGCTCTTTCCCGCTGAGGTGGCACTGGCCGCTGTACCGACGAGCAGCATGGGCAGACTGACGAACATTGCCAGCAACACCGTGGTTGTTGCGCGAGAGCGTTGCATGCTCCCCCCTTCTGTGGGAGACATCCCTCCCACCTCTTCGGGTTCCGCCGATCGAATCCCCCTAGACTCGCATGCCTCGGAGCGTCATTGACGTCGCCCGGACACGCTACTCCTGATCGATGAGCCCTCGGATGAACCCTCTCCGAGAAGCCGGTCGGAAGGCGCCCTCTCTTGTCCAGAGCGCCTTCAGGGTTCACTGCGGGATCGCGGATCAGTTGCGCCACTAGGCGCTCTGCGCAGACAGCAACGCCGGAGTGTGAACTGCAGAAACATCTCAGTTGAACATGTCGATGCCCATGACCTTGGCGTCGGTCGTGTCCATCAGGCTGTCAAGATTCGATGCGATCGTCTCGGGGCTGAGCGTGTCTGGGGTGAACGTGAGGCCGGTGCTTTCGACTACGGCGATACGCATCATCTTAAGGTCACCCGACACGAAGGTCTCGCCGGTCAATTCGCAGGACTCATGTGCCAAGAAGGCTACGGCGGGGGAGACGTACTCCGGTCGCATGTTGTCGAAGTACTCGTTTCTGAAGTTATCTTCGGGCTGGTCGAAGGTGTACGCCAGGATCTGCGGAGCCGACATGCGCGTGTTCCCTCGCGGTGCGATGGCGTTGGCCCGGATGCCGACGCGCCGCCCGTCGAGTGCGAGGGCTCGGGTGAAGGCGAACACGGCACCTTTCGCGGCGCTGTACGCGACGGCCTTGGGTACGTTGCCCAGAATGGCCTCCGATGAGGTGTTGACGATGCACGGGTGGTCCGCCTTCTGGAGGTGGGGCCATGCTGCTTGGCACACATAGACCGTTCCGAGAAAGTGGTGATCGGTCAGGCGACGGAAGTTCTCCGCCGTGAGGTCGTCGAACCAATAGTGATCGCAGATACCCGCATTGTTCACCACAACGTCGAGGTGGCCGAACGCGTCGAGCGCGGTCTGCACGATCTGGGCGGCTCCTGCCTCGTCGGCGACTGAGGCGAAGCATGCCACGGCTTCCCCACCAGCCGCCTCGATCTCCTTCACCACTTGCTCTGCCGGCTCAGGAGAAGAGCCAGAACCATCGAGCTCAACGCCGTAGTCGGCAACAACCACCTTCGCGCCCCGAGAAGCCAGTAGCAGCGAATGCTCCCGCCCGAAACCTCGCCCAGCTCCGGTCACAATCACAGAGCGTCCGTCAAAACGCATCTCACTCATCTGCAACTCCTTTGGTCAGAGCGATACGGAGTCTTTCGAATTCAACGTAGCATCGGGGCGCAGTTTCGCAACCCACGAATCGGTCGCTGTGGAAGCGGAGCACCGCTGGCTCGCGTTGTGTGCGCGTCCGTACAGCATGCTCGCGAATCAATACAGTCGGCATCGAGGGAGACCGCGGTCACAGTGTCGAGCAGGTCGCTGTGTTGAGCGCTAAGCCATGCACGTTGTGCGATTGCCGCGCTGCTTCTGAGAAGTCGTAGGCGATTCCACCCTCAGACAGTCGGGCAACGTCGTGGCCTAACCGTGTGCCCTACAGGAGTAGTCCGATTCGGCATCCTGCGGACGAGTCATGTCGGCGAGCCGATGCGGTGCATCCCGACACCGAGTATCCCCCCTCCGGTTGGAGCTGACGAGATGCCTCGAGGTCGTCAGGGCGCCGATGTGTCGGGATTGGCGAGCCTTATCGAGGAATGAATGACGGATGACCCGCGACAGACTCCACGGGATCACTGGGGGAAACCTCGCTACCATACTGTCCTCGAGTGCGTCGCCGGCACCTCCCCGAAGCCTTCGCGTCCAACTGAGGAAATCCACACCGGCAGACTGGCGACCGCTGTCCGACCTGAGCTGGTGACCAACTTCGACCAGCGAGGTGGATTCCTCAAACCGGCCGAGGGTTAGTTAGGACAAGCCACCCATGGTCGAGTCGACTCGCTGCTTCGCCAGGACCTTGAGCTCGTTGGCGTAAGGACCTGAGGAGCACCGTCCGGCACCCACTCCAGCGCGCCTTCGCTCGAGGCCGTTCGGCGAGGGCTAGTGGTTGAGCCCTTCCAAATCCCCGACGATGCGGTCGACCCAGGACTTCACTCCCTTGAAGGACCCGTTCGGGGCGACATGAAGCCTGTTCGAGGTGATCGCGGCCAGGACTTCCCCGGCGGCCTCCCGGGGCGAGATCACACCGGCCCCGCTGACGTTGGCTGTCTGCGCGCGGGCTGCACCCTCGGCAAGGCTCGACGTCGATCTGTCATCGGTGTCGCCCCGTCCGGAGTTCAAGACGTTGGTGTCCACCATCCCCGGACACACAACCGTCACGCCAACACCTGGGGCTGCTTGGGCCAACTCTGCGGCCAGGCCTTCTGACAGTGCGACGACCGCATGCTTGGATGCGAGATAAGGCGCGATCCCCGGCATTACAGAGATGCCCGCCATGGACGCAGTGTTCACCACGTGGCCGCTGTTTTGGGAGATCAGATGAGGGACGAAGGCCCGGATGCCGTGGATGACGCCTCGGAGGTTGACGCCAAGGACCCAATCCCACTCGGAATCTTCGATCTCCCAGGTGAAGCCCAGCGCGACTACTCCGGCGTTGTTGACGACGACGTCAACGCGTCCGAAGTGATCCAACGTCGCGACGGCAAGATCGTTGACCTGCTCAGCGGAGCGGACGTCCGTTCGGATGGCCAGAGCAGACCCACCGCTGTCAGTGATGCGAGCGGCGGCTCGTGACAGGTGACCTTCGTCGATGTCGGCCAAGACAACGGCTAGCCCTTGTTCCGCAAAGGACTCCGCCATAGCGAGGCCGATCCCACTCGCAGCGCCAGTGACAACTGCGACCTGCCCGCGCTCTAGCTTCACCCGGTCTGTCTAGCAGGCGCCAACACGTTCGCGTGTTCCCGTGACGCCGTTCCCCAGCACGCACGGAACATAATTTCAGGAAATCATCTTGAGGGATGGGGGCTTACGGCCTTCGGGATGGACTGCCGACGATAGTCGGTCGCTTAAGTGGCCTACGTGTTCGGTGATCAGCGGGTGCCCGGATGAGCCGCACCAACGTCGCTGACCACCAGCGCGAGTAGGTCAGCCAACGGCGAGATCGTCGAGAGGAAGGGCGAATGATCACTGTCAAGCTCGATGCAATCACCGGCAAGCATTGCCATTTTTCACTGATCGCTCGGGTCGATTAGCGTGGTCGTCGGTACAAAGCACATAGGTGCTTGGGACGGTCTGCCATGCCACCGACTCATACGTCGAACCGAAGTCACCCAGCGGCATAGGGCGAAGTTTGGATGTGGCCCCAAGCGGCGAGGTCGGGCGGACACCGATTGAAGAGAGCTTGTGTTGCCTTGCTCGGATCGACGTATGTCATCCGGTCTTCTTCATCGAATTGAATCGAGTTCATCCCTGGCGTCGACTTGAGATCCAAGGGTTGAGCCGGGTCGGCGAGAATGGCAGCGAGGTACACCAGGTGGGTTGCGCCCTTGCGCCCGTCGCCCGCGCCTGCCCCCAAGGTGACCACAGCTCCACCGTAAGAATGGCCAAGCACGATCAACGGACCCTGGGCCTCTCCGATTGCCGCCGCAACGGCTGCGGCGTCGTCAGCGAGGGAAGTGAACGGGAGCTCGATCGCGTACGCCTCGACGTCCCTCGCCGCCAGTTCAGGAATCAAGTGGTCCCAGCACCAGGCTCCGTGAAAAGAGCCATGCACGAGTAGAAGGCGAACCTGGCTCATCGGACTCTCCTTGTGAGGATACTCGCACGTGTAATTCGGATGGGAGTCGTTCCGAATTTGTCCGAAGATCCGTAAGTCGTTGACGGTGTGGACACTCCATCAACTGGTTTCAGATGGATAGCCGGGTGCCCGCCGTTCAAGTGTTGCGGCTCGGGCTTCGAGAGAGTCGGGATGGCCAGACAGTTCGGTGGTGAGACTCTGCTTGAACGTATAGCCGGGTTGAGATCCATCGTCTCGATCTGATTTGAGGCCCTCTTTGTCATCCGAATCACGATTCTGCTGTGACCACAGATTTAGATGTGCCTGCTTGAGCGTCGTCTCCTCGAGTTCAGTGACCGGAACATCCATCTGATCCAAGGGTCAGAGAGCCGTCGTGCGAGATGACGGGCACCTCCTATCACGCCCGCGCTCTCTTCGGGTTTCCCGAAGCGCGCGTCTACCGCCGATATCACGAAATCAGAGGACGCTGCGATGGCCAATCCTGTGCTCAGCGCCGCGCCTTGCACCGCTACGATGACGGGAATCGGGCCATCTTGAATGGCGAAGAACGCTGCCCTCACTTCAGCCAGGCGCTGGTCCGCGTTGGAGGGGGTGAGAGTTCCGAACTCGGTCAGATTGTTCCAGCACAGAAGTGCGGACCAGCACCGCTCAGCACGATTACCTTTGCTGAATCGACGAATGGACCGCCGGATGCCGTCGTGAACGGGCCAGTGAAGGTTTGAAGGAGCTCATCTGACCTTCCGTGCTCCCCAGCACCCGCCGAGGCGTCGGTCGGGTCGGCATCCGTGGGATAAGGCAGTTAGTCCAGTTGGCTGAAAATCGTCGCCGAGCTGCTTCCGCCAGCAGCCCATGGCAGAGCGATCACCACTCCCTTCTCCCGACTGAACTCGATGGTCTCGTCATGGCCGTAACCACTCTCTTTGATTCCAGCGAAGGGCAGCTCGTGTCGGGTCTGCAGGTAGGTGTTTACCCACACGTTCCCGGACTCGATCTCGCGGATGTAGCGGTTGATCCGGGTCAGGTCACGGCCCCAGACGCCTGACGCCAGCCCGAAGCGGCTCTCGTTGGCGAGAGCAATCGCCTCGTCGTCAGTGTCGAAGGGGATGATCGCACCGACCGGACCGAAGATTTCGTCGCGGCAGATACGGGGCGAGTTGTCCTTCGCGAGAAACAGGGTGGGCTCGACCCAGAACCCTCCAGGGCGCTGCGGCACCACCTCGGCCCCGTGGCGACCACCGAAGAGGAGTTCGGTCTCCTTAATGCCGTCCTCGATGAAGGCCACTACCTTCTCGTATTGCTCTTGTGAGATGAGCGGACCCATCGAGGTCGTCGGGTCAGTGGGGTCGCCGACTACGATCGACTTTGCGATCGTTTCGATTCGTTCAAGAACCTCCTCGAACACCCCTCGCTGCACGAGGATCCGGGAGCCGGCGACGCACGCCTGGCCAGCGTTGAAGCCGTAGATCGACGCGTAGGTGAGGCCCATCGACGCGCTCTCGAGGTCGGCATCGTCGAGAACGATGTTCGGAGACTTACCACCGAGCTCGAAGATGGCAGGGGTGAGCGTGTCGGCGCCCGCCGCCTGGATGAGCTTTGCTGTAGGAGACGAGCCGGTCATGGTCACTTTTGCGACATCGGGGTGACGGACCATGGCGTCCCCAACGTCTCCGAGTCCGGAGACGATGTTGACGGTGCCTGGGGGCAGGATCTCGTTCACGAGCTCAGCGAAACGCAGACTCCCGACGCTTGCCTGTTCCGGAGGCTTCGCCACGACTGTGTTGCCCGCAGCCAGAGCGCTCGCGATCTTGTTGCTCAACATTGCCACGGGCATGTTGTACGGCACGATCGCGGCGATGACGCCATATGGCTCACGGAGGGTCAAGCCCAGTGTCGTGGGGCCGAGGGGTACCGTCCGGCCTGTGGACGCCTCGAGCGTTTCGTGTGCCTTGCGGTCCCAGAGGACCTTCATGTCGTCGAATACCATCTTGCTGATCGATAGCGGGTTGCCGTTGTCGGTCGATTCCAGCTGGGCGAGCTCTTCGGCGTGGACAGTGAAGAGGTTGCCGACCTTCTTGAGATAGGCACTTCGCTCGTCTGGAGAGAGCGCCGACCATGCTGGGAATGCCGCTTTGGCTGCCGCGACAGCCTCGTCGGCATCGGCACGATCGCCGAGCGGGATCCGCGCCCAGATCTCGCCCGTCGCAGGATTCAACGTGTCGAGGAAGCGACCGGACTTTGCATCCTTCATCTGCCCGCCGATCAGGTTTCTGTATTGCACGATGTCAGACACTCCGACCTCCTCGGGAATGTGGCCGCGCCGGCTTCGTGGCGCTGCTTGGATCGTATCGAACCAACGAATGACACGGGTTCTCTATGCCTCCCACCGATATGGCGGAGCAAAGACCTGCTACATGAGGGACGGATATCCCTCCGACGCCGTGTTCCTGAACATCTGGCCGCGGCCACCCTTGCGGCCCGACAACTCCAGCCGCAGCTCGACACATCTCGCCTCGTAGGCCGCTTCAGGCGAGCGTGAGTATTCGAATCGCAACCGAGTGCATCAGTCGTCCACGATGGTGATGGCATTCTTGGGGCAGGAGCGGGCAGCTGCGCGGACCTTCTCCCTCAGCTCTTCGGGGGGTTGTTCGTTGAGCACGTAGAGAAGGTCATCGTCACGCACCTCGAAGACCTCCGGTGCTTGTGCCATGCACAATGCGTTCGACTCACAGAGATCGAAATCGACGACCACTCGCATGCGAGCACGTTAACCCGGCGCGTTTCGTCTCGGCGCCCGGCCGTTGGTTGACGCCCCCGACGACGGCTCCTTACACTGTCATGCGGTTACATCTCTGCAGTGAGTTCACAAGGAGGCGACGGTTGACGCACGCACTGGCGGAGAGGTGTGTTCGGCGGGGCATTGCGCGAGTGTCCGGCTGAGGAAATGACACAGTTGTTCCTCCAGCCTCTCCCATGGGACGACGACCCTTGCCGTCGGCTCGTGACATGGTCGGTGCTGCGCGCAAATCTCAACCGCCTAGTTGGAAACGAGGGAGTGGGGCGGTGACTATCGGGCGATCCCAGTGGGCAGGCGTGTGAACGAGCCGCTAAGCCCTGTAGCAAGGGTCACCGGTGGATCCCATGCCGGCAATGGCTCGTCGGAACAACCTACCCGACGGTTCCTGCACGTGTGCTACTGCTGCGCCGACATGGACACCGTCACCGCCTCGCTGGTCGAGGGACTCGAGCTTCAGCGCACGATGGGTACACCGATCGAACCCCAGAGCGGAGCAATCCTGGGCATCGACCGTGAAGTGACGAGCGGAGCCGACTTCCTCTACGACGCACGCGGCCCGCGAACCAGCCCAGCAATCGACGTCCAGGGCTGGGTCGACCCTCCTCTCGTCGGGCGGCCACACGACGATCCGTCAGCGATCGGACTCCAGGCGCTCGGCTTCTCTGTGCCTCAACCAAGGGAGGCGGCGGAGCAGCTCGAACGCTACGGGTGCACCATGCTCGGTTCGGGTCCGTCGCCGATCGGCACCGAGTGGTGGTCCCTGCGCGACCCCACGGGTGTCGTTTTCGATCTCGTCGCCGATGCTTCCCTTGACGTCGGAGAGAGTCGGATGCGGCACCTGCGGGTCACTGTGGCGGACCTCGGCTCGTCTGTACCGTGGTACGTGGGTGTCGGCTTCGACGTTGTCGCCGAACACTCCATCCGGGACGCTTCCTTTCTACGCCTCCCTGGCGTGGTCAACGCCGTTGCCGTGAGGCTGCGCCTACCCGACGAGCCTTACGAAGTGGTACTCGTAGAATGGCTGAAGCCTCGTTCGCATGGTCGACACTACGGCGAGCCCAATCACGCAGGCTTGTTCACGGCTGCGCTCGGGGTCGACGACACGTGCGCGTCCTACGAGGCGATGAGCACCCAGGGATGGGCGTTCGATCGCCCGCCAACGTCCGTCGCGCTCACCGGTACGCCTGCACCGGACATGTGGATCTGCTTCCTGAGCGATCCGGACGGGATTCCCTATGAACTCGTGGAGAGACAAAGGTCGTCGTTCCGGCCCTGAGGATCGGAACCCCGATCACGTTGTTGGCGATGTACTAGCGTCAGTTCGAATCCCGACAGGGTCGTACTGAGTGTCAACTTTGGGGGGACGACGTATGGGCATCGAGTTGGACGGCAAGGCGGCGATCGTCACGGGCGCGGCACGTGGCATCGGCAAGGGCATGGCGACGGCGTTGCTCAAGGCGGGCGCTGCGGTCACCATTACCGACGTCCGGCAGGAGACGCTTGATCAGACGAGCCGCGAGTTCGACGGCATCCCTGGGGCTAGGCACCTTGGCATAAACGCCGACGGGACCAAAGACGACGATGTGAGCAAGGCAGTCCAGAGGACGGTCGAGGCCTTCGGACGGATTGACGTGCTGATTAACAACGCCCAGACCGCCGTCACCGGAGTCAACCTCGAAGACCAGACTGTCGATGACGTCATGAGTGGCATCGACTCGGGCTTTCTCGCTTCATTTCGTTACATGAAGGCGAGCTTTCCATATCTCAAGGAGTCGCAGGGCACGGTCATCAACTTCGCATCGCAAGCGGGACTGCTGGGCAACGTAGGCATGGTGGGCTACAACGCAGCGAAGGAAGCCAACCGCGCCCTCAGTCGTACAGCAGCACGTGAATGGGCTCAATACAACATTACGGTGAACTCAATCATTCCCGGGATGCTCACTGAAGGCTCGAAGGAGTTCTTCGATGCAAACCCCGAGCACTACAAGTATTCCCTCGCCAACATCCCGCTCGGTCGGCTGGGTGATCCTGAGAAGGACGCTGGCGCGCTCGTGGTCTTCCTCGCCTCGGACGGCGGCCACTACCTGACCGGCGACACCTTCAATATCGACGGCGGGCGCTGCATGCGTCCCTGATCAGTCGGGAGGCGCATCGAACTCCTTCTGGTGGTTCACGCGCCGGCCGCCGGACGCGGAGAATCTGCCTGTCGTCTTTAGCGTCGCGCTTCTGCAGGATTCCAGTCAACCAACGCGCACGGAGATTGCCCCGATCCTTCGGCGCGGATCGTAACAGTGAAGAAGGAGCCCATGAGTGCGCCGCCGTCGGTGCTGGCGGAGAATGACAGCCGCGTGTTCACCATGTGCATTCTGTTTCAGGGAGATTCAGGGCCGCATGTGATCGGTGACGAGGGCACCCTGAAGGAGGGTCTCGCGGGCGAACTCGTGTGCACCCTCCCTTCCCGCAGCCGTCACGATATTTTCCGGTGTCCAGAGGGCCTCATAGACGCAGCGAGCCCAGGTCTCCGCCGTGCCATCGTCGTAGTCGAGGCGGATGTCCCTACTTCGCCTCCCGGACGCCAGGAGGGCTGCGATGCCCCGCCGTTGTTCTGCAGTGGAGCCCAGTTTGCGGATATTGGGCGGTGACTGCCTCAACCAGTCGAGCTGAATGTGGAACTCGTCGTTGAACTGGTCCAGAAGAGTGATGTTGATCCATACCAGGGCATCCAACTTCTCCAGGGCCGAGGACGACGACCCGAGCACGGCGTTCCATGCCGTACGTCGCTTCTCCGTATACGGGCGCATGACAGAGACGAGGATCGCCTCCTTGGATGGAAAGTGACGGTAAAGGACCGGGATAGCGACGCCGGCCGCCGCGGCGATGTCCCGCATTCCGGTTGCCTCATAGCCCCGCCGGCCGAACTCCGCCCGCGCGCTGGCGAGGATGCCAGCCACTCGGTCATTGCTCAACTCTCCCTGCCAGTCCGCAACTGTCTCCCGGGCGCTCGCGAGTGCCTCTGAGCGATCCAATTCGGAACGCAAGGGTGGTTCCTCAGCGAGCCCGTGGAGAAGGATTCGACATCTGAGTTCGGGAACGACGTGTGCCTCCGCACCCCGATACCAGTCGCCGATTCCGTGGTGGAGCATGCTCTGACAGAGCCGCTCGGACAGGAGGGTGACCTCAACCTCGGAACGAATGGCGCCGACTGCCCGACCCGCCTCGAGGAGCTCGAGCATCGCCTGGTTGACCACGGTCGGCGTTCGGCGCGCCACGCTCATGAATTCGTTGCTGGCGCTCATGGATGGCTCATAGAAGGTGAGCATGAGGGCGGCGCGGTGCCGCACGGCGCACGCCGCGATCGCTCGCCCGAAGTTGACGATGCGCTGGTCGACGGCTTCGGGGACGGGCTCCCGGATGGACTCGACGGCGTCCCGGGCAACGCGGCGGAGGTCGACTTGGTAGCGCTCTACCAGCTCGATGAGTAGTGCGTCCTTCGAGGAAAAGTGATGGTAGAGGCTCCCCGGGAGGATGCCACACGCGTTGGCAACGTCTTTTAGGGACGTCCGCAGTCCCGAGCTGGCGAAGAGGGTGGCCGCAGTGGACAGGATCTGAGTCCTCCGACCAGTTTCAACCGTACGCCTGGACGATATTCCTGCGCTGGTTGTTGATCTCGCCGCGAGCGTGGTCATACTCGCTCCGGAGGTTCTTGTACTCATGGGTCAGGTCCATCCCATGCTGACGCGATCCCGATTGCCAGGAGCATCAGCGGGTGCTCGCCGACGTCGCGGCTCACGTGGCCTTTGCTACCGATGTCGTCAGCAAGCAGGACATCCCCAGGTACTAAGCGTTGCGCATCACCGAGGGATGTCAATATCTCAAGCTCCCCGCCAAGTACCACCAGGAATTGGCGCCGAGGCGCATTGTGCACGCCAACGTCGGGCTTGCGACCGACAAACTCGCCGAAACCGAGTGTGGTCGAGGGGATGTCGTTGAGACCTCGCACAAAGCCGGCAGAGGTTTCCTTGATCGGGAACTCCAAGGGCGTAAGCCGGGATTCGCCTGCGGCGTCCCCGTGGAGGTGGTAGCAGACCATGAGCTTCAGACCCGAACCCAATGGGACGTCGAAGGTTGGCCAGTCGCACCTTGGCTCACTGAGCGCAACGTTACTCAGCCCCTCGTCTGTCGGCGCGATGTACCGACGCGGGCATGGCAACCGTCGCACCCCCATCCACGGGAAGAGTGACGCCCGTGATGTAGGTGGCCTCGTCGCTACACAGGAATGCCACGGCGTGGGCAATGTCCCATGCGTTCCCCATGCGCCCCAAGAGGTTGAGTCGAGCCTGGGTCTCGCGGTCGACCCGACCGATGGACTGCTGCAGCGGCGTCGAGACCAACCCGGGCAGCACGGCGTTCACCCGGACGTTGTCGCGTCCGTACTCGCCGGCGAGGTCCACCGTCAGGCCCAGTTGGGCCGCCTTAGAGGCACAGTAAGCGGGATGCGCAGTGCCCGTATCCCGGACTCCTGCGACGGAGCTGATATTGACGATCGAGCCGCCGCCACGGGACACGATCGCCGGGACAGCGTACCGACATGCCATGTAGGTTCCCGTGAGATTGACGGCGATCGTGGTTTCGTACAGCTCAGTGGACGCCTCGGTAATAGAACCGTGTCTCGATACCGCGGCATTGTTGACGAGAATGTCCAATCCTCCGAAGGCCGAGATGGCTGCGATGACCATCGCTTCGCAGTCCCGAGGCCGGGAGACGTCAGCAGCAAAGACCCTGCCCCTGCCTTGGCAGTCCTCCATCCCATGCAGCGTTGCCTCGGCTCGCTCTGCGTCTTTGTCGACCAAGAGCACAGAGCTGCCTTCCCGCGCGAGCACCAGCGAGATGGCTTGGCCGATACCGATGCCTGTGCCACTGGATCCCGCACCGGTGACGATCGCAACCTTCCCCTCGAGTCGACCACTCAAGACTCTCTCCTCTCTGGCCAATCCAGATTGTGGACGCATCGGAGCGCCCTTAGGTTGGAGCACGCCGGGTTCGTCCGTCTTCCCCTGCCCGGATCATGGTTGCAATAGGGTTGCCACGTCCGATTCGATCGCCGTTCCGCTGAAGAAGGCGGGGTTGAGGGAGGCATAGAACCGCACCGGGTTGTCGAAGAGGAACTGGCGCAGCTGGTCCAGATCGAGAATGCCGCGCTCGACGAGCTCGTAGGCCTCGTCCAAAGGTTCGTCGAACTCGGGCACGTCCCAGTGACCCAAGTCGGACGCAAAGAAGGCTGGGACCAGTGCCCCCATCGGCGTAACCCTGCGATCGAAGGCGACGCCGACCAATGGATCGTCCGCCTCACATCCCCAGTAGAAATTGGTACAGAATCTGTCCCGGATGTCCTCTACCGAGGTGAGGACAGCTGCCGCGAAATCATCACGCGGACGCGTCATGTCGTTCTGCGCACGGATGAGCTGGTCGGGCGAGTAACGGGCGAGAGTCTGATCACTTTCGACCAGTAGCTTCATGAGCAGCTGTTTGTCGATGTTGTCGGGGTCCAATCGGGTGATGGCCGAGCCGCCACGCTTGAGCCAGTTGCCGACGAGGCTGATATAGATCTGAACTCCGACGGCAGCACCACCCTCGAGCAGCGCCAAGCGGAGCCGCGGGAATCGCGCGGTCACGCCACCGAGGAAGAGCGACTTTGCGAGTGCGCCGCCAGCCGATGCGAAGTGTCCGATCTGATTGAACACGAAGTTGGACACCGAGGCTCGGTCGCTCGAGCCGATGCCCGCGGTGTGGGCGGCGAGCGGAAGCTCCAAGGCGATCGCCTGGGCCCACACGGGGTCGTAGTCGTAGGGGCTGTCGATGCCGAATGTGTCGACCCATCCTCTCGTCTCCCACTCCGGAACCCTGACGTCCGCCCAGGGGTCGTCGACCGGCATTGGAGTACCGGGTAGCGCGCGGTGCACGTGGCTTGCTATCAGCGCAACCTTGGAGCCCAATGCCTTTGCGTGGTCCATGGCGGCGATCGCCTCATCGGGAGTGTTCATTGGGATGAGCGCGGCAACGGTGAACCGATCCGCATAAGGCCGGTACTGCTCGGCCATCAGCTCGTTGTACAGACGGCAGAGCGTGATGCGTTGTTCATCATCGAGTAACTGCAAGAGCGCGATGCCGACGGTCGGATAGAGCACTGCGAAGTCGATGCCCGCCTCACCTATCCGCTCGTGGTATCGCCGTGGGGACGTGACCGTCGCGTAGTACTCAGTGCTCGTCGGAACGTGCCACGAGTGCGGGAGGATACCGCCCTGGCGGCGCTCCTCCATCGAAAGGTCTTCGATCCGCCGACGCCGGTCGAGCATCGCCTCGAGGAGTCTCCCGTGCCCGTGGTCCCGTACGAAATCGAGGAACACGGGCATCAGCTCGACGATGTGACCGTCGCCGTCGAGCACGGGGTGTCCGAGCTGCCTACGAACCTGCGCCGAACGCGACTGCGCCTGGCTTGTCTGCGACATAGAACCTCCAGAACACCTTTATTCGTACCAAACATTTGTTATCATCGTGCGCGGGATAGGTCAAGGTCGAGAGCGAGAGGGTCGTGATGCGATTTGTACTTGTCCACGGCGGATATCACGGTGCCTGGTGTTGGGACAAGCTCGCACCCGACCTGGAGATGCTCGGGCACTCGGTCGTGGCCATCGATTTGCCAGGATGCAGCTGCCGCCGGGCAGAGAATGCATCGCTGGCTTCGTGGCGAAGCGCCCTGCGCGAGGTCATCCAGGAGTGTGATGTCTTGATCGGCCATTCGATGGGAGGGTTTGCCATCGCCCTTGCCGCGGACGAAGTCCCCGACAAAATCGGGCGGTTGATCTTCCTTTCGGCTGCCGTACCTATCGAGGGCGAGACGATGGGTGCAGCCACCTCGGACAACGTCTCCACAGATTGGCCGGGAACGGTTGGCCTGCCCTACGAAGAATTTCTCGAAGTCGTGGAGATTCCGAATCAGGGTCCATGCGTCCGGCTGACGAAGCAAGTGGCAGCGAACAAGCTCTTTTACCACGACTGCTCACCCGGGGATCAGGACTGGGCGTGGGGACACCTCACCGCGTTGCCACTCGCGCCGTCGCTCGAAGCGTTTCACGTTCCCCGCTTCTGGCATAGCCCGATCCCACGCGACTTCGTTCTGACAACCGATGACTATTCGCATCCAAGAGAGATGGACAACGCCTTCATGCGTCGGCTGGGCTTGTCGACCGGATTCGGCATTGTCTCGTCGCACTCGCCCTTCGTCAGCCAGCCCGCACACACGGCCAAAGTGCTCGATGCCTGTGCGCAAGGCGTCCTGAGCTGAACCAGGTAGCCGGAGAGGTCAGACGCGGCAAGTGACCTATCAGATGTCCGGAAACATCACATTCATTTCGCCGACCGTGCCGCCATCGACATCAAGGAGTACTCCCGTGATCCACGATGAAGCGGGAGAAGCGAGAAAGACCGCCGCCAGCCCGATGTCGAGAGGCGTGCCGAGTCGTCGCATGCGCGTCCGGTCGACCAGTTGGTTCAGTACTCCCTCGTGCCGAGCGACGACCTCCGTCATCGCCTCTGTCTCGACGATTCCTGGCATTATGCCGTTCACTCTGATGCGCGGCCCAAGAGAGGCCGCCATTGAACGGGTGGCATAGAACAACGCGCCCTTGGACGCGTCATAGGAGAGGTGCCCACGCGCCTGTAAATTGATCGCGCCGGAGACGATGTTCACGACGGAAGCACCTGGTCGCTCGAGCAGATGCGGCACCGCCAACCGAACCAGCTCGATCGGAACTGCAACGTTGAAGTGAAACGCCGACTCGATGTCATCGACTCTGTCGTCGAGAAACGGTCGCCACATGTCGCCCCCGCCGGCGCAATTCACCACGGTATCGAGGCCCCCGAACTCATCCATCGCCCGGGTGAGCAGTGTCTCGTGTATGTCAAGGTGGTTGAGGTCCGCCGCGAGTGCGAGTGCTCGACCACCCGATTCAGTGATCTCCTCTGCGACGGAATCGATCTGCTCCTTCGTGCGCGCCACCAAGGCGACGGATGCCCCGGCGTCCGCGAAGGCGAGTGCGATGCCCTTACCGATGCCGCGACCGCCACCAGTGATTAGCGCCACCTTGTCGGCCAGCGAAAAATGGCTCGATGACATCAAGGGTCCCTGCCTCCTCTGGAACGATGGCTCAATAGACCGCGTGCCGATCTCGGCGTCAACCCGCCGGCCTACCGAGAGTGGCTGACAAGGCTATGGCTCCGAGAGCGCTGCCACCCCGTTGATGTGTAGCTGGCCCGCATCGCGTGATCGTTACCAGAAACGATGATGTCCTGCCATCGGGCATCCGGTCAATCGGGGCAGGTCGGACGGGCAGAACGGTTACCGTCCTTACGGATGGGCGCACCTCTCAGTTTCGATCCGATTGCCGAAGCTCAGCGTCGGTGGAACTCCCGGTGGCCGGGTGATGCGCTCGCCATGACTGCGGCGACCTCGATCATGAGAGCCCCAAGAGATCGTCCGTGGCGCCGTTGACGACGCACTCAGAGAGTTTGATCTGACGTTCGCTCGCTATGAGGCGCTCGTGCTTGTTTCCTTCACGCGCCACGGAGAGATGCCGCTGAGCAAGATGGGCCCACGGCTCATGATCCATCCGAGCAGCGTCACCGATATCGTGCACCGCTTGTAGAACGCCAGTCTGCTTCATCGCACGCCGCACCCACTGACAGGAGGATTACGCTGGGGCGCATCACCCCAAAGGGTCGAGAGCTCCTGAGTTGGGCCACGAAAGCCGTCTACAAGATGCGCTTTGGCGTCGACAGTCTCGAAGAGTCCGACTTGGCGGACCTGGTTGAGATCCTTTCGGGGCGGGCGACTACGAGCCAGCCGTCCCGTAGCATCCCACATCCCTCGCGCGTGCGGCTGCGCCGTGACGAGTTCCATCGATTTAGCCGGTGTTCCAATACTTTGAAGCCCTAGTATCAGACAAGCCGCCTACGGCTCGGGTCGGTGATCTGCCAATGGAGGGCTCTGAGATGTCTGGGTTCGAGCGGATCGGCGTCGCCGGATGTGGCCTCATGGGGTCAGGCATCGCTGAGGTCATGGCACGATCGGGTCTGGACACCCTTGTGTTCGAGGTGGATGAACCGGCAGTCAGTGCGGGCCGTCAACGGGTGGAGCGCTCCGTCATGCGCGCGGTGGACAGCGGGAAGCTGAGCGATGAGGCACGTGAAGACACCCTTTCGCGCCTGCGTTTCACGACTGATCTGACCGACCTGGCAGATCGGCTGTCGGTCGTGGAGGCGATAATCGAAGACGAGAAATCCAAGGCCGAACTGTTTGCCCGACTCGACAAGGTCGTCATGGATCCAAGCGCGATCCTTGCATCGAACACGTCATCCATTCCGATCATGAAGTTGGCCATGGCGACATGGCGTCCTCAACAGGTGATTGGATTGCACTTTTTCAATCCCGTGCCAGTGCTCCGGCTGGTCGAAGTGATCAGCTCCCTGCTGACAAGCGAAGAGACCCGAGAACGCGCCTCCACCTTTTTGACTAGCCAGCTGAACAAAGTTGTCGTTCCCTGTCCGGATCGAGCTGGCTTTGTCGTCAACGCACTTCTGATCCCTTTCATACTTTCGGCGATCCGAATGGTCGAATCAGGGTTCTCTTCCCCCGAGGACATTGACACCGCATTCGTCGAGGGGTGCGCACACCCGATGGGCCCGTTGCGACTGGCTGACCTCATAGGCCTGGACACGACGAAAGCCGTTGCGGACTCTCTTTACGAGGAGTTCAAGGAACCCCTGTACTCGCCGCCGCCGCTGCTGTCGCGGATGGTCGACGCGGGTCTCTGGGGCCGTAAGAGCGGACAGGGCTTCTACTCGTACCGATGAGCGACAGGCCATCGACTCCTTCGAGGCTCGGCAGTGGCTACGTGGCGTCCTGGACGAACTCGACCACGAGAGGCCGGACATAGGAGACATCGGTGATGTCGTGGCTCACGTGGAACTCGGGATCGATCAGCGGGCGTCCGCGATCGGGCAGCTTTGACTCAGGAGCGGTCCGCCATTCGGCGGTGCATACTCGGGTGGAGATCGCCCAGCGCCCGCCCTTGCGCTCTAATCGGTCCACATAGCGACCACCCGCCACCGTCAAGGGAGTCTCGCGATCGGCGTACCGGGCGACGAAGAGGTAGTAGCACTCACTGTGTGCGGTGTCGCCATGCACCTCGATGGTGACGTTGCTGACGTAGTGCTGATGGTGCAGCTGCGGCTCATGGTAGGCAAAGGCCCAATCGATGAAGTCCTCGACTTCGAATGCCCGGGAGCCGTGTACGTCGATCGCGCCCTCGTGGTAGGCCGAGCGCACCATCTCGCGATCGTGACGGTCCATGCCTCGGGCGTAGCGGTTCAGGCAATCGACAATCTCGGCACGATCAACGATGTCCTGCACCTTCGTTCCCAAGCTGTCCACCACGCTCATGGCGCTCGTCCTCCTTCGTCCGTGGTCCGTGCGGGTCGATTCAGAGGGGAAGGCCGTCAAATCGCTCGAGGCACGCCACCTCTTCGATTGGTCGGCGCGGAGCAGGTCTGAAGATCTGCCCGGGACGAAGCCGCCCAATGGGCAAGAGGCAACCCTGTACGTATGTGTCGGGAATGCCCAGCAACGCGCTGATCTCCTGCTCGTGTACGAGGTGCAGGGTTGTGATGCACGAGCCATAGCCGCGAGAACGCAAGGCCAATTGGAAGTTCCAGACCGCCGGAAAGATCGAGCCGTACAACGTGGCGGTCGGGAAGGAACTTACTCCCTTCTCCTCGAGATAGGGCTCATAGCAAGGAATGACATGCAACGGGACCTCGCCCAGGTGGTCCACCAGCCATTCCGTCGACGTCATGATGCGTCCAAGAGGAGTGGGGCGGAACGACCCTTGGCCTGTCTCGTCCCGGCCCGTCTGCGTGAGGTAAGCGTCTTTGTACAGGGCGGCGATCTGACCCCGAAGCTCGGGATCGCATACCACGATCCAGCGCCACGTCTGCATGTTCGTTCCGTTCGCGGCTTGGCAGGCGATGCGAAGACAATCACGAATCTCGTCGTGATCGACTGGGGCCTCGACATCGAGAAGCCTGCGCACGGATCGCGTCGTCGTGAGGAGGTCGTCGATGTCCATGAGTCATTCCTTATCTCGGCAATGCTGGCAACGCCGACACACCGGAACTGCCGGGCACCCGCGGGCCGTGCAGTCGGGATCGTAGTGGCTGCAGATCCGGCACGTGATTAGGCGCATTGGAGCGCGAATCGAAAGCATCTCGACGCGATGAGTGGACATCCGGCGCACGATGCGTGGCCTCCTCACGCGTCGAGACAGGGGTTGAGGTCTGCTATTACCGGGTTCCGCTGGCCCCGTCAAAACCCGTGGCCAGCTCTCAGTCATTTCGTTGCGACGCTCGTCAACGACGACGCGCAATATCTCACAGAAGCAACGCTGATGCTCTGGGCAACGCATCATCAACTGAGACGCGAACCGGCGGTTTGGTTGCCACGCTCGTCGCGAGACGTGGTTCCGGTGCGCTCACTCGCGTAGCCCCAGTCGGCGCGAGTGAGCACATAGTACGCTCCTCGCTTTGTTGCGGAGAGGCGTGGGATTCTTGCTTGTCCGAAGACTGCACGAGAGCACACGAAGGAGGAGGGACCGTTGTCGGAATCGGGAAGGCTTGCGGGCAAGGTGGCTATCGTGACCGGAGCGGGGTCGAGCGGTCCGGGAATCGGCACAGGCAAGGCCATGGCGGTGCTCTTCGCACGCGAGGGAGCCAGGGTGGTACTGGTCGACATGTTCGAAGACCGAGCCCAGGAGACCTTGGCGATGATCGAGAAGGACGGCGGAGAGGCGACGATCGTTACCGCCGACTTGAGCGATCTGAGTCAGGCGCAGCGTATCGCCGACGAGGCGGTGGCCCACTACGGCGGGATCGACGTACTGGTGAACAACGCCGCGATCGCGTCTTCGACCAATCTGCTCGATACGTCGATCGAGTTGCTCCAGTCGATCTTGACCGTAAACCTGGCCGCGCCGTTCATGCTCATGAAGGCAGTGGTCCCGGTCATGCAGCGTGGCGGTGGGGGGTCCATCGTGAATATTTCCTCGATTGCAGCTCTACGTGGCCAGGGTGGAAGGGGACAGGCTGCATACGCATCGGCGAAGGCTGGGTTGGAGGGCCTCATGAATGACGTCGCCGACGCTTTCGGCAAGGACGGAATCCGCGTCAATTGTGTTGCGCCAGGGATCATCAGCACGCCGATGCGCAATCAGGCGATCACCCAAGCCGGACTGGACCCGGCCGAGCTCGACCTGACCTACAAGATCTCCTTGCCCAGCGAAGGAGACGCGTGGGATATCGCGCAGACTGCTCTGTTCCTCGTGAGTCCCGAAGGACACTTCATCACGGGAGTCATGATCCCCGTCGATGGGGGAACGGTCGCACGTTCCCACTAAGGGCCGAGGAAAGGCTTGGCGCTTCCAGCCAGGCTCCGTCTTTCCGAGCAGCGCGGGCGCGGGCAGGTGTCGCGACCGTTGGAGCCGTGTGACAGCCAGCGCCCAGATGGGGAGACACGGCGACGTCGCGTCTCCACGCATCGGGTGGACATCCCGGAGAATTGCCTGCCAATCCCCGGTATTTTGGCAGTCGAGTGTGATGCTCCACTTCCAGCAAAGGGGGTCGCGGTGGGCCAGAGCCTGCAGGGCCGGGTAGCCCTGGTCACGGGTGCGAGCCAGGGCGGGACCGGTCGATCGGTCGCGGTGCAGTTCGCAGCAGAGGGCGCCCAGGTGGCCATTACGGCGCGATCGGTTGACGGACTGCGCGAGACCCTGGCCACCATTGAGGATCTTGGCGGCACCGCCGTGATGTTCCCCTGCGACCTCAGCCATCCCGACGGAGGCCGCGACTCGCTCGTCGCACGGACGGAGGAGGCACTCGGGCCCATCGATGTCCTGGTGAACAACGCGGTGGCGCATACCTTGAAGCCGGTACACGAGTTCACGGTCCCCGAGCTGGAGGGTTATGCCCAATGCAACCTGTGGGCGCCATGGCTCCACATGGCGCAAGTGATCCCCCAGATGAGGGCAAGAGGCGAGGGGTGGATCCTGAATCTGACCAGCTTCAGCGCCGAGCTGCCTCCCGGACCGCCGTTCGCCTTGAAGGCCAAGGACGGAAGCGCAATGTACGGCGCAACCAAAGCTGCGCTGAACCGGCTGACGGTTGCTGCCGCAGGAGAGAACGAAGGTGTCATTGCGGTCAACGCCATGACTCCGCAGGTAGCGATTCTCACGCCGCGGGTCAAGGCGGGCAACATCGTGAGCCTCTACGACATCTGCGAGCCTGTCGAAACGATGGCCGAGAGCGCCCTCGCGCAGTGCACCGGTGATCCGGCCGTGCTGACCGGGAGGATTGCCTACAGCTTGCAATTATTGCTTGAGCTCGATCGACCCACCTACGACCTCGCTGGCAAGGAACTCGTTGAGGGTTGGCAGCCGGACGACCTGACGTCGATCATCAAGCGCGATATCGGATTCCACGCCGAAAATGGCTGGCCGATGCCTTCAACTTCCGTCGCCCACATACGCCGCTGCCGTCTTCGCTTCTCTAAATGGCCGGCTCGGTGGTTCAGCGGGTGTCGCTCGGTCAGTACATGCGTAGGCGCGCCTAGCCACCGGAGATGTGACCACATGGCTCATGGCGACTTTCGGGACAGGACCTCAGATCCGCCGAGGGCGACGGGAGGATCCCCTGATTGCGGGGGTGGTCGGCAACGAGCCCGCAGAGATGACGGCCGTCGTCGGTGGGCCACCCGTGCGTCAATCGTGACAATGTCGTACCAACAGCCAAGGTTGAGCTGCAAAGGGTGAGAGTAGATTTGCGGGAGTGCCCCGCTGACCTAAACACCGGCCCCAGTTCTCCGAGACGCCATCGCAAGAGCCGGAAAGGAACCCCATGGATGACAGACTCATCTTCGTATCCTCCGATAGCCATGCGGGAATTCCCAAGGAGCTCTGGAGCGACTACTTAGATCCACGTTTCCACGATCTGATCCCCCGGCTCCACGAGGACAACGCCATCTACCCCGTTGCGACGGCCCTACTTGGGGCGAAGAAGACGACAACGGCCCCACTTCCCGAACACCGCGAGGTGCACATCTCGGGCTGGCACGGACTCCACGACCCCGTCCTACGTCTCGCTGACATGGATCGAGAGGGAGTTGCCGCCGAATTCGTCTTTCACGGCGACTCTCGCCTCGGGGACCTGTTCCACAACGGGACCAACCGCGTGTACCCCCTCGATGCCTGGGAGGCGGGGGCGCATGCCTGGAACCGATGGGCGGCTGACGCCTTTGGATTTGCCCTGGACCGGTTCCTCTTGACGGCTGCTGTCGGTCCTTGCACCGACATCGACGCTGCCGTGGCCGAGCTCAATTGGATCGCGGATCACGGGTTCACTGCGACCTACGGCCCTCACTACTTGACTCATCCCGGGCTTCCGGAGCTCTTCGACGATTATTGGGAGCCCTACTGGCGGGCCTGTGAGGAGCGCAATATCGCCGTCGTCGTTCACGCGGGGTTCGGCACCCAACAAGGCGTCGTGTTCAAGGAGATCGAGAAGATCTACGGTGCGGCTGCCGAAGCGGCCGGTGGTACTGATGACGTGCAAAAGATTCTTCAACATGCTGACGCTGTCGGTGACGATTCCGCGCTGTTTTTCTTCAATTGGGTGAATCGCAATGTCCACTCCAGGCGCCCGTTGTGGCAGCTCGTCTTCGGCGGCGTATTTGACCGGCACCCGGACCTCAAGCTCATGCTCACGGAGATCCGGGTCGACTGGATTCCCGCGACACTGAGTTTTCTCGACTCGTTCTACGAGGATCATCGGGCTGAAATACCAGCGGTCCACAAGCCGAGCGAGTATTGGCGACGCAACTGCCTTGCCGGCGCGTCGTTCATTCACAAGGCCGAAGTCGATATGCGGCACGAGATCGGGGTCGAGACCATTCTGTTCGGTCGTGACTATCCACATTTTGAGAGCACCTGGCCGCACACCCCACAGTGGCTGCAAGATGCGTTTCAGGGCATCCCCGAGAACGAGCTTCGGCTCATGCTCGGCGAGAACGCCATCGGGTTTTTCGGTCTGGACCGCCGCCGATTGATGGAGATTGCCAGCCGCATCGGTCCCACGGTGGAGCAGATCAACGCAACCGACCCCGAGATCCGTCCGGAACTCATGGAGAATTTCGATGCCCGCGGGGGCTACCTGAAGCCCCCCGAGGGGGCCGAATGTATTCCGGCGGTAAAGACGCTCGTGGAAGCCGATCTTGTCGGGGTCTCAGCTCGACACTGAGCCGGCGTGAAGGCTGGACCGATTCACCCGCGAGGAGAGGGAGCAGAAGACGTGACCGAACTGAATGAGATGACATATCCCGTCGTTCGGCGCGACGATCTCGTCATCGACGACTTCTACCGGGACCTTCAGGCGAAGGGGCCGGTGCGCGTGCAGCTTCCGTACGGAGAGCCGTGTTGGCTGGCGACGAGCTACGAGGACGTGCGGACGGTCTACGGCGATCGCCGCTTCAGCCGGGAGCTCGGCGCCGACCGGGACGCGGCTCGCATGATGCCACTCAACTTCTCTGATAACCCAGCGATTATCGCCAACATGGATCCGCCCCGGCACACTCGCCTCCGCCGCTTGACGCTGACGGCGTTCTCCGCCGCACAGATACAGAAGTTACGAGGCTGGGTGGAGGAAATCGTCGATCAGCTGTTGTCGGATCTCAATGCGGCAGGCCCGGGGGCCGACTACGTCGAGGTCGTCGCGTGGACGCTTCCGTTGCGACTGCTGACTGGGATCTTAGGTGTGGCAGAGTCAGACATCCCCCTCTTCCGAGGATGGGTCGACACTCTCATGGCTATCGATCAGGAGCAGGAGGTCAAGGCCGGCGCGCTCGGACACCTTCTCGAATACATCGGTGCGCTCATCGCCGAACGTCGCGTCACTGCAACGGACGACCTCCTCAGCATCATGGTCAATGCCCGCGACAACGAGGATCAGCTGAGCGAAGAGGAGCTGCTCAGCTTGTCGCTCGCCCTGTTCCTCGCCGGTTTCGAGACGACTGCTGCGCAGCTCGGTTCAACCCTCTACGTGCTCCTGTCGGAGCGTCGGCTTTGGCAAGAGCTCCTTGACACTCCGACACTGCTGCCGGCCGCCGTGGAGGAGCTCTGGCGGTGGATACCCAGCTTTCGATTCGGCATGCCCAATGTTCGCTGGGCAAAGGAAGACGTGGAGCTGAGCGGTGGCGTCATCGTGTCCGCAGGTGACCCGGTTCTCCCAGAGCACCAGGTCGCCAACCGCGACGAGTCGGTGTTCCCCGGTGGTTGGGAGATCGATTTTCACCGGAGCCAACCATGGCCGCATCTCGCCCTTGCCTTCGGCGCCCATCGGTGTCTGGGAGCGCACCTGGCCAGCCATGAAATCGAGGCGACCCTCCAAGCGTTGCTCCGACGCTTCCCGACCCTTGAGCTGGCCGTGCCGCCCGACGAGGTCACCTGGTCCTCGTCGACTTTCCTGCGAAGCCCCGAAGCAGTGCCGGTGTGTTGGTGAGCTGCCTCGAGTGGGCGTGCCAGGTGCGGTTCAGGTGGTTGGTCTCCTAACGACGCGCAACCACCCGCACGGGATGGGAACCAGGATCGTCGGCTTCAAAGCGACGGTAAACGTCCCCTCTGCCAAGCGCCGCGTCGCGGACGGTCCAACGTACAGCTGGCCGAGCGACGAGCTCTGAGCGAAGGGTGAGACAAATGTCGGTCGGAATGGTCGGGCTGGGCCAGATGGGCTTCCCGATCGCCTGCCAGCTTCTTGACCGAGGTCAGCCGCTGGTGTTCCGCGCCCGCCGCGCCGAGGTGGCGGCTGCTCTGACGGACCTAGGAGGTACTCCTGCGCAGACCCTGAAGGGTCTGGCCGACGTGTGCAGCGTCGTGGTCGTGTGCGTGTACGACGACGCACAAGTCCAGCAGGTGTGTCTGGGCCAAGATGGCTTACTCGGTCACATGCCTCCTGGGTCCATTCTGATCAACCACACGACCTGTGATCCGAACACTGTGCAACTGCTGGACGAGCAAGCCGAGCCCAGGGGAGTGGGTGTCCTGGATGCAGCCCTCAGTGGAAGCCGGGCTGACATCGGCGAGGGGAAACTGACGCTGTGGGTGGGAGGACGGGCCGACCTCCTGCAATCGATCGATCCGATCATCCGCTCGTATGCCGACCCTGTGATCCATGTTGGGAAGGTCGGAGACGGCCAGTGGGTGAAGCTCGTCAACAACGCGTTGTGTGCCGCGAATCTGGTCCTGGTATCCGAGGCTGAGCGAGTCTTGAGTCATGTGGGACTCCCCAGTCTCCAAGCGATGGAAGCGATCCGCCACGGGAGCGGCGACAGTCGAGCGTTGGGAATGGTCACCAGGTTCGGTGGTTCGGAGGCTCTGACAAGCGCTGCGGGCCGCTTCCTTCGGAAGGATGTCGAGACGGTGATGAGAGTCGCTCTCGAGCGACAGATCGAGATGGGAATGCTGGGACAGGTAGCCGGTTCCATTGGAGGGCAGGCATGACACCTTCGGTGGAGCAGTTGTGGGACATCGAGCAGATCAAGCAGTTGAAAGCTCGCTACTTCCGATACCTCGATACGAAGGACTGGAATGCCTTCGAGACGCTATTCACAGAAGACTGCGTCCACTACCTTCCTCAGGAATCGGCAAAGGTCGCCATCTCGAACGAGGAGTACTTTGCCGACCTCAAATCGATGCTCGGGCGCGGAATCACCACCCACCACGGACACATGCCGGAGATCACCCTGCTCAGCGATACCGAGGCGGAGGGGATTTGGGCAATGTTCGACTACGTCCAAACCGAGCTACCGAGCGGTCCTCTGAGCATTCAGGGTTACGGGCACTACTTCGAGACGTACAGGAAAGGCCCGGACGGAAAATGGCGGATCAGCTCGAAACGAAATGTCAGGTTGCGTCTCGACCATCTCGCTCCCCCTCCGGGAGGACGAACGATGAAGAACGGCTCCTGATAGCCACGAACCGCGAGAACTCCCCATCTGCCAACTGCGGAACCCTCGTCTGCGTTGCTTCTGAGGGCTCAGATACCTCAGTGTCCGGATCGTCCGTAACGATGCCTCACGTAACGGTGCGAGGTGTCCGACGCCCTGAACGAGCGAAGCCCGTCTCTGGCGGAAAGCGACGATCCGTCAACACGACACAGCGCGAGCACGCATCGCATTGGGCGATTCGGTCTTTTGCCCGCGTTGCTCGTGTGATTCAGATCGACGATGATCGCTCTACAACTCATACATGTTCCAATCTCAAAGGAGCTCGGGGGAGAGTATGTCCATGTCTCGGATCACGCTCGTCGCGGCCTTGGTCGTCTCCACGCTGGTTCCGGTCCTGGTGTCGGGCGCGGCCACGCCTGCCGGGGCCGCGGCTGCGCCGATCACCATCGCCCTGATCACCTCTGAAACAGGCGCGGCATCACCACAGGACCTGGGGACCGCCAGTGCGTTCGAAGCCAGGCTCGACGAGCAGAACGCACAAGGCGGCGTGGATGGGCACAAGCTGGTCCCCCTTGTCCTTGACGATCAGACCAGCCCGACCGTGATCGCGACGGACGTCCAGGAGGCGATCGCAAAGGGAGCCATCGGCATCGTGTCGGAATCGCCGGTCTTCTTCCTGGCCGCCAAGTACGCGCAAGAGGCGGGGGTGCCGGTCACCGGTGACGACTCCGATGGTCCGGAGTGGGGTCAGCAGCCCTATACGAACATGTTCGCATCGGTGTACGGCAGCTTGGACCCGTCCTACCCGGTCAACACGATGTACGGGAAGTTGCTGAAGGAGTTCGGAGGCACCAAGCTCGCCACCTATGCCATCGGGATCTCGCCGGACTCGGTCCGCGCCAATTCCGACATCGAACAGTCCTTCAGTCGTGTCGGTGGCACAACGCCGGTCAACGACTCCTCCGTCCCGTTCGGAGCCGTCAACTTCACCAGCGCGGCGCTCATTGCCAAGCAGAACGGCGTGAACGCGCTGTGGCCGAATCTCGACAACGCCAGTGATATCGCGCTGACCGAGGCCTACAAGCAAGCTGGGATCAAGCTGAAGGTGGACGCCCTGCCCGTGGGCTACAGCTCAAGCCTGATCAACAGCCCGGCGTGGTCTGAGGTCCAGGGCGCAATCTTCGAGACCGAGGTCCGTCCCTTCCAGCTCCCGAATGCCGGCACCAAGCAAATGCAGACGTCGCTCGAGAAGTACGACCACTTCACCACCTCCGATTTCCCGAGCTTCTCGGAGTCCAACGGCTGGATCGGCGCCGACCTCATGATCAAGGGCCTCCGAGGGGCAGGTCCAAACCCGACCCGCGCTGGCGTGGTCAAGGCGATCCGCGGCATCAAGAGCTACAACGGCGACGGCGTGCTCCCGAACACGATCAACTTCTCGACCGTCTTCGGGCACGACTTGCCGATCTGCGTCTGGACGCTTCGGGCGGAAAAGAGCGGCTTTGTCCCCACGCAGAGCACGCCCACCTGCGGAACGGACATCCCGGGGACGCAGGCGTCGTCGTAGACCCAGGGCCGCCCGTCGGCGACGCTGAGAGGAAATTCCTCAGTTGGACAGATGATTATCGCGACGACCGCTCCGGCCGCGCGAGGAGCTTATCGCAGAGTTGATCCGAGAATCGGGAACGGGCGCATGAACCGTCATGGTGACCGCTCGCGCGGGGCGTGGTGTCGAACAGTGGCGCGACGGCTTGCACGCGTTCCGTCGACCACCTGCGCATCCGACCCCGGGTCTTCCTGCGGTGGTCGGGACCGTTCGTCGGGTCCGCCGATTCATCCAGAATCAGCCAGAACGAGAAGGTCGAAACTGAAAGCAGACGGACCAGCTGCCGGCGCCATCGACCCCACAATTCTCGATCATGGACGGGCTGGTGGGACATGCCACTCGCTCGGCGCCGGCCGAGAGGTGTGGAACGATATCTGAGTAGTGTCGCTGTCTTAAGAGACGGAGGTCGGTACGTGACCGAGTTTGTTATCGACGAGATCAGGCCCGAATTCGGTGCCGAGGTCCGGGGTCTCGACTTGCACAAGGCGCTCGATGAGCATGACCGTTGCCGCTTGCGAGAGGCCTTCGACAATCGGGGGGCGCTGTTGTTCCGGGACGCGGAGGTCACCGCGGAAGACCAGATGGCCCTCGCAGGAGTTCTCGTCGGCGGCGATGTGCCCTCCGATCGCACGGGAGTCGACCAGTTCGCTCATCTTTACCCGACCAATGTGTCGAACAGGGATGAGAACGGAAACGCGCCTCACGGGAGTCTCCTCTTTCACTCCGACATGATGTGGGGCGAAAATCCGATGGAGCTTCTCTCGCTCTACGGCATCGAGGTGGAACAGCCGGCGGTGCCGACCATCTTTTGCAGCGCCACCAATGCGTGGACGCGGCTACCAGACGATCTTCGGGCCCGAGTTGAGGGTTTGAGCGCGGTCCATGTGACCGGACAGCAGCAGAGGGGCGAGAAGACCGAGGAGCTGCTTAACCCGATTCGGACTGAGATGCGATCGACGACGAAGCCAGTTGGGTTTCAACACCCACGTACGAGTCAGACGATCCTCTACGTGTCCCAGATGATGACGAGCGAGATTGCCGGTCTGCCTTCCGAGGAGAGCGAAGAGCTTCTCGAGACCCTGTTCTCCTATCTCTACGACCCCACTCACTCATGGCAGCACGAGTGGAGAAACGGCGACCTGGTTCTCTGGGACAACCTGGCGGTACAGCACGCTCGCCCCAACGTCAGCCTGGAGGGACCGGCACGCACCCTTCGGAAGGTGATCGCGCCAGTTCCAAAGAGGTCAGCCATCCAGACGGAGACACCACGCTTCAGCCGGGTTGGCTAGGCGCGAACGGCATCTCGCTCTTGTGCGCCCGACCGTGTGCGTGCCCTGACTCGTATAGAGGGAGGGAGTTCGGACATGGAAGCCGCCAGCGAGTCCCAGAATCTGAAGGACCGCCTGCAGCGGCTTGAGGACCTCGAAGAGATTCGGCGCCTCAGAGGCCTCTACGCCAGGTGCGTGGATACCAAGGACTGGGAGACGTGGAATACGGAAGTCCTGACGGAGGACTACCGCCTGGAGAGCCATGGTGGGGTGCAGGAGGGACGTGACCTAGTCGTGTCCTCGGTGTCGAAGAGTCTGGATGGCGCAACTACGGCGCACCACTGTCACACCCCTGAGATCGTTTTCACCGGTGCCGACACGGCGAAGGGCATCTGGGCCATGCAGGATCACGTGACGCTGCCCGGTAGTGGTCAGCCCATTAAGTTTCGCGGCGCCGGCCATTACCACGATGAGTATGTCCGCACGAGCGAGGGTTGGCGCATACGGAGCACTGTGCAGACTCGGCTGAGCGTCGACGTCCTCGAGGGTGAGCTTCCCCAACGAGGGCCGAGCCAGTAGGCCCGGGTTCGCACCGTCAGGGGATGTCGACGGGGAGGCGCGCCCAACCGCAAGTGTCGATCCCGCCAGTCAGCTTCGAACGCTCCTTGTCGACGGTCCATTCGGGAATCCGCGGCCAAGATCGTCTCGAGTGCGATCCGCGTCTTGAGCAGGGCCAGATTGGCACCCAGCCAGAAGTTGGGACCGAAGCCTCCACTTCTGCTCATCCCGGTTGGCGGCCGGCGGGCCATGACGAGGATGCTGTCGGCGGGAATCACCTGACCATGCAGCAGCACCTGGGACTAGCATTTGTTGGCCGTAGGTCCCGTAGCGTTCGGGCTGCCCCTACGTAGAGAAAGTATCGGTCCTGACAATGCAACATCAGATCGTCATTTCGACCGACGGCCACTGCGGCGCAGATCTTCGGGAATACAAGCCTTATCTGGAGCAGCGCTATCACGAGGCGTTCGACCCTTGGGCCAACAGTTTCCACGACGCCTGGGCGGATGAGCTCGACCAGGACCGGCCGGTCGACAACCGCTCAGGCGTCGCGTCCGCCGCATCGTCGCTGAATTGGGACAGTCAGCTACGCCTCGACTACATCGATTCCCAGGGGATCGCGGCCGAAGTCCTGTTTCCCAACACTGCTCCGCCCTTCTACCCGTCGGGTGTCTTCACATCTCCTGCTCCGCGGAGCCGCGAGGAGTACGAGCTGCGATTCGCCGGACTGCGTGCCCACAATCGGTGGCTGGCGGACTTTTGCAGTGAAGCGCCTGAACGCAGAGCCGGCTTTGCGCAGATTTTTCTTGACGACATCGACGATGCAGTGGCCGAGGTCCGCTGGGCGAAAGAGAACGGACTTCGGGGCGTACTGCTCCCTGGGGATCACGTGCTCAAGATGGTGAACCTGTACTACCCCGCATATGATCCCCTCTGGGCAGCATGTGCGGAGTTGGAGCTACCTCTTCACCGCCATGCAGCCGCTCCGACTGAGTCGGTGTATGAGGGTGGCGAGGCCTCGCAGCTCGTCCACTTCGTGGAGATCCAGTTCTACACGTCCCGGGCCATTAGCCACCTGATCTTCTCCGGCGTGTTCGAACGCCATCCGGATCTCCTATTCGTCACCACCGAAATCGCAAGCGCGGCCGAACTGGCCCGCGATCTGGTCAAGATGGACATGATGTGCAAGTTGCGGGACATGGGTGCCGGTACGCCGTTCTACCCTCATGTGAAAGACGCGTTGGAGAATCTTCGGCGGACGCCGAGTGACTACTTCGCAACGAATTGTTACGTTGCCGGGCCTCACGATCTGCGTGCTGCGCGAGATGTCGGGATCCCGAACTTGATGTGGGGAGCGGACATCCCGCATGCAGAGGGTACGGGTCCCTTTACTCTCGAGGCCCTCCGCGCCACGCTCTGTGATCTCCCACAGTCCGAGCGGGACGAACTCTTGGCCGGCCGAGCCGCCGAGGTGTATCAGTTCGATCTCGACAGACTGCGACCTGTGGCCGAGCGGATCGGGCCAACCGTGGCGCAGCTCGAGTCCCCTCTACCGCTGGAGTCCCGACCTAAGTACCCAGAAGAGACTTGCTGTTCAGTCTTCCGCGCCGTCCCTATCCAGACCTAGAGGCCTGTTCACGGTCAAAGGGGATATCGGGACTCCGAAGAGTGGCCGCCATGGAGCACTTCGAAGGCGAAGTAGCCGTCGTCACGGGCGCTGCCAGCGGACTCGGACGTGCGATGGCAGCGCGGCTTTCCTCGGAGGGGATGACGACCGTGATCGCCGACAACCGCTTAGCCGAGGCCGAACGGGTGGCCAGAGAAATTGAAGACAAAGGCGATCGTGCGGTTGCAATGGAAGTCGATGTGACCCATGGCGACTCGGTCGCAAGATTGGCGGACCGAGTCGATGTCGAATTCGGTGGAGCCAGCCTCTTGATCAACAACGCGGGGGTCGTGTCCTACAGCCCTTTGCTCCGAGCGGAAGAGCGTGGGTGGCGCTGGATTGTCGACGTCAATCTCTTCGGGGTCGTCCTGGGCGTACAGACCTTTGTGCCACGAATGCTGCAGAGTGGCCGCGACTGCCACATCGTCAACACAGCTTCACTTGCAGGAGTCGTGGGTGCGGGCGCGGTCGAGGGCAACCGGATCAGGCTTGGCACCCGAATTCCAGAGGAGCCGAGCGGCATGGTGGGGTACATGGCCACCAAGCACGCGGTCGTTGCCATCTCGGAGACGCTGAGTTGAGCGGGACGCGTGTGGGAGTCTCGGTCCTCTGCCCTTCGCATCACGAGAACACCGGCATCTTCGAGAACTCGGCTCAGTTTCGTCCCGAGGAGTTCGGGGGTCCGATGACGTCTGCGGAATACCGGGCTACGGTCGGGGACCGAACGAAGAACTCGGCGGGTGCACGCACCTCGTTTGCCCGGTACCCCGATGAGTGTGCCGCCCGTGTGCTCCACGCCATCCGAGCGGGTCATTTCTTCATATTCACCCACCCGGAGAACCGGAGCGCCGTTGAGCGCCGACTCTCAGTTCTGCGAGCCGGATTCGACGACGCGGACTCCTTCAGCGGTTCCTAGGAGCTCCCTTCGCCAGCCCACCCGATCGCGATGTGCCGGTTGGTCAGGCCGGGGGATTCTCTATGTCTCGCACCGCGGCGTCGGTGACATCCATCACAGTGGCGAGGTTCTCTGCAATGTCTTCTGGGGTGATCGTCTCCGTCGTGGTGATCCCTTTGGTTTGAATGAACGTCAGACGCATGACACTCAAGCCTCCGCAGATGAAGGTCTCTCCCGTCAGAGGACATGACTCGTGCGCCAAGTAGGCGACCGCGGGCGACACGAATTCGGGACGCATCTGATCCATGAAGGGTGAGACAAAAGCGTCAGGAGGTTGATCGTAAAAGTAGGACATGACCTCAGGAGCCGACATCCGTGTATTGCCGCGAGGGGATACCGCGTTCACGCGTAGCCCGAACCTCCTGCCGTCGAGGGCCAGGGCGCGGGTCAGAGAGTAAACCCCACCTTTGGCTCCGCTGTAACTCGCACATTTCGGCACGAACCCTGTCACTGCCTCCGAGGCCGTGTTGACGATGCAGCCGTGCTCGGCGGCTTTCAGATGATTCCAAGCCGCTTTGCACATGTAGACGGTTCCGAGGTACTGATGCTGCGTCATCCGTTCGAACCGGTCCATGTCCGTATCCTCGAACCAGTCCGGGTCGGCGACACCAGCGTTGTTCACCAGAATGTCCAAACCGCCAAATGCGTCCAGCGCGGTCTGGACGATCTCGGTCGCACCATCTCTGTCCGCGACCGACGCGAAGCACGGAACTGCCTCGCCACCTGCTGCCTGTATCTCATGGACGACTTGATTGGCGGGTTCTGATGAGGAACCAGTCCCGTCGAGATCCATCCCATAGTCGGCAACGACGACTCTCGCACCGCGGGACGCGAGGAGGTGGGCGTGACAGCGCCCGAAGCCTCGACCGGCCCCGGTCACGATCACGGATCGGCCGTTGAATCGCAGTTCACTCACTCTCACTCCTATGTCTGGTGGTGTTGTTGCTTCTCCATCGGCAGATATGCCCGCGTCTGAGCCGAGCCGACAATAGTGCGTCACAGCCGATGTGCATCGGGCTATTCGGAGGTGGGCACGACCGAAGGAACGAACGGCAGGTCCCAGACGAAGCTCCCGTGTCTATTATCCAGCCCATGGCGGACGGGTCACAGGTCGACTATCGACGCGACGGCAACGTCGGGATCATCACGCTCTCGCGCAAGCCGCTCAATACGTACGACGATGCCTTCGACCACGAGTTCCAACAGGCTTGGATCCGCGCCAAGGGCGACGACAGCCGGGTGGTCGTGCTTCGGGCGTTGGGCAAGCACTTTTGCGCCGGTGCCGAATTGAAGGACCCGCAGCCCGCGCCGAAAGGCGCGCAGGTGCTACCCGCGTGGGAGGAGGTCCGTCTGATCAGGTCAGTCACCAAGCCCACGATCGCCGCGGTCCAGGGAGGGTGCATCGGCGGCGGCCAGCGAATGGTGTGGTCGTGTGACTTGGTGTTCTGCAGCGAGGATGCCTTTTTCCGCGACCCGACGGCGGACATGGGTATCGGCGGGATCCAGTCCCACCTCCACACGTGGTTCTACGGGCCTCGCCTCGCCAAGGAGATGATCTACTCCGGGATGCGGCTCCCCGCGCAGCGTTTGTACCAACAGGGACAAGTCAACCGGCTCTATCGAGATGTCGAGACATTGCACGAAGAGACCCTCGTTTTCGCTCATGAGGTAGCGGAAAAGGATCCCGTTGCGCTGCGCCAGGCTAAACGGGCGTCGGACATCACCATGGACATCCAAGGGCAACATTATGTGCTGTCGCGCATGGAGGAGCTGCTGGACGAGTTTCCCCGGATGCACATTCGAGACTCTGATTGATCCGACGGAAGGTGAATGGTGCGTCACACGGTGTGTGGGAGGACTGAGCGATCACCGGACGTTGCATCATCGCACGTAGTCCTGGAAGGCGTCGAGGTACTCGGCGAAAGCATTGCGAATCCTGTCGGCGGTGAGTCCGAAATCCTCTGGCTGGTAGACATGTCGACCTCGTGAGTCCGGTTGATTTTCCGCGGCCCACTCGTCGAGGGCAGCGCGGGCCCGTTGATCGAGGTGGAGGTCGGCGTGGTCGTACACGAGTTCGGCGATTCCGGTGGGATCTGCCCTGAGCGCTCGTTGCCCCACATCGACGAATCTGTGCTCGCCCAGCGCAGCTCGAGCCACGAGGGCCTGGCGCATGCCGTCGAGATAGTGCTCGAGGATCTCGGGGCCGATGGAATCCGGATCGAGTGCCGCACCGGGAAGCCTTCTCTGGCGGGACGCCAGAACAACGCTGCAGGTGGACGAGACTGCGGCGACGGGATCGCGATGGGTCATTACGAACCGGGCTCCGGGATATTGCGATGCGAGCTCCGGCAGCAAGAAAAGGTAATTCGGAAACTTCAATAGCCAATATTGGGGCGGCTGACGAGAGTGGAGAAGACGAAGGAGGCGCTCGTGGTAGGCAAACCCATCTCGGTGACCAGCGGTTCGCCACCACTTCGTAAAGGAGGGGACGGGGAGCACCATCTCGCTGTGGTGGAAGGACATCTCGAAGAGTGCTCCGTCCTCAACCGGCCCATCCATCCGCCGGACGTGCTGGGAATCGGCCTGGTCGACTCGCTGGCGACGACGGATGTCGGAGTGTTCCGTGGCGAGGTCGGGCGCCGGAACCGGTGCTTCCACTTCCCACTTGCGAAGATAGCGAAGCCGAGAGTCGAGCGAGAGCATGTGATGCAAGGCTGTGGTCCCGGTACGGGGCAGACCGAAGATCACAAATGGGCCAGAGACTGCATCTCTCGCTTCGGCCGCGTGATGGGCGTACCAATCCTCAACGCGGAGACGCCTGCAGAGACGGGCGACAAGAAGAGACTCGATCCGGTCGATAGATTCGCTGTCCTGACCTACATCGTTCCCGACTGCCTCGACCAGGCGGCAGAGGCCGTCCTGCCAGTCACCCGCTCCGAACTCGGACAACCCGGTCTCTGTGCGGGCACGTTCGATGAGGCGGTCGACGACGGCGCTCATGGAGGACCATTCTGGCTGGTTCGTAGCGGCTCGGGCATATCTCATTCCGACTGGGAGTCTGGTCGGACCGAATCGACAGTGAAGGTGTGGGACGCTTCGTGAACTTCGACCTCAGTGGGGGGATGGAGCCGTCCATCGATGAGATCTTGGAGGACCTACCCGCCACATCGGTGGCCCGCGAGGGCGTCTCGATGTGGATGTGGGACGACGATGGCGCTTGGGGGCTACCCCCTATGGGAGTCGAGGCGTTGCGCAGGGGGGGCGAAACCTCATATTCGGTGATGCTCAGCCTGGTCTTTGCGAATGGGCGGGTGTGGTCAGTGCGCACCGACGCCGAACGGATGCCGGTCCTCAATCAGCTTGACCGTCCAAGGGTTCTCGGTGCAGGGCCTCTGCGTTTCGAGTGCGTCGAGCCGTTCGCCCGCTGGCGCGTGTCATTCGATGGGGTCGCGACGCTCGGGGAGGTACGGGACCAGCTGGTCGAGGTCACCCGTGCACCTGATCCCCGATCCGAGGTTGCGGCAGACTACGTAGCGCTCCGACTCGACCTCGACAGCACCATGGCGCTGCCACCGTGGGTGGTGGGGTCATTGGAGCACGAGGGTCACTTCAATCCCGGCGAGCACCGATTTGAGCAGTTGTTCAGGGCCACCGGTAGTTTGTCGACCGATGGGGCCGAGACATCCTTCGTTGGAGGCGGTCTGCGGATCCATCGTACCGGCGGCGAGCGCGGGCAGTTCCAGGACTGGTACGGACACTGTTGGCAGTCCTCGTTGCTCCCGAGTGGTCGAGGGTTCGGCTTCATTCACTACCACCCTCGTCCAGACGGGTCGGCGAGGTTCAGTGAAGGCTGGCTCTTCGACGGAGCTGAGATCGTACCGGCGCGGGTGGAGGGAACCCCTTGGATGACGCGTGCCGTGTCCGCGGGCGAGGACGTGTCGTTCAGCCTGAGAACTCCTAACCGCACGGTGCGCATCGAGGCAGAGACCTTCGTGTCCACCTTCAGGCGGACTGGACCGGGGGTCAACAGCCCTGATCCGCTTGTTCTGCAGTCCGGGATTACTCGCTGTCGCTGGGGGAACGAGGAATCTCACGGGATGATCGAGCGTTCCGCCTTCCTCACCGCGACCACGGAGGCGGAAACGGATCGCGGCAGGTGAGGCATTTTTCGCCGAGACTCGAAGAGCGAGACGCGGTGGCTCTACAGTTTCAGAGCCGGACCAGAGTCAGGAAGACAGATGGAGCTTGGTGTGACTGACGAGGGCCTGCTCGCCCGTATCGATCGGGTCGAGTCCCATCTGGCGATAGAACAGCTCGCCTCCCGTTACGCGCTCGCTGTCGATTCCAAGGATGTCGATGGGATCGTGAGCTTGTTCGTCGAGGACGTGAACGCCGGCCCGTCGTGGGGTGCCGGTCGAGAGGCTCTCGCGCGGTTCTACAAGGATGCGCTCTCGCATTTCTACCGATCCATGCACCTCATCGCGGGTCACGTCATTGCATTCGACGACGAGGATCACGCGCACGGAGTGGTGCATTGCCGGGCGGAGCACGAGGCAGGAACGCAGTGGGGCATCATGGTCATGAATTACAAGGACGACTACGAGCGCCTGGGCGGGATCTGGTACTTCCGGCGCCGCCGGCTTCAACCGCTCTATACCACCGACATCCTGTCTCGACCGAGGGGGCCCGGTTTCCTCCGCGGTTGGGCCGCAGATGGAGACAACCGTTCCGAAGGGGACGGCGCCCGCTTGCCCGCCGAGTTCCGCACGTTCGCGACGTTTTGGCGGGACTTTCCAGCGAATCACGTTGCTCCCTTGACCGCAGATCCCGTCGAACCACTCGACTAGCGAGCGAACGTGCAGATCACCCTTGCCTTCGATATGCGGGCACCGGACTTGGGCGCCGATCCGACGTCGCTGTATGCAGCCGCTCTCGACCAATGTTCGTGGGCAGACAAGCTGGGCTTCACGGACGTGCAGTTGATGGAGCACCACGCCAGCACCGATGGCTACCTGCCTTCGCCGATCGTGCTCGGCTCGGCGGTGGCGGGCGCGACCAGCCAGCTCGCCATCAGGCTCTGTCTCGTGCTGCTTCCGCTCTACGATCCGCTCCGCGTCGCCGAAGACCTCGCCGTGCTCGACCTCATCAGTGGCGGACGGCTGCGGCTCACGGTCGGGTTGGGCTATCGACAAGAGGAATACGAGCAGTTCGGTGTGGACATGAGGCGACGGCCGTCCATGATGGAAGAAGCAGTCGAAACACTCAAGCTCGCGTGGACGGGCGAATCGTTCGATTTCCGGGGTCGCCGAGTGCGGATCCTCCCTCGACCCGCGCAGCGCCCACGCCCCCAGATCACAATGGGCGGAGCATCCCCTGCCAGCGCCAGACGGGCAGCACGTATCGCTGATGCTTACTATCCAGTCGTCCCGAGGCTCTACGAGATCTATCAGGACGAGCTCGTAGCTTTGGGAAAGAACCCGCCTGCGGTGGAAGAAAAAGCTGTGACCACCTCTGACGATGTGTATGTCTTCGTCGCCGAGGATCCTGAGCGCGAGTGGGCGCTGATCGCACCTCACGCCGCGCACGACACGCGAGAGTACGCAAGCTGGATCGGCGGCCGACGCGGTGGCAGCTTCAGCGTCGTTGACGATACGGAGAAGCTGCGGACGGAAGGCAACTACCGAGTCTGGACACCTTCCGAGTGCATCGATCATGCCCGAGAGCACGGAGCGGTCGTCTTCAAGCCGTTGGTCGGCGGACTCGATCCGGCAGTGGGATGGAGAAGCCTGCAGCTCTTTGCTGACAAGGTTTTGCCGCATCTGAGAAGTTCGGGGTAGCGATGTTACGCCGAGAACGGGGATCGTGTTGAGTAGAATCACCCTGTGTCGATCACCTGTGCCGCGCTCCAAGCGGACGTTGCGTTGTTCTTAGAGCAATCCCGCGCTGGGAGCGGCTGAACGTGGCCTTCCTACGGGTGTGCGGGCTCGATGAGGCGCCGGTGGACACAATGAAGTCCTTCTTCGTCGAGGACGTCGAGGTCCTCGTCGTGCACACCAACTCCGGGGTGCATGCCTTCGACGGGATCTGTCCACATGAGGAATTTCCTCTCGTAGACGGCTATTTGGACGACTCCACGATTACCTGCATCGGTCACGGCTGGATCTTCGACGCCACGACTGGCCAGGCGGTGTATCCGCCGGGATGTCGCCTTACCGAGTATACCCTCAGGATCGAGGACAGCGGGATCTATGTCGACGTCGACTGGGTGGTGCGCATATCCGAATCCGGCTGACATCACACCGCCATGGCTACCGGAACCCGGAGAACGCGGCGACCCGATGATGACGCAGCCGTTCCGCTGACGGCACCCTTGGGCTACGTTCGGAACGTCAAGGACCGCTGAGACCGATGCCGGACTCGGAGAGAGCAGACGTCGCACCGGTCAGTTTCGCTCGTCACGGAGGAGCAGGCGCATGACCGTCACCACATCTGCCGGCAAGAAAGCTGCGAAAGGCTCCGGCCCGATCGTGATTGTGTCCTGCGACACGCACATCGGACCCCGATTGACAGAAGATCTCCGCTCTTATTGCCCGCAGAACCTGCTGGAGTCCTTCGACGACTACGCCGGCGGGCTGCGGAAGAAACGAGAGGCGGCAGCCGCCAACAAGGAGAAGGTCTCCTTCGGGGGCAACAGCGTGGGACCGGACTGGGGTGTGCGATTCGCCAACCTCGAAACTCCCGGGCACTACGACATGCAAGCCCGTCTGCGGGATCTGAACAAAGACGGGGTGGCGGCAGAGGTGATGTTCCACGACAGCCAGAACGGGGAGCCGATTCCGTTCCAGGTCGACACCTTGCTCATGCGTGGGTCGGGACAAGATCAGGACTTCGGCCTGCTGCGTGCGGGTCAGCGCATCTACAACCAGTGGCTCGCCGACGTGTGTTCCATAGAACCTGAACGGCACATCGGCTTGATGCACCTGCCCATGTGGGACATGGAGGCGGCGCTCGACGAATTGCAATGGGCAAGGTCGGTCGGGCTGAAGGGACTCAACTTTCCCTACCCGAAGCCGTACATGCAGCCCTACAACGATCCTGCGTGGGACACCTTCTTTTCGGCTTGTGAGGACCTGGGCGTGACTTTTTGCAACCACGGAGGAGCTGGTGCCAGCGGTGGCACCTACCCAGGTGCCATGTCGATCGCCAAGTACGAGTTGTCGATGATGACGCGGATCTGCCCGATGGACCAGCTCGTCTTCGGTGGCGTCTTCGAGCGGCATCCGCGACTTCGGCTGGTCAGCACGGAGTCTCCCGGAGTGTGGTGGGAGTTTGTGCTGAAGGAGATGGACAGCATCTATCTCACCGACACGCATAGCTACGGACCCCGTGAGAAGCAACGAGTGCCGCGGCTCCCCAGCGAGTACGCGTCCGAGCAGGTCTGGATCGGCGCCAGCTTCCAGGCTCGATTCGAGGCCGAGGATGCGATCGCAAAGAACTATTCGGACCGCGTGATCTGGGGCTCCGATTACCCGCACTTTGAAGGCACCTACCAGTACGACGCGGCCGGACCCAATGGCGAGCCGATGACGTGGGCATCGCTGCGCTTCACCTACGCAGGGCTGCCGGTCGATCGCGTGCGAGCCATGCTCGGAGGCAACGCCATGAATGCCTACGACCTCGACTTCGCAGCCCTCGAGAAAGTGGCGGCGCGTATCAATGCACCGACCTATGACGATCTCAACTCAGCAGTGGTCGAGAGCCGTCCGAAGGACAGTGGGCACCTGGCGTTCCGGACCTTCGGGTTCTGGAACTAGCGCTCAGTTGCGCGGCTGACGTAAGGGGAAGCCGGCCTCCAATCGGTGACAGCTCCGCAGGGCCCGATGACGGGCCGGGTCGCGATCGTGGGTGTTGGATATTCCGCCGCGGGACGCGAGGCTGGGTTCAGTTACAAGGAGCTCGCCGTCCAGTCGGCGCTCCCGGCGATGGACGATTGCGGCATCCGACCCGCCGACATCGACGCTCTCTCCCTTCGAGCGTTCGGGCAACCGGAACCTTGGGGCGAGCCGGCCGAGTCAGCGCTGAACGTCCGCATGTTGGCGCACACGCTCGGCATCACGCCCTTGAACTGGTACTCGGGCGCGCCGTCGACCTTCGGCGATCACTTCATAGCCGCAATCGCGGCATTGCGAGCAGGATTTTGTCACACCAGCGTGGTCGCACATCCCTGCCGAACCTACGGGCCGGGGAGGTGTCGGGCGAGGCCTCGCTCTATCCCTGGACGGTCGCAGAGCAGGCTTTCAACCCCTTCTTCGCCGACAAGGTGCCCTACGCCTCCGCGACGGTCTAACTCGTGGAGCAGCCCGGTGTACGACTGATCTCGAACGTCGTCGACTGCCTGCGCGAGGACTTGCAGGTTGGTCTATCCCTCAAGGCGTTCTTCTGAGAAGTCGCTCCTGACTTCATGCTTCCGATGTTCCGGCCATTGATCTGAGGACCGCTCTGGGACACCCCTCGCGCCCAGAGAGGTCCTCTATCATCACCATCGTCGGTCGTCAGCCAACTGCATTCGACGCTCGGTGACGAGCGTGACGAGGCAGAAAGGACACCAGTGCCGGGTCGCATGGACGGAAAGAAGGCAGTTGTCGTTGGCGGAGGTCAGCCCGTCAGCCAGCACGTCGGCATCGGGCGGGCGATCTCCCAGACGTTTGCCCGGGAAGGCGCTGAGGTCTGTGTTGTGGACCGTGTTCTCGACCGGGCCGACGACACGGTCAGGGAGATCGCGGCAGAGGGCGGCCGTGCCCACTCCGTTGCCGCGGACGTCGCCGACCCCACGAGTTGTGCACGTCTCGTGGAGGACGCTCGAGATGCCATGGGCCGGATCGATGCTCTGGTGAACAACGTGGCGACCGAGGAAGGCGACAACGACCCCTTGAAGTTGGAGGTCGACGGCTGGCAGCGAGTCATGGACGTCAATCTGCGTGCGATGTGGCTGACCTGCCGCGCCGTGTTACCGATAATGCAGGATCAACGAAGTGGCACCATCGTGAACACATCGTCACTGGGTTCCCGGACGGCCGGCGGAACCCTGTTCGCGTATGGCATGTCGAAAGCGGGTGTCGACGCGTTGACCCACAAACTGGCCGTGATGTTCGCACCCTGGGGCATCCGCTGTAACTCGGTACTTCCCGCTTGGGTCGCGACGCAGCACTCGATGGACGGCTTGATGCAGGCGGGTGTGGCCAAGAGCGAGGAAGAGGTCTTCGAGTTCGCCCTTCGGGCGAACCCCTTGGGCCGAATGGGCACTGCCTGGGACGTGGCCAACGCGGTCCTGTTCCTTTCGTCGGACGAGTCCTGTCACACCACCGGGATCAACTTTCCCGTCGATGGTGGAACGTCGTCCGTGATCGGGCAGTACCAGCGACCCAGGAACGCGCCGTAGCCTCACTCCGGCCCGGCGTGATTCCCGGCACGGTTTGCCCGCCGCGCCGTCAGCGCAGCGCCGGGGCCAGAAAGTTCTCGAGGTTGTCGCGCATGATCCGGCGCTGGTCGTCCTCAGAGAAGCTGGTGAGCTGGGCTCCGACGTATTGGTCGGGGAAGGCCAGGCCCTCGCCGTGGGGGAAATCCGATCCGAAGACGATGGGCTCAATGCCGACTTCGGCCACCACGCGCTGAACGTTTTCCTCGGGGTAGGGGGCTACCACGAAGTGCTCTCGGAAGATCTCAGAAGGACGGCGGTCGAGGCGCCCGGAGTCGGACCACTTGATGGCGCGGCCCATGAGGAAGGCGTGATCCATCTTGCGCATGGTGTACGGCACCCAGACCGTCCCCATCTCCGAGAGGCAGACCTTGATTTTGGGGAACCGGCCGAAGAAGTTCCCCAAGATGAGCCCGGCCGTCAGTTCCATGGCCGGACGATCGCCCCAGTACATCACCCACTGGAAGGCGTCGAAGTCCCCGAAGACGGTCTCGGGATCCTCGGACCAGTCTGCCCCGTACTTCTGGTAATCGGTTCCGCCGAGGTGCACGGTCAGGCGCAATTCGGCTTCGTTGACGATGGACCAGAAGCGGTCGAACACCGGATCGGCCACGGATCGTCCCCCACACGGTTTGTCCGCTCCGCCGTGGGCGTGGCCAGACTTGATCTGGATCAAAGTGGCTCCATCGGCCATCACCTGCTCGAGTTCGGCCACGGCCAGTTTGGGGTCGGCCAGCGCAATGTAGGGCGGCAGGAACATACGCCCCTGGGCGGCGTAGCCCACCTCTTCGTGCATCCAGCGGTTGAACGCCCGGATGTTGGCGTAGAGGGCGGGGATGTTGTCGGCGAACTCATATTCGATGTCGTGGGCTGCCGCGGGGAACATGAGCGCCTTGTCGATGCCCTGGTCGTCCATCAGGGCTAGGCGAAGATCGCGGTTGCCGAAGGCTTCGGACTTGTGGCGGAACTCTGCGATGAACGCCTTGCGCTGCTCATCGTTCAGTCCCTTCAGTGGGTTGAGTCGGGTGAGCAGCATGCCGGGGATGGAGCGGACGTCGACTTCCGCGTCGGAGTCCGGGGCCGCTCCATCGAACGCGGGGACCGCCGAGCGACCCATACCGATATTGGAGGTGTCGCCCAGAAGGCCTTTGAGCTCGTCTTCCGAGAAGGTCACGTGTCGTGAGTGGAACTTCGACGGCTTCCCCGCGAAGAGCTGCATCTGCTCACCGTCAGGCCCAGTGACGCTGCGGATGGCCAGGTCGGCCTTTTCGGGGTCGATATAGCGCTCGAAGCAGTCGGCCGGCTCGTTGAAGTGGTTGTCGGCGTCGTTGATCCAGAAACCCAGCTTCGGCTCTAACGTGGTCGTCATCGCAGCCTCCTCTGCATCCGTTATACAGTGTACAATAACGAACAAACCGCTGCGCGGAAAGTGTCTTCAGCCCGGGAGCCGCAGCTAGAGGCCGATGGTGGCGGCGAGACGGTCGCGGTGGTAGTCGACACCACCGTGGATCGCAGCATTCGTCTCGACCCGTCGCAGGTAGAGATGCAGGTCGTGCTCCCAGGTGTACCCGATGCCCCCGTGCAATTGCAGGCATTCCCGGAGGATCACCGGGCACCGGTCCGCGACATAGGACTTGGCCACGCGGGCCATCGTTATCGAGTCGATCTGAGACTGCACAGCTTTCAGGCTCGCAACTGTCGCGGCCTTGCCGGACTCGACCCACAGCAGCATATCGACCAGGCGATGTTTGATCGCCTGGTACGAGCCGATCGGACGCCCGAAGGACTTTCGATCCCTCACGTACTGGAGGAGGACCTCGTACATTCGGTCGGTCGAGCCAATGGTCTCGGCACATTGGAGCGCCAAAGCCAGCGCCATCTGCGCTTCGACGTCCGTTCCGGCGGCATCGACGCGACCCACGACGGCCTCGCGTGACACCTCGACGTCCTCGAAACTGACTCGTCCGAAACGGCGCGAGAGGTCCAGGCCATCGAGGCGCTCGACCGTGACACCGGGTGCGTCAGCCGGAACCAGGAACTGCGTCATGCCACCCGATGTCCTCGCCGTCACCAGGAGGAAGTCCGCGACGTGGGCATCCTGGACCGGCGTCTTGATCCCGGCCAGCCGATAGCCCGTTGCGCTGCTCGAGACGCGGACGGCGCCGGACTCCGAGGCCCATCCGTTGGCCTCCTCGGCCACCGCCCACGTTGCGATTTCGCGCCCGGTGGCGATGGCTGGCAGATGGAGTTCGGCCATCTCGTCGTTGCCGCTCCGGGCAAGCGCGTAGGCAACGATGTTCGTGGGAAGAACGGGACCGGCCAGAAGGAAGCGACCAAGCTCCTCGGCGATGATCCCGAGGTCGCACACACCCTCGCCTGAGACGCTGCCTCCGTCGAATTTCTCCGGAACCAACATGGAGGTCCAACCGAGTTCGGCACCTTGCGCCCAGATGTCCCGATCGAAACCCAGCGGACCTTCCATGACGTCACGTAACGCGGACGTCGGCCACGTCGCGGTGAGAAACTTGTGTGTCGTCTCACGGAGCAGCTCTTGGTCGGCGGAGAGGTCGAGGTCCACTCCCATTCCCTTCGTCGTCGGAGACTAGGAAAGTAGGAGTGTAGGTGCACCTTCGCCGTGCGTCAGTGGGCGGGACGGCGTGCGCGTCGTGCAACCACGCGTAAGGCGCCCACCCGTCACGTCGAGGTCGTCCTTCGGGAGCTGTACACTCTGAGCGCGGCATCTGAGGCCGACGGTCTTGTTTCCGATTCACGGTGGGCGAAGCGTCGTCCATGTGAGGATCTGGCGCACATAGACGAAGCCGCTTCCGGTGTTCGTGCGCAGCGTGCGTCGTCGAGAGCCAGAAGGGGCGGAGCGCGGCGGCGAACGAGGAACCCCCCGAGGTCAGCTCCCCGGATCCACTGCCTGCGTTCGCGCGAGGTAGTTGTGGCGCGCTGATCGCTTGTCGACCTTCCCCATCGCTGAGCGGGGCACCTCTGGCACGACGACCAGATGACGAGGAACCTTGTAGCTGGCGATGGACGCGTGGCAGAACTCGACGAGCTCCTCGGGGGTAGTCGTCGCGTTCTCGAGGGACACCACTCCGACGAGTCGCTCACCCATCTCGTCGTCCGGGATCCCGAACAGCGCGACGTCCGTCACCGCGGGATGGTCGGCCAGGACCCTCTCGCATTCGGCCGGGTAGATGTTGACGCCGCCTGTGATGACCATGTCGGTCACGCGTCCCGTGATGTAGAGATATCCCTCTTCGTCGACGTGGCCGACGTCGCCCAGGGTGAACGTGCCCGGCACGAGGTGAGCGGCCGCTGTCTTGTCCGGGTCGTTGTGGTAGCGAATGCCCCGTCCGGTGTCGTCCACGAAGTACAGGACGCCATCGGTTCCTGGGGGGCACGCCGATCCGTCTTCGCGCAGAACCAGCGGTTGGAACGGAGGGACGGTGCGACCGACGGACCCCCGATGCGACAGCCATTCGTCGGATGTGATCCGAGTCAGGATGCCACTCTCGCTAGCGCCGTAGGTCTCGAGGAACACCGGGCCGAACCAGTCGATCATGGCCTGCTTCACCGTGACCGGGCACGCGCTCCCGGTCACGGAGATCAACCGCAGCGACGAGACCTCTGCTCCTTGCCGGCGCTGACCGGGGAGCCCGAGGAGGCGAATGAGGTGGGTCGGGACCATCACGGACGTGGCGATGCGGTGGCTGGCGATGGCATCGAGGACGAGGTCGGCGTCGAAGCGCCCCGTCATGACCACGGGGCTCCCCGTAAGGAGGAGGCCGACCGCACCGTGCGGTCCTGCGTGGTAGAGCGGACCGGCGACGAGGTGCGGCCCCAGTCCCGCCATGTGATGGCCTGCCATCGACGCCAGCCGATCGTCCACCGTCGGTGTGATCTGGTTCGGGAATTCGACTGCCTTTGGACTGCCGGTCGTCCCCGAGGTGTAGATCAGGTCCGTCGTGGTTCGCAGATCGCCCGGCTGACGCCTGGTCGACGCTCCGTCCACTCGAGACTGCCAACGACCCGTGTTCTCGACGTCCGCCAGCACGAGGAGCTCGCGACCTTCTGCCGCGGTAGTTGCCTTGGAGAGGCAGGCGGGGGAGGACCAGATGGCCTGCGCCGCGCCATCGTCAAGGAGGTACTGCACCTCGTCGGTCGTGAGGTGGTAGTTGACGAGGATCGTGCCGACTCCGGCGAGGACCGCGGCCGCGTAGACGAGGAGTGTCTCGCTGGAGTTCTCGCCGATCACGGCCAACCTGGTTCCGCTGGGGAGATCGAGTTCGAGCAATGCGTTCGACATCCGGACCACTCGATCTGCGACGTCGCCCCATGAGAGCGTCTGCGCTGGATCCACCACCCCTGGTTCGTCGGGCTCGAGACGAGCGCGTTGGAACAGGGACGGAGCGGTCATGTCCACGTCCAGTGCGGTGGTCGCTTCTCGAGGAAGGCACGCATGGCCTCGTCGGAGTCCCTGAACGTCCGGAGTCTGTTGGTGTAGTCGTTCTCCGTCCGGTACTGCTGCATCATCTCGTCGGCTTCGATCCGTAGGATCGATTCCTTGGCCAGGCGCAGCGCGAGCGGGCTCTTGGTGGTCATCTCGGCTGCCAGCTCCAGGGCCCGGTCCTCAGACCCTCCCGCGGGGACGACCTCCTCGATCGCGCCCAATCGATAGAGTTCGCTTGCGGGAAGCAGCTCACCCGTGAACAACATCCGGCGGGCTTTCGAGGGTCCCAGGAGCCGGAGCGCCTTGCTCGCCCCACCGAGGACACCCAGCTTGATCTCGGTGAGCCCGAACGTTGCCTGCTCGCCGGCAATGACCAGGTCGCAGACGGCCACGAGGCCGAACCCGGCGCCTATCGCGGGGTGTTCGACGGCTCCGATCACCGGCACGAGACATTCACGGATCGCATACTGGGTCTGCCGCCATTCCCAGGCAGGATCGAGCAGCGCCCTGAGGTCAGACGTGACTGACGGATCGTTGGAGGACAGCTCCTTCAAGTCGATCCCACCGCAGAATGCGCGTTCCCCCCTGGCAGCGAGCACCACCGCGGCCACGTTCCGATCCTGGGACAACTCGTCAAAGCAGGTACGGAGCTCGCGCATCATCGCGTTGCTGACGGCATTGACGGGAGGCCGAGACAGGTGCACGACGGCGACGCCGTCCTTCTTCTCGAGCTCGAGGGTGTCCATGTCGTGTGCTCCAATGCTCTTTGGCGCCCCGGAGCCCTTCAGGAAACAAGCCGTCACCGAGATCCGTGAGCCCGGCGATCCTTGAGCTGCGAGTCGAGAAGGGCGAGCCGGAACAGGGAAGCGTTGTCCGCTAGCGAGCGAGCTAACGTTACGCTTGCCCCGAAGATGCAAGCAAGAGAGGGATGACTGGATGCAGGTGATCGACACCGACCCCAACTTCCTGCGTCACGCAGCCGACGTGACCGGCCACGCCTATGAACAGTCGATCACGCACGTCGAGGCCGAGATCAAAGGGGTCATACCCGAGCTGATGGAGACCCTCACAGCCGAGGGTCCCTACGGGTACACCATCTTGCCAGAGGTCCGTCCCGACGGAAGCGTCGGACTGCCCATCATCACCACCCGCGAAGGGATCCATGAGGCGTACTCGTTCATCCGCGGTATGAGTCAGCTTCTCAGTGTCACGCCGCTTACGGAGATCCGCGGTTCGTGGTACACGTTTCAGGACAACCTGTCCCGTGGGCGGCTCAAGGAGAACGGGTACGAGGGCCCGCCTCATCAGACTCTGGCCTTGTTCCCGTCGGGGGCAGGAACCGGCATCACCGGTGAACTTGTCTGGATTCGGGTACCGAGGAGCCGGCTCGATGGCGACGCCGGGCTGGTGGAGGCCGAGGCGAGCGGTGACACGCTGAGTGTGGCCCTGGAGCGCGAAAAGGTCTATCAGCGCCACTGCCAGTACCTCGATGCCCTCCGTGGGTCAGACCTCGACGGCGTCCTCTCGGCACTGCACGACAAGGCAGCATCCGCTCTGCGCGACTATGTCAACGAGACGGGTACGCTCACCACCCTGGAGGGCGCCGATGCCCACCGCGCGTACTATCAGGCGTTCTTCGAGAAGTTCGACGTCCGGTCCGTCGACGTGCTGTCTCTCGTTGCAGAGGACTGGTACGTCTTCGCCGAAGTTCGCGTCACCGTCAGTGCTCGTGGGACCGGTCAGGTTCTGGGCTTCAACACCGCCGAGTTCCACATGCCGGCGGACGATGGGAGGTTCATCGCCCGCATCGGGCACGGAACGGACCCGGCGCCTCAAGGCTGAGTTCGGCCGTCAGGGCGGTGTCGACGACGCCGGTGGCGATGCGTCCGCGACCCAGTTGAGTTCACCCAGTTCGTCGGTGAGCCTCTCGGGAACCGCCCGTATCCGCATGCCTTGGTGAGGCTCCACGTCCGACAGGAACCGACCTGGCATCAAGATGTCGTCCTGCTCGTCCAGCCGCACCAGGACGGTGACGTAGGGAACCAGGGAGGCGAATGCCGGGGCGTAGACGTTGTGCGTCCTCACCCAGCTGTGCACCTCGCCGCTGCCCTCAACCGTGCGCCAGGCCAGGTTCTCGCTCTGGCAGTTGGAGCAGATCGGCCGGGCTGGCCACGTCCAATGCGAGCACTCCCGGCACTGCTGGACGTCGAGGTGTCCCTCGGCCAACGCAGCCCAGTAGCGCGCAGAGTCCTGATCGGGCAGCGGCAGGACCCGCATGTCGGGCATCAGGCACCCTCCAGAACCAGCGCAGACGAATAGCCACTGACATAGCCCAGCTGGCCGGTCACCAGGGCAACGTCGTGACGGTCCACCTGACGGTGATCGGCATCACCCCGGATCTGCTGCACAGCTTCGAAGACGTGGTTCATCCCGTGGATGTAGCCCTCCGAGAGCAGCCCTCCATGGGTGTTCACAGGTGTGGACCCGGTGCCGCGGTCGAACGCACCGTCCCTCACCATGGCCGGGACCTCGCCGGCTTCGCTCAGGCCGAAACCCTCGATCTGAGACAACAGCGTGTAGGTAAAGCAGTCGTAGAGCTCTGCGAAGTCCATGTCAGACGGCCCGAGGCCCGCCGTGCTGTAGAGCTTCCGTGCCATCGGCCCGGCGGGGGAGTCGGAGAGGTCGGTCGTACCGTTGTTGACGATGTTCACGCCCCCGCCCCAGGCCGCGGCCCGGATCTGAACGGGACGGTGAGGGAGATCCTTGGCCCGCTCGGAGCTCACGACGGCCACGGCGACCGCCCCGTCAGTCTCGAGGCAGCAATCGAAGAGGTGAAACGGCTCTACGATCCAGCGACTCGCGAGATAGTCCTCCATCGTGAGGGGCTTTCGCATCATCGCTCGCTCGTTGTCCGCTGCGTGCCGCCGGCTGAGCAGGGCGATCTCACCGAGGTCTTCGTTCGTGGTCCCGTAGCGAAGCATGTGCGCACGGGCGGCCATGGCAATTTCCTGGGCCGGAACGACGTATCCCGTCGATGCCTTGAACTGGATGTCCCATGGCGGCCGCTGGGTGTAGGCGCCGGCGCCGCTGAGGCGCTGCCCCGAGCGTCCGTTGAGCGCTCGGTAGCAGACGACGCAGTCGGCCACCCCTGCGCTCACGGCGAGCGCAGCTTGGCCGACCACAGACATTGAGACGCTGCCACCGAGGAACTGGTTCAGGTAGAAGTTCAGGTTCTTCACCCCGAGAGCCGGTGCCAGGAAGTTTGGTCCGATCGAGTCGTTCGTCCCGAACGTGGCGAGCCCGTCGATGTCGTGGACCCCGAGACCAGCGTCATTGACGGCCGCCTTCACAGCACGAGCGGCGAGGTTGAACACGCTGACGCCTGAGTCCTTCGAGAACTGCGTACAACCGATGCCTGCAATGGCTGCCTCTGAGCGGGGGAACTGCCTCATGTCGATCCTCGGTGTCGGCGGATGCTGCAGTCAATTTAGGCCCTCGGCACCGGGACTTGCCGTGCCACGACCGCCCGCTCCGGTTGGCGGAAGGCGGAATTGTCACGGGAGCGCCTGGGCTGGGGTACTCAGAGGGACAGGGTGTACCCGCCATTGACCGGGTAGGTCTGACCGGTGATCCAATCCGCCATCGGACTGGCCAGGTACACCGCGAGACCGGCTGCGTCCTCGGGCTCGCCCCGCCGTCTGATGATGTACCTCTTGAGCAACTGGTTCGACCGCTCCTGTTCCGAGGGCGAACGCGCATCGTCAACGGCAGTCGTCGGTGTGCGTACTGTACCAAGGGCGATGCAGTTCACCGTGATGCCATAGCGCCCCACCTCCCGGGCGATGGAGCGGGAGAATCCCGCAGCGCCGGCCTTGGCCGCGGCATAGGGAGCGATATTGGCGTCCCCGTACCGCGCGGCGTCGGACACGATCGTGACGATACGCCCGCCAGTTCGCGCAATCATCCCTGGCAGGGCGGCGCGCGTGCAGTTCATGACGCCGTAGAGGTTCACGCGGATGTAGCGCTCCCATTCGCTGGGTTCGGACTCGGCGAATGGTCGCAAGTCGGCGAACCCCTCCGTACCGGCATTCCCGGCATTGTTGACGAGGATGTCGAGACCCCCGATGGAGTCGACAATTGTGCGCACGTGAGGCCAATCGGTCACATCGAAGGGCGCTCCCTCGGATCTCCCGCCGCGGCGCCGGACGTCCTCGACGACCTCGTCCACCCGCGTCGCCACGACGTCGTTGACGTGGACGGTTGCCCCGGCTTCGCCGAGCGCGGACGCAATAGCCTTGCCGACCCCTTGACCAGCTCCCGTGACGAGCGCCCGTTTTCCCTCGAGGTCGATCTCCAGCGTCATTTCGGTAGGGTAGCGTCCACGGCGCACCGATCCTTTGAGGCGGGCGTAAGAACGCGAGGCTGGCGCGGTGCGCAGTTGACAATGCGCCGGTGCGACGGGGCGGCCGCAGGATCCCATCGGCCGTAGGCTTTTGGAGCCCCATGGTGGTGCAAGATGGTTCGATCTGCCGCCGACGGGCCACCGAGGTGAGGAGGACGCCATGAAGACGGACGACATGATCCTTATCAGCATCGACGATCACGTCGTTGAGCCTCCAGACATGTTCCGCGAGCACCTGCCCGCTCGTTACATGGACCAAGCGCCGCACATCGAGCACAACGAAGAGGGCAAGGACCAATGGGTCTACGAGGATCAAGAGATGGCGATGGTGGGACTCAATGCCGTGGTGTCCTGGCCGAAGGAGCAGTGGGGATTCAACCCGACCGCTCATGCCGAGATGCGTCCCGGCGCCTACAACGTCCACGAGCGGATTCGTGACATGAATCGGAACGGGGTGCTGGCGTCGATGTGTTTCCCGAGCATGGCCGGCTTCAGCGGCCGCACGTTCCAAGAGGCGAAGGACAAGGACCTGGCCCTCGTCATGTTGAAGGCCTACAACGACTGGCACGTCGACGAGTGGTGCGGTGCCTACCCCGGGAGGTTCATCCCCCAGGCCATCCTTCCGATCTGGGACATGGACGCGACGGTCGCAGAGCTCCGACGAGTCGCGGAAAAGGGAGCTCGTGCCGTGAGCATGCCCGAGCTTCCCCATGTCCAGGGCTTCCCGAGTTACCACTCGGATGCGTGGGATCCCTTCTTCTCCGCCATGTCCGACCTCGAGGTGGTCATGTGTCTGCACATCGGACAGGGTTTGAATGCGATCAACCTGCCGGATATCAACTTCGACGAGTACATGGTCCTTTCCACGCAGGTGACGGTCCTCGCCGTCCAGGACCTGCTGTGGGGCCATGCGATGCGGCAGTTCCCGGATCTCAAGATCGCGTTCTCCGAGGGTGGCATCGGCTGGCTGCCGTTTCTGTTGGATCGCGTCGACCGCCACTACGAGAACCAGAAATGGACGGGGCAAGATTTCGGGTCGAAGCGCCCATCGGACGTGCTCCGCGAGCACTCGCTTGCCTGCTTCATCGCCGATCCGACCTCCCTCAAGCTGTACAAGGAGATCGGGATAGACATCATCGCCTTCGAGACGGATTACCCGCACTCGGACTGCCTGTGGCCGGACGCGCCCGAAGCACTGCTCGCGCAGTGCGAGGGAGCCGGCTGCTCCGACGAGGACATCGAGAAGATCAGTTGGCGGAATGCAGCGCGCTTTTGCCGCTGGGATCCCTTTGCCTCGATCCCGCGCGCGGAGGCCACGGTCGGCGCCCTGCGAGCTCAGGCGGAGGATGTCGAAACCGGAGTCGTGTCCCGCGAGGAGTGGCGGGCTCGCTACGAGGCCAAGCCCTATTACGCGACCGCCTCCGCCTGAGCGTCGTCAGAGTACTCAGGGACTACGGAGAAGAGGAGCGGATGGCTTCCCAACCGATGCAGGGCGTTCGAATAGTCGAAGTCGCCCAGTACACGTTCGTGCCGGCAGCGGGTGCCGTCCTGGCGGAATGGGGCGCTGAGGTCATCAAGGTGGAGCACGCCGAGAGGGGCGATGCCCAACGTGGCCTCTTCAGCGTCGGGTCCGTGACCGCCGGCGGCCCGTTCGCTCCGATCATGGAGCATCCCAACCACAACAAGCGCAGTATCGGGCTCGCGCTCAATGTCCCCGAAGGGCTCGAGATCCTCCACCGCCTCGTCCGGGACGCCGACGTGTTCGTGACCAACTACCTCCCGGACGTCCGGACCCGCCTCCACATCGATGTCGAAGACATGCGCAAGGTGAACCCCCGTATCATCTACGTGCGCGGCACGGCTCTCGGCGTGCGCGGGGAGGATCGGGCGCGGCCGGGCTTCGACGGGATCTCCTACTGGTATCGGTCTGGCAGCGCGTTCGGTGCGACGCCCCCCAACGTCGAGGGGATCGTGCCGATGCCGGCACCGGCCTACGGGGACTCCATCGGTGGGATGACGATCGCCGGAGGGGTCTCGGCCGCCCTCTTCGCTCGTGAGCGGACCGGCGAGCCGTCGGTCGTCGATGTATCACTCCTCGGTGTCGGTGCCTGGGCCAATGCCCTGGCGATCGAGACATCATTCCTCAGTGGCCAACCGTGGCAGGCCGCGCCGATGGGGCCGTACCAGAGCGTCGAGACGAACCCGCTCGTCGGTGTGTTCCCCACGAAGGACGGTCGCTGGATCGGCTTGAGCATGTTACAACCGGGGAGGTTCTGGGACGGGTTCTGCCGCCACCTCGGCCGGGAGGACCTGATCACCGACCCTCGCTTCGACACCACCGAGAAGGTGAGCGCCAATGCGAGGGAGGCCGGCGCGATCATCGCGGCGGAATTCAAGTCTCGAACGTACGCCGAGTGGGTCGAGCGGTTCCATACCCTCGACGGCCCGTGGGAACCGGTGCAAAACAGTTTGGAGTTGGGCCAGGATCCGCAGCTGCTGGCCAACGGCCTCGTCGGCGAGGTAACAGACATCGAGGGCCGGACCCAGCGTCTCGTCATGGCCCCCGTCCAGTTCGACGAGCGCCCGGCCAAGCTGCGGCGAGGGCCGCTGTTCGCGGAGCACACCGACGAGATCTTGCAGGAGCTCGGTGTCACAGAGTCGGAGCTCTTGGAATTGAAGATGGCGGGCGCCGTCACCTGATCTGACCTCGGAGGCTCCCGCCCAAGGGGTTGCGCCGTGTCCTCGACCCCCCCTGGGCCTGGCCAGCCACCGTGCACCCACGGTTGGCTCTACAATTCGCAGATGCCAAAGGGCCAGCGTACGGAGACGCTGACGCTCGAGTCCATCGTCGACGAGTCGGAGCGCATCGCCCGGACCCAGGGGGTCGACGGGCTCACGATGCGGTCTGTGGCCGCCGGTCTCGGTGTCACGCCGATGGCCATCTACTACTACGTCCCGGGCAAGGATGATCTTCTGCGCCTCGTCGTAGGCCGGATCTCTGAGTCCTTCGGTATGTTGCACCGAGAAAAAGGCCGGAGCTGGCAAGAAGGTCTGCGCGACTACCTGATCAACATCTGGGAGAGCTTCAGGCGGTATCCAGGACTGAGTTTCCATCTGATCAACCAGCCCGCTCTGGGCGTCACGCCTGATCGACTCGAAGCCGGCATCGACTTCTTTGTCGACGCGGGCTTCCATCCTGACGCAGCCCGGCTGGCGTGGTCGTTCGCCACGACTTATATCCATGGCCGCATCAGCGTGGACGCGCACCTCGGCCGGAAGGCTGACACGCACTACTTCGAGGGGCTGAGGGCGCGCGACTACGTCACCTTCGGCGTGGACGCCGTCATCGGCGGACTCGAAGCGATGCTCGCGGATCAGGTGCTCGCCGTCCCGGGGACGGCGACAGCGTCTTCCGCACGCTGACCGCATCCGGGTGACGACGAAATCGGTACGATTGCCAAGAGTCAGATCTCTGGCCCCGAAGTAGGAAGGCTGCGCGTGGCGACGTGACGGAGGGTCACACCGAATCTCAGGAGCTGCGACGGTACCGCCTGAAGGCCCGGGCGTGGCTGGCCGAGAACGTCGCACGTCGCGACGCCATCGACGCCAAGCAATTCGACGACGAGAGGACAGAGCGCCTCGGGCAATTCAAGTCGCTCCAGCAGAAGCTCTTCGACGCGGGCTACGCCGGCATTACCTTCCCGGTCGAGTACGGAGGTCAGGGGCTCACGCTCGAGCACGAGCGTGTGCTCAACGAGGAGGCCACCGGCTACGACATGCCGCCGACCAACTTTGGCGTATCGATCAACATTCTCGGCGCCACCCTGGTGCAATACGGCAACCACGAGCAGAAGCTCAGGTATGTCCCCAACATCCTTGCCGGTAAGGAACTGTGGCTGCAGTTTTTCTCCGAGCCAAGTGGAGGTTCGGATCTGGCCGGCCTCTTGACCAGCGCGACCCGCGACGGAGATTCGTTCGTAGTGAACGGCCAGAAGACCTGGAGCAGCAGCGCCCACCTCTCGGACTTCGCGCTATGCCCGGTGCGCACCCGATGGGACGTTCCAAAGCACAAGGGCATATCGGTTCTGATCATCGACCTGAAGGCTCCCGGAATCGATTTTCGCCGGATCAGGCAGATCGACGGGGGAGCCGAGTTCAGCGAGGAGTTCTTCACAGACTGCGTTGTCCCGGCCGCAAATCTCCTCGGCGAGGAGAACGAAGGTTGGCGGGTCGCACGCGGGCTCCTCGAAATCGAGCACGCCTGGGTGGGACGGGGTGGGGCCAGTGCCACCTTCGACGAACGAGCAGCCTCCTTGGTTTCCCTTGTCAAGAGGAACGGCCTCAGTGAGGACCCGGGGGTGCGCCGCCAGGTCGTCGCCATGTACGTCGCCTCCACGGTGCAGAAGCTCGTGTCCGCACGTCTCTCTGACGCCATGGCTGATGGGAAGCTGCCCCATGGTTACGGCGGTCTCCTCAAGCTCGGCGACGACATCGTGATACAGCGCCGGGCGGAGATGGCTCTTGCCCTGTCCGGCGCGGAGGGTGTCACGTGGGGGGCGCGAGACACGGGTGGGGGCGACTGGTCGTACCAGCTCCTCAACTCCCGGCGGGTCTCCATCGCCGGAGGGACCGATGAGATCCAACGGAACAACGTGAGTGAGCGCGTGCTGGGGCTGCCCCGTGAGCCTGCGGTCGACCGTGATGTTCCCTTCAACCAGGTCCAGCACAACTGAGGCGCCCGGCCGGCCAGCCCGGTCGCGGCGGCGCGAGATCGGGCTCGCGGCCGAACGACCAGCGGGTGATGGCCGCGATGCAGGCTGACGCGGTGGCTAGCCCCGGCGGCGGATCCTGCCCTCTCGACGGGCGCCGGGTGCTCGACCTGAGCGGGGCGATCGGCGCCTACTGCACGAAGCTCCTGGCGGATCTCGGTGCGGACGTCATCAAGGTCGAACCACCGGGAGGTGACCCGATGCGACGCATGCCGCCGCTCGTCCGCCGCGAGGGCGAGGCGGCAACGAGTGCGGTGTTCGCCTCCTATCACGCGAACAAGAGCGGCGTGACACTCGACGTTGCGCGTGATGACGCCCTGATGGTCCTCGAGGCCCTGGGTGCGGCCGCCGACATCGTGGTGGCCTCACCGACCCGGCGGGCTCCCGTCGTGGGTTTCGACCGGGACGCAGGTCGTCTGCAGTGGGCTCTGCCCGAGTCGATCGTGGCCGCCATCACCCCCTTCGGTCTCGTCGGGCCGATGCGCGACCTCCGGGCCACCCCTCTTGTGTCGTTCGCTATGGGTGGCGGCATGCACTGGACCGGTCATCGCGACGGACCTCCCTTGCCTGCACCGGGCCAGGTGGCGTGGGACGAGGCAGGGATCCATGCCGCCTTCGGCATCGTGTCGGCGCTCTTCGGCCACGGCCGCTTCGGCGGCCAGACGCTGGACTTCGCCGTGCACGATCTCGCCGCCAGCAAGGACTTCCTCATCGAACGCTTCGACGTCGGCGCGATCAACGAATGGGGTCGTTCGGTGGAGATCGGGATACCTCCGTCGGGCCGGTGGGAGTGCAGCGACGGGCTGCTGCGCATCTCTGCTCATCAGCATCACCATTGGGAGGCGTTCCTGACCATGCTGGACCATCCCGACGAGCTCTCGGAGCCGTCACTGGCCGACCCGCAGGTTCGCCGGGAGATCTTCGACGGCTTGCAAGAGGTGATTGCCCGTCTTGTGAAGGACCGGAGCCGCTACGAGCTCTTCGAGCGGGGCCAGAAGGCGGGGCTTCCCTGTGCCCCGGTGAACGATCCCGGTGACTTCGTTCGCGACGAGCAACCGCTTGCTCGTGAGCTCTTCGCCACCGTGGGCACGACTGGGGAGGGGCGGGTGACGATCCCCTGGCGCTGGTGCCACTCGAGCCCGCCGATGGTCCGCCTGAGCAGGCCCGCCCCGCTCCTGGGCCAGCACAACCGCGAGGTGTACGTCGAGGGACTTGGTTTCACCGACGAACACCTGGCTTCGTGGAGGACGAGCGGCCTTGTCTGACCCTCCTGGCCTGCTCAGCGAGGTGCGCGTCCTCAGCTTCGGCACGTTCGTGGGGGGCAACACCGCCGCCACCCTGATGGCCGATCTGGGGGCCGAGGTCGTCAAGCTCGAACCGAGGACTCGTCCCGACGTGCTGCGCATGCCCGCCTACGCCATCGGCAAAGCGGTGACCGAACCCTCTGGTGCGCCCAATACGGTCATGGAGGCATCCTTGACGCGGGGTCTCCTGAACGCATCGCTCGACCTCGCCGAGGAGGAGGCCCGCACAGTCTTCCACCGCTTGGTGGCGGTTTCGGACGTTGTGATCGAGAACTTCGCATCCCCGGTTCTGGACCGTTGGGGTTGCGGGTATCGCGATTTGCTGGCCCACAAGCCCAATCTCGTCATGTTGTCTCTCTCGGGATACGGAAGAGATGGCCCCCGGGCGAACTATCTCGCCTATGGGGTGACCGTTGCGTCGTATCTGGGCTTGGCCTCCGCATGGGGCTATGCACACGGCACGTTGAGCGACTACATCGCGGGCGTCACGGGAGCACTGGCGACGGTGGCCGCCTTGGGCCAGGCACGCAGAGACGGCACACCCGCGTACCTCGACCTCGCGCAAGTCGATGCTGTGCCGCCTTTGCTGGCGGAGCTCTACGCCGCGCCGCTCAACCCGGATGCCGACCCCGCTCGGTTGCACAACCGATCGCGAGGGTCATGGCTGTCCGGCGTGTTCCCCAGCAGGGGATATGACCAGTGGTTGGCCGTCGACATCGAGGATGGATCGGACTGGGAGATCCTGTGCGGCGTGCTGGAACGCCCCGACCTGGGCGCCACGGAGCGTGACGGGGCATCTGCGCTCGAGGAGCGGTTGTCCGAGGCCCTCGGCGAGTGGGTGTCCCAGTGCAGCGCGCACACCGCCATGCACCATCTGCAGCGGGCCGGGCTCGCCGCCGGGGTGGTCCAGGACATGGAGGACCTCTGGCGGGACCCGCAGCTCCGGGCCCGGGGCCTCCTGGAGCCCGTGCGCCAGCAGGATCTTGGATGCCTCACGTACACCGGGTCCGCCCAGCGCTGGACCAAGTCGCCAGGGCGGGTCCCGGTGCCGCCGGCCCGACTGGGCGAACACACGAGGGACGTCCTGCGCCGTTGGCTCGACGCGCACGACGACGAGCTCCAGTCCCTCGAGGACTGCGGAGCGATCCTCTCGGTGGACTGATACGGATCCTCGATTCGCAACGAAAGTCGCCGAGTTGACGAACGGTGACCGCCTCACCGTCTGAGTGGACTCGGTATCATCGCTCGGCGGAGCCAGAACCAGGGCGGCCCAGAAGCAGGGCGCCGAAGTCGCCGTCCGAGTGCAAGGAGGCATCCGATGCCGTCACGAGTCCTCGATTTCCCGGTGTTCGACGTCTTCGGATCCGATTACCCCCATCCCGTGGGCATGTCCGACCCGATCAGCTTCGTCGACCAATTGGAGGGTCTCGACGAGCACGCCATCCGCAAGGTCATGGGAGGCAATCTGGCCAGCCTGATGCACGTCGTCGACGCGGCGTAAGTGCCTTGACGCGTCACGAGGCCGTCTGTACTTTCGTACACTGTAAGAAAGGCTGCCGCTGGGAGCCTCAGGCACATCGGTGGCCGTATTCGGGGGTGGATCGGATCGAACGGTCCCAGCGGCCGCCTCGCTGACCAAAAGGGGATGGGTGCGTCGATGCAAGGTGCCTGCGCAGACCTGCGTGTTCTTGATCTGACCCAGGGCATGGCCGGCCCGCTTGCCACGATGATCCTGGCCGACTTCGGGGCTGACGTGGTGCGGGTCGAGCCACCCGAAGGCGATCCGTTGTGGAGCGACCCGTCGTATCTCCTCGTGCAGAGAGGGAAGCGGAGCGTCGCACTCGACAGTCGCACCGACTCGGGTGGAGGGGAGCTGGCCGATCTGGCGGGCGGGATGGACGTGATCGTCGAATCGATCGGGGTCGAGGCGGCCCGTCGTGCAGGTGTGGCGTACGACGTGCTGTCGGCGGCGAACCCGAGGTTGGTCTACTGCTCCATCAGTGGCTTCGGTTCGTCGGGCCCCTTCGCGCAGGTCAAGGCGGACGATGGCTTGGTCATGGCCAAGGCCGGCATCCTCCGCGACCAGCCGGGATGGTTCGGAGACGGCCGGCGACCGGTGTACCGCGCACCGAGGGATGGCTCGTACTTCGCGGCGATGCTCGCAGTCCAGGGAATTCTGGCCGCTGTCATGGCCCGCGATCTGACGGGAAGGGGCCAGCTGGTCGCGACGAACCTTCTCCAGGCGCTGTCCTGCAGGCAGAACCCAAAGGTGCGGTGGTTGCTCCGCGAAGGTGAGAGCCTGCCGATCGAGACGAGCTCGCACGAGGTCGCGAAGGAGGACGAGCACAGCCTGGCTCATCACAGGGACCCGCGGGAGATCAATCTCATCGGGATGCGGGTGCAGTGCAAGGACGGGCGGTGGATGGTCCATTCGCACACAGAGCCACACTTCTTCCCGGCATGGATCAAGGTGCTCGGGTTCGATTGGATCTGGGAGGACGAGCGGTTCAAGGGCGCACCACACCGGTTCCCCGATGATGCTGCCAAGGTCGAGCTCGTCCAGCTCGTGGCTGCTCGGATGAAGGAGAAGACCTCCGCCGAGTGGATGGAGGCGTACCTCGAGAACGGCAACGTGTGCGGTGACGTCATCCAGAGCACGCAAGAAGCATTGCGCCATCGCCAGATCGTCGAGACCGACAACGTGCACCGACACGAGGACCCTCGGGTGGGTCCTCTCCTCGAGATCGGCCCGCTGGCGAAGATCCCCGGAGCACCCGCTTCGATCAGGAGTGCAGCTCCAACGCCCGGCCAGGACGTGGCGGCATCCGTGCCCGGCCCAGCGACCCAGGCGACCGAGTCCAGTCCGGGTCGGGCGCGGGCGCTCAGGGGTCCATTGGACGGTGTCACCATCGTGGAGTGCGCGTACTACTACGCCACCCCATTTGCCACCGCCCTCCTGGCGGATCTCGGGGCACGAGTAATCAAGATCGAGCGCCTGCAAGGCGATCCGTACCGGTTGCTCGGTGGTGATCCCTATGGGATGTCCGACGGTGGATCGGATCCGGTGCTGAATCTCGGACACAACAACATGGTTCGGGCCATGCAGGGTAAGGAGAGCATCGCACTCAATCTCAAGGACGAACGAGGCCGAGAGATCCTGCACCGTCTCGTTGCCGAGGCGGACGTCTTCATACACAGCTTCAGGCCGGGCGTCCCCGAATCCCTGGGCATCGATTACGAGACGCTGCGTCGAGTCAATCCAGCTCTCGTCTACCAGTACGGCGCGTCGTATGGCTCGGTCGGTCCGTACAGCCGTCAGCCGGCCATCGATCCCATCATCGCCGCTTTCGCCGGCACCACCGTCTACCAGGCGGGTGAGGGGAACCTCCCGCTGACCGAGACGGGTGCCGACCCGGTGGCAGCCGCCGGGCACGCAACAGCGATGGTCCTGGGTCTGTTCGCCCGCCACCGCTCCGGCAAGGGCCAGTACGTCGAGTCATCCATGGTCGTCTCGAACATCTATCTCAACTGCGACGACGCTCTCTCCTACGAGGACAAGCCGCCGCGGACGGAAGTAGACCACCTGCAGCTCGGTACCGGGCCGACCCGCCGGCTCTACGAGACGGCTCCTCCTTCGTCGGAGAGAGTGCGTGAGCCATACGAGAACCCAGATTCGTGCTGGGTATTCCTCTCTGCCGAGAGTGACCAGGAATTCCGTATCCTCTGCGAGGTTGCCGGACGACCCGATCTCGCCGCCGATGACCGGTTCGCCACTGCGGCTGCCCGAGATCGCAACGCAGCGGCCCTGTCGGAGACCCTCGAAGAGGTCTTCGGGACTCGACCGGCTGCCCACTGGGAATCGAGCCTGCTCGCAGCCGGTATCGGCTGCGTGACCGCGGACGCCATGTCCAACTTCGCCTTCTTGTTCCGGGACCCTCAGGCTCTCGCGAACGACACCATGGTCGAAACGGAGCACCCCAGCTTCGGTGGCCGGTACTGGCGTCACGCGCCGATGCTTCGGTTCTCCGACACTCCAGGCGAGGCGCGCCCCCATTGCGAGCTCGGAGAGCACACCCGGAACATCCTGCAGGAACTGGGATACGACCAATTGGCCATGACCGAACTGCGGCAGGCCGACGTCGTCGGGTGGCCGACGGCGCACACGGAGACGCTGTCTGTGGGATCGTGATGCACGCCGCCCCTCGACTGCTTCGCCACGGTCATGTGCACACGAGATCGAGGAGGGAATAGACGATGGAGAGGCACCTCGAGGGCAAGGTCGAAGTCGTGACCGGTGCCGGGCGGGGCATCGGCCGGGCGATCGCGCTCGGTCTTGCGGCGCAGGGCGCACGAGTCGTGGTGGCTGACTACGGCGGGGCTCTTGACGCGCGCGAGGGCAGCTCGAGCGGGCCGGCGGACGAGGTCGTGGCCGAGATCCAAGCCGGCGGGGGAGAAGCGGTTGCCTGTGTCGAGGACGTGTCGACACTCGAGGGCGGTCAGCGCATCATGCAGTCGGCGGTGCACCACTTCGGCAGGCTGGACGGCGTCACGTGTTGTGCCGGGATCATGGTGCAGAAGTTCCTCTGGGAGATGGAGGAGCGCGACTGGGACGACGTGATCGCGGTGCACCTGAAAGGCCACTTCAGCTGTGCGCAGGCCGCGGCGCGGATCATGATGCCGCAGGAATCGGGCCGGCTCGTCTTCATCTCGAGCGGATCGTTCGCCGGTATTGCCAGCCAGCCCAGCTATTCCGCAGCCAAGGCGGGGATCCTTGGGTTCACCTGGAGTTGCGCTGGTGCGCTGTTCCCCTATGGCATCACGACGAACTGCGTCGTGCCCAGTGCGGCCACGCGCATGTCCGACAAGACCTTCAGCGACTACATCCCGCTGAGCGACGAGGTCGGCGAGACAGTGCGAAGCGATCGAGCCGCAGGTTCCTACCGGGATCCGGCGAACATCGCACCCGTGGTCGCTTACCTCCTCAGTGATGCCGCGGCCGACATCAACGGCCAGGTGTTCCGCTCCGTCGGGTACCAGATTGATCGCCTGGGTAACCTCACCTTCGACCGCACGATGACGAACGAGGCCACCTGGGACTTCGACGAGCTGGTGGATCGGCTCCCCAAGGAGCTGGGGCCCGATCTCAAGCGAGAGCCGCTCCCGTGGCCTCCTCCTGGACGGTGATCGAGACCCGGTTGGCGAGGACTCGGCCGGCCTGACAAGGTCATCTCATGCGGTTTCGAACCTTGGGTGCGACGGGTGTGCAGGTGAGCGAGCTGTGCCTCGGTGCGATGATGTTCGGCGCCTGGGGAAACCGGCTCTACGCGTTGAAGTAGGGAGCGCGGGTTCTGATCCGAGGCGGTGAGGGACGCCTGGGCCAGGTGACACCACCAGCGTGGAGGAGCACGCGCAGGCGGTAGTGCTCGAAGCAGGCAAAGCCACGGCCGGCGCGCTTGATCCTCTTCACGCACAAGTTGAGGCCTTCGGTCGGACCGTTGGAAGCCCCGGTGCGGTGGTGGTTCAAGATCTCGCTCTGCCAGCGCTCCAGGGTGTCGCCCAGGGAGCGGATCTCTGCGACCTCGTCGCTCTGACACCCGACGATCGCCTTCTTCAACAGAGTGCGGGCCTCGGCGAATTTCTCGGTCAGGTAGATGTCGCGCACCGATTCCTTGGCCAGCCAAGCGCCGAGGAGCTCGTCGCGGGGGTCGCCGCGGCGCAGCCCGAGCAGCATGCGCTCGTGGCCGCGTTCATCGAGGCGCTCTGAGCCCGAAAGCAAGAGCTTGCGGATTCGATAGAGCGGGTCGGCCTTCCTTCCCCGGTGCCCGAGTGTCTCGTTCTGCACTCGTCGGCGCACCTTGTCGACGCAACGGTTCGCGGCGCGCACGACATGGAAAGGATCGGTGACCTTGATCGCGTGCTCGAGGTGGGTGGCGATGCCTCGCCGGTAGCCCTCGGCGAGGTCGGTGGCCACCACCTCGATACTCGCGATCCAGGCGGGGTCCTGGACGTCGCACCATCGGCGCAGCTCAGGGGCGCCGTTGCCCTCGATCAGGTCGATGAGGATCCTGGCATCGAGATCGACCAGGCCCGTCGCGTAGATGGTGTGGTGATCCCTCGTGGACGAGAGGAACGAGGTCTCGTCGATGCCCAGAGCCCGCACGGAGCCGACCGAAGCAGGGTCGTCAACGAGCGGTGTGCCGTGGTGCACGACGGCGTCCATGACCGTCCACCAGCAGACCCCGAGTTCTTTGGCCACGACGGCGACGGGCAGGGCGAGCTCACCCACCTGGCGCGTGGCTTCGGCGCCAGCACGCCGCGTGAGGACGGCCCGTGCCGGCACGTGCGGCGATCCCTCGGTCCACGTCCTCTGCTCGCAGTCAGGATCGAGGCACTGCCAACGGCGCTTCATCCAGATGAGCCGGGCCGGTCGTCCGAAACAGGGCAGGTCTCGGATGTCGACGCGCCGGCGCTCCTTAGCGAGAGCCCGTACCCCGCAACGCGGGCAGCCGACGACGTCAGCCGTTGTCTCGACCGTCACGACGACCTCCTCGGGCGTCTCGGTCACCTCGAGCACCCGGAAGCGGTCGAGTCCCAGCAGTGCTTCGGCCAGGCCAGTAGCGTCGTCCACAGTCAGAGGTCTCCTTCGTTGATGTCGTCGAACAACAGCAACGATTGCGGGACCTCTGGCCGCGTTCGCGGATACCCGCCGGGTGCTACTCCCTACTCAGACGCGAAGAGCCGGGAAACCCCGACCACGACGAGTCGCTCGCGATCATCCGTCGCGCCTTCGACGCCGGCATCAACTTCATCGACACGGCCGATGTCTACTCGGCGGGGGAGTCCGAGCAAATCGTCGGCAAGGCCATCGCAGGCCGGCGTGACGAGATTGTCGTCGCCACGAAAGTGCACATGACGATGGGCGCCAACCCCAACATGGCCGGGAACTCGCGACGGTGGATCATGCAGGAATGCGAGAACAGTCTCCGCCGCCTGGGTACCGACTACATCGACCTGTACCAGATCCATCGGCCCGATCCTCGGACGGACATCGACGAGACGCTGGGTGCCCTGACGGACCTGGTTCGCCAGGGCAAGGTTCGCTACCTCGGCTCGTCGACCTTCCCGGCCTCCCTGATGGTCGAAGCGCAATGGGTCTCCGAGCGCCGGGCCAGGGAGCGGATCGTGTCCGAACAGCCCCCGTATTCCATCCTCGTGCGGGGAGTGGAGTCGGAGGTGCTGCCGACCGCGGAGCGATACCGCATGGGCGTGATCCCCTGGAGCCCGCTTGCCGGTGGGTGGTTGAGCGGTCAATGGAGAAAGGGAGCGGACACCTTGACCAGTAGGCGCGCCGCGCTCGTCCCCGCTCGCTATGACCTCTCGCTGTCGGCCAATCAAGCCAAGCTCGAGGCGGCGGAGCAACTCGCCCAACTGGCCCAGGAGGCGGAGATGAGCTTGATCCACCTTGCGCTGGCGTTCGTCCTCCAGCATCCCGCTGTGACGGCGGCGATCATCGGACCGCGCACGATGGAGCACCTGGAGAGCCAGATCGGGTCGGCCGACGTTCGCCTCGATCCGGCCGTGTCGGACAGGATCGATGCGATCGTTCCGCCTGGATCGAACTTCTCATGGGCTGACGCCGGGTACGTGCCGCTGTCTCTGACCGAGGCCCGGCTGCGCAGGCGGTTGGACTAGCGGCCATCTTCCGTAATGGGGTCAGCTCGGCTCGAATGTCCAGTGGCGCGTGCCCTCGCCCGGCAATAATCGGCCGAACTGCAGTCCTGGAAAGTGGCTCGCCGCAACAGGAACGCCGCTTCCCTCCAGCTCGCGAGCGTAGGACTCGCGTACCGAATCGGCGAGCGCCTGGTCGTGGTCGACCAGGAGATTGAAGTCGTCGTCCATCAACTCCAGTGGGCAGTGGATGATGTCTCCGAGCAGCAGCGCACGTTGGGCCCCGTCGGAGATCACGACGACACTGCTCCCCGGCGTGTGCCCGGGTGCCAGACGCACGTCGAGGCCGGGAAGCAGGCCGCCGTCGGTCTCCCAAGTCTCGACGCGGTCGAGCACCGGACCCAGCCGCTCCGCAACCGTCATCGCTCCATAGACCCGACCGGTGAAGAAGTCCTCGGGCGTGCCCGGGAGGAAGTGGTCGAGATCCGCCGATGCGCACCGGATCGTCGCGTTCGGGAAGAAGGCGGAGCCCTCTGCCGATGCCCATCCGATGTGGTCGAAGTGCAAGTGAGTGAAGATGAGGTCGGTGACGTCCTCCGGCCCGACGCCGGTCGCGCGGAGTGATGCCGGCAGCTGGCCCTGGTCGATCTCGATCCGTCCGAGGTCCTCCGCGAACCGCCGGAGTTGCTCGTCGGGTATGCCCTGTGCCCGCAGCGGGCCGATGAGCGGATCATCATCGTCCATCGCGATCGACGGCGGGCTGTACCCGCCCGGGGACGCCGGCCCCAGTCCGGCGTCAACCAGGGCGAGCCGATCGCCCGACCGCACGAGGAACCCGCCGACCGTGCTCTCGATCAACCCCCCGAAGCGGAACATGCCGTGTTGTTGGCGCCAGATTCCGGAGCCTTCGTCGGGCAACGGTTTCGTTGACTGCAGGCGCCCGAGGATGCGGCCGTCGAGAATCGGAAGAATCTCGATGCCCCCGATCCTCATCTCGACCTCCTGGCCTTGGCTGTTCCCATCTCACCATAAGTCACGAACGCTGGACACCCATCCGCCGACGCCGTCGCCTCCCGGTAACGTCGGTGCGCCACGATCTGTCGAGGAAGTGGGGACCGTCACGACATGTTCGCCGTCTACGCGTCAGGGGCGAGTCCGGACGACCCGCTTGCAGCGCTGGTCGCCGGGGAACGTCCGCTCCCGGTTCCGCAGCCGGGTTGGGTTCCCGTCACGGTCACTGCAGCAAGTCTCAACATGCACGACGTCTGGACCCTGCGAGGCGTCGGCATCGCGCCAGATCGTTTTCCGATGATCCTTGGCTGTGACGGGGCCGGCACGTTGGCCGACGGGACGGAAGTCGTCATTCACTCCATCGTCAACGCACCGGGCTGGCGGGGCGACGAGACACTCGATCCCGAACGCACGCTCTTGACCGAGAAATACCAGGGGACCTTTGCCGATGTGGTCATGGTGCCCGAGGGCAACGCTGTCCCCAAACCTCCGGGCCTCCCGACCGTCCATGCTGCGGTGATGGGTACGGCATGGCTGACCGCCTACCGCATGCTCTTCGTCAAGTCGGGAATGCGGCCTGGCCAACGGATGCTCGTTCAGGGCGCCTCGGGGGGAGTCTCGACCGCGCTGATCCAGCTGGGCCGTGCCGCCGGGATGACGGTCTGGGTCACCGGCAGGACGGAGGAAAAGCGTGCCTTCGCAGCGCGCCTGGGTGCACATGAGGTGTTCGAGCCGGGCGCGCGACTTCCCACCAGGGTCGACGGCGTCTTCGAGACCGTGGGTGAGGCGACGTGGGCGCACTCCATGCGCGCGGTCACCCCCGGCGGTGTCATCGTGTGCTCCGGTGCGACCACCGGCCCGCATGCCGATGCGGACCTGCGGCGCCTGTTCTTCACGCAGATCCGTATCGAGGGTTCCACGATGGGCACCCGGCGTGAGCTGATCGACCTGCTGGCCTTCGTCGAGTCGAGCGGGATCGAGCCGCAGGTCGGACTGGTGATGCCGCTGGACCGGGCAGAGGTGGGGTTCCGGGCGATGCTGTCCGGCGAGACGTCCGGCAAGATCGTGTTCACGAAATGACCGGAGCAACGGCTCGCGGGGGACTTCTGTTGTCGGACGCGCGGCACCAGCCCGCTGCGGTGGACTTTGACGCATCGCCCCGGCGGCCCCATTCCATCCGCAGGACGACGACGCACGACTCGGTCCGTCCCGACGGCCTGCATGGACCCGTCACCGTCATCGCGCAGGGAAGGGATCTGTTCACCAGGCACGGTGACACGGTCGTGGTCGTCGACCAGGGTCGGGTCGAGCTGCGCGCCAACTTTCGCGAAGGGTCCATCATCGGCATCGCGAGCGACCCGGCTGACCACGCGCTCGACTCGCTCGTCGGGTCGAGTCCCTTCTCGGGGTTTCGTGCCTCCCTCGAGGCGCTGCTCCCAGGTGAGCGGGCCGCGCATACCGTGCGGTTCCGTCTGCTCTACGACCTGGCTCCTGCGCTCCTGGTCAGTGGGCGGGCGCTCCGCGCCGCCGGAGTCCGGATCGAGATGTCGGGGAGGGCGCGCAATCCGGTCGACATCTGCGCCGGCTGGGCCGAGGGTGGGTCGCTGCTCGCGGGGCTGACCGATGAGGGCCCGCCGTTGCACATCGGCCCGGATGCCGCACCGTTGAGCCTCCCGGCGACCCTCTGGCCTGGCATGCCACAGCGCCCTTGCCCACTCACGCGACACGCCGATCACGACGACTCGACCTGTGGGACGACAATGGTGCCATCCACCTCGAGGCATACTTCCGCGACAGCCACGTCGACGGTGCCGGTCGCGAGACCGTGGTGCACGAGTATGGCGTGCGGGCGGCCCTCGACCCGGCCCAGGAACGTCTCCTCTGGTGTGCGGCGGTCCCGGGGACGCTGCCCTACCCGGAGTGCCCCGGTGCCGCCCAGAGCGCGGAGCGCTTGGCCGGAGTGGGCGCGGAGGACGTGACCGCCTTTGTCCGCCAGGAATTGGTCGGCCCGAGCACCTGCACGCACCTCAACGACACGTTTCGTTGCCTCGAGGACACCACGACCCTCATGGGGCACCTCCGGTAGTCGTCTCCGAGAGCAGATCGACCACGCGGGGCTTGCTGATCTTCCCCGAAGGCAGCCACGGGGCGTCCTCGTAGGGCACCACCTTGATGACGCGCGGGATCTTGTAGGTCGACAGGAGATTCCCGAGCCGCTCGGTGAGTTCGGTTGGATCGATCTCGGTGTCCGTCTCCGGACAGACGAGGCAGCCCACCAGCTGGCCGCGTCGTGGGTCGGGCAGGCCGACGACGAAGGCGGCTTGGACGCCCGAGAGCGATTCGAGCGCCAGCTCCACCTCTCGGGGCGCCACATTGGCCCCATCAGTCTTGATCATCTCGGTGGACCGTCCGGTGAAGAAAAGATATGACTCGCGGAAGAACCCCCTGTCGCCCGTCCTGTACCAGCCGTCCTCGTCGAAGGTCTCTGACCGTTCCTTCTTGTACAGGCCGTCCATCAGGCTGTACCCACGGACCAGCAGGTCACCTTCGACACCGTCGGGCAGCGTGACCGAGGGGTTCTCGGGATCGACCACTTTGTGCTGCACGCCCGGTACCGGTGGCCCGAACGAGCCTCGTAGCCGCTCGGACAGGTCGACCTCCTTCTCCGCCGCGGCGGGAGCGGTGTGCGGCCCGGAGGTCTCCGACATCCCAAGCGAATTGTGCCGCAGGCCGGGATCTGGCGCTGTAGCTGATGATCCCTCCATCCCGGCGAGCCAGGACAGGTCCCGGCCGGCCAACGCGGGGTCGGCGGTGATCCGATCGAGAAGCGTCCATCCGACGAGACGGGTCGCTCGCTCGCGCGTTATGAGATCGACCATGGCGGGAGGATCCATCCTCTCGACGGTGATCAGCGCCGCGCCCACGTGCAGGTGTGTCAGCAGGCAGACCGTGAGCCCTCCAACCCAGAAGAAGGGCATAGTCGTGAACGTGCGAACGTCTTCGGTGAACCCGTAGAGCTGCGCCAGCGACCAGGCATGCCTGATCTGGGCACCGTGCGTGTGGACGACGGCTTTCGGGTCGGCCGTCGCCCCGGAGGTGTAGATCATCACCATGAGATCCGAGGGCCGGACCTCGGTTTCAATCTGTTCGAAGACCTGATCGCTGACCACGTCGTCGTCGTCGAGGTCAACGGGTTCGGGGGTGGCGGTCGCCCACGGCCGGTCGGCTCCACCGACGAGCCAGATCCGGCGGAGGTAGGGGGCGTCGGTCAGGTACAAACCGGTGTGTCGGGAGTGTCGCAACTCGGGCCACGCGATCTCGAACTGCTCCTCGAGGTCCTGTCCCAGCAGTCCCCGCGGGGCGATGAGCGTGTCAAGGTCCGCGTGCCGGACCGCGCGCGCCAGCTCCGGCGGGCGAAGGAACGTGCTCAGCAATACGGCGATACCACCGATGCGGGTAACGGCGAGGAATGCGGTCACGAAGTCGGGACCTTGAGGGAACAGGACGCCCACGCGCGTCCCCTTGCCCACGCCGGCCTGCAGCAGTCGCTTGGCCAGGCGGCGCGAGTGCTCTTCGGCATCCCGGAAGGTCAATCGCTTGTCCGCAGTCACTACGTAGTCGCGCGCTGCGAAGTGCTGCTCCGCTCCCCGGAGCAGCTGCGCGATGGTCGGGGTGATCGGCACGGTTGGGGATGTCATGACGCTCCGCTGCGTTCCGAGATACTCACCGTTCCTCACCTGCTTGGGTGGCACCACCATGGAGGTGCGGGCGCCGGGTCCAAATCATTGCGTATGTCGTCGCCACGGGGAGACGGGCGGGTCGAGGATCGCCGCGCGGTGTCCGCATGACCCTCTTTTGCATAGGGTCCGCATGACCCTCTTTTGCATAGGGGAGGACACCCGGTCGTCGGTGTCAGTAGACTGACAGGAGCCTGTGCAGGGCACGGACGGACAGGAGCCAAGACGATGGCGCAGTTCGAAGTCAGAGACCTTACACCGACGTTTGGTTCGGAGGTGGTGGGATTCGAGCCCGTCGAGCTCGATGCGGATGCCCGTGCCGTGCTGCGCCGGGCCTTCGACGAGCGGGGGCTCTTGGTCTTCCGTGATCTCGATATCGATCGTGACTACCAGACCGTCCTCGCCGACGCGCTGATCGCGTACAACCGGCCGGCTGATGCGGACAAGAACGACAACTATGTGGTCTCAAACAAGGAGCCGGGCGGATACGCCCCCTATGGCCGGCTCCAGTTCCACTCCGACATGATGTGGGCACCCGAGCCGTTCCAGGTTCTCTCGCTCTACGGGCTCGAGGTCGAGCAGCCCTCGGTGCCCACCGCCTTCGTGTCCACCACCGCGGCCTGGGACAGCCTCCCGGCCGACCTGCGGACCCGCGTGGAGGGGCTGCACGTGGTCAACATGACCGGCCAGCAGCGCCGCGGGGCCGACGATGACGAGGACCTGCTCGAATCCATCCGTGAGCACGAGCAGTCGATCACCACCCCGGTCGGGCACCGCCACCCGCGCACGGGGCGCACGCTCTTGTACGTCAGCAAGATGAACACACGCGAGATCGTCGAGCTGCCGCACGACGAGAGCGAGGAGCTCATCGAGGCACTCTTCGCGCATCTCTACGACCCGGGGCGTGTCATCGACCACGACTGGCGTCAGGGTGATCTGGTCGCCTGGGACAACCTGGCCGTGCAGCACGCCCGCAAGACGGTGGAGATCGAGGGGCCGGTGCGCACCCTGCGCAAGGTCATCAGCCCGATCCCCTCGCTGGCCGGCATCGCCGAGACACCTAAGTTCTCCAAAGTCGGCTGACGCCGGCAGCGCCGGCTCGGGCAGACCGGGAATCGGCGGGCCGACCGTTTCGTCCAACTGAGGAAGGGCGTCACCTGAACCGTGTCACGGCGTGGGTTCCCGCTGAGGGGAACTGCATCGCTGCGTTCAGGACGAAGCGCGGACGTTGCCTCCCGTCGAGTCCTCGGGAATGACCGCAACCATGCCGCCGTCGACGAGGACATCGCTCCCGGTCATGAACGAAGCACCGTCGGAAGTGAGGAACGCGACGACGTTCGCGACCTCTTCGGGTCGGCCTCGGCGTCCGAGCGGCCCCGCCTTGATGAACTCCTCCATGATGGGATGGTTCTGCTCGTCGAGGCGGTTCATCGGCGTGTCGTTGATGCCCGGCGACACCGACATGATGCGCGCCCCGTGCGCCCCACGCGAGAGCCAGACGCCGGACCATTCGGTGTACGGCGTGCTTCGACACGGGATAGGCACCGCGATCCTCGAGGTCGAAGCCGAGTGCGACGAGCCGGTCGAACAAGCCATCGGAGAACGGGTCGTCTAGCACGGCATCGAGCTCCCGGTTCTGCGGGACTCTGTACCCGGACATGGAGGCGAAGCAGACGCCGACCGAACCGGGTCGGAGGTGCGGTTCGATAGCCGCCAGCGTTCTCGCCGTTCCAACGAGGTTGACCTCGAGGATGCGACGACCGGGAGCCATCGAACCCGAGAGGCCCGCCGAGATCACGAACGCATCGAGGTCACCGAGCTCGGCGATCCGGGCCACCAACGCGTCGATCTGCTGCTGGTCGGTGATGTCACATGCCATCGCCTCGACGTCCCCGCCGATGTCCTTGGCCACGGCCTCTACGCTCTCGAAGTTCAGGTCTGCAACGATCAGGTGTCCCCGCGGAGCGCAGCGCGTGCGCGACCGCAGTCCCCATGCCCGAGCCAGCGCCGACCACGACGTTTGTCATCTGGGGCCTCCTTTGCGTCCTTGCTGCCCGCAGGTCTGCTCGGCAGTACATGCACCGGGCCATCTCGTTAGACGTTCGAGAAACTATGTCTGGCCTCTAGGGGTGTCAAAGGATGCACACAGTCGCGCCACCGGGCGCCGTTTTTGGTTCGGGTTTGCGTCAGCGCGCCGTCCAGCCCCCGTCGACGACGATGTGTTGCCCTGTGATGTAGCGGCCGGCATCGCTGACCAAGAGGAGCAGCGGACCGTCGAAGTCCTCCGGTTTGCCATGCCGAGGGAGAAGGGTGTTCCGCAGAATCCAGTCCTGCACCTTCGGGATATGGATCACCGTCGACGTCAGTTCGGATTCGATGAACCCCGGGGCGAGGCTGTTGACCCGGATGCCGTAGCGGCTCCACTGCGTTGCCCACTCGCGGGTGATCGCCTCGAGACCGCCCTTGGTGGCGGCGTAGACCGCCTGGGGGAAGCGCCCGTTTCCCGCCAGTGCAGAGATCGAGGTGATGTTGACGATCGAACCGCTGCCCGCTGCCTGCATGCCGGGAAAGAAGGCCTGCGCGAGCATGATCGGCGCTTCCACGTTGACCGCCATGGTGCGCCGTATGTCGTCGTAGGACTCGTCCTCGGCCTTGACCCCGGCGGCGATGTAGGCCGCGTTGTTCACCAGGATGTCGACCGTGCCCCCGAGCGCGTCAAGGCTGGCTTCGGCCACGCCGAGGACCTGGTCACGTTCGGCGAGGTCGGCCGTCATGACTGTCAACCGTCCCGTCCCCGATGCCTCGTCGTCGAGCTCGGTGCGACGGCGGGCGATTGCCACGACCCTGGCTCCCGCCAGGACCAGCGTGCGGGCAAGCCGCGTGCCGATGCCGGCGCTCGTGCCGGTGACGACGGCAGTCTTCCCTTCGAGGTTGAAGATGTCGGTGACAGAGGTGGTCATACGGGGATGTTCCCGTCACCACCTGCGGCTGTCCAGTGCCTCGCAGCCAGCGCCTGCCAGGGCGGACGGCGGCTGCGGTCGTCCTCGATGTTGAGCAGCGGTCGAGCCGAGCCTACGAACCCGTCGGGGTGCCCTGACGGAACTCCGCCGCGAGGATCTCGAACTCCTCGGCCACCCGTGTGCCCAGATCGATCTCGCCATCGTCGATCCAGGCGTCGAGGGCGCGCCGGTGCACCATCAGCGAGACGGCCGCCAGCAGGAAGCAGGCCTCGTCCGGTGGGCTGACACCACGCCGGGTCGCCACCGCCCGGGCGACCTCCTCGATGTCCTCCACGTGACGGTCCTGCTGGCGGCCGCGCAGCGTGGTCGACGAGGCCAATGCCTTGGTGTAGAGCTGCAGCGACCGCCGCTTGGGCCCGAATTCGGGGGCCAGCTCGACGTAGGTCAACTTCAGTGCCTCCACGTCGCTCACAGAGCGCGGCTGGCGGAAGAACGTTTCGGTCAACGACTGAAACCAGAGGCGCTCGTGCAGGTAGAGCACCGACTCCTTGGTCGGGAAGTACCGGAAAAAGGTCCGCGCCGATACCCCGGACTTTTCGGCGATCTCGTCGATGGTGGTCGTGTCGTACCCCTGAGAGGCGAAGAGCTTGAGCGCGGCTTCACGCAGGGACTGTTCCGTGTGCGCCTTGTGCTCGTCTCGTAGGGAGGGAGCTCGTTTGAGGGCATTCTGAGCCAAGGACACATCCTCGGGGCGAAGTGACAGGTTCGCTCTCACCCTACTTCTGGCCGTCGGCGTAGACGCGTTGCCGGGATGGTCTCGACCGGCGGCGGCTCAATGCCTTGACGGCTTCTGTGCCGTTGGGTACGCTGTCAGTGCGGTGACACTTGTGCAGCAGGCTGTCACATTAAGCACGGGCCCACCACCAGGTGGTTCCAGGGACGAGCGCCACGGTCGGTGACGGCCGTCACGCACGAATCCGGGGGGATCGTTGGTCCAGCCGATGATGCAAACAGTGGATCTGGTGACCTCCTCTGAGGTGGTCTCCGTGGCCCTGGCCGACCTCAGTGTCAGTACCTCGTTCCGCGAGGGCGGGCTCAACGAGGAGCACGTCCAGCGGCTCGTGGCTCTGGCCGGCCACTGGCCGCCAGTGCTCGTGAACCGGCCCGACGGCCTGGTCATCGACGGAGCCCACCGGGTGGAGGCCGCCAGGGTGCTCGGCCTGGACCGGGTGGAGGCGTGGTATTTCGACGGCGATCCCGACGACGCGCTGATCGAGTTCGTCCGTCGGAACGTCCACCAGGGTCTCCCGCTGACGCTGCGCGAACGCAAGCGGGCAGCGGATCACGTGTTGGCCGCGCATCCCGAATGGTCCGACCGACGCATCGCCGAGCTCTGCGCCATCTCGCCGAAGACGGTTGGACGTCTCCGGGGCAAGAAGACGGTGCGTCCAACTGGAGGAATTCTTCAGCTGGACGCCCGGACGCGTATCGGACGCGACAACAAGTGGCGGCCCGTGCACAGTGCCTCGGTTCGCTCTCGTGTGGCGGAGGCGCTCAAGGAACATCCGGGTGCCTCCCTTCGAACGGTGGCCAAGTCGGTCGGAGTTTCGCCCGAGACCGTACGGATTGTCCGCATGAACATGGAGGCAGGCCACGCGCCCGACGTTGCGCCCGAGCCTCCGCAGTTTGGGTCAGTGCCCCGGCTGCCCGAGGCGTCGGTCTCGTGGGATCAGGATCTGGCCCTGGTGTCGTCGGAGGACGGAGAGGACTTCGTCGCCTGGTTCGATAGGACGACGCTGACCAACGAGGAGTGCTGGCACTTCCTCGACTCGGTCCCGCTGAGTCGCATCTACGAGATCGCTGACGAAGCACGACGGCGGTCCGAGGTCTGGACGCAATTCGCGAAGAGTTTGGACGTGCGCTGGAGCAAGCGGAAGTAGGCCACTGAGCCAACGCGATGGCGCCTGCTCGGCCATCGGGTGATGCTGCGATGGCCGAGGCATGCGTACGAAGCCGACGGTAATCTCTCGCCGAGAGGACGAGAGAATCTCGTTGGGGGACATTTGAAGGCAGGCATGACCTTTCAGACCATCATTGTGGACGTGTCGTCCGACGGCGTCGCGACGGTGACCCTGAACCGGCCGGACGTGCTCAACGCCTTTAACGACGCCATGTGCGCCGAGTTCTCACAGCTGTGGTCACAGGTCCGAGCCGACGACGAAATCCGTGCCGTCGTCCTGGCGGCTGCCGGCGAGCGTGCCTTCTCCACCGGTGTCGACGTCACCGAACGTCTCGATTCGGACAGCCCCTTCCTCGACCGCGCCCAGCCGTGGGCGGAGCACGAGGACCCGGGTCGGGACCTGAGCCCGCGTCGGAACGAGGTCTGGAAGCCGGTGATTGCCGCCGTGCACGGCATGTGCGCCGGCGGCGCGTTCTACTGGATCGCCGACTGCGACATCGTGGTGTGCTCACCGGACGCGACCTTCTTCGATCCGCACGTCACGTACGGCTTCGTCGCCGCCTTGGAGCCGATCGCGTTGCGCTATCGCATGCCGTTCTCGGAAGTGATGCGGATGGCTCTGCTGGGCTTGCACGAGCGCATGACGGCGGAACGGGCCTTGGCCGCGGGTCTCGTCACCGAGATCGTGGAGCGCGACGCCCTGCTCGGGCGTGCCCACGAGCTCGCCCAGGTGATCGCCGGGCAACCCGCGGCCGCCGTGCAGGGCACCGTGAAGGCCCTGTGGCAGTCACTCGATGTCGCGCGCGGCCAGGCTCTCGCCACGGCGCTCTTGTACACCCAGGTTGGGAACCCGATCGGGACCGAGCAGGTCGACCGCGACGCGGTGAAGCCTTCAAAACCGTGGCGTCGTTGACGGCGTCGGCGGAGCTGTCTGCCGACGCCGATCACTACCGCAGGAGTTTCCGAAGCTGGCTCGAGGCACACGCGGTCGAGCTCGCAGGCAATCCGGCCTCGCACGAGGAGCGCATCGCCGGGGGACTTGCGCTGTCCCGCACGCTGTGGGGGGCCGGATGGAAGCGGGTCGGGTGGCCGGAGTCGCTCGGCGGCCTCGGGGGAGGTCCGAGGCATCGCGCTACGTACTACGACGAGCTGTGCCGCGCCGGTCTCGAGCTTCCCGACACCGATCTGTCGATCGAGGTGATCGCTCCTGCCCTGCTCCAGTACGCGCCCGCCTTGGCCGAGGCTTACCTCCCGCGGTTCCTCGCCGGCGAAGAAGCATGGGCGCAGGCGTTCTCCGAGCCGGACGCGGGGAGCGATCTTGCCGCTCTGCGCACCCGGGGGGTGCTCGAAGGCGACCGGATCGTTGTCGACGGGCAGAAGGTCTGGACGAGCCACGGACATCTCGCGACTCGGCTGGTGGTCCTTGTGCGCACGGGCACCCCGGAGAGCCGGCATCGCGGGCTGGCCGCGCTGCTGGTCGACACCGACGCTCCCGGTCTGATCCGCCGCCCGTTGACGTTCGCCAGCGGCGTGCAGGAGATGTGCGAGACCTTTTTCGAGGATGTGCCTGTCCCGATCGATCGCATGATCGGGGACGCGACCGAAGGGTGGAGCGTCGCCATGTACATGCTCCAATACGAGCGCAGCATGTACGCCGCACAGCGCCAGGCGTTTCTCGCCCAGCGACTGCACCAGATCCGGGAATTCCTCGAGGAGCATGGCGCTGGCGAGTCGGCGGGTTCCGCGCTGCGTGCCGCATGGCTGCAGGTGCAGACGGTGCGCGCCCGTAGCATCCAGACGGTTCGCCGTTTGGATGCGGGTGAGGCCGTTGGCCCGGAGGCATCGGCGGACAAGATCCTGCTGGCCCGGGCGGAGCAGGCGGTCTTCGAGCTCGCCCGACTGGCGGGTGGCGGGCACTTCCTGTGGGATCCCGCGGGTGCGCCCTGGAGGAACGGATGGTGGTACAGCCGGGCCACCAGCATCTTCGGTGGTGCCGGCGAGATCCAGCGCTCGATCGTCGCAGACCGGATCCTGCGACTTCCCACCGAGTAGATGCCCGTGGAGATGCACGACGACGTCACCGACCTGGCCCGCCAGTCGTTGCGACATGCACTCGGCCGGTCGGAGGACAACCTGGTGGCGGTGCTCGAGACGTTCGGGTGGCGAGCGCTCGCCGAGACAGACGAGGCCTTCGCGTTCACGGCACTCTTCGAGGAGCTGGGTGCTCTGCCCTTCGGCTCCGATGCGCTCGATGTCGTCAGCGTCGCGGTCCTTCCCGTGGAAGGTCCGGCCTCCCTCATCTGGCCCGTTGGTCTCGGCGGCCCCGAGAGAACCCAGTCGCTGCCAGTCGTGACGACCGAAGGAGTCGCGCTGCGCAGTCTGCGAGGCAGCGGGCGCACGATCCTGGTGCCGTTCCACGACCGCCTCCATGTCCTCGAAGCCGATGAGATCGAGGAGGAACGTCTGGTCGGCATGGCCGGAGACTCCGGGTGGCTGCGGGTCCGGGCGCGCGGCATGCGCGGCGCTGACATCGGTTCGTGGCCGGCGGTGGCGCGCCGCGCTCGACTCGCGGTGGCCAGCGAGCTGGTGGCGGTGACCCAGAGGATCCTGGACGTGGCCACCGACCAGGTGAGCGCACGCCGCCAGTTCGGACGTCCGATCGCCGCCAACCAGTCGGTGCGGTTCCGGCTCGCCGAGGGGTTCGCCGAGGTGGCCGGTGCGCGCGCCCTCGTCGCGGCCGCCTGGGAGGACGGCTCGCCCGATGCGTCGGTCTGGGCCAAGGCGGTCGCCGGGACGACCCACGACTCTGTCGCCAAGCACGCCCTGCAGGTGTGTGGCGCCATCGGCCTTTCGGACGAGCACCCGTTACCGGGTCTCGTCCGTCGAGGATTCTCGCTGGATGCGTTGTTGGGCAGCGCCATGGAGCAGGATGGCCACTTTGGTGCGGCCGTCCTCGAACCGGTCGGGCGATACTGAGAGGCAGAACCGGAGGGGCGGAACGACGGGCGCACTGAGCGATCGCGTCGGCGATGCGGCGTCGCTCAAGACCGCACGGCGCAGGCTGTACGAAAAGCGCTGTATGAAGAGCGTGGAGCAACGAAGGAATCCGACAAAGCAACCGACGTCGCGAAGCGGTGTCAGAAGGGAAGATGCATGGAACGGACTGTCAGCGTCGACGTTGCCGGGACCCCGATGGATCTCTATGAGGTCGAGTCGGAGGGAGCCGCCAGCGGTGCGGTGATCGTGGTCCAAGAGGCTTTCGGCATCACCGATCATATCGAGGACGTCTGCCGGCGTTTCGCCGCAGCGGGCTACCGCGCCGTGGCCCCGCACGTCTTCCACCGCACCGGGGATCCGGTGATCGGCTACGACGAGATGGAAAAGGTGATGCCGCACATCATGGAACTCAAGGCCGACGACCTGTTGGCAGACATCGATGCGACGATCGGCTACGTCGGGCAAGCCGGGTTCGAACCGGCACAGATTGGCATCGTCGGCTTCTGCATGGGTGGGAGTGTCGTCTTCCTCGCTGCCGCACGGCGGTCGCTCGGCGCCGGTGTGACTTTCTACGGCGGCGGCGTCTCCCAAGGCCGCTTCGGGATGCCACCGTTGGTGGAGTTGGCGGCCGAGCTCAAGACGCCGTGGCTCGGTCTGTTCGGAGACAATGACCAGTCGATCCCGGTCGACGACGTCGAGGCGCTGCGCGCCGCCGTGGCGACGGCGCCGGTCGCGACGGAGATCGTCCGATACCCCGACGTCGATCACGGGTTCCACTGCGACGCCCGGAGCTCGTATCACGAGGCCTCCGCGACAGACGGGTGGCGGCGCACGCTGGAGTGGCTCGGCTCGCATCTGGTGGGGAACTGACGCAACGGGAACGTCAGGTGATTTCCCCGGTCGTCGGCGTGCGACAGCCGGCGTCGACGCGCTAATGTGTCAGGGGACTGACAGAATTTGAACATCACCGGAAGCGAGGTCGAGGCTGGCGATGCATGCCGGCGTGGGATCGCGAGGGACGGCTCTCCGTGCCGGGATCGGATCTGCCCTGATCGGCTGCACCGTGGTCCCAGGAAAGACGAGGTGAGACATGCAGTATCGGGCGATCTCCGCCGACGGGCACGTGAACGAGCCGCCGACGCTGTGGACCGAGCGGCTCCCCAACAAGTTCAAGGAGCGGGGCCCCCACGTCATCGAGACGCGCAAGACCAAGGGTCACGCCTGGATCATGGAAGGCCAAAAGCGCCCGTCGCCCTTGGGGTTCAGCTCCATGTACTTCCGCTCGGGCCAGCGCTTCGACCGGGCGTCGCTGATCGACAGCTTCAAGCAGATCAAAGACCGCGGCGTGCGCTATGAGGACGTGTTCCCCGGCTCCTATGACCCCGCGTCGCGGGTGAAAGAGATCATCGAGGACGAGACCGACGCCGAGGTGATCTTCAACGGCGTGGCGACGGTGTGGAACGGGATCAAGCTGTGCCCGGACAAAGAGCTCAGCCTGGCCTGCTTCAAGGTCTACAACGACTGGATCGCGGAGTTCCAGGCCTATGCGCCCGAACGTTTCGTCTGCAACGCCACCTTGCCCACCACGGGCCTCGAGGACTGCCTCGACGAGCTCGAACGCATCGCCGGCCTCGGCCTGCGCACGGCCCAGCTCGAGTCGTACCCGAGCGGCTCCTTCTTCGAGCCCACGCCCGAGGACGACCGCTTCTGGGCCGCCGCGGTGGAGATGGGCATGCCCATCAACGTGCACACCCAGTTCTTCTTCCCTGCCGGCGACCTCGGCTCGAAGATCTCGGCCGAAGGGGTGGCCCAACAGCGCGAGCGGGCCAAGAACCTTGGCCTCGACGTCGAGGCGGGCAGCTTCCCGGTCATCTTGGCCAAGATGATCACCTCGGGGGTCTTCGAGCGCTTCCCCGACCTGCAGTTCGTGGGCTCAGAGGTCCACACGGGCTGGGTGCCCTACTACCTCGAGCGCTTCGACGAGTCGGTCCGGCGCAACCGGGCCCAGTGGACCCTGCCGCTGTTGCCGAGCGAGTACTTCCGCCGCAACGTGAGCGTCGTCTATATCGTCGACGAGATGGGGGCGGCCAACCGCTACGACATCGGGGTGGGCAACATCATGTGGGGACCAGACTTCCCGCACTCCTCGAGCAGCTGGCCGGTCGACTACCAGCTCGGCCTCGAGATCCTCGAGCGCGCCGGCGCCACGCCGAGCGAGATCGAGCGGATCATGTGGAAGAACGCCGCGGACACCTACAAGCTGCCCTACGACCAGCCGGCCACCGCCGCCGCGTAGGCAAGCGGACTCTGGAGCACGAGAGACCGATGACGGACAGCAACGACTACAGACTGATCTCCGCCGACGCGCACGTTCTCGAGCCGCCCGACCTGTTCGAGCGCCTACCCGCGCCACTCCGGAGTCGTGCTCCCAAGCTTGCTCAGCTGGACGGCGGCGACGCCTGGGTGATCGATGGGAGCGATCCTGTCCCGCTGCCCGTCACGGCCGCATCGGGTTCGGGCTACCAGCGCTTCAACCTCAACCACCAGCGCGAGAAGCCGCTCGGCTTCGCCGACGTGCTGCCTGGTCTGCTCGACCCAGTGGCGCGCCTCCGGGCGCAGGACGAGGACAGTGTGCAGGCCGAGGTCCTCTACCCCTCGGCGGCGCTCTGGCGGGCCATCACCGTTCTCGACGACCGGGATCTCAAGCTTGCCTGCATACGGGCCTACAACGACTGGATCGCCGAGTTCAGTGCACACAGCCCGGATCGACTCATCGGGTTAGCAAAGATCCCCTCGACCACGTGCGAGGACGCCCGGGAGGAGCTCCTCCGTTGTGTGAAGGAGCTGCACCTTCGAGGCGCGGTCCTCGACGCGTGGCCGAGTGGCAATGCCGTCGCCGGCAATGCCGCCGACGACCCCTTCTGGGAGGCGGTGAACGAGACGCGCGTGCCGGTGAGCCTCCACTACGCCGTGGGTGGGTCCAGAGCGACGCTCCCGCCGAGCGGCATCGCTCCCGGCCTCAAGCCACCGATGGCCGACGCAGTCCTGCCCCTCGTTGCCGCCGGCGTCTTCGACCGCTTCCCTGATGTGAAGCTCGTCTTGGCCCACGGGAATGCCGGCTGGGCCTTTCACTGGCTCGAGTTCATGGACATCAACTACGTCCGCCACCGGCACCTTGACGAATACGCGTTGCCCGATCCCGATGCCATCCCGAGCGAGTACATCCGGAAGTACTCGTGGTTCGTGTTCCACCAGGACCGTTCCTCGGTGAAGAACCGCAGCAAGCTCGGTACCGCCCACCTCGTGTGGGGAAGCCATTTCCCCTACGAGGACGCCAATTGGCCGGACGACCGCGAGCAGGCCATGCGCGTGACCGATGAGGTGCCGGCGGAGGAGAGGCAGGCCCTGCTGGCCGACAACGTGGCGCGCCTGTACCGGCTCCCGGGTCACGAAAAGGGATTCGACGACGGTGTGGTCGAGAAATTCGAACAGCTGGTGCACTTCTAGGTGGACGCGGGGGTGGGGCCGGGGCCGGTGGTTCTCGGGGGTTCGATGCACACCAGTGAGGACACCGTGACCGATGGGCGCATGGTCACGCGCGAGCTTGCCGCCTGGGTGGCCTCGCTGCGGTTCGACGACCTGCCTGGTGCCGTCGCCGAGGAGGCGGCGCGGTCGTTCACCGATTTCCTCGGCGAGTGCCTCTTCGTCGGAGGGACCAAGCCATGGGGGCGCAGCATCGCCGAGTTCTGCCAGCGTGAAGGGGGCGGTCAACCCGAGGCGACGATCATCGCGTCGGGAGCCAAGACTCTGTCGTCTCGTGCCGCCCTCGCCAACGGGACCATGGCGCTGGGATTCGAGTACGCCGATTTCGCCGCCGGGAGCCGGGCCTACCCGTTCGCCGTGACAGGGCCGCTCGCCCTGGCGGAATCGCGTCGCAAGTCTGGCAAGGACCTCCTCCTGGCCATCGTCATCGGCTACGAGGTCATGTGGCGAGTGACGCGCGCCACCCTCACCGCTGGTTCAGGATTCTACGTCCCGGCCCTCTACGGCACCTTTGGTTCGGCCGCCGGCAGCGCCCGCGTCCTTGGCCTCGACGCGCACCACACGAACTACGCGCTCGGTCTCGCCGCGGCCTTCACCGGGGGCACGTTCCAGGGGCACGAGGAGGGTGCCTGGCAGCGGTCACTCAACGGTGGCATGGCGAGCGAACGTGGCGTGACTGCGGCGCTGTTGGCCGAAACGGGGTTCCGGGCAACCGAACTGGGTCTCGAGGGCGTGCAGGGATTCGCCAGCATGTACACCGGTGGGCGGCTCGACGTTGCCGCGCTCCTCGACGACCTCGGATCCAGCTACGTCATCACGAATCGATGGGTCAAGGGCTATCCCATGAACGTGACCCTGCACGCGCCCGTCGAGGCTCTGCTCAAGATCATGCGGGAGCACGGGATCCACCACGAGGACATCGAGGAGATCGACGCCGGGTGGCAGAAGGTCGAGCCCTTCCTGGCCAAACAACGCGTGGCCACCGTGGTGAGCGCACAGGCCAGCCTGCCCTTCGCCCTGTCGGTGGCCGCAGTGCACGGCAAGGTGGGCGTCGACGAGTTCACGGACGAGACCGTGGGAGATCCGGTGATCCAGGCGATGATCCCCCGGACAAAGGTCCACCAGGACACCGAGCTCTACGAGCGGGTGACGAACTCCATGCCGGGCCGGGTGACCGTGCGCCTCCGCGACGGCCGGGAGTTCACCGACGAGGTCCTCTATCCAAAGGGAAATCCGGGCAACCCCATGACCGAAGACGAGTTCAAGGCCAAGTTCATGGACATGGCTGCACGTGTTCTGGGTGTGTCGCAGGGAAAGGAGCTCTACGCTCGGGCTCGTGACCTGGCCGCGCTCACCGACGTGTCGGAGTTGGCGCCATTGTTCAGTCCTCGATAGATCGAAGGAGGAGGGCACACCATGGGTATGACATCGGTCGAAAAGATTCTCGCGAACCACTCGGACCGGGACGTCGTGAAGGTGGGGGACGTGGTGGTGGTGGACGTCGACATCATCGTGAGCTTCGACTCCATGCGATCCGACATCATCAAGATCGCCGACCCCGACAAGCTGGTCCTGCTGTTCGACCATCAGGTTCCCGCTCCGACGGTTCGGGCCGCCAACATGGCGAAGAACCTTCGGGAGTTCGTCGAGAAGTTCGGGGTCAAGAACTACTTCCCCGTCGGACGGCACGGCATCTCGCACGTGCTGGTGGCGCAGGAGGGCATCGCCCTGCCGGGCAAGATCCTGGCCAACGCCGATTCGCACACCTGTTCGTCAGGTGCTTTGAATTGCCTAGCCCGCGGCCTGGGCCCTTCGGAGATGCTGTACATCATCTGCAAGGGCCAGACGTGGTTCCTGGCCGGCCCGACGACCAAGATCATGATCGAGGGGGAGCTGCCCGAGCGGGTGTACGCGCGTGACGTCATCCACTACATCCCCGGAGCGTACGGCGACTTCGCCGGGCGCAATCTCGAGTGGGCCGGTGACGGGTTGGCGAACATCGACATGGACGGGCGTCTGACCATGGCGACGATCTCGGCCGAGCTCTCGGCGGAGTTCTCCCTCTTCCCCTTCGACCCGGTCCTCGAGCAGTACCTCGAAGGCCGGGCCAAGGGGCCGTTCGAGCCGGTCTTTCCCGACGACGACGCCGAGTACGACGAGGTCATCACGGTCGACCTTTCGTCGCTCGAGCCACAGGTCGTCCTCCCCAACAAGGTCGCCAACAATGTGGCGCCGGCACGAGAGGTGGCCGGGCAGAAGGTCGACCAGGCCTTCATCGGTTCGTGCGCCAACGGCCGATTGAGCGACTTCGCCGTCGCCGCCGAGATCGTCAAGGGCAAGCAGGTTGCCCCGGGGACGCGGTTCATCGTCACGCCCGGCAGCCAGGCAATCCTCAAGGAGGCCATCCGGCTCGGTTACGTCGAGACGTTGATGGACGCCGGTGCGGTGGTGACCAGCTCCACCTGCGGCGCCTGCTTCGGCGGGCACATGGGACTCCTGGCAGACGACGAGACCTGCATCACGGCCTCGACGCGCAACTTCAAGGGTCGCATGGGAAGCCCGAGCGCCCAGATCTTCATGGGTTCGCCGGCGACGGTGGCGGCCTCGGCGATTACCGGCGTCATCACCGATCCGAGGGAGTTCTGAGGACCGGCCGGCGTTCGTCGGTCTACGCAGCGAAAGGGGTTGATGTCGATGGGTGACGTGCTCAGTGGCAGGGTCTGGAAGTTCGGTGACGACATCAACACCGACCTCGTCATCCCGAACTTCGCCGTCCTGATGACCAAGGAGGAACAGCTCGAACACGTGTTCTCCGCTAACCGGCCCGGGTGGAAAGACGAAGTGCAGCCCGGGGACGTGCTGCTCGCCGGCCGGAATTTCGGAGTGGGTTCGGCCCGGCCGATCGGTGACATGTTTGTCGGGCTCGGGGTGGGCGTCGTGGTGGCCGAGTCCTTCAACGGTCTTGGGTTGCGGAACTGCATCAACGTCGGACTCCCGTCCCTCGCTTGCCCCGGGATCTTGGACGCCTTCGAAGAGGGAGACGTCGCTGAGGTCGATTGGAAGAACGGAGCGGTGCGCAATGTCACCAAGGGCACTTCGCTGCAGGGCAGTGCCATACCGGAGGTGTTACAGAAGATCGTGATAGCCGGCGGAGTCGAGGCAGTGCTCCGCAACGAGGGATACCTTGTCAGCGGATAAGAAAGAGCAGGAGGGATCGCAATGACGACGTCCGTGACGCAGCAACTCGCCGAGTGGATCGCAAAGGCGGGCTACGACGATCTCCCCGAGGTCGGGATCCGCCGGGTGGAGGAGCGTTTCGTCGACTCGCTCGGCGTGCAGTTTGCCGGGTTGTCCGTTTCCACCGGTCAAATCATCACCAAGTGGGTGCGGGCCCAGGGGGGGACGCCCGAGAGCACGGTGGTGGGCGGTGGCTTCAAGACCACCGCCGCGCTCGCCACACTCGTCAACGCCACGGCAGGACACGCCCTCGAGTTCGACGACATCGCGGCCTTCAGCGGTCACTACGCCAATCCGCTCACGGCGGCGACGCTGGCGGTCGGGGAGAAGCTTGACGCCTCGGGCCGCGACGTGATCCTGGCCTGGATGACTCGGGTACGAGGTGATCTGCCAGACCGCCAAGCCGTGTATGGACGGCCCCCGCAACACGCTGCTGTGGAGCGGGTGGTTCAACCAAGGTTTCCAGCCGGTGCTCGGGGTGGCCGCGGCGACCGCGAAGCTGATGGGGCTCGACGTCAGCCAGACCCGGATGGCCTTCGGCAACGCGGCATCGGCCATGGCGGGCGTCCTCAAGAACCGCGGCAGCGATACGAAGTCGTTCACGGCAGGCAATGCGGCCATGCACGGCGTTATGGCGGCGGAGCTGGCCGCACTGGGGTTCACCGCCAACGAGGACATCATCGACGGGGACGACGGCGTGGCGAGGCTTCTCGGGCGCGAGGTGGGGGATCCGGAGAAGGTGCTCGACGGCCTTGGTTCGTGGGACATGGCGACCCGGGGATCGACGATGCGGCTGCATGCGTCATGCGGCGCCGCGCACTGGGGGCAGGATGCGCTCCAGCAGCTGCTGCGACGGCACCCGACCGACCCGGATGAGATCGAGTCGATCGAGGTCCAGCTGCCGGCGTTCCTGCTGCCCATGCTCCCGTACCACGAGCCCAAGACGGGTCTCGAGGCGAAGTACAGCATTGAGTACGACATGGCGACCATCGCGCTCGACGGAAAAGCCGGGCTGCACCAGTACTCCGACGACGCGGTGAACCGGCCAGCCGCCCAGGACTTGCTCACGCGGGTCCGGTACGTGCCGGTCGAGGGCGACCTGCGCGAGATCAAGCTCGAGAGCCAGGTCGTGCTCACGCTGAAGGACGGAACCCGGCTCGAAGAGTCGGCTCATCAGTCCCACGGCAACCCGCAAGATCCGCTGACCGAGGCCGAGGTGGCCGCCAAGTTCCACGAGTGTGCGGAGTCCTTGGTACCCGAAGCGCAACGCAATGCCATCATCGATCTCTGTTACCGCCTTGACGCTCTCCTGAGCGTGCGGGAACTCGGAGACGCGGTTGGCTCGAGCTCGGCCTGACGGGCCATCGCGGCAGTTGTGGCCCGGACCGGGCGGTGCAGCTCGTGGGCTACGTTCTGATTGAAGAGTCGAAAAGCAACTGACAGGAGCCAGTGTATGGCCTACGACCTGGTCGTCAAGGATGCCCTGATCGTCGACGGGACGGGCAAGAACGCGTACGCCGGGGACGTCGCCGTCGAGAACGGCACGATCACCGCCGTCGGCAAGGTGGACGGAGAAGCGGCCCGCACGATTGAGGCCGAGGGACAGGTAGTGGCGCCCGGGTTCATCGACGCACACACACACTACGACGCGCAACTCCTCTGGGATCCGTCGGCGAATCCCTCGACTGCGCACGGCGTGACGTCGGTCCTGATGGGCAACTGCGGGTACACCCTGGCGCCGGTCCGGGGTGAGGACCAGGACTACCTGATGGGGCTGTTCAGCGCGGCCGAAGAGGTACCGAAGGCGGCCCTGCAGAGGTTCGCCCCGTTCGGGTGGCAGACGTTCCCCGACTACTTGACTTGGCTGCAGCGCAACCCACTCGGACTGAACGTCCTCACGCAGGTGGGCCACAGCGCGGTGCGCCGCTACGTCATGGGTGACGAGGCGCTCGAGCGTGCCGCCACCGACGACGAGATCGTGTCCATCGTGCAGATCGTCGAGGAGGCCATGGACGCGGGCGCGGCCGGGCTGAGCTCGAGCCAGGCTCCCCACCAGGTCGGCGAGTTCGGTGAGCACATTCCGTCGTTCTTCGCCGACGACAAGGAGAACGAGGCGCTCGCCGCCGCCGTGCGGCGAAAGGGCAAGCGCCTGCTGTCGATCAATCCGCGCTCCAAGCGCGACGGGCTCTCCCAGGAGGACCGCGTTCTCCTGAGCAAGCTGGCGGAGATCTCGGGCGCGGTGGTGTCGTGGAACGACTTCGGCATGGGCTCACCCGAGTGGGAGAGCTCGCTCGAGTACATGGAGGCCGAGCTCGGGCGCGGGCACGAGATCTACGCGATTGCGCGTTGCCAGCGACCCGAGACGCGCTTCACGCTCAAGAAGATCTCGGCGATCTTCGCGTCGTCGCAGCCGTGGCTCGACTACTCGAAGCTCGATCCGGCCGACAAGATCGGCGCGCTCGGCGATCCGGGCTGGCGCGCCCGGCTGTCGGAGTTCTGGGAGACCGCCCGTTACATGGCCATGGTCTCGGTGGAGAAGGGTGCCAGCCCAGTGACGGAGGCGCTCGAAGGCCGCCTGCTGGTGGACATCGCCGCTGAGCGCGGGGTGAACCCGGCCGACGTCATGTTCGATGTGGCCGCCGAGGACAAGCTGCAGACGTTCTTTCGCATCTCGGGTCCGGTGAACGTCGACGAATCCAACCTGGAACGGATCCTGAAGAGCCCGGCGACCGTGGTGGGGATCTCCGACGGCGGAGCCCATCTGCAGACCTTTGCCGGTGGTGACTACACGAGCTACTTCCTCCAGCACTGGGTCCGGGAGAAGGGCGCCTTCACACTCGAAGAAGGAATCGAGGCACTGACATCGCGGGTTGCCGGGTTCCTCGGGCTCAGCGATCGCGGCACGCTCGAGACCGGCAAGGCGGCCGACCTGGTGATCTTCGACCCCGAGACCGTCGGGCCGCTCGAGTTGCAGACCCTCGACGACATTCCGGGTGGCGGGACCCGGATGACCAAGGGCGCACGCGCCGTCGATTGGGTCGTCGTCAACGGGACCCCGGTCGTCGAGCACGGCAAGCCCACCGGCGAGGTCCCGGGCCGCGTGCTCGGGTTGCCGGCCAGCTGAACGGAACCGGTTCGGCCCCGGTAGCGCACGCGACGGCATCGGAGAGACCCTGATGGCGCGCGTGCTGCCACTGGTGACCGATTGGAACCGCTTCTACTGGACCTCGGGCGCCGACGGGCGGTTGCGGTTCCAGTACTGCACGGCATGTGCATCGCTCCAGCACCCGGCGGGGCCGCGTTGTCGACGGTGCCGATCCGACGTGCTCGAGGTGCGCGAGGTATCCGGCGACGGCGTGGTCCAGAGCTGCACCACGAACTTCCAGCAGTGGTCCCCCGATATGCCGGCTCCTTATTCGGTGGCCGTCGTGGCCATGGCAGAGGACGACGGGATCCGAGTGACGACCAACGTCGTCGGGTGCGACCCCGCAGATGTGCATGTGGGCATGCCTGTGCGCGTCGCCTTCGAGCAGGTCGAGGACGTCTGGCTTCCGTTGTTCGCACCCAGGAATGGACCCCTACACGCGTTGCCGGACGAGCGCGCGGATCTGGAGCGCTTGCGGACGGTCCGCCCGATGGCGCGACTCGAGAAGTTCGAGGACGATGTCGCGGTGACCGGTATCGGCATGTCCCGTCTGGGTCGGAAACTGATGGCTGATCCGGTCGCGCTCAGCGTGGAGGCCATTGAGCTGGCCGTGCGCGACGCCGGACTGGTCCTGGACGACGTCGACGGTCTCTCGACCTATCCCGCCGGGACGGCCGACGGCGGCTATTCCGAAGGAGGGGTGACCGCCGTCGAGTCCGCATTGGGTCTCCGGCCCACGTGGCACAACGGTGCGCCAGAGACGCCGGGCGCAACGGGGTCGCTCATCGCGGCGATGCTCGCCGTGTCCTCGGGCTTGTGCCGCCACGTCGTGTGCTTCCGGACGGTGTGGCAGTCGACGTACGCCGAGTTGGCGAAGATGGGGGGTGGGGGCGGCGACGGTCGGCGGCGCCGTGCCTCGGGGTTCGACGAGCACCTGGCACCGTTCGGCGTGCAGGCGGCGAATACGGTGGCCATGGCGGCGTCGCAGCACTTCGCCCGCTATGGCACCACTCGGGAGACCCTCGGATGGATCGCGCTCAATGCCCGGGCCAACGCCGCCCGCAATCCCACGGCGGTGTTCCGCGATCCCCTCACGATGGAGGACTATCTTGCCTCGCGGCCGATCAGTTCGCCGCTCGGGTTGCTCGACTGCGACCCTCTTTGTGACGGGTCCGTCGCGGTCGTGGTCTCCGCGCTCGATACCGCCCGTGATCTGCCCCGCCCGCCGATCCGAGTCGAGGCAGTGGGCATGCAGATCACCGAGCGCCTGGAGTGGGACCAGGGCGTGCTCAGTCACGAGCCACAGGTGCTCGGTCCGGCCGCGCATCTGTGGAGCCGCACGGATCTCCGCCCGGTCGACGTGGACGTGGCCGAGCTCTACGACGGGTTCACGTTCAATTGCGTGACATGGATCGAAGCGCTCGGCTTCTGCGGGATCGGTGAGGCGAAGGACTTTCTCGATACGGGCAAACGCGTCGCCCTAGACGGCGATCTCCCGCTCAACACGCACGGAGGTCAGTTGTCCCATGGGCGCACCCACGGCATGGGCCTTGTTCACGAGGCGATCACCCAGCTGCGCGGTGAGGGGGGACCGCGGCAAGTTCCCTCGGCGGCCACCGCCGTGGTGAGCACCGGTGGGCTCACGCCCGGCGGCGTCATCCTCTTCCGGCGAGATGGCTGACGCGTCAATGACGGGGACGACATGGCCCGAGACTCCTCGGGTGGGCTTTATCGGACTGGGCAACATCGGCGGGGCCATGGTCACTCGCATCATCGGGGCTGGGTTCCCGACTGTCCTATGGGCACGGCGGCCTGACGCGATCACCCCGTTTGCCGGTGCGCTCGTCGAGACGGCCCAAAGCCCCGCCGATCTGGCGTCGCGTGCGGACATTGTCGGCATCTGCGTCTGGTCCGACGAGGACGTGCAGGACGTGATGCTCGGTGCTCACGGCGTGCTGGCCGGTTGCCGTCCCGGGACGGTGGTCGCCATCCACTCGACGACCCAGCCGGCAACGTGCCGCTCCCTGGCCGACGCCGGCCGGGAGCCCGATGTGGCGGTGATCGACGCCCCGGTCAGCGGTGGCCGGGACGGAGCGCTGGCCGGCACGCTGGTGGTCGCGGTCGGTGGCGACGAGACGGCAGCCGAGCGCTGCCGGCCGGTGTTTGCCAGCTTCAGCGAGGAGATCGTGCACCTTGGTCCCGTCGGGAGTGCCCAGTTCGCCAAGCTCGTGAACAACGCGCTGCTCGCCGGAAATCTTTCCCTGGCCGACGAAGCCCTGACACTCGGGGCGGAGCTCGGCATCCGGCCCGACGCGCTGGCCCAGGTGCTCAGGCGGGGCACTGGCCGCAGTTATGGGCTGGACATCGCGCTGGGTGCTCGGATGTCGGCCGAGACGCGCCGCGCCGCCCTGCCCTTCCTCGAGAAGGACGTGACGAGCCTGACGACAGGCGACGCCTCTCGGCAATGCGACGAGTCGGCGTCCCTGCTCGTGGACGCGGCAACCGAGGCGGTTCGGCGCTTGTCCACCCCTCCGGCAGGATGGGCACCGTGAGTAGCCAGAGCATGCACTACGCCACGCTGTGGGAGTCGATCGCGGACCGGATCCCGGACAGCCCGGCCCTGGGACACGGGGCGCGGCGCGAGTCCTGGGGTGACTTCGAGCGCCGTTCGGCCCTGCTCGCCGGCGCGCTGGTCGAATGGGGTCTCGGCCAGGGGGACGGCGTCGCCGCCTATCTCTACAACTGTCCCGAGTACTTCGAGACGTTCTTCGGAGCCTTGAAGGTCCGGGCGGTCCCGTCGAATGTCAACTATCGGTACCGCAGCGACGAACTCCTCGCCCTCCTGGAGAATTCCGGCGCCAAGGTGTTGTTCTTCGATGCGGCATTGCGGGACCGAGTGGCGTCGGTGGTCGACCGCGTGCCCGGCCTGGTGCTCGTCGAGGTGGGGGAGGGCGATCCGTCCTCGGCCATTCCGCGTGCCCATGCGTACGAGGAGGTGTTGGCGACGGCGCGGCCGGCGGCCCGCGTGGAGCGCGACGACGAGGACGGCTTCTTGTCCTACACCGGCGGCACCACCGGGCTTCCGAAAGGGGTGCTGTTCAGGATCGGGCAGGCCGCGGGGAACTCGCTGTGGTTTCGTGACCTCTTCCTCGGGAGCACGACGGAGATGGCGCCAGTGGATTACGCAGTGGCTCTCAGCGAAGCAGGGACGCCGCTGTCTGCCATCCCCGCATCGCCGCTCATGCACAGCACGGGTTTCATCTTCGCTTCGTTGCCGACGCTCACGGCCGGTGGCATGGTCACCACGCTGTTGGAGCGCTCGTTCGACGCCCACGAACTGGTCGCCACGGTCGAGGAGACGCAGGCACGGGTCGTCGGCATCGTGGGCGACGCCTTCGGCCTCCCGATCGTCCGTGCCCTCGACGAAGGCCGGCCGGACGGAGGGCGGTACGACACATCGTCGCTCCGGGTGATCTGCTCAGCGGGGGTGGCGTGGAGCGCGCCGATCAAAGAGCGCCTTTTCGAGCACCTGCCCGCAGTGACGTTGCTCGACTCGTGCGGTTCGACGGAGGGTGTGGCCTACGGGATCGGCCAGATCCGGCGGGGGGACTCGCTCTCGACGGCGAACTTCGACGCCGCGCCGGGGTTGACGGTGCTGTCACCCGACGGCCGCGAACTTCCGCCCGGAGAGATCGGGCTGCTGGCCGGACCTACCACGGCGTCGGGTTACTATCGCGATCGGGAGAAGACCGAACGCACGTTCTTCCTGCGCGACGGTGCCCAGTACGCGATGCCAGGTGACCTTGGTCGTATCGAAGCCGACGGAACGGTCACACTCATCGGCCGTGGTGTCACGACGATCAACACCGGCGGAGAAAAGGTCTATCCCGGTGAGGTGGAGGATGTGATTCGGTACCACTCCTCGGTGGACGACTGCCTGGTCCTCGGTGTGCCCGACGAACGCTTCGGGCAGGCCGTCGCGGCGCTGGTCGTGCGCCAGCCAGGGAAACCCCTCGAGGCGGCGGACGTCGAGGCCGTGGTGCGGGAATCGCTCGCCGGGTACAAGGTGCCGCGGCGCATCCGACTCGTCGAGCAGCTGCCCAGGCTCCCGAACGGCAAGGTTGATTATGCCACCGCGACCGGGCTGGTGTCGGCTGATCCTTCGTAGCGCCGCTCAGTGCAGGCGCCGCAGGTCTTCGAGGACGAGCTCCTCGGCCGTCTTCCCGTCGGGTTGGATCGGCATCCCACATCCAGGGACAGGGAGGGTGCGGCGGTGCGGACCTGCGCCTCCCAGATCTGCTCGCCGTCGGCCCCCGTAACGGTCATTTGCACGGTCCCGTCGTCCTCCTCTGACCCTCGGCGGGCGCTGTCGAGAAGCCCCCAGCCCACCTCAGCCAGGACCGCGCGCTCGACGGCCTGAATGCGCGGGGAGCCGAGCCCGGCGCAGCCGCGGTAATGAGGGAGCACGTCGGCGACCGCACCGGTGCGGTGCACGATCCGGTGGAGGAGGTCCTTGTCGAGGTATCCCCACCCCGTTCCCTCCGGAAGCAGGATGGCCGTCGGTGCGAAGCGGTGGCCGCCCGTGTGGCTCGTGCGCCGTACCCGGGTAGTGCCGTCTCGTCCCACCCTATCCGCCATGGCGGCCGCCAACCTCGTGCCCAGTGACCCGCAGCACCGGTCCCGCGCGCCGTGCGTGCAGATCAAGAGTTCGCGTCCAGCGCCGTCCGCCGGGTCCGCCGGCGCGGCGCCGTCGAGCAGCCCGGCGGCCAGCGAAACGATCTCGTGCGAGGGTCCAACCACCTCGGTGCGCTGGTAGGCCACGAAGGGCCCCGGGTCCGCGCAGTAGAGCACGGCTCTCCTGGTGCCCCCATCCCGTTGTTCGGGCACCAGCCCCTGGAGGCGCCCGTGTGTTTGCGAGAGCGCGCGGGCCAAGGGTTGGAGCTCGGGGATCTCGCCGATGTCTCGGGACCAGGGCAACGGCCACTCGACGAGAAGAAAGGCACGGTAGGACCCGATCGTACCGACGGGATCGACCTCGTGCTGACGCGTCCACTGCGCGCAGAGAGGGCCGCTCGCGGTAACCGCCGTCGACGTCATGCTCCCACGCTAGCGAGTCCCGACATGCTCTTCGTGACCGCATCACTGGCCGACGCGCACCGCGCTGACGGTACCCGGCGACCCTCGGTTCCGGTGGGCTACGGTGACGTTCGGTGGACTTCGACATGGGCGAAGACGTTGCCGCTGTGCGAAGCGAACTGCGTCAGTTGATCAGCGAGCATGTTCCGCCTGATTACTTCGGTGCTTTCACCGACGATCCGGCCGACCTCGCGGTGGCACAGTCCTTCTGTCGGACGCTGGCGGCGCGCGGACTCTTGTGCGTGGCCTGGCCGGAGGAGTGGGGCGGCCAGGGCGCGTCCCCATGGGTACAGACCGCGGTCCGCGAGGAGATGTGGGCGCATCACGAGCCTCGTGGCGCGCAGTACATGGGCGTGAACTGGGTCGGTCCCACCATCATGCGTCACGGCACTACGGAGCAGCAGCGCATCCACCTTCCACCCATCGCCCGAGGCGAAGTGATCTGGTGTCAGGGCTTCAGCGAGCCCAACTCCGGTTCCGACCTGGCTTCGGTGCAGACGGCGGCCCGCCGCGACGGAGATGGCTGGTTCGTTTCCGGCCAAAAGATCTGGACCTCGTACGCCACGATGGCGCAGTGGTGTTTCCTCCTGGCTCGCACGTCGCGTGGGAAAAGAAGCAGCAGGGTCTGACGATCTTCCTCGTGCCGATGTCGGATCCGGCGATTGAGGTGCGCCCCATCGCCAGCATGGTCGGCCCCCACCATCTCAACGAGGTCTTCTTCAACGAGTTGTGGGTGACGGACGCCGACATGCTCGGTCCCGTCGACGAGGGATGGCAGGTGGTCCAAGAAGTGCTGGCCTTCGAGCGGGTCGGGATTGCGCGCTACGCCAGGTGTGAGCGGCTGCTCGACCTGGCTCCCGCCGTCCTCGGTGACCGATGGGAGGCTCTCCCCGAGGAGCTTCAGGCGCGCTGGGCCGAATCGCTCATACACTGCCGGCGGGCGCGAATGCTGGCCTATCGCGTCGTGGGTATGCAGCAGTCCGGGCGGGTGCGGCCCGGTGACGTCGCCGCCTACCGCATTGCTGTCACCCGGCTCGACCAGCACAGCGCCGAGGTTCTCATGGAGATCACGGGTCTGGCCGTCCTCGAGGGCGCTGAGGCCCAGAGGTTCAAGCGAGCCGTCGACGAACACTGGCGCTACGCACAGGCCTCGACCGTGGCGTCGGGCAGCATCGAGGTCCAGCGCATGCTCCTCGCCCGCGCCCTCCTGGCAACATGATCACCGAACTGAGTGAGGAGGCGACCGAGTACGGGGTGACGGCGCGGAAGGTGCTCGAATCCGCGGGTGGTGACCGCTTGGCCCGGTTGGCCGAGACTGAGCCGGAGCGGCGCGACGAACTCGTCGGCCCGGTCCTGGCCGAGCTCGGCGCGTGGGACCTCGATCCCCGGTCCGGCGCGGACGAAGCCGAGGCCGCAGCGGCGCTGTGCCGCAGCGCGGGGTACTGGGCGGTGGCGTACCCGGTTGCGGAGCGGCTCGGCCGTCCGCGCGACGTCAAGTCCGACGGTCTCCTCGTCGTGAACCCGGACGCACCGGCGGCACCGGTCGCGGGCCTTGACCTCCGCTGGGTCGCGGTCGACCTCGATGGCCACCGCAGCGTCGCCGTACCCCGTGCTGGCACTTCTCACCCTCGCGGCGATGCCTTCGTCAGCTCGCTCGAACTCGAGCCCCTCGACGACGAGGGCGCCAACGACGCGGCACTTGGCCTCGTCCTTCCCTGCTGGACCATCCTGGGCATGCTCGACCGAGCGCTCGAGCTCACGCGCGATTACGTGCTTGAGCGACGGCAGTTCGGTCAACCACTGGCCACCTTCCAGGGCGTGCAGTTCCAGCTGACGGACGCCGAGGTCGAGCGCGTCGGGCTGGAGGAACTGGCGAAGTATGCCTTATGGAGCATCGAGTCCGGTGACATGGCCGCGCTGCGCGACGCGTTGGCTCTACGTGTCGCCGCCCTCCAGGCCGCCGACATCGTGTTCCGCGTGGCGCACCAGCTCCACGGCGCCATCGGGTTCTGCGACGAGACCGCGCTCTCGTGGGTGTCGCGTGCCAGCGTGCCCCTGCGCCGGCTTCCCTTCGGCACGTCGGCCACCCGGGCACAGCTCACCCGGTCGATGGGTCGGCGGGGGTTGCCGGGCTTGTTCAACGTCGACACTTCTGGCGACCCGGCGCGCTCGAACGCCGCAACGCGGAGGATGAGGTTCGTCCGAGGCGTTATGGCAGTATCGCCCTGATGGATCTTGCTTTCACCGCGGCCGAAGAGGCGTTTCGCGACGAGGTGCGGACCTGGATGTCCGACCACCTTGTAGGCGACTTCGCCTCGCTTGGTACGAGTGGAAAGCTGGGCGAGGGAGACGAGCTCGAGCTGCGCAAGGCGTGGGAGCGTGAGCTGGCATCCGGCGGATGGGTTGGGATGGGCTGGCCTGCCCAGTATGGCGGCCGAGAGCTCACTCTCACGAACCAGATCATCTTCAATGAGGAATACGTCCGGGCTGGCGGTCCCAATCGCGTCGGTTTCTTCGGCGAGGAGCTTCTCGGTCCCACCTTGATGATGTTCGGCACCGACGTGCAGAAGGGCCGGTTTCTACCGGGCATCCTCGATGCGACGGAGTTCTGGTGCCAGGGTTTCAGCGAGCCCGATGCCGGTTCGGACTTGGCCAACGTCAAAACGATGGCGATCCGTGACGGCGACGAATGGGTGATCAACGGTCAGAAGGTGTGGACGAGTCTGGGACACATTTCTGACTGGATCTTCGTTGTCTGCCGCACCGACGCCACCGCGGAGAGGAAGCACGACGGCATCAGCTTTCTCCTCTGCCCGGTGGACCAGCCGGGAGTCGAGATGCGACCCATCCGACAGATGACGGGCACCGCCGAATTCAACGAGGTGTTCTTCACCGATGCTCGCACCGACGCCGACCTGGTCGTCGGTGAGATTGGTCACGGGTGGAAGGTGGTGGTGGCGACGCTCGGGTTCGAGCGGGGGACCGCCTTCCTCGGGCAGCAACTCCGGTGGGGACGGGAGTTCCAGTCGGTTCTGGAGGACGCGCGCGGGCTCGGCCGGACAGCTGATCCGGTGTTCCGGCAGCGCCTGGCCGATGCTTACATCGGATTGATGCTCATACGGTGGAACGGACTCAGATCTATGTCACAGCTGATTCGCAGCGGCACCCCCGGACCCGAGGCCTCCGTCGGGAAGCTGCACTGGTCCTCGTGGCATCAGCGCCTGGGAGAGCTCAGCATGGCTCTGATGGGCCCGGCAGCCCTGGTGGCGTCCGAAGGATACGTCGACGACCATCGATACGAGTTTCTATTTTCGCGAGCCGAGACGATCTTCGCAGGCTCCTCGGAGATCCAGCGCAACGTCATCGGCGAGCGGATGCTGGGGCTCCCGCGCGAAGGCGGCTGACAGACCGTCACACGGGGGCGAAGATGCTCTCCGCGTTCTCGCGCATGATGCGCCGTCGCATGTCATCGGGCAGAGGAGCAAGGAGCCGTTCGAAGTCGGCAGGATGCGCGACGCCTTCGGCGTGCGGGAAGTCCGAACCGAATACGAGGACGCGGTCATCCCCATCGAGCTCCTCGACGAGCTTCGGGATGTCGTCCTCGGGATATGGCGTCACCCGTACGTGCCTCTTGAAGATCTCGGACGGACGCTCCTGGAGCGGTCCGCCGATCCACGGACCGTTCCGGCCCATGCCCCGGCTCTTGTCCAGATGACGGAGCGTGTGGGGCACCCAGCTCGCACCGTGCTCGGCGACAAGGACGTTGAGACGAGGGAAACGTCCGAAGAGGTTGTCGAAGATGAGCGCCGAGAGCGTGTCGACGACCGGCCGCTCGCCGTAGACGTTCATCCACTGCCAGGCGGACATGTGCCACGAAGCCGGGTCGGGTTCGTGGCCCCAGTCCGGGGAGATGGCGTCGAAATACCAGAAGGGCATGACGTGTAGCGCGATCACCACGCCTGCGTCGGCCAGGCGACTCCAGACCGGATCAAAATAGGGGTCGGCGGGGCTGCGGCCGTACGCCGGGCCCGTCGGCAGCAACACCACCTTCGCTCCGCGCGCCACGATCTCGTCGGTCAGCGCGATCGCCCGGTCCAGGTCGCGCAGGGACAGCAGCGCAGTGGCATAGATCCTGTCTTCGTAGTTGAAGCCCCACGCTTCGTCGTACCAGCGGTTGTACGCCGACAGGCTGGCGAAGAGGGCCTCGGTATCGGCCACATAGTGCTCCGCTGACAGGGCGAGCGCGCCTGGGAAGACGACACATCGACCGATATTTTGGTCGTCGAGGAGCTCGAGGCGGGGCCCGCGTTGCACGTACTCGTCCCGCATCGGCTCGGCCAGGTACTGCGCATCGGGGTTGCCCGACGCCATCTCCTTGAGCATCTCGTGCAGCGACCCCGGCCTGTAGGCGAAATCGAAGCCCATCCCTTCCTCGCTGTTGAAGGTGGCAATGCGGGCTCCGGCCAGGACCACGTCCTTGCCATGCGCGTTGGCGATCGGTCTGATGGACCGATCGAGGAACCGGTCGGGCAGGTAGCGCGTCATAGCGTCCCGTGGCTCGTAGATGTGCGTGTCGCAGTCGAATACCGCGCCATCGGGGTTGTTCATGTTCGCCTCCGTCGTAGTCGCGTCCGCTCAGGCAATGAGATCGTTCCCCAGGTTGCCGATGTTGACGACCAGGTTGACGCCTTGGAGCGAGTAGTCGTACCCGGCCAGCGGGTAGCCGTTGGTGAGGAAGGCGAACGAGGTGCCGGTCTCGGCATCCGTGAACGCGAGCTGCGCTGGCGCGCCGCGATGGCCGAAGGTGCGAGGCGAACCAGAACGCGGCGTGAAGCTGTTCCCCCCGTTCTCCCCGCTGACCATGCAGAAGAGGCCCATGTTCGCGATCTCGGGGCTCCCCCCATAGATCTGCTCGCCGAACGGCGGTTCGGAGCGCCGGATGCGGATGGCGTCGGCCACCGTGGCCTCGTCCCAGAGTCCCGAATGGAAGAGGGCCTGGCCCAGGAGGACGAGGTCTGCGGCTGTTCCCACGATCGAATGGCTTGGCTCACCGGCGGCCAGGACCTCGGGGTTGGCCAGATACCATGGGCCCCACGGATCCACCTCCTGGTCGTCGCTGGTCCGGTCGGTGGCCGTGGGCACGGCCAGGTCCGCGTCGAAGAGATCGGCAGGCAGCGGCAGGACGAATCCCAGACCGAGGGGCTCGACGATCTCGGTCCGAAGGTACTCGGCAAAGGCCGTGCCGGTCCGCCGCTCCACCAGCTCGGCGATGACCCAGGCGGCCGAGGTGAGATGGAACTGGAGCCTGCTGCCCGGTTCCCAGTCCAGGCGCCACCGACCGAAGGCGTCCAGCCGGGACCGGCGATCGAGCATCTTCGGATAGCCCAAGGGGGCAAAGGGGAATCCACCCGTATGCGTGAGCACCTGCTCGACGGTCACGATGTCCTTGCCGTTTGTCCCGAACTCGGGGATCACGTCTGCAACCCGCTCGCCGAGGCCCAGCGCCCCCTCTCCGAGCAACTTCCACGTCACCGCGGCAACGACGTTGCGACCCACGGACTGGAGGATGTACCGGTTTGCGTTGGTGGCGTCGCCGTAGGTCTCGAAGGCGACGAGCCGTCCCTCCCGCGCCACGGCGACCTGGGCACTCGGCAGCGGACCGTGTTCGACTTCTAGACGGACGCGGGCCAAGAAAAGATCGAGCCGCGTGGGGTCGACACCGGCATCCTCAGCTGCCATCAGCTCCATCGACATCGGGTGCACGAGCCCCCGATCGTATCGCGCCATCCCATCGGGTCCGGGGGGCGCGGACACGAATTCAATCTGACAGATGCTCCAGGAGCCGGCGCAGCTCGGTCTTGAGGACCTTGCCCGTGGCATTCATCGGGAGGGCGTCGACTATCTCGACTCGGCGCGGCACCTTGAAGTTGGCCAAGTGTTCGCGGGCGTAGGCCACGACGTCGTCCGGGGTCAGCGTCGTCCCGTCGCGCGGGATGACGAATGCGGCACCGACCTCACCGAAGTGGTCATCGGGCATGCCCACCACCGCCACCTGCGACACGCCCGGCATGGCCATGATGGATTTCTCCACCTCGGTCGGCGCGACGTTGAATCCGCCGACAATGAACATGTCCTTCTTGCGATCTGTGATGTGGACGTAGCCGTCCGCGTCGAAGCGACCCACGTCGCCGGTGTGCAGCCAGCCGTCGATCATCGTCCGGTTCGTCGCTTCCGCGTCGTCGTAGTAGCCACTGAAAAGGAACGGCCCCTTGAGGAGCACCTCCCCCTCGCTCCCGTACGGCACCTCACGCCCGGCGTCGTCGGCCAGGCGCAGCGCGATATCCGCCAGCGGCCGACCCACCGTGGTCGCCACCACCTCGGGCGGGTCATCGGGGGCTGTGAACGTGGCGAGCGCGTGGTTCTCGGTCAATCCGTATGCGGAGAGGATCCACCCGATCCCGAGCTCCTCGCGCATGCGGCGGACCAGACGGGAGGGAATCGAGGCCGCGCCGATGATGGCGTGGTCGAGGCTCGAGAGGTCGAACTCCTGCCGGCGGGGGTGGTCCAGAAGTGCAGAGAACATCGTCGGAGGACCGGGCATGTGGGTGATCCGCTCGCTGGCGATGAGCTCGAGCACCGCGGTGGTGTCGAAGACCGCCAGCGGGAACGCAACGGCTCCCGTCATGAGAGAGACCATCCAGCCGGCCTTGTAGCCGAAGCAGTGGAAGAACGGTGTGGGTATGACGTACCGGTCGTCCGCCTGAAGCCCGAAATGCTCTCCGAAGACTTCGTAGCCGCGGAGCGAGGCGCCATGCCGAAGGAGTACACCTTTCGCTGTCCCCGTCGTGCCCGATGTGAAGATGATGTCGCTGATGTCGTCGGGGGAGCCGGCGGAAATGGAGGCCTCGGCCTGTGCCGACGCCACCCCGTCCCCGCGGCTGAGGAACGCGTCCCAGTCGGGTGTGCCCGACTCCCCGGGGAGGGGCACCTCGACGACGTCCGCCAACGCCCGAAGGTCCGGCGCGACGCAGCGGAGCGAGCCCGTGTAGTCGGTACCCAGGAAGCCGTTGGCGACGAAGAGGACGCGTGCATCGGTCTTGCGCAAGATGTACGACGCCTCGTCACCCTTCAGCCGGGTGTTGAGTGGCACCAGCCAGGCCCGGGCCGCCAAGGCGCCAAGGGCGGCGGAGATCCACGCGGCGGAGTTGGGGGCCCAGACCGCCACCCGGTCCCCGGGTTCGACACCACTGGCGATGAGGCTCCGGGCGACGCCGAGCATCTCCTGCTCCACTTCGACAAAGGACACGCGCCGTTGGCCGTCCACAACGGCATCGCGCGCGCCGAAGCGCTTCGCGTTCGCGCGCGTACCATCTTTGGGACGGTGCCGTAACGGAGGTCGGCGCGTGCGTCGTGCGTTGGCGAGATTGTGAACACCTCCGGGTCGCTCCCGACAATATGACACACGACTGACGTTTTCGGTCCGAGGTGGTATCGTTGCGCCCCGCCAGCCGAGGTGATTGGGTGCGCGTTCTGGTCTGTGTGGTGTCACCAACACCGGAGCCCGCGCCGGAGTCGGACGGGTCCGGTTCCTAGAACGAGCGACGAGGTGAGACATGCAGTATCGGGCGATCTCCGCCGACGGGCACGTGAACGAGCCGCCGACGCTGTGGACCGAGCGGCTCCCCAACAAGTTCAAGGAGCGGGGCCCCCACGTCATCGAGACGCGCAAGACCAAGGGTCACGCCTGGATCATGGAAGGCCAAAAGCGCCCGTCGCCCTTGGGGTTCAGCTCCATGTACTTCCGCTCGGGCCAGCGCTTCGACCGGGCGTCGCTGATCGACAGCTTCAAGCAGATCAAAGACCGCGGCGTGCGCTATGAGGACGTGTTCCCCGGCTCCTATGACCCCGCGTCGCGGGTGAAAGAGATCATCGAGGACGAGACCGACGCCGAGGTGATCTTCAACGGCGTGGCGACGGTGTGGAACGGGATCAAGCTGTGCCCGGACAAAGAGCTCAGCCTGGCCTGCTTCAAGGTCTACAACGACTGGATCGCGGAGTTCCAGGCCTATGCGCCCGAACGTTTCGTCTGCAACGCCACCTTGCCCACCACGGGCCTCGAGGACTGCCTCGACGAGCTCGAACGCATCGCCGGCCTCGGCCTGCGCACGGCCCAGCTCGAGTCGTACCCGAGCGGCTCCTTCTTCGAGCCCACGCCCGAGGACGACCGCTTCTGGGCCGCCGCGGTGGAGATGGGCATGCCCATCAACGTGCACACCCAGTTCTTCTTCCCTGCCGGCGACCTCGGCTCGAAGATCTCGGCCGAAGGGGTGGCCCAACAGCGCGAGCGGGCCAAGAACCTTGGCCTCGACGTCGAGGCGGGCAGCTTCCCGGTCATCTTGGCCAAGATGATCACCTCGGGGGTCTTCGAGCGCTTCCCCGACCTGCAGTTCGTGGGCTCAGAGGTCCACACGGGCTGGGTGCCCTACTACCTCGAGCGCTTCGACGAGTCGGTCCGGCGCAACCGGGCCCAGTGGACCCTGCCGCTGTTGCCGAGCGAGTACTTCCGCCGCAACGTGAGCGTCGTCTATATCGTCGACGAGATGGGGGCGGCCAACCGCTACGACATCGGGGTGGGCAACATCATGTGGGGACCAGACTTCCCGCACTCCTCGAGCAGCTGGCCGGTCGACTACCAGCTCGGCCTCGAGATCCTCGAGCGCGCCGGCGCCACGCCGAGCGAGATCGAGCGGATCATGTGGAAGAACGCCGCGGACACCTACAAGCTGCCCTACGACCAGCCGGCCACCGCCGCCGCCGCGTAGCTAGGACAGCGGCCCGAAGCCGATCCAGATCCCACGATCTCTGCGTGCACCCAGCCAGAACGTTCTGATCCATGCGCGCCCTCATCATCGGCACCGACGAACAAGGCCGATCATGCGTCGTGTCTGATAGCGAAGTGGTGACCGCCGCGGTACCCGGCATTCCGGACGTGCTCAACGCGGTTCTGTACCGGACCACCGAAAGTCCTCCACCAGCCAGCCTCCCAGCATGGCTGAGAACGTCGATGTGCAGTTGCCGGCCGGGCACCTGCGAGTGATGGTCGTCGACCATGCGGCGCGTCAGCCGAACGACCGACTGAACACTGCGATGACGATGCACAACACAGATGCGCTCGACATCGTGTACGTTGTCGACGGGCACCCGGACCTCGTCCTCGGAGCCGGAACACACACCTTGGGCCCAGGTGAAAGCGTGATCATGCCGGGAACCGATCATGCATGGAAGGCGGGTCCGGCTGGTGTCCGGTTTCTCGTCTTCAGCCTCGGCACCCCGCCGCCGGCGGAAATCCGATAACGATTGTTGCCTCCTCTTCCAGGACCCTACAGTCGAACTGAGGAATGTCCTCACTTCAACTGGCGGTCCGGAATCCGCTGATTGGTGCGGTGCATACGGCGGCCGGCTGAATCGCTCCGTTGTTCCCGGAAGGACTCACTAGGCTCCCACGGGTGACGACCCCTCCCCCGGTGAGTTGATGCGTGCAGCTGGGACTCACGCCTGACACCCGCTGGAAGACCGACCTGGCATCCCTCGTGGAATCGGCGTGCGCCGCTGGCTTTACCAAGTTGGGCATCACGTCGTTGCTGTTCGCGCCCGAGGCAGCGGGTCTTTTCGATCGGACAGGCTTGGGTTGTCACGAACTGTTGGGTCTCGTTGTGACGGACGTCGAGGCCACACTCGGCTGGGCGGAGCAGCTCGCCGAACAGGCGGCGATGATGGGTGCGACCTGGGTCAATGCGACCTTCAAGGTGGTCGACAATGGATCCGCAGCGCTGGTTCGGCGTTGCGCGGCGATGCTCGCCGAGGCCGGCACCGGCATGGCGATCGAATTCAGCCCTCTCGGGCCCGTCGCTTCGCTGCAGGACGCCCTCGACATCGTCGACCTCTCGGGGAGCGTCCGTACGGGCGTCGTGGTCGACATCTGGAACGTGTCGTATGGCCCCACCACGTGGGAGGAGCTGGAGCGACTGTCGGCGGGCCGAATCGCGTACGTCCAATTCAACGACGCGCTGCCACGTATCGGAGATCTCACCATGGAGGCAATGAATCGCCGGACCTACCCAGGCCACGGCGCGTTCGAGGTCGACAGGTTCGTGTCGGTTGTCCGCGACACCGGGTGGGATGGTGTTGTCTCCGTCCAGATCCTGAGCGAAGAGCTCCGTCATCTTCCTCTCGGCGAATTCACCCGTCGTGCCTATGAGACGTCATCGGCCTACTGGCTCTGACGGCTGCCGCGGCCGGTCGCGAATGTTTGGCTCTTTTGGAGAAGTGTTTCTCGAGGGGGAGAAGTGTTCCTCGACAGCTGGGTCAGGATTTGCCCGAATCCTGGACTCACGTGCCGTCTTCTGTCGCAGAGGTCAGCCGACCTGGCGAGTGAAGATCTCGAGCTGGCGGATACCCTCGTCGTCGAGCGTGAACAAGTCGAGAGCGTGCACGTGGCCTCGATCGTTCGGGACTTCGACGACTACCGCGTAGAAGCTAGACCCGGGTGTCTCGAGAATTACCTGGACCTCGGGCCGCGGATGGATCGAATGGATCGTATTCCTGTAAAACGCCCTAATCGCCTCACGGCCTTCGATGCGGGTCTCACCGACGAGTACGACGCCGTCATCAAGGTAGAGATCGGCGACGCTGTCGTCACCGTTGCGAACCCGGGCGAACACCTCACGTACTCGGTCTGCGCCTCGAAGATCAGAACTCGTCGTCATCGTCACACCACCAGTCCTGCGCTTGTGTGCACTACTTGCCCGGTGAGTTGACGACTCTCAGGCAGACATAGGAACAAGATCACATTGGCGACATCCTCGGGCTCGGAGTGGCGGCCGAGTAAGTTCGAAAGAGGGCCTGAGGCCGCAGCCTTCGCCATGTTCTCGGCACCGCCGATCCCCGCATTCATCGGAGTGTCGGTCAAGCCGGGAGCCACCGCGTTGACATTGATGTCGTACGGTCCGAGATCAGCTGCCGACGCTCGGGTTAGCCCGTTGATACCCGACTTCGTCGCCGCGTAGATAGCGGGGGAGAACGTGGCCCGGAACGCACCACTCGAGCTCAGATTGACGATCTTGCCCCCGCCGCCACGCTCGATCATGTGGCGCCCGACTGCACGTGTCAGAAGGAACGGAGCTCGAAGGTTGATCGCCGTCACCAACTCGTACTTCTCGTTAGAGAAATCAATAGAGCTGTGCGGAGCGCCGGATATCCCGGCGGAATTGACCAGGATGTCCACGCGGCCAAAGGTGGCCACCACCTCTTTCACGAGCGGATCGATCGCAGCTGCATCGGAGAGGTCGACCACGAACGGCTTCGCGACGCCGCCAGCCCGCTCTACCGAGTTCGCTACTGTGATCGCTCCGTCCCCATCGCGGTCGACGATGGCGATCTGAGCGCCTTCGGTCGCCAAGGCATGCACGGTCGAACGTCCGATACCGGACGCTCCGCCCGTGACGATTGCGACCTTGTTTCGCAGTCGGTCGGCTGACATGACTTCTTCCCCTCAACGGTTTCGAATCGTAAAAAATGTGAAGCGATGTCTCCGTGTTATCGCACGCAGGCAGCATGAGCAAGGCCTTTCCCGTGGGTCGCGAAGCGTGGCCCACATTTCGTCAAGTCACAGTGACCCAGCAACCGCCGACTCCGGCCACCTCCCCGGGCGAAGCCGGAGCCATTCGAGAGGTCCCGATCGGATCGCAGCTTCACCCTGGGAACTTGGTTGATCGTAGACCGCTCTACTATCGGCGAGAATCTGGTGGACAGGCCACCACCTTGCCGAGGTGAGGGCGCGGGTTCGAATCAGTGGCATCTTGAGCACCGAAAGTGAGTCGTTGCCACCAGACCGAACCCGGACTCAATCGTCTGTGAGAGAAAGAAGTCAAGAATGCCGCTGCGCATCGAGAACGCGGTTGATCTTCACTGCCACTATGGCCCCGACGGTATCGGTGGGACACTCGAGGCGAATGAGTCGGATCGAGGTGTCCCCGCCATCGAAACAGCGCGAGAGGCGCAGAGAAACGGTTACGCAGCCATCGTTCTCAAGGCGCACGGGTTCGCATCGACCGCATTAGCCGAGAACGTCGCACTGTTCGTGCCGGGATCAAGCGTCTTCGGTGGCATTTGCACCGACTATCCGACGGGCGGCCTGAACGTCTACGCGGTCGAACTGGCCCTCTCGCACGGTGCCCGAATCGTCTGGCTTCCTACAGTGCACAGCACGGCGGATTTTGGCCACTATCCGATGGACGATCGGCGCAGGACATTCGGCCCCGTGCGCGTCCTGGACGAGGACGGACGCATGGTTCCCGCCGTCCACGACATTTTCGACATGGTGCGGCAGAAGAACGCCATTCTAGCGACGGGCCATATCTCCGTAGCCGAGCACTATGCGCTCGCCAAGGAGTTCGGATGTTCGGGAAGGATTGTCGTGACCCACGCCGGAGAGTCACGAGGTGGAGCTGGACTCTCGCCCAGCCAATGCGCGGAACTCGCCGATCTTGGTGCCACCATTGAGCTCACCGCAATGACCTGCCATGAGATCTTCGGTCGAGAGCCAAAGTCACACGAGGACATGCTTGAGATACTCCGCGCCGTGGGCACCCAGCGCTGCGCTCTGTCTACGGACCTCGGATGGAGCCGGTCCCTCACTCCGCTACCCACGACCGGGTTTCGGGAGTTCCTCGAGGCCCTCTAGATGGCGGGTGTACCAGAGCACCATCTTCTCGAGATGGCCAGCCTGATCCCAGGCAGGCTCATGGAGTTACCCTTTGCCTGATTTCCGAAAAAAGGCCAATCAATAGATCCGTATTCTCCGAATCGGATCCGATGCTCTCCGTGCTGACCGACGTTGAAACGGGGAGAATGTGGGACCACATGCTCCTCATGGGGATCCTATTGACTCGTTCGCGGATAGCCACCCGTACGTCAAGATGTAGTGCGAATGACCTGAAATACACTCGTTTCACTAGACCAAGCGATGGTTCATCACCTCGGGAGGAAATGGTCCTATGAACTCTTCAAGCCCGTTTTCACTGGCCGACAAGGCGGCACTGATCTGTGGGGGTAGCCGCGGGATCGGCAAGGGGATCGCCATGGCGTTTGCAGAAGCGGGCGCATCGGTCACACTGGTGGCGCGCACCAAGGACCAGTCGAGAGCACCGCGACCGAGATCAACGTGTTGGGTGGCCGAGCCACTGCGGCGTCCCTTGGTTTGATACTGGAGCTGAAATCGGTTGGACAATCCAGTCGAAGCACAGAACCTTGAGTACAGAGCCACCCTGGGTCAGTGTATCAGCAGGGCTGCTGAACGGTGGCCGGACACAGATTTCATCGTCCTACCAAGCCGGCGGATCACCTACGCTCAGGCCGATTTCGCGTCTCGTCGCCTAGCGCGGCGGATGCTGGCAGCAGGCATTGGCAAGGGAGCTCGGGTCGGAATCTTCTATACCTACAGCCTTGAGTGGGTGGTGGTCTGGCTGGCGGCTAGCCGAATCGGAGCCCTCGTCGTGCCGTTTTCTACGATCTAGATGCCGGCCGAGCTGCGCACTGTTTTGCGCATCGGAGATATCGGTGTGCTCGTTTCGGGACCCACCATGCTCGGGAAGGACATGCATGCCTTCCTGGAAGAGGCGGTCCCCGGATTGGCCCAGTGCGTCAGCACCCAGCCTCTATTCCTGACAGATATGCCGTACTTGAGGTCCGTCTGGATCACCGGCCCAACCGATCGAGATTGGGCCGTGTCTGTAGCCTTTGACGGCCATCAGGGCAGCCAAGGCCCAGAGGAGGTGTCCGAAGAACTGCTGGCCGCTGTTGAGGACGAGGTTGTACCAGCTGATATGGCCGCGGTGGTCTTTACGTCCGGCTCTTCGGCGTTACCCAAGGGAGTTATGCACACGCACAGCTCTCTGGTACGGACTACGGCGTTCCTCTCCCGAACGCTGATGACGGACAGCTCCGTGCTATTTAATGCCTTCCCGTTCTTTTGGATCGGGGGATTCCTGGTCTTAGGCGGCGCGCTACAAGGGGGGCTTACAGTGTGCTGCCTCGATCGATTTGAGCCTGAGGCGGCCCTTGACATGGTCGAGAGAGAGCGCTGTTCCACTGTGCTGGCCTGGCCGTCACTGATCCAATCGATGCGAAAGCATCGTAGCTATCAGGCTCGGGACCTCCGCCATTGTCCGACACTCAATTCCGGCCCCTCTGATGTGGCCCTCGTGAACACCCCGGTTCCCGGTATCCCTAGCCACCGGGGCATGAGCGAGACGGTCGGAAACTGGAACGGTATCGAGCGCAAGATCATCGATCCCGAGACCGGAGCGGTGCTACCCGACATGGAGGAAGGGGAGCTGATCATCCGCGGCTACGGGTTGACCCAGGGCTACTACAAGAAGGAGCGGGAGGAGGTCTTCGACAGGGACGGGTGGCTCCATACCGGTGACCGCTGCTTCATGTTCGAGAATCGGCCCTACTTCATAGGGCGCTTCTACGAGATGGTGAAGTCTCGTGGTGCCAACGTGTCGCCTCGGGAGGTCGAACTCGTTCTCGAGAGCTTCCCCGAGGTGGCCCACGCCTTGGTGTTCGGGTTGCCTCATCCGCAGATGGAGGAGGAAGTGACTGCAGTAATCGTGCCGGCGCCCGGTCGCACCATCGACCCAGCTGACCTCCAGGCTCGGGCTCGCAAACAGCTGTCTTCCTACAAGGTCCCAACCCGAATCGAGGTGCTCAGCGAGGAGCACGAGATCCCTTGGCTCGGCTCAGGGAAGCCGGACAAGCTGGCTGTGAAGGCTCGCTTCGCCGCGAGACGTAGATCGTCCGCTCCGAACGTGGAGCCCTGACCTGATCGAGAGGCGCTCAAGGAATCGCTGTCCGATTTTTCAGCGCAGCAACTTCGTCGCCATGAACAGTATGTGCTCGCGTTCGTAGTTTTCTGAGAGTTCTGGATGTACGTTGGAGAGGTGAGCCGACGCCACGCATACGATTCCATCCTCGCTGTCAGAACGCAGACGAAGGCCACAAGGGCAATCGAGCACCCAAATGTATTTCCCTGGCTCCGGTTCGGCGTCGCGCATCTCAGTCATCGTCGTTCCATGTTATGAGATCGATCTTTTCGGCAGCACGTGTCCAACCTGAGCCCGGACTCGCAGCTCAGTGGCCATGTCGACTACAACCGGTTCGTGCGTGACCACCCACGTGGAAGTCGTAGCCTCTCCCAGGGGATTCAGCCCACGCTCATATCGCCTCATGGCAATACGAGTTCTTTGTTGGCACGCGCTATGTCTCAGAGAATCTCGCTCTTACGGACGGATCGATGATCCAGGTGTTCTCTAGCAACGGCAGTCGACTACAAAGATAACCAAGGCCAAGGCGCCGTTGTACCACCGCGAGGAGCAGGACTTCTGGGCGGTAAGCCGCTTCGACGACGTCAAGGAGGTCCTGCTCAACCGGGAGACGTTTCCGTCGTATCGGGGCGTCACCCTCGACATCCTTCGCTCGGGCATGGAGTTTCCCGGTACTCTGATCTTCGAGGACCCACCCTCGCACACGGTTCACCGGGCGCTGCTCTCGCGAATGTTCACCAACCGGCGGGTGAGCACGCTCGAGTCTGAGATTCGCTCGCTGTGCGTCGACCTGATGGATCCGCTGGTGGGATCCGAAAGGTTCGACGTCGTTGCCGAAGTCGCCTCGGTCGTCCCCATGCGGGTCATCGGGATGTTGCTCGGTATCCCCGCCGACGAGCAAATCCGCATACGCGATCACATCCTCGGCGCGCGGGACAACGCTGAGCTCACTCTCGACCAGTCGCTGAGCGGAAGCATGTTCGCGGAATTCATCGACTCGAGGATCGAGGATCCCCGCGACGACATCATGACCCAACTCCTCAATGCCGAATTCGAGAACGAGAATGGCGAGATGACGCGGCTAAGCCGCGAGGAGCTGCTCGCGTACGTGAACATCATCGACGGTGCCGGCAACGAAACCACCCGGGTCCTCATCGGGTGGGCCACCAAGCTCCTGGCTGAGCACCCGGACCAGCGTCGCCGCCTCGTCGGCGACCCTTCGCTGATTGCCAACGCCGTCGACGAGGTGCTGCGCTACGAGGGCAACACCTTGCAGAACTGCCGTTACGTCGGCCGTGACGTGGAGATGTACGACCAAACCGTTCCCGAGGGCAGTTTTATGGTGACCTTGACCCCCGCCGCCAACCGGGATCCACACGTGTTCGAGGATCCCGACACGTTCGATGTCGGTCGCACTATGGAACACCACTTGGCGTTCGGCTTCGGTACTCACTACTGCCTCGGCCAAGCCCTGGCGCGCCTCGAGGGCCGTATCGTGCTCGAGGAACTACTCGAGCGCTTTCCCGACTTCGACGCCGATCTGAGCGAGGCCTCTTTCATCTACCACGCCGACAACCGGGGCTGGGACTCTCTTCCCATCAACATCCTCTGACCCGTGCGCGCCGTTCGGGATTTCTAGCAACTCGGCTCAAGATTCATCGCCTCTGAACGGGTGGGCCGACCGCATCGCCCGTCGCCGCTCTCTGCGCCAACTCTCAGATTGCCACTCCGTGGCCCTTGCAGCCTCGAGTCAACGAGTAACCCAGTTGCCGTTTGAGGCGCCTGCAACAAGGCAAGCCCATTGAGAATTTTGGGGCTGTTCGAGGGTGGTGTGAGAGGAGCCGCACCCAGCCGGCTTCCGGCGCACCTCTCGCCCCGGGTCCCCTGGGCTGGATCCGCCAATCGGGTTTCGCCTAATCGGGCCCTCGGACACGATCTTTTAGTACAGGGACCGGCCCGCTCGGACATGATCCCGGTGTGGGTCATAGGGGACAGCGGACGCCCAGCTCCTCGTACTCCCCGGCCTTGAGCTCGGGGTCGAAGCGCCGAGGCGATGTCCCTGAGGACAGTCTTAAACGGGCCTTCGGCGCACTGCGCATTGGCCTGTGGCGCAGCGTCGTGGAAGCTTTTGTCGCCCTCGTGATCGGCGCCTGGCCGATTACCCTACAATCGGGGTGATCAACCGCGACGACCTGGTGGACCAGAGATCGACGGGGGACGTTACTTAAGCCAAAGAAGGGTGCCATCGGAGCCTGCCCGGGCCGTCTCGGACCTCGCACGTCGGGGTACGGGCGCACCCCTCGAGGGATCCGCCAGACAAAGGGAGGGTCCAATGGACGACAACAAGGTCATCATTGTCTCGTGCGACTCGCACGCAGGGGTTCCAAAAGAGCTCTGGACCGAGTACCTCCCCGCGCAGTACCACGAGCTGCTCCCGAAGCTCCGGCAGGACACGGAGATCTACCAGGCGGCAATCTATCTTTTGTCGGCGGGGACCGGCGCCTCGGGGTTGCCCGAACACCAAACAGCGCACCGCGAAGACTGGCACGGGCTCTACGATCCCGTCCTTCGCATGGCCGACATGGACCGGGAGGGCATCGCAGCCGAGCTCATCTACCTCGGCGACTTCCGCCTGGCTGACATGTTCAACAACGTGACGGGCCGGGCCTACTCTCTCGACGCGTGGGAGGCCGGCGCGAAGGGGTGGAACCGTTGGGCGGCCGACAACTTCAGCTTCGCGCCGGAGCGCTTCCTTGTCACCGGCGCCATCGGACCGTGCATCGACATGGAGGCGTCGGTGGCTGAGCTCAACTGGATGGCCGACCACAAGTTCGTCGGCGTCTACGGCCCCGGTTATCTCCATCACTCCGAGATGCCACCCCTCTACGACCCCTACTGGTATCCCTACTGGGCCGCCTGCGTGGAACGCAACGTCGCCATCGTGATCCACGCCGGGTACGGCACCGAGTTCGGCACGGCCTTCCCTCAACTAGAGAAGATCTACAATGACGTGGCCGCGGCAGCGGGGAGCACCGACCGCGAGGAGATGTTCGCCCACGCTGACGCGGTGAGCGACGAGTCGAGGCAGTTCTTCTCCGATTTCCTCAACAAGAACGTGGACTCGCGCCGGCCAATGTGGCAGATGATGCTCGGTGGGGTCTTCGATCGGTTTCCCGACCTCAAGATGGCGCTGACGGAGATCCGCCTCGATTGGATCCCGGCCACGCTTACGCATCTCGACAAGGCGTTCGAGCAGCACCGCGACCAGGTCCCCGCCAAGCGTAAGCCGAGTGAGTACTGGCCGACCAACTTCTTGGCTGGCGCGTCATTCATCCACAAGTCCGAGGTCGAGCATCGTCACGACCTGGGCGTGGAGACGATCCTCTTCGGACGTGACTTCCCGCACCCCGAGGGCACGTGGCCGCACACGCGGGAGTTCCTGCGGGCCGCCTTCGGGGATGTCCCCGAGGACGAACTCCGACTTATGCTCGGGGAAAATGGCATCCGCTTTTTCGGGCTGGACCAGGCGCGGCTTGCCGAGATCGCCAAACGCATCGGACCGTCGGTGGCCGCCATCAAGAGCGACCCGGAGATCCGGCCGGAACTCCTAGAGAGCTTTGCAAATCGGGGCGGTTTCCTCAAGCCCTACGAGGGCGACGAGAAGCTCGGCGCCCTCGACAAGGTCCTCGAGATCGATCTGGTGGGGGCCGGCACGCGCTGAGCCTGCCATTCGTGGCGGCTCCGATCTGCGGCAGTGATGGCAAGGGAGCAGAGCTCCCCGCCACCTCCAACAGAGGGTTTCATGAACATCCGAGGCGTTCTTTCATGAACTCCCTTTGGTGGAGGTGGCGGGAAACGAACCGACCTGAGGCCAACTGAGTTAGTCGACGTCAGGCACCCATTGTTCCCTCCGGCCATGTGGGGTGCCAAAACCCAATCCTCTGATTGAGCTGGCGTTTCGTAACGCCCGCCACCGGTTGGCCGCCACCCGTCGGTGGCGGGAAAGCTCCGTGGCGTGCTCGCCTCCGTTCTCTATGTTCTCGTCCGACGCGTGCTCACGCTTGCCACGCTCAAGTTCCGGAGCCATGCCTCCATAGACCTCGAGATCGTGGTGCTCCGCCACGAACTGGCCATCTTGCGTCGACAGGTCGCTCGGCCTCAGCTGACCAACGCCGACCGGGTCTTCCTCGCCGCAGCCTCCCGCCTGCTGGACCGCCGTCGGTGGTCAGTCTTTGTCGTGGGGCCTGAGACGCTCCTGCGCTGGCATCAGAAGCTCGTTGCCCGGCGCTGGACCTATGCCCATCGGAGTCTGGGCCGTCCTCCCATCGACCACGATGTCCGTGCCCTGATCTTGCGCCTGGCGAGGGAGAACCCGGGGTGGGGCTACCTGCGTATCCACGGCGAGCTGTCTGGGGTCGGCATCCCGGTCTCGGCCACCACCGTGCGCCGGGTGTTGCAGAAGGCGGGGCTCGATCCGACAGGTGGCAAGTACTCCCTGTCTTGGCGGGACTTCGTCCGCGCCCAGGCCAGAACCATCCTGGCCACCGACTTCTTCACCGTTGACACCGTGTTCCTCTGACGGCTCTACGTGCTCTTTTTCATCGAAGTCGACACCAGGAAGGTCCACCTGGCCGGAGTGACAGCGCATCCAATCGGGCCGTGGCTGACCCAACAGGCCAGGAACCTGGTCATGGTGACGGGCGCAGCGCTCTCGAGTCGACGACTCCTCATCCGCGACCGGGACGCCAAGTTCAGCGGCACATTCGACGAGGTGTTTCGCTCTGAGGGTCTGCGGGTCATCCGCACGCCGGTCAGGGCTCCGAGAGCGAACGCGTTCGCCGAGCGGCTCGTGGGCACAATCCGCCGGGAATGCCTGGACTGGGTTCTGATCGTCGGTCGCCGCCACCTTGAGGCCGTACTTCGGGAGTACCTCGAGCACTACAACGGCCCATCGCCCTCACCGAGGTCTCGGGCTCACGGCGCCAGCTAGCGAACCGGCTGTCTTGGCGTCAGCGTCTCGCCGTATCCACAGACGGGACCGGCGCGTGGGCGAGCCCGACGGCCAGCATCGTCTTGCCGACACCGGGTGGCCCGATCAAGAGCACGTTGGTGGCGTCGTCGAGGAATCGCAACGTGCCGAGCTCGCTCATCAGCTTCTTATCGACCGAGGGCTGGGCGGAAAAGTCGAAGTCGTCGAGCGTCCAAGGCGATGGCAGGCAGGCGAAGCGCTCGAGACCGGCGCGCCGTCGGATCTCGGTGGCCTTCACCTCGACCTCTAATAAGCGGTGCAAGAACTCGGAGTGGCCGAGTTTGTTCTCTCGAGCGTGGTCGAGTTCGCCCGGCAGCGCTTCGGCGGCGGCACCGAGACGCAGGTAGGCCAAATGGCTGCGGATCTCTTGATAAGTAGAGGACTCGCTCACCGGGCGACCTCGTCATAGACGGACAGGTCGACAACAGGCTCACGCCCGATGGGCCCGAGGAGGCGTGCTGCCTCTTCGAGCGCCTCTCTTCCCGGAGGCCGGTTCGCCTTCTTGTCGCACGGTCTCGCCGTGGTGAAGGCCGACAGGACGGCGGCCTCGAGGGCCTCTTTGTGCTCGACACTGCGCACCAGGGCACCCGATCCCGCCGGGGCGAGGCGATGGGCGACGAGCACCGCTCCCGACGGTGCGACCACCTCGATGGTCGCAGTGCCCAAACGGTTCCGGACGAGCAGCGTTGTTCCGGCGAGTCCGGGCGGCACCGAGTAGCGGTTGCCGCCGAAGGCCACCGTTGCGTTGTCGGCGACGATGCGCGAGACCTCGGTCGTGGCCGGGAACGGGGCCGAGGGCAGAGCAAGGAGCGGCTCGGCGTCGGCCAGCTCGCCAACAGTGCTGCGCTCGCCGTTTGGTCCGCGACGTTCGCGCTCGTCACCGATATTCGCGGAAGAAGACGTCGAGGGAGCGCTGGGCCTCCTCAGGGTTGGTGGCTCCCATGGTCCGCCACCAGCGACCCGAGACGAAGCGCACGGAGGACTCGACCGCTCCCTTTCGATTGCCGCGCCTGGGCGGACACGGCTCGACGACGGCGCTGTAGTGCTTGGCCACCGGAACGAAGGACGCTTGGACCTCCCTCGTCCCCGGCACGATCACCGTGGCCAGCCGGTCGGTCCGCCACACCCGTGGCGTCCCGCCGAGTCGCCGCAGCACTGCGTCCATCGCCTCGATGAGGTGGGCCTGATCCATCTTCTCGGCCAGCACGCCGCGCACCTTGCCCGAGTGCGGCAGCGTGCCCAACAACACGTAGGCCGTCGCTCCCCAGGGCGCGTTCCTGCGCTCGAACCAGTCCCACTGGATCTCTTCGCCCGGCGGGTGGTCGATCTCGATGGTGTCGCTGTCCTTTGACGCCGTGGCAGGCCTCGCAATGTGGACGGAGCCCGGCCGCTCTGACCTGGCGCACGAAGCTTGGGTAGCTCAGCGGATAGCCGAGCTTCTTGACCTCGTCATAGAGGGCCGAGGCCCAGACGTGTGGGTCGTCGACAAACCGCGCTGCCAGGTAGTTCTTGAACGGCTCGAGCTGGGCGGCTTGATTCACGAATACCGCCGGGCTGCGTGACCCGTATGGGTTTTGGCACCCGACAGGAGGTGATCGAAGCGGACACAGGCTGGATTCACTCCGCAAGTGAGCACCCGTTCGCTGGGCGAAATCGCTCCATGAGCCAGCTTTCAGGCCACCCGGCTTGCACATCGCGACGAGTCCGGCACCTGCTTCGTCACTACCGTCGAGCTCCGCCGGACCCGTCAGCCCAACGCGAGGACGCCGAAAACCACGACCCCGACGTCTTCGACAGCCAGCCGACACCCTCAAAGGCGCTCCCGCCCATTGCGTTCTCGACCCTGACACACCCATGTCCTGCCGGTTACGTCCTGCTGGCTGGTGCCGTTCCCGCCGCAGATCCCTGCCTGCGATACGCCTACATACCTGGCAGTTATGGCCCAGACCTCAATGACAACACCACCTGTCCACCCGGATCAGTCATGAGTACGGGCCCAGTCTTGTGCACGATCGGCAGACCGCCCAACGGCGAGGTCGTAGCTCCAGTGCCGCCGTCGTGACGTGGTGGCGGTGGCCGAACTGCGCCGCCGACCCGGCGGCAATGTACGGGGGTAGTCACGCGAGACGATGGAACATTGAGAAGACCGTTCAGCCTCTCGCAAAACCCGATCGACGCAGGGACTTACGAGCGAACTTCCGGGGAGCGTTTCGCATTGAAGGTACGCGCGAGGAACACCTCAATTCGCTCCCGGGCTCGTTCCGCAAGTTCAATCGGAAACGACGTGAATCCGTGGATGCAGTCCGGGTACACCGCGAGTTCAGCCTCATTTCCGTACGCGAGCCAGCGGGCGGACATGAACAAGGAATCGTCCAAGAGATGGTCGGCCCAGCCTACGCTGAACAATGCGGGCGGCATGTTCCCCAGATTGGCGAACAGCGGTGAGACGGTTGGGTCGCGAGCTTCTTCACTGGATTTGTCGGGCAGATAGGCACCCCGGACAAACCCGCGAAACTCCTGATCGAGAACATCCCTTAGGTCGGTCGGGCGAGCCCCGCGATTCGACGGCGTACCACTCATATCGAAGACGCCGAAGACGAGATTGGCGCCGGCAATGCGGTCGATGGCGTCGAGTTCGTCCCGGATGCGTAACAGAGTGAGGGCAGAGAGGTACCCACCTGCTGATTCCCCTCCGATGGCGACGATACCGGGCTCGTTTTCGAGCACCCACTTGGCCACGGCGAGGCAATCGTCAGGACCCGCCGGAAAGGGGTGTTCGGGAGCCAAGCGGTAGTCAACCGAGACGACGCGGATGCCGAGGCGCTTCGACAGTTCATCGTTGTCCCCGTCGTTCATACGCGGAGTTCCCCAGACCAATCCACCACCATGGATGTGGTAGTAGGTGCCCCGACGCTGTTGACCTGCAGGATCAAATACGCGACACGGCACGTTCGCTAGCACCTCATCACGGCCGTCGACTGCATTCTGGACGACCATCATCTCGCGACCCTTGGTCACGCGAGCTTCTTCGTCCAGCTCTGCCATCTCGGCCGAGAAAGCGTCGACGACGACGTTCGCCATAGCGCGGGCTTCTTCCCTCAGACCTTCATACTCATGTGGCCACAAGGCCATCGCACCAGCCCCTTGCTTTTCAAATATCGTGGGATCCTCCCCTTCGACCGCCTAGGGTCGAGTAATCGCCCCGCCGAGGCATCGTCGCACATTTGGTATGGACTTGCGGAGGTGCAGTTGGCGGTAGGGCCATCCTCATCGTGCCGTTGAAGTACCGGATGGCGAATCGCGGCTCTTAAAGGTCCCAATGGTGCCGGACCACCCTCCCGGTGAACTGGGCAGTCCTAGGCGGCCCCGATCTTCCGACACTCGGCCTCGGCGACGGGTCACTGGGCGTCGCCGTTTACCTTGCGGATCGTGAGCCCGGACTCAAAGAGCTGGTCGTGCTCGGTGTGGATGAAGTCGTCGGTACCCGGGTTTCTGTGGAAGAAAGACTTCGTTGCGATCAGCGCAATCTGCGGAGCCCGCGCGACTTGAGCAGCGATTGCACGGGTCGTCTCATGGAGCTGGGAGCGATCGACGACATGGTTCACCAGGCCGATTCGTTCGGCTTCCTTCGCGGTAATCGTTTGCCCCGTCAGGCACAGCTCGCGGGCCCACCCATCGCCGACGATCGAGCGCAGCGGTGTAAAGAGCGGAGGGCCTCCGAGGGAGATCTCCGGATGTCCAAACACGGCATCATGACTGGCAACCCGAAAGTCACATAGGACGGCCACGTCCATGCCTGTACCCACTGCGTGTCCGTGCACCATCGCGATGGACGGGATGCGAAGCCCGAAGAGCTCCCGGTGCAAGGTGCTCGACGCGAATTGGAGGGTGCGCCGCTCATCAGCCGATTCCGACTGGATCCAGTCGGAATCAAGTCCCGCACTAAAGCTTGGGCCGTCCGCCTTGATCACAATGACATTAATCGATGTGCTCTGCGACCACGCTCGAAGGCAGGTCACGATCTCCGTAAGCATCATCGGCGATAGCGCGTTTCGACGCTCCGGTCGGTCCAGAGTCAACCAGCCGATCCGGTCGGACGCCTCGGCCCGGATTGCGGTGAACTCCGGAAGGTCTTCTCTGGAGATCTCGTCGCCTGGACGGTTCCCCGTGCTCATGGAAGCTTTCTATACGACGGAGGGCGGGTCGGCAGGCTAAAGGTCGTCAGCCAGAGAGCTGGCGGACCCGAGCACCTAGATTGTCCTCTCCCCGAGATGGCGACGCTTCCTCCTGCTATCGGCTGAACACCTTGGCAGCGCCGAGAACCTTTTCGGGTGTGCGGCCTTTGGTCAGTCGGCCGGTGTGCGCCCGATCGGTGTTGTAGTAGCGCAAGTACCGGCGCAACTCCTCGCGAAGGCCCGTGAGCCCGGGCAGGAGGTGACGGGCGAAGGCCGGCTTCCAGCACTCCTCGAGGATGGTCTCGTGGAGGCGTTCGACGCAGCCGTTGGATTGCGGGCGCCCGGCCACGATGCGTCGGTGGCGGGCCTTAAGGTCCTCGAGGGTGGGATCGAATTGGCCCTTGAACTCAGTGCCGTGGTCGGTGGTGACCGTCTCGAGACGCCAGCCCCGACGAGCGAGGTCCGACGCCACCTTCTGGGCGAGGGCCGAGGTCCACCGAGAGCTCGGGTGCTTGACCGGGCGGGGTGCAGCTGCGCCCACCCATAGGACGAGGCCACGTCGATGGCCGTGTATTGCCACACGGCCCCGTGGGTTCCATGGAGGCGCCCCACGTAGAAGCAGTCCATCTGGACCACCTCGCCGGGACGGGACGCTTCGATGTGACGCTCGGACAGGACCGCGGGCCTCTCGAGAAGCGGCGGCGCGCTGTAGCCGGCGACGAGGGCCAGGCGCATGGCCCGGGTGTTGAGACCATGGCGGCAGAGGACCCGCCACACCCCGTTGGGCGAGAGACGGATCCCGCCCCACTTGGCCCGGCGCAACTCGGCCGCGATGCGGCCGGGTCCGAACCCCGGGTGCCCGAGGGAAAAGGCGGCCAGCACTCGCTGCTCGACGAAGACCGGGGTGGCGTTGGGCATCTTGGGCGCTCAGCGTTCGCGAGACCGCAAGATCTCCAGCCCATGGCGCAGGACCTGCCGCCGCCAGCGGTAGTAGGTCGAGGGGTGCACTCCCATGGCCCGGCACGCTGCCTTCACGTTGTCGAGCTCCCCCGCCAGTGCGAAGACGCGCAGGCGGAACTTATAGAGGGCATCATCAGATGTCACGACGGCGTACTCCTTCTGCTCGGTTGGTGGTTCTTCCAAGCGGAAGGATGCGCCGCCGCGGCGCGCGTCACATGTGGATATCCCCAGGTGTCGCCACTACTCGGGGAGAGGACAACCTAGAAGTTCATTTCTGGATCTCTCGGCCAGATGTCCTTGCCCATTCTTCGATCGATTGACGAGTCCAGATCCGACCCGACGCCAATTCCGTTAGGGGGTCAGGGAAGTCTTGATGGCGCGAGAGTTGATCGACCCGTTGCCGACTGACGCCCAGAAGGGCGGCAATTTCGGCAGCTCCAACGAGCTCGGATTCCACCTCACGAATCGTAGCCTTGACATATGACTAGTCATGTGATGATACTAGTCACCTGACAATAGGTGGCCCGGGCGGTGCGCTAACACCCCCGGGCCCGGCCAAGACCTTTATGGAGGTCCTGACGTGCCTAAGGGTACGAGACGCGCCCCGGATCGGGGTGCCGATGAGGAGATCGCGCTCCGCGTTGCCTCCTATCGCCCTCGGGCGGTCGAGGAGCCTGTCTGGGCGGCCATACGGCCATTTGTGCTCAGCTGCGCCACGGCGTTGCCCCTCGCCGGCTGGGCCAGCGCGACACGGGCCCTGCACGTACTCGTCCAGATCACCCTCTGGGCCATGGGGGAGGGCATGGCGCTTGACCGGGAGCTGGTTTCCGATCCGATACCGTCGAGCGCTTCGTCGCCGCATCGCCTGGCTCGGATGCTTCGAGAGCAACCTACCGAGCAGTTCTTCGTCGCATTGGACCACTGCTGACGCACAAAGCACCGTGGGAACCTCGCACGGCGCCTGTCAGCAGACGCCAGGTGGCTGTCCCGTACACGGCAGAAGAACTTGCGCTCTTGTCCAACGATGCGTGCCAACAGCCCACTGAAGGACAGCGCCGGGCGGCTGGCGCCCTAATCGCTTTGGGAGCAGGTGCGGGTCTCGATGGCCGGTGGTGCACCCGGGTCAGAGCCGAGGACGTCCTCGTCGATACGGTTGTGCTCGTTCGCGTCGGAAATCCCGCGGCGCGATTGGCGCCAGTGCTGGCTCGGTGGGAAGCCGCTGTCTTGGAGCTGGCGGCAACAGCCGGTGGCGAATTTCTGGTGGGCGGCTCCTCGACGTATCGTAATCGAGCCAGTGCGCTGACGGCATCGTTGGTGGTCCCACCGGGACATCCCAAGCTCTCGTCCGCGCGTCTGCGTTCGACCTGGCTCCTGTCGCACTTGATCGCGGGCACGCGGTTGCCTGAGTTGGCTTCCGCTTCAGGCCTTCGGGGGATCACGGTCCTTTCCGATCTTCTGGCCAATGTCCCACCAATGGACGAGCAGGACTCCGTTCAGATGTTGCGGGGAGACATCCATTGACCGGTGCGCCGTTGGATCTGAGTGGGGGTCGTCCAACCAGTGGATCTGAACTGAACATCGCCCGCCAAGTAATACTCCGCTCGGGCGTACTCGACGCTCTCGGTCCTCTCGTCGACTCTGGGATAGGGAGGCCGCGTCATCTGAGCCTCCTCGGATTGCTGGTGGCGTGCCAGCTCAACGCTTTGGGTCGCCACCATCAGGCTCACCTGGTGGAAGTGGCGCGGACCCTCAATGCCATGACGGAGGCTCAGAGGCGCAGTCTCGACATCAGCAATTGGGACCCCGACGAGTCCTATCACCGGGTCGAGCGGCTCTTTGTCCGGCTTTGTGAGGTTCTCGATTCAGGTGATCAGGGAATGAACGAGGAGTGGTTCGCCAATCAGATCGTTCGAGCGGCGATTCCAGATAAGTACCTCGTCAGCGGTGCGGTGGCCGTCGATGGCACCGACGTCGAGGACTGGGGTGCTCTTCATGGCGAGGCGGTCACCGTGGACCTCGACGGTGAGGCGACAGAGACTCAACTCGTGAACGGCGTTCCCGAAGGCACGAAGGGAGCAAGGCGCCGAGCGAAGGTGCTCGGGATCGGTCCCGATGGCCGGAAGCGCTACACCGCCGATCCCGACGCCCGAGCCGGGCACCGGTCGGCCACGAACAGCCGCCCTGCTGGTCCTTACGTCGGCTACGAGCTCCACTTGGGTGTCCAGGCCCGCGACGTGCGATGGACCAACCACGTAGATCGGACCACCCTTGGCCCTGAGGTCCCCGGGGTGATCACCACGTGCAACCTGGTCCCCGCAGGGACCCATAGAGGCCGATCGGTGGTCGACTCGCTCATCTCGGCCAAAGATGGCGGACAAGAGATCGAAGAGGTGGTGTGGGATCCCGGCTATTCGCTCTGTAAGCCCGAGTCCACCTCCGTTCCGTTGGCCCAGGCCAGTATCGTCCGGACGTTCCAGCCGGTGACCCACCAGCGGGGGAGCAGGCCTTTCTCAGGTGAGGCCCTCTTGATCGACGGCCAGCTGTTCTCTGCCCATTTGCCCGAAGAACTTCGTCACCTGCCCGCTCCACCGCGAGGCGCGTCGGAAGCCGAAAAGATCGTCTATGAAGCGAAGTTCAACCAACGGGCACGCTGGCGACTTGTCCGTCACGCCGGTCCTGACCTTGATGGGGTCACCCGGTGGCGCTGTCCCTTCTGCGCTGGGTTGCTCCGAAGCCGTCAAGTCCCAAAGACCATGAGGACTTCTCGGAAGTCCCCGCTCGTGCCCCTGCCCGAAGGGTCAACGAGCTGCTGCTCGGGGATCCTTTCAGCTGCCCCGGTTGAGCTTCCGCTGGCTCAGCGCATTCCCTACGGCACGACAGCGTGGCGGATCTCCATGGGGAGGCGCCAGGTTGTCGAGTCGGTGAATGCGGCGCTCAAGGGCTCCTTCGTGGACCTGGCCCGGGGGTTCTTCCGAGTCTTCGGGCGCGTCAAGGTGTCCGTCCTTCTCGGATTCACCCTTGCGGCCTTCAACCTCGAGCGCATCCGCTCGTTTCGGGCCAAGCACGCTCTCGCTGAGGACGGATCGGCACTGCATGGTCCCAGCAATCGTTCTGCCCGAACGAAGCGTCGTCGTGGGACCTGGGCGCAGATCATCGAACAGAGACCCCAACCTCCACCCGTCGCCGCGCCTCAATAGAGCCTTCATTCTCTTCGGGCGACCGAGCAATCTCGTGGCGTCCGACGAGAATCGAAAAAGCATCTCGACGCGAAACCGCCGGCCCTGGCGGCCGGCGGTTTCGTCTCCATGGGGTGGCGGACGAGCATTAAACTCATCGCCACCTCCAACAAGGCAGTTTCATGAACACTCGGCGTGCTCTTTCATGAACATGCCATCGTGGAGGTGGCGGGAATCGAACCCGCGTCCTCCGGAGCCGCAGTAGGCCTTCTCCGAGCGCAGCCGGCATCAGATTGTCGGGGGCGGCACTTCTGCCGGCGGCAGCACCGCCCCGTAACCAACGGGTGTGTCCTCAGTCCTCAGTTGGTGTGAGGTGCTGAGTAAGCCCTACTGCATGACGCCCATGATCCGATCCGTAGGGCCGGGACCGGGTGGACGTCGCTACCTAAGCAGCGAGCGCGAGCTGTGGTTGCTCGGCGTTTGTTTTTGGTTCCGGCTCTTTAACGTGGCTCCGGAGACCACGGCTCGCTTCTCCTACCTTGACGACCGAAGTCGAAACCGATCACCCCCATGTCTGGGTTGCCGATCCGTTTGATCGGCTCCGCCATTCTACGTGCTCGAGGTCCACGCACTCGACGGTCACGGTCCGCCCTCAGTCGACCCAGCGGCTCATCTCCTTGGACGCCCGGGCGGCCTCTTGCTCGGCGTCCCTGGCCTTCAGCAGGTTGCGCTTGTCGTAGAGCCGCCGGCCCTTGGCCAGCGCCAGCTGCACCTTGGCCTTGCCGTCGTGGAAGTACAGCGAGACCGGGATGAGGGTCAGCGACTGCTGCTGGGTCTTGCCCAGCAGCTCGTCGATCTCGGCCCGGTGCAGCAGCAGCTTGCGCTTGCGGTCGGGGTCGTGGGCGCCGACGCCGGTGGAGAACTGCCAGGGCGGAATGTGCATCTGGAACAGCCACAGCTCGCCGTTGTCGACGCGGGCGTAGGCCTCGTGCAGCTGTGCCTTGCCCTGGCGGAGCGACTTCACCTCCGAACCCTGCAGGACGATGCCGGCCTCGAATGTCTCGAGGAACTCGTACTCACGGCGGGCGCGGCGGTTCGTGGCGACCGTCCTGTCGCCCGTGCGCTCCTCGCGGGCGGCCGCCCGCTTGGCGATCTGCCTCTTCGCCCTGGCCATGAGGGGTACGAGGGTACCCTTCATGCGTGCTCCGCCTGTCCCGCGCCATGTACATGGAGATGGTCGCCTACTGCCTCGCCGGTCTGCCCGACGAGGCGTGCGGCCTCCTGGTCGGGTCCTACGGAAGTGACGAGGCGGCCCACCTCTTCGTCACGGCGAATGCGGCGGCCTCGGCCATGGTCTACGAGATCGATCCCAAGGAGATGCTCCGCGTCGACCGCGCCGCGCGGGCGCTCGGGGCCGACATCATGGGTGTGTTCCACTCGCACACCCACACCGACGCCTACCCGTCGCCGACCGACGTGGCCCAGGCGACCGACCCGGGGTGGCACTACGTGCTCGTCTCGCTGCGGGACAAGCACCCGGTCGTGCGCAGCTACCTGATCCGTGACGGCGCCATCACCGAGGAGCCGGTCGAGGTGCCCGGGCTGGCGGTCCCCGGGCTCGAAGCCGCGGGGGAGAGGTGGGAGCCGGACCGCGGCGCCTTGTAGAATCGTTACCGGATCAGTCAACAATCACCTGACCAGCCTGCGGGCGGCCGGTGAGCACCCGAAACCGAGCGAGGAGGCCTCGTGGCCGTCGAAGTCCGCCTACCGACCGTCCTGCGCAGCCACGCCGGGGGCCGATCCGTCGTCAGCGTGGACGGCTCCACCATCGGCGAGGTGCTCTCCAAGCTCGTGGCCGAGTACCCCGGCATGGCGGGCCAGGTGCTCACCGACGAGGGCGCCCTGCACAAGTTCGTGAACATCTACGTCGACGACGACGACGTGCGCTACCTGCAGGGCCTCGACACGCCGGTCAAGGACGGCGCCGAGGTCTCGATCCTGCCGGCCGTGGCCGGGGGCTGAGGGCCGCCCGCCAGATCCTGGTGCCGTCGTGACGCTGTACCCGTCCGTGCTCGACCTGATCGGCAACACGCCGTTGGTCGACATCAGCGCGCTCAGCCCGAACCCGTCGGCCCGGATGTACCTGAAGCTCGAGGGCCAGAACCCGGGTGGCTCGGTGAAGGACCGGGTGGCACTCTCGCTGATCGAGGAAGCCGAGCGGGCGGGCATCCTCGTGCCCGGGGCCCCCGACCAGGTGCTGATGGAGCCGACGTCGGGCAACACCGGCATCGGCATGGCCATGGTCTGCCGGGTGAAGGGGTACACGCTCAAGGCCGTCCTGCCCACCAGCGTGTCGGTGGAGCGGCGCCAGCTGCTCGAGGTGTGGGGCGCCGAGATCATCGAGTCCCCGGGGTCCGAGGGCTCCAACGGCGCCGTGAAGATGGCCCGCGCGCTGGCTGAAGAGCACCCCGAGTGGGTCTTCCTCTACCAGTACGGCAACCCGGCCAACCCCAAGGCGCACTACGAGGGCACCGGCCCCGAGATCCTGCGGGACTGCCCCGGCGTCACGCACTTCGTCGCCGGGCTCGGGACCTCGGGCACCCTGCTCGGGGTCGGTCGCTTCCTGCGGGAGAAGCTCGGGGACAAGGTGCAGATCTGGGCCGTCGAGCCGCCGGCGGGGGAGATGGTCGACGGCCTGCGCAACCTCGACGACGGCTACATCCCGCCCATCTTCGAGAACCTCGGGGGCGCCGAGCTGCTCGATCGCAAGACCGTGGTACGGCCCCGGGAGTCGATCGAGTGGACCCGGCGGTTGATCGAGGTCGGGATCTTCGCCGGCATCTCAACCGGGGCGGCGATGGCGGGGGCCGTTCGGTGCGCGGCGTCGGTACCGGCGGGCGAATCGGCGTCGATCGTGGTCGTCTCGGCCGACGGCGGGTGGAAGTACCTCTCGACGGGGGCCTGGACCGACGACCTCGACGAGGTCACCGAGCGGGCCAAGGGGATCATCTACTTCTAGGAGACTGTTGAATAAATCGCGGTTTGGTGCTCGCGATTTGGTTGCCGATCGTCGAGAATTGGTGGGTGCAAGGACATAGCGATCCCAATCGCGAGTTGCTCGACGCCGCCGCCCTGTGTCGCCAGCTCGTTCCAGAGGGCAGCGTGGAGGCCTTCTTGGCCGACCACCGGCGAGACCTGTTCCCCGACGAAATGTTCGAGGACCTGTTCCCGTCGCGGCGTGGCCGCCCGTCGGTGCCGGCCGACGTGGTGGCCTCTGTCATGGTGCTCCAGGCGCTCGAAGGACTTTCGGACCGTGACGCCGCCCGGGCGCTGCGCGACCGGATCAGCTGGAAGGTGGCCTGCGGGCTGGCCTTGACCGACGAGGGCTTCGACTACTCGGTGCTCACCTATTGGCGCACGCGCCTGCGGACCTCGGAGCGTCCAGAGCGGATCTTCGACGCCGTGCGTTCGGTGATCGACGCCACCGGGGTCTTGAAGGGCAAGACCCGCCGGGCTCTCGACTCGACCCTCCTCGACGACGCCGTAGCCACCCAAGACACCGTCACCCAGCTCATCTCGGCCATCCGTCGGGTGCGGCGGGTCGTCGCTGGGGCCGACAAGGTGCCGCTGTCCGCGCGACGACTACGAGACCTCAGGCAAACCGCTCATCGCCTGGGACGACCCCGTCGCCAAGGCGGCCCTGGTCGATGGCCTGGTCCGTGACGCCCTCAGCCTGCTCGAGGCCTTGAACGGGCGCGAAAGCGATCCCGACGCAGCCACCGCACTCGGCCTGTTGGCCCTCGTGGCCGGCCAAGACGTCGAACAAGACGAGGACGGCACCTGGAGGATCGCCCAGCGTGTGACCAAAGACCGGATGATCTCGACCGTCGATCCCGAGGCCCGCCACATGCGCAAGTCCCGCTCTGAGTACAGAGACGGCTACAAGGCTCACATCGCCATCGAACCCGAGACCGGGCTGGTGACCAAGGCCATCTTGACCAAGGCGAACGTCGTCGATGGGCGCTGCGCCACAGCGCTGGTCGCGGGCGAAGACCCCGGGCTGATGGTGCTCGGCGACACCGGGTATGCGTCGGGCGAGACGCTGGCCGCGCTCGGAGCAGCCGAGCACCGAACGGTCATCAAACCCTGGCCGATCCAACGCACGGTGCCCGGCGGCTTCGATCGGGACGACTTCGTCGTCGACCACGACGCCGGCACCGCTACCTGTCCCGCCGGGCACACGGTCAAGATCACCCCTCGCCTCAATGCCATCTTTCGGCCTCACTGTCACAACTGCTCACTGCGAGCGCGTTGCACCACCGCCAAAGATGGTCGATCGCTCTTCCTCACTGCTCACGACAAAGAGCTCGTCGCGCGCAGAGCGTCGTGGCGCCGAGGTGAGTGCAAAGAGGACTACCGACGATTCCGCCCGATGGTCGAGCGTGCGATTGCGTGGTTGGTCGCCGATGCCCATCGCCGGGTGCGCTTCCGCGGGATGGAGAGGAACCAACTCGGGCTCTCGCTTCGCATCGCCGCCCTCAACCTCAGGCGCTTGATCAACCTCGGCCTGGCTCACGACGGAGCCTGGACGCTCAGCACCACCTGATTCGGGGCGCGCAAGCCCAGGTCAGCAAATGAGGGACCTCACCTACGCGCTCTGCCCAACCAGGGTGGCCAGCTTCAACCCTCTTCGTGCTGGCTCTTCGGTTCGGCCATACCGGGCTTGCAGCATCGAAGATACGTCCGGATCTGCCTTTGTTCAACAGTCTCCTAGGCCTCGGCGGCGGGACGTCCGGGGCCGAGTGCGTCGTCTACGTCGTGGCCCGGCGCCGCATGGCCTTCTGGAAGGAGATCGGCGCCAGGGTGCGGGCGATCGGTGCCAGGAGTGCCACGCGCGCCGCATTGATGTCGATGCGCGGGCCGCCCATGCGTTCGGCCGTGAGGGTGGCCACCTGCTGGGCGGTGCGGCGGACGATCTTCGGCGGCAGCGATCCGCCGTCCTCGTTGCCGGACAGGCCCATGGCGGTGGGGACCCATCCCGGGTACAGCACGTGGACGTGCACGCCGCGGGCGGCCACCTCGTGAGCCACCGACTCACTGAAGGCGGAGACGGCCGCCTTCGACGCCGCGTAGGCACCCTGGCGCGGCTCGGGCGCGCGCATGGCGTCCGAGGACACGTTGACGACGATGCCCGACCCCCGCTCCACCATGGCGGGCACGACGGCGAGCGTGCCGTTCACGACGGAAAAGAAATTCACGTCGAAGACCTGGCGCACGGTACCGGTTTCACCGCCGGGAACGGGCAGCATCAGGTCGACGCCCGCGTTGTTCACCAAGATGTCGATCTGCCCGTGCTCGGCGGCGATGGCGTCGAGGGCCGCCCGGAAGGCGTCCTCGTCGCTGACGTCGCAGACTGCCGTCGAACTCCCGGGCGTCAGCCGAGCCAGCTCGGGGGTGAGCTCGTCGAGCAGCTCCCGGCGGCGGGCCAGGCCGAGGACGACCGCACCTCGGCCAGCCAGGGTCAACGCGAGGGTGCGACCGATGCCCGATGACGCACCCGTGACCACGGCCGTCTGTCCGTCGAAACGTTGCGGCGTTCCACGGTGGGTGTGGTGGTCTCCGTCTCGCTGTTCTCGTCGGGATGCTGGTCCATGTCCGTCCATGGACCAACCCTATGGTCGATCCACCGACGGACCCGTGGGCGCGGGGGCGTGCCTCGGAGAAGCGGGTTGCCGTGACGGCGCCGTCCTCGTCACCGGGGGGCGGAGGGCGGCGTCCAGGGTGCCCGTTGCGCAGGCAGAACTCGAAGGAGGCGATCAGTGCCACCGGCGCGTCGCCGTTCTCGGGGGGTGGTTCTCCTTGTCGGAGGCTCGGCTCCCAGGCGCTGTCAATCTGGTCACCATCTCCGGGTCACCGGCACCTCGCACGGCGGATGGGAACTCACCGTGACGACGCGGCGTTCTAAACTCGGTGGTGGGTGGTTCGTCAGTCGCAACGGCGAGGACGTGCCTTTGCAGGAGCGATGATCTCCGAGAGACGCCGAGCTGCGCTGGGAATCGCCCGAGCGCGATCGTCCTCTCGCCGCCTTTTTCGTCCCTTGGCGTTCTTGGCCTTCGTGGGACTGTCGCTGAGCCTCACGGGCTGCGGGTCGTCGAGTCCCTCGAGGTCGTATCAGCAGGGCTGGGACAGGGCGGTTACCTCACCGGGGGACGACTGCAACACCGTCCCGCCGAGCATCCCATCACCCTCCGATTGGACAAAGGGCTGCATCACGGAGCAGAACTTTGTGAGTATTCATAAGACCACGGGGCACTATCCGACCCCGACACCGACCACGTACCCCGGCGAGCCGTAACCCGTGGCTCCTTCGAACACGCGCGCGGTGGCCTGCCGACGCCCACTCATCCGGCGACGCGTCGACGGGGGCAGTCAAGGACACGGCATCAATCGGTACACATCGCGTCGGCTGTTCACCCCTGAACTGCGAACAGCTTCCACGAGCCGGGTACGCCGTTGAGTTCGTGCTCGCCTCGGTCCTCGAACTCGATACCGGACCCCGCCACCAGGTCCTTCACCATCCCGGAGACCAGGATTTCTCCGGCAACCGCTAACGCACGAACGCGAGCGGCAATATGGACGACCAATCCACCGAGGTCACGGCCACGGACTTCGCACTCACCGGTGTGCATACCAAGACGCAGCTGTACACCCAGCTTCTCCGTGGCCTCTGCGATCGCCTTGGCACAGCGAATGGCCCGCGCCGGGCCGTCGAACGACGCCATGAAGCCGTCACCAGTGGTATTGATCTCCGTCCCGCGAAACCGCCGGAACTGCTCTCGCACCGCTTCATCGTGAGCGTCCAGGAGTGCGCGCCACCTCTGATCGCCGAGCGATGCCGCAAGCCGGGTGGAGCCGACGATGTCGGTAAAGAGCACGGTGGTGAGGATGCGATCGGCCTCGTCGACGTGCCGCTTCCCGGTCAGGAACTCGGCCACCGCGTCCGCCAATTCCAGCACGGAGCTGATGGTGCGCCGGATTATGGGCAAAGCTCTACCTCCTCGTCTCGCTGGAGTGTCCTACGCACATCGGGGACCCTTGGATTGTCAGGTCGGATCCGAACCGTCGACAGTGTTCCGCCACGCCCAGAGAACCACGCGCCGAGTGGCTGATCTCGTGGGTCCTGACCTGCGTCTCTTTTGGCAGAGAGGGGGCGGTGTGGCTCGAGGATCCTTCGGACCCCTGGGGTGTCTCCGCTCTGTTGAACGTATGATCCTCTGGCTCTTCGACGGCGAGAAGGCGACCTACTTCGGCGTCGCAGGCGCTCCGCCAATCGGTACGACGTCGACGCGGTAGATGTTCTCCGACGCAGCCTTCATTCCCGACTCGGTACCGCGCACCAGCGACTCGATCTGCACGCCGTCGAGACCCCCCATCGATGTCGATCCGGGCCACAACCCAGACTCGGCTTGGACCGAGGAAGGTGAGGAGGAGTTCGCGAATACCGGTGAGACCGGGATACCCGAGGAGAAAGGCTCGTAGTCGCTCCTCATCGGCAGGGCGGAAGGCACGAGTGAAGCCATCATGGCCGTTTTGGAGCGACGAAGGGGTCAGAACCCAGGCGCCGACCAAGAAGTCGTGGCTGCGTCTTATGAGGCGAAGACTGATGCGGACCATCACCAACCCGATCAGCACGGCTGCCACTCCTTGAAATATGGAGGACCCGGTGATCTGATTGAGACCCAAGGCGGCGATCGTGATCACGTCTCCGAAGATCGATGCCGCGTCCTCGAGAAAGACAGCCCGCAGCGTGGTGTCAGAGGTGACCTTGGACTCCTCGAGGAATTCTCGGTCGTAACGGCGGGCACGGGCTGCCATCTGACCTGCCGACTGGCGAATCGACACCAGATCGAAGACGGTAGAGAACGCGAGGACGACGTAGGCGACGAGGAACGAGCTGGTCGTGCTGGGATGGATCAGCTCCTCGATGCCCTCCCGCAACGAGAAGGCCGCACCACCGACGAACACGCCGAGCGCCGCAATGAGTGTCCAGAAGTAGGTTTCTCGCCCGTACCCGAGGGGATGCTGGTCGTCGGGACGGTGGCTGCTGCGGAGCTGAGCCACGAAGAGAAGCACGTCGTTGACGGAGTCGGCGAGTGAATGCGACGCCTCGGCGGCCATGGCCGCAGAACCCGTGATGGCCGCCGCGATCGCTTTTGTCAGCGCGACCCCAAGGCCGGCCCCAAGGGAGACCAAGACAGTTCGTGTGATGTCGTTCGGCATCGGCCGACCTCACTCGTCCCGGATCCGGCTCAGAGTATTCGGGAAAGGGTTGCGTGTGACGAGAGGCGGTCCCTCACACGTGCGAGAGCACGGGGCAGGTCGAGGCGGGGTTTCGCAGGACTCTTCGCGGGGCTTGGAGAAGGCGTGGATACCTCGGACGATCAGGCCCTCGGCGTGCCGTCCATCCCCGTCCGCTCCCGCACCCACTCGGCCAGGTCAGCGATCGTGGCAGCAGTCAGCGGAGCGGCCGCCAGCTCGAAGAACCGGGTGGCCGTGACGGCGCCGTCCTCGTCACCGGCGGGCGGTGCCCAGGGATGGCCGTTGCGCTGGCAGAACTCGATGGTGGCGATCAGGGCCACCGGCGCGTTCCCGTCCTTGAGAGGATGGTTCTTGACGAGGTGCGCGCAAAGGACCGCCGCCTTGGTGGCGAAGTCCGGGTAGAAGTCCTCGCCGCCGAAGCACGCCAAGGGCGCGTGGAGCGCGGAGTCGGCCAGGTGGAGGCTCGACTCCTCGGCGATGCGCTTGGCCGGGATCTCGAGGACGGCCTCGGCGATGAGGAGGAAGTCGGCCAGCTCGAGTGCGCGCACCGTTTCGAGGTCGGGGCGCAGTGAGGAGTCCGGCGTCATCGCTGCAACCGTTCCAGCGCCCGCTGGTTCTGGCGGATGGCGCCGGCCAGACGGATGTAGAAGGCGCGGTCGGCGCGGCGGCGCTTGACCGCCGAATTGAGGGTGGGCCGCGCCCGGGGTCCGGTGTGCGGTCCCGTCGAGGATGGCGCACCGGCTTCCGCAGGTGACCCGCTCGAGTCCCGCTTCCCTGGTGCGTCGTCGTCCACTCCACAATTCTAGAGGTGTCCCGTCGGCGATCTGCCGCAACGCGGCATCGGCTCAGCGCCGGCTTGCCAGCTCGCAGAGCTTGGTCACCGTGTTCCAGTTCCTGGTCGTGCTGAGGACGCCGAGACGGCGTTCCACGAAGCTGCCGGTGTACTTGGTCTCCGCGTACCCGTTCGGGGTGTGGACGTAGACCTCCCGACCGTCGACCACCAGCTCGTCCTTCCCGCTCGGCGGCAGCTCCAGCGCGGCCAGGGCCTTCTTCGAGGGTGCGGCGGCCAGGAAGGTGACGTGGTGGCGTGCGGGGTCCGCCCCCGCCTTGGCGAAGGGACTCGCCGTGCCGATCCGGACCAGTTCGGGCACCGTGCGCAGGATCACCGCGGGGGAGTCCCCGAAGTCTTCGGCCAGCCGCTCCTCGATCGCGGCCGCGATGGTCGTCTCACTGCGCGATCCCGTCGTGAACAGGACGTTCCCCGTCTGGATGTAGGTGGAGACGTCTGCATACCCCAGCGCCTCGAAGGCCACACGGAGTTCCTGCATGGCGATCCGGCCGTGGCCGGCCACGTTGACGCTCCGGAGCAGGGCGACGTAGCGGGGCACGAGGGCAAATTACCCGGGAGGCGCCGGCGCACGGGCGCCCGCGGCGTCAGGCCGTTGCCCGGTCCAGCGCGAAGCGCCGCAGGTCGAAAGCCGGTGCCGCGCCCTCGGCCAGGTCGGCCAGGAGGACACCGAGCAGGGGGCCGAACTTGAACCCGTGCCCGCTGGTGCCGCAGCCGACCACGACACGTCCCACCCGGTCGACGATGAAGTCGGTGTCGGCGGAGTTGTCGTAGACGCACCGTTCCGTCGCGACGGGCTGCGGGTCGAGCGACGGGAGCAGGCGGTGCACGGCGTCGGTGAGGAGGTCCACGAGCTCCGGGTCGTCGTCGGCAAAGGCGGCCATGCCGCCGGTCGCCGCGTCGCCCGGGCCGTCGCTGTCGAGGACCGGCCCCGGGGTGTGGTGCGAGACCTTGTAGATGGGCGGGGCACCGTCGGGCGGCACCGGCAGGCCGTAGAGCATGGCGTCGCCCCACTCGATGAACACCGGCGGGAGCGGCCCGTCCGCCGTGGTGGTCGCCTTCGGACGGAAGTACGCCACCTGCGGAAGCGACGGGGGCGCGGCGATGTGCGCAGCGACGGCGGCGTCACCGGCGAGGAGGGCCAGCGCGGCGGGGCCGGCGCAGTCGACCGCCACGTCGGCCTCGAGGGTCCCCCCGTCGGCCGTGGCCACCTCGATGCCGTGGGGCCGTTCGCGGAAGCCCGTCACCGGCGTGCGGGTGCGCAGTTCGAAGCGCCCGTCCTCCCTCAGGGCGCGCAGGCAGACGTCGGCCGCCAGGGAACCCGACGCCGGTTCGAAGAGCGCGGGTCCGGGGACGGCGATCGCCGGGAAGCGCCGTGCCGCCTCGCCCCGCGACAGCTGCTCGCCCGGGGCGCCGGCGGCCGCCATGGCGGCGGCGATGCCGAGGAGCGCCGCCGGGTCACCGAAGGTGAGCTGCCCGCACACGTGGAGGAGGCGTCGCCCGGTCGCCGCCTCCAGATCTCGCCAGAGCATGCCTGAACGGACCGCCATCTCCACGTAGGGCGCGTCGGGATAACCCAGCCGGAAGATGCGGGCGTCCCCCTTGGAGCCCGCCTCCGCGTGGCCGACCGCGTCGGCCGCCTCCAGGACGGTCACCCGCCAGCCCCGGCGCGAGAGCGCCCACGCGGCGGACAGGCCGAGCAGCCCGGCCCCGACCACGATGCAACGGCGCTCGTCGGGCACGGCGACGATCATAGGAATGCGGCGGCGTCGGGCCTGGTTGTGGCGTTGTACGCGTCCCGCTGTGGCGGGGGTCCGGCAGTACGCTCGGCCGCGGTGACGAGTGGCACGGACGTGTCGACAGCCTCCACGCACGACACCTCCCGGGTGCCGGCCACCCGCGCCGCGGCCGAGGACGACGGCGACGGCGACGGCGACGCCGGTGAACCGTCGCCCCCGCCGGCCGCCGACGATCGCGCCGGAGCGGGCGCAGGCCGCGCCGCCCGCGGGCTGCGCACCGTCGGCTTTCACCTCGTCGTCCTCGCCGCCTTCACCGTCCCCGCCGTCGTCCTGTGGTGGGACGTCTGGACCGGACATCCCTCGGCCACCCTGACGTGCGGGTGCGGCGACCCCGCCCAGGAGGTCTGGTTCATGGCGTGGCCCGCCTGGGCCATCACCCACCTGCACAGCCTCTTCTTCTCCGGCGCGGTCAACGTGCCCGACGGAGCCAACCTGCTCTCGAACACCTCGGGCACGCTTGTCGGCGTCGTGCTGGCGCCGGTGACATGGGCCTTCGGTCCGGTCGTCGCCACCAACGTCGCGCTGACGCTCGCCCCCGCGCTCAGCGCATGGGGCTGCTTCGCCGCAGTGCGCCCGCTCGTCTCGTGGAAGTTCGGTGCCGTCCCCGCCGCGCTGCTGTACGGCTACTCGGCCGCCGTCGTGACGTCACTGGTGTTCGGCCACGTCTCGGTCACCGTCCTCGTCTTCCCCCCGCTCCTGTTCACCACGCTGCACGAGATCGTGATCCGCCAGGAGCACGACGTGCGGCGCGACGGCCTGGTGCTGGCGGCGTTGCTCGTGGGGCAGTTCCTCGTCTCGCCCGAGGTGTTCGTGATGTGCCTCCTGTTCGCCCTCGTCGGGCTGGCGGCGGTGGTCGTGGTGGGCTGGCGTCAGCTGCGCCCACGGGCCGGGCACGCGCTGCCCGCGCTGCTACTGGGCGGGGGCATCACGGTGGTGGTCCTGGCCTACCCCGTCTGGTACGGCCTGGCGGGACCCCAGGCGGTCACCGGCGTGCTCTTCGCCCTCGCACCGCTGGCGGGGGTCCCGCTCTCGGGACTCCTGGCACCCGGCGGCTACGCCGGCGCCGCCAACGTGTACGTGCGTTTCGGGGGCTACCTCGGGCGCACGGGGCCCCCGCCGGACTACATCGGCGGTGGGGCGGCGCTGGCCGCTGTCGCCGCGGCCGTGCTGGGGCGCCGCCGCCCCCTCACGTGGCTGCTCGTCCTCCTGGCCCTGGTCAGCTTCGTACTCGCCCTCGGCGTCACCGTCGCCAGCGGACCGGAGTGGGCGTTGCACATCTGGCTCCCGTGGCGCGCCCTGCACAATCTGCCTCTGCTGCAGGAGATCCTGCCCGACCAGCTCGCACCGTTCCTCGCCCTGTTCGTCGCCTTCCTGCTCGCCGTGGGGCTCGATGCGCTCTACGTCGCCCACCGGCGGCCCGGCTCCTGGCTGGCCGCGCACCGGCGCGCGGTCGCCGCAGCCGCCACGGCCCTCGTCGCGGTGCTGGCGCTGGTGCCGGTGTTCGTCACGTTCGACCTGCCCCTCAAGGTGGTGCCGGTCGGGGTGCCGCCCTACCTCCGCGAGGACGTGCCCGCGCTGCCCTCCGGCACGGTGCTGCTCACCGTGCCGTTCGCCGTGTCGGGCTCGACGCCGCCGATGCTCTGGCAGGCGATGGGGGACCTGCACTTCCGGTTGGCCGGCGCCGCCCTCAAGACCCCCGACGCCACGGGCGGCCCGGTGGGCGACGGCGCGCCCGGCTCGGCCCGGCGCATCCTGAGCGACCTGACGCTGGTGGGCGTGGCCGAGCCCACGGGGACACCGGCCCAGGTGGCGACCGTCCGCCGTGCCCTCCGCGAGTGGCGGGTGGGGCAGGTCGTCATCACCGGCCCGAGCCGCGATCCCGTCTACGCGTCCGGCTTCTTCACCATGGTGCTCGGTGTCGCGCCGCGGCACGTGCACGGGGCCTGGGTGTGGACCGTGCAACCGGGGGGACCCTCGGGCGACCCGGTCCTCGGCCCCTATCTGGCGCCGTGTCGCGGCGCGGCGGCAGCGCCGGACGAGCGCGGGAACCCGCTTGCCATGTCGCAGTGCGTGCTGTTCACCGCGGGCCGGGCAGCCTGACCACCGCGAGCCGGTCGTAGGCTCGGCACATGCAACCGATCCTTCATCTCTCCATCCCGGTGCGGGACATCGACGAGGCGAGGGACTTCTACGTGCACGCGCTCGGCTGCCAGTCGGCGCGCACGCGGTCCGACTTCACCGACATCTGGTTCTACGGGATGCAGATCACGCTGCAGGATCGTCCGGACGAGGCGGCGTCCGCGCCCACGCAGGGCTCGCGGCACTTCGGCGTCACGCTCGGACGAGACGAGTTCGACACCGTGATCGCCCACCTCGACGACTGCGGGGTCGTCTGGGTGTCCCCGGTCTCCACCGACGACGAGGGCCTGGTCACCGAGCAGACCAAGGCCAAGATCGCGGACCCCAGCGGCAACGTCATCGAGGTGAAGACGTATCACGACGTCGAGGCCGCGCTCGAGATCTCCGCGCATTCGTACCCGGAGGCCTTCGCCCACGGCAACTGACGTCGCCTACGGTGTCGGCCATGGCCGAGACCGAGATCGAAAGGGACGGGGGAGGAACGCAATGGGAGGAAGCGACGTGAGCGGGGACCCCCGTGCGGCACGCCAGGACGGGCGTGCCATCGACCAGCTCCGGCCGGTCACCTTCGAGCGCGACTACACCGTCATGGCCCCGGGCTCGGTATTGGTGTCGTTCGGGCAGACCAAGGTGCTGTGCACCGCCTCGGTCGAGGAGCGCGTCCCGCCCTGGATGCGCGGCACCGGCCGCGGCTGGGTCACCGCCGAGTACTCCATGTTGCCCGGATCCACGCCCGATCGGGCCTCACGGGAGGCGGCCAAGGGCAAGCAGTCGGGGCGGACCCAGGAGATCCAGCGGCTCATCGCGCGCTCGCTGCGGGCGGTGTGCGACCTCGTCACCCTGGGCGAGGTCCAGATCACCGTCGACTGCGACGCGTTGCAGGCGGACGGGGGCACGCGCACCGCGTCCATCTGCGGCGCCTACGTCGCGCTGCACGACGCCTGCACGCGCCTTGTGGAGGCGGGCACGATCGGCACGCACCCTCTGACGGACTCGGTGGCGGCCGTCTCGGTCGGCATCATCGACGGCGTCCCCATGCTGGATCTGCCCTACGCCGAGGACTCCGCGAGCCGAGGTCGACATGAACGTGGTGATGACGGGCGCCGGGCGCTTCGTCGAGGTGCAGGGGACCGCGGAGGGGATGGCCTTCACCCGCGGCGAGCTCGACAGCCTGCTCGGGCTGGCCGAGGCCGGCATCAAGGAGCTGACGAGCCTGCAGTCCGCGGTGCTGGCCGAGGCGCCGCCGCCCCGGCGGTGAGCGACGGGGACGGACGCGGGCCGCGCCGCTTCGTGGTGGCGTCGGCCAATCCAGACAAGGCCAAGGAGATCGTGGCCGTCCTCTCCGCCGCGCTGGAGGTGGATCTCGTCCCGCGCCCGGCCGACGTGCCCGACGTCGTGGAGGACGGCGAGACCCTGCTCGACAACGCCCGCCTGAAGGCGCGGGCCCTCACGGCCGCCACCGGTGTGGCCGCCGTCGCGGACGACACCGGCCTGGAGGTCGAGGCCCTGGGCGGCGCGCCGGGCGTCTACGCGGCGCGCTACGCGGGCGCCGACGCCACCTATGCCGACAACGTGGCCAAGCTCCTGCGCGAGTTGGAGGCGCTCGGGGACGGTGGCGGTGCACGACGAGCCTCGTTCCGCACGGTCGCACTGGTCGCCTTCCCCGACGGCTCCGAGGTGTGGTGCGAAGGCGTCCTCGAGGGGTCCATCGCGAAGGTGCCGCGCGGCGACAACGGCTTCGGCTACGACCCCGTGTTCATCCCGGCCACCGACGAGGGCGGCGACGGGCGCACCTTCGCGGAGATGGTGCCGAGCGAGAAGGACGCGCTTTCCCACCGCGGGCCGCGCCTTCCGGGCGCTGGCCCAGCAGCTCGCGGCGCCCTGACCGCACCGACCCGGCGTCCCGCCGCGGCTCAGAGCGCCAGCGCGGCCGCCAGCTCTCGATAGCCGGAAAGCGGGAACTCGCCGTGGTCCGCCACGACCTGGATGCAGACGTGGTCCGCCCCCGCGTCGAGGTGCTCCTGCACGCGCGACGCCACCGTGGCCGCGTCACCCCACGGGATGACGGCATCGATCAGGCGGTCGCTGCCACCCTCCTCGATGTCGGCGTCGCCGTAGCCGAGCCGGCGCAGGTTCCTCGAGTAGTTCTGCGTGGGCAGGTAGATGCCGGCGTAGCGTGCGGGCGAGAGCGCGGGCCTTGGCCGGGTCGGTTTCGAGGACGACGGCGACCTCCGGGGCGAGGAGCGGGCCGGGGCCGAGGATCTCGCGCGCCCAGGCGGTGTGCTCGACGGGGACGAAGTAGGGGTGCGCACCCGCCGCACGCGCCGCGGCCAGTTCGAGCATGCGCGGCCCGAGGGCCGCGAGGACGCGCCGGGCGGCCGGTACCGGCACCTCCGAGCGCGTCGAGCGCGTCGAGATAGGCGACCATGCGCGCGTGGGGCCGGGCGTAGTCCGCCGCGATCTCCGGGTGGCTGGTGCCGAGCCCGAGCAAGAAGCGGCCGGGGTGCGCCTCGTCCAGGCGAGCCACCGCGGGACCGAGGTCCTCCGGCGCGGCGGTCCAGATGCTGACGATGCCGCTGGCCACCGTCACGCGTTGCGTGGCGTCGAGCAGGCGCTCGAAATGGCCCGCCAGCCCGGGCTCGAAGCCGCCCGACGACCACAGCGTGCCGTACCCCAACGCCTCGATCTCGGTTGCACCGTCGAACGAGCCGTCGTCGGGGAGACGCCACGAGCCGCTCCACCACACGCCGAATCGGCCGAGGTCCACGCGCCTGACGGTAGCGGGTGCGTTCAGCCGAGGCGCAGGAGCCGCGCCGCCGTGCCGCCGAGATACGCCGCCGCGGCATCCGCGGACAGCGGCAGGTCCCGCGCCGCGTCCACCGCCCGCTCCATGGGGAGGAACGGATGGTCGGAGGCGAAGAGGACGCGGCCGAAACCCCGTTTCGAGCCCATGAACGAGACGAGCGCCGGGTCCATGTACTTGGCGAGATAGGCCGAGTTGGACAGGTAGAGGTCGGGCCACTTGAGCATGTACTGCATGAGCAGCGCCTCGTAGGGATGGCCCATGTGGGCGCCGATGACCGTCAGTCCCTTGAAGTCGATGAGGACGTCCTCGAGGAGCTCGGGGTGCTGGCAGGCCGAGCGCACGCGCGGGCCGGGGATGCCGACGTTGATGGAGACGGGCAGTCCGAGCTCGGCGCAGGCCTCGTAGATCGGGTAGTACAGCTTGTCGTTGAGCGGGTACTGGTGCACGAGCGGCGTGACGCGTACCAGCGCCACGGCGGGGTGCGCGGCCAGGGCACGCAGGCGTGCGCACTGCCGTGCGGGTCGGTCGGGCCGGTCGACGTCGAGCGCGGCCCGGAGCCGGTCGGGGCGGGCCGCCACCTCGGCGAGCATGTCCTCGGTCTCGGCGGCCGAGAGGCCGAGCGCGACGACGCCGACGTCGACGCCGCAGACGTCCATGGTGGCGAGGAGCTGCGGTGAGGGTGGACGGCGGCCGACAGGTCGCCGCCCGAGCAGGTCCGGGATGCCCTCGTTGCCGGCCTGCCCCATGAAGGCCTCGGCGGCCTTGCCGCTGAGCGCGTTGACCCAGAGGTCGACGACGCGTCATGCAGGGGTCGGGACCGGTGCCGGCGCCCTCCTCGGCTTCCGCCGCAGCCTTGGCCGCGGCCTTCGCCTTTGCCTTCGCCTTGCGCAGGTAGCTGCACGCCCGTGGTCAGCGACTCCTTGATCAGCCGGTCGTTGTCCTTGGAGATGAACGCGTGGACGCGCTTCTCGAGGAGGAGGCGCAGCAACGGGTTGAAGGCGTGGTACGTCTCGGAGAAATGGACGCGCGTGGTGCCGTCGCCGAGGTCCTCGAGCCGCGTGTGCCCTTCGGCCTCGGAGAACAGGGGGCGACCGACGGCGTTGTACTTCCACGACTCCTTGGGCTTCACCTCGGTGAGCCACTCCCAGGACTGCCCCTTGCCCCCGGTGAGGAGGTAGCGCGGCACCCGGAAGGTGCAGTGGCGGACGAGACCCTCGCCGCTCGGCATCGCCGGGATGGAGGATGTCGATGGTCACGTCCCCCGTCTCGGTGTGGGGGATGCGGGCCCAGAAGAGCTGCCACAGCTCGTCGACCGTGGCGTCGATGTCGACGTAGTAGTGGTGCTCCTGCACCGGCTCACCATATCCGCGGACCTGACGCCGGTGTCAGGTTGGAGGCGTCGCGAGCGCACGTCGGGCGGGCCGCCGCCCGATACCTACTGCGCCTTCTCGGCGGGGTCCACCGGTGGCGCCCTCGGAACCTCCGTGGGTCAGTTCGGAGGGAACGGGTTGCCGTAGCGGTCCAGGTGGGCCTTCTCCGAGACGGGCTGGCGGCGCGGCTGCCCCGAGCGGCTTGGGCAGATGGCCGAGCGGGACACGGCGAGCGGGCACGACCTCGGGCGGGCAGGCCAAGCAGGTCCGGAAGCTCGTCGCCGCCGAGCACCGGCAGCGTCGTCAGCGTCGAGCCGAGGCCGAGCGCGTGCGCGGCGAGGAGCAGGTTCTGCACGGCGGGGAAGACCGAGGCGTCGATGGCTGGCGGCGAAGGTGAGGCGGGTGTCGCCGCACACGACGACCAGGACCGGCGCCGCGGCGATGCCGCCCATGGCGCCCGCGGTCGACGTCGCGCAGGAAGGCGGGGGAGAGGCGCTGCTCCTCGAGGGCCCGGGCCCCGCCCTGCCAGAGCCGCGCGGTCAACTCGCCGATGCGCGGCGCGGAGCGTCGGGTCGCGCACGACGACGAAGACGAAGGGCTGGCTGTTCTCGGCGCTCGGCGCGTGGGTGGCCGCGGTGAGGATGCGCGCGACGGTCTCGTCGTCGACGTCGTCGGGCAGGAAGGAACGGGCGGCCCGCTGCGTGTGGACCACGTCGAAGAAGTCGGGCATCGGTGTCGGGCCTGATCGGCGAGCGGGCAGATCGAGGAAGGGGAGGGATCCGACGGTCTCGAGCTCGGCCACGGCGGCGATGGTACCGAGTACGCTGCACGACCGCTGCCCGGTGCCGGTGGATTGGGCGGGGCCGAGGTGACCCGCTACCGTTGGCGCTGCATCGGCCCGGGGGCCGGTGCCCGCCAGGACGACGTGGTCCGGACGAGGCGGAGGGGGACAGGAGGCAGAACGGTGGCAGACGGCGCCGCATCGCAAGAAGAGGTGCTCAAGGAGCATCATCGGCCAGCCGACCGGCAAGGCCAAGGTGGTCGTCGAGCGGGGACCGGTGCAGCACTTCGCCGACGCCGTGCTCAGCACCAGCCCGATCTACCACAACCCCGAGGCGGCCAAGCAGGCCGGGTTCGACAACATCCCGGCGCCGCCGACGTGGCCCTTCGCCATGGAGTTCTCGGGCAAGTTCGACGAGCTCCAGCCGACCGACGCGCCGACGGGGCAACCCGCTCGGCGACGGCGGTCGGCCCGCTGATGGCCAAGGGCGGCCTGATCCTGCACGGCGAGCAGGAGTTCATCTACCACCGGCCCGTGCAGGTGGGCGACGTGCTGGTGAGCGAGGGCAAGATCGCCGACGCCTACCAGAAGGAGTCCAAGGGCCGCACGATGACGTTCATCGTGCAGGAGACCAACTGGAGCGACGACAAGACCGGCGAGCCGGTGGTGACGGCTCGCTTCAACCTGATCCACCGTGCCTAGGGCAGCCGGAGCAGGGGGACGCACATGACATTGGCGACGAGCTCGACGACCTGGCTGACGGCGGCCGAATGGCTGGCCGTGCTGCGCATCGGCCTGGGCGTGTGGTGGTTCGAGAGCTTCCGGCACAAGGACAAGGCCGCCTGGTTCCAGCGGGGTGCCGGCATCTCCTGGGGCCAGTCGGTGGCCGAGAAGCACAAGTGGCCCTTCGTGAAGAAGGGCTTCGACGCGGTGGTGGTGCCGCGGCCCAAGGTGATGGCCTACGTGGTCGTGTTCGGCGAGCTGGCGATCGGCCTGGGCCTGATCTTCGGCTTCTTGACGCCGATCGCCGCCTTCGCCGGGATCCTGCTGAACGTCATGTACTTCATCTTGATGATCTCGGACTGGGCGGAGCAGGGGCAGAACTTCATGATGATCCTGGCCTCGGTGGTGGTCCTCGGGACGCACGCCTGGAACACGTGGTCGATCGACCACTGGCTGCACCTGTTCGGGGCGTGAGACCGGATCGATGCAGGATCTGCATCGTGGTCGGTGAGCGAACGTGTCGACGGGAGGTCGAGACGATGGGTGAGAAGAAGCTGTCCTTCGAGGACGTGAAGGTCGGGGACGAGGCGCCGGTGATCTCGCACACGCTGACCCGCACGGACCTGGTCAAGTACGCCGGCGCCTCCGGCGACTTCAACCCGATGCACCACGACGAGGTGGCCGGCGCAGGCGGCCGGCCAGCCGAGCGTGTTCGGCCACGGCATGTTCTCCATGGGCCTGCTGGGCTCTGCGCTGACCGACTACGTCGGCGTGGGGAACCTGCACGCGCTACCAGGTCCGCTTCGCCCGCCAGACCTGGCCCGACGAGGTCCTGTCGTCGAAGATCGTGGTCACCGGCAAGCGCGAGGAGGACGGCAAGAAGCTGGTCGACCTGGCGGTCACGCTGTCCAACGGCGAGGGCGAGGACAAGCTGGTCGGGGAGGCGACGGCGGCCTTTCCTTAGGCGGCGCCATCCGATGTCGGCAGTGCCGCAAGCGCGGTCTCGCGTGCGGACCAGCTGTTTCTGTTCGTGTTCGTGGACGCGGGGTGCTTTGTGCCCGGTGTATCGCGCACCGCCTGCCCTATACAGGCGCACGAAATCCCCGAGCTGCCCTATGCAGCTGCGGCGAGCACTGCCGCGACACGGCCGGTCGAACTTCCGCGGTGCGTAGACCGCGGCGATCTCCGGCAGTGGGCTGGAGCGCGTCCGATCGGGTCGGCCCGGTCGAAGCGGAGCGGGAGCCGGGCCGGTCCCCAGATCCCGAAGGTCGAGGGCTTCCATTCGATGTCGCCGGCCCGTGTCAGGCCGGGCATGCGCCGGGCCAGGAGCGGCAGGGCCTCTTGGAGCTCCGCCCGGGCCAGCGCGGCGCCCATGCAGAAGTGGATGCCGGCACCGAAGGTCATCTGGGCGGTCGTCCCGCTCCCGGGTGATGTCGAAGACGTCGGGATCCTCGAAGGCCTCGGGGTCGCGGTTGGCCCCGGCCAGCGAGGTCGAGACGAGCGTGCCCTGCGGGAACAGCACGTCGCGGTAGACGATGTCCTCGGAGGCGAATCGCGCCGTGCCCCGGACGGCACCGAGGTAGCGCATCGACTCCTCGACGGCCCGGCCGGCCAGCTCGGGGCGCTCGGCCAGCAGCGCCCACTGGTCGGGATGCTCGGTGAAGAGGGCCACCGAGCAGGCCAGCTGGTTGCGCGTGGTGTCGGTGCCCGCCATGAGCACGGCCTGCGCCAGCATCGCCATCTCGTCGGTCGAGAGCCGGTCGCCCTCCTCCTCGATCGGCGATGAGGTCGCTGAGCAGGTCGTCGCGGGGATCGGCCCGGCGCTCGGCGATCATGTCGCTCACGTAGACGGTCAGCTCCTCGCCCGCCTTGCGCGATCAGCGGCAGGTCCTCGGCCAGGTTGTTGTTGAAGATGCGGAAGATGTCGGTGGCCCAGGCCGAGAACAGCTTCCAGTCCTCGGGCGGCGCACCCAGCAGCTCGCAGATGATCGGGATGGGGTAGGGCTCGCAGACGTCGGCCACCAGCTCGCACTCGCCCCGGTCGGCGACCGGTCGACCAGAGTCGCCGACGACCGTGCGCATGGTCGGGCGCAGCCGGTTGGCCGAGGCCGGGGTGAAGGCCGGCGCCACCAGGCGGCGGAGGCGGGCGTGGCCGTCGCCCTCCATGGTGAGGATGGACTCGGCCGCGTCGGCTCGCGCATAGTCGGAGTCCTGCAGCTCGGGCGCCTGCTCGATGCATCGACAGCGCCGAGTGGAAGCGCTGGTCGCGCAGGATCGCCGTGACGTCCTGCAGGCCGGTGACCGAGTAGCCCATGTCCGTGCGGGCCAGCCAGTGCTGCGCCCGCGCCGCCTCGATGGCGTCGATGGCGTCCCGTCGCTCCAGCCCGATGGTGTCGAGGTAGGGGAGGTCGAGCTCGGTGACCAGTTGTGGGTGCGTCATCGCGGCGAGCGGCCGGCTAGGACCCCTGGTCCGGCTTCAGCGCCGGATGGCGCTGCGCCAGCAGCGGCAGGATCAGCGACTTCGGAGCCAGGTGCGCGAGCGCCGCAGCGGCCCGGTTGGCGGCGCCGGGGATCACGACGGGCCGGCCCGCCGCCAGCCCGTCGACCGCCGCCTTGGCCACCTCGGCGGCCGGCACCCACATGAACTTGGGCAGCGACTCGCTCGCTTCCGCGTCGGTCAGCCCGGCCGCCTCGGCGAACCCGGTCTCGACCGGCCCGGGGCAGAGCGTGGTCACCGTGACGCCCGTTGCCGCGGAGCTCGGCGCCCGAGCGCGCGGCCGTAGGAGAGCACGAAGGCCTTGGACGCGCCGTAGCCGGCCTGACCCGGCAGCGGCTGGAACGCCGCGGTCGACGCCGTGTTGAGGACGGCGCCGCGGTGCCGGGTGACCATGCCCGGGCACGAACAGCGTGCACAGGTCGACCACCGCCTCGACGTTCGTCCGCACCATGGCGAGCTCGGCCGCGTGGTCGGCGCGGTGCACCGGGCCCATGGTGGTGAAGCCGGCGTTGTTGACCAGGATGTCGACGGTGAGGCCGCGCTGCGTCAATCTGGCTCGGGAGCTCGCCGCCGCGAGTCGGCGTCGGTCAGGTCGGCGGCGATGACCTCGGTCCGCACCGTTGTGGGCGTGCGCCAGCTCGTCGGCCAGCGCCTTGAGCCGGTCCTCGCGCCGTGCCACCAGGGTGACGCCGTGTCCGCGCGGGCAAGCTCGCGGGCGATCTCGGCGCCGATGCCCGACGAGGCGCCGGTGACGAGGGCGGTGGTGTTCTCCTTCGGGGTTGGCAGTGCCATGGGCCAGAGCGTAGGGGACCGTGCTGCGGACGATCGCGGCGCGCCGCGATCAGCCGAATCGACAGAGAAGATGAAGTTCGTGTGACGTCCCACCGCTCGACCAGGGCCTTCGCGAATGCCCTGTTCGCGTGGGGTTCACATGGTGGGGGTCGAGGGAGATACTGGGTCATAAGCGAGCGGCAACTGGAGCACCCGCCGTTGCCCCGAGTGGAAAGGAGCTGCCGATGCCATCGACACGCTCGACCGAGGAGGGCGATCCGCCGGGTTGAACCTGCGTCACCGATGTCGGTTTCGGTGACGCCACAGAGCAGCTCGCTAGGTGAGAAGCCCGGCGTACGAATCGAGGCCGCGCTCGCGCCGGTGCGTGTGCCGGCCGGCCGACAAGGCGGCCCCCGCACCTACTGACGCCGCAGGCTGGAACCAGCGGGCTGCTGAACAGACAACTGAATCACTACGAGTGAAGGACCGGCCGCAGAGGCCGGTCCTTCTCGCGCCCGGCCTGGCTCGTCGGGCCGGGTGGCGAATGCACAGCCGGGTCTCCCCGTGCCATGGTGGGGCATGACCGGGACGCGCCTTCCGATGTTCCCGCTCTCGACCGTGCTCTTCCCGCACGCACCATGCCGCTGCACGTCTTCGAGCCGCGCTACCGCGCGCTGATGCGCGACTGCCTGGCCGGCGACCCCCGCTTCGGCGTGGTCCTGATCGAGCGGGGCTCGGAGGTCGGCGGCGGCGACGAGCGCGCGGCGCTCGGGACGCGGGGCGTGATCACCCGGGCGGTCGAGCTGCCCGACGGGCGCTGGCTCCTCGAGGTCGTGGGGCGAGGCGGTCGATCGAGGTCGAGGAGTGGCTGCCCGACGACCCCTACCCGGTCGCGCTGGTCCGGGACGTTCGGGCACGCGGGCCAGACGCAGGACGGACGCGGGACGACGTCGTGGCGCGACCGCGCACGCAGCGGGTGCGCCGGGCCCGGGCGCATGCTGGCCGAGCACGGCGGGGCACCGCCGCTCTCGCCCGACCTCGCGCTCGACGGCGGGGGCGACCCCGAGGTGGCGTCCTGGCAGCTCTGTGCGGCGGCCCCGGTCAGCGCCTACGACGCGCAGCGCTTCTCGGCGCGCGGAGGCGCGGCGGCGCGGGCGCTCCTCCTGGTCGAGCTGATGGAGGACCTCGAGCTCGACCTGCAGCGCATGACATCGCCCGAGTGACGCGGCGTCGGTCGCGCCAAAGGGGTCGCAGTGGCGGGCGGGGCGCCGGTTGGACTAGCACAGCGACAGCGGATCGTGGCGAGCACCGCCGAGCTCCGGACAGGGAGGGACCGTAGTGGCCATCACACCGACGAGAGAGCAGTTCACCGAGTTCGCGCACGGGACCCGTGAGGGCGAGGTGGTCATGATCAACCTGTTGCACTTCGCGCGTCCCGAGGAGGAGGCGGGGGCGGCGGCCGAGACCGACGCCGCCGGCGCGACGACCGGGGCCCCCGCCTACCGCGACTACAGCGACCAGGTCGTCAGGATGGTCGAGGCCCGAGGGGCCGGGTGATCTGGACCGGCCGGCCCGAGCACGTCCTGATCGGCGATTCGACCAGCGACGCCTGGGACCTGGTGGCGCTGGTCTCGTATCCCAGCCGGGCCGCCTTCATCGACATGGTCACCTCGCCCAAGTACGAGGAGGCGCACACCCATCGCGAACGCGGGCTCGACCGCACCGTGCTCCTGGCCTGTGAGCCGATGCTCGACGCGCTCGGTCCCGGGTGGTGAGCGGGATGCCGATGCCTGAGGCGACGGCGCCGGAAGGCCCGCGGCGCCGCAACATCCTCTTCATCACGACCGACCAGCAGCGCTACGACAGCCTGGGCTGCAACGGCGGCACGGTGGCCCGCACGCCGGTGGTCGACCGCCTGGCCGCCGAGGGCATCAACTACCGGCGGGCCTACAACCAGAACACGGTGTGCATGCCGGCGCGCTCGACCATGCTGACCGGCCAGTACGTGCGCACCCACGGCGTCGTGGCCAACGGCATTCCGCTCCCGCTCGACGCGCCCTCGGTCGCCCAGTACCTGCACGACGCGGCCGGCTACCGCACCGCCCTGTTGGGCAAGGCCCACTTCGAGCCCGGCTTCGACCCGCAGAACCAATTCGAGGAGAACGCCCGCGTGGCGCGCGGCGACACCGGGCCCTGGCGGGGCTTCGAGCGCTCGCAGCAGGCCATGCACGCGGCGGCCTGGGGCGACCACCCGATCGCGCACTACGGCCGCTGGCTCAAAGAGCACCATCCCGAGCACCTGCACAGCTTCGCCGGACTGCTCCAGGCCGAGCCCGGCGGCGACACGCTGGCGCCCGAGACCAAGAACAACCCCATCCCACGCGCGTGGTACCACACCGACTGGGTGGCCGACCTGACGGTCGACTGGCTGCGACTCGCTGGGCGCCGACGAGCCGTGGTTCTGCTGGATGTCCTTTCCCGACCCGCACCACCCGTGGGACCCGCCAGCCTCCGAGCTGCTACCGCGTGCCCTGGCAGGACCTCGACCTGCCGCCGGGTCACCCCGGCTCCGACGACGCCATCCGGGCGGTGCTGGCGCGCAAGCCCGCCGCACTGGCTCGCCTTCTGGGACGGCCGCTTCCCCAACATGGAGGGCGGGCCGGCCGCCTTCGTCCCGTCACGGCTCACCCACGACCAGATCCGCGAGATCAACGCCAAGGTCCACGTCATGAACGAGCTCATCGACGAGGCGTGCGGCCGCGTGCTGCGCACGGTCGGCGCAGCGGGGCTGGCTCGACGACACCGACGTCGTCTTCACCACCGACCACGGCGAGATGCAGGGCGACTTCGGCCTCCTCTACAAGGGCCCGTACCACACCGATGCGCTGATGCGGCTGCCGTTCGTGTGGCGGCCGGCCCCGTCCGCCGGCATCGACCCGGCGGTGGTGACCGATCCGGTGGGCCAGGTCGACCTGGCCCCGACGTTCTGCGCCATCGCCGGCATCGAGCCGGCGCCGTGGATGCAGGGCAGCGCCCTGCCGGCAGCCGACGGCGAGGCCGGGTCGCGAGCGCGCGCTGTGCGAGTGGGACAGCCAGTTCCCCGGCTACGGCATGCACCTGCGCTCGGTCTACCGCGACGGCTGGCTGTGCACCGTCTACGAGCCCTCGACGGCCGGGCAACCCAACGGCCTCGAGGAGGTGTGGGGCGACGCGGTGCTCAGGCCGTGCCCGGTGGTCTACGAGCAGACGGCGACGGGTCCCGGCGGGGTCGGGCATCGCCACCGGCGAGCTCTACAACGTCGACGACGACCCGTACCAGTTCGAGAACCGCTGGGACGACCCGCGACCGGCGTGCGCTGCGCGACGACCTGGTGGCCGACCTCTACGCCAGCCTGCCCGACCGAGGTGCGCAGCCTGAAGGTGATGGCGCCGGCCTGAACGTCCGGTGGGCGGGGTGGCCTCAGGCGAGGCCGGGCAGCACCGCGTCGAGGAAGCGCTGCGGCGCCTCGACCATGGGGTAGTGACCCACCCCGTCGAGGCGCTACGGCCGTCGCAGCGGGGCGGGCCGCCACGAGGGTGTCGACCATGGACGGGACGGCGATCGGGTCGTCGAGGCCCCAGACGACGTGCAGCGGGGCCGGGTCGGACTCGATGGCGCCGGTGAAGCGCCGCTCGTTGGCCCGCCGCTCCTCGATGTAGCGGATGAGCCGGGGCAGCACGCGGTGGCCGTCGTCGTGCACGACCTGCGCGGCCGCCGGCGGCACCGGGTCTTCGGGCCAGCCCGCGGGGACGAGCGGCGTGTCCGCGCTGAAGGTGTCGCGCAGGCTCTGGGTGATGGACGCGGCGTCGATGGGGAGCCGTCGGGCAGGAGCTGCGTCGGGCAGGCCGAGCAGCAGCTGTTGGCCGTTGGTCAGGTGGGCCTGCTCGATGTAGATGCTCCCGTTGGTCACGACCCGGTGGGTCACCTCCACCGGCCAGGCGCCCTCGGCGCGGCGGGCCAGCAGCTCGCCGCCGACGGTGTCGCCCATGTCGTGGGTGAGCAGGGCGAGGCGGTCGACGCCGAGCGCGGCCACGAAGGCGGCGGCGATGTCGGCCTGGAGCGCCATGGTGTAGGGGCGGTCGGGCTTGGCCGAGAGCCCGTAGCCGAGCATGTCGAGGAGGAGGACCCGGCGCCCGGCGCGCAGGCCGTCGAGGACGGCGGCGTAGTCGAAGGACGAGGTCGGGAAGCCGTGGAGGACGAGCAGGGGCGGGTGGCGCTCGGGCCCGATGGCGGGGGCGTCGACGGTGAAGACGCGGTCGCCGCCGAGCTCGCGGTGTTCGCCGATGGCCTCCCAGCCGGCGATCGGTGGTGATGGTCATGTGCCGGCCAGCTTGCCCACGACCGGGCCGAGCGTCTCCCAGGCGTCGGACTCGATCGACCAGTAGGAGATCCCGTACTCGGCCCGGCGCCACTCGAGCTCCTCGGCCATCTCGTCGAGCGTGCCCGATGAGCGCGAGCGGGACATGGAGGGCGTCGGCGGGATCGATGCCGAAGGCGGGCGCCATCTGCGCCGGCCAGACCCGCGGCGTCGTCGGTGACCATGACGAAGCCGATGAGCGAGTTGAGCTCGAGGTCGTCGAAGCGGGCGCCGGCCGCCTCCTTGACCCAGGCCGACCTTCGTGCGGGTGCGCTCGGGCGTCGCGTCGGCGGCCGTCTCGGCGCCGCCCGTGCCCTCGCGCAGGTTGACGTTGATGCTCACGATGTCGGCGTGCTGCGCCGCGAAGGACAGCACACGCTTGCCTCCGCCGCCGATGATGAGCGGCGGCCCGGGCTGCTGCACCGGGCGGCGGCGTCAGCGTGTGGCCCGAGCACCTCGTAGTGCTCGCCGTGGAAGCTGAACGGGCCGTCGGTGCGCAGCAGGCCCTGGACGACCTTGACCGCTTCCTCGAAGCGCGCCACCCGGACGGCCGGGTGGTCGTAGGCGAGGCCGGCCTCGTCGTAGTCCGCTGCGCATCCAGCCGGCGCCGAGGCTGAGCTCGAAGCGCCCGTCGCTCAGCACGTCGAGGGTCGCCGCCTCCTTGGCCAGCACGAAGGGATGGCGGTAGTCGTTGCAGAAGACGAGCGAGCCCATGCGCAGCGTCGTCGTGGCCGCGGCCACGGCGGCCAGGGCCGGGACGGGGGCCAGCTGGTCGCCGAAGTGGTCGGGCATCGAGCAGCGCGCTGTAGCCGAGGTCCTCGGCCTTGCGGGCCTGCTCGGCCCAGGAGCGCGCCGTGCCGTCGGGCGCCTTGCTCAGCTGCGCGGCGAAGCGGAACTTGCGGTCGTGTGCCATGGGGCCATGGTGCCAGAGACACGGGTCCGCCCGCCCCGGGCGCTCGGCTCAGCGGCTCAGCGGTCAGCCGGCGAACTTGCCCGTGACGAAGCGCTCGAGGAGGAAGTAGCCGCACGGCAGGAACAAGAACAGCAGCAGCGCGCTCGCGCCACTGGTGCCGGGCCACCCAGACCCCGAGCGCGGCGAAGAAGGGGAACAGGACCAGGACCTCGCGGCTCTCCGAGAGCAGGATCGTCTGGAAGGTGAACACGCACCAGACCAGCGCCAGGAGCACGCCGTAGGAGGGGCGGATGCGGACGCAGGCGACCACGGCGGCGACGGCGATGAGCACCACCGTCACGAGGTCGAAGAGCTCGACGACCGAGGCCGTGGACGTGTCGAGCAGGCGCCAGTGCACGAGGTCGGAGACGGCGTGGCCGATGGAGGTCCACGGCCAGCTGAGGTGGCGGTGCCAGTGGGCCTGCGACGTGGACGAAGGCGAGCCACTCGCCGAAGTGGGCCTTCTGGTAGGCGATCCAGGCGACGAACGCAAGGACGGTCGGGCGCGGCCACGGCGACCAGGCGCGCCGCGGTGACCCGGACCGGTGAGAGCCATTCGAGCGTCGCGGCCGGCGCGCCACGGTCGCGCGGTCGCGTGGCGCCCGCCACACCTCGAGCGCCAGCGGGACGAGCAGGAGCACGAGGTAGTACTTGCCCATCGCGGCCGCGGCGGCCAGCAGCCCGGCCGACGACGTAGTGCCCGCGCCGCGCCGCCAAGAAGGCGAGCGGTCGCCGCCGCCAAGCGTGACCGACTCGGGGTAGGTGGCGACGAGGAAGAAGGCGCTCGGCCAGGCCAGCAGCAGCACGCAGGCGCCGTCGGCCGCACGCTGGCCGACCTCCAGGTCGACCAGCTTCCACAGCGCGGCCAGCGCGACGACCAGGCCGAGGGTGCTCACGATCTCGCCGCTCGTGACGTAGCCGAACCCGAAGACGTCGTGGGTGATCCGGACCAGGAGCGGGTAGAGGGCCCGAAGGCGTAGAAGGCCCGGTTGCCCGTCTGCACCGTGGCGGCAGCGCAGCGTGCCCCGGGTAGCCGTGCTGCGGCCAGCGTCAGGTAGTAGCCGGCGTCCCACTGGGCCAGGATCTGGGTCAGCACGCCGGGATGGCGGGCCACGACGTGGGGGAATTGCACGCCGTCGGCGCTGACGAGGGCGATCCAGGTGACGATGAGCCGAAAGACGATCGTCGCCCCGACGGCGATGGTCAGCGGCCGGCGCCACTCGGCCCAGAGGCGCGGCCGCACGAGGCGGGGCGGCCGGTCGTGCCGGGGCTCTCGTCTGGCGTGGGCAGGACGGCGACGGCGTGGGCGTCGTCGCCGGCGTGGTCGTCGGCGTCGGCGAGCAGGACTCGTGCTCGGTCGGCCGCGGGTCGGTGTCGGGCGTCGTCGTCGGCGCACCTCGTCGCCCTGCTCCGTGGCGCCGTCCGCTCCCAGGGCCTGCTCAGTCACGACGTCGCCACCGTACCGCAGGACACTGCGCGCGGCCGGGGTCCGGCGCCGGCGCGGCGGTCCGGCGGACCCGCTGCGTGAACCTAAATGAAGCTGAAGTCGGGCACGCCCGAGCTGATGCCCTTGAAGAGCTCGCCCTTGGCCGCAACCAGCTCCTCGGGCGTCCAGGCCGCGTCGCGCGTGACCTGGCCCGACCGCCTTGAAGGCGCTCATGGCGTAGATGTTGCCGCCGAAGACGACGAGGATCTGGCCGTTGATGTCGGCGGACGCCGGCGCGGCGAGGAACGCGACGACGTTGGCGATGTTCTTCGGGTCCCACGCGTCGAAGCCGTCCTTCGTCGGCCATGCCGTCGCCGCCGAAGATGGTCTCGGTCATGCGGGTGCGGGCGCGCGGCGCGATGGCGTTCGACGTGACGCCGTAGCGGCCGAGCTCGCGCGCCTCGACCCACGTGAGCGCGGCGATGCCCGCCTTGGCGGCCGCGTAGTTGGCCTGGCCGGCGTTGCCGAAGAGGCCGGCCTCCGACGACGTGTTGATGATGCGGCCGGTGACGTCCTCACCGGCCTTGGAGCGGTTGCGCCAGTAGACCGACGGCGTGGTGGGTGGCGGCGAAGTGTCCCTTGAGGTGGACCCGGATCACGTCGTCCCAGTCCGACTCGTCCATGTTGAACGATCATCTTGTCCCGCAGGATCCCGGCGTTGTTCACGAGGATGTCGAGCGAGCCGAAGGTGTCGATCGCCTGGTCGACCACGGCCTTGCCGCCGGCCCACGTGCTGATGTCGTCGCCGTTGACCGCGGCCTCGCCGCCGTTCTTCTTGATGAGCTCGACGACCTCTTCGGCGGGGTGGACGTCCGCGCCGCCCTCGCCGTGCAGCCCCGCGCCGACGTCGTTGACGACGACCCGGGCGCCCTCGCCGGCCAGCACGAGCGCCTCCTCGCGCCCGATGCCGCGTCCTGCGCCGGTGACCACAGCCACCTTGCCGTCGAGCAGTCCCATCGTCATGCCTCCCTGTGCCAGTGCTCTGCCGGTGTGCGACGCGCCGACCCGTTCGTCCCGGAGGTGAGGGTCCGGTGGGCCCGGCGGGTGCCCGAAGGCCGCCGCGCGGCGCCAGCAGTGTGGCCGATGGGCGGCTTCAGGGGCAAAACCGGGCGAGTGGCCTCGGCGGTCACCTGCGCGATCAGCGCGGCGGTCTCCGCCCGGGCCCGGCGCCCGGCCGAAGCGAGCGCCGTCAGGCTGACGACCTCCATGCCGTCGGGGCGGCTCGGCCAGCAACGGCGGCGTCCACGCCGCCCGCGACGCACAGGACGGGGAGCGGCCGCCCGGCGCCGGCGCGTGCCCGGGCCAGCGCGAGCACGCCGCCGGGCACCTTGCCGTGGAAGGAGGGCGGGTCGAGGTGGCCCTCGCCGGTGATCACGAGGTCGGCGCGTCTCGAGCCGGGCGGCCAGGCCGACGAGGCCGGCCACGAAGTCGAAGCCCGGCTCGATGCGGGCTCCCAGCGCGACGAGCCCGCCGGCCAGGCCTCCGGCGGCGCCGGCACCGGGGACGGCGGTGACGTCGACGCCGACCTCGCGCCGGTAGCGCGCCGCCACCTCGAGCGAGGCGCCGCTCGAGCAGCGCGACCTGGGCCGGCGATGGCACCCTTCTGCGGGCCGAACACCGTCGCCGCGTCGGTGAACGGCGTCGTGACGTCGGACGCGACGACGAGCTCGACGTCGCGCAGCGCCTCGGGCGAGCCGACGGCGTCGAACGCGCCCTCGCCGCCGTCGGTCGTGGCAGAGCCGCCGCAGCCGATGACGATGCGCCGCGCGCCCCGCGTCGCGGGCGGCCAGGAGCAGCTGGCCGACGCCGGCCGTGTCGGCGCGCACCGGGTCGTCGCCCCGCGGGCTGCGGCACGAGGGCGCGGCCCGGCCGCCTTGGACATCTCGACGACGGCGGTGAGGGGAGCGTCGTCGCCGCTCGCTGGCGGAGCATCGGTCCCGAGCAGGCGCCACTCCGCCTCGACGGGCGCGCCCGAGGGGGCCGGTGACGGTGGTGACCTGGCGGGTCGCCGCCGCAGGCATCGAGCAGGCCTTCGCCGCCGTCGGACATCGGGCACCTCGTCGGCGGTCCACCCCGGCTCGGCGGGCCGCGCCGGCCGCCGCGGCGGCGGCTGCGGCGGCCGACGCCGTGCCGCGGAACTTGTCCGGCGCGGCGACGAGGTGGGGCATCCGGCGAAACCTACCGGGCGCGGTGCGACCTCGGGTCCGTCCGGCGTGCCGAGGTGCCACGACGGGCGAGGTGTGCGGGCGAGAGGACTCGAACCTCCACCCCCTCGCGGGGACCGGGACCTAAACCCGGCGCGTCTGCCAATTCCGCCACGCCCGCAGCGGTCCCGCAGTGCGGGTGACCAGGCAGTGTACGGCGCTGTGCCCACCGGAGCGCCCGCTCGCCCACTAGCCTCGTGCCATGGCCAATCTCATCTGACGCCACGCCCAATCGTGGCCGCCGGCGCCGACCTCGACTCCAGCGGCCGGATCTTCCAGCAGCTGCTCAAGGAGCGGATCGTCTTCATCGGCAGCGCGATCGACCAGGTCACGGCGAACCTCGTCTGCGCCCAGCTCATCCTCTTGGAGGCGGAGGACCCCGAGAAGGACATCTCCGCTCTACATCAACTCGCCCGGCGGCTCGGTCACCGACGGCCTGGCCATCTACGACACGATGCAGTACGTCCGTCCCGACGTCTCGACCATCTGCGTGGGCCTGGCCGCCAGCATGGGCCAGTTCCTGCTCTGCGCCGGGGCGCCGGGCAAGCGCTACGCCCTGCCGCACTCGCGCATCCTGATGCACCAGCCCTCGGGGTCCATGCAGGGCCAGGCGGCCGACATCGCCATCCAGGCCGAGCAGATCATCTACCTCAAGCGGATGATGGCCGAGCGCATCGCCTTCCACACCGGGCAGCCGCTCGAGCGCATCGAGACGGACTCGGACCGCGACCGCTGGTTCACGGCCGACGAGGCCTGCGAGTACGGCTTCATCGACAAGGTCATCGACCGCTCGGCGGCCACGACAGCGGCGGGGAACCCATAGACGTGGCGCTGGACGTCCCGGCCTCTTCGTCGGACGCAGACCGGAGACTCGAAGGCGGCCGCGGAGGAGCGGGTAGCGGACCGCTCGCCCATGGCGGCCGCAGGCGGGCGGGCTCGGCGCGCGCGAGGCGCGCCGCGCCACCGGGCACCCGCATCGTCACGCCGACCATCAGCGTGCGCAAGCGGCTGCGCGAGATCTGGCTGTCCCGCGAGCTGCTGGTCTACCTGGTCCGCACCGAGATCAAGGTCAAGTACAAGAACTCGGTCCTCGGCCTCGTCTGGTCGATGGTGGCGCCGGCCATGACGCTGGCCATCTACTTCGTCGTGTTCCAGATCGTGCTCGGCAACCACACGCCGAACTTCGTGATCTTCCTGTTCGCCGGCCTGCTGCTGTGGAACCTCTTCTCCCTCGGCGTGCTCACCGGGCACCGGCGTGGTGGTCAACAACGCCGGCATCGTGAAGAAGGTCTCGTTCCCCCGCGAGATCCTCGTCGCTGGCCGCCGTCGGCTCGGCCTGCGTCTTCTTCTTCTTCCAGGCGATCGTGATGGTCATCTTCATGATCGTCCTGCACCACGGGCCCGGACTGGTCCTACCTGCCGGTGCTGCTGCTGGCCCTGGTCACCGGCATCGTCCTGGCCTCGGCCATCGCCGTGCTGCTCTCGGCGGTCAACGTCTACCTGCGCGACACGCAGCACCTCATCGAGGTCATCCTCACCGCCTGGTTCTGGGCCTGCCCGATCGTCTACCTCTACCAGCAGCAGATCGGGACCAGGCTCGGGACCGAAGGGCCTGACCTGGGTCTACTTCCTCAACCCGATGGTGCCGCTCATCCTGTCGTTCCAGCGCTGCATCTACGCCGACCCCGACGGCCTACGGCAAGGTCAACGGCGTGCTGACACGACGTTCTACGTCGCTGCCCACCAAGGGCATGCTCTGGTACGTCGGCCTCGACCTCGCCGTGCTTGCTCCTGTCGGCTCGTGCTCTTCCTCGTCGCCCTGGCCGTCTTCGGCCGCCTCGAGGGCAACTTCGCCGAGGAGCTCTGAGGTGAGCGACTTCGCGGTCGACGTCCGCAACGTCTCCAAGCGCTTCCGGCTGGCCCACGGGCAGTACAACACCGTCAAGGAGCGCATCATCCACGGGGGCCGGCGCAAGATCGACCGAGGACTTCTGGGCCCTCAGCGAGGTGTCGCTCACCGTGCGCGAGGGCGAGACGGTCGGCATCCTCGGCCGCAACGGCTCGGGCAAGTCGACCCTGCTCAAGTGCATCTGCGGCGTCCTCCAGCCCACCACGGGCGAGGTCGCGGTGCGGGGGAAGCTGGCGGCCTGCTCGAGCTCGGCGCCGGGTTCCAGATGGACCTCACCGGCCGGGAGAACATCTACCTCAACGGCTCGCTGCTCGGGATGACCAAGCGCGAGGTCGACAGGGCCTTCGACGCCATCGTCGACTTCTCCGAGCTCGAGGAGTTCATCGACGGGCCGGTCAAGTTCTACTCGTCGGGCATGGCGGTGCGGCTGGGGTTCGCCGTGGCCGTGAACGTCGACCCCGACATCCTGGTGATCGACGAGGTGCTGGCCGTGGGCGACGAGCGCTTCCAGCGCAAGTGCCTCGACCGGGTCAGCCAGTTCCAGAAGGAGGGGCGCACCATCCTGCTGGTGACCCACTCCGCCGACACCGGTGCGCAGCATCTGCGACCGTGGCGTCGTGCTCAGCCACGGCCATCTCGTCGCCGAGGGCGAGCCCGGCGAGGCGACCCGCATCTTCCGGGAGCGCCTCATGGCCGAGGGCGCGGGCATGGCCGCTCGTCGACCCGGCGCTCGTGGCCGTGCCGGCGACGCCCGGACACCATCGGGCAGCGACTCGTTGCCCGATACGCGAGCGGCCGGTCCGGTTCCGCTCCGTCCACCGCGTCTTCTCGGGCGACAACACGGTGCCCTACATGCGCACCGGGCGACGACCTGACCATCCGGGTCGAGTTCGAGGCGCTGTACCCGACCGAGGACGTGGTCTTCTCGCTCGAGATCCGCGACGAGCAGGAGAACATCGTCATGCGGACCGACACCTCCATCATCGGCATGCCGATCGACGCCCCGCTGGGGCACGAGCGTCATGCACTTCGGCATCGTCGACATGCCGATGCTCGACGGCTCCTTCACCTTCGCCGTCGGGATCCAGAGCCGCAGCGGCATCCTCTACGACTGGCAGGAGCAACGCCGGGACCTTCGAGGTGATGAACCCCGGCAAGACGACCGGCTCGGTCCACATGAAGGTGCACGCCGCGCTGATCTCCTCCGAGAGCGAGCTCGACACGTCCGACGCCGACGCCGACGCGCTCGCGCAGCCCCTCTGAGCGAGACTCGCGCCATGGACGACACCGAGGTGACGCTGCCCGAGGACCCGCAGGCCTACGTGGCAGCAGGTGATGGCCGAGATCGCCGAGGAGGTGCGACTGCGCCGCGCCTCGGGCGACCTCCCGCCCAAGCTCGAGCGCGAGCTCGACGAGCTCTTCCTCGCCCACTCGCCGGTGGCGGGCCGGGGCGGCGACCTGGGCGAGGCGCTGCGCATGGTCGACGCCGCCACCTTCATCGACCCGGTCGTGCCCGTCGAGTCCGAGCGGGCCGCCGGGCGCCTTCGTGAAGAAGGGCATGCGCTCGATGCTCCTCTGGTACGTCGGGTGGGTCACCCACCAGATGAGCCAGTCCGCGTCGGCGGTCAGCCGCGCCCTGCACATCGTCGACGACCGCCTCAAGGAGCTCGAGCGCCAGGTCGAGGCGCAGCGGGTCCCCGACGCCGGCGTCGTCGAGTTCCCGGACGCAGCACCGGCCCGACGCCTGGTGGGTCGAGCCCGCGCGTGGCCGCGGTGGCCAAGGCGCCCGGGCGCGTCCTCCACGCGGCGTGTGGCGACGGCTGGCTGGTGCGCCGGATCGTGGCTGCGGGTGGGCGACGCCTACGGCGTCGACCCGCGCGCCCACCTGGTCGACGGCGGCGGAGCTGGGCACGCTCGACCTGCGCGGCGAGGCGCTGGCGGAGCACCTGCGAGTCGGTCGCCGCCGCCGGGCTGGGCGGCCGTCGTGCTCAGCGGGACGGTCGACGGGCATGGCGGGCGGCGAGCGCGCCCAGCTCCTCACCGCGGTGGGGACCAGGCTCGCGCCCGGGCGGCACCCTGGTCATCCACTCGGTCGAGCCGACGCGACCTGGGAGGCCGACGGATGCGCCACCGGAGGCGGACCTCGCACCCGGGCGGCCGCTGCGGCCCGAGGCGTGGTGCCGTCTGCTCGAGCAGAGCGGCTACGAGGCGACCGCCCACGCCGGGCCCGGCGGGGCCGACTTCATGGTCACCGCGGTCCGGGCACCGGTCACCGCAGCCGTACGCGCCACGCGAACGGTGAGCGCCGCCGCCGGGAGGCCGGTGGCCGTCCATCAGTTCATCGCCGCCCTCAACCCGCACGACGCCACCGGCACGCACACCCTCAAGCTGCGCGACGCGCTGCGCGGTGCCGGCTGGCGCTCGGAGATCTTCGCCGAGGCGATCCACGACGACCTGGCCGGCGCAGGCCTACAAGCACTGGATGTACCCCGAGCACGCGACCGAGGGCGACGTGGCCGTCTACCAGTTCACGACGTCGTCGGCGGTGGCGGCGTACCTGGCCGAGCACGGCGTCCCCCTGATCCTCGACTTCCACAACTTCACCCGGCCCGAGTCCTTCGCGGGGTGGGAGCCGGCGAGCGTGCGCGCGGGCCGCGGCGGCGGCGGACGAGCTGGCGCTACTCGCGCCCGGGCACTCCTCGGCCTGGCCAAGAGCCCATTCAGCGAGCACGGAGCTGCGGCGCGCCGGCTGCCGCCGCACCGCGGTGGTCCCGGTGCTGGCCGACTACGGCCGGGTGACGTCCGCGCCGGACGCCCGGGTGGCGGCCGAGCTGGCCCGCGCTGCGGGCGGGCGGCGGGGCCGACATCCTCTTCGTCGGCCGGATCGTGCCGTCGAAGGCGCAGCACGAGCTGGTCAAGGCGGTGTGGGCCTACCGCCGCCTCTACGACCCGCGGGCCCGGCTGCACCTCGTCGGCGGCACCTCGAGCTTCGAGTACACCAAGGCGCTCGCAGGACTTCGTCGAGGACCTCGGCCTGGCCGACCGCGGTGCGCATCACCGGCGAGGTCTCGGACGCGTCGCTGGCGGCCCACTACGGCGCCGCCGACGTCTACCTCTCGCTGTCGGCGCACGAGGGGTTCGGCGTGCCGCTGGTCGAGGCCATGGCGGCGGGCGTCCCGGTGGTGGCACGCGGTGCGGGCGCCGTGGGCCAGACCGTCGCCGACGCCGCGCTGGTGCTGGACGCGGCCGACCCGTCCTACGTCGCGGCGGCGCTGCACCGCGTCTGCACCGACGACGCGCCTGCGTGCCGCGCTCATCGCCGGCCGGGCACGCGCCGGGCGGCGGAGCTCGACGGGGGACGCCGCCGCCGGCACGCATCGTCGAGGCGATCGCCGGGGTACTGCCGCGATGAGCGGAAAGGTGGCCTTCGTGACGCCGCGCTACGGCACCGCAGATCATGGGCGGCGCCGAGACGGCGGTGCGCAAGCTGGCCGAGCACCTCCGCGCGATCGACGAGCTGGGAGGCCGAGGTCCACACCACCTGCGCCCTCGACCCGATCACCTGGGACGACGAGCTCGAGCCGGGGACGAGCGAGAGTCAACGGGGTGACGGTGCACCGCCATCCCGAACGCGCACGGCCGCTTCCCCGACTTCTACGGCCTCGACGGGACTGCTCCGCCTGGCGCCGCGCCAGGCCACCCGCGAGCAGGGACGGCGCTGGGTCGACTACAACGGGCCCGTCTCGCCCGAGCTCGTCGACGCGGTCAGCGCGTCGGACGCCGACGTCGTGGCGTTCACGCCGTACCTGTACCACCCCACCGTGGCGACCATCGGCCGGGTGCGGGCGCCGGCCGTGTTCCACCCGGCTGCCCACGACGAGCCGGCGCTCTACCTTCCGGTCTTCCGCGGCACCTTCGGCAGACGCCGACGCGTTCTGCTTCTACACGCGCGTCGGAGCGCACGCTCGTCGAGCGCATGTACCCCGTGGCGGAGCGGCCCCAGATCGTGCTCGGGCCTCGGCGTGGGCGATTCGGAGGGCACCGGGCGGCACGGGCGGCGAGCTGCTGGGGCTGGGGGACCGGCCCTACATCGTGAGCGTCGGACGGGTCGACGAGCACAAGGGGTCGAAGATGCTCGCCTCCTACTTCGCCACCTACAAGGAGCGTCATCCCGGCCCGCTGGCGCTGGCGCTGGTCGGTCCCGTCGCCGTCGAGCTGCCGCCGCACCCCGACATCGTGGTCACGGGCGCGGTGGACGAGGCCGACAAGTGGGACATCGTGCGCGACGCGCTCGGTGTCGGTCTCACCCTCGGCGCTCGAGTCGTTCTCCCTCGTGGTGATCGAGGCCTGGGTCGACCGCGTCCCGGTCCTCGTCAACGGCGCCTGCGGCCCGACCCGCGAGCACTGTCGAACGCTCCGGCGGCGGGCTGTGGTTCACCTCGTACCCCGAGTTCGAGGCGGTCCTCGAGCGCCTGGTGGCCGACGCCGCGCCTGCGGGCGGCCCTCGGCGCCCGGGGCCGGGCCTACGTGGACACGCCACTTCCGGTGGCCGGTCCTGGTCGATCGTTACGACGAGTTCCTCACCTCGGTGGTCGAGCGGGGGCGCGGGGACGCCGGGCCTGTTCTTCTGAGCGGGCGGGGCGTTCACGGTGCCGCGGCGACGAGCGGCGCCACCGGCACCGTCTCGAGCTGGCTGCTCTGGTAGTTGGTGACGTCGAGCTCCCTGCCGCCGGGCTCGAGAGTCATCTGCCGCGGGAACGCGCCCGCCGGCACGTAGCCCACCAGGGTCGGGGGCCCGGCGAGGTCGACGACGGCCAAGCGTGGCCGCGGGGCCGGCGCCGAAGCGGTTCGAGTCGGCGACGAGGAGCCGCCGCCCGCCGTCGAAGAGCGCCAGCCCGACCGGTGCGGTACCCACCGCGACGTCGGCGCTCGAGCGCCGGTGTGCCCGCGGGCCAGGCCGCGGGCGGAAAAGCCGAGCACGGCGTCGCTGCCGCGCGCGGTCACCCAGACGGTGGTGCCGTGCGCCCCGATGACGACGCGGACGGGTGAGCACCCTGCGTCAACGGTCCGCTCGACCGCATCGGCCGGATGGTGTTCGGCCACCGCGACCCGTACCAGGGACAGGGTCCCGGGCCCGTTGGCCGAGCCGCTGCCGGGCCACCTCGCTCGTCACGTAGGCGGTGCGGCCGTCGGGGCTGAACGGCCACGCCGACCGGTGCGTCCCCGACGGGCACCGAGCCCACGAAGCGGGGCGACCGCTGACCCCCGTGACCGGACAGCCGGAACACGTCGACCGGTCACTGTCCTCCATGGTCACGAAGGCGAAGCGCCCGTCGGGCGTCGGCGTCACCTCGATGGCCCCGGAACCCGGCGTCGTGGACCTCCGACGCCACGGCGCCGGCCGTCCCGTGTTCGGCGGCGCGCACGTCGACCACGACGAGCGACGTGTCCGCGGCGACGAGCAGCAGCCGCCCGCCGTCGGTCAGGGCCATGCCCGACGGCGCCAGGTCGCCGAGGAGAAGGGTGTGCAGCGGCCGTCGATGCTGCTGCTGCTGCCGCTGCCGCTGCCGTCGCCCCGGTAGACGAGGATGGCGCCGCCCCCGGTGTGGTTGGCCTGGCCGACGCCCTGGCTCGACACGAAGGTGAACCGTCCGTCGGGCGTGGTCTCGACGTCGAAGGGCAGGCCGGGCACGTTCGCGAAGCGGGGGGTGACCGCCAGCGCGGGGCCGGGGACCGTCGCGTCGGTGCACCCGGGGGGCGAGAGCGGCGGGGCGGGTGCGGCGCCCGCACCGGCACCGGTGCTGGACGGAAGTGCGCACGTCCCGGCCAGCCCGGCCAGCCCGGCCAGCACGGCCAGCCCGGCCAGGACGGCCAGAAGGCCGGGAATGCGGCGGGCGATCCTCACGGGCCGCAGTGTCGCGCCCGACCGCCGGCGGTGCGGTCGCGGGGTCAGGCGGGGCGCCGCCCGACCACGGTGTACATGCGCTGGTCGATGGCGTCGGCCGGCGATGTCGTGGGCCAGATGGTGGCGCTGGGTGTGCATGGTCGTCTCCGTGCGGCCGAAGCCGAGGCGGCCCAGCATGGAGACGACGGCGCCCGGGTAGATCGACCACCAGTTGGTCATGTGGTGCTCCGCCGACGGCGAGAAGCGCATGATGTTGGCCTCGGGCGGCTGCGCGTCGTCCTGCAGCGGCTCGGTGACGATCATCGTCTCGGTCGTGTACGCCGCCGCTTCGGACAGGGCGCCCCACGGCTCACGGAGGTGCAGGAGGATGGCCCCGACCACGGTGACGTCGAAGGCGCCGAGGTCGGCCGGCAGGTCGTAGATGCTGCCCTGCACGAACTTGGCGGAGGACCCGAAGGTGCGGTGCAGGTACCACCAGGCGTCGTGGTTGCGGTCGATCGTCTCCTGCATGACGCGCAACTTCTCCTCGGGGTGGTCGCGGCCTTGGACCGGGAGCAGGTCGATCGCCACGTCGAAGCCGGCCTCGAACGCCACGACATCGGCGCCCATGCGCTCCATGTAGAAGGTCAGGTACCCGGTGGCGGGACCGAGCTCGAGGCACGCGCTTGCCCGCCAGGTCGACGCCACCCAGGTAGGCCGTCTCGTGGCCGCGCAGGTCCCAGGCGCCGGGTAGCACGCGCCCGTCGGGCAGCTCGGTGGCGTGGTACCAGACGAGGTCGCCCAGGTCGGCATCGGCCCGCCGCCGCGCCACCTCGGCCTGGAAGGCGGGGTCCAGCTGGCCCCGGTAGTCGCGGGGCGGGTAGGAGGGCAGCAGCGGTCCCCGTCGCGCGGTAGCGGCTGCGGCGGCGGTGGCGGTGGCGCTGGCGGTCGCGGTGGCAGGGGACGCCGCCGCCCCGGTGTCACGACGCCTGCGCATGGCGCGTCACTCTAGGCGTGGCGGTCGCTGCAGCGGCCCATGGCGGTGCGCTCGTCAGAACCCGTCCATGCCCACCATGGGCTTGTTGAGGTGCTGCCCGCCCATGGAGCCGCGGAAGGGCGCGTCACCGTAGCTGAAGATGCCGCCGTCCGAGGCGACGAACCAGTACCCGCCCCCATCCAGGGTGGACTGCATGGCGACCACCGGCTGGTTGAGGTGGATGCCGCCGGTGGAACCGTAGAAGGGCGCATTGAACGAAAACACGCCGCCGTCCCCGCCGATGAGCCAGTAGCCACCGGTCACCGGGTCGGCGGTCATGCCGACCATGGGCGCGTTGAGGTGCATCCCACTGGTGTCGCCCTCGGTGCCCGCGTCACCGAAGGAGAAGACGTGCCCGGTCGTGGTGACCTCCCAGTAGCCGAGGCCGTCGGGGGTGGCCGCCATGCCCACGACGTCCTGTCCCGGCACGTTGGCGGCGGAGCCGTAGAACCCGGCATCGCCGTAGGAGAAGATGCCGCCGTCGGACGCGACGAGCCAGTAGCCCTTGCCGTCGGGTGTCGGCGCCATGCCCACGACCGGTGCGTTGAGGGTCAGCGAGCCGGTCGAGCCGTAGAACCCCGCCTGTCCGTAGGCGAAGACCCCGCCGTCGGACGCGACGAGCCAGTAGCCGCCCTGGCCGGGCACGGCCGCCATGCCGACGACAGGCTTGTTGAGCGTGAGGCTGCCGGTGCTCCCGCAGAAGTCCTGCCCGAACGCGAAGATGCCGCCGTCGGACGCCACGCTCAGGTACCCGCTCTGGGAGGCGGTCGGGCGCGTCGCAATTCCCCAGTGCGGCGCCGCCGCCTACGAAGCCGCTGAGCCCGGGGTCATGGTGGAACTGCGGCCACGCGCCGCCCTCGCCGGCGAGCGCGCCGTTGGACCCGCTGACCTCGAAGTGTTGGACGATGCCCTGGACGGCCGGGCCGCCACCGAGGGCGAGGTATCCGGCAACCGTGATGCCGATTTCGCCGCCGTCGTTTGTCACCAGCGCGGCGTTCTGGAAGCCATAGGTGCCCTGTCCACCGGTCCCGTCGTCGACATGCGCCACGAGGTCACCCGTTCGGCCGTCCAGCACGAAGAGCCCGAGGGAGGTCGGCACGATGACGTCCTGGTACCCAGTGCCGAGATCGGCGGTCGTGACGGACCCGTAGACCGCACCAGGCAGATCGTGTTGCCAGATCGTGGCCCCTGTCGTCGCGTTGAGGGCGTAGACCGTGCCACTGCTCGTACCGATTTGCGTGCCCTCGACGACGGCCAGCTGCCCGTTGCCCTGGACGTCGGCCAGGGCGGGGCTGCCGCGGGTGATCCCGTCCAGCTTGACGCTCCACACCTGGTTGCACTCAGTGTCGAAGACTTTGACCGTGTCCTCGTCGCTCCCACCGAAGAAGCTGCCTGTCCCCGTCGCGATGCCGTAGGCACCCCCGGCGAGGATGGGCCCGACGGCGGGGGAGGAGTCGACCTCCTCGTTGGTGTTGGCGCTGCAGATCAGCCCGCCCTGCGGGTTGAAGATGCGGAGGTGGCCGCCGTTGGCGTAATTCTTGCCGTAGGCGAAGCCGGTCGACGACGCTCCGCCCGAGACGATGTCCTGAGTTCCGGTGCTGTAGAGGTCGCCCACGGCGGCAGTGGAGAACACGCTGTCGGCGGTGAACTGCGGCCAGTTGACGGCCGGTGACCCGTTGGCAGTGTTGAGCGCGTACGTCTCCTGGCCGAGCGAACCGGCTTCGACCTGCGAGCTTCCAGCGGCGAGCGCGAGCGGATGCCTGCACACCTCCATCGGGCACCGTGTCGGTGGTTGGATTGGTGACCACCTGATTCCAGAGCTCGCCCCCGTTGGGCCCGTACGCGAAGTAGCCGCCGTCAACCGGCGAGGCCGCGTTGCCCCCGCCGACGTAGAGATTCCCGTTCGGACCAACCGACGCCGTGGAGTCGACTGGCGGCCTGCCGGGCACCCCGACGCCGATGACACCCAAGCCGGGGGTCCCGGAGGGCGGGCTATTGCACCCCTGGTTCGCACCGAAGCCGCTGCCGGTTCCGTTTCCCCAACCGGGCGCGGGAGCGCCGTCGGACAGGTCGAGCCCGTAGAGGAAGCCCTGCCGGTCGCCGACCTCGACGGCCGGCGTCCCGCCGTCGTTGAACTGGACGGGCGACGATTCCACGACACCGCATGGCGCGTCGTCCAGGAGGACGCCGTCAGTGCCGGGACTCCAGGTCTCGGTCAGCGTCACCGGGTCGGCGGCCACGGCGGCGCGTGGCGCGAAGGTGACGCCGGTGATGCAGATTCCCGCCAGGGTGGTGCTCGCGAGAATGAGTCGTGTCGTCAGCGTGCGCGCGTGCGTCAACGTTCGCCCCCATCTTTCTCTTAGCTGTCCGAAGGTAGTCGGTCACGCCCGCCTGTGAAATGCCACCCCACGGACGCAACGGGGGCGGGAAGCACCGGTAGCATCCAGCGCCGTGCCTGCACCTTCTTCCCCAACGGGCGATGCGGACCGCCGGGGAGACCCCGGGGAGGAGCGAGGCCGACCGGGCCCGGGCCGCCGCTGCGTTGCGGGAGGCGTTCGAACGCCTGGCGCCGCAGGGGAGCGACGTGTGGAACTTCGGCGCCGCGTTCACCCAACTCGGAGACCACTACGGCCCGTACCACCCGGGCGCGTCGGCCCTGTCGGACGAGCTGGAGTCGCATCGTCGCGCCGGGGCGCGCCGGCCCGGACGGCTCGACCGTCTGCGCGGCGGGCGCGAGCGGGGAACCGGCGGCGGGGCCGACGCCGAGAAGACGGAGCTCGAGGACGCCATGGGGCAGGTGGTCGAGGCCTTCCGCTTCCTGTCGGCACGGGTGACGACGCTCGAGGCGCGGCTGGCCGCGCGAGGACCACCCGGTCGACGGCGCGGCCTGGCTGGTGCCCGCCCGCGAGCTCGGCCCGTGGGCGGGGCCCGTGGCGGCACACGTGTTGGCGCGCACGCCGGGCGGCGATCTCGTGCACGCCGACTGTGGAGAAGGTGTGCTGCTCGACACGCTCGCCGGGCGGGGCGCCCAGGCGCACGGGGTGGAGCCGCGGGGCGCCGTGGCGCTGCAGGCGCTCGAGCGGGGTTGCGCGGTCACGATCGCCGAGGCGTCGGAGCACCTGGCGGGCCGCCCCGACGACGCGCTCGGCGGCATCGTGCTGAGCGGGGTCGTCGACCGGCTCCCGTTGCACGCGCTGCTCCCCCTACTCGACCAGTGCCGACGGACGCTGGCACGCGACGCGCCGCTCGTCGTGGTGTCGGAGGGGCCCGCCGCGGACGGGCGACGTGAGGCGCCGGCGCACGACCTCGTCGAGGGCCGGTCGCTGCACGAGGCGACCTGGGAGCTCCTCTTGACCCGCGCGGGATTCGTCGAGGTGGCGCCGTTGCTGGCCGGGGAGAGCGAGGCGCAGGACGGCCGCTTCGCGCTCTCCGCCGCCACCCCCTCGTGAGCGGCATCCACCACTTCGTTCCCGTGCTGCACCGCGGCGACGCGGTCGGACGGCACACGCTCCGCCTCCGCGACGGCCAGTCGGACGCATGGCTTCGACTCCGACATCTACGTGGACACCATCGAGGCGGACACCGAGTCGGAGACCGAGCCGGTCCTCTCGTATCCCGCGGCGGCCCGGCCCGGCGACATCGTCGTGTACCAGTTCGCCACGGCGTCCGCCATGGCCGCCTGGCTGGCCTCGCGGACCGAAACCCTCGTGGTCAACTACCACAACATCACGCCGCCGGAACTGATGGCCCCCTGGGACAACCATCTGGCGCTGGGCCAGCTCCGGGCGCAGGGGGATCTGCGGCTCCTGGCACCGCGCGCCAAGCTGGCCATCGCCGATTCCGCCTACAACGAGGCCCACCTGGCCGAGGCGGGTTTCGCCGCCACCGCGGTGGTCCCGCCGTCCGCCGAACTGCGGACCGATCCGCCGGCGGCGGCCGCGTCACGCGCCGCCGCGCACACCACGGCGGGACGGCGCTCGTTGGCTGGCCGTCGGCCGCGTCTCGCCGAACAAGGCCCTCGAGCGCACCGTGGCCGCCCTCGCCGTGGCCCGCGTCCACCACGACCCCGGGGCGACGCTGCGGCTGATCGGGAAGCCCGCCACCGGTTCCTACGCCGCCGCGTTGCGGCGCTACGTCGCCGACCTCGGACTGGCCGGCGCGGTCACCTTCTCCGGGCACGCCAGCGACGCTGCGGTCGCCGCCGCCTACGACGAGGCCGACGTGCTCGTGGTCACCTCCGAGCACGAGGGCTTCGGCGTGCCGGTGGTCGAGGCCATGGCGGCGGGGCTCCCCGTCGTCGCCGTCGATCGGGGCGCGGTGCCCGAGGTCCTGGGCGACGCCGGGGTCCTCGTGCCGGACGAGGAGCCGTACGCCCTGGCCGCGTCCATCGACGCGTTGCTGGCTGACGCGCCGCGTCGGGGGGCACTGGCCGAGGCGGGGCGCGACCGGCTGGCCGCGCTGGCCCTCGACACTGCGGCGGATCGCTTCGTCGGCCTCCTGGCCACGCTCGCGGCACGGGGCGTGACGCCGTGACGCCGTGACGCGCGCCGTGCACCAATTCGTCCCCATGCTGCACCGCGCCGACGCGGTGGGGCGCCACACGCTGCGGCTGCGCGACGTCTTGGTGGCGCGGGGCATCCGCTCTGAGATCTACGTCGAGCTGGTCGATCCCGACACCGCCGACGACACGCGCCCGTTCGTCGGCTACGCCGACGCCGCCGAGCCGGAGGACGTGCTCGTCTATCAATTCGCCACCGCGTCGGCGATGGCGCCGTGGCTGGCCGCCCGCGCCGAGACACTGGTGGTCAACCACCACAACGTCACCCCGCCGCAGTACTACGCGCCCTGGGACAACGCCATGGCGCGCCATCAATTGCTGGCCGAGCAGCAGTTGCGGCTCCTCGCGCCCCGCGCCGCGCTCGGGCTGGCGGTATCGGCGTTCAACGAGGCCGAACTGCGGGCGGCGGGCTTCGCCCGCACCGCCGTGGTGCCGCCCGCCGCCATGCTGCCGACGTCGGGGCCCGACGCCATGCTGCCGATGTCGGGGCCCGACGCGACGCCGGCTGGCCGACCCGGAACCGACTCGGCCGGCGCGCGCTGGATCGGTGTCGGCCGCCTCGCGCCCAACAAGGGCATCGAGTTCGCGCTGATGGCGCTGCTGGTCGCCCGGGCGCACGACGACCCGGGGGCGACGCTCGAGGTCGTGGGCCGACCGGTGGTGCCCGCCTACACGTCGGCCCTGAGGCGATTGGTCGACGAGCTTGGCCTGCGCCAGGCCGTCACCTTCACCGGCGCCTTGCCGGACGACGACGTGGCCCAGCGCATGGCACGGGCCGACGTGCTCGTCGTCGGCTCCCGGCACGAGGGCTTCGGCCTACCCCTGCTCGAGGCGATGACGCTGCGACTGCCCGTCGTGGCCAACCGGGTTGGCGCGCTGCCCGAGGTGGTCGGCGACGGGGCCGTCCTGGTCGACGCCACCGACCCGTGGGCTCTCGCTGCTGCGGTGGCGCAGGTGCGCGGCGACGCCGAGTTCCGCCACACTCTCGCGGCCGCCGGCCAGCGACGCCTCGCCGAACTCGATCTCCCTACGGCGGGCGACCGGGCGGTTGACGCCATCTTGGCGGCGGCGTAGACGCCGACGAGAGGCTTCGTCACTCGAACATCCACGGTTCACCGCGATTGCATCGCTAGGGTGACGCCGTCCCCGACTCCGGAGGAAGCAGAACGATGTCCCTGCCTGTTCGAAATGTCTCGCCTCGACGCGGGTTTCGCGCCCTGCTCGGCGCGGCCAGCGTCACGGTGCTGGCGACGGGAGGTGCGCTGGCCGTCTCTGCCGGAGCCCCGAGCGGCGCGGCTGGCGCCGACAACCCCCACCGCCCCGACCGTCGTCACCTTCTCGACCGTGGGGACGTCGGCGTGGACCGTGCCGGCCAACGCCTGCCAGGCAACGTTCACGGTTGCGGGCGGCCAAGGCGGATCGGGCGGCACTCTGACACCCAACGCCGCCGCGGTCGGCGGACTCGGCGGACAGGTGGTGGCGGCCGTGGCTGTGACTCCGGGGTCGTCCGTCCAGGTCGATGTCGGTGGGGCCGGAACAAACGGAGACAACAGCGATGGCAGCATCGTCGCGGCCGGAGGTGCCCCCAATGGCGGCTCCAGCGGGACAGGGCTCGGCCGAGCGGGTGGTGGCGGAGGCGGTGCGTCCGACGTCCGTATCGGCGGGACCGCGCCCGCCAACAGGGTCATCGTGGCCGGTGGTGGCGGCGGTGGCGGCGGCTACGGTCCGAACGGCGTGGGTGGCCCGGGAGGAGCCTCGGCAACGGCCGGCTCCCCCGGCCAGCCGGCGGAGGGCGACACCCCGCCGGAAGAATCAGGGCAGGGCGGCCAGCCGGGAACGCTCGCTGGCCCCGGAGCTGGCGGCGTGACCACACCCACGGTGTCGGGCGCCGCCGGCACTGCCGGCAGCGCCGCCATGGGTGGCACAGGCGGGAGCAACGGTGACGGCGGTGGCGGCGGTGGCGGCGGCTACTTCGGTGGCGGTGGTGGTGGTGCCGGATACGAAGCCAGCGGCGCCGGCGGCGGCGGCGGGTCCAACTTCGGCCCACGCGACGCCCAGTTCTCCGCCGGGGCGCAGACCGGGAACGGCTCGGTCACCGTCTCCTACGGCGCGTGCGGCTACTTCCAGGCCGCGTCCGACGGCGGCATCTTCAACTTCGGCGGGGCCGGCTTCTACCTGTCCATGGGCGGCCAGCACCTCAATGCCCCCATCGTCGGGATGGCGGCGTCACCCGACGGCAGGGGCTACTGGCTCGTCGCCTCCGACGGCGGCATCTTCAACTTCGGCGACGCCGGCTTCTTCGGCTCCATGGGAGGGCAACCCCTCAACGCGCCCATCGTCGGGATGGCGGCGTCACCCGACGGCAAGGGCTACTGGCTCGTCGCCTCCGACGGCGGCATCTTCAACTTCGGCGACGCCGGGTTCTTCAAGTCGATGGGTGGCCAGCACCTCAACGCGCCGATCGTGGGCATGGCGGCGTCACCCGACGGCCTGGGCTACTGGCTCGTCGCCTCCGACGGCGGCATCTTCAACTTCGGGGATGCTGGGTTCTTCAAGTCGATGGGTGGCCAGCACCTCAACGCGCCGATCGTGGGCATGGCGGCGTCACCCGACGGCCTGGGCTACTGGCTCGTCGCCTCCGACGGCGGCATCTTCAACTTCGGGGATGCCGGGTTCTTCCTGTCCATGGGCGGGCAACACCTCAATGCGCCGATCGTGGGCATGGCGGCGTCACCCGACGGCCTGGGCTACTGGCTCGTCGCCTCCGACGGGGGCATCTTCAACTTCGGCAGCGCCAGGTTCTTCGGGTCCATGGGCGGCCAACACCTCAACGCGCCCATCGTCGGGATGGCGGTCAACTGATTCCGGGTGCCGTCGGCGATCACGCGCCGACGGCCGTGCGGACCAGCGAGACGAAGCGCGTCGTGGAGGCAGCCAGGTCGAACCCCGCCGCGCGCGCATGCCCCGCCTCGGAGAGGACCCGCCGCAGCGCCGGGTCGGCGAGCACGCGGCCCACGGCCGCGGCGAAGAGCACGGGTGACTTGTCATCGAGGACCAGCCCGGCGCCGGCGACGGTCTCGGGGACGGCGGTGACGCCGTAGGCGACGATCGGCACGCCGTGCCCCATCGCCTCGGCCAGGGGCACGCAGAACCCCTCGTGGTCCGAGGCCATCACGAAGACGTCGGCCGCCCGGTAGTACGCCTCCAGCTCCGCGCCGCTGACCGATCCGGCCAGGGTCACGGCGTCACCGAGGCCCAGCTCGGAGATGAACGCCCGTAACGCCGGCTCGTAGGTCTCCCCGAGCGGCGATCCCACGAGATGCAGCCGAGCGGCGGGGTCATCGGCGCGCCGGAGGACGTCGAGCATCTTGACCAGGTCGTGCGGCGCCTTGTGGGGCGAGATCTTGCCGACGTAGAGCAGGTCGGCCCCGCCCTCCCGCGCCTTGCGCCGCGCCAGGAATCCCGCCAGCTCCGCGTCGGGCTCGTCGCTCTTGGACTGCATGTCGATCAGCAGCGGCACCACCGCGGTCCCGTCGTAGCCCAGGGCGTGCAGCTCCGACTCGTTGAAGGCGGAGTCGGCCACGGCGAAGCGGCTCTGGGGGGCGAGCCGGGCCAACTGGGTGCGCCCGAGCGCCGCCTCGTAGGCGACCGCGGGCTCCCAGTCGCGCAGCAGCGCCGCGGGGGTGATGTTGTGGTAGTTCACCAACTTGGGCTCGGCGCGCGACGAGAGGATGTCGTAGACGGGACTCCCGATGGACGCCTGGTAGAGCAGCCAGCGGTCGCGCGTGCTGCGTCCGAGCTCGATGACCGGACGGCCCTCGTGCGCCACGTCGGGCGTGTGGCTCCCGTAGTAGACGTCCGAATCGATGCCCGCGGCACGCAGGCCGTCGCGCAGGTTCAGCGTGTGCACGCCGATGGCGTCGCGACTGGCGAGCGACGGAATCACCTGGTCGACCCGCACGGCGCTGCAGTGTACCGGCGCCGCGCGCACCCCGACTGCGCCGCCCATGCACCAATTCGCCCAGGTGGCGGCCCTATCCTGGTCGCATCGTGCCGGAACGACCCCCAGCCGCGCGCGCCGGCGCCGCACACGGCCGCGTCGTGTCGCCGGCCGCGCTCTTGCTGTGCTTCGCGCTCGCCGTGTTCTTGGCGGTGCCCGCCGCCCTGGTCGGCCGGGCGTCCCCCGCGGCGGCCGACCTCGGTGCCCCGAACCGGGCATCGGTGCCGGCGCTGATCCCGTCGGCCCGAGTGAGCGCCCTGCCCTCCGACTCGACCAACGTCCGCATCGCGATGACCGAGAACGACGGCCTCGACGTCATCGTGGAGTCGCTGGGCGGCGTGTCGGCACCGGGAGTACCCGACTCGGCTGCCGTGCGGTTCCAACAGACCGCCGGGACGTGGGCTGTCGACACCGGTCCGGGGTGCGCGGGCCCGTGGACCCAGGTGGCCACCAGCCAGACCACCCCGACGGCGTCACCGGTCAGCGGCGGGCTCCTGGCGTTGTGCGTGGCCAGCTACAGCCCGATCGTGCACGGCACGTTGACGGCGCTCTACAACTCGCTCGGCCAAGCGAGGACGGTCAACACGCTCCCGCTCGAGCAGTACGTGGCGGACACGGTGCCCGGGGAATCGCCCTCCAGCTGGGCCGGCCTGGGTGGTGCCGGACCCCAGGGCATGGACTGGGGCTTCCAGGAGCTCGAGGCCCAGGCAGTGGCGGTCCGCTCCTACGTCCTGGCCGACCTGGGCGGCTACGGCGGGTACGCCGACACCTGTGACCTCACGTGCCAGACGTACCGCGGCACCGAGTACGAGACCGCGACCACTGTGGCGGCCGCCGACGACACCGCCGGCCAGGTGATGGTCATGCCCGGCGGCCAGATCGCCACCACCGAGTACTCCGCGTCGACCGGCGGGTACACCTCGAGCGCCAACCAGCAGTCGCCGTTCACCCCGGTGCCCGACGACGGCGACGCGGTGTGCATCCCCAACGTCGTGTGCAACACCGCCCACCGGTGGACGACCTCGGTCAGCTATGCAGCCATTCAGGCCGCGTGGCCCCAGATCGGCACGTTCATCGGATTTCCCGCCTCGACCGCGGATCCCGGCCATCCCTTCGATGCCTCCTTCGGGCGCGTGGACACGATCACGATCCAGGGCAGCGCACAGACCGTCACGATCCCCGGCACCGAGTTCTCCGTCGACCTCGGCCTCAAGTCGGATCTCTTCAGCGTGAACTCGACGAACGGCGGCGCCGTCTCGATCAGCGGCCAAGGTTGGGGTCACGGCATCGGGATGGGCCAGTGGGGCGCGCTGGGGTACGCCATCGGCCAGGACAACGGCGAGGGCAACTGGACGTTCGCCCAGATCGTGAACCACTACTACGGTCCGGCGCAGTTGAGCAGCCTCCCCGGCGGCGTCAGCCTGGTCGGGAATCAGGGCAGTGGCGGCGTCGGCGGCTACTGGATCAACGCGTCCGACGGCGGCGTGTTCAGCTTCGGCAACGCGCAGTTCCACGGCAGCATGGGCGGCATCCCGCTGAATGCGCCGGTCGTCGGCATGGCGTCGACCCACGACGCCGGCGGGTACTGGGAGGTGGCCGCCGACGGCGGGGTCTTCAGCTTCGGCGACGCCGCGTTCCACGGCAGTACGGGGAGCATCCGGCTCAACAAGCCGATGGTCGGGATGGCCGTGACGCCGGACGGAGGCGGGTACTGGCTCGTGGCCTCCGACGGCGGGATCTTCGCCTACGGCGACGCAGGCTTCTTCGGCAGCACCGGCAGCCTGGTGCTCAACAAGCCGGTCATCGGCATGGTGCCGACCCGCGACGGCCAGGGGTACTGGCTGATCGCATCCGACGGCGGCGTCTTCGCCTTCGGTGACGCGGGCTTCTTCGGCTCACTCGGTGGTGCCCCGCCGGCCACGGCGCTCGTCGGGGTGGCCCCGACGCCCGACGGCGGCGGGTACTGGGTGCTGGGCGCCGACGGCAGCGTCTTCGACTTCGGCGACGCACCCCAGGTGGGTGTCGCCGGGGACTCGCCCCCGCTGAGCAGCCTGCGGAGCCCGATGACCGGCCTCATCCCCGACTTCAGCGGCCAGGGCTTCGACGCCGTCAACGCCAGCGGCCAGGCCTTCGCGTTCGGCGACGCGCCCTATTTCGGGGACGTCACCACCGCCGTCCCCGGGTACTCAGGCCACGCCGTCGGGGTCGCCGCCACGCCCGGCTGAGGCGGCGACGACGTCGGCCAAGCGCGGGAACCGGCGCAGCCGGCCGAGCGGGCCGAGGCGGCCGGCGTCGACACCGTGGTCCGCCGCGTTGAGCAGGCGCAGATCGCCGCGGCTGTTCCCATAGGCCCAGAGCACCGGCTGCTCGCCCCCGGTGTTGGACAAGAGCCCCCGCGCCCGCAGGTAACCGACGAGCCGGGCGTACTTCTCGGCACCACGGCAGTTCTTTCCCTCGTAGCCTCCGGTGAGGAGGCCACCGCCCCCGACGGCCAGCCGGGTCGCCACGACGCCGTCGACACGGAGCTCGTCGCCGGCGGGGCTGACGTAGCACTCGGGCGAAGCCGAGACGATGACCGTGTGGTGGCCCTGGCGTTGGTGCCACTCGAGCCGCCGGCGCGTGTCCTCGCGGAGGTGCCGCTGCAGGTGCCGGCGCACGAAGACGACCGAGCGCCGGTCGACCTCTTCGACGGAGAGCCCCCCGAGCAAGCGGGTGAAGAGCCTCTCCTTGACCTGGTCGGCGGCGGTCCCGCCCATGACCGCGGCCCGGAGCAGGGCGGGGGACAGGCGGACCACGGCGCGCAGCACGAGCCAGGTCCCGCACATGCTCACCAGGAACGGGAACGCGCTGCCCGAGTCGGTCAGCGTGCCGTCGAAGTCGAAGGCGGCGACCGTTTGGGGGCCAGGTTCCGACGGTCCGTCCGCCGCTCGGTCAACCGAGCGCAGCGCCACCGCGTCCGTCCCCCCCGGCGAAGCGCGCCGCGCCCGCCAGCGTCTCGCCGCTGCGGACGACCTCGCGTCCACGCCGGGCCTCGCCCACGGCGGCATCTTCCTCGCGCTGGCCCCACTGCTCGAGCGCGCTCGATGCGGTCCGAGCGCAGGCAGACCTGGGGGAGCGCCGCCAGCTGGTGGGCCAGGGCGAGCGCATCGTCGAGGGCGGCGCCGGGGGTGACGACCCGGTTGGCCAGGCCCATCGTGAGCGCCTCGGGGGCGCCCACGGCACGACCGGTGAGGATCAGGTCCATGGCACGCCCGTGACCGACGATGCGGGGCAGGCGCACCGTGCCCAGGTCGCAGAGGGGTACGCCGAAGCGTCGGCAGAACACACCGAAGACGGCATCCTCGGCGGCCACCCGCAGATCGCACCACAGGGCCAGCTCGATCCCGCCCGCCACGGCGTACCCCTCGACGGCGGCGATGACGGGTTTGGAGAGCGTGAGCCGGGTGCAGCCCATGGGCCCCGGGCCGTCGTCGGGGATGGGGCGGCGATCGCCCTCGGCGAGTGCCTTGAGGTCGGCGCCGGCGCAGAACATGCCGGCGGCACCCGTGAGGACGGCGACCGAGCGGCGCTCGTCGGCGTCGAAGGCGAGGAAGGCCTCGCCGAGCTGGTCGGCGCACACGCTGTCCACCGCATTGCGGCGCTCCGGGCGGTTGATGGTCACCACGGTCACCGGGCCGTCGTGCTCCACCCGGAGGCCGTCGGCGCGGTAGGGCACGTACGCCGCCGCCGCCGCCGCCGCGCGGGCTGCTCTCCGTTCATGCGGGCATTCTCGCATGGCTGAGGCCGCGTCCGCACAGGGGACGTCGGCCCATTCCCAGGTCGTGGGACCTTTTCTCGCCGGGGCTTCCGCGGGCCGGAAATATGACCAAACGTGTCGACAATTGCCAGGCTTCCCGGTAAGGTCACGTCCCTCACAGACGAGCGTCAACCAATCCAGGAGGAGCAGATGGCAGTACGACTTGGGGACACTGCCCCCGATTTCACGGCCGACACCACGGACGGCACGATCAATTTCCACGAGTGGCTGGGCGACAGCTGGGGAATCCTGTTCTCCCACCCCAAGGACTTCACGCCGGTGTGCACGACGGAGCTCGGTGCCTTCTCCCGCGCCAAGCCCGAATTCGACAAGCGCAACGCCAAGCTGATCGGCCTGTCCGTCGACTCGGTCGAGTCGCACAAGGGTTGGGCCGGGGACATCGAGGAGACGCAGGGCTCGGCCCTGTCGTTTCCGCTCATCGGCGACGAGGACCGCAAGGTGGCGGACCTCTACGACATGATCCACCCCAATGCCAACGACACCCTCACGGTGCGCTCGGTGTTCATCATCGGCCCGGACAAGAAGGTCAAGCTGACGCTGACCTACCCGGCCTCGACGGGGCGGAACGTGGACGAGATCATCCGGGTGCTCGACTCACTCCAGCTGACGGCCGACTACTCGGTGGCCACGCCGGTCAACTGGAAGGAGGGCGACGATGTGATCATCGCCCCTGCCGTGAGCGACGAGGACGCCAAGGGTCGCTTCCCCAAGGGCTGGAAGGCGCTGAAGCCCTACCTGCGGGTGACGCCCCAGCCCAATCGCTGAGGAGCCGCAACACCGGCGGTCGTCCGTGACCGGCGCCGGAGCACGCACCGCTGCCCGACCGCCTGCCCGGCCTGAGCGGGCGTCAACCCGGCTGCGGAGCCTCGCTCGTCAGCTCGTCGCGCAGACGCGCGCTTGAGCACCTTTCCCTGCGGGTTGCGCGGGAGGGGCTCGGAGCGGAACCAGATGTGGGTCGGGACCATGAACCCGGCGAGCCGTGCCTTCACGTGCTGCTGGAGCTCCTCTGCGGTCACCTTCGCCCCGGGTCGCAACACGATGACGGCACCGACCTCCTCGCCGAGCGTCGGATGGGGCACCCCGATGACCGCACAGTCGGCCACGGCGGGATGTTCGAAGAGGGCGGCCTCGACCTGGACCGAGTACACGTTCTCGCCGCCACGGATGATCATGTCCTTGGCCCGGTCCACGATGTAGATGAACCCCTCGTCGTCCAGCTGCGCCACGTCGCCCGTGTGGAGCCAGCCCTTCGAGAAGGTCGTCGCCGTCTCGTCCGGCCGGTTCCAGTAGCCCCGCACCACATTGGGTCCCTTGATCCACAGCTCACCGCGCACGCTGGGGCCCCGCGGAATGGTGTCGTCCGGCTCGTCGGCGAGGTAGTCCTCCGGCACCAGGGCGACGTCACAGACGGGCACCGGCGGTCCCACGCTGTCGGGCTTGGCCACATAGTCGGCCCCGACGTTCGTGGACGTGACCGAGGACGTCTCCGTCAGGCCGTAGCCGTTCGAGGGCTGCCCGACCGGCCAGGCCTCGCGGATCCGCCGGACCAGGTCCGGAGGGGCGGGCGCACCGCCGTAGGACACGCCCCGGATCGAGGACGTGTCGTACTTGGCGAAGTTGGGCGAGTCGAGCACCTGCATCACCATGGCCGGCACGCCGCCGAAGTTGGCGATCCGCTCGCGCTCGATGAGCTCGAGGGCCCGGTCCGGGTCGAAGTGGTGCATCATGACGATCTTCCCCCCGGCGGCGGCGTTGGTGACCATGATCGAGTGGCAGCCGGTGGCGTGGAACAGCGGCACCGAGAGAAGGAAGGCCGGCTGGTACCTCTCCGGCTCGCCCTCTGTCGGGATGACCGAGCGCCCGAAACGCACACCGGCGCGGGTGTTCAAGAAGAACAGGCTCATGAGGTTGGTGCACATGTTCCGGTGGGTGCCCACGGCGCCCTTGGGGCGTCCGGTCGTGCCCGACGTGTAGAAGATGGTGGCGTCGTCCTCGGGGTCGATGGTGAGGTCGGGCGGCGAGGCCGCCTCGTCCACGGGGCCGAGGGCGAGCGGGAACGGCCACTCGGGCACCGGTGGGCTGCCGCCGGGCGGCTCGTAGACGGCCAGCGGGGCCTTGAGTTGGCTGCGGTGCTCGTCGGTCACGATGATCGTCCGGAGCGTCGACAAGCCGCCGAGGAAGGGCCGTATGCGCTCGACGCGCTCGGTGTCGACGAAGGCGACCTTGGACCCCGAGTCCTCGAGTCCGTAGCGCAGCTCCTCGCCGCTCCACCACGCGTTGAGCGGCACCACGATGGCGCCGGCGACCGCGGCGGCCCAGAACGCCATGACCCACTCGGGGAGGTTCCGCATGATGATCGCGACCCTGTCGCCCTGTTGCACTCCGAACGTCGTGCGCAGCCGGTGGGCCAGCGTGCAGGCGATGCGGTAGTGCTCGCCGAAGCTCGTGCGCTCGTCCTCGTAGACCAGGAACGTGGCATCACCGTGGGCGTGCGACAGGTCGAGCACGGTGCGCAGCGAGGTCGGTGCGTTCTTCCAGGTCCGGGTGGCGACGCCCCGGATGTCGTGCTCCTCCATCTCGAACATCTGCCCTGGTGCCGTGAGCGACGCGTTGGCCTCCGCGATCGTCATGGAGGGCGCGTCCTTCCCGGTGGTGGTCATCCCGTCTCCTCTCCGTCGGCTCCCGCCTGCGCGAAGATGGCGGCACGGTAGTAGTCCAGCTCGGCGACGCTCTCACGGATGTCCTGCAGCGCCCGATGCCCTCCCTTCTTCTCGGGGGCGGCCTTGTAGACCTCGGGGCGCCAGCGGCGGCACAGCTCTTTGACCGTCGACACGTCCACCGACCGGTAGTGGAGGTAGTCCTCGATCTCGGGCATCTGCGTCGCGAGGAACCGCCGATCGGTCCCGATGGAGTTGCCGGCCAGCGGGACCGTCCGGGCCTGGTGGATGTGCTTCTTGAGGAAGGTCAGGGTCTGGTCGGCCGCGTCGGCCAGGCTCAGCGTCGACGCCTCGATGTCGGCCAGCAGGCCCGAGCGCGTGTGCATCGTCCGCACGTAGTCGTCCATGTCCGCCAGCTGTGCCGGTGTGGCGTGAACCACCAGGTCGGGACCCTCTTCGATGACGGCCAGATCGTCGTCGGTGATCAGCGTGGCGATCTCCACGATGGTGTGGCGCGCCGGATCGAGCCCCGTCATCTCGAGATCGATCCAGGCCAGCATGTGCGCGCATGCTACCGGTCGTCTCTCTCGGGAGCGGACGACCGTGCTTGTAAGGTCCGGCGATGCTGCGCATCCCCCTCCACCAGATCGACCCCGAGCTACCGCTGCCCCGGTACGCACGGGCGGGGGACGCCGGCGCCGATCTGTTCGCCCGCACGGGAGTGGTGCTCACGCGCGGCGGGGGCCGGGCGGCCGTGCCCACCGGCGTCGCGCTCGCCATCCCGGCGGGTTACGCCGGTCTGGTGTTGCCGCGCAGCGGCCTGGCGCTGCGCCACGGGGTCACCTGCCTCAACGCGCCGGGTTTGGTCGACTCGGGCTACCGGGGTGAGCTCCGGGTGGTCCTGGTCAACCACGACCCGGTGCACGACTACGAGGTCAACCGTGGCGACCGCATCGCCCAGCTGGTCCTGGTCGGGGTCGATCAGGCCGCCTTCGCGCTGGTCACCGAGGACGGTCTCGGCGAATCGGAACGGGGCGGGGGTGGCTTCGGCCACACCGGCACATGACGGCGGGCCGGCGAGACGCTAAGAAGAGGTGATGCAGCCCCTGGTCGGCATGGACGCGGCCTTCTTGTCGCTCGAGACCCCCACCACGCCCATGCACGTCGGGGTTGCCCTGGTGCTCGACCCACCGGAGGGCACGCGCTCGCTGTTCTCGCCGTCGACGCGCTACGCACAGATACGCCGCGTCATCGAGCAACGACTCCATCTGGTCACGCCCTTCCGTCAGCGGGCCCTTCGGGTGCCGTTCGGACTGCATCATCCGGTGTGGGTCGACGACCCCGACTTCGAACTGGACGATCATCTCAGCCGGGCCAGCCTGCCGTCCCCCGGCGGCCAGGCGGAGCTCGACGCGTTCGTGGCCTCGGCGATGAGCCGCCCACTCGATCCCGATCGGCCGCTGTGGGAGATGCACGTCGTCGAGGGACTGGAGGGCGGCCGGACTGCGCTCGTCGCCAAGGTGCACCACGCCATCCTCGACGGGGTGAGCGGCGCATCGGTTCTGGCTGCCTTCCTGGACCTCTCGCCGCGTGCGCGCGTGGTGATGCTCCCGACCGAGTGGGTCCCGCCGGCCCTGCCGTCCAACGCCCAGATGCTGCGCCATGCGGCGTCCTCACTGGCGCGGCAACCGGGAACGACGCTGACCACGCTGCAGGCGGGTGTCGACGCGGTGGCCGATCTCGGCATGCACAACCGTGAGGTCGTCGGGCGCGGTGAACGGCCACCGCCCGGGTTCTTTGCCGCGCCGCGCACCTCCTTCAATGGCGCGGTGTCGAACCGGAGACGCTACGCGACCCTGTCCGCGCCCCTCGACGACGTGAAACTTGCGGGAAAGGTCTTCGAGGCCACCGTGAACGACGTGATCCTCGCTTGCGTCTCGGGCGGGTTGCGCCGATTGTTGGCGGCCCGTGGTGAGGTGGCGGAGCGGTCGCTCGTGGCCATGGTCCCGGTGTCGACGCGTGCGGACGGTGAGACCGACGAGCTGGGCAACCAGGTCTCGGGGATGCTGGTCTCGCTGGCGAGCGACATCGACGACCCGGTCCGGCGGCTCGACGCGATCTCCGATTCGGCACGCGTGGCCAAGGAACAGGAGAAGCTGCATCGCGGGAGGCTCCTCGGCGACCTCGCCCAGATGGCCGTGCCCGCCATCGTGTCGCGTATGGCGCGCGCCGTCGCCGGCACACGTCTCTTCGACAAGGTGCGCCCACCGTTCAACGTGACCGTCTCGAGCGTGCGCGTTCCCGACGTCTCGCTGTTCTGCGCCGGCAGTCGAGTGGCCGACATCTATCCGGTGGGGCCGATGGCAGAGGGCATCGGCGTCAATATCACCGTGTTCTCCTATCAGGATCGCGTGACCTTCGGCTTGCTGGCCTGCCGCCGCTTGATCCCCGAGCTCTCCGAGCTCGCCGTGCACATCGACGACGCTTTGGGCGAGCTCGTCGCGTGCGCCCTCGACGCCAGAGGCGCCACGGCCTGAGGCTGGGTGGCGCATCCGAGAGTCGGGCGGTGCAAGCCGGTTGGCGATCCGGCCGGCACCGCCCTTCTCTGTGGGTGATCGCTGTGGTGGCTCAGCCGGTCACGAGCCCGAGGACGGAGTGGACCCGGAGGGGGGAGCACCGGACCCACTGCCCATGTTGGGGCAGTTGTGGGTGGAGGTGGATCCAGATCCGGAGCCGGTGCTCGAACCCGAGCCCGTGCCGGAGGAGTTGGAACCCGAGGAGCCAGAGCTCGAGCCCGAGCTTCCGGTGCTCGACCCGGAACCAGAGGACGGGGTCGTGGTTGACGAGTTGGACGTGGTGGTGGTCGCGCTCGAGCCGGAGTTGCCGGTCGTCGTCGACGTGGTGGCGGCGTCGGCGGCCAACGCACCGCCGACCACCAGCCCCGTGGTCAGCGCGCTGATCGCGAGCACATTCCGAAGGTGTCTCTGCATGGGATTCCTTTCGTGGGTGCGACGCCGACCCCTTCGGACCGGCACCACACACGGTGCACCCCCGAACTGGCATCCGGCGTAGAGCCACGTAGGCGCGTGCGAGGAGTTACCCGACGAACGGGTGACGATCCTCAGGCAGAGATTCGGCGGGGACCCAGCCTTCTCGGCGGCGCTTCACAGCGCCCTCCTGGCGCGCCCGCAGCCAAGGGACCGGTGGCGCTCAGCGCTTGGTGGCGCGCCAGCAGTAGGAGCGCATCGGGACGTCGATGACCTCGACACCGACGAATGCGTCTCGCGTGTCGAGGTAGTGCCTCATGGCGGCGAGGTGTTCCCGGCGGGCGTCCTCCTCCATGGTGATCACCGCGCTGTAGGTGGCGGCGAGGGCCACCAGATCGGTCTTGTTCATGGCCCGGGTCCACGTGAACAACGCGGTCTCGGGTTCTCCGAACGGGCTCTCGCCGTTGATATCGACGTTGACCCTGTGCCGCGTCCGCCGCCCGGCGTCGACGCTCTCCTGCTCCTCGGGGCTGAACACGATGCCGGCCGCCCACAGCGAGCGCATCCAATCGACGGACCGGTTCGGACCGTTCCACACGAGGGACAAGCGCCCTCCGGGACGGAGCACCCGAGCCACTTCCGGCACCGCTCTCTTCTCGTCGACCCAGTGCCACGCCGACGCGGCGATGACCATGTCGTTCGACGAGTCAGGAACGGGAAGCGCCTCTGCGGTGCCAGCCAGCACGTCGATACCGGCGCCGCGCGCCGCGAGGACGGCCCGCATGCGTTCGTCCGGCTCGACGGCTGTGACGCGGGCGACTCGTTCGGCGAGCAAGGCGGTGAGGAGCCCGGTCCCTGCCCCGATCTCGAGGGCGTCGGCGGCGCCCGGGGGAACCAGCCAGTCGAGGGCTTCGGCCGAGGGCCCGGAACGGAGGCGGTTGTACTCGGCCGCAACCGCACCGAAGGACTGGCTCAATACGGCGGTGGTCTCGTTTTGTTGCACCTGGTCGAATCTAGCGAGACGGTTTTCTCCGGTCGACGAAGGGAAGCTCGCCCGGGGGAACATGCAGTCCGGAAGGGTGATAAGCGAGTCCACGGGACGGATGGGTGGCGCGATAGAGTGACTTTCCAACGCGGAAGTGGCGCAGCGGTAGCGCATCACCTTGCCAAGGTGAGGGTCGCGGGTTCGAATCCCGTCTTCCGCTCTCAGTGGGGCTCCTGGTCAGAGCTCGACCGCCTTCGCAGGTAGTACATGCCTCGTGCGGATCACCGCCCGTCCAGGGCATTGATAATCATTTGGGCCATTGCCTTGTGCCCGAGCGCCGTCGGGTGGTGAGCAAAGCCGGTGACGCCGAACACGTACTTGGAGCCCTGGGTCCATTGTTGTGATGGGGGTCCGCACACGGTGTGATCCCCCGGGACGGCGTAGGGGTCGACAAAGATCACGCCCAGGCGCTTGACGACCTGTACGAAGGCATTCTCGAGCGTCTGGCCCATGAGACGCACTATCGCTGCCCCTGAGTTGGTGAAGCCGAGTGCGGGGCAGGTCCCTGGGGGCACTTCCCGAGGGTACGTGACGAAGACAATCGTGGCTGACGGAGCAGCTGCCCTTATCTTTTCGATCATCACCTTGAGGTTCGCGCGCATGGTCGCGACCAAGGCGGCGAAGTTCGTCGGTAGCGCACATGTGGCCGCGTTGTCACATTCGACGGCTGTGCCGTTGTAGACAATGTCATTGCCACCGACGGCGACGGTGATGAGCTTGGTGGCCGGCGTCACGAAGGTCAGTTGGGGTGGGTTGCTCCCTTGCGGCGTCGCAAGAACGTTGTCAATTACCGCCGCGCCGCAGCTGGCGTCGATGAGATGAAGGTGGAAATGCTTGGCGACGAGTTGCCCGTAGTCACTATTCGAGCGGCCGCATGACGTCGACTGGACTGCGATCCCGTAACCCGAAGCGATGGAGCTTCCGAGCGACACGTAGAGGTCGCCGGGCTTGAGCTTGTGCGGGGTGGCCGCCGGCGCTGGCTGCAGCCAGGCTCCGATGAGGATGAGCGCGGACACTGCCAGGGCCAGAATAATGGCTGCAAGAGACCTCACCGGGACTAACGGCATCGGACCCGAGCTCCCAAGCAGAGCGAGGCTGCGTTCTCCTACGACTTCCCGTGATGTGGCTGACCTGAGCATGATTGGGCTATGTCCACTCTCCTGAAATCGGACTACCAGGTCGCCATCCTCAGGCCTAGCTCGAAGGAAACTGGACTTGGCCTGCCTGGGCCAGAAGTTCTTCGCGCTCAGACGCAAGGAGGTATCTCCCTGCGATGGCCTTGTCCAGGTCTGCGGTGTACTTCGAGACATAGTTGGATTCAGAACCGTAGAGGCTCGTCAACTCAGTTGGGCTGAAGGGCGTCGTAGTCCCGAAGAGGGAACAGATGACGGATGTACCGGCAGGCGCCGCGCCGCTCAGCGTAGAGACAGGCACGTCGACAGCCGGTGTTCGCACGCCACCGATCACGTTGCCGTGCGAGTCAAGGGCCAATACGGGCGGATTCGAGCTTTGCAGCTTGAATGGTTTCGGCTCAGGTGGTTGGATCCCAGTTGTCACCCAACTGCTGAAGTCAGCGAAGCCTGCCTGTACAACCACGTGCTGAGGACCGGTGTTGATAGACGTCGTACACCCCAGAACGCTTGCATTTCCTCCCACCTCGTAGATGTCGGCATGCGACGTACCTGCGATCTCCCAGGTTCGGATTCGATCGGTGTTCGGCTGTTGGGCCGGCGCATAGCCCAGCATGACCAAGTCGGTCTGCGTCTCGGACATGAACACCGGAACTCTCAGGTCGGTTCGAATCAGGAGAGGAGTCTTCACCGAGATGCTCGATCCGCCGTCGAGCGGAGCCCCGGACACGCCCCTGCTGTGGATGAAGATGCCGTCGTAGGGGTAGTCGTGCGGCTCGAGCGTGTCGGCGAACGTCGTCAGGTAAGAGGCCGACTGCGACTCGCCCACAGCAAGAATGTGGTGAGGACGAAGTGGTCCCAGGACCGTCGCTGGAGAATCACGCAGACCGAAAGCGACTTGGTCATAGATGTCGAAGGAGTACTGATCGCCGGGCTGATGCAAGCTGCCGTAGCGCTGTGGTTCCTGCTGCACCAGACCCTGCACGGACCCGGTGACTTCACCTCCGGTCAGCAGAGATTTGCCGCCGTCAACGCCGAGTGACTGTGCGGAGACGCCGACCCAAGCGTCATGTGCGTCCATGATCTGCGGGTTGAGGTAGTCCCAGTCGGGGGCCGACTCTCCGGCGGACTCGTTCATCCACTCCACCACGACCGTACCGCTGAAGTTTTTGGGATTGGCCGGTCGGCGCACCAGAATGCGGGTGGCATAAGGGGCAGACGAGGTCGGAGTGACACTCCATTTACCATCCGACGGCGTCGACGTGGCGTGAAATGCGTGGGCCGTACCGGAGGCGGAAAACTCCTGTTCGACGTAGTCGTGCGCCGCCAAATCGGTAGGCAGTGCCGTCAATGGCTCGATGACGTGTCCGACGGTGAACGGGCCGCTGAAGGTGGCGGCTGCTTCGTAGAGCGACCCAGCGCCAGATGCTCCTGCTAGCTCTGAGAGTGGCCCAGCGACCGACATCATCATGACCACGGCGCCACCGGCCACCATCATGATCCAGTTCACGCTGCTCAGCTTTCGCTCACCTCGCATGCGTCCAGCCTCCTCGGCTCGTCTAATCTCGTTGCCACCGGTGGCGAAACGCTGAATGCCGCCGGCATGCTGCGACCTTCCCAACCATCTGGCCGAGGAGCGAGAGCGCGTTCTCAACTGCCTACCGCGGCCAGCGATGAGAAGATCCACTCGCGACACGCACTGCGAACGCCTCGCATCTCCGCAAGCCCGCTGTCCGTCAGTCTTAGGGCAGCGAGTCCTCGCATGAGTCCGTGAAGGAGCACAGCGGTGGCGATCGGGTCGACATCGGCCCGCACCGACCCGTCCTGCTGGCCTGAGACGATCAGTTGGGACAGCCCTTCATAGCTGCGCCTCTCGGCGTCCGTCATGCCGTCTACCGAGGCGCCGGAGGGGAAAGTCGAGCCCCACATGACGAGGAGCGCTCGCTGATCGGGTGTCGGGTCTTCGAACATCTCGAGGTAGGCGTCCACGGTGAGGAACACCTCGTCGAGAGCCGGAAGTTCTCCTATTCGTTGCGCCTGGCTTCGTTGGGCCCCCCGCATTTTCTGGGCGATCCGGTTCTGCGCTCGCTCAGCCAGGCGGGCGACGAGCACCTCCTTGGAACCGAAGTGGTGGGTCGGCAGACCCCGGCTGACCCCGGCGCGTCCTCCGATGCTGGCCAACGACGTGCCCTGCACGCCCCGTTCCGCGACGAGCTCGGCCGCAGCGTCCAGTAGGGCATCTTCGGAACGATTCCGCCGCTCGGCCTGGCTCTGACGTTGCTGGGGTTGAGCCACCCCGCAAAGTTACTTGCTGAGCGGCCAGCAAGCAAGTACGGTATCGAGGCGCCCACGCCCGGTCGGCCAGCGGGCGCAGAGAGCGTCCGACGGTAAGAGGAGGAGCATGTCGAAGCTCGATGTCGTGATCAAGGGTGGGACCGTGATCGACGGTCTGCGGACGCCGCGCTACAAGGCGGACGTTGGCATTGCCGGCGGTCGCGTGGTGGCGATCGGTCGGGTCGACGCGGCCGACGGCCGTGAGGTCGTTGACGCCTCGCACAAGGTCGTGGCGCCCGGATTCGTCGACCTCCACACGCACTACGACAGCCAGGTGTTCTGGGACCCGTGGTGCACCATGTCGGGCTGGCACGGCGTCACCAGCGTCGTGATCGGCAACTGTGGGTTCGGTTTCGCGCCGTGTCGGCCCGAGGATCGTGAGCGCGCCATGCTCACCGTCTCGCGTAACGAAGCGGTTCCGCTCAAGACGATGCGGGTCGGCATGCCGTGGGACTGGGTCACGTACCCCGAGTTCCTCGACAGCGTGGACCGCACGCCCAAGGGCGTGAACGTGATGTCGTTCGTTCCGTTGGCGCCGCTCTATGCCTATGTGGCCGGCGTCGACAACGCCAAGGCGTACCGGGTCACCGACGAACAGCTCGACGAGATGTGCCGGCTCCTGGTGGAAGGGATGGAGGCCGGCGGCTGCGGCTTCAGCGCGCAGGTCTCCGGCGAGGTGGGCAACGTCCAGCTCGACTTCGACGGCACGCCGATGGTGACCGACTTGCATGACCGAGCAGGAGGTGATCGCCTTCTCCCGGGCCATGGGCTCGCTCGGTCGTGGGACCGCACAGCTGACGGGCACCCTGGAAACGGCTGCCCTGATGGCGCGGGAGAGCGGGCGGCCAATCATCTGGAACGCGCTGCTGGCGGACGGGGCTCTCAACCAGCACGGCGGAGCCAAGTACAGCCACAAAGACGCCCTCAAGCAGCTGGCGTACCTGAACGAGGAGGAGGGTCTGCGCGTCTTCGCCCAGGCGCTGACGACCAACTTCGTCTCCGAATTCACGCTGGAGGACTACAACCTGGCTGACACGATCCCGTGCTGGCGGGAGGCCTGCCTCGGCACCGTCGAAGAGAAGATCGTCAAGTTCGCCGACCCCGCTCGCCGGGCCGCCATGAAAGAGATCCACGAAGAGCGCGGCGGTCTGTTCGGCGCGGGGTACGACCTGACGCAGATCAAGATCCACTGGATCTCGAGCGATGTTCCGGGTGCGCAGAAGCTCAAGGAGACCTACGAGGGATTCACTGTCGGAGAGGTCGCGGCCCGGGAGGGCAAGCACGAGATCGACGCCTTCTTGGACGTGGCCGTCGCCGGCCAACTGAGGGTCGGATTCGCGACGCCGATGCTGGTGACGCCGCCCGAGGCCATGAAGGAAATCGCCACGTCGCCGGTCGCCCTCCCCGGCGTGAGCGACGGCGGGGCTCATACCAAGTTCGTGACCACGGCGCGCTATCCCACCGAGATGCTCGGCTACTGGGTGCGCGAGCACGAGATCATGTCGCTGGAGGAGGCTCACTGGCGGCTCTCGTACTACCCGGCCGTCGCGGCGGGCCTGAGGGGCCGCGGCTTCCTGGCCGAAGGAGCACCGGCCGACGTCGTCGTTTACGACCCCGAAACGGTCGACAGCACGCCACAGGAACGCGTGTGGGACTATCCGGCCGGGGAATGGCGCTTGATCCAAAAGGCGATCGGCTACGACAGGACCATCGTGAACGGCGTGACGACCTTCATTGACGGGGAGTGCACCGGGGAAACACCGGGCAAGCTGCTCCGCCACGGCACGGACTGAGGGAGGAATCCATGCGCACAGGCGACTCCGAGATACAGACGGTCTTCGATGCCGACAACCACTACTGGGAAGTGAGCGACTCCTTCACCCGGTACCGCGACGCAAAGTTCGCCGACCGAGGTGTCGTCCTGAGGGAAGTCAACGGCAAGCCCCACTACTTCTTCGGGGAGCGAGCGCACCCGATCATTCCTGGTCCGGGTGACGTCCACCCTCGTCCGCGACCGGGAGCCCTCTACGACTACTTCGCGGGGAAGAGCAGCAAGGAACGGGTCGGCAACGAGCTTGCATGCGAGGACCCCGCGGCGCACCCGGAATGGTTCGATCATGACGCCCGCCTCGCCTGCATGGATGCGCAGGGGGTCGAGGCGGCCTGGCTGTTCCCCTCGCAGGGGGTCTGCATGGAGGGCCCGATGCAGCCCGACATCGAGGCCGCTATAGAGGTCCTCCGGGCGTTCAACCGCTGGCTCGACGACGACTGGGGCTTCGCGTATCAGGAGCGGATCTTCGCCGTCCCGTTCCTGACCCTGTCGGACATCGACCGTGCGGTGAGTGAGCTCGAATGGTGCCTCGCTCGGGGCGCCCGCGTCATCACGATTCGCAACGGTCCGGTCTTCACGCCCGACGGATTGCGGTCCCCGGCCGATCCATCCTTTGACCCTTTCTGGGCCCGGGCCCAGGAAGCCGGCATCGTCGTGACCACGCACGCCGGATTCGAAGACGGCTACACCGACGTCGCAGCGGACATCGGCCGGACCTGGGGGCTGAATGCGCCTCGCGAAGGCGAGCGACCTCCCGACGCGTCGGTGGTCCAGGCCGCATCGTTGGTGGCGCAGCTCATGAAACACCGGCTGATCGAGGACTTTGCCACGGTCCTGGTCGCACACAAACTCTTCGAGCGCTTTCCACGCCTGCGAGTGGCCTATATCGAGAACGGGGCGGACTGGGTGCCTCGGTGCCTCCACACCCTGCGCATGCTGGCCGGTCAGAACCCGGGCATGTTCGCGACCGACCCGGCCGAGCAGTTCATCGAGCACTGCTGGGTGGCGCCCTTCGTCGAGGACAACGTCGAGGACCTGGCCCGGCACCTGCCGGTCGAGCGGATCCTGTTCGGCTCGGACTGGCCGCACGCGGAGGGCCTCGCGCAGCCGCGCGACTTCTTTGCCAACGTGGCGTCGTTCTCGTTGGATGATCAGCGAAAGATCATGGTTGAAAACGCCCGGGCGCTGACCTTCGCCTAAGAGTACCCACGCGGAGTCCGGCTGACGCCGGGCGCTGGTCAGTTCGGGGTGCGTGATCTTTCCGAAATCGTCGTTCAAGTCGTTCGCAACGGATAGTAGAGCGCTCTACTACGGCGACGAACTGGGTGGACGAGGTGGAAACTGGGTGGACGGAACAGCAAGCGAGGGGTCCGGCCATGACCCAGCGGACCAAATCCATCACCTTGCCAAGGTGAGGGTCGCGGGTTCGAATCCCGTCTTCCGCTCCAACGTCGCGGGTGCAGAGAAAGCAAGGGCCGAGGCGCACGGCGACGGGAAACCGCCACGCAGGGCCCGACCGACCGGGGCCGACCGACCGGGAAGCACGGGAACTTCGGCCTGGGCGCACACGGACGGGCGACGGCAAACGCAGCGGGGCGACGGAGCCACCCGAGACGCGGGGCGGCGGGGCACACGGAAGCGAAGAAGCGGGGGTTTTGGGGAGGACAGAGAAACGAAAAGCCGCGGGGGTTCAGGAAGCTGGCAGCGAGGGGGAGAGGGATTGTTGGGCGATCTTGTCCTGCTCACGCTGCGACAGGACCGTGGTCACGGGAAGGGGAGGGTCGCCATTCGTGAAGGTCGGGTCAAAGAGACTGAGCACTTTCTCTACTCCCCAAAGAATAAAGGTGAGCTGCTCAATTAGGCCGTCGTGCCTGTAGTCGGCGAACGACACCTTTAAGGTGAAGTATCGCTGTAGTTCAGCGTCGCTCGGTCGCCAAGGATCGGACATTGATCCCGCCACTGGGACAGCGGGTGCTCGCCCAGCCCGCAAGTTCAACCGCGGTGCCGGGCCGAACTCCGTCAGCCCGTCCAGGTGATTGGGGCAGGCCCATCCCCGCCACCAGCCATCGCCGCTGGGGCTGAACCAACGCCCCGTCCACGAGGGCGGCTCGGTGCAATGGGTCGCCTGGAGCTGGCGGCTGTAAACCATGCGCCAGCACTTGCCCGGCTGGGCCACGAAGCCGGGGCACGGATCGCCGGACTGTGGCGTGCCGTCCGTCGGGACACGGTAACGCCGAACTGTGTCACCCACCGGCGATAGGGGCTACGTACCACCGCACTGCAATCTCAATCGACCGAACGTTGCCCATTGACCGTCGGAGGAACAGGGCGTAGCGTGCCGCGCAGAAGTTTTCCGAAAGGGTCGAGCGTCATCGACGACGTGAATTAACGACGCCGCCGAGGAAACGGAGGATGTCGAACTTCCCGGCGACGCTTGTCGCCTTTTCACGTGATGCCGGTATAGGGCCGGGTCCGCGTAACTGAGACGGATTCGATTTTCGTCGGCCTTCCAACTCGTGGTTGGCCCAATATCTTTGCTGACGTCGGCGCCCCCGCTTGTGTTTTGGCGGTGTTGGCGCGTCGTACGCCTCGTAACGATCGAGCACTCAGGTCCCAAGGTTTGCCGAAAGCTTGCCCGAGATTGGAGTTCCATGGCAATAGACACGACTACAGGCACGACTATTCGTCCGTTCCACATCGCTTTTCCGCAGCAAGCGCTCGACGACATGCGCAGGCGCGTAAGTGCGACAAGGTGGCCCGAGCGAGAAACAGTTGGCGACGACTCGCAGGGCGTGTCGTTGGAGCTGATGCAGGACGTGGCACGCTACTGGGCGACGGACTACGACTGGAGCAAGTGCGAGGCGAAGCTGAACGCGCTGCCGAACTTCATCACCGAGATCGACGGGCTTGACATCCATTTCATTCACGTCCGCTCCCAGCACGAGGATGCCCTGCCCTTAATCGTCACGCACGGGTGGCCCGGCTCGATCATCGAGCAGCTGAAGATCATCGAGCCCCTCACCAATCCAACCGCACACGGCGGCACCGCAGACGACGCCTTTCATCTGGTGATCCCTTCGCTGCCCGGCCACGGGTTCTCGGCAAAGCCGGTCGGCACCGGCTGGGATCCGCCCCGCATCGCACGTGCCTGGGTCGTGCTGATGAAGCGGCTCGGCTACTCGCGGTTCGTGGCGCAGGGAGGCGACTGGGGCGCTGCCGTCACGGAGCAGATGGGTCAACAAGCCGCTCCGGAGCTGCTGGGGATTCACTCCAACATGCCGGGCACCGCTCCGGCTGAGGTGACCGGCTACCTGACGGGTGAGCCAGCACCCCCCGGTTTGTCGGACGAAGAGAGGCGTGCGTACGACCAGCTGAGCACCTTCTATGCGAAGCATGTGGCCTATGCCCAGATCATGTCGACGCGCCCCCAAACGCTCTACGGCCTTGCTGACTCGCCCATCCACCTTGCCTCGTTCGCGATCGACCACGGCGACGGCACCGGTCAGCCCGGGCTCATCGGTGAGGTCCTGGAGGGACGCCTGCCCGGCGATCTCACCCGAGACGACATCCTCGACAACCTCACGCTCTACTGGCTGACCAACACCGGGGTCTCAGCGGCCCGTCTCTATTGGGAGAATACGGCGGCCTTTTTCGACGCCAAGGACATCACTATCCCGTTCGCCATCAGCGTCTTCCCCGACGAGCTGTATCAAGCGCCCAAGAGCTGGGCAGAGCGCGCCTACCCCAACAACCTCATCTACTACAACAGACTCGACCGGGGCGGCCACTTCGCAGCCTGGGAACAGCCCCAACTCTTCTCCGAAGAGATGCGAGCCGGCTTCAGATCGCTGCGCTAATACCCGCATGGGAAGCAGTATCCGTCATGGCCAAGTCAACGCCCTTCAACCGTCAGACACAACGGCTGAAGACCGTGACAGGCATATCGGGACGACCGATACACCCAGGGAAAGGAAGAAAAAGTCATGAGCATTATTGACGAGGCACTGAAGGCGAACGCAACCACCGCCAACGACTACGACCCCAGCCGTGCGAAGCCGCCGGCGCCCAAGATCGCCATTGTCACTTGCGCGGATCCCCGGCTGAGCGACATCGAGCAGATGCTGGGTCTCGCCCAGGCCGATGTCGACATGATCAGAAACTTCGGCACCGTGATCGATGACGACGCGATCCGGTCGCTCGTGCTCTCGACCCACCTGCTAGGCAGCCGAGAGATAATGATCATCAATCACACCGACTGCGGGATGCTCAGGTTCACCGACAGCGAGTTGGAGGAGCGGCTCCGCAAAGAAACAGGGCAGGCGCCGATTGCGCCGGCCAGGTTCTACAGCTTCACCGACGCCGAGGAGAACACCAGGGAGCAGATTCAGAAGGCGAGGTCGCATCCATGGATTTCGCCCGACGTCCCAGTCAGAGGGTTCGTCTTTGACGTCAACACGGGGCGGCTCAGCGAAGTATTCCCGTAAGGGGAAAGTTCTCGCGACGAGAGGTTGGGCCCAACTGGTCAACCAGCCGCCGACGGGCCGGGGCACGATCAGAGTGGCGACCACGCTGACTCCCGTCGTCAGTAGTGTGAGTCCTGTGTTGGGCCCTTAGCAGGAAAGGGGTTCCACGGATGACCTCCAGCAGCACAGCGGAAGGCTCGAATGTCAGTATTCGTCCCTTCCAGATCGACGTCCCGGAGGAGTCGCTACAGGAGCTCCGCCGCCGTGTGGCGACAGCGCGCTGGCCCGACCGTGAGACCGTCGACGATCGCACCCAGGGCATACAGCTGGCAAGGGTGCAGCAGCTCGTCGACTACTGGGCCACTGATTACGACTGGCGCAACCTCGAGGCCAGGATGAAAGAGTTCCCCCAGTTCATGACGGAGATCGACGGGCTCGACATCCATTTCATCCATGTCCGCTCGCCTCATGCGAACGCGCTGCCGCTGATCATGACCCACGGCTGGCCGGGCTCGTTCCTCGAGTTCATGAAGGTGATCAGGCCGCTCAGCGATCCCGAATCCCATGGAGCCGGGGCGGAGGACGCGTTCGATCTGGTCGTGCCGTCAATGCCCGGGTTCGGCTTCTCCGCCCGGCCGCAGGCGTCAGGCTGGAGTCCCGAACGCATCGCCGGCGCGTGGGCTGAGCTGATGAGGCGGCTGGGCTATCGGCGCTATGTTTCCCAGGGCGGCGACTGGGGTGCGGTCGTCACGGACGTGTTGGGCCGCCAGGCCCCGGATGGTCTGGTTGGTATCCACGTCACCACGTTGCTGGGAGCGATCGAACGGCCACCAACGGCGAATACGCAAACGGCGATTCCGCCCGAGGTCGCCAAGGCGCTCAAGAACGGCGAACCGCCGCCGGCGGGGCTGTCAGCCGAGGAAACCATCGCCTATGAGGCATCAAAGAGCTTTGCCGCGAGCGGCTCAGGCTTTCGGGCGATACAGGGCACACGCCCGCAGACGATCGGCTACTCGCTAGCGGACTCGCCGGTCGGCTTGGCCGCTTGGTTCTACGAGAAGTTCACGGAGTGGACCGACACGGACGGCGAACCCGAGCGCGCCCTCACGAAAGACGAGATGCTCGATGACATCACGCTTTACTGGCTCACGAACACCGCGGCGTCCTCGGCCCGCATCTACTGGGAGGACACCGCCCACAAAGGCAAGGTCGGCGGCGCGGTCTCAATCCCTGCAGCCGTGAGCAGGTTTCCACGAGAGATCATCCCCCTACCGCGCAACTGGGCCGAGCGCGCCTACCCGAACCTCGTCTACTTCAACGAGCTCGACAGGGGCGGTCACTTCGCCGCCTGGGAACAACCGGAGCTTTTTGCGGGCGAGATGCGAGCGGCGTTCAGGTCGCTGCGCTAATCGGTGCACACCTGAAGCAGCCAGGACGCATCGAAGAGTCAAGCCACCACCGCAGTGGACCAAGGAGAAGGACTCGACAGCATGAACGCATCAGGATCATCTTCGCAGGGCCGGCGCGGCCGAAAGCCGCCTGCGGAGTCGGGCGCCGAACCGATCGTGACCACCACCGGCGGCCAGGTTCGCGGCCTGACCGCGCCCGGCGGTTACGTCTTCCGCGGTCTGCCTTATGCCGTTCCTCCCGTCGGCGACCTGCGGTGGCAACCGGCGACACTGCGGCAGGCGCCGACGTCATCAGTTCCATGGCAGAACGGCAGAACGAGCGGGTGCAACGATCACGGAGGTCAAAGGCTCCCACGTCATCATGATGTCGCAACCCCAAGCTGTCGCGGACGTGATCCTGAGTGCCATCGCTGCGGCGACCTAAGGGCGTCTTGCCTGAAGAAGGCAACGGCATCGCGCCCTCACCACTCAACCGGCGCCCGATCGATTAGGAGGTCCGAACTGTGCCGTCGAAACCCGACGTAAACCCGCAGGTCGACGAGCTCGCGGGAAAACTCAATCGTACCGAAATCCAACACCGGCCATTGTCAATTGCTGGACGTGAAGTTGTGCAGGTGCTGACAGAAATCCCGTGTGGGGTCGAGTCGGGCTGGCATATTCATCCGGGGGAGGAGGTTGGCTACATCCTTGCCGGTACGGTGCGAATAATGATCCAGGATCAGCCCACCCTTACTCTGCACGCCGGCGATGGGTTCCTCATGACGCCCCGCCTTCCTCACAACGCGCTCGATGTCGGCCCCGAGATCGGGCAGATGCTCTCCACGTACATCGTCGAAGCGGGAGAGCCGTTGGCGACGTTCGTGGATGGGCCAACCGCCGATTCTGAGGGCCGCGCCACAGAAAGCAACGTTCGAACGATGTCATGATCTGAGCGCCCCTCGCTTCGTTTCCCCTCCGCCCCCAGAAGCCCCGCTTCTTCGCTTCCGTGTGCCCCGCCGCCCCGCGTCTCGGGTGGCGCCGTCGCCCCGCTGCGTTGCCGTCGCCCGTCCGTGTTCGCCCCGGCCGGCGTTCCCGTGCTTCCCGGTCGGTCGGCCCCGGTCGGTCGGGCCCTGCGTGGCGGTTTCCCGTCGCCGTGCGCCTCGGCCCTTGCTTTCTCAACGTCGCGGGTGCAGAGGCGGTTTTCACGCTCGCTGCGCTTCGGGACTACCTCGGCTGAAAAACAACAACGTCCAGTGTTGACGTTCGTTGGGCTGTTCACGCCAGCGTGGCGGTCATCCCACCATCAACGGGGATGACCGCGCCGGTGATGTAGCTCGCTCGGTTCGAGCATAGAAATGCTGCCAATTCGGCCACCTCCTCGGGTTGGCCACCCCGTTTGAGCGCGGTGCCCTGGACCAGTTGGGGATGACGGGAAGCTGCGCCCGGACCTCCAGACATCTCGGTCTCGATGAAGCCGGGACAAATGGCAATGGCGCGGATGCCCTTTGCGCCGTACTCGACAGCCGCAGCTTTTGTGAGGGCGATGGCTCCGGCTTTGGCGGCCGAGTAGACGCTCACAGGAAAAGGTGTGGCGTTCATCCCTCCGGTCGACGACCAGTTAAGGATCACACCACCACCAGTCGGCAGCATCGCTCTGATGCCGTGTTTGGTCCCGAGCATCACGCTCCTCAAGTCGGCATCCATGATTCGGTCGTACTCGTCCATCGAGACATCGGCCAGGTCTCCCGAACTGCCGATACCAGCAACATTCAGGACGGCGTCGATGCGTCCGAAGGCATCGAGGGCTGCGGCGAACATCGCCTCGACCTGATCTTCCTTGGTGACATCGCAATGAAACGGGACGACCGCATCGCCAAGTTCGGCGGCGGTCTCCTCCTGACGTCCACTGATGTCGGCGGCGAGCACTTGGGCGCCCTCGCGCACGAAAACCCTCGTCGATGCCCTTGCCATCCCGGACCCTGCGCCGGTGATGATCGCGAACTTCCCCTCCAATTCGGTCATTCCGCTCCTCCGGTCGTCGCGCTCGGCGCCGAGACTAGCCGATCGGCTACTATCGCACCGGGCTGAGGAGCCACCGAGGCTGGGCGATGACGCAAGCGCTCGCTCGAACAGGAGACAAGCGATGACGATGACGGACGTCTACTACGACCCCTACGACCGAGAGATCGACGCCGACCCCTATCCCGTCTATGCCCGTCTCAGGGAAGAAGCGCCGCTGTATTACAACGAAGAGCAAGATTTCTATGCGGTCAGTCGTTTCGAAGACGTCCAGCGCGGGCTCCTCGACCGGCAGACTTTCAGTTCCGCTCGGGGCTCGGTACTCGAGTTCATCAAGGCGAACATCGAGATACCTCCCGGGATCGTGATCTTTGAAGATCCGCCGCTCCATGACGTACACCGCGGTCTTCTTTCCCGAGTGTTCACGCCGAAGAAGATGCTCGCACTCGAAGACAAGGTTCGAGAGTTCTGCGGGCGCGTTCTCGATCCACTTGTCGGGGCGGGTCGTCTCGACTTTGTCGCAGATCTCGGGGAGCAGATTCCGATGCGTACGATTGGCATGCTCCTTGGGGTTCCAGAATCCGATCAAGAGGAAGCTCGCGACCGTGCCAACGCCTCACTCCGCACCGACCCGGGCAAGCCGATGGAGGTGACGGCAGACAACATGGGGCAAGCGGATTTCTTTTCCGACTACATCGACTGGCGGGCCACCCACCCATCCGACGACCTGATGTCCGACCTGTTGTTCGCGGAATTCGAAGACGAGAACGGAACCAGACGGAAGCTGACTCGCGACGAAGTTCTGATGTACGTGAGCGTGATCTCCGGCGCCGGGAACGAGACCACGAATCGCCTCATCGGTTGGATGGGCAAGGTGCTCGCTGAACACCCTGACCAACGTCGCGAGTTGGTAGAGGATCGCTCGCTCGTCGCCAATGCCATTGAGGAACTCCTGCGCTTTGAGCCGCCCACGCCCCATGTCGCGCGTTATGTCGCGCACGACGTCGAACTCTACGACCAGACCGTGCCGGCCGGCAGCGCCATGATCTGTCTTACGGGGTCTGCCAACCGGGATGGCGACAAATATGACAATCCCGATCGGTTCGACTTACGCCGCAACGTCGGTCAGCACCTCACATTCGGGTACGGCATTCACTTCTGTCTGGGCGCCGCGCTGGCGCGGATGGAAGGCCGCGTCACCCTCGACGAAGTCCTGACGCGCTTTCCCGAATGGGAGGTCGATTGGGAGAACATCCGACGAGCTCCCACGTCCACCGTGCGGGGATGGGAATCGCTTCCGGTCATCACCGCCTGACCGACCGTCGTCGTCTCCCGGCTGATCAACGGGCGGCCGGCCTTGTCCAGAGGGTAGCCGATCGGCTATCCTCTTCAGGCTGAGCAAAGGGAGGAGGCACGTGGACTCGAGGTATCGCGTCATCCAGTGGGCGACAGGAAACACCGGCCAGCGGGCCCTTCGAGAGGTGATTCGCCATCCCACCCTCGACTTGGTGGGGGTCAGGGTCTACGACTCGGCGAAGGAGGGCGTCGATGCTGGGCCGTTGTGCGGAGAAGGACCCACCGGCGTCGTAGCCACCACCGACCGAGCGGCGGTTCTCAAGGTTGAAGCGGACTGCTGCATCTACATGCCGCGTGCGACGGGGAGGGGCCAGACTCGAGCTGGCTTGACCGAAGAGGAACTCGTCGAGGACGTTGTCGCATTACTCGCGGCAGGCACAAATGTCGTCTCTACCTGCAGCGATCTGTTCGCCCGCGGGGTCCGCCTCAGTAGCGCCAACTTGGCCCGTGTCCATGCGGCCTGCGAGAGCGGCGGCGCATCGGTTTGGGCAAGCGGGAGTGATCCCGGCTTCGTGACTGAGACCCTCCCCATGGCCCTTTTGTCGATCCAGCGAAAGGTCGACCTGATCGAGATCGAGGAGTTCGGCGACCTCTCGCACCGGCCTTCGGCGCACATGGTCATGGAGCAGATGAGATTCGGGAAGCCGCTGGCGGAATTCGACCCCGAACGCCGCAAGAATCATCTTTTCGGCGAGTACCAGCCACCACTCAGTGTGTTGGCCGATTTAGCGGGATTCGACATCGACGAATGGGTGGGTGAAGGTGGCGTCGCGGCAGCCAAGGAAGACATGGTGATCGTGGCTGGCGAAATCAAAGCCGGGACTGCGGCGGCGCAGCGGGTTGTCGTTACGGGACGCAGCAAGGGCATGGAACGGATCCGTTTCACGCAGTACGGCTTCGTGGCCATGGACGTCGAACCCGATTGGGGCTTGCAGCCCACCGGTTGGCGGATCCGGATCCATGGTGACGCGCCGATCGACATGAGCATGCCGTTCCCCGTCCCACTCGATGACCTGGCGTCCTTTGTGCCCGCCTACAACGCCAACGGCCTGGTGAATGCCGTTCCCTACGTGTGTGGCGCCCAGCCTGGAATACTCACGACCGTGGACCTCCCGCACATCTTGCCGCGCGGTCCTCGCTCATGATGGACGGCACAGCCGCCGAGGGTGCCGGTCCCTTGACGCAGAGAGTCCTCGAATACGACCGTACTCTGCAACGGCTAGTGGCTGAGGTCGGGGATTCGGCTGATTGGGCTCGCTTGACCGAATTCGTCGCCGTTCAGGAGTTCGAACGAGTCGGCACATTTCTCGAAGTGCAGGATTGGGACGAGTACACCGAAATGCTGACACGGTGGGCCTCGACCACCGTGTCATTCGAGACCACGGTGAGGCGGATCTCCGAGACGGGGGCGTTGGTCTATTACGAGATCGAAGAGCGCCACTTTCGAGGCGACAATCTGAAAAGAATCAACTCGATGACCGTTTTTGAGTTCGATACCGACCACAGGATCCGCCGTATGAACGTCTACCTGCAGCAGGCGCGCTAGGTAACCGACGGCGGACCCTTTGCCGACTCGCCAGACTTAGACAGGCAAAGAAAGAAAGCGCCGCGCCAGGCGCAGAAGCTCGGCTCGCACCAGCTCATCGTCGAGGTCGGCGACGAAGGGGTGCATAACTGCACCACTAATAGCGGCAATGAGCATGGCGGTCCGGACGCGGGCCTCCGGCGCCGTGTCGTCTCCGACCAAGATGTGACGCAGGCGGTGCATCACATCACGAAATTTCCCGTGATCAGCGAAGAAGCCAACGATTACTGGATCGCTGAGAATGGGGCTGGCGGTACGTCCGCGGGCGATGGCGAGGTCCACGATTCCGGCGATGAGTGAGTCACGCGCCCGCTTAGGTGAGGACTCACCTTCGGCCGCCTCGATGACCACCTCCAGCCTCGTCAGCTCCGACTCTGCCGCGGCCAAGACAATCTCGTCCTTTGTTTTGTACTGGTGGTAAACGGCCGCCTTTGTGACGCCGATCTCATCGGCGATCATCTGCAGTGACGTCCCACCAACGCCATGTCGAGAAAACAAGTCCAGGGCTGCTGTGATGACTCGAGTTTGTGCCGCGCTCAACGGAATCGGTCGGCTTTCGTCCACAGTTGCGGCGCTGGAGAAACTCACACGCCCAGCCTAATCTCCGTCGCTAGCCGATCGACTACCTGGCGATCTCCTCGGTCATAACCGGTAGGCGCGTGCTCGGATGCCGTGACGATCTCCAGCGTCCACGAGCAGATCGCTCTCGCGCGATCGAGAGTAGAGCGCTCTATGACAGCGACCAACTGGGTGGACTGGCTGGAAACTCGGTGGACGGATCCGCACTTCAGAGGATCCGCCGGACCTAAATCGACGAAATCGATCACCTTGAAGAGGGTCGCGGGTTCGAATCCCGTCTTCCGCTCCATCGTCGCAGGTCAGGGTTGGTTTCCAAGCCCTGCAGTCCCTCTACCTAACGGCGCGCCCCTTTTGCCCACGCCTGCTGCGCACGTGAGATCGACTCTACGCGTAGCGGTGAGATCGGTCGCCAAACGTAGCGAGTTCGCTCGCCGATCACTGCGAGCGGCGTCCTTGGCCTAGACGTGCCCGTGTCTCATGAGACCATCAATGCCGCGCCAACGTGGATCGCACCAGGCCGGGCTTCCGTCCAAGATCGTGTCTGCTACTCGCCTGTACGCCAGCGGCGGTAGAGCTCGGTCAACTCGTCGAGCGCCCTGGGAGAAAGGTCTTCGGGTTCGATACTTCCGGTGAGGCGGATGGTCATCCGGATCTGTTCGAGGTAGGCAGAACAATTGGGCACGCGTCGAGGTGGGCCCTGAGTCGGCGGCGCTGGCGCCGAGACAACGTCCCTTCGAGGTACTCGGTGAGGAGCTCGATGGCCTCTTGGCAAACGAGGTCTTTTCGCCGCAATATCGGCATCTTCATTCCCTCCCCATTTGCGCCGTAAGCATCCCACGTAGCCCAGCGCGGCCGCGGTGTAGGAGGGTTCTCTGGTTGCCGGGGCGGAGGCCGAGGACCTCGCTCGCCTCATCGCTGGAGAGGCCCTCGACGTCGCGGAGCAACACCACCTCACGCTGCCGAGATGGCAGCCGATCGAGCGCGGTTCGTAGCGCAGGAACTATCGAATCGGCGACGAGCCGGTCGTCGACGTCTTCGTCCCAGGCGACAACCGGTTGGACCCACTGGCCCGAAGGGTCGAAGAAGGAGGGGTCGACGGAGGGTGCCCGACGGGTCGCTCGACGTTGCTCGGTCGAATGGGCGGAGCGGACGCGATTGACCAGGATCCGGAAGAGCCACGTCTTCAACGACGACCGGGCTTCGAAGCGTTCGATCCCCTTTACCACGCTCATCCACGTGTCCTGGACCGCCTCTTCGGCGACCGCCTCGTTGTTGACCATTGACCTGGCCAACCGAAGCATCGGCATCTGGTACTGGCGCACCAACATGACGAAGGCAAGCTCGTCACCGTCGCGCAGGCGTGCGACCAGCTCGTTGTCCGACTCCATGAGACGGATCGTAGAACGGATTCCCCCCAGGTCCAGCGCGAGGTGGGCTCGCAGTGGTGCATTGCATTCCCTACCCGGGTCCAGACGGGACGCCATGGCATGTTGTCCGCCGCATCGACAAAGCCGTTACGCCGACATTTCAGAATTCCCGCGTAACGCGGGGCACCTCCTCGAGGACTGTATCTACAGCAACCTGACATCAGGAGGAGACAAATGAAAGCCCTTGCTCGATTTGCCCTAGCCGCTGGAGCCAGGTGCTGGGAGATGAAGGAGAGCTGGTCAGAGAGGGCTCGCACTGGCTCATCGAGCGTCGATCGGTTCGATCCGGTTGAACTAATCGACTGTTACGGGAAGAACTATTGCTTTTGACCACGCCGGCGGCCAAGTGGGCCACGGTCCAGCTCGGCGGGGGCACGGTTCCCCTTCCGTCAGTGCGCTGGCAAGCCGCTCTACGAGTCGGAATACGCACGCACCTCGGCGATGTCCATGCTCGCCGAGCGGGTAGCAGCCGTCGTTACGCTGTGCCACCACGTTGCATCCGGCCCAGCCACTTGAAGTTCGAGGATGATCTCGTATGGTTCCGGGGTGATGGTGATGGCGCTCGACGCGTCTATCTGCCACACCTTCCTACCATCGAAGTAAGCGGTGACGGAGTGGCCCGGGATGAACCGAAAGCCGTAGATGTGATACCCGGCCGTCACGTCCGATTTGACGCCGTAGTTCTTTTGCTCCTGACCCTGATCGGCGAAATAAGTCGAGTGCATGATCTGGTTGGGATCCGCTCCGACGAATCCGCCCTCGTAGCCGTCGAACTCGTTCGCGGCCGTACCGGGCACTCCCGGGAGGAACCAGATGGCGGGCCACATGCCCTGTGTCTGGTCAGGCATTTTGGCCTTCACCTGGACGTACCAGCCACCCACCGGCAGGCTGAACTTGCCTTCGGTCGTGACCACACCGCTGATCCAGGGGTAGGTGTAGGCATACTGATTGGTATTGCGGGTGGCCGTGAGCGTCAATCCGTTGTCGACACTGACCTGCGAAGGCCCGAACATGGCTTCATTCTCAGTAATGGGGGTGTTCGGTCCGGAGTAGGGCGCAGGGAGGTTGCCGTGGTTGTTCCAGGCATTCCCTTGGGCCCCCAAGAACGCGCTCCACTTGGTGGCGTCGAGGGTGGTGCCGGCGAACTGGTCGTCGAAGATCATTTGCTGGGTTGTGTAGCCGGCAGGAGCCGAGAAGGTCACGTTGGAGGCCCGGGCAGAGTCGTTCGCACCGATAGCCTTTCCCGGCCGTTGGACGGTGGAGCCCGAAGCAGCTGACGTGCTCCGATCGGAGACCAACAGCGAGGTGCCCACCCCGATGCCGGTACCGAGCAGGACCATTGTCATCGCCAGAATAATCAGTCCGCCAGCCCTCCGACGCGGCGTAGGCCCAACGCGTGCGCGTGCGGACCCGTGTCGTCTGTGATGCGAGATGGATTGCACGGGTACTCGTGGGTCAATCATCAACGGTCCGTCTCCACGGCGATGATTGTGACGACCCGGAGCCGATGGTCGATAGAGCCGGTCGAACTCAACCCAGTCAATTCACGGACAACTCTCGCCATTTGCGACTCCAGGCTCCGGGACGGCGAAAGTTCATTCGTGGCGCGAGAAGGCAGACGGGTTTGTAGTCCCTGATTTGAGGATCGCTCAGGTCTCGCGTTCGCGCTTATGACGGGGCCAGGTGATCCGCCGTCATCTGCCGAATGCGACTAGCGCTTGCCGCTTCGGTTGATGAGGTGGTGCTCGACGGCGAATGCCCTACCTCTAGCTCGTGAAGGATCGCCGACTCGCATCGATTGTGGGAGAGCGGGCTTCGGAACTGGGTACCTTGGATCGATTCGCTCGGTGAACCAACTAGCAGAGACTCACGAGAGAGCCGGCCTGATCTCAGCTGTGTCCTGGTCAGCTACCTTGCCTTCTCGATCCCAGCACTTGTGGCAGGGTACCCGCCACCCATATCGGGCTACGGGAGACGTCGTTGGGCTATGGCTCCCTTATTGCCCTGATCGCATTCAGCGCGTTGGCCTTCGCCCGGCTGAACGCCCCTGTAGTAGAGCGCGCAACTACAGGGACGGACTGAGCGGACGAAATGGAAACTGGATGGACAAGACAGCACCGTTGGGGACTAGAGCCCAGTGCCAAGACGAAACCACCACCTTGCCAAACTGAGGATCGCGGGTTCGAATTCCGTCTTCCGCTCCAAGCTGGCAGGCAGAGAGCACTTTCAACCGCGCCGGGCTTGAAGACTCCGTTCGTGTTGGCCTCGACCATGTGCGGAGTTCCTTGGTCTGACTGACCATGCCCACGTACGAGAACGGTACCGATAAGGGCCAAGGACAACGGCTCCGGCGGTCTCGACTCCCAGCGACAGGCCTGCGTACGGTGCCGCCAGGGAGTCCATGAAGCCGAACAGTCCGACATGGACGCTCAGTAGCAATCCGCCGATGGTGGCGATCATGAATCCAGAGGACGCGGCGACCATGAGCAATCGCCGCGATAACAACAGGAGTACCGCGAGAAATGTGCCTGCGATTACCTGGACAAGAACCAACGGAGCGATCGTAAGTATGGTTCCGTAACTCCTGGACCACAACTCCAGGTGGATCGCATTTGACGCTGCCAGCAGCGCGGACCCAATGACGATGCCGAGAGTAATGCCGGCTCGCCGCGCCGCAGAGCCTATGGTCCGATTGACGCGTAGCTCAACGTTCGCCGGACAGTTTGGGAGCGAGATGGCGACGCCCCTGCCGTTGGGATGTGGCTACCACGGTGATTCCGACTCGCTTCAATCGTTGACATGATCGCTTGCCCTAGTACGTGTAGTCATGCAGGGAGCACCGAGCATTCGGGTTATAGACAGAGAGGCGAATATCGCACCCTTCGACCATGCACGTTCTTCCCCGCTGATATGTCCTCAGCGGACGACCGTGTACCAGGTCAGAAGCGCTCACCAGCCTGGTTCCGTAACCGACTCTCGCGTACAGAGTCATTTGTCGTACCTTTCTCTTGATGAGGAGGGGTCAGTCGCTCCGACCGTCAGGAACGAGCAGCTCACGGTCCGATTGATGCGCAGCCGAGTACCTCACGACAGACACAAGGGATGCTCGCTGACTCGGCGACATGCTCAGACGCGTCGAGACGCGCCGAACGCGGTGCTCCAACCAGATTGCCGACATCAGCAGTTGACCGGCGGCGGTGACCGCTCGACGGTCGATTCCAGACCGGGGCGAATCGCATTTCACAGTGCCGCGTTGGTTCTGCATTGACCTGCTCCTTCGCTTGCAACGGAGTAAGTTCCTCTGGCTCTCTATATGGAGTGGGGTTACACTCCCTAGCCTCGCCAGTCAATCAAGTGTGACGTCGGTACGTGTTCGCGAACCGTGTCCCATCCGGGTCGCGAAAGACGATGTGATCGAACGCGCGCTACGTGGTTCCGATCAGCGGCGAACCTGGATATTCAGATGAAGATGGCTGACGCCACCACGACACCCGAGGGGTCATAGAGCGTGGCTCCTCGAGCCTTTCCGGCATCCATGTGGATGCTCTGGGAGAACTCACCGCTTCCGTCGTGGAGTTGCACGGTGCCGGCAGCCACGACCTCCCCGTTAGCCAGATGCAGTTCACACTTCACCGGCCCGTTGGAGTGAGGAAGGTCCACGTTCATGTACACCCAGGAAGGGTGGCCGTGATAGAGGACGATTTGTCCCACGACCTGGCCGGTGGGGGACTGGAAGCTCGCCGTGCGCAGAGCCTGTCCCTGCGGCAACGCTGTCGCGGACCGCTGAACCGTTGGCTTATTTGTCGTCTCGGCAACGGCCAAGGTGCCGCCGACCAGCGCCAATCCGGCGGCAACCGACACGAGCGCGACGCGGCCTCGGCGCATCTTGAGCGTGCGGATGTTGGTCTGCTCCGATGCGCTCAGGTCGTCGGCCAGTTGCTGGTGCAACTCGGCCACGAAGTTCTCGTCGGGCATCGAGTCACCTGGACGGGCGGCGCGGAGGGCAATGGCGACACGCAGCATCTCGACGTCTTCGGGATCGGCGTGGAAGGGCCGAGGACGTCGTCCTGCGGCGAGGGCGTCAAGAAAGCCCGACAGCCGTCGGGTGGTCATGCTTCGACCTCCAATCCGGCCTTGGCTGCCATGCGCAGGGCCCGGTGCTGGAGGACCTTGGCGTTGCTGACGCTGATCCCCATCGCCTGCGCGGCCTCCTTGATCGAGCATGCCTCGAGGAAGCGAAGCTCGAGTATGCGCCGGTAGCGCTCGGGTAAAGCCGCCAGGATCTTTCCGGCCCGCTGCGGCGCATCGCTCGGCTCCTCTGTCCCCGACGGCTCGGCCAGAGAAGCCATGTCTGACTCGGGGTCGATGGTGGTGACCGGAGCGCCGAGCGTTCGGCGCCAATGCGAGGCAAGGACTGTTTGCCCCGTGGTCAGGAGATACGAGCGCACTTCACCTTTCGACGAGGCCAACCTCAGCGGCCCCAGAGCCGTGCGGAAGACCTCTGAGGTGAGATCTTCGGCGTCAGCGCGGTTGCCGACCCGTGCGTACATCAAGCGGTAGAGACGCTCGACGTTGTCGCGATACACCGACTCCCAGTCGGTGTAGGAATCGCGGTCAACCACGCGGAGGTGGGTGACGTCGGTTTCGCCCGAGGTCCTGGGGGGGTCCGATGGCATGACCCGGGTCAAAGAGGGCTTCGGGGCAGGAAACATCTCGATCTTAAGATACGCAGGCGGGTTACAACCGGCCTGGCCTGCTCGGATGCCTCAGACATCTTCCCTGGAGGGGGCACCGGCCTCCTCGGCCGGGCAGGGGGGGTCCGTGACCGAGGAGCCGGCGCCAGCGCACCTGGGCGGGGGGCGCACGGAGAGATAGTGCAAGGGGTTACACGTCGACTCTCTTTCGACGTCATCTCCATCAGATGGTCGGGTCCGCCATTGGGCGCTAACTCCGCTCTTGGCTGTAACTCCGCGTCGTATGTCTCACTGACTCATCGAAGACACAGGAGGCCTCATCATGAACCACCGTCGAAACGCCATCATCGGTGGAGCGGTCGCGCTCTCGTCATTCTTTGCCCTGGGCGCCGGAGTCGCCGCGGGCGCTGCCACGCCACACGCATCGGGTTCGACCACCCACCTTGTGAATACGACCCAACCGACTCTGCACACCACCACGACGCAAGTGGGCGCAAAGACCGAAACGGTTCTCGTCAATGCGAAGGGCCTGCCCCTGTACTACTACCAGGCTGACACAGCCAAGAAGTCACAGGTGAGCGGCGTGCTGGCGCAACTGTGGCCTGCTCTGGTCTCGGCCAAGCCCACCGCGTCAGGGTCCAAGGGCAAGGTGACCTCCTTGAAGGAAGCCAGCGGTCGACAGGTGACCTACAACGGTCACTTCCTCTACACCTTCGTCGACGACTCCCCGGGACACGTCACGGGACAAGGCGTCAGCAACTTCTTCGTTGCTACTCCTAACGTTCGGGCCATCGGGAGCTCAACGACGGTCAAGGCTGCTCCGGCACCGGCGGAGCCGTCACGCGGATATGGCTACTGATCACGCCGACGTCCTCGCGGAATCGCAATCCAGGCCCGAGAGTCCGGAAGCAGGGTCCCCAGGGACTGGCTGCCCTCGTCGTGGAGGGGGTTGATCTAGCGGTCGCCGCTTATGCCACTTCTCCGTCGGATGGCATACGTGGAGCTCTCGGGATAAGCAACCGAACAGTCACGGTCTATGACGTATTCAGCTCCTGCCCGCCAAAGGAAGCCGACTCTCTGGGATTCGAAGGTAGCAGTCTGTCGCCGATTGGGATTGCTCTCCTGCGCGGAGCGAGTCGGTCAATCGCCGCCCGACGCTCCTGTGGTTAGCCAGTTGTCTCTCCGGCGATCTTGACCTCAGTTGGTCATCGTGGGCTGCTGAGAGATTGGCTGTTCGAGCGGAAGGCAACAGAATTCGGAGGATCTCCCAATCGGAACACCGCTCGGCCATCCGGGCGACCGTGCGGCCGACGTCGCGCACTATTGCCACCGTCCATTCCAGCTCACTCGAAGCGAGCGCCGAGCTGTAGTAGCGCGCTCTACTGCAGGACGGACTCGGTGGACAGAGTGGAAACTGGATGGACCGACCAGCACACCAGATGATCCGCCAGACCTACACAGACGAAATTCACCACCTTGCCAAGGTGAGGGTCGCGGGTTCGAATCCCATCTTCCGCTCCCTTGCTAGCAGGTCAGAGGCGGTTTTCAACCCCTCAACGTCGCAGACAACAACGCGGTTCAGCCACGACAGGGTCAGACAAGTCTGACCTGGGCCCTATGGCGCGTTCGCCTTTTGAACATTCGCCCATGCGGCCGTGCGCGGTCGGCTCAAGACAAGGCCGGTTGGGGGATGGCCAATGGTCCCAAGGATTGTGACCGAGGCCCCTACCGCGCCGCTGAACTATGCGGCAGGGTTGATGGCATGGCGGCAACTCAGAATTCGCCGGTCCAAGCTGGCGACCTGATCAACTTCGATGACGGCACTGAAGCCGTCGTTCGGCCAATCTCTCCGGCCGACTCTGGAGCACTATTGCGATTCCATGGCCACCTCTCGGCGGAGTCCATTCGGCTGCGATATTTCTATCCCCACAAAGACTTGAGCCCCAGCGAAGTCGCACATTTTACTCAGGTTGACGGCGAGGCCCGTGTGGCCTTCGTCGTTGAGCGCACGAGGGAACTCATCGCTGTCGGTCGCTACGACCGGCTCGACGATCACAGAGTGGCTGAGGTGGCCTTCGTCGTTGCGGACGCTTACCAGCACCATGGACTCGCCACAACGTTGTTGCAGCACCTCGCCAACGCGGCACGATCAGCCGGGATCAGGCGCTTCATTGCCGAGGTCCTGGTCGAGAACAGAGCGATGCTCTCGGTGTTTCATGACGCCGGGTTCCCAATTGAGTCCAAGACCGAATGGGGCACCGTGGAATTCACCATGACCATCGCCCCGGATTTCGAGGACACCGCGACCGACTAGGCGGGCACGCGCCAGACAAGCCGGGTCCCGTCTTCGCCCGTCAGTATCTCGAAGCTTCCACCCAGCCTTTCGGCCCGACTTCGCAGGTTGACGAGTCCCAGGCCAGATCCAAAGGCCTCGGGAAGTTCGATGCCAATACCGTTGTCCTGGACCTCGAGGTTCACGTCCTCGGCCACACTTATGGTGACGATAAATCTGGTCGCCTGGGCGTGCTTGCCGGCGTTGGTCAGAGCTTCACGGAGCACGGCGAGGAGATTGTCGGCGATGCGCTGGGAGATTGCGCTGTCTATGGCGCCATTGAAGACGACCTCGGGCCGACCCCCGATTAGCGAAGACATCTCTTCGGTGAGCTCAAGCACGCTGTGCCGTAGGCCGCCCGCAATGGCGTTGTTTCCGAGTTCGAAGATGGCAGTACGGATTTCGGTCACCGTCGTATCAAGATCATCCACCGCCTTGTTGACACGCTCGACAATCTGATCTCGTTCAGAGAGGCGCACCGCGGCCTGCAGCGACATCCCTATGGCGAAGACGCGCTGAATGACACGGTCATGGAGGTCCCGGGCGATTCTGTCCCGGTCGTCGAGGACGCTGAGCACACGGACCCGTTCGTGGAGGCGGGTGTTCTCGATGGCGATGCCTGCTGCGACCGCCAAGGCCTCAGCGAGTGCCTGGTCTTGGTCACTGAAATCGTCAGCGCCAATTTTGTCGGTGAGATAAAGGTTGCCATAGACCACCGAGCGGACTCGGACGGGGACGCCGAGGAAGGATTTCATCGGCGGGTGGTGAGCCGGGAATCCGTAACTATCGGGATGAGTGCCGAGATCCTTGAGGCGCAGTGGTGTGGCATCGGTGATGAGCACGCCCAGCACCCCTCGTCCGGTCGGGCGAGCACCGATCGACTCTTCCTCGGCGTCTCCCAGTCCGACGGTGATAAACGGCTCGAGGCCGGTCCGCGCCTCATTGAGCACACCGAGAGCGCCATAACGAGCGTCGACGAGGGAACACGCCTCTTCGATGAGGTGGCGGAGCAGTACAGGCAGCTCGACGGCCGCTTCGATCATCAGTACGGCGTCGATGAGGCGCAGGAGCTTGGCCGGATCCTCAACATTGTGATACGGCATGAGTTGAATCGTAGCTATCGGCGGCGTCTCGACTCATCGGCAGTCGCTGGTCCGTGGATCGGACCTGTGTCGAACACTGGCACAATGGAGTGCATGAGCATACGTGTGTTCCTCCTCGACGATCACGAGTTGGTCCGCGAGGGTATCCGGAGCCTGCTCGAGAGCGACGAGGACATCGAGATCGTCGGTGAGGCTGGCACCGCAGAGGAAGCCTTGACGCGGATCCCACTGGCTACGCCTGACGTGGCCATCCTCGACGTCCGATTAGAAGATGGAAGCGGCATTGAGGTCTGTCGTGATGTCCGTTCGCTCATGCCGGACCTCGTCTGCCTGATGCTGACGAGCTTCGCCGATGATGAGGCGCTTTTTGCCAGCATCATGGCCGGGGCGGCCGGCTACGTGCTCAAGCAGATCAAGGCCCGGGACCTGATTGAAGATGTCAAGAAGGTCGCCGAGGGAGAATCTCTCATGGATCCGAGGGCTGTGGCTCGAGTTGTCGAACGCGTTGCCAACCCTCCCCAAATCAATCCCGAACTCGAGACCCTCTCTCCACAAGAGGCGCGCCTTTTGGACCTCATAGCGGAGGGAATGACAAACCGTGAGATCGCTGAAGCGATGTTCCTCTCGGAGAAGACGGTCAAGAATTATATGACGGGGCTGCTGGCCAAGCTCAAGATGAACAGCCGTACTGAGGCGGCCATCTACGCCACCAAGCTCAAGGCTGGTGGGCCACCGACGACTCCGTAAGCGTCCCGCCCGGCTGGGTGGCGAGGATTCCAGGCACTCGCGCTCGGGCTGACAGCCGGCCTGATCTCCTCAAAGTGACGGCTTGTCGCGCTGCGCACTGAACCACGAGCGAGTTCGGATTGATTCGCCGCCGGGCACGGGAAACGCCTGAACGGGGACCAAGGTCCCACTCCTCGGGACCTTTGCACCCAGTCTTTCGCGCTCTTTGATCTCCACAATGAAGAACAGATCTCCTCACAAGGAGGGGTCATTGTGAACAGGAGATATGACAATGCAACGAAAGGTATTTGACTTGATCGCGAGCGCTGGAGGTGCAGTGATGGTGATCGTCTTGGTGGTGGCAGGCGTTCTGCTCATGTGGGGCTACAGCTTTGCCAACTCCAACGTGCACAACCAGCTGGCCGAACAGCAGATCGTCTTCCCGGCCAAAGCAGCTTTTGCCCACCCGGTTGCAGGCACTGAGATCACCCCATCGATGGTTGGCACAGTGTCGAAGTACGCGGGACAGCCACTAGTGACTGGCCAGCAGGCTGAGGTCTACGCGGATGACTTCATTGCGGTCCACCTCAAGGAGATCGGTGGCGGGTTGACCTACGCCCAGCTCTCGGCCAAGGCCCAGGCACTCCCCAAGGGATCGACCGCGTACACCGCCGCCGAGGCCAAGGCAACGACCGTGTTCCAGGGCACCACTCTGCGGGGCCTGCTGCTTGAGGCCTACGCGTTTGGGACCCTCGCCACCATTGCCCTGATCGCGGCGATTTCGGCCTTCGTCCTGGCCGCGATCATGGCGATCCTGGTGGCCTTCGGCTTCTGGCACGCTCGTCGGACTACTGCCACCGAGGAACTCGCTGTGCACGCAGAAGCGGAGCGGGTGCTGGTCACGAGCTGAACCACTTTCCAATCCCGGATCGCGCTACCCCGCCCGGCCTGCCACAGTGCAGGTCGGGCGGGGCTGTTTGTGTATCCGTGTGATTGTGGCGCCGAAGGTCACGCCTCTTGCACCTAGCCAAAGAGACCAAGGTCACGGGCGCCAGGACTTAGGTCCCTACGGATCTGGCGCACATCAGGCTCACACTTGCTCCATGACACCAACGACTCCAGCTCACGGGCAAACAGGCCCCGCGTCTGCACGCACCAGTTTTGAAGGTGCCGAGATGTCTGCGCAGCCTCGAGGAATACGAGTGGGCGACCTGGCCCGCCGTGTCACCCATCGCCGGACCGAGCTCGGCCTCAGCACTGAAGAGTTGGCGAAACGAGCTGGAATCGATGCTTGGTTCCTCGCCTACTTCGAGCAGAGTGCGGACACGAGCCTCAGCGGTGGGTCTCTGCTACGACTCGCCGTCGCCCTGGATACGACGCCCTTCGCTCTCGAAGGTGGTCAGGTCAATGGTCCGCCGGGTATCGGCCGCGCCGGTCCCCACCCTGTCCTCGAGAGGCTCACCGCAGTGCAATGCGAGGAGCATCTCGCTGCTGGGGGCATTGGGCGTATCGTCCTCTCGACCGGATCAGGCCCGGTCGCCTTCCCGGTGAACTTCGTTTTCACCGGCGGAGCGGTCGTCCTTCGGACCTCTGACGCCATGACCGCCAGGGTTTCCGGTGTCGTGGCCTTCGAGGTCGATCACATCGATGAGGCCATGAGCGAGGGGTGGAGTGTCCTCGTGCGCGGTCACGCCCGTCTGATCGAAGACCCAGAAGAGCGCATTGTTGCCGCACACCTCGATGTTGAGCCATGGGCGGGCGGAGCACGCCTCAACGTGATCAGCATCGAGCCCTTCGAGATCACTGGACGTGTCATCGTCCAGCGTGGACCCGTGGCCGCGCATGACGTTTGATCATTGCCACTCGCCGGAACACAGCCAGAGAGAACCGAGGACAGCATGAAAGCACTTGTATACAGCGGACCAGGACGCAAAGCCTGGGAGGACGTCCCAACCCCCACGATCCAAGACGACACCGACGCTATTGTGCGCGTGGACTGCACGACAATTTGCGGCACCGACCTCCACATTCTGAAGGGAGATGTTCCCGAGGTGACAGAGGGTCGAGTCCTCGGACACGAGGCCGTTGGCACTGTCGAATCGGTCGGGTCAGCGGTGACCAACATCGCACCTGGAGACCGAGTTCTCGTCTCGTGTGTCAGCGCATGTGGGCGGTGCCGGTACTGTCGAGAGGGACGCTACGGGCAGTGCCTGGGGGGTGGTGGTTGGATCCTCGGCAATCTCATTGATGGGACCCAAGCTGAGTACGTTCGAGTTCCCTTTGCCGATACCTCGACCTACGTGATGCCCGAGGGAGTGAGCGACGAGGAGGTCCTCATGCTTGCTGACATCCTGCCGACGGCATACGAGGTCGGGGTGCTCAACGGTCACGTCCAGCCCGGTGACACAGTCGCCGTGGTGGGTGCTGGTCCGATCGGACTCTCGGCCATGCTCGGCGCCCAGCTCTACTCCCCGAGCCACATCGTCGCCATTGACCTCGCCGACGTCAGGCTGGAGGCCGCCAAGCGCTTCGGTGCCGATCTCGTCGTTAACAATGGCCGCGACGATCCCATCGCATTTGTGAGAGAGCTCACGGATGGTCTGGGCGCTGACGTAGCTATTGAGGCCGTCGGCGTTCCGGCGAGCTTCGAACTGTGCACCGAGCTCGTTCGTCCGGGAGGTCACGTGGCGAACATCGGGGTCCACGGCAAGCCCGTCACCCTGCACCTTGAGACATTATGGACGCGCGACGTCACTATCACAACCGGGTTGGTCGACACCTTTTCGACGCCCACGCTGCTCCGTCTGGTTGCTTCTCGCCAGATCGATGCCGGTCAATTCGGCACGCATCATTTCCGCATCGACGAGATGATCGAGGCTTACGACGTCTTCGCACGGGCGGCCGACACCGGCGCCGTCAAGGTCATTCTGGCGAGGTAAGAGGACGGCGTCGGACAAGTGGCGCACGGTCGGGACCCTTTCCCATCGTTTCAATGATCCGAAATTTCCGAATGATCCGTGGGGATCCCACAGAGATCCCCACGGATGCGACCAAGTCAAGCTGACCGCTTCTGCCGTGGGAGCAATCGGTGCCGTCGTGTGCACTCCACCGTTCGTGTTGGTCGTTTCGCAACTATCTTTTCTGGGTTCACAGTACAGCGGAGCGACATCTGCGCGCCGGTCGCTCGGAAGCATGTCGCTCTGTCGAGACATGTTCGTTGCGCGATGAGCCTGGGTAGGGGGAGGAGATGGTGTTGAAGACGTATGGGTGGAAGGCGATCACCTTGGGGTCTGGAGCATTGGCCGGTATGCTCACGCAACGACTCCTCGAAACCGCGTGGAAGGCAGTGCGAGGTGCGAGTCCGCCGCCAAAGCCGGCCGATCGGCGCTCCTCCTGGATAGATGCTCTCAGTTGGGCCATTGCCACGGGAGTGGGTGCAGGAGTAGCGAGGCTTGTCGCCATTCGTACGGCCGCACGCGTATGGGAGGCGGCGATCCACGAACCACCACCAGAACCCGGTCTCGAAGCGCGGGCGGAGCTGTAAGGCCAACGCCTGAGGAACACTGTCGCGAGGATTAGGTGCGCGCTGAATAGTTCGATGCCGAAGGCCCGGAAGAATACGTATGAAGGCGTCGCGTGAAGCAGGGCGATCCTTCGAATCTGCTTCGTCGTCAGAATGTCTACTTCTTGAAGGCGTCCTTCACCTTTTCTCCGGCTTGCTTCAAGTTGCCAGCGACCTTCTCACCCTTGCCTTCAGCTTCCAACGACTGGTCGTCCGTGGCTTTGCCCGCCGCCTCCTTGACATGCCCCTTCGCTTCTTGAGCTTTGTTCTTGGCTTTGTCGACCGTTGACACGGCAGATCCTCTCGTTTGGGGTTGGATATAGCTGCATACCCGCGGGCAGTCGTATCCAACCCCGATCCTTCAGATCCGGGATCCGAATGTCGACTGCTCGCGAGTAGCTATCGCAGTCTCTTCCTTCAGGGAATGGCGTGTGCAGAGTTCCGGCGGCTAAGTAGTACGTGAAGGAAAAGAGAGCGCAATCGCCTGTCAGTCAACAGATGGATGATCGGGTACTCGGACGAGCAACTCCCCGGCCCGTTCAAGTCCGGCAGAGATGTAGGGGCTGGCGACGTCGAGTGCTCCTTCGACGAACTCTCCGGCCCGTTCAATTCCGGCCGAGATGTAGGGGCTGGCGACATCGAGTGCTCCTTCGGCCGCGTCGAGAACGCCCTCATTCGCTTGGCGTAAGTAGGGAGAAGCGTGCACTACTCCGGTCTTCGCGGCGTTAGTAGCCGCCTCACTCGCCTGTCGGGCTAGGCCAGATGCGGTTGCGTTAGCTCGACGAGTCGCAACCTTGGCGGCCGTTTTGGCGCGGCGGCCGGCTCGGCGACTCGTATCGGCTGCTCCAGAGGCCGTTTGGTGGGTGTGACCCTCCGACACCGCACGCCCTTCGGCCACTGCGCTCGCGACCTGACGTACACGACGTCGAGTCCTCCAAGCAACCGAGGGAGCGCCCTCCGTGTCGACGGCGGCAAAGATCAGCCCACCCAGGAGCCCCAGGTTCTTGAGAAGTTGGATCTTCTTCTGCGATCGAATCTCCTCATCGGTTTCTTGCCAAAACCGATGTCCGGCGTACGTGGTGGGCACGATTGAACCCATCAGAGCCAGGGCCGCGAGCCTCGGGAACTTCCCGATTGCCAGGAGAACGCCACCGCTGACCTGGACAACCCCGTTAAATCGGACCAATTTCAGCGAGTCTTCTTGAACCAACCGTCCTCCTGCCGTGAGGGGCTGAGCAAGAGCTTCGTCAATTGTGGCCTCCCCGCCGGGATTTCGGATGGCGTCCCAGCCTTCCGCAATGAAGATCGATGCCAAGAGCGGGCGGGCGATTAGCCGAGAGAGAGTCACCCGGCGCTTATACCCTTTCCGTCGAGAATTTAGCCATTCGCTCGTGACGTCTGGCTTGCTGTGCGCGCAGTCAAACCCTGGAGACTGAACTCATGTATCACAAGCGCGGGATGGTTTGTGGTTCATGGGGACTGGCTCCCTAGGTACATGGTTCGATCCACTCTTCTCGGGTACCAGACGTATCGAGAGGAGTTGGTCACCATTGGATCGGGTTCGAAGTCTTTTCGCTGTGGTCGACGAGTGGCAACGACGTTCGCGTCTGATTGGGCCTGTCTACGGAGTTATCAAGAAGTCTGGAGACGACAGAGCAAATCAGTTTGTCGTAGCCCTCGGGTGGTACGGGTTTGTCGCGATCTACCCCCTGTTGCTGGTTGTAATCACCGTGTTCGGATTTATCGGTGCCCCCAGCCTGGGCCACAGTCTCGTGTCGACGCTCCACGAGTTTCCAGTCGTCGGCTCACAATTCAACCCGGAGCGCGGATCGAGCAGTTTGCATGGGAGCGTCCTTGGCCTCGTTGTCGGTCTCATCGGGTTGGTCTATGGCGCTCAAGGCGTTACTCAGACTGCGCAACAAGCGATGGCGCAGGTATGGAATGTTCCGGAGCTCGAGCTTCCGGGATTCGTCCCGAGATTGGCCCGGAGTCTCGTTGGCTTGGTGACGATCGGCGGAGCCTTCGTGATCAACGCCGGAGTGGCAACGCTCGCAACAGACAAGGGGCTGAGTTGGGGAATTCGGATCCCGGTCTTCGTCGGTCTGCTGTTGATCAATGTTCTCTTATATTTTGCCGCATTCCGCGCCCTGACCCCGGGTGGCATCGGAACTCGGGAACTGCTTCCCGGAGCGGCGGTGGGCTCGCTCGGATTCTCGCTTCTCATTACCCTTGGGGCAGGTTTGGTCCAGCACCAAGTTCGCCACAGCTCGGCCACGTATGGCCAGTTTGGCATCGTCATTGGACTGGTGGGCTTCTTGTTTTTTCTCGCCAAGATCAGCCTCTATGGAGCAGAACTAAACCCCGTGCTTGCAAGGCACTTGTGGCCCAGAGCAATCGTCAGCACACATCCCACTCAGGCAGATGACCAGGTTCTGCGCGACATCACCCATCAGAGTCTCCGACGGAGAGACCAACGTATCGGGGTCGGGTTTGGTGAAGACGCCTCCGACGAAGCGGCGCTTGACGCACGTGCACGCCCCCAGGGAGCCCAGCAGGGAGAGTGCGAATCTGGCGCAAGGCTCTGAGCGCGGCGGGGAACCACAACTTGCGTTGGAACTGATTGAGCAGGCGGGCGAGGTCGTTGGGCCGGGCCGGCAGCGGCTGGAAAATCCGTCCAGGATCGGTCACGGCCCACCACCGCTCGCGCAACCGATCCGAGGCCGTCCAGCGCTCGGGGTGGTCGCCCACACGATCGATAACCCCGTGTGCTGTCAGATCCTCCAGATGTCGGCGAGTCGGCGTGCCTCAAAGCTCGAAGAAATCCCGTTCGATACTCGTTCCTGCGGTGAAGGTCGCCCCTGAGGTCCAACGCGCCTACTTTTTGGCACTGATGGAGCACGCGGCTCACTTCCACCTGTTCCTTACGACGGGGCAGAGCACGTTGTCCACCGCAGAAGTTAATATATTATACGATTACGAAGAAGCTCGGCCCAGGCGAATGCCGCCGCCGGCCGCGTGCCCGGGCTGCCGTGAACGTGGCCGGACGGCACCGTTTCCACCAAAGAGATCGCCGTGGTCTTGACCCCGTCCTGGCGTATTGGGGCACCTTCGAGTGATCGAAATCAGAATGCTCAAGCCAACGTCGCTTGTTCGATGGCTCTCGGCTTGACGCATATGACCGGTTCCAATTTCGAGCGTAGCAGTGTCCGTTGACAGCGGCTCGACTCCAAGGGTAGACGTGCCGGATGGCAAACAAGAACGCAATCGTCACGGGGTGTTCGAGTGGAATAGGGCGGGCAACGGCTCTCGAACTGACCACGCGGGGCTACGAGGTCGTTGCCACCGCGCGACGGCATGACTCGATCGCCGACTTGGCCGTCGCGCGCACCCTGACCCTTGACGTCGACTCCGATGAGTCCGTGGCCGCTGCGCAAGCCGCTGTCGGCCCCGTCGACGTCCTGGTGAACAACGCGGGCTTCGGGATCGACGGAGCGGTAGAGGAAGTCCCCCTCGTCGAGGTTCGCCGGGCGTTCGAGACGAACTTCTTGGGCGCGGCACGCATGATCCAGGCCTTCGTCCCCGCCATGCGCGAACGAGGCTCTGGCACGATCGTCAACGTGACCTCCGTCTCGGGAATCGTTGGCGGCCCCTTGGCCGGGTTCTACTCGGCGACCAAGTTCGCCCTCGAGGCACTGTCTGAGTCGCTGCACCTAGAGGTGGGGCACTTCGGCGTCAAGGTCCTCGTGGTCGAGCCGGGGTCGATTGCGACGCGCTTCGGGGAAAACATGGTCGACCTCCGCGGTCGACCCGGACCCTACGCCGAGCTGGCTGAGAAGTGGGAGAGTGCCATGGGCGTTCTTGGCGGCGGAGAGCCCGCACCGGGTCCCGAGCTCGTGGCGACGAAAATCTGCGATGCGTTAGAAGCGGAGCACCACCCGCTACGCCTGCCCGTCGGCGCCGACGCAGAGCTGATCGCGGCGAGCCGCCAGGGTGCGAATTTCGACGACTTCGAGGTGGCCATGCGTGAGGTCCTTCAGATCGACTGGTAGCGCTCCGAACCCTGAAGTCCCCCGATCTGCCTAGATACGTTGGGATGGGCTGATGTGTAACCGGCGGCCCTCCCGCACCGACCGTTAGTCTGGCAGGTGTCGGTCGACGGAGGCACCACCTGGATCGACACGGTGTTGACCTCGGCGACCATCAGCGGGATGCCGACCGTGTTCGAAAATGGCTGGGAGTTCCGGACGGTGTTCACTAACCGCGCCGGATCGCCGCCACCAATGCGGCCACGGTCACGGTCACCTGAAGTTGTGCTTGGCTGGATCTTCAGAAACTGCACCAAGCTACTCGCCGGATACCGGAGGAGGATAAGGGTCTGTCGTGTCCCAGTAGTGCCGAAGGTTCCCGCCATTCCGACGTACGAGAGCAGGGGCGAAGCTAAAAGCTCCAGCGTGTTTGGCTAAACCTTTCTCCTTTACCAAATCCAAAGCTCGTTTCGGGTGCGACGCGATAAACCAGAACCTCTGCTCGCCGAATGGCGTCGCCCAGACCGGACCACGTTCCATCTGGTGCGACGAAATGCGGTCCGTACTTCGACTCGTAGGTGTTGGCGACACGTCCAAGCTCGGCATGGTCGCTCACACCTTCCGCCGTTCCTTCAATCACGAGATCAAGACCGTCGAGTGTGCTCTGCCCCGTCGTAAGGACGCAATGACAGTTTGCTGAGAGGTTCTTTGCTTTTCGTTCGTTTGGTCCAGTACAGAAGTACAGAGCCCCGTCGAGCCAGATTCCCAACAGGGGCGTGACATGTGGGCGGCCGTCAGGTCGAACGGTCGAAAGCCAATACAATTCAGCACCCGCCAGCTCATCCCGAGCCTGAGACCACTCCGTTGGTGTCGCATTCGGGCTGCTGAAGGCGCTCAGCTCGGTCACCGGAACTGGTTCAGCCATGCCGCTCTCCGATCGTTTACGTTCGTGCGAGCAAATACAGCGATGCTGGGTAGCTCGCTGAGACCAGCCTCGCACACGCCCCCCAAAGGTACGGAAGGCTGTCGATGCGAGGCAGCTGCAAGCTGAACCATGCCGTCCGCATGGCTGCCGTGACCCAGATCCGCCAGAACAGCTCGCAAGGGCGCGCCTACTTCGAACGCAAGGTTGTCGAAGGCCAGACGAAGAGGAAGCGTTCCGATCCCTCAAGCGCCGAGGTGAGTAACGCCGTCTACCGACGGCTGATCCTCGACGCTCTAGAGGGGGTCCGGGAGGACACTCAGGGACGACTTATTGCCTGCGTGACCGGCTCTTCACCCTGCGCGACCGGCTCTTCGGCGAAGTCACTCCCGAACCCATAGAAATCCTACGCCGTCGCGTCGTTCGATGACGGCTCTATTCGTCGCGCCTGGAAGTACCGGAAATAGGGGTCTTGATTCAAGGATTCGCATGGCAACGCGCCCACCCTCGTAGCCCATGGACCGTATGCCCGAGCCCAGCGATCGCATCGGGGCGTTCAGTCCTCAGCCCGGGGGCGGTGCTTCCGCATGGTCTTTTCGGTACAGCTCCAGACGGACCACTGCGGCCAGCCGCCAGGGTGGAAAGGCGTCTGGCGGGATCGCACGGGAAAAGCTGGTACGTGGAGGCGTGCCGGGAGACGCTCCTCGACTCCGCTCTCTGAGCGCCTCACAGGCTCCTCGCCCCGGTCACAATCGAGTTGCCAAGCGACCACCTGGCCCAGAGCGGTCGACCGTTGCCTTTGGGGCGCGAGGAACCCGATCTTGTGACTATTGACCCGGAGAGGGATTGGCGCCCTCCGTCGGGGTGGGGTCGAGTGACGTCTAGCTGCTTGTTCGTGAACACTCTGCGCGGTGGGGACTTGTGGCACTCTTCCCCCGAGATCGTGCGGGTCTGAGTATTGAGTTATGCAATCCGAGCCTTTGGCGAACCGCGTCGCCGGTGCCTTGAGCGCTGCTCTGCCCGACAAAGGGTTCAAGCTAGTGAACGGGGTCAACGTGCATAAGGGGTGGGGTGACGTGAACTTCGTGATGGTCCATTCGGGACTTCACTACGGAGACGCGCATCCGAAGCTCAAGGGGACGGTCGATAGGGTCGTCGACTCAGTCATGCCTGACGTCAGACACCGCGTGAGGATCGTGTGGGCATCGGAGTCGAGCACCTGAGGGGCTGACGAGCAGTCCGTCGCTGTCACGTCGTCTCCCGCCGGTCGCCTTGGCCTACTTCTCGATGGCCTCGCGCTTTACGCGCGACTGGTGGCCAGCTCCGCCTCTTACGCTGAGTACAAGGCGGAGCAGTACCGCCAGGATGTCTAGACCGCTGACTGGGCTTCGACTTGGTTCGTCAAGTTGAACACCAAACTATGCCCGGGACCTGAAGAGCGAAGCCCGGCGGAGAGAAGGAGGGTCAGCATGGCTGACCCAGGTGATGTCGCTCTCGATCGAGAGCTGATCGCAGCGCGGCTGGCGGCGGTGCGAAACGAGCGTCTCCCTTACGACCGGCATAGTCTCAGACGCGCCCGACAACCCGACGTGATTTCGCCGCCTGACGGCTACCGCCCGCGAGACGGCCTCGCTCACCTCCAGAACAAAAGAACGTCCCGAGAGTATGGAGGCAGTCATGCCCGAAGACGGCACAACGCCATACGAGATAGCCCTCGCACATTTCATTGTTTCAGCCGACGTGGAACGCTCCGCTCGGTTCTACACCGAGGTGCTCGGCGGCAAGCTCATCCGCTCGGGTGAACCGTCCTACGTGGCGCTCGCCAACAGCTGGATCATCATCAACGTTGGTGGTGGACCGACCGACGACAAGCCCACGGTCACGCTCGAGACACCACCTGATCCGGACCGCACGAGCAGCTTCTTGAACATCCGGGTCTCGGATATCCGGGCCGTCCACGCGGAGTGGAGCGCACGTGGCGCCGAGTTCCTCACGCCACCAAAGCAGCACCAAACGGAGATCCGCTGCTACATACGCGACCCTGACGGCCACTTGATTGAAGTTGGTCAAACCACGCTGCCGGGCGGCTGGAGCCAGTTCCTGATCCAGCCATGAAAGCATGGTCCGTCTCGGTCCACGGTGCTCGGAGCGAGCGACTGATTGGGAAGGGTGGTGGGCAACGCCTCCCGGGGAGGTGGCGCGACGGGCTTGGGCAGATAGTAAACCGCTTTACTACAGCCGCCCTCGGATTACGCGCGGATCTTGAGCTTCGTGTAGCGACCGCCGATGAGCCACTCCGAGACATAGAGATTGCCGTCCGCGTCCGTTGCCAGCGAGTGCGGCGAGTTGAACTCATAGGGAGCCGGCAGGTACGCCCGTGTGACTCGCGCGTCGCTGCTCTAGGCATTCGGCCATCCTGGACGGTCAGGCCAACCGAGGCCGTTTTGAGCACTATCACTGGCGCCCACGTAGCCAACGAAACGGTCATCAGCGTCGACGATCGCCAGCCGTGAGTACAGCTCGGCCACCACGAGGAGGAGGCCCGAGACCGCGAAGCCACTCGGGCTGTTCAGGAACGAATCTCCGAAGGTCCGCACGTAACGACCTTCGAGGTCGTACACCTGGACGCGCTTGTTTTCGCGGTCGGCGATGTCAGAGCTCCGGTGTCTTGCCTCCTCGCCGGTCGATGAATACAGCGTGTGGGCACAGGAAGCGGCCACCCCCTTCTTCACCGGTCAGGGTCAATTGATGGTGGCGCTGCTTGTTGAAGCGATGGACCAAGCTGGATCCGTACCCGTCCGCTACCCAGATGTCGCCGGTGCCTCCGACCCTCTCTTCATCCACGGCCGTACCGCAGGGGCAGTAGTCGCCCATGATGCCGGGTGGCGATCCCGGCTCTGGTTGCGGGATGGGGAGCTCGGCCAGGATCTCGCCGCGGAGGGTCATTTTGACGACTCGAGGTGGACGCGATTCCACATGGACGCCTTTGCCCAAACTGGGGCCCAATCATCGTCGCCATCATCGGGGTCGAGCTAGAAGACAAAGCCCGGATCGCTCACCCATAGGAATTCGTCGTCGTCGCCCTCTCGCACCAGGGTGATGCCATGTCCCTCGGCGAGGCGAGGCCTGACCGACCTCGAGAGATGGCCGCTCCGGTCAAATGTGACCAGCTGCCCGGTATGAAACCCAATCAGCTCTCCGGCTCCCGTGACGACGATCCCGTTGTGAGCCCCACGCGCGCCTTGCCTCGGGGACAGCTGAAAGATCGGCCCAATCGAATGTCATGTCATGTGCGTGCACGGCGCCTTCTCGGGTTGCAATCCTGAATCCTCGCGGCTCTCATCACGCGTTCCTTCACGATCGCAGGAATTTGCGCTTCAGTCCCTCCACAACAGCGTCGTAGCCGAGGTCAAAGAGCTCCTCGCGTGAGAACGGCGCGGAGCGGGTCACGTTGTCCAACGTCGCAGTCGAGACACCGTGTGCGACAAAGTGCGACATTGCGTCGAGGTCAATCTGTCCCGTCATGAATGTGAACAACGTCGCGAAACACACGACAGCGGCCTCTGGGCTGAACCCGCCTTCGGCCAGGATTGTGAGCACGCCGTCCGCCAGTCGGGCGCCCTCCATCGATCCTCCGTCCCCAAGGTGCGCCGACACCCCAGGGTGCTCTGCGAACACTCGACGGGCGTCGGAGTGGAGCTTACGCAGCCGTTCCTCCCAGTCGCCTTCATTGGAACTCGGAACGCGAATCTCGCTCAGGATGTCGTCGACCACTAGCACGTGCAGGTATTCCCGGCTCGGCGCATAGTGATAGATCGTCATCGGCGGGACGTTGAGCTCTCGGGCCAGCGCTCGCATCGAGAGGTTGTCGAGACCGACCTCGCGAGTTACCCGAAGGGCCGCCTCGACGACCTGGTGCTTGCTGAGCGACGGCGGTCGCCCCCGCGAGCGAGCTTTGTCATTCGGGGCGGCCCGTGAGTGGGCGCTCGGGGGATGGTTACTTTTCACGCTTGCTCGCCCCGCCGGTTATTTCTAGTATGCCGTACGACAATACCACCCGCGTCGCACTCTGAGAGTGAAATTGATGCTCCCGCCCAGGGTTGGCCGAAGAAAGGACCAGGTGGACCAGGAGATCCCCGGAACACTGCTGCTCGACCCTGAGGTGCTTGGTGACCCGTACCCCCTCTACAAGCGGCTGCGGGAACAGGCCCCGGTGTGGGAGGTAGCGGGCACCGAAGTCTTTACGGTCAATACGTTCGAGCTCCTTGTCGAGGCAAGCGCTCGGGTCGCGGATTTCTCGTCGAACATGAAGTGCCTGCTCTATCGCGACGACACCGGACGTCCTGGCCGGTTCACGTTCGGGGACGCCGGTGGTCAGGCGCTGGCCACCGCGGACCCGCCCCTCCATGAGATCCACCGCCGGGCCGTCTTTCCCGAACTGGTCACTAAGCGCATGGACGCGCTCGATCCGGAGATTCGCGAGCTGTCCGAGGGGCTCGTAACCAGAGCGTTGGGCGGTGGAACGATCGAGTTCATGAGCGCCATTGGCAATGTCGTGCCCATCACGATGATCAGCCGGCTCATTGGATTTCGCGAGAGCAATCTCGACGAGCTCTGGCGCTCGGCGGTGCACATGACCAGGTTGGTTGGCTCGACCCTGACGTTCGACGAACTCGTGAATTTCGCGGCCGGCGGTGACGAGGTCCAAGCATGGATCGCCGACCAGGTAGCTGCAGCCGTCAAGGAACCGAGCGAGGACCTACTCGGCGCAGTCGCTCGAAGCATCGATGACCGCATCCTTACTCCGGCAGAGGGAGCCGGCATCTTGACGATCCTGTTGAGCGCGGGCGGAGAGTCCACCACGAGTCTGTTGGGGAACGCAGTGCGCATGCTGGCAGAAGACCCCGACCTTCAGGACCATCTCCGCCGGAACCTCGATCAGGTGCCGCTCTTCGTTGAAGAGGCCCTCCGGCTCGAGTCCCCGTTTCGTTACATGATGCGTACTGTCCCGGCGGACACTTCGCTCGGCGGCGTGCAGATTCGAGCCGGGGCAACTGTGTTGTTGCTCTGGGCCTCTGGCAACCGTGACGAAGACGAATTCGAGCATCCCGACGAGGTCGACCTGAGCCGGCGGGTCCCGCGTCGCCACGTGGCGTTTGGGCGGGGAATCCATCACTGCGTCGGGGCGCCACTCGCCAGAATCGAGGCTCGCAACGTGCTCTCCGTGCTACTCGATCGCACCAGCAGCATCTCCCTCGACCCCGAGCATCCCCCGCGTTGGGTCGACAGCCTTTTGGTCAGACGGCATCAAGATCTACCTGTGCGGCTGAGTGCCCGTTGAGTCGAACAAGGAGCATTTACCGCAGTACGAGGGAGGAAACGTGTGCTTACGACGCGCCCAATGAGGTCCGCGTCTCCGAAGATCTGGTCGTGGGGGAGCCCGATCACGGGCTGAGCGTGATCCGGGCCGCGCTCGAGGCCGAGCAAAGCGTGGCGCCGTCCTCGCGCACCCGACAGCTCTACGAATCGGCGCGCGCCTGGGCGGCTTCGGCGACCGATCCGGCCGGCCATCCAGCGCAGCGGACGCTCGTGACTGGGCTCCAGACGCGCTTCGTGGCATCGTCGACTCGCTCTACACGCCGTTCAGCGGCGCGGGCGGGGAGCGCGTCGACCAGGAGGCGCTGCGCGGCCTGATCGCTCATTGCATCGGGGCGCTGGACCACGATGGGGTCTGGGTCGGTGGGTTGGTCGGCGAGTGGCTGAGCACGCAGGAGCGCAAGCGGATCTTGGAGGTCGCCGTCGATGCGACCCGCTCCCTCAAGCCGGGGGCGTTGATTGAGGCCTGCCCGGCCAGCACGAACGTCCTCGAGACCGTCGAGCTGACTCAGCATGCGGCCGCCACCGGTGCCGACATCTGTTTCCTCATCCCTCCGTACTTCGAGGCCCGGACGTTCGAGGCCGTGCGAGAGGTGTTCCGCTACGTCACCGACAGGACTGACATCGCCCTCGGGTTGTTCAACACCCACGCCGCGGGATGGATCCTGACGCCGGCCCAGTGCGCGGACCTAGCGCGGGAGTTTCCCGCCATCTGCGCCGTGAAGAACGGGATGTTCCGTCCTTCACATTCCGCCGAGCTGCACCGGATCGCTCCCGAGCTCGTCATCTGGGAGTGCGACATGCTGGCCTACCGGGGCGGATTCCTGCGACGTGGCATTAGCGCCCCAGGGATCCTCGGTGGCACCGCATATCTCTACGAGCGCCCGGACATCCCCATATACCGCCAGCAATGGGAGTTCCTGGTGTCCGACAAACTGTCCGAGGCGATCGACCACTGGTACGACTCGGGACTCGATGCCCTCATTGCGAACCTGCACCGGGCATTCGGAGCCTCCAACGTCGACGCGGCGTACACCCACTGGGGCTCGGCGTTCAAAGCCGCTGCATGCGAGCTCGGCCTGCCCGTCGGTGACTACCCCCGGTCGAGGCCTCCGCAGCCTCCGCTCTCTGACGTCCAGCGTGATGCCGTGCATGCCGCGTATGTCGCCGCTGGTCTGGTCGCTGACAACGAAGCATGATCGATGCGCGAAGGCGGCGCCAGAAGAAGCTCCACCTCACCCTTCTTTTGGAAGCAACCCATCCGGCAACGAAGCAGATGAACCCGCCGTCCTCACCGGATCTGATCCCCATCCGTCTCGCAGTCAGGCACCCCAGGACTCCGCTCCACATCCTTACTCGCCAAGGATGCCGGAGCGCTGCGCATGAACGGATCATCTCCTGGTAAACCTCCTCGCCATGACCACTGATCGACTTCTGGACCTGGTGGGTCTGCCGGGCGGGCCCTTGGCCGACGCCACCCTCTGGCATCTTGAGGTGATTGAGGCCGGTCCACTTACTCCCACCATGCAGCGCGTCGTCCTGACTGGTCCTGGCCTCGATGGTCTTCGTTACACGGCAGGTCAGGACCTGATGCTGCGGGTGCCACAAGCCAGCGACAGAGTGGTGAATCGTCGCTATACGATCCGGTCTTTCGATGCAACGCGCGCAACGGTGAGCATCGACGTCTCGCTGCATGGAGCAGGACCGGGAACCGATTGGATCCGCACTGCCAGGATGCGTGATCGGATCGATGCAATCGGCCCACGCGGCAAGATCACGCTGCACAGAGACGCTGACTGGCATCTTTTCATCGGAGACGAGACAGGGATGCCCGGGGCGCTCGCGATGGTAGAGACCCTCCCCTCCGCATCTACCGCGACGGCCTTGCTCGAGATCGACAGTAGTGCCGATGAACAGGAACCTAACCTGCGCCGGGTCCAACGGTTGGACCTCCGTTGGCTTCACCGATTGGGTCGTTCGCTGCCGGGCGACCCCTCGCCACTACTCGATGCGCTGGCCGATGTCGCCCTGCCCGCTGGCCTCGGGCATGCCTACGTCGCAGCCGAGGCGAGAGTGGTGCGAAGTATCCAGCGAAACTTGGCCGAACGCGGTCTCCAGCAAGATCAGATTTCGGCCAAGGCATATTGGCGACGCGGCCTGCCCAACGCCGAGCACGGAGAGCCAACGGGCGAGGAGTGAGGCGGACAATCCGCAGCGAGACGCTCGCCTGCGTCGAGTGATCGCTCCACCCTGATGCGAGGTCGCTATCAGGTCGGCAAGGTCCTTCGGCTCGAGCAGACGGACTGGTCGTCTGGGTCGGCTCAACCAGTACCAGAGGGGGAACCCCGCCGTACCTGGGTCCGTACTTTGCAGCGAAGGCGGCAGAGGACTCGCTTGCGGTGACCTCCGCCGCAGAGCTGGCACGTTTCGGCATCGACACCGTCATTATCGTGCCGGGATCCTTCACGAGAGGAACTAACCATTTCGCCAATGCGGGGCACCCCGAAGACGTAGACGTCGTCGCTGCCTATGGGGCTGTCTATGCGGGTCTGACGGACCAAGTGTCCAAGAAGCTCGCTGACCTCGCACCCCCAGATCAGGATCCCGTAGAAGTTGCACGGGCCATCGTTCGGGTGGTTGGGATGACGAAGGGAACGCGCCCATTCCGGGTCCACATCGACCCCGCTGACGACGGTGCCGAAACGGTCAACCGAGTAGGTGATCTGGTGCGGCGAGAGTTCTATCGCCGAATCGATCTCGATGACCTGCTTGCGCCGACCACTTCTGGCTGACTGCCACCTCCGGGCCTACCTATAGGAGGAAGAATCGAAGATGACCACCCATTTTCGGCAGCAACTCGCTCTCGTGGCGTGCTCATCGGAGGAAAGGAGGTGCGCGCCGAGTCAGGACCTCGTTGCTGCTCATTTTTGCGCGGCCTTCAGTGATTGGTCAGATGTCCTCTACTCCTTTCGTCGTGGTGCCTCGAAAGTCGGTTACCGACACAGTCACACCTTGTGGTGGATCACTTCGGTACCCTCACCCTCGGTCCTTTAGCTGGCGTTGACTCCAGGCGTGGGGTCACGAAAAGTGCGAGTCCGCCGACCAGCCTGTCCCGCTAGACCGTTCCTTTGGAAGACAGCGAACGAGACGACGGAGAGAACCGCGAGGGCGATCGAGCAGACGAGGACCGACCGAAAGATGCCGAAGTGCTCTGAGGAGATGCCGACTCCGATGACGGGGAGCGCAAGGCCCAAATAGCACATCGCAAAATACGAGGAGACGACCTGAGCCCGCCGCTCGGCTGGGGCGAGGCGGTTAGCGGTCGAGAGACTGCCGATGAAGACGCAGCCAACCGCAATCCCTGCGCCGGCTGTGCCAACCAGGAAGAGACCAAATGATGCCTGCGACAGCCCGGCGACAATGAGGGCGAGGACCAAAAGGAAGAGCGCGAGCCCGAGCGAGACGACCTTCCGGTCATCGAAGTGGCCTGCGACAATCTGGGTTACAGCTGAAATTCCGAAGATCATGAACACGATGACGCCAGCGATGGCGTGGCTGTGTTGGTGCAGTACACCGCCGAGGAACGTCGGTGCGAGCGCGCTGAAGATCCCGAGGAGGCTGAAGGCGGCGAACCCCGCCACACCGGCTGCGAGGAACTCGTTCCTCCCCGAACTCGGGAACCCGAAGCCGGCGAAGCGGATCGACAGCCTTTGACGTTGCAGCACGGTCTCGGGCACCCAGGCCACTGCGAGGGCCCCCGCCGCCAACAAGACCAAGTACACCTCGAACACGAGCACAGTCGGGCGAGGCAAGTACTGAGCGAACAGGCCGGCGAGCAGCGGGCCGAGCCCGAGGCCCCCGGTATTGACGACCGTAGCGGTGATAGACGCCCGCCGTGGCTTTGCGGGTCCCAGCATGTCGGTGAGCGCTGCCGTCGCGGTGCCGGTCATAAGACCAGCGGAAAAGCCGGAGAAGACCCGGCCCAAGAAGAGCCACCCGACGGACGGAGTGACGATGAACACCACCGTGCTGCACGCGCTGAACGCCAGAGCGGCGCCGAGCACGGGCCTTCGCCCAACCTGGTCGGACGCACGTCCCGCGAAGACCAACGCCGCAAGCACGCCTGCCGCATAGACGGCGAAAATGAAGGTCACCACCCCGGAAGAAAAGTGCCACTGGCTCTGCCAAATGACATACAGGGGGGTGGGCAGGGTCGTGCCCAACATGGTGGCGGCGAATACATAGGCGATCAACCAGAACGCCACCTCGTGCGGCTTTGCCAACAGCGGGTTGTCAACGGGCGTCGCCTTGTCGAGACTGTCGAAGCAGGGATTGCCTGCTGACTTCGAGCGAGATCCTTTGGTCGTTTGCAAGGTCATCGCACGATCACCTCGTAACTGGTAGAGCGGGCCCGGCAAACCTTCGTTGCGTTAGAGGGCGATGCTCAATTCGAGAGTATTCGCAAGGATGGCGGAACTTGTTGTGGGCCGTTGTTAAGGCTATCTCGACCCCCAAAGCGACGCCCACCGCCACTGATTCCCAGACAAGACTTCATCTCGATCTGATGTTGGCTCATACCAGGGCCGAAAGGTAGCCTCCGAAGGGCCTCGGCCTGGCGCCATAGCCCTCGCAACGGATGCCGTGGCCAAACCGATGAGAGGAGTTGGATGTCAGTCCCAGTGCCGGAGCACCTGAATAATCATCATCGGGACACGCTCTTACAGATCTTTCAACACCCGACGAGCCACAACATCGAGTGGCCCGCCGTGTTGTCTTTGTTAGAAGCCGTGGGATCAGTCGAGCAGCGTCACGACGGCAAGTACCGCGTTACCGTCGGAACCGAGACCGAGGTCCTCACCCCTCCGAAACACAAGGACATCGAGGTCCAACAGGTCGTGGATCTACGCCGGATGTTGACCAGTGGTGGGTATCGAGCGGTCGTGGACGAGCTCGAGACCAAGGGCAAAGAGGTCTGACCGTGGTTGCGGACATCGAACTCGTACGGGAAAAAAAGGTTGTCGCGGTCATCGACTTTCACGAAACAACCATCTACCCCACCGATGCATCACGCGGCGAACTGCCGGAGCATATTTTTGCGGCCGACCCGCAGGGTCACCTCCACAAGGTTCACCACTTGTCGGGGAACCCCAAAGGAACCTACGAAGCCGACAACTCTGCATATTGGCGCGAGGTGACCGATGCTCTGGCACCGGCCGCGGCCATTCTGTTGTTGGGGCACGGTGGCGGCAAGGCGAATGCTTCTCACCACTGGGTGGTATACGTCGAAAAGCATCGCCCTGATGTCGCCGCGAAAGTGACTGCCGATGTACGGATCGACATTGATCATCTCGATGACACGCAGGTGCTCCGGATCGCCCAGCACTACTTTGGCGGACCTGCGGTGCGAGACTTCGGAGACAGTCGTTGGGGAGAGCCAAGGGGTGCAGAATCAGCCGACGAGAATCAAGAACTCTGACCTAGGTCGAGCGACTGGAAGACAGTCGCCATTGAGTGTCCGGTCGACTCAGCTATCAGTCCCGAAAAGGCACGCCGCAGAACGAGCCGAGAGAGCCCATTCTGGATGGGACTCCCGGGGACCCACACGGAACGAAACCGCCACCTTCCAAGGTGACACCTGGACGACGTGAGGATCATGACGGACAAGATGGCCAGGTCAGGCCCAACCACGACGGCACCCTTTCTGACCAGGGTTCTCTCGGTTCGCTCGACCAGGGCGATAACGGGATCGAACGTGTACCTTTGATGCTGTGCCGATGTACATAGATCGTCATGACGCGCCGGGAGTGACGCCCGAGGAGCTGGCCGAAGCACACCGGCTTGACGTAGAAGTGCAAGACAGGCACGGAGTGCACTATCACACTTACTGGTTCGATCCGGTGAAGGGATCGGTGTTTTGCCTTGCCGAAGGGCCCAGCAGAATTGCCGTCGAGACTGTTCACCGAGAATCACACGGGCTGTTGGCCAGCACCATTCTGGAGCTGGATGAGTCCACGCCGCTGAACCAATTCTTCGGCTCTTTACCCGATCATCCCGTAGGCGCGGCGTACGCTGAACCGGCCATGCGGGCCATCGTATTCACGGATGTGTGCGGGTCGGTTGCCCAAACGCAACAACTCGGCGATGAGGGCCACATGCAATTGCTCGGCGAGCACAACGCGATAGTTCGTAGCGAACTTGCCACGAATCACGGCCGCGAGATCAAACATACCGGCGACGGCATTATGGCTTCCTTTACATCTGTTGTGTCCGCCGTTGCATTCGCAGTGGAGGTGCAACGTCAACTCCATGCTCGCAACGAGAAGGCAGAAACGCCGTTCCAGGTAAGCATCGGAATAAGCGCCGGCGAGCCAGTTACCGACGACAGCGATGATCTGTTCGGCGCGGCGGTACAGCTCGCCGCGCGGCTCTGCGCAGCTGCGTCTGCAGGCGATATCGCCGTGTCGGTGGCTGTCCGCGAGCTATGCATAGGCAAGCAGTTTCGATTTGACAACCGAGGCGAACTCAGGCTCAAGGGCCTACTAGAGCCCACACAAACGTTTGGGGTGATTTGGCGCGAATAGTCCGGTCCGCGGACGAGCAGACCCTGGTCAGACGGTCCCAAGATGTGCGAAGACGGCTGCAAACCGCGTCGACAGAGGCGCCTTCAGGCGACCTGCCAAACGGAAGTGAACGAAAACGGCCACCTTTCCAAGGTGAGGGTCGGGCGTCGAATCCCGTTTTCTCCAACATCCTTCCTGAGGGTCGAGCGTTGTCAGGTGAAGAGACACAACCGAATTTCGGCCAGACCTGGTCCTGGGTACGCTCCCATCCGTGCGGATAGGAGTACTGACGGGAGGCGGGGACTGCCCAGGTCTGAACGCGGTGATCCGAGCTGTCGTGCGCAAGGGAGTCCAGGTCTATGGTGACGAGTTCGTCGGATTTCGAGACGGGTGGCGAGGACCTATGGAAGGGGACTCGATGCAGCTTGATGTCGCCGCCGTGCGCGGCATCCTCCCGCGGGGGGGCACGATCCTCGGGTCCAGCCGAACCAATCCTTATCGCGATGGCAACGGTGAACGCCGGATTCTTGACACACTAAGACGCCTGGGTGTCGAAGGTCTTGTTGTTATCGGGGGTGAGGACACTCTGGGCGTGGCGACCAAACTCGCTGCGATTGGCCTCCCGGTCGTGGGCGTACCAAAGACCATCGACAACGATCTGGGAGCCACCGACTACACGTTCGGCTTTGATACCGCGGTGACGGTTGCGACTGAAGCCATCGATCGACTGCACACCACGGCGGAGAGTCACCACCGTGTCCTTATTGTCGAGGTCATGGGACGTGACACGGGTTGGATCGCATGGCATTCCGGCGTCGCCGGAGGTGCAAACGCAATACTTATCCCCGAACGCCCCTTCCATATCGAGGAAGTATGTACGTTCATCGAACATCGATTTGCGAGTCACTATGCGCCAATTATCGTCGTTGCCGAAGGAGCGCTTCCTCTAGAGGGTACGTTGCCGCCACGGAGTGGCGAAGTGGATCCTTTCGGCCATGTGCGTCTCTCGGGGATTGGAAACTTATTGGAGTCCGAGATCTCCCGGCGCACCGGCAAGGAAGCCCGAACCACCGTTCTTGGACACGTTCAACGTGGTGGCAGTCCAACAGCATTTGATCGAGTGCTCGCCACGAGATTCGGACTCCATGCCATAGACGCCCTTCACGACGGTCACTTTGGGCAGATGGTGGCGCTGCACGGGACCTCCATCGACCTCGTGCCTCTTTCCGAAGCAATGTCGACGATCAAACTGGTGCCACCGGAGCTCTACGCGGAAGCCGAGGTCTTCTTCGGATGATTGCTCGCGGTAGCTCAAATAAACTGCTGGCGGCGGTCAAGCTGGTCGATCACCTCAGTCCGTGGACAAGGACAGCGACTGTGCCTGCAGGCGGTCGTCCTCGAGCAACAGGTCCTCGAAAAAGGCGCCGAAGTCGCGTTTCGGATGTCTGATTTGGATTTCTAGCATCCAACGTAAGTCGGAAGGCCGGAAATCCACTGCGTCAAGGGTGCCGTCATAGTGGGCATCGTGTGGGAACTCTGAGAGGCGGTGTCCGGTCAACTCCAGGTTGAGTTGCCAGCCAAGCCGTTGTGCAGTCACCTCGGCAAACTCATACAGGGCCATGCCGGTCAAACCGTCCTCTAACCAGCGTTGGCGCGTCGCTGTCCAGATCGACCGGACATCGTCGGCTGCCTTCGTCATCTCGGGATCGTCGCCCACGACGAACGTGTCTCCCGCGTCCCCTTCGCATCCCTCATAGATCGGGCCGATGTCGATGAAGAAGATGTCGTCATCACCCAGTGCAACCCCGGGTGTGGATGGGTCCTCGAAGTTCTTCGTGGTGTTCTCGCCGAAACGCACCACGATTTTGTGCCATCCCTTGCGCAGCCCAGCGTCGCGCAGGACGGTGGCGGCAAGCACCCGCCCGGAGTCCTCAGACATCCCGGGCATGATGCGCCTCCCAATTTCTCGCAATGCACCCCTGGTCCTGGTTCGCACATCGAGGATTTGGAGCGGGAGAACACCTTCTGCAATCGCCTCGAGTCTCTCGCGATTACTGGCGGAATCTTGCAGTGTGGGTCCCATTTCAGGACCCCCCGATCTCCCTCCGGTAGCGAAGGGTCACAGCTCGACTTGAGCTTGCCCAGGCTACACGTGAAGGCTGGTGATAATCATCGATCGGCGACTATGCGGTCCCGAGTGCCCTGCGGTCGTTCGGCGTTAGCTGGACAACCCAAAGGTGTGTGATTTTCGACGATTACGCGGTTGCGGTTCTTCTCATACCGAGACCCGTGGGGCCTGGCCACCCACCTCGGACCAGGGTACCGACCAGGGCACCGACGGGCGCGAGAGGGTGCCGTGGGGCGCGAACGTGGTTGATGGGCCACCCACCCATGCCGGGAGGGTGAATGAAGAGAGTCTCCACAAGCCATCAGAACCAAGCGAGTACCGGGCGAGTTAGACGCCTCGAACGTGCACCGGTATGTGGATGACGTGCGCAACGCCCCCGACACAGGCGACGCATCGCAAATGCGATGCGTCTGAACCACTAAACCCAAAGAAAGCGGAAGAGATTCATGAGTCCAACCGAAGCACCCAGTGTCACAATGAGACTTGAAAACGAGATCGTCCCGGTGACGGACGTCGACCGAGCCAAGAGGTTCTACCAGCAACTCGGTTGGCGACTCGACGACGACGTCGCGCCGATGGATGGTATTCGCTTTGTCCAGTTCACTCCACCGGGCTCGCCCGCCTCGATCACGTTCGGCTTGGGGCTTCCAACGGCCTCCCCTGGCTCGATCCAGGGCACCCTCGTCGTCCACGACATCGAGGAGGCCCACGACGGACTCCTCAAGCTCGGCATCGACGTGAGTGACGTGTGGCACGGCCCGCCGTTCCCCGTCGAGGCGCGCCAGCCCGGCCCCGACCCCCAGCGCACCAGCTACGGGTCGTTCTGCTCCTTCAACGACCCCGACGGCAATCTGTGGATCGTCCAGGAAGTGACGACGCGGCTCCCGGGCCGGGAGTGATCGACCGTCACAGCTGAATTCGCGCACTCCCGAGGCCATCGCAGGTGCAGCGGCGGGGCGGCGTATCCTCATACTCGAACCCGTGATATCGGAGATCGCGCACGGGAAGTCCACCTTCATGGTGAGTCGAGGAGACCGCGCATCCGATGCGCGAATCCGGCACCCCGAAATGCAAGTGCTCCACCGGTCCTCGAACAGCGCGACCGACTGGGCCGAAGCACACGTTCGCCAACCCTCACTTCCGCGCTTTGAATTCGCTCGAAGTACTGAGCTAACTGTCTCATTGCAGGCTCTCATGACGCCAACCGTCTTTGTATTCGGCATCATGTAGCCCACGGACGAGATGGGCGTAGTGGTCCAGTCGATCGGCAGCGGTTTGAGCTTCGTGGTATTCCTTGCCGTGGTCACGCGCGGTCGTCTTCTGTTCGGCTCGCTTCCGAACGACACGGAGCTCCTCGTGAGCATGCTCAACAATCTTCTCTAGAGTTTGTTCAAGGTTCATCGTTCACTTCTCCGTTGGAGTGTTGTTGTTTCGGTGGAAAAGACCTGTCGGAGGGGGCGGATCGGTCCGGATGTGTGTCCCGCTTCGATCTACTTTGCCTGAAGCTCAGCGTCAGATCCCGGTGTGCTCGGCTCGAACCGGATCAGGGTCCGGTACGTGCGGCATCAGCGCGTTCGGTGGAATCGTTCCGAATCGACCGGCCTCGAAGTCCTCTAGTGCTTGCCCGATCTCTGCTCGGGTGTTCATCACGAAAGGTCCGTAATGCTCGACGGACTCTTTGATTGGGCGGCCTCCCAGGAGGAGGATCTCGAAGAAGTCGGTGCTCGAGTCCTGGCGGTCGTCCGCTCTGACGGCCATCCAATCGCCGGGATCGAACGCGACCAATTGACCGCCTTGGACAGGCCGCCCCTCGCTCCCGGCACGCCCCGATCCGGCGAGCACGTAGACGAGCGCGTTGAAGGCGGGATCCCAAGGCAACTCGAGTAGCGCCCCGGGAGAGACACTGGCGTGCATCAGGGCCATTGGCGTGTGGGTGGAGCCGGGACCTCGGTGCTCACCGAGCTGGCCGGCGATCACCCGAACCAAGCCGCCGCGGTCGGTGGTCGAGACGAGAGTCACCTGCTCGGCTTCGAGCCCTTGGTAGGCCGGCGGGATCATCTTGTCCTTTGCCGGCAGGTTCACCCAGAGCTGGATCCCGTGGAAGAGACCGCCTGAGACGACGAGATCCTCCGGAGGCGTTTCGATGTGCAGGATCCCCCCACCGGCCGTCATCCATTGTGTGGCCCCGTCGGTGATGAGGCCGCCACCTCCTTGGGAGTCCTGGTGGGCAAAGGTTCCATCGATCATGTACGTCACCGTCTCGAAGCCCCGATGGGGATGCCAGGGCGTTCCCTTGGGCTCACCTGGTGCATAGTTGACCGCGCCCATCTGGTCCATGTGGACGAAGGGGTCGAGGTCAGCCAGGCTCATGCCGGCGAAGGCCCGGCGCACCGGGAACCCCTCTCCTTCGAGCCCGCTCGGCGCGGTGGTCACGGACCTGACGGGACGTTCGACCCTGGCCTCCCGGTCGGGAACGGGGATTGTCGGCAGCTTCGACAGGTCATCGACGGTCACAGCAGGCATCGGCGCCTCCATTCGGTCTGTTCGCTCTCAATTGTCGTCACACCAACTCGCACTGACCTCATGATGTCATTGCACGTCGCCGGATGCCTCCAGGGGAGACTCTGCCGCCAGGGCGGGACCCGCCACCTGGTGGCTAGGCCCTTCCCTCCTGTTCTGCTTTGGGCCATGTCCTCGCACTACCACCCGCTGACGAAGGCTCAAAACGATCGGCAGGACCTCTTATCCCGGTCGGTTGGTCACAAAGAAGCGGCCTCTGTGGCGGGGTGGCGTCAGTGGACCGCTCGGCCGCAGCGTCAGGTGCCACGCCGACGGCGAATGAACATCGCTCCCCCGCGACATGTACGCCTCGACGTCAACGTGAAACGATATCGGCATGGTGATCCCGCTGATGCTGGCCACCTTGACCGCTCGCCGTGACTTCGGCGACGATTGGCTGCTAGAGCGCAAGTTCGACGGCGAGCGCTGCGTCGCACGCAAAACGGGCAGCGACGTGCGACTCGAGTCGCGTAGCGGCAAGGATCTCACCGACACCTACCCTGAGGTCCGCGCCGCGGTCGCGGTTCAACAGTCCCCGGACCTCCTGCTCGACGGCGAGGTGGTGGCCTACGACGGTGGGCAGACATCCTTCAGTCGACTTCAGCAACGTCTCGGCGACACCCGACCGTCTCCCGAGCAGGTGGCAAAATACCCGGTCGTCTACTGCGTCTTCGACCTCCTCGAGCTCGACGGGGAGGATCTCACCGCCCGGCCACTCGTCGAGCGCCGCGCCCGGCTGACGAGGATGATCCAGTCGAGTTCGGCATTGCAGTACAGCGAGGCCTGGCGTGGCGACTCTGAGCAGCGTTTCGCCGATGCCTGCCGATCCGGGTGGGAGGGGCTCATCGCGAAGCGCGCCGATGCGCCGTACGTCGCTGGCCGCTCGAAGGACTGGTTGAAGCTGAAGTGCGTGTGGGAGCAGGAGTTCGTCATCGGCGGTTACACCGATCCCGTCGGTAGCCGGACGGACTTCGGTGCCCTGCTTGTCGGCTACAACGAGGAGGGCTCCCTCCGCTACGCCGGGAAAGTCGGCACCGGCTTCACGAGGGCGACGCTCCACGACCTCGGTACTCGGCTTCGGAAACTGGAAACGGCCGAGCCGGCGTTTGTCGATGCGCGATCGATCCCCCGCGGCGCGCATTGGACGCGGCCCAACATCGTCGCGCAGATCGGATTTGCCGAATGGACGAACGACGCTCGGTTGCGGCAGGCACGCTTTCTCGGGCTTCGCGACGACAAGAGCCCGGCTGAGGTCGTCAGGGAGCGTCCGCTGTAATCACGGAAGACGGTCCTCGCCCGTGTTCCGTTCCAAAATGCCAGGTGAGGCACTCGCACTATTGCGGGGCGAAGTAATGCGGAAGAGCTCCAACGGGAATGCTCTTCCCGTCCGTTCTCGCCTCTTGAAGATGGCCGAGTTCAACCCAATAGGGGAGAACAGCGGGAGCCAAGTAAGCGCCGCCACCTCCAGGCTGCGTGTCAAAGTGGCTGCCATCGCTCTCACGCACCGGTACGCCGTCGAGATCCTCGGTGTACTTTCCCCCCGGGCACACGTAGGAGCTCAGATCCTGCATGTACACCTCATGGGGATGTTGCGCGGCCACGTTGCGGAGAATCGTGTTGTACGCGTCCAGTCGGGCGGAGCTGTCCTGTGGCCACGCGGCACCGTCGGGCTGCTCGCCGGTGCTCTGACAAGGCTTGGTCATGAAGACCATGAGCGCGCCCCGCGCCGTGGCGATCTGCACGGCCTTCTCCAATTGGCTCTCCACGTACGCCGCGAAGGTCGGGTTCAAGATGTTGGTCGTGTGCCCGCGATAGAGACGGTCGAGCACCTCACCGCCCCCGGCGAGGAGGACCACCACGTTCGGCTGCAGCTGCTTGACCCAGTCGGCCCAAGCAGCAGTCCACGCCTGGCAGGGCACGTTCTGGTGGGGCCCGAAGACCCCGCCAGGCGGGCAGTTGGCGCTCTGCGGGTCCGGCGTGCACGGCGCGCCGACGATGAACGTCCCGCCGGACTGCTCGCCCGTCGTCCCGTCGGCGACCCCGCAACCGAGGATCCCCTCGTTGAGCAGATGAAGGTCGTCGTACTTCTCCGGATGGGCGCCCAATGCCGCCTGCAGCCCAATGCCGAGGGTCAGGGCCTGCGAGTCGCCGACCAGGAGGACCCGCGTCGGCGTCGTGCCGTATGCCGCGGGGACGGGGGGAGCAATGGCGGTAGCCGGGACGGTGCCGGCGGCGGCGGCGCCGGTGGCAATGGTGTCGACCGCCGGCAAGGTGGCCAGGATGATGGCGAGTACTACGACAGCCACAGCGGGAAGCGTGAACACCTGCGCCCGGAACCGAGTGAAGAACGTACCCTGGCGAATCGGCCGTTCCACGAAGAAGAAGGACAGCATCGCCACCCCTATGGTCGGTATGACCCGGACGATGAAGAGGGGCCATGGGCTCAGGCCCGTCCGCTGCTCGTTGATGAAGGTGAAGAGCGGAAAGTGCCACAGGTACATGCCGTATGAGATCCGTCCGATGAAGGTGAAGGGCCCGAATGAGAGCAGCCCGGCCACGGGTGAGAGCTGTGCGCAGGACACACTGAGGAGGACCGCGCTGGCGGCGAGGGCGGCGAGGAGAAACCCCCCGCGATAGGCGAAGACGTCGTCGGACTGCACCTTGACGCACAAGACGATGCTGACCAACAGGCCGACGACGCCGACAGCGGTCAGTACCAGGCGCGCCCAGGGCGAACGCGCCTGCCAATTCCCCTCGTCGCCTTTCCTCTTGCGCTCTGCCCACATACGCAAGGCCACGGCCAGGGTCGCCCCGACGAGAATTGATTGCGCATGGGTATCGGTACCGAAGTAGAGGCGATTGATGTTGGTGGGGTTGTAGAGGAGGGCCATCTCGAGAGCGGAGGCGATCGCTCCGGTGATGGTGACGACCAGCAGCGCGCGCAACGAACCCCAGATCTTGAGGACGGCGAGGAAGACCAGGGGCCAGACCAGATAGAACTGTTCCTCCACCGCGAGGGACCATGTGTGGATCAGCGGTGAGGTGAGACCGGTCATGTGAAAGTAGTTGGAACCGGACACGATGTAGTGCCAATTGGCAAAGTAGAAGAGTGCGGAAAGCGCGTCACCGCGCAGCGTTGGGTAGGTACCGGCCGGGACGAAGATGCCGTAGATGATGGCGACGCCGATGAGCATGACGAGGAGAGCCGGCAGCAACCGCCGCGCCCGACGGGCCCAGAACGCCCCCAACTTGATGGTGCCCCGCTTGCGCCACTCCACGATCAACAACGAGGTGATGAGGAACCCGGACAACGCGAAGAAGCTGTCGAGGAGAAAGAAGCCACCTGCGGTCAGATACACCCCGGCGTGCACTCCGAGGATGCCGAGCATCGCGACGCCCCTGATCCCGTCGAGCGCCGGCAGATAGGCCAGCGTTGGTCCCTTGCGTGGAGCGTCAGGAGAGACGCGTGTTGCCATCATCCGAGCGTACTTCTGCAGTCACGGCGCCCGAGGGTCGCGACCGTGACTACTGGGACCGATGTGCAAGCCTCGCTATGTTGGTTTCCGGGTCGATGTGCTATCGGTCACTCGCAGTGCACCGTGCTGACTTGGAGGTGATCTCCCAAACAAGCCGAGCGCGCAGTGGAGCACCACCGAGACCGTCGATGGTCGTCTGTGGAGTGAACCAGTCAGGAGTGCCCTTCTTTATAGACCTCAGTGAGGATGTCGCCCTGCGCGGCCCCCGAACCGGACCTGCCGCCGCCCCGACCTCGCAGAATGAAGGCAATGCCGACGGCGATCACCGCTCCGGCGATCGGACCGGCCACGTACACCCAGTAGCCGGTGAAGGTGGTCGAGACCAGGTCCGGACCGAAGGTACGAGCGGGGTTCATGGACGCTCCCGAGATCGGACTTGCCCACAAGCCGGCCAGGGCGATGTAGCCACCGACCCCGAAGGCGCCAATGATGCCGATGTTCTGGGCTCCCGATGCCGTACCCAGGATCACGCTGACCAGACCCAGGGTCAGAATCAGTTCCATCCAGAAGGCGGCCACGTTCGAGTAGCCATGGGCCGGGTAGTTGGACCCGTACGTCGCCGAGACGTTGATGACGGCATGGAGGAAGAGCGCGGCGATCGTAGCTCCGGCGAGTTGCATCACGATGTAGCCCGGCACCCGCCACCAGGGGAAATCCCGACGCAGGGCGAAGGCGATGGATACAGCTGGGTTCAGGTGGGCACCCGAGACCTTGCCCATGAACAAGATGATCGCCATCACCATCAGGGCGGGTGCCACGACCGCGGCGGTGCGACTGATGGTATTGGGAAAGGCGTGACCCATCATGCCCCCGCCGGCGGCCACCAAGACGAGGAAGAAGGTCCCCAACGACTCCGAGAAGAGGCGGCGCCACTCCTGGCGGGGATCGTTGAAATCGGTTATTCGATCGAAGAACTCTTGTTCGTATCGGGCGATCGGGCCCAGCTCTGGGACTTCTTGGAGTGCGCTCATGGAAACCCAACACCTCCGGGTTTTGCGTACCTGCGAAGGGCGAGACCCTGTCAGCCTGAGTATGGCGAGACCCGACCCGTTTGCCCCCGCAGTACTAGCAACGGCTTCTCCCTGCTGCAACCGGCAATCCTCGGGGCGAGGATGATTCAGGCGGTGAGGATGAATGAGTTATTGACGCTGCACGGTGTGGACCGCGTCCATGGCGAAACGGCCTGAATGGGAATCCGAGTGTTTTGCTGCAGAGGATAACTTTCAGAGTCGGCGCCTGCGCCATCCCGTGGAAGATCCCTCGCTCCATGCCTTTGCGCCGGCATCCGATGCGGCGTTTGTACTGGACGATGCCGCGTTCCCACGCCGGCACAGTATGACTTTGACCGCTGGTAGTCATGACGTCGCCCGAGAGTCCCAGCTAGTTTCAGGGATGATGCGGCAGACATCGATGAAGGGTTTTGGATGAGCGCCGAAGGCGAATGTCGGAGACCAATGAAGTTCTTGAGGACCGGACTATGACCGATCCCGCTGCTTCCCCGGATCCAGCGTCGGCTCCCGACCCAACTGCGGTCATCAAGTCGCGGAGCTACATCGTCCTCCTGGTGCTCGGGGCCGTCATAGGCGTCCCGGTGGCTACCGTGGCGTACTTCTTCTTGGACGCGGTGTCCAAGCTCCAAACCGAGATTTTCACCGATCTCCCGAATGACCTTGGATTCCAGGGAGAGCCACTGTGGTGGCCGCTGCCTTGGCTGGCATTGAGCGGCGTGCTGGTTGCGCTATCCATTCGCTACTTGCCGGGAACGGGCGGCCACGAGCCCTCGGAAGGCTTCAAGTCCGGCGGGCCCGTGCAGCCCGTCGAGCTCTTCGGCATCGTCGCGGCGGCCTTCGCCACATTGAGTCTTGGGGTGGTGTTGGGCCCCGAGGCGCCACTGATCGCCATCGGTAGCGGGCTGGGCGTTCTGGCGGTGCACCTGGCGAAGCGTGACGCACCTCCAATGGCGGCAGTGGTGATCGGCGCGGCAGGAAGCTTCGCCGCCATTGCCACACTGTTGGGCTCGCCCCTCGTCGGCGCCTTCCTTCTCATGGAGATGGTCGGACTGGGAGGCCCGATGATGGAGGTCGTGCTTGTGCCTGGTCTGCTTGCGGCCGGTGTCGGGTCATTGATCTTTGTGGGGCTCAACAGCCTGACTGGGTTCGGGGCATTCTCGCTGACCGTGTCCTCCATTCCCCACGTCGGGTCGCCCAACGCCATCGAGTTCCTATGGGCGCTCGCCATCGGCGTGGGCGCCGCGGTCATCGCCACGGGCATCTTCAGATTGGCCACGATGCTCCGGCCCCTGGTTGAACGCAACAGGGTCGTATTGACGCCGGTGGCGGGCCTCGCGGTTGCCGGCCTGGCTATCGCGTTCGCCGCCGGGACCGGTCGAGGCTCCTCAGAGGTGCTTTTCTCGGGACAGGCCGCATTGCCATCTCTCGTCCAGCAGGCGGCTGGCTGGACTGTAGGCGCGCTGCTGCTGTTGCTCCTGTGCAAGGGTCTGGCCTATGCGATCTCGCTGAGCAGTTTCCGGGGAGGTCCCATTTTCCCGAGCATGTTCATCGGCGCTGCCGGCGGCATCGCTCTGTCCCACGTTGGCGGCCTGCCGATGATCGCCGGCGTGGCCATGGGCGTCGGGGCAATGATCGCAGGGGCCCTGAAAATGCCCTTTACGGCCGTGTTGCTGCCGAGCCTTCTGTTCGTCTCCGACGCTGTGACCCTCATGCCGCTGGTCATCGTGGCCGTGGTCGCGTCGTACGTCGTTGCCGTGTGGATCAAGCCGAGCCCGACGCCGGCAGTTGTTCCAGCACAGACGCCTGCCCAGGTTCCCGCGAAAAATGGTTGATTCTGCTGGCTGAGCGGGTTCGTACTCTTGCCCGCGTCAATCGTGCCCGCCCCTGATCCGGAACCAGCCGGCTGCGATGCAATGGTTCCCACCGGGCGAATCGCGCGCGTGCGGGCACTTCGCTACCGAACGTGGTAGGGACGCAAGCCATGGACGGTCGGTATCGTCAGGCGGCTCATTCGAGGATCGAAGTGTTTTCCCACGCTTTGCCCTGTTGGGTCAGGAACCGTCGATCACTGTTACGAGTGCAAGATATCGATTGCCCGAGGGATCACGAGACCCAGCACGGCGAGACAGGACGTTGCCAGTACAGCCAGCACGAGCTTGGCCCAACGAGCAGGTTCGAGCGAGCCCTCAGCGCGTTGCTGAGGATTCGGTCCTGGCAACGATTTCCGCGGCGATGTCTCGAAGCTTGCGATTCTCCCTCTGCGATGCCCTGATCAAGACCCGGAACGCTTCTTCAGGACTCCTGCCTCCTGTTGCCATGACGATCCCCACCGCGTGATCGATCGTCGCCCGGGATTGCATTGCTTGATTGAGATTCTCGTTGAGGTGGCGCGCGTCCCAATACACCTGTGCGTTTGTCAGAACGACGGCGGCGTGGGTAGCGAACGTCATCATTCGCTCCGCGTCCGTCTCGCTGAATGCTGCCTCTGTCCGTGAATAGAGATTCAACGCTCCCAAGCCCTCCGCCCGGGCCGTGATGGGGAGGGAGAGAGTCGACTTGATGCCGTGGGCAGCGGCATCACGGGCGAATTGCGGCCAGCGGAGATCCGTCGCCGTCGATTCCATCCGATAGACCTTTTGATTCCGAAAGGCATCGAGACACGGACCTTGCCCGCTCTCGTATTGGGCCTTGTCTATCTCGGGTGCCTCAGAGTCAGTGAAGACGCCTGTCGACGGCACGCCATCGACCAGCATGGTGATTCCGGCCATGTCGGCAGGCCCCGCCCGACAGGCCAACTCGGCCACGCGCAGCAGCGTGTCTCCGAGCGTGCCATCGTGCACAAAGAATTGGGCGAGCGCGCCGAAGGCGTCATCCGACTCGAGAACATCGGCCATGTTGGCCTCCTGACTCATGTGAGCCAGTGTCCCCGCCCTTTGTCCGAAAGGAAGTTAGGCCAACTCAAATCCACTACCCAGCGTAGTCGCGACGGCGTCGTCTGCTTGCGGGAGCTGACTACGGCTTCGACGGCCGAATGTCGAGAGAAGTGTCGATGCCGGTCACGTCGAAAAGCCTTCGTCTGTCACGACCGGGTGAAAGAGGACCAATTCTCCCTTCCGGCTGCCCGGCGAGGCCATCGCGGAGACAATCGACGAGATCTTCGAACCGGACGTCCGGATCCGCACCCCATTGCCGGTCCACGTGACGGCGTCGATGGGTCTCATTCGTGTTCCTATCGCGCACATCCCACTGCGGCGGAACCGTTCGACCAATCTTGGTCCCAGTCCGTCACCCAGATGTCGAGGCCTGTGATCTGTAGCACTCGGTAGACCATGGGACCGGGACGACAGAGGACGAGGGTTCCGCCGTCCTCGATCGCCCTTCGCCTTGCTGCGTGAATGGCACCCAACCCCGAAGAGTCCATGAAGGTGAGCAGGTGAAGGTCGACGATGACGAGCGAGCCAGGGGATCCGATCAACTGCTCGGCCAGCCCCCGGCACGTCGATGCGTCAAGCTCTCCCCTCAGGGCGAAAACGCGACCTCCCTCGACATCGTAAGAAGTAACACCAAACAGGTCCATCATCAGCTGCCTCTGCCCTTCGCTTGACCGCCGTAGAAATCGTCCTCCGTTTTCGGTGCGGCCACCGTCCATGGCGTCTTGTGCCATTCGGATGTTCTTGTGTGTCCTCGATCTATCGCGTCGCCAGCCTGCTTGAAAGAGCCTCCAGGTTCAATCACCCGATCGGGTGATTCTGCGCGGGGCCCGACGCTCCGACCGTAGAGTGCATCCGTGCCCAAACCGATCCGGGTCGCGCTCATGAACGACTACATGATCGTCCTCGAGGGCCTCCGTGCCCTACTCAGGTCCAGCGAGCCGGCGATCCAGGTCGTCGAAATCGACGTTCGAAAGGGACCGAGGCGAAGGGTCGATGTCACGCTGCTCGACACCTACGGAGAGCTCGAATCCTTCGGTGAACGAGTCGGCTCGCTGAGCGCCGACTCCAGCAACGGCGCGATCGTGGTATTCAGCTTCTCCGATCGACCGCAGGCGGTGCGGAGTGCCATGCGCGCCGGTGCGCAAGGATTCATCTCCAAGGCCGCACCACGAGAACAAGTCATCACTGGCATCACAGCTGCTGCACGAGGCGATCGGGTCGTTTTGACCCAAAGGTCTCAACACGCCCAGATCGATGAAGCGTTGCGATGGCCGGGGCGGGAGATCGGCCTTACCGAACGCGAAAGCGAGCTTCTCTCCCTGCTGTCGACGGGCATGACGAACCGCGAACTCGGGGGCCTTCTGTATGTCAGCGAGAACACGATCAAGACCCAACTGCGGAGCCTGTACGCGAAGCTTCAGGTCCGCAACCGCGCCCAAGCCGCGTCGTTGGCTGGGCAAGGCATCCTTGGCGATCATCGCCGCCAGACCAAGCCGGTGGATTGAACGGTCTGTCATGCAGGTCACGTTGTCGGCGCTCACCAGGGAAAGCTTCGCGTGCCATCACGGATCCCCTTCCCATCGCCCACCGGCATTTCATGAGCGATGAGGATCGGGTGTTGCGCATGTGACGCCAGAGAGTGCGAGACGCTCCCAAGCAGCGTTGCCCGTAACGCCCCTCTGCCGCGCTGGCCGCACACGATCAGGCGAGCCGAGATGTCGTCCGCGACCTCCAGTATTGCCTTAGCGATCCCCTCGAAGGACTCCCTTGCCATTGGCGAGGCGTTGAACCCGTGTTCGCTCGCCCGCCGCGCCCCGTCATCTGCGACCTGATTTGGCAAAGGACTCCTCCTCGGCGTCCAAGTCCGCGCCCCGGTGGTACTCCCAGCGGCGAACGCGCTAGAGAGTGCGAGTCGCGTCGCGACCGTTTCCCAAACCGTGATCACCACCGCGTCCACCGGTCGGTCGATCAGACTCGCCGCGGCCCGCAAAGCGCCTCGTGATCCATCAGAATCGCCGATCGGCGCGCCATTCTTATCAAATTGGCCCTGAAGCGGCGCTCTGCGGCCCGGCAGAAAATCCCACCTGCAGCCCCGCGCGGCCCGCTCAGGAGGGCGTGGGAGTCCCGGGGGGCAGCGGGTACACCGGGTTCTTCTTCGGATTGATGGAGTTGAAGCACACGAAGACGTTCTTTCCCTTGTTCAGCGTCGCGACGTACTGGTCGCCCGATACCTTGATGTAGGCGCTGCAGTACGGCGGCGCGTGACCGCTATGGCCCGCATCCTTCCAGTTGACCGGCGCGGTCAGACCGCCGGCCGTGAAGGACGTCAAGGAGTTGTCCGCCTTGATCACGTTGGCCTGGGTGAGGTTGGTGCCCGCCATCTTGACGCCCTGCACGAAGAGAGCGGCCGACTCCCATCCCTGGATGGCGAGCTCGTCGTTGACGTAGTTCGGCTCGTACTTCTTCATCTGCGTCACGTAGAGCTTCAGCCCCGGGAAGGCCGACTGGGGGGCGCTGAAGGGAACGTGGCCGATGGAGAAGTAAATCCCCTGCATGAGGCTCTCGTTCTGATTGAGGGTGGACTGGTCGTTCCCGTTGAGCCAGAGCTGCGTCATGTGCAACCCGTACTGCTTGATGGCGCGGGCCATGTTGACGTTGCCCTGCACATCCATGCAGCTGACGACGAAGTCCGAACCGGCCTGCTTCATCCGCTGCACGTCGGTGGCGACGGTCGAGCCGGGGTAGCTCACCTTGAGGTCGGAGTAGCTCACGTTGTAGCCGGCGGCCTTGAGGGAAGTCTCTGACGCTTGGCACGCATCGGACGATGCGGCGACGTTGTAGGCGACCACGGCGATGGACGTTGAATGCGTCTTTCGTGCCAGGTAGCCAACGGCGGGCGCACCGGCCGGGTAGTACTGCACCGATCCACCCGCGGCAAAGAGGTTCGGCGCCGGGGTCCAGTTGCCGGTGACGTTGTAGCCGTAGGTGGGGATGCCCGACTCGACGAAGAGGTTGGGCGAGAAGAAGGCCGTCCCCATGCCGGTCACGGCGAACACGTGATCCTGGTTGATCAGCGTGTTGGCCAGCTGGTTGAACGTGGTGGGGTTGCCACCGTCGTCCAGCGCGTACTTGTAGTTGATCTTGCGCCCGTTCACACCGCCCTGGGCGTTGATGTACTGGAAGTACGCCTTCTCGCCCTGGATCAGCGACGAGAAGTTGGACGCCAGCGTCCCGGTCTGCGTCGAGATCGTCCCGACCGTGATCGAGTTCGAGGTCACCCCCGGCGCGCTGCCGGTCGCCGCCGCAGCCCCGGCTCCGGCGGCCGGGGCCAACACCGTGGCCCCCGTCACCGTGATTCCCGTCAGCGCTGCTGTCGCCATCAGCGCCCCGATTCCACGTCTTCCTTGCATGCCGTCCCCATTCATCCGTTGTCGTCCATCCCCCCCGGGATGCGCTCACTGTAGTGAGAGAAGCCTCTGCTTTCGCCTCACCAACTGCGTTTCGCGTCTTCCCCGGCCTCCACGTGCCTGCACAACCGACGCTTGTGCGTGCAGGCACAAGCAAGGGCTCGTGGTCGAGGGACGGCTCACCGATGATCGAATCTGGGTACGTCTTGTGCCGCCGCGAGGTGGAGGGATCAGAGAGCGCCGGCACGCCATCGGCGCGATGCTGATGGTGATCGTTCAACCGAGGTACGTCGAGAGGGGAGCACGATGGCCCCAGCGAGAGAGCCGGTTGCGTTTCTGGGTATCGGGACGATGGGACACGCGATGGCGTCCACTGCGTTGCGTGCCGGCATCCCGACGATCGTCTGGAACCGTGATCCACAGCCAACCCAGGACCTCGCCGATCTTGGCGCGGAGGTGGCCGAAACACCTGCCGACGCGGCGCGACGTGCCGCCATCGTCGTCACGATGGTGACGGACGCGGACGCCGTCGTGTCGATCGCCCAGGACCAGGGCATGCTGGCGGCACTCGCCCCAGGCGCCGTCTGGGTGCAGATGAGCACGATCGGCGTTGTGGGAATCGAGCGGGTCAAAGACCTCGTCGAGGCCGAGCGTCCTGACGTGGTCCTCATCGACGCTCCGGTGTCGGGGAGCAAGCAGCCGGCAGAACAGGGTCGCTTGACCATCTTTGCCTCAGGCGCGGACGAGCTCCGCGCACGTCTCGCCCCCCTCTTTGATGCGCTCGGCCAGGAAACGATCTGGGTGGGACCCGTCGGTGCCGGATCGCGACTGAAGCTCACCGCCAACGCGTGGCTCGCGCTCGGGGCCGAAGCCGTCAACACTTCAGTGGCACTCGCCCGTCGGTTGGGACTTGAGACCGAGACGGTGATGAACGCCTTGAAAGGCAGCCCGCTCGAGTCCCCGTGGCAAGCAGCCAAGCTGCAACGAATCGCCCAGGACGACTACTCGGTTCAGTTCGCGCTGTCACTGGCGCTCAAGGACGTCCACCTCGCCCTCGAGGCGGCCGGCGACGCCAGCTTCCGTGCGCTGGCCAGCCTGGCCGACGAGTGGCAACAAGTCGTCGAGGACGGGCTCGGCGACCGTGACCTCACGGTCGTCACCTGGGCCCTCGAGCAAAAAGGCGCCGCCCCATGAGCCACCCGCATCGGACCGGCAACCTGGGCCGCGGCCGCCGGACCGAAGCGCACGGGATGCAGGGCTCAGACCTCCCGCGGCTGGCACACCCCGAGATCTGGTCCGATCGCCCGTCTGCGCTGCGACGGTTCGAATGGATTCGTGACGAGCACGAAGACGGAGCGGCCGCGATGTGACCAGCTACTTCCCCGCCAAAGATCGCTACGGGTCCATGACCTACCGCCGTTGTGGGCGTAGCGGTCTCCTCTTGCCGGCCGTGTCGCTAGGATTTTGGCAGAATTTCGGTGACAACCGGCCCATCGAGACCCAACGCGCGATCGTGCGCCGAGCCTTCGACTTGGGCATAACCCATTTCGACTTGGCCAACAACTACGGCCCCCCCTATGGCAGCGCCGAGACCAACTTCGCCCGGATCCTCCACGACGACTTTCACGACCTCCGCGACGAACTCGTCATCTCCACGAAGGCCGGCTGGGACATGTGGCCGGGCCCATATGGCGACCTCGGCTCTCGGAAATACCTGGTCGCCAGCCTCGACCAGAGCCTGCGGCGGCTCGGGCTCGACTACGTCGACATCTTCTACCACCACCATTACGACCCCCAAACCCCCCTCGAGGAATCCCTCGGCGCCCTCCACACGGCAGTCATCTCCGGCAAGGCCCTCTACGTCGGCATCTCCTCCTACTCCGACAAGCGAACAACTGAGGCCGTGACCATCCTCCGCCGGCTCGGCACCCCACTGCTCATCCACCAACCGTCGTACTCGATGTTCAACCGCTGGATCGAAGACCGTCTCCTCGACGTCCTTGGCGATGAAGGAGTCGGGTGCATCGCCTTCTCTGTCCTGGCGCAGGGGCTCCTCACCGACAGGTACCTCAACGGAATTCCTCCCGGCTCGAGGGCCTCGCTGAATGGCTCACTCACGCACGACATGCTCAGTGACGAAAATCTCGCCCGCATCCGAGCCCTCAACGACATCGCCCGGGGACGAGGTCAGTCCCTCGCCCAAATGGCTGTCGCCTGGGCGTTGCGCGACGCTCGAGTGACTTCTGCGCTCATCGGAGCCAGTAGCGTCGCCCAGCTCGAGCAAAACGTGGGCGCCCTCGACCACCTGGAATTCACGGCCGATGAGATCGCCACCATCGACCGCTACGCCGTCGACGCCGGCATCGACCTGTGGCGCACGCCGGCCACATCCTGACCAGTCGCAGTCGTCACCCGGACTTCCTCGGCCGCCTTCCGTCGAACGCCAAGCCGTAGGCTTGCGGTGCCTTTTCTGCCAGCGGCCGGGGCAGCCTCCTGGTTTCTGGTGTAGTAGACCGCTCTACCGCAGGGGCGGACGCAGTGGACAGGGTGGAAACATGCTCGCCAACCAAGGGGTTCGCACTATGGCGCAGAGGACCCGTCATCTCACCGGATCGGCCAAGCCGGGAGCGCCCCCCGATCGGCCGCCCGCGCCGGCACCCCCGCCACCGCCGCGGTGGCGGATGTGGCTCCTGCCGTTGGGGATTCTCATCACTGTCCTCCTGCTCTACCTGCCCCACACGTCCAGCACGCCCACGAAGAACTTCAGCTATTCGAAGTTCCTGTCCGAGGTCACTTCGGGCCAGGTGAAGACCGCATCGGTCAACCCCAGCGGCGGGCTCAGCGGCGCGTTGAAGGGCGGCGATAACTACACCAGCCAGATTCCCACGGCCATCAACGACTTCAAGTTGGCGCCCACGTTGAAGGCCCACGACGTGAATATCACGGGGGTCGGGCAGGGGTCGGCTCTCCTGACCGATCTGTTGTCGTTCCTCCCGTTCCTCTTGTTCATCGGCTTCTTCCTCTGGATCGGACGGAGGACCTCCCGACAGTTGGCCGGGGGGATCATGGGCATAGGCGGGTCCAAGGCCAAGGTCTACGACGAGGACAAGCCGACGACCCGTTTCGCCGACATCGCCGGGTACGAGGGGGCCAAGCGCGAGGTGTCGGAGGTGGTGGACTTCTTGAGCCACCCCGAGCGCTACGCGCGGGCGGGCGCGATCGGGCCGCGTGGCGTGTTGATGGTGGGCCCGCCGGGGACGGGCAAGACCCTCATGGCCCGGGCGGTCGCCGGGGAGGCCGGCGTACCGTTCTTGGCTCTCACCGGCTCGAGTTTCGTCGAGCTGTTCGTGGGCGTGGGCGCGTCTCGGGTGCGCGATCTGTTCGCCGATGCCCGCAAACGGGCTCCTTCCATCATCTTCATCGACGAGATCGACGCCATCGGCCAGCGCCGCGGCGGCTCGATCGTCTCGAACGACGAGCGGGAGCAAACGCTCAACCAGCTCCTGGCGGAGATGGACGGCTTCGACCCCACCACCGGGGTGGTGGTCATGGCCGCCACGAACCGGCCCGAGGTGCTCGACCCGGCCCTCCTCCGACCGGGCCGATTCGACCGCGAGGTGGAGATCCCCTTGCCCAACCAGGCCGAACGGAGCGCCATTCTGGCGGTGCACGTGCAAGGCAAGCACCTGGCCCCCGACGTCGACTTCGGCGACGTGGCCCGGGCCACCCCGGGGTTCTCGGGGGCGGACCTGGCCAACCTCATCAACGAGGCGGCCATCGTGGCCGTGCGCAACGACCGGGACGTCATCTTCGCCCGGGACATCGACGAGGCCAGAGACCGCATCATCCTCGGCCGCCGGGACGCCTCCAACGCGCTCCTGCCAGAGGAGAAGCACTCGGTGGCGGTCCACGAGGCCGGGCATGCCATGGTCGCGTTCTTGTCGGAGCACGCTGACCCGGTCGCCAAGATCACCATCCTGCCCGCCGGACGGGCGCTCGGGGTCACCGAACAGCTCCCGGTCGACGAACGGCACCTGTACTCCGAGAGCTACCTGCTCGACTCTCTGGCCATCCGCCTCGGCGGTCGCGCCTCGGAGAACCTGGTGATCGGGGAGGCCTCCACTGGGGCGGCCAACGATCTTTCCGGGGCCACCGAACTAGCCATAAAGATGGTCAGAGACTGGGGGTTGTCGCCGCTCTTGGGACCGATCGGGTACGCATCGGACGGACCGAGCTACCTGCAGGGCCCCCAACTCGGACAGGAGCGTCCGTTCGCCGAGGGAACCCAGCAGATGATCGACAAGGAGGTGAGCCGGCTGCTCACAGAAGCTGAGGACAGGGCGCAGGGACTTCTGAGCGACAACCGAGGCGCACTCGATGCTGTCATCGCCGCTCTGCTCGAGAAAGAGACGATCTCGGGGGAGGAACTCACCGACATCGTCCACCGAGCTCGCGGTGATGTGGATGGGAACCAATCGGGCGTGCCGGCAACACTGAACTGAAAGACACCACGACGTCGCAACGGGCGAGAGGCCTGTTCGTCCCTCCGACGCCGTCAGGCAGAGTGCTTCGGTTTCGATGCCAGGCGCCGCCAGGTTTCGAATCGATAGGTGATTCCTCCGTCCTGACGGTCGTCACCGTGGGCCGCCAGCCGAAACGCGGCCTGGTAGGGCGGGAAGAACTTGGTGCAGTGGAAGTCGCCGACGACCTGAGTCAGCGCCAGTTCCTCGGCTTCGGCGATCGTCTCCGCGTACACCGTTGCGCCTCCGATGACCCAGACGTCTTCGTCCGGGTGGTCGGCGACCAGTTGGTCGAGGCTGCCGACAGCTCGAAAGCCCGTACGCAAAGGTTCAGAGGCGGTCGTCAGGACGAAGTTCTCCCTTTCGTGGAGGGGCGCTGCGAACTCGTTGTAGGTGGCGCGACCCATCAGGATGGCGCCGGTCAGCGTCTTCTGCTGGAAGTAGGCCGTGTCACCCGGGAGCTTCCAGGGGATCCCCGAGTCGGTCGCCATGCCTCGTCGAGAGTCGATCGCCGCGATGAGTCGGATCATGTCAGGTGAGGCCCGGGTCGACGGCGTCGGGCAGCAGAACACAGAAGCTATACGGCACGGGAGAGGACAGCGCTCGGATCGAGCTGCAACGCAAGCCCGGACTGCGCACTCGAATGGGACGTATGTTGGGTTGGGGTTTGCCCGACGCAACGATGGAGTCCGACGACGGCGAGGAGAGAGCGATGCCAGCGAGGGGAAGTGCAGAATGGAAAGGTGACGTGCCGACCGGGTCGGGCACCTTCACCGCGGGAGACACCATCAGCGGGGGATACACCTACAAGTCTCGCTTCGAAGACGGTCCGGGCTCGAATCCCGAGCAACTGATCGCGGCCGCCCACGCGGCCTGCTTCTCCATGGCCCTCTCCAACATCCTGGCGCGGGCCGGCAGCCCGCCCGATTCGGTGCACACCGACGCAACGGTCACCCTGAGGCCGGTGGACGGCGTCCCGACCATCACCAAGATCGACCTGGTCACCGTTGGGAAGGTGCCCGGACTCGACGAGGCGGCATTTGTCGAGCACGCCAAAACGGCCAAAGCCGGGTGTCCGGTCAGCAGAGCCTTGGCCGGCGTGCCCGAGATCACACTCGAAGCCTCTTTGGCTCCGTGATGCAGCGATCATCGTGCAGGGGACCTGGATAAGGGGGCAGAGAGGTCCACCATTGGGGCTCTCGTAACAGAACACCCGGAGAGCTTTCCTCCGGCGCAGTCGACGACCCCGCTACCCTCGCTGCCGATGTGCGATGGACCGTGACGGCCTGGCTGCCATGCCCGAGGCGGGACCCGTACCGGGGGCGGAGGCGGCGACCGCGCCAAAACCCGGCAGCTCGTTTCGTGCCCTGCGGTTTCGCTCCTTCCGCCTCTACTTCGGCGGCCAGGTTGTCTCGGCCAGCGGGACCTTCCTGCAGCAGACGGCCATCGGCTGGCTCGTCCTCGAGCTCACCGGTTCGCCCCGTGATCTGGGGCTGGTTCTGGCGGCGGGAGGGATCCCCTCCCTGCTGTTCGGCCCCTGGGGCGGGGCGGTGGCCGATCGTGTGGATTTACGCAAGCTCCTCGTCATCACCCAGACCCTCTACTGCGTCCTGGCCGCACTGCTGTGGGCGCTGGCGGCGGCGGGTGCCGCCGGCGTGAGCGCCCTGGTGGCCATTGGCGTGGCGGGGGGTGTCGTCCAGATCGCCGACTCGCCCGCCCGCCAGGCCCTTGTCAGCCGTCTGGTGCCGCCGGACGACCTGGCCAGCGCGGTCAGCCTCAATGGGGTGGTGGTCAACAGCGCCCGGGTGGTCGGTCCCGCCCTGGCCGGCGTCCTGATCGTCACGGTGGGCACGACGGTGTGCTTCGGCCTGAACGCCTTGTCCTATCTGGCCGTGATCGCCGCCCTGCTCGTCATTCGGCCCCGCAAGGCGGGCGGACCCGCCCCGCCCGGACGCCGAGGTGTCAAAGAAGGGCTGCGCTACGCGGCCGGCCGCCAGCAGCTCTGGCTCCCGCTGCTCATGATGTCGGTGGTCGGGCTCTTGGCCTTCAACTTCGCCGTGGTCCTGCCCGTGTTCGCCAAGGACACGTTCCACGGCTCCGGCGGCACGTACGGGCTGCTCACCACGATGCTCAGCGTCGGGGCAATCGTGGGATCCCTCGCCGTGGGCCTGATCCACCATCCGAGGCGCCAGTACCTGCTCGTCGCCGCCCTGGGATTCGGTGTCACCTCGGCCGCCACTGCAGCCGCGCCCGACGTCGCCGTGGCCTGCGTCACGTTGCTCGTCATGGGTGCGGCGGCGTTCTGTTTTGTCACCTTGTGTTCGACCACGCTCCAGCTCCACAGCTCGAGTGCCTATCGGGGCCGGATCATGGCGCTCTGGGTCTTCGTCTACTTGGGGACCACGCCCATCGGCAGCATCCTGACCGGGTGGATCATCTCGGCCAGTGGCCCCCGGATCGCGCTCCTCGTCGGTTCGGGGGCGTGCCTGGCCGCTGCCGTGTTGGCCGCCTTCGTCCATACGCCGCCCAACCCCGACGCGGCACTCACGGATCTGACGCGGTAACGCTCGGGCGACGATGCGAACTCTTTGCGCGGCGCCACCCGGACCCGAACGCTGCGCCATTCGTCGGTGGGGGACTGGAACCGAATTGCGTGCCGGCGGTCCGCCTGCGACGCCAGCGGATCAGTACGTCCCGAGTCCCTGCGCACTCACCAGCCGGTGGCAGCGATGATCGGCGCATTCAGATGTGCGGTAGCCATGCCGCCATCGTTCGGTGCGTCCCCGTAATTGTTGACCGCGCCGTTTGCCGTCGCCACCCAATAGCCACCACCATCGGCCGTGGCGAAGATCGCGGTGGCCGGATCGATGCCGCCGAGCCCGGACGCCCCACCGAGATACCTCGCGTCGCCGTAGCTGTAGACGGTGCCATTCGCCAGGAGAATCCAATAGCCCGCTCCGTCTGGGGTGCGAACCGCCGATGTCACGGGCGATCCCTGGCTGCCCGGCGCCCCGTAATAGGCAGCGTCGCCAAACGTGTAGACGTTACCGGTGCTCGTCACCAGCCAGTAGCCGTTGCCAGAGGTGTCGGTCATCACGGCCACCGCTGACCCTTGGCATCCGCCGATACCCGGACACGAGCCGGCGAAATGCGCATCGCCGAAGGCGAAGACGCCCCCGTCGGAGGCCACCATGTAGTAGCCGCCTCCGTCCGAGGAGGGAACCATTCCGACGATGGGCGCACTGAGTTTCGGAACCGATCCCGAGGTACCGGCCGGGGCCAGTCCCAAACCCGGGAGCGAGCCGTAGAAGCCCGCATCACCGTAGGCAAAGACGCCTCCATCGGATGCCACCAGCCAGTAGCCCGCCCGATCCGCAGTCGGCGTGATCCCGACGACGGGACGCTGCAGCGTGAGAGAGCCTGTCGAGCCGTGGAATTGGGCTGAGCCGAACGCGAAGATCCCGCCGTCCGAACCAACGAGCCAGTAGCCGTGATTGCTTTGCGTCGTGATGGTCAGCGGCTGGGCGGCGGAGACGGAACTCTGATAGTTCCCGTCACCGGGGTAATCCGCGGTCAGCGAATATGCGCCAAGGGAGAGCTCGGTGGCACCCAACGCGCAACTCCCGGTGGCGGCATTTGGACCACTCGCCGTGAGGCTGATCGTGCAGACCGTGGTTCCCCCATTTTGTACAGTGACCGATCCCGTTGGTGAACCCGTAGTCCCGGATGTCACGGTCGCCGAAATGTCAACGGCGGTCTCGTCGCCGAATGCGGCTGAGGCTGGGGACACGCGCAAGCGTGTCGAGCTCGAAGCCGGGAAGACGGAGAGGGGCACCGTCGTGGAGTCTGCCGTGAAGTTGGTGTCACCCGGGTAACTCGCGGTAACCAAATACGGCGTCGCGGAGGCCGGAAGCGCGGTGGCCGAATCGATGAAGCAGGGATTCCCTCCTCCGTTCCCGGCCGAGCACGTCCCAGGGGCGACCAGATTCACCCCGTCGGTCGCGATGGTGAAGAACCCGGTTGGATTGCCTCCGTTTCCTCCGCCCACTCCGGTGATGAAGAAGTTGCCGTTCTCCGCTCCATAGAAGGCGTAGCCCGGTACGGGGAAGAGTTGCATCTGGGTGGTGACTTGATCGACTGTGAAATCTTGGGGCAACGAATCGGAGCCAGTGAAATTCTGGTCACCCCCATACGTCGCGGTCAGCGAATAGACACCGGCGTTCAGCTGCGCGTAGTTGAGGTAGCAATAGCCGCTCGATTGACCGGAGCCGTTACCACCGAGAAAGGCCGTGCAGAGGTATGTGTCCGGTCCCGGGACCCCATCGTAGAAGGCCACGCTGCCCGAGGGAGAGGAGTCGGACACCCCCGGGGCAGAGACTGTCACGTTGAGGGAGCTCTCGCCTTCATTGCCATAGGTGAAGGGTTCATCCGGAGATGGAGACGTGATCACCGTGTTCGTCGTCGCCTGGACAACCTGAGTCAGCGAGCCGGAACCAGGGGCATAGTTCGAATCACCGGCGAAGTCACCAGTGATGCCATGAGATCCAATGGACATCGAACCGGCGGGCTCGGTGCACGTCGCGATGTACGTTCCGGGCGAATCGGTGCTCGAAAGGGGTGCAGAGCTGCAGCCCGCGATGTCGCCGCCGTCATCGCTGAACTCCATGTTGTCGGTGATGTCGAGGGGATCTGGATTGGACGTGGTCAGTGTGGCGGTGTACGTGACGCTCTGGTCGAATATGGACGGATTGGCCGACGACGAGACCATGATGGTGACGGGCAAACCTCCGGGGAGGGCCGATGCCGAAGGGCACCACCCGAGCACGACCAACGGAACCGTGAGCCCAGCTGTCAGCACAGCCCACTTGCGTACCCGTCCTCTTCGCACTGTTGTCACCCGGTTTTCCCAACGTTGTCAACAGGTGGATATCGACCGTTTCGGGGCAACCTTGAGAAGGCCATCTACCAGGCGGAAGAGGACGCCATGACCTGTTCCATGAGGCGAGCCGCTCGGACAAGCGGCGACGACAACCTGGGATTCACGGTAGACCGCCAACACATGAGCGTGCAGGCAACGGCAGAAGCAAGAATGCGCCCTCAGGGCCACTCGCTCTCTTCGATCGGCTCTGATGACGAGTTCATCTTCGCCACGGCACAAGGAGGAGCATGAGCGAAGCCTTCATCATCGGTGGCGTGCGAACGCCTGTTGGACGTTACGGTGGCTCCCTCTCGCATCTGCGCACGGACGACTTGTTGGGGCAGACGATGGCGGCGGCATGCCACAGGGTGGGTGTCCCACTCGAGAGCATCGAGGACATCGCTGCGGGCTGCGTCAACGTGGCACACGAAGGGATGGGGGACATCGCACGCTGGGGGGCACTCGCTGCGGGCTTCCCCGACTCCGTGCCTGCCGTGACCGTCAACCGATTCTGTGCCTCTTCGTTGACCGGGGCCATTTCTGTGGCTCACGCCATCCGGAGTGACGAGCTGGGCATCGGGTTGGCCGCTGGCGTCGAGTCGATGTCCCGTTCGGGGTGGGCCTATATGAAAGGCGATGCGCCCTTCAGCCCCCGGGGTCCTGTCTTCCTGCTCGACACCATGTGGGCCGGCGCCGGTGGCCCTCCGAACCCGGTGTTGCTGGCTCGCAACGCCTACGTGGAGATGATCAAGACGGCGCAGAACGTGGCGGACCGATACGGGCTGACTCGCGAGGAGATCGATGCCTTCGCCCTGCGTTCTCACCGACGTGCCGCCGCGGCACACGACTCCGGCCGATTGGCGGCCGAGATCAATCCGGTGGAGATCCCGGGCCGTCGCAAGGAACCCGGACGGACCTTTGCCGACGACGAGACGATCCGGGGCGACACGACGATGGAACAGCTTGCGGCCCTGCCCGCGCAACCGAACACGACCCAGATGACAGCCGGGAACTCTTCGCCATTGAGTGACGGTGCCAGCGCCGTCGTCCTGGCTGGCCTGGAGTCGGTCCACGCACTCGGGATCGAACCCTTGGCCAGAGTGGTGGCATCGGCGACCTACGCCCTCGATCCGCAGTACATGGGGATAGCACCGGCGTTTGCCATCGTCGCCGCCCTCCGGCGGGCGGAACTGGCACCGACCGACATCGACGTGTGGGAGGTCCACGAGGCGTTCGCCGCTCAGGCGCTCGGCGTGCTCAGGGAGTTATCGGTCCAACTCGACGGATTCGAAGTGCCGGACGATCGGCTCAACCCCAATGGCGGGGCGGTGGCGATCGGTCATCCTTTCGGTTCCTCTGGTACTCGTTACGTGCTCACGTTGGCCACCGAGCTTCATCAGCGTGACCTCCGCTACGGCGTGTTGGGAGTGTGCGTCGGTTCGGGGCAGGGGGTCGCCCTCGTGCTCGAGAATCCAGGGGTCGAATAGGGCTGGGTCCGTGCGGAGAGGGAGACGACATGGTGGTCCTGTCCATCGAACGTGATGGGCCGAGTACGTGCTGTCGCCGAGGCGGTGGAGACCGGGCGTCAGCCGCTGGCCGTCACCGCCCGCAGTTCGGCGACGGAGTCGCGCATGATGGCGGCGAGGTCCCGCTCGTCCTCGCCGCTGGTCCAGCGCTGCATGGCCACGCGCAGCACGGTCATGCCGGCCTCGGCGGCCAGGGTCGCCTGGGGTTCAGTCACGCCGCGACTTCGCAGGGCTGCGGCCACCGCTGCGGCGTAGTCGGCCAGCTTGGTGAGCTCGCGCTCGCGCAGTTCGGGGTTGGCGGCAATCACCTCGTGGCGCTGGCGTGACAGGTCGCGGCGAAACTCGCCGAGCATCGTGGCGGCGGCGTCGAGTCCACGGGAAACGGCGTCGAAGCTGCTGTCGGCTGCCGACGCGCCGGCCACGCCGGCCACGATCCGCTCCTGGAGGAGCGCGGACCCTCCGAAGAGCACCTCTCGCTTGTCGGCGAAGTGCCGGAAGAAGGTGCGCTCGCTCACACCCGCTCGGTCGGCGATCTGGGCGGCGGTGGTCTGGTCGAATCCCCGTTCTGAGTACAGAGCGAGTGCCGCTTCCTGCAGCCGCCCGCGACTGTCCGGCTCCCATCGGCCCATGACACCCGATCCTAAGCGTTGACAGTCACTGACATCAGGTTTAGTCTGATGACAGTTACTGACATCAAGCTACTTCTCGGAGGTTCCGTCGTGAGGATCTTTGTCACAGGCGCATCGGGCTGGATCGGTTCGGCCGTCGTACCGGAGCTGCTCGGGGCCGGCCACGACGTTGTCGGCCTAGCCCGTTCCGATACCTCGGCGCAGCGGCTGGAAGCGGCCGGCGCCATCGTCCACCGGGGCGATGTCGACGACCCCGACGGCCTGGCCAAGGCGGCCAACGACGCCGACGGGGTGATCCACCTGGCGTTCCAGCACGAGGTGGCCTTCAGCGGCGACTTCGCCGCCGCCGCGACCGCGGACCGGCGGGCCGTCGACGCCATGGGCGCCGCTCTGGCCGGCTCGGACCGGCCCTTCGTGCTCGCCTCGGGCGTGCTCGGCCTCACCGCGGGTCGGGTGGCCACCGAGGAAGACGGGCTTGTGCCCAGCGCCGAGGTCAGGGCCAACCCGGCCGGGCGACGGGCGGCCACCGCGCTGCTCGCGCTCTCCCTGCGCGGTATCGGCGTCCGCTCCTCGGTGCTGCGCCTCTCTCCAACCGTCCACGGCGACGGCGACCACGGTTTCGTGGCCACCCTCGTCGGCATTGCTCGCCAGCGGGGCGTGGCCGGATACGTGGGCCAGGGCACCAACCGCTGGCCGGCCGTGCACCGTTCCGACGCCGCCCGGCTGGCCCGCCTGGCTGTTGAGTCTGCCCCCGCCGGCTCGGTGCTGCACACGGTCGCGGACGAGGGCGTCGCCTTCCGCGGGATCGCAGAGACGATGGGGCGTCACCTGGGCATCCCTGCCGTATCGGTGACTCCCGCTGACGCGGTCGAGCACTTCGCCCCCCTGGGCCACTTCGTCGGCCTCGACAGCCCGGCCAGCGCGGCCATCACGCGGGAGCTGCTCGCCTGGGAGCCGACCGGGCCCAGCCTGCTGGAGGACCTCGAGCAGGATCACTACTACCGCGTGGGGTAGACCGTTCCACTCCTGCAGCCCGGCACGCCACGAGTGATCACACCGGCACGCGTGTGACCATTCGCCTCAGACCATCGCTGCCGGCGATGGTGGTGCCACGAAAGCCCTTCCCGGCGCGCTCCGCCCATTCGCTGTCGGCAATCGCGTCGGGTTCAGCCGGCAGGTAATGGTTGAGGATGAGTTCGTGGACGCCGGCACGTTCGGCGACGCCACCGACTTCGGAGACGTTGGTGTGCAGCGCCGCCATTCGCCGGAGGGCGGCGCCGGTAAGCCCGTGTCGCTCGAGGAAGTCGAGGTCTGCCACCTGGTGGACGAGGACATCGGCACCCCACGAAAGAGTGATGAGGTCATCGTTCACCGTGGTGTCACCGGAGAACACGACACAGCCGTCCGGTGTATCGAAGCGGTACACGAAGGCAGGGTGCGCGTGGCCGTGTGTCACGGGCACTGCTGTCACCCGGATGATCCCGTCGTTGAACACCGCGATCGGAGACCGGGAGTCGCCCGCGATTGGTGCAGGAGCCAAGATGTCGATGGCCTCCACCAGCACACCCGGATCCGGCATGTGGCAATCCAGGGGCATGACGTTGAGGTGGTAGGCGTAACCCGCGAGGATGTTGTCAACCAGGTCCTTCACGCCGGGGAAGGGCCGTTCTGGGTGGATGGTCGTGTGACGATGAAACGCGGCATCACCGGCGGGAGCCACTTCGGGGGCGGACGGTCCGTAGACGCGAATCGGGGGGAGTGGCCCCTCATCGCTGAAGCGGATTCCCCATGGATACAGGAGCATGCCGGTGAGATCGCCGGCGTGGTCGACATGAAGATGCGTGAGGAAGACCGCCTCCAGACGGGTGAAGTCGAGACCGGCCTCCACGAATGCGGAAGGTGAACCCCGTCCACAGTCGATCACGAACACCCGCTCGTCGACGACCAGCGCGGAAGAGATTCCCGCTCGGCCGGCGACTGGCATAGGTGCGCCAGCCGTTCCAAGCAGCACCAACTCGGTTGTCATGCACAGACCCCTTGCTGTCTCGCGTCGATGCGGGCAGCCAGCCGTAACGTGTCCGCTCCTCCTGATCGGAGCTCGGGTCGTCGGCCGGATGATCGATTGTGTGCCGGAACAGTGCGGAGCGCAATCTCCGGAGCGCAGGGTGGAGGGTCAGTCGTTGCCGACCACGGATTTGCGAAGCCGAAGGCGTTCCAGGAGGCTGCCGAGGCCGGCAGACTGTCTGCTCAGGCCTTCAAGGTCGTCTCAGGCCAGGCTGCAAGGTCTCCGTCGTCGGGGCAGCCTGACCGGACTCGCGGTCTCGAGGCGGCCAGACTCGTGGCACGATGACGGGTCCGACCCCGTTTTGGGCGTGGTGCGCGGTGAGCGCTGCGATCGTCACGTGCCTCGTCGTGGACGTCCGCACCCACCGGCTCAGGCCCGCCACCCTCCGGTGGGCCTTGATCGCCAGCGCCGGATGGATCGCTGTCAGCGTCGTCTTCGGGATGGTTCTCGGGCTGTTTCAAGGGTCCGACGTGGCCGGGCAGTACTTCGGGGCGTACCTGTTGGAGAAGGCGTTGAGCATCGACAACGTCTTCGTCTTCGTCGTCCTCTTTGGCGCCTTCGCCGTGCCGGGGCAGTACCAGCACCGGGTGCTCTACTACGGGGTGGTCGGGGCCCTCGTCTTGCGAGCAGTGTTCATCGCGGCGGGCGCCGCCCTCCTGGAGGACTTCAGCTGGGTTCGCTACCTCTTCGGTGCCGTCGTCGTCCTCGCCGGCCTGCGGATGGCCCGGGGCGGCGACCCCGTCGATCCCAATCGCAACTTCCTCGTTCGGGCAACTCGTCGGGTCATTCCCGTCACATCGACGTACCAAGGCGACCGCTTCTTCGTCCGACACGTCGGCCGCTGGGTCGCGACTCCGCTCCTCGTGGTCCTGGTGGCGGTCGAATCGAGCGACATCGTCTTCGCCACCGACTCGATACCCGCCGTGTTCGGCGTCACGACGGACGTCTTCGTCGTCTTCACTTCGAACGCGTTCGCCGTGCTCGGGCTCCGGGCCCTGTACTTCGTTTTCGCCGATATCGTTGACCGCTTTGCCTACCTCAAGTACGGGCTTGCCGTCCTCCTCGTCTTCATCGGCGTCAAGATGCTGCTCGCTGGCGTGGTGGAGCTCCCGATCACATTCAGCCTGGGCGTGATCGCGCTCACCATCGGCGTCTCGGTGGGACTGAGCCTGTTCAATTCCCGTCACCGTGGCGGCAGAGCCTGAGCCCGCAAAGCTGGTCGTGCAAGGTCGCGCCTCCCCTTGCTCGCTCGAGATGGCGTCGAATGAGCGGGCAGAATGAGGCATGCTCGGCCTGCGCCTCGGTTCTCGGGTCGGACCCTTTGCGGGTCGCCTGGAAGTCGAGCTCTTGCGGAAATTTGCCGTGGCGACCAACGATCCGTCCGATCGCGTCCACGCCGCGGAGGTGGTTCCGCCCGTCGCCACCGTGACACAGCTCTGGGACGCGCAGAACGCGGCTCGATCGGCGCTCATACCGCTGGAATTCCAAATGACGGCGACCGGAGGTGTCCACGGCGAGCACGACCTCGTGATCCACCGTCCCATTGTTCCGGGGGAGCCGCTCCAGACCTTCGTCGAGGGACGAGCCGCACGCGCGAAGGGTTCCAACTCCTTGATCACCCTTCGCTACATGACCTTCGACGCCCGGGACGTTCTCGTGGCCGAGCATCTCTGGACCACGGTGTGGCTCGGCGTCACGTGTGAGGAAGCCGGCCATCCTCCCCCGAACCATGGCATTCCGGAAGGTGCCCGTCAGCGGCCGCTCGGCCGTTGGTGCGTCGACGTCGACGTCCAGATGGCCCGTCTCTACGCCGAGGTATCCGGAGACTGGTCCCCGCACCACTTCGACGTCGAAGCCGCCACGAGAAGCGGAGCCGACGGACCGTTCCTGCACGGCCTCTGCACCATGGCGCTCTGTGCCCAGGGTGTGTCTCAGCTCTTGAGTGACGGGAACCCGGAGCGCCTCGCCCGGATTGCGGTGCGGTTCGCCAGGCCGTTGCTCCTCGGTGAGCAGCTCGCCATCGCGTTTTCTGACGCCGGTCCGCTCGGGTACGCCTTCGAGGCCCAGGCCAGCGGGACGCCGGTCATCACCCAGGGACGAGCAGAACTCCGTTGAGCCGTCGCCTCGCGGCCGCTCGCCGGCGAGATCTTGGGCTTGTCGGGAAGGTCTCTTTCCGTTCCGGACTGAGGGTCACTGCTCGGGATGCAGGATGTGCACTCGGTGGCGAGGGCTTCGAGCAGACACGGCAGCCAGTCGCCGCCGAATGAATCGCCAACCCGCGAGGATCTCCCGATTCGTCCACTCCGACAACTCGATCAAGTCCGTGAAATCATTTGGCGAGTACACCGAGCACCTCCTCCATGTATCGAGCGGCGGTCGCGGCTGCATCGTTCGGAGTTGACCCCTGCTCCCTTGCGTGCATGTAGGCGGCGTACCAATCCCACCAGTTGTGAGGCGCATGACTCTTCTCGTAAGGGTCATGACGCTCGGATGTCTCGTGCAGGAGTTCTGCCAGTGTCGCAATGTCCATGGTCGGATCCACCCTTGTGACTATGGGGCTGCGCCGCCTTGATCGCACCCGTGAGGGTCCCTGGTGGCCAGCCCTGGACAGGTCGGCCGGGGGTCTCCAAGAGGCACGTTGCGGAGGCCCGGGACGCCATGACAGGCACCGGGCCAGGGACTCGCGGCGACCGGTACGCTCCAGTGGCAATGGGGGTAGCTGGAGAGGAGCGCATATGAGTTCCGTCGGCCTGAGCCCGACCGCTGCGGTGGCCGTTGATTCCCCTGGCGCCATTCCGGGAGAGCTGCTCTACGAGTACGCCCCGCAGGTGACCATCACCGAGGTCGTCGAGTATGGGGCCGGTGCCGATGCTGTCCTCTCGGGCCAGGTGGCCCCTCCGGCCGAAGGGGCGCGGTTTGACTTCGTCTTGGAAGGACACATCGACGGGCCGAACCTGGAGGGGAGGCTTCAGGGCGTGGACTACCTCTACGTACACGCCGATGGGCGGATCGAGTTGCACATTCGCACGGGGAATTACGTCCGAGAACGGAATGCGGGTCTCACTGGCAGCCAGTGGTATCGCAGTACGCCAGGAATCGTCGCCCGTCTACCAACTTCGAGAGAACGTCACCTTGACCAGCAATCACCCGGAGCTCTCCTGGGTGAATCCGCTGCAGATCTGGGCCTCCGGGAAGGTGGATGTGTCGACCGGGCAGGTGTGGATGACGGCCTACAGAGCCTGAGCGCACCACGATTGCCGAACCTCCTGCCAGATCTGACGACCAGGGTGATCCCCAGGCGCGATCGGGCCTCGCGGGGCGCAAGAATGCATGCATGGCTGCTGGTGCACGGATGAAAAATGCGAAAAGCGGTCGTGCGAAGCCGCCACGCGGGGTGGAAAGTGACGTCGATGCCTTGGCGCACGAACGAGCGGTGTGATCGTGCGCGCTGACATTGTTCCTGGCGGGGTATTTCCCGACTACGAACTACCCGACCACACGAAGATCCGTCGACGGCTCAGCGATCTTCAAGGCCCGGACCCGTTGGTCCTCGTGCTCTCGCGGGGCCACTTCTGTCCAAAGGATCACCAGCAGCATCTCGAGTTGACCGCCTTCTACCGGGAGATCGCGGTGGGCTACACGCGGATCGTCACCATCGCGACGGACAACATCCTCCAGGTGAACGACTTCCGTGCTTCGGTGGGCGCTCAGTGGACGTTCCTCTCCGACGCCGGTCGGAAGGTGCAGAAGGACCTCGACATCCAGGAGTACACCGATCCTTTGCACGACCCGATGATCCCGCACACGCTCGTGCTGAAGCCCCGACTCGTCGTCCACAGTGTGTATAACGGCTATTGGTACTGGGGTCGGCCATCGATCGAGGATCTGCGACGAGATCTCCGCGAGGTGACCCGGGAAATCCGTCCCGATTGGGACCTCAGCACGCCTGGCCTCAGAGAGGCGTGGGAGGAGGGCGACCGTTCCCTGCACTTTGGCTACGAGGAGGCAGACCTCGTCTCGAGCCCGGGGCCGGCGTAGTCATGCGTCGTCGCCCCTTCACCTGAGGAGGCCCGAAGATGGAGTTCCTCGTGACGATGACCACAGACGTTCCCGAGGGAACGTCGGCAGATGCCGTTGCAGATGTGCGCGCCCGCGAGGCTGTCCGTTCGAAGGAGTTGGCGGCCCAGGGACATCTGGTACGTCTCTGGCGCCCACCCCTCCAGCCGGGTGAGTGGCAATCGCTCGGTTTGTTCGCGGCCGAAGATCGGAATCAGCTCGACGAGATCTTGGAGTCGATGCCGCTCCACGTCTGGCGTCGAGACGCAGTCGTGCCGCTGTCGCCTCACCCCAGCGACCCGGGGCAGGCGTGTCCGCCTGTGGAGGGCACAAGCGAGCGGGAGGAGGTCTCGTGACCACGACAGGCAGCAAGGTGGTGATTGTGACGGGTGGGTCCCAAGGCATCGGGGCGGGCATCGTGCGGGCCTACCGTCAACAGGGTTGGGCCGTCGTTGCCAACGCTGTCACGATCAAGCCGAGCGACGATGGTGAGATCCATACCGTCGAGGCCGACATCACCGATCCTTCCGCGCCCGAACTGATCGTCCGCGAAACACTGGAGCGATTCGGCCGTGTCGACAGCCTCGTGAACAATGCGGGTGTCTATATCGGCAAACCGTTCACGGACTACACCCAAGACGACTACGAGGTGATGATCGGCGTCAATCTCACGGGCTTCTTCAGACTCACACAACGGGTGATCTCGGAGATGCTCACGTCTGGAGGGGGTCACGTGGTGAACATCACGACGACCCTCGTCGACTACGCAAACTCCAGTGCTCCATCCGTACTGACGTCACTCACGAAGGGCGGCATCGCGGCCGCGACCAGATCTCTGGCCGTCGAGTATGCGACACGGGGGATTCGGGTGAATGCCGTGTCGCCGGGCGTCATACAGACGCCGTTGCATCCGGCAGAAGAATACGAAGCGCTGCGCGACCGTCAGCCTCTGGGTCATGTGGGCCAGGTGAGCGACATAGTCAGGGGTGTCCTGTTCCTGGAGTCTTCACCCTTCATCACCGGCGAAATCGTGCATATCGACGGTGGCCAGATCGCCGGTCACTGATTGCTGCTGGCAGCGATCCTTCCATCGAGTATGAGTACCACTTCGTGGCGCCGATGGAGAGACGCCCGACACCGCCCGTTGTGACGGTTCGACGGGCGTCTTAGGATGGCCTGATCTCACGGCTGTCGTCCTGATCGGAGGGCTGACGTTTGTTACTTGGGCGACGCAACGAGTGTGAGGAACTGGAAGCCTTGCTCGCAGTCGTCCGCAGCGGGCACGGTGGAGTACTGGTCGTGCGGGGCGAGGCGGGTGTCGGGAAGACAGCCCTCTTGGATCGCCTGGCCGAGGTCGCCGTGGACTTCGAGGTGGTCCGCGCCGCAGGGGTTGAATCGGAGCTCGAGCTCGCGTTTGCCGCACTTCACCAGATTTGTGGACCGATGCTCGGCCATCTCGGCAGCTTGCCCGGCCCCCAGCGCAATGCGCTGGGTACCGCGTTCGGGTTGGCGGCCGGGCCACCGCCCGACCTGTTCCTGGTCGCTATGGCGACTTTGAGCCTCATGGCAGAGCAGTCGGAACAACGAAGACTGCTCTGCCTCGTCGATGACGCACAGTGGCTCGACCAGGCCTCGGCGCAAGTCCTCGGATTCGTGGGGCGCCGGCTTCTGGCCGAGCCGATGGCCTTGGTCTTCGCGGCCCGTGCTCCCGTCGCCTCGCCCGATCATCTGGCGGGGTTGCCCGAGCTCCAGGTGCGCGGCTTGGGTGCGGAGCCGGCCAGGTCAGTCCTGTCAACGGTGGTCTCCGGCCCGCTCGACGAGAGCGTGCGCAGTCGGATCATCGAGGAGACACGTGGCAATCCGCTCGCGCTACTCGAGTTCGGCAAGCAGTTCGGGAGCGCCGAGTTGGCCGGTGGATTTGCGCTGCCCGACGCGGGCGACCTTCCCACACAGATCGAGAATCTCTACGCGGAGCGCCTCGACCGGCTGCCTCGCGACGTGCAGCGCCTGCTCCTGCTCGCTTCGGCCGAACCGGTCGGTGATCCCGCGCTGGTTCTGAGGGCCGCGCAGGAAATCGGCGTGGACCCCGGAGCCGTCAAGCTCGCGACCCGTTCGGGGTTGCTGGACTTGGGAGCGCGTGTCCGTTTCCGTCATCCTCTGGTCCGGTCAGCCGTCTACAGGAATGCTGACCCCGAGGATCGACGGTCCGCGCATGCGGCTCTGGCCGCCGCGACGGATCGTGTAGCGGACCCGGACCGGAGGGCGTGGCATCGCTCCCATGCGACGACGCAGCCCGATGAGGAAGTCGCCAGGGAACTCGTCGCTTCGGCCGCGCGAGCCCAAGCGCGAGGTGGCGTCGCCGCCGCCGCGGCGTTTTGGGAGCGCGCGGTCACCCTGACTCCCGATCCCGATGAACGAGCATCGCGAGCCCTGGTCGCAGCGGAGGCGAAGTACGCCGCCGGTGATTTCGCGTCGACGCAGGCGCTGTTGACCGTCGCCGAGGTTGGACCCGTCAACGAGCTGCGCCAGGCTCGCGCCGAACGGCTCCACGCGCAGGTGGCCTTCGCACTGCGCCGGGGGAGCGACGCCCCGCCGCTCTTGTTGCATGCCGCGCAGCGGCTAGGATCACTCGACGCGGACCTCGCACGACAGGCCTACATCGAAGCTTTGGTGGCTGCAATCTATGCCGGTCGCCTGGCCCATGACGGGAGCCTGTCCGAGGTGGCGCTCGCAGCCAAATGCGCACCGTTCGGACCGGAGCCGCTCGACGTCTCCCATGCGCTCCTCCGCGGCTTGGCCGTACGCCTCACCGAGGGGTACACCAGGGCCGCACCGATCTTGAAAGCTGCCTTGGAGGCGTATCGCGCCGGGGAACAGGAACTGGGTTGGGTGTGCGCGTCCTACAACCTCGTGGCCATGGACCTGTGGGATGACCAAGCGTGGTTCGAGCTCGCTGCTGGGCAGGTACAACGTGCCCGGGCGTCGGGCACGTTGAGCTGGCTTCCTTTCGCGCTCGATTACCTCGCCGAGAGCCACATCCAGTCGGGTGAGCTCGCGGAGGCGGCGTCGTTACTCGAGGAAGCGGAGCGGGTTGATCCCGGGATCCGCGCCGCCACGCTGCCGTACGTCCCCCTGCTTCTCGCGGCATGGCGTGGCGAAGGGTCGACTGTCGCCGCGCTCGATCGGGAGATGGTGCAGGGCGCTTCGTCACGGGGTGAGGGTGCGGCCCTGACGTGCGCGGAGTACGCCAGAGCGGTTTTGCACAACGGCCTTGGCAACTACACGCTCGCTGCCGAAGCGGCGCGCAGCGCCAGCGGCGTCGACGAATTGGTGACTTCTGCGAGAGCGCTCTACGAGCTGGTGGAGGCGAGCTCGAGGTGCGGCCAGACCGAACTGGCGGCGGACGCTGTGGAGCGGCTCTCCGCGGTGACGAGTCCGAGCGGCACCGACTGGGCGCTGGGTGTCGAGGCCTCGGCTCGGGCATTGCACAGCGAGAAGGAGCTCGCCGAGCACTGGTATCTCGAGGCGATCGAGCGGCTGGCGCGCACGCGCGTGCGGACGGGACTCGCCCGCGCGCACCTGGTCTACGGAGAGTGGTTGCGTCGCGAGAACCGCCGGGTGGACGCCCGGCAGCACCTCAGGGCCGCCCACGACATGCTGAGCGCGATGGAAATTGCGGGGTTCGCCGAACGGGCCAGGCGTGAACTTCTGGCGACAGGAGAGACGGTACGGAAGCGATCGGTCGAAACCGCCAACGAGCTGACACCTCAGGAGGCCGAAATTGCCCGGCTCGCTGCCGAAGGCCTTACCAATCCGGAAATCGGTGCACAGATGTTCATCAGTGCCCGCACCGTGGAGTGGCATCTGCGAAAAGTGTTTGCAAAGCTCGGGGTGACCACGCGGCGCTCCTTGCGGGGGGCATTGCCGGATCCGACCAGGAACGCGCCAACGCATTGACGACCTGACGGAGGACAGCTTCACCTTCCGCGAGCCGCCATCTGCGCGCGACCGAGCTGCTCGGCGATGGGCAAGAGATCCGGTTCGAAGACGGCCCCGCCGCCGAGCGTGAAGTGCACGCCGTCATAGCGTGCGTCCACCCCGTCGATGTCTGTCTGATAATGACCGGAGGGGCAGGCCAACGCGTCGAAATTGACGACCGTCGTGTGGGGCGACGTCGCGCCGACGCGCCGCACGATTGCGTTGTACACGGCCAGGCGTCGCGAGGAGTCCTCCGGCCATGGTTGCCCGTCGGGTTGCGCTCCGGTGCCGTAGCAGGGAGCAGTCAAGAGCATCACCCTGGAGCCCCGCGAGCCCGCGATCCGGACCGCGGATCGAAGCTGGCGCTCGACGTAGGACGCATAGGCGGGCTGGAGGATGTTGGTCCACCGCCCGTGGTAGGTGCGGTTCACCACCTCCCATCGGCCGACCAGGATCATGACCACGTTTGGACGGACCCTCTCGACGTCCCTCCTCCAGATCTGCGGCCACTGCGGTGTTGTGGTGCTCCCGGTGCAGCGCGGGTCCATGGGGGCGTCGACACCCTGGAGTTGGAACTCGGCGCCCTCCGTCACCCCACACCCGAGAAGCCCGTCGTCGTAGGTCTTGATGTTGTAGGCGTGCTGGTAGGCGGAGAGACCGATGGCGACCGTGGCCGCCGTCGAGTCCCCGAGGACCAGCAACGTGACCGTGCGGCCGGAGTAGACGCCACCGACCTGCGTGGCCGGCGGACGGAACGCCGTCGGGGCAGCCGTGACCGGCACGCTTGTGGCGGCGAACACCGCCGCCACACCCACGATGGCTATTGGGGTCAGGATCCATGCCGTCCAGACCTTCAGGAACCTGCGCTGCCGTACCGGTTGTTCCACGACCATCGGGCGCGATCTTGACACGACGCTTTCGGGCCCCCGACGGGGCCGGGATTGCCCGGGCCCGCTGCGGGATCGTCGCGCTGCGGGAGCGAGCGGTTAGCTCGCCACCAGCTCGATCGCGATGCCGTCCGGATCCCGGAGCTGCAGCGAGGGGTGTCCGTTCTCCATCACGACCCCTTCGTGCTCGATGCCCAGGCGGCCGAGGTGCTCGGCCCAGGTGCGCAGCGAGTTTCCGTCCGCCACGGCGAACGCAAGATGATCCAACCCGTCGTCCGCCGGAGCGCTCGCCCGCCCGGGCGAGTCCTGCCGCTGCGTGAGCACCACGACGATCTTCGCCGTCGGCTGCCGCAGGGCGACGTAGCCGATGTCGAGGTCCCCGGCATAGGACACCAGTCCGAGCACGGTGCGGTACCACCGGGCGCTCGTGGCCACGTCGGACACGAGGAGCTGGACGTGCGACAGCCCGACGATCGGGGCTGTCTGCTCTTCGACGGTTGCCATCTTGGTGAGCCTAACGTCGCGGGCCTAGGCCGATTGCGCGCACGAACCGGTTGATCTGCCGGTTCCCCTCGCGGTAGATGACTCGTCGCGCTTCCCGCTGGGCGGCCCCGCCCGCGGCGCCGGAGAGTCCGCCACGCGTGTAGCCGTGTTGGACCGCTTCGACGTTGCCGAGATCGCGGGCCAGACGGTAGAGCTGTGCGCGAGTGGTCGTCACGACGTCGCCGTTTCCTTGCCGGCGCGATCGGCCAGGACGAGGCGCTCGACGAGGGAGCGGAGCGCATCCGGATCGTCGGTGCGCTCCAGCCGCGTCAGGTCGTCGGGCGGGACGACGGCACACCCCCATCCGTCGTCGTCGAACTCGGCCCGGCGCCATGCCAACCATGCCGCTCCGTCGGCGTCTTGCCCGTCCTCGTCGACGGCATTGATGAGCGCCACCAGTTCGATCTCCCCGTTCGCGGCCACGTCGTATTCGATGCAGAGCACGTCGACCCCTCCTTCGCTCCGTCAGGATAGAGCTCCTCCTCAGGTCGCAGTCCCAAATCCACCGGAAGGGGGAGCCGTCGTCACCGATTCGCCGGCTTCGGCTTCTAGTGTGTGGTCAGCCGTGGACCGAATGAACGAGCGCGTGCGGGTGCAGGGACAGTCCCGCCCTGAAATGCCGTGAGACGCGGCCCAGACCAGCCTTCCCCCCGCGCACGCGCGTCTGCGCAGGCCCGCATCAGGCGACTGACCAGATTGGCGGTCGTGCTGGCCGGTGGTGCGACCGTGTGCATCGGGGTCGTCGTGGCGAAGGAACACCCCGGTTCGTCGGCCGGGTCGAGCCCACCCGGGGCACCGACCGCGCCGACCACGACCGAGGCGCCGCCGACGACGTCGACGACCCTCGGACCCGGCGGGACGGGAACGCCGTCGTCACCGGTGACCGCGCCGCCAACGACCACGTCCACCAGCGCACCCACGACCACGACGACACGCCCGGTCGTGACGTCGGGCGGCACCTCGCGGAGCCATTGAAGCAGTGGCGGACGGAGAGTTGCGCCGCCTGGGCGCCGCGCCAAAAATGACCGCCACATCGACGGCGGGAGCAGGGTAGGACGTGGAGGAGTTTCTCAAGTCAGCAGGCTACGGCGCCATCTTCGCGCTGAGCTTCATCTCGGCCATGGGCCTTCCCGTGGGGGCCGAGGTGGCGCTCATCTATGGCGGGGTCCTGGCTAGCGGTCAGGTTCCGGGCGAGGGCAAGCCGTTGGACCTCGCCCTAGTGATCGTCATCGCCACCGTCGGGGAGCTATTGGGCTCGGCGGCCGGGTACAGCATCGGGCGGTACGGGGGGAGGGCGCTGGTCGACCGAGTGGGCAAGTACGTCCTCCTCACCCACAAGGATCTCGACCGGGCCGAGGCCTGGTTCGGCCGCCGCGGCGAGCCGTTCGTGCTCTTCGGCCGTTTCATTCCGCTCCTGCGCTCGTTCGTCTCCTTCGCGGCGGGCCTCGGCGAGATGGCCCTGGCCAAGTTCGGCCTCTACACCCTCATCGGGTGCGCGGTGTGGTGTACCGCCCTGTGCTCGCTCGGCTACAGCCTCGGAAGCAGCTACAACCACGTGCTCAAGGCCTTCAGCTACGCGGGCTACGTCCTGGGGGCGCTCGCCGTGGTGGCGGTCGTGGTGCTGTTCTGGCACCGCCTGCGCGAGTACCGCCGCCAGCGTGACATGGATCGCACGGAGACCGGGGTCTGAGTCTCGGAGTCCTTGGCGCGGGCAACCGGAATAGTCGGAGCGGCGTTGCGAGTCTGTTGACGAAGCGGCCGGTCATGGCCTCGCGCAACCCGATCGCAACCGGTGGTGATCTTCGGTTGGTCAAACGCTGCGCGGGTCATGCCGAGAATTGCGTCAGAAGGCCGAAGCCGCCCGCCGCCCGGACGTCGGTGGATCGTGTGCGCCAGCGGAAAGGGAGCCAGTGGGGTGATGGGTGCATGACGATCCTTCGTGACAACGACCCCGGCCCGAACGACGTTCCCGCTCGGAGCGACCGGAGACGGTGGCGTAGTGATGCGACGCAGGCCGCGGTGCTCAGCTCCGCAGCGACGCTGCTTCGTGCGCCGCGGGCGACGCTCACGCCTGACCGGCCCGACGAGACCGAGACGACGCTGGCTGCGCCACTCGATCTCGCCGATGGCCGGCTGTGGTTGTCCGTCTCGGGCCGTACCGAGCCCTTCGACGACGCCGACCGGGGGATCCTCGACGCCCTTGCTGCCGTCGGTGCACTCGCACTCGTCAATGCTGACCTGTGTGCCGAGATGGAACGCCAGCGCGACGACCTGTCGGACATCACCGGCAGCCTCGGCGAAGGCGTGTGCGTCATCGACGAGGCGGGGCGGATCACCTTCATGAATCCGGCGGGGGCGAGCCTGCTCGGCTGGCGTGGTCCGCCTGCCGGTCCGGGAGGGCCGGGTCCGGAGACCGAGACGCCGAGATTCCTGCACGATCCGGCCATGCGGGCCATGGCGCTGGGACAGGACGTGATCGTCGAGGACACCCGGTTCGAACGCGCCGACGGCACACGCTGCCCGGTGACCGTCACCGCTTCGCCGGTCGTGGGTGACGCGCCACCCTCGGCCGCGGTGATCGTGTTCCGGGACACGTCCGAGCGCCGCGCCTTCGAGGACCAGTTGGCGCGGCACGCCTTCCAGGATCCCCTGACGGGCCTGGCCAACCGGCGGCTCCTGTTGGATCACCTCGACCACGCGTTGCTCCAGGCCGAACGCCTCGCGACCCGCGTCGCCGTCCTCTTCGGGGACATCGACCGGTTCAAGGTGGTCAACGACAACCTGGGGCACCAGTTCGGTGACGAATTGCTCCGCGTCGTCGCCGAGCGCCTCCGCCGGGCCGTGCGCCCGGGCGACACGCTGTCTCGCTTCGGCGGTGACGAGTTCGTGGTGCTCCTGGAGGGGGTGACCTCGCCGGACGACGCCGGCCAGGTGGCCGATCGGGTGCTCGCGGCGCTGCGGGAGCCGGTGCTGCTCAGCGGGGGTCACGAGGTCGTGCCCACGATGAGCATCGGCATGGCGGTCAGTGAGGCCGGGACTTCCCGCGACGACCTGCTGCACGAGGCCGATGTCGCCATGTACCGGGCCAAGGAGCGCGGGCGTGACGGCCGCGTCGCGCTCTTCGACGTCGGCCACACGGGTGCACGTGCACCCGGCGGACTCGAACTCGACGCCGCTCTCCATCACGCCGTGGAGCGCGGCGAGGTCGAGGTCTACTTCCAGCCGCTGGTGTCGCTCGAACACAGGGGCATCGTGGGGGCCGAGGCCTTGGTCCGCTGGGACCACCCGGAGCACGGGATCCTGACGCCGGCCCACTTCATGGAGCGGGCGGAGGACAACGGCACCGTCCTCCGCATCGGGAAGGCCGTACTGGAGCAGGCGTGCCGGCGGGCCAAGGGATGGCTCGATACCGGCGGGGTACGCCTCGAGGTCGGCGTGAACCTGTCCGCCCGCCAGTTCCAGCACGACGAGCTCGAGGCGCAGATCGCCGAGGTGCTGCAGATCACCGGCATCGATCCCGCGCAGCTGTGCCTCGAGATCACGGAGAGCCTGGCCATGTACGACGTCGAGCTGACCTCGAGCATCCTCACCAAGCTGCACCACCTGGGGATCCGGCTCGCGATCGACGACTTCGGCACGGGCCATTCCTCCCTCGGCTACCTGGCCCGGTTCCCCATCGACGTCATCAAGATCGACCAGAGCTTCGTCCGCAACATCGACCGGGACCCGGTCAAGGCCGCCATCGTGTCCGCCGTGGTCGCCTTGTCGCAGGCGATGGGCTCGACCACCGTCGTGGAGGGCGTCGAGACGTTGTCGGAGCTCGAGCAGGTCGAGAGCCTGGGCTGCAACCTGGCCCAGGGCTTCTACTTCTCGCGGCCGCTCCCCGCCGTCGCCTTCGAGGAGCTGGTGCGCGTGCAGCAGAACCCGCCCGATGACCGAGGCCATCGGCGGCCCGGGGTGTTGACGGCCTAGACCCAGCCGGGGGACGAGGTCGTCCGGTGACCGTTCCCGGGGCCCCTGCCTCAGCTGACGGCGACGCCGTCGCGGGCCGAGGCGCCCCGGCCGAGCGCCTCGGTGAGGAGCGGCACGACCTCGTGCCAGTCCCCGACGATCCCGATGTCGCAGTGCCCGAAGACGGGAGCACCCCGGTCCTGGTTGACGGCCAGGATCGTTCCCGCCGCACGCACGCCGACGATGTGGTTGAACTTGCCGCTGAGACCGAGGGCGAGATACAGCCGCGGCGCGATGGAACGACCGGTGATGCCCACCTGACGGGAGCGAGGCGCCCAGCCGCGGTCGGTCACCTTGCGGGTGGCCGCCAGCTCGGCACCCAGGACCGCGGCCAGCGGGCTGAGCTGCTCGTACTCGTCCGGCGTCACTCCGGTGCCGACCCCGATGACCACCGCGGCACGGGCCAGCGTCTCGACGTCGTCGTTGCGCCGCTCGGCCAGGATCCGGACACGGCCACGCCGACCGGTCGGACGCACCGTCTCCGGGATCTGCCGCGGCTGCGGTGACGGCGCCGGGAGCACCCCGGGCCGCACCGTGACCATCTGGGTGGCACTGCGGCAGGTGATGTCCGCCACCAGCGCCCCGGCGAACGCCGGCTTGGCCGCCACCAGTCTGTCCCCGCGCACGTCCAGGGCGATGGCGTCTCCCACCAGCCCCGACTCCGTCGACGCGGCGGCGCGCCCGGCGACCTCGCGTCCGAAGGCCGTGCTCGGCGCCAGCACGGCCCACGGCTTCGTCGCACCGACGTAGTCGGCGACGGCGTCGGCCACGTCCTCGGCCACGGGCGATCCCTCCAGCAGCACGGCGAGGTCGGCGCCGGCAGCGCCGAGCAGAGCCGCATCGACACCACCCGGTGCGAGCACGTGGACCGCCGCACCGATCTTCCCGGCCAACCCCACCGCGCCACCGAGCAGTTCGGCCGTCACCTCGTCACGGCCGGGTTCGGCCAGGACGCAGACCACCCGTGCACCCGCCTCGACCGGTGGGCGGACGGTGGGCACGGAATCGGACACGGATGATCCGGAAGCGGAGGCCGACGTCGGGGAGCCCGTCGTGAGCGCACCACGCCGGCCGAGCTCTCGGACCGCCTGCTCGACCTGTGCCTCGAGCGGCCCCTCGAGCACGACCAGGGAGCGTTCATGTTCCATGGGACGGGTCGCGCCGACCACCGTCGGGCTTCCGGCTTCGCCCCAGGGACCGGGGCCCAGGTCGGCGGCCCTTGTCGTGGTGAGCCGGTCCGGCGGGACCGCGGCACGGCCCTCGGGATCCACCTTGCAGGGATCGCACAGGCGCTCCGCCACGGAGAGCACCGCGGGCACATCGACCTCGGCATCCTGGAAGCCGTCGTCGTGTTCCAGCTCGAGGCGCAGGTGGGACCCCAGGTCCTCGAGGCCGCGGACCCCGCTGGCGAAGGGGAGGCCGAGCAGCTCAGCCAGTTCCGGGCCCACCTGGCCCGTCTCCCCGTCGATGGAGTTCCGGCCGAGCAGGATCAGGTCGAAAGGCCCGGCGGCCCGCAGCGCAGCGGCGAGTGCCCGTGCGGTGGCCAACGAATCGGATCCGGCGAACGCCGGGTCGCAGACGTGCAGGCCCGTGTGGGCGCCCCACGCGACCCCCTCGCGCAGGACGTCCTCGGCGCTGGCGGGACCCAGGGTCACCACGGTGCACGTGCCGCCGGTGTCCCGGGCGAGGAAGACGCCCTCTGCCACGGCCCGCCGGCAGTACGGGTTCATCTCGAACGCCACGCCCGAACGCACGAGCCGCCCGGCCTCGAGGCGGAGTGACTCCGCCAGCGGCACCTGCTTGGCCAGCGACGCGATCCGCAGCGGGTCCCCGGCGCGCCGGCTCACGTGGACACGCTGGGGGAACGGCGCCGGATGCACGCGCCGGCACCAGGCAGGCCGATGGGATCGGGGACGTGGCGAGTCGGCGGGGTGGGACGTGCGATCCGTTCACGCTACTTGCCGCGGCCTGCGGTGCGGCCACGCCCGTCGCGAGCGACCGGTGGTGCGGCCACGCCCGTCGCGAGCGACCGGTGGTGCGGCCACACCCGTCGCGAGCGACCGGTGGTGCGGTCCGCCAGCCGCTCAGCGGGCGACCGCGCCCCCGTCGGGGCTACGCGGGTCCGAGGCCCCGACGAGACGCCGACCGCCGTCCGGGTCGCGCTCGACCTCGATGATCTGGGCACACCCCACCGCCACCGGATCGAAGGCGCTGATCGTCCGGACGCGGTGCCCGTGTGCCGTCAGGGCATCCGTCCAGGCCGACGGCGCATCCGCCTCGACGAGCACGGTGAGGTCGTCCCCCCACCACAGCCGGAAGGGTCCGGCCGAGGGCGCGTCGAGGGTGAGCCGGGGTGCGGCGATCGCCGACGCCGGGTCCTGGCCGGCGTGCAGCAGCCGGGCCAGCAGTTGGCTGATGATCTGCGGCTGCGCGTCGCCCCCCATGGCCCCGACGAGATGCGTGAGCGCGCCCTCCCGGTCGGTCACCAGCATGGGGGAGAGGGTGTGCGGTGGTCGGCGGCCGGGGGACACCTCGGCCGGGTGGCCCGCCTCGAGCGAGAAGCCGACACCCCGGTTGTGCAGGAAGACGCCCGTCGCCGGCTCCACGAGATGGGAGCCGAAGTCGAGGGCGTTCGACTGGGTCAGCGAGACCCCGAGGCCGTCGCCGTCCAGTGCGCACAGGTGGGTCGTGTCCCCGTCGCCCAGGCGGGGGACCCTCTGGCCCGCGGCGCCGGCTCCCGGTGCGACATCGGGCGGCGCGGCCCGCCGCGCGTCGATGCGGTCCGCGGCGGCGGCCAGGCGCTCCGACCGCAGCAGGGCGTCGCCGTCGGCGCCGTCGTGAAGGACGTCCGGCCGGTCGTGACCGGCGGCCCGCCAGGACTCGACCAGGAGATGGGCCCAGTGGGGGTCGTCGGGATCGGTGCCGAGGCCGGCGGCCTCGGCCACGAATGCGCAGGCCAGCGTGAGATAGCCCTGCGACGGTGGCGGCACCGTCCACAGCTCGTGCCCCCAGGCCTCGAGGCGCAGCGGCGCGCACCAGTCCGCCGCGGGCGCGGCGAAGTCGGACGGGGCGAAGTGCCCGGCGCCCAAGGCCAGGAGGCCGCGGCCGAACTCGCCGTTGTAGAACGCATCGCGTCCGTCGCGGGTGATGGCGCGGAGCGTCCGCGCCACGCCGGGGAGCCGGACGCGCTGGCCGATCTCGAGCGGCCCGTCGGGGCAGAGCTCGCCGGCTCCGGACAGCGCGTGGACGAGATGGCTCGCCAGCGCCAGCATGATCGAGGCGGGGAACCCGTCGTCGGCCAGCTCGATCGCCGGCGCCAGCACGTCGGCGAGCGGCAGCCGTCCGTAGCGTTCGTGGAGGGCGAGCCAGCCGTCGACCGCACCCGGCACCTGGACGCTGCGGATGTCGCCCCGCAGCGGCATCGTGGCCATGCCTTCGTCGCGCATCCGGCTCGCGTCCGACCCGCTGCCGGCCCGACCGACCGAGAGCAGCGCCTGGGGCGCCGCGTCCGGCGCCGACACCATGGCGAGGACGTCGCCGCCCAACCCGCACAGGTGAGGGCCGACCACGGCCATCGCGGTCCCGGTGGCGACCGCGGCGTCGGCGGCCGAACCGCCCTGGGCGAGCGCGTTGAGGCCGGCCGTCGCCGCCAGCTGGTCGGCCGCCGCCACCATCCCGCGCAGCCCGCGGCGCGGGCCCATCGGGGCCAGGGGAAGGGTCATGCCCCAGGAATAGCACGTCCCCGCCGCGGCCCGGCCTGCCGGCGCGGCGCCCGCCTCAGACGACGACGACCGAGCGCAACACCTCGCCGCGCTGCATGCGGGCGAAGGCGGCCTCGACCTGGTCGATCCCGATCGTCTCGCTGACGAAGCGATCGAGGTCGAGGCGCCCGTCGAGGTACAGGTCGACGAGCATCGGGAAGTCGCGCGAGGGGAGGCAGTCGCCGTACCAACTCGGCTTGAGCGCACCGCCGCGTCCGAAGAACTCGATCATGGGCAGGTCGATACGCATGTCGGGCGTGGGGACGCCGACCTGGACCAGGGTCCCGGCCAGGTCGCGGGCCAAGAACGCCTGCTCCATCACCTTGGGGTGGCCCACCGCTTCGATGCAGACGTCGGCACCGTTCCCACCGGTGAGCGCCCGGATCGCCTCGACGGGGTCGGTCGATCCGGCGTCGACGGTGTGTGTCGCGCCGAAGGCGGTGGCGAGCTCGAGTTTCCCCGGGTCCAGGTCGACCCCGATGATGGTGGCCGCCCCGGCGAGCTTCGACCCGGCCACGGCGGCGCACCCGACTCCGCCGCACCCGAACACCGCCACCGAGTCACCCAGTCCGACCTGCCCGGTGAACATGGCCGCGCCGAGCCCGGCCATCACGCCACAGCCGAGCAGGCCGACGGCCTCCGGCCGCGCCGCCGGGTTGACCTTCGTGCATTGTCCGGCCGCCACCAGCGTCTTGTCCGCGAAGGCGCCGATGCCGAGCGCGGGGGAGAGGGGAGTGCCGTCGGCCAGCGTCATCTTCTGCGTGGCGTTGTGGGTCGAGAAGCAGTGCCACGGCCGGCCGCGCCTGCACGCGCGGCACGCACCGCAGACGGCGCGCCAGTTCAGGACGACGAAGTCGCCGGGCGCGACGTCGGTCACGTCCGGGCCGACGGATTCGACGATGCCGGCAGCCTCGTGCCCGAGGAGGAACGGGAACTCGTCGTTGATGCCACCCTCCCGGTAGTGCAGGTCGGTGTGGCACACGCCGCAGGCCTTGATGGCGACGACCGCCTCACCGGCCCCGGGATCGGGTACCACGATCGTCTCGAGCGTGACCGGGGCGCCCTTCTCCCTGGCGACCACACCGCGCGTCTCGGTACCCATGCGTGCTCCTCCTCGTCGGCGAGACCACATGATGCCCGATCTTCCTGTGGCGCTTCCGAGTCCGGTCCTGCCGCTGGAACGTCGGCGGTCCCTCGACGCGCCGCACGCGGGCCTCCACTGCGGATGATGCTCTGGAACCGGTCCGCACGCTTCCCGTCGCGCCGCCGCCGCCGCCCTATCGTGACCCCGCAATGGCCGTCGCCAACGTGGAGGTTCCGGAGGGGTGGCGGCGGCTGGGCAGCCGCGGCTTCGGTCCCTTCGTGACGAGGGAGGTGTTCCGGCTCCCGGACGGCACACGCCTCCTGTGGGATTCCCGCTGGCACCGCAAGCACGCCGGCCGCGTCCCCGGTGGTTCGACCTGGTGGGCGCCGTTCGCGATGGCCTGGTGGATGGGTGTGCTGTTCGCCATCGGCTCCGTCTGCTTCGCGTTGGGCTCGTTCCCGCCCTATGTCACCGCCGTCGGTGTCACTCCGGACAACATCACCTACTTCGTCGGTTCCATCTTCTTCACGACGGCCTCCTTCCTGCAGTACATGGAGGTCGCCTCCACCCCGACGAGCCTCGTCGAACCGCGCCGGAACGGCCTCGGCTCGTTGCTGCGCATCCGGCACCGCCGCATCGACTGGTGGGCGGCGGCCATTCAGTTGATCGGCACTGTGTGGTTCAACCGGACCACGCTGAGCGCCCTCCTCGTCGGCTTGGGCGCATCGTCGAGCCACCATCCCGTCTGGCGTCCCGACGCGCTGGGCTCGATCTGCTTCCTCGTCTCGAGCTGGTTGGCCTGGGTCGAGGAGTGCCGCGGGCCCTTCGCGTGGCGGCCGTCCGACATCTCTTGGTGGATCACCTCGTTGAACCTGGTGGGTTCGATCGCCTTCGGCGTCTCGGCCGTGGCCTCCTACGTCACGTCGAGCGGCCAGCTCCTCAGCCTGGCCCTGACCAACCTGGGCACGTTCGTCGGCGCGCTGTGCTTCCTCGCCGGCGCCATCCTGCTGTTGCCCGAGCGCACCCTGGAGGGCCCTGCGCCAGAGCCTGAGCCACGGGCCGCACCTGCCGTCGCGAGGCCCGCCTGAGGCCCGCGTGAGGCCGCGTCAACACCCCCGGAGCACGGAGACGACGGGGGCGAATGCCTCGATGTTTCGGACGCTGTAGTAGCCGATGCCCCAACGCGCGCGGCAGGCCAACAGGTGTTCGGCCATCTGCTCGTGTGTGCCGAGGCACACGAAGGGTGTGACCTCGATGTCCGCCTCGTCCATCCCGGTGCGCCGGGCGACGTCCCCGACGGCGGCACGACGGTCGTCGGTGACCACGACGGCCTGGACCAACGCATGCAGCTGGGGATGACGTCCAGACGCGTCCGCCGTACCGCGCACCAGGGCCATCGTGTCGTCCAGCCGCGCCGCTTCCCACCGCACCTCGTGGCGTTGCCCGTCCGCCAGCGTCGGTCCGAGCATCGTCGGGGCCACGATGTCCGCGTGACGCACCGCATGGGCGAGGGGCGCCCGCCCGTTGACTCCGACGAGCAGGGGCACGTGCGCCTGCCGGGGCGCCAGTGTGGTCGCGCCTTCCAGGTCGTAGTGGGCGCCGTGGAAGGTCACCGGGTGGCCCCCGAGCAGCGCACGAAGGATCTCGACCGCCTCGGCGAGCCGTTCCTTGCGGACGGAAGGCGGGTCGAACGCCTTCCCCATGGCGGCGTACTCCGTGAAACTGTGGCCGGCGCCGAGCCCCACCTCCAGGCGGCCGCCACTCACGTGGTCGAGGGTGGCCAGCTCCTGCGCCAGCGTCACCGGGTGGTGGAGGTCGTTGTTGAGGACCAGCGTGCCCAGCCCGATCCGGCTCGTGCGCGCCGCCGCGGCCGCCAAGGCGAGCAGCGGTGATGGTTCGACACCCACGTGGTCACCCACCTGGAAGATGTCGAAGCCGGCGTCCTCCGCCCGCTGTGCCTGCCGCACGGCCTCGACGGGTTCCGTGGTGGTGCTCTGCAAGCCGAAGCGGAACGGCGTCACCGCGCCGACGATATCGAGCGCCGGCCGGCGGGAATACGGTCGGTACGGAGGATCAGTACGGAAGAGGATCAGTACGGAAGATCAGTACGGAAGATCATACGAGAGAGGAGGCGTCATGCTGCAAGTGATCGACAGCCCCGACAACGTGCTGGCCGTCGAGGCCGTCGGCAAGCTCGAGAGGAAGGACTACGAGACGGTGCTGGTGCCGGGGATCACGCGACTGCTCGACGGTCCGGGTGAGATCAGGGTCGTCTTCGTGTTCGCGGACGAGTTCGAGGGGTTGACGGCCGGTGCAACGGCCTCCGACGCCCAGCTGTTCGTCGATGAGCTGGTCCACCGCACGCTGTCCAAGTGGAAGCGCTGCGCCGTCGTGACCAACCACGATTGGCTCCGCCACGCCATCGCGCTGTTCCGCTGGATGATGCCCGGGGAGGTCGAGACCTACGAGCCCTCGGATCTCGCCGCCGCCATCGCGTGGGCGGCCGCCTGAGCCGCGGCCTGAGCCGCACCACCGCGACACCACCACCACGACGATGCGCGGCACCGCCGTGACCAACGCGACGGCGCGGGCCTGCTAGCTGCGCGGAGCCCGCCGCCGCCCTCGATACGTGCTGAGGAAGAGGAATGCGGCCGCTACCAGCGGCAGGAGGATCGCCCCGACCAGACGCGGACCCGCCAGCAGGAAGGCCAGTCCGACGAGCGCACCGGTCGCCACCGCCAGCTCGGGCGTGTCGCCGACCAGGAAGTCCCACCAGAAGTGGCCGAAAGCCCGGAGCCCCCGGGCGACCGTCGTCACTGGCTCGCCGTCACGGGTCCGCCCTCACTGGCTCGCCGCCACGGGTCCGCCCTCACTGGCCGCCTTCTCGATGACCGGGGCCGGCAGGAGCGTGCGCATGTAGGCCGTGAAGGCGACGTACACCAGAACGAAGAACCCGACCAGCACGGGGATGGCCAGGTCGTCGCCCGGCCAGTGCACCCCCGCCCCTTCGCCGACCCAGAACACGCCGAAGCTGGTCAGCATGACGCCGACCAGTGTCTTGATGGTGTTCTCGGGGACCTCGCTCAGCTGGCGCGCCACGAGGAGGCCTACGACGCCCACGAGGACCGCCGCCGCCGCCGCGGCCAGCGCGGCCAGGCCGAGCCGGTGCTGGGCGGCGCCGAGGCTGATCACGATCAGCACCACCTCGGTACCCTCGAGGAAGACGCCCTTGAAGGCCACCGCGAAGCCGACGCCGTCCCGTCCCTTCGCCTCCGCACCCGCCTTCGCCCCCGCCCCCGGCCCTGTCCCCGCCGGCGCCGGCGCTGCCACCTGCTCCGCCTGTTCCTCCGAGCTGAGCTCGGCCACGGTCTCGGCGAAGATCTTGTCCTCGTCGTGCGGGTCCTTGTGGCCGCTCGCGCGCAGGATGGCCTTGCGCAGCCACGACAGGCCCAGCACCAGGAGCAGCGCCCCCACGACCACCCGCAGCGCGTCGATCGGGATGTAGCGCACGAGCGGGACGCCCACCACCACCACGAGGACCCCGAGGACGAGGGCCGCCGCCGCAGCGCCCTCCAGGGCCGAGCGCCAGCCGCGGCTCACGCCGGCGGCCACCACGATCGTCAGGGCCTCGACCATCTCCACCAGGCTGGCGGCGAACACGGCGATGACCAGGACGAGTGTCGACGAAGTGTGCATCCCGCCCGCAGAAACTACCTGCAGCCCGCCCCGCCCCCCGGCCGAGAGCGTCGGCGGTAGTGTGCGGACCACTGACCAGGATGTCCGCGTCGGGCGCCCTGTGTGCAGTGTCAGGTCCAGGAGGGCGTTGGATGGGTGAGGGAGCGGCCACGGTCGCGCAGGGCCGCAACTACGTGGTGGTGTCGGCCGACACCCACGCCTCGCCGGACAGCCTGGAGCATTTCCTCTCCTACGTGGACCCGGCGCACCGCGAGGCGGTGGCCGGCTTCGGCGACATGTCGAACGTCGCCATCTCCATGTTCGGCGGCTTCGATCCGGGTGAGGTCGACGAGTCGGATCCCGTTCGGGCCACCGCGGCCCGCCGCCTGGCCGGCATGGGTGTCGACATCGCCGCCGCCGAGGGCTGGCTGGCGCACTACGGCACCGACTGGGTGGTGCCGGGCGACGGGGGCGGGCGCCGCCTCGCCGTGCTCGAGGAGCAGGGGATCCACGCCGAGGTCACCTTGCCGGGGCCCATCCTGGCGGGCGGCCTCTCGCCGGCCATGTACCTGGGCGCGGCCACCGACAAGGGCCTCGAGGTGGTGTGGCCGGCGCTGCACGGGTACGTGCGCTGGCTGGCCGAGTTCTGCGCCGCCGCTCCGGGGCGACGCGCCGGCTGCATGCCGATCGACTTCCACGACATGGGTCGCGCCGTCGAGGAGGTCGCCTGGGCGCGCGACAACGGGATCTTCGGCGGCGTGATGCTGCCTGCCATGTCGGTCACCTCCAGGCTGCCTGGATACGCGGACGACTACTACGAGCCCTTCTGGCGCGCGTGCGAGGAGCACGGCATGGTCGTCAACCTGCACACCGGTGCGTCCGGCTCGGCCACCGACACCAAGTTCCTCTACGACGCGGAGCACGGAGGCATGCTCGGCCTCTACGAGGTGTTCGTCTTCACCCGCCGGCCGCTGTGGTTCCTGATCTTCGGCGGCGTGTTCGACCGCCACCCCGACCTCAAGGTCGTCGTGACCGAGAACGGCGTGCAGTGGCTGCCGTCCCTCATCCGCGACATGGAATCGTTCTTCGACACCCACGGCGGCGCCCCGGTCCGCTCCTACCTCAAGATGCGGCCCCGGGACTACTTCGAGAAGCACGTCTGGATGGGCGGTTCGCTCATGAAGCGCTACGAGGCCGAGATGCGACACGAGATCGGCATCGACAAGCTCATGTGGGGCGCGGACTACCCCCACCTCGAGGGCGCCGCCCCCGTGCACCGCGACACACTGCGCTACATCTTCGGCGGCATGCCCGAGGACGACCTCCGCCGCATCCTCGGCGGCAACGCCGTCGACCTCTGGGGCTTCGACGGCGACCTGCTCCAATCGGTGGCCGACCGCGTCGGACCCACCGTCGCCGACTTGGCCGAGCCGGTGGCGCTGGCCGACATCGAGGACACCTTCAGCTGGAGCCTGGCCCGCCCGGTGCCGCTGCTCGCCGGCCACGCGTAAGTTCTCTCCTTTCTTGTCGCCCGCCGCGTCGGCACTGCCGGAACGATTCCGGCGGTCCCCGCGCAGCGGCTCTGACCAAAGAACGGTCGCCGCGCATCCACGATGTGTCAACAGAATTTCAGCCCGCTGCGTTGTGACAACCGCGTGCTTCCATCGACACATGGAGTTGCACGATTTCGCCGGAGCGCTCGATGCGCTCGTCGCGTCGGACGCGGCAAACTACGGCGACTGCGGATCGATCGAGGAGCTGCACCGGCTGCTCTCGCGCTTCGAGTCCTTCGTCACCGAGGCCACGGCCGCCTTCGAGGTGGGGGAGCAGTGGGCGGCCGACGGGGCCAAGACGGCGTCGGCCTGGATCGCCACGCGCTGCCGGATCCCGCGCAGCGCCGCCCGACGGCGGGTGCGCCTGGCGCGGGCGCTCCGCCATCTCCCCGAGTGTGCCGATGCCTGGCGTGACGGCGCCATCGGCGTCGACCAGGCCCGGGCCATCGCTTCTGCCCGGCGCCACCGCACCGAGTCCTCCATGGCGCGCGACGAGGGGATGCTCGTGGGCCAGGCCTCGGACATGGGTTTCGAGGACTTCTACCGGGCCCTGAGCTACTGGAAGCAGCTGGCTGACCCCGAGGGCGCCGACGCGAGCGACGAGGACCGCAAGGCGTCCCGCAACGTGTTCCTCGAATCGAGCTTCACGGGGATGTGGCTGGGCCAGATGACGCTCGACCCGGTGTCCGGTTCCATCGTGGCGGGCGAGCTCAACCGCTTGGAGCACGACCTCTTCGAAGCCGACTGCGCCGAGGCCAAGGAACGGTTGGGACGAACGGCCAGGATCGACGAGCTGACCCGTTCGTCGGCGCAGCGCCGGGCCGACGCCCTCGTCGAGATGGCCACCCGGAGCCGCACCGCCCCCGCCGACGGCATCCGTCCGGCCCCGCTCTTCAGTGTCTTCGTCGGCTACGAGACCCTGCACGGGCGCATCTGCGAGCTCGAGAACGGGACGGTGCTGGCCCCCTCGGCGTTGACCCCCTGGATGGACTCGGCCTACTTCGAGCGGGCCATCTTCTCGCTCGGCAACCGGATCGACGTCAGCGTCCGGGCCCGGCTCTTCACCGGGGGGACACGGCGGGCCATCGAGTTGCGGGACCGCATGTGCACGCACCCCTACTGCTATGAGCCCGCCGAGAGCTGCCAGGCCGACCACATCGAGACCTACGCCACGGGTGGCCCGACCACCCAGGAGAACGGCCGGCTGCTCTGCGGGTTCCACAACCGCCTGCGCAACCAGCGCCAGCAGCGCCAGCGCCCGCCGCCGTCGGCGGCCTGACCGGGGGGCGGCCGGCCCGCCCGCGAATCGCTCAGGCCGGAAATTGAAACGACGCACTCGTGGGGTTTTTTCGCGCCCGGGCTTCAGCGCGTCTGGGTCGTCAGCGCGTCTGCGTCTTCAGTGTGTCTGCGTCTTCAGTGTGTCTGGGTCGTCAGCCCGTCCAGGTCTTCAGCGCTCGTGGGCGACAACCAGCCGGTACCCCAGGTCGATGGCCGGCAGCTCGGCCAGGTCGGCGTGCCGCCGGTGCCACTCGCCGCTCGCCAAGTCCGCGTCGAGCGCGGCCACGCCCCGGGCGACCACGGCGGGGTCGGCCAGCGCCAGCCCCGAGCAGTTGGCCCGCACGTCCGGGTCGAGGTACGCCTCCGGACGGCACCAGTAGGCCCCGAGCACGCCGTCCTTCATGTCCCGCGGGACGAGCAGTGGAATCGTCGAGGTCGCACCGATCGCCGCCGCCACCGCCTCGGCACCGGGACCAGAGCGTCGTGTGTACTCGGCCACCTCCGGGACGTAGTCCTCCAGGAACCAGAAGCGCGAATGGAGCTCGAAGTCCATGGTCAGCACGACCCGCCGCGGGGCCACCCGGCACAGCTCGGCCAACCCGGCGGCCCAGTCGTCCCAGTGGTGCACCGTGAGGATGGCCAGTGCGACGTCGGCGCACCCGGACGGGAGCGGCAAGGCGACGCTGCTCGCCCGCACGACGGGCGGTGCGTCCGCGGGCCGCTGGTCCACCATGACCGCCGACGGTTCGACGGCGATGACGGCGCGATGGCGCGGCTCGTAGGAGCCCGTGCCCGCGCCGACGTTGACCACGACGCCCCCGTCGCCGATCTGCTCGACGATCGCCGCCTCCCAGCTCGGCTCGGGCCGGCGATGGGCGACGTAGCCACGCCCGATCGTGTCGTAGACGGGCGAGGTGGCCATCCGGAGAGCCCGCTCCGGCTATGCGGCCGACTTCTCCAGGATGTGCACGCCGCAGGCGGAGCCCAGGCCGATGACGTGGGTCAGCCCGACCTTGGCCCCCTCGATCTGCCGGTCGCCGCCCTCACCCCGCAGGTGTTGGGCCACCTCCCAGATGTTGGCGATGCCGGTGGCCGCGATGGGGTGACCCTTGGACTCGAGGCCGCCCGAGACGTTCACCGGTGTCTTCCCGTCGCGCCAGGTGGCGCCGGAGCTGAAGAAGTCGGCGGCGCCGCCCTCCTCGCACAGCATCAGGTTGTCGTAGTGCACCAGCTCGGCGGTGGCGAAGCAGTCGTGCAGCTCCACCAGGTTCAGGTCGGCCGGCGACACTCCCGCCTGCTCGTAGGCCTGCGTGGCGGCGTTGCGGGTGAGGGTGTTGACGTTGGGCAGGATCTGGCAGGCCTCCTCCCAGGGGTCGGTGGTCAGCACGGAAGCCGAGATCTTGATCGCCCGCTTCTGCTGCTCGAGCGACAGCGTCTTGAGCTTGGCGCCCGACACGATGACGGCGGCCGCCGCCCCGTCGCAGTTGGCCGAACACATCGGCCGCGTGTTGGGGTAGGCGATCATGACGTCGTTCATGATCTCGTCGAGGCTCATCTTCTTCGTGTAGGCCGCCAGCGGGTTCAGGGTCGAGTGGGAGTGGTTCTTCTCGCTGATCTTGGCGAAGAGCTCGAAGCTGGTCCCGCCGTACTTGTGGCCGTATTCCATGCCGATCTGGGCGAACACGCCCGGCATGGTCTCGGTCCCGATGCGCCCGTCCACCGCCGCCACGGCGCCGAAGCGGCCGTGCGGGGTCCAGGTGTTCGAGTCGGCGGAACGGGCGCCGCCGGCCAGCAGGCCCGCGCCGGACAGCTTCTCGACGCCGAAGGCGAGGCCCATGTCGGTCTCACCCGCCTTGATCGCCATGGCGGCGACGCGCACCGCCGTCGCCCCCGTCGCGCAGGCGTTGGACACGTTGTAGACGGGGATGCCGGTCTGGCCCAGCTGCTTCTGCACCATCTGCCCGGTGGGGGCCATGGCCATCATGAGGTTGCCGGCGCCGATGATGCCGATGTCCTTCATGGTGACGCCGCCGTCGGCCAGCGCGCCGCGCACCGCCTCGGCCGCCAGGTCGACGATGTCCTTGTCGGGGTGCTTCCCGAATTTGGTCATGTGGATGCCGAGGATCCACAGCTCCTCCGATGCCGATGCCATCGCGCTCAACCTCCCAGTGGTTCGAAGCCGAAGCCGACCGCTTCGGTGCCGTCGTCGTCCGTGCCGATCACCTGCGTGCCCAGGCGCACCTTCATGCCCATGGTCACGTGCTCGGGGTCGGGGGTCACGTTGATCAGGTTCGCCCGCACGCTCGTGCCCTCGCAGTCGACCACGGCGGCGACGAACGGCACCGGGATGCCGGGGGCGGCGAAGGACACGATGGTGAAGGCCCGCACCTCGCCGGTGGTGGCGACGTCGACATTCTTGAAGTCGGTGCCCTCGCAGGAGGCACAGGCGTTGCGGCGGTCGAAGAAACGGGCACCGCACGAGGTGCACTCGTTGGCCACCAGATGCGGGCCGTCTCCCAGCACCAGGTAGTCGACCAGCGGTATCTGTTGCGCCATCTTGCCCCCATGCCTCGGGTCGGAAATCGTGTTCTCAATCTAGCGGCGGTCCGAAAACGACCGCTAATCGGGTCACTCTTCGCTCTTCGGACGTTAGGGTCGGCGCCATGCGCTTCACACACCTGGGCCGCACCGGCCTCACCGTCAGCCGCATCTGCCTCGGCACCATGAACTTCGGTCCTGAGACGGACGAGGCCACCTCGTTCTCCATCATGGACACCGCCCTGGAGGACGGGATCAACTTCTTCGACTCGGCCAACGTCTACGGCCGGTCCAAGGGCCGGGGGGCGACCGAGGAGATCGTCGGTCGCTGGTTCGCCCAGGGCGGTGGGCGGCGGGAGAAGGTGGTCATGGCCACCAAGCTCTACGGCGACATGGGTGACTGGCCCAACGACGGCAAGCTCTCGGCCCTCAACATCCGCCAGGCCTGCGACGCCAGCCTGCGGCGGCTCCAGACCGACCACATCGACCTCTACCAGATGCACCACATCGACCGTCGCTCCGGGTGGGACGAGATCTGGGAAGCGATGGAGGTGCTGCGGACGCAGGGGAAGATCCTCTATGTCGGCTCGTCCAACTTCGCCGGCTGGCACATCGCCCAGGCCCAGGGGGCCGCGGCACGGCGCAACTTCATGGGCCTGGTCAGCGAGCAGTCCATCTACAACCTGGTGGTGCGTGACGTGGAGCGCGAGCTGCTCCCCGCCGCCCAGGCCTACGGACTCGGCGTGATCCCGTGGTCGCCGCTCCAGGGCGGGTTGCTCGGCGGCGTCGTGCGCAAGGAGCGCGACGGGAGCCGGCGCTACGCCGGCCGGGCGGCCGAGACGATCGAGGTCATGCGCCCGACGCTCGAGGCCTACGAGGACCTCTGTGCCGAGGCCGGCGAGGACCCGGGCACCGTGGGTCTGGCCTGGCTGCTCACCCGCCCCGCCGTCACGGGGCCCATCGTCGGGCCGCGCACCCCCGAGCAACTCGAGTCGGCTCTGCGCGCGGTGGACGTCACGCTCGACGACAAGGTGCTGGCGCGCCTCGACGAGCTCTTTCCCGGCCACAGGACGGCGCCGGAGGACTACGCCTGGTGAGCTGAGGTCGGCGATCTTGTCGGGTCGTTTGGGTCGTTCGGTCGTACGGTCGTTGGGTCGTTCGGTCGTTGCGCTATTGGGTGATCGAGCCGGCGAGCTCGGGCTGGGCCTCGTCGTCCGGGCCCTCGACCGCCGGCGTGCGCAGGTCGTCGGGGTCGACCGACAGCCGGGGCAGTATCCGGTCGAGCCAGCGCGGGAACCACCAGTTGGCGTTGCCGAAGAGGATCATGATCGACGGCACGATGGCCATGCGGATGAGGATGGCATCGACGAGGATGCCGCCCGCCAGGCCGATGCCGAATTCCTTGATGACCCTGTTCCCACCGAGGATGAACGAGCCGAAGACCAGGATCATGATCAGCGCGGCCGCGGTGATCGTCTTTCCGGTGGCGGCGAGCCCGTTGCGCACGGCCACGCGGTTGTTGCCGCCTGACTTGATGTACTCCTCGTGCATACGGGAGACCAGGAACACCTGGTAGTCCATGGAGAGGCCGAAGAGGATGGCGAAGAGCATGACCGGCAGGAACGCCTCGACCGGTCCGGTGCCTTGCAGCCCGATGAGGGACCCCAGGTCGCCCCACTGGAAGACGGCCACCAACATCCCGAGAGCAGCCCCGATGGAGAGCAGGTTCATGCAGGCCGCCGTGAGAGGGATGACCAGTGAGCGGAACACGGTCATCAGCAAGAGGAACGACAAGATCACGACGATGGCAATGAACAGCGGCAGCTTGGCGCTCAGCACGTTGGCGAAGTCGATGTAGATGGCGGTCGTGCCGCCCACGAGCACGTTGACGCCCGAATCGCCGACGGCCTTGGGGACGGTGTCGGCGCGTAAGTGGTTCACCAGGTCCGTGGTCGAAGCATCCTGGGGCGCGGAGTCCGGGTAGACGTTGACCAGCACGACGTCACCGGTGCCGGTCTTGCTCGGGATGTAGAGGGGCTGGGCCACCTTGGCCACGTCGGATTGCTGGGCCACCTCGTTCACGACGTTGTCGATCACCTGGTGCTGGTCGGGCTGCACGACGCCCACGAGCTGCAGGGGGCCGTTGTACCCGGGGCCGAAGCCCTTCGAGAGCGTGTCGAAGGCGATGCGCGTCGGTGTGCCCGCTGGGTCGGTGCCCTGGTCCGCGGAGCCGAGCCGCAGAGAGAAGAAGGGCAGCGCGATCGCCACCAGGATGAGGAGCGCCACGCCCGCCGAAACCCACGGGTAGTGCTGGACCCGGTCCGCCCACTTCGGCCAGAAGCCCTTGCTGTCCGCGCCGACGATACGCGGGCCGTTCTCGGCCAGGTTCCGCTTCTGCTTGCGACTCATCACCTTGGGGCCGATGAAGCCCAGCAGGGCCGGCAGGAGGGTGAGGGCCGCCACCATGGTCAAGGCCACGCCGATGGCGGCGGCCACGGCCAGGCCGTAGAGGAAGCTGACGCCGAGGGCGAACAGGCCAAGCAGCGCGATGCAGACGATGATGCCGGCGAAGAGGACGGCGCGCCCCGACGTGTTCACCGCGTTGATGATGGAGGACTCGGGGTCGCGGCCCGCGACGAGACCCTGTCGGTGCCGGGTGACGATGAAGAGCGCATAGTCGACGCCGACGCCGAGACCGATCAGGAGCGTCAGTTCGGGCGCGATCGACGGCATGCCGAGCGCGTGGCTCAGGACGCCGATGACGCCGATGGCGGTGCCCAGCGCGAACAACGCCGAGATAATGGGGAGGAGGGCGGCGAAGACCGATCCGAACACCAGCAGCAGCACGATGAGCGCCAGCAGGACGCCGAGGCCGGTGCTGCTGAACGACTGGTTGTTGGCGTTCTCGGCCAGCGCTCCGGTGTCGGACACCATCAACCCGTCACCGGAGGTACCGGTCACGATGTCCATGTACTTCTTGGCTTCGCTGTTCGAGATGTTGTTGGGTTGCTTGTCGAAGTTGACCGGGAGCCAGCCCACGGTACGGCCCGCGTTGATGTCGCTCGTGTTGACGAGGTTGCCCGAGGCGTCGTACGGGCTGGCCACGACGGAGACGCTGGGCAGCGCCTTGATCTCTTCGACCATCTTGTTGATGCGGAGACCGACGGCGGTATCGGTCAGCCGGGTGTCACCCGACGTCCCGAACACCACCTGCTCCGTGTCGCCCGAACGCCCGGGCGCCACCGACTTCAGCAGGTTGATGGCGTCGAACGACTGCGTGTGGGGGAAGTTGAAGTTGTTGGAGTAGCTGGTCCCGGTCGACTCGACAGTGGCGATCGAGCCCACAAGCAGGGCGAGCCAGAAGAGGACGACGAGACGGCGATGATGGACACACCACCCGGCCAGGGTGCGCATTAAGGGGGATCTCCTGGGGGACGTTGACACCACCACGGCGGGGTCAGGGGACAGTCTCAATCGTACTGCTACGCCAAACCACCACTCGTCACGTCCCTCTCTCGGCCAGGTGGGCCAGGGCACTGAACACCGGCAGGGCCAGGCGGTCGGCCGAGGTGGCCGACCGGGCCACCAGGCGTCCCGCCAGGACCGGATGGGTCTCGGGGATGGCGAAGAACTCCCGGGCGCTGAGGGTGACCAGGGTGAGGGGAGACAGTGCGACGACGGCAATCGGCGAGCGATGCTGGTTCAGGAGGGAGTGCTCGGACCACGAGGCGCCGCGACCGAGCAGTCCGATCGGCACGCCGTCGCGCTGGACCACGGCATGTCCGCCCGCGATGACGTGCCAGAGGCGGACCGGCACATCCTGGGCCTGGATCACTTGACCGGGATGGGCGGTCGAGATGTCGCACCGCGCCGCGAACTCGGCGCACTCGGCGCCGGGCAGGCCCGCGAACAGGTCCATGCCGCGCAGCGTCGCGGTCAGGTCGTCCATGACCGGGTCCGGGGTCTCGGTGCGCACGCCGTCAGTGGTCCATCACCGAACTGGGCCGGCCGCCATCGGGCCGCGGGGGATGCCAGTGCGTGTGCCCCCTGGCCCGTCGCCACAGGAAGAAACCGACGATGGCCAACAGCACCCACGGGACGTGGAAGGCGTACCACGGCATCGCCGCTCCCGCGGCCAGGGCGAGGAACGCCACGAGGAACACCCAGGGCAGGATCCGGCGGTGCCGAGGCGGGGGTGGGGGCGGCTCACTCGGCAGCGGTGGCAGGTCGTGGAACAACCCGTGCAGGTCGCCACGCGTGGTGGCCGACATGGCGGTGTCGAGCCGCGCCTTGAACTCGGTCTCGTCGAGCCGGCCCTCGGCGTAGTGGCGCGAGAGCTTGTCGGCCACCGCGTTGCGCTCGGTGTCCGACGCGCGCAGTTGGGTGTCGTGGGGCTGCACGTCCCGGCGGCCCATCGGGTAGGCGGGGTCCCAGCGGTAGCGCATGCGTCTCCTCTCGGTGTGCGGTGTGGGGTGTGGGGTGTGCGGTGTGGGGTGTGGGGTAGGCGTGCGGCGGTTCAGTAGGCGCCGCGGGCACGCTCGCGGGCGAGCAGCTCCTCGGCGACCGAGACGTCGGTCTCCCCGTCGGGGATGAGGAGCCAGCCGGCCAGGTACAGCGGCACGGCCAGCCCTCCGACGAAGGCAAGGGCGACGAAGCCGATGCGGACGAGCGTCGGATCGACGTCGAAGTAGTCGGCCAGGCCCGACGCGACTCCCGCCAGCATCCGGCCGCGGGTGCCGCGGTGGAGGCGCTGCTCGGCGGCGGTACCGGGGGCGGTGCCGGCGGCGGTGCCGGGGGCGGTGCCGGCAGGGGGATCCGTGGGCTCCGTGGGGCCTTGGGGAGGCTGCTCGGTCGCCGAGGAGCCCGTTGTCTCGTCGGGTGCGGTATCCATGGGTGCAGCCTGACGGTGATCGGGTCGGCCGTGAATCCGGCAACACCCTGGTCGGACCCTGACGGGACCCCCGACCCATCAGGGATGTCCCTGATGGCCGTCATGGTGGCGGCGCGCGATCATCGAGGTATCGCAGAGGCACCCGATCCCGGTACGCGTCCGCTCACCGAGGGTGGCCGCCCGACGCCCCCGTCGTCCGCCGCGCCCGGGGCCTGCGGTCCTTCCGAAGGCGGCTGGAGCGGAGCCGGCGGCCCGTGGCCGGGCCGGGCCGGGCCGTGGTCCGACCTGCACCATCACCAGCACCCCCACCGCCACCACGTGGGCCGGAAGGTGCGCTCGCTCCGGCGGAGTCAGGACAACCGGGTGCTCGGCGGCGTCTGTGGTGCGGTCTCGAGCGCGACGGGGATCGACGTCATGTGGGTCCGCATCGGGTTCGTCCTCCTGGCCATCGCCAGCGGGGTGATGGTGTTCGTCTACGCCATGGCGTGGTTGCTCATCCCCATGGAGGGCGAGACCTCCAACATCTACTCCCGCGCCGTCAACGACCGGCGTGGCATCCGCCTGATCGCCGCCATCCTGATCCCCCTCCTCATTGCGGTGCAGCTGATCACGAGCTCGCTCCACGTGCCGTTCATCGGTTTCATCGGCTGGCCCACCTTCCTGGCCGTCGCGGTGGTGATCCTGATCTGGCGCAACGCCAACGAGACGGAGAAGGCGTTCATCGACAACGAGGTGGTGCCGCTGCTCGGCGCGGACACCCAGGGGCGGGGTCGCCACTGGCTCATCGCGCGGGTGGTGGCCGGGGTCCTGATCGGGGCGGCCGGCATCGTCGTGCTCGTCATGGGCCACAACACCGTCGCGGCCCTGCGCCCGGTCGGCGGCGCCGCGCTGGTCGTCGCGGCGAGCGTCATCATCTTCGGGCCGTGGTGGCTCAGCCTGGTGCGCGACCTGATCGCCGAGCGCCAGGCCCGCGCCCTCGCCGAGGAGCGGACCCAGATGGCCGCGCACGTGCACGACTCGGTGCTGCAGACGCTGGCGCTCATCCAGCGGTCGGCCGACGAGCCACAGAACGTCGTGCGTCTGGCCCGGGCCCAGGAGCGAGAGCTGCGCGCCTGGCTGTTCGAGGGGCGGCCGCCCGGGGCGATCGGGGAGGACGCCACGATGCTGGCCGAGGGCGTGGGTCTCCTGCAGCGCCAGGTCGAGGCCGACCACGGGATCGCCGTGCAGGTCGTCATGGTGGGTGACTGCGAGCTCGACGAGGCGCTGCGGGCGCTGCTCGACGCGGCCCGGGAGGCCACCGTGAACGCCGCCAAGTGGTCGGGCGCCGACCAGGTGTCCGTCTACGCCGAGGTCGAGCCGGACACGGTGATGCTCTACGTCCGGGACCGCGGCCGGGGATTCGATCCCGATGCCGTCCCCGACGACCGTCAGGGGATCGCCCAGTCGATCCGCGCCCGCATGGCACGCTTCGGGGGCACGGCCGTCCTCCGCTCCGCTCCCGGAGACGGGGCGGAGGTCCAGCTCTCCATGCCACGACGCGAGCGGGTGAAGTGAGCGCCGAGGGCGGTCGCACCCCCGTAGCCGGGCGGCCCCGCATCTTCCTCGTCGAGGATCACGCCGTGTTCCGGGCCGGTGTGCGCGCCGAACTCGGCGACGCAGTGGAGGTCGTGGGCGAAGCGGACGAGGCCGGTGCGGCGGTGGAGCTCATCCTCGAGCGGCTGCCCGAAGTGGTGCTCCTCGACGTCCACCTGCCGGGCGGGGGCGGCCACGCCGTGCTCCGCGGCGTGCGCCCCCATCATCCCGAGGTGCAGTTCCTCGCGCTGTCGGTGTCGGATGCACCCGAGGACGTCATCGAGGTCATCCGGGCGGGCGCGCGGGGCTATATCACCAAGACCATCTCGGGCCCTGAGCTCCTCCAAGCCGTCTACCGGGTGGCCGCCGGGGACGCCGTGTTCTCGCCGCGGCTCGCCGGTTTCGTGCTCGACGCGTTCGCCCAGGGCGGCTCGCCCGTCGCGGGACTCGATCCCGAGCTCGACCAGCTGTCCCCCCGCGAGCGTGAGGTGCTGCGGCTCATCGCCCGCGGCTACACCTACAAAGAGGTCGGACGTGACCTCGGCATTTCCGTCAAGACGGTGGAGTCGCACGTCTCGTCGGTACTGCGCAAGCTGCAGCTCTCCACGCGCCACGAGTTGACGAGGTGGGCTACCGACAGGCGCTTGGTCTAGAACAAGGGGCCATGCCCGAGACCCTCGACGCCGAACACCGCGACGCGTCCGCGCTCGCGGACCTGGCCGGGCGGGCACTACTGGAGCTCCGCGCCGCGCCGCCGGCCCACCGTGACATCGGCGCCGCGGGCGACCACATGTCCCACCAGCTGCTGGTGGCGGAGCTGAACCGCCTCTACCCCGACGACAAGGTGCGCTCCGAGGAGGGACTCGAGCACGTGGCGGGCGAGGGGAGGCTGTGGATCGTCGACCCGCTGGACGGGACGCGCGAGTTCCGCCAGCTGGAACGCAGCGACTGGGCGGTGCATGTCGCCATGGCGGTGGGTGGCTTGGCGGTCGTCGGGGCGGTGGCGCTCCCGGCCCTCGGCCTGGTGCTCTCCACGGCCGATCCGCCCGTCCTGCCTGTCCGCGTCGCCGGCGAACCTCCGCGGGTGGTCGTCTCGCGCAGCCGGCCCCCCGACGTCGCCTACGACGTCACCGATGCGCTGGACGGGGTCATGATCCCCATGGGATCGGCCGGCGCCAAGATTGCCGCGGTGGTCCTCGGCGCGGCGGATGTGTACGTGCACGCCGGCGGCCAGTACGAGTGGGACTCCTGCGCGCCGGTCGCGGTCGCCACGGCGAGCGGGCTCCATGCCAGCAGGCTCGACGGCGAGCCACTCCGCTACGGCGACCCCGACGCCTGGCTGCCCGACCTGGTGGTGTGCCGCCAGGAGTATGCGGAAGCTGTGCTCGCGGTGACGACGCGCCAGCGCCGGCCTTACTGGTAGCGCGACGCCCCGCGTCGTCGGGGACCTCTCCGCGCGGCATCCGCCGTCGCCGCCGAGGCCGCAGGACCCCTGACCTGCTCATCTCCAAACATACGGTCGGGACCGACGGGTCTCGGACGGCTGCGCATGGGCCGTGGATGTGCCATGCAAACGGCGCCCGATCGCAAATGAGTTACGCCCACGCCAGGCGATGCGACCGCCTCGTCGACCGCTAACCAGAGCTCGCACAACTCGACGACGGCGAGCCGTTCGTCGCGGACATCGCGAGGCCCAAGTCGAGTGCAAGGTGGTCGGAGAGAAACGGCATGGCAACGTGGCCGGGCGCCCCGGCCGCACGGGGAAACGAGCGTCGACGGATGGCACTTACGGCCACGACGATCTTGTGGTCCACGTTCGGCCGTTGGAGCCATGCGTAGTCGAGGCGCTTCGGGCGCACACCAAGGTCCTCGCCGGCCGGCTCTGCGCAGTAGCGGGCGTCGGCGGCGTCCTGGGTGCAGATCTGCGCGGCGGTGCCGACTTCGCAGATCGTGTAGCCGGCGCCGGAACCGTGGGCCTCCCACACATCGTCGAAACCGTCGCGCCCGAACGCGGCGCGTACGGCCTGATGCTCGTCGGCGGCCGGTCCGGTCTTAGCTGCTGCGTCCACGTTCAGGTCGCCGACCACGAGGGCCATGTTCGACGGATGGTGTACCCGGCGCACGAAGGCAAGGAGCTCTTCGACCTGGCGGAGCCGGAATGGATTCGGTGGGTGCACTGCTCCGGTCCGGCGACGGAAGTCATTACCGGCCACGAGGTGCGTGCTGTACAGCTCGAGGTTCGCCGGTCCGCCCACGTCGATCTCGGCTAACAACACCCCCTTGTTGGCGAGGACATCGGCGTCGTAGAGGAGCGAGCCGCGCTGCGTGAAGCGATGATGGGCAGTGCGTGTCAGGGTCGGTCCGTCAACCACGGTGAGCAGGCCACTCGACTTGCGCAGGACCGTCGGTCCCGGCCCCAGCACGTGATCAGCGCGTCGTGCCGCCCACCCGTCGAGCACCGCCGCCTGCTCGTTCTCGTCGAACACCTCCATGAGCGCGACTGCGTCGTAGTGGCCGGCCACTGTCGTGCCGATCTCGCGGGCCCGATCCCGGTACGCAGGGGCCGCCATCACGTCGTGGCCGAAGCCCCGCGTCGGGAGGCGGATGTGCATGAGGAAGGTGTTGTACGCAAGCAGTCTCAGCTGTGCGAGCACGTCGTTGCACGGTACTTTCGCCGAGCCGATTCTGCACCGGGCCACCCTTAGGACACCAACCTGGAACGCCGCCTTCACCCGAGACCGGGTTCGAGGCCCTGCCGCTGCTCGGATCGCGAGCCGGCGCGGGAACCGACACACCACGAGGTCAGCCTGCTGTCCGTCCGGGCGGCGTTTCGCGAGGGGGTTTGAGGGCCCGGGCCAACTCGCCGCGGCGGGCGATGCCCAGCTTGTCGAACACCTTCACCAGCTGGTTGCGGACAGTGTGTTCGGAGAGGTACAGGGCTTCGCCGATCTCGCGGTTGGTGCGTCCGGCGGCGGCGAGCTCGGCGATCTCGCGCTCTCGAGCGGTGAGTGCGCCCGATGCGCCGTCGGGAGCCGTGGCGGGCGAGGTGAGCTGAGCCAGCCGAGCGAGCACGCGGACTAGGCCTCGTGGCTGAGCCAGCGCCTCGGCCGCCCGGTGAGCCCGGTCGAAGCCGGTGTGGTTGGCGGCTGTGGCGGCTGCTGCGGCGACGTCGACCCAGGTGTCGGCGGCGAGGGTGAAGTGTCCGAGCTTCTCCCAGACCAGGGCGGCCTCTGCCATCGGGCCGAGGGCTTCGTCGGGTCGGCCGCCGTGAGCGGCCTGCCATCCGTCGAACCAGCGGCCGAGGGCGTCGACGCCGGGGCCGGCGTGCAGGGCGACCATTTCGGCGACGCCGCGGCCTGCGTCGGCGACCGCGGCAGTCTCACCGGTCTGCGTGCCTATTCGGACCTGCCACCACAGGCGATCTAGTCGCGACGGCTCGAAGGGTGCGGCGGCCACCGCCGCTGCGTCCTCGAGCGCGGCGAGGGCGCCGACTGGGTCACCGCTCCCGTGAAGCCAGCGGGCGCGCGCCAGCAGCACGACGGCGGTGAACTCGTCCACCTGGATAGAGGCCACCGCGGCCACCCGTTTGAGGCGGGTGGCCGCGGAGGGTAGGTCGTCACGTTCGAGGTCGGCGTAGCATGCGGCCACCGAGGCGTACTCGGTGACCATGGGTAGGCCCATGGCGTCGAGGCGCTCGATGTACGCGTAGGCGTCGTCGAGTTCGCCGCGGGTGGCGTGGATGAGGGCGACGCCGGCTTCGTGGAGCCAGGCTGCAGTGGGTAGGCCTCGGCGGGCGGCGGCCAGGCTGGCCAGGTCGAGGGCCAGGCTCTCGTCGAGGTCGGCTCGGGCCATGGCGACGACGGCCAACTGGGCGAGGACGTGGGCGAGCAGCGGCTGGTCATCGGCGGTGGCGGCCATGGCTCGCACGCGGTTCAGGTGAGCCTGGCCTTCCTCCAGTTCACCGGCGCCCATCAATCTGCGGGCAGCGAGCACGGTGAACGCGGCGTCGATGCCGGTCTCGTCGACCACTTGGAGGGCCTGGCGGGACAGCTCCGCCGCTTTGGAGTAGTCGTGGGCCTGGGTCGCCTCTCCGCCTCCTGGAGCAGGCGCTCGACCTGGTCCGACGGCAATAGTTGCGCTCGGAGCTGGGGCTTGGGCAGGTGTTGGAGGCCGGGCTTGACCCACATGGCGAGCGCCCGGTCGGGTGCGCCGGCGCGCCGGTATGAGGCGTCAGCCGACCGTGCCCAGGCGAAGGCCGCCGACGCCATCCCCGCCCAGCCGGCCGCGACGGCGGCCCGCTCGTAGAGCTCGGCCTGCTCGATTCCGTCGGGTGGCGGGTGGGCGAGGGCGAGGCGGTACATGTCGATGGCGGTGGCGTAGGCGCGTCGGTCGGCGGCCCGATCGGCAGCTGTCGCCGCGTGGGTGGCCGCCCGTCGCGGATCGCCGGCCTCGCTCCAGTGGCGAGCGAGGCTGTCGGCTGGCGCGCCCGTCGCTTCCAACCGCTCAGCCAACCGTCGATGGAGGGCCTGGCGGTCGCGCCCGGCCAGCCGACCGGCCAGCACCTCGCCCACCAGCGCGTGGCGCAGCCCGATTTGGTCGCCTATCGGGCGGCCCACGCCGGCGTCCAGCAGGGCGCCGACCGCCCCGTGGCCATCGTCGCCCTCGGCGATTGAGTGGGCATTGGCGTCGACCTCCGCATTGAGGTGTGTCGCCGCGTCGGCCCGGGCGTCCGTCGGTCGGCGTTCGGCGAGCCGTTCGGCGAGGCGTTCGGCGGTCAGGTCCTCTACCAGATCCCGTCGCAGGGGATCGCCCGCCACAGCCAGGATCTCCGCAGCAGGCAGCGCGCCGAGTGGCAGGGCGGCGAGGCGGCGCATCACCGCCTCGGTGACCGTCCAGGGCACGGTGTTGTCTGCGGCCAGCAGAACCTCCTCGGAGAAGAAAGGGTTGCCTGCGGTGCGATCGTGTAGCCCGGAGACCGCATCGATGTCTAGGTGATGACCGAGCGCGTCGGCCATGGCCGACAGCCCGGCGTGACTGAGGGCGGGCAGCGTGAGTTCGTGGACGGTGGGATCGCGGAGCAGTTCGGCGAGCGTCGCGGCGTAGTCGCTGCCCACCGGGTGGACACCGAGCCGCACCTGCACTACCAGCAGTACCTGCCGGTCCCGCAGCTGATCGAGCGCGACGGACAGCGCCCGAAGGCCGGCCGGGTCGAGCCGCTCTGCGTCCTCTACCACCGCGAGGACAGGGAGCGGTTCGGAGCGCGGCGGGGTCGGCCCCGGTACTGGCGGCGAATAGTCCGAGTCGGGCGATCCTGCGCGTTGAAGCGCGGCAGCGACCACGGCCGCGGGTCCCGCCCAACCCCGCTCAGGGGTGGTTTCGGGCGCCTGGCCCACCACGGGCATCCCCGCGTCGATGCCCACTCGCAGCACCGACCAGGTGGGGCCCAGCAGCGCTACCAACTCCTCGGTGAGGCGGGACTTGCCCGCGCCGGCCTCGCCGGTCACCAGCACCAGCTGGGCGAAGCCACTGTCGCCGGCGATCTGGGAGGCTCGCTCGAGGAAGACGAGTTCGCGCTCGCGCTCGATCAGTATCGGGCAGGCGGCCAGCACCGAAGAGGCGCGCCGCTCGGCTCGCGGGGTCTGGTCCGTGACGCCAAAGTTTATGAGCCAGCCTCGGCCGTCGCCGGGTGACCGACACGCAGCCGAGGCCACCGTCGAGGTCGGGTTCCCCGCTCGACCCGTCGTGGGGCGACCAGGTATCGGCGCCGTGGCGACTCGGTACCGAGCTGCCCGACCGCGCGACTTGGCGGACCTCGGGTCCGGAACGAGCGCTAGCCCCGACGGGGGCGGTCGTGCGGAACGCAAGTGCACCGTGACACCGATCGGGACATCTGTACCTCCCGTCCGGTTGTCCCCCGACCGTACGGTCGTCCCATGACTACGCGCACCACGAGCCATCCCTCGACCCATCGACCGTTCCAGGGGGGCGCCGTGTTCGTCACGGTGTACGCCACCCTGACCGCTCTCTACCTCGGCCTGGGCACCTGGTACCTGGCCGACCCGGCTGGGGTCCTTCGCGGAGTGTCGTCCCTCGACCGCCAGGTCGGCGGCCCTTCCATCACGGCCCCTGACGTTGCTCCCTGGCGCTACGGCACGGCGCTCGGCGTACTTACCCTCGCCATCCTCTGCCTGCTCGTGCTGATCGACCTGCGTCGCCACCTGGCGGTGGTCGTGCCCCTCATCTTCTTCAAGGCGGGCAACGCCGTGCTGTGGTTCCACTACTACGGCACCACCCACTTGCCCGCGTTCCGCTCCCTGGGCTTCTTCGACCTGGGCCTCGCGGCGGTGACCGTCGGGGCGGCCGCATGGGGGGTGCGCGTCCTGCGCAGCCGTCCACCGGCGCCGATCCCCCTGGTCACCTCGCCGTCTGGCCCGTACGCCGCCCCGGCCGACGCCGAGCCCCAGGTCGCGGTGCCATGAGCCGCTGGTTCCGCTTCGAGCGACGCTGGCGCGACGAGCTCTGCCGGGCTGCGGTGCCCGCCACTGCCGGGCTCCCGGGCTGGGACGACCTTGACGTCGCCAGGGTGTGGGTCCACTTCGAGCAAGTGGCCCCGGCTGCCCTCCAGCGCGCGTGGCGACTGTCGGTCTGGGCGATCACGGTCGGCCCGCGTCGCCCAACCGGCTGGCCCGGCCGGGTGGGACGGCTCCGCGCCGACGACCAGGAGGCCCGGCTGGCCGCCTGGCGGTGCCGGCCGTCGCGGCTGGGCCGCCAGCTCGATGAGGTCGTGCGCCTTGTTGTCGCGCTCGCCTATCTGGACGACCCGGCCGTGCGCGAGCGGGCGCTGTCGTGGAGCCGGCCATGACCCCGGTGGCCCACGACGGGCGCCACGTGCACGGCGCGCTCGACCCTGCGTGCCGACGTGGTGGTCATCGGCAGCGGACCCGGGGGCGCCACCGTGTCTCGGGATCTGGCCGCCGCCGGAGCTGAGGTGATCGTGGTCGAGGCCGGACCGGCCGTGACCCCTGAGTCGCTGCCCACCGACCTCCTCGAGGCGATGGGCCGGCTCTACGCCGAAGGCGGGATCGCGCTGACCCGGGGCCGCGCCCCGATGCAGCTGCTCTACGGCCGGGCCCTGGGCGGCACCTCGGTGGTGAACTCCGCCATCTGCTGGCGGCTGCCCGAGGCCGTCCACGCGGAGTGGGTGGCGGCCGATCCCGCTCTTGGCGACGCCCTGCCGTGGACAGCCCTCGACCGGGCCGGCGCCGGCGTGGAAGCCGATCTGGGGGTGGTACCGACCGCGGCGTCGGTGGCGGGCGGCAACAACCTCCTGCTGGCCCGAGGCGCGGATCGCCTGGGCCTGGCCCACCAGCCCATCCGCCGCAACACCGCGGGCTGCCAGGGACTGGCCCGTTGCAACCTGGGCTGCCCACGAGGAGCCAAGCTCTCCATGGACCGAAGCTTCCTGCCCCAGGCCGTGGCGCACGGGGCGCGCATCGTCACCTCGGTGCAAGTGCACCGCCTGGAGCGATCACGTGGACGCGTCACCGCGGTCACCGGCACCACCGACGGCGGCGGGCGGGTCCGGATCGAGGCCGACCGAGCGGTCGTGGTAGCCGCCGGTGCCATCGGCACCCCGCTGCTGCTGCTGCGCAGCGGCCTGCGCCAAGGCCCGGTGGGCGACCGCCTCCAATGCCACCCCGGGCTCGCAGTGGCGGGGCGCTTCGCCGACCCGGTGCGGTCGTGGCAGGGCGCCACCCAGGGCCACGAGGTCACCGGCCTGATGCACGAGCGAATCAAGATCGAGGCGTTGGCCTTCGACCCGGCGCTGCTGACCGCCAGCCTCGACCAGCTCGGCCGCGGGCTGGTCACCGAGGTGGATCAGCTCGCCCACTGGGCGACTTGGGCCGCCGCCGTGCGAACCACCGCCACCGGCACCGTGCGCCTCGGCCGCCACCGGCCCCGCGTCCGCTTCGCCCTGGAGGCCGACGACCTGCATCGCGTCAGGCACGCGGTGCGCGTCCTGGTGGAGCTGTTCTTCGCGGCCGGCGCCGTCGAGGTGGCGCCGGGCGTGGCGGGCGTGGCGCGGCGGGTCTCCGATCCTTCCCAGCTCACTCGATTCGAGGAGGACGGCCCGCGGGACCCGGCTGCCTACCGCTTCGCCTTGTCCCATCTGTTCGGCACGTGCCGGATGGGGACCGACCCCGAGACCTCGGTGGTCCGACCGGACTTCCGCCACCACCACGTCGACGGCCTGTACGTGGCTGACGCCAGCGTGTTCCCGTCGAACCTCGGGGTGAATCCGCAGATCTCGATCATGTCGATGGCCGTCTGCTGCGCGGCCGACATCGTCGGGGCTAACCGGCAGCGAGGATTTGAAGCAGCCCGCTGACGGTCCACCACAGCAGACACTTAGGAGGCCCATATGAAGGTAGTCAAGGCAACCCTCGGAATCGCAATCCTGGGAAGCGTGATCTTCGGCGCCAGTACAGCCTTCGGGTCAACTGCGCCAAGCTCCCCAGCCGGAGGCGCTGTCAACGTGTTTATAACGTTCAACACCTCTGGCTCGGGTGGCACCGTATTGGTCACTGGCGCTATCGGCGACTATGGCAAGACGACGGAAATCAAAGGCCAGAAAGGTTTGTCCTCAGTGAAGCTCCACAAAGGTACGTTCGAGGTAAACACGTCGAAGATAAACGCCGCTGTGAACTCAGCGACACCGACCCTCAATACCGCGACCTGCTCATTTTCGTTGTCGGCAACGGCTCCAGTCACTGTGCTCGACGGCACCGCTCTCTACGCAGGCATCAGCGGAACGCTCAGCTTCACCTCGACCTTCGCCGCGACTGGTCCACGCTATACGAACGGCAGCCACAAGGGGCAGTGCAACACCAGCAACAACGCCGTGCCGGACGCTCAGTTCGCAACTGGAACGGGTACAGGTACGGTGAGCTTCAGCTAGTGACCTGAGTCAGAGATCCGCTCGTAGTAGCCGGCGAGCGTGTCGAGGATCTCGTCGGCGCTCTTGTGCCAGACGAAGGGCTTGGGATCGTCGTTCCACCGATCGATCCAGTCACCAATAGCGGACTCGAGCGCGCACCGCGCCGCGATTGATACCGAGCTCACGTGCGACCTCGGTGTTGTTCTTGCCCGTCGCCGCCACCAAGACGATGCGACAGCGCAAGGCCAGGGACTGCGCGCTTTTCGGACGCCAGGCCTATCGCTCGAGCGTTGCGCGCTCCTCTTCGGACAACTCCAAGGGTTCGAGAAACGGACCCGACATTGCGCCTCCCATCGTCGCTGACAATGGAACAAACGCGCCGAACTACACCGAAATTCCCAAATGGCTACGAATTATCGACTCAGGTCACTAGGAAGGTTCAGTCCGGCTGCGGACGAGGTTGCCCCCATGCCTGCGTGAGACTTAGCTCCGAGCGCAGTAACTCTCGCGAGCACAGGACGGGGCAGACCAGAACTCCCTGAGGTCCGAGGAGCCGAATACCTCCCCACGTGAAACTCCCCAGCTCAACGCGAAGAGCCAGCAAAGCTTGGCACGCCCTCCCGTCTCCGGAGAGCGGTGGGAGCGGATCGCGGTGCGTGTCACGTCGCTGGAATTGCCACGACCCCGTCCCTGCGCGGGACGGGGTCGTGGCGGTGATCTTGGCGCGTCGGCGTCAGCCGATGGCGCGCACGTTCGCCGCTTGGAGCCCCTTGGGGCCCTGGTTGGTCTCGAATTCAACCTTCTGGCCTTCTTCGAGATTGCGGTAGCCCGTACCGCTGATCGCGCTCGAAATGCACGAAGACGTCGGGGCCCCCACCGTCCTGGGTGATGAAGCCGAAGCCCTTCTCACCGTTAAACCACTTCACAGAACCAGTTGCCATTGAAAATCCACTCCTCTCCTGGCCAGATTTGACCCGTGTTCACCTGGGGCCATGGCCGGTGGCTCTTGCGAGCCAGAGGGATTTCCAAACTTGTGATGGTGGTGCCCTCGGCCATCACCTTAGCGCGCCCTCGCCGCCGGAGGCGGGGTTTCTGGAGGTCGGGCCCGAATCGGTCACCGAGTGTTCACGTGATTGTTCGTGCGGCGTGCCGCGATCGTGCCTGAATTTGACACTTGGGCTCTGACCCACCCGGAAGGGGAAGCCATGACCGTTTCCGCCAATCCGTACCTGCAGGGCAACTTCGCTCCCGTGTTGCAAGAGACCACGGCGACCGACCTGACGGTCGTGGGACGCCTGCCCGAGGAGCTGAACGGGCGCTACCTGCGCAACGGGCCGAACCCGCTCGTGGCGCCCGAGCCGGACACTTACCACTGGTTCACGGGCGACGGGATGGTGCACGGCATCCGCCTTCGTGGCGGGAAGGCCGAGTGGTACCGCAACCGCTGGGTCCGGTCAGGCCCCGTGGCGTCCGCCTTGGGCGAGGAGTCGCGTCCCGGCGCCAGCATCCATGCCGGCATGGACTTTGCCCCCAATACCAACGTCATCGGTCACGCCGGCCGCACCTTCGCCCTCGTCGAGGCCGGCGCCCGGCCGTACGAGCTGACCGCCGAGCTCGACACGGTCGGCCCGTGCGACTTCGGTGGCACGCTCGACGGCGGCTACACCGCGCATCCCAAGCGAGACCCTCTGACGGGCGAGCTGTACGCCGTCTCCTACTTCTTCGGCTGGGGCGACGACGTCGAAGTGACCATCCTCGACGCCGGGGCCAAGGTGCGATCCTCGCGGCGGGTGAGGATGGGCGGACCCGTGAGCGTGCACGACAGCGCCATCACCCAGCGCTCCATCGTCCTCCTCGATCTCCCGGTCGTCTTCAGCATGGAGGCCGCCGGCGCCGGCGCGTCCTTTCCCTACCGCTGGCAGGACGGCTACCGGGCCCGGGTCGGACTGCTCCCGCGCGACAGCGAGTCGACCGACGTCGTCTGGCACGACATCGAACCCTGTTACGTGTTCCACCCGATGAACGCCTTCGACGATCCCGATGGCGACGGCATCGTGCTCGACGTCGTGCGTCACCCCTCCATGTTCCGCACGCAGCTGCTCGGGCCGGCTGAGGGCACTCCCACGCTCGAGCGCTGGCACCTCGACGGCCGGGGCGGTGCCGTGAAGGAAGAGCGCCTGGACGATCGTGGCCAAGAGTTTCCGCGGGTCGACGAACGCCGGGTCGGTCTGGCGCACCGCTACGGCTACGCCGTCGCGGTCGGTGCGGCCGACGACATCCTCGGCACCGAGTCGGCGTTGCTCCGGCACGACTTCGAGCGCGGCACGAGCCAGTCGCGGTCGTTCGGTTCGGGCGCGAGTCTGGGCGAGGCCGTCTTCGTCCCGCGCCGCGACGACGCAGACGAGTCGGACGGCTGGGTGTTGCTGCTGGCCTACTCGGCCACCATCGACAGCTCCGACCTCTACGTCCTCGACGCGTCGGACATCGAGGGCGAGCCGCAGGCGGTCGTGCATCTGCCGCAGCGGGTGCCGGCCGGGTTCCACGGCAACTGGGTCCCCGAGCCTTCCTGAAAGGTCAAGGGACGCCCGCCGGCCCACGGGGTACGCTGGCGCGATGATCATCTGGCACTGGGTACAGCAACATCGGTTGTTGTCCGTCATGGTGTTGGCCTTCGTGATCGCGAGCTCGGCCACCGGGACGGCGTGGGCGCTCGTGTTCCGCACCGTGTCGTCGCCCGTCGGCCTGCGTGAAGCGTTGCGCATGTATCGCAAGGAGCAGACCGACAAGATGCTGTCCTCGCTGCGCAACCGCCTGCCCGCGCCCGGCGTCTACACGTACAGGACCACGGGCGGGGAGGGCCTCAGCCTCATGGGCGTGCAGCGGTCCTTCCCCTCCAGCACGTCGATGATCGTGACCGACGGGCCGTGCGCCACGGTCAGCTGGGTTCCGATCACCCAGCACACCGAGGCCACCACGGTCTGCGCCTCCGCCGAGGGTGCACTCACCGTGCCGCGTCTCGTCACCAATGAGTCGATCGCGGGGTCGACCACCTCCTCGACCATCCACTGCCCGGCGACGGCGTACCTGCTGCCGCCGGGGGCTCGCCCCGGCCAACGCTGGGACGCCAGCTGTGCGCAGACCAGTCCGGCCGAGAAGGTGGCCATGACCGGCGTGGCGCTCGGCCCCGCAACGATGGTGGTGGGTGGGCACACCGTCGCCGTCGAGCACACCCGCTTCACCCTCACGTTCACCGGGTCCGAGCAGGGGACCAACCCGACCGACTTCTGGGTCGTCCCCAGCACCGGGTTGATCGTGCGCGAGCAGGAGACGGTCGGCGTGAATCAGGCTGGCGTCCGCTACAGCGAGACGATGGACGCCGTGCTCACCCGACTCGACCCGGCGCGCTCGACGTCGCGCCCCGGAGGCGCGACCACCTGGGAGGCCAGGCGCTTGGGCGCCGTCATGCAGTAGCTCTCGGTGATCAGCTCCGCGATCTCGTCCCAGTCCGGCTGTGCCCGCAGGTCCAGACGCACCCCGACCCAGCCGATGTGGCCGACGTACTTGGGCACGAAGAAGCGTACGGCGTCGGACGCCACGAGGATGCCTTGGACGCCCTTCGGCGCCTTCGCCGTCATGGAGGTGCCGTCCTCGCTCGTCATGACGAAGAACTTGTCGCGCACGCGGAACGCCGGCGCCGTGTGACCGCCGAACGGGCGCTCCTCGGCCTCCGGCAGGGCCAGGCAGACGGCGCGGATCCGCTCGATCGGGGACCGGCGGGGACTCACGCAGGCGACGCGGCGTCGGTCGCGGTCCCGGTCGCTTGGGCGCGGTCCTGGGCGACGGCGTCGTAGGACTCGTAGTCCGAGCCCGTGTCGTCGGCGAACTCGAACTCCAGCAGCCCGGCTTCGCCCCAGCGTTCCCGCAGGTACCCATCGTTGGCGTCCAGTAGACCCAGCTTGCGGACGTTCGGGACCAGCTTGGCGAAGAAGCCGCGGGCGAAGCCGCCCATCAGGTTGGTCTTGGTCTTCTGCGCCGCCTCCACCATGTAGGGGAGGACCTGTTCGGCCGTCGTCCCCAGGCGCTCCCAGACCTCGGGCGTCGTCGCCCGCGCCCGCTGGTTCAGGGTGGCGTCGACCAGGAACTCCTGGCGCTCCTTCAGCTCCGCCGCGCTCGAGCTCGCGGTAGTACTCCGAGAGCGTCAGCACGCCGAAGGCGACGTGGCGCGCTTCGTCGGACATCACGTAGCGCAGGAGCTTGGTCAGCAGCGGCTCCTTGATCCGCCGGAGCATGTCACCGAAGGCGGCGAGCGCGAGCGATTCGATGACGATCTGCATGCCCAGGTACGCGATGTCCCAGCGCGCGTCCTCGAGGAGGGACCAGATCTGCGACTTGAGGAACGGGCTCATCGGGTACGCATCGCCGAGCTTCGTGCGCAGGTACTTGGCGAACACCTCGGTGTGGCGCGCTTCGTCCATGGTCTGGGTGGACGCGTAGTACTTGGCGTCGATCCACGGGACGGTCTCGACGATCTTGGCCGCGGTCATCATGGCGCCCTGCTCCCCGTGCATGAACTGCGAGAGGTTCGCCTTGAAGAACTCGATGCCGAGCTGCGAGTACTCCTTCTCCGTCCAGGCGGCCAGGGGGGAACCCGGGAGCGTGCCCGCCACGCGGGCCACGGCGAGCACCGGGCTCTCCTGCTCGGCCACCAGGCGTTCGGGGTCGACGTCGATCGACCAGTCGAGGTCCTTCACGCTGTTCCACTGCGACCCCATGGCCTTGTTGTAGAGCGTGACCAGCTGGTCGCGGTCGCGCTCGTAGTCCCAGAGGAAGAGCCGTTCCGCGTTGTCCTGGATCACTTGGACCGCCTCGTCCATCTCGTGCCGGCTCGGCAGCGGAGGGGACACGTCGGCAGCCATGGACCGAGGCTAGTTCCGCCTGCCACCCATGTTGGCGTTGGGCGCTGCCTTCGCCACCAGGTCGGGCACGACCTTGCCGAGCTCGGCCGGGTCCCACCGGTCTCCCTTGTCGGCGCCGGGGCCGGCCACCCAGCCCTCGGCGACGCTGAGATGGTCGCCCTGGACATTGAAGACACGTCCCGTGATGTCCTTGGACTCGGCGCTGCCCAGCCAGACGACGATGGGCGCGATGTTCGCCGGGTCGAAGGGGTCGAACTCCTCCGGCTTCTTCTCCGCCGAGGCCGCTCCCATGCCGAGGTTCTCGGTCATGCGCGTGAGGGCGGCGGGCGCGATGGCGTTCACGGTGACCCCGTAGCGACCGAGCTCCATGGCGGCGATGATCGTGAAGGCGGCGATGCCTGCCTTCGCCGCCCCGTAATTCGTCTGGCCCACGTTGCCGTAGATGCCCGACGGCGACGTCGTGTTGATGACCCGGGCGTCGTTGGTCTCCCCGGCCTTGGTGCGGTTGCGCCAGTACTCGACGGCGTGACGGGTGGGCGCGAAGGTGCCACGCAGGTGCACCCTGATCACGGCGTCCCACTCGTCGATGGTCATGTTGACGAGCATGCGGTCACGGAGGATGCCCGCGTTGTTCACCAGGACGTCAAGGGCTCCGAAGGTGTCGATGGCGGTCTGGATGAGGCGTCCCGCGCCCTCGTAGTCCGAGACGTCGTCGCCGTTCGCGACCGCCTCGCCCCCCATGCCACGGATCTCGTCGACCACCTGGCCGGCGGGTCCGGCCGAGGAACCGGTTCCGTCGACCTCCGCACCGAGGTCGTTGATCACCAACTTGGCGCCCTGACTGGCGAACTCGAGCGCGTGTTCGCGCCCGATGCCACGCCCCGCTCCGGTGATGACGACGACCCGTCCGTCACAGATACCCACGTTCAGCTCCTTTGGTGTTGGTCATTCCCGGCTCGATGCCGTCCGGTAGTGCTCTCGCAGCTTCCTCTTGAAGATCTTCCCAGTATCCTCCCGCGGCAGCTCGTCGACGAAGTCGACGGTGCGCGGGCACTTGAAGTGCGCGAGGTGGTCACGGCAGAACGCCAGCAGTTCGGCGGCGAGCTCGTCCGATCCGGTCACGCCCTCTGCGGGCTGCACCACGGCCTTGACGGCTTCCCCCCATTCCTCGTCGGGGACGCCGATGGTGGCCACGTCGCCCACCGCGGGGTGCTCGAGGAGTACGGCGTCCACCTCGGCCGGGTAGATGTTGACCCCACCGGAGATGATGAGGTTGGCGGTGCGGTCCGTCAGGAACAAGAACCCTTCCTCGTCCATGTACCCCATGTCGCCCAGGGTGAAGTAGTCCCCCCGGAAGGCTTCGGTGGTCTTCTCCGCGTCGCCGTAGTAGTGGAACCTGGTGCTGGCGGGCGCCTGGAGGAACACGAGGCCGATCTCGCCGGCTGACAGGTCGTTGCCCTCCTCGTCGGCCACCTTGACCAGGCCCGGCGCCATGGGGCGACCGACGGTGCCGGGATGGGCCAGCCACGTCTCGGAGTCGACCAGGGTGCCCAGTCCCTCGGTGGCGGCGTAGTACTCGACCACCACGGGCCCGAGCCACTCGATGAGACGTCGCTTGATCGGGATCGGGCAGGGAGCGGCCCCGTGGATCACGAAGCGCAGCGACGACGTGTCGTAGCGCTCCCGGGTGGCCTCGGGCAGCGACAGCAGGCGGTGGAACATGGTCGGCACCATGTGGCTGTGCGTGATGCGGTGCTGCTCGATCAGTCGCAGCGCTTCCTCGGGTTCCCAGTGGTCCATGACGACGACGGGCACGCCGTAGAGGAAGGGCACGGCCACCGAGAAGGCCAGCGGGGCCGCGTGGTAGAGGGGCCCGGTCAAGAGGTGCGCATCGACGCTCGTGGCCCAGTCCTCGTCGTACCCGCAGAAGTTCACCGTGGCCAGTGCGCTGACGGCCGCCGTGGCGCGGTGCACGCCCTTGGGCCGGCCCGTCGTGCCCGAGGTGTAGAGCATCTGGGTGCCGATCACCGGGTCCTCGATGTCGGAGCCGTCCTCGGCGGCGACGACGGCGTTGTACATCTCGAATCCCTGCAGGAGGCCACCGGTGTTGATCTTGACCAGGCCGGGTCCGCCTGCTTCGGCCGCCACCGACACCCTGTCGCCCAGCTCGCCCGCGCACACGAAGGCCTTGGCCTCGCAGTTCTCCACGATGTAGGCGGCCTCGGGCCCGGTCAGGTGCCAGTTGATGGGGGTGAAGCGCAGACCGATGCGCTGGGCGGCGTAGAGCACCTCGAGGTACTCGGGCCGGTTCGTGCACATGAGGGCAATGGCGTCGCCGGCCTGGAGGCCGCGGGCGCGCAGCGCCCGGGCCAGTCGGTTGATTTCGACGTTCAGGTCCTCATAGGTACGGTCGCCCTGCGGCGTGACGAGTGCGAGGCGGTCGGGGATCCGCTGCGCCCACCAGGCGTGCAGCATGCCCTCGGCGGCAGCGGCGCGCTTGTCCTCGGGCACGGTCACCGGGTCGCGCTCCCGGCCGGGCGGAAGAGCGGCAGCTGCCGCCCGTCGCTGAGGGGCTCCCACGTCACCGTGACCGGCATGCCGGTGTGCACGTCGTCGGGCGCACAGCCGACGACGTTCGTGAGCATGCGCACTCCCTCCTCGAGGTCGACGAGGGCGATGCAATAGGGCGCGCCACCCGCGAAGGCGGCTCCCGCGGCCTCGGGCCGGTGCTCGACGACGGCGGCGTGGACGGTGGCCCGTCCCGAGGCCGTCCGCCACTCGAGGGCGGACGGGGCGGCGTCGCAGTGCGGGCAGAACACCCGCGGGTAGAAGACCCCCCGGTCGCAGGCGGTGCACCATTGCACGAGGAGCCGGCCCTGCCGCGTCGCCTCCCAGAAGGGGCCGCTCTCGGCGCCGATCGGGGGCTCGAAGCGGACCGGCGCCTCGCCGTGTGCGGCCGTCACAGGACGGCCTCGGTGCCGAGGACGACGGTGGACATGACAGAAAGGAACATGCCGGACCCGTGCGCCACCGCGACGGAGGCGTCGTCGACCTGGCGTTCACCGCACTCGCGGCGCAGTTGGCGTGTCGCCTCCGTAATGAGGAAGATGCCGTACATCCCCGGATGGGTGAACGACAGGCCGCCGCCATTGGTGTTCATGGCGAGAGAGCCGCCGGGGCCCAGGTGGCCGTCGGCCGCGAAGGGCCCGCCCTCGCCCTTCTTACAGAACCCGAGGTCCTCGAGGTGGAGGAGGGCGGTGATGGTGAAGCTGTCGTAGCCCATCAGCACGTCGACGTCGGCCGGCTCGAGCCCGGCCATGGCGAACGCGTTGGCGCCGGAGATCGTGCCGGGCGTGGTGGTCAGGTCGGGCATCTGGGTGATCACCATGTGGTCGGTGCAGGTGGCGGCGCCGAGCACGTAGACGGGTGGCTTGGGCAGCGTGCGGGCGCGCGCGGCGCTCGTCATCACGAAGGCGCCGGCGCCGTCGGTGACCAGGCAGCAGTCGAGCAGGTGCAGCGGGCTGACCTGTAGGGGCGAAGCCAGGACGTCGTCGATGGTGATCGGGTCGCGGTAGCGGGCCCGCGGGTTCAGCGCGGCCCACCGCCGCGTGCTGACGGCGATCTGGGCCAACTGCTCGGAGGTCGTGCCGAACTCGTGCGTGTGACGCGCCGCCGCCAGCGCGTAGGGGCCCATCGGTGTGCGCAACCCGTAGGGCAGCTCCCACTCGGCCAGCGGGTTGGGCCCGGGCATGCCCCGGCGTCCGCGTGGGCGCGCGCGGGTGCGGTCGCTGCGCGGCGTCGACGCGTACACGCTGACCACGACGTCGCACACCCCGGCCGCGATGGCGGCAGCGGCGTGCTCGACGTGGACCTCGTAGCTGGATCCGCCGGTCATGGTGGATTCGGTGAAGACGGGATGGATCCCGAGGTACTCGGCGAACGCCACCGCGGAGTCCGGGTGGCACACGCCGTCGACGTCCGCCAGCGTGAGACCCGCGTCCTCGAGCGCGTCGAGCACCATGGCCACCTCGAGCTCGCGGCCGGTGCGGTCCAGCTCGCCGGTGGGGGAGACGTCGTCAGCGACACCGACGACTGCGGCCGCGCCGCGCAGCGAGCGATCCACCCGCTTCACTCCCGACGACCCCCCGGCACCGACACGACTCTGTGGCCGCAGGGCTAGGCGTTCTTGGGGAGCTGCGAGAAGGGCGTCACCCGGTCGTTGCTGGGCTCCTTGGGCAGTCCCAGCACACGCTCCCCGATGATGTTGCGCTGCACCTGGTCGGTCCCGCCGTAGATGGGAGGAGCCTGGGCGAAGAGCGCCATCTCCGTGATGCCCCCGGCGAAGGGGTCACCGGTGGCGTGCTTGAGCGCGGCCTTCTCGTCGCCGTCGTAGGCGTGCAGCATCCCCGACGGACCGGCGATCTGCAGTCCGAGGTCGCGGGTGAGGCGCACGATCTGGCTCATGGAGAGCTTGGCCACGTTCGGCATCCCGGGGATGTCGCCGCCCTGCTCCTTGACGGCCTTGACCCGCAGGCCGTTGAAGCGCCCGATCTCGCCGAGGGTGTAGAGGCGGGCCAGGTCCTGGCGGATGCCTGCGTTGCCGTTCACGCCCCGGGACCGGGCGAGGGCGATGAGCAGGCCGGCGCCGCCGCGCATGGCGCCGAGCGCGCCGCTGGGCTGCTCGGTCTTCTTCTTGCCGCCGGCGGTCGTGGACTCCGGCGCGACCAGGTCGCCGACCCGCCGGGGCAGCATGCCCATCACGGTTCCCGGCTGGGCCATACCGCCACCCGCCGCGTTGCCGCCGCCCGAGCCCAGCCCGGCCCGTTCGTTCATCAGCGTCGTGTTGGCGGCCGCCCACCCGTTGTTGACGCCCCCGATCAGGGCGGAGTCGGACACCCGCGCGTCGGTGATGAAGACCTCGTTGAACAGCGAATGCCCCGTCATCTCCTTCAAGGGACGCACGTCGACGCCCTCCTGGAGCATGTTGAACGCGAAGTAGGAGATGCCCTGGTGCTTGGGCACCTCGGGGTTCGTACGGGCGAGCAGCATGCCGAGATCGGCGTACTGGCCGCCCGAGGTCCATACCTTCTGCCCGTTGATGATCCACTCGTCGCCGTCGCGCTCGGCGCGGGTCTGCAGACCCGCCAGGTCGGACCCGGCCTGCGGCTCGCTGAAAAGCTGGCACCACGCCTTCTGCCCCGTGACGATGTCGCGCACGTAGAGGTCGATCTGCTCCTGCGTGCCGTGCGTGGCGATGGTCGGCGCGGCGAGCAGCAACCCCAGTCCCGCCGGAGCCCCGAGCGCACCGAACTTGGCCACCTCCTGCTGCACCAGCACGACATCGGCGCGGGCCATGCCCTTGCCGTAGGCGTTGGCCGGCAACCCGGGGGCGGACCACCCGGCCAGCCCGAGCCGCTCCCACCATTCGGCCACCGTGAGGTCCGGGTCCCAGTTGTCGCCGAGCCACGCACGGAGCTCGCTCAGCAGCTCCTCGGTGCCGGTCGTCTCGGTCGCGGTGTCAGTCACGTCCCGAAGTTACCGGGTGGGAACCGCAACGGGAAACTCCGCCCCAACACGGGTAGCGTCGCCCGCATGCAAGATGACCGGCTCAACGCGGCGTTCGACGCCTGGATGCAGGCACAGACGGCGGCGCTCAACGTCGTGCGGCAGGCGACCGGGGTGCCGGAGAGTGACGTGGACCTGGCCGAGGGCTATCGATGGGTCACCCGCCTGTCCACCCTGGCCCTCGAATGGATCGTCGAGAAGTCCGACCCGCTGCACCCCCAGCTCTTCACGCTGCAGGACGAGTACCGCAAGCTGCTGGTGGACAACCCCGACGTGCACTACCTGTTCTGCGTCCTCGACGACGCCCACTCCTACCGCCTCGTGGGCTACCGCGGCGAGTGTGCCTATCTGGGCATGACCTTCGGCACGCCCTTCGGGCAGGGCCCGGTGGAGGGGCGGACCGGGACACAGACCCAGACCCACATCGACGAGTTCGAGATCGGGCCCGACGGGGAGGTCGACATCCTCATCGCGCCGGCCGCGGCCATGCCGGACCCGCGGCCGCGCAATTCGATCGTCCTCGAGCCGGGCACGGCCCAGCTGGCCATCCGCGAGACGCACTTCCGCAAGTCGCCGGAGCGCTTCTCGCGTCTCCAGGTCGAGCTGGTGCCCCAGCCGGGTGAGGTGATCCCGCCGCCCGTGCTCTCGAGCGAGGAGCTCGCGCCCAAACTGGAGTTCGCCGCCATGTTCCTCGCCTTCGTCGGCGGGACGGCACCGCAGATGTGGCGCGACGCCGCGCCCAACATGAACACGTTCGGCGGGCAGTCCGGCGCGGCGCACGTCGCGGCGCAGGAGGACGAGGTGCGCACGCACACCAACGCGGAGATGACGTACCACGGAGGACGCTTCCGGCTCGAGCCGGACGAGGCCCTCGTGGTCACCGTGCACGAGCCGGACAAGCCCTTCCTCTACTGGGGGCTGACGCTGACCTCGCCGTGGATGGAGAGCTTCGACTACCGCTACACGACCACCGCGTTGAACAACGAGACGGCCACCCGATCGTCCGACGGCTCGTGGCGCATGCTCGTCGCCCCGACCGATCCCGGGGTCGAGAACTGGCTCGACACGAGCGGGCGGCTCGAGGGCTACATGCTGGTGCGCTGGGTCCTGGCCGACAACCCGCCGCACCCTACGGCCGAGGTCGTGCCGATCGCCTCGCTCTGACGGCAGGGCGCCGGTCAGCTCGGTCAGCTGGGCCGGCTCGGCACCTCCTGCACCAGCCAACCGTTGCCGTCGGGGTCGCTGAAGGAGAGGAACGAGCCGTAGTCGGCTCGTTGGGGGTCGGGTCCGTCGCGCTGCACGCCCTCTTCGAAGTGGAAGACGTCGGTGCACGCCACCCCTGCGGCGTCGAGCTGCGACTTGGCTTCGTCCATGTCCCGGACGACGAGATGCAGCCCTTGCAGTGAGCCGGCCGCGTCGTTCTTCATGAGGGCGATCGAACAGCCGGAGCCCGGCGGCGTCAGCTGCACGACCCGGAAGTCCTCGCCCGCCCGGTGGTCGACGTCGACGCGGAAACCCACCTGGTCCCCGTAGAAGGCCTTGGCCCGGTCGATGTCCGACACGGGCACCACGATCTGCTCGATGTTCCAGTCCATGGCTCAGTCATAGCGCCCGCCCCAGGGGCCGTGTCGTGTCGGCGGGGTCTCAGACCTCCGAGGGCACGCCGAAGCGCTCCTGGTACGGCGCCACCAGGGCGCGATGGGTGGCCAGGTCCAGCCCCGTGTCGGCGAAGGAGTAGTCGTGGGCGCCGGCACGGCCGGTGTGGCGCGCCGCGAGGTACGCCTCGAGCGCGGTGCGGAAGGCCGGCGTCAGCGGGAGCTCCCAGGCCGCGTAGAGCCGCTCGATCACGCCGAGCGGGTCCGAAACCAGGTCGCGGTAGACGACGTCGGCGATCTGGTCCGTGGGAACGGTCCCCTCGTCACGCTCGGCCGCCACGTGGTCCATCTGCATCTCGAGGCCCATGGCCATGAACTCGACCAGCACGGCGTGGTCCACGTGGTCCGAGTGCATGTAGTGCAGCGTCGCCATGAGGTCGGAGAGGGACCCGATGACGCGCAGCGGGTCGCGGTGTGTGATCACGACCCGGGCGTCGGGGTAGGTGGCGAACAAGAGGGGCAACGCCGAGAGATGGGAAGGCGCCTTGACGACCCAGCGTGGCGTCGGCCGCTCGGCCACCCATTGCAGTGTCTGCAGGTGGCGCCTGTGCCAGTCGTAGATCGGGGCCTGGTCGATCCCGCTGCGCCACACGGTGTACTCGGCGACGTTGTAGAGACCGGTGTACATGTCGCTCGAGAACTGGTGGGCGAAGGCGAAGATGCACTCGGTGGGCAGGCGGCCACCGTTCTCGTGCATGGCGGTGAAGGCGGGGACGATCTCGTCCATCAGGGTGATCTCGTCGTCGCACAGGTCGCCCGACGCGTCGTCGTAGGGGACGGTGTGCAACAGCTCCCACAGGAGGGGCGGCCGGCTCTCCGGGTCACAGGCCAGGAGCTCGTGCAGCAGCGTGGTGCCCGAACGGCCCAGGCCCGTCACGACGATGGGGGCGAGGACCTCCTCACGCAGGACGGCCGGTTCCCGCTCCCACAGCCCGACCATGCGCAAACGGTTCTGCAGGATCACCTGCAGCTCACCGCGGGTGCGCAGCCGGCCCGGCAGGTGCAGACGCGCCTCGCTGTCAAGCGAAGCGCACAGCCGGCGGAAGGGTTCCTCCCACCAGGAGTCGCCGAAGTCGTCGAGCCCGGTGGTGGTCGTCGCGGCGGCGCGGAGGTCGTCGGGCCGGAGCGAGACCGCGGCGCGCCCGTCATCGCCGAGGTCCCGCCCGAGCGAGACCAACTTGTCGGCCCAGGCGCTGCGGGGCGGGGGGGTCCAGGGCACGGGCGGTCACCGTACCCGCAAGGAGGGAGAATGGGGGGATGCGCACACCGGCGGACCTGAGCACCGACGAGATCGCCGACGTGTTGGCCATGGGAGTGGACCGGGCGCTGAGCCCGGGCGTGCCCGTGTCCCAGCTCGACCATGCCCTGCAGACGGCCGCGCTGCTGGCGCAGGACCATCCCGACGACACCGAGCTGGCCACGGCGGGCCTGGTGCACGACATCGGCCACCTCCTGCCCGGGGGCCGCGACGAGACGCACGCCGCCGACGCGGCGCGTGCCGTCCGGCGCACGCTGGGGGAGCGGGTGGCCGGCATCGTCGGCCTCCACGTGGAGGCCAAGCGGTATCTCGTGGCGACCGAGGAGAGCTACGGCGGTGTGCTGACCACCGACAGCGTGGTGTCGTTGGCGCGCCAGGGGGGGATGCTGTCGACCGAAGACGCCGCCGCCTTCCTGACCCAGCCCTGGGCGGTCGACGCCGTCACGCTCCGGCGGGCCGACGACCGCGGGAAGGTCGACGGCCTGGTCGTGGCGGATCTCGCCCACTGGATACCCATCCTGCGGGAGCTGTCCGGCGGGGCCGGCGCCGCAGGGAGCTGACACGCCAGAGGGCGAGTGACCCCCGGCTCGGCCCGCAGCGGGACGGCCGGCCCGACCGGGCATCCCCGGTGGTACCGCCCCGTCCGCCGCGCCCGGGGTGGGCAAGCACCGGGCGGCGAGCCGTAAGGAGCAGCACCGAGGATGCTCCGTCCTCGTCGTCGAGCACGACACGCCGCTCCTCACGGCGACCTGCGACCGCATGATCGCCCTCGTGCTGGGAGAGGTCATCGCCGAGGGCTCGCCCGCCGAAGTGCTCGAGCACCCGGCTCTCGCTGGTGGCGCCGGCGTGGCCCGGGTGCCACCACGCTGACGAACGCAGAGAGACCAGTCGGTGTAGGGTGGCGATCAAGCGTTGCCCTAGACCTCGGTGACCCAAGCAATAGTCGGGCCGCTCCTCGTTGAGCGCCCGGAAGGGAAAGCCGTGGTGGGTACCGACGTAGAGACCTCCGGTGATCGGGTCTCGAACCCGAGCCCGGTGTCAGCTGGCCGCATTGTCACCGCACTGCTCGTGGCCGCCCCATTTCTGGGGCTCGCGTGTCTCCTGCCGTTCATCTCGGGCCGCCTCCTGAATCTCGGCGACCTCGTGATCGCGGCGGTGCTGTATGTCTTCACCGGGTTCGGGATCTCGGTCGGGTTCCACCGGCTGCTGACGCACCGGAGCTTCAAGGCCAACAGAGCCCTCAAGATCGTGTGCGCGGTGGCCGGTTCCATGGCCCTCGAGGGGTCGGCGATCAGCTGGGTGGCCATCCATCGCCGACATCACATGTTCGGGGACCAGCCGGGAGACCCGCACTCTCCGCACCGCTACGGATCCGGCACGGTCGGGACCCTGAAGGGATTCGTGTGGGCACACACCGGCTGGCTGTTCGCCATGAACCCCACCGAGACCAGGCGATTCGCTCCGGACCTCCACCGGGACCGGGACTTCGTCGTGATCGATCGGCTGTTTCCGCTGCTGGCCGTGGCTTCCCTCGCGCTCCCGTTCTTCATCGGGTGGGCCCTGTTCGGAACCCTGTTCGGTGCGCTCAGCGCACTCCTCTGGGCCGGTCTCGTCAGGATGGCGGTCCTCCATCACGTCACGTGGAGCATCAACTCGGTCTGCCACCTGTGGGGACGAAGGCCGTTCGCAACACACGACCAGAGCACCAATGTCGGAGTCCTCTCCCTCCTCTCCTTCGGGGAGAGCTGGCACAACTTTCACCACGCCGCGCCATCATCAGCCCGCCATGGCGTGCTGCCCCACCAACACGACGTCTCGGCTCGATTGATCTCGCTCTTCGAGCGAATCGGCTGGGCGACGAAAGTGCGGTGGCCGAATCCAGCGCAGATCGTCGCCCTCCTGCGACCAGGACCCGTCGAAGAACCGATGGCGAGCCAACCGGTCGGGGCCTAGACCAACAGCTGCGCGTGGATGTGGTGGAACGGTTCTTGGCCGATGTCATCGAGAAATCGGGTGACCGGGCGCCGACTTTGGACCTCATCTGCCGCGTCTGTTGTGACCTCCTCTCCGTCACGGTCGCATCGGTGGTGCTCATGGGTGATCAGGGAGTCGAAGGGATCACCGGGGCATCCGACGCACGGGCAGCCGCCGTCCAGAACGAGGAGTTCACTCTGGGCGAGGGCCCGGCCACCGACGCCCGGCGACAGAGGCGGCCGGTCCTGGTCTCGGACCTTCGAGATGCCACGAACGACTGGCCGCGATTCGTCCCGGCCGTCGAGCCACTCGGCATCCGGGCCATGTACGCCATTCCTCTCCGGATCGGAGCGGTCGACCTCGGCGTCCTGGTTCTCGGTGGCGCGCAGCCCGGGGCCATGGCCGGTCAGGAACTCGCCGACTCGTTGCTGCTCGGGGACCTCGTCAGCCGGCTGGTCCTCGATCTGCAGGCTGGAGTCACCTCGGAATCGTTGGCGTGGGCACTCGATGCCACCGACTCCCGGGCGGTCGTGCATCAAGCCACCGGGATGATCGCAGCCCAGCTCGACGTGGGGGTGGCCGAGGCGCTGGTCAGGCTCCGAGCGAACGCCTTCGCAACGGATCGCCCGGTCGACGAGGTAGCCACCGACATCGTGGCTGGTCGGCGGCGCTTCGAGGACCTGTAAGCCGACCAGTCCCGGCGCGTGACCGAAGAGAGCCGTGGGAGATAAATAATTGTGCCCACGGGCTCCCCGGACTCTGCCCCGACGAACCAGGAGCGTGAGGTTTGGACAATCGAGACGAATGGCTCGCTCGGACCTTTGTCGAACTCGCCGACACCCTCGTGGCCGACTTCGACCTCATCGAGTTTCTGTCGATGCTGGCCGACCGCTGCGTAGAACTGCTCGACACCGCCGAAGTGGGATTGGTCCTGGTCGGCCCAGCGCGGGTTGCAAGTGATGGCCTCCTCGACCGAGCGAATGCGGGTGACGGAATTGTTGGAGCTGCAATTCGAAGAGGGGCCGTGCTTCGAGTGTTCTCGCGTGGGGCTCCCGGTGTTGAACGAGCAGCTCGCGTCGGCCGATGGTCGATGGCCGCGGTTCTCCCCCATGGCCCGCGAGAGCGGCTTTCAGATGGTCCACGCGGTGCCTTTGCGGCTCCGCGACGAGGTGATCGGGGCAATGAACGTCTTCGACACGTCGCTCCACGAGATGACCGTGACGGAATCGAATCTTCTCCGGGCTTTTGCTGACGCCGCCACCATCGGCATTCTTCAGGAACGGACGGTGAAACATCAGAGCGACCTTTCAATCCAACTCCAGGGCGCCCTCAATTCCCGGATCGCGGTCGAGCAGGCGAAGGGGATCGTCGCCGAGCGGTTGCAGGTCGATATGGACACCGCGTTCGGAATGATCCGCAACCATGCCCGGACCCACGGCACGTTGTTGAGTGCGGTCGCCGACGATCTGGTTCGGGGCTCGCTCAGTGCGGCCGAACTCGCTTCGCCATCGATGAGGTCCAGCGCGGACCGGATGAAGGATCTCCGTCACTGATCGGCTCGGCACGATGACGGATTCTCGGCCGAAGCTAGTGTGCCTCCGCGAGCGTCCAGTCCACCGCGTCGCAGATGGCATCGTGCCCCTTCGGATCGAACGCATGCCCCATGTCGTGGGCGAGGACGACATAACGCCGAGAATCCACGCGGAGCTGCAACTTGAGTCCCCGACGGACCGGGATGAGCGCGTCCCGTCTTCCGTGCACCACGGCGAGGGGACTGGCGACTCGATCAGTCAAGGTCTGCGGTGGATCGGACAGCGGTCCATCCTGAAGTGATCCTGACACCCATCCGCCTGCGAGCGACCCACCGTCCTGGCCGCGTGCGCACGAGACCCACCGTCAACACTGCTCGCAGTCTGAGCGGCATCCGCCACTCGGCGGGACTCGAGACGACGACAACTCCGGTCAGCTCGGGATGGTCACAGGCAAACCGCAGCACGGCGACGCCCCCGAGCGACGCGCCGACCACGATCGTCGGCAGTCCCCGTGCCATCGCCCACGCTGCAGCCGACTCCACGTCGAGGTGCTCCAAATGTCCCAGCGTGCAGGTTCCGGCAGAATCTCCATGGCCGCGAGCGTCGTAGGACAGAACCTCGAAGCCGTTGTCCTGGAGGCGCCCGGCCAGTGCCTCGATATGCGGATGATCCTTCCTCGCCGCCAGACCGTGCACAAGCACAACGATGGCCACGGGAGGGTGACGTGAAGACGGCCAGTGGAGAGCTGCCAAGGCAATGCCGTCCGTTGTGACCAGGCTGATTGGCCTCGATGCTGTGTTCAGACCGGACTGCAAGACGCTCCTCGCTCTGAGCTCGAACGGAGCGATATGCCGGTCCGTCGATCACGATCTCGGGTGGAACGTGACTCCACACGCGCTCCCCACTTGAATTGCAACCCTCGAGGGGGGACGGAGGTCCTTCGATCGTTTGCTTGCTGAAGGCTACGAGAAAAGGCCGCCCTCGAACCGGGGAGCGAACCCAGACGGCGGTACGTTGGGCACGTGTGCTTCTCCCCCGAAGGCGATCTTGTCGGGGGACTGGTGGTCACGGCCATCGGTGTCGACGCGTACCGGCACCTCCGTGGACGGAACAATCTCCTCTTGTTCGCGACCGTGCCGCTCGTGCTCGGAGTGCATCAACTCGACGAATCGCTCGTGTGGTGGGGGCTCGAGGGACCTGTTCCGTACTCGCTCGAACGCGTCGCAATGTGGATCTATCTGGTGATTGCCATGGTGGTCGTCCCCATCCTCGTGCCTCTCTCGATCTGGAGGCTGGAACCGACAGCACGGCGACGACGGGTCATCGCTCCGTTCGTCGGCCTCGGGGTCGGTGTGGCGACCGTCCTGCTGATCACCATGCTGCGTGGACCGGTCTCCGTCACGCTGGGCGCGCACCATCTCGCGTACAGCATCGGGCTTCGCAACGGGATCTTGATCATCGGTCTGTATGTGCTGGCGACGTGTGGGTCGCTGCTCGCCTCGGGTTACCGGGACATCGTGATCTTCGGCGTTGCGAACCTGATCGCCGTCGTCGTCTTGGCTCGCCTGACCGCTGATGGATTTGCGTCGCTCTGGTGCTTCTACGCCGCTCTGGCAAGCGGCTTCATCTCACTGCACATGCGCCTCGGGAGACCGCACCGAGCGCGTCCCTACGCGCTGAGCTGAGTCGCCCCACCTCCGGAGGGCGGCGCCGTCGCGCCGGGGACTTTCGGCGCCAGAGACGGAGTCCGCGTGCAGTTCATACGATGGGGTGGTGCCGGCCATCCTTCGTCAACCGAAGAGCTGCTAGTCGCACCGCAAATGGATCGAGCGAAGGAGCGTGCTCCCATCTCGAGCGTCCGCGGCCGCGATGCCGAGCTGACGGTCCTGGGCCAGCACCTGGACCGGGTTCTTTCCGGTGTCGGTTCGGTCGTCCTGGTGGAGGGGGGCGCCGGGATGGGCAAGAGCCGCCTTCTGGGGGAGGTGGCGGCGATGGCGCGCCGATTGTCGATACGGGTCGGCTCCGGTGTCGCTGACCCGGCCGATACGGTCGTCCAACTGTCGGTGCTGATGGAGGCGCTGTTCGAGGGCCCTTCTCCGGTCCTGGCGCGCACGGCGTTGGGCGACGCGCACGCTTCTCCCGAGCAGAGATACTGGCTGCTGCAGGATCTCGAAGCGCTGCTGGAGGGGGCGGCGCTCACGGGGCCCTTGCTGGTCTGCCTGGATGACGTCCAGTGGGCCGACAGCGGGACGGCGGCCGCCCTTCGGGCCTTGCCGACTCGTCTGGCCACGGTGCCGATCGGCTGGGTCATCGCCCTCCGCCCGGCTCAGGGTTCGCCCCAGGTTCGGAGCGCGGTCGAGTTCCTGGAGGGTCGGGGAGCGGCCAAGATCACCCTCGGCCCGCTGGACCAGGCCGGCGTCGCGCAAATGGCGGCCGATGTCCTGGGGGCGGAACCGGACAACGAGTTGCTGAAGATGACGGAGCGGCCGGCCGGCAGCCCGTTCCTTCTCGTCGAGCTCCTTTCGGGATTGCGCGAGGAGGGTCTCGTCCACGTCGAGTCGGGACGGGCCGAGTTGGTCGAGTGGCGATTGCCCCATCGGGTGAGCCAGAGCATGCGGCTGCGCCTGGAGCGAATGTCCGACTCGGCCCGTCAGGTGGCGACGGTGGCTGCCGCGCTCGGCCGGAGGTTTTCTCTCGACGACGTGGCGGCGATGCTCAACGTGTCACCGTCGGAGCTGCTGACGCCGGTTGACGAGCTGGTGCACGCCGATCTGCTGGCCGAATACGACGGCCGACTCGCGTTCGGCCATGACCTCACCCTCGAGGCGGTGCGAGCCAGCGTGCCCGTCTCGGTGCTTCGCTCGCTGGATCGACAGGCGGCTGCGGTGCTCCTTGCCGGGGGAGCGCTCCCCGTCGAGGTGGCGACGCAGCTGGCCGAGAGCGCCGAACCTGGCGATGAAGTCGCAATCACCACTCTGTTGAAGGCAGCCGAGGCACTCGGCACAACCGACCCCGGCGCGGCCGCCGACTTGGGCCAGCGGGCCCTCGACCTCGCGCCGCGGCGGCATCCTCTGCGAGGGCCGCTGGTGGCGCAGACCGCCGTCTGGCTGCACGCTGCGGGGCGAGGTGAAGAGGCGAAACGGTTCGCCGACACGGCGTTGCACCAGGCGTTCCCCGCTGCGGAGGAAGCCGAGGTCCGCCTCAGCATCGCCGGAATGTTCGCCATCTCCTCCGACGTGCGCGCCGAGGAATGCCGCCAAGCCCTCGCCCTGCCCGGCCTCCCGGCCCACCTCCGGGCAAGGCACTTGGCGTTGTTGTTCCACAACCTGATGACAGCGGGCCGCCGCGACGACGCCCGCGCCATGCTCGAAGAGGTCACGGTCGCGGTCCGAACCAGCAATGACGTTGCCGGACAGTTTGCATTGGAACTGGCCGAATCCGGCCTCTTGTACGGGGACGGAGATTTCCCCCGAGCACTCGACAAAGTGGAGGCGGCTCTGCGCACCGGACTTCGCACCAGCGACGACACGCGGGAGCACCTGGCGTACCAATGGCGGTGCGACGTGCTGACGATGATCGATCGCCTCGAAGAGTCACTGCAGATGTCGACGGAAGCGGTTGCCTCGGCGCAACGCGACCGACAGGGGTGGGCCCTCAGCATCTTCGAGACCGGGCGTGGCAGGCAGCTGTTGCAGATGGGACGTCTCGCCGACGCGGCCGCCGTCCTCGAGGGGCAGTTCACCGTCGACATGGCTCCCCATATCGTCAGTGTCCTGGACGCAGCGGGGGTCGTTGCGCTCGGACGCGTCGCCATACACGTGGGCGATCCGGCCCTTCGGCGGCAGGCCCGGGAGATTGCCCAGGTGATGCTCGGCCAGCGTGCGCCCAGCGTCCGTCGGCACGCCGCCTGGTTGCTGGCGTCGCAGGAAATGGCAGACGGTGACGCCGCCGGCGCCCACGCGTGGCTCCGTGCTCTGGGGGAGGAGGAGCGGATGTCCATTGTGCCGCTCTTTCCGATGGACGTGGCCGACGAGGCCCGACTGATCCACATCGCACTCGCCGCACACGACGACGAACTCGCAGCCCATGCCGCGGACGCGGCCCAAGACCGAGCCCGCGTCAATCCCCAGATCCGATCGATCGCGGCGGCCGCCGCCCACGCAAAAGGTCTGCGTGATCGCACCCACAAGGATCTGGCGGAAGCGGTCGCGCTCTACGAGGGCGGCCCCCGCCCGTTGGCCAGCGCCGCCGCGCTGGAGGATCTGGGAGTCGCGACCGTCGAGGGAGGCGAGACGAATGAAGCCGTCGCGGTGTTCGGCCGGGCACTGGAGCTGTATGCCCAAGCGGGAGCGGCCTGGGACGCCGGCCGGGTGCGCGGCCGACTCAGGGCTCTCGGAGTGCGGCGCCGCCTCGTGGCGGCACAACGCCCCGGCAAGGGCTGGGCCGCCATGACCGACTCTGAGCTCGCCGTGGCGCAGCTGGTCGCGCAGGGGTTGACCAACCGCGAGGTGGCTGAGCGACTCTTCGTTTCGCAGCACACGGTCAGCGGACATCTGCGCCACGTCTACGCCAAGTTGGACGTCAACTCGCGCGTCGAGCTGACCCGATTGGTGGGCGTCCACGACCCACGGCCGTGAGTTCGCAGCCGGCGCCACCCAGGCATCCGTTCGCGGCAGCCGGTTGCGCCGCGGGGCTGGCTTGGGCCCCCAAGGAGCGTCATGCGGTGGTGACGCATTTTCCCTCGTCGGGTAGGCGGTTCTGACGACCAGGCACGCCATTCCACGCAAGAGATATGACACGAACACGCGATGCGCACCGGTGCGGTGAGCGGGAAGAGTGCAAGGAGCTCAACGGGTTCGATACTCGTGGGAAGGGCAGTCATGGCGATGGACCTCGCGATCCGCGAAGCAGACGGCGTCAAGATCCGCTTCACCGAAGCCGGCCAGGGCAGGAGCGAAACGGCGATCTTGACCAGCCCCTGGCCAGAGAGCCTGCTCGCCTTCCGGAAGGTATGGGACCGCCTGGCCGAGCAGTTCCATCTCGTTGCGATCGATCTCCCCGGATTTGGTCAGTCCGAGCGTCAACTCGACCTGCTGTCCCCTTCCGCCATGGGGGCATTTCTGTTGCAATTGGTCGGGGAGTGGGACCTGGGTCCGGTGCACTTCGTCGCTCCTGATGTCGGCACGTCGGCCGCCCTGTGGGCGGCTGCGAACAATCCGACCCTGGTGCGGAGCCTGGTGATCGGCGGTGGGGCGATGGCCGTTCCACTACAGGTCGGCGGGGCACTGAAAGACATCATCGAGGCGCCCGACATGGATGGGTACCGCCAGATCGACTCCAAGGAGATCCTCGGGCCGACCTACGACGCCATGGCGGGTGGCCCGGGTGGCCCACTGCCCGCAGACGTCCGAGACGACTACTTGGAATCCTACGCAGGGGACCGGTTCGTCGAATCAGCCCGCTACGTCCGCACCTACCCAACCGAGCTGCCGAACCTGGCCGAGAAACTGCCGGGCATCGACACGCCCGTCCAGATCGTGTGCGGACGAGATGACCCCTTGGTCCCGACACCCAACCAGGAGTTCCTCCAGGAGCGGCTACCCAACAGCAGGATGGACCTTCTCCCCGCGGGGCACTTCGCGTGGGAAGAAGCGCCGGATCTGTACGGGGACGTGCTCACCCGCTGGCTCGGCGCCGGTTACCGGGAGCCCACGTGAGGACTCGATGACTCCCGATCTCGGTCGTGGAATATCGCTCGGCCGTTTGCTCGCCACGCGCATTCGATAGGAGAGACCCATGCCCATGATCGACGTGTACTCGGCGGAGGGGACGTTTGCCGACAAGCACGCTCTGGCCAGAGATCTCGCCGCGGCCGTCATGCGGTGGGAGAAGGTTCCGGAACTGTCGCTGTTCAGAAAGAACACCGCGGCCTTTGTCCACGACCTCCCTGCCGGCTCGTTGTCGAATGTCGACGGGGACGAAGACTACGTCCGCGTCCAGGTCCTGACCCCGGCCGGCGTCTTGGATCGCGACAAGCAACTCGGCGTCGTGCGGGAATTGACCGACATCGTTGCCGCTGCCGCGGGCGACCCCACTCTGGCCGAGCGCACCTGGGTGCTCATCACGGAATCACCCGAAGGCGGATGGGGGATCGACGGGCACGCGAACACTGGAGCTGATATCGCACAAGCCGCCAGGAGCGAATTGGCTGCCCTCGCCGACAAGCGAGCCGTCGACACGTAGTCACGTTCTCCGAGACCTTCTCACCAGAGCCAAAGAGCCCAAAGAGCCCAAAGAGCCCAAAGCCAAAGAGCAAAGGCGATGCCCAAAGCCGAAGTTCGAAAGCCGAAGACAGGACGAAGTGACCTCACCGAGTCCGAGACAGAAAGGAACCAGTGAAATGGCTACCAAACCGAATATCGTTCTCGTTCACGGCGCGTGGGCCGACGGCTCCAGCTGGAGCGCCGTCGTCGAGCGGCTCCAGGCCGATGGCTTTCGAGTCATCGCACCGCAGTTTCCTCTGACAGCGTTGGCCGACGACGTCGCCCGCCTTCGCCAAGTACTGGAGTTCCAGGACGGTCCGACCATCGTCGCCGGACATTCCTACGGCGGCCAGATCATGACTGCATTGGGCACCAATGCACCCAACGTCGTCGGCCTCGTCTACATCGCAGCCTTCGGGCTCGACGAAGGCGAATCGCTCGGCGCGTTGCTGGCGCAGGGGCCCGTCACGCCGGCGCTCAAGCACCCCTTCTCCGACAAGCAAGGTTTCACCTGGCTCTCCGAGGACGACTTCGTCAATCACTTTGCGGCCGATGTCGATCCCGCGAAGGCGAAGGTGATGTACGCAGTGCAACAGGCCTTGGCCGGGTCCGCGTTCAACGACGTGATGGGAACCCCGGCATGGAAATCTGTACCTTCTTGGTATCTGGTCGCCACCGACGACCAGGCGATTCCACCGGAGGCCGAAATGCAGTTCGCGAAGCGAATGGGTGCCACGACGGTCGAGGTTCCGTCCAGCCATGTTGCGATGGTCTCTCACCCCGCTGAGGTGGCGGAGCTCGTGGAGCAGGCGGCCGAGGCCTGCCAGCCCAACTGATCACCGCGGCGGATGATCAGCACCTATGACCGGGTACGCAGAAGCGCCGAACACACTCGTCAGGGCCGCGAGCGGCATCGACTACGCCTATCGGGACGTCGGGGACGGAGACGTTCCCGTCGTCCTTCTGCAACACTTCCGCGGGAATCTCGACAATTGGGATCCTGCGCTGATCGACGCGCTCGCTTCCTCCCGCCGTGTCGTGGCCTTCGACAACGTGGGAGTAGGGATGAGCACGGGGACCACGCCAAGCTCGGTGGACCAGATGGCTCACGATGCGCTCGCTTTCCTGAGCGCAATGCACTTCGACCAGGTGGACCTCCTGGGGTTCTCGATTGGCTCCTTCGTCGCGCAAGAGATCGCTCTCCTGAGGCCCGAGATCCTGCGACGGCTGATTCTGGCCTCTTCCGCACCGCGGGGAGCAGCCGGCATGCACGGCTGGGCGCCGGATGTCATCGGGGCCGTGGGTCAACGTGAGCCGAACCCCGATGGCTATCTGGACGTGTTCTTCGCGCCATCACCCACGAGCAGGCAGGCGGGACAAGCAGCGTTGCAGCGCATGTTGGCCAGGCAGCAAGACCGAGACCGGCCGACGACTTGGGAAACCCGCGTCGCGCAGTATGACGCCGTGTGCGCGTGGGGTATCCCAGATCATGCGCTGTTGCAGAGACTGCGTGCCGTCGAAGTGCCGGTGTTCGTTGCGAACGGGGACAGCGACCCCATGATCCTGCCCCACTACAGCTACTTGCTCGCCGGTCTTGTCCCACAGGCGCAGCTGAAGATCTACCCCGACTCGGCCCACGGGTTCCTCTTTCAGCACCACGGCCAATTCGCCTCCGATATCGACACCTTCTTGTCCTGATCGTCCCATGGACCTGTCGGCCGGCCGGCACCCCTCTCCAAAAGACGAGAAGGCGATGAAAGCGATCGGGCTCACTGCGTTCGGCGGTCCTGAGGTTCTCAGGGTCGTTGATCTTCCCGAACCTCAGGCGGGGCCCGGTGAGGTGCGCATCAGCGTTCGCGCGGCGGCGGTGAACCCCACCGACATCACCTTTCGATCGGGAGGAAGAGCGGCCCAGTTGGCCGGCCGGCGTCCTCCCTATGTGCCCGGCGTGGACGTCGCCGGTGTCGTCGATCAGCTTGGCCCAGGTACGATGGCCGCGTGGCCGTCGGCGACGCGGTCATCGCCTTCGTCGTCCCGACCGGCCCCCGCGGCGGGGCCTACGCCGAACAGATCGTGGTGCACGACGCCTCGGTGGTGCCGACTCCTCTCGGGGCCAGTTTCGCCGAGGCGTCCACGCTGCTTCTCAACACGACCACGGCGCGCCTCTCACTGGATCCGCTCGCACTCCCTTCCGGAGCCACGGTCGCTGTCATAGGGAGCGCGGGCGCAGTGGGGGGATATGCAATACAGCTTGCGAAGACAGACGGCTTGACCTTGGTGGCGGTGGCGAAGGCGACCGACGACGCGCTCGTACGCAGCCTTGGGGCTGACGTCATCGTGGACCCCGGTGAAGATGTCGGAGCCCAGATCCGTGGTCAGCTCCCATCCGGCGCTCCGGGAGTGATCGACGGAGCTGCGCTCGACGGCCTCGCGCTCCCGGCTGTGACTGACGGTGGCGGCTTGGTCACGCTCAGGGGTTGGACGGGGCCGAGTGAGCGGGACATTCGCATCCTCCCCATTTCGTCGTTCGGCTCAGCGACCGACACGGCGCTCCTCGATCAGCTTCGAAGCGAGGCTGAACGGGGCACGCTCTGGCTTCGGGTTACCGCGGTATTGCCGGCGGAAAAGGCGGCGAGGCGCACCGGCGGCTGGCCGCTGGAGGTGTCGGCGGCCGGCTCGTACTGGATTTCTCTCGGCCGTTGTCCATCCCTGGCTGAGCTCGGGAGCGATGAGACCAGCGACAACTCCGGACGCTGATCAACACAGGTTCAGCGCTGCCAGCACGGCATTTATGGGCACTTCACCATCACGCCTCGGATGGGCATAGGGTGCAGCGAGGGACAAGCCTGCTCAACTGAAGCCGGTGCCATCCTTCCGGCCGTGCGTCTCGACGATTTGGGGCGACAGGAGGAGCCATGACGTCACTCGAGTCTTCGGAGGTTGCCGCTCAGCTCGACCAGCACCATCTCCCCGAAACAAATGGCCGCATCGCAGTGTGCAGACGGTGCGGAGCACGCACGGATAGCCCCGCTGGGTTGCATCACGTCGTGCCGGAAGATCGGGCAAACCGATCGGCCGAGTGGCTCAGCGCGCAGTCACGGCTCCGCGACATTGCCGACGCGAAGTTGCGACGGCGCGCCTGATTCCGACGAGAGACAAGACACGAACCGCTCCCGGCCAACGGGGCGTTGGGAGAGCGCCCGGCCAGACGCAGCCCTATTCGACGAAGACCTTCCCGCTTCTTTCGATCACCTTGCCCCGCCGGAGCGGGATCACCTTGGTCAACAGTCGGTAGCCAGCATCGAGGCCGGGGACCTTGGCGAATGCACCCTGGGGGCCGAGGGTCATACGACCCGTCGAAACGTCGTGTTTGCGCCGTGCCAGGGGCACACCAAGCACCCCTCCTCGTCGATCGAACCGTTGGCGAGATCGGCGCGCAGGTGGCGACACCTTCGACTCACGGCGAAGAGCTCACCCCCGGCGTTCCCGACGGCATAGTGGCCTGCGCCGCGCACGGCGCCAGGTGGGAGTTCTGCCATGCTCCCCACTTCGATCGCTGCGCGCATGGTGATCCTCCTGGGCGCCTCCAGCACTCTGGCACACACAGAGCCCGGCGGCGGCCACGTGGCGCAATCCCGGCGTCGTGCCACTCCCCGGTCACCGGATCCCGAGTGGTGGCCAATCGACGCTGAAGCAGCGGGCCCGGCGCTCGGCACCTGGCCCCGGCGCGCGCCCGGCGCTGGGCACCCGGACCGGGCGCGCGCCCGGCATCGAACGGTGGACGAACGTGTGTACCGACCGGGCTCGGATGGCTGGGAGAATCGGCGCGTGCACGACGTCCCGCCGGTCGTTCGCGCCAAGGCGGAGGCCGCGAGAGCCACGGCGTGGCTCGAGGAACTGCCAGCGCTCGTCCAGCGGCTAGAGCGGGAGTGGTCGATCCGGGTCGGCGCGGCCTTCGGCGACGCCACCGAGGCGTTCGTCGCCGCGGCGGTGCAGCGGGACGGGACGCCCGCCGTTCTCAAACTGGTGGTACCTCGCGACGGAGAAGCGGTGGCGCACGAGATCACGGCGCTGCGGCTCTGCGGCGGCGAGGGTTGCGTGACCCTGTTCCGCGCCGATGTCGACGCGGGCGCACTGCTCCTCGAGCGCCTGGGCCCGTCGCTGCACGACCTCGGGCTGCCGTTGGCGGCCCGGCACGACATCCTGTGCGCAACGGCCCAGCGGGTGTGGCGGCCGGCGCCTGACGCCGGCCTGCCGACGGGGAGGGACAAGGCCCGGTGGCTCGCTCGGTGGATCGCGGTCGCCTGGGACGACCTGGGGCGGCCGTGCTCGGCGGCCGCGGTGGACCACGCGCTGGCCTGCGCGGACCGGCGCGCCGGGGCCCACGACACGGCGCGTGCCGTGCTCGTGCACGGGGACGTCCACGAGTGGAACGCCCTCCGCGCCGGGGAGGGGTACAAACTGGTGGACCCCGACGGCCTCGTGGCCGAGCCGGAATACGACCTCGGCATCATCATGCGCGAGGACCCAGTCGAGCTGTTGGCGGGCGATCCGCGTGCCCGTGCGCACCGGCTGGCGGCGCGTACCGGCCTCGATCCGACGGCCATCTGGGAGTGGGGGGTCGTCGAGCGCGTCTCGACCGGGCTCTTGGGCACGCAGGTCGGGTTGCAGCCCGTGGCGTCCGAGATGCTGGCCGCGGCAGACGCCGTCGCCGGCCTGGGTGCCGGAGCGTGACGGCTCCCTCCACGCCCGTCAGCGGTCGCTGCGACGACCGCTTTACCGCGGTGCGTGACGAGTTCGCCCGCAACTTCGGCGACCGCGGCGAGGAAGGCGCCGCCGTGTGCGTAATCGTCGACGGTACGACCGTCGTCGATCTGGCCGGGGGGTGGGCCGACGCCGCCCACCGGGAGCCGTGGCGGCACGACACGCTCGTCGACTACTACTCGGTCGGGAAGGCCTTCGTCGGGCTGTTGGCCCTGCAGTTGGTCGACGAGGGGCGGCTCGACCTGGACGACACGATCGGCTCGGTGTGGCCCGAGTTCACTGCGGCGGGCAAGGCGGGGGCCACGCTCCGGCACGCGCTGTGCCACCGGGCGGGCGTGCCGGCCATCCGGGCCCCGCTGACCAACGACGACCTGTGGGACTGGGAGCGGATGACGGCGGCGCTGGCGGCGACCGAGCCCTGGTGGGAGCCGGGCACGCGCCACGCCTATCACACGAACACGTACGGCCACCTGGTGGGAGAGGTGGTGCGCCGGGTCAGCGGCGAGACGTGCCGGGACCGCCTGGCTGCGCTGGCCGGCTCGCTCGGCGCCGACGTGCACGTGGGCGTCCCCGCCGCGGCCCAGGGCCGCTGCGCCGAGGTGCGCTTCCGGGCGCCCGGGCTGCCCGACGCCCAAGACCTCGGCGCCCGCACGGGAGACGCGCGGATGGAGATGCTCAGCTACTTCAACCCACCCGGGTACTCCTCCATGGGCGTGGTCAACTCGGCCGAGTGGCGGTGCGCCGAGGTGCCCTCGACGAACGGCCACGGCAGCGCACGCGGCGTGGCGCGGGTGTACGCCGGGCTGCTCGAACCCGGACGGCTGCTGTCCGCCGACCTGCTGGCCGAGGCCACCTCGCCACAGTCGTCGGGGTACTGCCCCATCCTGCACGAGGAGGTGACGTTCGGGCTCGGCTTCCAACCCACGATGCCGAGGCGCCCATTCGGGCCCAATACCGGGAGCTTCGGACACTTCGGGACCGGCGGCGCGGTGGGGTTCGCCGATCCCGTCGCGGGCGTGGCGTTCGGCTACGTCATGAACGACGTCATCCCCCGCTGGCAGAGCACGCGCAACCGCGCCCTCATCGACGCGCTCTACGACGCGCTGTGAGCGCACGGGCCCGATCGGACGCAGCGGGACGATCGGGCGTCGTCGCGTCTCGGCACCGGTCGATGCTCTAACGTTCCGCGTGCACCGGTGGCGGCCTACCGCGCCCCGGAAGGGGGCACCATGACGATCCCGGCGATGGAAGTCCCGACGAGGCGCGTCGACATGTGGTACGCCGGTACGTCGCCGCAGAGCAGGGTCACGGTGGCCTTCCGCATCATCCTGGCCATTCCGCAGCTCATCGTCCTGTACTTCCTCTTCATCGCCCTGTTCTTCGTGATCGTCATCGGCTGGGTGGGCGCACTGTTCATGGGGCGTCTCCCGCTGTGGGCCCATGGCTTCGTGAGCGGCGTCGTCCGCTGGGCCACCCGGGTGGGCGCGTACCTCTTCCTCCTGACCGACCGCTATCCGCCCTTCTCGCTCGACGACGCGGCCTACCCGGCCCGCCCGATCATGCCTCCGGCGGGCGGCCGGCTGAACCGCTGGTCGGTGTTCTTCCGCCTCATCCTGGCTGTGCCGGCCTCGGTGTTCATGCAGATCGTGACGTACGGGCTGACCGCCCCGCTCCTCGTCGTGATGTGGTTCGTGGTCCTGATCCGCGGCACCATGCCGCGACCCCTCTACGACGCGTACGCCGCGCTGCTGCGCTACGACGTCCGGTTCCACTCATGGTTCGGGATGCTGACGTCGGAGTACGCCTGGGGGATGCTGGGCGACCCCGCCATGCCGGCACCGGCGGCACCGGCGGCACCGGCGGCACCGGGGACACCGGCGGCACCGACCGCCTTCGCTCCACCGCCCACCGCCGCGCCGCCGGCCTACCCCGCTTTCGGTGCACCGGCGTCCACGACGCAGCCCTTCTCGTACCCGACCGACGGCCCGGTCGAGCCGCCGGCATCGGTGGAGCCGCCGCCACCGGAGGACGCACCTCCGGAGCGCGCACCAGCGGAGGACGCACCACCGCAGTGGCCGCCACCCGTGCCACCCCCGCCCGCCGGCCCGGTCGGGGTCGGGGCCATGCCGCCCCCCTCGCCGTGGGAGCGCACGGTGCCCCCCCTCCCCGGTGCCGAGCTGCCGCCCTGGGGGAGGCTCGTCCTGCAGGGCGCGGCGAGGGGATGGATGGTCTTCGCCATCGTGTGGGGGGCCATCCTCTTCGTCGGGCAGAACGTCGTGCAGAACGTCATCGTCGGCCACAACCACCACCACAACACCGCCACCATGCACCAGACGGACATCGTCGTCGCCGACTTCAACCGGACCGACACGAGCATCAAGAAGGCGCTCACCGCGAGCCGCGCCTGCACGACCGTCGCCGGCCTGCGTTCGGCCCACCTGGCCGCCGCCGCGGATCTCACCGACTTGGCCGACGACCTCTACGCGATGAACCTTCCCGCCAACGCGAGCGGTCAGGCGCACTATGTCGAGAGCGACGCGACCCAGCTCGCCACCATCTTCCGCCGGCTCGCCAACAGTGCGAGCTGCCCAACCTACGAGTCGCAGCTCGCGAGCAGCAACCTCGACACGATCCTCTCCAGCTACCCGGCCGACACGCAGAACCTCGTCAACACGCTCGACGCCGACTGAGACATCCGCTCACCGTCCGGATCACACCATGACGTTCGACGCATTAGTGGCGGAGGGCGCCGCCGTGCCTGTGGAGGGCTGGGACTTCTCGTGGTTCGCCCGACGGGCCACCGAAGAGCGGCCGCCCTGGGGGTACGCCCGGCGCATGGCGGCGCACATGCGCACCGCGTCCGCCGCCCTCGACGTCGAGACGGGTGGCGGCGAGGTCCTGGCGACCGTCGACCGGCCACCGGCGCTCCTGGTCGCTACCGAGTCGTGGCCGCCGAACGTCGCGGTGGCACGAGCGCGGCTGGGCCCAGTGGGCGCCCACGTCGTCGCCGTGGCCGACGGACCCACGCTGCCCTTCGCCCCGCGGTCGTTCGACCTCGTGGTCAGCCGTCACCCGGTCGTCGTGCTCTGGGACGAGATCGCCCGGGTCCTGCGCCCCGGCGGGACGTACCTGTCGCAGCAGATCGGCGCGGGCACGAACCGGGAGTTGACCGCTTTCTTGATGGGCCCGCGGCCGCCCAACCGCGCCCGCGGCGCCGAGCACGCCCGTGCCGCCGCGGCGGCGGCCGGCCTCCAAGTCCTCGAGCTGCTGACGTGCGCGCTGCGCGTGGAGTTCTTCGACGTCGCGGCGGTCGTGTACTTCCTGCGCAAGGTGCCCTGGACCGTTCCGGGGTTCACGCCGGACGCCTACGAGGAACCGCTTCGCCGTATGCACGCGCACATCGCGCGTGAGGGATCGTTCGTCTCGACGGCGCGCCGCATGCTCGTCGAGGCCGTGCGCCCCGCCGAACGACCCGTGCGCCCCGGGTGACGACCCGCGTGACGACCCAGAGGACGACCCCGGTGACGACCGGAGGCTCAGCTGGCCTGGCTCACCGAGCTCATGTTGAAGGCGGGGATGCGCAGAGGAGGCATGATCGTCCGGTTCAGGTTCTCGCCGGTCTCCCGCCCGAGCGCCCGGGCGGGGGTACCCACCTCGGTGGCCCGGGCCAGCAGGTCCACCGGACTCTCGTTGAAGCGGAAGTTGTTGGCCGCGCCGACGACGGCGCCGTCCCGAATCACGTAGACGCCGTCGCGGGTCAGGCCCGTCATCAAGAGGGTGGCCGGGTCGACCTCGCGGATGTACCACAGGCACGTGAGCAGCAGGCCGCGTTCGGTGCGGGCGACCATGTCGTCGACGGATCCTCCATCGTCCCCGTCCGCCCGCAGGACCAGATTGTCGACGTAGGGCGCCATGACCGCGCCGGACTTGGCGGCCCCGGCCCGGTGATAGCGGAGCTGCGCCAGCACGCCGTCGCGCACCCAGTCGATGTGTCCAATGGGCAGGCCGTTGTCGAAGACCGAGACCTCCGAGCTGCTGGCCCCGGTCGCCACGAAGGGCGTGCACTCCACGCCCTTCTCGAACGGGTCGCTGAAGAGCGTGAACGGCGTCGCGGCGATCGTCTCCCCGATGCGCGTCCCACCACCCTCCTTGGAGAACACGGTACGCCCGTCCTCGGCGTCCTGCCCACTGAGCGCGTAGTAGGACAGCATGGCCATCATGTCCGCCACGCCCGAGGGCGGCAGGATCACCTCGTAGCGGCCGGCCTCGAGCGCGACCTGCCGCGCCCCCCAGTCCAGCCGACGCCAGATCTCCTCCTCCATCTCCGCGAGGGACGGCGCGATGACCGGCGCGCCCACCCAGGCCGAGCCGCTCCCGTCCGCCGTCCTCCCGACGAGGTTCACCGACCCGGTGGGTTGCACGTGGGACAGGCGGAGCCCCGTCGAGCTGCCGAGGTACAGGGTCTGCACGTCGAATTCGGCGAAGCCCGCCAACACGGCGTCACGGGCGCGCGCCCGTCCGAACGCGCCCGACAGCGCGGCGAGCACGGGCTCGAGCACGCCGGCGTCGGTCTGCTCGGGCTCCTCCCCGAAGTCGCGGCCGACGGCGGCCCCCGAAGGCGCGACCAGGGCGAACGCGTCCTCGCTGGGGGGTGCTTCCCGGGCATCGGCCAGCGCGGCACGGACCATCTCGGTGATCCCGTCCGTGCCGACGACGCCGGACCGGCTGGCCGTGCCGGCGGAGGAGCCGGCGACCACGACCACGGCCACCGAGCGCCCCCGCTGCACGCCGTTGGTGGTCGTGGTGTTCACGGCGAAGCGGACGTCCGCGTGGCTTGCCTCCTCGACCAGCACGATGCAGCCGTCGGCGCCCGCGTCGGCGGCGTCGGCCAGACCCCGCTCCACCAGCTCCTGGGCCGCGATCACCGGCCAATCCCGCCCATGCTCAGCGCCCCGATTCCTCGCGGGCGTTCAGCACACGCACCCCGCGCACCAGGACCGAGGGGCAGCCGTGCGACACCGGCGCCACCTGACCGGGTTGGCCCTTGCCGCAATTGAAGGCGCCGCCCAGAACCCAGGTGGATGCGCCGCCGACGGCCTCCATGGCGCCCCAGAAGTCGGTGGTCGTCGCCTGGTACGCCACGTCCTTGAGCTGCCCGGCCAATTTCCCGCCCTCGATCCGGTAGAAGCGCTGCCCGGTGAACTGGAAGTTGTAGCGCTGCATGTCGATGGACCAACTCTTGTCGCCCACGATGTAGATGCCGCGGTCGACGCCGGCGATGAGCTCGTCGGTGCTCGGGCCGTCGGCCCCGGCATGGGCCAACGACACGTTCGCCATCCGCTGGATGGGCACATGCATCGGCGAGTCGGCGAACGCGCAGCCGTTGGAGCGCGCGAAGCCCATGGCCGCGGCGATCGAACGGTCGAGCTGGTAGCCGACGAGCACGCCGTCGCGGACGATGTCGAACGCCTGGGCCGCCACCCCCTCGCTGTCGATGTCGATGGTGGCCAGCCCGTGCTCCACGGTCCGATCGCCCGTCACCTGCATCACCGGCGATCCGTAGACGAGCGAACCCAGCTTGTCGAAGGTGGCGAAGGAGGTCCCCGCGTAGGCGGCTTCGTAGCCGACGGCGCGGTCGAGCTCGGTGGCGTGCCCGATCGACTCGTGGATGGTGAGCCACAGGTTCGACGGGTCGATCACGAGGTCGTAGGTCCCCGCCTCCACCGACGGCGCGGCCAGCTTGGCCGACAGCAGCTCGGGCATCTGCGCCAGCTCGCCCTCCCAGTCCCAGTTCCCCGCGTCGGCCGGCCCGGTGAGGTACTCCCAGCCGCGGCCCACGGGCGGGGCCAGCGTGCGCATCGTCTCGAAGCCGGCGTCCGAGAGGGCCAGCGCCTCCAGCGCGGCCTGGAGTCGCACCCGGTGCTGGGTGGCGCGGGTCCCGTTGAGGTCGGCCAGGTAGCTCTGCTCGGACACGGCGAGGACGAACGCCGACGTGTGCGACACCACCTCGTGGTCGGCCAGGCGGCGGCTCCAGTCCGCCAACAGGGCGACCTTGTCCGCCGTCGGCACCTCGGACGGGTCGACGTCGAACGCGCTCGACCACGACACCTCGCCGTGCGAGGGCTCGGGCGCCAGCTCGACCCGCCCGCCACCGGCCTGGCGGGTGACTCTCGCCATCTCCATGGCGCGTCCGACGAGGTTGGCCGCCTCCTCCGGCCGCACGTCGACGGTGGCGGCAAACCCGACCGCGCCGTCAACCACGACGCGCACGCCCATGCCGAGCTCGGTGTCGTCCGCCGTCGTCTCGGGACTGGCGTCGTGGAGCCGCACCATCTGGTTGCGGATGCGCTCGACCCGGAGCTCGGCCGCCTGGCAGCCCGACGCCGCGCCCAGTGCGGCATCGGCCAACACGCCCAGCTCGTCGGAAGCCAGCGGCATCACACGACGGCTGTCGGTTGACGGACGGGGAGACCGGCCGCGGTGTAGATGGCGTCGATGAGCTCCATCGTGCGGATGGCGTCGGCCGCGGTGGTCGGGAAGGACGTGCCGTCCTCCACGGCCGCCACGAAGGCGTCGAGCTGGAAGTCGTAGGAGGCGCGGCGGCTGAAGCGCTCCTTGCGGGAACCGAGCGCAGTCGTGACCTTCATGCGGTGGCCGTATTGCGGACTGAACGGGTTGAACGCCGAGATCTTGCCGTCGTCGCCGGTGACCTCCGCGTGGAGGCGCAGGACGGACGAGGAGAACATCGAGCACCCGATGTGCGCGCTGCCGCCATCGGGCAGGGAGAAGTGCGCGTCCATGGCCCGGTCGACACCGGGGGAGGAGAGCTTGGCCTCGGCGCTGATCACCCGCGGTCCCGGCACCAACAGGCGCAGCAGACTGATCGGATAGCACCCCATGTCCATGGTGGCGCCGCCGGCCAGGGCCAGCTGGTAGCGGATGTCGCCCCGCTTCCACAGGGGCGCGGAGAACGCAACGTCGATCTTGGAGATGTTGCCCAGCTCTCCGGACCGGACGATCTCGACCAGCCGCTTGGCGAACGGGTGGTACTGGTAGTGGAAGGCCTCCATCACGACTAAACCGGGGTTGCTACTGATCACCTCGACCACCGCCCGGGCCTCGTCGGCATTGGCCGTGAAGGGCTTCTCGCAGAGGACGTGCTTGCCGGCCCGCAGGGCCGCCATCGTCCAGTGGCCGTGCAGGCCGTTGGGGAGCGGGTTGTAGACGGCGTCGATGCCCGGGTCCTCGATCAGCTCGGCGTAGGAGCCCACGACCCGGGGAATTCCCTGCTTGCGGGCGAACTCCTCGGCCCGGTCGCGGGACCGGGCGGCCACGGCGGTGACCTCGACGCGCGGGGTCCGCCGGGCGGGCTTGAGCAGTGCGACGGGGGCGATGCGGGCGGCCCCCAGGATCCCGATCCTCAGCACGCGGCCATCGGGCCGTCCGGAGGCGGCGGCCACAGTGAGGTGCGGCGCCGGGGCACGTTCCCCAGGTATGGGACGGAGGTGGACCCCACTGGGGTCGGCCATGGCTGACGCGGCATGAGCAGCGACGCTAACGCAACCGAGGGCCGGCCGACGCTTGGTCACATCGCGGGTCTCGACGGCATCCGGGCCCTCTCGGTGCTCGCCATCATCGCCTTCCACACCGGGCTGCACTCAGGCCGGGTGGGTTCTACGGCGTCGACACCTTCTTCGTGCTCTCGGGGTTCCTCATCACGTCACTCCTGGTGAAGGAGTGGGGCGGCACGGGAACGATCCGCCTGCGCCGCTTCTGGGCCGGGCGAGCCCGCCGGCTGCTGCCCGCCCCCTTCCTCTTGATCGCCGTCATCGGCATCATCCTCGCGGTGGTGCCGCGGCTGCGACCGCCTCCCCGGGTGGCGCTTGGGCGGGGCCTCTGCCACCATCGACCCCGTCATGGTTCCCGAGCCTGCCCTGCCAGTAGTCCGCCGGGCCACGAGTGACGACGTCGACGCCATGGCGGCGCAACTGGCGCGGACGTTCTGGGACGACCCCGTGTCCGGCTACATCTTCCCGAAGGAGTCACGCCGCGATGCCGGCCTGCGGGCGTACTTCCGCACGCAGATGCGCGCCGACTACCTCCCCTTCGGGGGTTGTTACACCACGGACGGCTACGCGGGGTCGGCCATCTGGGCTCCCGCCGGCAAGCCGCTCCTCACGGGCCTCACCGCCATCCTCACCATGCTGCCCGTTCTGCCCTACGTGGCCGCCAACCTGCCGACGACCCTCCGGCTCCTGAACACGGTCGAGGCTCTGCACCCCCACGAACCGCACTGGTACCTCGCCAGCCTGGGCACCGCGGTCGAGCGGCAGGGCAAGGGCATCGGCAGCGCGCTCATGCGGCCGGTCCTGGCCCATTGCGACGCGGAAGGTATTCCCTGCTACCTCGAGTCCTCCAAGGCGCGCAACGTCCCCTTCTACCGCCGGCACGGCTTCGAGGTCGTCGAGGAGGTGGTCCTGCCACGCGGCGGGCCGCCGCTGTGGACGATGTGGCGGGAACCGAAGCCGGTCGCCTGACCCGCCCTCCCGCCGGTCGATCTAAATGGGATGTCTAGGTGGGATGGATGCCCTCGGGCATGGAGAGGGCGTCGTTGACGACGGTACCGAGGACGTCGATCACCGCTCGCGCCGGCGCCGAGGGCATGCCACGGCGGCGCTGGGCCACGCCGACCCGACGGCGGGGGAGCCCGGCCACCGGGAGGACCGAGATACGTCCGCGCAGGTGACCGGGCACGGCGGTGGCCGGCAGGATGGCCGGGCCATAGCCGTCGAAGGCGAGGGAGGCGATGAGGCGCACGCCGTCGAGCTCCATGGCCGGCCGCAGGGCAATGCGGGCAGGCACGGTGGCGCTGTCGATCTCCGCTCGCAGCGCCGTGCCGGGCGCCGGGAGGAGGAGCTCGAGCTCGGACAGGCGTTCGAGGTCGAGCGCCTGTTCGTCACAGAGCGGGTGCCCCGACGGGAGGACGGCCACCAGGTCCTCGTCGAAGAGCTGGGCCGCCATGATCTCGTCCCCGCTCAGCGGGAAGGTGACGACGGCCAGGTCGAGCTGGCCCGAGGCGAGCTGCTGCTCGAGCTGGACGCTCGACCCCTCGGCGACGTTGAGGTGGATGTGGGGATGCCGCACCCGCAGGAGGTCGAAGAGCTGGGGCACGAGCCAGCGCCCGGTGGTGCCGATCATGCCGAGGCGAACCGTCCCGACCACCTCGGTGCGCAGCGCGGTCACGTCTGCCACCATCGCCTCCAGCTCGTTCATCACCCGGCGCGCCCGCTCGATGACGACCTCACCCTCCTCGGTCAGCCGGCCCGAGGCCCGGTCGACCAGCTGCACGTCGAGCTCGCGTTCGAGGCGGGCGACGTGCGCCGAGACGTTGGACTGGACCGTGCCGATGGAGAGCGCGGCGGCGGAGAAGCTCCCGGTGTCCGCGATCCCGAGAAGTGCTTGCAGATGTTTCAGCTCCACGTTCGAACTCCTACGAAAAGTGCTTGCCCGAGTTGCACAGCCCATCAGTATAACTGATATAAGATATCTCCTAAAGCTGCTTGACTGATTGCCGAGGCGAGGCCAAAATGAATTTCAGACCACAGGGAATCGGAAGCCCCCCCTCCAGCCCTGATGAGTCTCGAGAAGGGATCGCCCACCCCCCCGGCGGTCCCTTCTCCTAATTCCGGGCCCGGTTCGTCGGCCCACCAGGGCCATCGGGAAGCGCATCCGAACTGCTTTAGGCTGCGGACTCGTGGCCACGAGCGCGGTCTTCATCGACCTCGACCGGACGCTGCTCTGTCGGGCCTCGGGGCAGGTCCTGAACCGATCCCTGGTGGAAGAGGGAGTGTTGCCGGAGGGGCGATCGCTCCCAGGGGACCGCTTCCTCTACGCCATCAACGACCGCCTCGGCGAGAACCTGTTCTCCATGGGCCTGGTCCGGGCCGCCGCCCGGGTGGCCCGCGGCTGGCCCAAGGACAGGGTCCAGGCGGCGGGCGGGCGGGCGGTGGCACCGCTGAGCGAGCTGGTCGCCCCGTTCGCACCCCAGCGCCTGGCCGCCTTCCGGGCCGAAGGCCACCTCCTCGTGCTCTCGACGACCACGCCGGTGGACATGATCGCCCCCTTTGCCGAGGCCATCGGCTTCGACGATCTCATCGCGACCGCCTACGAGACGAAGGACGGGCGTTACACGGGTCGACTCGACGACGGGTTCGTCTGGGGGATCGGCAAGCTGCGGGCGGTGCGGGACTGGGCCGCCGACCGGCGCATCGACCTGGCCGACTGCCACGCCTGCAGCGACAGTATCTTCGACACGCCGCTCCTCTCGAGCGTGGGTACGCCCCACGCGGTCAACCCGGACCCGTCGCTCACGGTCGTGGCCAGAGCCCGGTGCTGGAGCGTCGAATACTGGGACCGGCCGCCCGGTGTCCCGAGCGTCGTCGGCCTGGAGCCGTACCACGTGCTTCGCCCGTTCGTCCGCAAGCTCTCGTTCCCCTACGCGCGCTTCGACATCGCCGGCGTCGAGCACGTGCCGGCCCGCGGGCCGGTGCTGCTGGCGTCGAACCACCGGAGCTACTTCGACGTGGCGGCGCTGGCGCTGGTGGCCCGGGAGATCGGCCGCCCCGTGCGCTTCCTCGGCAAGAGGGAGATCTTCGACGCCCCGGTGGTTGGCTCGATCGCCCGCGCCATCGGCGGCATCAGCGTCGACCGGGGCAGTGGCTCGAGCCAGCCGCTCCGCGACGCCGAGGCGGCGTTGAAGGCCGGCGAGGTCGTGATCGTCCTCCCCCAGGGGACCATCCCACGCGGCTACGACTTCTTCGACCCGCAGCTGCTCGGCAAGACGGGAGCCGCCCGCCTGGCCGCGTCGACCGGCGCCACGGTGGTGCCGGTCGGATTGTGGGGGACCGAGAAGGTATGGCCGCGCTCGGCGCGCTTGCCTGACTTCACGCTGGTGCGCAACCCGCCCAAGGTGCAGGTCCGCATCGGGAAGCCGGTCTCCCTTTCGCTCACGGACGCCAAGGCGGACACCGAGACGATCATGGAGGCCATCAGCGCGTTGTTGCCGCCCGAGTCGAGGGTGCGCCACGAGCCGACGGCCGAGGAGTTGGCCCGCACCAAGCCGCCTCGGTGAGGGCCCAGCTCGCCCGCGCGACGACCCGCGCCGTCAACGCCGCGTCACGCCGGTTGGGTCGCGGCGAGGGCACGGTCGCCGGTGGCCGGGCCGGTCTCCGGGTCGACCCGCACCTCCTCGAACACCTGAGCGCTGGCCGCCAGGTGACCCTCGTCACCGGGACCAACGGCAAGACCACGACGACCCGGCTCGTCGCGGTGGGGCTCGGTGCGACGGGCGACGCGGTCGTCAGCAACGAGACCGGCTCCAACATGCCACCGGGCCTGGTCGCCGCGCTGGCCGGGACCGACGCACCGCGCGCCGTGCTCGAGGTGGACGAGGTCTACCTCCCGCGGGTCCTCACGGCGACAGCGGGTGCGGCCGTCGTGCTCTTGAACCTCTCGCGTGACCAGCTCGATCGCACGAACGAGGTGCGCATGGTGGCGGGGCGTTGGCGGGCGGCACTGGCGGCCGCACCGCGCACGCACGTCGTGGCCAACGCGGACGATCCGCTCGTCGTCTGGGGTGCCGGCGCCGCCCGCGACGTCCACTGGGTGGCAGCCGGCCTGCGGTGGCAACACGACGCGGTCGGCTGCCCGTCGTGCGAGGGCCGCATCGAGTTCGGCCCGGGCGGCTGGTCGTGTGCGGCGTGCGGGTTCGCTCGTCCGACCCCCGAGGCCACCCTCGAGGTCGCCCCCGACGGGACCGCGCGGGGTGTGGGCCGACGGGCGCAGCCACCCGATCGCACTTGCGCTGCCCGGCCGTTTCAACCAGGCCAACGCGCTCATGGCCGCCGTGGCCGCCGCCGCGTGCGGGGTGGACCCCTTCGCTGCCCTGGACGCCATGGCGACGGTCGACCACGTGGCCGGTCGCTTCACCGTCCGCACCGTGGGCGGGGTCTCGGCCCGCCTCATGCTGGCCAAGAACCCGGCGGGCTGGGACGAACTGCTCGACCTGGTCGCGGGCTCGGACGCGCCGCTCGTGGTCAGCATCAACGCCCGCGTGGCCGACGGCACCGATCCGAGCTGGCTGTGGGACGTGCCGTACGAGCGGCTGGCCGGGCGCACCGTCGTGGCGACGGGGGAGCGCTATCGCGATCTCTCGGTCCGCCTCCAGTACGCCGGCGTGCCGCACGCGAGTGAACCCGAGCCCCGCGTGCCGTGGCACGAGCGGCGGACGGGGACGACGGCGTCGTCGACGTGATCGGCAACTACACCGCGTTCCACGATCTCCTCGGGGTCGACGCGTGAGCACGCCGCTCCGCATCGCGGTGGTGTATCCCGATCTGCTCGGCACCTACGGCGACGGCGGCAACGGCGTGATCCTCGCCCGGCGCGCCGCGTGGCGCGGCAGGGAAGTCGAATTGCTGCAGGCAGCGTCCGACCGTCCACTCCCGCCGGCCGACGTCTATTGCCTCGGTGGGGGGGAGGACGGGCCCCAGGTCCGCGCCGCCCGCACGCTCATTGAGGACGGCACGCTCGGCGCGCAGGCTCGCCGTGGCGCGGTCGTCCTGGCGGTGTGCGCCGGGTTCCAGGTGGTGGGCCGGAGCTTCCCTGGCGCGGACGGCCAACCACACGAGGGCGTCGGCCTGCTCGAGATCGACACGGTCAAGGGCACCGGGCCGCGCGCCGTCGGCGAGGTTCTGGTCGACCCCGTCGGGGTCCCCGGGTTGCCGGTCCTCACGGGCTTCGAGAACCACGGCGGGCGCACCGCGCTCGGCCCGGCCGTCACCGCGCTGGGTCACGTGACCGCGGGCGTGGGCAACGGCGACGGAGAAGGGACCGAGGGCGCGGTCAGCGGGCGCGTCGTGGGGACGTACCTCCACGGCCCCGTGCTGGCGCGCAATCCCGCGCTGGCCGACGTCCTCTTGTCCTGGGCGACGGGCGACGCGGCCCTCGCGCCACTCGACGACGACGCGGCGTTGCAGCTACGCGAGGAGCGCCTAGAGGCAGTGGGCGGCCGGGCCCGCCGTCGCCTTCGGCACCGGGACACCTAGAGCGAAAGCGAGGAATTGTCGATGCGGACCGTGCTGAACGTGCTGTGGCTGCTCCTCTCTGGCATCTGGTTGGCCCTCGGCTATGCCCTCGCGGGCATCCTGCTGTGCCTGCTGATTATCACCATCCCCTTCGGAGTGGCCTGCTTCCGTCTCGCCGCCTTCGTCCTGTGGCCGTTCGGGCGGGCCGTCGTGCGGCGCCCCGACGCGGGTGCGCCCTCCACGGTCGGCAACGTGCTCTGGTTCGTCCTGGCCGGGCTCTGGATGGCGATCGCGCACATCGTCCTGGGCGTGCTGCTGTGTCTGACCATCATCGGGATCCCCCTCGGCCTTGGGAACTTCAAGCTGGCCGCCGTCGCCATTGCGCCCCTGGGCAAGGAGATCGTGCCCACCAGCGATCCCCGGGTCGGTCCCGGCGCGATCGACGTTCTGACGCGGCCCGGGCGGGCGGCCCGCTAGGTAGAACGGCGCGCCTCCCGAAGGGCCCCGGCCCGCGCGTCCCCGCTCATCCCTGCGGGACGACCTCGAGGGTCAGCAGGTCCCGTGCCACCACGACCGTGCCGCCGAAATGGGCGCGTGCCCGCTCGGCCCATTCGTGCTCGGCCTCGTCCTCGGGCCGGGGCGCCGGGACGAGATGGGTCAGGACCAGGGTGCTCACGTTGTTGCGCGCCGCCGTCCGGGCGGCGTCCTCCACCGTCGAGTGATAGTCCAGCACGTCGGTCAACCGTGCCAGACCGAGCGGCTCGATGAGGTCGCGGCGTACCACGGTGTGCACGAGCATGTCCGCGCCGGCGCAGAGCTCGTCGAGCCCGGCGCAGGGGACGGTGTCGCCCGCCAGCACGACCGAGGCGTCGCCGTCGTCGACGCGGAAGCCCACGGTCGGGCGGACCGGTGCGTGATCGGTCGGCGCCGCCGAGATCTGGACGGCGCCGTCGTCGAGGACCCGACCACGCGCGCATTCGGTGACGTCGGCCGATGGTCGCCACTGCAGGTCGGCGTGATGGGTCAGCCGGTACCCGATGTCCTGCTCGAGCATGGCCTCCGTGGCCAGCACGAGGGCGGCGGTCCCCTCCGGCCCGAAGACGGGGAGCGGGGACGGCTGGAACGAGGTGATCCAGCGGGACGTCATGACGTCGTTGAGGTCGGTCGTGTGGTCGCTGTGCAGGTGGGTGAGGAAGAGCGCGCGCACCGCACCGGCGGCAGAGCCGGCGGCTGCGGCACGCATCAGGACGCCGCGCCCGCAGTCGAAGAGCAGGTCACCGGCCGACGTGCGGACCAGCGTGGCGGGACCCGCGCGTAGCGGGTCGGGGAGCGGACTGCCGCTTCCGAGGATGATCGTCTGCATGGTGCTCCTCTCGTGTTGCGGCGCCGCGCCACGCCGCGTCGCGGCTCCCGGTTCGCCGGAGCAGCATGGCATCCGTTATCGTCCCGCCGAAAGGCGAGGCGGGAGGACTGCGGTTGCCACGGTGGAGTGACGACGACATCACGGCGCTGGTCGCCGAATTGGCCCCGCACGGCTTGGGCGGCATCAACCCCGACGAGATGCAACTGCGCGCCCTGCTCGGAGGGGTGGAGGACGGGCCGTTGCAGTTCGTCAACCTGCTTGCCTACCACGCCGTGGCCGCCTACCCCGAGGGCCACGAGCTCGCCGGGGCCGGTCTCTCCGGTGCCGACGCATACGGACGCTACGGCGTCGTCGCGCTCGACCACGTCGCGCGGCGTGGCGGCGCCTTGACGCTGTACAACGACGTGGTGCACGTGCTGATCGGCCGCGCCGGTGCGTGGGACCAGGTCGCGGTGGTGCAATATCGGGGCGTCGACGCCTTCGTCGACATGCTGCGGGACCCCGACTACCAGGTTGCGCTGGTCCACCGGGACGCCGGTCTGGCCGAGACCAGGATCCTCGTCTCGCGCTCGCTGCTGGGGGTCTGAGGCCGGCGGCGGCAGCATCCCTGGCAGCGCGGCGAAACGTCGCGGGGCGCGATCCATCATCCCCCGTTGAAGCCATGTGGCGGCCCGGGAGGTGCAACCCATCGACGCGCGCGTCGTCCGCAAGAGGTTCCATTGCCCTCGCGCGCGATCCCTGGAAAGACGACGCCCATCTCATAGGCTGCGGGGTGCCTTGGGGGTGAGTATGTGGACGCAACCTGCCCGTCGAGCGACGGCGCGATGAGGACGGTCCTGGTCGTCGAAGACGAATCGGTCTTGCGCGACGCCACGCGCGAGATGCTCGAGCGCAACGGCTACGACGTGGTTACCGTGGGCGATGGGCAATCGGCACTCTTGATGAGCAATCGGCACCAGGGAACGATCGACCTCCTCCTCACCGATGTCGTCATGCCCAAGATGCAGGGAACGGAATTGGCCGACGCCATCCGGTTGCAACGCCCGGACATCGCCGTCGTCTACATGAGCGGGTACGCCAAAGAAGGTTTCCGCGCCGCCGGGGGCGTGCACCCGGCCGCGCTGGTGGAGAAACCGGTCAGCGAGGCGCGGCTGCTCGACGCCGTCCGGCGCGAGCTCCCCGACTGACTCGGTCCGGCCAGGCGCCCTCGTGGTGCGACGGGGCCGGGTCGAGCGCCCAGGCCCGCCGCCAGGCCGCCGCGTCGGGCCCCCGGTGGGCGGCTTCGGCCCCCGGGACCGGGGCCACCGCGCTGACCGACCGGCGGGCCTGCCACCAGTCGGAGTGGACCTCGCGGGCCAGCGTCGCCATCGCCCCCTCGACCCGGCTCGAGAAGCGACGGGCGCTCTCGCCCTCGTCCGGTGTCATGGGGGCCCCGAAGAGCACGGCGATGGGGGAGCGACGCAGCCGCGCGCCGCGTCTCGACTCGGTACCCGATCCTCCCGGCGCCTTGTCCCCGGCCCCCGCCGACTTCGGCAGGATGTGGCGCGTGCCGTGCAGGTACACCGGCACGACCGGCCGCCCGGTCCGGCGGGCCAGGTAGGCCTCGCCGCCGCGGAAGGGCTGGGTCCAGCCGTCGGGCGAGCGCCCGCCCTCCGGGAAGATCACCAGGTTCCACCCGTCCTCGAGCAACTCGGCCGCCGTGTCGATCGACTTGCGGTTGACCTTGCTGCGCTCGATCGGGATGGCCGCCAGGGCGAAGGACCAGAGCACGGCTTTCCACGTGCGGTCGAAGAAGTAGTCCGACGCCGCGACGACGACGGTCCGGTGGCGGAACTCGACCGGCAGCGTGGTGAGCAGCAGCGGCGTGTCGATGTGGCTGGCGTGGTTGGCGGCGAAGATCACGGGCCCCTCCACATGCTGGAGGTGCTCGAGTCCCCGGATGGTGGCGGGGGCCAGCACGCGCGCCGCCGGCCGCGTGACGTTGTCCAGCACCACGGCGCGGGCCAGACGGACGGGGTAGCGGCGCGACCACTCGTGGTCGTAGTCGACGCCTATCTTCCGCTCGGGTTCGGGGCGCTCGATCGTCGTGGGCCAGGAGGGGGCGGCGAGCGGAAAGCGCGCCGTGCGCACGCGCCCGAGGATCCGGGACCCGGCCATCAGTGCACGTCCGACATGAAGATCGGCGGGTTGTGCATGTGCGTGAGCGTTGGCGAGGAGCCCACCACGTCCGACGCGATCTCCAGGGCGTCGTCGAGCGAGCTGGCGGGGGAGAAGCCCAGGCGCCGGACCGCCTTGGAGTCCCCACCCACGACGATGACGCGCCCGAGGTGTGCCAGCGCGTGCGCGCACCAGTACCACATGTAGAAGGGGTGCACGCCGTGGTAGGCGTGGCCGGTCCGGTAGAGGTGCACGTACCACGGGTCCGTGGCGAAGGACTCCTCGAACTCCTTGTGCATCTGCACGGGGTCCACCGTCTGCGTCAGCACCTGCTCGTAGAAGTCGATGTAGCTCGGGTGGTGGCCGGGGTGGAACTCGGGCCGCGTCGGGTGGCGCATGATCACGACGCCGCCTTCGCGGACGAGCGGTCTGCCCCGGTACATGTTGAAGAAGTAGCCGAGTCCAAGGCACGCCACCAGAATGGGATTCATGATGGAATTGCACGTTGTAGGGGCAGATGTAGGGCAGCCCCATGGTGAGGATGTCGGTCTGGCCGTCGACGTCGACACCCTGCTGGGCCCAGACGTTCGACGTCGTGACGGCGTGCACGGCCTCCACCTCGCCCGCCTGCACCGAGGTCAGGGCGTGGGGGGAGCGGATGGCCTGAAAGATCTGGCGGGACACCCGTGGTGGCAGTTTGGACAGCGCCGAAGAGGAGGCGGCGTACGTGGCGCGGTCGCGTAGGGACCACTCCCACTCCCGTCTCTGGAGGAATTGGAAGTTGGCGGGGAACGTGTCGTTGTTGAGGGTCGTCTCGATCTGGAAGACGTTGACGCCCGAGTCGGCGATGAGACGGCCCATGCGCCAGTTCGAGGAGTGCAGCTCGGACGAGGGCTGGTCCATGAAGGACTTCGAGTGGCGCATCGTCTGCGGGTTGTGGTGATGGCGCAGGCTGCGGTAGCTGGCGAGGCCCGTGGCGACACTCTTGTGCCCTCCGTCCATGGCCACGAGGTTGATGTTCACGTACACGAGGAGGTCCGAGGTGGCGGCCCGCTTGTTGATCTCCACGTCCTCGCCCTGCTCGGTCTGGCCGAGATGGATGAGGTTGTCCGGATCCTCCGCGTCGTGTTGGGTCAGGAGGCCGTGGGGTGCGAAAGCGTCGTAGACCCGGTCGCCGAGGGCGTGCCGCAGCTCCTCCTCGGTCATGCGACGGTGCAGGGCCAGCGCGGCAATGAGCATGACGTCGTCGACGCCGGCCTCGGCCGCCATGTCGAGCACGGTCTCGATGACCATCTGGCGGACGTCGGGTGCCTCCATCGGGGGCAGAGGGAGTGAGACGTCGTCGAAGCAGATGGTCAGCTTCATGCCCGGACGCAGCAGCGCGGGCAGGGGATCGCGGTCGCCGTGCGGATGCAGCAGGGCATGCCGGATCGCCCGGTAGGGATCGCCGACCGCCGGCATGGGTTCCGGCGCGTAGATCACCCGGCTCCCCTCGGGCAACGTCTCGAGGGTGAAGCCCTCCCCGTTCCAGAACAGCGTCGGTGGCGTCGACGTGTCCACGTCGAGGACGAAGCCGGGTCGGCGGCTCATCGGGAAGATCCTTTCCGTACGTCGAATGCGATCTTGACGGCGCCGCGCCGGCCGGCCGCACCCGCGTGGGCCACGGCGTCCTCGAAGCGGGCCAACGGGTAGGTGGCCGACACCAGGCGTCCGGTCCGCAGGGCGGCCGCGACCTCGAAGGCCAGGGCGAAGGTCGTGGTCGCGTCGTGGGCGCCCGCCCCGCGCTCGGTGCCGTAGGCGTACGCGCCCGCCAGGCGCACCTCGCGGTGCCACAGCGGCGCCAGGTCGACGGTCACCTTGCCGGGCATGCCGACGAGGCACACCGTCCCCCGCGGCCGGACCATGGCGAGGGACTGGGCGATCGACTCCGGACTGCCCACGCAGTCGAGGACGACGTCGGCGCCGTCCGACAGCGTGGCTGTCGTCCCCGACGCCCCGCCGTAGGACAACGAACGCGAGTGCCGGCGTACGGCGCGCGGCAGCTGGTCGGGCGGCAGCGCCTCGGTGCAGCCGAGCTCGCGCGCCAGCTGTTGCTGGTGCGCGTAGCGGGCGCCGACGAGGAGCGCCGAGGGTGCGGGGCACAGCCCGACGGCGGCCAGCTGGCTGAGCGCGCCCGTCACCAGCAGGCCCAGCGTGCCGGCGCCGAGTACCGCCACGACGTCGCCCTCGGCGATCGGCGCGCCGAGCACGGCGTGGACGGCGCAGGCCACAGGCTCGATCGTGACCGCGTCGGCGTCGCTCAGCGCGTCGGGCACCGCGTAGAGCTGGCTCGTGTGCGCGACGAGGCCGGCGCTCGACCAGCCACCCCCCGTGTCGGCACAGAAGCCGGTCTGCAGGCCAGGTCGGATGTGCCCGAAGGCGACGCGGCCGCAGTTGCCGACGTGTCCCGCCTGGCAGGCCGGGCAGGGCGGCTCGATCCCCCGCGCCGCGCACCCCAAGACGGGCTGCAGGACGACCCGGGTCCCCGTGGCGAGGGCGGCGCCGTCCGCCCCGTGTGCTTCCTCGGCGACGGTGCCGACGACCTCGTGGCCCGGCACGAAGGGGAAGGAGACGATGCCCTCGAAGTAGCGCGAGCTGCGTCCGTCGAGCGTGGCCAGGTCGGACCCGCAGATGCCCGAGAGGACGGGATCGACGCGGACCCACCCCTCGGCCGGCACCTCCGGCGCGTCGCGCTCGACCAGGCGCAAGGGGCCGATCCCGGCGGCGCGTCCCGAACCGAAGGACGACGAGACGACACGCGCCGCGGCGAAGCGCGGGAGCGAACGCTCGAAGAGGAGCGTGCTCACCGGCCCATCACCGCCTTGGGCGACTTCACGTCGAACGGGCCGAGCGGCAGCGGCCGGTGTGACCCACCTTCGGCCTTGGCCCAGTGCTCCACGTGCCAGCCCCGTCGCCGCGCGATGGCGGACAGCCGCGATTCGGGGTTGACGGCCACGGGAAAGCCGACCGCCTCGAGCATGGCCAGGTCGCTGGCCGAGTCGGCGTAGGCCACCGACTCCTCCAGCGAGAGCGCATGGTCTTCGGCGTAGTCGGTCAGTAGCAGGGCGCGCGCCTCGCCGATGGGCGGCAGCGTCGTGAGATGGCCGGTGAGCCGCCCGTCGCGCGCCTCCATCGAGGCGCAGACGATGTCGTCGAACAAAGGCCGGATCGGCTCGATGATGAAGTCGAGCGCCCCGGTCACCAACAACGTGCGGTGTCCGGCGGCCCGGTGCGCCCGCACGCGGGCGAACCCGTCGGGGAACGAGCGCGTGAGCAGTTGGCGGTGGAAGAGTTCCCACGAGTCCTCCCGCAGCTGCTCGAGCGGCGCGTCCTCGAAGCGCAGATAGAAGGTGCGCAGGAAGTCGCCGCGGTCGCGCCGGTCCAGCGCCAGCAGCGATGGTCCCTGGCGCACCAGGTCGGCCACGAAGCGAGCCCGGCGCGCCGGCGAGAGGTGGCGGCTGGCCAGCCAGGCGTAGGTGTCCACCACGTTGGAGGACATCAGCGTGTGCTCGAGGTCGAACACGGCCAGGTGGCGTTCGGGTGCCAGGATGGCGCGGCGCTGGCGGTCGGGCCGCTTCTCGACCACCGACCGGCCCGGCTTCGTGCGCACGCGGGCGTGCTCGAGCACCGAGGGGAAGTGGACGTCGTAAACGTAGTGGTCCCAGTCGATGACGCCTGGGTCGAACCCGAAGCGCTCGTGATCGGCTTCGTCGCACGTGTCCCACAGCGCGAGGAGGTTGTCGACCCGGTAGCGCGCGTCGGTCTCGGTGTACGCGCCGTAGAGCGTCACGTAGCCGAGCGCGCGCTTGGCCAACGTGTGACGGTCCTCGATGCGGGCGGCCAACTGCGCTTGTCTGCCCCGGATCGGCAAGGCAGTGAGGACCCTTTCCGCCGCCGACATCGCCGTGTCGGCGCGCTTGAGCTGGCGCTGCACCCGCCCGCGCCCGGGGAAGGACCAGTCCGGGATGTTGATGGGCTGGCCCCGGTCGTCGTAGAGCGGGTGGCGGCCGAAGTAGTCCTGGCCGAGTTCGACCAGGCGCCCGTACCGCAAGGGATTGCGGACCCCGGAGGCCACGTGGAAGACCGGCGGGGGGCCCGGCTGCGGGCCCTGCGCGGCGACGGCCAGGATGGCGGCCACCACCAAGTCCACCGGGATCACGTCGATGATCCCCTCGGGGACGCCGGGGAACTCGCGGAGCAGGCCGCGGGCGTACGAGATGATGATCGGCTCCGCCATGCGGAAGCCGCGGATCCAGCCGGGCCGCGGTTGGGTCAGCGCCGACTCGATGATCGACGGGCGCACCACCGAGATAGGGATGGTGCCCTCGAATTGCTCGACCAGCGCCTTCTCGCCGAGGGCCTTGGTGTACGGGTAGGCGTCGGGCCACCCGAGGGAGAGCGCGGCGCGCCGTGCCGGCCTTCACCAGCTCGTCGCCGACCCACTCCTCGCGGACCTTCTCCGAACGGGCGGCGATGAGGTGATCTCCCGCGGCGCCGATCTCGCCCCGGGCCCGCTTCGTGAAGGCGCGGCAGGCGTTCCGGCTTGCGCGACTCGGCCTGGAGGTCGTCGCGTAAGCGACGGGCCGACGCGACCTCGTCTTGCCAGGCTACGTCGAGTGTGAAGCGGTTCTCGCTGAGCAGCTCCTCCTTGGCCTCGCCCTGATGTGTGCTGGCGACGTACGCGGTCGACACGGTGATCAGGTGCGCGGACGAGCCGGTCTCGACCATGGCGGCGGCCACCCGGGAGGGCCCGAGCAGGTTGATCTCCACCGCCTGGGTCAGGGGAGCGTCGAACGACACGGTGGCGGCGGAGTGGATGACCACGTCGGCGGCGGCCAGCGCCTCTCGCCCGTCGTCGTCCAGTCCCAGTCCGTCCCGCCCGACGTCGCCGGGGACGGCCCGCACCCGGCGTGCGATCTCGTCGCCGAACCCGTCGCCGAGTTCGCTGCGCAGGCGGTCGAAGCAGTCGTTCTTGATCACCTCACGGGCCAGCCGCGCCGCCGCGTCGGCCCTTCTTCCCGGCCGGACCAGGACAGTCACTTCGGCCTCGGGCACGCAGCGGACGATCCGCTCGACGAGGGCGGTGCCCAGGAAGCCGGTGGCACCCGTGATGAAGAAACGCTTCGCGCGGAGATCCCGCTCGATGGGCATCGGAAATGTTTACCACCGCCCGGCGAATGTGTCTACCATTTGGTAAGTGCCCAGCTCCGCCACCAGCGATCGCATCCTCGACGCCGCCCTGGCGTCCTTCGCCTCGCGTGGTTACGAGGCGACGTCCCTGGACACGGTGGCGAAGAGCCTCGATCTCACGAAGCAGTCGATCCTCTATTGGTTCCCCTCCAAGGACGCGCTCCTCGAGGCCGTGATCGCCCGCAGCGCGGTGGACCTGTCGGCCGCGCTCGAGACGGCGCTGCGGGCGGCGGGGGAGAGCTGGGCCCGGGTGGAGGCGGTCGTGCGCTCGGTCTTCCGCCTGGCCGCACGCCAGCCCGAGTTGCTCGGGCTCCTGCGCGAGGTGGGGCGGTTGGGGCCGCCGGCGGCGACGCAGATGACGCTGGCTCTCGAACCCTTGGTGCGGCGGGCCTCGACGTTCCTCGAGGCCGAGATGGACGCCGGCACGATGCGGCGCCACGACCCGCGTCTGCTGCTCCTTGCCATCTACTCAACAGTGATCGGCATGATCACTGAGGTCGAGGTGCTGCGGGCGCTGGGCGAGGAACCTACGGCGCGTTCGTTGGTGCGGCGCCGGGCCGACGTGCTGCAACTCCTGCGTTCGGCCCTCTTGGTTGAGCCGGCAGGCTGAGTCCGGACGGCGCCAAGACCGACTACTCGGTCGGCTTCGGGATCTTCTTCCGCGGGGGCGCCTTGGGCGTGTAGCGCTTGCTGGCCGTCGGTGGCTTTCGGCCCGCGGGAGTCGATGTCTTGGATCCCGTCTTGGCGCTCTCGCGACGTTCTCGGCCCCGTGGCCGTGTCGCCGCCTCCTTGGCGATCAGCTTCGAGTTTGTGGTCCCGTATCTGTTGATACGCCAGGCGCGCAGCATGAACCAGCCGCCCAGCAGGATGAAGACGAATCCAACGAGTCCGATGAACAGGGTGAAGCCGAAGCCGATGAGGAAGAGGTCGAAGACGACCAGGGTACGACGCCGCTTCCACAATGCGAGGAAACCGAGGATGCAGAGCAGCAGGAGGACGCCGCCGAGCAGCTTGGCGTCTGGCGCGACCGCGATTGTGTCCTTGCCCCGTTTGGTGACCTTGTTCTCGGCGATGATGTAGGCCGGTATCGCGATGGCGGCGATCGTGGCCAAGGTCATGGCCCCCAGCGCCAGCTTCGATTCTTGCTGGTCGAGATGGGTCATGGCCGCTTTGCGCTCGTCCTTCGGCAGGATCTCGTCGGCGACTGGCGCGCTCGACCCCCCGGAGGCTGGCCGCGGCCTTGGCAACGCCCCCAGGAGGCGGGCGCTCCAAGTTTTCGAACGGTCGTCGCCGTCCGGCGTAGTCCACGTCATGTCGAACTCAGGGTACCGGTGCCACCGAGGCCCCCCAAATCACCCCGCTGGCGCAGGTGGGCGGCCGACCCGGGCTTCAGTGGGTCCGGCCATTCCCAGAGGCCCCTTTCGCCTCCATGTCGGAGCGCGGCCTTTGAGCGTCTTCACCAACGAGCGTCGTTCCAACCTGCGTCATCGCAAGATCATGGGCAAGGGTGGAACCAGATTCCTGTGTGTTCGAACTCCAGCTATGACGGTGGGAGGGACACGCCTCGAAGGGCCATCGATCACGGTTGCAGCGCCGGACATGGCGCAGACCTCCAGTGAGACAGTCGTGGGAAGTCGGGGCCGGCGGCTCCGCTTTTCGGAGCGGGCGACAGAGCTCGGTGGGCAAGGTGCTCCCGCGACACCGGCCGCGCGACGAACGGGCGCGGTGTCGACGGGAGCGCCACGGGAATGAACGTTGCGGGTCCGGTGTTCCGATGGAGTACCGGGGAAGTGGTGGGCGGGGTCCTTGCTCCCATCGCTTCACCCGCTCGGGCAACCAGAGACCGACATGGGCCCATTGATGGCATAGACGGCGATTTGTTGGAATCCGTCAGCGGCCCCGGTAATTTCAGATGTCACGACCTTGGCGGCCGGGTCCGTCTGCGTCCATGTGACCGAGGAAGGAACGGCCTTCGTGTAGTCGCGGACGGTGACGACGAACTGAAACTTCCCATCGTTGATCGCCTGTCGCCACTTGGAGCAGGTGTCAATGGCAAAGTACGTGTTGTGGGGTCCTGGTGTTCCGAGGAATTCGACCTCGTTGGTGAGATCCGATCCGTAGAGCGGGTAATGCTGAATAAGTCCTGACACGCCGATGCGTGCGTGGTGGACAGTGCTCGCCCATCGGTCGATACCTGGGTACGGTGCCTGCGTGTCCCAGTTGGCCAGAAAGGAGTTCTGCAGTGGGAGCCCGGCAACAATCGCGACCGCAACCAACACGATGGATACGAGCAATGCCGATCGCAAGAACCACCGGAGCCCGAGATGGAGAGCGACAATGAGGCCCAGCCCAATGACAACGACGGGAATGCCAACGAGCAATCCCTCACCGATCGAGGGCGTGTAGAAGCTACCCTCGCCGAACCAGATGCCACGGGCGAATTGCGTGCCGACCATCACCGCCCCGTAGATAGGCACCAGAAGCGAAACCCACCGTGACCGACCCAGGGCGATCGGAAGCGCGATGACACCTGACAAGAAGGTCAAGAGGGAAAACCGAAAGTCGTACACGAACGATCCGGGCAAGTTCGGCTGTGGCGTGAAGACATAGCCAACAACCGTGCCCAGCCCTACGAGTGCCAACAAGCCGGCCATCGTGTGCCGGGCACGGAGTGCATTCCCGCCCTTCTTCGCGACTCCCCTGGAGGTCGTGGACGTTGCCAGCGCTCGCATGAGCCATCGCACGATTCCGACGACTCCAGCGATGAGCCCCGCTGCCGCCAGCACCACGATTGCCCACCATGCGGGTCCGAGCGCCTGTCCGAATCCCGGAAGGAAGTAGGCCCTCCATGCCTGACCATCGAAGACGTAGTGCGAAATCGTCTGCCCAATTTCGCCGGGGGGCTCGGAAGTCGAAGTGGTCCCAGCGCGAGATGAATGTTTGGAACCGGGTTGCCGGCGTAGATGAGGTTGCGGACGTACCAAAAGCCGCCGGTCACGGCGATGACCAGGCACCACAACAGCCCTCGACGAACTCGTTGACCCCTCGGTAAGAGCGCGATCACACCCACCGTCAACGCCGCAACGGGAACGATCAATGTGTCCTTGACCCCAATGGCCAGTCCGGCTGCGAGCGCCGCCACCCAAAGTCCCTGAAAGGTGCGCCGGGGATCCCAGAGAGCGTCCACATAGGCCAGGAGCCCCAACGTGGCCAGAACCAAGGCCACTCCGACAATGTCGTTGTAGGCAGTGCCCGGTTCGCTTCCGATCACCGCCACCGTTCCCAGCACCATAGAGGCGGCCACTACTGATATCGATGCAACGCCATACCTTCTTCCGACGCACCATGCCGCGAACAGGGCGAGAGCGAGCCAAACCACATTCACGAGGGCAGACAGAAAGTCACTGCCCATGAGCACGATACCGACGGCATGCAGAAGTTCAGACGTCGCCGGATAGAACTCGATCACATTGTCGTTGTTGATGTTGTGGAGAGAGATGACTGATCCGGTTTGCACAAACCGGGCGGCCAAGGGCATGTGATACCAAAAGGTGTCGATCCCGCCAAGGCCATTTCGGAGTGCGTAAATCGTTCCGTTGCTCCATTCTGCGACCACGAGGCCGACGCGCAAGAACGGCGGCAACCTGCTCCCACCATGCCTCTCGACGGTTGGGCGCGATGAGCGACGAATGTTTGATCCCGCCGGGTGATGTCGCGTTGTCGACCACCCTGTTCTTCCCCCACCAGAAGGCCAGAACGGAGGCCGCAGCCAACACTGCCACCAGTGGAACCGTGCGAAAAAGACCGATCGTCCCGAGTGCCTCCGATACCACGATCACGAGCGAGATTCCGATGATGATCTCTGCCAGGCGTGCCGGTGCGCCGGACCACGCCGACAAGAGCCGCCGCCGAAGGCTGAAGGCGGCTACCGCAACGCTCGTTATCAGCAGCGCGCACAAGACCACGCCCTCTACGTAACGGCCAGAGGTCATGTGTGTCCGCCCGATCGCACCCATCTCATTCGTGTTGCCCCGCCCCCCGGCTCATTGATCCCGGCTCCGACGTTCTTCCCGGCGACGTAATTGCGACCCCTCACAAATCGTAGGCCGTTCATCCTCTGAAGTTTTCGGCTCGCTCTTCACTCGCACGCGGCGGAGACATTATCGATGTCTCTGGTACTACTCCTTGCTCCGAAGCGTCGCCGTGGTCGGGAGCAGTCGATCATCAAACGAGAGAAATCGAGTCTTCGTCACGAGTAGGGAGAACGATCGAGGAATCCAGACAACAGGTCAACTGGCCGCGAGATGGTCTGAGATCTTTTTTCAGGGGCCTGAATTGCGGGACGTTGTTCCAACTCCGCCGGGTGTCTCGGCGCCATGTGCTCGGAAGGCGTCAACACCCTCGACGGCTACCGATTCCCGTGACCTGAAGAGGATGGGTGGGACCGCCGTGGGCGGCGAAGCGATCGATCATCTGGCCCACGGACATTGGGTATGCATCCCGGGTCTTGGGGGATCGATTGAGGGCACGCAAGCAGAGATCACACGATCGCATGAGCTGCCCCAGGGCCTCCTCCCCGGGAGCGCACGCAGGGGTGTCCCCGGTGTTGCTTGGACGAGAGGCTGATGGAAAGATCTGACGGCGACCATGACCGGCAGTTATACGCTGTGGGTGCGTGATGCCGAAGTCGTGTACGACGGCGGAGAATATACCCGCAGTTCAGAAATTACGCGGGCGCTTAGCTCAGCTGGTTAGAGCGCAGCCTTCACACGGCTGAGGTCGTGGGTTCGAGTCCCGCAGCGCCCACCAGGTCAGAGGCCAATATCTCGGGATCTGGCCAGAAATGAGTCCTACCAGATGTCCTAACGGCGTTAGGCTGGCATGCCCATGGCCACCGACGACGCAGGACACCAGGCACCGGAACGATGCGCGAACGGCGCCCCGGACATTGGCAGCTGCGCGCGTTCGCCGGCGCCGACCCGTCACCGGCAAGCCGCGCCAGGTCGACGCGACGTTCATCGGCACGGAAAGCAGGCGCCGGTAAGGCACTGGCGAAGCTCGTGACCGAGGTCGAGGCGGGCAAGTACGACCGGAACACGGCGACGGTCGGCCAGCTGCTCGACAGTGGCTCGAGGCGCCGAGGGTGGACGACAGCGCCCGCGCACGCTCTACGAGAACCGGCGCAAGATCGAGGCGCGGATCCGGCCGAAGCTCGGGCACATCAAGCTCGAGCAAGCTCGACGCCGACAACGCTCGACCGGGCCTACCGCGAATGGCTCGACGGAGGGCCTCTCGCCGGCGACGGTGCACAAGTACCACTCGATCCTGAGCGCGGCCTGCCGTCAGGCGGTGAAGTGGGGATGGATCGACAGCGGCGCCGACGGAGCGGGCCACGCCGCCGGCGGTCGAGCGCAAGGAGATGGTCGTACCGACGCCAGAGCGGCTGACCAGCTCCTCAAGGCCGCCGAGGCCGAAGATCCGGTGACTGGCGACGGCGGTGGCGCTGGCCGCGCTCACCGGGGCCCGCCGGGGCGAGCTCGTCGCGCTCCGGTGGTCCGACGTCGACCTCGAGGCCGGGACCGTGCGGATCGCCCGGTCGCTCGACCGTGGCTCGGGGGGAGCACCACACCGGGCCGACGAAGACGCACGCAGCCCGCGAGATCGCCCTGGACCCGATCTGCGTCGAGGTGCTGCGCCGGCGCTGGGACTACATGGTGGACCTGTCCGAGCGGGCCGAGTCGCCGCTGGTCGGCGACCCGTACGTCCTGTCGCTACAACGCCAACGGCGCCGTCGCCGGCCAATCCCGACACCTTCACCCATCGGTTCGGGGCGCTGTGCGAGACGATGGAAGCCGGCGCTGAAGCGGCTCCGCAAGACGCACCCGAAGGCGAAGCGGGACGATCTGGCCCGAAGGACCGCTGGCCGTACCGGTTCCACGACCTGCGCCATTTCTCGGTGACCACCCTGATTGCCGGCGGGAGTGGACATCCGGACGGTGGCGGAACGCCACGGCCACGCCCGGGCGACGATGACCCTGGACCGCTACGCGCACGCCCTCCCGGAGCGGGACCGAGCGGCGGCCGACCTCATGGGGTCGGTTCTCGGCACAACCCTCGACCTCTAAGCTGAGGGTGACCCGCTGGGTTTTTTGTGTCTGAGCGGCGCTGACGAGCTCGGTGATGTGACTGACCGGCCCGTGCCAGTCCTTACCGCACGCCGTGCAGGTGATCCGGCGGTAATCGCCGGCGATGGGTGCTTCGAAGATCTGGCCGCCGTTTCGCATGAAGTAGATGCCGAAAGCGACCGGCTCAGGTCCAAGGTCAGAGCGAACCTCGAGGAGGCCCAGGCGCCAGCCGCATTCGCAGAAGAGGGTGACCGGGTCACCCGTAGTCCAGTGCAGCCTGTCCGCTTGTCTCGCTCTCGTCACTGGCAACTCCATTTTTTTCTTGACGGGACTACCACGCTGTAACTAAAATTGAGGGCTACAACAAGACACGGACTCAAAACCGGGCGATTAAGAGGGCACGCGGCCACAGAGCGACCCGCCTCCCTGGAGGGTCCATGTCTGAAACTCGAACCATCGAGCGGTCACCCGCTGGCTCGATTCCGATCTCATCAGCATCGCTAGCGCGGCCGAGCTCATCGGTGTCCACAAGGAAACGATCTACCGGCTGGCGCGGTCGGGCCAGTTCCCGCCGGCCGTGCACATCGGTCGTCAGTGGCGCGGGTCGAAGCCCCGGCTCGAGCGGTTTCTGCATGGCGATGGCGCATGAGGGCCGAACGCGACGGCGCCCCGGCCGTAGCCGGAGACGCCACCCAGGTCTCGACAACCCAGGACGAAGTTACCACCATGTTCTGGCGCCTCAAGGGGCTCGAGGTTGAGGTTGAGTGGCTCCGGGACCAGTTGTTTTGCCCAAGGTGCTCAACGCCACCACCGCCGAGACCGCGGTGGCCCGGGGACCCGTGGAGCCGCGACAGCGGCTGCCGCACACCTGCGGGAAAACCGGGGGTATGCGATGAGCCCTCCCGAACCGCGCGAAGGATTCGACGTTGCTGAGCTGGCGCCGTGGGAGGTGCCGGCGGCTTTGCCGGTATCTCGCTGGGAGCCGGTCGACCTGGGCCCCGTGCTCCGCGGCGAATCCGTCACGCCGGCTCCGACGGTCTTTCAACGCTCCGACGGCATCCGACTGCTCTACCCGGGCCGGCTCAATGCGCTGATCGGCGAGACCGAGTCCTGCAAGACCTGGGTCGCCATGGCCGTCGTCGCCCAGGAGCTCAACGCCGGCCATCACGTGATCTATGCCGACTTCGAGGACGGCCCCGAGTTGGCTGTCGAGCGGTTGCGAGAACTTGGGGTAGCTGAAGACGATATCGCCGACCACCTGACCTACCTGAACCCCGGTGGCCGGTTCGACGAACTCGCCCAAGCTGTCGTGGACCGAGGCGATCGAGCGTCGCGGGCTCGCCAAGTCTGGTCGTCATCGACGGCGTCACCGAGGCCATGTCCGATATCGGACTGGATCCGATCTCCGGGCACAGACGTCGCCCTGTACTACGCCGGATCGCCCCGCTGGTTGGCTCGCACCGGCGCCGCGGTGGCTCTTGTCGACCACGTGACCAAGAGCCAGGAAAGCCGCGGGCGCTGGGCGATCGGGTCGGAACGAAAGCTCTCGGGGCTCGACGGCGCCGCCTACGGGTTCGAGACGATCGTTCCGTTCGGGCGTGGCAAGACGGCCTGGTGAAGGTCACGGTCGCCAAGGATCGCTGTGGCCACATCCGCCAACATGCCGGCGCCCGTGGGGTGATCTCCATGGTCGAGCTCAAGAGCTGGCCAGACGACGGCGTCACTGTCAGCTTCGACGTGCCCGAGGCGGCGACCGACAGCTTCCGACCGACCCACATCATGACCAAGTTGTCAGAGAGGATCGCCCAGACGCCCGGACTCACCACTCGGGCCCTCAGCGGTGCGGTGCACGGCAAGACCGAGACGAAGATCTTCGCCCTCGAGCTCCTCGTCCAGGAGGGCTACGTCGAGGTCCGCAGCGGTCCTCGCAACTCACGTCTGCACCACTCGTTGCGCCCGTTCGAAACCGAGTCAATATCGCAAGAAGGGAATGGTGGCGATGAGCCCTTCTGATTCCCGTTTCCCGACCGTTTCCCACCGTTTCCCGGAAACGCTTGGCGTCCCTGATCTGACCGTTTCCCGTTTCCCCCCCTTAAGGGGGAACGGGACACAGTCAGTGAGCCAAGTCCGGATGGACTGTCTAAAGAGTCCAGTGTTTCCCAGAGTCGAGGACACAGTCAGATGAGCCTCGACGACCTTTTCAGCCAGATTGAGGACGAGCCGATTCCTGGCGGTTGCGATCAGTGCGACGCTTACCAAACGGTGGTGACACTTTCGCCGGGCGTCCATTCGCTGACGGTTCACCACGACGACTGGTATCCGTTCCTGCGATCCCGGAACGCTGGGGCGAACTGATGCCTAATACGTCCGACGCCGAGGACACACTGGCCTTCCAGATGCGGGCAGTCGGTATCGAGTTCACCCGTCAACATCGCTTCGCACCACCGCGTCGCTGGACTGCCGACTTCCTGGTCGCCGGCGCTGTCCTGGTTGAGGTCGAAGGCGGCGCATGGAACGGCGGGCACAAGCGAGGCACCGCCGCCGATACCGACTACGAGAAGTTCAACCAGGCCAACCTCGACGGCTGGACCGTGCTGCGGTTCTCGACTGCCATGGTGCAGGCCGGCTCGGCCCTGGCGACCATCGAGGCAGCACTTCAGACGAAAGCGGCCGAGTGATACCGGGGCGGGTGTCGCAGGCACACACGCAGGTCAGCATGACTCCCCAAGCGTCAAAATTCCCTCCCCGATTTTTCCAAGGTCGCAAAGAGTGCCAGCCGTACTCGAGGCTCTGGTGACAGCCGCCGCAGGCGTTGTGGAGGTCGGGACCGGCTGCGACTATTGCGAGGCCCTCACGGAGATGGTCCTGATCAGCGACACAGACCCGACCATCCACCAGCACTGGATATCCCTCGTGCACCACCAGCCCGGCTGCTGGCCGGCGGCCTTCGCCGACCCTTGGGACGGTCCTCAAGCCGTTTTCTCGCCGATTTTCGGAAGGCCGACAAATGGGGGCGGGTGTGCACGCCATAGGCGGCGGTTCAAATGACCCAGCACGCACCGGTTTTTGTCCGCCGCGAAATTCGCTCACGCTAGGGGCGCCAAAGTCGACGGCCGAAAGCGCCGGATAATGGCCCCTCTAGGTCGTCCCTCGAAGCCGATTGAGGTCAAACGCCGCACCGGCAACCCCGGCAAGCGCCCGTTGCCGCCCCGAAGGACGACCATCGCCCTCCCATCGGCCGCCGGCCACCCCGCGCCGATCACTTTGGGTCCCGATGGCCGCGAACTGTGGCAGCGGGCCCAGGAGGGGGCCGGTTGGCTCTCCGACGTCGACCTGGTGGCGCTCGAGGACCTCGCGTTGACCTGGGACGAGGTCTGCGCCATGCGCCGGGCCATCGCCGAGGACGGATTATCCCCGCACCCGCTCCATGGGGCGCTACGCAACGCCCAAAAGCAGCTCCATGCAACAGCCGCCGCGCTCGGATTCGACCCCTCGAGCCGGGCCTATTTGCTCACCTGAAGGGACGAAAAATGATCCTGACGCACAGCCAAATCCGAAAAATCCTCTCCGATCCGGACCGCCTGGCCCGACTGATGCCATCCGCAGCCGAACGTGAGGGTTTGGCCGAGCTGGGCGTGACCCCGCTCGTCGACCGCCTGCTCGGATGCGTCGTCACCGGCCAGGCGTACGACAGCGCCACCGACGACGCACACAACGCCGAAGTCAAGGCCAGGGCCGTCGCCGAGCAGGCTGAGGTCGAGCAAAAGCTCGACGAGCTCGCCGATTCCATCGAATTGCGCTGGAAGTTCGAGCGCGAGGGCCTCGACTGAGATGCTCCTGGAGGGCTGGTCAACCGCAGACCGGCGTCTATTGCTCCACCTGGTGGTCGCAATCAACCGAATTGAGGCGATCGACCGGGTCGATCGGGTCCCTTTGGAGCCCGAAATACGCCTCGCACGCGCCGAGATGCTGGCGTTTCTGAAACAGGGCGGAACCGGCGGAACCGGAAATCGTGCCTTAGGTGAACAGAGCGGAACACAAACTCCGGTCCCAATGCCCAAATTTGTCATGCTCAGCGTCGAAGCCACGAGCTCTGAACTCGGCTGCAGCGAGTCCTACACCCGGCGTATGTGCCGGAAAGGTCCGCTGGCGGCCATCAAGGTGAATGGGGCGTGGCAGGTCGAACGACAGTCCGTCGAAATGCGGCGGCGACAGATGGGACGTGAACTGTGAAGGATCCGGTACTCGAGGCCGCCAAAGCCAACCGTAAGAAGCTCGACGAGGAGATGAACCTCATTGTCGGCCGGGCTGAGCAAGAAGAGCGGGGTCTCTCGGCGCCGGAAAACGCGAAGTTCACCGACCTGTTGGCCAAGCGGGCCAAGCTCGACGCCGACATCAGCGAGAAGAAGGCCGAGAACAAGCGCTACAACAAGTCGATGGCCGCCGCGGCCGAGCTCGGGAACCCGGGCAAGACGTTGTACGCCCTCGACGGCATCATCCGCTCCGAGCCGATGACCTACAGCCTGTACAACGCCACCAACTCCTACATCAAGGACATGATCGCCCTGCAGGTGCCGGCGGTGGGCTGGGACCGGCGGGGTGCGGCGGAGCGCATGGGACAACATGCCAAAGAGGTCGAGGTCGAGGCGCGTACGGACGCCACCGTCGCCAAGCGACTGGCTGAGGCCCAGTGGGAGTTGCGGGTAAACCCGAATACAACCGCGGGAACTGGCGGGGAGCTGGTCCCGCCTCTGTATCTAGTCGCCCAATACATTCCGTACGCCCGACCCGGCCGCGTCATCGCCAACCGCTGCAAGCAGATGCCGCTGCCGCCCGGTACCGACATCATCAACATTCCTAAATTAACTCTGGGCAGCTTGACGGCCATCCAGCAAGCGAACGCCGCCGCAGTGGCGTCGCAGGACATCACGACGAGTCTCGTCGCGGGTCCGGTAAATACGGTGGCAGGACAAGAGGACGTCAGTTTGCAGTTGATCGAGCAGAGCCCGATCGCAATGGATGGGGTCGTGTTCGAGGACCTCACCGCGGACTACGACCAACGCCTCGACCAACAGGTCATCTACGGCACCGGCTCGGGCGGACAACACCTAGGCGTCCTCTCGGTCGCGCAGCAGACCTCGAACACGAACATCTTGAAGGCAAACGGCGTCACCGTCTCGAGCGCGACCTTCTTCGACGGCGCAACTTCTGGCACACAGACGAGAGCCGTTCTCAACGGGATCAATGCGGTCGAGACCCTGCGCTTCGCGTCGCCCACTGCGATTTGGGTCCACCCGCGACGCTCGAACAGCTGGAGCTACGCCGCTGATTCCGCCACCGCCGGGTCCGGTCGTCCCCCTACGTCAACGCCGGCACCGGGCCATTCAACGCGGTGGGCGACTACCGAGAGACGCCCGTCCCCGAAGGTATGGCCGGTGAGATGTTCGGCCTGCCGGTCATCAAGGATGCGAACGTTCCGGTGACGATGAATGCCACGGCCACTACCGGCGGTACGGCCGACCCGATCGTTGTCGTGAAGGAAGACGACCTGCTGCTCTTCGAGGGCCAGCTTCGCCTTCGCGCGCTCCCGAGGTGCTGAGTGGCACCTTGCAACTGCGGTTGCAGGCATACAATTACAGCAGCTTCATTTGCTCGAGGTTCCTTCCCTCGATCAGCATCCTCACGGGAAATACCGGCCTCGCCAGCCCTGGTTTTTGATCCAATGGCGTCAATGTCGAAGCAGGCCCGGCTGGCCAAGGCCGAGCTCATCGGAGGGCGTGAGGTACGCCACGTGCCCACGTCCACCATGGAATGTCGCACCAGTGGGGACACGATCACCTTTCGTGGGCTGGCGTCATCGACGGAAAGCCCGTATTCGATGGGCTTCTACACCGAGACCATCAAACGCGGCGCCTTCGACGCGACCCTCGCCACCTCGCCTGACGTGATGCTTCTGGTGAACCATGAAGGCCTCCCGATCAGTCGCACGGCGAACGGATCGCTCCGACTGTTCGACGCCGGCCGCGGGCTCGAGTTCGACGCCACGGCTTCTGCAGCTGATCCCGACGCCGCCCGAGTGGCCGCCAAGGTCGAGGCCGGCCTCATGGATCAGTGCAGCTTCGCATGCGCCGCGGGGTGGCGTGACCGCAGCCCGTCACGGCTGAGGTCTGACTCCTGAATCTTGTCCTACAGATTGTCCTATATCTCCCGCCGTTTACCGCCTTCGGGCAACTTGTAGCGTCGTCATCGTCCCTGGTCATGCCGTTAGGCGTCGTCTGTCGTCTTGCCGTCCGACACCCTGAAACGGATTCACCGGCTGAGGTCGTGGGTTCGAGTCCCGCAGCGCCCACTCTGTTTATCCCGGTCAGAGCGCCGATTGAAGCGGCGCAGCACTTTGGGTTGGCGGACGAGACACGAGAAAGACACGAGATTTTGATTACTCGTGTCGTCCCAATGATTACGCGTCGATTTCTCGTATTGAACGCTGGTGCTTCAGTTCTGAGCGCGCGCAAATTGCTAGCGCTGCCGGCGACCGGCCACGTCCACGCTTGCCACAGTTGCATACGCCCCGAACGGCACCATGGGGGCATGGAGGGTGGATCAGGATGTCGTCTCGGTTGGAGGCTCCAGCTGCTTCCAGAGGAAGTGGCGGCGACTCCCCGGTGGAAAATCACGCAACTCGCCAAACTGCTGGTAGCCGATCGACTGGTAGAAGCCAGGGGCCTGAAAGCCAAATGTGTCTAGCCAAGCGCCACGGCACCCCCCCGGAGTTGTGCCCGAGCCTCAATGGTGGCCATTAGGTGGCTTCCAACGCCCAGACCTCGCAGGTCATCGTCAACCCACAGATGATCGAGACAAAGCCATCGCCAGTGGGTATACCCGTCGACTCCGCCGACTATCTCGTCGTTCCGTGAACAAAGACTCCTAGAGGGACACGATTCTCAGCTTCGGCTTGGCAATCGTTGAAAGCAACTAGGCCATCCACCAAGCGTCGAACGTGCTCTGGGCCGGGTTCGTCCTCGACCAGATAGTCAAAATCACCGCTGACCACTTCATTGCCTCCGCTCTACCAGCGAAACCGTATCCGCAGCGAGCTAGTGGGCTGGCCCCTGCCGCCGGGTCAAGGTGCGATACGAGACCTAGTTCCGCATTCAACTTTAGGGAGGGAAGGCTTTCGTTTCTCCGTACCAGGAGATGGGATCACGCTTGACCGCCTCCCACCGTCGCTTTCCGGATGCGGCCAACAGTGCCTGGAGTGACGGGTCTCTGCTCGCACGCTGCCACAGGGCTTGTCGGCTCTGGCCGAGGGACTCGGCAATCTGCTCCCACGACAGCCCGGCCGAGCGCGAAACGAGATTGCTTCCTTTTGGGCCGCGTCAAAGTAACGACCAAATGCGGCCGCTACTTGAAGGACTTCGAGCGGGTCGGGGTCTGCACTCGTCCTAATGCGCTCCCATGCTTCCCAGAACGACTCCGAGGGTTTCACCGTCACAACACTGAACGATTCGCAACCGTCTGTCAACACTCGTTTACAACGGTGAGATGCTCGCTCGGCAAAAACTCGCCGGGGACCTGTCCCCGTTCGCCGGGAAGGGGTGCACTCTGTGGCGACCTATGGAGCCGTCAGATCCAGTACCGGCGAATCACATTGCCATCTTCCGAAGTGGCCAAGCCCTCGAAGACGCCTCCGCACCGCTCGATGATGGCCGCAGATCCAATGTTGTCCTGGTCGCATATGACCAATACTCGGTCAACACCTTCCTGACGAGCTACCTCGATTGCCTGCCGCAGTATCTCGGTTGCGTACCCCAATCGCCGAAACTCTGGCAGGACCACGTAACCGATATGCCCGCCGTAGCGAGCGAGCCACCATTCAGGCCAAAGCGCATGGAAGCACGGCGACAAGAGAACCATCGACCTCGGCTGCCAGGAATGCCGCACGCACCCAGTCTGACGGAATGTCAGTACCAGCACGGATCCGCTCTCTCTCCTGGATCCATTCGAGCCACGGCATCTCGTTGACGTAGCCCAACAGAAATGTGTAGTCATCCCGTGCGAGTGCTCGGTGTGCAGCTACCGCAACTGCCTCGTCTTCAGGGCGGAACGGCCTCAGCAGAAGGGACACCGGATGATCCTAGGGGTGCCCCAATACGCCGGGACGAGGGCGGTCGTAGGCGTAGCGTGAACAGGCATGAGTAGGTCGTCGCCGTTGTACGCAACTGGCAACTCGTTCGAGTCGATGGCGAGGTGGCCGTGATGAACGCCGCATCGCTCGTCAAACAGGTCATCGCGCACCTGGCGCTCGAGTTCACCGGGGACCTCGATGAGTCCGTCCTCGATGACATAACGGTACGCCACGTGCTCACTCACACCACTGGGCTTCCGAACTGGCGCCCAGGTGGCCAACCTCTCGAGCCACTGCGCCCACCGGGCCAGCGCTGGGGCTATTCCGGCGAAGGCTTCGTCCTGCTCCAAGAGCACCTCCAACGACGTAGCGGTGTGCCGATCGCCACCCTGGCCAAGAGACCGGGTCTTCGGACCTCTCGGCATGGAACAAAGCCGTCTCGGCGATCCAGAACCCGGTTTCCATGGCTACCGGCCGCTTTTGACCACAGCTGCCGACTACGGGCTGTTCTTGGCCCACGTTCTCCGGCTTGACGATGCGCGTTCAGACCCGCTCTGGTGCATCGACGGCGAGCTCGCCTGGGGCGCAGGTTGGGGCATCGAACTCGGCCCACCCCTTTACGGGTGGCAGTGGGGGCTCAACGACGATGCGAACCACTTCGTCATCGGTTGCCCATCGACCGGAGACGGCATCGTTGTCTTGACAGACGATCCCGAGGGTCGGGTCGACCACCGAGCTGCGGTTCAGCGGGAGCTTCCCGGTGATCACGCATCCCTCCGAGTCGAGCAGAACCCTGCGTGGCTCGAACTGCTCACTTGATCGCAGGGTGTCCCCGTACGCCGGGCTTGGGCGCACATTTTTCGGCATCGTGTGGATAGCTCTCTGCTGCGTGGAGGTGCAGGAGGGAACACCGTCACGGTGTTCACCCCACGTACCTACGATCCCCTGGCATTGGTCGCACTCTGGTTCCGGCTGCAGTGAGGAACTGACGGATCTGGGAGGCGTGCTCAAGGACGTGCAGCGGGATGCTGCCGACAATCACTCCGTACAGCATGCCGTGGTATCGATGAGTGCTGGGGAGCGGGCTGGCCGCCGCCTCCTCGGTGAGCGCATCAAGCGTTGTGCTCACCCTCTCACGGCAGTAGTCGATGTAACCGAGCAGTTCGGGCTTGGTGAAGATTCGGTTGGGAAAGGCGTACGTGTTCTCGTCAAAGGGTTGTGGCGGCTCCCACGGCTCGAACTCAGCGGTGAGGTCATAGTCGAGGGTAGACAGAGCGTGATAAGCCAGGAACCAGGGCGCAGAGCCGTGTAATCCTCCGGACGGCGCCGGACCCATGGGCGCCTCGTCCGGCCACAAATCTGTCCCCCACAGCTCGTCAGGACAATCCGTCAGCGCCGCCTCCATCAGTCGCAGCGCCTTGTCGAAGTTGCTGGCCATGCTCTGCACAAACGGGTTCGGCATGAGTCACCTGAAAAAGCGCATAACGACGGATCTGAGGGCAGGCAGACCGTGTCATAACGCGTTCTGTCATCCGTGCGGAGGGTATCCCAGTACGCCGGCACTGGGCACGGCCCCTCGCGTCCTTGGTGTCCCATTCTCGACCGAGCGATTGTCGGCTGCCCCAGTCGCTCCGATGTGGGAGTCTCCATGTCTGCAAACCGGACGGGTCGGAAGGCTCGCTTGCCCGAAGAGAGGAGACGCCATGATCGGTGTCAGCGTTGTATTCGAATATGACGGCAACTTCGATCTCTCACGGGTAGTTGAGGTGGCCAAGAATGCGCGGAAGATGTTCGAGGGCCTACCGGGTCTTCGCTTCAAGGTTTTCACCGTGGACGATACGCAGCAGCGGGCGATGAACTTCTACGTGTGGGACTCGCAGGAGGCGGCGGAAGCTTTCTTCACCGACGAACTTCGTGAGAGAGTGACCGGGCTGTACGGGGGAGCACCCACGGTGAGTTACCTGGAGATTGCTGAACTCGTTGACAACTCGTAGTCGCCCAACCAGCCTTGGCAGAGGCTGCTTCCGTACGCCGGGACGGTGCCACCTTGCGGCACGAGTGGGGCACCCCCCTCGGATTCTGAATCCATCGCCATTGATCCAAGGGTGAGACTACGAGACGTGGTCCGGGATTCTCCGTCGCCGGGTGGATGGCACGGTCGATACAGTGCCCCCCGTGTTCACACTTTTCTCACACTCTCGTGGTAAATCAACCAAGGGATCTACGTGAAAGGCAGGTTCTCCTTGCGACGTGTGATCAGCCTTGCGGTTGGATTTGTCCTCCTCGCCATCGCGAACACTGCCTGTCTAACTGTGCCCGGCAACACGTCGCAGATCAATCTCGTCAGCTCCACCACCGTCAACGGTTGGCACTACGACTTTTATCGGAATTCGGCCTACCCGTGCAGCATCAGCGGCGATCAGACCTTCGTCGTTGGGACAAAGGTGGGATCGTCAGCCAGCGCATCCTCGCCGCTATGGGTCTGGATGCACGGCGGCGGCGTGGGGTACTTCGACGCCTCAGGAACTCCACAGCCTGATGCAACACAGATGACCGAGAACTCGGCATCCTCGCTCCAGGCCACGCTTACCAACGCTGGACTCTCGGCCAACATCGAGGCTGGATCCGGCAGGTTTCCGCATGTTGGCTGTCTCCTACTGTACCGGCGACATTTACAGCGGCACTGGCCAGACCGATCCAAACAACCCGAACAAGAACACGGACGGATCAGCGAGAGCCACGAACGGGCTCCAGGCCACCAAAGCGGCCGTCGCCTTCACCGAAGCCACATACCCGACGTCGAAGTACTTCTTGGCGGGGGGGAGTGCCGGATCAGCCGGCGCGGACCATGTCGGTTGGTCGGAACAGCTCTCAGGGAACCCGCCCGCAGGGGTTGTGGGCGACGCCAGCGTGGTCAACGTCGAGGAGGGAACCGCGGCGTATCAACAGGGCGTGTGTCGGAACGGGAACTTCGATCCGGATGCTCAACCGATCATTTCCCAGCGGGTGGATCCCCAGGTCGCGGACATCGACAACGAGGTGGACAAGCTCGTGACGAGTGATCAGCTGACCGTGCCCTTGCTGCACATTTGGAATCACGCCGATACGAATACCTGCGGGAGTGCTCCAATGCAGTGCCCACTGCGAAACGGCTCCGTGGTCACCTTGGGGGCGACTGACTGTGATCATCAGCCCCTGGCGGCGGCCATCACCGCCGAAGGGTCGAACTCCACCTCTGAGAACCTCCCTCTTTGCGTTCAGTTATCCGGTACTCCGAGTTGTTCGCTCCACGTCGTCACGACGCACGTGGGTTCGAATACTATTTTCTCACCCACAAGTCCGTCCAACGATCTCGCCGCCATCACGACGTGGGTGGACCTTCGGCTCGCTGGTCCT